>NZ_BMNS01000028.1 GCF_014646675.1 Lutibacter litoralis | reverse complement strand
GGAGATTTAGCTACTGGATATGTTAATTCACTTTCAACTGCAACTCCTAACGGTGCTAATATGAGTATGTATATAGATTTAGCTGATGGCGTTAAAATTAATGGTATTGCTAAAGTTACTGCTCCTGACAATAATGTTGATAATGGTGTAATTCATTTAGTCGATGCAGTTATTGGATTACCAACTATCGTTACTATGGCTACTTCTAATAACAGCTTTACAAACTTAGTTGCTGCCTTAACTAGAGATGATCAACCTGACTTTGTAAGTATTTTATCTACTGCAAATGGAACTGACCCTGCCCCATTTACTGTATTCGCTCCTACTGATGCTGCATTTGCTGCTTTATTAACTGAACTTGAAGCTGGCTCACTAGCTGATATTGATGCTGCTACCTTAACTGCTACTTTAAATCACCACGTTGTGGGAGGATTAAATGTAACTGCTGATATGCTTTCTGATAATATGACTGTTCCTACTTTAGGTGGTGATATTACTGCAAATATTTCTGGGGGTGCAACTTTAACAGATGCAAACGGAAGAATTAGTAATATTGTTGCTACAAACGTACAAACTGCTAACGGGGTAATTCACGTTATTGATAAAGTGGTATTACCAA
>NZ_BMNS01000027.1 GCF_014646675.1 Lutibacter litoralis | reverse complement strand
GCACAGTTGAGCTACTCGCGTCTAATGTTACACTTGTAGTTTCACAAGTTAATTCTGAATCTCCAGTAATTACAACTTCTGGTTCAACGCTATTTTGTGTTATGGTTATTGTTTTTGTAGCAACACAACCATTTGAATTTTTTATAACTATTACATAATAACTTCCTGGCTCGGTAACTGTTATGCTTGAAGTAGTTGCTCCACCTTTCCAAAGAAATTTATCTCCCCCAGTACTTTGGCTTGCATCTAAAACTATACTTGTAACATTACAATTCAACTCGGTAGTTTCAGCCGTTAAAACAGCAGTTGGTTTTGTAACATCTTGTGTTACTTGTACAGTATCACTAGCAGAACATACAATTTCGCCATCAATAGTTGATACAGTTAAAGTATAAATACCAGGTCCACTTACTATTGGAGTTAGTGTATTCGCTCCACTATCAATAACACCACTTGTCGTTGTCCATAAATAAGTTAAACTTATTTGATCATTTGTACTAGCGTTTCCAATTAACGTAGCTGTTGGATTGTTACAAGTTAATAGTTTATTTGTACCAGCATTCACGAATATTTGTGAAGGCTGTGTAATAACAACTTCTTCGCTTGTAGAACATATTAGTTCCTCTTGATTATTTCCATTTGAGCTTGCAGTAATTAAATAAGTACCTGGTCCAAATGTAGCTTGTTCACTTAAATCATTTCCTTCTCCATTTAATTGAATAATATAAGTTTCTCCATCTTCCAAACCTGAAACTATTATTGTCCCATTTGCAGCACCGAAACAAGTTACGTTTGTTGAAGACACTTCTATTGTTGGTGTATCTTCTATCGTTACAGTAAAACTGCTCTCATCTGCAGGGCAAGTATCTGTTGCAGCTACATAAACATACAACATA
>NZ_BMNS01000025.1 GCF_014646675.1 Lutibacter litoralis | reverse complement strand
TGGAATACCTACATTTATAGTTACAGTTAAAACAGCTCATAAATTAATATATTTGAATTATGAGTAAAACAAAAAGGTACGACAAGGAATTTAAAGTTATGTTAGTAGAATTGATGCTTTCAGGTCATAGTGCAGAAGATTTGGGAAAAGAATATGGTGTCCATCCAGCAAGTATACGTGGTTGGAAAAGATCTTATTTATCAAACAAAGAATCTTTTACTGGCTCAGGAACTCCAAGCTTAACACCAGAAGAAAAAGAGATTCGAGAATTGAAAAGGCGTCTTAGAGATGCTGAGATGGAGAGAGATATCTTAAAAAAGGCGGTGAGCATCTTCTCCAAGAACGACAGGAAAAGTACAGGTTTATAAATAAATATAGAACCAATTACCCTGTTGAGAAGATGTGTGAAATTTTAAGAATCAGTAGAAATTCATATTATCAATGGCAAAGAAATAGTAACAAAATAAAGATCTCTAAAACAAAAATACTTAAAGCTAAAATTAATCAGATATGGATAGAAAATCGTAAAGTATATGGAAGTTATAAAATTACTAAAATCTTAGCTAGAGCGGGGTATAATTATCATCCATCATATATTTCAAGACTTATGCAACAAATGGGAATAAGGAGCCAGTCTAAAAGAAAATATGTAGTTACTACTGACTCTAATCATAAATATAATATTAGTCCAAATGTTTTAGACAGGAATTTTAAGGTTGAGGAATTAGGAAAGGTCTGGGTCTCCGATATTACCTACATAAGATGTAAAAATAGATGGATTTACTTAACAACAATGATAGATTTAGCGGATAGAAAAATTATAGGATGGTCTTTAAGTAATGATATGACAGTAAAAAACACTGTTTATAAGGCTTGGGTAAAAGCTAGAAAAAACAGAAATATCGCAGATGATTTTATTTTCCATTCAGACCGAGGTATCCAATACGCTGCGGATAAAATGACATCTATATTTAATACTAATAAAAAAATAACCCAAAGTATGAGTAGAAAAGGGAATTGTTGGGATAATGCAGTCGCTGAAAGCTTTTTTAAAACGATTAAATGTGAATTAGTTTATAGGACATACTTTAATAATTTTATTCAAGCACATCAAGAAATTAGTGGCTACATTCTTTGGTACAATACTAAAAGAATACATCAAACACTTGGTTATTTAACTCCTTTAGAAACAGAAAGAAGATTATTAAAAAACAAGATTAAACGAGCTGCTTAAATTTGTAATCTTTTTTGTAGGAATACCATA
>NZ_BMNS01000024.1 GCF_014646675.1 Lutibacter litoralis | reverse complement strand
GCAATGACGGGCTATACTTTGAACCGTTATTACGAGAAGCGTAGCGACGAAGTAATCTGTTATTTTGGAACTATAATAAACTTGTAGGTATTATTCATAAGATTCCTGCCTACGCAGGAATGACAGTTTAGAAAGAATCTTTATTAGAAACACAGTGAAGTAATCTGTTACTTTTAAACAAACCTCCCAACTTCTCACTTCTCACTCTTCACTTCTCACGTCTAACACATTACAACTTCTTCACATAATCGGTAATAATAACTATTTGCGTTGGTCCAACTTTTCCTTCAATATATTTTTCATTATCGCGATCTAAGGAAATTCTTCTAACTGCTGTTCCTTGTTTTGCAATCATACTAGAGCCTTTTACTTTTAGGTCTTTTATTAAAACCACAGAATCTCCGGCTTGTAAAATAACACCATTCACATCTCTATGTACCACAGCGTTTTCATCTTCTTCAACACCAACTCCAGTAGCTTTTGCCCATTCCAACGTTTCTTCATCTAGATACAACATATCTAATAAATCTTGAGGCCAACCTTCTGAACGTAAATGGGTTAACATTCTCCAAGCAACAGCCTGAACAGCAGCAACTTCACTCCACATACTATCATTTAAACAACGCCAATGGTTAGGGTCCGCATTTTCTGGATTTTCAATTTGATTGATACAGAGGTTACAAGCAGCAATACTTTCTTTTGATGGTGCAACTTCAAAATCGTTTAAATTTTCTGTAGCACCACATAATTCACATGTAGATCCGCTGCGGAGATCTATTTTTTTTGATAAACTCATAGTTGTTATTTTAAAAATTCAAAAGTACATGGAATTATTTAAATAGTGTGTGTGTTTGTAAAGAAGTGAAGTGTGAAGCAGGAGATGTGAGACGTAAAATAGCTTGTTGTATTTTGTTATTCCGACAATAGGGGAATTTCATAAGAGGGTTGACTCCAAGTAGTATGCGATTTTTCACTGTCGTTCAAAATGACAAAAGGCTGTTGTGATTTGTCATTCCGACGAAGGAGGCATCTCATTAATTTTGCGAAATTACGGCAATTCAAATTACAGTGTATGGATGCCTGTCTGCACAGGCATGACATTCGTTTAGATTATTGTAATTTGTCATTCTGACGAAGGAGGAAATCGAAGATTCGACGTGGTCAATCTCATTAAGGGCTGACTCCAAGTAGTATGTGATTTTTCACTGTCGTTCAAAATGACAAAAGGCTGTTGTAATTTGTCATTCCGACATAATAGGAATTGTATTTGTAT
>NZ_BMNS01000023.1:362-582 GCF_014646675.1 Lutibacter litoralis | reverse complement strand
TTCTGAATGGAAGGGCCATCGCTCAACGGATAAAAGGTACTCCGGGGATAACAGGCTGATACCGCCCAAGAGTTCATATCGACGGCGGTGTTTGGCACCTCGATGTCGGCTCATCACATCCTGGGGCTGAAGTCGGTCCCAAGGGTATGGCTGTTCGCCATTTAAAGTGGTACGCGAGCTGGGTTTAGAACGTCGTGAGACAGTTCGGTCCCTATCTGCC
>NZ_BMNS01000023.1:0-270 GCF_014646675.1 Lutibacter litoralis | reverse complement strand
TCGGGTTGTGTCGCCAGACGCATTGCCCGGTAGCTAAGTTCGGAATCGATAACCGCTGAAAGCATCTAAGCGGGAAGCGAGCCCTGAGATGAGTCTTCCCTGATACTTTAAGTATCCTAAAGGGTTGTCGGAGACTACGACGTTGATAGGTCAGGTGTGTAAGTGCTGTGAGGCATTGAGCTAACTGATACTAATTGCCCGTGAGGCTTAACCATACAACACCCAAGGGGTTTTGATGGACTCGAAGCAAGAACAGAATTGAATGTGTAG
>NZ_BMNS01000022.1 GCF_014646675.1 Lutibacter litoralis | reverse complement strand
GCTTAAGTTTGTCTTTTAATAAATTTGATACTTAATCAGAAAGAATAAAAGAGAGAATTAAGGTTAATATATACGGTGAAGCTTTCGACTTCGACAACATTGATAATCCTCTCTCTTTTCTACTAAAAATCACGTTCAGTTCTGTGAGACCTAGATCTCGATTTCAAGTTGTTGTGAGCCTCAGTAGGTTATTCTTTCATAAATCATTTCTTATGAATAAATATAATGAAACTTTTGGAATTGACATTAGTAAAGATGTTTTTGATTGTTATGGTAGTAAACAAGGCCATTTGCAGTTTAAAAACACAGAAATAGGATTCAAGGAGTTTCTAGAAAAGCTATCGAAGAATAGTTTAGTTGTTATGGAAGCAACAGGTTATTATCATTACAGATTTGCACAATTTTTGTACAAGAAAAATGTTGCTGTTTCTGTAGTAAATCCTTTGTCAGTAAAGCGTTTTATTCAGATGAAATTAGCCAAAGTAAAAACTGATAAAAGTGATGCCAAAGCAATTTGTGATTATGGTTTAACCCAAGAAGTTCCACTTTACAATGCCCTTACAGATACACAAAGTGAATGTTTACAGTTATTTCGTTTAATGGATAATTTACTAAAGACCAGAACAGCAACAAAGAATAAGCTACATGGAGAAGAAGTATTGGGCATTCCTTCAAAATGGGTGTATCGTTGTTTAAATAGAAACAAAAAACATTTAGATAAAGAGCTAAGAGGGATTGAACAAAAGCTTCTTTCTTTGGTAAAACAAGAGCAGCAAAACCAATTAACTTTATTGCAAAGTATACCAGGGATAGGAATGAAAACAGCTTTGTTTTTAATAGTTGTTACCGATGGGTTTAAGAAGTTTGAGACTGCATCACAGTTGTGCAGTTATGTTGGAATCACACCAACAATAAGAGAGTCAGGAAGCAGTGTTAGGGGAAGAGCAAGAATTAGTAAAGTTGGAAACAGAAAGTTAAGAAACCTACTTTTCTTATGTTCCTTTACTGCTTGTGTGCATAATAAAGGCTGTAGAGAAATTTACCAGCGAATTGTAAATAAAGGAAAGAGCAAGAAATTGGCATTAATTGCAGTTTCCAATAAGTTATTAAAACAATCTTTTGCTATTGCAAAATCAGGACATCCTTATGATGAAAGGTATATTTCTGTGTTAGCTTCCAAGTAGTAAATAGTTTTAAAAAAAATAGTATAAAAAAAGCCTAAACAAAAATTTAAGCTTAGAATACTAGTGAACAAAATTAATGAAGAAAAAACTTGTTTTTTAGCTCAGTTCTTTGTTG
>NZ_BMNS01000021.1 GCF_014646675.1 Lutibacter litoralis | reverse complement strand
ACGTTACCTTATAATGCTGAATTGAAAGAAAAAAATAGTGCCAAAGAAATCGAGGTTACTAACAACACAGAAAATCACGGTAAAAATTTAAAAATACTCATTGCCGAAGATGATGAAGTATCATCAGAATTGTTATCAACAATAGTTGGTGAGTTTAGCAATAAAATTCTAATAGCAAAAAACGGAAATGAAGCTGTTGAAATTTGCCGTAATAATCCTGACATTGATGTAATTCTGATGGATATTGAAATGCCTGAAATCAATGGATATGAAGCAACCGTAAAAATAAGAACATTTAACAAAGATGTAATTATTATTGCACAAACCGCTTTTGGATTAACTGGTGATAGGGAAAAATCGTTGGATGCTGGTTGCAATGATTATATTACAAAACCTATTAACAAACATGAATTAAATTCACTAATTAAAAAGTGCTTCAAGAAATAATTAAGTATTATAATAATTCTTAAAGTTTAGAAATCACCTTGGGGCACCAAGGTCTTCATTTAAGGGCATAACCTACCCGGAAGTCACTCTATTTCTTACGATTTAAACAGCTCTAAATCCAAGACATCACGCAATATCAGTAACAACAGAAAGTGCATCAAAACGCATCCTGGGAGGTTTAAATAAGTGTATGATAATGATTTTTCAACAAATCTCATTATCAATTATCTTTTCTAATTGGATATAGCATTTAAATTACTGACAATAAACAAGATAAAATAGTTTTGCGTGATTTAATAACTTACCTTACACGGTATATAAACTAAGCATTGGTTTATACATATACTTTCATTTCTATTCCTAGAAAAAAATGAATAAATCTAAAAGCTCGAATGAGCTTAACATTACAAACAAAGAGAATATAAAACTAGCAGATGAATTGGTCATTGCCAAAGCAGATAAAAAAGACCGAGCTGCTGAATTGGTTATTGCTAAAGCGGATAAAAAAGACCGAGAAGATGAATTGGTCATTGCAGACATAGAGAAAGCAAAACGTGAAGCAGAGTTAGTTGTTGCGAATATCGAGAAGGCAAAACGTGAAGCAGAGTTAGTTGTTGCGAATATCGAGAAGGCGAAACGTATAGCAGAGTTAGTTGTTGCGAATATCGAAAAGGCGAAACTTGTAGCAGAGTTTGTCTTTGCGAATAAAGAACTTATTCTGGCTAAAGAAAAAGAAAAACTAGCAAAGGAATTGGCCATCGCTAACAAGGAACTTACCTTTCAAATCAAAGAAAAAAATAAACAGGCTTTAGAATTAGTTAAAGCCAAAGAAAAGGCCCAAGAAAGTGATAGACTAAAATCCGCATTCCTTGCTAATATGAGCCACGAAATCCGTACCCCAATGAATGGAATACTTGGATTTTCCGAACTCCTAAAAACGCCCAACCTTTCAGGTGATGAGCAACAAAAGTACATAGGAATAATTGAGAAAAGTGGAAATAGGATGCTAAATATCATCAACGATATTGTTGATATTTCAAAGATAGAAGCTGGTTTAATGAAATTGGATATTAAGGAATCCAATATAAACGA
>NZ_BMNS01000020.1:322-1545 GCF_014646675.1 Lutibacter litoralis | reverse complement strand
GTCTCAGCCTTAAAAAGAGCCGGATTTACCTAACTCTTAAGCCTACGCACTTGAACCTGGACAACCGTCGCCAGGCCCACCTAGCCTTCTCCGTCCCCCCATCGCAATTGTAAGAAGTACGGGAATATTAACCCGTTTCCCATCGACTACGCCTTTCGGCCTCGCCTTAGGGGTCGACTTACCCTGCCCCGATTAACGTTGGACAGGAACCCTTGGTCTTCCGGCGAGGAGGTTTTTCACCCCCTTTATCGTTACTCATGTCAGCATTCGCACTTCTGATACGTCCAGCATGCGTTACCACACACCTTCAACCGCTTACAGAACGCTCCCCTACCCAATGTGCAAAAGCACATTGCCGCAGCTTCGGTTTACTACTTAGCCCCGTTACATCTTCCGCGCAGGCCGACTCGACCAGTGAGCTATTACGCTTTCTTTAAATGATGGCTGCTTCTAAGCCAACATCCTGGCTGTCTGAGCCTTCCCACATCGTTTCCCACTTAGTAGTAATTTGGGACCTTAGCTGGCGGTCTGGGTTGTTTCCCTCTCCACGACGGACGTTAGCACCCGCCGTGTGTCTCCCGGATAGTACTTACTGGTATTCGGAGTTTGCAAAGGGTTGGTAAGTCGGGATGACCCCCTAGCCTTAACAGTGCTCTACCCCCAGTAGTATTCGTCCGAGGCGCTACCTAAATAGCTTTCGGGGAGAACCAGCTATCTCCAGGTTTGATTGGCCTTTCACCCCTAGCCACAAGTCATCCGCTAATTTTTCAACATTAGTCGGTTCGGTCCTCCAGTTGATGTTACTCAACCTTCAACCTGCCCATGGCTAGATCACCTGGTTTCGGGTCTATATCCAGAGACTGAACGCCCAGTTAAGACTCGGTTTCCCTACGGCTCCCCTAGATGGTTAACCTTGCCACTGAATATAAGTCGCTGACCCATTATACAAAAGGTACGCAGTCACAGGACAAAGCCTGCTCCTACTGCTTGTACGTACACGGTTTCAGGTTCTATTTCACTCCCCTCACAGGGGTTCTTTTCGCCTTTCCCTCACGGTACTGGTTCACTATCGGTCAGTCAGTAGTATTTAGCCTTGGAGGATGGTCCCCCCATATTCAGACAGGATATCACGTGTCCCGCCCTACTCGATTTCACTGAACACACGTCGTCAACTACGGGACTATCACCCTGTATCGTCGGACTTTCCAGACCGTTCGTCTAAC
>NZ_BMNS01000020.1:0-292 GCF_014646675.1 Lutibacter litoralis | reverse complement strand
AAAGCTTAAGGGCTAGTCCAATTTCGCTCGCCGCTACTTTCGGAATCTCGGTTGATTTCTTTTCCTCGGGGTACTTAGATGTTTCAGTTCCCCCGGTTCGCCTCCTTACCCTATGTATTCAGGTAAGGATACGTGCTTATGCACGTGGGTTTCCCCATTCAGAAATCCCAGACTCAAATGGTTGTTACTACCTAATCTGGGCTTATCGCAAGTTACTACGTCTTTCATCGCCTCTGACTGCCAAGGCATCCACCGTGTACGCTTAGTCACTTAACCATACAACCCGAAGGAG
>NZ_BMNS01000019.1 GCF_014646675.1 Lutibacter litoralis | reverse complement strand
CAATAGAAGTTGAAGAGATCTTTAGTCTTTTAAATGTATTTGTTAATGAAAATAATACCCTCATTAAAATACAAAAACCAGAAGAATTAACTATTCAAGAGATTTCATTATTTAATGCTATTGGACAACAACTAAAAATCTGGAATACTAATTTTAATAAAAATGAAATTAACCTCCCAATAAATGTTGCTTCAGGAATCTATTTGGTCCATATTAAAACCAATAATGGCAATAATATTAAAAAAATAATTATTAATTAAAAGTGAAAATTTAATAAAAATAGATCTTTCGAAAGAAATCGAGTGGGATCTATTAAAAATATAAACCCCAAGTTTGAAATAGATGAGTTTACCCCTACAAATTCAATTGAAAAGCAATGAGAAATAAGATAATTAAACATATATTATTCGTTGCGTTTTTATTAATGTTTAATAATGTCCTTGCGCAAGATCTACCCAAACCTAATGAGCAAGCACCCGAATTGCCAATTGATGGAGGAATCACTTTTCTACTAGTTGCAGGAACTTTCTATGGTGTATATAAATTAAATAAAAGATCAAAAAAAATCTCAAAAATAAAGCACTCATGAAATGTGTTAAATAGATTTTGATGTTTCAAAATGGAGAATAAATAGCTTCATAAAAAGACAGAAGTATAGGGTACTTAAAAAATGTTGGAACAGGTTGGTATCGAAATAAATTAATAAATTCAGCATTTATTTTACAGTGGTATTTGGGTTATACCGTAAAGTAATTGTAATTGTTAAAAATTGTAGTTACTATATTTACTTGGACATAATTTTATTCATTGGATAGAGATCAAAGAATCTGCATTAAGAAAGGATGAAGAGTTAACAAAAATCAAGTGATTTTGAGGTTTTTGAGATAAAAAGTGTAACACCCATTCTTTCCTTTTTTTAGATAATTCATATTTGTTTCAACAATTTTATTATATTTGTTTTGTGAAATCCCCAAATTCTACATGTCATGAGTTTAAATGTCCACCAAGAAATCAACTATTTGTATCCTACTTATTATTAAAACGACTTGTGAAAGTTTATGTTTAAATTGAATGACTTTCAAAAAAAAGACTGTTTATTCAAAGAATCGTGCTATACGACAATTTTGTAATTTTTTAAAAACTAAAATTTGTAATTTTCAATTTGTAAAACTAAAAAATGAGAGTTCCTAAACTCAAGCAGATAAAAAAACTATTAGATGTTTAAAAAATTACTTAACTTAAAAATTTATATACTCCTTTTTTTACTTTTTATAAGAGTAAATGCATCTCTTTATGCAAATTCTTCAGAGCAGATTAATTATGTTGAGTTGAATCCTGCTCTTGAACAAGAGTTGGATAATCCGTTACTTCATTTAGATGAGTATTTTGAGAAAATTATAAAGTCAGACTTAATTCTGGAATTAAACGATGTAAAGATTTTAGAAAAGGTTGATTTTGATAAAGTTTGTCCAATTGATGTAATTGTTTCAAGTGATCCCGGTGCATGTGGAGCAGTTGTAAATTATACACCTCCAACACCGACGGCTAGTTCAGGGAACACAATAAATCAGATTGCCGGTTTGCCATCAGGTTCTACTTTTCCTGTAGGAACGATAACCAATACTTTTCAAGAGTTAGATAGTGGTAGTATTGTTGTTAATATATGTAGTTTTACTATTACGGTAAATGATACGCAAGCACCAACAGCTTCAAATCCCGCAGCTATTAATGTACAGTGTTTAGGCGATGTACCAGCAGTA
>NZ_BMNS01000018.1 GCF_014646675.1 Lutibacter litoralis | reverse complement strand
CAGAACCTACCAAGTAGATGATGGCAATGGAAATAGTATCAACGTTACCCAAAATATTGTTATTGATGATTTAACTACTCCTATCCCAAATACTTCCAATATAACAGACTCTTGTTCTGTTACAATTGATGCTACATTTGTAAGTGCAATTGATAATTGTGCAGGTACTATTTATGGGACTACTGCAGACTTTGCACTTCCACATACGTTTGATACAATAGGAATTCACTCAGTGTCTTGGGAGTTTAATGATGGAAATGGGAATATTGAATACCTTACACAAACAATAATCATTGAAGATAATCAAGTTCCGAACCCTGGAACACTTATAAATATTTCAGAAACTGGATGTGAATATACACCAACTGCTCCTGTTGCAAATGATGGGTGCCAACCAGATGTAATAGGTGTGCCAGATGTTCTGTTGCCTATTACTAGACCGGGATTAACTATAGTAACTTGGACTTTTACTGACAGTGCAGGAAATCAAGCTATAGCAACCCAAAACGTTAATCTTACACCTGAAGTAATTGATGGCGGTAATTTAACAGGGACTCTAGATGGTTTTGCTCCTTCCGATGATATAAGTTTAACATCCTGTTCAACGGATTCCTATAATATTACAATGGATTTATCTGGAGAAGATGGTACCATTATACAGTGGGAAAAGTTTGTAGCAGGAAGTGCAGATTGGGTGGTTATACCAAATACAACAGATTCTCATTCGGTTACATTTAATTCAACAAATAATAAATCAACATTATTCAAAGTCCTTGTAAGAAAAGGAACATGTGAGTTATACTCGAATGCTGTAAATGTACATTCCTTACCGCCAGATGTGCCACCTACTTTAGATATAGATTCTTTTAATGTTTGTTTTAATGATGAAATTACGTTGATAGCAAGAAGTGGATATACTCAGGAAGAAGATATTATAGAAGGAAGTGGAGGGAACTTTAATAATGGGCAATTTCAGGATAAATTTAATGATGATATGTGGAGAATTGATGGTGAGGCCGCAGCAACTTATTGGACTGCAAATGCAAATTCAGGAAAACCTACAAATTGGGCAGGAACAAACCCTCAGACATTTGGATCAATAGTTTATGATTCAGGAAATCCAAAATTTGGTATTTCACAAGGTGATTATGCTTCAGATTGGGTTAAAAAGAAAAAACCACAAGTTTTTGCTACAGGATATTCTAGTTTGGAAACTCCAATATTTAGTTTGGAGAATGTAAGCTCAGCCTTTTTAGAATTTGACCAAGCCTATAATTTGGTTGGTAGTGATTATGCTATATTGGAATTATCATTAGATGGAGGAGTTACATACAGTATCGTATTACAATCTTTGTCAGGTGGAGATACTTGGGATTGGCAAAACCATCCAGGCTCATCAGCAACAGCTTATAATTTCGAGAATGACGACTCATCCTTTGATTTATCAGCGTATGTTGGAGAAACAGAACTTAGGGTTAGATGGAAATTCCATGGAACTTCTGATGAAAGTGTATGGGCCGTTGACGGAATTACATTACCCGTCATACCTACTGTTTCTGAAATTGAATGGACAGAAGGAATTGGAGATCCGAATATAGATCCATTGGCTAATGGCGAGCTTGAGCTAGAATTTAAATTTACACCTGATGCTCCTGGGCAGCATGAATATGGCGCGACAACATTGGTAAACGGATGTAGAGCGTACGATATTGATGGAACCGCAATAGCAAAAGTAACTGTGAATTATGCGTATGCTGGTGAAGATCAATTATTTTCAGATGGTAATTGCGGTGCCGGACAGGTTAAACTAAATGCATATGACAATACAAAAAGTGCTAATGAAAATGCCACTAAAGGCTCATTTTCAAAGCCTACAGATTGTTTAACTTGTGATGATGATGGAACTATGGCTATAGGAGTATGGGAAGTAATTCCTGTATCAGGAACTTGTGGCGGTGGTTATGTTTCGGATGTTAATGACCCAGATGCTATATTTAAAGCTGAAGCAGGAATCTATGATTTGAGATGGACTGTTGAGGGCTGTTCAGATGTTGTTCGCATTGAAATACAAAATTGTAAAACTGTTGATTTTGATGGAAATGATGACTATATTGATTTTGGAGATGCCAATTATGATTTAGATTCAGAGTTTAGTATTGAAATGTGGATTAAACCACACAAAAATGCTACAAATAGTGTTCAAACATTATTTTCTAAAAAAGATTCAAATTCTTCAGCAAATAATGGCTATGAATTGAAATTAGAAAATGATTATATTTCCTTCCATTGGAATGGTAGCGGTTCTATTAAATCAGATTATCCATTAAGAGTAAATAATAATGATGAATACAGGTGGTATCATGTGGCGGTAACCTATGATGGTTTAAAATACAACTTATATATAGATGGGATTGATGTTAAAAACGGATCGGGTAGTAAAGTGAAAACAAATAATTATAATTGTTTGGTTGGAGCAAGGTTTGATAATGATGGTGCCCAAAATCATTTTTCAGGCTGGATAGATGAATTCCGTATTTGGAATGTTAGTTTAAAACCTGATCAAATTCATCAAATGATGAACCAAGAAATTGAAGCAAATGGAAGTGATGTAAATGGATCTACTATTGGGTTGCCTATTTCTGGTTTGGCCTGGAGTGATTTGGAAGGTTACTACCAAATGACTAATCTTGATTGTGGATATTTGGAGGCAAATAATGGAAGTATTATCAAAGGAAGGCTTTTAAATATAGACTCATCAATTGATAAGACTGCCCCATTGCCATATACATCAGCTAATAATGGAGATTGGAACAATAATTATACTTGGTCACAGTCAATTGTTTGGGACCCACCAAACAGTTTAGGCATTAATGGAGATAGAATAGATTGGAATATTGTAGAAATTTCGAATGACATTAATTCCTTGGAAGCAGGAGGAGCGAATGGAATTACTTTGTTAGGTTTAATATCCAATTCCGGGGAGTTAACTATAGCAGCAAATAGCGCAATGAATCAAACTAATAGTGGTCGTATGTTATGGATTACGCATTATTTAAGATTGAATGGTTCAATTGATTTGGTAGGTGAATCACAATTATTACAAAAAAAATATGGGTATTATAGTGATCCTCCTTTTAATCATAACTATATAACAACTCAACTTAGTGAAAGTATTCTTGCTACAGAAAGTACTGGATATATTGAAATAGATCAGCAAGGTCAAGGGAATTTATATAACTATGATTTTAGGTCATCTCCTGTGAGTATTCCCGGAGCTGGTTCTATCTCAACCTATACAATTAAAGGTGTAATGTTCGATGGAATTAATGTTACCGCATCTGATGAGCCTAAAGAAATTACTTTTAATACATCTCGTGATGGTGATGCTTTAACAAACCCTATAGAATTGTCAACTAGATGGTTATATCTAAATCCAAATGCTGCATCTTGGACACGTATTTGCCCTACATGTGATATTAAAATTGGGGAAGGTTTTACTTTTAAAGGGTCAATAGATCCATTAGTTTCCAGTGATTCTCAAAATTTTGTGTTTAAAGGAAAACCTAATAATGGGACATTTAACAACCTTACAATAGGAACTAATTGGGATTCCTATTTAGTTGGGAACCCTTATCCAAGTGCCATGGATGCAGATCAATTTATTATAGATAATGGACAGATCATTCAAGGAGCCGTGTATTATTATCATGATTTTGGAACAGATAATTCTCATTTGACGGGTGATGCTAGTTACGGTTACGCTATTTATTCAAGAGCGGGATCTGCTGAAGCAATAAATAGAAGGCCAGAAAATGGACCAAATGGGGGTAAATTGCCAGCAAGATATATACCAGTTGCACAAGGGTTTTGGGTGTATGGTTTGAACGGTGGAACTTTAAAATTTAACAACAATCAAAGAACCTCTGAATTTGTAACCAAAACATCATCAGGATCAGT
>NZ_BMNS01000016.1 GCF_014646675.1 Lutibacter litoralis | reverse complement strand
TTTGGAATTACTAAGCATGAGATTCCCAGTCAAGCTGGGAATGACGGATCGTTTCAGATCTATTCATCTTTTACAGATCACTGTATAAATCTAACAATTTTGGATTCACTTTTTTAATTAATTCCCATTTCCAAGATTTATTCCATTTTTTTAATTGTTTTTCTCTTGCTATCGCCTGCTCTATTGAAGTAAACATCTCAATATAAACTAAAAAATGAACATTATACTTTTTAGTAAAAGAACAACCTGTGTTGTTTTTGTGTTGCGTTATTCTTTCTTTCAAATTGGATGTAACTCCAATATATGTAACGGTTTTGTTTTTATTAGTTAAAATGTAAATATAACTTTCCTTCATCGCTTGATTTTGTTCTGATTAAAATCTATAAACGTCACCTTCAGCTTGACTGGAGGTCTCATGTTTATTTATCTTATTTTTAAGATTCCCAATCAAGCTGGAAATGACGCTCGTTTAAAATTATACGTAACCAATCAATTAGTAAAACGTCACCCTCAGCTCGACTGGGGGTCTCTTGTTTATTTATTTTATTCATCAGATTCCCAATCAAGTTGGGAATGACGCTCTCCATTCTATCGTCATACCGCACGTGATGCGGTATCTTTTTATTAATAGTTACGATTAACTCTGAACATCTAACCCTAAGATACCCAATTAAGTTGGGAGTGACAAATGGTTTAATGTAGCACTTTATAATACAACTCCTCCATACCTTTTACCATAGCATCTACTGTGAATTGCTGTTCAATTTTAGCTCTAGCATTTTTTCTAACTGTATCAATTTGCGCTTGTGATAACTCCTTAAAGTTTATAATCTCTTGAGCCATTGCTTCCGGATCTCTTGTAGCAACCAGCCAACCTTCTTTAGTATGTGTAATTAATTCTTCCATACCTCCACAGTTAGTGCTGATTACAGGCAAACCCACCGCCATGGCTTCTACTACCACATTTGCAATACCTTCTTCTATACTTGGAAGTAGCATTAACTCTGCTTCCTGCATCATTTCAACTACTTTATATATAGGTATTTTATCTAAAAAAACAACCTCATTTTCTAAATTAAATGATTTCCGTAAATACAATAATTCTTCATCTCCACTACCTCCTACTATAGTGTACTTAAAAGAAATACCTTTTTCTTTTAAGATTTTGCACGATTGCAAAGCATAATTGTATCCTTTAATCCAATGTGAACGACCAACAGAAATGATATTTAGCATTTTTTCTTTTTGATAAGTTGCTGAAAATGGAATTTCATTTAAATCCAAACCTGTATAGACTACTTTATTAATTTTAGTTGCACTGTTATAAATTAAATCACCCTTTTTTGAAATAGCTTTTGATACGGAATGAAATCCAGCTAATTTAGGATACCATTGTTTTAAATATTCAAAATTATCGCTATTTACAAAAGGGCGTACATTACTATGATACCCTCTTTGGCTTAATACTACTGGAATTTTTTGTTCATTTAAAATCGTTTCAAACCAAGGAATTACCGATGGCCATTGGATATGTATACAATCTGGTTGAATCTTTGTAATTGCTATATGTAAGTTTTGCTGTTGTAATTCTTTTCGTTGCATTTTAAACAGCATCTTAACAGTCTTTAAAATATTGTTTAAACCTCCTTTTATCCAAGCTAGTTTTAACGTTGTTTTTATAAATGAAAAATTATTTGAATTACTTCCTAGTTTTATATATTGAATATTATTAAGCTTTGTAGTTAATTCCTCATTAAAACCAAGTATATATACTCTATGTTTTTTAGACAACCCTGCTGCTAAACGATTGATAAATGGTGTGGTATTAAAACTACCGTCAAAGATTACTATTTTTAGTTTACTGGAACTTTTCATTTGTACTTTTTCACTAAAAAGTTTATTTTATTTATTATTTTCTTTAAATAGTAATTATACTTACGTTTAAGTTCACTTAAATAATAACTCAAAATATTATTTTTATAAAACATTATTGAAAAATAAACTAATATGTCTCCATAATTATGATCCCTCAGACTTAACTTTCTTGATGGCCCAGTATAGTGAATAAATAGCACTTCTGTATTTACTTTATTAATAATATTATTTAAATTTAACAATGGATAGTTTTCAGGGGTTTCTTTACCATAAATACCACAATTATTAACTTTAATTTTCAACTCTTTATTGAAACTAAGTACGTTTGTTATTAAATTTAAAAACCCTTGATCGTTAAATCTAATTCTTTTATCATTTAAAAATATTTTGTTTAATTCAAATCTATGTTTTATTAAATATTCCTTTAGAATTGGAAATATCCTTTTATGTAAAGCAATATGGCTAGCAGAAAAAAAATAAAAATTTTTTAAATCAAATTGATATTCTGGAAAATCGTCTGGATTAAATGCATATTGATTTATGAATTTTTTAGTATTTCCTTCATTATAATTTTTTAATGCCCCTTGTAAAATATAAAAATCATAAATTTCATTAGAAAATAAATCAATTTTATTTGTTAAAATTGAATCGGCATCCAAATGCACATAATAATCATAATCATACCCCATTTCAGGTAAATACAAAATATTTAATTTAGATAATAAAATATATAAATCAAGGTTATGTAACTTATTAAAATCTTTTGAATCTTCTATAAAAATATTTTCAACACCTCTAAACTCTGGAATACTAAAACTTCCATCTTTTATTATTATAATTGGCAATTCAGAATTAAAATATTTAATACTTGCAACTAAGGCCTTACAATAATGAACTAGATTCTTAGATAATGTAATAACTACCGCTACTTTCATAAAGTATCCAACTTCTTTTATTAATATGAATTATATTTTTTTACAGTAATTTGTTCAAATCTAAAGCTATTCTTTAACACAAACATTACATGCATTAGAATACTTTTAATTTCTAAAAATCACATAATTTCACAATCAAAATGAATTTTACGATTAGCTGTCTTTTTTTTAACTTAAATATATCATTATTAAACTTCACTATATAACTTAATTATTTTGTTAACTTCATGTTTTACTGTAAAATTATTATTTACGTATTTTATAGCTTCAGTTGAAAAAGAGTGATACAATTTGGTATCTGACCATAATTTTATAATATAATCAACAGCCAATTCTATGTCATTAGTATTTACACAATAACCTGTTTCACCATGAATAATAGCTTCTGGAAGACCTCCACTATTTGAAACAATACAAGGGACACCAATCGACTGCGCTTCAACAACCACCCCTCCAAAAGACTCCGAATGACTTAATTGCAAATAAAAATCATAAAGTTTCAACTTTTTTTTAAAAATAATATTTTCAATTTTACCAAAATAATTTACTTCCTTTTTTAGCCCATATTTATCTATTAAATAGTAAACCTGACCTATATCTGGTCCATCACCATAAATATCATATTGAACATTTATTCCTCTTTCTTTTAAAACTTTAATAGTTCTTAAATTACCTTCAATATTTTTTTCCCAACACATTCTATACGCTGAAATAATTTTTACAAATTCTTTATTTGGATACTTTGGTTCAGCAAGAGATTTTAAACCAAAAGATATTGGAATAATGTGTATTTTATTTTCCGAAATACCCCATTTTTGTAAATATTTTTTTTGATGTTTACTCATTGCAATAAATGCATCTACCTTATCACCGTAATTTTTATAAAAATCTCGCCATCTCTCATCAATCCATGGCTTAACATAAGTATCACCACCTCTTAATGTAATGATAATTTTTGGTCGCTCGCTTTTTGACATTTTTAACAAACCTAAAATTTTTGAGAATAAAAAGGAATGTTGTATATGTATAATAGTTACTTTATCATGAATAGCTTTATATCCTATATATGATAAGCCTTTATAAATTGGATTAAATAAACCTGCCAATCTCAAAAAGATTCTTCTATAATTATAGCTAGGTAAAATTGTAACATTTGCATCTATATTTTTAGTGCCACTATAAGCACATATTTGAATAGTTAATGTAGTTTGTTTTTGTAAAGCTTCAATTACTGGAGGAATATATGGCTGATAAAAAAGTGGATAACTTTCAAATACTTGGAGGATTTTTAAGGTTTTATTTTTCATCATTTTACATGGCTAAAATATAAATGAATTAAATGAATCATATCTCTACAATCATTTCTTATTATTCTAAACAGAAGCTTTATTTTTTTATTTAGTCCTGGGCAATGATTCATAAATAATTTACGATATATTCTATATTCAATATTATAAATTAATTTAACATCTTGTTTTGAAAAGAAAAGATTACCCCAATTTATTAATGATTTTGTTAATTTTCTGTATAATAAAAAACTCTCTAAGGCATCTCCTGTTCTTTCATTAGTCATATTATTAGAATGTATTCGAACATAGGCTAATACAGTATTTGTATTGTAAAACTCATAAAAATAACTTACTCTTCTCCAAAATTCCCAATCTTCAGCAATTGTATAATTAGTATCAAATAATCCAACTTTATCAAACACCTCTTTTCTAATTAATGGAGTTGGTGATTTTATTCTATTTTTTATTAATAGATATTCAAAGTTATTTATATTATTTTTTATTATAGGGCATTGTTGTTCCTTAAGTAATGTACTGTTTTTATCCACCGTACGAATACAGCCTGAAACTAAACCAATTTTAGGATATATGTTTAGTATTTCTATTTGCTTCTCTAATTTATCTAATACCCAGTAATCATCATCGTCACAAAAAGCAATATAATTACCTTTACTTTTTTTGATTCCATAATTTCTTGAATCTGGTTGTCCTGAATTTTCTTTATAATAATAGTTACATTTCAGAAATTCTCTACATAATTCTTTATTTTTTTTTGCAATATCAATATCGGATCCATCATCAATCACAAATACTTCAATATTTCTATACGATTGATTTACAATACTTAACAAACATTCTTCTAGATACTTATTTCTATTATAAGTAGTAATTATAACGCTTACTAGTGGTGATTTCAAAATAGAAGCTATTTTTTATTTGAAATTAAATTCTTTAATTTTCTTAAAGGTCGCAATATTTGTTTACCTAAATTATAATCAATAGATTTATTTAACTGATTATTTCTTTTTTCAAGTTCTTTTATTCTTTTAAAGAAATAGGTAATTGTCTTTTCAATATTTTTTGAATATAATTCTTGATGTTTTAAAAAAATGTACTCCTTTAATTCAGAATCATATTCTAACCTTGCAACGGAATCTCTAGATGTATATTTTACTCTATAATTAAATAATACTTCTTTAATTATATAAGTCTTCCAATTTTTTTTGGCAATAGCTATCCAAAATTCCCAATCTTCATAACCATTTATCATTTTCTCATCGTAACCCCCAACTTGCTCCCAACAAGCTTTCCTATACATCGAACTTGCAGATGCACCTTTATTCTCAAACAATAAATCATTCACCGTGCTTCCTTTTTTTAAATTAATTTTTAATTCTATACCTAAAGAGTTAAATGATCTTGTATGACATCCTACTATACCAACTTCTTTATTATTGTTTAATATATAAATAGCTTTCTCAATAAAAGTTGATTCAAAAAAGTCATCAGCATCTAATGTTAATATATATTCAGTATTAGCTAGATCAATAGCTTTATTTCTAGCCTTACATACTCCGAGATTATCCTGTAGTATAACTTCAATTATATCATTGTTAATTTTACTTAAAATAGCTTTAGTTATATCATCAGAGCCATCATCTATTACGATTATCTTTTCTGGTAAAATGGTCTGTTTTAATATTGAATTAACAGCACTTAAAACATACTCCTCATCATTATAACAAGGAATAATAGCAGTAACATTGGAATTTATCATTATTTTATCCACGAATTAAATTTACTACTTTCTATATTAAAAAATAAAAATACTGAATATAAGCTAAGCACAAACCATTTAACTAATCCTCTTTCTAAAATAAAATACATTATAAATTTTGTAAAATATGGGGTACTTTTATGATTTTTAACAAATGTTTTATAAAGATTAATACAAGTCCCTAACATTTTATTTCTTGTCTTTTTATTCAAAGCGTGCTTTACAGCTTTATAAGTTCTTATTTGGCAGACGAATTTTTGTGTTATTGCTTCTAATTTATTCGTATGCAATTTTATTTGAATTGCCTCACTATGTATCCTTCTTTTAGATAAAATTTCATTTAAAAAAAATCCTTTTAATTTTTTAAGAGCAAGTAATTTTATAATAAAATTATATTCTTGACCAGATTTTAAGAATTCATCATAAAAAATATTTCCTATAGATTCTTTTTTTATCATCATATCTTGAGTAATCCAACCAACTTTATTACAAATAAAATTATCTGCATTTAACTCATTAAATTCGATATCTCTATATAAATTTAATTCTTGAGTGGTTCCATCTTCAAAAAAATTAATGCACTTTGAAATAACAAAATCAACAACTTTAAATTTATTTATAATTAATACCTTTTTTTCTATAAAATTTAATATCATTAAGTCATCACTGTCAAACCAATTAACATATTCCCCCTTACATAACTCAAAACCATAATTCCGAGCAGCATTCCCTCCTGGTAATCTATCTTTTGGTCTATGATGGTATTGTATGCGGCTATCCTTTTCACAATACATTTTTAACACCTCATCTGTAGTGTCTGTAGATCCATCATCAACCACAATACACTCCCAATTGCTATAGGTTTGCGCAATAACACTATCTAATGTTTCACCAATTAAATGGGCGCGGTTATAGGTAGGAATTATTATGGATACTAAAGGGTTTTGCATAAAAATATAATAATGTTTAAAAATAGGAATTCTATTTGAATGTAAAAATTATTACAGCTATAAACATTATTTTAATATGCGTTTTAAATAATACTCCAAAACAACATATGCTGCATTAACAATACCCTAAATTAATTTATAACACAAGCTTTAAAAACATGTACATCATTTTTTAATAGTTGCTCAACTAATTTCAATAGTCGCTCGACTATTTTTAATAGTTGCTTGACTAATTTCTAAAGTCTCTCGATTTTATTTAAAAACTGTACCATTTTAATGTTGGTGTTCATTTTAATGTAAAATAATCTCCTCGGTTTGTGGGTACCTTAATAATTTTTATTTTAAATTAAAACGCTATATTTATTGCTTATTTTAAGATTAAAATAGTTTAAATTAACGCCAACTAAAAATTAGCAATTCAGTTTAGGAAATCTGAATACGAGACAAGCAATATTCATTCATTTAAAAAGCGAACCAAAAACAATGCCTATATGGTATTCCTACAAAAAAGATTACAAATTTAAGCAGCTCGTTTAATCTTGTTTTTTAATAATCTTCTTTCTGTTT
>NZ_BMNS01000015.1 GCF_014646675.1 Lutibacter litoralis | reverse complement strand
CAGTCTTCATAAAAAATCGTCATTGCGAGGAGTTCTTCACGACGTGGCAATCTGTTTATTATAACCGTCATTGCAATTGAAAAGAAACAATCTGTTTCTTTTCAAACGCATTACTTTTCTATCTCACTAATTTTCACTTTTTTGTTTGTAATTCTCTTTTTTAGTTTATAAAAAACCCCTAAATACACTAAGAAAATGAGTATTAAAATTCCCATCATTTTAAAACTATTTAAAATAGAAGACCAATAAACCATTGCAATCACCAGCATATAATTAAAAAAACCGAGCAACATAGTGGCTTGAAAATGAGACAGCCCCGAATCTATAAGCACATGATGTGAATGATTCCTATCTGGGGATAACGGACTCTTTCCTTGTAACAAACGGATACCAATAACTCTAAACATATCAAAAATTGGAATGCATAAAATGGCTGTTAGTACAAAAAGCTCATTCTCCGATTTAAAAGCAAAAAGACGGTACTGTGAAATATCAATAGCTAAAAACTTTAATGCTAAAAAACCAATACAAAAGCCAATAAGCAAAGAACCAGTATCGCCCATAAATATTTTTTGGGTACTGGAAAAATTGTAGTATAGGTAAGCTAGTAACATACCTATAAAACTTAAACATATTAAAAAATAAAAATTTAAGTCGGTAGCTTTAAAAATAAGGGCAAAAATACTAAAGATTACTATGGCTATTATAGCGGCTAACCCGTCTATACCATCAATTAAATTATAGGCATTTATAATGGTAAGTACCAACAATACACTAAATAGGTAAAATAACCATACAGGCACTTCATAAATTCCTAAAAATCCGTGAAAAGAAGACTCACTCATAGCACTGTGAAAAAATAAAAATAAGGTAGCCAGTGTTTCCATAAGCAATTTTGCTTTTGGGGTAGAAACTACCAAATCATCTTTTACACCCACCATAAAAATTAAGGTACTTGCTGCAATTAAATTAAGACCAATATACTCTGTATCAAAATTTTGAATAAAATACATAGCCATAATTAACGTAATAAAAAACGCAACGCCTGCCATGGTTGGTGTAGCTCCCTTATGCGAACTACGCTCATTGGGTTTGTCGTTTAATTTACGTGCTACAATAACCCAGCTAATTTTTGGCACTATATAATACACCAATAAAAACGAATTTAATACCGTTAATATACTTAGCACTGTTAAATTGGACATGAGTTGATCTAGCATTTTTTTAACTTTTTTTAGTTAATTCCACTATTTATTTCAAGTTTAAAATATTTAAATAAATTATCGAATATTATTAAACCAATCTAACCATAATTTATTTTCAAAACGTATGCTATCTTTTAAGGAAGCTTCCAAATTAAGGTTTGAGAATACTAATATTTCTGCATTTTTTTCAATAGCCTTAAGACCATTCATATAACCGGGTGGAATAGAAAGTATTTGATTTTCAGATGCTTTTAAAATATGATATTCTGGTAGTGGTAAATCTGATGGACACTTATAATTATCAATCTTTTTCCAAGCAACAGCAAAACTACCTTTAGTACATTTAAAATATTTATGTTCTATTTTATGACCTTGCCAAGCACGTATGGTTTGTAATGATTCATGTTTTATAGCATACATACGTTTTATAGAAGACATGTTAAAATCGTTTATAAAAGAAACTGTACCTCTTTCATCCTTAAAACAGCCACCTTTAATTATTTTTGGTTTAGCTATATTCATTATTCTTATTTGACCAAAAAATGCTATCTAATTCTTTTTTAATTGTAGACTTCGAAAAACTTTTTTCTAATAATTTTAATGAATTTTCAGATAAAACATTCATATCATGCTTTGAAAGATTTATGAATCTTATAAAACAAGCTTCAATCTCAGCAACTGATGATGGATTTGCGCTGAAACCTAAATTATACTCTTTAACCATCTTTTCTACTTCTCCTTTCATTATTGCAAAAATTGGTTTTTTTGCAGTTAAATACGTTTGAAATTTAGATGGAATCATAATTTCATACAACGGCACATCTACTAATGAAATTAAAAGCACATCACTTGCGGCAAAATAATTAGGCATTGTATGTACTGGTTTTCTACCAGTAAAATTAACATTAGAAATATCCTCGTTTCTAATAATAGCCTTTAATGTTTCTAAATAAGAACCATCTCCAATTATATTTAGAAAAGCTTCTGGGTATTTTGCTGATACTAATTTAAAGGCGCGAACTACATGGTCTAAGTTTTGAACTTTCCCTATATTACCTGCAAATGTAAAATTAAAACCTTTCGGCAATAGCTCTTTTTCTATAGAAAATCCATCTATTATAGGCCAATTAGGTACCCAATGAATTGGTTTTGTTTTTTTTAATAACTCTTCAATTTTTTCTTTAAATCCTTTACAAGAAATTAAAATAGTATCACAACCACTATAAATAAACCTAACTAATCTTATTAATACAAAATTTGTAAGTCTATTTTTTTTTAAGCCGTAGGCATATATAGTGTCAGGCCATAAGTCTTGTGACCAAATAGTAATTTTATAATTAAATAATGGTTTTAATAGGACTGGAGAAAAAGCATTTGTTAAAGGCCCTGTCTGATAAATAAAAACCTTATCGAAGCGTTTCCCTATAAATAACAATATCCAAAAACTAAAGAACATATAATTAATATAGTTTAGCAATTTTAAAACTAAACTATTTTGATAACCAGGTATCACTAAAAAGCGATGGATAATTGCATTTTTATATATACTCTTATTGTAAACACTATTTTTATATCCTTGCAATACTTTACCATAAGGATATGATGGATTTCTAGTTAAAATTTCAAGCTCATAACCTTCATCTAACCATGCATCCACTAGGCTATTGATTATAAAATCTTCAGGATAAAACACCTCAGTTATTACTAATGCTTTTTTACCCATTTATAAATTGTAACTGCTTGGATAAATGTTTTTGTTTGCGAGCATATCATTTTTCATTTCCTCAATCATTAACTGATACGTCTTCACTTGAAAATTGAAGCCTGTTTTACATGATTTTAAACTTTTATCCACTTCTTTTCCTTCTGTGGCATTTATAACAATATTTTTTCTTTCAAAAACACTTTGAAAAATGCTTAACATCTCAAATTTAGAAATAGGTACACCATTCGTTAGCTGTAAAAGTCCGGTTGTTTTTTTTTGTATCGCCACTAAAATAGCCTTTGAAAGTTCCAATGTAGTTACTCCTCCCCAAAAGGCTTTTGTAAAACCATTAATAGTTCCCTCTTGTTTTAGAAACCAATCCAATAAACCTTCACCTTCTTGCTTAATTTCCGGGCCAATAATGGATGTTCTAATTGTTAGGTCATGCTCATTGTTCAATTCTCCTAAAGCTTTACTTCTACCGTAAACATCATCTGCATCTCTAAAATCAGTTTCTAAATACCCTCCTTTTTTTCCAGAAAACACACAATCTGTACTTATATGAATTAGCTTACTTCCCGTTTTACTAGCTATATTTGATAGCGCATGTGGTAAGTACGAATTAATATAAATGGCATTCGCTGGATTCGAATTAGAACCTTTAATTAAAACACCAATGCAATTAACAATTATTGCTGGGTTAATTTGAGTAATTAAGTTTTCTAGTTTTTTAGCATCTGTAACATCGCAAACCATTGATTTTTCACGCAACTTATTACGAAAGACAATATCAAATAGTTCAAAAGATGTATTTTTCTCTAAGTATCTAAACAACATATGGCCTAACATACCTGTAGACCCTAATATTAATACCTTTTTAGTTACTTTTTCCATACAGTACGATTTACATAATCTGTATATGATAAAATAATACGTACTACTTTTTTAGATACGTTATTAGTTTTATAATCTTCAACCGTTTTTATACAATTCTGAGTAGTTTCACTTTGGCCCACCACCACATCTATAGCTTGCATCACTCTGTCTTTATGCAATCCAGACATAATTAATGTTCCTTCATCCATTCCTTCTGGTCGTTCATGTGCTTGTCTAATAGTTATAGCAGGGAAACCTAAAATTGAAGATTCTTCTGTAATAGTTCCACTGTCTGAAATTACACAATACGCTTCTTGCTGTAACTTTATATAATCTAAAAAACCAAATGGTTTCATAAATCGAACATTCTCATTATTGTTTACAAATTCCATTGCCTCCAACTTTTTTCTCGTTCTTGGATGGGTAGCTACAATAACTGGTTTATTATATTTTTTTTCTATAACCGATAAGGTTTCCAGTAAGTTTTGAAAATTCTCTTCAGAATCAATATTTTCTTCACGATGCGTACTTACAATAAAATATCCCTTTTTTACAAGTTGTTCTTTTTCTAACACCTTCGAGTTTTCAATATTCTCTTTATGAAATTCAAGAACTTCTCGCATTGGTGAACCTGTTTTAATAATGGTCTCAGGAGAAATACCTTCATTTTCAAGATATTTCCTTGCATGGTCTGATAGTGGCATATTAATATCACTTAAATGATCAACAATTTTCCTGTTAATTTCTTCAGGTACACGTTGATCAAAACAGCGATTCCCAGCTTCCATATGAAATATTGGAATTTTCCTACGCTTTGCAGAAATAACAGCCATACAACTATTAGTATCTCCGTATAGCAATAAGGCATCTGGCTGAAATTCTTCAAACGTTTGATCCGATTTCATTATAACCTGACTAATAGTTTCTGCTGTATTTTTACCTGCAGCATTTAAAAATACATCTGGTTTACGAATACCAAGTTCCTCAAAAAATATTTCATTCAACTCATAATCATAGTTTTGCCCTGTGTGCACTAAAATATGATTTACATAGGTATCTAATTCAGGTATAACTCTGCTAAGCTTTATTATTTCAGGACGCGTCCCTACTATCGTCATTACTTTTAACTTTAATTCCATGCGTTAGCTATTTCCATTTCTTTTAATTCTTTCTTAATATAATCCAAATCTAATAACAATTCTTTTACTTGTGCAATATTTAAACGATTTGTATTTTCTGAATTATAATCTTCCAATGTTGATTTAGTAACATCACCATTTGTGAAAAATTTACCATAATTTAAATCTCTATCATCAGACGGTATTTGATAAAATCCTTTTAAATCGTTTGCTTTGGCCATTTCTTCACGTGTACACAATGTTTCATGTAATTTTTCACCATGACGTGTTCCAATTACTTTTATTGGATTTGTAGCATTAAATAATTCCTTAATAGCTTGTGCCAGATCACCTACAGTAGAAGCTGGAGCTTTTTGTACAAACAAATCGCCTTGCTTTCCATTTTTAAAAGCAAATAACACTAATTCAACTGCTTCTTCCAACGTCATTAGGTAACGTGTCATATTAGGATCTGTAACAGTAATAGGTTGTCCATTTTTAATTTGCTCTACAAAAAATGGTATAACCGAACCTCGTGAAGCCATTACATTTCCATAACGTGTTAAACAAACAGTAGTCCCACCCTCAGGAATATTACGAGAGGATGCCACCGCTACTTTTTCCATTAATGCCTTACTCATTCCCATAGCATTGATAGGGTAAGCAGCTTTATCTGTACTTAAACAAATAACATTTTTTACATTATTTGCTACAGCGGCCTTAATCACATTTTCTGTACCTAATACATTTGTGCGAGTTGCTTCCATAGGGAAAAACTCACATGAAGGCACTTGTTTTAAAGCAGCAGCCTGAAATACATAATCAACGCCACGCATTGCAATAGCTATACTATCGTAATCTCTTACATTTCCAATATAAAATTTCACTTTAGGATTGTTTAAAGCTACACGCATATCGTGTTGTTTTTTCTCATCTCGAGAAAAAATTCTAATTTCTTTAATATCCGTATTTAGAAAACGATCTAATACCGCATTTCCAAAGGAACCGGTACCTCCAGTGATTAAAAGTGTTTTATTTTTGAACATTATTTATGGTTTAAATATACTTCGGATAGAAAGCCAAAGGTTTCTTTAGCAGTTTTATCCCAAGAATAGTTTTTAATTTCTTTTAAATTATTTTGAGCCATTACTTCTCTTTCTTTTGGTTTTGAAAGAAAAGTGATTATTGCATTTTCTATAGATACTACATCTTTGGGGTTGAAGTAGAATCCGTTGTCTTTTAAGAATTCAGGCATAGGTTGTTTGTTGCTACAAACTATTGGAACACCTGAAGCCATAGATTCCATTAATATATTTGGCATATTCTCGCAATTTGAAGCAAAAATAATACCTGATGCCTTTCTATATTGTTCTGAAATCTGAGTATAAGGAATATGTCCTTTGTTTTTAATAAATTGATTTTCTGGATCTAACTCTTCAATAGTTTTTCTTAATAATTCTCCAGCTGGCTTAAAAATAACACCTCCTACCAAAGTTAGCGTAACAGGATATCCTTTTTTTCTCAAGTTAGAAATTGCACGTACTATATGCCACTGGTTTTTATAAACATGAACAGTAGACACATAAAGAAAATTGAAAGGCTTATTAAAACTATAAGAAGTAATTTCCTTTTGTAATTGAACATCTCCATTAAATTGCGGAGAAAGACCGTGATGAATAATCTTTTGTTGCTTTGAATTAATAGCTAATACATTATTTGAATACTGTCTCGCATAATCTGAGAGAAAAATAATCCCCGATGCATTTTTAAAACAACGTTGTTGCTTTTTAAAATTTAACCAAAAGCGTAATATCTCCTTTGGTTTTTTTATTTCATGCCAGATATTTCGTTCATAAAGTAACATATTTCTAGACATCCCAACTACTGGCTGAAACTTCCCTATATAATCACCCGTTAATGAAAACAGGATATCACATCGCTTTTTGATTTCTTTATCATAACTTAGTAATTGAAATTTAACTCGTTGTATTAAACCTTGATTAAATTCAGGAAAAGTTGTCTTTTTTATAATTTTATCATCAGTTAGTTCATTAAGTATTTTTTGAGAACTAAATACAATTAATTCAGTAATACCAAACTGATTAATTGTAACTGTTAGAGCCTTCAAAATCTCTTTAAGATGTGTTATTCCTCCACCTCCTCCTATATTGGAGGCATCAATTCCTAGTCTCATACTATTTGAATGTTTAACAAATCTCCTAAAATATTATCGTACACCTTTGGAATAATAGGCCCACAACCTCCTTCTGGGTGAAAAGTTATTTCTCCAAAATAAACTTGATTATTATGGTCGTAAAAATCTATACGTACAAAACTCATCTTATTACTTAAATCTAGAGCTATTTTTCTGACCAACTTTATCATTAAAACTAAATTATTAGGAATAGGGATCTCTCTATTTGATTTTGGATACAAAATTTCTAAATCTATTAAACTCCAATTTAAGTCATAAAAATTTCTACTATGGTTTGTAAACCTATCAATATCTATTTGTATGAACATAGGTTCACCATTAAAACAAAAAAACTTATAATCTAACAATGGGTTTTCATCACTATTCTCTATAAATTTTTCAACTAATATTTTATTTTTGATACCCTTATATTGCCACTCTCCAAAAAAAGAATAATCAATTAAAAGCCATGCTTTAAGCATCTTCTTAACAGACACTATGTTTAAACTATTCTTTTCTTTAACAATTATATTATGCCCTGAAGATTGATTCGCTTTTAACACAAATTTTTTAGGGAATTCTTCAAACTCAATTTCATCAACATTATCAAAAGCCCCATAAATAGGTACTAAATATTCATTCCCAATTATATTCTCTATATAAGACCTCACTTCAAATTTATCTACAAGTAGATGAGCGTTTTCGAATCGATTATATAATTTTAAATAAATGATTTTTTCATTAAACTTTTTAGGGTTTGTTAGATTCAAAAAAATTGGCCAATTTAAAGTCCTAAAATGAAGATAATAATACCCTAAACGGGCCAAGCTTCTTGGACTTAAAATCTTAAATAAGATCTTATAAATTTCGTACTTCATTAATTACTAATATTTCTTAATATTCTTTTTAACTACTTTAATTCTAATTTTTGTATCAGTATTTTTAAAAAATAAAATCAGAATAAGACTAATAACCATAAATAAATTCCCTCCTGGTGTGCCTAAACGAAAATAAAAAATTCCAGAAATCATAAAGTGTAGAAAAAAACCGTAAAAAAAGAATAAGGATATTACACTATATTTATATGTTTTTTTTATAAAATACCTAAACATAACATAAAACAACAATGAAAGACAAATTAATGATAAATATCCATTTATAGCATAAAAGCTGGTCAAATAGCTACCAAAATTCCAAGTATAAGGCTCATAATATTCTACCCCTTTTCCATTTACGAATAAGGAAAAGTTATTTGCACCACCATGAAACATGGTATTATCTTTAAGCCAATCAGAAAAAATAAACGGCTGCATACCTAGATAATTAATAATACCTTTTTTGAATGCTAAAAATGTTAAACCACCTGTTTGACTAAATCTATCAATTGTAATTTTAATTATAGGAATAATGCCCAGCATTAAAATAAAAATAAAATATTTTTTTATTTTCTTTTTTAACTGAAGACTTAACAAAGGCTCAAAATAAAAATTTAACTTATCTAAATCGAATGAGGCATCCCAATATCGGGTGGATGAATAAAATTTTTTTCGATAATCTAAAATAATATGAATTTGAGTTGGTGTTTTCACAAGTCTTATGGATTAATTATAAATTAGTTTTTCTTGTAGAATACTTTACTGAAAATAAAATTCAAGCAAATAACAAACAATAGTACCTTATAAACCATCATACTGATTGTATTGGTAGTAAATTCCGCATAAGTATAGGAGTTTATCCCTATCAGTAAAAATGGGTATACGCCTAAGATTAATATGTTTTTTTTAAAAGATGAATTTCTAACCATTAGATATTTTAGTTTTTTTTGATAATTCAAAAGAAACATAATTAGAACTCCTAAAATTAATGGAGCTATTAAAACACCTCCCAATATTCCGAAATTTATTATCGCCTCTGGTATTAATCCAGTCGTGTAATTTGAAAATCCACCAAAGGGATCGCCAAAATGTTTTTTAGTTATTATTACACCGCCACTTTCTGGCTTATTAGGCCATATTTTTCTTGGGATAAGATTCGTTACAGCGGTTAGGTAGGTTAATCCATACTCAAGTTCAAATAAATTCGTTTGATCAATCGTTTTCTCTAATGGTTGTAATCCATATTGGAAGTTGGAAAATTTGGAAAAATTTATGCTTACCTCACTATTGTTTAGTCCTGATTTTAATTTCCCATTCTCAATTTTATAACCTTCTCGAGAAATTCCAACTATCATTGCAATAGATAATATTAGAAGGAATCCTACAAAGGCTTGTTTTATGGAGACTTTTTTCACCGTGTAATTATAAAATATCAACATAAAAACAAAATTCCATAATAGGTTACTTCTGGAACCTGAAAGTAGTGCAATCAATATGAAAACAATAAGATGAAGAATATATAGAGTAATATTTTTTTTACCTCTGACATTAAACTTTACTAAGAATATAAAATAAATATAGTTTAGTATATTCATTAATTTAGTCAGTAAAATTATAGGCCCCATACCTTCCCATTCTACAACTCGACCTCCTATACTTGAAATAAAATGAGAAAACCCTCCTAATTTACTCGTTAACTGATACTGTGCAAAAAGAGGTATTAGGGTCAATAACCAAATTTTAAAAGTTATTAAACCCTTCTGTTTTTTCGAAATGTAATAGGTAATAAATCTAACCTTTACCTTATGTTCAAAGAGAATTACAACATATCCAAACAATATTAACAATAGAACTAGAATATTAATTTTCAGACTATAGCTATCCCAAAATATTCCACCAAAAAAGGTAAATAAAATAATTAGATAGATTTTAGATGGACTGAAAATGTCTGTGTCCTTGAAAAAGGAAAAAGCAAACATTATTAGCCATATAAAAAGAAGAAAAATACCCATGCCTAAATCTTCTTAATAGCTTCTTTAACTAGTTTATTGAAATCTGTAGAGTCATACATTTGCTTTGCATTAGCAGCATATGTACTATATTTCGCATCAACTTTTGTAATTGCCTCGGTGATTTCCTTTTCGAAATCAATATCTACACATATTCCTGCACTATTGAATGCAACTGTATTCAGTAGTCCAGGTATTTTTTGTCCAATAATTGGAATACTAAATCCTGAATATTCCCATATTTTATTTGGAGCGCAATAGATCGAATTCAAACAATCGAAATCATAAAAGGCAACTCCAATATGAGCATGACTTGTGATATAAAGGTGGTCCGGTGGACTTACCCAAGAAATATGAACCAAATTCGGATTTATTTGCAAGAATTTTGCTATTCTATTGTCCGTATCTTTCCCCATCAATACAAGACAATACTTGTCTGAGAATTTTACAGAGGCCTTTACTAGTGGTTCAATATTTCTATCATTTAATAGAGAACCCTGGTACAAGATTATTTTTTTATCCTTCTTGATGTTTATTATTTGTTGAAACAAAGCTTTATCCTTGATAGGAATATCTCTTTTTAACGGATGGGCTTGTGGTTTGTTTGGTATTATAGAAGGAGTAAACGACAGGTTGTACCAAACTCTTGCTATGTTTGCACGATTAACTTCATTGTAGACTAAGTTCTTATAGTATGGAACTAGTTTTTTGGTTACATATTTCCAGAAAGGATAGGTATCATGAAGTTCGTGAAGTGATAATATGGAACGATATTTTGCTAACTTCTTACCTAAACAAATAGCTGTATCAATTCTAGCAACCCAAATAATGGTATTGTCATCAACTTTTAAATCCCTCAAGATGGCCATTACTTTCTTTCCAAAAAGAAAGTAATGTAATAATTTCATCAATGGGTTTGAACTATTGCCGTACCCTATTTCGTGAAAGTCAACATTTTCCAGTTGTTCATTTTCAGCTTTTGATGAGCAAATACATGAAACCTTATAATTCAAAGATTGAAAAGCCTTCAGGTAATTTGAGATAGTTGGTGAGGCATTAATATTTCCTCTGGAAATAATTATAACTTTCTTCATTTTAAATAGTTTTTCAATTTTTTCTTATCAATTTTTTTCATTTGATCTAACATATTTCCTTTCAATAAATACATAAAGGGTATCTTGAAATATTTGTTGTAAATAATAGGAGTATTTATTAAGAATGGAAGACAAAACGATATAAAGGCAAAGAACTTAGATCTAAGTTTGTATTTATACCTAATTCTATTGTTAATTATAATTTTCCCATTACTCAGTCTTTGAATAAAAGTCTTGGTTGTTCTTATACGTTTATTAAGATCAATTTCTAAAGTGAGGATAAGTCCTCTGTTATTTTCCTTAGTCATTTGAATCATAGATTCTTTGATAGTACTATCTGCAAAACAAAAATTCCCAATACTATAGTATACATTACCCTTGGAACTTGACATAAAAGGTTGAATAGTATGAGAATGATGACCAATAATTATATCGGCACCAAGGTTCAAAAAATCCTTCGAATTCCTTATTTGATTTCTCTCTGGAAAGGCAATATTTTCAGATTTACCGCCCCAATGGAGGTAAAGTACTAGAATGTCACATTCTTTTTTATATAATTCAATATCCTTACCCACAGATGAATTATCTATATACGAAGTATTGATCTCTGTTATTTCTGGTTTACAAGGATTGGTATCTTGGTCTACATAATTTAAGATACCAATAGTAATACCATCTTTACTTATTTCGCAATATTTTTTTGGTTCATTTACTACTTCCGCACCAAAATAGTCGATGTTCAATTCATTCAGCTTGTTTATGGTTTTAATGAAGCCGTCATCTAGATTATCATATACATGATTATTGGCTAACGAAACATGCGAAATATTTAAATCTTTTAACCAATTTAGGGTTTTCGCTTCTGTTTTTAATCGAGGCTCTTTTAATGTGTTTTCTCCTTCAGAACCCTTTACTAAGCATTCCAGATTCCCAACAACAAAGTCGGACTCATTTAAAAATGATAATCCCTCAAATGGGTTAATTTCTTTTGAATATAAATCAATGTACTCGTCATTAAAACTTATATCTCCAACAAAGGATATTTTCATTTTATTTTTTTCATGGAGTATGTAAATTGTACTGCAAAAAGTATTGCATAGGCAGTTAAATAAGCTTTTGATATCCCTACTGCTCCTTGATCTACAAAATAAATAGATGAAAGGACAAGTAAGCCAGCCCAAAACATATTGAACGATAAATTCATCCACATTTTGTTTATCGTTGCATTAAACTTTCCTAAAACAGTTAATAGTGAACTAAATATAGCTGCAATCGCTAAGTATCGTAAAGAATCCCCTCCAGCGATAAACTCCTTACCAAAAAGAGACATCAGTAATTCTGGAAAAACAAGAGGAACTAAACTAACCATAGTTGCTAAAGCAAATATCAATAATAAGTTGGCAAGGAAGAACTGTTTGAATTTCTCCGTTCTAGATATATACTTACTGAATAATGGAAATATTGCATCTGAAATTGAAATAGGGACAAAAACAATAACTGCAAAAATCAAGTATGCGGCATTGAAATGCGCTAATTGAATGAATCCATTTTCAGTTTGTGATAGACTTAAATTTATATACCAAATGGCTGGTGGAGCAGCTAATCCGGATAAAATAGCTGGAAGATTGAACTTCTTTATTAATTTAAAATCAATTATTATTTTTTGATTTGTTAGAACTTGAATAAAGTTGTTTCGTTTGCTGACAGATATTAAGTAGGTTGTTAGCTGAAAAAGTGAGAATAACACTAAAGCTACAACAGCTCCTGTAAGAGAAAAATAGAAGGTTAAGATTGAGACGGTAAAAAGGTTTAATATACCTGTAATAAAGCTGAATTTAAATATTCCTTTAAAATTTTCATCTCCTTTAAGTATTCCAATAAAGCATTGCACTATATTACTAAAGAGGACATAAAATATTGATATCCTAAATAGATTTAATAATTCTGGTTTGTTCAAAATACTATTAGCAAAGTAATTGGATGATAGTTCAAGTATGCCAAATAGAATTAAAGATAAAAACGCCGACGAATACAGATTGGTTTTTATTATTCTATTTATGTCAATATTTTTTTTGTTAGTGATGTACCTATGCTCAGAAATGAATTTAGTCATAGATAGTCCAAAAGCAATTCCTAAAGACAATTCAAAAACTTGAATTGTAGATTTCAAGAGAGAATATTGACCAAATAGTTCGGCATCTATCATTCTAGCAATAATAATATTGACTAAAAAGATGTTTCCTCTTTGCATTATTGATGCTAAAATACTCCATATTGAATTAGAGACCAAGCTTTTCAGTTGTGAGGAATTGCGTACTAAGGATAGATACTTTACTGCCATTTATATTGTTAACTAGTTATTAATTTAACTGTGCAATAAATTTCACAATTCTTTGACAGGCTTTTCCATCTCCATAAGGATTATGTAATTTGCTCATGGTACTATATCTTTTAGTGTCTGTAAGCAAGCTAATGGCTTCTGTAACAATTTTTTGTTTGTTGGTTCCTACCAATATAACAGTTCCAGATTCTACTGCCTCTGGCCTTTCAGTTGTATCGCGCATTACCAGCACTGGTTTTCCTAAACTTGGTGCTTCTTCCTGTACACCTCCACTATCGGTAATAATTAATTCCGATTTATTCATTAACCACACAAAAGCTGGATATGATAAAGGTGCTATCAATTTTATATTTTCTTCACTTCCCAGAATATCATATACCGGTTTTTGAACATTTGGGTTTAAATGCACTGGGTAGATAATTTGAATATCACTTACCATTTCAGATATTTCTTTTAAAGCTTCACAAATATTGATAAATCCTTGTCCGTGGTTTTCTCTGCGATGCCCAGTTACCAATACTATCCGTTTTGAAGGATCTATTATTTTTTTAAGCTGTTCTATTTCTGCATCTTCTATGCTTTCAATTTTTGAAACACTCTCAATTAAAGCATCAATTACTGTATTTCCGGTGATTGTAATATTTTTTTTATTAATGTTTTCAAGTAGTAAATTATTACAAGCTGCCTGTGTAGGGGCAAAATGAATATCGGCTATACGCCCCGTAATATTTCTATTTATTTCTTCCGGAAAAGGAGATTGTTTGTTAAAAGTTCTTAACCCTGCTTCAACGTGGCAAACCTTAGCACCACTATAAAATGCAGCAATACTTGAAGCCATAGTTGTGGTAGTATCACCATGCACATATACATAGTCTGGTTGAAATTCTTCTAATATCGGTTTTAAACCTGTAATAATTTCTGCTGTTAATGAATACAAATTTTGATTTGGTTTCATTAAATTCAAATCATAATCAGGTATAATCTCAAAAAAGTCTAACACCTGATCTAACATTTCTCTGTGTTGTGCTGTTACACAAACTTTGGTTTCAAAATGTTGGTTTTTTAAAAATTCATTCACCAAAGGAGCCATTTTAATAGCTTCAGGCCTTGTTCCAAAAATGATTAAGTTCTTTTTCATAAATTTAATTTTTTATAACTTCCCGTTAACTGGACAATCTAATATCCCTTTCACATCATAAATCACTCCATTTGAAGTTAAATGTTTCGTGAAATCAATATCTAAAAATTCATTATGTGCCACTGCCAATACAATGCCATCGTATTTGTTTGAAGGCAATTGGTTTCTGGTTGTTAGATTGTATTCGTGCATTACTTCGTCTGGATTGGCCCAAGGGTCATAAATAGTGACATTTGTGCCGTATTGCTCTAATTCATGGATTACATCTACAGCTCTGGTATTTCTTACATCTGGACAGTTTTCTTTAAACGTTATTCCCAAGACCAATATATTCGCCTTTTTAACTTTTATATCATTTTTAATAAATAGCTTAACAATTTCAGAAGCTACATAAGCGCCCATACTGTCGTTCATACGTCTACCAGCTAAGATAATTTCAGGATGGTAACCAACTTCCTGTGCTTTTTGTGCTAAATAGTAAGGATCAACTCCTATGCAATGTCCACCAACCAACCCTGGTTTAAAGTGTATGAAGTTCCATTTTGTACCTGCTGCTTCCAAAACATCATTGGTATTAATATCTAGTAAATTAAAAATCTTTGCCAATTCATTTACAAAAGCTATATTAATATCACGCTGTGAGTTTTCAATTACTTTGGCAGCTTCAGCAACTTTTATGGTAGGTGCTAAATGTGTGCCTGCCTCAATTACAGAATTGTATAAAGCGTCTACTTTCTTGCCTATCTCTATGGTAGAACCTGAAGTTACTTTTAATATTTTTTCAACGGTATGTTCTTTATCTCCTGGATTTATACGTTCTGGAGAATACCCTGCAAAAAAATCTTTATTAAATCTTAAACCAGAGGTTTTTTCAACAATCGGAATACAAACCTCTTCTGTAGCTCCTGGATATACGGTAGATTCGTAAATTACAATATCTCCTTGTTTCAATACTTTTCCAACAGTTTCACTAGCTTTAATAAGTGGTGTTAAATCGGGCTTATGGTTTTTATCTACGGGAGTAGGAACTGTTATAATATAATAGTTGCAATCTGCAATGGCTTCAATATTTGTTGTACAATAGAGTCCATTCTCATTTGAAGGTTTAGACACTAATACTTTTTGTAAGATTTCATTTTCTACCTCTAAAGTATTATCTGTTCCTACTTTTAATTCGGCAACTCTTTTTTCATTGATATCAAAACCAACGGTTGGGTATTTTGTAGCAAATAAACGTGCTAAGGGTAAGCCTACATATCCTAATCCAATAATTGCAATTTTAATTTGTTCTTTCATGTATTCTATTCAAACAGTTCTCGATACAATTTTCTACCGAAAACCACTCGAACTGACGTTATACTTTTTATTATTTATTTTTTTCTAATTCCTTCAAATTTTTCCAATACCAATCTACAGCTTCTTCTAAACCACTCTCAATTGAAAACTCAGGATTGTAACCTAATAATTTTTTTGCTTTATCGATGGATGCTAATGAGTGAGGAATATCTCCTGCTCTATTAGGTCCATAAAGAATTTCAACCTCCTTAATTATCGGGTCAAACTTTGCCAATTTATCTCGTAAGGCGATTATCAATTGATTTAATGTGGTTCGTTCTCCAAAAGCAGTATTATATACCTGATTTAAAGCCGCTTGATTTGTGGTGCTCAATGCCAATAAATTCATTTGAATTACATTGTCTATATAGGTAAAATCTCTACTATACTCGCCATCACCATTAATCACAGGTGATTCATACTCCATAAACTGCATCACAAATTTTGGAATCACGGCAGCATAAGCACCATTGGGATCTTGTTTTCTTCCAAAAACATTGAAATAGCGTAAACCAATAGTATCTAATCCGTAGGTAGAATGAAAAATTTCAGCATACAGTTCATTTACATATTTTGTTATAGCATACGGTGATAAAGGCTTCCCAATAACGTCTTCCACTTTAGGCAATCCCTTTGAATCTCCATACGTAGAAGAACTGGCAGCATAAACAAATCGTTTAACCTTCGCATTTTTTGCAGCAACTAACATATTTACAAAGCCCGAAATATTAACATTTGTAGATGTTATTGGATCTATTATGGAACGTGGTACTGAACCTAAAGCTGCTTCATGAAAAACGTATTCAACATTTTCGCAAGCTTTTTTACAATCTTCAATATTTCTAATATCACCAGTAATTAATTTAAAATTTGAGTTGGCTAATAATTGTGCAATGTTTTCTTTTTTACCGGTAGAGAAATTGTCCAAACAAATTACCTTATTATTTAAATCTAAAAGGGCTTCACACAAGTTAGAACCAATAAATCCAGCGCCTCCGGTTACCAATATCTTTTTATTCTTTATAAAATTTTTTTTCATTTTTCAATATATTCTCTTTAATACTTTCATTTTTTGCCAAAGGCATTGCCTTCATTAAATTGTTTCTATCAACAATTTAATAGTTTAGGTGCTGCAAAAAGTTGTGTTGGTAATTTAACAGAAACGTATGAAGCGTTTAAAATTTCAAGATTTTTAGTGACTACATTCCTGTAACTTTTAGGTAATACAGAATTACTACCTAAGAAAACCACCATACTATTATGGTGCGTTATATAAACTGATGTTCTATATGACATAGGGTAAATTTCACGGATGTATTAAAATTACGCTGATATTGATATACTCTTAATTGCACGGATAACTATTAAAATGACACGGATATTTGTTGTGGGTTCTTATTTTTCTATTGAAAGGGTATGCACAAAGCGTTTCCATTTGAGGCTTTGCTCACCAAAATTAATTAACATACCTACTTCTATATTAGAAGATTTTAAATAATTGATTACTTGTTGTTTCATTTGTTCCAGTATAGTTGGAACCGACTTAATTTCTAATAACACTCTATCATAACACACAAAATCTGCAATAAAAAAGGTATCTAAAGGTTCACCATCATAAAAAATTGGTAGCTTTTTTTGTTTTTTAAAAGGAATGTTGGCATTCAAAAATTCTTTTTCTAAAGCTTGATGGTATGTGGATGCTTTAAATCCAAAACCCAGTTTTTTATGAACATTTATGCAGGCGCCTATTACCTTAAATGTTTCTTCTTCAAATAATAATTTAGACATTGATTTTATTTATGTGAACTACCGGTGCTATATATTTAAATTTTAATAGCAACTTTTTTAATTGCGCTTAATTTAAGCTGGTTGATATGCTTCTCTTAACATTCCCTGCAGTACATTTATATTTAATTGCACAATTTTAGAAACAGCTACCGCCTCCGTTTTATCAAAAATTGATGTAAATGCAACTCCTTTTATTTGTAAACCATATTCTCTTCGAAATAAATTGACATACAACTCTTTGGTATATTTACTTATAATATCTGTAGAAAGTGACTTTCCTTGCATGACCTCCTCAATTTTAGGTATTTCTAAATAATCAGAAGATTGTGGGCAACTTGCTGGGTATATAAAACCTTTAACATTTGAAGTTTGTGTAACCGAAAGCATGTTTAAAAAACCAACAACAGTTGCATCATTAATTGTGAATGCATTACTTTTTATAGCTGAATGTGTATCGGTTCTTGCCAAATGAAATACATAATCCACACCATCGACTACTTTCTTACATTTTTCTATATCTTGAATAGTACCCCCTATTAATTTAAAATTTGGATGATTTCTAAAAGACGCGATAGCATCTAAACTTCCAGTAGAAAAATCATCAAAGCATATAACCTTGCTATTAAGTCCTAATAATGCTTTACATAAGCTAGAGCCAATAACTCCTGCTCCTCCAGTAACCAATACTGTAGTATTTTTCATATTTCAATGTTGCTTAAATTTAATAATCAATCTTATATGTTAATTGAATAAATAATTTCCCCTACCCATTTTTAATAAAAACGGGCAATAACCTACTTAAAGTTGAATATTTAGAGATAACAATTTTCTCAAGGAGAATTATTTAAATAATTATGGAAACATTACAAATCCTACCATTACTAAAGAGAGTATAGCAACAACAAAGATTAGTGTAACCCTCAACACTTTTTTAACGTTTTTCATAGTTTTAAGTTTAATTAGTTTTAAGTTTCTATAATATGATTAGGAATGGTAAATGTAAAAGTACTGCCAACACCCTTTTCTGAAGTTACATACAGGTTACCATTATGCTTATTAATAAACTCTTTACACAATAACAATCCCATTCCCGTACCTTTTTCATGTGCTGTGCCTTCGCTGATTTTTACTTCATTTAGACAAAATAATTGTGATTGCAATTCTTTCGAAATTCCTATACCGTTATCTTGTATTGAAATTTTGGTTTCGTCATCATTTCTAGCAATACGAATATGTATTTCACCCTTTTTATTTGTATATTTAATGGCATTTGATAGTAAGTTTCTCAATACAATCTTAATAATATTGGCATCGCAAAAGGCCCATATCTTCCTTTCCTGTTTAAAATGAATTGTAATAGCTTTTTCAGTTGCATTGAGTTTGAAATTTTCTAAAACAGCCAAAATTATGCTGCTTAATTCATGAGTATCTTTAACAACTTTTAAATAACCGTTTTCAGATCGAATCCAATCTAAAGTATCTATCAATAAATTATAAGTGTTTTTTGACGCAGTTTCTATATAGTTAATGTATTTTTCGGTTTCATCTATACTAAGTTCTCTAAAGTTCTCCTTCATCAATGCTGTAAAACCTAAAATGGAATTAAATGGGCTTTTTAAATCGTGCGCTAAAATAGCAATAAACCTACTTTTCTCTTTATTTAAATTTTCTAGGTCTGTTGTTAACCTTTGCAATGCTAAATTTAAATTTCTTTGTTCGCTTATATCCTTAAAAAAGATTGCTATATTTTTACCAGCTACTACTTTAGCCTTAACTTCAATAAAAATATGCGTGTTAGTTGCTGTTATAAAATGAAGCTCACCTGTTCGCTGCTTTCCACTTAAAAGCTCTTTAAAAGTAAAAGAATCCTTTCTAAAACCAATGTTTAAAAATAATGCCGGTGCAATATAATTACCTACTAGTTTATTTAAAGTGCAACCAATAAGTGCGCAAAAATTTGCATTTGCATTTATTATAGTTCCGTCTTGGTCACAAATTACAATAGCTTTATCTGGTACATCATTCAACTGAATGAAATTAGTATCTTTTGCAAAAAATGTATCTTCTGAGGACATTTATTTAAAAAAAATTATTAAAGAGGCTAATTTTAGAATACTTAAAATTTTTAATTATTATTTGTTAAAGTAACTTTCATACCTAACTCTGTTAATACAACTTGAAGTCTATTATTTCCAACTTCTTGAACCACTCCATTTTTCCCTTTAAAAGGTCCATTTGTAATTAAATGGTTATCGCCAGGTTTTATAGTTTCTATTAATGGTATTGAAGTACCTTCTGTTAAAAAATCTTTAAGTATTGTTATTTCTTTATTTGGAACTTTTGCAGGTACTCCCATATAAAACAAGTATTTTAAAACCCCTGGTATCTCAAAAACTTTTGCCCTATCTTTTTCTTTTATTTTAATAAATATATAGCTTCCAATTAAAGGTTTTATAACCTTCTTTTTACGATCAGACCATTTTTTAACAGAAGTAAAAGTTGGACAATAAACTTTGAAACCATTATCTTCTAAAAGACTAGCAGTTTTTATTTCGTTTTTTCGTTTAACAGTTAATACGAACCAATACATTTTTTTGAATTTTAGCTGAAGAAAAGTGATTATTCTTTAGTTATAAAATGCTAAGTACTTCATGGCTTCGCCACAAAAACTCCCATTTTTTTTGAACAATCAATCATCTAATTGAGACCCCAAAACTCAAAATAAAAAACATCAAAAACTTACGGTTTTCCGTAATACGATGAATTATTTTTATAAAATTGAAGAGAATTTATTAAACCGGAGTTGCTTTTAACATGGCTTCGCCAGACATAATCCCATTTTACTGGTTTTATTTCTGAGATTAATAGACGTTGTTGTAATTTTAAAATGAATTAACAACTCCAAAAAATAATTGAAGGTTTAGCAATCCTTATTTTGACACTACGAATGTAAATAAAATTTATTGGAATCAACTGATATTTGTCACATTATCATTAAGAAAGCCCTTTTACTCTAAAAATCACACCATTTATATAAATTTCAAACCCTATCGTACTAGTGTTATTGCCGAATAAAGGTTAAGAAAAATCTTCGTCAGTTCGAGTGGTTTTAACAAGAACCCTCGTTCTTTTTAAAATTGTATCGAGAACCTGCACATACTACT
>NZ_BMNS01000014.1 GCF_014646675.1 Lutibacter litoralis | reverse complement strand
AGTGAAGCAATCTGCCACCGTCATTGCGAGGAGCGCAGCGACGAAGTAATCTGTTACTTTAGAACCAAATCAACATTACAAGGCCTGTTCAAGAGATTGCTTCGGTCGTTCCTCCCTCGCAATGACGTGTACTACATTATTCATTTAATACCCAATCCTCAGATAAATCAATCCAATTTGGATTCATTTCAAAAATTAATTGTTCTTTACGTTTTCTATTCCCCGATTTTAGTTGTTTTTCTCTTGATATTGCAAGTGTGACATCTTCAAATTCTTCAAAATAAACTAATTTATCTGCATTGAATTTTGAAGTAAATCCTTTATAAATTTTATGCTTATGCTGAAATATTCTTTTCAATAAATTACTTGTAACAACAATATAAATAACTGTATTATTTTTATTAGTCATAAAATAAACATAACTTTTTTTCATTTTTAAATATAGTGTTTATTTTCATGCCGTTATTGCTTGGAGTGAGGATAAGAAGCAATCTCTACCGTCATTACGAACGGAATGCAATGGAGTGAAGTAATCTGTAACTATACTGTAACAGATTGCCACAGTCGTGTTTTTCATTGCATTTCAAACACCCCTTCACAAAGACGTTTCACGAAAGACTTCTCACGTCTCACACTTCACTTCTCACGTCTCACGTACAAACTCCTCCAACAACCGATACTCCTCTAAAATTGCATCCCAAACTACTTGCTGTTCAAAGCGGTCCTGTACCATACGCCTTGCATTGCCTGCTGCTTTTGTGTATAATTTACTATCTAACAATACACGTTCCATAGCCGTTTTAATAGCTATGGATTTTTTTGCAGGAATCATCCAACCATTTTCTCCTTCTGAAATAATTTCATTACAGCCGTTAATATTGCTAACTATACTAGGCAAGCCCATAGCGCCAGCTTGTAATACAACATTTGGAAAACCTTCTCTATAACTTGGAAATACCAACACCTTAGAAATTGCAAAATAAGGACGTACATCTTGCTGATAACCAACTGATATAATATTTTTATTGGTAATAATTTCGTGCAGTGTTTCTGGCAATAAAGGATCTAACTCCGTTTCTAAAGAACCTACTAGGAGGAGCTTGGTTGTTGGCTGTTGGCTGTTAGCTGTTAGCTGCTCGCTGCACATTGCAAACTGTTCACTGTTCACCGTTAACTCCTTAAACGCCTGTACTAACTCATTAATTCCTTTATCGCCCACCAATCTGCCCACAAAAATAAAAACAACATCGTTTGCAGCAATTCCTAATTGTTGTTTTAGGGCTTCCTTTTGTGTGTTTGTATATAACTGTGGATTAAAATGTGAGGTGTTAATACCATTAGAACTACCATTTGCCAACACTTTTAATTTACAAGTTTTAGTAAAATTATGTGCTATAATAAGTTGTTCTAAACCCTTTGAGTTTGGATATATCTTGGTAGCGCAACTATAGGTTAATTTTTCAACTACATTCAGTATTGTTCGTTTTATTCCTGTTGCCTCCAGTAATGGCATTCCAGCTACTGTGTGCAATCTAATAGGAACATTGGCCAATTTGGCTGCCAACATCCCAACAATACCTGCTTTTGGGGTATGCGTATGCACTATAAAAGGTTGTTCTTTTCTAAATAATCTATACAATTGCCAAACAGCCTTTATATCTTTAAACGGGGTTATTGCACGAGACATTTCAATTGGTACAACGCGAACTCCCTCTTTTTTGGCAACCTGTGTTAATGTTTCACCACTAGAACTCACTGCTAACACCTTATAATAGCTTTTCATAAAAGCCAACTGACCTTCTATAAGCTTATCTAAAGATATTGGTACTGTTGTTATTCTAATGAGTTTTGGTTTCATTCATTTAATTTTCTTGAAGATACTACTGTTAATTTATTCATTATTTTTATATAAAAATGTACTAAAATTAAAGCTAATAAAAAACTAGTTCCTTTTTTAACTGAACTACTTAAATCACCTCTCAATAAATAAAACTCGAAACCCAATAAAAATAAGTATCCTGTTTTTATAAACAGTGATTGCTTTTTATTATGGAAACTTGTATCTAAATAAGCGTTTAAAATTACAATAAGTACTAAGAACAAAGCAATTCCAACATAACCAAAATTAGCATAACCTTCCCCAAAATAAGGCATTGCTACATTTATATGGTTAAAATTTAATGTTGTTGCCAATAATGTACCAGTGCCTAATGGTTTTGTAAACCACGTTGAATCTTGAACAAAAAATAACAACGCTCCCAACAACTGTCTACCTCCAGTTATAATTTCTTCATTAATTAGTAATAAAAAATTTTGAAAGGCATCAAAATGCCCCGTTTTAAATGCTGCTACTCCTAAAGAAAGATGGTTATTCCCATTTCTAAATATATTTAACAGCGGAAAAATTAAAAATACTCCCAAAAAATAACAACTAGCATAGTAATATTTTGATTTTTTTATAGGATTTAAAAAAACAATAAAAGGAATATAATAGGCAGCTGCTATACCTCTTGATAATGAAAATGGAAATGCCGTAAGTAAAGCAATTGCTCCAAGTAAAATAATATGCTTCCAATTGCTACCACCAATTAACAAATATCTTAACAAAATAATTATAGAAACTGCTCTAACAATTAATAACACCGAATATCCAACCAAACCAAAATTTGTATTGAGTTTAAGAAAATTGGCAGGTGGTCTTAAAAACAACACTTCAAAATTAAATTTTACAATAATTATTGTTAGAAGTAATGCCCCAATTGCTGCTAAATAATACCACCAAAGTGGCTCATTTATAGTTTCGATTATAGATGATTCCCTTATTTTATTAAGATAAAAGCTGTGACCAAGTTTATATAATAGTAGGTATAAAATTAAAACAATTAATAATATAGCACCTCCCTTTAGGTAATCTGCTTCACTAAATTTAGGAGCATTAAAAAATGAGTTTTCAAATTTATATTGCACTGCTGGTGCTAAACCAAAAAAGAAAAAATAAAATATGTTAAATACTTTATTTAGACTAAATGAGTATTGATCTTTTGATAAAAAAACACCATACAATGCTAACATACAAATGGTATAAAACATTAGTAATACGCTAAAACTATATTGAACGCCCGAATTATAAAAAATAATAGCCGCAGAAATTAATGCTAACGTAATTACTAAAATTTTATCTATATTTATGATTAACAGCGTAGGTTTCAAAATTAATTATGTTGTGTTTTAATTCTTTGATTTAAAGATTCTTTTTTTATTAAACATGATAAAGGAACCTATAGCATATAAGCCTCTAGCTGCTAGTAAAAATAGTGCGCCTCCAAGGTACGTATATTTAGGTATTAAAATAAGGCCTATTATTAAACTTAATAGCGTTGAAATTAACGTAATATATCCAAATAATTTATCTTTTCCATATACCAATAATCCGTTAATACCATACGCAGAAATTACAGCCATAAAAAAAGGTGTTGGACTTAAAATTTTAATAATAAAACTTATCTGTTGCTCTATAGTTGCGTCTTCAATTTTTAACCAAGGACCAATAAATACATCTGCACTTATAAACATACAAATAGATAATAGGATACCAATTCCTAAAATTACACTAAACGATTTACGCAGTATTTGTACTTTACGGTTTACCATGGCATAAAAAACTTTGGTAAGCACCGCGTTTATTGTAGTAAAACCATTTGCAACCTTTACACCCAGTTGTACAATACTAACATTTGCTGGAATACTAAATACCCCAACCAAGAATACGGCCATATTAGAGAGCATTGATGGAATAAATAAATTTATAAAAGAACTCCAATTTAAAATTAAATACCTCCTTACTTTTTTAAAAGACAACAACTGTATTTTTACATTATATTCTAAAGCTACAAATAAAAAACTTATCATATTTACAATAAGTAACCCTATGCTTTCTAAGAAGATAATAAACTCATAATCTTTCGGTTTTTGAATAAATACCAACACCAACACTACATAAATTAAACTAGCCCCTAAATTAATAGCGGGTATGTATTTCATTTTCTCAATACCCATAAAAAACCACCGCAGGGAAAATAAATCGGCTAACAGCATTAAGGAAGCAAAAACATACACCAATGCAAACATTCTAAAACCAGGTACTATTAACACTAAAACTGCTAAAGCCAATAAGGCAGCCCCCGTTAAATATAATTTAACCGAAAAAACCTCATTAAATAATGTGTTTATTTTTTTAGAATCATCATTGTATTTAGCCAATACTCTTACGGCTTCTAAATTAAAACCATAATTGGTAATATTTACTAAAAATAATACCAAAGAAATGGCAAAAGCATATTTGCCGTAATTTACAATCCCTACTTTTAATATTAAATAAGGTATTAATAAAATAGTCAGTGCTAAATCAATAACTTTTACCGAAAATAACGATACTGTATTTTCTAAAAATTGGTATAGGTTTTTTTTATTCAAATTTTATGTACTAATGTTTTATACAATGCTATATGCTTTTTAACCATCATTTCAATAGCATACTTTTTTGAACGCTCTAAACAAGCATAAGCCACTTGGTTATAATAATTCTCATCGTTAAGCAACATTCTAATATGTTTTGCTAAAGCTTTTTCATCTCCAACTGGAAATAATAACCCTGCACCTTTAACAACATCTGTAAGGCCTGACACGTCAGATGCTATAAATGGTTTTCCTGATGCCATACCCTCAATACTTGAAAGAGACAACCCTTCATGGTGAGATGATAAAATTATTATGTCTGCTGTTTTTAAAAGTTGTGGCACATCCATTCTTACCCCTAAAAATTGTACTCTAGATGTTAATTGTAACTTTTTCACCAAAGCTTCACATTCAGGTTTTAACTCCCCTTCACCAACCAACAATAGCTTTATATGGTCAGGTAATTCTGTTAGACTTTTAATTAAAGTAGCTTGATCTTTTTGTTCTGTAAAACTTGATACTTGCAATAAAATTTTATCATATTCTGTAAAAAAATTATTTTTAGGATATGGGGTTACATTATTATATTTTTCAAGGTTTATACCATTATTTATTAATTTAAATTTTGAAGGTTTAAAATTTAAATGGCTTCTTAAATTTAAATCAACTTCCTTGGCAATAGTAACTATTTTTGAATACTTTTTATAAATAAGTTTATCAACTAACCCAAATATAGCTGAGCTGCGACGTGAATTTGTTGTATTGTGTTCGGTGTAAATAATTTTAGCTTTACTAAAGCTTAGTACTTTCGCAATAGCCACCCAATACAAGGCTGGAAATAAATGCACATGAATTACATCGTATTTTTTAAAGTAAGGTATAATTTTAAAAATAAGGAAAGGGTTATAAATACTTTTATTTGTTAAACTATATATTTTACAGCATTGTCGTTTTTTTAACGTTTTTAAAAAAGGATAATTTGCTCCATCAAGTACTAACAAGTCCATAGCTATTCCTTTTTTATTATATAAAGGCAAGGTTTCTAACAATAATTTTTCCGCACCGCCTGTATTTAAACTGTTTATTACTTGAAGTACCTTCATTTTTTACTTTTAAAAACAATGTATAAATGAAACAAAAATCCTAAAGGTAAACACAAAAAGGTAAGTACTTTTTTTGGGTTGTTTTTAAAAAATTGATAGTCACCAATAAACAATGTGGATGATATAAAATGTAACGTTTTTTTAATTTTAGTTCTGAAATCATGTACATGCTTTAACTCTAACGTTCTTGCATAACGGAACCCTTTGGGATTCAATTTGTATTGTTTAAAAATAGTATTTGATGATCCACCTGGTAAATATTCAACCACACATAATGCTTGGTTTAAACAGGCCAATTGATACTCTTGGTCAATCATTAAATACAAGGTTCCTAATGGCACAAAACGCTCTCCATTAAAAATTGGATATTTTGGATATTTTTTAACCACATCAGTTCTTAACACTAATTTTTTATCTCCCGTAACATTATACTTGTTATAAATATTAGAAAGTGAGCTAAACACTAATTGTTTCGGAAACTGTTTACCAACAATTTCACCATTTTTAAATACATCCAACCCCACAATTCCAGCAATTTTTTCTTTATTTGAAACAGATTTCCACTTATTTAAGATAAGCTCAACAGCATTGTTTGTCATATAATCATCTGAATCTATACAAACATTCAACTCTGTTTTTATAAGTTCATAAGCTGTATTATGTGCTCCATGCATTCCTTGGTTTTCTTGAAAAACATACTGTATTGCTATTTTACCTTCATTTATCCAAGATGCTACTAATTCTTTGGTAGTATCTGTAGAACCATCATCAATAACAAGCCAACAAAAATCTGTATTAGTTTGATTTACCAAACTATTGTATATCTGATGCAAACAAAATGCGCGGTTATATGTGGGTGTAAAAACGGTTACCTTTTTCATTTATAAAGTCATATAATACGTAAATCCATAATAAATTAGTACCGTATATGCCAATACCTTTTGTTGCTTTAAAAAAAAACGTTGTTTAAAAAACGGATAAAAAATAATAACAGCCATTAAAAACCATGATAAATAGGCAAAGCGGTTTGAAAAACCGGAACGGATTACCAAAATCCAAAAAGCATTTGCTGTTACATAAATATTAAATAATTGGTGGTACAATTTATCATTAAAATTTTTCTTAAATATAAAATAGTACCCAGCATAAACTGCAGCTGCGCTGTAGAGTAAAAAATCCCAACGGAAACCAACTTTTGAAAATTGTTCTGCAAATCGATCATCTGTTAAATAGGTTAAACGATCTCCTCCAAAACCCACAGATGCAAATAAGCTTTCCCAAAAGCCACCCAATGCTATTGATAAAGGTATGGCTAATAACCAACCAATTAAATAATGACGGGTATTGTGATGGTATAAGGTTAGTACATAAGCTGCAATGGGTATTATAACACTTCCATGAATTAAATAAGCAATTAAAAAAACACCATATTTAAGGTACTTATTTTTAGTTAAAGAAAGCCCATAAATAACAAATGAAGTAGCTATCCCATTGCGAATGCCATTTGTACCATAAGCCCAAAAAGAAAAAGAAGCAATCAACATTAAAAAAATAAAATAGCGATCCGTTCCAAACCATTTTTTTGCAGCGCTATATAAAGGGACTACATACAATATGGCACAGAGTAAAAAAAAGTATTGCGCAGACATAATACTACTACAAAACTTCATAAATAAGCGCCATAAATAATCTTTAGTATTGGTTATTTCAGCACCATTGGCGAATTCTCTAAAATATTTTGCATAAATACCCATGTCTCCAAAAGCAAAACTAATTGGCCGTAAGCCCATATACAAGGTTATCGCAATCAATAAAATGAATGAAGCCGTTTCCTTTTTTGAATTATTATGAATAACATAACCCTTGGTTTGCAATTTTAAAAAGGCGAATACAATTATTAATAATAGGGCATTATAAAATAATGGCGTATAAAAAGGCAACGGTATTATGGAATTAAAAATCATTATTTATTAATTATTTTAGCTGGGTTACCGGCTACAATAGCATTTTTGGGTACATCTTTAATTACAACTGAGCCTGCACCTATAATCACATTATCACCAATTTTTACATTTCCAATTATTATAGCATTTGCATGTATTTGAACATTATTACCTATACTTGGTCTTTTACCTTCCTTATCTCCAATGGTAACTAAGTGATTTATATAAACATTACTTCCAACCTCCTCAGCATTAATAATTGTTGCGTAAGGGTGTGCCAATTTTAGTCCACCTCCTATTTTAGTATGAATATCAATTGTAAAACTAGGATGTTTTGGATAAAAAACACGTAATAATTTTGAAAAAAAACTGTGTGTTCTAAAATAAAATAAAGTTCTAAAATAGCGATTGGTTAACAACTCTAATGTTAAATCATATCCTAAATGTACCCCTTTATTAACAACCGCTTTTCTTGCATATAAATCTTGAATTATAACAACTTTATTATTAGAAAATAGAAATAATAATAAATGAGGCAAAAACAATATTTGACCAAAAAAATATAAGATTTTCATACACATTAACTATTAAAAATTTTAAAATTCCATAAATTCATTATATCATCCAAAGCAAATTTAGCTGCATTTTGAAGTGCATTTGTACTTAAGATATCCTGTAATTCTGGTATTGAACTAAACTTATTTAAGGTATTCACAAAACTTTCTATGTTATTATTTTCAACTAGAATACCATCAAAATTATTAGTAATAATATTACGGGGACCCGTAGGGCAATCAAATGCTATAACGGGTACTCCTACTGAATTTGCTTCTAATATAACCATTGGAAAACACTCTTGTTCCGAAGTTATTAAAACTGCTCTGGATTTGTTTAAATCATTCAAAACATGAGATGATTCATTCATAAAGATGATACAGTGTTCTAACTTTTTTGCTTTTACCAATTCAACAATTTCATTGGCATATAAATTATTTAAAGTACCATAAATCAGCAATTTCCAATTTGAGTTTACCTTAGAAAACTGACCCCATATTTCAACCAAAATTTCCAAGCGTTTTACTGGAGCAAAACGAACTACACTCACTGCTATCAATTCTTTACTTGCTCTTTTATTTAGTTGTTGGTTTGAATTAATTATAACAGGATTGGGTATTACCTCAACATTTTGCGATTTATAAAACATAGACTCCTCGTTACTTAGCACTACTAACTTATCATATCTTGCCTCAATAAAATTCAATAGTTTTAATTTAATCCCTTTCGTTTTATTAGTATAAAAATATTTAGTAAAATGGAACTCTTTTATAATTTTTGTTTTTCTAAGTATTAAAAAAGGTAATATATAAGTTATTGGTATGTGTGATGCTACTACAATAAAATCTGGCTTTTCTTTTAAAATGTATTTTTGAATCTTTAAGCTGTTAACAATTAAGTATGTTAAATTAAGAAATGAAAAATAACTTTTTAACCGATTATAGTTTATTTTTAAATCTACAAAGCGAACTTTAGAATCCAATTCATAAATTAATGGTTGGTTTTTATTTTCGGTACTAACTACACTTACATCAAACTTAAATTGTGTAGCCCAATAATTGGCTTTAATAGCCACCAATTTTTCTATACCACCATGTGTATGTAATTGATCAACAAATATTGCTACCTTTTTCATTTTAAGTGTACAAGAGATTTAAATAAAGTATCCCATTTTTTTACAACTTCAGTTACATTAAATCTATGAACATGGTCTATTGCATTAGTTCCTAATTGCTGTCTTAATGATTTATTCTCCATTAAATCCATTAATTTAAATGCAAATGTATCAATATCTCCATTAGCAATCAAAAATCCATCTTCTCCATTTTGAATAATATCGGATGGGCCATGTGGACAATCAAATGCAACACAAGGAACCCCAAAACTCATCGCTTCAATTAACACCATACCAAAACCTTCAAAACGTGAAGTCATAATATAAATTGAGGCTTCTTTATATTTTTCCTGAATGTCTTCAACAGGAGGATAGAATTTCACATTTGTATCAATACCAAGTTCTTTTGTTCTTGCTTCTAAACCAAGTTCAGGGTTTAATTTCCCATACACTTCCAATTTCCAATCTGGATATTTCTTAGAAACCAAGCTCCAAACAGCCAACAATCTGTCATACCCTTTTTGATAGGATTGCTTCCCTACAACCAATACTTTTTTATTAGTATGTGCAGATTGTTCTAAGCTATTAAAAGGTAATGGGTTTGGAATTACGTCTATATTATTTAATTCTTTCCATTCTTTTAAGTTTCCGTTTGTTAACACCACAAATTTATGAAATTGAGTTGCTCCAAAATTCATTAAACCAAATTTTAATGTTGTTTTTAAACTTTGAACAATAGATATGTCGTCCTTTTTATTTTCAATTTGCTTCGATACATGCCGCTCGTAAATAACGGGTATACTTTTGCCAAACAATACTGGAAATAATAAGCCTTTAAATCCATCATCACATACTGAAATAACGTTTGGTTTTATATTTTTTAATACCTTTTTAATACCCTTTCTATAACTTAAAATATAATTAAATAGATTTCCAACTACTTTAATATCATGGAGTTTAATTTTAGTACTAAACTTATAGAATGGTTGGTTATGTCCATTGTTTAATGTTAAAATAGCTACTTCATAACCTAATATATCTGCTAAATAACTTGCTTTTACCGCCAATACACGTTCTAAGCCTCCAGAACCATTAATACCGTTTGTGATGTATAAAATTTTCATGAACTAATTTATTTCAATTGAAGTCTCATTTTTTCATTATAGGTTTCATCTACTACACTTAGCGCAGTGTTTATTTATTTTTTCCAAAAATACCTAAACTTTATTTAAAAAATTACATTAATAGTAATACGTTCCTCATAATTATTGGCTTTCGTATCCGATTTAATAAAGATGTAAGCACCTATTTTAATAACGTAAACTAGGGTTAATTGTTCTTAATTAATTCACTTAACCGCTCCGCAAATGATTTCCCTCCAAATTTATCCAAATGTTGCCCATCATAAGTGCTCCAAGTATTATTAGAAAAATTAAAGTAGTCTATTTGTGTATTTTTAGAAATATTATCTATCTCAATATCAAAATCACTCCAAAACTCATTTTCGATTTCTAAAATTTCCTTATCAATTGGCATTCTAACAACAAATACTTTACCATACTGTTGTAAATATACTATTGTTTTCTCCAACCAATTTAAACGATATTTCGAGGTATTCCATCTTTTTGCAAAATTACCAAATAGAGACATTTGATTATGTTTCCTTTCTAAAAATATTTCTTTATTTTTTGGAAAATTGTTTTCTTCTAGCCAATCATCTATATGTATTTCTGACCAGCCATCCTTATGTAATTTATTGTTTTTACTAAAAACCCCTCTAAAATTAAAAAACCTAAAATTTTTTATAAAATATTCAATATTAGGTTTCATAGTCATATTAGTAATATTATGAGGTGGCTCATTCATAATTATTGAATCTGACTCTACCAATAATTTAGGTGTACGGTTCGCTAACATCCAAGGGTTAACAGTTACAACGAATAATTGATTATTAAATGTAGTATCTAACTTTCGTTTAATGGCATTTAAATAGCTAGCACCATAAGTTGCTTGCTTAATTGTAAAACTAAAATTATATATAGGCAATTTATAATTACTTTCTTTTAAGTTTGAGTCCAATACTTTAGGTTGAATTCCCTGCATAGCTCTTGAGTCTCCCAAAATCATTGAAAATTGTTTTGGAGTGGTAAATTTTTCATAAAATGGATCAATATAACCTCCATAATAATTTAATAGAACCGTAATAAAGGAAACTACCAAAATAATAAAAAGTGTTATTTTTCTACAAATTTTTTTCATTTTTTAAAACTGAAAATATATAAATTCTTGTGATGGAGCCGCATAAAATAAAATTACAATTAGAATAAAAAAGTAAATTCCCCATCGTAAAATAGGTGCTCTTATAGCATCTAATACTAAGCCGTGTTTATTTCTTCTATTCAACCATTCTATTATAAGTAGGAGTCCAATAAATGCAATTGGTTTTAAGGCTACTTGAGGAAATTGAAATGACATTTCCAAAAATAATCGTCTAATATAAACAAATGCATCTTTAATTGTGTTTGCTCTAAAAAACACCCATGCAATTATAGTAATAAAAAAAGTAAACGACATTTGTGACAGTTCTTTCCAATTTGGAAAAAAACTATTCTCGGCAACTACATTTGTATTTTTTCTATTTCTTTTTAGCAAAAGCAATGGTAAAAAATAAATAGCATTTATTATTCCCCAAACTATGAAAGTCCAATTTGCACCATGCCAAAATCCACTCACAGTAAATATTATTAATGTGTTTCTAATCCTATTCCAAATATTTCCTTTACTACCACCTAAAGGTATATATACATAATCTCGAAACCATGTAGATAATGAAATATGCCAATTCCTCCAAAATTCTGCAATGTCTCTTGAAAAATACGGAAATGCAAAATTTTGTTTTAAATTAAAACCAAATAAACGTGAAGTACCAATAGCGATATCTGAATATCCAGAAAAATCACCATAAATTTGAAAAGCAAAAAAAACTGCGGCTATCCATAGAGAACTTCCATTAAAACCTTCTGAATTATTAAATACCAGATTCACAACTTTTGCGCAATTATCAGCTACGACTACCTTTTTAAACAACCCCCATAATATTTGGCGTAAACCATCTACCGCTTTATGATATTCAAATTTTCTAAATTTATAAAATTGTGGTAATAAATTGTTTGCACGCTCAATAGGTCCAGCTACTAATTGAGGAAAAAAACTAACAAAAGCAAAAAATGCGATTGGGTCGGTAGTTGGTTTTAATTTATTCCTATATACATCGATAGTATAACTCATTGTTTGAAATGTATAAAAACTAATACCGACAGGTAAGACAATATCTAATGTAAACACATCAATTTCAAAACCAACACTTAAAAAAGCTTCATATAATGAATTTGCAAAAAAATTATAATATTTAAAAACACCTAAAAACCCTAAATTCACGAATATACTAAAAGTCAACCAACGTTTTTTAATCGTTCTAGTATGTGCTTTTACAATTTGAAGCCCTGAATGAAAATCTATAAATGAACTAAATACAATTAACGAGAGAAAACGCCAATCCCACCAACCATAAAATATATAACTTGTAACCAATAATAGTAAGTTTTGCCATTTTAACTTTTTATTGAATACAAACCAATATAAAACAAAAACAATTGGTAAGAAAACAAAGAATTCGAAGGAATTAAATATCATTATGTGTATTAAAAGTTATGTTCTTTCTAATTGTCATATATTAAAAAATTATTCTACAATTACTATTAACAGAGTAACTATAATTTAATAAATTGAAGTATTCTTTCTCATAATAAGGTTCTTTATTATACTTGCCTTTAATATCTTTTACCTTATTGACTCTTCTAAAAATGCATACACCTTTAATTTTTCAATAGCTATAATTTCTTCAGTTTTTAAAAAATCAATTATAAATAAAGATGCAGTATTTTCGCTTATTTCAAACCTGTTTTCCATATTAAATTTCTCTAAAATATGGCTAATTCTAGTTTGCATGCTTTCCCCTCCAACTCTGCTATACACAACAAATGGTGTTTGTAATACTGTTGAAAAAACTACCCCATGAAATGAATCCGTTAAAAATAAACTTGCATCATTTATATAATCTACCCATTCCGATGGTGTAATTGCATAATACTTTGGTGCATTAAACGAATTTAATGCTATAATTTCATATTCTTTAGAAAGTTCAGCTATTAAACTTACTACTTTGGGCGACTTTTCGCCTAAAAAATAAGTAAGTATGTATTTTTTAGTAGGCTTTTTTTTATGACTGGTAGCAAATGTTAACCAATCAGCTTTTGAAACACACATTGTTGGATCACAAAGTACGGTTGCTTCTTTATTTGTAAATTCTTTAATAATTGTAGTACCACTCGATTCGCGAACACTTATATTATTAAAACCCTCTAAACCTTGTGCATATATTTTTGAATATTTTTCAGCTATAATAGCACTTCCAAAACTTGGAGAAAAAGTAATCCGTTTCTCTTTTGGTGTAAACTGCAAAAAAATTAAATCTGCAATATTATAATTAAACCAACCCCAAATTTGATCACTTCCTACACTTAAAAAAGCATAGCTTTTATGAAATGTAGCGTCAATATTTAATGGATCTACATATTTTTTTGATTCTGAATAATATTTTTTAGCATGTTTTTTAAAATTCTTGATTCTCAACTTTTTCAAAAAAGTGATTACTACATTCGTTCTTAAAAATAAGATATACCTTACAAGTATTTTCAATCTTATAATAAAAGGATCTTTATATGTTATTTCTTGTTTGTATTTTATTATTTCAGACTCAAACCCCAAATCTTTATATACCTTTTGTGTAGCATACATCTGTAACCTGTTACCATAATTATTATATCCAAACAATGTAATTATTCCTACTTTCTTCATTTGTTTAAAGTTATTCAAATAATTTATTTATTGCCTGGTATGTGCTTTCATTGCAAACTACATGCTTACTAACAGCTTCTTCTAATTTATTTTTAACAGAATTGTTTTGCAGTATAAAATTAATTTTATCAACAAACCCCTTTGTATCTATAGTACACAAAACGCCTAACTTGCCATATTGCAATGCATCATTCAGAACTGGTAAATTAGAAGTGATAATTATTTTTTTTAATGCTAAGGCTTCATAAATAGTAATTGATTGTGATTCTACATAAGAAGTTTGTATATATAAATCTGCAAGTTTCATATATGGATACGGATTTTTTTTATTTCCCAATAAAATACATTCTTTTTCAAGACTCCTTTGTTCTATCGTTTTTTTTATTTCTAAAAAAGTATCTCCATCACCTAAAAAATACCATTTAAATTTTAGACCTTGTTTTTTAAGTTCTGTTGCAATATCAATAGCTAAATCAATCCCTTTTGGTTTTGAAAACCTACTAACAGTAACAAAATTTAATACACCTTCAATATTACTAAAATCTAATACGTTCACTTTAGATTTTAAAATAACTTCTTTTACATTAATAATATTAGGAACTACAAAAAACTTTTTGCTGTATTCAGGAAAATGTTCTAACAGCATTTTTTTATTTGCAGAAGAAACAGTCACTATTTTATTAAAACGCCCATAATATTCTTTATTTAAATTATAGCTATCACCAGTATAATTATAAGCCCCATGGTGATACCACAAATATTTTTTATCGGCAGAAACATTATCAATGGCATAAAAACGAGGATATCCATTTTCACTATACACCACTACTTTATGATAATGTTCTTTTATTTTAGGGTAGAAAAGCCAAGGTTTCTTAATTATTTTAGCATAAAAATTAAACTTCAAGTATATGGTTAAAAGTTTAATTTTTTTTAAAAATTTTTTTTCTTCAGTTATACCTCCCCACGTAGCCGCATATTCTTGTTCCATTATATGAACAGCTGATGGTATACAATCTTTTAACACTCCTCCTTTTTGCCAAAGAAGTAAATCTATTTTGTGCCCTTGACCAACTAGATATTCTAAAAAATCAATCAAACTTTTTTGAATACCACCAATATTTAAGTCGTTATTAAGTATTAAAATTTTACCCATTTTTTAATATCGATATGGTACGTTGAACAAATAAATAAGAAAAAGCCATGTTGTTTTTTATAAAATAAAGTATTAATTTTAAACTTTTAGGCTGTTTATCTAATTTTAAATTATAAAAAGCTGCTTTTAGCTCCTGCTCCTTTAATATAAAACGGATTGCTTTTATTTTTTTTATAGTACTCATAGTACCATTATTACAAATACTATTTAAAATAAAAAGCACCGAATGCAACAGTTGTAATTTTAATTGTCTTGTAAAATTATATGCTGTATTATCTTTAAGAAGTTGCTCTAGCTTTTTATTTAAATATTTTAAATTTTCCCACCAAGCTGGTTGATATTTCTTTGAACGAGATTCCTCATATTGTAAATAGTTATAAAAATAATTATCCTTTAAATAATAAAAAGAATTGGCTTTCGTAATTATAGCTGCCATAAAAAGATAATCTTCGGAGTATCTTAGAGCAGCATCAAAACGTATATTATTATTTATTAAAAGTGAATGTTTGAAAAGACAAGTACACGCTGAAATAATAGGTAGCCTACCAAATGTTTCTGTAACCAATAATGTGGGGTATAATTCTTTTATTATTTGTTGTTTTGTATAAAATCCTGTACGAATGTTTGTACTAATTTTTTCTTTTGAATCTTTTTTAATGTTCGTAAAATCGCACATAACAACATCAGCAGATTGTTTTAACAGAGCTGCAGTATACATAGTTTCGTACATAGTAGATTCTAGCCAATCATCACTATCTACAAAAGTTATATAGTTACCTGTAGCTACCTCAATACCTTTATTTCTTGCTACTGATACTCCTGTGTTTTTTTGATGAATAACTTTAATACGTGCGTCTTTTTTTGCATAAGCATCACAAATTTGAGGCGATGTGTCTGTAGAACCATCATTAACGAGTATAATCTCTAAATGATGAAATGTTTGATTTATAATTGAATCAATACAATTATGTAAATATTCTTGAACATTATAAACTGGTACTATTACACTTAAATAATTATTCATACAGTCTTAAAATCATTTATTTTAATTTGTTTCTTCAATGCTTATTTTTTATATAATAACCTTTCTAGCAATTTTTAAACTGCTTTCGACGTCTTAGAAAGAGAAGAAAACTTACTGGTAATAATAGTGTTGATAGGAATTTATGATTATTATCTATCCAAATGTATTTTGGCTGCCCACTATATAAAGCAAATGCTCCAGACTGGCATAAACAATAAAGTCTTCTTACAAATGATATTTTTAACTTTACCTTAGATTTCCATAACAATGAATATCCTAAAGGGTTCATTTTTTGTGCTAATAACCTGTTATTTGTAATGCCATCATTTAGGTATTCACAAATACATATAATTTTAGGAAACCATCTAATTTTGTGACCTGCAAGAGCAATATCATTGAAAACTATTTCTTGTGGAGCCTGCCATTCACCTTCAAACACAGGAAATGGGAAGTGTTTTAATACTGAAACTTTCCAAGCTTCAGTCATATCTGCGTTAAGATTGTATTGAGCTCTCTCATAGTCATATATATCTACATATCCCGTATTCTTATCTATTAAAGGCCATTCCCCAATACCCTTTAATGGTTTACCATCTACAGTACCTCGCATGCCTCCAACTGCATATACATCCTTGTTGTCTATTATTGTAGTAAGCCATTTAATTAGAAGTTCAACACAATCATCTGAAACATAATCATCAGAATCAATTTTAGATAGGTATTCTCCCTTTGCAAGCTCTACTCCTAAATTGAAACCCGCCAAACAACCCTGGTTCTCTTGTTTGTAGTAACGTATGGGAAACTTGTTATCTTCTTTCAACCAAGTTTGAAATAAATTATCGGTGTTATCCGTAGAACCATCATTTATAACGAGCCACTCGAAGTCAAAAACGCTTTGTCTTTGAAGTGAACGGTACAGCTTCTCAATTATATACCCTCTATTGTATGCAGGAGTAAAAACTGTTAATTTTATCATAACTTTCCTTTTGAAGAATAGATTATATTAAGTAATTATCTAAAGTATTATAATTATGTAAAATTACACTTAAATATTTATTCATACTACTTTCAATAGAGTCATTCATTTCATTTTGTTTTTAGAAAAAATGCGTTTCCCTATTTCTTCAATTAATCTATTTTTTAAATGTGTAAATCTTCTTCTTTTATGGTAAATTTTGGTGAGAAATTTTAAGCGATCCAACGGTTTTTCCATTTGCTTATCAAAGCTTTTTGCATCGGGGTTCTTTTTCCAAATAGCCAAACTTCTTGCTCTTACTTGCATGCGTTGTTTTTGAACCAATTTAAAATCAATGGTTAATTTTTCTTGCTCATATCTTTTTGGCGGCACTAATTGCTTATTGTTTTTTGCAATTTCAATTCTTGCTGCCATTCCGTTATGACGATGGTTAAAACTACCTTGTTGCGATGCTAAAAAATTCTCAAGCGGCAACAAATCCATAGCTAAATCGTTATTTCTAATGCCTTCTTTGATTAAATTTTCTGCCACTAACGAGCGTGTTACAACTACATTTGTTCCTTTTCCATCTTTATAATAAGGATCAAGCCAAGCATCACCTAAAGAAATATCAGCCAGTTCGGTTGTTACATCATCACAAAAGTCACATGCATTTGCTTTAAAAAGCCCTGTACCCCACATATCTCCAACAATACGCATTTTTATAGATTTCTCTTCGTTATCAGCATCGGAACAAGAAAACGAGTAATCATTTGCAGTGCTAGTAATATCTTTTTTTCTAAATTGAGGTTTTTGAATATTGCTTGCTTCTATATCCATTTTGGATGCTAAATACTCGGTAAAGAAACTACTTTTTACACCGCCACAAATAATACCAATTAAAAAAGGTATTTTTTCTTTTAGCTTAGGTTCAGAATGTTGTGCCAAACGAATAGCCTTAATAAAACAGCCAATACCAACAATGGCAACTGTACCTTCCAAATTATCTATTTCTGAAAGCACCGTTGCTAATGTTACAGGAAAATATCTAGTTTTAGATGCTATTAATAAATCGGATTTACTACTGCTAATAGCATACTCGTAATGCGTACCAGGTTTTGACGCTTCTTTTATAGAGAAAATATGATCAACATGTTTTTTCTCAAGCAATTCCGCACAAATATAAGTTGCCAGCCCTCCCGAAGAAGATGATAAACGAAACTCGTTAGAATAACCCGCATAAATACGTTCGAATTTTCCAATTTTTTTATGAAATTGAGTACTATTTGGCAAGCATATTTTTGCTAATTCGTCTTCAGACTTCACCTCATCCTTTGGAAATGGATTAAACGGACAAACATCTGAGCAATCACCATTTAAATCGCAATTCTCTATGACTTTAGGAATTAAAAAACCATGTTCATTCCATTGCATTTCTAATGCATTTGATGGACATTTATAAACGCACATACCACAACCAATACAAAGGTTATTATTTACTACACTGTCAATAACTTTTGGGGTAGTATTCATTTCTAATTCTTTATTTTTTATTCAATTTAAACTTCGATTGCAATAGTTTCATATAATATACTGAAAAATCTTTTCCAGATAATAAAAAAACTATCGGTCCTATTTTATACTTCATTAAAACAAAAAATAAGTGATTCATTGTTTTTAAAGGATTATTAAAAAAACTAAAATATAATTTTGTAATAATAACCCGAAACATGTCTCTCTTTAATTCATTATAATGTGTGCTATCTTTTTTAACAACCTTTAAAAAATTATTATGCTGTGTTATATGAGCAATTAGTTGTTGTTTATCATTTAATCCAGACCAAACACCGCCACCATGGATTCTATAATTGGCAGTATTAGCATCTATATACTTTAATTTACCTTTTAAAGCATAAAAATAAGTATAGAGCCGATCCCCTCCAGTTCTATTTGGCAATTGACCACAAAACTGACTAAATTCATGTGATAAATTCTTAGAAACAATCGTTTGTGTAGGTGCTATAAAGCTTCCATTTAAAACATCTTCAGCTGTCCATGTTTTTTGATGTCCATATCTGGCTTCATTAATAAAAACTCCTTTACTATCTATATTAGATTTTGCAGTAAAACAAAGGCTATACTCCTCATTAGCCTCCAAAAAATCTACTTGCTTTTGTAATTTTAAAGGGTCTGTCCAATAATCATCGCCTTCGCATAAGGCTATGTATTTGCCTTTGGCTCTTGGAAAATTAAACCGAGCCATAATACCTCTTACTCCTTGGCTGTATTGATTTTTAGCCTGATACATAGGCTTTATTAAATTTGGATATTTTTCTACATAATTTTCAATAATTTCTTTTGTACCATCATCTGAACAATCATCATGTATTAATATTTCAAAATCAAAACTAGTTTGTTGCATTAAAAAACCATCTAAACACTGTTTTATATAATTTACATGATTGTAGGTTATACAACTAATACTAACGAGAGGTTTCTTGTTCAAATTTATAAGGTTTTAAAATAAAAATTGGTCTGTTTCTAAATTCTCCAAGAGCATCTTTTCTTATAATATTTTCATTAGTTAGAGGGTGATAAGCTGTTTTCTCTTCAAATTCTTCTGCAACTCCAACTACTTCAATTTTCCATTTATCTTTTATAGCTTCCGAAACAAAATCTATCATTTCTTTTTTTGTTCCATTCTCAAATAACAAAGAATTTCTGTCTCCCTTCCAACAAAAACCAAGTTGTAAAACTAAATAGTCCGTTTTACCACTAAAATAATTTATACTATCAATCATTTTAGCTTTTGCAAGTTCTACAGAAACACTTTTATCTCCATAATCATCACCAAAGTGATGCAGTACATTAAATAACAATACTATATCATAAGAATTATTTGGCAAATCAGATTCAAAATCTAAATAGCTATTATATACTTCAATATTTTTATCTAAGTAGCTTGAAGCCTCTTTAACAAAATTAGCATGAGCTGAGTTCCCCTCAATATAATCTACATGAGATGCGTCAGCTTCAATGCTTTCGAAAGAGAAAAAGCCTGTATTACCACCAATATCCAACACTCTTTTCCCTGTAAAATCAATATTATTTTTCAGAAAACTCATTCTTTCTATTTCAAATCTCGATGTTACATTTATTTCATCCTCAGGAATAATTCCTTTTAAGACAGCAGGTATTACTTGATAATTTGAATGCTTACTATTTTGTTGGTATAATTTAATTAATTTCTCTTTCTTGTTCATTTAATTTATTTTGTTTTAAATATATATTTAAGGTGTCTGGTTTTAAAAATATTTCATTTTTAAGAATTTCTTGATAATTTGTTATAAAATACTTCTTCTTAAAATTATAATAGGTTAATTCCTGCTTATTATATAATGTATCTACTATTCCTCCACTCCAAAAATACCAAACATCTTTTTTATAATTTCTCTTTTTTACATTTTTGAGCAACTCATTATCTAAAGCAAAACTATCAAACAAATTCATTTCAGCATCAAGAATAAGTTGTGAAGGTCCCCATAATCTTGGGTTAGCCTCAATCATTACAAATTTATTATTGTGTAATTTGACCTCAACCATTACTAAACCGCTAAAATTTAATGATGTAAATAGTTCTCCAAATTTTTCAGAAATAGTTTCTAAATGATAATTGGATGATTTACATAAAACCATAGAGCCTCCATTGTATTGCTGAATTAAATTTTCCTGAGAAAATACATCATAATTTCCATCTTTAGAAAAATAATAGAGTAAATAGATGCTTTTTCCCTCAACATATTCCTGTAAGTAATAATCTTTTAGATCTTTATCTTTCCAATATTTTTTTAAATCTTTTTTACTAGTGATAATTGTAGGTTTATCAATTTTACTTTCTGTTGTTTTATATAATTTCGGCTTAATAATATATGGATAAGCCTTGGGAAACTCATCAAATTCTTTTGGAACATCAATTTTAAAATCTTTACATTTCTCGCTAAAAGAATATTTATCTGAAATTAATTCATATAATTTTTTTCCACATAAACCTGTATCAATATTATTTTGTTCTAAAGCAGTTTTATGATTAATTAAAAACCTGTTTAAATATTCTGTTGAAGGAAGAATAAATACTGTATCTACACCAGAATTCTTTCTAATATTTTCAACATAAAAAAGAATGTTTTCAATACTAAGTTTATTAAACTCTCTTGTGCAAATCACGTTTCTTTTAAATGCCGTATTAAATATAAGATCATTTCCACCATTAGTAACAATACTAAAACTTATATTATTAAGCATTGCATATCTACAAAATGCAATTATTGCTCTATCATTATTTCCGGAAAAAATTAAAACAGATTTCATTTTTTTATATTAAATCGCATATCATTTTTAATTCACTTTCACTCAAATCGTAATACGATGGCAAACACAAAATACGCTCTGCAATACGTTCAGAAACTGGCATTTTTTTACTATCCACATACTTTAAGGTATTTAACGATGGGTAAAAATAACGTCTTGGAAATATTTGAATTTCATTTAATGCTTTTTGCACTTTTAATAAAGTTTTTTCATCTTTAAAAATAACAGGATAATAGCTGTAATTCCAATTTGTATGTTCACGTATTTTTAAGGTGGTAACTTTCGAAAAGTCGAGGTGTGTATTGTAATAGTCTACCACTTTTTTTCTGCCCTCCAATATTGTAGGCATATATGGCAATACTGCCAATCCCATAGCTGCTTGTAATTCGGAAAGTTTCCCGTTAATTCCCATCCCATAAAATTCGGTAGCACTTTTATGTCCAAAATTATGGCTGTAAAAGCTTTGCAGTTGATAGTCTTTATTATTGCAAAATAAGGCACCACCTTCACCAGTATGAAATATTTTTGTGGCATGAAAACTACAGGTACTAATATCTCCAAAATTAAAAAGTGAGTTTCCTTTATAGCTTACTCCAAAACTATGTGCGGCATCGTAAATTACTTTTAACTGGTGTTTTTTTGCTATGGCTTCAATAACTTCCACATTACAAGGATTTCCAAAGACATGCGTTGCTAAAATAGCGGTTGTTTTAGGGGTAATGGCTGCTTCAATCTTGGTTTCGTCTATGGTTAAATAGGTAGGGTGAATATCTACAAAAACAGGTGTGCAATGTTCCCAAACAATGGTAGATGTTGATGCTACATAACTAAAGGGTGTAGTGATAATTTCTCCATTGTTCCCTAATAATTTTAAGGCTATTTGTAAAGGTATTGTACCATTATTGGTACATAATATATGCGAAACTTGTAGGTATTCCTTTAAATTTGTTTCTAATTCACGTACCAATTCCCCGCGGTTGGTAATCCATTGGTTGTTCCAAATACGTTGCAGTTGCAGTTGGTATTCCTCAATAGGCGGAAAAAAGGCTTTGGTTACATTAATCATCTATTAAATATCAATTTTTTTAATTCTGTAATTGCCGTCATTTTAAATAGGAACGCCAAAAATAGGTATATTATTACACCTAACAAACCCCCAAAAAGTAAACGAAAAATATCAAAGGTGCTCATCTGTTGTAAATACATGTCAAACCCATATACACAACCACCACTAAAAGCTGCCAATAGTATAATTGGCAGTATGTCTTTTGTTTGTTCCCAAGCCGAATAGTTTATAAACTTCCCTGAATAATGCGTGTTGATAAAAAAAGCCAATACAGACGTTAGAACACTACCATACAGCAGTCCATAAATACCAAATTGGAATGAAATAACAATAACTACAGTTATCATTACTTTTTTTACAATTTCTAATTTTAAAAATAGGTCACTTCTGCCTTTTACTGTTAATATGTTTAAATTATAAGTGTGTATAGGGTATAAAATGCCACTCCAACATAAGATTTGAAAGTACGGTACAGCAGGCAACCATTTTTCTGTAAATAAAAAGCGGAACAACGGTTCTGCCAAAGCTGCCATAACCAATAAAATAGGAGCAACTATAAACACCACCACTTGCATAATTTTTTTAAAAGCATTTTTTAAACGTATATTATCGTTTTTTAACTCTGCAAATAATGGAAAGGTTACTTTATTTAAAACGGCAGCAATATTAGATACGGGTAACTGTCTTAATTTTTGTGCTCTATTAAAATATCCAACCAAAGCTGGTGCAAAAAACTTCCCAATTACAATAGTGTATATATGTGAAAAAATTCCATCTAAAATACCGGACAGCGTTAATTTATAACCAAAATTAAAATGGTGGAAAAACAAATCTTTATTAAATAAAAAGGTAGGACTCCATTTAGAATACCACCATAACTGAATAGTGCTCGTGAAATTTTGCACAATACCCATCCATACTAAACTCCACACCCCATATCCCATATAAGCCATACTTACACCAACAGCACCTGATATTATAATTGAAGGAATGGATATTTTTAATTGAGTTTTAAAATCCATCAGTTTGGTTAAACGCGTCAACTGCACCATTCCAAATGCATTGATAATAAAATTAAGGCTATTCCAGCGCACAATGCTTATTAACATTGGCTGCTTGTAGAAGCCTGCTATGTATGGAGCTGTAAATACTAATATTAAATATAAAATTACACTTACAGTTAAATTAAAGAAAAAAACCGTTGAATAATCTTCTTGTGTTGGATTATCGGTTCGGATTAAAGATGAACCAAGCCCTGAGTTCATTAAAGCCCATGCAACTGCTGTAAAAACTCCAAGCATAGCAATCAGACCAAACTCTGCCGGAAGTAACAATCTTGCTAATATAATAGAAACTACAAAGCTAATACCTTGCGTGCTAAATTGCTGCAAGCCTGTCCAAAATACGCCAGATAGTGCTTTTTGTTTTAAGTTGTTCAAGGTTGTTTTTTAATTAGTAACATTTGGCAAACTTAAGAATTTTCAAATGTTTAGGACAAAGATATAATTTTATAACGTGGGTAACTATGCTAAGATTGTGTAATTGTTTAATTGGATTTAAAATAAACTTGCAAGTACCCTTTCATTTCTATAAGCACTATTATAATGAGATTCCCAGTCGAGCTGAGAATGACGTTTCTTTCTTATTGAAAATTACGTAAATTTTCAAAAAACAAACTCCTTTTCGTCATTTCCAACTTGATTGGAAATCTGTCTTTTTTACTTCTAAATCTTGAGATTCCCAGTCGAGCTGAGAATGACGTTCCTCTCACGCTTCACATAACATTTTCCAAAAAAACCATGTTGAATTAAAAAAAATAACTTTTCAACAGAAAAATGTTATTAAGTAATTTAATGAAAACCGAAAAAGTTATGAATACTTATTAATTTAGCATTGTTAAATGTTGGCAACAACTTGACATAGTGACCTTGGAAATAAAAGTTAACGTATTTCCTAAATAACATTTAATATAAATGTTATAGAAACAAAAAAAGTTCTAAAGCTGTAACTTTAGAACTTTATATTTAGTGGTAATGCTAAAAAGAAGCATTATTTGTATTTTTCACATTACAAATTTAAGACACTTCTTTTAGCTTACCAAATTTTTTAACATAAAAAATTAATTCATAACAAACTAGTTATGAATACGGTAACGGTATGATCTAATTTATAAAAGAAACACATTGTAATTGTATGTATTACAATTGAATACCACTAAAATCGTAGTGAATTCACTTCTGGCGGAAGGTGTTATACCAATTAAATTTTGAAATGGTGCATACATAAATTGAATTATTTTTTTCTTTATGAAGGCAAAATTTTCAATCATAGCAATAGTTATGGTTTAAAAATTTAACACGGATAAAGGAAAAAAGAAACAATTTATAAGTGGCATTTTAATGTTTAATTGGTATTAATAGGTAAGCGTAAAAAGGAAGAGGTGTAGGTATAACTACCTCTATAAAAGTTATACATGTTAAAATAATTAAAATGATAAAATATATTTTAAAAGAACAGGTAAATCCTCAGGATTTAGCTGCTCAAAACAAGTTTTTACCAGTTAAAATAAAGCAGGAAACATTAACGTTACGTGACTTTGCTAAAAGAATCAGTAGAGAAAGTACGGTTAGTAGTATGGATGCAATGGCTGTTTTAGAAGGGTTATTACAAATAATCCCCGATGAAATTGCCAATGGTAAAATTATTAAATTGGGAGATTTTGGAACTTTTAGAAGTACCATTACCAGTGAAACAGCTATATCTAAAGAAGCGTTTCATATATCTCAAATTAAAGGTTTAAATGTGCGATTTAGACCCTCAAAAGAGTTTACAAAACAAATTTCACACATCGATTTTCAAATGGATTCTTAAACAATCATATTTGAAAAATCGTTATCTGATTTGTAACAGGTAACTAGCTAAAAGCGATACTCTAGGGTATCGCTTTTTTTTGCGCTATACTAAAACTAGTGTTCATACTTATTACCTATTTCGTCAATAGTTGCGCAACTATTAAAATTAGTCGAGCGACTTTTGAAATTAGTTGAGCAACTTTTAAAATTAGTTGAGCGACTTTTAAAAAAAGACGTACTTGTTTTAAAAATAGTTGCATGGTTTAATCGTCATCCAACAATCTAAACGAATGTCATGCCTGGGCAGGCAGGCATCCATACACTGTAATTTGAATTGCCGCAATTTCGCAAAATTAATGAGATCCCTCCTTCGTTGGAATAACAAATTACTATGTATTACTTTCTATAAAATGTGCATTTAAAAACTCAAATTTATTGTTAGAAGAACGAATTAAGTTTAATTTCTTTTCTCTTCGCCATCCTTTCAGTTCCTTTTCTCTAGCAATTGCTTGTTGTACCCAAGAAAACTTCTCATAATACACTAAGTATTTCAACTGATACTTAGACGCAAATGTTTTAGTTCCATTCTCAATATTTTGTATATGTTCATTTAACCTTCTTTTTAAATTATTTGTCACACCTATATAATAGGTAGAACGGTATTTATTAGTGATAATATATACGTAATATGTATGATACCCTTCATTAAATTCAATCATATTGGTTATTTTCTTAAGGTTATGCGATTGACTACGTCGAATCTTCGATTTCCTCCGTTGTCGGAATGACAAATTACAATAATTATTTGTCATTTTGAACGACAGTGAAAAATCACATACTACTGGTGCCAGCCCCTTAATGCGATTGACTACGT
>NZ_BMNS01000013.1 GCF_014646675.1 Lutibacter litoralis | reverse complement strand
ATACAATTATTGCAGAAAAAGAAGGATTTTTAAATTCAGAAATTACATTAAATACAGATAAGCGATTAGATTTAAAAATCACAGAAAACATTGAATTAACTCCCATAGAATGTAACCAACTAATTACTGGAACTATTTTAAATAAACTAACAAACGAACCGTTAAACAATACAACCGTTAAGCTTTTTAAAAACAATCAATTAATTGACTCACAACTAATTGAAAACATTAAAGATTACAGTTTTAAAGTAGATTGCAACGAAAATTATAAAATTATTGCTAAAAAGGATGGTTTCGAAACTACTGTAATAACACTTAAAACAGATTCTAAAAACGAATACAATCATATCAAAAGTATCTATCTAACTCCTGTTGTTTGTAACCAATTATTTACTGGTGTAATTGCAGATGAAAGTACCGGAGATCGATTAAATAATGTAGAAATTTCGTTATTTGAAAATGCTGTTTTAAAAGAAACTATCAATTTAAAAGCTCTTGAGTTTAAATTTAATTTAGAATGTAACACATCCTATAAATTATTGATTAAAAAATCAAATTATTCAAATGCCGAAATAACTTTTACCACAGACAACATAAATAATGTTAATATTGAAAAAATAATAAAATTAGTTCCTGATGCATGTTTCCAAATTGTAAATGGATTAATTTTAGATAAAGAAACTAATTTACCTATCACTTCTGCAAGTATTACAGTTTTTGCAAACAACACCAAACTAAAAGAAGTTTTGGTAGATGATAATGGAAATTTCAATTTAGAATTAGATTGCAAAACCAATTTCGACTTAATTGTAAATGCTCCAAGTTATCAGCCAGATAGTTTTATTATTAATGCAACACAAAACTATGATGAAATTACCCCAAAAACAGTTTATTTAAATTCACAGGAAGAGTTTAAAATTGTTAGGAATAAAAAGTTGGTGAAAATAAATCCTATAAATTTTGATTTAAATAAGGCTGAAATTACCGTAGAAGCGGCGATAGAACTTGATAAGGTTGTTGCTATATTACAAAATTATCCAACTATAAGAATTGAAACCAAATCACATACAGATAGTAGAGCTCCAGATAGTTACAATTTAGAATTATCAAACAGAAGAGCCACTTCAGTAATTTCCTATATAATTTCTAAAGGAATAGATCCTGCAAGAATTTATGGCAAAGGTTATGGTGAAACAGAACTTGTTAACCATTGTTCTAACGGTGTAAAATGTACCGAAACAGAACACCAATTAAACAGAAGAACAGAATTTATTGTTATTGAAGAATAGACGAAAAATTAACTAAAAAATAGTGTGTATTATGAAACCTGAAATTACTTTTGATGATTTTAGAAAAGTTGACATTAGAACAGGAACAATAATTGAAGTTACTGATTTTCCAAAAGCACATAAACCAGCGTACCAACTCACTATTGCTTTTGGCGACTTAGGTATTAAAAAGTCGAGTGCACAAATTACAGGGTTATATACAAAAAAGGACCTGCTACAAAAGCAAATAGTAGCAATAGTAAATTTTAAAAAGAAACAAATTGCCAACTTTTTAAGTGAATGCTTGGTTCTAGGCGTTGCAAATAACAATGGAGAAATTGTTCTTTTAAAAGCTTCTAAAAAGGCTCTAAAAAATGGAAAACAGGTTAATTAAGCAATTTTATCAAGTACGTTTTCAGATTATTTTCTTTAAATTTGAGTTATTCTTCTTAAATGCTTTTTATTTATACAATAAACCTAAAAAATGTAACTCTTTTTAGTAAGACTAATTCTAAAACTAAAAGTCCCTATAGACCGAAAACTACAAGAACTTATTATCGAGGATCGAGAGGTGGATGCTATTATATTAATTCAAACGGAAATAAAACATCCGTTGCCAGAAGTTTATGCAATTAATACGTACCCAATTCATAAAATTTATGCTTACTTTTAAACTAAATAATGAACCGACAAACATTCAACAAACGATTTGCTACATCCGAAAAATCTCCGATTTTCCAGTCGCACAAATCTTATAAAATCACGTTGGCAACAAATTTGACCCGTCCTGAATAAAGGCTAAATAATTTTAAACTGCTTTTAAATCTGTATTTTTAGAAAAAACTTGTAATAAAATTGCAATTGACATCACCAATGCACAGCCAAATAAATTAAGCCACAAATAAGGCATCCAGTCTAACCACCAGCCTACAATTACAATTGCTTGTGTAATAATAGCAGCAACAAAAACAGCATTTCCCTTTACAAATTTAATAAAAAATGCTAGTAAAAATATTCCTAAAACATTGCCATAAAATATAGAGCCAATAATATTTACCAATTGAATTAAATTATCAAATAAACTGGCGAAACAGGCAACTAAAATTGCGATAATTCCCCAAGCCAACGTAAACCATTTTGAAGCGCTTACAAAATAAGCATCCGATTTTTCTCCTTTTACATTACGTTTAAATAAATCCATTGCAGTTATACTCGCTAAAGCATTTAATTCTGATGCAGTACTAGACATTGCAGCAGATAATATAACTGCCAATAACAATCCTATTAACCCACGCGGTAAATTGTTTAATATAAAGTGAATAAATACATAATCCTTATCATTTGTTTCAGCAGTGTTATCTGCTTTTTTAATTAGTTCCTTAGCACGTTCTCTGTTATTTATTTCACGCGTATTTAGTTCTTGAATTTTATTTAATAAAACATTGTTGGTTAAATCCTTACCATAACTTAAATTAGTTTCAGATTTTAGCATTTCAATATCTCGGTGTTTTTGTTCTAATGCAAGATATTCTTTAGCATATTCCGAATTCTTGACAATTTCTGTAGCTGCAGGATTGAAATTTAAAGGTGAAGCATTGAATTGATAAAATACAAATACCATAACTCCAACTAATAAAATAAAAAACTGCATTGGCACTTTTAACAAACCGTTAAAAATAAGACCTAATTGCATTTCTTTCATCGATTTTCCAGACAAATAACGTTGTACCTGACTTTGATCTGTTCCAAAATAAGACAAGGCTAAAAATGTTCCTCCAATAATTCCACTCCAAAAAGTATATCTATTGTCTAAATTAAATGAGAAATCTAACACTTCCATTTTGCCGCTTGCTCCAGCTATTTTTAAGGCTTTAGAAAATGAGATATCAGCAGGCAAATAACTTACAATCAAATAAAAAGCCACAAACATTCCAGCAAAAATCACTGCCATTTGTTGTTTTTGTGTAACGCTTACTGCCTTAGTTCCACCAGTTACGGTATAAATAATTACCAAAATACCAATTATTATGTTTAGGGTGGTTAAATCCCAACCCAGCACTGCCGATAAAATAATTGCAGGTGCAAAAATTGTGATCCCTGCCGCTAAACCGCGCTGTATTAAAAACAACATAGCCGCTAAACTTCTAGTTTTTAAATCGAAGCGAGTTTCTAAAAACTCATATGCTGTAAATACTTTTAATTTGTGATAAATAGGAATAAAAACCAAACAAATAACCACCATTGCAATTGGTAAACCAAAGTAAAATTGCACAAAACCCATTCCGCTATGAAATGCTTGTCCTGGTGTTGATAAAAAAGTAATGGCACTTGCTTGTGTTGCCATCACAGACAAGCCAATAGTCCACCATTTAGCTTCATTTCCTCCTTTAATATAATCTGTTACATTTTTACTTCCTTTTGTTTTATACGCTCCGTAAGAAACTATAAACAATAAAGTTCCAATAAGTATAATCCAGTCTAATTGAGCCATAATTTATGAAAAGAAATTTGTTATAAGATAAAACAATACAATATACACTGCATTTAAAACCAGAACAATGGTATATTCTTTTTTCCAAATATATTTAGGTTGTTCCATACTTAGTTTTTTAGTGGTTTTTTTGTATTATTTTTTCCAATTGAAAGCATATTTGCAAACAATTTATAGGCTCCAAAAACACCTGCTGGCAATTCTCTAAAAAAGCTTAATCCTGTATAGATAAAATTCCCTTGTCCGTATTTTGCAACTAATAAACTTCCATTTTTTGAAGTTTCATTTTTATCATTCATACTTAAAATAGCTTCAAAATTTGAATCCCATTCATTTGGAAAATATAAGCCACGCTCTTGCACCCAACCATTAAAATCGCTTTCTGAAATTTTATTCGGGTAATTTAATATTTCGTGATTAGGGTTTATAATGCGAACTTCAGAATTTTCATCTGTTACCCTGTCTCTGGAAAGTTTTAAAGGGTAAGGAGCAACTTCATCTACCAAAACTCTATGACTTGTATTATATTGTGCAATTAAGGTGCCTCCATTTTTTACATAATTATGTAAATACTTCTGATAAAATTTAGCTCTTTCGTTGGTATTGTAGGCTCTAATTCCTAAAACAATAGCATCAAAATTTTCTAATTTTTCTGGTGTAATATCATCATCTTTTAATTCAACAACTGTGTAACCAATTTGACGTAAACTTGTTGGAACAACATCTCCAGCACCCTGAATATAACCAATTACTTGTCCTTTTTTCTGAATATTTAAACGCACTACTTTTGCCTCAGATCGCATAACAATCGACTGAAACGGAATATGATTATAATCAATTTCAACCAGTTCATCAGTATATGTTTTGCCTTCAATTTCAACAATTGGCGAAATCAATCCTTCAGATTGATTCTCGGGTGGCATTACTTCAAATTGAAAACTTTGCTCTGCCCCTTTTTGTGCTAAATTAAAGTCAATAGTTTCTGGTGAAACACTCCAATCATCTGGTAAACGAAAGGTTAATTTTCCTTTTAAATTATCTTTTAACGATTTTACTTTTATAGCAATTTTTTGTGTATTACCGTCTGCGAAAATATGCACTTTCTCTGGAAAAGAGGCCGAAACTTCTGGCAACACTTCAAAAGGTTGATAGACCTCACCTTTAACTGGATCGTTGTATTTATAAATAACTTCCTTGGTAAACGGAATTGTAACTCCATTAAAATCTATTAGAAAATCTACTTTAATTTCTCTTGGAGTTTCGGGTAAACTAATTAAGTTTTCATCAGGAACTGCATACATTCCCATTGTTCCTTTTTTATGAAGCCAATACGGAAACGTATTTTTAACTTCCGCAGGAATTTCAACTTCAAAAGAAAACTTTTCCGGTTGATTATTTAACAATGCAACGTTTTTATTTTCAACACTATTTAGTGGATTGATACTTACAGTTTTTAAGGAAATAGGATAATCACTTCTATTAATCGCTTCAATTTTAATAGTATTTGTAGCACTTTTAGTTGTTGAAGCATTGTTTGCAACTGCCTCTAAATACAAACCTGAACAAGCTGCAATAATATTTTTTATTTCTTCTGATTTTAATACTTTCCAGTAAGGATCTTTTAAATTCTGAATTAATTTATAAGCTTCTAGCAATTGTGGAATACTTGCTGATGGATTTTTAAAATCGTAAATTTTTTCAACATTCGTTAAAATTTCAGCTATTGTTTTTCCTCCAGCTACTCTATTCCACGAAGTGTCTATGCCATCAAAAACATTCTTGTTATTTGGAAAATCTCCTTTTATAAACTCTAAAAATTCGGTTTGATTTCCTCTAGAACCAGTACTTCCAAAACCTTGAGATTGGTGTTGGCTGCGACTTAAAGATGCTATTTCACTATTAGACAACCCTTTATGTGGATAATACGCACCTATCTCTAAATCTATTAAATTGGTTTTATCAGCTTTATCAAAATTTTCTTGACTTCCATAAAACCACCACGAAGTATTAAAAAATATTCTTTTTGGTTGCCAAATTACATCGTTTTTTAAATGTGTTTTATAAGTTTTGTCTGCAGCTAAATCGAACGCAGCTAATCCCAACATGGCCGAAGCAGTATGATGTCCGTGTGTTGTTCCTGGTGTCTTGTGGTTAAACCTGTTTACAATAACATCTGGCTTAAATTTTCTAATAACTGCAACAACATCTTTTAGTACTTCATCTTTATTCCAAATTTCCAAGGTTTCATCTGAATGTTTAGAATACCCAAAATCATTTGCTCGAGTAAAAAATTGCTCACCGCCATCTATTTTGCGTGCTGCTAATAACTCTTGCGTTCTAATTACACCTAATAACTCTCTAATTTCTGGACCAATTAAATTTTGACCACCATCACCTCTAGTTAAACTTAAATAAGCGGTTCTGGCTTTTACTTGATTAGAAAAATAAGAAATCAATCGTGTATTTTCATCATCTGGATGCGCAGCTATGTATAATATTGTTCCTAAAAAATTTAACTTTTGAATGGATTCATAAATGTCTCCAGAAGTAGGTTTTTTAGGGGCTTGAGAAAATGATATTGAAGTGCTAAAGATTGATAGGAATAAGAATACTATAATTTTATTCATAAAATAGTTCAGTTAATTTAGTAGTAAAAACAAATATAAAATTTAATTAATAGGATACAGATTAAATGCAACTATATTAACATAATTATAACTTTTTTTAAATCAAATTTATAACTCACTCTTAATGTGAAACTTAAGACACACATCGGAATTTTAACTGTTGATAAATAATATTTTAATAACAATATATTTAGAATATATTTGTAACTTATTCATTAAAATAATCTTAAATGAAATTTATAGTATCAAGCAGTCAATTATTAAAACAACTTCAAGTTTTAGGTGGTGTAATTAATAGTAGCAATACCTTACCTATTTTAGATAATTTCTTATTCGAATTAAATCAAAACGAATTAAAGATTTCTGCTTCTGATTTAGAGACCACTATGAGTACGACTATTGATGTAGAATCGGACTCTGAAGGTTCAGTCGCGGTTTCTGCACGTTTATTATTGGACACTTTAAAAACATTTCCTAATCAGCCATTAACATTTAAAACCGAAGAAAACAATTCGCTAGAAATTAGTTCTAGTCACGGTAAATATGATATGGCTTATTTTGATGGAAATGAGTTTCCAAAGGCGGTGTCAATTCAATCTCCAAGTACAACAGTAATTCCTGGTAATGTATTATCAACTGCTATTTCTAAAACTATTTTTGCGGCTGGTAACGATGATTTAAGACCTGTAATGAGTGGTGTATTTTTTCAGTTTAGTAGCGAAAATTTAACTTTTGTTGCTACAGATGCACACAAATTAGTTAAATATACAAGAACAGATGTTACCGCAAATGATGCTGCTGAATTTATAATGCCTAAAAAACCTTTAAACTTATTAAAAGGAATTCTAGGGACAGTAGATAATGATGTAACAATTGAATACAACGATTCTAACGCTAAATTTACGTTTGATAATGTAATTTTAGTTTGTAGATTAATTGATGGGAAATATCCTAATTACGACGCCGTAATTCCAAAAGAAAACCCAAATAAACTTACTGTTGACAGAGGTACTTTCTTAAATTCTGTAAAACGTGTATCTATTTTCTCAAGCAAAACTACACACCAAATTAGACTAAAAATGGCAGGAACAGAATTAAATATTTCTGCTGAGGATATAGATTACTCAAATAAGGCTGAAGAGCGTTTGGTTTGCGATTACCAAGGAGACGATATGCAAATTGGATTTAACTCGCGTTTTTTAACAGAAATGTTAAGCAACCTAAACTCTAACGAAGTATTAATTGAAATGAGTTTACCAAACCGAGCTGGTATTTTAACACCAATTGATGGTGTTGAAGAAGGTGAATTTATTACTATGCTGGTAATGCCAGTAATGTTGAATAGTTAAAACTATTTTAAATTCTAAACAAAAAAACCACAGATTTTAGGCTGTGGTTTTTTTGTTTATATTGCTATATTTAATAATACTAAAAGCGTTCATCTATTTTGTTTTAAAAGAGGATTTTAGAGTAAAAAACGCAGGAAATATGAACATATAATCAGTTGTACGCAACCCGAAGACACCAATGACTAACGAACAAACTGCAATTCGAACTACATATTTTAGCATAATTGGAAACACCTGTTTAGCCTTGATTAAAGGGTTTGCGGGGTTCTTTGGTAATTCATATGCACTTATCGCAGATGCAATAGAATCAACAACCGATATTTTCTCTTCACTACTTGTTCTATTTGGTTTAAAATACGCAAAACGACCAGCAGACGAAAATCATCCATACGGACACGGTAAAATTGAACCACTAATAACATTCTTGGTAGTCGCTTTTCTTGTAACATCAGCAACCATTATTGCTTATGAAAGCATTCAAAATATTCAAACACCTCATAAAATTCCTAAACCTTGGACCTTAATTGTACTTGGTTGTATCATTTTATGGAAAGAAATCTCATTTAGAATAGTTCTCAAAAAAAGTAATGAGACTAATAGTTCTTCACTCAAAGCAGATGCTTGGCACCATAGAAGCGATGCAATAACTTCTATTATGGCATTTCTCGGAATTTCTATCGCTTTAATTTTCGGTAAAGGATATGAAACGGCTGATGATTGGGCGGCTTTATTTGCTTCTGCTTTTATTCTCTACAATAGTTATTTGATTTTCAGACCAGCTTTAGGAGAAATTATGGATGAACATCTCTATGACGACCTATTAGAAGAAATTCGAGAAGAGTCTATAAAAGTAAAAGGTGTTATTGGAACAGAAAAGTGTTTTATTAGAAAGGCAGGAATGAAATATCACGTTGATTTACACGCAATAGTTGACGGAAACATTTCCGTTAAAGAAGGGCACTATATTGCACATAATTTAAAGGACTACTTGCGAAATGAAATACCGAATTTAGGACACGTTTTAATACACATTGAACCAGATAAATAAAAAAGATAGCGCACAACAAAGTATAACCAAAGCTGTTACATTTAGCAAAATAGAATCTTTTACAATATTAAATTTATTACACAAAAATTGCAATAACTAAATTACACTTTATTTATACTACCCCCAACAAACAGAAATTTCACTAAACTCTTTTGCTAACAACCAAAGGAAAACTGAATAAAAAAAGAGTAAAAATGAAAGATTTTTTAAAAACTAAAAAATTTATATATTTTTACCCAAATACTAATTAATAATATTGGAACTAATTATTGATTTTATATTAATCCTAGGTATTGTTTTAAATATAATTATTCTTTTAAAATTATTTAAAACAAAAAACAGTCAATTACCAAAGAAAATACTTATCGTATTTTGGTTTTTTATTCTTTTTATCATAATTTATTTTTATGGTTTACTTCATAAATTGAATTTTCTTTTCATACCAACTTATATATTAGAAAACGGTTCAAGATTTTTATTGGCTTCTTTAATTTATCTATATGTAAAATCACTTTTTGAAAATGAAAAAAACTTTATAGCAAAACATCTTGTCCATTTTATACCATTTATTCTGTATTTATTTTTCTATACTTTACCTTCCTCTATAAACTATGTCACTAACAAAAATATTTTCCCATATACACAAATAATAAATACTCATATAAATCTAGCTTTGATAAAAGATATCTATGGCATTTTTTATCTATTATTATCTCTAAACATTTTCTATAAATATGAGCCAATATTGAAACAGTTTTTCTCAAGCTTTAAGGAGAAAGATTTTGTATGGGTTAAGAAATTTATAATTTTATTCTTAATAGCTATAAGTGCCGATTTAATTATTACAATTTCAGAAATATCTTTCGGATACCATGTAGAATGGGATGCTTATATTACCTTATTTTTTGTTATTATGGCTATAAGTTATTTAGGGTATTTTGGTCTGACTCAAAAAACTATGTTTTTAACGGAAATCATTTTAGAACAACCTTTATTGGCAAAAGATGATTACAATCAAAAAACAATAAAAACTAAAAATGAAAATGGACTGAAATTAAAATTAGAAATGCTTTTTAATGAAGATAAAGTTCATTTAAAGTCAGACTTAGATTTGAATGATTTATCTCAAAAAATGAAAATTAGTAGCAGGAATTTATCGGCATTTTTAAATGATGATTTAAAAACAAACTTTTATGAAAAAGTGAACTATCATCGTGTTGAAGAAGCAAAAAATATATTAGTAACAGATAAAGTACTTCAATATAAAATTACTGCTATAGGAGAATTATGTGGGTTTAACTCGAAAAGTAGTTTTTATCGAATTTTCAAAAAATCAACAGGCTATTCCCCTTCAGAGTATAGGCGTGTTTTTTTAAAAAAATAGTCTTACTGCACGCTTTGAGACTTGAAAAATTAAGATTTATGTAACCTTAAGTTGATATTTGCGCCTTATTAAAACAATCAAAAAACACAATCATGAAAAATTTTTATCTACTAGCTCTATTTGTAATTTTAAGTTCTTGTAATGAGAAAAAACTTACAGATAAGGTTCAACAATCATCTCATCAAGGAACTATTTATGCAATTAAAAATGTAAATATTATTCCAATGACTAAAAAAAATAAAGTCATTAAAAATGCAACAATTGTAATTGAGAACAATAAAATTCTTTCAATAAACAATTCTATTCCAAATAATTCAATTACAATTGATGGAGCTGATAAATGGTTAATTTCTGGATTAATTGATATGCATGTTCATAATCTTTCAAATGGAAGTTTTTCTAAAGGCTATCCCACAAGAGGTGCAACCCTATCATTTGACACCCAAAACCAAATGACGCCCTATATTGCAAATGGAGTTACCACTGTATTTGAATTGAGTGGAAGAATCGGACATTTTAAACAAAGGGATGAAATTGGAAGTGGAGATGCAATAGGCCCTCGCATTGCTATAGCTGCTGTTATTGATGGTAAAGGAAATGAAATAGTTGCAACGACACCTCTAGAAGGGCGACAATCTGTAAGAAATGCAAAAGGACTTGGATATAGATTCATCAAAGTTTATACTTGGTTAAATCAAGATACTTTCAAGGCTATAATAGATGAAGCAAAAAAACAAGATATGAAAGTAGTAGGTCATATTCCTAAAGCATTTGAAGGTGAACCTTCTGAAAACTTCTTCATACCTCATTTTGGTTTAATTGCACATGCAGAGGAATTATCTAAACAAACCAACAATTTCAATTATGAAAAAGCAAAAGAATTTGCCCAATTAGCGAAAGAAAATAACACTTGGCTAATACCAAATTTAACTAATATGGTTTGGATAATTAAACAAGCAAAATCATTGGAGAGTATAAAAAATCTAACAACCTTAAAATATGTGCATCCTCTTATGCAAAATAAATGGTTAACTTCAAACAGGTATAATAAAAATGCAACTCAAGAATTAATTGACTTTTTCCAAAAACAAGCAAACTTTCATAAGATGATTGTAAAAGCTTTCAAAGAAGCTGGTGTCCCAATGCTTGTGGGAACAGATGCTGGAATATCTGGCATTGTTAGGGGGTTTTCAATTCACGACGAACTTAAATTATTAGTAGAAGCTGGTTTTACTAATGAAGAAGCATTAACTTCTGCAACAAGATTAGGAGCAGAATGGCTTGAAATTAACGATAAAATTGGTACAGTTGAAGCTGGCAAATTCGCTGATTTAATTTTACTCGATGAAAATCCTTTAGAAGATATTAGCAATACACGTAAAATTTCAGGTGTATTTGTAAATGGTAAATGGATTGATAAAAATAAAATTGATACAATGCTTTCAAATGTTGAAACATGGAATGATAACAATAAGAAAAAATTCCAATGGAAAAACAGAAACGAATTATGATAAAAAGGGTACCTAACAACTTGTAAACGCGATATCGGCTGAATTTTCAGTAAAATTCAGCTCGTTTTGCTCTCTTGGTTGCGTCAGCGGAAAATTCTCACACATTTTTCATTACTGAAGCTTGCACAAAACATGTTGTACAAATTATGACCAGTCCTGAACTAAATAACTAATTTTAGAATTAAAGATGAAGTTTATATTAATACTCTTTTTGCTATTAACAATCTCTTGGACAAGCAAGAACAAATCAAAAAAAATCGAAACAATTATTGATAAGACTGAAAACTTTATTGCAGTTTTAGACACTATTTGGCAAACAGAACAAATACCAATTAGATCAAGAGATTTATTAATTAGAATCTGCGAATCGGAGTCAAAGGAATACATAAAACAACAATTAATATATGAGAAAAACCACATCATTAATAAAAAAAAGTAAGATATTTAGAAAAGTTAGTAGACGAATTATCCAAAGGTCGTAAAATGGAGTTCGAAGTTGCTATGTACCTTTACTATCCAGACGAGAATTATTTTGCTCATCATCATAGCGACCAAGAAACCTCTGGTTACAACACTATTTTACCTTCTATAAGTTTGGGAGAAGTACGAAAGTTTAATTTTAACAATAAATTTAGTAAACAGGAATAAAGTCTAGATTCAGCCAATGGTAGCTTACCAATTATGGGTGCTTACTGTCAATCAAGATGTACCCACAGTTTATCTCAAAATTCCAACTATAAAAAAGCAAGAATAAATATCACATTTCGAGAACCAAACTTCCAATAATGAATAAAAGAAAAAAATGAAACCCTAAACTGTTAAAAACTTACATGCAATAAATGGATAACAAAAAAGAATTAATTCGCGTTACATCAGAATATTTTGAGAACAGTATCGATTATCATAAGTTATTAAAAGCATCAAAAGAATATAAAAACCTTTTGAATAAACTCTGCGGTCAAGAGTTAGATAAGGTTACTGGGAAAGATAATATACAACTAAATAATGGCATGGCGCTTGGAACTTTATGGGCAGCAATGTGCATTGATGATTTAATTAGAACCAGAAAATTTATTAGAGGGATAAATAAAGCTATCAAAGAGAAAATAAATAATAAAGAATCAATTCATATTTTATATGCTGGAACTGGTCCTTTTGCAACACTTTTACTTCCGTTAATCCTTAGGTATTCAAAACATAAAATAAGATATACACTGTTAGAAATAAATCCAATAACCTTTAAAATTCTTCAAAAGGTAATTTCAGAATTAAAATTAGGTGCATACAGCATAACGTTATTAAATGAGGACGCAACAAAATACAAATTGACTCATGGCATACCTGACATTATTATAAGTGAAACCATGCAAAGTGCATTAGCTAAAGAACAACAAGTTTCAATTTTTTTCAACTTAATGCGTCAAGTAAATTTAGATTCAATTTTTATTCCTAAAAAAATAAAAATATACCTTGGGTTAAAAACAACTGAAAGCTCATCCGAAAAAATTCAAACACAAAATTATTACAAAGAAAAAAAAGTATTTGAAATTAGCAAAGAAGACTCAATCTGTGCTCATCTAATAGAAAACCAACCTCATAAAGAAATCTCTTTTCCAAAAATAAAAACTATAATAACAAAGGAAAAACTTGAAGGCTTTAATCAACTCGCTCTCTTTACAGAGATACAAGTATTTAAAGATGAAGTTATTGAAATAAACAAAAGTGGTTTAACAACTCCCTTAATTATTAAAGATATTTCAAATAATTCAAAAGATTCAATAACAATTAAAACTCAATATAAAATTTGTAATGAACCAAAACTTGATTATAAAATAACTTAACTACAAAACAATAAAACCTTTTACACTAATAATTTTTAAAATATCAAACTTTAAAAATCTACCAATAGAAGATTTTTTTTGTATCATTGTTTTAAAATTACATTATGAATTTTTTAGCACATCTATACCTTTCCAAAGACAATAAAAATATTTTAATTGGTAACTTTATTTCTGATGCAATAAAAGGTAGCGATTACAAAAAATATCCACACGAAATAAAAGCTGGTATTTTATTGCACAGAGAAATAGACACTTTTACAGATGCGCATCCAATTGTTAAAAAAAGTATGCGTCGCTTAAACAAACGCTACAGACATTATAATGGTGTTATAATCGATATTTTATACGATCATTTTTTAGCAAAAAATTGGTCTAATTATTCCGATATTCCTTTAAAACAATATGCCGAAAATGTATATTCTTTTTTAAGTGAAAATAGTGCTTCATTTCCTGAAGAACTTCAACATTTATTACCATATATGATCGAATATAATTGGTTGGTAAATTATGCATCATTAGAAGGAATTGAACGCGTTTTAAAAGGAATGAATAAGCGTACTAAAGGCATTTCTAAAATGGATTTAGCCATTGAAGATTTAAAACTTAATTATACAGAACTTGAAGCAGATTTTACAGCTTATTTTCAAGAATTAATAGATTTTACAGCTAAAAAAACAACCTACCTTTTATTAAAATGAGGACATTCATTTCAATTATAATTTTTGCACTTTTATTAGTTCAGTGCAAACCAAGAACAGTAGAAAAAACATCAAAGGTAGTTGGTTTAATTGTAGATAGTGCAATGGTTGTTTCTGCTCGTGAAGAAGCTTCAAAAATTGGTGTTGAAATACTAAAAAAAGGTGGAAACGCTTTTGATGCAATGGTTGCAACAGAATTGGCTTTAGCTGTTTCATATCCTGTTGCTGGAAATATTGGGGGTGGTGGATTTATGGTTTACAGATTAAATAATGGTGAAACAGGTGCTTTAGATTATCGCGAAAAAGCACCAATGTTAGCTTCAAAAAATATGTATTTAGACGAAAATGGTGATTTCATTGAACATAAAAGTACCTTAGGCGCAATGGCTGTTGGAATTCCTGGAACAATCGCCGGTATTTTTGCAACTCATAAAAAATTTGGAACACTTCCTATCGAAACCCTTATACAACCTGCTATTAATTTGGCTAAAAGAGGAATTTTCATTACTAAGAATCAAGCAAAAAACTTAAATAATAGTCGTACTAAGTTCGAAAAAGCCAATAATTATACCATTCATTTGGATACTTTATGGGTCGTTGGAGATACTTTAAAATTTACGGAATTAGCAACAACTTTAGAACGTATTAAAAACAATGGAAAAGATGAATTTTATAAAGGTAAAACAGCTGAACATATTGTAAATTATATCCAAGAATTAGGTGGTATTATTTCTATGGATGATTTAGAAAAATACGAAGCAAAATGGCGCACTCCAATTACTTTTAATTATAAAGGTTTTGAAATTACATCTATGACACTTCCTTCAAGCGGCGGCATTTGCTTGGCACAAATATTAAAAGCAATTGAACCTTATAATTTGAATAAAATTGGTCATAATTCAACAAAATATATACAACTTTTAACCGAAGCCCAACGACGAGCTTATGCAGACAGAGCGCATTATTTGGGTGATCCAGACTTTGTTTCTATTGCAATTGATAGTTTAATAGATTCAAAATATATAAACCATAGAATGGAAAGTTTTTCTTGGGAAAAAGCAACAAAATCTTCTGAAATTTCATACGGAAAATTAAACGGGTACGAAAGTGAAGAAACTACCCACTACTCTATTGTAGATACATTTGGAAATGCAGTTTCAGTTACCACAACACTAAATACTGCCTATGGTTCTAAAGTGTATGTAAAAAATGGCGGTTTTTTCTTAAATAATGAAATGGATGATTTTAGTGCTAAGCCAGGTGTGCCAAATTATTTTGGGTTAATTGGTTCTAAAGCAAACGAAATTGCTCCTGAAAAACGCATGTTAAGTTCTATGACTCCTACAATTGTTTCTAAAAACGGAAAATTAAAGATGGTGATTGGCAGTCCAGGAGGATCTACCATAATAACTTCCGTTTTGCAAAACATTTTAAATGTTGCAGATTTCAAAATGGGAATGCAAGAAGCTGTAAATTCAGCAAGATTTCATCATCAATGGTTACCCGATACTATTACATTGGAATCAAAAGGTTTTGATAGTATTTCAAAAGTTGAATTACAAAATATAGGCTACAAAATATTTGAACGAGCATCGTTAGCTATTGGAAAAGTAGATGCTATTTTAGTGCTTCCTAATGGGAAATTAGAAGGTGGTGCAGATCCACGAGGAGATGATAAAGCTGTTGGTTTTTAATTATTTATTTTTCAATTTTAACAAAACTATAATTGGCAAAATTCCATGTGGTAATCTATAAATTGTTTGGTATAAATTTAGGTGCAATAATTCCCAAAAAAAATCAAAAGAAAAACCTGCAACTAATCTTGCTAACGAAGTTAAAAATCCCCAAATAGCTAAATATATTAATGCATATTTTACAATTTTAGGTACAAAAATTAAGATTGCACCTATAAAGTCTAAAACCCCAACAACTAATAAAAAATTTCGCGCACCTTGTTCTGTAAAACCTAAAACATCTATTACCATTCCTAAAAAATAACCTGGTACTGGATAATAACCAACTGCATATAATCCGTGCGCTATAAAAACGACAGCAATTATCATTTTCAGAATTAAAATTAAATAACTCTGAATAAATTTTTTATGATAGAAAACAAAAATAAAAGGAATACTAAACTGAATACTATATTCAAAAAATTGGCTGAATTGATAAAATCTATCACTCATTAATAAATAAGCTAAAAGTAGCAATCCTATACCACCCAAAATAATAATATACTTCGTTATTCTTTCAAATTTTGAATAGAGAATTACAGCAATGGCACTTAGCAAATATAGTATTCCAAAAGCAAGAACTGCTGAATCTATAAATACATCTAACTTTGGGGAGTTTGCATACGTTTGCCAATCAATACCAATTATGGTTTCAACAAAAGGTTTTAATAAGTTTTCATTCCAAAAAAAAGTTCTAAAAGGAGCATCCCAAAAAATAAATTGCCACGCTCTTCCTAAAAACACCAGTATTACTGAGATTTTTAATAATTTAAAACTCTTACTTAATCTTAGTTTATTTTCCATAAATTTTTACAAAACTATTAAAATATGAAGTATATAATTTATAAATGACGAAAATATTTTATACTATTAATAAATAATAATACTTTTGAACATTACTAATTAATAATAACATATTTTATACTTAACTTTAAAATTATAAAAAGATTACAACTTGTAACCTTTTAAAAAATATTATAAATACATGAAAAAAATAGTCGTTTTTTTATTTTTAAGCTCTTTTGTATTAAAAGCTGCAAATGACAAATACCGTTTAATTATAAGAAATAATCCTGCAACAACAATTACTATTGGGTGGAATCAAATTTCTGGCGATAATCCAACAGTTTATTTTGGTAAAACAGATTTTGGTACAAATTACACTAAATACAAAAACAACCAAACTGTAGATAGAGCTATCTATTTTAAAGGAATGCACAATAACTTTGTGCGTTTAAAAAATCTTAAATCAAATACTACTTACTATTTTGTTATTAGAGATAGTGAAGGCACTAGTGAACGTTTTTGGTTTAAAACTGCTCCAAAAAACAAAGAATCTATTTCTTTTATTGCTGGTGGAGATTCCAGAAATAATCAAGTTCCGAGACAAAATGCAAATAAATTAGTTTCAAAACTAAAACCAACAGCCGTGTTATTTGGGGGCGATATGACCGCAGGAGATACCGATAGTGAATGGCAAACTTGGTTTAACGATTGGCAACTAACAATTGCCTCAGACAATAGAATGTTTTCTATTATTGTTGCCAGAGGAAACCATGAGCGCGATGATAGAAGTATTTACAATTTATTTGATACACCCTCAGAAAGCGTATACTACAGCATTCCTTTTGGAAAACATTTTGTTCGAATTTATACCCTAAATTCTGAAATTGCAATTCCGGGAAGTCAAACTAATTGGCTTAAAAACGAATTAAAAGCAAATAAAAAAGATCTTTGGAAAATTGCACAATACCACAAACCAATGCGACCGCACGTTTCAAGAAAAAAAGAAGGCCATTATCACTACCAACATTGGTCAAATTTATTTTACATACACAATGTTCAGTTAGTTGTTGAATGTGATTCACATACAGTTAAATCTACTTGGCCTATTAAACCTTCAATAGGTGTTGGAAGTGACGAGGGTTTTATAAGAGATTCTAAAGGAACAATTTATGTTGGTGAAGGTTGCTGGGGCGCACCAATTAGAAAAAATGATGATAATAAGGAATGGACTAGAGACTCTGGGTCTTTTAATCAATTTAAATGGATTTTTGTTTCAAAAGATGCTATAACAGCAAGAACCATTAAAACTGATAACGTTGATGAAGTTGCCGAATTAACTAACGAAAATCAGTTTGAAATTCCTGAAAATTTAAATATTTGGTCACCTCCAAATGGAGCAGTTATTGAAATTAAAAAATAATAATTTGACATCAAATACAATTACAAACGGAATATTAAAAGCAATTGCCATACTATTTGGTGTTTGTTTGCTACTGTTTTTTTTATATGAAGTACAATCTATTTTGGTATACATAGCAATATCAGTTGTTATCGCATTAATTGGAAGCCCAATAATTTCCTTTTTAAGGAAAAGATTAAAATTTCCAAATACCTTAGCTGTAATTTTTACAATGTTTATTTTTATTGCAATTCTTTCTGGATTAATTTCTATGTTTATTCCCCTAATTATTGAACAAGGACAAAATTTATCCTTATTAAATATTGATGAACTTCAAACAAATATTCAAAATTTATTAATTCAGGCAAACGATTATTTTTTGGCTAAAGGAATAGATGTTTTAGATGAATTAAAACATTTAGATTTATTTAAAAATATGACCGCTATTCCAAATTTATTAAATTCTGTAATTGGCACACTTGGAAGTTTAAGCATAGGTTTATTTTCTGTACTTTTTATTACATTTTTTTTAATGAAGGATACACAAATTATGGAAAATTCTATCTATGTTTTAGTAAGTGATAAAAACGAAAATAAACTTCGAAAATCCTTATCAGTCATCAACCATTTATTATCTAGATACTTTATTGGTTTGGTTTTTCAAATTAGCATTTTATTTGTAATATATACCATAACACTGCTTATATTTGGAATAGAAAATGCCATTGTTATTGCTTTTTTATGTGCTCTTTTAAATTTAATTCCGTACATAGGACCTTTGGTTGGAGGTGTTTTAATGTTATTTTTATCTATGAGTAGTAATTTAGGACAAGATTTTCAATCGGTTATTTTACCAACTACAATTTATGTAATGATTGGTTACATAATTGCCCAATTAATAGACAATTTTTTAAGTCAGCCTCTTATATTTTCAAATAGTGTAAAATCACATCCTCTTGAAATTTTTTTAGTAATTATGATTGCTGGAGTTCTTTTTGGCGTTACAGGAATGATTGTAGCCATACCAACTTATACAGCAATTAAAGTAATTTTAAAGGCTTTTTTAGCACATAATAAAATTGTAAAATCATTAACTAAAGACCTGTAGTTTATGCAAATTTATATTGCACTTTTGCGAGGCATAAATGTATCTGGTAAAAACAAAATAAAAATGACTGAACTAAAACAGCTCTTTTTAGATATTGGTTTTAGTGAAATAACGACTTACATTCAAAGTGGCAATGTAATTTTTTCTTCTGAAGAAAAAAATACTTCCAATATTGAAAATAAAATAATAACTGAGATAAATAACAAATTTAGATATTCTATAAAAGTCTTAGTTTTAGAAAAAGAAACATTAGAATCGGTTTTTAAATCGAACCCATTTAAGAACGAGACAGATTTTGATTTCAAAAAAACTTGTGCCACATTTTTAGATAACATTCCCACAGAAGAAGGAATTTCTAAGGTGAAAGCACTCGCAGCTAAAAATGAATTAATTATTTTTAAAAATAAAACAGTTTACCTCTATTGTCCAAATGGATTTGGAAGAACAAAATTATCAAATAATAATATAGAAAATAAATTAAAAGTTTCAGCTAATTCTCGAAACTGGAACACGGTCACCAAACTTGTTGAATTAAGCAAACAATAAATTGAATATCAATATTTTAAATACAGAAGTTCAAGAGTTTATAGCTGCAAATCTAAAATCGGATATTACAAAACTCATTTTAAAAGGAAGCCCGTTTGAGAATGTATCTATTCAAGAAATTGCCGAACAAATTGAGTCGAAAAAAAGATGTGAAAAAAAATTACCAACTTGGTTTTCAGCTGAAAACATCTATTACCCAAATAAATTAAATATTGAACAAACCTCCTCTGAAATAACTGCCAACTACAAAGCAAATTTGCTTAGTGGAAATAATTTAGTTGATATTACAGGTGGTTTTGGAGTAGATTGTTATTATTTTTCACAAAAAGTTAACCAGGTAACACATTGTGAAATTAACCAAAAGTTATCCAAAATTGTAATCCATAATAACAAACGGTTTAATATTAAAAACATAACTAATTATATTGGAAATGGTTTAGATTACATTAAAAACTCAACTCAAAAATTTGATTGGATTTATGCCGATCCTTCTAGGAGAAATGACGCAAAAGGCAAAGTTTTTTTATTGGAAGATTGTTTGCCAAATATTCCTAACAATTTAAAGCAATTATTTGATAAATCTGATCATATTCTTATCAAAGTTTCTCCAATTTTAGATATAACAAGCGCCATAAATGAATTGAATTTTGTTAAAGAAATTCATGTAATAGCTATTGAAAACGAGGTTAAAGAATTATTATTTTTATTAGAAAAAAACTACACACAACAAGTTGATATTAAAACCTTTAATATTAATAAAAAAGGAAATCAACAATTTAATTTCAGTTTAAACGACGAAGGTCTCTCTTTTTATTCCGAACCAAAGAAATATTTATTTGAACCGAATGCAGCAATTTTAAAAGCAGGTGCTTTTAACCAAATTTCAGTACAATTAGAGCTAAATAAATTACACCAACATTCTCATTTATACACCTCTGAAAAATTGATAGATTTTCCGGGTAGAAAATTCGAAATTAAGCATATTATTTCCTACGATAAAAAACAGCTTAAAAAATTAATCCCTTCAAAAAAAGCAAATATTACCACACGAAATTTTCCTGAAACTGTCGCTCAGATTAGAAAAAAAACAGGATTAAAAGAAGGTGGCAATCAATTCTTATTTTTTACAACCGATTTCCATCAAAAGCACATTGTTTTAATCTGTAACAAAGTGTAGGTTCAGTTTTAACCTACATCCTAAAATTTTTAGTATTTTTAGCCAAATATACTCAACAAAATGGCAAATAAAAATATACGATCATTATCATCTCGTAAGGGTTTAGATGATAATTTGTTTGAAAATATAGCAGATTTATCACATAAAAATGCGCCTAAAGAAGATTTTAAGAAATTAGCAAAACGCTTTCTATTAGATGATTCCGTTATTGTTGGAACATCTTCTTTTTACGATTTCACAAGAGAAGAAAATCGCTCTAAAAAGATACATGTGTGCAGTGGTACTGCTTGTATGGTTGCTAAAACACAAAATAATCTTCAAAAAAATATTGAAAAGCACTTCAAAAACGAAGAGATTGGCCATGCTGCTTGCGTGGGCCGTTGCCACACTAACAATGCATTTATGTATAATGGTAAAACATACAATGCATCTACTGAAAAAGAAGTTGCAACTATAATAATTGATAAAAAATATCAAGAGAATACCTATACTATAGATTGTAATACAATTCCAATTTTAACATGTAAAATTGAAGATATTACAGAATTTTATGCGTTAGTAAATAAACATAAAGCAAATCCTCAACAAGTTATTCAAGAAATAAAAACTTCTAATTTAAGAGGTCGTGGTGGAGCTGGATTTCCTTTTTGGTTTAAATTAGACGCAGTAATTAAAGAAACAAATATTGAAAAATATATAGTTTGTAATGCCGATGAAGGCGACCCTGGGGCATATTCTGATATGTACCTGATGGAACATCAACCACATAAAGTGCTCTTTGGAATGTATTTAAGCGGATTAACTGTTGGTGCAAATACCGGTGTTTTATACATTCGTGGCGAATATCCAGAATCTATTAAAATAGTTAGAGAAGCCGTACATGAATTAAAAGAAAAGAACCTGATTGGCGATTTTAAATTTAAAATAATTCGTGGTCAAGGTTCGTATGTTTGTGGTGAAGAAACTGCCTTATTAAACTCTATAGAAGGATTACGTCCAGAAGTTCGTGTGCGCCCGCCTTATCCAGCCCAATATGGTCTGTATGGCAAACCAACCGTTTTAAGCAACGTAGAAACGTTTGCAAATATTCATTGGATTATAGAAAACGGTGGAAAATCCTATGCAAACCTTGGTACCAAACAATCAACAGGTACAAAATTGGTATCTTTAGATAGTTTTTTCAATACTCCAGGAATGTACGAAATAGAAATGGGTACAGATTTAAACACTATTTTTTATAAATTTGGTAATGGTTTTAGAGATGATATTAAAGCATTCCAAATTGGAGGACCATTAGGCGGAATTGTTCCAATGCATAAAATAGCAGATTTAACTTTAGATTTTGAAAGTTTAAACGCAAACGGATTTTTACTAGGACATGCAAGTGTGGTTTCTATTCCAACTGATTTTCCAATGGTGAAATTTTTGGAACATTTACTAGAATTTACAGCCGATGAGTCTTGTGGAAAATGTTATCCTTGTAGAATTGGTTCATATAGAGGTATGGAAATGCTTCAAAAAGCGCAAACATCAAACTATAAAATAGACCTTCACTTATTTAATGATTTATTAGAAACATTAGAAATTGGATCTCTTTGTGCATTAGGTGGCGGCGTTCCGCTTCCCGTAAAAAATGCATTACAGTATTTTAAGGAAGAACTGAAACAATACTTTACTTCAAACTAAAATCAATATGAAAGCATATATAAATAACATAGCATACGATTTTGTTCAAGGTGAAACCATCTTAGAATATGTTCGAAGAATTGAAAATAACAAAAATGCCATTCCAACAATGTGCCAAGATGATCGTTTGGAGAATTTTGGATCTTGCAGAGTTTGTTCCGTTGAAGTAGCACGCGAAAAAGATGGACCTACAAAAACAATGGCATCATGTCACACTCCTATTTCAGAAGGATTGTATATTTATCACAATACGGAACGGATGCAACGCCTTCGAAAAAATATTGTTGAATTGGTTTTAACAGATTATCCATCAGATAAAATTTTTCCTTCTTCAACTAAAAAAGCTACACCATTTCAAGAAACGATTGCTCAAATTGGAATTCCAAACATTCGTTATCCTAAAGGAAAAACTCATTTTGATATTCAACCAGATAGAGCACATCCATACATAAAATCGGATTTATCACAATGTATAAATTGTTTTAGATGCGTAAGAGCCTGTGAAGAAATTCAGGGTGAAATGATTTTAGGAATGTCTGGTCGTGGTTTTGCAACCAATATAATCAAAGGTTTTGATGAAACTTTTAATGAATCTGCTTGCGTTTCTTGTGGAGCTTGTGTGCAAACCTGTCCAACAGAAGCTTTAACGGATAAATTTGAAACAAAAACTTTAATTGCAGATAAAACAGTAAGAACAACTTGCACCTATTGCGGTGTTGGTTGCCAATTAGATGTTTCTGTAATCGATGGGAAAATTAGAGGAATTCAAGCTCCTGAAACTGCCGAAGTAAATCAAGGCCATACTTGTTTAAAGGGTCGTTTTGCGTTTCAATTTTACGATCATCCAGATCGTTTGCGTGAACCAATGATTAAAAAGAAAGGTAAATTTGAAGTGGTTACTTGGGACGAAGCATACGATTTTATTGCAACTAAATTAATTGAAATAAAAAATAAATATGGTCCAGACAGTATTGGTGGAATTTCTTCATCAAGAGCAACCAACGAAGAAAATTATTTAATGCAAAAAATGATACGTGTTACCGTTGGAACCAATAATATTGATGGTTGTGCGCGTGTTTGCCACGCTCCTACGGCCTTTGGAATGCAACAATCCTTTGGAACTGGAGCTGCAACAAATTCAATAGAAGACTTAAAACAAACCGATGCAATTTTCTTGTTTGGTGCAAATCCAGTGAAAGGTCATCCCGTAACTGGAGCCAAAATTAAACAGGCTTTTATGAAGGGAGTAACCTCAATTGTGGTTGATCCTATCAAAACTTCTTTAGCTGAATTGGCTGATTATCATTTACAAATTAGACCAGGAACTAATGTGGCAATTTTAAATATGATTGCGCATTATATCATTAAAGAAAACCTAGTAAATCAACATTTTATAGATTCATATACCGAAAAGTATTCAGCGTTTAAAATACACGTTGAAACTCTTAATATGCATGAATTAGAAACACTTACCGGTGTTTCTAAAAAATTGGTAAGAAAAGCTGCTATTGCTTATGCAAAAGCTAACAGAGCAATGGAATTTCATGGTTTAGGAGTTACTGAACATTTTCAGGGAAGTAAAACCGTAATGTTATTATCTAATTTAGCAATGATGACTGGTAATGTTGGTAGAAATGGAGTTGGTTTAAATCCGCTACGTGGACAAAATAACGTTCAAGGAGCAGCTGATATGGGTGTACAACCACACCAAGGCGCTGGTTATATGGATATTAACAAACCTGAAATTCAAAAATATTACGCAAAAAAATATGGTGTTTCAAAAATGCCAGAACATGAAGGATTAAAAATTCCTCAAATGTTGGATGCAGCAATTGATGGTAAATTAAAAGCCCTCTATATTATGGGAGAAGATACTATTATGACAGATCCTAACACAAATCATAGCATTAAAGCTTTTGAGAAATTAGAATTAATTGTGGTGCAAGAATTATTTATGACCGCAACTACCGAAATGGCAGATGTTGTACTTCCTGCTTCTTCCTATTTTGAAAAGAATGGAACATTCACCAATGGTGAACGCAGAGTTCAAAGGGTAAATAAAGTGATTGAACCAATTGGAAATACAAAACCAGATGGACAAATAATTATTGATGTTATGAGTCGTTTAGGCTATAAACAACCCACAGGCTTAACATATGATGCTGGCAAAGTTATTGAAGAAATTGCAGATGTTATTCCATTTATGAAAGGTTTAACTTGGGAACGATTAGGTGAAAATGGCTTACAATGGCCTATAAATGAAGATGGAACTGATACTAAAATGTTGCATATTAATGGACAATTTAAAAAAGGAGTTGGAACTTTTCATCATTTTGATTTTGAAGAAACACCTGAAATAATATCCCATGGAAAAAAATATCCATTTATATTAACAACTGGACGTGAATTAGAACATTACAATTCTGGGACAATGACACGAAGAACTGACAACCAAACAATTTTACCTCAAGATATATTAGAAGTGCATCCAAGAGATGCTAGAGAGAAAGGAATTAAAGACAATACAGTTGTTCGAATCTTTTCTGATAGAGGAAGTGTACAAATACCAATAAAGTACTCTAAAAATGTTAAAAGAGGAGTTTTAAGAACTACTTTTCATCAACCTGAAGTGTTTATTAATATAATTACAGGAAGCGTTGGAGACAAAGAAACAATGACTCCAGAATATAAAGTTGTTGCAGTTGATTTTGAACAAATTCCAAATTAATTTTATGCAAACTTTAAATTACGAAGGTATTTTAATAAATAATGGAGACACTAAAAAAGTAAAAGACGCTTTAGTTATTGAAGCTGCCCTACAAATTAACATTAATAAAGAGCCATATACGGTTGTAATGAGAACTCCAGGTGATGATTTTGAACTCATTCGCGGTTTATTGTATGCTGAAGATATTTATAAAGAAAAAAACACTATAACCTTTGAAATACAAGAAAAACGTGAAAACGGTTTCTCCATTATAAATGCTACTATTCCAAAAAAATTATTAGGAAAAGGTTTTTTAAACAAAAGGACTTTATTATCTGTATCTTCCTGCGGAATTTGTGGTAAACAAAAATTAGAAGATATTGCCGTAAAAGGAAGTAAACTTAAAAACCATTTTAATTTTGATTTCCAAAAAATTGAAGATCTATTTTCAGAAATGAAAGCCAACCAAGATACTTTTGGTTTGTCGGGAGGTTCACACGCAGCAGCTCTTTTTAATAAAAATTATAAACTTTTAGCAATTAAAGAAGATATTGGCAGACATAATGCCGTAGATAAGGTTATTGGAGATTTACTTTTAAACAACACTTTAAAAAATGCCAATTGTATGTTAGTAAGCGGACGTGTTTCTTATGAAATTATTTCAAAAGCGTTTATAGCAAAAATACCATATGTAATAGCCGTTTCTGCCTGTTCCAGTTTAGCAGTAGATTTTGCAAAAGAATTTGGAATTTGCCTAATAGGTTTCTCTCGAGGTAAAAAAGCAACTCTCTACTCGTGATTTTTAAACAAAATACACGTTTTTCACAACAAACTACTTATTTTGTGCAATATTTTGCACATATAAAAAATTTTATTATATTTGCATTAGTAAGAGCGTCCCTATAGTTACAAATTTTTACGGAGAGGGTTTGTAATTCGCTGATTATTATGACAAAAAAACTATTTATGCTGTATAATAATTCAGTTTTGCTTTTAATAATCTCCAAAAATAGAAGTTTTAGTTACTAAAATTTAAGACTTTTTAACCTTTTATATTTGATAGGCAAGCCCTTTAAATTAAAAGAAAATTGATCTTTTAAATCACATTATTTTTTAAAATAAAAAAAATAATGGAGGATTTTTTTTGTTTATACGTAAGTTTTATGTTAAATTTGAGGTTCTTACTAATCATTTAATTCTTACTAAAATGAAAAAATTAAAATTAATTTTCGGATTGCTACTTGTAGCAGGTTTTTTTGCTGCAATAGTATTAAGCAACACATCAACTGATGAACAAGCTATTAAAAAAAGTGGTCAAATGTATATTCCTACAAAAGGTTAATACAAAAACTTAAATACATTAATGAAATTAATGTTACACTTACCACAATAGTTATCTATTGTGGTTTTCTGTTTTCTTTTATTTTGTGATTGCAATTAATTAACTATATTTGTTATATTAGAATAGTTAATATACGAATGCAGAAAACTAATAAAAAATCATCTTTACTCATAGGGAGTGTTATTGTGTTTTTAATTGTTATAACACCATACTTACTCTATTTTTATCAATCTGTACCAATTCTAAACCCTGACCCAACTTTCTCTGAAGACTGGGATACCATATTTGGTGTAATCAAGGGTGGTTATTATGTAAAAGCGCACAACTATATCTATTATTTCTTTTCTAAATTTGTTCCCTTATTACTTTTATTTATTTGGTTTATAACTAACAAGCATTGGTGGGTTCATGCAATTGCAATTCCCATTTCAGTCTATTTATTTCAATTAATAGCAGTAATTAATGACAGTGTAGAGTATGTTGATGAAGTAGAATTTATTTACACGGTTCCAATAGCAGTTATAATTATTACAATTTTATATTTTATTAGAGGTAAAATGTCTATTTACATACAAGCTGTAGATTTAAAACAGGAAATGGACGAGAATATGAAAGATCCTCAGATCCTCAAAAAATAGAATAATATCTTTAAGAAACTAGAATCCTAATCTATTCTTAGTGTATTTTTAAGTTAAAACCTTATACTTTTACACCATTACTCATTTTAAACAAAAAAACCTTACTAAACTAATAGTAAGGTTTTGTGTGATCGCGACAGGATTCGAACTACGTCCAAAATCCCTTTATTTTACTGCTATTCAACTACTTCTTGTAAAGGTGGTGACCGATTTGTGAACCAGTCAATTAATTTACTTTATTGAAATTTAACTTTCAATTTCCTTATCAAATATATGAATTTATACTCTAAATTGATACAAATTACACTAAAAATTATGACATTTATTAAGTATTATTCAACTAAAAATATTTCTTTAAACTTACATTCAATAGTAGTTACTTCATCAATTGTTAATTCTGAAAATTCATCCTTTTGAGCTCTTTTTGAAAGTAGTCCTTGATTCTGTTCTAAAAAACGGATTAACAGGGCAACCATTTTATCAGGCATTTCAAATGTATTCTCTAGAAAATATTTCATTTCATCAAATTTACGCAAATAATTAACCTCATCAGGAATAACATTTTCTATAGTATCATTCACACAATCATATAAAAATTCCGCTTGAAAAGTAGCGTCAAAGTATTTATATAAATCTATTGTATCATTTAAGACTTTAACATTATTGTTTTCAGTTTTTTGCCATTTTATAAACTCTAATAACGAATGTGAATAGGATTCTAACACTTTTCTATAATCGTTAATATGGTTCAATATTGAAGCTGAAATTGGGAATATTACGCCTTGTTGAGCAAAATTCATTTTGGCTAAAATATGATGAATTAAATACCGATGTATTCTCCCATTACCATCTACAAAAGGATGAATGAATACAAAGCCAAAAGCAACATTAGCTGCTGTTAAAACAGCATTAAAACTTGACTGTTCCATTCTTTTAAAACTTTCTATGAGTCCGTTTATTAACTCTTCAACATCTTGCCATTTTGCTGAAATATGCTCCGGTATTGGCTCTCCAGAAGTTCTATCGTGTTCTCCAACAAAACCACCTTCTTTCCTGTACCCCATTTTAACAAATCGGCTATTTTCAATAACCATTTGTTGTAATCGAATTAGTTCTTCTTTACTTAAATTTTTAGAACCTGCTTGCCCTATTGTTTTCCCCCATAGAACTGCTCTTTTATTTGTAGGATTTTCACCTTCAATTGTAAAAGATGCTTTAGAATCTTTTAACAATAAAAATGCTGAAGCTCGTTGCAAAACATCTTTTCTAATATCTTTTAAATAATCTCTCTTTTTTAAGGCCAAGTCAGCTTCAATATATTTTTCTAACTTTTCAGTCTTAAAAATTAAAGGACAAAAATTAGGTGTTCCTGGTAAATTATTAACAATACGTTGTCTTGAAACGTTTGAACCTTGAATTGCATACTGAATTTTACTATCAATCAAAGCTACAAAATTTCCCGACTTTAAATCTGGAATATTTAATTTCTGGTTAAATAACCATTCATATAAAAACCATATTTTACGACTATATTGCCCTAATGGTTCTATTTGAACTAACGTTTCTATTTCTTTAACAGATAATTTTTCAAATAGTTTTTTAAAAAACAATAAGTTAACACCTTCATATCTTAAAGCAAATATTAATTGCTTATAAAGAGATTCTGCTGGTTGATGACGTGGTGTAAATACCTGCCATTCTTCTGTTTTATATTTACGGTTTTTTGTGCTTATTAATGCTAATTTAAATGGCAAAGGCATTCTTAATGCAAACACCTCTATTAATGCTCCATAACCTACTAAAACTCCTTCTTCTGGAGCAGTTCTTCCGTGAAAAACAGTTATATTTCGTGAAAAACACTTTATTCTCATATCTTTTTGTGAAAAATAATTAAATCAAATATACATGAAAATGAATTACAAATACTGATAAACAATTAATATTATTTAGTTTCTATAAAAAACACTTATAACAAGTGTTATAAATTAGGTTTATGATACTTTTTGTAAGTATTCATTCACAGTTTCAAGCTTAATACCCCTATACTCTGCAAATTCTTCTGAAGTAATGAATTGATGTTTTTGTTTACCATAGTGTGATTTAATTGTATTTAAAAGTTTACGTCCATAGCGTTCACTTCTGCCAGTGATGCATTGAATGTCTTTTGGGTATATACAGGTTCTTACAATTTTCATACACTATCTATGCTTTATCCTACTACTACCCTAGCTGCATCTATGTCCTATTTTGGAATTAATAGTTGATCTCGGAAGGAATGGATACTTGTTTTTTAATTCTTTTATAAAGATACCTTCATTTGTTGAGAATTAAAAATTTATAAAATTATGGCTAGACAAAATGGTATTATTAAATTAAAAGGAACTATTGGGGGTATTTCTTTTTACAAAACTTCAGATGGGCATCTTGCCCGTGAAAAAGGCGGTGTGGATAAATCCAGAATTGCAAACGATCCGGCGTTTCAAAGAACACGTGAAAACGGTGCTGAATTTGGAACTGCTGGTAAAGGTGGAAAATTAGTTAGAAATGCAATTCGTATTCTTTTGCAAAATGCAAAAGATAAAAGAGTGGTTAGCAGATTAACTACTGATCTTTTGAAAATTGTAAAAACTGACTCCACAAATGAACGTGGATTAAGAACTATTCAAGATGGAAATTTAGCACTTTTAAAGGGCTTTGAATTTAATCTTAATGGAAAATTAGGAGCTACATTATTTACTCCTTTCACAGAAGTGTTTGCAAGACCTACTGGAGAAGCAATTTTGAGTATTGCCCCTTTTGCACCTACAATTAGAATTGGAGCTCCTTCAGGAACAACACATTTTAAAATTGTTATGGGTGCTGCTGAGATTGATTTTGCTACTGAGACTTCCGTTTTTGAAAGTGATGAAACTGCTGTATTGCCTTATGACAGTGCAGACACGGCTCAAATTGATTTAATGGCAGCGTTAACAGCAAACTCAGTATTACCTGTAATTCAGGTTTTAGGTATTGAGTTTTATCAGGAAGTGAATGGTACAATGTATCCGTTAAAAAATGGCTCGTACAATGCCTTATCTGTGATTGATGTAGACACTGTTTAATGAATTTACTGTTACACAGAACTTATTTAAAAGAGGGCACCAATGGTGTCCTCTTTTATAAAGGGGCATTTTTGGGATTTACCATTGAATTACCCTGGCTAGAGAACAAGAGATCCATTTCTTGTATTCCAGAAGGTGTTTATGAATTAAAACCACGCTTTTCTGAAAAATTTAAACATCATTTATTACTTAAAAATGTACCTGAAAGAAGTTTGATTTTGATTCACCCAGCAAATGATGCAAAAAAAGAATTAAGAGGCTGTTTAGCACCTGTAAGTTCGCTTACAGGAATTGGAAAAGGACTTTCTTCAAAATTAATTTTTCAAAAAATAGTTTCACTATGCCATCAGGCATTTGAAAGAAAAGAAACAATCACATTAACTATTAAATCTTAAAATATTCATTATGAAAATTACAGAACGTTATAAAAGAAAAACACCTTCATTTTTTAGAAAACTACGCAATATTGGTATTGCCCTCGCTACTGCTGGAGGAGTTATTATTGCAGCTCCTATAAGTTTGCCTGCAATTGTAGTTACCGTGGCTACATATTTGACAGTTGCCGGAACTGTGGCAACTGCTGTAAGTCAAGCGGTGGTATCTGACAATGACACTTCGGCAAGCTCAGTGCAGGCTTCTGACCAAGAGCAAAACGAAAAAATAAGCGAAAAATAAACCTTTGATGTTACAGAATGATTTACAGGTAAGAAGTGGTGTTGTTGGCGGTACTTTGTTATCAACAATAATTAATATTAGTCTACACGATGTGGTTTTTACTATAGTTATGGCTGTTATTGGAGCTGTGGTGAGTTTCTTTGTTTCTTATATTTTGAGGAGGTTGTTTAAAAATAATAAAATGCCTAGGTAAATTCTAATCAGGCATTTTATTATTATACTTCTTAAGGTGTTTGTTTAACTCAGTTCTTTGTTAGCAATAGTTTTTTATTTAATATTATTCATTTCTGTTAGGTGTTGGTCAATTTCTAGCCAAACATTTTCATTTCCTCCTTCTTTGTAAAAAGTAACGTTTTTATTGCTATCAATTACAATGTTTTTAGGGTAAGAATTTCCAAATAGAACTCTATCATTTTTAGAAATAAAAGTTATATCGTACTCAAATTCATTATTTTTCAGAAAATCAGAAACCTTATCCATTGAGTCGTCAGTAATTGAAATAAACTGCACATTTTTATCTGAATATTTATTAACCAATTTGTTTAAACCAGGGATTTCTTTTCTACAAGGTGCACACCAAACAGCCCACCAATTAATAACTATTGTTTGTTCCTTTAAGTTATCTATATTGAATTTTTTTCCATTAATATCTGTGAGTTCAATTGATGGAAATGTTTTTCCTTTTGCAAGAGGTTTGTCGATTGTTAAAACAGACAGCGAGTCGGTTAAAGTGGTTTGATTAATCCAAGAATAAGTAATTCTATTATTGATTGTATCAAACTCTTTAATTCTTAATGACACTCTATTTCTCGAATTGTTAAACTCTAAATCAATATCATTTTCTTTTTCGTTTTTTGGGTTTTGCTTTAAGTCAACCGTACTGAATTGTTTGATTTGATTCTTTGAAGATAGCGCAATCCAATTTCCTTTTTGTTTTCCTTGTTTGAGACTTCCGAAATAAATATTAATTGAGTCGTTATTAGACTCTAAAATAGAATGACTTAATATTTTAAAAGGTAAATCCTTTTCAAGTGGTTTTAGTATTTCAGGAAAGCCATTCTGTAATTCAGTGGTTTTATATAAATTCTTATTTTCTTTTTGACATCCATTCAACATTGTTACTATGAATATCAAAATCAGTATTTTCACTTGTGGCATTTTATGCGGTTTAAATTATTGCTAACGTGTTTGTATAAGATTAGTTGCGTTGTTTAAGCACCTAATTTAGCAAATACAAACCGAATAGAAAATCCGCGAGGATTTTCGTAAGTAGGCTTGCACCAGCAATTAATTTTATACGGCTTAAGTTTGTCTTTTAATAAATTTGATACTTAATCAGAAAGAATAAAAGAGAGAATTAAGGTTAATATATACGGT
>NZ_BMNS01000012.1 GCF_014646675.1 Lutibacter litoralis | reverse complement strand
TTTTAAGCCTCTTTTGCAATAAATTCAAGAACGTTACTAACTAATTAATTACCCCGTTAGCGGATGCAAATGTAACATACAATCTCGGTTCTAAACAAACTTTTTTAATGTTTTTTTAATATTTTTTTCAGATTAATTTTAGTAGACTCTTTTTAAGCCTTTTAGTACTATAAAAAAATAATGGAAATAACCATTAAAAAAATGCGGGCTACTAATATAACATGTTTTTTTGATTGAACCAATTAAAAATTTCAAGAATTTAATTCTTTTTTCCGGGAGGTTTTGGTAAAATGACATCTTTCGAACTCAATTCAATATAATTAAAATCAAGTTTTGAAGGTTGCTGTATTAATGTACCATCTACAAAAGCTCTTTGTAAAATGTCTTCTATGAGGTAATCTTCTTCAATATTAATTGGGTCATATTCTTCTTTTAAAGATAACTTAAAAAGGTTTGCCGTTGAATTGTACCAAAATGCTTTCCATCCGCTTCTTAAATCTTTAACTAAATTAAAAGCTGTATTACCCGTTTGCCTGTGGATTAATTTTATTAAAATTCTTCCTTCCGTACGGGTTAATTTTTTTAATTGATCTGTAAATTCTCCTTCTAAGTACTTTTGAATTCGCTTTGTGTAGATTCTTTTCTTTCTTTTGGATTTAATATTATCAACTCTTTCATTCAAAACTTCTAAGCGTTCGGAAGCTAATTTTGCATAAGGGTATGCTTTTAATGTTTTTTTTCGAAACCAATAATAATACCTTCTATCGTAATTTGTTTTAAATTTTAACTTCTTTAATAATAAAACTTCCTCTAATTCTATTAATAAAGTATCACCTTCAAAAATAATATATTGTTCAGTTAAAGGAATAGAATCCTCAAACTTTTGTTCTTGAGCGAAAAGATAAGTGTTACCCAACACTAAAAATAGGAAAATAAAATTTTTAATCACCTTTATCATATTTACAAACCATACTATCAAAAATAATTCCAAAATTACAACTTTCATTTTTACTTTTTAGTATCTATATCTTAAAATGATTCTTATAATTATTTGCATAAATAACATTTTAGTATCTTCGTTCTTTAAAAATAAAAATTAATTATGCGTAAAAATATTTTAAACAAAAAATCTATTACTTTTTTAGAAAAGTATTTAAATAATGCATCTCCTACTGGATATGAGAGTAAAGGTCAGAAAATTTGGATGGATTATTTAAAACCATATGTAGATACATTTATTACTGATAACTATGGAACTGCTGTTGGTGTAATAAATCCGGATGCTAAATTTAAAGTTGTTATTGAAGGTCATGCAGATGAAATTTCGTGGTATGTAAATTATATTACACCTGAAGGATTGATTTATGTAATAAGAAATGGAGGAAGTGATCATCAAATTGCACCATCAAAGATTGTAAACATTCATACTAAAAAAGGTATTGTAAAAGGTGTTTTTGGATGGCCAGCAATCCACACTCGTGTAGCTGGAAAAGAAGAAACTCCAAAATTAGACAATATTTTTATTGATGTAGGTTGTAAAACTAAAGAAGAGGTTGAAAAATTAGGCGTTCATGTTGGATGTGTTATTACCTATCCGGATGAGTTTTTTATTTTAAATAAAAATAACTTTGTTTGTAGAGCTTTGGATAATAGAATGGGGGGATTCATGATTGCTGAAGTAGCACGTTTACTTAAGGAAAACAATATTGAATTACCTTTTGGATTGTACATAACCAATTCTGTTCAAGAAGAAATTGGATTAAGAGGTGCAGAAATGATTACACATACAATTAAACCTAATGTTGCAATTGTTACTGATGTATGTCACGACACTACTACACCAATGATAAATAAAATGAAAGAAGGAGAAACAAAATCTGGTGACGGGCCTGTTATAAGTTATGCTCCGGCGGTACAAAACAATTTAAGAGAATTAATAATTGAAACTGCCGAAACAAGTAAAATTCCATTTCAAAGATTAGCTTCTTCTAGAGCAACTGGAACAGATACTGATGCGTTTGCTTATAGTAATGGAGGAGTTCCTTCTGCATTAATAAGTTTAGCATTGCGTTATATGCATACAACTGTTGAAATGGTGCATAAAGATGATGTTGAAAATGTAATACGCTTAATTTACGAATCGTTACTGAAAATTGATCCAAAAAAAGGATTCAGTTATTTTAAATAAGTTATTATAAAGGCTGTTTAAAATTATGATGTTAATCAGCCTTTATTATTATGGATGAATATATTGATATATTAAATGAAGCTGGTGAGCCAACTGGAACAACTTGCCTAAAGTCCGAAGCACATAAAAAAGGGCTTTTTCATGCCAGTGCTCACATTTGGATTTTTAATAACAGTAAAGAAGTTCTTATTCAAAAAAGAGCTTCAAACAAAGATACATTTCCAGACTTATGGGATGTTTCTGTTGCAGGGCATATTTCAGCAGGTGAAAAACCTAATATTTCAGCTATAAGAGAAATTCAAGAAGAGATAGGATTGTCTTTAAAGCAACATAATCTAAATTATGTAGGTACTTCAAAAAAAAGAATTGAACATAATAAGGAGTTTATTGATTATGAACTACACCATATATATATATGTAAAATAAATTTTGATATAAAGTCCTTAAAAATTCAAACTGAAGAAGTTTCTGAAATAAAAAACATAGAACTTCAGGCTTTAATCGAAGCTGTAAATTCTAAAAACAATAATTTTGTTCCACACGGAAATAGTTATTATAATTTTGTTTTTAACACAATAAAAAAATATCATTAGTTTTTAATAACACTTATGAAGAATACCATAGCCGAAAGGATTCTGGATTTTTTAAAAGGATATCCTCCCTTTAATTTAATTCCAAAACCTACATTATTAGAAATTGCTAAAAAAGTAGAAATTCATTATTTTGAAAAAGACCAAATAATATTTAGTCAAAACGATAGTCCTCATGAACATTTTTATATAATTTATGAAGGTGCTTTTAGATTATACAGATTTGCTGAAGGCAAAAAACATGTGTTAGATATTTGTGATGAAGGCGATTTATTTGGCTTAAGACCACTTATAATGAAAGAAAATTATTTAATGGGTGCTGCAGCTAATGAAGAAACTATACTATATGGCATTCCAATTAATCTTTTTAATGATATAATTTTAAACTATCCGAAAGTAAGTCAATTTTTAATTGCAAGTTTTGCTACCAATACAAGAGATCCTTTTTCTGAAAAACACAAAGGAAAACTATTTGCTAATATACAAGCTATAAAAAAGGTGGAAAATAGTTTTTCTGAAACACAAGCTGTTAAATACACTCCAAACCCTATTACTTGTAATGCAACTACAACGATAAAAGAAGCAGCTATAATAATGACAGAAAATGTTATAAACTCTATTGTTATAACAGAAAATAAAAAACCTATTGGAATTATTACAGACAAAGATATACGCACAAAAGTTGGAACTGGACATTTTAAAATTACAGACATTGCCGAAAAAATTATGTCACATCCTGTTTTTACGTTTCCAGAAAAATTAGCTGTTGCAGAAGCTCAAATTGCACTTTTAAAACATAAAGTTTCTCATTTATGTATTACAAAAGATGGAACAAATAATTCAGAATTAGTCGGTATTTTGGCTGAACAAGATTTAAATTTAATTCAAGGAAACAATCCTTTATTACTTATTAAAGAAATTAAAAAAGCAAAAGATGCAGAAACCTTAAAATATATTAGATTTAGAGCTGGTGATTTAACTAAGGGTTATATTGAACAAGAAATACCAATTTATTTTGTAACTAAAGTTATTTCAGAAATTAATACCGCAATTACAAAAAGAGCAATTCAGCTTTCTATTAAAGAAATTGGCAAAGAACCTCCTACAGATTTTACCTGGTTTGCCGTTGGTAGCCAAGGTAGAAAAGAACAGTTGTTAATGACAGACCAAGACAATGCCTTAGTTTTTGAGAATGTTGACGAATCCGAATACAAAAATGTAAAATGTTACTTTTTAGAGCTGGCAACTAAAGTAACCGAAAAATTAAACATTGTTGGTTTTGACTATTGTCCTGCAAATATAATGGCAAGCAACCCAAAATGGTGTTTATCTTTAAAGGAATGGAAACAACAATTTAAAGAATGGATAAAAGATCCTATCCCTGAAAAAATTCTACTAAGTATTATCTTTTATGATTTTGAACTCATTTATGGAAATCAAGAATTATATGATAATATGGCTAAAAGTGTTTTAAAGCACATTAAAAAAAATCAATCATTTTTAGGCTTTTTAGGAAAGGTAACTCTAGACAATCCAGCTCCATTAGGCTTTTTCAAACAATTTTTAGTTGAATTAGATGGAGAAAATAAAGACAGTTTTGACATTAAATCAAGAGCTATTAGACCTTTAACTGACGCTGCAAGAATATTTTCACTCTACCACGGACTTCAAATAAATAATTCAATTGCTAGATTTGAAAAATTAATGGAAGTAGAACCTCAAAATGCCGATTTATTTGAATCTTGTGCCAATGCATTTAAAATATTATTACAATTTAGAACTTTGCAAGGCCTAACTAATAACAATACTGGAAGGTATGTAGATATTAATAATCTGAGTAAAGCAGATAGATTAAAATTAAAAAGTTGTTTTAAACCAATTAAAAATATTCAAGACTCCTTAAAGCTTCGTTTTAAAATAACTCAAATAATATAATCATGATTAATTTTTTTAAAAGAAAAAAACATCCTAAATTTTGGAAAGATTATATAGAAAAAGTAGAAAGTTCTAAAAATTACAACAATTATGAAGCAATTCGATTTGTGGCTTTAGATACCGAAACTACAGGATTTGATTATGACAAAGACAGAATACTTTGTATAGGAGCTATAGCACTGAAAAATAATAAAATTCAAGTAAACGACTCTTTTGAAGTTTATGTTAAACAAACTACTTTTAATAAAGAAACTATTAAAATTCATGGAATCAGAAAAAATGGAACTGAAGTAAAAGTTAGTGAAGAAGAAGCTTTAATTCAATTTCTTGAATATTTAGACGATGCAATTATTGTTGCGCATCATACAAAATTTGATATTACAATGATAAATCAAGCTTTAAAACGTTTAAAAATTGGTCCATTACAATCTAAACTACTAGACACTAATTATATTCATAAAAAGATTGCGCCGGAGAATAGGTTTAAAAAATTATTTAGTTTAGACGAACTTTGTAATTTATACAATATAACAATGCACGATAGGCATACAGCTTCTGGTGATGCTCTTTTAACCGCTATCTTATTTTTAAAACTTACCGCTAAATTCAAAAAAAACAACATCTTAAATTTAACCGAATTAATTAGAACTAATTACTATTTATCTTAAACAAAACATCTTTAAAAGTTAATATTATTTTGTATTTTTAGTGTTTACCTTAGTCCCATTATCTATGAAAAACACTATTGCAGAACGTATTTTCGATTTTCTAAAAGACTTTCCTCCTTTTAATATTTTAGAAAAAGATCAATTATTTGAAATTGCTTCAAATATTAAAGTAACTTATTTAGAAAAAAACAACTTTATCTTTAAACAAGAAGCCCAACCTCATAATTGTTTTTATGTTGTAAAAGATGGTGCTATTGGTCTTTATAGAACAATGGGAGAAGATCAAATTTTAGTAGATATTTGCGATGAAGGCGATTTATTTGGTTTACGACCAATTATACAAAACGATCATTATTTAATGAGTGCCAAAGCAAATGAAGAATCAATTATATATGCGATACCTGTAGAAATTTTACAAGAAATTATAAAAACTAATACCAAGGCTCATAAATATTTAATTGCAAGTTTTTCGTCGAATATAAAAACACCTTATGCAGTTACCTCAAACTCAAACTTATTTGCAAATGTAGATTCTTTGGAAAAAACCAACACATTTTCTGAAGTTCAAACAGCCAAATTCAGTAAAAACCCTATAACTTGTGTACCAAGTGCAACAATAAAGGAGGCTGCAAATATTATGAGTTCTAATAGAGTTGGCTCCATATTAATTGTTGAAGATAAAAAACCTATAGGAATAATTACCGATAAAGATCTTCGATTAAAAATTGCAACTGGTTTATTTTCTATTGAAGAAAAAGTTGGTACAATTATGTCATTTCCTGTAATTACTTTTCCCGCCAAAATTACCATTGCTGAAGCTCAAATTGCAATGATAAAATATAAAATAACCCATTTATGTATTACCAAAGATGGCACACCAGATTCCGAACTTATTGGTATATTATCTGAACACGACATAGTGGTATTACACGGAAATAATCCTTCGGTACTAATTAAAGAATTAAAAAGAGCTAAAAACGTAGCTTCATTAAAATATATTAGAGAAAAAACCTCCGCTTTACTTAACAGTTATATAGAACAAAACATTCCAATTTCATTTATTTCAAAAATAATTTCTGAAATTACTGATGCTATTACCATAAAAGCAATTGAACTTTCTTTAGATGAAATGGAAATACAACCTCCTGTAAAGTTTGGCTGGCTGGCTTTGGGAAGTCAAGGAAGAAAAGAACAATTATTAATTACAGACCAAGATAATGCCCTGGTTTTTGAAGATGTTTTTAATGAAGATTACCATAAAACAAAAGACTATTTTTTGAAGCTTTCAAAAAAAATAACAGACAAGTTGCATACTGTTGGATTTGAATATTGCCCATCAAAAATGATGGCTAGTAATCCAAAATGGTGTTTATCGTTATCCGAATGGAAATCACAATTTAAAAACTGGATTACAAAACCTTCTGAAAAATCAATTATGATGTGTACCATCTTTTTTGATTATAATTTAGTGTATGGAGATTCTAATTTAGTTCGTAAAATGTCTAAAAGTATTTTTAAATCCATAAAATCTTATGAAATATTTTTAAATTTTTTAGGAAAGAATGCTTTAGTGAACCCTCCTCCACTTGGATTTTTTAGACAATTTTTAGTAGAAAGTGATGGAGCACATAAAGATCAATTCGATTTAAAAAGTCGTGCTTTTATGCCTTTAATAGATGCTGCTCGCTTACTTATATTGTCTCACAATGTGAAAAACAAAAATAATACTATAGAGCGATTTGAAAAACTAGCAAAATTAGAACCTCAAAATAAAGATTTGTACTTTTCTTGTATAGATGCTTTTAAAATATTGTTACGCTATAGAACCGAGCAAGGCATAAAACATAATGATTCTGGCAGATTTATTGAATTAAATAATTTAAATAAATCTGAAAAGTTAAAATTAAAAGGATGTTTTAAACCTATTAAAGATATTCAGGAATTATTGAATATTAGATATAACTTAGCTCAAATGATGTGAAAACTGTATTTAAACAAAAAAATCCCGAGCAAAACTCAGGATTTCTTATAATTATTTTAGTAGTAGTAAATTATATTAAGAATCAATAGAACCCAAAACACGTTTCATAAACGTGTTTAAAGCTTCTTTTTTTGGCATGCCATCTTTCACCATTTTATCAACTTCAATAGCCCCATAAAGATTAGAAATAATTTCACCAATAACATCTAACTCTTCATCTTTTAAAGAAGAAACTTCTGTTAAAGCCTCCAAAGTTTCTATGGTTTCAACAACGTAATCTTGATCGTTTTCTTCGATAAAATTAGTGAGGTGTTTAATTACTGGTAACTTCATTTACTAAATCTTTTAAAATTTCAAATTTATTTGTTTGTACCTGATTTACAAAAGCTCCTGCCTTAAAAGTTGCAAAGGTTGGTAAATTATCTACAGTTGCTAATTTACGTGTATTTGGAAATTTTTCTGCATCAGCAATTACAAAAACAGCATCTGGATTTTCGGTAGCCAATTTTTTAAACTTTGGTTTCATAATTCTACAATTACCACACCAAGTTGCTGCATATTGCACAACTACAGTTTTATTATCACCTACTATTTGCTCTAGATTATCTTCTGTTAATTCTTGAAACATAATTTATTTATTTTAGTGTGAAGCTAAATAATCAGCAGTTCCTTTTGCATTAGGCGCCATTGCATCTTTACCTTCTTCCCAGTTTGCCGGACAAACTTCTCCTTTTTCTTGTACGTGAGTTAAAGCATCAATAAGACGTAAATATTCATTAACATTTCTTCCTAAAGGCATGTTATTAATACTTTCATGTTGTACCAAACCATCTTCATCAATTAAGTAAGTAGCTCTATATGATACATTATCACCTTCTACCTGCACAGTCCCAGTAGCTTCGTCATAAGTTTCATTTGTAATATCTAAAATACCTAAAATACTAGATAAATTACGGTTACTATCCGCTAAAATTGGGTATGTAACACCTTCTATTCCACCATTATCTTTTGGAGTATTTAACCAAGCAAAGTGTACTTCAGGAGTATCACAAGAAGCTCCTATAACAATAGTATTTCTTTTTTCAAATTCTCCTAATGCCGCTTGAAACGCGTGTAATTCGGTAGGACAAACAAATGTAAAATCTTTTGGGTACCAAAATAAAAGTACTTTCTTTTTGTTGTTTACTGCTTCTTCTAATACGTTTACTTTAAATGTATCGCCCATATCGTTCATTGCATCTACATTTAAATCTGGAAATTTCTTACCTACAGCTGTTGCCATTTTTTTATTATTTTAATTATTAATATTCTTTTTTAACACCACAAATATACTGTCAAAATAGAGAAAAAAAATAAAAATCTTATGCTAATTATTTATATTAGCATAAGATTTATTTATAACCATCAACCTATATCATAAGGATAGACTATTTACTAGCGAAAAGCTTAATATCATTTTCTGACACTTCTTTTTCACCTAAAATAATAAGTCGTTCTACAACATTTCTAAGTTCTCTAATATTTCCAGTCCAGTTATATTCTTGTAATAACTTTACCGCTTTTTCTGAAAAAGATTTGATAGCTGTACCTTGCTCATTTGCAACTTGCTCTGCAAAAAAGTTAATAAGTAAAGGAATATCATCTCTTCTTTCATTTAATGAAGGAACTTCAATTAAAATAACTGCCAATCTGTGGTATAAGTCTTCTCTAAATTTTCCTTCTGAAATTTCTTGTGTTAAATTTTTATTAGTTGCAGCAATAACTCTAACATTTACTTTTATATCCTTATCACTTCCAACTCTAGATATTTTGTTTTCTTGCAATGCTCTTAAAACTTTTGCTTGAGCAGACAAACTCATATCCCCAATTTCATCTAAAAATATTGTTCCACCATTTGCAGCCTCAAATTTACCTGCTCTGTCTTTATTTGCTCCAGTAAACGAACCTTTTACATGTCCAAATAATTCGCTCTCTATTAATTCTGAAGGAATTGCAGCACAGTTTACCTCTATCATTGGAGCTTTAGTTCTATCGCTTTTTTCGTGAAGCCAATGTGCTACTAACTCTTTACCTGTTCCATTTGGCCCTGTAATTAAAACTCGGGCATCTGTTGGAGCAACTTTTTCAATCATATCTTTTATATGAGATATAGCCTTACTATTACCAATCATCTCATATTTTTTACTCACTTTTTTCTTTAACAATTTATTTTCAACAATGAGTTCTTTTCTATCGAGTGCATTTCTAACAGTATTTAATAAGCGGTTTAAATCTGGTGGTTTTGATATATAATCAAAAGCTCCTAAACGCATTGTATTTACGGCTGTGTCTAAATCTCCATGACCAGAAATCATAACAATTGGAATTTCTGGTTTTATTTTTTTTGCTTTTTCTAACACCTCGACGCCATCCATCTTTGGCATTTTTATATCGCAAAGCACAAGGTCGTAATCAGATTTTGAAATCATTTCAATTCCTAATAAACCATCTTCTGCTTCTTCAACTTGATACGCTTCATTTTCTTCTGAAATAATTTTTTTTAATACTCTGCGAATTGCAGCTTCGTCTTCAATTATTAATATTTTCGACATTTATATTATTATTTTAATGAATTTTGAAATTATAATTATTTTTACTTCAAAAAGTAAGCCAACCTTTAGTATCTGCTAATAACTATCTCGATTTTAAACTATTTATTTTTTTGACTTATAAAAATGTACGTCTCTTTGAGGAAATGGAATTGAAATATTGTGTTCTCTAAAAAGTGCATCTATTTTAAAACGAATATCACTTTTGGGTAATGCAGCCTCAAAACTATTATTTAACGTGAATATTAATTTAAAATCTAAAGAACTATCCCCAAAATTAATAAATAAAACCTTAGGCTTTGGAGTCGAAATTACATCTGGATGTGAACTCGCAGCTTCTAATAATAATTTTTTAACTAATTCTATATCGCTTCCATAGGCAACACCTACGAGTATATGTTCTCTTGTTTCTGTTCCGTTTTCGGTCCAATTATATAAACTATTTGTAAGGTATAAATGGTTTGGGATAATTAGCACCTTATTATCTATCGTAACAGCTCGAGTTGTTCTTAGCTTAATTTCCTCAACTCTACCAACTTTACCATCTAACTCAATAATATCACCTACATGAACTGACTGATCAACTAAAATAAAAACACCAGAAATAATATCTTGAAACAAAGTTTGTAACGCCAAACCAACACCAACCAATAATGCTGCGGATGCAGCAAAAAGTGCAGTTACATTTACTCCAATATTATGTAATGTCATTAAAATAATAACAACATAGATAAACCACTTACTAAACGAAAACAATGATATAAATTTTACTTTATCATCATTTGGCAACTTTTGTGTAATTAGTTTTCTTAATAATTTTAGAATTAATGATGTAAAAAGTAAAGCAACAATAACTAGTAAAATTGCCTTAATAGTTATGTGGATATCTTTACTAAAAGTAAATTCATAATTCAAAAACTCCATTAATTTATTCATAAAAAGAGTTTAAAATTTAATTGAAATTTCTAATACTTTAACCATTTATACAATTCTTTATAAGTAGGCTTTTTGCCATACATTAATATTCCAACTCTATAAATTTTTGCTGCAAACCAAACTATTAATATAAAAGTACCAATTAAAAGTAACATTGAAGTTATTATTTGCCACCAAGGAACGCCAAATGGTATCCGCATTAACATTACAATTGGTGATGTTAAAGGGAACAATGAAAAAGCCAAAGCAATAGGACCATGCGGATTCTCTATCACCGAAAAGCCAACATAAATAGCAATAATTAACGGTAGCATAACAGGCATCATAAATTGCTGGGTATCTGTTTCACTATCAACAGCTGCACCAATTGCTGCATAAATTGAACTGTAAATTAAATAACCGCCAATAAAATAAATAATAAATGAAAAGAACATAGTTAAAATTGGCAAGTTCTTAATTTCCTGCAGTGCGACTTGCAATTCACTTGCTGAAGATGCATGCATTTGCTCAATCATTTCAGGGTTAATTTGTCCCATCGCAGTTCCAGAACTTGTTGTCTCAATTCCAAAAACATATGTTATAATAGTTAATAATAATCCTGCTGAAATTGCCCAAATTATAAATTGTAAAATACCTGCAAAAGCATTACCTAATATTTTACCTAACATTAGTTGAAATGGTTTTACCGATGAAATTATAACTTCAATTATTCTACTTGTTTTTTCTTCAATAACACTTCGCATTACCGATGTGCCATAAATTATAATAAACATAAAAATCAAATACCCAAATCCACCTCCAGCAATCATTCTTAAAATACTTCCTATTTTTGAAGATTTTTCACCTGCAAAATTTTCAGTTGCTATTGATACACTTGTTTCTGTAGCTTTTATTTTATCTAAGTCAAAATTAAGTTGTTCTATTTTAAGGTTTCTAATCTTTTTTTCTAATTTATTTTCTAAACTACCTAGCAGGTTTAAACTTGGTGTATCTTCCGAGTAAAACTGAATTCCTTTTGAAAGATTTATTAAACTATCACTTTTTTTAATGAACAATAATCCATAAAAATTTCCTTCCGTTTGTTTTTTTGCCTCTTCTATACCTAAATCTGTTAAATCTATATATTTTGTTGCATTCGTATCTTCAAGAACAGTAGCTAATAAATTAGATTCATCTACAAAAGCAACGGTTCTAACTTCTTCACTATTTTTTTGATTTAAAAAAACAATCAATAGTAAAAGTCCAACCATTAAAAGTGGACTTAAAATTGTCATTACTATAAACGATTTGTTTTTAACTTTTGCTAAAAACTCTCTTTTTATTATTAATTTTAATTTATCCATTGTTTGCTACAGCTTTTAAAAATATATCATTAGCAGTTGGAATAATTTCAGTGAAATGTGTGATTTGTGCTTTGTTATTCAAAAATTTAATTAAATCTTTTGAAGATTCTGTACTTTTTAAATCTACAATTAAACGCACATCTTCGTTAAACGAAATTTTATCTGATTTTGTAGTTGAGAAATTGGAATTTATTTCATTTAACAATAAATCTTTATTTTCACAAGATAAGCCAACTTCAAATTGATTTGTTTTAAATTCTTCTTTAATATCGTTTAATTTACCATCTAAAATTTTCTTAGATTTATCAATTAAAGCTATATAATCACATAATTCTTCAACAGATTCCATTCTATGAGTTGAAAAAATAATAGTTGCTCCTTCGTCTCGTAGTTTTAAAATTTCATCCTTAATTAAGTTTGCATTAATAGGATCGAAACCACTAAAAGGTTCGTCAAAAATTAATAATTTTGGAGTGTGCAAAACAGTTACAATAAATTGTACTTTTTGGGCCATTCCTTTAGAAAGTTCTTGTATTTTTTTGTCCCACCAATCATTAATATCAAACTTTTCAAACCAATATTTTAATTTCTTTTTAGCATCTGATTTTGACAATCCTTTTAGTTGTGCTAAATACAAAGCTTGATCACCAACTTTCATACTTTTATACAAGCCTCGTTCCTCTGGTAAATATCCAATTTGGTGCACGTGTTCTGGTTGAAGTAATTCACCATCTAAATAAATACTTCCTTTATCTTGCAAAGTTATTTGATTAATAATTCTAATAAGTGAGGTTTTTCCAGCTCCATTTGGACCTAATAATCCAAAAACACTTCCTTTAGGAACAGAAATAGAAACGTTGTTTAATGCAGTAAAATTTCCATAATTTTTACTAACATTTTCAACCGTTAAAATATGTTTCATTCTTTTTTGTTATTGATTTTAAGAAACGAAAGTAATTTTATTTTAATAAAGTTGGGTTAAACTTTTAATAATTTTATTAAATCTTATCAATATATTTTTGCTGAATAAGTTTTAAAAATTCAATTGTAGCTTTTGGTTTTACAATACGTAACATCTCGGTAATTCCTCCATTTTTATAAAAAATACCTTTTGCTATATCGAAATTTTTATCAGAAACATTATTCTTTATTTCAAACGTATAAGTTCTAAATTCTTCCCAAGTCATAAAATCTGGAATTTCTAAATAAAAAACATCTGCTTCATCTTGAGATTGATGAATCCCTTTTTCCAATTCATCTATATTAAAAAATTTATTGATTCTTATTAAGACATCCGTATCGGTAAATTTTTCACTTTTGGCAAATTCAAAACCAGCATCTTGATAGTATTGTTGTATTGTTCCAATTTCAGTATACCTATCTATACCTTTTATTCTAATACCATGTAATTTCCTAGAATCTAAGGATACCTCACATTTTGCACCATTTAATTGCAAGTTATATTTTTCATTAATTCTTTTGGTTGCTCTTAATATTTTTTCAAATGAATTTTGAGCTTTTGTTACAAAAATTATAGAAATTGGTTTATTAATATCCGTAAACCTACTATAATAGGATTCGTAAGGATCTGGAACATTAATTACAAATGTTTTTGGTATTTTGTTTTCATCAACAGTATCAATATTTTCTTGAATAATAACTTTTCCTATAAGTTCTTTTGTAGCCATAATTTTGGGTTAATGATTAGTTGCTTAAACATATTCATTTTTTTTATAATAACCAAACAAATACTTGTTCAAAACTATTTTATCAAATTTATTATGCGTGCATAGTATTTTTTTTATATATTTGGGAAATGCAAAAAGAACTAACCATAGATCACGCACTTAGAGCCACTTGGCAAGCAGTGGCAAAAATGTATAATGAGCAAGCTATAAAGTTTGATAGTACAATGGCTATGGCATTTGTATTATTAAATATTGATAAGGAAAATGGAACACCCTCAACCGCTTTAGGTCCATTAATGGGAATGGAACCAACTAGTTTGTCTCGTATTTTAAAAAGCATGGAAGAAAAAGGCGCTATTTATAGGGAAAAAAATCCTGTGGATGGACGTGGTGTACTAATAAAACTAACAGATTTTGGTTTAGAAAAAAGAAACACTTCTAAACAATATGTAATTAAATTTAACGAAACAGTTCGAGAAAACATTTCAGAAGATAAAATAAAATGCTTTTTTGAAGTTACTGAAACCATTAATAATTTAATTGCAAAAAAAGCAATTTTTGGAAACCTACATACTAAATAAAAAATTATAAAAATGAAAAGACCAATTAGAAAAGTAGCAGTTATTGGCTCCGGTATTATGGGGTCTGGAATTGCTTGTCATTTTGCAAACATTGGTGTTGAAGTTTTGTTGCTCGATATTGTTCCTCGTGAATTAAACGATGTAGAAAAAGCAAAAGGATTAACACTTGAAAACAAAGCTGTTAGAAACCGATTGGTAAATGATAGTTTAAAAGCTTCCTTAAAATCGAAGCCCTCTCCTATTTACAATCAAAAATTTGCTAATAGAATTTCTATAGGAAATTTAGATGATGATTTACATAGAATTAAAGATGTAGATTGGGTATTAGAAGTTGTTGTTGAGCGTTTAGATATTAAAAAATCTGTTTTTGAAAAAATTGAAAAATATCGTAAAGCTGGTACATTAATTACTTCAAATACTTCTGGGATTCCTATTCAACAAATGAATGAAGGTAGAAGTGATGATTTTCAAAAACATTTTGCTGTAACACACTTTTTTAACCCACCACGTTATTTAAAATTGTTTGAAGTTGTTCCTGGACCAAATTGTTCTCAGGATGTTACTGACTTTTTAATGATGTATGGTGAAAAATTCTTAGGAAAAACCTCGGTTTTAGCAAAAGACACACCTGCATTTATAGGAAATAGAGTTGGTATTTTTGGAATAATGAGTTTATTTCATCAAGTAAAAGAATTGGGTTTAACCGTTGAAGAAGTTGATAAATTAACAGGACCAGTTATTGGGCGACCTAAATCTGCAACTTTTAGAACAGTTGATGTAGTTGGTTTAGACACATTAGTTCACGTGGCTAATGGTATTTATCAGAATTGTCCTGATGATGAAGCGCACGAACTATTTAAACTTCCAGAGTTTATTGATAAAATGATGGAAAACAAATGGTTCGGAAGCAAAACTGGTCAAGGCTTTTATAAAAAAGTTGTTGAAGGTGGTAAAAAATCTATTCAAGCTTTAGATTTAGATACTTTAGAATATAGACCGAGTAAAAAAGCTAAATTTGCAACTTTAGAACTCACAAAATCTATAGATAAAATAATTGATCGTTTTAAAGTTTTAGTAAAAGGAAAAGATAAAGCTGGTGAGTTTTACAGAAAGAATTTTGCCGCAATGTTTGGTTATGTTCAAAATAGAATTCCTGAAATTTCAGATGAATTGTACCGTTTAGACGATGCAATGAAAGCAGGTTTTGGATGGGAACACGGTCCCTTTCAAATTTGGGATGCCATTGGTGTTGAAAAAGGAATTGAACTAATGCAAGCAGAAAATATTCCTGTTGCTTCTTGGGTAACTGAAATGGTTGCTGGTGGACATAAATCATTCTACACAGTTTGCGATGGAGCCAAGTATTATTATGATATTCCTTCAAAAAAACAAGAAAAAATTCCAGGACAAGATAGTTTTATAATTCTTGATAATATTAGAGAAGCAAAAACTATCTGGTCAAATTCAGGAGCTTCTATTCAACATTTAGGAGACGGCGTTTTAAACATAGAGTTTCAATCCAAAATGAATACGTTGGGAGGTGAAGTTTTACAAGCAATTAATAAAGGTATAGATTTAGCAGAAACCGAATACGATGCCGTTATATTAGGAAATCAGGCTGCTAACTTTACGGTGGGTGCCAATCTAGCTATGGTATTTATGATGGCTATTGAACAAGAATACGACGAATTAAATTTCTCTGTTAAATATTTCCAAGATACAGTAATGAGACTTCGTTATTCATCTTGTCCAACACTAATTACTCCTCACGGATACACTTTTGGTGGTGGCTGTGAATTAAGTATGCACGCAGATAGAGTAATAGCTGCTGCAGAAACTTATATTGGTTTGGTTGAATTCGGGGTAGGAATTATTCCTGGTGGTGCAGGTTCAAAAGAAATGGCATTAAGAGCTTCAGAAGGTGTTTTAAAAGATGACGTAAAATTAAATAAATTACGTGATTACTTTATAAATGTAGCTATGGCAAAAGTAGCAACATCTGCGCATGAAGCATATGATTTAGGTTTCTTAAAGAAACATAAAGACATTGTAGTTGTTAACAAAGACAGACAAATTGCAACAGCAAAACGTCATGCTATCCAAATGCTTCAAGATGGTTATACACAGCCTGTTCCAAAAGAAGTATTGATTTACGGACAACAGGCACTAGGTATGTTTTTAGTTGGAACTGATAGTTTAGAAAAAGGACATTATGCTTCTGAACACGATAAAAAAATTGCCAATAAATTAGGATATGTAATGGCTGGTGGAGATTTATCAGAATCAACATATGTTTCTGAACAATACCTGCTAGATCTTGAGCGTGAAGCCTTTATGAGTTTAATGACAGAACGTAAAACATTAGAACGTATTGAGCATATGTTAAAAACAGGAAAACCATTAAGAAACTAAAAAAATGAAAACAGCATATATAGTACAAGGATATAGAACAGCAGTTGGTAAAGCGCCACGGGGAGTTTTTAGGTTTAAAAGACCTGATGAATTGGCTGCAGAAACTATAGAACATTTATTAAAAGATATTCCACAATTAGACAAAAAAAGAATTGACGATGTAATTGTTGGAAACGCAATGCCTGAAGCCGAACAAGGTTTAAATATGGGACGTTTAATTTCTTTAATGGGATTAAAAATTGAAGATGTTCCAGGTATGACAGTAAACAGGTATTGTGCATCAGGATTAGAAACTGTAAGTATTGCCGTAGCAAAAATCCAGTCTGGAATGGCAGATTGTATTATTGCAGGTGGTGTGGAAAGTATGAGCTACATTCCAATGGGTGGTTACCGACCTGTTCCAAATTATAAATCGGCCAAAGAAGGTCATGAAGACTATTATTGGGGAATGGGATTGACTGCCGAAGCGGTTGCACAACAATTCAAAGTTTCTAGAGAAGATCAAGATGAATTTGCTTTTAAATCACATATGAAAGCATTAGAAGCGCAAGCTAACGGAACTTTTAATGATGATCTTGTCCCAATTACTGTTGAAAACATTTTCTTAGATGAAAACGGTAAAAAGCAAACTAAAAATTATACAGTTTCTGCTGATGAAGGACCTAGAAAAGGAACTTCAATTGAAGCGCTATCAAAACTTCGACCTGTATTTGCTCAAGGCGGAAGTGTAACTGCTGGAAACTCTTCTCAAATGAGTGATGGTGCTGCCTTTTTATTGGTAATGAGTGAAGAAATGGTGAAAGAACTAAATATTGAACCAATTGCTCGTATGGTTTCATTTGCAGCGGTTGGTGTAGAGCCTAGAATAATGGGAATTGGTCCTGTAAAAGCTATTCCTAAAGCATTAAAACAAGCTAATTTAACTTTAAATGATATAGATTTAATTGAGTTAAATGAGGCTTTCGCATCACAATCATTAGCAGTAATGCGAGAGTTAAACATTAATCAAGATATTGTAAATGTAAATGGTGGTGCCATTGCATTAGGGCACCCACTTGGTTGTACCGGAGCAAAACTTTCTGTACAATTATTTAATGAAATGCGCAGACGTAAAAACAAATATGGTGTTGTAACTATGTGTGTTGGTACAGGACAAGGTGCTGCTGGTGTTTATGAATTATTAAAATAAAATCTATCTAAAGAATGGCAACAATTAAAGGAGGAGAATTCCTAATAAAAGAAATTAAATCGGAAGATATTTTTATATCAGAAGAATTTAATGAAGAACAAAAAATGATGAAAGAAGCGGTTATCGAATTTATAGACCGTGAAGTTTGGCCTCATAAAGAACGTTTCGAAAATAAAGATTATGCACTTACTGAGGAAGTAATGCGTAAAGCTGGAGAAATGGGTTTTTTAGGTGTATCAATTCCTGAACAATATGGAGGAATAGGAATGGGTTTTGTTTCAACAATGTTGGTAACAGATTATATTTCGTCTGCAACAGGATCTTTAGGAACCGCGTTTGGGGCACATACTGGTATAGGAACTATGCCAATTTTCTTATATGGAACTGAAGCTCAAAAAAATAAGTATTTACCCTTATTAACTTCAGGAGAAAAATTTGGAGCATATTGTTTAACAGAACCAGGTGCTGGTAGTGATGCAAACTCTGGAAAAACTACAGCCGAATTAACTGCAGATGGAAAACATTACAAAATTAACGGACAAAAAATGTGGATTTCAAACGCAGGTTTTGCTGAAATATTTATTGTTTTTGCTCGTATTGAAGATGATAAAAACATCACAGCTTTTATCTTGGAATTTGATAAAGAAAATCCAAATGGTGTTACTTTGGGCGAAGAAGAACATAAATTAGGAATTACTTCATCTTCTACACGACAAGTGTTCTTTAGTGATACATTAGTTCCTATAGAAAATATGCTTTCTGAAAGAGGAAAAGGTTTTAAAATAGCTTTAAACTCTTTAAATGTTGGTAGAATTAAATTAGGAGCTGCCTGTTTAGATGCTAGTAGAAGAATAATTACAGAATCTGTTAAATACGGAAACGAGCGTAAACAATTTAAAACTGCTATTTCTAATTTTGGTGCTATTCAGAAAAAATATGCCGAAATGAGTGCCAAAACATTTACCATTGATGCTGCTTGTTATAGAGCTGCAAAAGATATTCAGAATATGATTGATGATGGTTTGGCTTCGGGAAAATCGCATCAAGATGCTGAATTGGCTGCTTTTCAAGAATATGCAATTGAATGTGCTATTATTAAAGTATATGCATCAGAGGTTTCTCAATCTGTTTCAGATGAAGGTATCCAAATATTTGGTGGTATGGGATTCTCAAAAGATACGCCAATGGAAAGTGCCTGGAGAGATGCCAGAATTACAAGAATTTATGAAGGAACCAACGAAATAAATAGACTTTTAACCGTTGGAATGTTACTAAAAAAAGCAATGAAAGGTGAAATTGATGTAATAACTCCAGCTACAGAAGTAGGAAATAGCCTTATGGGAATCCCTTCATTTGATGTTCCAGATTTTTCAGAATTATTATCTGAAGAAAAAGCAATGATTGCAAAATTGAAAAATGCATTTTTAATGGTTGCTGGAAAAGCTGTTCAAACGTATGGCATGGAGCTAGAAAGTCATCAACAATTAATTTTAGCTGCTGCAGAAGTTATGATAGAAGTTTATATGGCTGAATCTGCAATTTTAAAAGCTGAAAAAATTGCCAAATTAACTTCGGAAGAAGCTGCTGAATGTCAAATTGCAATGGCAAAACTTAACTTATTTAACGCTGTTGAAAAAGCTGCAAGTATGGGAAAAGAAGCAATCCTTTACTTTTCTGAAGGAGACGAACAACGTATGATACTTATGGGATTAAAACGTTTTACAAAATATGTAAACAATCCAAACCCAATAGCTCTAAGAAAAACAATAGCTGCAAAGGTTATTGCAGAAAACAAATATTGTTTCTAAAACAACGCTAATTCAATCAATTTAATTACGTTTAAAGGCTACAACAAAAAGTTGTAGCTTTTTTTATGCAATTTTATAGTAAAGAATTTAATTATTTTGTAACTTTATTATAGAATTCAACAACCACTTCTAACCCAATTGTTTAATCACTTAAAAACGTAGATTATGAAAAAAAACATTGGAATTTGGATAGACACAAAACAAGCTATTGTAATAAGGCTATCTAAAAATGGTGAACATTTCATTAAAAAAATTGATTCAAAAATTGAAACTAGAGTTCGCGTTCCCGGCGAATCTAAAAAATTTGGAAGATTTGGAGGGCAGTACATTACCTATGAAAAGAATAGGTTAAATAAAAAAAATGAGCAAGTAAATCATTTTATTAAAGAATTATTTAAAGAAATTGAAAATTGCGATGCTCTTGTAATATTTGGACCAGCTAAAATGAAAAAAATTTTAGAAAAGGAAATTAGAAATAATATGCAATTTTCAGGAAAACTGTTAGGTGTTCATAATACGGATTTACTTACCGAAAATCAAATAGTTGCCTGGGTAAAAGATTATTTTTATAATTAATTTTTCTTTTAAAAAAAATAAGCATTTGGAATAGTTCTAGTAATTATTAATTTAAATAGTATATTTTTAACCAACAATTTAAATTAATTTTAAGAAACGAGCGTGCTAAAAAAATTCTCATTTAATATTATGATAAATTGCAAATAGCATATGACCTCTAAAAACAATACCAAAGACACATGAAAATTAGCATTTCTTTTATTGCAATTGTAACATTTATATCTGGAATTTCCTTCGCACAACAATCAAATTTTGATGAACTTAAAACTTCAAAGGGAACTTTAAAGATTCAACCTATTTTACACGGAAGTCTTATTTTATCGCATAATAATAACACTATTTTTGTAGATCCTTATGGAGGGGCAAATTTGTATAAAAATCAGAAATCTCCAGATATTATTTTAATAACAGATATTCATGGCGATCATTTAGATCAGAAAACTTTAGATAATATAGAGACTTCACAAAGTGTTTTTATTGTTCCGCAAGCGGTTGCCAATAAATTGCCAGAAAAATATGCTTCGCAAATAGTAGTTCTAAAAAATGGACAAGGAGTGCATAGAATGGATTATTTTATTCAAGCAATTCCTATGTACAATTTACCCGAAGTAGCAGATTCAAAACATCCAAAAGGAAGAGGTAATGGTTATATTTTAACTATTGAAAACAAACGTATTTATATTTCTGGAGATACAGAGGATACTGAAGAAATGAGAAAACTTCAAAATATTGATGTTGCTTTTGTTTGTATAAATTTACCTTTTACTATGGACATTCATCAGGCAGCGAGTGCCGTTTTAGAGTTTAAACCAACGATTGTATATCCTTATCATTTTAGAGGAAGTAACGGTTTTAGTGATGTTGCTGAATTTAAAAAATTAGTAAATTCAAAAAACAATACTTTAGATGTGCGCTTGAAAGATTGGTATCCAAAAAATTAGCTCTTTTTCAAAATAGTTTTTCCAATTGCACATTGCAAACATAATTGTTTACTGCAATATTCATTTTTTAATTGTAATAATGCTTGAGTTTTAAAAGCATTAGGACTTTCAATATTTAAATCGTTATACCTAGAAATAATACTATTTTTTTCAGGTTTTATGTTTTCAAGTATTGCAAATAAAGAACTATATTCGTTTTTTCCTAAATTCTTTAAATACACAAATTTTAAAGGAATTATGGTGTTTATTAAAATTAGATCTATAAACGATTTAGTAAGTTTTTTGGTACTTTTTTTAGATTCCTTATCAAATGTAAAATGTGTTTCCCAAAAAGGAAATGTTGAAACTTCAAATAAGCTATAAAATAATTCTAAAGAATCAATTTCAATTATTTTTGAAAATAAGTTTTGATATTTACTATATAAAAATGCCAATTGAGACAATCTTATTGTTGGAAAGTTATTTGGGCGCAATCTAAAAAATTGCACTTGCCCACCTAAAATAGGGGTTAATTTAAACTTAACCTTTAAATATTCATATTCCCTGTTTAATTTTTCAAAATAAATAGATTCATATTTATTTGAGAGTAATCCTGCCTGACCCAAAAATAAAGCTTCTAACTGTTCTACATTATTTGAAACTTTTCTAACAATTGAAAAATCAAACGAATTTGCAAAATTTAAAAAAGCATCACCATTAACTTTCAAACCAAAACTCTTGGCTAACAACATAAATAAGGTAGCTTCCCAATTGTTATTGTTAGTAGTTAATATTTCTTGAATACTAGATGATTTTTGCTCTAAACGTTCAAAATATAATCGTTCCAACCAATTTTCAAAAATAAAAGAATCTATAAATTGTATATCATTCTCACAATTTATCCACTTTTTGTTTTTACTAAAAAGCTGATTGTAACTATTTAAAACCGCTTTTGAAATGTAATTTTTTAATTCTAATGTTACAATTTTAGCATTGTTATTTCTAAAAATCTCTACATCGTGTTCCCAAACAACATGTAGAATTACAGCATCATAATTTTTATCAGCTTCATGATTGTGTTTATACCAATCAGAGGAATTTATGTGGATTTCTACATTACCTGCCCAAACCTGATTTTCAATTTCAATTTTTGCATTTAGAAAATCTGGACCAGTATTTAAATTATGAATTCCATTGGAAATAATATGAATTATTTCTCCATTAGTAGATTTTAATTTTTTTACAGAAAACAATTTAAGTTTCCATAAAAAATGTAATAAGTTTTCATTCATAGCAATAATTTACTTTATAAATGTAAAAATTAACTTTAACTTATGAAAATAGGATACGAATCTTACTTAATTTTTAAGTTTTTTAAAGTAAATTTGTACTACTAAATTTATTGAAAATGAATATTATTAATAGTTTAGAATGGAGATACGCAACAAAGAAGTTTAATCCATCTAAAAAATTATCAAATCAACAAATTAACACTTTAAAATCTGCATTTAATCTAACACCTACTTCATTTGGGCTTCAACCTGTAAAAATGATTATTATATGTGATAAAGAATTGCAAGAAAAATTTGTTGAACATTCTTATTACCAACGTCAGGTCGCAGATGCTTCCCATTTATTGGTTTTGTGTATTGAAGACGACACAACTTCAGAAGACATTAACGCGTATTTCGACTTAGAGAAAAAAGTAAGAAATATAGATGAATCTGTTATTGCTGGTTTTAGAAAACAGTTAATTGACATGTATAAAAATAAATCTATTGAAGATAGACAACTTTCTGCTATTTACCAAACTTATATTATATTAGGTAATTTAATGACAGTTTGTGCAGTTGAAAAAATAGACGCAATTCCGATGGAAGGCTTTGTTCCAGAAAAAATAGATGCCCTTTTAAATTTAAAAGAGCAAAATTTAAAATCAGTTTTATTGCTTCCAGTAGGCTTTAGAGCAGATGATGATATTATGGGCGATATGAAAAAAGTTCGCAAACCATTAAACGAAACAATTATAGAAATTATTAAATAAAACCTAATAAATATTGATTATGAGTACTGATATTAGAACACTAGAACCTAAAGAACTTTGGAATAATTTTGCAGATTTAAATGCTGTTCCAAGAGGTTCAAAGAAAGAAGAACGCGTTATACAATTTATGGTTGATTTTGGAAATAATTTAAACCTTGAAACTGTTGTTGATCCTGTTGGAAACGTTATTATAAAAAAGCCAGCCTCAAAAGGAATGGAAAATCGTAAAACCATCGTAATGCAATCGCATTTAGATATGGTGCATCAAAAAAATTCTGACACAGTTTTTGATTTTGATACCGAAGGTATTAAAATGAAAATTGAAGGTGATTGGGTAAAAGCTGAAGGAACTACTTTAGGTGCAGATAATGGTTTAGGTGTAGCTGCAATAATGGCGGTTTTAGCCTCCAAAGAAATAAAACACCCTGCAATTGAAGCATTGTTCACTATTGATGAAGAAACAGGTATGACTGGCGCTATGGGCTTGCAAGCTGGATATTTAGATGGTGAAATTCTATTAAATTTAGATACTGAGGAAGATGACGAAATTGATATAGGTTGTGCTGGTGGAGTTGATATTACAATAGAAAACTCTTATAATGAAGTACATACACCAACAAATAGTATCGGCTATACATTAGCAGTTACTGGATTAAATGGAGGTCATTCTGGTATGGATATTCATAGAGGATTAGGAAATGCTAATAAAATAATGAACCGTGTTTTATATACAGTTCAAGACTATATTCGTATTTCTGAAATTAATGGAGGTAGCTTGCGCAATGCAATTCCAAGAGAAAGTTTTGCCGTTATTTCTGTTTACAATTCTCAAAAAGATATTTTCTTAAAAACCTTAAAAAAGATTACTAAAGCAATTAAAAAAGAACTAAAAATTGTTGATCCAAATATAGAAATAATAGCTGAAAAAACTACTTTGCCTAATAAAGTAATGACAGCTATTAGCCAAACTACATTATTAAAAACTATCTACGCCGCGCACAATGGTGTTTACAGAATGAGTAACGATATGGAAGGTTTAGTCGAAACTTCTAACAATATTGCGCGCGTTATTGTAAAAAATGAGTTTATTAAAATACTTTGTTTAACAAGATCATCTGTTGAAACTTCTAAAACAGATTTAGCCAATGCTATTAGAGCAACATTTGAGTTAGCTGGTTACGATGTTTCTTTATCTGGTTCCTATCCAGGTTGGAAACCAAACGTAGATTCACAAATATTAAATGTTTTGACAGAAAATTACGAAAAACTATTTAATAGTAAAGCCGATGTTGTTGCTTGCCATGCTGGCTTAGAATGTGGTATTTTAGGAACTAATTATCCTGAAATGGATATGATTTCTTTCGGTCCGACAATACAAGGAGCTCACTCACCTGATGAAAGAGCAAATATAAAATCTAGTCAGAAATTTTGGAAATTTTTGTTAACGATTTTAGAAAATATTCCTGTAAAAAAATAAACATATTAAATACTGCTAAATCAGTTAATAATACTGTTTCTATAAAATTCTTTAACTCCGCTAAACAACCTTATGTTTAGCGGTTTTTTTATATAAAATTGATTAACATTTTAAAAGCACTACAATTTTAATAAATTTATAAGATTTCATAATTTATAGTAACTTTAAAGCTTAATTATTTATAATCAATTATCAATCAATATTAACTCTAAATTTATTATGCAATTTTTTAAAATAACTTTAAGCTTACTGCTATTATGTGTTACATTCTTTAGTCATTCTCAATCAGTAGAAACCTATTTCACACAACATCCAACTTTAGCTCCTGATGCTGAATTCATTATATTTAGTTACGACAGTGATTTATGGAAAGTCGCTACAGAAGGAGGAGATGCACAAAGATTGACTGCCATGCAAGGCAACGAAACAAATCCAAGTATTTCTCCAGATGGTAGTTGGGTTGCTTTTTCTAGCAATCAGTATGGAAGTGACGATGTATATATTATGCCTATAAACGGTGGAACAATAACACAATTAACATTTCATGACAGTAATGATGAAGTGAGTTCTTGGAGTTGGGATAATTCCAAGATCTATTTTACTTCAGGTAGGTACAACAATGTTACAACCTATAGTGTAAATATTAATGGAGGAACGCCAGAAAGAGTTTTCGATCACTATTTTAATACGATACATAATGTAATTGAAAATCCTTTAAATGATGAAATCTATTTTAATGAATCTTGGGAAAGTGGACGATTTGCGCATAGAAAGCGCTATAAAGGCGATTACAATCCAGATATTAAATCTTACAATACAAAAACAAAAGAATTTAAAAAACATACAACCTACAGAGGAAAAGATTTTGGGGTAACTTTTGATAAAAATGGAAACTTATATTTTAAATCGGATGAAGCAAATGGTGAATACAATCTATATACTTTCCAAAATGGAGTAAAAAAACAATTAACAACTTTTGAAACTTCTATAATGTGGCCAAAAGTAAGTGTCAACGGGAAAAAAATAGTATTTAGAAAAGATTATCAAATTCATGTATATGATGTCGCTTCAGGAAAAACTTCAAAACCTGCTATTAATATTATTAAAAATAACACCCTAGAAAAAGGACAATCTTATTCTGTAAATGGAAAAATAAGCAACTTTGATATTTCCTCAGACGAGAAAAAAATAGCATTTATTTCTAGAGGAAAATTATTTATTTCTGATATTGACGGAAAATTTGTAAAAGAGATTAAAACAAATCCAAATGAAGCTGTACAAGAAGTAAAATGGTTGAAAAATAATAAAACACTACTTTATTCACAATCTTATAAAGGTTATTACAATTGGTTTAAAATTGATGCAGATGGTACGTCAAAAGAAAAACAACTAACCAAGGACAGTAAAAACAACCGTCAAATCAACTTCAATAGTGATTTATCAAAAGGTGTTTATTTAAGCGGAAGAAACCAAATTTGTATATTAGATTTAGTTACTTTTAAAAATGAAATTATTGTAAATGATGAGCTTTGGGCTTTTAATAACTCTAACCCATATTTTTCTCCAGATGATAAATATATTATTTACAATGCATACAGAGATTTTGAAACAGATGTTTTCACTTATAATTTAACTTCAAAAAGAATAGACAATTTAACAAAAACTAAAGTATCAGAATCTGAACCAATTTGGTCTCCAGATGGTAAATATGTGTATTTTTCTTCGGATAAGTTACAACCAAGTTATCCATTCGGAACTACAAATTCTAAAATTTATCAAATGGCATTGGATAAGTTTGAAGCTCCTTTTAAATTAGAAGAAGTTTCTAAATTATTTAAAAAAGATGATAAAAAAGATGACAAGACAGATAAAAATGATGGTGGTAAAAAAGAAGACGTTAAAAAAGAACTTCCCACAGTAACTATCAACACAAAGGGGCTGATGGATCGTTTAACTCAAATTAGTCCGAATTTTGGTCAACAACAAAATCCTTCAATTATAACAAAAGATAAAAAAAACTACATAATTTATATCTCAAATCATAGCGAAGGGAAACCTCAACTTTGGAAAACAACAATAGAGCCATTTGAAAAAACTAAAACGGAACAACTAAGTGACAAAACAATTAGAAATTATCAATTGGTTCAATCTAAAAAGCACAACTATATTTTAATTGGTGGAACTATAAATACTTTAGATCTTGCAGGAAATAAATTAAAAGATATTGCTATTGATTCTAAGTTTGAAAAATCGTTGTCTAAAGAATTTACCCAAATGTATTATGAAGCTTGGGCTGGAATGGAAGAGAATTTTTACAATGAAAATTTTCATGGTCAAGATTGGCAAAAGCTGAGAGATCAATATGCCGCTTATCTTCCATACATTACAAGTAGAGCGCAATTACGACTTATTTTTAACGATATGTTGGGAGAATTAAACACTTCTCATTTCGGGTTTAGTTCAAACGGAAAAGAGGAAGACATCTTTTATGGAACTCATTCTTTAGCTACTGGAATTCATTTCGAAAATAAAAATCCTTTTACAGTTAGCAGTATTGTAAAAGAGAGTCCTGTAGATATTACTGGAAAAAATCTTAGAAAAGGAGATAAACTTGTGGCTGTTAATGGAGAAAAAGTAAACACCACTAAAAACAGAGAACATTATTTTACAGCACCTTCATTTTTAAGCGAAATAACCTTAACTTTTGAAAGAAATGGCTCAGAATTTAATGTAAATATTCATCCGTCTTCTAGTGGAAATATTAGAAATTTAATATATGATGAATGGCAAGATGAAAGCCAACAGTATGTGGATACTAAATCGAATAATCGAATTGCATATATTCATATGAAAAATATGGGTGGTGGTGAATTACAAAAATTTAAAGAAGATTTAGTTTCAAGCACAGAAGCCGATAAAGATGCTTTAATTCTAGATTTACGTTACAATACAGGAGGAAATGTACACGACGAAGTTCTACGTTTTTTAAGTCAGAAAACATATTTAAACTGGAAATATAGAGAAGGCAAATTGGCAAAACAATCTAATTTTGGATATTCAGACAAACCAATTGTTCTGTTAATTAACGAACAATCTTTATCTGATGCAGAAATGACAGCAGCCGGATTTAAAGAACTTGGTTTAGGAAAAATTATTGGAACAGAAACGTATAGATGGATTATTTTTACTTCAGGAAAAGGATTGGTAGATGGTTCATTTTACAGATTACCTTCTTGGGGGTGTTATACTTTAGATGGTGAAAATTTAGAAACTGAAGGTGTAAGTCCAGATATTTATATTGGTGAAAGTTTTAAAGATCGTTTAACAGGTAAACAGCCACAATTAGATAAAGCTATTGAAGTAATTTTAAATGAGTTGAATAAGTAACTGGATTACTTTCATATAAAATGAAAGCATGTATCTTTGCACTTTAAAAAAAATAAGAAAATGAATAACGGATTATACGCAAAATTTAACACCTCTAAAGGTGCTATTTTAGTAAACTTAGAATTTGAAAAAACACCAGGTACTGTTGGTAACTTTGTTGCACTGGCAGAAGGTAATTTAGAAAACAATTCAAAACCACAAGGAAAACCTTACTACAACGGATTAAAATTCCATAGAGTTATTGCTGACTTTATGATTCAAGGAGGTTGTCCGCTAGGAACAGGAACTGGTTCTCCAGGTTATAGTTTTGATGATGAATTTCATCCAGAATTAAAACACGATGCTCCTGGTATTTTATCTATGGCAAACTCTGGACCAGCTTCAAATGGAAGTCAGTTTTTTATTACGCACGTTCCAACTCCTTGGTTAGACAACAAACATACTGTTTTTGGTAAAGTTGTTGAAGGGCAAGATGTAGTTGATGCAGTTGCGCAAAATGATATTTTAGAATCTCTTGAAATTATGAGAGTTGGTGAAGCTGCAGAAAAATTTAATGCTGTTGAAGCATTTAGAGTTTTTGAAGGATCTAGAGCTAAAAGAGAAGCTGAAGCAAAAGAAGCTTTGAAAGCACAAATGGATAAAATTGCTGCTGGATACGATGAAACTCCAAGCGGGTTACGTTATAAAATTTTACAAGAAGGTAACGGTAAAAAAGCTGAAAAAGGAAACATGGTTTCCGTACATTATAAAGGTCAGTTATTAGACGGGCAAGTATTTGATTCTTCATACCAACGTAAACAACCGATAGATTTTACTATTGGTGTTGGACAAGTAATTCCAGGTTGGGACGAAGGTATTCAATTATTAAAAGTTGGAGATAAAGCACGCATGGTAATTCCTTCAAACTTAGCTTACGGAAGTCAAGGTGCTGGTGGAGTTATCCCTCCAGATGCAACCTTAATTTTTGATGTAGAGTTGGTAGCGGTTAAATAAAATACTTATTAAACGTTTAAAGAGGTTGTTTGAAAAGTAAAATTTTCGAACAACCTCTTTTTTTTTAAATTGTTGTAAAATTAAAACAAGAGTTATAAATATATAATATCTCCTGTATTTTTAAATATTCTAAAAAGTTTACTAGTTACTTAGTTTTCTATTCTTAAAAAACATTCTAAAATCAAAAAACAAAATTGTTACGTAAGACAAAACTGAAATACCAAGAATTACCTTTCCAATGGTACAAAAAGTACACTCATAAAAATTATTTGTAGATCCAATAAAACTACATGTACATCCAATAACAACCATAATTAAAAAATATACGAATGCAATTATTGGAAGTATTATTAACGATTTTAAAGCTATATCTTTCATATTAAATACAATTTATGTTTAGATTAAATTTTAGAACCTAAAAAGTTATAAGTTCTATTTCAAATTACCTTGGTATAAAAATACTACATCAACAATTTATAAAATAGTATGTTTGGAGGGTGTTTTTAACTTAGAATGATGTAATTTTACATACCATTGGATGGAGAAATTTATATTTTTAACTATGCCTGATTTTATTAAAAAAGAAACTGCATTTAATCTTGAATTTTTAGACGCAAAAGCTTGTTTAAATAACCTAACTGAAGAGGAGCAGAATCAATTATTAGCAAACAAAAACGATATAGAATTTGAACCTGGAGAAATAATTATTAAAAGAGGAATTGCCGTTAGTCATGTATTGTATTTAATTGACGGTTTAGCAAAAATTGAAATTGTTAATGATGGTAAAACAACTACTCTTGGCTTAGTTCAATCACACTCTTTTATTGGTATTATTTGCTGCTTTGCATTTGAAAGTTTTGATTTTACAGCAACTGCTCTTGAAAAAACAAAAGTAGGTTTTATAGATAAAGCTATTTTTGAAAAATTTATTAAAACTAACGGAAATTTTGCATTAGATTTAATTAGACATATGTCTGGTTCTTCAAATGGTTTATACCATAGAATTACTACTTTATCACAAAAAAATATAGATGGGGCTCTATCAATAATTTTATTAGATTTTACCCAAATATATAAGAGTAATTCGTTCACAATTCCTATGTTGAGAAAGGACCTTGCTAATATGTTAGGTTATTCCAAAGAAAGTGTTATTAACACTTTATCAAAGTTCAATAAAGAAAAAATAATTAAAGTTTCAGATAGAAAAATTGAAATATTAAATATTAAGAAACTAAAACAAATTAGTAAATTGGGTTAAATTATTGTTACAAATAAGGATTAAAAGCGTCTAAAAATTAACTATAAAAAGTTATATTTATAAATACAATCAATCTATTCAACAATGAAAATTCAACATTTTTTTTATTCACACTTACAATTATTACCGCAAGCTGCTCTACTACAACCAATAACGAGGCATTTATAAAAAAGACAACAGGAAGGTACTTATTTAATTCCGATGAAATAATTGAAGTTTATTTTGATAACCAAAAGTTGTTTTTAAAATGGCGTGGTGCTTCTGCTATAGAACCTTTACCCGTAGCTGAAGAAACTTTTTTTGTTAAAGAAATGAATGAAAAAATTCAATTTTTAACAAATCCAGAAAATCAACTAACCTATATGGTCTTAGTTCCAAAAACAGAAAATGATACACTTCAATATAATTTTAGAAAACTAACACAAAACGAAAAAACTCCAAGTGAATATTTAAAAGATAATGATTTTGAAAAAGCTCTGGAAGGCTATTTAAAAATAAAAAAAATTGATTCTTTAGATGCAAGCCTAAATGAAAATAAATTTAATAGTTTAGGATATAAAGAATTACGTGATAAAAATTACAAACAAGCACTTCATATTTTTAAAATTAATATGGAATTATATCCAAATAGTTCTAATGTATATGATAGCTATGCAGATGCATTAAAAGTAAGTGGAGATACATTACAAGCTATTTCATACTATAAAAAATCTTTAGCTATAGATTCTGGAAATAGAAATGCAAAAAGGTTTGTTGAAAAATATGATAAAAAAGAATAATTTCCTTTTTTTAAACAATCAAATAAATATAAAAAATTCAACAATAATTAATGATGCATTCTTCTGCCTCTTCTTTCTCCACCACCTCTTTTACTGCCTTTTCCTGTTGGTGGTTTTAAACTATATGTAAAACTTAACATTGCATAAGTTCCTAAGTTATTTTGAATGGTTTCTTCAAAATAACTATCAGAACTGTTTCTAACAATCCCTAAATCTTTATCTAAAATATCAAAAACTTGTAATTTTAAATTCCCTCGTTTTCCTTTTAAGAAAGCGTAATCAAATCCTAAATTCCAAATTGGTACACTTTGAGAATCAAAATTATTATCTGTATATAAAGAAAAATCAAATTGCGTATTAAAGGTTAAACTATTTGTTAAATCCCAATCGAATTTGGTGTAATAGTTTTGTTTTAAATAATCCCTGTCTTTGTCCTGCAACGAATAAGTAGTTTTATTAAAATCGTAATTTGCACCAATAGTTAAATCTACTTTGTTTTTATTCTCATTACTTAAACTTAACCCAAAATTCCAACTTTTACTGTTTGTTTCGTTATAACCATTATCTATAATTGTTGTATAGTCGTTAATATTTCCTCCAAGTCTTAGATTATATCTTAAACCAATAGTACTAATTTTTTTACTTAAGTTTAAATGTCCTCTAAAACTTTCTTTTGACCCATAATTTTCAAAAGTAGTTTTTGTAACATAATTTTCATCTATACTTCTACTAGAAATAATAGTATTTGTAGTTTTTGTATATCCAAAGAATGAAAAGAAACTTGTAGCTTTTTTAAACTCATGAGAGTAAAACATTATATTGAAATTGTCGTTTTCTTCGGGAGTTAAATTGCTATTTCCTACAGAAATATAAAGTGGATTAAAATCGTTTACAATTGGTGTAACTTGATTAGCATTAGGCAACCTAGTTTCTTTATTATATCTTAATCGGAGTCTTTTTCCTTTTTTATACTCGTAACTTACCGTTGCTCTTGGTAAAAAATTGTTGTAACTGTTATTTATTACATCTGCATTATCTACCTCCAATTTTTGTTTCATTGTTTCTAAAGAACCCGATAAATACACCTGTATTTTATCTTGGCTAAATACATACCCTAGTTGATTGTTATATACTTTTTTGTTGTAATCCAATTCATAAATAAATGGATTTTGCGAAATTTCATTAATTGTTTTTCTTTGATCAACACTTTCATCGTTATTATTGTTGTTAATACTTGATGAAAAACTAATTAAATGATGCTCTACAATAGGTTCCATATACCTGAATGAAACATTGTAATTTAACGATTTATTTTCTTCATCTTTAGTTGTAATTTCATTTGAAGTAGAAGAACTTGACACATCAGATACGTTTGTTGAATTTTGAAAATTCATATCTTTATTATCTGAAAATGAAATACCAGTTCTTACCCTTAGATTTCTACCTTTTTCGTTTAATTTTTTTCGGTAAGAAAAATTTAAACCTCCATTATTTCTTTCATCTTCGCTTCTTGTATTTCTTTCGCTATTTGCGTCTAAATTATTATTTTCATCAAAAAAAGCAGTAGTGCTATTGCTGTCAGATTCGCGATTATCGTTTTTAAAACTTCCTCTAAATTCTAAATACTTACCTTTTACAGATCTATCTCTTAAACTAAAATTAACATTATGGTTGTTTGAAATATTTTGACTATCATTATTTTTTTCAGAAGTAAATAACTTATCCTGTGTGAATTGGGTTCTCTTAGATTCTTCCTCCTCTTCTCTATCTGAATATCCATAATGGTAATCTAAATTAAAATTTAAGTCTTTTTTAAACTCATAATTGTAATTTGCCCCAGCGGTTCCTGTAGTTAAAAAACCACTATTACCTCCTCTACTTCCATCGCGTCTAAAAACTGTAGCTCCGGTATTATTAATATTATTTAATTTTCCAAAAAGTGCCAATTGGGTATTTGCCGTAAACCTATTTAAATCAAAATCTGAGGTATATCTATCATTTGTTCCAATCCCTGCACCTAATTTTCCAAAATATCCAGACTTTTTACCTTCTTTTAAAACCAGGTTAATTATTTTCTTTTTTTCACCGTCTTTTATACCCGTGGTTCTTGTATCATCACTTTCTTCATCTATAATTTGAACACTTTTAATAGCATCTGCATTTAAATTTTGAAGTGCAATAGTTTGATCATTATTAAAAAACTCTTTACCATCTACTAATATTTTAGTAATATCCTCACCTTGAGCACTTACTTTGCCATCCGTTCCAATTTGAACCCCTGGTAATTTTTTAATTAAATCCCCAACATTATCGTCTTGTTTAACCTTAAATGCTTTTGTATTAAAAGCGACAGTATCCTGTTTAATTTTAATAGGAACAATTGCATTTATTGTAATTTCTTCCAACTGATTTACATCCTTTTTTAATATAATTTCACCTAAATCACGGTCACTCTTTGTGAAATTTAAAGTTTGTTGATTCGCTTGATAGGTCATTAAATAAACTTGAAGCATATACCTACCTTCTTTATAGCCAGAAATCTCAAACTTTCCATCTACTCCAGTTGATGTGTACTTTACTAATAACGAATCTGAAGGTTGCAGTAAGGCAACTGATACAAACTCTAATGGCTGTCTATCTTCATCTAACACAATTCCCTTTATATTTTGAGAGTAAGAAGTTATAAATAAAAAAAACATCAATAAAAGAGGTAAAAGAAATTGCTTTTTATTACAATAATGAATCATAAAGGGTCGTTTTTTAAGTATGTTTTATAACGGTATTATTTTTATATCTTTAACACTATTCTTATATGAAACAAAGTTGCCTTAAAAAACTATTATTTAACAGAAAAAACAGTTAAATTATGTTAACGTTTGTTAACACAAATTATTTATAAGAGTGCTTGTTAAAAATCCTATCATAATATAGAATTAAAACAGCCATTTATAAGCACCCATTTAAAATATTATTAGATACATGAAAACACAAAAACAATGGTTTAATGAATATGCCTTAAGTCACCAAAATAAAACTAACCAATTAATACATTTTATTTGCGTGCCTTTAATATTTTTTAGTATTGTTGGTTTATTTATGAGTATTCCATCAAAAGGAATCGAGAACCTCAGCAAATTAAACAATCCAATTATAGAAAACTGGGCTACTATGATTTTATTTATATTACTGTTCTTTTATTCAAAACTCTCGTTCTCTACATTTTTAAAAATGGTATTATTTTCTTTAACCTGTTTAGTTGGCAATTATTATTTATCTAATATTGTTCCTTTGTTTTATGCTTCTTTGGCTATTTTTGTAGTAGCTTGGGTTGGGCAATTTTATGGTCATAAATTAGAAGGTAAAAAACCTTCATTTTTTAAAGATTTACAGTTTTTATTAATTGGACCAGCTTGGGTATTTGAAAAAATTTCTAAAAAATAGATTTAAATTTTACAATGAAAAAGTTTACACAATTATTTATTTTCCTAATTATTACTACACTCTTTGGACAACAAAAAGAATATAAAATTTTTAATTCTGAGGTTAATTCTAAATATGCTGAACTTGGTGTAAATTTTTTAGATTCTGAAACAGTTTTCTTTGCTTCTTCAAAAAAAATAGAAAACGATAAAGCTTTTGTTTCCAATAGACGTGCGAAAAACCGAAATCTTTTCTTAGAATTTTATTTTGGAAAACTTACCGATTCTAGCGACATTGTACAAACCAGTAGGCTTTCTAGCGATGTTTTTGCAACATTTAATGAAACTGACCTAGCCATAAGCCCCGATAGAAAAACCATATATTTTTGTAGGAATAGCTACTTTGGTAATCGATCTAAAGATTCCAAATTACACGAAAAACCAATAAAACTTTTTAAAGCAGATATAGATGCTGATTTTAACGTAACTAATATTTCAACTGTTGCATTTAATAGTGAAGCCTATTCCATAAGAAATCCATCTATAAGTAAAGATGGCACAAAATTGTTTTTCATATCAAATATGCTTGGCGGATATGGTAATTACGATATTTACGTTTCATCTATTTTAGAAAATGGAAGTTTGAGTTCGCCTAAAAATTTAGGAGACACTATTAATACTATTAAAGATGATTTATATCCATCTATAGATAAAAATAACACACTTTATTTTGCTTCTTATGGACATAATGGTCAAGGAAATTTAGATATTTTTAAAAGTGAATTTATAAATGGGAATTATACAAAAGTTAAAAACTTACCAGCTCCAATAAATTCACCATATGATGATTTTGGTTATGTAATGCACCCAAATGATGATGCCGGTTTTTTCATTTCAAATAGAAAAAAAGGCAAGGGTGATGTTGATATTTATGGGTTTAAATTTATTGATGTAGAAATTGAATGTGTACAGTTAATTACTGGAATACTTCGTAACAGCAACACAAGTAAACCTATTGCAAATACAAATCTTATTATATACATTAATAATGAAGCTGTTGATTCTTTAAAAACATCAAAAGATGGAAGCTATAAATTTAAAATAAATTGCAATGAATCTTATAAAATTACAGCTCTAAAAGAACATTTTATTCCAAATGAAATAACTTTTGAAACAGATGAAACTTTAGATGCTGAAATTATTGAAAATATTGAACTAACTCCAATTCCTTGTATACAGCAAATTAATGGTTTAGTTACCAACGCACAAACAAACGAATTAATTGAAGGTATTACTTTGGAACTATACCAAAATGGTCAAATTATTTCAACAAAAACAACACTTAATAACGCGCTTTATAATTTTGAACTGGCTTGTAATAACAATTTTATAATTATTGCAGATAAAGAAGGTTTCTACCCTACTGAAATAAAGATTAAAACGAACTCGAATTATGATGAAGAGTTTATAAAAGACATTGCATTAAAGCCACTTCCGTGTAATCAAACCGTAACTGGTATTGTTTTAAATAAACTTACAGATGAACCCTTAATAAATGTAGAGCTAAAGATTTATAAAAATGATAAATTAGTGACTTCTGAAATATTAAGAAGTAGGTCTAATTTTAGAATTAAGCTTGAATGTGAATCAACTTATAAAATTGTTGCTGAAAAAGAAGGGTTTTTAAATTCAGAAATTACATTAAATACAGATAAGCGATTAGATTTAAAAATCACAGAAAACATTGAATTAATTCCCATAGAATGTAACCAACTAATTGCTGGAACTATTTTAAACAAACTAACAAACGAACCGTTAAACAATACAACCGTTAAGCTATTTAAAAACAATCAATTAATTGATTCACAACTAATTGAAAACATTAAAGATTACAGTTTTAAAGTAGATTGTAACGAAAATTATAAAATTATTGCTGAAAAAGAAGGGTTTGAAACTGCTGAAAAAGCATTTAAAACGGATTCGAGAAACGATTTCAATTTCAATCAAAAAATAGCACTTGTTCCACTTCCTTGTAATCAAATGGTT
>NZ_BMNS01000011.1 GCF_014646675.1 Lutibacter litoralis | reverse complement strand
ACTGCCACTAGGTGGGAGAGTATGTCACCGCCTTTCTTTTGAAAAACCTTCAATTTAATTATTGAAGGTTTTTTTTTGATTTATTGTGAAATTTGTCATTCTAAATTATCTTTTAAAGGTAAATTAGTTTTATTTTGTACTCAAGAAATGAAAAAAATATTTTTACTTTTATTTTTAGGATCAGCTCATCTATTTGCTCAAGTAGGTGGAGAAAGTATATATAAATTTCTGAATATACCAGGTTCTGCTAGACAGGCTTCTTTAGGAGGTAATATTTTAAATTTACGAGATGATGTAAATCAACCTAACTGGAATCCGGCAACGATAAATAGTAATCTTGAGAATCAGTTATCAGTTAGTTATTTAAATTATATTGCTGATTTAAATCTTGCCACCGTTTCTTACGCTTTTAAAATAAATGATAAATTAGGTAGTTTTCATTCTTCAATTAGGTATTTGAATTATGGAAAATTTGTTGGTGCTGATGAAGATGGTTTAGAAACAGGGAATTTTAGTGCTTATGATTTAGCATTTTCAGTTGGGTATGCCTATAATATACCGAATTCGGACTTTTTTGTGGGTGCAAATATTAAACTTATCAATTCAGTAATTGAAAACTATTCTTCTTTTGGTATAGGTACGGATTTTGGTATTCTATTTAATTCAATAGATACCCCTTATAATTTTACTTTAGTAGTTAGAAATGTTGGATATCAGGTTTCAGTTTATGAAGAGGAGAGAGAACATTTACCTACACAAATTGACTTTGGAGCATCGTATAAGTTGCAGAATGTGCCAATAACTTGGTTTTTAACAATTGATAATATTCAAAAATGGGATATTTCTGTGAGCAACCCTTCAAATTTAACTACTGATATAGATGGTGTTGTTACAAAAGAAGAAATAAGTTTTTTTGAAAACGCTATTCGTCATTTTTCAATTGGTGCAGAACTCTTTTCTGAAAATGCTTTTAACATTCGTTTAGGATATAATTTTAGAAGGTCTAAAGAGTTAATGTTAGTTGATAAAAGAACTTTTGCAGGTTTTACAGCGGGTTTTGGTTTGAGAATGAAAAAACTAAAATTTAGTTATGCATTTACTAAATATCACCCAGCTTCAAATGCAAGTACATTTAGTTTACTAATTAATTTAAATTAACTATAAAATTGAATAAAATTACTATAGCCATTGATGGTTTTTCTTCTACAGGTAAAAGTACAATAGCGAAACAATTGGCAAAAAAATTAAAATATGTTTATGTTGATTCCGGTGCAATGTATAGAGCTGTTACTTATTTTGCAATGGAAAATAATATTATTTCACACACTTTTTTTTATAAAGATGAATTAATAAAAAGATTAGATGATATTATTTTAACTTTTAAATATAACACATCTCTTGGTTTTGCTGAGATTTACTTGAACAATGTAAATATTGAAAAAGAAATAAGAACTTTGGGAGTTTCAAAACTTGTTAGTAAAGTTGCGGAAGTTTCAGAAGTTAGAAAAAAGTTAGTTGAGCAACAAAAGAAATTTGGTGAAAACAAAGGAGTTGTAATGGATGGAAGAGATATAGGTACTGTTGTTTTTCCGAATGCAGAATTAAAACTTTTTATGAATGCATCAGCAAGTAAAAGAGCAAAAAGACGTTTTGATGAACTTATTAAACGTGGAGATCAGGTTACTTTTGAAGAAATATTAAAAAATGTTGAATATAGAGATCATATTGATTCTACACGAGAGGATTCTCCACTAATGAAAGCTGATGACGCAATTGAAATTGATAATTCTGATTTAACTTTAGAAGAACAATTCGATAAGATCTATACAATAGTTCAAGAAAAGTTAAAGACAGTTTAAGGTATATTTAAGTATTTATGAGTTTGTAGTGAAATTTTCCAATGTGGATTTTTCATAACAAATTCAACTATTAAAGGTGTCATTTTTTCTCTTTTACTCCACTCTGGTTGTAAATATAGTTCACAGTTGGTATTTACTTTTGCAGCTTGTTCTTCAGCAAATTTAAAATCGTGATTATTTGAAATTATAACTTTTAACTCATGCGCTTCATTATAAATTTCATTTAAAGGAAGTTTTGTTTTTTTTGGAGATAGACAAATCCAGTTCCATTTACCAGATAATGGATAAGCGCCAGAAGTTTCAATATGTGTTTTTAGATTTAGTGATTGTAATTTTGTTGTAATATAATCTAAACTCCACATTAAAGGTTCTCCTCCTGTAACCACAACAGTATTTGCGTATTTTTTTGCATTTTCAACAATAGTATCAGTGTTAGTTGGAGGATGTAATTTTGCGTTCCAACTTTCTTTAACATCACACCAATGACAGCCAACATCACAACCTCCAATTCTAATAAAATAAGCAGCTTTTCCTGTATGAAAACCTTCCCCTTGGATTGTATAGAACTCTTCCATCAAAGGTAACATTTCACCTTTATTAATTTGTTGTTGTATTGCTTCATTTATCATGCTGCAAATATAAACATTAAGGCTAACATTAAATATATAGAATATAATTTCTATTGAAATTTTTAATTTGAGTTTTATATCTTATTTTTAACAAAATTTTTGAGATGGACAGAAAAAAAGCTTTTTTTAATCATATTACCGAAGGATACTCAACCAAAGGAGATTTTATAACATTTGGTTCAGCTATGTTAGACGGAGAAACCATAAAAGATGCTTTTGTAAAAGTGCCATTAAAAACATTGAATAGGCATGGATTAATTGCTGGAGCTACAGGAACTGGTAAAACAAAGTCATTGCAAGTAATGGCTGAAAACTTATCTGAAAAAGGCATTCCTGTACTTTTAATGGATATTAAAGGAGATTTAAGTGGATTAGCTATGCCAAGCCCTGGGCATAGAAAAATTGACGAAAGACATGAAGCTATTGGATTACCTTTTGAAGCTAAAAAATTTCCTATTGAAGTCTTGTCAATTTCTGAACAAGAAGGAGTTAGATTAAGAGCAACAATTTCAGAATTTGGTCCAGTTTTATTATCAAGAATTTTAGATTTAACAGAAACTCAAAGTGGAATAGTATCCATAATTTTTAAATATTGTGATGACAATAAACTTCCATTATTAGATTTAAAAGATTTTAAAAAAATATTACAATATGCAACTGCAGAAGGAAAAGAAGAAATTCAAGCTGAATATGGAAGAATTTCAACGGCAAGTACTGGGGCTATTTTAAGAAAGATTGTTGAAATTGATCAACAAGGAGGTGATTTATTTTTTGGTGAACGTTCTTTTGATGTAAAAGATTTGGTGCGAACAGATTCAGACAGAAAAGGGATAATTTCAGTATTGCGTTTAACAGATATACAAGATAAACCTAAATTGTTTTCAACATTTATGCTGCAGCTATTGGCTGAAATATATTCAACATTTCCTGAACAAGGTGATAGTGAAAAACCTGAATTAGTCATATTTATAGATGAAGCTCATTTAATATTTGAAGAAGCTTCAAAAGCATTATTATCTCAAATTGAGAGTATTGTAAAACTAATACGTTCTAAAGGAATTGGGTTATTTTTTGTAACTCAAAACCCAAAAGATGTTCCAGAAGATGTGTTGGCGCAGTTAGGTTTAAAAGTGCAACATGCGTTAAGAGCATTTACAGCCAAAGATAGAAAGGCTATAAAATTAGCTGCTGAGAATTACCCAGATTCTGAATATTACGATGTTGATGAATCTTTGACTCAATTAGGAATTGGAGAAGCATTTGTTTCTGTTTTAAACGAAAAGGGAATTCCAACGCCATTAGCTGCAACAATGATGCGAGCTCCAATGAGTAGAATGGATATTTTATCCGACAGAGAATTAAAGGAATTAATTGATACTTCGAGATTGTATTATAAGTATAGTGAAGTTATTGATAGAGAAAGTGCTTATGAAATATTAAATGAAAAAATTGAGGCAATAAACAAAAAAGAAGCAATTGAAGAAAAAAAACAACAAGCCTCAAAATCAACTAGAAGATCAGCAAGTAAAAGCACAAGAATGAACCCTATTTTAAAAGTAGTTACAAGTGCCACTTTTATTAGAGGCGTTTTAGGAATATTAAAACGTGTTATATAATTTCAAATAAATTATAATATTAAACGTTACTATTAAATTATATAAAAATTGTAATTAAATTATGTCATTGTTAAAAAGATGTTTTATTGTATTAATTTCATTAGTATTTATACAATGTGGAAAAGAAAACCAGTTTCTAATTGAAAAAGGAAATGTAGGGTTATTAAATAAGCAAACTTCTATTTTAGAATTAAAAACAATATTTAAAATGGATTCAATAGCTTCAAATTTCCCTAATGAAGATGAAAAAGATAAAATTTTTTCTCTTGATAAAAAGGAATATGTTATTTTTTCAAAAAACGGAAAAAAATTATTGGAAATTGTTCCAACCGATCAAAAAGATTCTTTATCAAAAATAAGAAGTATTCAAATTTTTGATTCTAATTATATTACGGATAAAGGAATTTCTTTAAAATCAACATTTAAAGAAATTAATGAGAATTATATGGTAAACAAGGTTGAAACGACATTAACATCTGCAACACTTTTTATTGATGAGTTAAATGCTACTATTTCTATAGATAAAAAGGAATTAGGGTTAAATTCTTTTAGTAGAGAAGAAGTTTCTATTGATCAAATTCCGGATATTGCAAAAATTAAATACTTTACTATTTGGTTTAATTAGTTCAAATAATACATGTTATTCATTTTAGCAACAGTACAGTTCCAATTTAAATCAGTTTTTATTTTAACTTTTAAAGCTTGACTCTGGTGTGGTTCGCCATGATTTATGAATGTTAAAACTGGAGCCCTTTTAAAATGTTTTAACCAATCTAGTAATTCAGATTGATCGGCGTGACCAGAGAAAGCATTTATCTTAAATATTTCAGCATTTATTTTATGAAATTTACCAAAAAACTTTATTTCAGAATCACCAGCTAATAAAGCTCTACCTCTTGTTCCTTCTGCTTGAAACCCAACAATTAAAATACTATTTTTTTTATCTTCAATATATTTATCTAGATAGTGTAAAACTCTTCCTCCTGTAAGCATGCCACTTCCAGCCAATACAATTTTTGGAGCATCATCATTTACTACTGCTTTCGAAGCGCTAATATTGCTAATTAAATGTACAGTATTTAACATACTTTTTACATCTTTTTTGCTTAAATTATGAATATTTTCATGCTTAAAATAAACTTCTGTAGCATTGACTCCCATCGGACTATCTAAATAAATAGGAATATTTGGAAGTTTTTTTTCACGTTTTAAAATACTTAATAGGTATATAATTTCTTGAGCTCTTTCTACTGAAAAGGTTGGAATAATTAAAATACCTTTTTTAGAATATGTATGCTTTATATACTTATTCAATTCATCAGTAATTGAAATATCTTTATGAATTCTATTGCCGTAAGTAGACTCAATAACTAAATAATTGGCTTTCTCAATATATTCAAATTGAGGTAATAGAATAGGTTTTTTTCTACCAATATCTCCTGAAAAGGCGATGATTTTTTCATTTACTTTTATTAAAACAAATGCACTTCCTAAAATATGCCCACTATTTAAAAATTTAAATTGAATTTCTTCATCAATAGTATTCCACTTATTTAATTCAAAAGTTTTAAGGTGTAAAATAACTTTTTTAGCATCTTCAACATCGTATAAAGGTTTCGCAGGTTTGTGTTTTGTATATTCATATTTATTTCCTCGTTTGGCATCTTCTTCTTGTATTTTACCGCTATCTAATAAAATAATTTCAGTTAAATCTTTGGTAGCTTCTGTACAATAGATTTCGCCTTTGTAGCCATTTTTAATGAGTACAGGCAGATATCCAGAATGATCTAAATGCGCATGCGTAAGTATTACCAAATCCAATTCGTTTAAATCTACAGGGAGTTTATCCCAATTTTTAAGTCTTAATTCTTTTAGACCTTGAAATAAACCACAATCAATTAAAATTTTTTTATAATTGATTTCCAATAAAATTTTTGACCCTGTAACAGTACCTGCTCCTCCTAAAAATGTAAGTTTCATTTTTTTAGATTTTTATAATTAATACTATAAATTGAGGTGAGATTCACTTACTAATTTACGATTTTTAAATCATTTTTTAGTATTTTTAAATGATAAAAATAGGAAGAAGAACAATCTTTATAAATAAGTGAAATAGATAAGTTGATAAAAAGTTATTTAAATGAAAAAATATTATATTCAAAAATCACCATTTATTGTACCAACTACAGACGGTAAATTAATTGAAGAACATTTTGGTTTAGCAAGTGTTATTTCAGAATTAAGTATTGCACGTATGATTGCGCCACCAAAGTGGAGTGAACCTTTCCAAACTCCAGATTTTGATGAATATACCTACATTATTAAAGGAAAAAAACAGTTTAATATTGATGGAAAATTGGTTGTTTTGGAAGCAGGTGAGTCTATTAAAATTTTAAAAGGAACAAGAGTTCAGTATTCCAATCCGTTTAATAAAGAATGTGAATATATAGCAATTTGTTTACCAGCCTTTTCAATGGATCTGGTAAATAGAGAAGCATAAAAAGATGAGCAATTATTGTTGGAATCTTTTAAAGAAAAAAATTAACTTTTTCTTTCACACGCTAACAATGTATTTTTCAAAAGCATTGCAATTGTCATAGGTCCAACACCACCCGGAACAGGAGTTATAAAAGCTGATTTCGGGCTAACACTTTTAAAATCCACATCACCAGCTAGTCTATAACCTCGTTTTTTTGTAGCATCTTCAACTCTTGTGATTCCTACATCAATAATAGTAACACCATCTTTAATCATATCGCCAGTTAAAAACTCTGGAATACCTAATGCAGCAATAATAATATCAGCTTGTAAAGTAAATTCTTTTAAGTTTTTTGTTCGGCTATGAGCAACTGTAACTGTTGCATTTCCAGCAGGTCTTTTTTGGCTCATTAAAATGCTCATTGGGCGTCCAACTATATGACTTCTACCAATCACAACCACGTGTTTACCAGAAGTTTCAACATTATAACGTTCTAATAATTCTAAAATTCCAAACGGTGTTGCTGGTAAAAAAGAAGGTAAATCTAGCGTCATTTTACCAACATTAGTTGGATGAAATCCATCTACATCTTTATCTGGGTTTACAGCCATTAATACATTTTGCTCGTTAATATGTTTGGGTAATGGTAATTGTATTATAAAACCATCAATATCATTGTTATTATTAAGGTTTTGAATTTCTTTTAGTAAAGTTTCTTCTGAAGTTTCTTCGGGTAAATCAATTAATGTAGAATTAAAACCAACCAGTTCACAAGCTTTTACTTTGGCATTTACATAAGTCATACTTGCACCATCAGTACCCACTAAAATAGCTGCTAAATGAGGTGTTTTTTTACCTTCAGTTTTAAGTTTTTTTACAGATTCAGCAATTTCTACTTTTAAATCTGCTGAAGTTTTTTTTCCGTCAAGTAAAATCATTGTATTGGTTTTAAAATATTTTTTAAAAAAGGCAAACAATTACGTTTTTCTAATTTTATTTTCCCATTCCTTTCATCATTTGCATCATTTGTCTGCTGCCACCTCCTTGCATCATTTTCATCATTTTACTCATTTGAGTAAACTGTTTTAATAACTGATTAACTTCTTGGATACTTGTTCCAGACCCTTTTGCAATACGTTTTTTTCGTGTTGCATTAATAGTTTTTGGTTCACTTCTTTCACCTGGAGTCATAGAGTGTATCATTGCTTCAATTCCTTTAAAAGCATCATCATCTATATCCACATCTTTCATCATTTTTCCAGCACCAGGTATCATCCCCATCAAATCTTTCATGTTACCCATTTTCTTGATTTGCTGAATTTGTTTTAAAAAGTCATCAAAACCAAATTGATCTTTCGCAATTTTTTTTTGAATTTTTCTAGCCTCTTCTTCATCGTATTGTTCTTGAGCACGTTCTACTAAAGAAACAACATCACCCATTCCCAAAATTCTGTCTGCCATTCGGTCTGGATAGAAAACATCAATTGCTTCCATTTTTTCTCCAGTACCAATAAATTTAATTGGTTTATTAACAACAGATTTTATAGATAAAGCTGCACCACCACGGGTATCACCATCTAATTTTGTAAGTACAACACCTTCAAAATTTAAAATATCATTAAAAGCTTTAGCAGTATTTACAGCATCTTGTCCAGTCATAGAATCTACCACAAATAAGGTTTCGTGCGGATTTACAGCTTTATGAATATTCGAAATTTCGGTCATCATAGCTTCATCAACAGCTAATCGCCCTGCTGTATCAATAATAACAACATTTTTACCAGTTTCTTTTGCATGCTTCAGTGCATTCTGGGAAATTTCAACTGGATTTTGATTCCCAATTTCGGCGTAAACTTCAACTCCAATTTGTTCTCCAACAACTTGTAACTGATTGATTGCTGCAGGTCTGTAAACATCACAACCAACTAATAAAACATTTTTATTTTTTTTATTTTTTAAGTAATTTGCAAGTTTTCCAGAAAAAGTAGTTTTACCAGAACCTTGTAAACCAGACATTAAAATAACTGTTGGTGTGCCTGAAAGGTTAATTCCTACAGTTTCTCCACCCATTAATTCAGTTAGTTCATCTTTTACAATTTTAACCATTAATTGCCCAGGATTTAAAGATGTTAAAACATCTTGTCCTAGTGCTTTTTCTTTAACCGTATTTGTAAAGTTTTTAGCTATTTTAAAGTTAACATCGGCATCTAACAGCGCTCTTCTTACTTCTTTTAAAGTTTCAGCAACATTTACTTCTGTAATTTTTCCATGACCTTTAAGTACATGAAGGGCTTTATCTAATTTATCACTTAAATTATTAAACATATTCTTGCATCAATTTTTTAGAATTGCAAAGATAACAAAAATCAATAAAAATCAATTTTTCTGTTGCTCATTTTATGTTTTCAATGTTTTAAATAAAAATTTTGGTATTCATAGCTATTTTAGAGAGATTCTGTATTAAAATTGAATTACTTAAATGTTGAACTAATAAAATATAAAAGGGAGTTTTAAACATTCATAGATTCTTAAAAAGTAACAACAATTACGTAAACGAAATAGTAATAATAATTACGTTCTATTAGAAAAAAAAGTTAAAAATTTGCACTTAAATTTAAAAATATACAATGAAAAGAATAATTGTAATTGGAGGTTTGTCCGCAGGACCATCTGCAGCAGCAAAAGCAAGAAGAGAAGATGAAAATGCTGAAATAGTTCTGTTTGAAAAAGGAGCAAATATAAGTTATGCTACTTGTGGAATGCCGTATGCTTTTTCTGGTATTATTGAAGACAGAAGCAATTTAATTGTAGTTAAACCAGAATTATTAAAAACCCGTTTTAATATAGATGTTCGTTTAAATGAAGAGATTCTTAAAATTGATACAGATAATAAAATTGTGTATTCCAAGAAAGGAGATTATAGTTATGACACATTAGTTTTTGCAACTGGTGCAAATTCGATTGTTCCTCCAATAAAAAATATTGAAAAAGCTACAAATTGTTCTACTTGCAGAAGTATGATTGATTTTGATAAAATTACCAAAGAAGGTTTGGCTTCAAATTCAAAGCACGTTACAGTTATTGGAGCAGGATTAATTGGTACAGAAGTAGCTGAAAATTTAAAAGAAGCTGGAAAAGAGGTTACACTTATTGAAGGAGACAGCCAGATTTTAAATATGTGGCAACAAAAATTTGGGAATTTTGCGGAAACTGTTCTTAAAGAAAAAGGAATTGAAGTATTAACTTCTAGTTTAGTTTCAGAATTTGAATTAGATGAAAATTGGAAAATTAAAGGTTTAAAAACAAAAGAAGGTTTTACTATAAAAACCGATTTTGTTATTTTAAGTATTGGCATAAAACCAAATACAGATTTATTACTTGAAAATGGAGCAGCCCATATTGGTAATGGAGCTTTAAAAGTAAACGAACGCATGGAAACATCTATTAAAGATATTTTTGCAGCAGGAGATAATGTTGCCATTAAAAACTTACAAACTGGTGAGTATGATTATTTTCCATTAGGAACGCATTCAAACAAAGCTGGTAGAGCAGCAGGAGCAAATGCAGTTGGAAAAGATATTCAATTTAAAGGAGCCTATAAAACTGCGATAATAAAAGTTTTTGATTATACTTTGGCGCGAACTGGCTTGAATCCAAATTCTTTACAAGATTTAAAAATTCCTTATAAAACAGTACTTACAATTGCAGGAGCAACTCCTGGGTATTACCCGGATCAAAAGGATTTAATAACGGAAATTTATTATGATAGTGAAACCGAAGAAATATTAGGAGCAGAGTTATTTGGTGAAGTTGGTGTGGATAAACGCATAGATGTTTTAAGCACTGCTATTTATGCGAAGCTAAAGATTACAGATTTAGCGCAATTAGATTTGGCGTATGCACCACCATTTTCTCCAGCAAAAGATCCTGTTGTAGTTTCTAGTTTTGTTACAGAAAATATTTTAAATAATAAAAGTGTTCAAGTTTCTGTTGAGGAATTAAACTATTTTTTAAATGAAAAGACTTTAGAAGAGTATACTTTAATTGATGTAAGAACAGTTGAAGAATATGAAAAGGGCACGATTCCAAGCGCAATTAATTATCCGTTAGATTCTTTAAGAAGTAATATCGAAACTATTAAAACATTAAATAAGCCAATTATTATTTTTTGTCAGAAGGGCTTAAGAGGTTATTTAGCTGAACTCATTTTAAAACATAATAATATTAAAAATATAGTTAATGTAGCAGGAGGATATAAATTATGGAAAATGTATAATGAAAAAAATGAAGTTCCTAAATTTGTTTTAGTTAAATAGGTAAAAACATTTTTTAAACACCTCTATTTTTAAAAATAGAGGTGTTTTTTTATTCTATAAACTCTTAGGGCTTTAAAATATATTAATTATTTATAATTTTATTTTTATAAATAATTAATTTTAAGTATATTACAGCATTAAAGTAACAAACGTTACATTAAGAATGAGTAAATAATTTACAATTAATAAAAAATTACCTACCCCAATTTCACAATTTGATATCAAATAATTTGATATATTTTTTAACTACTAACTAATTAATATTTTTAACTATGAGAACAAAAACAAATTTAATTGCAACGCTGGTATTTGCATTAATGGTAACTACATTTACTGTAAATGCACAGGAAGAAAAAGAATCCTATGCAATGGTTGAAGTAACCTACATGAAAGCCAAAATAGGTATGGAAAAAGCTTTTGAAGCTGCTGTAAAATCACATAATGAAAAATACCATAAAGAAGGTGTTTTTAAAGCTTCTTTAGATTTGATTATTACTGGTAAAGAAACAGGTTGGTATGCTTGGATTATGGGTCCTTGTACTTTTTCAGATTTAGATAAAAGACCTAATGATTCTGCACACGGAAATGATTGGGATAAAAATGTATCTCCAAATGTTTTAGAATATGGAAGAAATGAATTTTGGCGTTATAATTCTAAACTTTCTTATAGTGGAAATTCTCCTGATTCGCCAAAACTTGAAAATATTTGGTTTATTGATTTAAAAAAAGGACAAGGTTATAAGTTTAGAGAATTTATTGAAAAAGTTAAAAAGGCTCATGAAAAGAGGGGTGAAGGCAGTTTAAATGTATATAACAATCAATTTAGAGATGATGAAGGAAGGGATGTTGCAATAGTTTGGGGTTATAATAATTGGGCTGAAATGGATGACGATAATGGCGGAATTAAAAAGTATTATGAAGAAATTTATGGTGAAGGAAGTTGGACAAATGCACTTAAAGATTGGGATAATTCTATTGACTCAATTAATTCTCAAGTTTGGAGAATTGGAGTAAATAAATAAGTTTCTTTAGTTTAAAAAATAGTACTAAAAAGGCTTAGAGTTTTAAACTCTAAGCCTTTTTTAAACTAAAATTGTTTGTTTAATTTTATCTTTTAAATTTAAAGTGCCTTTAAAAATAACTTGTTAAGGTGTTACTTTTTGGCCTTCACAAATTTTATTGAAGTTGTATTTACACAATAGCGTTTGCCAGTTGTTTCTCTTGGGCCATCATCAAAAATATGACCTAAATGTCCATCACAAGCAGCACATATAATTTCAGTTCTAATCATACCTAAGCTGTTATCTTTAACATAATTAACGGTTCCTTTAATGGCATCATCAAAAGAAGGCCAACCACAATGCGATTCAAATTTACTATTCGATTCAAAAAGTTGTAAATTACAAGCTGCACAATGATAAGTTCCTTTTTCAAAATGAGAAGTAAAACCACCTTCACTTGGACGATCTGTTCCTTTTTGACGTAATATGTAATATTGTTCAGGAGTTAATTCCTGTTTCCATTGTTCTTCTGTTTTATCGATTTTTTTAATCATAATTTTTTCTTTTTTTTCTTGAGAATTACTGGTTGAAATAATACAAGTAACTGCAACTAAAAAAAACAGTAATTTTTTCATGCTAAGGGTTTCTTTTTATAAATTCAACAATACTTTTTACTACAAAATTATCTTTTAATATTCGGGTATGTCCCAAACCATTTGTTATTAACAGTTCCCCTTGTTCAGTGTTTTGACGAATATTATGTGCACAACTTACAGGAACTTCACTATCTTTAGTATCATGAATTATTAATGTTGGAATTTTAACACTTTTAGCCGCAATACTTGCTGAATAATTATCAATATCTTCTCCAAATTTCTTAAAAAAAGTGTGCATCATTTTTACAACCATTTTTTGGTTTAATTCAATTTTTTTTACGAAAACACCAATAATATCTGTAATAATATCACCGGAGCCAATAATAATTGCTTTTTTAATTCTTAGACCTTTTTTTACACTATTTAAAATTGCCATTCCTCCTAAAGAATGCCCAACTGCATATTCAAAAGTGCCATACTTTTTTTCTAAAAACATAGAAACAGTAATAAATTCATTCATTAAAGTTTCTTTACCTTCAGATTTTCCATGAGCGGGTGCATCAAAACTAATGGTCATAAATCCGTTTTCTAATAATTTATCAGCAATTTTAAATAATTGTGTTCCTCTTCCAGACCAACCATGAACTAACAATACTTTTCTTTTAGAATAACCATAGGTGTAGACCATTACTTTTTTATTTAATTCAGGAATAAAAAGCATTTCTTTTTGTGAGCTTTTAGCCATCATCTTTTCACGTACTGGTGTTTTAAATTTTATTGGAGTTTTAAAAAGTTTTATAGCATATTTAGTAGCAAGTGGTGGAGCGATACATTGTAGTATTTTTCCAGGTATAATTATTGATTTTGGAATTTTTGAAATATGTTTTGTTTTAGTTAAAGTATTAGATTTATTTTGTTGCATTGTTAGGATTAAATTTGTGGATAAAGATAGAATTTGTTACATTAAACAAAAAATAACAATTAAAAAAGTGAGAAATGAAAAAAATAATTTCCTTAGCGTTAGTGTTACTATTTCTAATTAGTTGTAGTACTGTACCTATTACAGGAAGAAAGCGTGTTAATATTATGAGTGATGCTCAAATTTTGCCTGCAAGTTTTGCTCAATATGAAGGGTTTTTAAAAGAGAATAAAATATCATCGGATTTAAAAATGACAAATGAAGTCCAATCAGTTGGATTGCGAATTTCTAAAGCTGTAGATAAATTTATGAGAGCAAATAATATGGTGAGTGAAGCAGATAATTACCGTTGGGAATTTAATTTAATAGATGATCCTACTGTAAATGCTTGGTGTATGCCTGGAGGGAAAGTAGTTTTTTACCATGGTATTTTACCAATTTGCGCAAATACAGATGGTATTGCAGCAGTAATGGGACATGAGGTGGCACACGCTTTTGCAAAACATGGTCAAGAACGTATGACAAGTGCTTATGGACAACAATTAGGAGGTGTAGCAGTGGCAATTGGAACAAATAATAAGGATCCAAAAACACAGCAATTATGGAATGCCATTTACGGTATTGGATCTCAGGTTGGAATGTTAGCTTATAGCAGAACGCATGAAACTGAAGCTGATAAATTAGGAATGGTTTTTATGATTATGGCTGGATATAAACCACAAGAAGCAATTAATGTATGGATTAGAATGAGCCAAAGAGCAAATTCGGGACAAGCTCCACCAGAATTTTTGAGTACGCACCCATCAAATGAAACAAGAATTAGAAATTTAAAAACATATTTACCAACAGCAATTGAGCTGGCTAAAAAATACAATGTCCAATAGTTAATGTGTTTAAAATAATTAAAAAATAATTATAGTATATTGTAAACCGTTTCTAAAATGAAACGGTTTTTTTAGTTATAAATTTATGTTAAGAAAAGGCGATAAAAAACTTATTAATGCATGGGCATTTTACGATTGGGCAAATTCGGTGTATTCATTAGTAATTAGTACAGCAGTTTTTCCAATTTATTACAGTAGTTTAACGGAATCATTTGCAAATATTGAAGGTAAAATTACTTTTTTAGGCACGCAATGGAACCCAACTACATTATACGATTATACCTTGGCTTTTTCGTTTTTAATAGTTGCCTTTATTTCTCCAATTCTATCTGGTATTGCAGATTACACAGGTAATAAATTAAAATTTTTAAAAGCATTTTGTTTGTTAGGTTCTTTATCTGTAATGAGTTTGTTCTTTTTTAAAGGAGAAGCAACTTTATGGGTAGGTATTGTATTTACAATTTTGGCAAGTATTGGTTTTTGGGGAAGTATTGTGTTCTATAATGCATATTTACCAGAAGTTGCGCATCCAGAGCAACAAGATGATGTAAGCGCTAAAGGTTTTATTTTTGGGTATTCTGGTTCTATTTTATTATTGTTATTAAGTTTGGTAATGATAAATAAACCTGAATTATTTGGATTACCCAATGCAGGTTTTGCATCCAGATTAACATTTTTAATTGTTGGTGTTTGGTGGTTTGGATTTGCTCAAGTAACGTATGCCAAGCTCCCAAATAATGTATATAATAGAAAACCTGCTAAGGATTTTATATGGAAAGGTTTACACGAACTAAAAAAAGTAGCTAAAGAATTAAAAAAACATCCAGAATTAAAATACTTTTTAAGCTCTTTTTTTATGTATAGTGTTGGAGTTCAGACAATTATTTTAATGGCGGGTATCTTTGGAAGTAAAGAATTGGGATTACCTACATTAGATTTAATAGCAGTTATTTTAGTGGTTCAAATTGTTGGTATTATTGGTGCTTTTGCATTCTCACGGTTATCGGACAAAATAGGAAATATTTCAACTTTAAAAATTACCATTTTAATTTGGGCAATTGTTTGTTTTGTTGCCTTTTTATTAGATAAATCTCAAGAAAATATACATCTTTATTTTTACGGATTAGGAGCTCTTATTGGTTTGGTAATGGGAGCAATACAGTCACTTTCCCGTTCTACCTATTCTAAATTATTGCCAGAAACTAAAGACCACGCAACTTATTTTAGTTTTTACGATGTAACTGAAAAAATTGCAATAGTTTTTGGCATGCTTGTATTCGGGTTTTTAGTTTCTTTAACAGGTTCTATGCAATATAGTGTATTGTTTTTAGCAGTTTTCTTTTTAATTTCTTTTGTTTTGCTGAACTTTGTTGGAAAAACAAAATATGTCCAATAAATACGATTTTATAATTGTTGGAGGCGGTATAGTTGGCTTGGCTTCAGCCTATAAATTACAATTAAAATTTCCCAATAAATCTATTGCTATTTTAGAAAAAGAATCTGAAGTTGGTAAACATCAAACTGGAAGAAATTCAGGTGTAATGCATTCTGGTATTTACTACAAACCAGGAAGTCATAAAGCTAAGAATTGTAATGACGGTCATACGCAATTAGTTAATTTTGCGAAAGAAAACAATGTTAAACACGATGTTTGTGGAAAAATAATTGTTGCAACAAAAAAAGAAGAACTTTCAATTTTAGATGATATTTATATAAGGGGAATTGAAAATGGTACAAAAGGAATTTCTTTTTTAACTGCAGAAGAAATACTTCAAAAAGAGCCCTTTATTAAAGGTATAAAAGCTATATGGGTTCCATCTGCGGGAATTATCGATTATGTAGGAGTTTGTAAAGAGTTTGTAAGTCAAATAGAAAGACTGAATACCAACAGTAAATTTTATGCTTCTTGTGAAGTAAAAATTATAGATTCTTCAAAAAATAAAACAATTCTTAAAACAAATACTGGTTTTTTTGAAGCATCGCAAGTAATTTTTTGTACAGGTTTACAATCCGATAGAAATGCTAAAAAAGACAATATAAAATTAGCTCTAAAAATAGTTGGTTTTAGAGGTGATTATTTTGAATTAACTCCAAAAGCTTCTTATAAAATTAAAAATTTAGTGTATCCCGTTCCAGATCCAAAATTTCCTTTTTTAGGAGTTCATTTTACAAGAATGGTTGACGGAAGTATAGAATGTGGTCCAAATGCTGTTTTTACGTTTAAAAGAGAAGGTTATAATAGAATAAGTTTTAGCTTAAAAGATACTTTTGAAGCTTTAACCTTTTTTGGTACCTGGAAGCTATTTGGAAAACATTGGCGCAAAGGAATTGATGAATACAAACGTGCTTTTTCTAAGCGGTTATTTGTGAAAGAGCTTCAAAAAATGATGCCTTCACTAACCGAAAATGATGTGCAACCTGCAAGATCTGGAGTTAGGGCGCAGGCTATAGATTATTACGGTAATATGGTTGATGATTTTAAAATTGAAAAACAACAAAATAATATTCATGTAATAAATGCGCCATCTCCAGCAGCAACAGCTTGTTTGGCAATTGCAGATGAAATTATTGAAAAAGTATAATTTAGTTTATGGAATTTTATCAAAATGAAATAAGTTTAAAACCAGTTAAAAGAGGATTTCATTTAATTACTTCTGAAATTATAAATGCGTTGCCCCAAATAAAGAATATTAAAATTGGACAATTACAAGTTTTTATAAAGCATACTTCTGCAAGTTTAACCATTAATGAAAATGCAGATGCTACTGTTAGAACCGATTTTGAAAGTCATTTTAATAACATTGTTCCTGAAAATATGCCGTATTATATTCATACTTATGAAGGGGCAGACGATATGCCAGCTCATATTAAAAGTTCATTATTAGGAAGTTCAATTCAGATTCCCATTACAAACGGCAAACTAAATTTAGGTATCTGGCAAGGTGTTTATTTGTGTGAACACAGAGATTATGGCGGAGGCAGAAAACTGGTACTTACTGCTTTTGGCGCTTTATAAATGGTTACTTCTTTTTAGTATTTTTGTTATAAGACTTTAAACCAAGTAAGTTTAAAGTCTTGAAAGTTTAAAATCTTCAATAGATTTTTTTAAATTTTCTGTGGCTTTTTCACTAAGTCCAATCTCAATATCCCAAAAATACCCTTGAATTTTTATCATAAATGCTTTTGGGTTTTTATTGTAAATATTTTCACATAAATTTAATATTTGATTAGGAGGAACTTCATGAGTAGAAAACGCTACTTTCTCGGCTGGGTAAATACGATCAATTTCAAAACCATTTTTTAATTCAGATATACAAGCATCAACAAAAATAACTGTATCATATTCTGCTATCAATTCGGCATCTTCCACCATTAATTGATATTTGTATACTAAATTTTCTTCGTTGTAGCCTTCTTTTAATAAATTATCTAAAAAACACCAGCCAAGACCATCGTCTTGACGAGTGTTATTTCCTATTCCAATAATGAGAATGTTATCTAATCTTTTCATCAATTATATTTCCTAGATTATCTTCTAATTGAACTATTAACGGCATTTGTCCTAAGGCATGAGTTGCGCAACTTAAACAAGGGTCATAAGCTCTAATAGCCATTTCAACCTGATTAAGCATAGGTTCCGTTATTTCAGGTTTTTCACTTAAAACCTCGTTAGCAACAGCTCTAACTCCACGATTCATAGCTTCGTTATTATGAGTTGTTGATACTATTAAATTACATTTAGTAATTAAACCTTTATCATCTGTATGATATTCGTGAATAAGTGTTCCTCTTGGTGCTTCAATAATACCGATACCTTTGTTTCTTGGAGTTCCTTGGGTTACTAAATCCGTGCCCATTAAATCATCATCCAACAATAAATCTTTTATTAATTCGGCGCAATGTAACATTTCAATTAAACGTGCCCAATGTGTATGCATTGTCATATTATTGGGCTTATTTTGTGTGTATCCTTTAAATACTTGACGTTCAATTTCTGCAAACGGTGTGGGAATATGTGTGCACGTATTCATACGTGCTAATGGCCCAACACGGTTCCAACCTTTTTCTCTTCCGAATTTTGTCATATAAGGGAATTTTAGGTAAGACCATGGTTCAACAGCTTCTTTAAAATGATTACGATATTCAGTATCTGGAATATTTAACAATTCATTTCCTTCAAAATCAATAGAACGCAAGTCTCCATCATATAATTCCATTGCGCCAGTTTCTTTATGAACTAAACTAAGGTGATTAGATGGGTATGCAGCAAAATTATCTATCCATTGTGCATTTTCAAAATGATAGTTTTTCATAAAGTCGATAATTTCTTTCGACCATTCAATCATAGTATCAATATTTGGAATTTGTTTTCCATCTAAAAAATACTCACGTTCTTCTTTCGTAAATGTTTTATGAACACCGCCTGGAACGGCTAAAATTCCGTGTATTTTTTTTCCAGCCAAAGCTTTGATAATTTCTTGACCAAATTTTCGCATTAAGATACCTTTTTTGGCAAGTTCTTTATCAGCCTGTGCAACCGCAACAATATTTCTTTGTTCTGCAGGAGCATTCACTCCAAATAAAATATCTGGTGAAGCTAAATAGAAAAAGTGTAAAGAGTGCGACTGAAAAACTTGTCCGTAATGTAGTAATTTACGCAGTTTAGTTGCTGTTGGAGTTAAATTCTCTGGATTTATACCTACTAATTGGTCAATAGCTTTAGCTGCTGCAATGTGATGACTTACTGGACAAATTCCACACAAACGTTGCACTAAAACAGGAGCTTCCCAATAAGGATGTCCTTGTATAAATTTTTCAAATCCTCTAAATTCTACAATATGTAAAAACGCATTTTCAACTTTTCCATTTTCATCCATTTTTATGGTCACTTTTCCGTGGCCTTCAACGCGTGTTACTGGTTCTATAACTATTTTTTTCTTATTCATCTTTTTTGATTTTTAAAATTAGTCATACTTAAATTCAGGAAATTCAATTGCATGTTCTCCTTCAAATAATAAATTTTTTACAACGTTCCAAATGTGATTTGCGTTTGGTGGGCATCCTGGAATGTGATAATCAATTTTCACCACTTCATGGTTAGAATATACTTTGTTCAAAATTTTTGGGATGTCTTCATGATTTGGGATTATTGTTTCACCTTCTTCACTTGTCATAGAATCTAAATAAGATTCTCTTAAACATTCTTCTAAAGGAATTGTATTTCTAATTGCAGGAAGACCACCCCAAATAGCACATTCACCAACAGATACTAAAATATCGCAATTTTTACGAAATTCTCTTAGTACTTCAATATTATCAGTGTTACAACATCCTCCTTCAATTAAACCAATATCACATCTTTTAGAAAATTGTTTAATATCGGTTAATGGAGATTTATTAATCTCAATAACTTCTAATAAATCTAATATTCCTAAATCTATATCTAAAAGTGACATATGGCACCCGAAACAACCAGCTAATGAAGTTGTTGCTAAGCGTATTTTCCTATTAAAATTAGTTATTTTGTTCTTTTTAAAATCAGTTAATGAAACATTTTTACCTGCGTTAATAAAGTCGAATTGACGATCTCCAAATGGCTTACTAAATGATTTTCCTTTAACTAAAATTGAACCAGTTGGACAAATATGCATAGCATATGCTGCTTCCGATTCAGAAAGTTTTGCCTCTTGCTCATAGTCTACAGAAACTACAGTATCGTTACCTCGGTTAGTTAAGTTAAATACTTTGTAGCCATCTACTGTTTTAATATCTTCAATACAGCGTTTACATTTGATACAACGATTTTGATTAATAACGATTCTTTCAGGGCGAGCATCAACTCTACGATCTACAAATAAGTGTGGGAAGCGTGTGTGGCTTATGCCTGTTTCATAACCTAAATTTTGCATTTGACAGTCACCACTTTTTTCGCAAGAAGGACAGAAATGATTACCTTCAACAAACATCATTTCTAGAATTGCTTTACGTGTATCTAGTAATTCAGGAGTGTTTACTTCAAAATCCATATTTTCATCAACTGTTAATGTACAACCAGCCATTGATCGTCCATTACTTTTTACAGTACAAACTCTACAACTTCCAATAGGGTTTAAATGTTTGAAGAGACAAAGTGTTGGTATAAAAATACCATTTTGTTTCGCAGCCTCTATTAGGTTTTGTCCTTTTTCAGCTATACAATCTCTTCCGTCTATTTTAAATGTTACATTTTCCATGTTTATTCGGTTTCAATCTATAATTGTGTGTCTTTAATTATACTATCAAACTCAGAAACTGCTGCTTCCATATCGAATTCAACATATTGAAGTTCGTTGTCAGGAGCAATTTTTAAATTGAAATATTCTTTAAACTTATCTAATGAATAAATAAGAGAGTTTGGTGAAGACTTTCCTAAACCACATCGGCTCGAGATTTTAATGATATTTCCCCATTTTTTTATTTCTTCAATTTCTATTGTAGATGCCAATCCTCGTTGCATTTTTTTTATTTTTTCATTTAATATAAAATTACCAGCACGGCAAGGAGTACAAACTCCGCAAGACTCTTCTTTGAAGAATTCCATAAAATTTCTAAGGATATGAAGAATATCCCGAGTTCGATTAAATACCATAAACGAACCACCACATAAAATATCTTCCATGCAAATTCTTCGGTCAAATTCACTTGGGGAAACAGGTTCTCCCGAAGGTCCACTAACTTGCACAAAATAAGGAGCTGTAGCTTGACTCATTTCAATTCCTAATAATTCTCTAATAGAAGTTCCGTATTCAATTTCATAAATTCCAGGTTTTGCAACATCACCAGAAATACTAATTAATTTAGTGCCTGGAGTTTTAGGAGTTCCCATACTTAAAAAGAAATCTTCACCTAACTCAATAATACGAGAAGCATAGGCTAAAGACTCAACATTGTTAACAACAGTTGGCTTGTGTTTAAAACCGTGTTTTGTTGCCGACCATGCACGTACAGGTGGCTCGCCTCTTCTACCTTCCATAGATTCAATTAAACCTGAAGCAGCACCGCAAACATAGGAGCCTGCTCCTAATTGGATCCTTATGTTAAAATCAAATTCATTAACTCCCTGAATATTTTTCCCTAGGAAGTTTTGATTCTTAAATTCTTGAATTAGTACCTCTAATTCTTCTTTGAAAAATTGATATTCAGCACGTAAATAAATGACGCCTTCCTTGGCTCCAACAGCATATCCTGCTAAAACCATTCCTTCAATTATCAATCCAGGCAAGTGCTGAAAAATGGCTCTGTCTTTAAATGTTCCGGGCTCACCTTCGTCAGCATTACAAATAATAAATTTTTCATCAGCTTCATTATTTTTGCAAGACTGCCATTTATAACCTACATCAAAAAAAGCTCCTCCACAACCTTTTAATTTAGATTTGTATATTTTATCAATGATCTCTTGAGGTGAATGTTTTAAACCTTCTTTAATACTTGCACCCATTTCGTATGGTCTAAATATTATGGCTTTATCATCTTTAGGAATATATTGTATATTGCTTTTAACGTTGCTTGCAAAATCTTTTACATTTTCACCGTTTCTAATTTTTTGAATGATGAGTTTAACTTTTTTAGGAGTTAAACCTGTAAATGGCATAAAATTAATAAGTGCAGCAGGTTCTTGGTCGTTTAAGCCAATACAGGAGGTTTCAAATAAAGAAAATTCATCATTTCCTTGTTCATCAAAAGTACAGCCTGTTTCTTTTTCAAAAGCTGCTTTTATAGCTTCAAAACCTTTTAGTTCGGAAATAATACTGTTGTTTAAGTAGATTGTATGTTTACCGGTTGGTTCTTTATGAAAAAAGTGATAAAAAGAGATAACACTTTCAATTTCAATATTTGAGACATTTAATTTTTTTGAAATAATAGAGACTGCCTCATCCGATACAAATCCAAATTGGTACTGATATTCCCAAAGTTTGTTTAATAGATGTGTTCTATCCATAAGAAATTATTGATATTTGCTGTAACTAAAGTTATGACTTATAGACTTTCTATAAAAGCTTCTAAAACGTTTTCGTTGGATTTATTTATAATGAATTGATTTATAGTGGCAATTACTTTTTTTTTAATAAAACGAACAGTTTTTTTTGCACAATTTATATTTAGCCATTATTTATTATATTATTTATTTATAATAAATATAAAAATTATATGATATATGTCATTAAAAATAGATTTATTATAAAAATCACACCTGATAAATATAAAAACAATAAAAAATATAACTTTATGTGTATTACAATATTAAACCTAATATTGGGTTTCTTTTATCAAATTGTCGTAATCAAAAACAGCTGCTTCCATATCAAATTCAATATTGCAATTGATATCACAGCTCATTACTTTTAGGTCAAAATAATCTTTAAATTTATCCAATGCCATTATTAAAGTATTGGAAGAGGTTTGTCCTAGACCACATCTGCTGCCCAGAGCAATTATTTTTCCCCATTCTTTAATGTCATTTAAATCTTTTGTAGTACAAATACCTCGTTTAATTTTTTTAATTTTTTCAAGTAGAATTTGGTTTCCCGCTCTGCAGGGTGTGCAGGCCCCGCAAGATTCTTTATTAAAAAAATTAATAAAGTTTTCTATAATTTGAATAATACTTCGGTAACGATTAAAAACCATAACAGAACCGCCACAAAGCAAATCTTCTTCACATATTTTTCTATTAAATTCAGCTTGATTAATACATTCGCCCGAAGGACCACTAATTTGTACAAAGTATGGTGCTGTAGCATGAGATAAAAGAAGTAATTCTTTTAAAGTAATTCCCCATTCAACTTCATAAATACCAGGTTTTGCAACATCACCCGAAACACTTATTATTTTTGTTCCTTTGCTATTTTCGGTACCAATTTTTGAAAAATGATCTGCGCCTAATTCAATAATCCTAGCAGCTTTTGCAAAGGTTTCAACATTGTTTACAACAGTTGAATACCCTAAATATCCAAATTCTGTTGGAAAATATTTTCGGATTCTTGGTTCTCCACGATTACCTTCTAATGACTCAATTAAACCAGTTTCAGCACCACAAACATAAGCTCCAGCACCTAATTGAATTTTGATGTTAAAATTAAAATTTTTAATTCCACAAATTTGTTTTCCTAAAAAACCTTTTTCTTTAAACTCTGCAATGGTGTTTTGTAATTTCTCCAGTAAATAATTGTACTCTGTTCGTAGATAAATAATGCCTTTTTTTGCTCCTGTTATAAATGCAGCAATAACCATTCCTTCAATAATTAAACCAGGTAAATTATTGATTAAAGACTTATCTTTAAAAGTTCCTGGCTCGCCTTCATCAGCATTACAAATAATATATTTTTTTTCAGAAGTACTTTCTTTGCAATATTTCCATTTTAAACCCGTTGAAAAAAATGCGCCACCATGACCTTTTAATTTTGTTTTAAATAATGTCTCTAAAACCCCTTCAGGAGTATTTTTGTTTAAATTTTGCAAAGCATTTCCGAGTATATAGTCTCTAAAGAAAATTGTTTTTTCTTCGTTAGGGGTGTAGTGAATTTTACTAGTAGGGTTGTCTGCAATTTCGCTTAAATCTTTTCCAATTTTTAAATGATTAACAATCTTTTTTACTCTTTTAGGAGTTAAGTTTGTAAAAGGATAAAAATTAATAAGCGCGGCTGATTCTTGATCGCTTAAACCAATACAAGACGTTTCAAACAAAGAAAATAATGGATTGTCACTATAGATTCCAAAAGTACATCCTGTTTCTTTTTCGAAAGCAACTTTTACTGTTTCAAAGTTTTTAAATTCTGAAATAATACTGTTATTTAAGTAAATAATGTATTTTCCAGTTGGTTTTCGGTGGAAGAAGTGGTAAAATGAAATAACTCCTTCAATTTCAATTTTTGAAACCCTTAATTTTTGGGCAATTTCCAAAATGGCGTTATCTGAAATAAAACCAAACTTATTTTGAAACTCCCAAAGGCGGGTTAATAACCTTGACCGTTTCATAAGTTAATATGTTTTAGAATATTTATTTAAAGTTACAACACAAGTTATTGAAAATCAAGTTAAAGAAGTGCTTTTGTTGAATTATTTAATTTGTAGGAATTATATTGTAGAATTAGAGTTTTAAATTAAAAGGATTTATTTTTTTATTCTGAATATTGATTTTTATTAATTATTTTTCAAAGAAAATTATAATAGTATAGTGCATTTTTATGGTCTACTATTTATTTTCATTATAAATAGTTAATTAAGTGTTAATAATTGAATTTTAATTAGCTGTTTAGGTAGTGTTTTATGAAGTAATTTTGAAGCTTAATTTTATTAACCATCAACAACACTTTATAATGAAAAAACTAATCACACTTTTTACGATTTTGGTAACTGCTACTGTTGCGGCTCAAAACTTTCAATTGCATAATGATTTTGAAAGAGGACACCTCACAACTACTTTCGAATTATTTAAAATGGATAAATACGGTAATACGTTTACATTTATCGATTTTGATTACAATTCTGCTACTGGAACGGGTTTAGGATATTTTGAAATTGCACGTGTTTTAAAAACTGAAAAAATGCCAGTTGGTTTACACGTTGAATACAATGCGGGACATACTAATGGTTTTACCATTCCTGAAGCTTGGATTTTTGGAGCTAATTACTCTAAAGGAAATGCAACTTGGGGATTCTCAACCTATGCTGGTTACAAAGCATTTACAGGCGCTGGGGAAGGGAATTTTCAAATAACAGGAACTTGGTATTGGAATTTAGTACCTGAGAAATTAACCTTTTCTGGTTTTGCAGATTATTGGACCGAAAAAGGAGAGTTTGCTTTTGGTTATACAGACTTAAACGTGTTTTTAGCAGAGCCTCAATTGTGGTATCATTTAAATAAGAGTTTTTCAGTAGGAGGAGAGTTAGAAATTTCTTCAAATTTTGGTGGTGGAAGTGATGCTATTAAAGGAAGACCAACTTTAGCAATTAAGTGGAATATTTAAACTAAAATTATGTTAGATAAATTTTTTAAAATAACAGAAAATAAATCAACCTTAAAAACAGAGATCGTAGCCGGAATCACCACCTTTATGACCATGGTGTATATTTTAGCTGTAAATCCAGGGATTTTAAGTGCAGCTGGAATGGACAAAGATGCAGTTTTTACTGCAACCGCCTTATCTGCTGTTATAGCGACTTTAGTAATGGCTTTAGTTGCTAAATTACCTTTCGCGTTAGCGCCAGGGATGGGATTAAATGCCTTTTTTGCATTTACAGTTGTACTCGGAATGGGCTATTCTTGGGAATTTGCCCTTACAGCAGTTTTTTTAGAAGGAATCATCTTTATTTTATTAACAGCTTTTAATATTCGAGAGCTTATTGTGAATTCTATTCCATTGAATTTAAAACATGCAGTTTCCGTAGGTATAGGATTATTTATAGCTTTTATTGGATTAAAAGGAACTGGTTTAATAGTTGATAATCCTGCAACGTTAGTTAGCTTAGGAAGTATGAAAGAACCTGCTGTTTTAGTTGGATTAGCAGGTGTTTTAATTATTGGTGTTTTATTAACAAAAAAAATAAAAGGAGCTATCTTAATTGGAATCTTAGCTTCAACTATTCTTGGTTTGTTTGTTGGAGTAACTATTGTTCCAGAAGATTTTACGTTGGTGAGTTTACCTCCATCAATAGAACCAATTTTCTTTAAATTTGATTTCTCCCAAATATTTACAATAGATATGTTAATTGTATTATTTACATTCTTATTTGTAGATATGTTTGATACAGTTGGAACGTTGGTTGGAGTTTCTTCAAAATCTGGAATGTTAGATAAGGACGGTAAAGTGCCAAGAGTAAAACAGGCATTATTCGCAGATTCTATTGGTACTTTTGTAGGAGCAATTTTAGGAACTTCAACAGTAACAACATATGTTGAAAGTGCAGCGGGCGTTGCAGAAGGCGGTAAAACGGGTATGACAGCCCTAACAGTTGCAATTATGTTTGCGCTATCTTTGTTTTTTGCACCATTATTTATGATTATTCCTGCTGCAGCAACAGCTCCAGCATTAATAATTGTTGGATTATTTATGATTTCTCCAATAATGAAAATTGATTTAACAGATTATACAGAAGCAATTCCTGCATTTTTTACAATTATAATGATGCCTCTAACGTATAGTATTGCAGAAGGTATTGTTTTTGGAATGTTATCTTATGTGTTATTAAAATTACTTACGGGAAGATTTAAAGAAATAAAACCAATAATGATAATTATTGCTATATTATTTATTATCAAGTTTTTTGTTTAGAGAATTAGAATTGTAGTATAATTAAAAAAACCTTCTTAAAATTTTAAGAAGGTTTTTTTATACTTATTATAAATAAATTCTAGATTACAGTCTAATTATCAAGTGATAAGCGGTAAATCTCTCTAATATCCTTTAATATTTGATCAAAATCTATTTTTAAATCTACTAATTTACCGGAATGAATATCCCATACCCAGCCATGCACTGTAATATGTTTATCTAAAATAGCTTTTTGTACATCAGAAGTTTTTAAAACATTAACACATTGTTCTTGAACATTTAATTCAACCAGTCTATCATATTTTTTTTGCTCGTCTTTAATTAAATCTAATTCGGTATGATGCAATCTATATACATCACGAATATTTCTTAACCACGGGTTTAAAATACCTAAATCTTCAGATTGCATTGCTGCTTTTACACCTCCACAAGAATAATGCCCACAAACTACAACGTGTTTTACATTTAAATGGCTAACGGCATAATTTATTACCGACATTACATTTAAGTCTGTATTAGGAACCATATTTGCGATATTTCTATGAACAAAAACCTCTCCTGGTTGAACACCCATTAAATCTTCAGCAGAGACTCTGCTATCTGAACAACCAATATATAAAATTTGTGGACTCTGCCCTTTACCTAAGTTTGTAAAGTAGTCCTCATCTTTGTTTAGTTTTTCGGCTATCCATACTCTGTTATTTTCAAAAATTTTAGATATATCCAATTTTGATAGTTTTAGTTAATAATTCTTTTTTAATTATTTGCAATATATAATTATTGTTTTAATTATGGTTTATTTTCTTTTTTACTATTTTCATAATATTCCCATTCTCCAATTTTTTGATCATTTTTATAATTTCCAGCATATATTAATTTTCCATATAAATTATAATATTTTGCGGGGCCTTCTAGTTTTCCATTCAAATAATTTAAATCGTCTAATAAAACGCCATTATCTGCAAATCGTTTTGCAGACCCATGTAATTTACCTTCTTTATAATTTAGAATTTCTGTGATTTTTCCTGTTTTGTAATAACTTTTATATTCACCATCTAAAACACCATTTTTATAATTTTCTTCAATCATCAAAGTTTTTGCATCTGTGTAATAATACAACCATGTTCCAATTCTGTTTTTCCCAATCATTTCGCCAGTACTTTCTAAAATACCTTTAGGGGTATAAAATTTAACGGCTGCAATAGTACTATTGGGTTTAAATGTTTTAATAATTGTAGGATGTGTTGAATCTGAAATATCGTAATATTTAAAAACACCTATTTCTTTTCCAGATTTAAACTCTCCTTTATATCTGATATTATTGTTTGAATAATATTTTTTCCAGACACCATGTCTATTCCCGTTTAAATCGAATTTATTTATGTGCTCTTGGGCTTTAGTTTGCGTACAAAAGAGTATTAAAAAACTAATAATTATGGTTTTATAAATTTCAAACCTCATAACTTGCTAATCAACTTTAAAAGTATCTATCCAATCTAAAAGAATTTTATACTGTTCTGGAGAAACTATAGCTTCTTTATGAATCCATAAGTAACTATTTAAAGGCATCTCTTTAGATTTTAATTCTTTTTTCAAATCTTTAATAATATGTTCTTTCTGATTTTTATTGTAAGCTGCCCATTCAGAAAAATTTAAGTGCTTTTTACCATCATTTACATGTGATGCTAAATACCAAGAGACTGGTGCAATTTCACTATACCAAGGATATTTGGTGTTGTTAGAATGACAATCCGCACAAGATGTTTTAATTATTTCTTGAACATTTTTAGGAACATTCATGACTGTGGAAATATCATTTACTACCTCAGGTGAAACATTTTTTTCGGGTCTTATAAATTGAATTAGAATTATAACAATTAAGATCCCTAAGAATATTTTTTTCATTTTATATGGTTTAAAAAATAAAGATATTATTTTCTTTTTATAAATTTAACAACAAAATTAAATTATGGCAATTTCAAATTTTTGGTTTTATACAATAATTATTGTTGTTATTTTACATGTAATCGTTGTATTTGTGTATTTATTGTATAAATTATTGCCAAAAAATAAAGATAAAGATGCTGAAAATTAGAAAGTTGTAAAGTTAAAACTAATTTGTGGTTTTATTTTAAAGCTAATCATAATTCATAAATAAAAAAATAATTTGTGACAAAACATTTTTTAATAAAGCAACTTATTAATATTGAAAATGCAAAACGAATAAATAGAGAGCGTGTTGCATATTTGGTGCTTGAAAATACAGAACTAGTACCACATTTAATCGAAATTATGTTTACTGAAGACCCCAAAGTTTCCATTAAAGCAGCATGGGTTTTGGAAATAGTTTGTGAAAAGAAATTGAACTTAATTGCACCACAATTAGATTATTTTGCTGATAATATTGGATTTTTAACTCATGATAGCGCAGTGCGTCCTGCTTCAAAAATTTGTAATTTTATAGCGATTGCTTTTACCTCCAAAACAGACATTTTATTTAAAAATTTTTTAACTAAAAATCATGTGGATAAATTTATTGAAACATGTTTTGATTGGATGCTAAGCGACCATAAAGTGGCTACAAAAGCCTATAGCATGAACGCCTTATTTTTATTGGGTAAAAATTACGATTGGGTGCATCAAGAATTAAAATTAATACTACAACAAAACATCGTCAAGGAAAGTGCAGCATATAAAGCAAGAGGAAAGATAACTTTAGACTTGATAAACAAGCAATAAAACTATAAGTTTTGGCTTTATTTCATTAATTTTGCACTTTTAAACTCAAAACTAACAAATGACATTAACAAGTTTAAACGCAATATCTCCAATTGATGGTAGGTACAGAAGTAAAGTAGCAAATTTAGCACCTTTTTTTTCGGAAGAAGCACTAATAAAATATAGAGTTAAAGTAGAAATTGAGTATTTTATTGCATTGTGTGAAATTCCGTTGCCTCAATTAGCAGATTTTAACATCGAACTTTTTGATGAATTACGAAGTATTTACATTGATTTTACTTCAGAAGATGCTCAAAAAATTAAAGACATTGAAAGTATTACAAACCATGATGTAAAAGCGGTTGAATACTTTATTAAAGAAAAATTCGACGTACTTAACCTTCAACAATTTAAGGAGTTTATTCATTTCGGATTAACTTCACAAGACATAAATAACACAGCAACTCCGTTATCAATTAATGATGCTTTTGATATTGTTTATTACCCAGAATTGGCAACCCTTTTGGAAAGGCTAAGACAGTTAGCTGTTGCTTGGGAAGATGTTCCAATGTTGGCTCGTACACACGGACAGCCAGCATCTCCAACACGTTTAGGAAAAGAAATATTAGTATTTGTAGAACGTATAGAACAGCAAGTATATCAATTGCAAAAAATACCTTACGCTGCTAAATTTGGTGGTGCAACGGGTAACTTTAATGCACATAAAGTTGCTTACCCAAATATAGATTGGAAAGCTTTTGGAACTCATTTTGTTGAAAAAGTGTTGGGATTACACCATTCTTTTCCAACAACTCAAATTGAACATTACGATCATTTAGCAGGTATTTTTGATGCGCAAAAACGCATAAACACTATATTGATTGATTTTAATAGAGATATTTGGACTTATATTTCTATGGATTATTTTAAACAAAAAATTAAAAAAGGTGAAGTTGGTTCTTCAGCAATGCCACACAAAGTTAATCCTATTGATTTTGAAAATTCTGAAGGAAATTTAGGAATTGCAAATGCTATTTTTGAACATTTATCGGCTAAATTACCAATTTCTCGTTTACAACGTGACTTAACAGACTCTACTGTTCTAAGAAATGTAGGAGTTCCACTTGCCCACACAATTATTGGGTTTACTTCAACGTTAAAAGGATTGAACAAATTATTAATTAATAAAGAAAAGTTTGCGGAAGATTTAGAAAATCATTGGGCGGTTGTTGCAGAAGCTATTCAAACAATTTTGCGTAGAGAAGCATATCCAAATCCATATGAAGCTTTAAAGGGTTTAACTAGAACAAACGAGAAGATTACGCAAAAATCTATGGCTAATTTTATTGATGGTTTAGATGTTTCTAAAGAAATTAAAACTGAATTAAAAGCAATAACACCTAGTAATTACACAGGCATTTAAAACAAGAGTATGAAAAAAATTGCATTTTTATTTTTTTTAATAGTTATAATTAGTTGTAATACTGAATCTTTAAAAGCAGATCGTTTTAAAACTGGAACTTTTGAAATTCCAGCAGGGAAAGGGTACGAAAAAACAGTTATTATTAGGAAAGATTCAATTCAAATTGAAAAATATGAAAATAGAATTGATACGCTATCTATTTCGTGGAAGAATAATTTTGATTATACGCTGAAGATGTTACATCCTAAAACGGCAATAGATGAAGATCCTATTCATGTTAAAATAACAAATATTGAGAAAAACTCATATGAATTTGAAGCTGTAATAGGGTACTCAAATTTTGTTCAAAAAGGTGAGATTTTTAAAATAGCAGATTAAATCATGGAAATATTTTTGCACCCAGATGCATGGATTGCATTGTTAACATTAACTTTTTTAGAAATTATTTTAGGTATAGATAATATTATATTTATTTCTATAACCGCGGGTAAATTACCCAAAGATAAAATTAAAAAAGCAACTAGATTAGGGCTTTTATTAGCACTTGTATTTAGAATTTTATTGTTATTTGGTGTTTCATATTTAATTTCTATGAAATCAGCTTTCTTTACTTTTGATTTATCGTGGCTTAAAGGAGGAATTACAGGTCAAAGTGTAATTTTAATTTTAGGAGGTATCTTTTTACTGTATAAAAGTACCAAAGAAATTCATCATAAAGTAGAAGGAACAGATGAAGAGTTAGAGAAAAAATCAATAAAGAATGTGGTCAAAAGTTCTTTTGGAAGTGTAATTTTTCAAATTGTAATGATTGATATTGTGTTCTCTTTTGATTCAGTTTTAACCGCGGTTGGTATGACAAACGGTGTTCCAGGGGCATTGATAATTATGATTGTTGCGGTTACTATATCAATTATTATAATGATGATTTTTGCAACACCTGTTGGAGATTTTGTAAATAAACATCCCACTATTCAGATGTTGGCACTTTCATTTTTAATTTTAATTGGGTTTATGTTAATAACTGAGGGTGCGCATTTATCACATTTAGAAGTGTTTAATAAACCGGTTGGAGCTATACCAAAAGGATATTTGTATTTTGCCATAGCGTTTTCATTAGGAGTTGAGTCACTTAATATGAAGGTTCGAAAAAAATAATATAATCTTTAAATAATTTTTAACAAAACCCACGTTTAATGTAGCGGTTTTTGTAACTACTTTTGTATTTATCATGAAAGATCTAAAAACAACAAACATATTACTGCTTATATTGGTAGTTCCAGTAGTATTTTACATTTTAAAAACAATGTCTTTCATTTTTATACCATTAATTTTTTCAATGTTTATTGCATTGTTGTTTTTACCTTTAATGCGTTGGCTTGCAAAACGAAAAATCCACAATTTTATAAGTATTTTTATAGTTTTATTAATATTTGTTGGAATCTTTAAAATAGGAGGAGAGCTAATAAAAATTACAAGTAGAGAAATTTTAGCCACAGATAGTTTGTTTTTTGAAAAAGCAATAGCAAAAATTAATCTTTTAGCAGCTTCTTTTGAGGATTTTTTAGGAATTAACTTTTTTGAAGAAGGTAATGTTTTAAGTCATTTTGTCAATAGTGATACCATTTCAGAAAACTTTGGTTCTACATTCGATTTTATTGGAAATACAGTTTCTATGACCTTAATGACTGCCTTTTTTGTAATATTATGGTTGGCAGAATCTATTAATTTTCAAAAATTTTTAAATAATACTATTTTAAAGCAAAAATTTGCATCCGTAAAAACTTTTATGAAAATAGAGAAAGACTTAATAAAGTTTGTAAAAGTTAAGTTTTTAGTAAGTGCTTTAACAGGTTTAGGTTTTGGATTAGCTTGTTACTTTTTTGATGTAAGTTTTCCAATTTTTTGGGGATTATTTGCGTTCCTTATAAATTTTATTCAAATGATAGGCTCGGTTGTTTCAGTGATATTATTATCTCTTTTTGCCTTTGTAGAATTAGATCCAACCAGTGTTTTATTGTTTTTTATTCTTACTATTACTTTAATTCAGGTGATTTTTGGAGGAATTTTAGAACCAATTTTTATGGGCCGTTCCTTTTCTATAAATATTATTACTATTTTAGTAATGCTCATGCTTTGGGGGTATATTTGGGGAGTTCCAGGATTAATTATGTCTATACCAATAACCGTTTTTCTAAAAATTATTTTTCAACAATTTCCTCAAACAAAATTATTAGCTACATTAATATCTGGTAATGAAGTAACAATAAAACTTCCTCGTTTAAAAAAAACATAGTTCAATTTTTTTAAGTAATTATAATAGTGAAATAAGTTTCAAGGAGGTCTTGTTACTATTTTAAAAAATAAGTGATAAATGTTACAAAAGTCTGTAATGTTTATCACCACTTACCGAACTGACCTCAATTACCTTTGCATCAAACTAAAAAAGCAAATAATATGCGAGGTACATTTATTTTATTCATTTCATTATTACTTTTTAACATTTTAATAAGTAATGCACAACAAGAAATTTCAATTTCTTTGAATGAAATGTTAGAAAAAGTTGAGAGCAATAACCACACAATTAAAATATCTGAACAAGATTATAAAGTGGCTAAAGCAGATTATAACCAAACAAATTCAATTTTATTACCTAATATTTCAATTTCACATTCAGGCATTTCAACCAATAATCCTTTAATGGCATTTGGTTCAAAATTAAATCAGGAAATTTTAACGCAAGCAGATTTTAATCCTACGCTTTTAAATAATCCGGATGATATTCAAAACTTCACAACTAAAATTGAAGTACAACAACCAATTTTTAACGCAGATGGTATTTTTATGCGTAAAGCAGCAAAAGCTAAAATGAATGCTTTTGAATTGCAAACAACTAGAACTATTGATGCTATAAAGTTAGAAGTTACAAAAGGGTATATGCAATTACAAATTGCATACAAAGCTGTTGAAGTGATAGAAAAAGCAAAAGAGGCTGCGTTAGAAAATAAGAAAATAGCACAAAATAGTTTTAAACAAGGCTATTTGCAAAAAGCTGATATTCTTTCAGTTGATGTGCATGTTACAGAGGTTGAGAATCAGTTGTTAACTGCAAAAAGCAATATTAAAAATGCATCAGATTATCTGTTATTTTTAGTAGGAGAAGAAAATGAAGCAACGCTAAAACCAACAACAGATTTAATTGCTGAATTAAACTTGGCTATTTACAATCAGCAACTTTCAGAAAACAGAGCTGATATTGAAGCTATGGAGAAAAGTACAGAAGCATATACAAACATGTATAAAGCCAATAAAATGTCGTATTTACCAAGTTTAAATGCTTTTGGAAGTTATGAATTGTACGATAATAAAATTTTTAATGGAAATGCAAATGGATATTTAGTAGGAGCACAATTGTCTTGGAATGTTTTTGAAGGTTATAAACGTATTGGTAAAACGCAAAAGAGTAAAGCAGAACTAGATAAAGCTGAAATTACTTTAGACCAATATAAAAATAAAAGCCAGTTAGAATTTAATAAAGCAAAACGTCAATTAAAAGATGCTGAAAACAGTATGAATCTTACAACTTTAGCTCTAGAGCAATCTAAAGAAGCTCTAAGAATTAGAACTAATAGGTACAAACAAGGTTTAGAAAAAACGTCAGATTTGTTAATTTCTGAAACAAAATATTTACAAAAACAACTGGAATATTTACAAACAGTTTTCAATTATAATTTTACAAAAGCATATGTAAATTTTCTAACTAACTAAACCTAACTAAAAAAATAAATACCATATATAAAATAAAACTATGATGAAAAATATATTTAAAATAATAGCATTAGTTGTCTTAACAATAGTGACAAGCTGTGGAAAAGATAAAGCAAAAGTAACAGACAATAGAACCGCAGTAACTGTTAAAGTGGGTACACCTTCTACTAAATTTGAAGCTTTTATTACAGCTAGTGGAAAAGTTGAGGCAGCTCAAAACGCAAATTTAAGTACGCGTAATATGGGGTATGTAAATAAAGTACATGTAAATGTTGGAGATATAGTTTCTAAAGGACAACTTTTATTAAGTGTTAACAGTGCAGATATTTCTGCGCAAAAAGCACAAGTTGAAGCTTCAATTGCTGAAGCAACTGCAGCTTTTAAAAATGCAGAGAAAGATTACAATCGTTTTAAAGCATTGTTTGAAAGCAATAGTGCTTCACAAAAAGAAATGGATGATATGACTGCACATTACGAAATGGCGAAGGCGCGTTTAGAAGCTGCAAACCAAATGAAAAATAAAGTAAATGCACAATTGTTGTACTCAAATATTATGGCACCTTTTAGTGGTGTTATTACAGGTAAATATATAAATGCTGGAGATATGGCAAACCCAGGAATGCCTTTAATTAGTATTGAAAACCCTGATAAATTTCAAGTAATTTCTATGGTTCCAGAGTCTGAAATTACTTCAATAAAAAATGAAACTTCTGTTAATGTTTTAATAAAATCTACAAATAAAATTTTAAAAGGAAATGTTACTGAAGTAAGTACTTCAACAAAAAATACAGGTGGACAATATTTGGTAAAAGTAGTTTTAGAAGAAACCGATGCTAATTTATTATCTGGAATGTTTGTTTCTGTACAATTTCCAACTGAAGAAACTTCAGAAGAAAATTTACCAATATTAATACCAACTTCTGCTATTATAGAACGTGGGGAGCTAAGAGGGGTTTATGTTGTTAGCCAGTCTAATACTGCATTATTACGTTGGTTGCGTTTAGGAAAAGAATTTGGAAATAAAACCGAAGTTTTATCGGGTTTATCTGTTGATGATAAATTTGTGTTGTCGTCTGAAAGTAAGATAGTTAATGGTTCTAAACTTAACGTTCAATAATTATGAAAGACGGATTAGCTGGTAGTATTGCCAAAGTATTTATGAATTCAAAATTGACCATTCTGCTAATGATCATGTTTATGGTTATTGGGGTTTATAGTTCATTTTTGATTCCGAGAGAAGAAGAACCTCAAATTGATGTACCAATTGCAGATATATTTGTAAGTTACCCTGGGGCAAGTCCTAAAGAGGTAGAATCTAGAGTAATTAAACCTTTAGAAAAAATTGTTTCGAACATTAAAGGAATTGAGTATGTGTACTCAACCTCTATGAACGAACAAGCAATGTTAATTGTACAATTTTATGTAGGTGAAGATATAGAGCGTTCGTTTGTAAAGCTTTATAATGAAATTATGAAGCATATGGATCAAATGCCACAAGGTGTTTCTATTCCATTAGTTAAAACAAGAGCTATTGATGATGTTCCAATGTTAGCTTTAACATTATGGAGTGAAAATTATGATGATTATCAACTAAAACAGGTTGCCAATGAGTTAACTAGCGAGATTGAAAAGATTAATGATGTTGCTATCACTAAAAAAATTGGAGGAAGAAATCGACAAGTTCGTGTTGTTTTAGACAAAGATAAAATGGCAGAAAGTGGCTTGGATATGTTGAGTATTACACAGAAAATTCAAGCGAATAATCAACAATTAACATCTGGTAGTTTTGATAGAAATAATACAGAATACCTTGTAAATACAGGGAATTTTTTATCAACTGTTGAAGATGTTGAAAATTTAGTTGTTGGTATTCAGCAAAATATGCCTGTTTATTTAAAACAAATTGCAACTATTACAGATGGACCAGAAATTCCAAAAGAGTATGTTTCTTTTGGGTATGGGAAAGCAAATGAATTATCAGAAACCTACACCTCAGAATATCCTGCTGTTACCATTTCTATTGGAAAAAGAAAAGGAGCTGATGCTATGAAAATTTCAGAAAAAATCTTAGGAAAAGTTGAGCATCTAAAACAAAATTTATTACCAGATGATGTGCATATGACAGTTACACGAAACTATGGAGAAACTGCATCTCATAAAGTTTCTGAGTTATTAATGCACTTAATTGGTTCTATTTTAGCGGTAACAATTGTTGTTATGTTGGCAATGGGATGGCGTGGTGGATTGGTAGTTTTTCTTTCTGTTCCTATTACGTTTGCTATGACCTTGTTTAGCTATTATATGCTAGATTATACGTTAAACAGAATAACATTATTTGCTTTGGTTTTTGTTACAGGTATTGTGGTGGATGACTCCATTATTATTGCTGAAAATATGCATAGGCATTTTAAAATGAAACGCTTACCTTTTAAACAAGCTGCTTTATATGCAATTAACGAAGTTGGGAATCCAACAATATTAGCAACATTTACAGTAATTGCTTCGGTGTTACCAATGGCATTTGTATCTGGCTTAATGGGACCTTACATGAGTCCGATGCCAATTGGAGCTTCAATTGCAATGATAATTTCATTGTTTGTAGCTTTAACAATTACACCATATTTAGGATACTATATTTTAAAAGAAAAGGAAAAACAAGAAGATAACGAAGAAAAAGGTTTAGAAACTACATTTATATTTAGATTATATAATAAGTTGGAAAAACCGTTACTTGAAAACAAAAGAAAACGTTGGGGGTTTTTAGGATTTACAACATTATTGTTATTAGGGTCAATGGTATTATTTTATACCAAAGGTGTTGCGGTAAAAATGTTGCCTTTTGATAATAAAAATGAATTTCAAATAGTTGTAGATATGCCAGAAGGTACAACTTTAGAAAATACCTCGGCCGTTACAAGAGAAATTGCAAACTATTTATCTCAAAGACCTGAAGTTGATAATTATCAAAGTTTTGTAGGGACTTCTGCACCAATAACTTTTAACGGTTTGGTGCGTCATTACGATTTACGTGGAGGTTCAAATATGGCAGATATTCAGGTAAATTTAATTGATAAATCTGAACGCTCTGAGCAAAGTCACGATATTGCTAAAAAACTAAGAGCTGACATTCAGGTAATTGGAAAACGTTTTAATGCCAATGTAAAATTGGTAGAAGTTCCACCAGGCCCACCAGTTTTATCAACTATTGTAGCAGAAGTTTATGGGCCAGATTATAATGAGCAAATTAAAATAGCAAAAAAATTAAAAGAAATTGTTACAACAACAAGTGATATTGTTGATGTTGACGATATGATTGAAGCAGATCAAGTTGAATATAATTTTGTTATTGATAAAGAAAAGGCAATGTTAAATGGTGTTGCTCCTCAACAAATTGTAGCAACTTTAAAAATGGCACTTTCAGAACAACCAATTTCAGCATTGTATAAAGAATCTGCAAATGAGCAGGTTGGTTTGGTGTTGGCTTTAGACGAAAAAGAAAAATCTTCAATAAACGATATTAAACAAGTAAAAGTTATTTCTCAAATGGGAATTGCAATCCCTATAGGAGATTTAATTAAAGTTGAAGAAAAAATAAGAGATAAAGCAATTTATCGTAAAAATCAAAAACGTGTTGTGTATGTTTTAGCGGATATGGCTGGAGAATTAGAAAGTCCAGTTTATGGAATCTTAAATATGAGCGATAGATTGGGTGAAATTGAAGTTCCTAAAGGTTATACTTTAAATGAAGAATTTAACCAACAACCTGCACAAGAAGACAATTACACAGTAAAATGGGATGGTGAATGGCAAATTACTTTTGAAGTATTTAGAGATTTAGGTGCCGCTTTTGCAATAGCAATATTTGTAATTTATTTACTAATTGTTGGTTGGTTCCAAAACTTTAAAGCACCATTGGTAATGTTAGTGTCAATTCCGCTTTCTATGGTTGGTATTATACTTGGACATTGGTTTATGGATGCGTTTTTTACAGCAACTTCTATGATAGGTATGATTGCTTTAGCTGGAATTATGGTGCGAAACTCGGTATTACTAATCGATTTTATTGAATTACGTTTAGAAGATGGGGTACCATTAAAACAAGCTGTAATTGAAGCTGGAGCAGTTAGAACAACACCAATTTTGTTAACCGCAGGAACGGTAGTAATTGGAGCATTTGTAATATTATTTGATCCAATTTTTCAAGGATTGGCAATCTCCTTAATGGGAGGTACAATTACAGCAACTGTACTTACATTATTGGTAGTTCCATTAGTGTATTATATGACTGAAAAGCATAAACACGAAGATAAAAAGTAGAAAGTTAAAATGTAAAAACAGTCTTTCTAGATAAAAGTTTGCCTTTACTGGCAGTTATATAAGGAAGGGCAAAATGAAAGACATTGTATTATTCACCAAAAACATCAAACAGAATGAAACTACTATTAATAACAAGCGTATCTGAATTTGAAAAAGAGGTTTGTAAACTTTTTAAAAAAGCGGAAATACTAGTATATAGCACCTCAGATATTCAGGGGCAAAAATTCTATGTTTCAAAAACAATTCAAGATAATTGGTTTTCTGCTCAAAGAGATTCCCACGATTCTAAATTGTATTTCTCTTTTACTACTGAAGATAAAATTGATGCTATATTTAAGGGTGTCGAGGAGTTTAATGCAGAAAAATCGAAATCTAATCCAATAAAAGCAATTGTATTGGATATTGAAAAATATATTAACTAAAAATAAAATAAAATGAAATCAAGATTAATGAATATTATTCCAGGCGCTTTTATACTAATTAGCCTATTGTTAGCGATAAAAGTAAATATAAATTGGCTGTGGTTTACTGCATTTGTGGGTGCAAACTTATTTCAACGCGGTTTTACAAAATGGTGTTTACTGGAAATTATTTTAGGTAAATTAGGCGTTAAAGATTAATTTCTTTACTATTTTTGCCGAAAATAAGAAGCAATTAAAAGAACTTTAAAACATATAATTTCTAATATATTAGTATTAGTTGTACTGCTTCCATTTGCAGTGCAGTTTGCTCATGCATTTGAAAAGCACGAACATTCAGTTTGTAACGCCCAAAATGAAATTCATTTTGATTCGCATGAAATTGATTGTTCGGTTTTTCATTTTAAAATAAATACAAACACAATTACTTTTGAATCTAAGATCATTTTAAAAGAAAATGATTTTGATTTTGAAAATAATTATTCAGAAATACAAAAGCTCAAGGCGGTTGAGCTGTATTTTAAATCTTCCAGAGCACCACCTTTTTTATTGGTTTAACAGTTGGCTTAGTCAGTTATTTAGTTTTAATTAACTGGTATATAATTACATATCAATAAAAATATTTAAAATGAAAAAATTTTTAACAATCCTTTGTATAGGGTTATCTTTTGTTGCACAGGCGCAGCAAACAATTTCTGGTACTATAACCAATAGTGAGAAAGAACCTCTTTTTGGTGTTGAGGTTTTTGTAGAAGAGCTTCAAAAGGGAACATCAACAGATGAAAGTGGTTACTTTGAATTGAATAATTTACCTAATAATTCCATAAAATTAACAATTGTTTTTATGGGATATAAAACTCAAATAAAAACAATTGAACTTGAACAAGAAAAGACAAGTTTAACTATTGTTTTAGAGGAAAGTGTGTTTAAAATGGATGAGGTAATTATTTCAACTCCATTTAATAAATTACAAAGTGAAAATGTAATGAAAGTTGAAAAAGCAACCATTACACAATTGAAAAATAAGGGAGTAGTAACTTTAAGTGAAGCAATTAGCACCTTGCCAGGGGTTTCAACAATATCTACAGGAACAGGTATTGGAAAACCTGTAATTAGAGGTTTACGAGGTAATAGAGTGTTGGTTTACAGTCAGGGTTTACGACTAGAAAATCAGCAATTTGGAGATGAGCATGGGTTGGGAGTTGATGCTTCTAGTATCGAAAGCTTGGAAGTTATAAAAGGTCCGGCATCTTTGTTGTATGGATCAGATGCATTAGGTGGCGTTTTATATTTTAATCCAGTGAAATTTGCCCCACTAAACAGTTTTAATTTTTCGGGTTCACAAACTTTTTATTCTAATACTGAGGGAAGTAATACGTCGTTTAGTGCAAAACAATCTTATAATAAATGGAAATTTTTAGCAAACGGATCGCATAATACACATAGCGATTATAAAACTCCAATTAATGAACGTGTAACAAATACACGATTTAACGAAACCAGTTTTAGTACAGCAATTGGGTACAATAGTGAACAAATTTCAAGTATCGTTCGTTTTTTATTTACTAAAAGTATTATAGGTATTCCTGAAGAAATTGGGGAACAATCTACTTCAAAAACAAAAATGCTTCCACATCAAGATTTAACAACTAAAATGTTGAGTTTAAACAATACGTTTTTTTTAAATAATTCTAAAATTGCAACAGTTTTTGGTTATACTGAAAATAAACGAAATGAATTTGAGGAACATCATGATGAGCATTCAGGAGAGGAAGAAGGGAATCATTCAGAAGAAGAACTGCACGAATATGAGCAAATGGAGGCTGCTTTGCAGTTAAAATTAGATACATATAGTTACGATGTTAAATGGCATTTACCAAAATTAAAAAATATTGAAACTGTTATTGGTACGCAGGGAATACATCAAAAAAACAAGAATTTTGGTGAAGAAATTTTAATACCAAATGCAACTATTAATGATTTGGGTGTTTTTGTAACAGCAATGTATCAAATAGATTTAAATAGTATTCAAGGAGGAATTCGATTTGATACTAGAAGTATTTCAACAGAACTTCACGAAATTCAGCACGAAAATGAAATTCATGTTTTTGAAGCTATAGATAAATCATTTGATAATATTTCGGCTTCATTGGGTTATAAAACAATGTTGTTTGATAAAGTTATTAGTAGGTTTAATTTTGCATCAGGATTTAAAGCTCCTAATTTAGCAGAATTAACTTCAAATGGTGTGCACCATGGTTCAAATAGATTTGAAGTTGGAAATAGCGCTTTAAAACAAGAGCAAAATTTTCAATCAGATATTTCTTTTGAATACAAAACAGATCATTTTGAATTTGTTGTAAATGGGTTCTACAATCACATAAACGATTATATTTTTATTACTCCAACTGGTGAACTAGAAGATGGTTTTGATGTTTATAGTTATACTCAGGACAATGCAAAATTATATGGAGGTGAATTTGGGCTACACTTGCATCCGCATCCTTTAGACTGGTTACATTTAAATAGTAATTTTGAAATGGTTATTGGGAAACAAAATAATGGAGATTATTTACCACTAATTCCTGCTAATAAACTAACAAATACCATAAGAGTAGAATTTAATACTACTAAAATGGTGCAAAACGGTTTTGCTGCTATTTCACTTGAAAATACCTTTGAGCAAACTAATTTAAGTGAATTTGAAACTAAAAGTAACGGTTATAATTTGGTAAATATTGGAGTAGGAGGTACTGTTAAATTAAAAACTGTTGATTTAGATGTTAACTTAAACATGAATAATGTTTTTAACACATCTTATATTTCCCATTTATCACGTTTAAAATCAGATGGAATACATAATATTGGGCGAAATTTTATTACAAGTGTAAAGTTTAAATTTTAGTAATTTATCAATTTTATAAAAAAAAATAGCCTAAGAATTTCTTAGGCTATTTTTTTGCATTTCTTTATTAAGAAGTTAATCTATAGAAAATAAAATATCTCCTTTAGTTACATTATCTCCAGAATCGAATTTTATCCCTGAAATAACACCGTCTTTGTTTGCTTCAAAATTGTTCATCATTTTCATTGCTTCTAAAACAACTACAATTTCACCAGCTTTTACTTTATCTCCATTCTTTTTCTTAAATTCTACAATCATACCAGGTATTGGAGCAGTAATTGCACCTTCAGTAACAACAGCTGCTTTAGCTTCTTTCTTTTTCCAAACTGATCTGGTAGTAGCTTTTGTATTTGGAATTGATACCGTAAACGATTCTCCATCTACAAATACTTCCATATCTTGCATTTCACCATTAGAAGCTTTACCAGCTTTTAACTCTCCAGCTAACGCCTTGGTAATTAACTCTTCTTCCTTTTTAACTTCTTCCATGGTTTTAGCCTTCATATCTGCTGGCATTTCTTCTAAACCATATTTGATTTTTAAGAATTTTTTACCAGTTACAGGGTATAATGCTAATAATACTTCATCATCAATATCTTTTGCTAAATCTGCAAAAGTTTTTTTAACACCTTCCATCTCAGGTTCTAAAACACTTCCTGGTCTTACTTCAATATGTTGTTCACCTCTAGGGTAATCTTTCAACGCTTTCTTTCTTAATTCTGGGTTAATTGGCATAGTAGTTTTACCATACAGTCCATAACATAAATCTTTAACTTCTTGAGTAATACGTGAGTATTCACCTTCATAAGAATCAAATAATACATTGTTTACCGTTTGTACACCAACAATCTGGCTAGTAGGAGTAACTAACGGAATTTGTCCTAAATCTTTCCTTACTTTAGGCAACATTCTAAACACCTCATCTAATTTATCTAAAGAATCCATTGCTTTTAATTGATTCACTAAATTAGAAAGCATTCCTCCTGGTGTTTGATGTAAAATTACATCTGTATCAATAATTGAATACTTAGGGTTGTTTGCTAAGTGTTTGTATTTTGGAATTACAGCCTCCATTTGAGCACTAATTGCTGATAATTTTTTAATATCTAAACCAGTATCTCTGTTTGTACCTAATAATGAAATTACTAAAGGTTCAATTGCAGCATGTGACGTTCTATAAGCATAAGGAGACATACAAGTATCAACAATATCAACTCCAGCTTCAATAGCTTTAAAAATTGCTAAATCACCCATACCAGAAGTAAAGTGTGTATGCAAGTTTAATGGAATGTCTGTAATTTTTTTAAGTTCTACTATTAAGTTATAAATATCATACGGCGCAATTAAGCCAGCCATATCTTTAATACAGATAGAATCTACTCCAAATTCAACTAATTCTTTTGCTTTATTTAAGTAATAGTCAATATTATAAATTTCTCCGCCTAATCTTGGTTCAGTTAATGTATAACAAATTGTTCCTTGAAAATGTTTTCCATTACGTTTTACAACTTTTGCTGCAGTTTCAAAATTTCTATAATCATTTAATGCATCAAAACATCTGAAAATATCCATTCCATTATCGCAGGCGCGTTGTACAAAATTTTCAACAACGTCATCAGCATAATTTCTATAACCAACAACATTTTGACCTCTTAACAACATAAAAAATGGTGTTTTAGGCATATATTTTTTAAGTGTTCTTAAGCGCTCCCAAGGATCTTCACCAAGGTATCTGTGCATGGTGTCAAAAGTAGCTCCTCCCCAAGTTTCCATTGCGTGAAAACCAACTTCATCCATTTGTTCAGCAAAAGGTATCATATCTTCAGTTCTTCCTCTTGTTGCAAATAACGATTGGTGACCGTCACGAAAACTTAAATCTTGTATTTTTATTGGGTTTTCAGCCTTTGGTCTATCGGCATTATAATCCATTTTTGTCATTATTAATGACCCGTGTTTATCGTATATCATTGTTTCGTAGTTTTAAATTAATTGATTCTAGCTCCTATCGTTCTTCCTTTGCTAAATAGTAATTCTCTGTCGTTCATTCTTCTTACCAATCCCATTTTTCCCCAACCATAACGCGCTACTATTGGTTCATTATTTTCTTGCATTTTAACATAAATTGTTGCTGCTATTACCGCTGCTCTTTTCTTTTTTTCATGTAATGTCATAATCTTATAATTTATTGAGGGATGTTTCCGTGTTTTTTTGCTGGTACTAATTCTACCTTAGAGCTTAAAGCTTCTAAAGCCATAATTAATCTTTCTCTTGTCTCGCTTGGTAATATTACCTCATCTATATAGCCTCTTTCTGCTGCTAAATAAGGAACGTTAAAAGCTTTCTCATACTCATCAATTTTTTCTTGAGTTTTAGCAGCTTTATCTTCTGCTGCGGCAATTTCTTTTTTATAGTTTGAAATTACTTCAACAGCTCCTTTTGCTCCCATTACAGCAATTTCAGCAGTTGGCCAAGCAAAAACCATATCTGCACCTAAATGTTTTGAACTCATTGCAACATAAGCTCCTCCATAATCTTTTCTTACAACAACCGTAAATTTAGGAACAGTAGCTTCTGAATAACTCCATAATAATTTAGCACCGTGTCTTATAATTCCATTCCATTCTTGTTGAACACCTGGTAAATAACCTGGTACATCTACAAAAGTTACAATTGGGATATTAAAAGCATCACACGTACGAATGAATCTACTTATTTTATCTGAAGCATCTATATCTAAACATCCTGCTAAAAAATTTGGTTGATTTGCAATAATACCAACAGAACGATTGTTTAGTCTACCAAAACCTACAATACTGTTTTCAGCAAAATGCTCATGTACTTCATAAAAGTTATTACCATCTAATACCTCTTCGATAATTTCTTTCATATCGTAAGCCATTTTAGAATCGTCTGGAATAATAGTGTCCAGCATATCACAACTTCTTTTTGGATCATCACCCATTTCTAATATTGGAGTTAACTCCATATTATTATTAGGAAGATAATCTAATAACTCTCTAATTTGTTCTAAACAATCTGCGTCATCTTCACAAGCAAAGTGCGAGTTTCCACTTTTTGAATTGTGGACCATTGCACCCCCTAATTCTTCAAATGTAGTTTCTTCACCAGTAACCGTTTTAATTACATATGGACTAGTAATAAACATATTACTTGTTTTTTTAACCATAAATATGAAGTCAGTCATAGCAGGTGAGTAAACTGCACCACCAGCACAAGGGCCCATAATTGCAGAAATTTGAGGAATAACACCTGAAGCTCTTGAGTTTCTGAAGAAAACATCTCCATATCCTTTTAAAGCATCAACACCTTCTTCAACTCTCGCTCCACCAGAATCATTTAAGCCAACAACAGGCGCTCCAGCTTTCATAGCTAAATCCATAATTTTACAGATTTTAGTAGCGTGCATTTCACCTAATGCACCTCCACTTGAAGTGAAATCTTGTGAAAATGCAAATACGGTTCGACCATTCACTAATCCGTGGCCAATAATTACACCATCAGATTGAATCTGAACATTTTCCATTCCGAAATTGGTAGATCTATGTTTTACTAAAGAATCAATTTCATAAAAGCTATCTTCATCAAACAAAAGGTCTATTCTTTCTCTTGCGGTTAATTTTCCTTTTGCATGTTGCTTTTCAACTCTAGCTTCTCCACCCATCAAAGCAACTTTTTCTCTTTGAGATTTTAAGAAGGCAATTTTATCAGTAACTTTCATATTTTGGTATATAAAATTTATATTTTTTTTCAATTTTCGTTTGTAACAAAGTTAACGAACAGAAAGAAAAAAAAAGCTTATAAATGTCATTTTTTTAGAAAGAAAAAATTTTTATATAAAATTTAAATCAACGTATTTATTGAATATTTTTTAAAAATATATTTAAAATAGGGTTTTTATGTAAAAAAATAGATAAAATAACTCAGAATATTGTATTATTCATAAAAATTATTTTAGGAATATTTTTGTGAAAATGGATTATATAAATTTCTTTTTACGAATAAAATAGGAGTAAAAAAGTGCCATTTAAAACGTTTTCGGGACTAAAAAAAAACAGGTCTTTTTTAGTTGTTATTTTTGTTGTAATAACTTGGAGAAAAGTGCAATTTCTACCTTAAAATAGTAAAAATTGATTATTTATGTCTTTTAAAGTGTTTAAAAAAATCCTAAAAACGCTAACTAAGGCATATTTTAGATTGAACTTTATTAACAATATACTGTTATAACATTTTAAATGGGTATAAATATTCTGTTGTTTTTATAACTAAATTAGCTTGATTTTTTTTTAGAACTTAATTAAATCTCATTGTGAGATATTAAACTATTTAAAATTTAGTTGTTAAAAAAAATTATTTAATAAACCAATGGCTATAAAAATAATTATTTGGATAGGCATTGAAATTTTAGAAATCTAAATGTGTAAATTCAATAAATAATAAAAAAATGAAACAAAATCAAACTTTAACTGACACTTCTAATCCAATAAAAAGAGTTGTTATTGGAATCCAATTTTTATTTGTTGCTTTTGGAGCAACTGTATTAGTTCCACTTTTAATCGACATTGATCCTTCAGTTGCTTTATTTACAGCAGGTGTTGGAACCCTTATATTTCATACAATTACCAAAGGTAAAGTGCCTGTTTTTTTAGGGAGTAGTTTTGCTTTTATTGCACCTATAATCGCAGCTACTAAAATATATGGTTATCCTGGTACTTTAGGAGGTATTATTGCAGTTGGTATTGTTTATACCGTGGTTTCTGCAATTATTAAATTATGGGGATTAAAAGTTATTGAAAAAATATTTCCTGCGGTAGTAGTTGGACCTGTAATTATGATAATAGGTTTGTCTTTAGCATCTGCAGGTGTTGATATGGCAAAAACTAACTGGCCAATTGCTCTTGTTGTTTTGGCAACAGCAATTTTAATTGTAACTTTTACAAAAGGATTGATAAAACTAATACCAATTTTTATTGGAATTATTGTTGGTTATAGTATTTCAATTATTGCTGGTTTAATCGATTTTTCTTCTGTAAATGACGCTGCTTGGTTTGCGCTGCCTAAATTTACAGCACCTGAATTTAATTGGGGAGCAATTTTATATATGATTCCTGTTGCAATTGCTCCAATTATTGAGCATATTGGAGATATGTATGCTATTGGAGGTGTTGCAAATAAAAAGTTTGTAAAAGATCCAGGGTTACATAGAACATTATTAGGAGATGGAGTTGCAACTGCATTTGCAGGTTTTTTTGGTGGTCCACCAAATACAACCTACTCGGAAGTTACGGGAGCGGTAGCTTTAACAAAAATTACAGATCCAAGAGTACTAAGAATTGCGGCAGTAACAGCAATCGTATTTTCTCTTATAGGAAAAGTGAGTGCAATTTTAAAAACAATTCCTGCTTCTGTTTTAGGAGGAATTATGCTTTTACTTTTTGGTATGATTGCAAGTATTGGAATAAAAACATTAATTGATGCTAAAACAGATTTTTCAATAACAAGAAATCAAGTGATAGTTTCAATTATTTTAACTGTTGGTGTAGGAGGAGCTCAATTAGGCTATGGAAATTTCTCTTTAGCTGGTATTGGTTTAGCGTCTGTAGTTGGTGTTATTTTAAATTTAGTTCTACCAAACAAATCAAAACCTATTAAAGGAAGTCATGTAAATAAATAATTTTTATTCTAAACAGTATAAAAAAGCAGTCTAATTAGTTTTTGAAACCTCTTAGACTGCTTTTTATGTAATTAAATATTAAAAAAATATTAATTTAAATTTGGTAATACCACTTTATCAATAACGTGAATTACCCCGTTAGCAGTTTGTACGTTTGTAGCAACAATATTACTAATT
>NZ_BMNS01000010.1 GCF_014646675.1 Lutibacter litoralis | reverse complement strand
GACAATTATCATTTTCATCTAAAACGTCATCATTATCATCATCTGTATCACAAACATCACCTTGACCATCAGCATCAGAATCTAATTGGTCTGGATTCTCTACCAATGGACAATTGTCAATAGCATCATAAATACCATCATTATCTGTATCAACCTTTGGTACATTATCTTTAATTCCATTAACAACTAAAGAAAAATTTTGCACATCGTTAACCAAGGTATTTTTATGGGTAACCGATATAGTATATTTTCCTGCTTCTATGTTAGGAATATCAATTTTTTCTACATTATCTCTAAAATTATCTCCTATTGAAGCTGCATCTGTAAAATTATTTGAGGTACTATTTGGTGTCATTACCCAAGGGAAGTAGGTATTTCCATTCCCAGTAATTCTCACATCTAGGTCATTTACTAATACAGCGGTTTGATTGTCCTTTCCACTAATTTCATACCCAGCAGGATCTCCCCAAGCTATTGTTAAAGCTAATGGAGAAGCTCCATCAACCTCAATACCAAAAGAATACGCATTTCCGTTACTTAATGCTTCTTCTTTAATTAGTGTGGTTACATTGTTATTTGAAATTACTAAAGCTGCTCTTTCACCATTTAACAATCCCCAACCACTTTGAAAATCTGGACCTTCGTGTACCCCAACTTCATCAGCTGAATTAATAATTAATGCCTTTGCCGTGGCAGATTTCATATACGCATTATTATAATTGTAATAATGTTCTTGTAACAATGTAATTGTTCCAGTTACAACTGCCACCGCCATAGATGAGCCACTTTTAACTATATAATCTGTTGAACTTTCATTATTTGATGAAAGAATTCCAACTCCATTTGCAGTAATATCTGGTTTAATTCTCCAGTCATCTGTAGGTCCCCAATTACTAAATTCAGATTGTTTTACAGAAGATGGCCCTCTATAATTTAATACATCATCTACTGCGCCAACAGTAAGTATATTTTTTTGCACCAGAAACTGTATAAATTATATCATAACCATAGTCTGAAACATTTACCCCATCATTTCTATTATTTCCTGCAGATTTACATATTAAATAATATGGTGCATTATAAGCAATTTCGTCCCATTGTACAGCTCTGTTATCATACTTTCCGTATAAATTTATTTCTCCATCCGGATCTCCAGTACTGTATGAATGATTTGATATAATTCCACCATTAATAGCAAAATCTATCATTTCTATTTCATCATTATCACTCATTCTAGAAACAATAGTAGCTAACGGTGCCATTCCTTTAGCTTCACTATTTACTCCTGAAGCAATCATTGTTCCAGCAGTATGTGTAGCATGTGAAGTCCTTGGACTTGATTCAGCATTTGTTATTCTGCCTTGAAGCTCTTGATGATTTGATTTAGCACGTCCTCCAGCTTCCCAATGACCAATTTCCACACCTTTACCACTTAAATTCAGCCCGCTTTCACCACCTGACCATAATTTGGTAACTCTTGAGGTTAAAGCTGCATTTAAATTATCATCAAAATCATACTCTGGTAAACCTTTGCTGTTAACCCCAGACAAATAACCTATATTCCCTTTTGAATTAATAATAGTTTTTTTAAACCCTGAAGATTTCTTAGATAGCTTTTTATTTCTTTTAATATATTTTTTTGAAAGTTGTTGTAATTCAGAAAGATTAGTTTGTTCTACAATTTTTATTCTATCTTTTATGTTTTGAGCATGTATTTTATTAAAAAGAAGTATTAGAATTATTACAATTATTTTTTTCATAATGGAATAATTACATGTTTTTTTATTTATAGTCCAATAATTAAATACCTTGTCTGCTATGTTAAATCAAACATTTTAATTATAATTATTTACAGTTTCGATTGTTGTTTTTCAAAATATAAACATAAGAGATTTTGAAAACTATTGAATTTAGGTTTTATATTTGATATAGGTTTACCGCCTCATGTTTTATTAATAATATGGCTAAGAACATAATAAAATACCTTATAGGGTTTAAACCCTATAAGGTATTTTTATTCTAATATTTAGAATATTTTTAACTTCAAATCTGTCTGATTATATATAAAATATTAATTTTGATCAGCTGAAGTTAAATTTGGATTTGCATCAATCTCAGCTTGTGGTATTTTAAACAACCACTCACTATTAACAGATGGTTTAGCTTGTTGATACGCATTAATATAAAGGTCTTGAGAAGCTCCTGAACCTCCATCAGCAGCATGGTCAATTCCTTCATCCCAACGTATTTTATCTGTATATAAGAAACCTTCTCCCCATAATTCTAAACCACGTTGAAATTTAATATGTTCCATTAATGCTTCTTTAGTATTATAAATAGTTACATCATAAGCACTATCACGTTCTTCTCCTAATGGTTTTAATGCATTCTGTGCGGCAGTAATATTATTCAACATCGCTTCAGCTTCAGCTTCTATTAGATACATTTCAGATGAACGCATTAAAATAATATCATCTGGATCTGTAGTTCCTGGAGATTTATTTCTCATTTTAACATGCATATACGGATGCGTATTATGTCTAGAAGTCCAGCCATATACACTTGCTAATCTATCAACTTCGTCGTCAAACTCATCTTCAGTAGTATATAAAGGATTTGTATTTTTCTTCCAGCCACCTAAACCATTTGCAGCCGAAGAATTTGAATTTGGAGCATCTTTTAAAAACAAATCTTGTCTGTAATCTGTATCAGGAATTTGTGCATACAACCTTTTATCCATAATCTTAGGATTATTTCTAACTTGACTACCGTTAAAAGTATTACTCATTAAGTAAAAATAAGAACGGAAATACGTAGTTTCTGTAGCTATTACATTGCTTCCCCACATAACTTCAGGAAGAAGTGTAGTATTAAATCCAGCTTTATAATCGCTTTCGTCCATAATAGGATAATTTTTACGTGCTTCTTTTGCTGCATCAGCTGCTGTACGCCAATCTCCACTATTTAATGCAATACGTGCTTTTAAACCATAGGCTACATCTATATTTAGATGCGATTTAGCGTCTGCGGTTCCTGTTGGTCTAGAAGTAGCTCCTTCAAAATACGTAATTGCAAGGTCGATATCCTCTTTACATTGATTATAAATTGCTTCAACTGTAGATCTTGGAGCACTTGTAAAAGGAGCTTCAGAAGAATACAATAATGGCACACCAGGATCCGTAGTAGGGTTTCCAATTAAATAACCTTTAGCAAAATGTTGCACCAATGATAGATATGCATAAGCTCTGTAGGCATATGCCTGTCCTAAAATCTCTTTAAACTTAGCATCTTCAGTAATAGTTCCTTCTGCTGCTTTATTGATAATAGCATTTGTACTTGCAATAATGTGATATCTTTGGTACCATAACTGTTCAGTTGTTCTTGAAGTTTCTTGATTATGTGATAACCAACGTGCTTCGTCTTGCCACCCTAAATTATTAGATGAAGCAGAGTGAATTAACCCTCCAGCTAAATTATCCCCTATCGGTACCCAATAATGGTTTCCAGATCTATAACTGTCTCCCCCAGAAAGTAGGGTTTGAGGTTGTGCATATAAAAGACGATGCAATCCTTGAAGTATTAATGCCATATTATCGGCTGTGGCCAATGCATCTGCTGAAGCGATGGCATCTGTTGGTTTTGTCTCCAGAAAATCATCTGAACACGAAGTTACTGTAATAAACCCTATTACAAATAACATTAAAATTATTTTTTTTAACATAGTTCTATGTTTTAAGTATTATTAATTAATTAAAATGAAACGTTTAATCCAACAGAGAAAATTCTTGCAGGGCTAAAGTCATCACCAGAAGCTGTTCCTCCTACACTATATTGAGGATCTAAACCAGTTCTTTTACTCTTTAAATATAGGTTTTCTCCTGATATTGAAAGTCTTAAATTATCAACTCCTATTTTGTCCGTAATTGAACCATCAAAAGAGTATCCTAAATTAATATTCTTCAATGTCCAAAAAGAAGCGTCTGTTAAAAATCTAGTAGATGCTGATTGTACCAAAGCATCACTTCCACTTTCTAATCTAGGCACATCAGTTACATCGCCTGGCTGGCGCCAAGCGTTTAAAATATCTGGGTGATATGATCTACCATAGTTACCACTATGCATCATAGCAGCATACCCATAATCTAAATATTTACCACCAAATCCATAAGTCATTAATACATCTAAAGAAAATCCTTTATAACTCAAACTATTAGAAACTGAACCTAAAATATCTGGTATAGCACTATCGCCTGTATAGGCTCTTTCAGTTTCTTCCCAATCATTAGTAGTTTCTTGAACACCATTAACATCTAATACAGGTACACTATTACCGTCATCATCTATCTCAAACATTTTAAATAATTGATCTCCATTATCAGGATCTATTCCTGCTGTATGTAATATATAGAAATCGTATCTAGATCTACCTTCTTCCCATCTTTTTGATCCATTTATAAACGGGTCTGGAATGTTAGTAATTTCATTTTTAAATGTAGATGCCTGCAGTGTTAAGTTCCATTTTAAGTCATTTTTATTTACTATATGCCCTGTTAAACTAAGCTCAATACCAGAATTATACATATCTGCAATATTTGAAGGAACTTCATTTAAACCATTACTAAGCGCAATAGGTAAATCATACAATAGATCTGTAGAATTTTTCTTATAATACTCAATAGAACCATCTAATAAATTATTAAATAATCCAAATTCCAAAGCTACATCAAAACTTTCAACAGTTTCCCATTGCAAGTCAGCATTACCAATTTCAGACCAATAAATAGCTGGATTTCCAGCATTAGATGTTAATCCATATCTTGGTTGGGATAAGAAAAAGTCACCTAAATCATCATTTCCAACTTGTCCAAAAGATCCCCTTAATTTAAGTTGATCGATAAACGAAATGTTTCTTATAAAATCTTCTTGATCCATTCTCCAAGAAGCCCCTACAGAATAAAAATTACCCCATCTTGATTTTTCATCAAAAACAGAAGAAGCATCTCTCCTTGCTGAAGCACTTATATAATATTTATTATCGAAGTTATAGTTTGCTCTTAAAAAATAACCTTCCACGGTTTTTTCTGTTGTAGCACCATCTAAACCAACTGGCTCTGCAAAGTTATCAAATTCAAAAATTCCTTCAGCGACTTGTTTGATAGCTGAACCACCAAAGCCAGAATATAACCTTTTAAAACTCTCATGTCCTGCTGTAACTTCTATATTATGAATATCATTAATACTTTTTCTATAGGTTAAAATTTGGTTGAAATTTTCTACATCTCTTCTATATCTATCTTCACCATATCTTCCTGTTGGGTCTGCATCACCAATAATATTATTTTCATATTCTTTAACAAGACCTTCATTAATATCTCTACCATAGTTAAGTCTAAAATTAAGGCCTTCCATTATATTAAAATCTGCATAATATCTAAACCCATAGTTGTTGTTTTTTTTACGTTCATCATTTAAAAGTAATTCTTGAAGTGCATGACGACCTTGATTGGTTGGTCTTGATCCAATATTGTATTCTGAATATCCTTCTCCAGAGTCAAATATCCTATTTCCTCCTGCATCAAGCACAAAGTTTCCTTGTAAATCATTTACATATACTGGGTAAATTGATCCCATACCTTTAGCAAAACCAAATGGGTTTGCAATACTACCTTCACCTGCCGAAGTTGGTCCACTAGAATTTGAAAGTGCAATATTAGCACTTCCTCCCATTGTTATTGTGTTGTTCAATTCAAAATCTGCATTTAACCGAGTTGTTAAACGATCAAACCCTGTAGTTAACACATAACCTTCTTCATCTAAATAAGATGCAGAGAAAAATACTTTGTGTTTATCTCCTCCACCGGCTACGTTTATGCTATAATTCTTTCTTATACCTGTTTGTTCCATGGCATCATACCAATCCAAACCTTGATAAATTAAGTTTGCACTTGGATTCAATTTTCCATCTGTTCCTACAATTTGATCGTTTGGAACATTAAATGGGTTATACCCTAACCTGTTGTAAATATTTGCTGAAGCATAAGCTGGATCTCCACCAGCGGCACTTGTATTTCTCAAAGCCTCCCACATAGTTTCATAATATTCACCAGGATTAACTGCGTCATAATCTGAAATAGCTCTCGAAATCATTCCATATTGAACAGAAGCAGTGGCTTTTATATCACCTTTAGAACCGCTCTTAGTAGTAATTAAAACAACACCATTTGCAGCTCTAGAACCATATAGTGATGTAGAAGATGCATCTTTAAGAATTGTAAAAGACTCTATATCATCTTGGTTAATTTCGCTCATACCACCTTCATATTGCATTCCATCAACAATATAAAGTGGAGCTGCACTACCATTAAGTGTTCCTACACCACGAATAATCATTCCTGGTGATGAACCTGGTTGTCCAGAAGCTGAAGTAAATTGAACACCAGTTGCTTTACCTTCAATTGCAGCGATAGGCGATGTTACACTTCTTAAAGCTAAATCCTTAGCACCTACTACATCTGCAGCTCCCGTAAAAGCAGCTTTAGTTGAAGTACCATAAGCGGTTACAATAACTTCTTCTAAAAGATTATTGCCTGTCATTATAACATTAATAATATTTGAAGTTCCTACTGTTTTTTCTACATTAGACATTCCAACATAACTAAAAACTAGAACATCACCAGAATTGACTTTTATGGAGTATCTACCATCAAAATCGGTTTGTGTACCGCTTGAGGTTCCTTTAACTAATACGTTTACTCCTGGTAATGGACCTGCTTCCTCAGAAACAGTACCAGAAACTGTTTTTTCTTGTGCAAAAGAAATTTGCACTAATAACGCAAGAAATAACGTTAAAATACTTCTAAACTTTGTTTTCATTTAATTAAGTTTTTGTTAATGATTAATTGATTTGCTAATATTAAGATGTAATATTACGAAAACGGTTGCGTAATTTGAACTATTTTTTTATTATAACTTAAAAATAATTTGTTCGAGTCACTCAACATAACAAATCTAAACATGCAACATTCTAATTAAATTATTTGTACTGCTATTTATCTACTACAAACAAGTTTTTTTATACATAAAATCTACTATATTTGATATTTATTATTTTTTTCACCTAATAATTCTTAGGATTTAAGAATATTTTGTAAAAAACCCTAATTATAAATTTATCAAATGAGAGTACTATTTTTTTTGAGAATATTAATCATTTTTAGCTATTATTTTGTATCAATCAATTGCAGTTACTCGCAAGAAAACATCATAAAAACCGGGGATGAATGGTTTTTTTATGATAAAGCGGAAAGTCCATCAGAAAATTGGTACAAGGATAATGTTATAGATCATAGGTGGAGCACTGGAATAACACCTTTAGGCTATGGCGATAGCGCTATTAAAACTGAAATTAGTTACGGTACTGATTCAATAAATAAAATTATTACAAGCTATTTTAAAAAAACATTTTATTTAGACGATCCTTTTAAGTTTATTTTATATAAACTTAATATAAAAAAAGATGATGGCATTGTTGTTTACTTAAACAATAATGAAATTGCAAGAATTGATATGCCTAATGGTAAAATTAATCATAATTCATTAGCTACAGGGTTAATTGTTAAAGGTGAAATGGAAAAAGTTATTCATACCATTGTGTTATCTCCTGAAGATTTTATTACAGGTAAAAACACTATAAGTGCATCGGTTCATAAAGCTACAGCATCATCTGTAGATTGTATTTTCAATATTGAACTTATTGGAGATAATAATCCACAATTATTACCACAACTGTTTAAAAAGGCTACCTTAAAAAACATGAGAATAAACTCTAAGGTAAATGAACTTGTTTCAAAACTAGAAATTGAAAAAAAAGATTTGCAAATTGAACTCATTGAACAAAAGAAAGGTAATCTTAAAACTTATTTATTAATTACTGGTTTTTTATTTTTAACAACACTTTCAGTTTTAGTGTTTTTTTTGTTTAAAATAAGAAAAAAAGAAAAAAAATTATTTCAAAACATTTATGATTTAAAAGAAAAAAATAAAGATAAGGATAGAGAATTAATGCAAACATCTATTAACCACTATAACAATCAACAGTATTTAAAGGAGCTGAAAAAAGAACTTGAAAAAAATATATCTTTAGATGCAAAATCTATGAAAAATAAAATTGAAAATATAATTAATAAATTAGATTTTAATATTGATTACTCTGATAGTTGGGATAATTTAAAATATCATTTTAATGCTATTCATTCTGGCTTCTTTGATAAACTAACAAAACTTCACCCAACATTAAGTGATACTGAAGTAAGACATTGTGTATTTATGAAATTACATTTACAAACCAAGGAAATTGCAAATATACTAAATATTGATCCAAGGTCAGTTCAAGCATCACGATATAGAATTAAAAAGAAAATGAATTTAAATGAAAGTGATGATTTAAAAGAATACCTTAAAAGTATTTAACCTCCTAACTCCTGTGGTTTCAAATCTTTTATTAACAATTAATTAAACTTGTTCTATAATTTAACTACAAAAAAGGGAATCCAATAAATCGGATTCCCTTTCTAAATTTCATACTACAGCCATAGCTAGTGCATTGTTTTTTTAAACAATTTAATATTTAGCAGCTTTAAAGTTTTATTAGTTCTTTGTTTTCAACATCTAAATACCTTCTACTACCTAAATAATGTTCACCGCACCATGAATCATAAATATCAGATGTTGGATTCATTGAATTTAAACGTACTCTTTTAGAGGAATGTATAAATTCTTGATTTCCATTTCCAAGCCAAATACCAACATGGGTAACGCGTTGCTTTTTGTCTTCAGTTGCTTTAGTTCCAAAAAACATTAAATCACCTTTTTCTAAACCTTCTAATTTTAAATTTTCATCTACAATCTCGCCATTTAAGATTTGTTGAGAAGCATCTCTAGGTGTTACAAAACCATTCATTAAATAAACGGTTTTCACAAAACCACTACAATCCATTGCTTTTGTTGAAGTTCCTCCCCATAAATAAGGAGAGCCTAAAAAACTTTTTGCATAACTTTCAATTAATTCTTTGGAAGGTTTTAAAAGCGATAACCATTTTGCATAGCTTTCAACTTCATCTTTTTTAACAAAACCAATCCTACCATCCGGAAACTGTACTCTAAAACTAGTTGCTAATTCTTCAACTAATTTCACTTTTCCTCCAAGCACCATATCAGTTAAAATAATTGTAAAACTAGTATCCTGATAGGAATTTCCAATATTTTTTGTATATATTAAGAGTTCAGACTCTTTCCAATTATTGAACTCATTCTCGGTGAAAAATGCAATCCCTCCATTATCAACCCAAGCAATATATTTTTCTGGTGTTTGAACTAATGAAAATGATCCATCATTTTTTAAAACTTTTAACTCAGTTCCCAAAATAACTTGAGTCACTAATTCCGCAGAATGTTTTCCTTTACCTCTTAAGTTAGCAGCAGAGTTATTTGCTAATGCATATTTATGAACTCCGACTGTTAAATCCGGTAATATTGAAACACTATCCTTAAATTTAACTCCTTTAGTTGACAAACCTTTTTTTAATTCTTCTATTGCAAGTGGATTATCGGTTTCGCCTTCTAAAACTAAAACATCATCTTCATTTTTAAATGAAACATTATAAATAGCAACCCTCTTATCAGGTGCATATTTAAATTTAATACTGTCGCTCAAACTTTGAAAGGACGCTAATGAATTTTTATCAACTTGACAAGAATAAAAAAGTATGATAATTAAGAAAAATTTTATAATTCTCATTGTTTTAATTTTAATTTTAATACCTATTGCAATATATTGAATTTTAGTCAAATTTAAATTAATATTTAGTTTAAAAAAAACAAAAAGGGAATCCAATAAATTGGATTCCCTTTTCTAAAGTACATTTGCCAGCCATAGCAAAAGCACCGTTTTTTATAAGCTATTTAAACTAGCTTTTATAGTTTCAATTTTAGCCAAAGCATCTGCTTCCTTTTGACGTTCCATTTTAATTACTTGCTCTGGAGCATTGCTAACAAAACGTTCATTACTTAACTTCTTTTGAACTGATTTTAAGAAACCTTCATTGTATTTTAACTCTTCTAGTAGCTTTACTCTTTCAGCTTCTACATCAATTGCATCTCCCATTGGAATAAAGTACTCATTAGATTTTACTCTAAAGCTTAAGGCTCCATCTACTTTTTCAGTTACATAATTAATAGATGATAAGTTACCTAGTTTTTCAATTACAGCATCAAAAACTGTATTAATATTATCATTATTTAAAACTGAAAATTCAATTTCATTTTTAAAGGCAATGTTTTTTTCCTTTCTAATATTTCTAATTCCTGAAATTACTTCTGAAGCAACTTTAAACTCATTAATTAAATTTTCATTTACTGTTTCCATCTTTGGATATGCAGCAATAATTAATGCTTCTTCTGGAGTTCTCTCTGAAATATGTTGCCAAATCTCTTCACTAATAAATGGCATATACGGATGTAGCACTTTTAAATTATCTTCTAAAAAAGAGATTACTGCTTTTAAGGTTACTGCATCAATTGGTTGTTGGTATGCTGGTTTAACCATTTCTAAAAACCAAGAAGAAAAGTCATCCCAAATTAATTTGTAAATACTCATTAAAGCTTCACTAACTCTGTACTGATCAAAAGATTTTTCCAGTTCAATTAATGTTTGTTGAAACTTTGCCCGATACCATTCAATAGCAATTTTTGCCGATTGTGGTTGTTCTAAAGTTTCAGAAACTTCCCATCCTTTTATTAATCGGAATGCGTTCCATATTTTATTCGAGAAATTACGCCCTTGTGCACATAAATCTTCATCAAATAACAAATCGTTTCCAGCCGCAGAACACAACAACATTCCAACTCGCACACCATCAGCTCCATATTTCTCCATCAATTTAATTGGATCTGGAGAATTACCTAAAGATTTAGACATTTTTCTACCTTTATTATCACGTACAATTCCTGTAAAATATACATTCGAGAAAGGTTTTTCATTTCTAAACTCGTATCCGGCAAAAATCATACGTGCTACCCAGAAGAAAATAATATCTGGTCCCGTAACTAAATCGTTTGTTGGATAATAATAGTTAATTTCTTTATTATCAGGATTTCTAATTCCATCAAAAACTGATATTGGCCATAACCAAGATGAAAACCAAGTATCCAATGCGTCTGGATCTTGAGTTAAATCTTCAATTTTTAATTGTAGATTATTGGTTTTTTGTTTTGCTAATTCTAACGCTTGCTCAATAGTTTCTGCAATTACAAAATCTTCTACACCATCTCCATAAAAATAAGCTGGAATTTGATGTCCCCACCAAAGTTGACGTGAAATATTCCAATCTCTAATATTTGTCAACCAATGTTTATAGGTGCTATTATAATGTTTTGGAAAGAATTTAATTTCTTCATCTTCCAATACTGCTTTTAAAGCAGGCTCAACAATAGTGTCCATTTTTAAAAACCATTGTGCAGAAATTTTTGGTTCTATTACTTCTTTTGTTCTTTCAGAAGTACCAACTTTATGTAAATGTTGTTCTATTTTTACCAAACAACCTAATTCTTTTAATTCTTTTGTAATTTCTTTTCTAACAACAAATCTATCTTTTCCTTCATAATGCAATCCGAAAGAGTTTAAAGTAGCGTCATCATTAAAAATATCAATAACTTCTAAATTATGTTTCTCGCCTAAAACTTTATCATTTTGATCGTGTGCAGGTGTTACTTTTAAACACCCAGTTCCAAACTCAATATCCACATACTCATCTTCTATAATAGGTATTACTCTGTTTACAATTGGTACAATGGCTTTTTTACCTTTTAAATGCGTAAAACGAGGATCGTTTGGGTTAATACAAATAGCAGAATCTCCTAAAATAGTTTCAGGACGTGTAGTGGCAATTGTTAACACATCATCACTACCATCAATTTTATAATTTAAATAGTAAAGATTTCCTTGTTTTTCTTCAAAAATAACTTCTTCATCAGATAAAGTAGTTTTTGCAGAAGGATCCCAATTTACCATTCTATAACCTCTATAAATAAGTCCTTTTTTATATAAATCGATAAAAACTTTGGTTACTGCTTCACTTAAATCAGCATCCATTGTAAACTTAGTGCGTTTCCAATCACAAGAAGCTCCTAATTTTTTAAGTTGTTCTAAAATAATACCACCGTGCTCATCTGTCCAATCCCAAGCGTGTTTTAAAAACTCATCACGTGTTAAATCACTTTTTTTAATTCCTTGTTCTTTTAATTTGGCAACCACTTTTGCTTCTGTAGCAATTGAAGCGTGATCTGTTCCAGGAACCCAACAAGCATTCTTACCTTTTAACCGCGCTCTTCTAATTAAAACATCTTGTATGGTGTTATTTAGCATATGCCCCATATGCAAAACCCCAGTAACATTTGGAGGTGGAATTACAATAGTATAAGGTTCTTTTTCGTTTGGAGTTGAATAAAAATAGTTGTTATTCATCCAGTAATCATACCATCTATCCTCTACATCTTGAGGGTTATATTTTGTTGCTAAACTCATTTTGGTCTAATATTTGTAATACAGTTTGCAAATGTACAATTATAAGGCTTAACATAAAATATTTTGAAAGCATAAAAAAAATACTAACTTTACATTTTAAAACTTTAATTATGAAAAAATTTGTAACATTATTATTTATAGGATTTGTAACATTTTCTATAAATGCACAAGAAAATAAAACTAACGAAGTTAAAGTAGATCCTAATGCACCTGTAATAGAATTTGAGACTGAGGTAATTGATTATGGTAAAATTGAACAAAATGCCGATGGTGTTCGTGTTTTTAAGTTTAAAAATACAGGAAAATCACCTTTAATAATTTCAAGAATTCAATCTAGTTGTGGATGTACGGTTCCAAAAAAACCAAAAGATCCAATTATGCCTGGTAAAGATGGTGAAATTGAAGTAAAATATGCAACTAATAGATTAGGTGGTTTTAACAAAACAATCACAATTTTCTCTAATGCAACTGAGCCTTCAAAAAGAGTTCGAATTAAGGGTATTGTATTAAAACCTGAATCGGCTGTTGTTAAACAAAGATCAGCTGTTTCTTCGAAGTAATAAATTAGGAAGTATTTTTATTTTACTTATAAAAAGAACGGTCTTAAATTTAAGACCGTTCTTTTATTTTAACATATCTTTTAATCTGAAGTAGTAATCGTAATTCTTACCATCTCTTTCAATTACTATACTAATTCTTTTATTTTCTTTTTGATAAAATTTCCCTACAATTTCTTCTAAAGTCATTCCAAAAGTATATTTATTATCAATTTTAATCACAATATCTCCAACTTTAAGACCTGCATTATATGCTGGTGAATTAACCCTTAATTTATATATTCTATAAGAAGGTTTAAACGCAAACTTGTAATTATAATCTAGTACTAATTTATTTGTAGCACTTATATTTGGATCACTTAAAGGTAAGCCATAATTTGTATTGTCTTTTTCTTTTACTAAAACTTTTCCATTATGTACCAATTCAATCCCGCTCATATTATATCTAAAATGATCTTTAAAATGTCTCCCTTTTTTTAATGTTACTTTTCTGTTTTTATAGTCAAAAACTACCGTGAATCGTTTTAAAATTGACGCTCCTAAACTACCATTTCGTTCATTAAACTTTCTTGCAAAAGCAATAGAAGCTGAATCTGGATAAGAAACCGTCGGATTTTTAAGTTCAAACTGCCCAAGAATCAAACTTTTAATTTTTGATCTTTTACCATATATAGTTCCGCTTAAACCTTCACCTAAAAAATCATGAAAATATTTTTTGGGTGATTTAATATCTGGATGGCTTCCTTCAAATAACCACATTGCATCGCTTCCTCCAGAGTCTATCAATAATTTTACTGGTGTAGTTTTATGGATTGAATCTGATAATTTTGCTCCAATATTAATATATGGTTTTAATTTAGAAAATTCTAAATTAAACGATTCGCATTTTTTACATTTATCATATTTAAACTCATTAGGTTTATAAAAAGTGATTTTCTTAGAGCCATAATTAATTCTTATTTGAAAATCTTTTAATAATTCGAAACCGATAATACCATTAACTGTAAGTCCAAGTTTAGATGACAAATCAAAATTATCATTATCAATTACATACAATCTTTGACTGTTACTACTAACATTTTCTAATTTAAAATAATTTCCATGAGAAATAATAGCATCTATAGGAGCTTCACTACCTAAACCTTGAAGTTTAATTGTTTTTGTATTATTTAATTGCACAGAGTCACGTGCATTTAAGTTAAAAAGAATAGTTCTACCAACGCCAGAATCTAATATGAAATTTAATTCCTTTCCATTTACTTTCATTGGAAATACAATTAAATTACTAAGTAGTTTAAAGGAAATGGTTTGTTTTTTAAACCCTTTCTTAAATTTAAATTCACTTTGCGCAAAACTAACAAAAGGAATTACTAAAAATAAAATAGGAATTAAAATATTTTTCAATTTTTTTTTCAAAAACGTTGACATTTTAGGTTATGTTAAATTACAAAAAGCTTCTTTTATTACATAACTTTTGGCAAAACTTTAACCTTTAACAATTTCAGGAAAAAATGGTATTTTTAAGAAATTATTTTGCAATTTTGTTGTATAATTTTTTAAATATTTAACAAATGCCTTCAATATCAATTAAAGGAAAAAATATGCCTGAGTCACCAATTAGAAAATTGGTTCCTTACGCCGAAAATGCTAAAAAAAGAGGAATAGAAGTTTTTCATTTAAATATTGGACAACCAGATATTAAAACTCCGGATTGTGCTTTACAAGCCATTAAAAACAATACTGTTGAAGTCCTTGCTTACAGCAGATCTGAGGGCTCTGAAGTCTACCGTTCAAAAATTGCCGACTATTATTCCAAAAATAATATTAATGTAACAGCAAACGAAATTATTGTTACAACTGGTGGTTCTGAAGCCTTATTATTTGCAATGGGAAGCATTACAGATCCCGGTGATGAAATTATTATCCCTGAACCTTTTTATGCTAATTACAATGGTTTTTCTATTGCATCTGGTGTAAATATCGTTCCCGTAATTTCTAAAATAGAAGATAATTTTGCTCTACCAGCAATTTCTGAATTTGAAAAACTAATTACTCCAAAAACAAAGGCTATTTTAATTTGTAATCCTGGAAATCCAACTGGATATCTATATTCAAAAGAGGAAATTGAAAAGTTAGCTGAAATTGTTAAAAAACACGATTTATATTTAATTGCTGATGAAGTTTACAGAGAGTTTGTTTACGACAATGTGCAACATCAGTCGGTATTAAGTGGATTTGGATTGGAAAATCATGCTATTATTATTGACTCTGTTTCAAAACGTTATAGTATGTGTGGTGCTCGTATTGGCTGTTTGGTTTCAAAAAACAAAGATGTAATAAATACAGCATTAAAATTTGCCCAAGCTCGTTTAAGCCCACCAACATTTGCACAAATTGCTAGTGAAGCGGCTTTGGAAACTCCGCAATCTTATTTTGATGAAGTTACTGTTGAATATAAACAAAGAAGAGATATTTTAGTAAACGAACTTCAAAAAATTGATGGTGTAAAAGTAGCAAACCCTAAAGGTGCATTTTATTGTGTTGCAGAATTACCTGTTGATAATGCTGATAAATTTGCACAATGGTTATTGGAAGATTTTAATATAGATAATAAAACCGTAATGGTAGCACCTGCCGCTGGTTTTTATAGTACAAAAGGTATTGGTACTAACCAAGTTAGAATTGCCTATGTATTAAAAAAGGAAGATTTAATTACATCTGTAGCTATTTTAAAAGCTGCAATTAAGAAATATAACGCAAACTAATTGAATATTCAACAAAATATTTCACTAAAAAAGTACAATACGTTTGGTATTAATGCAAATGCCAAACGTTTTATTGAAATAAATTCAGTACCTGAGTTAAAAGAAATTCTAGAACAAGAAAAAGATGTTTTTTTAATAGGTGGTGGAAGTAATATGTTATTAACTTCAGATATCGAGAAACTAGTAATTCACTTAAATTTAAAAGGGATTATAATAAATGATCTTAATAATGACAACGTATTAGTGACTGCCGAAGCTGGTGAAAATTGGCATGATTTTGTTATTTGGTGCATTTCTCAAAATTATGGTGGTATAGAAAACTTATCTTTAATTCCAGGAAATGTTGGTACCTCACCTATTCAAAATATTGGTGCTTATGGCGTTGAAATTAAAGATACGTTTCATCAATTGGAAGCGATTGAAATTGCTACAGGAAACAAATCGGTTTTTAATAAAGATGATTGTAATTTTGGCTATCGAAATTCGGTCTTTAAGAATGAATTAAAAGGAAAATACATTATTACCAATGTTACTTTTAAGCTGACTAAAAAAAATCATAAAACCAATATTAGTTATGGTGCCATTAAAGAGGTTCTTAAAAATATTAAAAAGCCTACTCTAAAAGATATTTCAGATGCTATAATTGCAATTCGACAAAGTAAACTTCCTGATCCAGAAGAAATTGGAAATAGTGGTAGTTTTTTTAAAAATCCAGTTATAGACATTGATTTGTTTAAAAAAATACAAAAAAAATATTCAAATATTCCAAATTATGTAATTTCTTCAACAGAAATTAAAGTTCCAGCTGGTTGGTTAATTGAACAATGTGGCTTTAAAGGAAAACGTTTTGGAGAAACTGGTGTGCACGAAAAACAAGCATTGGTTTTAGTTAATTATGGCAATGCAACTGGAAAAGAAGTTTTTAAATTGGCAAAAAAAATACAGCAAACAGTTTTAGAAAAGTTTGCCATACCTTTAGAAATTGAGGTAAATGTTATTTAATATATTTAGACTTAACAGATCTTCGAGACTTGTTAGGTTTGTGTTGATCAAAAATAGATTCCTACCTTTGTAGGAACAGTAATTATTTTTCACTGTCATACTTGTGAAAGCAACTATCTACACGTTTTTATGGGAAACTCTTATTGGTTTAAGTTGCCTCTCAATACGTGTTATGGATTCCTGTTTTCACTGGAATCCATAACACACTATAATACCTGTGAAAGCAGGTATCCAAACTCACTTTAAATAAATTAAACAGTTACTTCTAATAAATTACAATCTCCTTTAATGATTACATTTTTTGCAGTAGCAGGAATTAAAATTGTTTCTCCAAAATTTATAGTTTCGGTAGTTCCTTCAACAGAAATAGTTGCATTTCCTTCAACACACATAAAAATTACAAATGAATCTGTTGCCGAATAATCCAATTCTAATGCTCCTTCTACAGGAATAAAATTGGTTTTAAAATATTCACACTTTACAACTTCATTTAAACTATTTTTAGTTGAAGAATAATTTCTTTCGGTATCTATTTTATCACTAAAATTAAGTGCATCAATAGCTAATTCTGTATGTAATTCACGTTCATTTCCTGCATCATCTACTCTATCAAAATCGTAAATTCTATAAGTAATATCCGATGTTTGCTGAATTTCTGCCAACACAATTCCTGCTCCAATAGCATGTACGGTACCTGTTTCAATAAAAAAGGCGTCGCCTTTTTCAACAGGAACATCATTTAAAACCGACATAATTTTCTTTTCTTCTAATAACTTCACATAATCTTCTGCCTTAATTGTTTTATTGAACCCCAAAATTAATCTGGAACCTTCATCAGCTTGCATTATATACCACATTTCAGTTTTCCCAAAGGAATTATGTCGCATTTTAGACAGTTCATCATTCGGGTGAACTTGAACAGATAAATCTTGTTTTGCATCAATAAACTTAATTAACAACGGAAAGTTTGTGCCAAAATTTGCAAAATTATTTTTTCCTAATAAATCTCCTTTATAGGTTTCTAATAATTCTTTTAAAGATCTTCCTTTTAGAGGTCCATTTTCAACAACAGAAACATCACCTTCCACATCAGAAATCTCCCAGCTTTCACCTATATCTTTTAAATTTGATTTTTTATTTAAATTGTTAACTAACTTATCTCCTCCCCAAATTTTATCTTTTAAAATTGGTTGAAATTTAATTGGATAATTCAACATTATTATAATATTTCTTTTAAATTTTTAATTACGTAATCTATTTCTTTTATGGTATTTAATTTGCTAAACGAAAAACGTACCGATGTTTTAAATTGCTCATTTTCATGTAAAATAGCATTTAAAACATGGGATCCTTTATTGCTTCCACTTTGGCAGGCACTTCCTCCGGAAACTGCAATTCCTTTTAAATCTAAATTAAAAAGTAACATTGCATATTCTTTTGGAAACCTAACATTTAAAATAGTGTAGCTACTTTTGGTTTCACTTTCTGAACATCCATTAAAAATAATTCCTTCAAAATTATGCTGCAATTCATTTATAAAATAACTTTTAATATTTTGAATATATTTTGTGTCTTCTTCTAAATTTAAATAGGCAATTTCTAATGCTTTTTCCATACCTAAAATACTATGAACGTTTTCGGTACCTGCTCTTGCACCTCTTTCCTGTTTTCCACCATGTAACATTGGATAAATACCATACCCTTTTTTAATATATGCAAAACCAACACCTTTTGGACCGTGAAATTTATGCGCACTTGCAGCAAAAAAATCAATTGGTGTTTCATTAACATCTATTTCATAATGTCCAACTACTTGAACCGCATCTGAATGAAACAAAGCATCATTATCACAACATAATTTAGAAACTTTTTTTATATCTAAAAGATTACCAATTTCGTTATTTATGTGCATTAAACTTACCAGTTTCTTAGATGTATCCTTTTGCAATAATGTTTCTATATGTGAATAATTAACGGTACCAAACTCATCTAATTCCACCCAATTTAAAACAATATTAAATTCCTTTTCTAGATTCTTAATTGTATGTAAAACAGCATGGTGCTCTATTTTTGATGAAATAATAGTAGTAACACCTAAATTAGTAACAGCATTCCGCAAAATAAGATTGTCTGCTTCACTTCCTCCAGCAGTAAAGACAATTTCATTAGCTGAAGCATTAAAGTGTTTTGCTATATTTTTTCTGGCAGTTTCAACCAATGATTTTGCCTTTCTACCAATTTGATGAATTGATGAAGGATTTCCATAAGAATGAGTCATAGACTCCGTAATTGTAGTAATTACTTCTGGTAAAATTGGCGTGGTCGCAGCGTTATCTAAATAAATATTTTTCATAAAATGCAAAAATAACTAAAATAGTTGGTTTCATTTAACGTTAAATTACTTAAAAACAATTATTTTTGTTTCAATAAAACTAAAAAATGAAAAAACTTATTACTTTTTTTATAGCATTCTCATTACTTTCTTGTAACGATGGAGATTTTGACGTTCCTTCTTTTGAATTTTCAGACGATGTTAATAGTTGTGGTGAAACACTTTTATACAGACTAAGTCCGGATAAAACAGAAGTGATTCTTTTAACGCTAACAAATTCGGAACTAGGAACAAAAGTTGGGGAGAAATCATATGCCATTTCTAGCTCTTTAAATATAATTTACAGAATTTTTGATGATGTTATTGATACAAATTATTTCTGTCAGGAAATTCCTCCAGCTTCACCTGCGGTTTTAAAAGAATTGCAAGCTGAAAATGCTACTATTATAATAAATACCACTGAAATTATTGAAAATGAAATTGTTACTGGTTATAAATACAATATCAGTATTTCAGAATTATTATTTTTAGATAATAATGAACGTATCTATTTTGAAACGTTTAATTTTGGTGAATATTAAAAAATTTATTTTTTAGGGTTCTGATAGATATAAACTTCAGTTGCTCCTAAACCATATTTTTTAAATGAAGCTGCATAAACATCTACGTGGTAGTTTTTAAATAAAAAATCTAATTCTGTTTTTAATACTCCAGCTCCAACTCCATGAATAAATACAATTTTAGGAATTCTATTTCTAATAGCATATTCAATCTTATGTTTAGCAGTTTCTATTTGTAGATTTAGCATGTCATAATTATCCATACCTCGAGTTGATTCTGTGAGCTGATGAATGTGCAAATCAACTTCCATTGGTGGAATTTGATCTGTTTTTGTTACAGATTTAAACTTAGGAGCATTCTTTTTTGTGGAAAATTCGTTGATTTTTTCTAATAAATTCTCGTTAGAGATATCGCTGTATTTGGACAATTCAGACTGATTTTCTTTAATTACTACAAGTTCGTTGGGTAAAAAATCAAAAGAAAAACCATCTGAAGACTCAATACTAATGGCATTATTTTTAATTGCAATTACTTTTCCTTTAATTACATCGTCTAAAACAGCTACAGTATCTCCAATTTTAAATTTCATTCCTAAGTTTTTGTAAATAATAAAATCTTATTTAATTATATCTATGCAAAAATAGCATATGTTAGAAAATGCAACTATAAATACTGTACAATTTTAAAAAAAATCTATAGCGCATCTAAATATTGTAAAAATAGTTCCGATTTATTAACTAAAATTACAATAAACCTATTCTCGGATTTTCAAAACTATTCAATAATTCCCTTAATAAAAAATCATTTACAGCTATGACTACATACCCAAATACTGAAAAGATTGTCGGTTTATTCCTAATGAATTTGATAGATTTAATTTATTTTTAAAATGATTAAAAAGTCCTTTTTATTTTTTAAATTCGATTATTAAAATAATCTTAAAACAACATTTCAACTATGGATCAAACCCAACCTAAAAACTATTTAGTAGAATCAATTTTAGTAACTATTTTTTGTTGCTTGCCCTTTGGTATAGCAGGAATTGTTTATGCTTCTCAAGTGAATTCTAAATATGCAAGTGGTGATTATGAAGGAGCTAAAAAATCGTCAGAAGAAGCAAAAAAATGGATGAAATGGGGTTTAATAGCTGGTATAATTGTAGCTGTTTTATATCTTTTGTTCGTATTCGCTTTAGGAGGCTTAGCTATTCTAGGAGGAGATTTTTAAAAATAACACATGAAACTAAAATACATAGGAATGCTGCTACTTGCAATAGTATTAGCATTCCTTTATTTTTTTATAAATCCCAGTGAGGTAGATTTTTTACCAAAATGCCCATTGTATTTAACAACCAGTGTTTATTGCCCTGGTTGCGGAAGTCAGCGTGCTACGCACCAACTTTTAAATTTCAATATTATTGGGGTATTTGAACAGAATGCTTTATTTGTAATTGGGGTACTAATTATTGGTTATCATTTTTTAATTTCTGGAATCAATTATATTTTTAAAATATATATATATAATTATATCTATCATCCAAAAACACCAATTGTATTGTTAATAATAATTATTGTTTTCTGGGTTTTAAGAAACATTCCATATTATCCATTTAGCCTACTTGCGCCTAAATAAGATTTTAAAATTGAGTACTTTTAAAAAGTTCCTACCAACCCAACTGTTTTATATCCTGCTTTAAAATTCCAGGAAATTGATTTCTCTTTTACGTTATTTCTTTTAGAAGTTAGAAAATTATCAACACCATCCACTATAACAACACTTAATACCATTCCTAAAGTTACATCTGTTAGCCAATGGGCTCCAGCCCAAAGTCTAGAAACAGGTGCAATTAAACCAACTGCATAAATCCCTCCTTTAACCCATAAATTATCAAATTGTTTTGCAATTGCATGTGATGCCGTAAAAGATAAAATGGAATGACCCGAAGGAAAAGAATGATAACCAGATTCTTTACTCATAAACTTATACTTTCTACTACCAACATTTTGTGAAGGTCTTGCACGTCCAAAAGCATTTTTACTAATTGTTTGGATAAAACCTGTAGCAACTGCAGAAGAAATAATAAGAACTCCTGTATGTCTAAATTTTTCATTTTTAGCAAACAGGCCGTAACCGTAAATTCCTGCAGAAATCATAAAGAAATTTTGAGGACTCCCATAATACCAACCAATTTCCTTTAACATTTGAGGGGCTTTATTTTCTTGATTCACAAAAAACTCGCTAGTTTGCTCATCATAAATATATAATAAAGAAGTGCCAGCAACAACTGCCCCAGCAGTTAACCAATCATCTTTTTTCCATTGAAATGGTTTTGTATATGCGTTTTTTACACCACCAAATATTAAATTTACGTCCGTTTTAAAAAGATTCCAAGTTGTCTCCTTCTCTATAACTTCTTCATTATTTTGTGCATTTAAATTATATAAAAACAACAAAGAAAATAAAATACTAAAAAATGTTACTTTAATTTGCATACGCATCAAATCTAACGAAAATTATGAATTCAAAAAAGAATTATAGTATCGTATTTTTATTGAAGTATTTTTTTTATAAAATGAAGTTGAACTAAAACCAATAATGAAAATAACATAAAACTAAAAGAAAATATTTTTGATAATTTAATATTTTCAAAAATATTAATTGCCATTAATTTATCGAAAAAAGATAAATCTATTACTGAAAACTGTATTATGCTTTCAGTATTTGAGAAGTATAAAACAATCATTAAACCAATAAAACTTATTGCTATAAAAAACCAACCAATTTTTGAAATAATAGGTTTATAAACAACATTAGAAACCTTACTGTTTTCAATATTAATAGTATTAATTACCTTGGCAACAAAATTTGAAGAAGGCTTTTCCAATCCAACATCTTTTAAAAGATATTTTGAAAAATCGTCTATATTTTTATCTTGTTTCATTTTAAATTAATTGTTTTTGGTTCTATTACATGTTCTAAAATTGTTGCCAACTTTTTACGCGCTCTAAATAGCTTCACTTTAATATTATCTAACGATAAATTTACAACTTCTGAAATTTCTTTTAAAGGCATTTCTTCAAAATAATACAATGTTAAAATTACCTGTTCATCTTCATTTAATTTTAGAAGTGATTTTTTAATAATACTTTTTCTTTCTTTTTCTTCTAGATATGAAAGTGCATCTTGTAAAACACCTAAATCTCCTTCATAAATTTCATCAATATTTTCAGAATTTATTTGCTTTTTATTTCTTTTAATAACATCTAAACTAGCATAATATACTATTTTATAAATCCATGTAGAAAATTTAGAATCTCCTTTAAAGCTTTTTAGATTTGTATAGGCCTTTACAAAAACATCTTGTGAAATTTCTTCTGCCTCTTCCCTATTTTTAACAATCCTAATACTCAAAGTAAAAACCATATGCTTATACTTCTCAATTAAAAAAGCATAGGCATTTACGTTTCCGTTTAACGTTTGGTTTATATAATACTCGTCTGGTTTATTGCTCATTTTAGAGTATGACTACTTTTTATTTGCTCTGGTTACAATTTACAGTAAATAAAATAAAAATATATTTTATGTAACCATTACTATAAAATGAACGTCATACCCAATGAAACATATTAATCACTAAAATTTTATTATTATGATGGGACCTGGACCAGTATTTATTGCATTGTTTATAATTATCTTCGGAATTTTTTATTTACATTATTCAACAAGAAACAAAGAGCGCTTAGCTTTAATTGAAAAAGGTGCAGATGCCAGTATCTTTTTTAGCGCAAAAGCTGCACAAAAAAAATCAGATGTTCCATTATGGAAAGTGTTAATTTTAAACTTAGCTGTTTTATTAATGGGAATTGGAGCAGGAATTTTTATAGGTTCTATTTTAGAAGCCTATACATTAATTGAAGATGGTGTTGCATATGCTGGCTCAATCTTTTTAATGGCTGGAATTGGACTTTTTGTAGGTTTTACATTATCTAAAAAGCTTGTTGAAAAATAGTAATTTAACAATCTTGAAAGCATTAAAAAAGCAATCTCATTCTTTAGAATGAGATTGCTTTTTTAATTTATTATTTTGATTTATCTATCCAACCTATTTCAAAAAATGAAATCTAGAAGCCATTTAAATAAACTTCTCTAACAAATATTTTTAACTAGGCTTCTATATTTTTAAAATCTGTATCCATCTTAATATAGTCTAGAAACTCTCTTTTTGTATCTTTTTCTTTGAATTTACCTCCAAATTCGGAAGTTACAGTGCTACTTACAATGTCACGAACACCGCGAGAATTTACACATAAATGTTTAGCATCTATTACACAAGCCACATCATCAGTTCCCAAAGCTTTTTGCAATGCTTGTACAATTTGCATTGTTAAACGCTCTTGCACTTGTGGTCTTTTTGCGTAATAATCAACAATTCTGTTCATTTTAGACAAGCCAATTACATTTCCGTCAGAAATATATGCAACGTGTGCTCTACCAACAATCGGTAATAAATGATGCTCGCAAGTAGAATACACCGTAATGTTTTTTTCTACTAGCATTTCACCGTATTTATAATTATTATCAAATGTGGATAGTTTCGGTTTATTTGCAGGGTTTAATCCAGAGAATATTTCATTTACATATGCTTTAGCAACTCTTCTAGGGGTTCCTTTTATACTGTCATCCTCTAAATCCATTCCTAAAGTATCTAAAATATCTCTAACACTTGCCTCTATTCTCTTTCTTTTTTCAGCATCTGAAATATCAAAAGCATCAGCTCTTAGCGGTGTTTTTGCAGAAGAACCAACGTGGTCATCTCCTATTTCATCAATTTTATTTATCATTATTTCTTTACCTTCAAACATTATATAATAATTAGCTTGCAAATTTACAATTTAGTTTTTAAAATTATAACGTGATTTCAAGTAATTCTTTTAAACTACATACTTGTTGATCACCTGTTTGCATATTTTTTAATGTATAATTTTCATTTTCTATCTCATTTGAACCAACAATTACAACATAAGGAATCTCTCTTCGATTCGCATAGTTCATCTGTTTTTTCATTTTAGCAGCATCTGGATATAATTCAGATTTTATGTTGTTTTTTCTTAATGAAACTAATGCTTGCATGCAATAAGCAGCTTCATTTTCCCCAAAATTGATAAACAACACTTTTGGTTTTGGCAACTCAACAACATCAAATAAATTCAGTTCTTCTAAAACCAAATAAATTCTATCTAAACCAAATGAAATTCCAACACCACTTACATCTTTTAAACCAAAAATTCCAGTTAAATCATCATATCTACCTCCACCACCAATAGAACCCATTGCAACACCTTTTGGTGCAGAAACTTCGTAAATGGCTCCAGTATAATAATTTAATCCACGTGCTAATGTTACATCTAATTCTAAACTAGCAGATTCTAAACCTAAAGCTTCAACAGTATCCACTACAAAACGCAAATCTTTTACACCTTGCAATCCTTCTTCAGATTCAGCTAATAAATCATCTAACTGATTTAATTTATCTTGATTACTTCCTGTAAAATTAAATAATGGTTGCACTTTTTGTATGGCTTCTTCAGAAATACCTTTGCTTAACATTTCTTTAGTTACACCTACTTCTCCTATTTTATCTAACTTATCAAGTGCAACCGTAAAATCAATTAATTTATCTTTTGCATCAATTATTTCAGCTATACCGGCTAAAATTTTTCGATTATTAAGCTTTATAGTCGTGCCAACTAACTTTAACTTACTAAAAACTGCATCATATAATTGAACAAACTCTACCTCTTGCAATAATCCTTTACTTCCAACAACATCTGCATCGCATTGGTAGAACTCTCTAAAACGTCCTTTTTGAGGTCTATCTGCACGCCAAACTGGTTGCATTTGGTAACGTTTAAAAGGAAACTCTATTTCGTTTTGGTGCTGAACAACATAACGAGCAAAAGGGACTGTTAAGTCGTAACGCAAGGCTTTTTCTGAAATTTTTGAAGTTATTTTTATACTATCTTTTGAAGACAATAAATTATCATCTACTTTTTTTAAATAATCTCCTGAATTCAAGATTTTAAAAATCAAGCGGTCTCCTTCATCTCCATATTTACCCATTAATGTTGATGAATTTTCAAATGATGGAGTTTCAATAGGTTGAAATCCATACACTTCAAAAATTTCTTTTATGGTTGAAAAAATATAATTTCTTTGAGCTACTTCAGTAGGTGAAAAATCACGTGTTCCTTTTGGTATGCTTGGTTTTTGTGCCATTTTTAAAAATTAGTTTGCAAATATCTGAAAATTCTAAAACTATTTAAAGCTTTTCTAACATTGATTTTTCTTTACTTGTTAATGTAACATCGTTTTCAAACTTATATTTAGTTGGAAATATTACTAACATCATTAAAGCTAAAATCGCAACTAAAAGAAAATAAAAACTATTGTTAGATTGCATTGCAAAAAATACACACATAAAGGCTGGAAACTCTAATAGTGCCATTCTAAAAATATGAGCTGTACTAAATTTAATAGCTTTTTCACTTAAATCTGCTTTCTCAGAAATTTGGTTTAGCAACTTTCTATATAAAAACTTACTGGCTAAATTTCCTGCAAAAGAAATTATAATGGCTAAAAACAAAAAAGGTTTATCGTCTTCATAAGAAAAAAACAATACGCCTTTTGCAGTAAAAGCTACATAGGCTGCAAATAGAAATACTCCTGCTAATAAAGCAACATGGATAATTTGTAAAGACTTCATAAAATCTTTTGGTTGTCTTTTGGTATAACTCATTTTTTTGATTTTGATGGTTTCAATAATTTAAAAAATTTGAATAATATCCAACCTATAAACGCAACTAAAATAATCGCTAGAATTGGAATAAAGATGGCTAAAACAGACATTACAATTGAGGTTCCTGTTTCTACAGTTGAAATAACTGGATTTGCAATTCCGGCAGTTGTTGCAGTAGATCCTAACCGCGCCGAACTTGTTGAACCTTTTATAGCTGATGCTGTTCCTCCACCCGCAATAATTGCAAGTGCCCACGTGATTATTGGGTCTAAATCACTTACTATAGCTGCCATTACGATAGTTCCTGCTATTGCAGCAAGTGGTATTGCAATTGTGTCTAATAAATTATCTAACCATGGAATAAAATATGCTAAAATTTCTACTATGGTTGCAATTCCTAAAATGATTATTGCTGTAGAACTTCCAACCCATTCCCAACTTTCATTTAAGGGAGTAAAATTATAAAATGAAGCTAAACTAAGTGCAAATAATGGTACAAAAATTCTAAAACCAACCGATGCGGCTAATCCAATTCCGATAAAAACACTAATTATAGTTTCAGGTGAAAATTCCATTTTTAGCTATTCTTAAAAATTTTATTCGCCTTTTCTAAATCTTCTGGAGTATCGATACCAATAGCAAGTTGATTGGTTTCAACCATTTTAACAGTCATACCATTTGCTAAAAAACGAAGATTTTCTAATTTTTCAGCTGCCTCTAACTGATTGACTGGTAATTTGGTAAATTTTAACAAAGCTTCTTTTCTAAAAGCATAAATACCAATATGCTTGTAATATACTGCTTTTGAAGCATCTCTTGCAAAAGGAATTGGAGAACGCGAAAAATACATAGCAAAATTGGCTTCATCGCAAACTACCTTTACATTATTTGGATTGTTAACTTCTTCTAAATTATTCATTTTTATTTTTAATGAAGCAATATCTACTTTGTTTTGAATATCTTTTTTAAAAACTTCTAATAAATTTTTAAGTGGTTTTGTTTGCGTAAAAGGTTCATCTCCTTGCACATTTACAACAATATCCACTTCTAAATTTTCAACTGCTTCAGCAATTCTATCACTTCCAGATTCGTGTTCTTTTTTACTTTTTATTGCTTTTCCGCGGTTTGAAGTAATTTCATTAAAAATAGTATCGCTATCTGTAACCACATAAACTTCATCAAATAAATTTGATTGTTTGGTGGCTTCATAAGTTCTTAAAATAACTGATTTTCCTGCTAAATCTTTCATTAATTTTCCTGGAAATCTACTTGCCTCAAAACGTGCAGGAATCATTGCAATAATATTCATGTGTATTTCTTATTTTTTTTAACGGTCACATGCTGTTCGCTATCTAGCATTTCGTTAGTTGATAAACTTTTTAACTTGCACGTTTCATAATCTTATTCTTTTATATGAAATCTTCTTAAGCGACTTATACTTGCATTTAACTCAAAACCTAACAATAAAATAATGGCATTTAACCAAACAAAAAGCATTAAAACAAGTAACGTTCCTATGGAACCATATAATTGATTATAGGTTGCGAATTTTACAACATAAATTGAAAATAATTTAAACATTACAATGGTTAACAATGTTGTTAAAATAGAGCCTGGTGTAATAAATGATAAATATTTTACTTCTTTTGTACCGTATTTGTACAACAATGATACTGAAAAAAATACGAGCAATACAAAAAATAAAAACTGTCCTTTTTCTATCCAAAATACATCATCTTCTAACCAACCTTTTGATTTTAAATCGTTAATTCCAATTTCAAAATACAATATTATTGCAACTGTTGCTACTAAAATTAAGGATAACATTATTGACATTATCATTGAAATAAAATATTGACGAATAATACTACGCATTTCGGTAACATGGTACGAATATTCGAAACCTCCTAAAATTGCATTTACACCGTTTGTCATTAAAAAAACAGAGGCAATAAATCCAAATGAAAGTAAACCACTATAACGGGTGTTGGCAATATCTTCTATAACATCGTGAACAGTTTCTGCTGTATTTGGAGGTAATAATTGCTCAATCATTACCAAAAAGTCCTCTTGAAATCCTTCAATTGGAATGTATGGGATTAATGTAAGTATAAATAAAATAAAAGGGAACAATGCCATAAAAAAACTAAAAGCAATCCCGCCTGCTCTTGAGGTTAAAGCACCTTTTACAATACCAAGAACATACATTTCAATAACATCGTACAAAGACATTCCTTGCAAACCTGGAATTTTAACTTGTTTCCCAAGTCTGACCAGCCAATTTAGAATTGGAATTTTATTTAGGCTATCTTCAATTCGTTTTGTCATTTTTTTAAATCCAGGATCAAAGGTGTTAACGGTGAAATTATTACTCAACCGCCTTTAAACTTAAATCCATATTATATACAGAGTGCGTTAAAGCTCCAGATGAAATACAATCTACACCACATTCGGCGTATTTTCTTGCAGTTTCTAAATTAATTCCTCCTGAAGATTCCGTTTGACATTGATTTCCAATTAATTCAACCGCCTTTTTGGTGTCTTCGTAGTTGAAATTATCGATTAAAATACGATACACACCACCAACTGCCAATATTTCTTTGATTTCTTCTAAACTTCTAGATTCAACAATAATTTTTAAATCTAAGTTATTATCTTTTAAATACTGCTGTGTTTTTTTGATGGCTTTTGTAACTCCTCCACAAAAATCTATATGATTGTCTTTGAGCATAATCATATCATACAATGCAAATCTATGATTCTCTCCACCACCAATTTTTACAGCCCATTTTTCAATAGCTCTAATTCCAGGAGTTGTTTTTCTTGTATCTAATACTTTTGTTTTTGTACCTTCTAATAGTTGCACAAATTCGTTGGTTTTTTTTGCAATTGCACTCATCCGTTGCATTACATTTAAAACCAAACGTTCCGATTTTAAAATAGATTGAGAGTTTCCTTTAACATAAAAAACAATATCACCGCAATGCACTTTTGCTCCATCATTTATTAAAGTTTCAACTTTTAAATCCGCATCTACATACTTAAAAATACGTTTTGCCATTTCAACACCAGCAATTATTCCATCTTCTTTAACCAGCAGTTTTGCTTTTCCAGTAGCTTCTTTTGGAATACATGCTAATGAGCTGTAATCACCATCTCCAACATCTTCTCTAATTGCATTTGAAATTATTCTATCGAGTTCTTTTTCAAATTGTTTTTGTGATATCATTTTACTACTATTTTCAAACAAAAATAACTTTTTTATTTTCAAAAATTAAAGCTTTAATTCTTTTTATATTTGTGAAATGAAAATTAAGTTGCTCACAATCGGAAAAACCGATGATAAAAATTTACAAACGTTAATTGAAACCTACCAAAATAGGTTAAAACATTATATTAACTTTGAAATTGAAATTATTCCTGACTTAAAAAATATAAAAAATTTAAGTGAAGTCCAACAAAAGGAAAAAGAAGGAATTTTAATTTTAAAAAAATTAAACGCAACAGATGTTTTAATTTTACTTGATGAAAAAGGTAAGGAATATAGGTCAGTTGCTTTCTCTCAATTTCTTCAGAAAAAAATGAATGCTGGCATAAAACAATTAGTATTGGTAATTGGAGGTCCTTATGGATTTTCCGATGCTGTTTATCAAAAGTCTCAAGGGAAAATTTCCTTATCTAAGATGACATTCTCGCACCAAATGATTCGTTTATTTATTGTTGAACAAATTTACCGGGCATTTACCATTTTAAAAAACGAACCTTACCATCATGAATAAATTAAAACTTGTTTTTGCTACCAATAATAAAAATAAACTAAAGGAAGTACGGGCAATGCTAACCAATTTTGAAATTGTAAGTTTAGCCGATATAAATTGTTTTGATGACATTCCAGAAACTGCAGATACTTTAGAAGGAAACGCAATCTTAAAAGCCAATTACATTACTAAAAAATATGGTTTAAATTGTTTTGCTGACGATACCGGGTTAGAAGTTGAAGCTTTAAATAACCAACCCGGAGTTTATTCTGCACGTTATGCAGGTGAAGAAAACAATTCAGAAAAAAATATGAGTAAACTATTAACTGAACTTGGTGATAACTTAAATAGAAATGCACAATTTAAAACTGTAATTGCCTTAAATATTAACAAAAAACAATTTATATTTGACGGAATTTGTAAAGGACAAATTTTAAAAGAAAAACAAGGCATCTCTGGCTTTGGTTACGATCCTATATTTATGCCTAAAGGTTATAACAAATCTTTTGCAGAAATGGATTTAAAAGAAAAAGGAACTATTAGTCACAGAGGAAAAGCCATACAACAATTAGTACATTTTTTAAAAAATCATTTTTGATTAATCCAACAAAATCATACAAAAAAACATTTATAATTCTACTAATTACATTAGTCTTTGTATTTATAGTTAACCTTAGTTTAGGGTCTGTTTATATTCCGTTAAAACAAGTGTTTTTAGCATTAACAAATGGTGAACTTGAGAAAGATTCTTGGGGTTCAATTATTTTAAGTGTCCGTTTACCAAAGGCAATAACTGCAATAATTGTAGGCTCTGGTTTATCTATAAGTGGTTTGTTAATGCAAACCTTATTTAGAAATCCATTAGCAGGTCCTTTTGTATTAGGAATAAGTTCTGGAGCCAGTTTAGGAGTCGCCATTTTAATTTTAGGAGGTTCATTTTTAGGAGCAAACATTACCAGTTATGCATTTACAAATTTTGGTTTGGCAATTGCAGCAAGCTTAGGTGCATTTTTAGTACTTTCTGCTGTAATGATTGCGGCACAAAAAGTTAAAAACACCATGTCAATATTAATAATTGGATTGATGTTTGGTAGTTTAACATCTGCTGTAATAAGTATTTTAGCTTATTTTGGAAGTGCTAGTCAATTGCAACAATATATGTTTTGGAGTTTTGGAAGCCTTGGGAATCTAAGTTGGAAAGAAATAACTGTTTTATGTGTTGCTTTTTTAATTGGAATCTCTTTTGTAATTTTTATAATAAAGCCTTTAAACACATTACTATTAGGTGAAAATTATGCAAAAAGCTTAGGTGTTAATGTAAAAAAAACACGTAATTTAGTACTAATTGCAACTAGTTTATTAACTGGAGTTATTACGGCCTTTTCTGGACCTATTGCTTTTATAGGTTTGGCTGTACCGCATTTAACAAAACTGTTATTTAGCACTTCGAATCATAAAACATTAATTCCTGCAGTTGCTATAAGCGGTGCAATAATTATGTTAATTTGCGATAGTATTGCACAGTTACCAACAAGTGAATATACATTACCAATAAATGCAATTACGTCATTATTTGGAGCTCCAATAATTATTTGGTTGTTGGTTAGAAAAAGAAAAGTTTATTATTAATGAAACAACCTAAGAAACATATTCTAAAAACCACAAACTTAAGTATTGGATATACTTCAAAAAAACAAGTTTCTGTAATTGCTACTGATTTATCCATTAATTTAGAAGCTGGTAATTTAGTTTGTTTACTTGGAAAAAACGGAATTGGAAAATCTACATTACTTAGAACCTTAACCAAAGTTCAGCCAGCTTTAAATGGTACTGTTTTAATTGATCAAAAAAATTTAGATAACTTAACAAATATAGAATTATCTAAAATAATGAGCTTAGTGCTTACCGAACGCTTGCCCGATAGTAGTTTAACTGTTTTTGAATTGGTTGCATTAGGTAGACAGCCTTTTACAAATTGGATTGGGTACCTTACTAATAAAGATATGGAAATAATTCAGATGGCTTTCAAAAAAACAAATACAAGCCATTTAATGAATTCTAAATGTTATGAATTAAGTGATGGACAACTACAAAAGATTTTGATTGCCAGAGCTTTAACACAAGACACCCCAATTATTGTTTTAGATGAACCAACGGCACATTTAGATTTACATCATACTGTTAATACATTTTCTTTATTGAAAAATTTAGCAGCTGAATTTAATAAAACAATTATTGTATCTACACACGAAGCTAATTTAGCACTACAATTAGCAGATGAATTGTGGCTGATGTCCTCATCTAAATTTATAAGTGGTAAAACTGACATACTTATTGAAAATAACGAACTTGAACTACTTTTTGATTCTAATTTAATTAGCTTTAATAAAGCTTTAAAACAGTTTTCAATTTCAAATTCTTTTTAAACATTAATATTTTTATATATTTGAAACTCTTCAAAAATATATAGATGAAAAAAATACTTGTTTTAATTACTTCAGCATTCATAATTAGTTGTGGAAGTAACAATCATATTTCAGAAATTAATGAAACTACAGGTGTTTCTGCAACCAAATATGCAACCACAATTACTGTTGAAGATTTAAAAACTCATTTATATAATATTGCTTCAGATGAATTTGAAGGAAGAGAAACTGGTGAATCTGGACAGAAGAAAGCAGCAGAATATTTAAAAAACTTTTATATAAATAGCAATATTGCTAGTCCTTTCGAAGGTAATAATTACTTTCAAAAAATTCCAACTGAAAATTTAAGACCAAATTTAAATCCTTCAGAAAATGTATTGGCTTTTATTGAAGGATCTGAAAAACCTGAAGAAATTATTGTAATATCTGCCCATTTAGATCATTTAGGCATTAGAAATGGTGAAATTTATAATGGAGCAGACGATAACGGATCTGGTACAGTGGCTATTTTAAAAATTGCAGAAGCATTTCAAAAAGCTAAAGAATTTGGAAATGGACCAAAGCGTTCTATCTTATTTTTACACGTTACAGGTGAAGAAAAAGGACTTTTAGGTTCTAAATATTATGTAAATAATCCTGTTTTTCCTCTTATTAATACCGTTGCAAATTTAAATATAGATATGATCGGTCGTTTGGATGATACGCACGAAAGAAACCCAAATTATATTTATTTAATTGGTTCAGACAAATTAAGTACTGAGTTACATAACATTTCAGAAGAAATAAACACAAAGTTTACTAATATTAATTTAGATTATTCATTTAATGACGATGAAGATCCTAATCGATTTTATTACAGATCTGATCACTACAATTTTGCTAAAAATAACATTCCTATAATTTTTTATTTTAACGGAACACACCAGGATTATCATCAACCCTCAGACACTCCCGATAAAATTAATTACGAACTTTTACAAAAAAGAACACAATTAATTTTTTATACAGCTTGGGAAATTGCCAATAGAGAAAACAGAATTGTTGTTGATAAACAATTTTGATTCAATAGTTTAGGATATAAACTTGCATCTTTAAAACTATACATCACAAACCTAATGAATAATCTTAAAAAGTAACTCTTTTAAAATATCTCCTGCAGGCAAAGCATTTGCTCCTACCCCTTTACTTTTAACATCGGCATTACGTAAAAGTCCGATTACCTGAGATACTTTTCGCATTGGATAGTTTTTTGCTGCCATAGTATAATCTGAAACAAAGAAGGGATTCACTCCAAGTGCCTTTGCAACACTATTTTTAGATTTGTCTTTTAAACTATGATAAATAAGTAATTGCGTAAAAAAACTATTCAATAAAGAAATAGTCATAATCATAGGATTTGCTTTCTGATTTTGAGCAAAATGATTGATAATTCTATTCGCTTTTAATACATCTCGTTCTCCAACAGCTTTTCTTAACTCAAAATTATTATAATCTTTGCTAATTCCAATATTGTCTTCAATTGCTTCTGGAGTAATGGTAGCTTCTTTTGGTAAAACCAACATTAATTTATTTAATTCGTTATTAATTTTACTTAAATCTGTACCCAAAAACTCTATTAGCATTAACGTTGCTTTAGTGTCAATTTTATATTTTTTACCAGCTAATACTCTCCGAATCCAATCAGCTACATGATTCTCGTATAATTTTTTACTTTCATAAACTAACCCAACTTTATTAATTTCTTTATAGAGCGATTTACGTTTGTCTATTTTTTTGTATTTATAGCAAATAACCAAGACTGTTGACGGTTGTGGCTGTTTTGCATAAGACACCAATTTTTCTATAGTTCTGGATAAATCTTGTGCTTCTTTAACAATAACAACTTGCTTTTCCGCCATCATTGGAAAACGTTTGGCATTATCAATTATTTCTTCAATGGTAACATCTCTTCCGTACAACACCATCTGATTAAAACCCTTCTCCTCTTCAGCAAGGATATTATTTTCAATATATTCTGAAATTTTATCAATATAATAAGGTTCTTCACCCATTAAAAAATAAATAGGCTTTATATTTCCATTATTAATATCAGAAACTATTTTTGTAATGTCATTCATTTATATAAAAAAAATTAGCATTTTTGCGGTATGCAACAATTGAATTTACCAACATATAAATTCAGATTCAAAAGTAGTGAAAATAAGCTTTTTATTTTTGATATCATCAGAAAAAAATATGTCGTTTTAACTCCAGAAGAATGGGTAAGACAACATTTTGTGTGGTTTTTAATTGAAGAAAAAAAATATCCCATTTCTTTATTTGCTGTTGAAAAAAAACTAACAATCAATAAATTAACAAGACGTACCGATATTTTAATTTTTAATGCTGAAGGAAATCCGGATATTATTGTTGAATGTAAAGCGCCTTCAATAAAAATAACACAAGAAACTTTTGACCAGATTGCACGTTATAACCTAAAATTAAATGCCAATTACCTAATTACAACCAATGGTTTAGAGCATTTTTACTGTAATATGGATTTTAAAAATGAACGTTATATTTTTTTGAAAGACATTCCAAATTATAGCAAATTTGATTCGTAGATTTTTTTAATTTCATCTATATTATTTAATAAACTTTTAGTATTCTAAATAATAATATTGACAAGTTTATAGTAAGTTTGCATTTGTGAAAATAGCTATTGTAATATTAAACTGGAACGGAAAACAATTGTTGGAAAAATTTATGCCATCTATTGTTAACTTTAGCAACATAAATAATGTTGAAATTTATATTGCAGATAATGCTTCAACTGATGATTCTATAGCTTTTGTTCAAAAAACATTTTCAACAGTTAAAATAGTTGAAAACAAAAAAAATGGTGGTTATGCGAAAGGTTATAACGATGCCTTAAAACATATTGATGCTGATATTTACGGATTGGTAAATTCTGATATTGAGGTTACCAATAATTGGCTAGATACCATTATTTCCACTTTTGAAAATGAACCCAATACTGCTATTATTCAACCAAAAATTTTAGATTTTAAAAACAAAGAATTATTTGAATATGCTGGTGCAGCAGGTGGTTTTATTGATAAATATGGATACCCATTTTGTAGGGGACGCATATTTTCAAATTTAGAAAAGGACAACAATCAATTTAATGATACCTCTGAAATATTTTGGGCTTCCGGAGCTTGTTTTTTTATTAAAGCTACTGTTTTTTACCAATTAAATGGTTTTGATGAAGACTATTTTGCACATCAAGAAGAAATTGATTTGTGTTGGAGAGCCAAAAATTTAAATTATAGTATTAAATATATTGGAGCTTCAACAGTTTATCACGTTGGAGGCGCAACTTTAAAAGAAGAAAGTCCAAGAAAAACGTTTTTAAACTTTAGAAATAGCTTGTTTACATTGGTTAAAAACCTTCCAAAGAATCAAGTTTTAGAAATTGTTTTTACGCGATTATTACTTGATGGTATTGCGGGTATAAAATTTGTATTAGAATTGCGTATAATGCATACAATTGCAATCTTAAAAGCACATTTTAGCTTTTATGCTCAACTTTCTAAAATATATAAAAAAAGAGGTAATCATAAAAAGAAACCTGATTATTTTGCTACTAAAAGTATTGTTTGGCAGTACTTTATTTTAGGTAAAAAAAAATATAGTGAGATTGATTTAAAAAACAATAACTACAACCAGTAATAACATTAAATATTATAAAAAGCTCCCACTCCTCTCAGCCAAAGGTACCATTTAAAAGACTTTTCAAAAACTTGTGATAACATCACATACTTTAATAAAAGAAGGTAACTCACTTAAAAATCAAACCAATAACTACACAAAACCGTCAATACTTCCTTTACCTTCTCGTATAATTTCAATTCCATCATTAGATAAATCGATAACAGTTGATGCGTTATTATCTCCATAACCCCCATCAATAACAATATCTACCAAATCTCCCCATTTTTCAAATATTAATTCTGGATCTGTAGTATATTCCAATAAATCATCTTCATCGTAAATAGAAGTTGAAACTATAGGATTACCTAACTTTTTCACCAATTCTCTAATAATATTATTATCAGGAATTCGAATACCAACAGTTTTTCTGTTTTTAAAAGCTTTTGGTAAGTTTGTATTACTTGGCAGCACAAATGTATAAGGGCCTGGCAAATATTTTTTTAGAATTTTATAAGTTTGTGTATCAATTTGCTTTACATAATCTGAAAGATTACTTAAGTCATAACATATAAACGAAAAATTTGCTTTAGCTAATTTTAGACCCTTAATTTTAGCTACTTTCTCCATAGCTTTCATATTGGTAATATCACAACCTAATCCATAAACAGTATCAGTTGGATAAATAATTAATCCCCCTTTTTTTAAAACGTCAACAACTTTGTCAATTTCGCGTTCGTTTGGGTTTTCATCATAAATTTTTATCAAATCTGCCATGTAAAATTTTAATTAAAAAATGAAATATAAAGAGATTGTCTAAAATAAATTACTTCGTAACTACCTTTCTTCAGGCAGGTTCAGTCAGAAAGTAACATCAAAAATATTATTCAGTCTCTATTTAAAGTTATGATTTATCTATTAATCTAAAGCCTTCTCCATGAATATTTAAAATTTCAACATTTTCATCTCCTTTCAAATATTTACGCAATTTAGCAATATATACATCCATACTTCTAGATGTAAAATAGTTATCATCTCTCCAAATTTTAGTTAATGCTAATTCTCTTGGCATTAAATCGTTTTTATGCACAGCCAACATTTTTAGCAATTTACTTTCTTTTGGAGATAATTTTTGAGTTTCACCACCATTAAACGACAAATGACGCAATTTTGAATTAAACTCGAATTTACCAATTTTAAATTCAAAAGTTTCTTCTTCAAGATTTTGCTCTGTTTCTTTGCGTTGCATTATTGCTTTAATTTTGTACAATAAAACTTCAGAATCGAATGGTTTGTTCAAATAATCATCTGCTCCAGCTTGATATCCTTTTAAAACATCTTCTTTCATGGTTTTAGCTGTTAAAAATATAATTGGAACTTCAGAATTTGTTGCTCTAATATCTTTTGCAAGAGAAAATCCATCTTTTCTTGGCATCATTACATCTAAAATACATAAATCATAATCGTCGTTTTTAAACATAATCAAACCTTCTAAACCATCTTTAGCAAGGGTTACGTTGTAATCATTTAACGATAAATAATCTTTTAAAACTGTTCCAAAATTAGGATCGTCTTCTACTAATAAAATTTTGTTATTTTCCATATTTTTTTAATTTATATCAAAGGCAATTTAACTATAAAAGTGCTTCCAACTCCTTTATCACTTTCTACAAAAACTTGACCTTGATGAATTTCGACTATTTTTTTCACATATGAAAGTCCTAAACCATGACCTTTAACATTGTGAATATTTCCTGTTTCTTCTCTATAAAACTTTTTAAAGATATGTTTTTGAACATTTTTGTTCATTCCAATACCTTGATCTTTGATTTTAATAATTATGTTTTTTGCAGTATTTTCTGTTGAAATATCAATTTTTGGAGCATTCTCAGAATATTTTATTGCATTATCAAACATATTAACAATTATACTGGTTAAATGAAATTGATTTCCTAAAACTTCAGTTAAATGAGCTTTTAAATCTGATTTTACATAACCTCCTTTGTCTCTTATTAGTAATTCTACATGTGTAATTGCTTCATCAATTATGTCGTGAATATCAACGGCTTCCTTATTAACATCTAATTGGTTTTTTTCTAATTTAGATATTCTCAATACATTTTCTACTTGCGCGTGCATTCTCTTATTTTCATCACGAATCATTTTAACATAACGTTTCACTTTTTCTTCATCTGAAATTATTTTTGGGTTTTTAATTGCATCTAACGCCAAATTTATAGTTGCTATTGGTGTTTTAAACTCGTGCGTCATATTATTAATAAAATCAGTTTTTATTTCAGAAATTTGTTTTTGCTTAATCAACTGATAAAGGGCAGTAACAAAAGATAAAATTATAATGAGAATAAAAAATGCTGATAACAGTAAAATTTTAGATATGGATGATAAAATAAAATCTTTTTTCTCTGGAAATGTTACAAACAGTTGAAAATCGCTATTACCCTCGCTGTCTGCAAACATTGGAACCATATAACTTTTACCAACTTCTTTTCTAAAATATCCCGATTTTACTTGTGTTGCCAATCCATTACTATAAATGCCATATTTAAAATCCGTATCTATTCCTTTACTTTTAAGTTCTCGATCTAAACGGTATGAAATTTCTCTGTTACTAACTCTTTTATGCACTGGCAACTTACTTCTTGAAACATCAAATACACGTTCTAGTTGCGACTTTTCTGCTCCATCAAACCTTCCAATTTTAACATAACGTTCTTCTGGAGGATTAACGCCATTACCTTGATTATCAAAAGTTTGATCTTTTACAATTACAATCTCTTCTTTACTAAAAATTTCTTTAAAATCTATAGAATCATTTTCAAAGAACTCTGATGGAACTTTATAATTCTCTTCAATAATACTTTGAGAAAATGTAAAACGTTCGTTGTTTACAGTATCTAATTTTTCGTAGATATAATTTCTTACATCTGAATATTTTAATTTTCTACCTTCGTCTTTAAATCTTTCTGTAATATCAACATAGAACTCATTAAATTCGTGGTCTTTAATATCTTCAGAAACTTTTGCTAAGGCAAACTTTACATTTGAGGTAAATTGTTCTTCAGTAATTTGAATGGTATTTTTAATCCAAAACACTTGAACTGATATTATCCCTATCAATGCAATACTCATTAAAATTATGATAAGTACAAATATCCTTTTTCTCATTATTCAAAATTAAACATTTAACACAAATAACGTTTTTATTTAACTTTAGTTAACAACAATACTAATTTTTTAACACTTTATTAAGAAATTACTCATTTTTAGCAAAGGTTCAATACGATTTTGTAGATGGTTGAAACTTGTGCTTTGGTGTTAAAAACATCGGAATTATTAATTACAAAATCAGCCTTTTTCACTTTTTCTTCATCATTAAGTTGGTGTTCCATTCGTTTCAAAATTTGTTCTTTTGTTACACCATCTCTTTTTATAATTCTTTCAATTCTTTCGTCAATATCTGTTGCAACTGTAATTACAAAATCACATAACTTATCGCTCCCACTTTCAAATAAAATAGCGGCTTCATAAATAATTAGTTTTGAAGTTGATTTTTTTACAAATTTTTTAAAATCTTCTAGTACTACTGGATGTACAAGAGCGTTTAAAGCTGTAAGTTTTGTTTTATCATTAAAAACAATTTCCGCAATGAAGGCCGTATTCAATTTGCTATCAACATAAGCCTTTCCCCCAAACAGTTGAATTATTTGATGAATTAGCTCTTTGTTGGAATTCATCAATTTTTTAGCTTCAATATCTGCCACATAGGTTGCACATCCAAGTTCCTTAAACATTTTTAAAACGGTTGTCTTTCCACTACCAATGCCTCCCGTTAAACCTATTATTTTCATGTCTATATTGTTTCTTTAACTGTCAATTGTTATTTGCTATTCAACATATTAAGCGCTATTTTCTATTGAAACATTCGTTTTATTTTTGTAGCAAAAACTCTATATGAGCTGGATTTATTTTTAGTGACGAAATATATTCACTTTTTTGTTTTATTATCGGAGTTAAAAAATGTGTTGTAGTATCGTTTTCATATTGTTTATAATCAAATACTATTAAAAAACTATTTTCGTTTATTTTATTAAAATTTGAAAGACCGGCTTGAAAAATAACTTCAATTTGTTTCGGAAAAGGGTTTACATTTATCCCATCTGGTTGGTTAATTACAGTAACTGGTATTTTAAAACTACCTTCTGTAAATTTATCAACTATTGCCGTTAACTTAACAGTATTCGTCGAAAGCACAACATTTTTTGTGTTTTTTGGAATCACCAAATTTAGTTTCTCATTTATATTTTCGTAAATATCATATAATTTTAATTGAGTTGTAGCAATATAATCAATTGAGTCTATGTATTTATTTGGTCCAGAAATAAAAATAGAATCTGGACTCACTTTTAATTTTTCTGTAAAATTATAACCAAGTTTAAACTGAATATCTGTTTTTGGAATTATAGGGACTTTTTTAGTACTATTTTTTCCTATTTCAATAAAAATAGTGTCTTTTAAAATACGTATAATTTCTGTCTCTCCAGTTAATTGTGCATTTAAATTTGAAAGTTGAGTATTTGGTAAAATGTAATGGGAAGTTCCTTTTTTCAACAAACTATTTAAGCTTAGACTAATTTTTTGAGATTTAATTTTACGTTTTAGCAAACTAAATCCAGGTGCCCTTATAGCAACTTCAACATTAGAAATTGGCTTTACTTGCACTAACTTATCGCTCGGTAAGTTTTTATAAACTATTTTAAATTCAGCTGAGCTTGTATATGTTTTAGACAATTCAATCAACAACCATATAATTGAAGTAAGTACCAAAAAAAATATAAATACTTTTGTTTTACGATTATTTTGAAGTGTTAAATCCGATTTTTTCAAGCTTGTTTTCATTATTTAGAATAAATATTAAATATACAAAAAAAGTGAGCCAATTGGCTCACTTTTATAATTATGTATTAAATATTATTTTTTTGCTACTGGAGCTGAATACTTTTTGCTTAATTCCATTGAAATTGCAGAACGTTCAAATTTAATTTTTCCCGCACCCGTTTCAATAATAACTGTATTATCACTATCTACAATATCCATAATTTTTCCATGAATACCACTTGTTGTTACAATTTTAGCTCCTTTAGCAATTTCTGCTTGAAACTTTTTTTCATTTTTAGCTTTTTTCATTTGTGGTCTAATCATAAATAAATAGATCACTACAAACATTAGTAAAAATGGTAACATACCTGTTATTGAACTTGCGTCTGTTTGTAATAATAGTGTTGCGTACATATTTTATATTATTTTAAATTTTTTAACTTTTTTTAACTACTGTTCCTTTAATTCGTATTAATTCTGTAACCTTTTCAGAATTGGTTTGCAATGTAATAGATTTGCTTTGTTTACCTAGTCTACCTCTAGAATTAAATGTAAATTTTAAGTCTGCCGATGCTCCTGGTGCAATTGGTTCTTTTGGCCATTCTGGAACTGTACAACCGCAAGTAGCTTTGGCACTTGTAATTATTAAATCCACTTTTCCTTTATTGGTAATTTTAAAAGTGCCCTCTGCTATTTCACCTTCTATTACTTCACCAAAATCGTATTCGGTTTTATCAAACTCTACAATTGCCGAGCCTAAACTTATAGCAGTATCTCTTTCTTTAGCACTTTCTAAATTAGAAGTATTAATTTTTGAGGTTGCATTTTCTTTACATGAAAAGAATGCTAAACTCAACATAAAAACAAATAGTATTTTAAAATTTCTCATAATTAAGTTTTTTGTAAAAATATAAAATTATAATAAGCCTCTCCCTATTTTATTCAATCTTTTTGTAGCAGTAAAATCTTTTAAAATTTTGTCTAATACACCATTAATAAAGAAACTACTTTTATTTGTAGAGTAATCTTTAGAAATCTCAATATACTCGTTAATAGTTACTCTAGATGGAATTGATGGGAATTTTAAAAACTCACATATTGCCATTTTAATTAAAATCATATCTATTTCTGCAATACGGTCAGCATCCCAATTTGGAGTTTTATCGTGTACTTCTTTTTCAAATTCTGTGTGGTTTAACACTACCTTTCTAAATAATTCTACAACAAATTTCTTGTCGTCTTCATCTTTATACAAATGTCCTAAAAGAAAAGGTTTACTAGGCTTAAACTGATTAATAGTTTTTAAAACCCACGTATTTACAAAAGGAATATCATCTACCCAACCAATACTTTTGTCTTCAAAATAATCAGCTAATTTATCATTAGGTGCAATTATTTCTTTAAACAAAGTAGCTACAAATTCTTTATCTTCTTGAAAAGAAGTTGTTTCAGAATTTATATATTTTTTATAAGTAGTACTTTCTTTAGTAACCCTCCAAATATCATTTACATATTCAGTATCTAAAGTCCAGTAATTCAACTTTTTGTCTTCTAAATAATTATTCAAAGAAACATTTTCTTCTAATGATTTAAAAATGGCATTGTTAATAAATTTAGTTTTTGGATTTAATTCTTCTGAAGTTGCTAAAAACTTTTTTTGAGAAATTTTCATATTATTTTTCTCTAAGTTTTTAACTTCAACAAATAGTCGCAATATTAGCACATATAAATCGAACATTTTATCTATACTTTTATAAAGGTATTTTTCTTCCTTATCAAGTACATCACTTTTAGATTGAAGCATCGCATAAACCGATTGCATAACTTTAACTCTAATATGTCTTCTATTTATCATTTAAAGAACTTTAAACTTTTATTGTTTTATAAAGCGCAAAAATACTATTATTTTTTAGAAAATTTATTTTGTTTTTGATTTTTTATTCAAAGTTAAATCTATCATAAAAAATCGGCTTTAAATTTATATTCATGTATATTCGTGCATTCAAATTGAATTGTTGTATTAACCTCTATGAAAGCCTTAAAATATCTAAATAAATACTTTTTAAAATATAAATACCGTTTGCTAATTGGATTATTTATTACCTTTTGTTCTAAATACTTGGCACTTCAAATTCCGCAATTAATTAGCAAATCTTTAGATGCTTCGCAAGATTATAAAAATGGACTAGTTACAGACTTAACAGTTGTAAAAGCCGATTTATTAAATAATATTTTACTAATAGTTGGAGCTGCGTTACTTTCAGGTTTTTTTACTTTTATAATGCGTCAGACTATAATTGTAACATCTAGACTAATAGAATTTGACCTAAAAAATGAAATTTATCAACAATACCAACGCTTATCTCTAAATTTTTATAAGAAAAATAAAACGGGAGATTTAATGAACCGAATTAGCGAAGACGTAAGTAAAGTTAGAATGTATTTTGGTCCTGCAATTATGTATTCAATGAATATGTTAGTGCTTTTTATTGTTGCTATTGTTAAAATGTATAATATTGACGTTACATTAACAAATTACACCTTATTACCATTGCCTGTATTGTCGGTTTCTATTTATGTATTAAGTAGAATTATTAATAAAAGAAGTACTGTTGTACAACAATATTTATCGAAGCTAACGGCAAATGCTCAAGAAACGTTTTCGGGAATTAGCATTTTAAAATCATACGGAATTGAACGAAATGCAATGGCAGAATTCGGGAGTCTTTCGGTAACTGCAAAAGAAAAAAACATCAACCTTTTTAAAGCACAAGCGTTATTTTTTCCTTTAATGATTCTTTTAATTGGTTTAAGTAACATTTTGGTTATTTACATTGGAGGTTTAAGATATATTGCCGGAGAAATTACCATTGGTGTTATTGCAGAGTTTATTATGTATGTAAATATGTTGACTTGGCCAGTTGCAGTTGTGGGTTGGGTTACTTCTATTGTGCAACAGGCAGAAGCTTCTCAAGAACGTATTAACGAGTTTTTAAAGCACAAACCTGAAATTAAAAATTTAGTGGCTACACCTTCTCAAATAAAAGGGGACATTGAATTTAAAGATGTTACTTTTACTTATGATGACACCAATATTACTGCATTAAAAAACTTAAGTTTTACTTTAAAACAGGGTGAGACATTAGCTATCTTGGGAAATACTGGATCTGGAAAATCTACCATCTTAAATTTAATTGCCCGATTGTATGATACTGACTCTGGCGAAGTTCTAATTGATGGGAAAAACATTAAAGATTTAAATTTAGACGATATCAGACAAAATATTGGTTTTGTTCCTCAAGAAGCATTCTTGTTTTCAGATACAATTAAAAACAATATAAAATTTGGAGACAATAACGCTTCCGATGAAAAAATAGAACAAGCTGCTAAAAATGCTTACATACATCATAATATTATAGATTTTAATGAAGGTTATAACACTTATGTTGGTGAAAGAGGTGTTACATTATCTGGTGGGCAAAAACAGCGTATTTCTATTGCAAGAGCGCTTATTAAAGATCCTAAAATATTAATTTTAGACGATTGCTTATCTGCCGTAGACACAGAAACAGAAGAAACAATACTCAATAATTTACATACAGTAAGTCATAATAAAACCACTTTAATTGTAAGCCATAGAGTTTCATCTGTTAAAAATGCAGATAAGATTATTGTCATTGAAAATGGCACAATTGTACAACAAGGTACACACAATCAACTGGTTAATAAAATAGGGTATTATAAAGAATTATACGAACAACAACTTTTAGAAAAAGAATTATAAAAATTACGTTTTAAGTAAATTTATTTTATAGATTTGTGTAGAAATCTAAAAAAAAGATAATAAAATAGAAAGTTAATTATGAGTGACAAAGAACATTTAGAACAAGAAGAGATATTCTCTCAGGTTCTTAGAGCAGGAAGAAGAACTTACTTTTTTGATGTAAGAGCGACAAAGGCAGAAGATTATTACTTAACAGTAACTGAGAGTAAAAAATTCACGCATGACGATGGATCTTTCCATTACAAAAAACACAAAATTTATTTATACAAAGAAGATTTTGCAGAATTTAATGAAATGTTAAAAGCTGCTACTGATTACATTCTAAACGAAAAAGGTGAAGAAGTAATTTCTGAGCGTCACCAAAAAGACTTTAAAAAACCTTCAGAATTAAATGACGAAACTTCAAAAACAGAAAGTTTCACCGACTTAAATTTTGAAGATATTTAAAAATTAAGCGTCTTTAATAAGCTGTCTAAAAGCATGTAAACTCGTTAGTCTGAATTTGATTCTGGTTGACGTAAATGTTACTTTTAGACAGCTTTTTTTTTAGTTAAACATATTTATATGAAACTACTTAAACTAATTTTTACTGTATGTTGTTATATTTTAATAGTTAATTGCACTCCTAAAAAACAACAATCACTAACAGTATTACAATTTAATATTTGGCAAGAAGGAACCGTTATAAAAGACGGCTACAATGCTATTATAAATGAAATTATTCACTCAAATGCTGATTTAATTGCATTAAGTGAAGTTAGAAATTATAATAATACCAACCTAAATGAACGCCTAATTGCTTCATTAAAAGAAAAAGGATATACTTTTTATTCAGAAAAAAGTGAAGATTCTGGAATACTATCTAAATATCCTATTATAGACCAAACTCAAATTTTTCCATTAAAAAATGACCACGGATCAATTACTAAGGCAATCATTAATGTAAATGGAACAGAAATTGCATTCTATAGCGGACATTTAGATTATTTAAATTGCGCTTTATACTTACCTCGTGGTTACCACGGTTCTACTTGGAAAAAATTAGATGCCCCTATTACAAACCTCGTTGAAATTGAAAAAATTAATTTACAATCTCAAAGAGATGACGCTATTAAAAGTTTTATTGAAGATGCTAAAAATGAAATTAATAACGGTAGAATTGTAATTTATGGTGGCGACAATAACGAACCTTCTCATTTAGATTGGACAGAAGCTACAAAGAACTTATACGACCATAATGGAGTTGTAATGCCTTGGAATATATCATTAGATTTAGAAAAAAATGGTTTTATAGATGCGTACAGAAACATATTCCCAAATCCTGTAACGCACCCAGGTTTTACATATCCAGCAAATAATACGGCTATTAATATTGAAAAATTGGCTTGGAGTCCAGACGCTGATGATAGAGATAGAATTGACTTTATTTATTATTATCCAGATTCAAGAATAAAACTAAATACTTCCAAAGTTTTTGGACCAAAAGGTGATATCTCAAAAAATAAACGCGTATTAGAAAACACTCACGATGTTTTTTTAGAACCATTAAATATTTGGCCAACAGACCACAAAGCTGTAATCTCAGAATTTACATTGAATATTAAATAAATTACATCTTTACAAAGGTGAAACAACCAAAACACTCCGCTCCGAAAAGCTTCATTCACAATAAAGGATTTATAATTCAAAGCACAAAAAAAACCGACAAAAGTCGGTTTTTTTAAATATATTAATTTGCTATAAAGCTAACTACTAAGCTAAAACTTCTTGCACCTTATCCGCTGCTTCTTGAAACTCTGTAGCAGAAATAACATCTAATCCACTATCATCAATTAACTGTTTTGCTTCAATAGCATTTGTACCTTGTAATCTCACAATTATTGGAACTTTAATGGCATCTCCCATATTTTTGTATGCATCTATAACTCCCTGCGCTACTCTATCACAACGCACAATTCCACCAAAAATATTAACTAAAATAGCCTTTACATTTGGATCTTTTAAAATAATTCTAAAAGCAGTTTCAACACGTTTTGCATCAGCAGTTCCTCCAACATCTAAAAAGTTAGCAGGCTCACCTCCAGATTGTTTAATTAAATCCATAGTACTCATTGCTAAACCAGCGCCATTTACCATACAACCAACATTTCCATCTAAATCGACATAATTTAAACCTGCTGCATTGGCTTCAACTTCAATCTCATTTTCTTCACGCAAATCTCTTAAAGACGCTAAATCTTTATGACGGAATAAAGCATTATCATCTAAAGTTACTTTAGAATCAACAGCTAATATTTTATCATCTGACGTTTTTAGTACAGGATTAATTTCAAATAAAGAAGAATCTGATTTTACAAAAGCGGTATATAATGATGTAACAAATTTCACCATTTCTTTTAAAGCACCACCAGATAACCTTAAGTTAAATGCAATTTTACGTGCTTGAAATGGCAACAATCCTAATAAAGGGTCAATATCTTCAGTAAAAATTAAATGTGGTGTTTTTTCAGCAACAGCCTCAATATCCATACCTCCTTCCGTAGAATACATAATCATATTTCTTCCTGTAGCTCGGTTTAATAAAACAGACATATAATATTCTTCTGGTTCATTATCACCAGGATAATAAACATCCTCAGCAATTAAAACCTGATGTACTTTTTTCCCTTGAGCTGAAGTTTGAGGTGTTTTTAGCATCATTCCAATAATATTTTCTGAAATTGATTCTACCTCTTGTAAGTTTTTGGCAAGTTTAACTCCACCGCCTTTTCCACGTCCACCAGCATGTATTTGTGCTTTTACAACCCACCAGCCCGTGCCAGTTTCTGTTGCTAATTGTTTTGCCGCTTCCACAGCTTTTTTATGATTATCGGCAACAATTCCGCGTTGAATTCTAACGCCAAAACTATTTAACAACTCTTTTCCTTGGTATTCGTGTAAGTTCATTAGAAATATTTTTTTTTAATATTAACAAATGTAATAATCATAAGTTAAACTTTTTATTTAATTACTAAAAAGTTTTAAAATTTAAAATCAGTAGTTAAGAAACTTTACTGTTTCATAATTTTTATTAGTGGCAGCTAATTACAAAAAATCAATATATATTTACCTTATATACAATGCAAAATTACATCCTTTTTTGTGTATAAATACTCGAGAAGTGCTTAAATCTAATAGCTCTAAATATTTTAAAACTTCCTGTCTAAAGATTAAATTCGCTTAGAAAAATATTTAATTATTAAAAAAAATAACAATGAAAAAATTAATTTTAAAATCCGTCTTTTTTACTCCTATTGTATTTCTGAGCGTTACAGTAACAATGCTTTTTATTAGTTCATATATTGGTTATGTGAATTTGATATTTAGGTTATTTACTTCAAATTTTTAAATGTATGTTATTAACTTAAAAATTAACTCTTTATTAACATATATTTAAGACCTTCTGAAATTATTGTTAAATAATTTAGCGCTCTATTAAAATGCATCGTATTTAACAATGAAAAATATTCTATTCGTCTTCTGTCTAGCTTTTATTTCCTTTTCATACTCACAAGCTACAAAAAAAACAGTTTCTGCACTTAGAATAACAAAATCTCCTACTATTGATGGTATTTTAAATGAAGCTTTTTGGGAAAAAGCCCAAGAAGCAAAAGATTTTGTAATGTTTGAACCTGGTGATGGTGGAAATGAGCGTGAAGATAAAAAAACCACCGTAAAAATAGTATACGATAATGAAGCAATTTATTTTGGTGCAACCATGTACGATGCAAACCCGAAAGAAATTCCAATGCAATTTGGTGGAAGAGACCAATTTGGAACTGTCGACTTTTTTTTAATAAGTATTAATCCTAACAATGATGGGCAAAACGACACCGAGTTTGTAGTTATGAGCACTGGGGCTCAAGGAGATGCAAAAGTTTCTTCGGGTCGTGAAGATTTTAGTTGGAACGCCGTTTGGGATAGCAACGTTAAAGTCAATAAAGATAGTTGGGTAGTAGAAATAAAAATACCTTATTCCGCTTTGCGTTTTTCAAATACCAATATTCAAACTTGGGGAATTAACTTTCATAGAAGAGTTAATAACCTAAATGAACAGTATGTTTGGAATTATATTGACAAAAAAGTTGGTGAAATCACTCAATATTCCGGTGAAATTATTGGAATAAAAGATATTAAACCTCCTACTCGATTAAGTTTTTCTCCATATGCATCAAGTTCATACACTACTTTTGATGGAGATAGTGAATTCAATAATAGTATTGGGATGGATTTAAAATATGGTATTAATGAAAGTTTCACATTAGATGCTACATTAATTCCCGATTTTGGACAAACTGCATTTGATGACCAAGTATTAAATTTAGGACCTTTTGAGCAACGATATGAAGAAAAAAGAGCCTTTTTTACCGAAGGAACAGAACTCTTTAATAAAGGTGGGTTATTTTATTCTCGCCGTGTTGGAAATGCACCTGTAAATTACAACGTAATTGAAGAAGGTTTAAATGAAAATGAAGAAGTTATTTCCAATCCAGATAAAGTTAATATGCTAAATGCAATTAAAATTTCTGGTAGAACAAAAAAAGGTTTGGGTATCGGAGTTTTTAACGCAATTACAGAGAAAACCTCAGCAACTATAAGAGATAATGCAACAAGCGAAACAAGAAAAAAAGTAACTGAACCATTAGCAAATTATAATTTGCTTGTTTTGGACCAACAGTTTAATCAAAATTCATCGGTAAGTTTAGTAAACTCTAATGTACTTCGTTCTGGTGACTTTAGAGATGCAAACGTTACAGCTTTGCTTTTTGATATTTCAGATAAACAAAATAAATTTAACATTATGGGAAACTATAAATTAAGTAATGTTAATGAGTTTGGTGTAAACACAAATGGTTATTCCACTTTTATTGAGGTTGGAAAAAGATCAGGAAATATTCAATATGAAATAGGTCATTGGAGAGTAAATGACACTTATGATATTAAAGATTTAGGCTTTCAAAGTAGAAACAACTTAGCCAATTATTTTAGTAAAATTTCTTATCAGATTTTTGAACCAACAAAAACATTAAGTGGTTTTAGAATTACATTTCAAAATGAATTCAGATATCAAAACAATCCCAACAAATATTCAGGAAATAATTTTGAAATAAATGCCCGATTAATAACCCTAAACAGACTGGCTTATGGTGGGCAAATTGAATCAAGTATTGGAAATCAATACGATTTTTACGAACCTCGTGTAGCTGGAAGATTTTTTAAAGAAAATGCACGCATTTTCACAAGTGGCTGGATTTCTACAGATTATAGAAAAAAATTCGCTATGGATCTTAGAGCCTTTTATTTTAAAAAGTATAACGACTCCAATAAAACCTATTCAGTTAATTTTTCTCCCCGTTTTCGTTTTTCTGATAAATTCGAAGTTATATACGCAATAAATTTTAGAGAAGCTACGGACGAAAAAGGTTACGTAAATGAATTAGATAACGGCGCTATTATTTTTGGAAATAGAGCATCTAAAACAGTTACCAATACATTGAGTAGTAAATTAAGTTTTAGCACAAAATCATCTTTAGCTTTATCTTTCAGGCACTATTGGTCACCAGTAACTTACGATACCACTTTTTTTGAATTAAATAGTGATGGCAACTTAAACAACAGTAGTTATTCTGATAATCATGATATAAATTATAATATTTGGAATTTTGATCTAAGCTATTCTTGGGAATTTGCTCCAGGAAGTCAGTTAGTTGCATTATACAGAAATTCTATTTTTAATGAAGACGATTTATCGAGCTTAAGATTTAAAGAAAATATAGACAATCTTTTTAAAGAACCTGTAACCAATAATATATCACTTAAACTTATCTACTACTTAGATTACAACAATCTTAAAACTTGGTTGTAGTTCTAAATTAATTATGTATTTTCACGCAACTATTTTACAACATGATACAGGCAAAAAATATACATAAGTTTTACGGCGATTTAGAAGTTTTAAAAGGAGTTGACTTAACCATAAAAAAAGGAGAAGTTGTCGCTATAATTGGTCCTTCTGGAGCAGGAAAAACAACATTATTACAAATTTTAGGTACTTTAGATAAAGCTTCAAAAAACGTAGATGCTAAACTAAATATTAACAACATAGATTTATTACAACTAAAAGATAAGTCGCTCTCTAATTTTAGAAATAAACATATTGGTTTTATCTTTCAATTTCATCAATTACTTCCAGAATTTACAGCACTCGAAAATGTGTGTATTCCTGCATTTATAGCTAATAAATCTAAGAAAGAGGCCGAAGCCAAGGCAACTGAATTACTTAACTTTTTAGGATTATCAGACAGAATACAACACAAACCAAACGAATTATCTGGTGGGGAACAACAACGTGTTGCTGTGGCAAGAGCGTTAGTAAACGATCCAGATGTTATTTTTGCCGATGAACCGAGTGGGAACCTCGATTCTGCTTCTGCTAAAAATTTACATGAATTATTTTTTGAACTTCGTGAAAAATTCAATCAAACCTTTGTAATTGTAACTCATAACCAAGAATTAGCTGAAATGGCGGATAGAAAATTAGAAATGAAAGACGGGAAAATCATCAACTAAAATTTATTAAATGATTGGAATTATAAGTGCAATGCAAGAAGAAATTCAGGCACTATTAAACGAGCTTAAAAATGTAGAAACATCCGAGAAAGGGATGCGAACTTATTACACAGGAACTTTATTTAACACAAATGTTGTGCTTGTTTTTTCTCGTTGGGGAAAAGTTGCTTCTGCCGCAACCACTACACAGCTTATAAACGATTTTAATGTAGACGAAATAATATTTACAGGTGTTGCTGGTGCGATTCATACTAATTTAAACATAGGTGATGTTGTAATTGGAAAGAATTTATATCAACATGATTTAAATGCGAGTCCATTCTATAAAAAATTTGAAATTCCTATCTTGAAAAAAGAGTTTCTTGAAACAAAAAATGCAACAAAACTAATAGAGGCCACCACTAACTTTATAAATACTTACAATACATATATAAATAATGAAGAAGCGATAGCTTTCGACATTACAGCTCCAAAAATTGTATTTGGTGATATTGCTAGTGGAGATAAATTTATTAAGAGTTTAAAAAAAATTAAGAAATTAAATAAGGCATTACCAACTGCAATTTGTGTTGAAATGGAAGGTGCAGCTGTAGCACAAATTTGTTACGAATACGAAATCCCATTTTCAATTATTAGAATAATCTCCGATAAAGCAAACGACAATGCAACCATAGATTTTTCTAGATTCGCAAATTCCATTGCAAGTTACTATGCCTTAGGAATTTTAAAAAACTATTTTAATAATTAACTTTAGCATTTTAACAATAAAAATTTCAACTAAAAATTAACAATGCAATTTAAAAATCCTGAAATTTTATATCTACTAATACTGCTTATCATCCCGATATTAGTACATTTATTTCAGTTGCAGCGTTTTACAAAAGTGCCTTTTACCAACGTACAATTTTTAAAAAAAATTGAACAGCAAACACGTAAAAGTGCACGTTTAAAAAAATGGCTAATTTTAATTACAAGAATGCTTGCTTTTGCTTGCTTAATTATTGCTTTTGCACAGCCTTATTTTTCTGATTTCCCTTCTGATAAAAAATTTAATACAACCATCTATTTAGACAATTCTTTTAGTATGCAAGCTAAAGGTGAAAATGGTGAATTATTAAAAAGTAGTATTCAAAAAATTATTGAACAAAACAATTTTGAAAATACACAATTATCAATAATCACAAATGATAAAGTGTTTCTAAATTTAGATGCTAAAAATTTAAAGAAAGAACTTATAAATTTAAAATACACTCCTAATAGTTTAAATTTAAACAGTGTTATTTTAAAATTAGAAAGTTTAAAAAAAGAAGGTAAAAACATATTAAACAGACACATACTAATATCTGATTTTCAAAATAATAACATAAATAATAGTAACAATCTTACAACCCTAAATACTCCAATTCAACTTCTAAAAGTTAAACCTAAATCAACTGATAATATATTTATAGATAGTTTATCTATAAACAGTAAAAATACAACTGAAATTAAAATTAATGTTGTTATTAAAAGCTCAATAAACAGTTCAGAAAATGTTCCAGTTTCATTGTTTAACAATTCAAAACTATTTGGAAAAGCTACAGCTAAATTTAATAATTCTAACCTAACCAATGTCGAATTCGCCATTCCAAATACACTAGATTTTGATGGAAAAATTTTAATTAATGATGCTGCGTTGGAGTTTGATAACGACTTTTTTTTTATCTTATCAAAACCCGAAAAAATAGCGGTGTTATCTATTGGAAAATCCTCAGATTTTTTAGCGAAAATTTATACTGAAAACGAGTTTAATTTCACCACTACTCCACTTCAAAATTTAAATTATAATGCAATCCAAAATCAGCAGTTAATTATTTTAAATGAATTAGAAGAATTTCCAAATTCTTTAATAACAAGTATTAAAGAGTATTACTTAAATGGTGGAAATTTAGTTTTAATTCCTTCAGAAAAAACAGTTATTTCATCATATAATACATTGTTACAAACTTTAAATTTTGGAGTACTAAATTCTTTAATTTCTAAAGAACATAAAATAACAACTATTAATTATAACCATCCAATTGTTAATGATGTTTTTGAAAAAAGAATTAGTAATTTTCAATATCCAAAAGCAGCTAAGCACTTTAAAAATAGTTTTAAAAATACAGCTCCTATTTTAAAATTCGATAACAATCAACCATTTATTTCATCTATATCTACTAAAAAAAGTAATTTTTATTGGATAGCTTCCCCTTTAAACAAAGAAATTTCAGATTTTATACAATCACCGCTGGTGGTTCCAATATTTTATAATTTTGCAAAAAACAGTTCAAAATTCTCTGAATTATATTATACAATCGCTCCTGAAACTACTATTGATGTTAAGGCCTCATTAAATAAGGATGCTATTCTTAAGATTTCTAATGAAACCACTGAATTTATTCCATTGCAACAAGTGCTGCAAAATAAAGTAACTATTACTACTGAAAATACTATTTTAAGAAGTGGACTTTACACTATTTATAATAAAGAAAAACCTCTAAAGACAGTAGCTTTTAATTACAATAGAAAGGAAAGTGATCTTTCCTACACAGACTTAAACACACTCAGCAGCAATAATAAAAATATTCAAATTTCATCTTCAATAGATGAACTTTTTAATGAAATTAACAATCAACAAAAAATCAATTGGCTTTTTAAGTGGTTTTTAGCTTTTTCTGTGCTATTTTTGTTAATTGAAATACTGATATTAAAATATTTCAAAATATGAAGTTACTGATAAAATCTGCAACCATTATAGACCCTTCTAGTCCGTTTCATAACAAAAAACAAGATCTTTTAATTGAAAACGGAAAAGTCTCAAAAATCTCAAAATTAATAGAAAACCCTAATAAGTATAAAGAAATAGAATTAGAAAATCTACACATTTCTCAGGGTTGGTTTGACACTAGTGTTTGTTTTGGAGAGCCTGGTTTTGAAGAACGTGAAACTATAGAAAACGGATTAAACACAGCAGCAAAAAGCGGTTTTACAGATGTTGCTGTAAATGCAAATACATATCCAGTTGCAGACAATAAATCGGCCATAGAGTTTATAAAAAATAAAGGAAATAATAGCGCAACATTTTTACACCCTATTGGTAGTTTAACAAAAAACGCTAAAAGTGAAGACCTTGCTGAATTATTTGATATGCAAAATTCGGGCGCTATTGCATTTAGCGATTATAACAAACCAATTGCAAATGCTAATTTGTTAAAAATTGCGTTACAATATGTTCAAAATTTTGATGCATTGGTATTCAGTTTTCCACAAGACAATTCAATTGCTGGAGACGGTTTGGTAAATGAACAAATAAACAGTACAAAACTTGGCCTAAAAGGAATTCCTTCTTTAGCCGAAGAAATGCAAATTACAAGAGATTTATTTTTGTTAGAATATACGGGTGGAAAATTACATATTCCTACCATTTCAACAGCAAAATCTGTGAAGCTTATTAAACAAGCTAAAAAAAATGGTTTAAATGTAACTTGCAGTGTTGCAGCACATCATTTAGTGTTAACAGATGATGAATTAGTAAGTTTTGATGCAAACACAAAAGTTTTACCGCCATTACGAACATTAAAAGATGTTAAAGCATTAATTAAAGGTGTTAATGATGGTGTTATAGATATTATTACAAGCGATCATAATCCAATTGATGTTGAGCATAAAAAAGTTGAATATAGTGCGGCTAAATTTGGAACTATAGGGTTGGAAAGTTTATTTGGTGCATTAAATAAAGTGCTTCCGTTAGAAACATTAATAACTTGTTTAACAACAAAACCGAAAAATAGATTTGGTATTAAAAACATTTCAATTAATGAAGGAGAAAAAGCAAATTTTACACTTTTTAATCCTGATTCAAAAGCTATATTTACAAAAGATTGTATTCTATCTTCTTCAAAAAATTCAGTTTTCTTGAATAAAAAAATGAATGGTAAAGTATATGGAATTATAGCTAACAACAAAGTTGTTTTATAATTTTTTAAAATGTAGAACTAAACTTTAAGTAAAAAAATTTATGAAAAATCAAACGGTAAACGAAGGTAAAACAATTGCAATTATAGCTTATTTGTGGGTAATAGGTTTAGTAATTGCTTTTGCAATGAACAATGATAAAAAAAATACTTTTGCTGCTTTCCATATTAGACAAATGATAGGTTTTAATATACTATCACTTGCAAACACTTTTGTAATTAGCAATTATGTTGGTTTATGGACTTCAAGTTTAATAAGCCTCTCTTTATTAACACTTTGGATTATAGGTCTTATTGGAGCAGCGCAAGGTAAAGAGAAAAGAATACCATTATTTGGAGATTTATTTCAAAACTGGTTTAAGGGAATTTAATATTTAATAAATTATATTTATAAAGTCGCGCCAAAAAACGCGACTTTTATTTTAACAATGGAAAAATTAACATTACAATATATTACCAGAGAGCCTAATACAATTTCAGATAAAACATCACTTTTAATTTTGTTACATGGCTACGGAAGTAACGAAGAGGATTTGTTTTCTTTTGCAACCGAATTACCAGAAGATTTAATAATAATTAGTGCACGTGCACCTCAAAATTTAGGGTTTGGAAGTTATTCCTGGTACACAATCAACTTTACCGCAGATACAGGTAAATTTTCGGATATACCGGAAGCTATTGAAGCTAGAGAACTAATCGCTAAATTTATTGGTGAAATTCAAGAAAAATATAAGATTTCACCTGAAAAAACATTTTTACTAGGCTTTAGTCAAGGTACTATTTTAAGTTACGCAGTAGCACTTAATTATCCAGAAAAAGTTCAAAAAGTAATTGCTTTAAGTGGTTATATAAATCCAGAATTACTTCCAACTAATTTAGAAACTAAAGATTATAGTAAGCTAGATTTCTTTATTTCTCACGGAAGTGTTGATCAAGTAATTCCTGTTGAATGGGCAAATAAAGCTCCCCAATTTTTAAATTCTTTAAAAGTTAAAAATTGTTATCAAGAATATCCTGTTGGTCACGGGGTTGCTCCAAAGAACTTTTTCGACTTTAAACAATGGATTGAAGTGCGGTTTTAAATAGTTTAATTGATTTTTTTTAGTATTTTTAATTAACACAATAAATCAAAAATGGAAACATTAAATGATATCTTAAATTTTGAACTTTTTAGTTTAGGTAAATACACCCTAAAAGTTTCTAAATTGATAACTATTTTAATGGTTATTGTGCTAACTAAGTTAATATTATGGGGTATTAAAAAAACATTATTCCGTAAAAAAAGATTCACAACTCTTGATACTGGTACTTCTTACGCTATTTTCCAAATAATCAAATATGTTTTATATGTAATTGCTATTGCATTTATTTTAGAAAGTATTGGAATAAAGATCACTATATTATTAGCGGGTTCTGCGGCATTATTGGTTGGAGTTGGGTTGGGTTTACAACAAACTTTTAACGATATAATATCAGGACTTATATTATTAACAGAAAGATCAATTAAAATAAACGATATTTTAGAAGTAGATGGCGATATTGTAAAAATTGAAACCATAGGCCTACGAACTTCTAAAGCTTTAAATAGAGATGATATTTCAATTATAATTCCAAATTCTTTAATAACAACTAGTAAAGTAATAAATTGGAGCCATCAATCTCAAAAAGCAAGATTCAAAATTGATGTAGGTGTTGCTTATGGAAGTGATGTTGATTTGGTTATAAAAATTTTAGAAGAAAGTGCCTTTGAGCATCCTGAAGTTTTTAACAGAGAACTTGTTGAAGCACGGCTAATGAATTTTGGAAATTCATCTTTAGATTTTCAGTTATTATTTTTTAGTAAAAATATTTTTAGAATTGGTAAAGCAAAAAGTGATATTAGAAGAATTATTAACAAAAAGTTTGCAGAAAACAATATTAGCATACCTTTCCCTCAAATGGATGTGCATTTTAAATCTAACAACGCAGGAATAGATTAAAAACTAAATAATTATATTTAAAATCTAATAGTTATAAAATTATTAAATAAATTACAACAAATTAAAAAAGCTACATATGGAAATATTAGGTATTGATATTGGTGGATCAGGAATTAAAGGAGCAATAGTTGATACTGAAACTGGAGATTTGATAACTGAAAGACATCGAATTACAACTCCTAAACCTGCCACACCAGAAAAAGTTGCCAATACAATTCAAAAAATGGTGCGCCATTTTAATTGGACAGGTGAAGTCGGTTGTGGTTTTCCAACTCCACTTCAACATGGAAAATGCCAAACCGGTGGAAATTTACACGAAACCTGGAAAGGTGTTCAGGTAGATGAACTTTTTTCCGAAAAAACTGGAAATGAATATGCTATTGTAAATGATGCCGATGCCGCCGGACTTGCAGAAATAAGTTTTGGAGCTGGTAAAGGTAAAAAAGGTACTGTAATTATGATAACTTTGGGCACAGGAATAGGCTCTGGCGTTTTTTTAGATGGAAAATTATTACCAAATACAGAACTAGGTCATGTACTTTATAAAAATGGAGAAATTTTCGAAAAATATGCAGCAGATTCCGTAAGAAAAAATGAGAATTTAAACCGAAAAGAATGGGGAAAAAGATTACATAAATATTTTAAACATATTAATTTAATTTTATCTCCAGATTTATTTATTGTTGGTGGTGGTGCTAGTAAAAAACTAGGGAAATTTGTTAATCATATTAAAATAGATACCCCAATTGTTGCTGCGGAAGCCGAAAATGAAGCTGGAATTATTGGAGCTGCAATGGCAGCAAACTTTCATATTAAATAAACCCTTTTGCTTTAAATTCTCGATATTTATTAATAACATTAACGGTAAGGTTTTTAGGCTTTGTAAGAATTCCATATATGCTATTGCGTTCTAGTTCTTTTACTATTAATCTTTTTTCGTAAACAAATTTTTCTGCAATTGTTTTATGGTAAATTGTTTGAATATCTTCGGCATTTTCTTTTATTAACTTATAAAGAAGTACTAAAGCTATTTTAGACTTCAAAAGGGAACTTTAAAAAGTTGTTAGGAAATAGTTTATTCTAATTTAAAAAAAATACTAATATCCAAACTATTAATATTAAATTATAAGTTAGTATATTATGAAAATTGATATACGCCTTTTTAAAGGCGTATATACACTAAATAAGGAAATTGATTATCATAATATTTTCTTACTAATCTTAGATTTTTTTACCTTATTTATTTTCTTTTGAAGAAATATTTTTTATAATGGGTATTCTTTTTTGTACTCTAGTTAGAATAGAAAAGGATTGCACAAATGGATAAGTTACCCCATAAACCTCTCCGAAGAGCAATCCTTTTGAAAAATATTATTTATTCATCATTTGTATTATTGTCATCACTTAAAATTTGGTAAATATTATTTAATAAGCTATTTATTGCCAATAGAAATATGTTTGGTTTGGATGGTACGATTATCTAAATTTTCAGCATGAGGAATGATAGTTTTCCACTCTAAACAAGCTGCATCAAACCAAGCTTGTCCAACAACGGCTTCTTGCGCATTTTCTGCCTTTTCAGTTTTTGATATTATTTGACCTAGTTCAGTTCCTAAAGCGGACCAAGAGACTTTAAGTACTTGTAACGAGCTAGAAATTAAATTCATATCGTCTAAAGTCATTCCAGTTCCTAATAAAAGGGATTTTAGAGTAGCAACTTCTACTTGATCTTTAGATAGGTTTATTTGATCTCCAGCTATTGATTTTTGGTATCCTGAAATGGAATTTTCCATATTGGAAATATCACTTTCAGCTTCTGTAATTGAAGCAACACCAATTCCAGCCAAAATGAGCGACGCACCTAATGTAAAAGGAGCAAGTAGCACCCCAAAGATTGTTTCAAGAATCCCCTTTTTACGTGCTGCCTTTGCCTTCGCAATGGCTTCTCTGTCTATCTTAATTTGTTTTCTTAGATTTTCAATTTTTTTATTAATCTCATTAATTTCATCTTTTAATACTGATTCTTCTGCTTGTACTTTGCTAATAGTAGATTCCATATTACTGTGAATCACTTGCATTTTACTGCCAAATTCAGTCAGTTTTTGTGAATAAGCTTCCATTTGAACACTTATATTAGAAATTGGAGCTGCTAATTTTTGTAGCTGACTTACAATTTTTTCTTTCAAAGTAACCGAATAATTAGAATTCAGTTGGTTATACAAGTTATCAATAACAGTTTGGTTGTTTAAGAATTCCTGACCAGTTGTTGTCATTGTATTTAAAATAGCATACTTAAAATATAGAAAGCCATTGTTTCGCCAGTCAATTACTAATTCTTCAGCATTTCTCAATTCACCTGAAAGTATTGGATACCAAGGGGTGTCCACCTCTTCAATATTTGATTGAATAAGACCTTGACAGGACGAATTAAGCATTAACATAGCGTTCATGCTTAAATTAGTTTCTTCTTGTATTTGGGACGCTTGAAAACTCATGACGATATTTTTTTTTAATAACCTAAGAATCTAATAAGACTCTTAGGTTTAAATGAATGATTTTTATGCTGCTTTTGGTTCTATTGACACTTCGTGCTTTTGAGCCTCAACTTTTTGATTAAGTAAAGATTGAGCGAATTCCATAACAAGATTCCATTCTTTTTCTGCTGCATCTGTAAACGTTCCAGCGATAAGAGTACTTAATGAAGCCTCTCCTTTTTCAAGCTTAGTGATAACTCCTTTCAGTTCTCCTTGGAATACACCCCAAGATGAACGGAAATCGGCTAAAGCTGCAGTAGCATTTGAGATAGAGGAAATACATAAGTTACTTGCTTGGGCTAATCCTTGAAGAGCTACAAGTTGTCGCTTATCTTGATCCATGTTTTTTATATCTTGAGCAATTTCATCATATTGCTCGTTAATTTTATGTTGCATAACTCCCCAAGTTACAGCTCCACCAACAATTGCAACTGCTCCTGCACCTGCAACAACCACTCCCGCACCAAATGTTATGAATGCTAATGCGATACCTGCAATTAACGCAAATATTCCAACTCCAACCGCTATTGCAGCAGCAGCTATTGCTTTATTTTCACCATCTATCATTTTGTGCAAATTTGAAATGGCAGTATTCATTTTGTCAATATCAGCTCTAAGTTCTACTTCAGCTGATTGAATATTTGCAGCTCCAGTTGTAAGATTATCATGCGCGGATTGCATTTGCTGCCCCCAAGTTTTCATCCCTTCACTTACCTTATCTACACTAAATAATATTTCATTTAAGGCGGCTAAAAGTGTTTCTATGAGTGCATTTACTTGCTTTACGTGGGGATCATTTGCTCCTGTAGCATCTGGATATTGAGTAGCTATATCTCTAATTTTTTGAGAAAATGCTGCATAATCTGTTCCATAGTCTGCAATGGCAGTTGGAATGCTTTGCGTTACTTCAACTGAAAGATTATCAACCCAATCGGCAGCAACTGTTTTAGCATTTACCAAGGCAGAATTTAATGAGTCAAACCAATCTGGTTTTGGGCTAGGTGCCGTAAAAGTTGTGTTTTGAACAGCTAAACAACTAGCTGTAATAATGTGCAGGGAGGACCAACCTGCCCAGGTTTGTTGATTTAAGTCCTTACTTTGATCTGTTTTTAACATAATATTTGATTTTAATTAGTTTTAAGATTTACAACAGGTCCGTATTCCCGATGAATGTTTAGAATTTGTTGTGTGTATTTTAATAGAGCATCCCAATTTTTATTGGCTATACTCATAGTTAAAATATCTAGAAAAGAAGTTGGATCGGCTCCAGCATTGATAGCATTAATTGCTTCATCTATTTTTGATTTTTCATCTTTCCACATTATCATTAGCCCTGTTCCATGTTTCTTGAGCGATAAAAATTGGATTTCGATATTATATAAATACTGAATAATAGATTTGGTTGCCGCAGCAGCTTGAGCTTCTTCTGAAGCTTTCATTTGAAGATTCCCTATTTTTATAAGGTCTTCATTAATTTTATCAGTATCGGAAATTATATCGTAAAATGTTTTACCAATTGTATAAGCAAGAGTTACGATTGAAAGATATGGAACTGCAACTTCGCCTGTAGCAGTTAAAATGCTGTATGCAATTTTAACATTTGTTTGAACAAAAGTTTTTCCTCCTGAAATACTTGAACTGTCAATTTTAGATTGAAGACTAGATATTTCATCTTGTAAATGTGTAATAGCTTCAGCAATTGCAATCATTTCTGCTTCCTCTTCACTTAACTCTTCCCAACCTGAATTAATGCTAGAATTAAGAGTAGGAAAAACAGCTGTAAACTGATTTTCAAAACTTGTCAATGCATCTAAACCTTTTTTCGTTTTGCTTGCACAATTCCCTAATTCATTGCTTAAAGCAGAAAGCAGTTCAATAATTTGTTTGTTCGTTAAAGTATGTCTGTTTTTCTTAATTTCTTCGCTAAATGCGGCGAAATCTGCTCCATAATTTGCAAATGCAGTAAGAATATCTGCCCAAGAAGTTGAATAATTAAGAATCCAATTTGATCCTGCTTTAGATAATATCTTCATTTCACTACGAACGGCAGGAATCCAGTCTGGTTCTTCAGGAAGTGTACCAATGAGCGTATCTTGCACACCTATTGAATATGCCGAGACTCCTCTGATTTCGTTAAACAAAGTTGTTAGCTGATCTTTAGTTGTATTTATATCTGGTGCGAACATATTTTGGTAATTGAAATTTATATTGTGTTTTTTAAATACTTACAATTAGGTAAGGATCAAAAGTCATCGCTTTTCCATCAATAGAAAGAGTAGCGTTATACTGAATAGTTTGAGCTTTTCCTTGAACCTCTATCCGTCCTTCCCAATATTCTTCTCCAGAGAGACCTTGTTTTACAGGATTACTGAAATTTCCCGTAATCATTTGCCCAGAAAAACTTACAATTTCAACATCGTTTCCTGGGTTAATAGCAGATACTCGCCAATTAATTATTTGACCGTCTTTACATGCAGTTTTCAATTCAGCTTGTCCTTCATTACCTGAACCAACATACTTGTTAGTATCTATTAAATAAATATTTGATGTTAGATCATTACTTGCCAATGCTCCTTGGGTATCAACTACCATTAAAATGTCAATTTGTTTCATAATTTTAGTTTTAGATTTATAATTAGTCGTGCTTATACTACTTTAATGAAGGCATCGAAACTCATAGATTTACTATCAATTGATAGCGTTAATGTGTATTTGTATTGTCCAATACCTCCGCGGCTTTGGACCATTCCTTTCCAAGTCTCAGCTCCTGGAATTCCTTGTTTTTGTGGATTGCAGATTTTGGAACTAATTAACTGACCCGAAAAATTAACAATGTTTACTTGATTACTCGGATTAACACTTGTTATTCCCCAACTCAATCCTTGTCCATCTTGACAGACTGTTACGAGCTGAGAGGTACCTTCGTTCCACGAACCTTCATAGCCATTTATATCAACAATGTATGCATTGCTTTTAAGATTTCCAGATGCTATTGCACCTAAACAATCGATAATAACTAAGATGTCAATAGTTCTCATAGGACGTAGTATTTTCTATAAAGCCTTTTTTAATTTGTAATCCAAAAGTGTTCTTGGTTTATTAATTTCATATTTCGAAATAGGCAAACAAATTAGTTTTGGATAATTTTGATAAGGTAAAGATTGTATAAATTAAGAAAGAAAAATAAATCAATTGAACGGGTGGTTATATTTAATGTATAAATGGTAATTTTTAAATTTTCAAAGGAAAAAAAACAGAACATCGCTTCTAAAGTATTTTTCCTTATATTTCAACTCTTAAAAAATACTAACTAAAAATTCAAAAAAAAATGGAAAACAATTTACCTAATGAAACAATTGTTAAGAAATTAATTATTAGCGAATTAAATGATATTTCATCATCAGAGCCGTATGTAACATTTGCTTTAAACGAAACAGGAGATTATAATAATACAGTTAATATTTTGGTATTTATACCTTCTTCTGTTAAAAGCTTTGATGTACTTGGTCCAGGAAATAAAGAGAAAGTAAAAACAGATAATGGTAATGTTGTTACAAGAACTATAACCATTAAATGGGAAGATAATGTTAAACCAACCGTGGAACCGCATGATCTTTGGTCTGTTGCAGTTAATTATAATGCAACATCTAGTAAGAAAAAGGATAATATTATTCGTGTAATTTACGAATATGGAGATCCGGAAACAACTAGAGGAACAGTTACAACAACTGGTACTCCAGGATAAAAAAGCTCTTACTAACTTATGAATTCAAAAAATGAATTCATAAGTTATTTTACCCCCCTAACCCAACTGATATGACCTCATATTTTAGTCTTAATTTAAGATTCAAATTATTATTTTCTATACTATTTTTTTATTTTTCAGCAATTGTTCAGAGCCAAGAGATAACAATTGATAAATTCAATGAAGAAGTAAAAAAAGCATGTTTAGTTTGTAATAATTCAATTATTGAGTCAAAAACTAATGGTTTTAAAGATTTTCACTCTGCTCATGAATTTTTCGAAAAAGGTAAAATTGATTCTACCTACATTTATGCAACAAAGCTAATTGAGGATAAAACTTTTAATGAACAGCATATAAATTTTATTCTTTATGTTTTAAAAGGTCGTGTATTAACCGAAAAGGCTTTATACGATGCTGCTGAAGAAAATTTACAACAAGCTATACTGATTGGAGAAAAAATTAAGAATCCTTATGTAGCAATTGTTTATACTATTCTTGGTAAAATATATATTGAGCAAAAGGAGTTTAATAAGGCTGTAAAAATTTTAGAAGACTGGAAAAAATCTTATAAAAATAAAAATTCAGAGAATAGCCGAATTAATGTTCACAACTTGGGAGTCAGCTATTTACATTTACAAAAATTTGACAAAGCAGAAATTAATTTAAAAGAAAGTTTTGTTTTGAGCGAGCAAGCTAAAGATACTTTAGGTTTAGCGAGATCTTGTTTAGATTTAGCAAACTTATATTATGTTCAGTATAAAGATGCTATTGCCTTATCATATTTTGAAAAAGGCTTAGCTTTTGCTGAAAAAACCACAAATCTTCCTCTCTTACAAAACGCATATCTGAATTTAGCTATTGTTGAAGAAAATAATAAGAATTACGAAAAATCTTTAAATTATAGAAAGAACTTTGAAAAAATTAAAGATAGTATTTGGAATAAAGATCAAGTATGGAAACTAGCCGAAAAAGACAAAGAAATAACAGTAGCCGTTAAGGACAAAGAGATAAAAACTCTTGAATTAACTAGCGAACTTCAAAAGGAACGCTTACAAACTGCACAATTAAAAAATATTATTTATGCTAGTATTGCCGTTTCTTTTTTAATACTTATCATTTTAAGTTTTTTTTCAAACCTTAAAATTGGGAAAAAGAACAGTATAATTTCTACTCAAAAAGATGAATTAGTAGAGTTAGTTGAAACGAATGACAGATTATTTTCTATTATAACACACGATCTTAAATCACCTATTGGTTTATTAAAAAATAAATTAATGAGTGCTATAGAAATACTAAAACCAGTTAACAATGAAAAGGAAAAAGCAACACAGCTAATTTTAGAAAGCTTCCAACTTTCAAAAAGGACACATTTGTTAATTGATAATACATTACATTGGGTAATTGGAAACAAACAAGAGCTATTATTTAGTAAAGAAAAATTGCATGTTGAAAGTATTATTAATATGGTTCATTTTGATTATATTTTTCAATTAGAAGAAAAGGAAATTAAATTTAAAAACAAAGTTGATTCATCTGTTTTTGTTGAAGCCGATTTAAATTCATTAAAAATATTATTTAGAAATATTTTAGACAATGCAATTAAGTTTTCGCATCCAAAAAGTGAAATGCATGTAAGTTCCAATTGTAAAGAAAACACTTGTACAATTCACTGGAAAGATCAAGGTATAGGATTTGACCAAAATGCTAAAAATGAGCATTCTAGTAAAGTTAATCAAACCAACAAAGATGTTTCAGGAAATATTGGTACGGGACTTGGATTAAGATTATGCAAAGTTTTGGCAAAAAAAAATGAAGGCAGTTTCGATATAAAAAGCATTAAAGGGAAGGGAACCATAGTATCAGTAACATTAAACAAATATAAAACAACTTAAAATGATTAATGTATTACTTTTTGAAGACAATAAAAATGATGTTGCACAACTAAAGGCATCATTACCAAAAAATGAATTTGAAATTGTAGGTATTAGCAATAATTTAAAAGATGGGGTTCAACAAATAAATCAATTAGATTTTGATATAGCCATTATTGACATTTTTATAGGTGATAATCCTGAAGGAATTGAATTCGCAAATGAAATAAACAATTCAACTAAACAAAAACCTTTTATTTTTTTAACAAGTTCCATAGAACAGGATATTTTTAAAAATGCTAAAAATACACAACCATTTAATTATTTAATAAAGCCGTTTAATAAATTTGAGCTTTTGTTTTCAATTGAATTGGCAATAGAAAAATTTGCTGAACAACACGGAGCATTTGCTGAAAAGAAAACAGTTTTTTGCAACGATTGTTTTTTTGTGAAAAAAAATAATTCTCTAGTTAAAATTACTTTCGATCAAATATTTTATGTTACCGTTGATGGTCAGTATTGTAAAATGATTACTGAAAGCGGAAACTTTATATTGCAAATTTCTCTTACACAAATGTTAAAAGATTTACCTCCAGAGAAATTTATAAAAACACATCGTAATTATGTGGTGAACCTAAATATGGTAGATTCAATTTTTCCAAATGATAATCTTTTAATACTTAAAAATAAGGATAAAGTACTTTTGAGTAGAAGGCTTCAAAGCGATTTTTTCTCTAAGTATCGTATATTTAAGTAGCATATAATTTCCTATTAATGGAACGGGCAAAAACGAAAGAAAGAAATTCATTTTTTTCGCTTTTCCAACGCTTTTAAAATCTCTGTCTAATATAATAATTTTAAATATTAGAAAGACTCCATTAGAATTTGTTCTTACTAAAAATTTAATCTACAGAATTTTAAATAAATCCTTTTGCTTTAAACTCTAGATATTTATTAATAACATTAACGGTAAGGTTTTTAGGCTTTGTAAGAATTCCATATATGCCATTGCGTTCTAGTTCTTTTACTATTAACCTTTTTTCATAAGCAAATTTTTCTGCAATTGTTTTATGGTAAATTGTTTGAATATCTTCTGCATTATCTTTTATTAACTTATCAAGTTCTGTATTTTCAAAAAATACAACAACTAACAAATGATGTTTAGAAATGGCTTTTAAAAACGGTAATTGACGTTTTAAAGATGAAATATGCTCGAAATTAGTGTATAAAATTAATAAACTACGTTGAGTGATTTTCCGTTTAATTACAGCATATAAATATCCGAAATCGGCGTCAGTAAACTTAGTTGTAACATTATACAATGCTTCATTTATAATATTTAAATGCGTTTTTTTATTACTTGCAGCAACAATGGTGTCAACTTTTTTAGCAAAAGTTATTAAACCTGCTTTATCATTTTTTCGAAGTGCAATATTTGAAAAAGCCAAGGTAGAATTTATCGCATAATCCAATAATTTTAACTCTTCAAAAGGCATTTTCATTACTCTGCCCAAATCTATAATAGAATAAATAGGTTGCGATTTTTCATCTTGATATTGATTTACCATTAATTGTGAGCGCTTTGCAGTTGCTTTCCAATTTATAGTTCTAACATCGTCTCCAGCAATATAATTTTTAATTTGTTCAAACTCTAAAGTATGTCCTATTCTTCTTATTTTTTTTAAACCGAATTCGGTTAAACGATTGCTCATTGCTAAAAACTCATATTCTTTCATTTGAATATAAGATGGATAAACAGCAACCATTTCATTTTCTTGAAATTTATAGCGTCTTGCTACAATTTTTAAAGGTGAAGAAACAAAAATATTTAAATTTCCAAAATGGTATTCACCTCTTTCAACTGGTGTAACTTCATATTCGAAATTATAATTTTCAACAGGGGTTAAATTTACAATATGTTCAAAATTCCTTTTTTGAAATTGCTTTGGAAGTTCATCAATTATTTTAGCTTCAATATTAAATTTATAATTGTTTTTAACGGTAATTGAAACTGGATTTTCATCTGAATTTGAAAACTTTTCGGTCAAAATTCTACTTGCATTTAAACCTTTATTATTTGCAAATAAGATGTAAATATCACTAAAAAACAAGACTGAAATAATTGTAACAAAAATCCATGCCAAACTATACAAAAGCGGAATCCAATACGAAACCAAAAATAACGCAGAAATTATGCCTAAATAAACAAAAAAGCGTTGGTGTATGTATATATTTCTAATGGTTTTCAATTTATAACTTTGTTACTTTTAAATTATTAATTATCTAGGGACTTCAACAGATTGCACAATCATTTCAATAACTTTATCAGTAGTCATTCCTTCCATTTCACGTTCTGGAGTTAAAATTAATCTATGACGTAAAACAGGATACAATACTTTTTTAATATCTTCTGGAATTACAAAATCACGTCCGTTTATTGCTGCATGCGCTTTTGATGCATTTAAAATTGCGATACTTGCTCTAGGAGAACCGCCTAAATACAAATGTGGATGATTCCTGGTTTTTGTAATTATTTGAGCAATATATTTTATAATTTTTTCTTCAACTAATACTTCAAATATCTTATTTTTATAATTTAATAAATCAGCTTCCGAAAGCAATGCACTAATTAACGTTTGTGGCAAGGTTCCTTTTCTATCTTGATGTGTTTTAATTATTAAAATTTCTTCATCTAGATTAGGATAACCAACATCTATTTTAAATAAAAATCGGTCTAACTGTGCTTCTGGCAATGCATAAGTACCCTCCTGATCTATCGGATTTTGAGTTGCCAAAACCATAAATGGTGGTTTCATATTATATGTATGTCCATCTATAGAAATCTGACGCTCTTCCATAACCTCAAACAACGCAGCTTGGGTTTTTGCCGGTGCTCTATTTATTTCATCTATTAATACCAAATTTGAAAAAATAGGACCTTCTCTAAATTCAAATTCAGAAGTTTTCATATTTAATACCGAAGTACCTAATACATCGCTAGGCATTAAATCTGGTGTAAATTGTAACCTACTAAAACCCGTATCAATTGTTTTTGCTAATAATTTTGCGGTTATTGTTTTTGCAACACCTGGAACACCTTCAATAAGCACATGACCATCTGCGAACAATGCAACTATTAATAAATCTATAAAGTTTTCTTGGCCAACAATAATTTTACCTAATTCTGCCTTAATTTCAGTTACCGCATTTTTTAGCTTTTCTAAATCTATTCTATTTTCAAAATTCAAATCGTTACTTTCCATATTGAATTGTTTTTTTAAATTTTTCTATTAGTGAATTTAACTTAATAAGTTCTTCGTTTGTAATTTGATTTTTTAAATGAATTGCATCACAAAACTTGAATAATTTTTCAACATCTTCTAAAGAATTACCACTTCTTAAAGCTACATTCTCGTAAAAAACTGCATCTATTTTAATTGTTTGAATGTGTAATTTAACTCTAATAAATTCTAACAAATAACTAATCTTATGTTCTGCAATATTTTTATGTTCTTGCTTTTCAAAATACATATTTGCTATGGTACGTGTAAAAGCCACCGTCTGATTTTTTAATGGTGTTATAATTGGAATGCTTCGTTGTTTTCTTTTTCCTTCAAAAATCACAAAGACTAAGATACCAATTAACGCCATATAATACGCCCATTTTAAATGTTTTGACCCCAATAAATACTGCAAAGGCGAAGTGATTTTACTTTTTCCAGTTTTATAATAAGCATCCCATAAAATTGGAATATCTTCTCTTAAATATGATAAAATATTAGCAGTATGCTGGTGATTTATTTCGTGTAAAGTGTTATAATTTGTAAAAACCTCTGGAAAAGTATGCAAGTAAAAATTCCCTTTTCCATAGGAATGTTTTACAAAATTAATTCCTTCTTCAGTACGTTCTTCATTTGCATTTATATAACCTGTTATACCTAAAACCGTTGTATTTAGGGTATCAATTTTAGTAAAAACTTGATTTATAAAGGGGCGGTCATATGAATATTCTATTCCTTTAAATGCTTTATTTAGTTGCTTAAAAAACACTTTTTCATCAAGATTTTTACTAACTAAACGTTCAGTTTCAAAATTTAAGGTGTCGATGTTCATTCCGTGAGTAGAAATAAATACATCATTACCTCGAGCAACAAATTTTAATAAACGTAAAAATTCGGCATCACCAAAATTCAGCGCCTCATCTACAAAAAAATAAGTACCTGTTCTAGTGGAATCTTGCAAATATACATATGGAGGAATTGCGACAGTTTCTATATTGTTTGAAGGAAATATAGATGATAATTCTTTATTTAAAACATAAGTTCCTAAAGGAATTTTATGTTTCGCAACAAAACTTGGAAACCAATTTATAGGTTGCTTTTTTGTACTCTCCAGATAGATATATCCAAAAATTAAGAGCACAAATAGCACAGCATATATTTTAGTTTTTTTATCCAACTTATTTGCTATTTATTAAATTAATTATTGCTTCAAAATTTGCAGCAACTTTTACAAATTTAGTTTCATCAATTTCAAAATTTCCATACCAAACAAAATCGTATAACCTGGTTAAGTCTTTAAAAGATGATTTTATTTCTTTTTTAGAGATTTCTTGAATATAATCTTCATTCGTTTTTTGTTGTTCCCAAGTTATCAACTCGTTATCCTCTAATTGTTTAATTATATTTAAATAATAAAACCGAATTGCCAATCTGTAGTTTTTTTGTTCAATTGCTCGTTCAATTAACTTTAAAAGATCTTTGTGTTTTATTAAAGCTTCATCTTCAGTTATAGACACAATAGGTCTGTTTGAAGCACTAGAAACTATTGAATTAGAGTTGACTTTTAAAAAGAATTTAATTAATAAAAATAATAAAAAACCTACAATTATATACGGTATTATCTTTAGTAAAGTTCCAAATATGCCTTTTGCATATTTAACTCCGAAAATCCATTCTAAAAAACGTAATAACTGTCTAATTAGCCAATTAAATAAACGTTCAATTAATGTTGGATCTTTTGCTACTTCATTTTCTGAATAATCAAAATCTTTATCTGTTTTGTACTTCTCTAAAGCCTTAGCATCAAACTTTTTTTGAACAATACTATTTTTGTCTTTTTTTACAGAAAGTGAATCCGTTTGTGCGAAAACACCCAACGAAAAGCTTAAAAAAAGTATAAAAAATAGAATTTTTCGCATTAATTATTCTTCTGTGTTAGATGTTCCTAAACTTTCAATTTTCTCAAAAGTACCCGTTAAGTTTTTTTGTTCATTTAAATCGAAATAAATAAAAACTGTTGAAATTAACGGAATTGAATATAAAATAAACTGAAAAATATAGGAGCCAATATTTAATGCCAAATAAATAGGGTCTTTAAAAATTGAAAATACTTCAGTTGGATCGTCTCCGCCCATTACGGTACCCATTTTTATAAATTGATAAATAATTGCTGGAATGGAAAACGCTTGACTTAACATCATCAACAAAATCCAAACCACAATTAAAACTCCAAATGTATTCCACCACTCGCCTTTTATAAGTGTAAATGAATGTGAAAAAGTATCTCCAATGTTTTTATCTTCAAAAACCATAATTGAGGTGGCTAAAGACAAAACCGTAAGTAAATAAATTCCTGGCAAATAACAAAATACCATTCCAAACAGTGTTGTTAGTGTAACTAGAAAACCCAATCTTAAAAACTTCCAAATATTTTTCAGTACATTATCTTTTACTTCAGAAAAAATCGGCTTTCCATTATGTTCTATATATGATTTTATAAAATACAATGAAGACATAGATAATAAGGTGTACATTAAAACATACACAAACATAAGTACAAAAATCCAAGAAAATATATTTGATAAAAAACCAATTGGATTAGCATCTATCTTATCTATTTCGCTAAAAATATCTGACATTGTAAACATATATAATACTAAAACTACCAGTCCAACTAACAAAATTGGTCCAACTATTTTCAAAACAGTTAAAAAATATTCTTTCCAATTTTCTCGAATAAATTTAAAAGTATCGGTAATAATTGCACCTAAATCACGCTCCTTTTTAAACTCTATAAAGTTATTTGTTTCCATTTAATTTTTGTTGATTCGTTATTTTTATTGGATAAATTACATAATAGTAAACAACTACTAAAAATGAAGTTAGAATAATCAGAATTGCTAACCAATCTGGCATTTGTGTCTGGCGTGTTACAAAACCTTCTAAAAATCCGGCTACAATAAAAAATGGTATTGTACTAACCATAATTTTTAATCCTGCTTTAAAACTTTGTTTAAAAGAAGTTAATCTGGAATATGTTTTTGGAAATAGCAGACCGTTTCCTAAAACTAAACCTGCACAACCCGCAATTATAATTACCGAAATTTCTATAGTTCCGTGTATCCATATAGTTCTAGACGATTCCCAAAGTAGGCCTTTATCGTAAAAAAAATATAAAAAAGAACCTAACATAATTCCGTTTTGCATCATAACATACAAAGTTCCTACAGAAAACAACATTCCAAAAACAAATGCTGTCATTGCCACTTTAATATTATTTAAAGTAATTATAATAAACATGTTTCCTTCTCCCATTTTTTTGTACACCGCCATTGGATCTCCAGAAGCAATATTTTCTAGGGTCATATTTACATAATTATCTCCTAAGATCAAGCGTACAAAATCTCCGTCGTTAGCAGCCGAATATGCACCAACTAATGCAAAAAATAAAAAAGTTACAAATGCAATTAATAGTTGTTTATGATAGTTTACAAATTCAAGAGGAAATTCTGTTTTAAAAAATTTTAAGAGTCTGTTTTTATTTTCTTTTTTTGTTTTGTAAATTTTCTGATGCGCTTTTGAAGCTATTGCATTTAAATAAACGACTGTATTACTTTGGGCATAGAAAGTTTTTGCATAGCTTAAATCATCTGTAATTTCAATATATAGATCGGATAACTTATCTGGGGAAATTTGTTCTTTATTGTCTAGAACATCTTCAAATAAGAGCCATTTATTTTTATTTCTTTTTACAAATGATGCTTCACGCATTTTTTATACTTTTGCTGCTTCAATATAGCAATTAATTTTATTGAATTTTTGAGTTAACGAATGTAAAAAATACAATTGTATCAACCAAAGGGATTAATCATTAAAAATGGACAATTTTAAAATAGAAACGGCACAAAATATTACTATTCAACAAAATGTTGCGCCTTTAAGCACAAGAATTAGTGCATTTTTAATTGATATGTTAATTATTGGAGCTTATTATGCTTTAATTTTCTTTATTTTAAATGCTTTAGGATATTTAGATTCTGAAAACTTATATGTTTTATACACGCTAATTAGTTTACCCGTATTTTTTTATAGTTTATTTTTTGAAACATTAAATAATGGTCAAACTCCCGGAAAATTCTTTTGTAAAATTAGGGTTACAAAAATAGATGGTTCTAAACCAACTTTTGGAAGCTATTTAATTAGGTGGATATTACGTTTAATAGATATAACGCTGGCATCTGGATCTATTGCTTTACTTACAATTTTATTAAATGGAAAAGGACAAAGACTTGGAGATATTGCTGCTGGAACTACAGTTATTTCAGAAAAAAAATTAGTTTCAATAAATAGTACTTTAGCTGTTGATATTCCAGAAGAATATACACCTGTTTTTCCGCAGGTTACCATGCTAAATGACAAAGACATACAAACTATTAAAGAGTTATTTTTAAAAGCTAAGAAAAGTAGCAACCACAAAATGCTTTTAAAACTTAAATTAAAAATTATTGAAATTACAGGAATTAATTCTGAATTAAATGCTGTTGATTTTATTGATATTGTTATTAAAGATTATAATTATTTAACCCAACAAATGTAATGACGCTTTTTTACTTTTTAGATATTATAGGAATTATTGCATTTGCAATTTCAGGATCGTTAATGGCAATGCGAAAAAAAATGGATCCGTTTGGCGTATTTATAATAGCCTTTGCAACAGCTGTTGGTGGTGGAACCTTGAGAGATGTTTTAATTGGAGCGCAACCTGTATTTTGGATGAAAAACACAGATGTGATTTATTTTATTGTTGCTTCTTATTTCATTGCTATTATTTTTAGAAAAAAATTAAAATATTTAAACAAATCGCTATTTTTATTTGATAGTATTGGATTAGGTTTGTATACCATTATGGGAACAGAAATTGGATTGAATGCAAACTTTCATCCAATAATTATAATTTCAATAGCTACTATGTCAGCATCATTTGGAGGAGTTATTAGAGATATTTTATGCAACGAAATTCCTGTAATTTTTAGAAAAGAAATTTATGCAACTGCCTGCGTTTTAGGCTCAATTGTTTTTTTAATTTTACATAATTTTAATGTAAATAATGCTGTAATTTATGTTTCTACAACTTTTTTAATAATTGCAATTAGATTAGTTGCTGTAAAATTTAAATTGTCTTTGCCAACATTTTATACGAAAGAGTAATATGGAGTTTTCAATTTTTAAAAAGCAAATTCAACTACTATCAAAAGCAAAGATTGGTGGTTTGGAAGCGCAATTTAAATTGGCTCCTGAAATTAGAAAACAATTTTCTGAACAAAAAATAAATCCACAAAATACTAAAAAGGCGGCCGTTTTAGTTATCTTTTACCCAAGTGAAAGTGGAACGTTAAACTTTCTATTAACACTTAGGGCAAGTTATAAAGGTGTTCATTCTGCACAAATAAGTTTTCCCGGCGGAAAAATAGACCGCAAAGATATTTGCTTAAAAAATACTGCTTTAAGAGAAGCTCGAGAAGAAGTTGGAATTATTGAAAAGGACATTTCGATTTTTAAAGAAATGACAGATGTTTATATTCCTCCAAGTAATTTTATTGTAACGCCCTTTTTAGGTTATATAAATTATACACCAAAATTCACTAAAAATTATGAAGTTGAAGCTTTAATTGAAGTAAAACTTTCAGATTTATTATGTGATTCTGTAATTAGTACTACAAGATTGTCGACTTCTTATGCTAAAAATATTATCGTACCTTGCTTTAAATTAAATAATTATAATGTTTGGGGTGCTACAGCTATGATGCTAAGCGAAATCAAAGAATTAATAAGAACTATATAATATTTTTTTTACTAAATTTGTAAGAACCAAAACCAACTAAATGCCAATTTTTAAAAGGAATCCTTTCGGCCATATTTTATTTTTAAAAAAATGGCTGATTCGCTTTTTCGGAATTGTTTCTCATGGAAGATACCGAAGATTTAACAACCTTCAAATTGAAGGATCTGATATTATAAGAGATCTTCCAGAAAGAAACGTATTATTTGTATCAAACCACCAAACCTATTTTGCAGATGTAGCCGCTATGTTTCATGTGTTTAATGCTGCTTTAAAAGGAAGAGACGATTCTATTAAAAATATAGGATATATTTGGCAACCAAAACTAAACATCTACTATATTGCTGCTTCAGAAACTATGAAATCTGGTCTTTTGCCTAAGATTTTTGCATATGCTGGTTCCATTTCAATTGATAGAACTTGGAGAAGTGCAGGAAAAGATGTGAATAGACAAGTAAAAATGTCTGATATAAGTAATATTAAAAAAGCCTTAGATGATGGTTGGGTAATTACATTTCCCCAAGGAACTACTAAACCTTTTAAACCTATTAGAAGAGGAACTGCACATATTATTAAAACCTACAAACCTATTGTAATACCAATTGTTATAGACGGTTTTAGACGTTCTTTTGATAAAAAAGGCTTGTTAATTAAAAAACGAAATATTCTACAATCAATGGTAATTAAACCTGCAATGGAAATTGATTATGAAAATGAAACCGTTGAAGAAATAGTAAAAAAAATTGAGATTGAAATTGAACAAGATCCATCAATGTTAAAAGTTGGTCCTGTTGAAGAATTTAAACGTCAGGAAGAAGAGCTTAATAAACATCGAAAATTTTGGGATATTTACTAATTAAAAAAGCCGTTTTCAAGAGTTGAAAACGGCTTTTTTAATTTAAGTTATGTTTTAATTTAACCAAGCATTTAACATCCAGATCGTTTTTTCTTGCTCCACAATAAAATCACTCATCATAGAGTTTGTTCCTTCATCATTTGCTTCATCAGATTCATTTAAAATAGCGCGCTCAATTTTTAACAATTCAGATAAAGATGTAACTACTAATTGTACAGATTCTACATCATTAGTTATATTTTTTCCTACCGGAACTTTTGCTAAATTTACATAATCGTTAAAAGTATGTAATGGAGTGCCTCCTAAAGTTAAAATTCTTTCTGCAATTAAGTCTATCTTTTCTTGAGAGTCTGTGTAAAACTCCTCAAATTTTACGTGCAATTCAAAAAAGGATTTTCCCTTAATATTCCAATGCAATCCTCTTAAACTTTGATAATATATTTGAAAGTTTGCTAATAAATCATTCAAACTTACTGTCAAATTTTCAGCTTCGTGCTTCTTTAATCCAATACTTGTTGTATTCATTTTTTTTCTATTTAAAATTATTTTAATACTTCAAAATTATTCAAAAAAAAACGCTATTTATTATAATCATTATCGATAGTTTTAATATCTTTATCGTAAAAATTTATAGCAATGACAATTACCCAATTAAAATATGTTTTAGCAGTAGCAGAACACCAAAATTTCACAATCGCATCAGAGCACTGTTTTGTAACACAACCAACGTTGAGTATGCAAATTCAAAAACTTGAAGAAGCCCTTGAGACAAAAATTTTTAACAGAAATAAGAAACCAATTCAATTAACCGACGTTGGTAAAAAAATTGTTGAGCAAGCAAAAATAATAGTTGATGAAAGTAATAGAATTAACGACATTGTAGACCAACAAAAAGGATATATTGGTGGTGATTTTAAATTGGGAATTATACCTACAATAATGCCAACATTATTACCTATATTTTTAAAATCATTTATAAAAAAATATCCTAAAATTAATTTAAAGATTGAAGAATTAACAACAGAAGAAATAGTAAAAAAATTAAGTGATGGACATATAGATGTTGCCATTGCTGCCACTCCCCTTGAAAATGAGAATATAAAAGAACGTGTGTTATATTATGAGCCTTTTATTGGTTTTGTTCCAACCGAACATCGATTAAGTACTTTAGAAACTTTAGATGTAGAAAACTTAGATATTGATGATATTTTACTACTTGAAGATGGACATTGTTTTAAAGATAATATACTAAACTTATGCAATGCTTTTGGCACTAAAACACAAAACTTTCAATTACATAGCGGTAGTTTTAACACACTTATAAAGCTTTCTAAAGAAGGTTTGGGAATGACCTTATTACCATATTTACAAACCTTGGATTTAAATAATGAAGATAAAAAATTTCTGAAAGAGTTTAAAGTTCCTGCACCAGCACGTGAAGTGAGCATTATTTATCATAAATCACATCTAAAAGTGCATTTAATTGAAGCGTTAAAAAACTTAATAGATGGATTAATCAGAGGTGTTATTGCGTTTAACGATGTTAAAATTATTAGTCCTATAGCACAAAAAAAAGGAGTCTAAAGACTCCTTTTGTTAGTTTCAACTAGAAGAAGGCACTTATTAAGATCTGGTTTATTTTGAGTAAACTCCTGTAACCAAAAGTACAACTCTTTAACCTCATAAGGCAACAGTCTTTTAACTGCTTTTTCTAATTCTTTTTTAAATAATTCTAAATTAAAGCTAACTTTTTCGAGTACAGTTTTTGTGTACTCAAACATTGCTCTGGCCATAAATTAAAAATTTTTAGTTGGTAAAATTAAGAACGTATTAATAGTATTAATTATTGTACTAATTTAGTAAAAATAAACCAAACTTAAAAATATTAAAAAGGTAAATTCTTGTTAAAAGAAAAACTTATAATTTGTTTATTTTATCCAATAATTTATGAGCTGTTTCCTCTAACTCATTATTTATTGCTTTAAAATGCGCTTTGTTGTTTTCAACGTTTTTTGCATTCACTTTTTCAATTAAATTATCAAAAGATTCGATTGCTTCATCAATAATAGCTTCAGTTGCTTTTTTATCTGCTTTTGGATTTAAAATTTCCCAAGTGTAACACTCTTCAATTATATCTCCTAAGACATAATTAATATCTTTTTTTAAATTTTTTATACTCGCCATAATAATTGTATTTATTTATAACTGCAAATTTACATGAAAAGCACCATTTAACTTTAATTTAATACTAAATTTCTTCTTTTAACATTTTTATTTCATATTTTTGGGTAACATTATGAAACTATTTGTTCAAACATATCAATTTTTACAATCCGTAATTACGGAAAATTTCTCAAGCACCAACTTGAGTTGTAGTTTTTATGCCAAACGCAATAGTCAACTTCAACATATTTACATACCCGAAAGCACATTTATTAAAACTTAAATATAAATTTTAATATTAAAAAATTAAAAGGTGCTTTTTACAAAAGCACCTTTTTTTATTTAGATAAATTAACTTTTAAAACAATAATTATGAAACAAATTCAGCGCTATCAACAAATCTATTTTAATTTTTTCTACGCACTTAAAAAATTAAATCATAAACCAACTGTAAGATTAGTAACCATACCTTATAAATGAATCCCTTAAATATAATTCTTATGAAAACCTCTGAAGTAATTAGTACAAAACAAAAAAATAAATTTATAGTAACTAACAAAGATATTAATAAAAACAACGCTTTATTACCGGCTGTTTTATATGCTAGAATGGAAGATTTTGTAAAAGAAAATATCGCTAAATATGAAGATATTGTGTATCCAATAGCTAACTTGTATAAAATTGAAATTTTAAAAAATGCCTATTTAAAAGATGACTTAGTTTTAAACTCTCAAATTAAAAAACTAAACGACTTTGAATTACATATTGCCGTAACTGTAAGTAGAAACAATAAACATCAAGATAACATTATCTGTAAAGCTATTTTTAAATTTCCTTTAAAAAAACACATTTCAAAAGCGTCATAAATTTTAATTTACTATAAATAAACCTATTAATAAATTTAACAACTACTTTAATAGGTTTATTTTGCTATTTGTTATCTTCCAATCTTCAGGTTTTTTAAATTTTCAACAAAATGAAATTAAAATAATTTGAATTAAGTATTTTTGCTGCATGAAAAAATTTATTAAAAATTTACCCAAAGCTGAATTGCATTTACATATTGAAGGTTCTTTTGAGCCAGAATTAATGTTTGAAATTGCTAAAAGAAATAATATAACAATTCCATATAAATCTATTGAAGAGATTAAAAAAGCATATAATTTTAATTATTTACAAGATTTTTTAGATATCTACTATCAAAGCGCAGCAGTTTTAGTTACAGCTCAAGATTTTTACGATTTAACGTTTAGCTATTTAAAAAGTTGTGCCGCACAAAATGTGAGACATACGGAAATAATGTTCGATCCACAAACACACACCGAAAGAGGTATTTCTTTTGAAACGGTAATTTCTGGTATTACTAAAGCTTGTAAAGATGGTGAAAAAAAATTAGCCATTACTTCTTTGCTAATAATGAGTTTCTTACGTCATCTATCTGAAAAGGATGCTTTTAAAACATTAGAACAATCACTTCCTTTTAAAGATAAAATTACTGCTGTAGGTCTAGATTCGTCAGAATTAGGAAATCCGCCTTCTAAATTTAAGAATGTATATGAGGCATCTATAAAAGAAGGATATATTCCTGTGGCACATGCAGGTGAAGAAGGAACTGCAACGTACGTTTGGGAAGCTTTAGATATTTTAAAAATAGAACGTATAGATCACGGCAATAATGCTTTACAAGATAGCAATTTAATTAGTGAAATATTAAATCGTGATATTGCTTTAACCGTTTGTCCGCTTTCTAATAAAGCCTTAAAAGTAGTAACAGATTTAAAAGATCATCCACTTAAAAAAATGCTAGACCTCGGCTTAAAAGTTACTATAAATTCCGACGATCCTGCCTATTTTGGAGGTAATATAAATAAGAATTATTTTGAAATACAAGCTGCTTTAAATTTAACAAAACACGAAATTTACCAGTTAGCAAAAAATTCATTTAAATATTCTTTTATAAATGATACATTAAAGGAACAATATTTAAACGAATTAGAAGTTTATTACATAAATAACAAGTAGTTTTAACTCCAAAATCAAATCAAACTTATTAACTAATGAAAACACATTTATTATTAACCCTAACCTTATTTTTTATTCTTTCCAAGGTACAGGGTCAAACAACCAAAAAATTTATTGACTCTGGTTCTGTAGACAATCAGTTCGAAAATTTAATAAAAAATTCAAATAAATATCAAGATTATAAAGTTGTTAAATTAAATTGGTTATTAAAATTAAAATCAAATATTAACGATTCTATATTAGCTTCAAAAGAAGAAATTTTAAATGCTACAAATACTATAAATAACCAAAAGCAAATTATTGATAGTTTAAATACTTCGTTAAGTACTTCTAAAAATGAAATAACCACATTAAAAACCCAAATATCTACAATTTCATTTTTAGGAATTGACTTTGAAAAAGGTTTGTTTAAAACAATTATGCTTTCTATAATTGGAGGTTTAGTGCTATTTCTTTTATTCTTTATTTCTAAATTTAAACAAAGTATTAGTATTACAAAACAAACCAAAAGCAATTTAAAAGAAGTTGAAGATGAATATGAAGAGCACAGAAAAAAAGCTTTAGAGCGTGAACAAAAAGTAATGCGAAGACTGCAAGATGAATTAAACAAACAGAAAAAAGACTAGTTTATTTTAAATATTTTATAATATTTATCTTAAATTGTACTATCAATTAAGTAAACTAATACTTTAATTTATATACAATGAAAAAAAATGTAGGAAATGCAGACAAATTAGTTCGAATTTTAATTGCTTTAGCAATAGTAGTTTTATACTACACAAATATTATTACAGGAATGCTTGCAATTGTTTTAATGGCTGTAGGAATTGTATTATTACTAACAGTATTATTTAATTTTTGTCCATTATATTCTATTTTGGGAATAAAAACTTGTAAAACACCAAAGTAGCAAAATGCAAAATACCGTAATTAATTTATAATAAGTTAATTACGGTATTTTATAATCTTTAAAGAACTTTAGTTTTAACTAAAATTCAAAATATTTTTGAACTTTAATCACCTGAATAGGTTACAAAATTTCTTGGAGTTTCATAAAGTGTTACCGATAATTCAAGATTTTTATCAATTCTATTTCGCAATTTATTCCAAATTACAACAGAAATGTTTTCCGCTGTTGGATTTAATGTTTTAAATTCCGGAACTTCTTCATTTAAATTTTTATGATCAAACTGCGCTTCAATTTCAGTTTCAATTAATTGCTTTAAAACTTTCATATCCATAACAAATCCAGTTTCTGGATGTATGTCTCCTTTTACAGCAACAATTAGTTCATAGTTATGTCCGTGGTAATTTGGATTCGCGCATTTACCAAAAACTATGGCATTTCTTGCGTCAGTCCAATCTGCATTGTACAATCTATGAGCAGCATTAAAATGAGCCTTTCTATTAACTGTTACTTTCATATTTATTGTTTAATAAAGCTATAAAACTTTTCAAAAATAATTTTAAACCATTCTGTATAGATTTGAGGGTTTAAGGTAATATCATCTTTCACTTCCTCTAATGTCATCCACTTAAAACTCTCAACTTCTTCCCTATTTATAACTGGATTTTTCGAATAACTTCCAACCATAATATGATCTAACTCGTGCTCGGTTAACCCGTTATCAAAAGGAGCTTTGTAAATAAAAGATGTTTTTTCTTCCAACTCACAAACAAAACCCATTTCTTCTTGCAAACGTCTTTTTCCAGCTTCCAAATTACTTTCTCCATCTCGCTGGTGACTACAACAGGTATTTGTCCATAATAATGGGGAATGGTATTTATCAGCTGCACGTTGTTGCAGCATTAATTCATTTTTTTCATTAAATACAAAAACTGAAAATGCTCTATGCAAAACGGCTTTTTCATGAGCTTCCATTTTAGGCATTAAACCAATTTGTTCATCGTTCTCGTTTACTAATATAACTTGTTCTTCTTTCATAATATTTAGAATTAACGCAAATTTACAAAAAGTATATTCAAAATTGAAGGATTAAAAAATTGAAAAAACTCTTAAATTTTGAATTATTTAATACTTCAAAATTTCAATAAGAAAATCTTATATTTGCACCTCAAAATTTTATAAATGAGTTTTTTAAAAGAAATACAACGCAGACGAACTTTTGGTATTATTTCCCATCCAGATGCTGGTAAAACAACGTTAACAGAAAAATTATTGTTATTTGGTGGTGCAATACAAGAAGCTGGAGCCGTAAAAAATAATAAAATTAAGAAAGGTGCTACTTCCGATTTTATGGAAATTGAGCGTCAACGTGGTATTTCTGTTGCTACTTCTGTTTTAGCTTTTATATATAAAGACAAAAAAATAAATATTTTAGATACCCCTGGTCATAAAGATTTTGCTGAAGATACGTTTAGAACTTTAACTGCGGTAGATAGCGTAATTGTTGTAATTGATGTTGCAAAAGGTGTTGAGGAACAAACTGAAAAATTGGTTGAAGTATGTAGAATGCGTAACATACCAATGATTGTTTTTATAAATAAACTTGATAGAGAAGGTAAAGATGCTTTTGATTTATTAGATGAAGTTGAGCAAAAATTAGGCTTAAAGGTTTGTCCACTAAGTTGTCCAATTGGAATGGGTTACGACTTTAAAGGGATTTATAATATCTATGAGAAGAAAATAAATGTATTCTCTGGAGATAACAAACAAACTGTTTCTGAGGGTGTGGAATTTACAGATATCAACACTCCAGAACTGGATTCTATTATTGGCGAAAAATGGGCTAACAATTTACGTGACGATTTAGAGATTATGCACGAAGTGTACCCTGATTTTGATAAAGAAGCCTATTTAAAGGGAGAGCAACAACCTGTATTTTTTGGTTCAGCGTTAAATAATTTTGGGGTTAAAGAATTATTAGATTGTTTTATAGAAATTGCTCCATCGCCTCAACCTAAAAAAGCTGAAGAACGCTTGGTAGATTCTAAAGAACAAACATTAGCTGGTTTTGTATTTAAAATTCACGCTAATATGGATCCAAACCATAGAAATAGATTAGCATTTATAAAAATTGTTTCTGGAACTTTTAAACGAAATGCCCCTTATTTACATGTACGTTTAAATAAAAGAATGAAATTTTCTAGTCCAAATGCCTTTTTTGCTGAAAAGAAAGAAATTGTAGAAGAATCATTTCCTGGAGATATTGTTGGAATACAGGATAGTGGTAATTTTAAAATTGGAGATACGCTAACAGAAGGTGAACTTTTGAACTTTAAAGGAATTCCAAGTTTTTCTCCAGAACATTTCCGCTACGTTAATAATGCAGATCCTTTAAAATCTAAACAATTATTTAAAGGTTTAGATCAGTTAATGGATGAAGGTGTAGCACAATTATTTACACTAGATTTAAATGGAAGAAAAATAATTGGAACTGTTGGAGCACTTCAATATGAAGTAATTCAATACCGTTTAGAGCATGAATACGGTGCAAAATGTAGCTACGAAAATTTACCTGTACATAAAGCTTGTTGGGTACATCCAGAAAACCCTAAAAATGAAGAATTTAAAGAGTTTAAAAGAGTTAAACAACGCTTTTTAGCAAAGGACAAACAAGGACAATTAGTATTTTTAGCAGATTCTGCCTTTACAATTCAAATGACGCAAAGTAAATACCCTACCGTTAAATTGCATTTTACAAGTGAGTTTGATTAGTTAATCTTAGCTTCTAGAATTCTCTAAATCAATTAAAACTAAACGCAAATCGGTATACGTATATTTTTCGTCTATTTGGTGTTTTAGATCAGATAGATTTTCGAAATTCATTGTAGGAATTATCTTTTTTAACTCTTTATAATGAATCTCTGATATTAAATCTGTGACTTTTATTTCCTTTGAAGCTATAAAAGACGTGAGATGTGCTGTAATGGTTGCTTCGGTTAAGCCTCTTTCTTTTGCAATTTCAAAAACAGTTTTCCCAGACTTAAACAATTCTAAAGAGACTTCTTTACTAGCTCCTTTTTGTTGCTTTGGTTTAGTTTCTTTAAAAATTTCTCTTTCAATTGAAACTTCAATATCATTTTCAATCCAATAATCTCCTAAAACTTTTAAAATAGCATCACCATATTTTTTAACACGTTTTTTACCAAAACCTTTCACTTTTAAAAGTTCTTCTTTATTTGTTGGTAAGGTTTCACACATTTCATACAAAGACCTTTGGGTAAACACCTGAAAGTGAGCCATATTATTATCTTTAGCAATGGAATCTCTTAACTCACGTAAACGTTCAAATAGTTCTTTATTTGCTGTTCCGAAAAAACCTGTTGTTTTAGTTTTCTTTAAAGTTTCTTTTGTTAAAAAAACTGCATTTGCTCTTAATTCTAAAAACTTTAACGTGTTAAATCCTTCTGATAAACCTTTAAAATAACTTAATTTAATAGCTAAAAGTTCTTCAATTATATCTAATTGTTTATCAATATCTTTTTGAACAGCCTTATTATCTGTTATATAACTAAACGTTTTGAATGGCTCATTTATATTATTTGAAGTTTGTTCATTAAAATATTTAAGCGCTTTAATAAAACGTCCTTGAATATTTTTATTAGTCTCTGGTACATTCTTAGGTTCAGCCAACTTTTCAAGTTGTATCTTAAAACTATTCGCTATTTTTAGCAAATTTGTAATTGTTTCTTTTATACTTGTAAAAGTTGTTTCTAGATTTCCTTCAATACTTGTTCTATTTTTATAAAAAAGATCTAAAACACGAGAAACAGGTTTAAGAAAATTAAAAAAATCGAATAATTCTACAATTAAATTTAATTGAAATTCTGATTTAGATTCTTGTAAAACTTGCTCATCTGGCTGGTTCTCTGCTGCGTTTTTATTAAATGAGATCACATTACTATCACTAATAATTTGTGTAGAATCTATACTGCTTTTCAGCACCAAACCTTCTAAAGATTTACATCTACTTAGTGCTACATAGGTTTGTCCATGTGCAAAAGCGGCTTGCGCATCTATTATCGCTTTTTCAAACGTCAACCCTTGACTTTTATGAATGGTTATAGCCCAAGCCAATCGTAATGGCATTTGTGTAAATGAGCCAACACTAGTTTCTGAAATTTCTTTAGTTTCAGGATCTACTGTATAATTTATATTTTCCCAAATTTCTGGTTTAACCACAATGTTGGCAGCATCATTTGGGCATTTTACAATAACCTCATCTTTATCTAAAAAAATTACCTTACCTATTTTACCATTAAAATAGCGTTTTTCAGGAGCGCTATCATTTTTAATAAAAAGGACTTGAGCACCTACTTTTAAAACTAACTCCTCTTTATTGGGATAAGAAAATTCTGGGAATTTCCTCTCAATTTTTGCTGTATAAGTTTGTGCTTTGGTTTTTAATTTATTCAAAGCTAGTATGTTTGTTTTTTCTGCCTTGTTGTTGTGTGTTGTTAGACTTATATAACCTTCATTTTCATTTGGAACAAAATCTGGTAAAAAACGTTTGTTCAATTCATCTGCTGATACTTTTGAAAGTGTATTATTTCTAATTTCATTTAAAATCTCAATAAACTTTTGATTGTCTTGCCGATACACATGTTTTAATTCAACTGCAATAGGGTTACATTGCTGATAGGAATGACTGCTAAAAAAGAAACCATTTTTATAAAAAGGTTTTAACAATTGCCACTCGCTTTCTTTAATTACTGGAGATAATTGCTGTAAATCGCCAATCATTAATAATTGAACTCCTCCAAAAACTTTGTTGCTATTTTTAAACCGTCTTAATGTTTTGTCTATTCCATCTAACAAATCTGCACGAACCATGCTAATCTCATCAATAACTAATAAATCCATAGATTTAATGATATTGATTTTAGTTTTGCTAAATTTTCTATTAAAACTAGAAGATTTGTTTTGTTCAGTTTCTGGTAAAATAGGACCAAAAGGCATTTGAAAAAAGGAATGTATTGTCATTCCTTTAGCATTAATAGCAGCAACTCCGGTTGGAGCAACCACCACCATGCGCTTTAAAGATTCATTTTTTAATTTGTGTAAAAAAGTAGTTTTACCTGTACCTGCTTTTCCTGTTAAAAATACATTTCGGTCTGTATTATTAACAAAATTCCAAACCAGTTCTAATTCATTGTTCGTTTTCATACAGCAATTTTAGGAATAGAAAAGTTTAAAGCAAAAAACAGGGATGATTCCTTTACATTTTAAATTTCAAGGTTTTTATCGTAAGGAATACTTTTTAAAATATGATTTATTGCATTTACGCGAGCAATTGTTTTTCTGTTAGCTCTAATTATTTTCCAACTAACAGCGCTATGTGCAGTTTTTTCAAACATTTTATTTTTATAGTCGGTATAAACATCCCATAACTCTTGTGCTTTTTCATCAACTGGAGTCATTTTCCATTGTTTTAATGGATTATTTTTAATGTCTTCAAAACGCTTTGCTTGTTCTTTTTTAGAAATTGACATATAAATTTTCACTAAATGAATTCCAGATTCTGTTATCATCCGTTCAAAATCGTTTATTTGATTCATAAATATATCATATTCAGCCTGCGTACAAAACCCATTAACAGGTTCTACAACTGCCCTATTGTACCAACTTCTATCAAAAAAAACAATTTCACCACCTTTTGGAAATTGATTTACATATCGCTGAAAATACCATTGTGTTTTTTCATCTTCAGTAGGTTTAGGCAGTGCCAATTTTTTTATCAGCCTTGGATTCATTCGCTCTGTGGCACGTCTAATTGCACCTCCCTTTCCAGCGGCATCACGACCTTCAAATATTATAATAATACGTTCGTTTTCATTTATTGCCCAAGTTTGTAATCTTATCAATTCAATTTGTAACTTTTTTAAGCGTTTTTCATACTTAACATATCTTACAGCTCTTTCTAAATTATAAGGCTCTCTTGATAATAATGCTCTAAGTCCTTTATTTGTATTAAGTATAGCTACGTTTTCTGGTGTTAATGTAAACTCATGCATAATTAATCTAATTGTTTTGATGAACGATGATATCTCATAATAATGTTAGGATCTGGAAGTAATGTAGTAAGTGCTTTATCTTTACCTTCGTAATTAAATTGAGATAATACATAACGAATACATTCTAAACGCGCTACTTTTTTATTATTGGCTCTAACTATAATCCAAGGACTATAACTGGTATGAGTTTTACTAAACATTTGTTCTTTATAATGTGTATAATCATCCCAAAGTTCTTGCCCTTTTCTATCAACAGGACTAAATTTCCACCTTTTAAGTGGCGTTTCAATTCTGGCATTAAACCTAGATAATTGCTCTCCTTTAGAAATAGAAAACCAAAATTTAATTAATATTAAATTATCTTCACAAAGCATATGTTCAAATTCTGGAACTTGTACCATAAAATTTTCATATTGAGATTCATTACAAAATCCCATAACTGGTTCAACCACTGCTCTATTATACCAACTTCTATCAAAAAAAACAATTTCACCGGAGTTTGGTAATTCTTTTATATAGCGTCTAAAATACCATTGTCCTCGCTCAACTTCCGTAGGTTTTGTTAGCGCCACTAAACGCGTAGATCTAGGGTTTAGATGCTCTGTAAACCTTCTAATATTACCACCTTTTCCAGCGGCATCTCTACCTTCGAAAATAATGGCAACTCTTTTTTTATTTTTAGAAATCCATTGCTGTAATTTTACTAACTCTATTTGTAATTTTTTAAGTTCATCTTCATAAAATACTCTATCTTTAACTTTATCTATATTAATATTCTTTTTATTAATAATTTCTAATAGTTCTTTATTAGAAGATGCTTTTTCAAAATCTTCCTTTGTTAAACTTGGAGTCTTTGCCATATTATTTTACCTTTTCTGTAGTTATACAATCTGCTGGATTGTTTGATATTTGCAATTTTGCATCAGAAGGAGAGATATATGGTATCCCTAATCCTAATCCTCTTAATATAAATAATAATCCAATAATAACAACAAATACAGGTATTGCTTTTTGAATTTTATTTCTTAACGATAAATTTACAAAATTTCCTAAAAATATTGCACCTGTCATTAAAGGAATTGTACCTATTCCAAAAATTGCCATATATACAGCTCCATTGATTATATTACCCGTTGAAATTGAGCCAATTAGTGCCATATAAACTAATCCACACGGCAAAAACCCATTAAAAAAACCTATTAAAAACAATGCTTTATTTGATTTCTTTGTAAGGTAAGAACCCAATTTTTGCTTTACTTTTCCTATAGTTTTATATAAAGGTTTTGAAAAATTATATTTATTAAATAACGATACGGGAATTAAAACAATGGCAATCATTACAACACCCATTAAGACAGACAAACGTTGCTGGAAACCAGCCAAATACAATCCTTTACCTATAAAACCAAATAACAAACCGATAAGAGAATAGCTTATTATTCTTCCAAAGTGGTATAAAAATGTTTGAAATATTAATTTTGATTTAGAAGATCTATCAACAGGCAGTACAAATGCAATCGGTCCACACATACCAATACAATGAAAGCTTCCAGCTAAGCCTAAAACCAGCGCAGTCCATAGCATATTAGTACATTATTTTTTCTTTGAACAAATACTTATTTTCGGCAACATTCCACTCAATTTTAACATCCCACCTTCCTTGAACTAAGGTTTCCTTTTTAATTAAATAATTATTAGTTTCAAGTTTAATTGGAAGCTCAAAATCTATTTTACCATTTGACAATCGTTGAAAAAAGATTGTTCCTGAAATAGCTGATGGTTCAAATTCTTCTGGGAAGTTAATTAACAAACCATCTATAGTTTTTTTTATAGAAATATTTTCGTTTAAAGCTATTCCTTTATTTTGTTGATCAATTTCTTTCTGATAATTGAGCTCGTCTTTATAGTAATCTTCAGAAACCAAATGATGATCGTATTTATTTACAAAATGTGCCTTATAAACAAAGGATAAAATAAATATAATAAATGATACCAATGCAATAATAATACCCATTGGCCATGTAAATTTTAATTTCATAATTACTTTATTATTAATGGTCCTGTAAAATTAGTTGTGGTAGTTTCAATTAATTTTCCTTTAGAATAAATACCAATTTCCAATTTTTCTTTGGACGAATTTAAGTCTTTTTTATTAATTTCAATAAATAAAGTTCCTCCTTTTAAACCTTGTTTTTTAATACTCATTTTACCTCCTATCAAATCAACAATCCCTGGATGCGATATTAATTTAATATCTATATCCTTAACATCTTCAGTAGTTTTATTAATTAATTTTACCGTATAAACATTTTTAATAGTTGTTGCTGTACTTTGAAATGTTTGTCCTGGTAATCGTAAGATTGTGGCTTCAATATCATTTCTTAAAAATAGCATTGTAATTAAAACACCAATTAAAATGGTTAAAATAGCGGAATAAGCAATTAAACGTGCATTAAATTTAAATTTTTCTTTTTTCTCTATATTATCTTCAGAAGCATAACGAATTAATCCTCTATCGAAGCCTGATTTATCCATAATTGCATCACAGGCATCTATGCAAGCTGTACAATTAATACATTCTAATTGTGTTCCGTTTCTAATGTCAATTCCCGTTGGGCACACATGAACACATTGTTTACAATCTATACAATCTCCATATCCGAGTTCTTCTCTATTTTCACCTTTTCGTAATTTATTTCTACCAGAATCTCCTTCCCCTCTAACAAAATCATACGCTACATTTATAGATTTATTGTCTAATAGAACACCTTGCAACCTTCCGTAAGGACAAACAATAATGCACACTTGCTCTCTAAACCAAGCAAACACAAAATAGAAAACACCCGTAAAAGCTAACAAATAAATGAATGTGTTTAAATGTTTTAATGGACCAGCGGTTATATACCCTAAGACTTCATCTGAACCAATTATATAAGCTAAAAATACATTTGAAATTATAAACGAAATTATAAAAAACACAAACCATTTTAATACTCTTTTTCTAATTTTTTCAGCATCCCATTTTTGTTTGTCGAGCTTAATTTGTTTAGATCTATCCCCTTCAATTAAATATTCAACTTTTCTAAATACCATTTCCATAAAAATAGTTTGAGGACACATCCATCCGCAAAATATTCGTCCAAATACTACTGTAAATAAAATAATAAAAACAACGCTAACCAACATTGAAATTACTAATAAATGAAAATCTTGTGGCCAAAAAGGAAAACCAAAAATATGAAATTTACGCTCTAAAATATTAAATAATAAAAACTGATTTCCCTTAATTTTAATAAAAGGAGCCGCTAATAAAAATGCCAAAAGAAACCAACTAACAATGGTCCTATATTTATAAAATCTACCTTTAGGTTTTTTTGGAAAAATAAAATTTCTTTTTCCACTTTCATCAATTGTTGCAATTGAATCTCTAAATATTTCTTTGTTTTCTTTATCCATTTTAACTGCTACTATATAAAATTTTAAACAAACTTATAGTTAATTGATTTATTATATGGAAACAAAAGTGACAAAAAATGGGAAAAGAAGCTGATTTATTTTTGTATAATTATAAACCCACTCCTATTCCCAATTTATCTAATTACTTTAACTAAAAATAGGATGTATTTTATTTAAGTAAATTAACTTATAACCTAAATAATATGGTTATTTGAAAATGTTAATTTTTCAAAATTACATCCATTTATATATTATTCTTCTGGCCAAATAATATCTCCCTCAGGTGCTTTTGGATTTGCAGGTTGCGTTCCTTGCATTGAGATAATATAACTTGCCAATTGAATTCTCTCTTCTCTACTAATTGTACTTTCCCAAGCTATCATTCCTTTTCCTGGTCTTCCTCCATTAGTTAATGTGTTAAAGATAGACTTAACATCACCTCCTAAAATCCAAACATTATCTGTTAAGTTAGGCCCGATACTCCCTCCTAAATCTGCTAAGTGACAAGCAGTACAAGTTTTACTTGCAAACAATTCTTTTCCTTTTGCAATACTTTCGGCATCTGTTAATGCAACAATATTACTATCGTCAAATAATTCTGGGTTCGCAGCTTTATAGGCTTCAACTTGAGCTTTACCTTCTGCTATTTCCGTAGCAAATTCTTCTGCCTGACTATATTCTTCAGAATTATAAAATACCTGAATATAGTAAAAAATACTAATTGCAATAGTAATATAAAAACCGTATAACCACCAAGGAGGCAATACATTATCTAGTTCTTTTATACCATCGTAATCATGTTCTAACATAATGTCTTCTTCCGTTCCTAGCTCGTGGGCTTTGGTTAAAGATTTCATAAACTTTTTCCAACCCGATATGTTTTCTGAATTTTTATTCATCTGATTTTTCTTTAGTATTAGTATCGTTATCGAAAGGTAAATTACTTAAATTGTCAATTCTTCTTTTTGGAAGTTTAAAAACAAATATTATCATTGTTGAAAAAACTAAAAAGAATAAGACTAATGAAATTATTGGATAAATTTCAACCCCTTCAATACTTTCTAAATTATGTTTTATAAATTTTAACATCGTTTATTATTTTAAGGCTGTATTATTTGCTTTAATATCTGTACCTAAACGCTGTAAATAAGCAATTAAAGCTACAATTTCTTTATTTTCAATATTACTTGAACCATAATTTTTAACATACTCAGGGTCTTGTCTTAAATTATTTTCAATTTCTTTTGCTTGTGACAACAATTCTTGTTTAGCTCCACTTATTCGTTCTGGCGTATATGGAACACCTAAAGCGACCAATCCCTCCATTTTACTTTCTAAATTAGAAGCATTCATATCGTTCTTAATTAACCAAGAATAACGTGGCATAATAGAACCTGGAGATGTTGAACGCGGATCTAACATATGGTTAAAATGCCAGTTATCGTTGTATTTACCTCCAATTCTATGCACATCTGGTCCTGTTCTTCGTGATCCCCATAAGAATGGGAAATCGTATACAAATTCACCTGCTTTTGAATATTCTCCATATCGCTCTACTTCAGAACGGAAAGGACGAATCATTTGGGAGTGACAGTTATTACAACCTTCTCTAATATAAATATCTCTACCTTCTAATTCTAATGGAGTGTATGGTTTAACACTTTCTATAGTTGGTATATTAGACTTTACAAGTATTAATGGAACAATTTCTACCAAACCACCAATTAAAATAGCAACCGTGGTTAAGATTGTAAATAAAACTGTTTTTCTTTCTAACCAAGTATGGAATCCTTCACCAGCAACACGTCTACCACTAATTTTTTTCAATGGAGCTGCTTCTGCTAATTCATCTTCAACAGTAGATCCCGCTTTTGCAGTTTTAAAAATGTTAATTGCTAACAATACAAATCCTGTTAAATACAATGTACCTCCAATTGCGCGCATTGCATACATTGGAATCACTTGTGTAACAGTTTCTAAAAAGTTACCATAAACTAAAGTTCCGTCAGGATTAAATTGTTTCCACATAAACGCTTGGGTAAAACCAGCAACATATAAAGGAATTGCATAAAATAAGATTCCTAAAGTACCTAACCAAAAATGCGTATTTGCTAATTTTTTAGAATACAAAGGTGTTTTCCATATTTTTTCTGCTACCCAATATACTATACCAGCAATCATAAACCCATTCCAAGCTAATGCACCAATATGTACGTGACCAACAATCCAATCTGTATAATGACCAATTGCATTTAAGTTTTTAAATGATAACATTGGACCTTCGAAAGTTGCCATACCATAACCTGTAATTGCAACTACAAAGAATTTTAATACTGGATTTTCACGTACTTTATCCCAAGCTCCACGTAAGGTTAATAAACCATTTATCATACCACCCCAAGATGGAAAAATAAGCATTACTGAAAACACAGTACCTAAATTTTGAGCCCATTCCGGCAACGCAGTGTATAGTAAATGGTGCGGTCCAGCCCAAATGTATAAGAATATTAATGTCCAAAAATGAATAATAGATAATCTATAAGAATAAACTGGTCTATTGGCTACTTTAGGTACAAAATAATACATTAAACCTAAAACTGGTGTTGTTAAAAAGAATGCAACCGCATTATGTCCGTACCACCACTGCACAAGGGCATCTTGCACTCCAGAATACACTGAGTAACTTTTAAATGCAGATACAGGCATTTCTAAATTATTAAATATGTAAAGAACAGCAATGGTAATCACTGTAGCAATATAAAACCAAATGGCAACATAAATGTGTCGCTGTCTTCGTTTTAAAATAGTACCAAATAAGTTAATTGCAAATACAACCCAAATTAAAACAACAGCAATGTCTATAGGCCATTCTAACTCTGCATATTCTTTTGAAGATGTTAAACCTAAAGGCAATGTAATTGCAGCTGCAACAATAATGGCTTGCCAGCCCCAAAAATGAATTCTACTTAAAACATCGTTAAACATTCTTGTTTTAAGTAATCTTTGAGTTGAGTAATAAATTCCTAAGAAAATACCATTACCTACAAAGGCAAAAATTACTGCATTGGTATGTAAAGGGCGCAAACGACCAAAACTTAACCACGAAATTGCATTATCTGAACCTGTAAATTCCAATAATCCTGGGAAAACAAAAAGTAGTGCCACCAAAAGCCCTACTAACATTCCTACAACTCCCCATAGAATTGTAGCCCAAAGAAACATTTTAACTATTTTATTATCATAATAAAACCGTTCTTTTTCCATACTTATTTGATTAATTGTTAATGATTATAAATTTATTCTTGTTGATTTTCTATATGCTTTTTAGGTTCTTTAACTAGCTCATCATCAAATAGCATTCTAACAGACGGTGTGTAGGTATCTTCATACTGTCCAGATTTTACTGATTTTATAAAAATTATGAAAAAAAATACGGCAACAATAATACTTACACCTATTGTAATGTAGACTACTTCCATTTTTTAGTTACTAGTTTTAAATTTTGATCTAAACACAAAAATATTATTTAATTTGTAAAATTGTATGATAAATATCATACAATTTTACAGAGATTTTTATTCAACCTCAATAAATCATAGCTTTTTTGACATCCAATTTGTAAGTATTGTAACAAACACCACAATTGTAATTGAACTTAAAGGCATTAAAATTGCAGCAACCACAGGGGTTAACATACCCGTTAATGCAAAATACAAACCTACAATATTGTAACAAAACGATAAAACAAAACTCGCCTTTATTATGGAAATAGTTTTTTTTGAAAGTATTAAAAACTCAGGTAATTTGTTAAAAAGTTTAGCATCTAAAATTGCATCACAAGCTGGAGAAAACACATTAACATCTTCAGAAATTGCAATACCTACATTACTCTGAGCGAGCGCACCTGCATCATTTAACCCATCTCCAATCATCATAACCTTGTTGTTATTCTCTTGAAGTTTCTTTATAAAATCTAACTTATCCTCTGGTTTCTGATTAAATTGAAAACGTGTATTTTTAGGTAATAATTTTTCTAAATATTCTTTTTCACCATCATTATCACCAGACAGTATTACCAAATTATAGTGTGCCCCTAATTTTTTAAAAACTTCTTTGGTCCCTTCTCTGTAGCTATTTTTAAATAAAAAATAACCTTTAAATTCGTTATTAATTTTAATATAAATAGATGTTTCATTTACTGCAACCGCTTTTGCCTCGACAAAACTAGAGGCTCCAATTTTAAAATTGAAATCATTTATGGTCGCTTCAATACCTTTTCCTAAAATTTCATTAAATTTTGACGGTTTTTCCTGCAATGTATCTACTTCTAAATATTCATATAAAGATCTACTTAATGGATGGTTTGAAGCTCTTAAAACACTTTTTAAGCAACCTTTTTCTATATCGGTTAATGCAGTTCCAAAATACGTAAGCTGCGATTTGTCACTTGAAGTAATTGTACCGGTTTTATCAAAAATAATAGTATCTACTTTTGAAATATTTTCTATAGTTTCTGAATTTTTTAAGTAGAATTTTTTATAACCAAAAATTCTTAAAATATTTCCAAAAGCAAATGGGGCTGATAATGCAAGCGCACAAGGACAAGCAATAATTAATACAGCTGTAACAACGTTAAATAACATAGCTGCATTATAAAAATACCAAAAAACACCTCCAAATAGAGCTATTAATAGAATTGCAATTGTAAAGAATCGACTTATAGAATCTGTAATATTCTTTATAGTTTTTTCGTTAGATTTGTTAAAAACATCATTACTCCACAGCTGTGTTAAATAACTTTGCTCTATAGAACTTATAACTTCCATTTCTATAGCTCCAGCTGTTTGTTTTCCACCAGCAAATAATTTTTCGCCTGATATTTTTATAACAGGAACAGATTCTCCTGTCACAAAACTATAATCTATAGCTGCATTTCCATTAATTAAGATACCATCTACAGGAATTAATTCTTCGTTTCTAATTAAAAGTCTATCTCCTTTTTTAATATCCTTTACCTGAATATTGGTTTCTTTATCATTTTTAATCAAAGAAACTGCAATTGGAAAATACGATTTATAATCTCTTTCAAAAGATAAAAAATTATAAGTTTTTTGTTGAAAAAATTTACCTAACAATAAAAAGAAAACCAGCCCTGCTAAACTATCAAAAAAACCAGATCCAATATCTAAAAATATTTCAATAGAACTTCTAATAAATAATACAGAAATTCCCAACGCAATTGGAACATCTATATTTAACATTTTATGTTTTAAACCTTTATATGCCGAAATAAAATAATCTTTTGCCGAATAAAACACAACTGGTAAGGCCATTGTAAACATTAACAATCTAAACAAATGTTTGTATTTTTCTAGCCAAAACTCATCAACTTCAAAATACTCTGGAAACGACAATAACATAATATTTCCAAAAGCAAAAGCAGCTATGGATACCTGATAAATTAATGTTTTATCAACGTTATTAGTTTTTGAATCAGCATCTTCTAAACTAATATAAGGTTCATATCCAATAGAGGTTATTAATTCTACCAATTCTTTTAAATTAGTACGTTTATTTTTAAAGGTTATACGCAATAATTTCTTTGGAAAATTCACTATCGAAATAGTTACTCCTTGATTAAGTTTACTTAAATTTTCTAAAACCCAAATACAAGAACTACAATGAATGCTAGGAATATAAAATTCAACAACAGAAGTTTCAGTATCGTTAAACTCTAAGAGCCTTTCAATTATATCTTCGTTTTCTAAATAATTATATTTTCCGTTAATATCAGAAGGAATTGTACCTGGAGTTGATTCTAGATCGTAATAACAAGTTAATTCATTAGCATTTAATATTTCATATACAGTTTTACAACCATTGCAACAAAAATATTTATTATTAAATTCTATTGATTTTTTGCCGCAATCTGCACCGCAATGATAACAATTATTTACACTCATATTGTTAAGTTAACACTGCAAAACTATCGATTTATTGCAGTATAACAATGACATATATCATATTTTAATGCTATTTAGTATCGTTAAATTTTGTAAATTTGTCTCGTTTTAATTAAAACTATGTTGATTATATGTCGAACTGCAGGCAATGTATTATAAAAAGGTTTAATGCTTTAAAAACATTAACAAATGAAGAATTGGAAACGTTTTCCGATCATAAAACATCTCTTATTATAAAAAAAGGAGAAAATTTAATGACAGAAGGCAATACCATAAACGGTCTATATTGCATTAAAGATGGTAAAGGTAAATTAACAAAACTAAACACCAACGGAAAAGAACAAATTATAAAGTTTATTAAGGGAGGTGATATCTTAGGGCATAGATCTTTATTAAGTGAAGAATTGGTAGGTTTAAATGCTATTGCACTTGAAGATATGCACGTTTGTTTTATTCCTAAAGGAGATATTTTAGATACAATTAAAGATAATAATCAGTTTTCTCTAAATTTAATGAAAAATATTTCTCATCAACTAAATGAGGCAAATACTTTAATATCTCAAATGGCTCAAAAACCTGTTAAAGATAGATTGGCTGAAACGCTATTGCATTTAGAGGATGTTTTTGGTCTTGATAATGAGGGTTTTATTGATGTTATTTTAACACGAGAAGAAATTGCAAATACTATTGGAACTGCAACCGAGTCTGCTATTAGATTACTTTCTAATCTAAAAAAAGATGGTGTAATAGACTTGCATGGAAAGCGCATTAAGATTTCTAATAAAAGTGCTCTAAAAAATATTTCTGATGGGTATTAATTTTTAAACTATTTATACTATACAGAAAAAAACAGTCTAAAATTTATAATTCTAGACTGTTTTTTATTATTTCTTAATAGTATCTATTTCTTAGATCATAGACGCAGCAATACGCTTATAAATACCTTTTTCAAGTTTTTCACGAATTGCAGAGAATGATTCAATTGTAATCTTAACATCTTCTAATGTATGCGTGGTTGTTGGAATTAATCTAAGAATAATTAATCCTTTTGGAATTACTGGATATACCACAATTGAACAAAAGATACCATAATTTTCTCTTAAATCATTTACCATTGCCATAGCCTCAGGAATGTCACCTTCCAAAAATACCGGAGTAACACATGTATTTGTTTTACCAATATTAAAACCGTTTTCTTTTAATCCGTTTTGAAGTGCATTTACATTTTCCCACAGTTTTTCTTTTAACTCTGGCATAGTGCGTAACATATCTAAACGTTTTAATGCTCCTTTTACCATTGGCATAGGTAAGGATTTTGCAAACATTTGAGAACGCATATTGTACTGTAAGTATTGAATAATGTCCTTATCCGCTGCGAAAAAAGCACCAATACCAGCCATAGATTTTGCAAAAGTTGCAAAATAAACATCAATATCATCTTGTACACCTTGTTCAAAACCTGCTCCTCTACCTCCTTCACCTAAAGTTCCAAAACCATGTGCATCATCTACAAGTAATCTAAAATTATACTTTTCTTTTAAAGCAACAATCTCTTTTAATTTTCCTTGCTCTCCTCTCATTCCAAATACACCCTCAGAAATAACAAGAATTCCTCCATTATTCTCTTCAGCAATTTTAGTAGCTCGTTGCAAGTTTTTTTCTAAACTTTCAATATCATTATGCTTATAAGTATAACGTTTACCATGGTGCAATCTAACACCATCAATTATACATGCATGAGAATCAATATCATACACTATAACATCGTGCTTAGTTACAAGTGCGTCAATTGCAGAAACCATACCTTGGTAGCCAAAATTTACTAAATACGCTGCTTCTTTATCTACAAAGTCTGCACATTCATTTTCTAATTGCTCATGGTATTTTGTATGTCCAGACATCATTCTAGCTCCCATTGGGTAAGCCATTCCGTATTCTGCAGCAGCTTCTGCATCTGCTTTTCTAACTTCTGGATGATTTGCCAAGCCTAAATAATCGTTTATACTCCAAGTAATTACTTCTTTTCCATTAAATTTCATTCTATTAGAAATTTCACCTTCTAACTTTGGAAAAACGTAATAACCTTCAGCTTGTTTAGCCCATTTCCCTAATGGACCTTTATCTTTAACTATTCTTTCAAATAAATCTTTCATATATATTCTTTTGCAAAAAATGCAATATTACATTTATATTAAGTGGTGCAAAGTACGGTATTTTTTTTGTGCTATTCAAATGTTAATATTACAAAAAAAGAGGCTAAAAATAAATTTTAAAGCCTCTTTTTTTGTTTTCAGAATTTTTTATTTAATAAATTCAACTTCTTGATGTGCGTGTTTTTGGGAATCAAAAAATCCTTGTTCTTTCATCCATTCATCACAATATATTTTTTCCATGTAGCGTGATCCGTGATCAGGCAATATCAAAACTACTTTAGAATCCGCATTAAACATCCCTTGTTCAGCATATTGCATAGTGGCTTGAATAATAGCGCCACTTGTATAACCTGCAAATAACCCTTCAGTTACAGCTAATTCTCTAGCTCTATGAGCTGCAGCCTCATCTGTTACTTTTTCAAATACATCTATTACATTAAAGTCAGTTGCAGATGGAATTAAATTTTTTCCTAACCCTTCAATTCTATATGGATATATTTCTTTCTTATCGAATTCTCTTGTTTCATGGAATTTTTTCAATATTGATCCAAAAGCATCAACTCCTAAAGTTTTAATAGTTGGATTTTGTTCTTTTAAATATTTTGAAACCCCAGATATTGTACCACCTGTGCCACTTGCGGCAATTAAATGTGTAATTTCTCCTTTGGTTTGTTGCCAAATTTCTGGTCCTGTAGAATTGTAATGTGCCTCAGTATTTAAATGATTAAAATACTGATTAATATAAACAGAATTTGCGGTTTCAGCATGCAATCTCTTAGCTACTTCATAGTAAGACCTAGGATCATCGGCTTTTACATGAGCTGGGCAAACATATACTTTTGCACCCATTGCTTTTAACATGTTAATTTTACCCGGTGCTGCTTTAGATGTAACTGCCAATATACATTTATAACCTTTTATAATACTTACTAAAGCCATACTAAACCCGGTATTACCAGATGTAGTTTCAATTACTGTACTACCTTCTTTTAAGATACCTTGTTTTTCAGCTTCTTCAATAATATGTAACGCAATTCTATCTTTCATAGAATGCCCTGGATTAAAGCCTTCGTATTTTGCGTAATAATTTCCTGGAAGATCTTTTGTAATTGTGTTAAGTCTAATTAAAGGAGTTTCGCCTATAAGTTCTAGAATATTGTTACTTATACCTTTATTTTGTGTCATTTTAAATAGTTTAATTAAAATATCAAAAACTTAAATTAAAATTTTTGATTAATTATCTACAATATGCAAATTTAATATTTTTTTTTAATTATTGTGTAACTTCTAAATCAATAATAAAACTGTAGTCTCTTGCAATCTCTTTTAAAGCATCAAATCTACCTGAAGCCCCGCCGTGCCCAGCTTCCATATCTGTATATAATACTAGTAAATTATTGTCTGTTTTAAAATCTCGCAATTTAGCTACCCATTTTGCTGGCTCAAAATACTGCACTTGAGAGTCATGAAGCCCTGTTGTTACCAACATGTTTGGATAGTTTTGACGTTTAACATTATCGTAAGGTGAATATAATTTCATATAATCATAAGACTCCTTTTCATTTGGATTCCCCCATTCATCATATTCCCCAGTTGTAAGTGGAATGCTATCATCTAACATAGTTGTTAGTACGTCTACAAAAGGAACTGAAGCAACTACTCCATTAAATAATTCAGGATTTAAATTTATAACTGCTCCCATTAATAAACCGCCTGCAGATCCACCACTTGCATATAAATGTTTTGGTGAAGTATATTTTTCTTGAATTAAAAATTTAGCACAATCAATAAAATCATAAAAAGTATTTAGTTTATTTAAAAGTTTACCGTTTTCGTACCAATTACGTCCTAAATATTCACTTCCTCTTACATGTGCAATTGCAAAAACAAACCCTCTATCTAATAAACTTAATCGTGTAGAACTAAAACCTGCGTCTATTGTATGCCCATAAGATCCATAGCCATATAACAGTAACGGCGTATTCTTTGAAATTTTAGTACTTTTTTTATACACTAAAGAAATTGCTATTTTTGTTCCATCTTTAGCCGTAGCCCATAAGCGTTCACTCTTATAATTATTTTTATCAAATTTACCTCCTAAAACCTGTTGTTCTTTTTTAATATCTTTGGTTTTACTATCTACATTAAAATCTATTACCGAACTTGGAGTGGTCATTGAATTATAACCATAACGAATAACATTTGTATCAAATTCTGGATTGTAATAAACTCCCGCCGAGTAAGTTTCCTCTTCAAAAGGAAGGTAAAAATCTTCAGAATTATCCCAACGTATAATTCTTATTTTATTTAATCCGTTACTGCGTTCTTCAACAACTAAAAAGTCTTTAAATATTGATATATCTTCTAATAAAACATCTGCTCTGTGTGGCAGAACATCTTGCCAATTTTCTTTTGATGTTTTCTTACTTGAAGTTTTCATCAACTTAAAATTAGTTGCGTTATCTTTATTAGTTAACACGTAAAAATTGTGATCATAATGCGCAATATTATATTCTAAATCGCGCTCTCTAGTTTGAAATATTCTAAAATTACCAGTCGGATTATCAGCTTCTAATATTCTATATTCGGTAGATACGGAACTATGTGAACCTATTATTAGGTATTTATCCGATTTTGTTCTGTACACATATGTACTAAATGCTTCTTCATTTTCATAAAACACTTCTACATCTGAAGAAGGGTCTGTTCCTAAAATATGACGAAATATCTTTTCACTTCTTAATGTAATTGGATTTTTTTGGGTATAAAAAACTGTTTTATTGTCTGTAGCCCAAGCTGCTCCACCTGTGGTATTTTTAATTTTTTCAGGAAATAATTCTCCAGTTTCTAAATCTTTAAACTGCAATGTATATTCTCTTCTACCAACCGTATCTACACCATAAGCAGCATATTTATTGTTTGGACTTATGGATAACCCAGAAAGTTTGTAAAAATTATGACCTTCGGCTAGCTTATTCACTTCAAACATTATTTCTTCAACAGCTTCTAAAGACTCTTTTTTACGTGCATAAATCGGATATTGTTTTCCCGTTTCGAAACGCGTTGTGTAATAATAATCATTCTTTTTATAAGGAACCGACTCATCATCTTCCTTAATTCGAGATTTCATTTCTTCAAATAAATCCTCTTGAAATGTTTTTGTATGTGCTGTTTTAGCATCGTAATAATTATTCTCAGCATTTAAATAGTCAATTACTTTTGGGTTTTCCTTTTGATTCAACCAGTAATAATTATCTATTCTAACATCATTATGAATTGTTAATTCCTTTTCAATCTTTTCTGCAATTGGAGCAGAAATTTTATATTCAGACATTTTAATCTTTTTTACTAATTCGCAAAAATACTATATTTGTGCTTGTAACTTGTTAAAATTAAAATAAAATGTTTGGAAATTTATCTAATATGATGGGAAAACTTAAAGAAGCTCAAGAAAAAATTGAAGCTACTAAGGAAAGATTAAATACTATTTTTATTGATGGTGAGGCTGGAAATGGTAAAGTTAAAGTAACTGTTACAGCCAATAGATTGGTTAAAAATATATCAATTTCCGATGAATTAACTGACAAAGAAGAAATTGAAGACTATTTACTACTAGCGTTAAATAAGGCATTGGAAAAAGCCCATTCAATTAGCGAAACAGAACTGGCTGCAGCTGCAAAAGATGGTATGCCAAATATTCCAGGCATGGATATGTTTAAATAGTGTTTTTTAGTATCAAGTAGTTGGTATTAGCCCCCCTTTACTTACTAATTTATTCAATAAAAAAAGCTTCTTCAAAACCTATTAAATAAACCCTCTCTTCTGCTCTAGTTACAGCTGTATACAACCAACGTAAATACTCAACACTTTGTCCATCAGGTAAATATGGCTGCTCCACAAAAACAGTTTTCCATTGTCCACCTTGAGATTTATGACATGTAACGGCATAGGAGAATTTAACTTGTAGGGCATTAAAATATTTGCTATTTTTTATTCCTAATAATTGTTTGTATTTGGATTTTTCGTGAGCAAAATCTTTACCAACTTCGTGGTATAGTTTGTTAGATTCTTCATAAGATAAAGATGGTGTTTCGGAAGTTAAGGTATCTAATAATAACACCGTATCGAATGGTTTTTGATTTGGATAATCAATCATTCTTACTTTAACTTCAGCAAATCTAAATCCATATAATTCTTTGGTATTATAAATTTGTAGAATTTCGCAAATATCACCATTTGCAATAAAACCAGCTTCACTAGAGTCTTTTAGCCAGAAATAATTATTTTTTACAATCATTATAAAATCTCCAGTAGAGATTTCGTTTTCTTGTCCTCTAATTTTACTTCTAATTTGTTGATTGTATTGGTTAGCACGTTTGTTAGATCGCACAATAAACGCAGTATCTTCAACTCCAATATTGTCATAAGCACTATTGATAGCATCTTCAATATCATAGCCATCTATTAACCTAATTAAATCTGGAAAACCTAATTTAAATTGAAACGTTTCATTCCCATTGTTTGCAATAATAAGGCGTAATTCTGTTGCGTTAATTAAAATTCCAGAATCTTTATGCTGTCGCATTACCTCATTTAATTCAATTTCAGTAATTTCTTTATCGTAATTAAGTGCAAGTTTTTGAGCATCTAAGGCAGGACTTATGTCTAATTTAACCGGTGGTAATTGGGCGGTATCTCCAATAAAAATAATTTTGCATTGCACCCCAGAATATACAAATGAAATTAAATCGTCTAACAAAGAGCCTTTTTCAAATAATTTACCGTTCGTTGGACTATCAGGTATCATTGAGGCTTCATCAATAATAAAAATAGTATTAGAATGTTTATTTGGTTGCAATGTAAAATCTACACCTCCTCCTCTATTTTTTTTAGGAAAATAAATTTTTTTATGAATTGTAAATGCTTGTCTTTTTGAATATCCCGAAATTACTTTAGCAGCTCTACCAGTTGGCGCTAGCAATACTGCTTTTTTTCCAATTTTCCATAAATTATTAACCACAGTACTAATTGTCGTGGTTTTTCCGGTACCTGCATAACCTTTAATTAAGAATAAAGATTCCTTATTTGTGTCAAAAATAAAATTAGACAAATCTTCTAATAAAATATTTTGCGAATTAGTAGGTTCAAAAGGAAACTTTTCAAGTAGTTTTTTGTAGAATTCAGATGGTGTTTTAATCATATCTATAATAAATTTCAAATATACAAATTGATTTTACCTTAAAAGTTTTTCTCATTAAAAAAAATTTGTAGATTTGCGTACACACATAAAAAAAGAAAATTCAAATGACAACAATTTTAATTATCCTTGCGGGTATTTTGGTTACAGGCCTTTTAGCGTATGCAATTGTTAATTATATTCCAAGAAAATTACATTGGATAGTTTCAATAATACTTATTGGACTTGCAGCCTTATTAGTTTATAAAATTAACTTTGAAATTAGAAAGCCAATTAAATTTAATAAAGAGAAAAAAGAAAGGTATGCCAAAGTTATTTCCAACCTAAAAATTATACGTGATGCAGAAGTTGCTCATAAAAAAGTTACGGGAACCTATACTGCTAATGGAGAAGATCTTATAAAATTTATTGATACAGCTAAGTTTGCATTAACACAAACTAGAAACGTACCAAAAACCATAAATGTTGGTGGTGGCATTACTAAAGAAATTGAAGAAAGAGTTGTTGATACTATTGGATATGAAGATGTTAGAACACAATTTGTAGGAACAAATTATAAGAATATGATGCAGATTCCAGGTACAGATCAAAAATTTAAAATTGAAGTTGGTTTTATTGAAAAAATAGCTGGTTTAAAAGCTCCTGTTTTTGAAGTGAAAGTAGATAAAGCTTTAATCTTAAAAGGAATGGATATAAACCTAGTAAAACAAGAAAAAGAAGCAATTGGTGGGGAAGAAATTAGAGGTGAATATGTTAGAGTTGGTTCTTTAGGTGAAGTAAGTGAAGACGGCAACTGGCCTCCATTTTATGATAAAGGAGATAAGAAAGATAACGAATAATTCTTTAGATTATAAAAATCTAGAAGAAAACCATTTATCCATCCAACTTAGTTTGGATGGATTTTCTTTTTGTGTATATAACAAACCAAGCAATAGTATTGCCGTATTTGCAAAATACGAATTTTCCAATACTCCAACACCGTTTGAACATTTGAATCTGGTAAAGCAACTGTATTCGCAGGAAGCCCTACTCAAATTAAAATATACTTCTGTTAACGTAACTCATCTTAATAACTTAATTACGCAAGTTCCACTTCCCTTTTTCAATAAGGAAGATTTAAAGTATTATTTACAAAATACTATAAAAGTACTTGATAATGATTATATTACTTATGATGAAATTAGTAATTCTGAAATAGTAAATGTTTATATCCCATTTGTAAATATTAATAATTTTTTACTTGATATTTACGGAACATTTATATTTAAACACTCTTCTACAGTTTTAATTGAAACACTTTTAAATCAATTTAAAAACCAAAGTGAAGATTATTGTTTTGTAAACGTTTCTAATTTAAATTTTGAATTAGTAGTATTTAAAAATAAAAAATTAGAACTGTTCAATTATTTTTCTTTTAAAACCAAAGAAGATTTCATTTATTACATTCTTTTTGTCGCAGAACAACTAAATTTGGACACTGAAGAGTTTAATTTAATTCTTTTAGGTGATATCGAGAGAGAATCTGAATTATATACCATCCTTTATCAATATATTAGAAATATTAAATTTTATGAACCAAAAAAACAGCAAACATTGGTAAATGGAATTTCGGCACATGCCAACTTTACAGTTTTAAATCAATTTTAATGCGCATAATCTCAGGGAAATTTAAAAGTAAACGAATTCAAGCTCCAAAAAAATTACCAGTTAGGCCAACAACTGATATGGCTAAGGAAGCATTATTTAACATTCTAAATAACCTTTATTACTTTAATGATTTAGTAGTGTTGGATTTATTTTCTGGAACTGGAAATATTAGTTACGAGTTTGCATCAAGAGGAACTGCAAATATTACGGCTGTAGATGCTAATTTTGGTTGTATAAAATTTATAAATGAAACTTCTAAAATTTTAGAAGCCGATATACATACCATAAAAAGCGATGTTTTTAAATATTTAGAAAAATCTAGCGCTAAATTTGATGTTATTTTTGTAGATCCTCCCTATGAATTCGAATTAGAAAAATTTGAAAAAATTGTAAATCAAGTTTTTGAAAATAACTTATTAAATAACAACGGATTACTTGTTGTTGAACATTCTAAACACACCAAATTAGAAACACATTCAAAACTTAGCTATCAAAAAAAATATGGTGGAAATATGTTTAGCTTTTTTGAAAATTCTGAAGAGACTGAAGACCTTAAGGTAGTTGACTAGGTATTTGGTATTTTACTTAAAATTATTGTTTTGCCATTCCTGCGAAGCCAAAAGTCCAAACGTTATGGAAATAGATTCCTGCCTTCGCAGGAATGACAAGATTTACGAAAAATAAAGACTAATTTCTTTTAACCTTTTCTACTTTAGAACTAGAATAAAGATTCTATAAGTTGTTTTTCTGAAATCCCTTCAGCTTCTGCTTTATAATTTCTTACAATTCTATGCTTTAAAATTGAAAAAGCAACTGCCTGCACATCTTCTATATCTGGCGAATATTTACCATTAACGGCTGCATTTGCTTTGGCACCTAATATTAGGTTTTGAGAAGCTCTTGGCCCTGCTCCCCAATCTATATAGTTATTTACCAACTCTGTTGCATTTAACGAATTTGGACGGGTTTTAGAAACCAATCTAACAGCATATTCAATTACATTATCTGCCACCGGTATTCTTCTTACTAAATGCTGAAAATCAACAATTTCTTTAGAAGTTAAAATCGAATTAATAGTTGGACTTTCATCATTAGTAGTACTTTTTACAACTTCAACTTCTTCATCAAACGTTGGATAATCTAACTGTATAGAAAACATAAATCTATCTAATTGTGCTTCTGGTAAAGGATAAGTTCCCTCTTGCTCAATAGGATTTTGAGTTGCTAATACAAAAAATGGTTCAGCTAAAATATGATGATGTCCTGCAACCGTAACAGAACGTTCTTGCATAGCTTCTAATAAAGCTGCTTGCGTTTTTGGAGGTGTTCTATTAATTTCATCTGCTAATATTATATTACTAAAAATAGGTCCTTTTATAAATTTAAAATGACTTGTTTCATCTAATATTTCACTTCCAAGAATATCTGAAGGCATTAAATCTGGTGTAAATTGAATACGTTTAAAATCGAGTCCTAAAGTTTGCGCAATTGTGTGTACAATTAATGTTTTTGCCAAACCAGGAACACCAATTAATAAGGAATGTCCTCCACTTAAAATAGATAATAAAATATGGTTTATTGCTTCATCTTGACCAACAATTATCTTAGCAATTTCTTTTTTAAGGGCTTTATGTTTAAGAACTAATTGTTTTAAAGTATCAACATCAGACATATTATTGCTTTTTCCAATTTTTACTAAACTCACATTTTTTGAAGTCTTCGTTGATTTTTATATAAGTATCTTCTATTTTATCTTTTGCCCATTTATCAATAGTTTCTTCTTGTTTTTTCTGTAAAGTTAATTGTTGAATCTTCTCATAATCATCAATAAAATTTGCAGTATGCGTTTCGTTTTTACTTTTTAGTAAAATAATTTTATGCATTTTAGATTCACCTCTTACTTCATCGTAAAAAGGAGTTGTAATTTCACCTGCCTTTAAACTACTTACCTTATTGTATAAATTTGGATCCATACGCGTTAAATCAAAACGAGTATCATTTGTTTGTGGGTTTAAAATTAAACCTTGGTTGTTTTTTGTTACATCATCATCCGAATATTTACTTACGGCTTCTTCAAAAGTAATTTCTCCGTTTAAAATTTGTTCACGAATTTTTACTAATTCCTCTTTAGAAGCATCTAATTCTGCTTGGGTAATTACTGGTTGCACTAAAATATGACGCACATCACGCTCTTGCCCTTTAATTTTTTCAACTTGAATAATATGAAATCCAAACCCAGACTCGAACGGTTCTGAAATTTCACCTTCATCTAAACTAAAAGCAACTTCTTTAAACTCTTTAATAAAGTTAGATTCTCTAGTAATTGTATATTTTCCACCTCCTCCAGGACCATTTCCTGAAACGGCAGGGTCATCTGAATTTATGAGCGCTTTTAATCTAAAACTATACCCTTCTTCAATATCTTTTTTAATGCTATTTAATTTTTCAAAAACACGGTTGGTTTCTTCTTCTGTTGGCTTTAAAATTTTAACTATCTGAGCCAACTCAATTTCTGCACTAAACTCTGGCAAGTTGTCATCTTTTTCAAGATTTTTAAAATAGGTTCTAACTTCTTCTGGAGTAACATCAATTTTTTCGGTGATACTAGCTTTTTCTCTTTGAATTAATAATTGCTCGTTTTGAATGGTATACAACTCTTTCCTAAGGTCTTCCTCATCTGTAAAACCATAGTATTCTACAACTGCCTCAATAGAACCCAACTGCTGCCCAAAATATGCAATATTACGCTCTACTTCAGAATTTACCTCTGCTTCAGAAACTTCAATACTATCAATAACTGCGTGGTGTGCAAGTAATTTTTGCACCATTATTTCTTCTAAAATTTCACAATCAGTAATATCTAATTTACCTTCAATACGTTGTTTTAATTCTTTTTTAAATTTATCTATATCAGAATCTAAAACAATATTTTTACCAATTACAACGGCAACTCCATCTACTTTAATTCTTTCTGAATTTGAATTGGTTGACGAAATACTATCTTGCGCATTTATACCTGTAAAAATAAAAAGTAGTAGTACTAAAATTATATGTTGTTTCATTTTAATATGTTTCAAATTGTTGTTTTTTTCTTGCATCATCTATTAATGTTTCTTCTATATTTCTTAATAATAATAATTTACGTTGGTGTAAAATCATTTGCTTAATTGTTGGTGTTATATAGCTTTTAGGAGCAGTTTCGTTTCTTTTTAACACCTCTTTTATGGTCACCAAATATAAGCTTAATGAGTCTTCTTTTTGAATAAAATTATCTTTTTTTAATAATTGACTTTTATCTTCATTCTTTAAAATTGCGACTTTCGAAACTAAGTCGCTATATTTTACCCAAACGGAATCGTTTAAATGATGTGATTTTAGTGATAATTCCGCTGCTTGAAGACTGTCTAAATCTCTTTTTTTAGAAGATTTAAACAATTTTATAAGTGCATTCTTATTGTAAACCTCTTTTCCAATTTTAATAAACTTTAGTTTTAATAACTCTTCGTTTAATTTAAAATTCTGATTGTTTTTAGTATAAAACTCTTCAATATCATTTTCTGTAATTGTAGTATCTAAATACTGTTTAACTACAGCTTCTTTGTATGAATTTATAAATAAATCTTCTCTATATTTTTGTACTAATCCTTCAAATTCACTCGCCTTAGCCTCTAAATTAAGTTGCGCTTTTGAGAGTAACAGCTGTTGTTTAATCCAGTTATTAATAAAGTTGTTAATTAGCAGTAGACTATCGTTCTTAGAAACATCTGCAGTCACTACATTTTTTAAATCCTTTTTATATAAATACGTATTATTAACACGTGCTACTGCTTCTCGTGTATCATTTTTAATTGTAAAATAATTACAGGATTGCAATGCAAAAAACAGAAATATGTAACCTACTAATTGCTTCAATTTTATTTTATATTTAATTTAATTAATCTCGTTTTTTCTGATTTATTAATTTTAACCTTGTATTTTTTATGCAAAGCTTCAATCCATAAATTTTCTAAATAATTTTGATAATCACTAATTACAGTCCCTTTAATAGTTTCTAACTCTTTTTCTTTGTATTTAGTGCTTTTAAAAGTATTAAAGTAGTTTAAAAGCGCAACACTATCTTTAGATTTTTCCCAAACTTTTTGCTCTAACATATCAAACAATAATAATCCTTCTTTAAATTCATTATATGTTGCAGCAAACTCTTTATTAGAAAACTCAATAGTTTCCTTATAATAATTTAAAACCTCTTGTTCCTTAAATTTACTAAATGCTTTTGAAACATCTTGAAATTTACCTGATTCTAAATATTTTATAAACTCAAACTGCTTAATTTCTTTATCATTAATTGATAGTAAGGGCGTTTTTAATTTGGTTAGAGTTCTCCAATCTTTAGTTTTAAATTCATTAAAAATCTCATTATTAACAGCAATCTTATACGATTTTAATAAGTTGTTAATTACAGCTTGCCCAATTAAATTAGAACGATTATCCCGTTCAACTTTTTGAGTTAAACTCGCTTTTATAACATCAAAATTTTCTAATGGATATTTTTTTAACAATTTTACAATATGCCAACCATACTCAGTTTGAAATGGCATTGAAATATCTTCTACATTTTTTAAGTCAAAAGCTACTTTAGAAAACGATTCAACCATTTGTCCATAACTAAATTTATTCAGTCTTCCACCTTTTGAAGTGGTTGCCTTATCTTCAGAAAATTTAGCCGCTAATTCAGAAAAAAGTCCCTTATTATTTAAGAGTAACTTATAAATAGAATCAATTTTAGATGTTGTTGTATTTGAGTCATTGTTTTGAATCATTATATGCGCAACTTCAACTTCTCCGTGTGCTGGTCTAATTTCGTGTACTTGTAAAATATGGTATCCAAACTGAGTTCTAAATGGTTTAGAAACACTATTAACAGAAGTTGAATAGGCTGCACTTTCAAATGGATACACCATCTGAAAAGCAGTGAAAAAACCTAAATTGCCCCCATTTTGTTGCACCGATGGATCTTCTGAAAATTGTTTTGCAACATCTGAAAATAAAGTGCCGTTTTCTATTAATTTTCGAGCTTCAATTAATCTTGAATATGCAGCTAAGGTATCTTTTGGAGTAGCATCAGGTTTTAAAATCAGTAAAATATGACTGGCATTTATTTCTTTTTGCAGTCTTTCGTAAGCTTCTAAAACTAATTTTTTAGTTATATTTTCATCCTTTAAATAAGGTTGAATCAGCCTATTTTTATATTCTTGTAATTCATTAATATAACTTGGAAAAGTATCTAATTTAAGATCTTTTGCTTCTTTAACTTTTAATTTATAATTAATAAACAGTTTTAAATAGTGTTCTAAACTATTTATAGAATCTGAAACTAAAGATGCATTTTTATTATAATTTTCAAGAAATTCTTGTGCGTAAAAGGGAGTATTATCAATAGAAAACAACACAGTTTGCTTGTTTTGTGAAACCCCATTCAAACACACTAAGATTGTAATGATAAAAAAATAATTCAACTTCATATAACACTAATTTCCTGTTCTAAAATAATGATTTTAATGGCATTTAAAACGCTGCAATTTATTTTATATTTTTTAGTTTTTTAGTTAATGAAATCACAAAGATATAATTCCTTCTATTTTTTCTGCTTGTTGGTATTTTATAATAATATCATCTGCTTTTTTCATAATAATATGGATAGAGACACTTGTATATTTTCCTGTTTTTGAGGTTTTTTTGGATATTACCGCTCCTTGATGATTGAATAGGTTTTCTATAGCATCTATCTTTGATATTTCTGAAGGAACAATAAATTTAAAAAGATATTTTGTAGGAAAAGTAGTATCCTTTTTTAATTTCTTTTTAAGTTTTTTATAAAATTGGGTTCTATTATCCATCTATAATTTTTAAAAATAAAGTTTACAAATATAATACCAAGTATAAATTGTTAATATATTACTGACAAAATTACATTAATATTTTTAGTATAAATTAGTGAATACCTTATTTTTGTACCATGCAACATAAAATTGTAATAACTGGTGGTCCAGGAACAGGAAAATCTACCGTGATTGATGAATTATCAAATAGAAATTTTCTGTGTATGCCAGAAATCTCAAGACAAATAACTTTAAACGCTCGTGAAAAAGGTATAGAGCAACTTTTTTTAACAAAACCGTTACTTTTTAGTGAATTATTGTTAGAAGGACGCGTAAACCAATATATTGAAGCCGAGAAAAAAAATACAGACCTCGTGTTTTTTGATAGAGGAATTCCAGATGTGCACGCCTATATGAATTACATTAGTATAGATTACCCAAAAACGTATGTAAATAAAAGTAATTTATACCGTTACGACTCTATATTTTTAATGCCACCATGGGAAGAAATTTATATTTCCGACAATGAACGTTATGAGAATTTTGAACAAGCCCTAGCGATTCACAATCATTTAAAACGTACCTACAAAAAATTAAAATACCCTATTATTGAAGTTCCAACTGGAACTGTGCAAGAAAGAACCGATTTTATTTTAGCATTCATTAAACAATGAATACGCCCCTAGAAATATTAAAAACCTATTGGAATTATAACGAATTTAGACCACCGCAAGAGGAAATTATAAATACTGTTATTAAACGCGAAAATTGTGTAGTTTTATTACCAACTGGTAATGGAAAATCTTTATGTTATCAAGTTCCTGCATTAGTTTTAGAAGGTGTTTGCATTGTAATTTCTCCGTTAATTGCCTTAATAAAAGACCAAGTAGAAAGTTTAACAGAAAAAAATATTAAAGCAATTGCTTTAACCTCTAAACTATCTCAAGAAGAAATAATTGTAGCTTTTGATAATTTACAGTTTGGAGGTTATAAATTTTTGTATTTATCTCCCGAAAAATTGCAATCACCTTTTATTCAGGACAAAATAAGACAATTAAATGTTTCGTTTATTGCAATTGACGAAGCGCATTGTATTTCGGAATGGGGACACGATTTTAGACCCGCCTATTTAAAAATTCCCATATTAAAAGAATTACAACCAAATGCAACATTTATAGCCTTAACTGCAACAGCAACTCAAAAAACATTTGAAGATATTGTTGAAAACTTAGAAATTGAAAATGCTGCTGTTTTTAAAAAATCTTTAAAACGAACTAATTTAACGTACAAAGTAATTTATACCGAAAATTACTATGCAAATTTGCTTCAAATACTAAATTATATAAAAGAATCTGTAATTATTTATACCAATAACAGAAAGCAAACAAAAGAAGTAAACAAGTATTTACAGCAACATAATTTTAAAAGCACTTATTACCATGGCGGGTTGTCTGTTGATGAAAAAAACACAGCTTATGCAACTTGGATCTCCGATAAAACTCCAATTATGGTTGCTACAAATGCTTTTGGAATGGGAATTGATAAACCAAATGTACGTGTTGTAATACATTTAAATATACCAAATAGTTTAGAAAACTATATACAAGAAGCAGGAAGAGCTGGTAGAGATGGAAAAGAATCGCATTCATTAATATTAACTAATGAAGCTAATTTATACGATGCCGATGTTCGATTTAAGGCAACTACACCAACTACAAAATATATTAAAGAAATCTATTTTAATTTAAACCAATTTTATAAAATTTCATTTGGTGAACAACCTATGGAATCTTTTAACTTCTCTATCCAAGAATTTTGTGCAACTTATAAATTAAACATTTTAACAGCATACAATGCCATTAAAGTTCTAGAAAGAGAAAATATTATTTTATTGGATGAAAACTTTACAAAAAAATCTACATTAAAATTCACCATAGGTAATAGTCAATTATTTAATTATTTAGAAGAATACCCTTCAAAAAAGGACTTCATTAAATTAATTTTAAGAAGTTATGGCGGTATTTTTGAACATCATACAATAATTGATGAATTTAAGTTGTCGAAAAAATTAGGAGTTTCAAAAGAAAGTATTATTGTAACCTTAAAAGATTTAAACACCACTGGAATTGTAAAATACAACTTTGAAAATTCCAATTCTAGACTCTCTTTTTTAGTAATTCGAGAAGATAATTATACTATAAATAGGATTTCAAAAAATATAGAAAAACAATATGCAATAAAATACGATAAATTAACGGCGACCATAAATTTTATTAGAAATATTAAAACCTGTAGAAACATACAACTACTCTCCTATTTTAATGAAATTAATACCACACCGTGTGGTAAATGTGATGTTTGCACATCTAAAAATGCACCAACAGAAACCACAAAACTATTGCTAACTGAAATTACAAAACTACTTGCAGCGCAAAATTTGTCTTCTCAAGAATTATCTGTAGCACTTAAATGCAATCAAAAACAACTCCTAAATTCTCTAAAAATACTCTTAGAAAAAAATAAAATTGCCATAACTTCGCAAAATAAATTTAAACTAAACCTTTAATGAAAGATTTAAGAATTGTATTTATGGGAACACCTGAATTTGCAGTGGCAACTTTAGATGCACTTATAAAAGCCAAATTTAATGTAGTAGGAGTTATTACTGCACCTGATAAACCAGCAGGAAGAGGAAGAAACTTAAATGAATCTGCCGTTAAAAAATATGCTTTAGCACATGATTTAACTATTTTACAACCAACAAACTTAAAAGACGAACAATTTATTACTGAATTAAAAAGTTTAAAAGCCAATTTACAAATTGTTGTCGCTTTTAGAATGTTACCAAAAATTGTTTGGCAACTACCAGAATTTGGAACATTTAATTTACACGCATCATTACTACCTAATTACCGAGGTGCTGCACCCATAAATTGGGCTATAATTAATGGAGAAACAGCAACCGGTGTCACCACTTTCTTTATTGATGAAAAAATTGATACAGGGAATATAATTTTACAAGAACAAGTTGCTATTGGCAAAGATGAAATTTTAGGCGATTTATATAACAAACTAATGACCGTTGGAAGTAGTTTAGTCGTTAAAACCGTGAAACAACTAGAGAAAGGAACTGTAGAAACTATAAAACAACCAGAAATTGAAGAAAAACCAGCTCCAAAAATATTTACTGAAACCTGTAAAATAAATTGGAACGACTCCTTAACAAATACTTACAACTTAATTAGAGGGCTAAATCCATATCCAGCAGCTTGGACAACACTTGTTAATAATAATGAAGAAATAAAAGTCAAAATTTTTGATGTTGCACCAATAATTGAAGAACATAGCCTAAAACCAGGATTTATTGTAACAACAAAAAACGAAATTAAAGTTGCAGTTCCTAACGGATTTATAAAAATTGAAAGCTTACAATTAGCTGGCAAAAAAAAGATGGATAGTAAAAGTTTGCTGAATGGTTATACATTTCAAGCAAATTCAAGAATGATTTAAGTCTAATTTTAAAGGGCTTAGCGGATGTTTTTACAAAAATCAAGCTATGTTATTAACATTTATTATCATTTATTAACAAAACAATCAATTTTATGGGTAAAAACTTGCAAAAACCCTTATTCCATATAACTTTGTTAAGCTTATTACAAGCAAAAAATGTTTAACCAATTAATTTAAAATTTAAATTATGAACAAATCAGATTTAATTGATGCAATGGCAGCTGATGCTGGCATCTCAAAAGCAGCAGCAAAAGCAGCATTAGAATCATTAACAGAAAATGTAACAAAAACACTTAAAAAAGGTGATAAAGTTGCATTAGTTGGATGGGGAACTTGGTCTATCTCTAAAAGAGCAGCTAGAACAGGAAGAAATCCTCAAACAGGAAAATCTATCCAAATTGCAGCAAAAAATGTTGTTAAATTTAAAGCGGGAGCTGGATTAAGTGATGCAGTAAACTAATACATAAGAATTATTCTTATTATAAATTAAACTCTTCAATTTTTTTGAAGAGTTTTTTTTATGAACAAATTTCATTATATTTAAAAAATAAATAACAGTTTATGTTAGATAAAACACCTACAAAAGGTAAATTATTAATTGCAGAACCTTCTATTCTTAACGATAAAGAATTTAATAGGTCTGTAATATATTTAACTGAACATAGTAAAGATGGATGTATTGGATTTATTCTGAATAGACCAACAGAGTTTCTTTTAAAAGATTTAATTCCTGAAATTGACTGTGATTTTACTGTTTATAGTGGTGGACCAGTTGAACAAGAAAATTTATATTTTATTCATAAAGTTCCTGAATTAATTCCCGACAGCGTTCAAATTGATACAAACTTTTATTGGGGAGGTGATTTTGACGTGCTCACAAAACTTTTAAATGAAAACGCTTTAGATTTTTCCGATATTCGTTTTTTTCTGGGATATTCAGGTTGGTCTCTAAATCAATTAAATGAAGAATTAAAAGAATCTACCTGGAAAATTACAAAGAACAAATATCCAAATTTACTTACTATTAAAAGCGATGATATTTGGAAAAACCAATTAATGTCTTTTGGTGGTGAATATCAAATTTGGGCAAATGCCCCTAAAAACCCTGCTTTAAACTAAACTATTTATTTTTAATGACAATGCCTTTGAAATTGTTGTTTTAAAAGTAGTTTTCTTATAATTTGTAACAGGCTGTATGCCAACAATTGCATTTGTTATAAAAACCTCATCAGCTTTTTGTAGTTCAAAAGGTGAAATTGCTTCTTCTTTTAAAATATAATCAGTGCTTTTTGAAAGCATCTCAATAATTTTTTTACGCATTATACCTTTTACACAACCTTCTTCAATTGGTGGTGTTTTAATAATAGAGTCTTTCAAAACAAAAATATTCCCATTTATTGATTCAACTATATGCTTTTTTTCATTTAAGAGCACACAATTATCAAGTTCATTTTCTTTGGCGTAGATACTCGCCAACACATTGGTAATTTTATTGGTGGTTTTAATTGTAGAAAGTAAGCCTGAATACAAAAAATAATCTTTAAAAACATCTAACGTATATGTTTCTTTTATAACTATATTTAAAGGTGATGCTTCAACCAAATAACTACACGTATTAGTTGTTGGAGTGTACATTCCACCATCATTTCTATATACCGTAAACCGCACTCTTGCTGCTTCTAAATTATTTGAATTTGTTGTATTTATTATTTCTTTTTCAAAAAATTCTAACGTAAAATCCATGGGAATTTCCATTCTCAACATGCGCATGGAAGCCATCAATCTAAAATAATGATCTTCTAAAAAATTTATCTTAGAATTAGTAACTTTAATAGTCTCAAACAGCGCATCTCCATACTTAAAAGCTCTGTTAGTTGCGCTAAATACTGTTGTTGAATCTTTTAGAATTGCCCCGTTAAAATTTATCATATCAAAAAAATTAAGTTATAAAAAAACCTTGTATAAATACAAGGCCTTTTTAAATTGTAATACATTTATTAATTAAGCGCCTATAGTATGTTTTAATTCATCTATTTGATTTTCCCAAAACATTTTAGACTCTTCAATTTCATCTTCAACCGCAAAGTCAGTAACAATTAACGAAACATCTTTTGTTATTTCATCAACTTCAATTCTAAATTCAAAGTAAGTTTTATCATCTTCTCCATCTAACCATTTAAACTTTATTTTTTCTTCTGGTCGTTCTTGCAGCACTTTGGCTTGTTCTTCTGACCCATCCCATATAAATGTGAATATTTCACCACGCGAATTAACATTATCTGCAAACCATTCTGAAAGCCCAGAAGGTGTGCCAAAATATTGATATAACATATGTGGCGATGCGTGAATTGGGAACTCTATTTCAAATTTTATTTTTGTTGACATACTCTCATTTTAAATGCACAATATATATAAATATTCCATTTAAAAAAAATTTAAATTATTAAAAAAAATAGCTAAATAAATTTGCCATAACAAGTTTTTTATTTTTATATTTGCACCCTCAATAAATGGCGTGGTAGCTCAGTTGGTTAGAGCGTCGGATTCATAACCCGGAGGTCTGCAGTTCAATTCTGCATCACGCTACAAATTTAAATTCAACAAAACAAACAGTTTAGCTTTCTAAACTGTTTTTTTTATGTCTTATTTAAATGAAATTCTTATTCTTGAACATAAAGATGCATACAAATAACTATGAAAATAAATTATTTATAACAGTATTTTTTTAAACAAACAAAGCCCTACAATTTCTTGCAAGGCTTATGCTCTCTTTCATAAAATAACTAATTCTAAAATTATTTTTAAATATAAATTTAAAACTTACTAGAAATATACAGGTTTCCGTAATTAGCTAAAGTTTAATGAAACACTTTTAAATAAGACCTAAACCTTTTGCTATAGCTACTTAATGTGTAGGGTTATTGAAATTAAAATGCACTCTTACTTCTTCTCCATTTTTCTAAAAAAAAGCAATTATTTTATGCTCATTATATATTGAAATGTATATACTTATCTTCACTAAAAAACACCTACGGAAGATAGTTTTAAAAATCCTCCAAAATTCACGGGTCTATAGGTTCCTGTATCAAATGCTGCTCCAAGAGAAAAATTAAAAGGAAGTGAACCTATTCTTGGAAAAGCCACTTCTAATAAACTCGAAAACTGATTAGGCTTCACAGCATACTCACTTCCAAACCAGCCAAAATAGGTAGTATGACTTAATAGCGCCTTATAGGCAACCTTCTTAATAGTTCCTTTAAAACCTAAATTAAAAGCCATAAGTCTGTTATCTCCATCAATAATTCCTTGAGTAATACCATTTTCATCCTTAGGCTTTGTTGTAAAATATGGAGATCCAATCATATTTCCAAAATAAGTCCATCCAGATTGATATACTCCATTGTTAAAATAATTATCCATACCACTTGCTGCATGGAAACCATTTTCATCGGTATAATGCGGGTCGCTTCCACTTGCATGTTTTGTATATGTAAATTCCGCTAATACATGTGAAAGTATTCCATCTGGTTGTTTTAAATCTACAAAAATACCATATAAACCATCGGGGTAATTCATTAATTCACGGCCAGATCTATCTTCAAAAGGGTGTGACCAATAAAAATTCCAGTTCAAATTTTTACCAAAATAATTAAATTGTAATAAATAAGTACCTAATTGATTTCCTAGAACATTTATTTGATCGCCACCCAAAGCATCAGTTCCTCCAGAGCTTCCCGTAATTACGCGAAGATAATTTTTAAAGCCTTTTGGTTGGTTGCCAAAAATTGAAGATTTTCCTGCCCATTGCGCATAATGATTTAATCCTGTAATTATTTCAAACGAAGAACTCAATTTTGATTTAAAGTAAATACTTTTTGAATGCAACCTTGTATTTGTCACGCTTCGTTTATCATTCAATAAAAAATCGCCATAATTCCCTTTTACAGCTAACCAGTTTTTTGCAAAAGGTAGCGTTACAAAGTCTTTTAAATAAATGTTATACCCAGGATATGCACGCGCATTTGTTGATGTTGCAATATTTCCATTAGAAGAAGAAAGTCCTTCTAATAGTTGAGCATTATGTTTAACGCCTATGGTTAAACCCCAATTTTTATAGTGTATAGCACCATATAATTCATCAATAAATAGGGTGTTTTCAGTTCCATTATAACCTGTAAGACCCAATTTATAGGAATACTGTAACTTGTTTGTCTCACTTTTAAAATTCCCTGCAACCGCCGTATACAATAGCGTACTTGAATGCTCTTGTACTCTTCCATAAGTATTTGCTCTTAACCAAAAGGGAACTGTATTTTTGGAAGCTTGTGTTGTTTGTAATTCAAGTATATAGTGTGTTTTATTTTCTTGTGCAAACGCATGATACATTCCAAGAAGGTTCAAAAATATAACTAGCTGCTTTAATTTAATCATAAGTAACAGAAAGGATAATTGGAGAAATGATAAAAATTATAAATGAATTGAATGTCATACCTGTGAAAACAGGTATCCAAACACTGTGATTTGAATTTCAAATAAGCAATCTGTTTCTTTTAATTTTACAAAAATGGGATGACGTGTTCCCGAGACGTGGCAACCTCAATGTCATAACTGCGAGGTAGGTATCCACATAATGTAATTTCAATTGCAACTAACTTTCCATAGGTTTCCTATAAAGATGGTTATATTTCAATATTTTTCATTTTTCCATTGATGAAAAACGAAACAAAAAATCTAGGCTTACGAAAATATTTCTAAATGTTTTGTTTGACACTTAAATTTCAGGAATTGTTCGTCATTGATTATTTTATTTTGGAGCTCACGAATCTTCGATTTCATCAAAGTACTTTTACGTTTAGTGTTTAGTTACGATTGGCTCAAACAGCCTGAAATTTTAAACTGTCTTCTCTTCACATTTTACGATATATTCTCGATAGGCCGTTTGAAAGATGAAATTTTAACCGTCATTGCGATTGAAAAGAAGCAATCTGTTCCTTAGCAAGAGATTGCTTCGTGGCAATCCCAATGTCATACCTGCGCAGGCAGGTATCCACACGCTGTGATTTGAATTGCGACAAGCTTTCCATAGATTCCTGCCTTCGCAGGAATGACAGTCTTCATAAAAAATCGTCATTGCGAGGAGTTCTTCACGACGTGGCAATCTGTTTATTATAACCGTCATTGCAATGCGCTCTCAACTAGCCAATCCCAATGTCATACCTGCGTAGGCAGGTATCCACACGCTGTAATTTTAAAATTTGTATTGTTATCTTTCTTGTTCTTTTCCATTGATGAAAAGAACCAAAAATCTAGGCTTACGAAACTATCTCTAAATGTTTTGTTTGACACTTAAATTTCAGGAATTGTTCGTCATTGGTTATTTTATTTTGGCGCTCACGAATCTTCGATTTTGCCAAAGTGCTTTCATGTGTGTAGTTTAGTTACGTTTGGCTCAAACAGCCTGAAATTTTAAACTGTCTTCACTTCACATTTTACGATATATTCTCGATATGCCGTTTGAAAGATGAAATTTTAACCGTCAATAGGTTTGAAAAGGAGCAATCTGTTTTTGCAGGAAGGACAATGCTACTATAACAATTGTATTATGACAACCATCGCTTCCACCAAGGTTTTTTAGTAACATCTTCACCATAACCTCCGTAACCATAGCCGTAACCATAACCGTAACCTAATTTCATATCTACGTCGTTCATAACAACTGCCATATTTGGCAAACGTTTTTCTTTATACATTTTTTCAGGAATTTCTAATAAACGCTTGTCTAAATAATTAGCACGTATTATATATAAACATAAATTAGCATGGTGACTTAACAACAAGGTATCTGTTACCATTTTTACAGGTGCAGTATCTACAATTATATAATCATAATGCTCTTTACCATACGCTAATACCTCATCAAAACGTCCATTCATTAATAATTCTGAAGGATTTGGCGGCACAATTCCAGAACTTAAAATATCAAATTTTCCCTCTGAAAAGTGATGAATTACATCCGGCACTTTTAAACTAGTATCCATTAAAAATTGAGTAAGTCCTAATTTTTCATTCAATTTTAAGTACTCATTTAATTTTGGTTTGCGAACATCTGCTCCAACCAACAATACTTTTTTATTGGACAATGCCAATACCGCAGCTAAATTTAAAGATAGAAATGTTTTACCCTCCCCTGGAATTGTAGACGTTATAAATATAACTTTGGATGGATCTGTAACTCCTGCCAACATAAAATTAAGATTGGTACGCAGCATTCTAAAAGATTCTGAAACAGCATCCCGATCTTTTTCTGTAACCACAATTTTATGTTCTGAATTGGTTTTTGGAACTTCCCCTAAAAACGGCGCTTTTACCACAGCCTCCACATCTTTGCTAACATGCACCTTATTGTCTAATAAAAACCGAATGTACAAGATTACAAACGGTATTAGCAACCCTAACAGCACCGCAGCCAAATAAATTACTTTTCGTTTTGGACTCACAGGAATAGTGCTACCATCGGCAACATCTATTACTTTTGCATTGGGAACGGTCACCGCTAAAGAAATGGCATTTTCTTCACGCTTTTGCAATAAATATAAATACAAGGTTTCTATAATTTGTTGTTGTCGTTGAATATCTCTAAACTCTCGTTCTTGCTTTGGAACAGCTACAATTTTAGAGTTAAATCTTCGTTCTTGGTTTTCGGCATCTTTAATAGCAATAGTTAAGGATGATTTTAAATTTACCAAACCTTGATTTATACTTGCTCTCAATTGTGCTAATTGCGCATCTAAATTTACTATTATTGGGTGTTTCGTACTAGAACCTTTTAAAATTCGGTTACGTTCTAACAACAATTCATTATAACTGGTACTATTAGCACTTACACTACCATCACTTATTCCTAAATTTGCAGGAATTAACGCAGCTGGATTGGAAGTTAAGTAATCTCCCATATAATTTGCCAATTTTAACTGTGTATGTAGCTCAACAACTTCTTTTTCTAACTGCGCATTCCCTTCCAAAACAATACCCGCTTCAGAGCTTATATCGGTTAATTTATTGGAAGTTTTAAACGTTTCCACCCCTTTATCTACGGCGGATAAATCCTGTTCTATAACTGCCAGTCGTTCATTTATAAAAGCTTCGGTATTGTTTCCTATTAAGTTTTTATCTGCAACCGCTTCTTTATTGTATTGTTGTACCAAATGGCTTAAAATATCTATAGCCTTTAATTTTACCGTATTTTTTAAACTAAGTTCTATTAAACTCGATTTTTTATACAATAGTTCAACCTGAATATTTTCTCGTAAAGCGCCCGCAACATCTTTTATTGGTTGTATCCTCACAATAATTTCATCGGCTACATGCACGTTTTGTAAATCTGTTGGTGTAATGGTGAAATTTCCAAAATCTGTAATTACTTTTTCTCCAAAAACTACTTCTTTTTGGGTATACCCGTCACCGTCTTTAAGTTGGTAGCTGGTCGCAGAAATTGCCTGTATAGAAAAACTGGTATCTGTTTTATAGAAAACAGAATCTTTATTTAAAAAATTAATGTTAAAAGGCAGGTTGTTTTTGTACACCTCCACTTCTCGGATGCGTCCTTTTTTATAATAGGTAACGTTTAAACCCAATTCTTTAACCACATCACCCATTAAAGAACGCGATTTAAGCAAGCCCATTTCAGTTTCTAGTTGCTTTTTAGCGCCTCCCATTAAACCCAAATCTTCAAAAGCAGACAATTCTGAAGGCAAACCGCCCGTAGTTTCATCATCAATTAAAATAGTGGCGTTTACCAAATAGGTATTGGGTGTATAGCGCAAATACAAAAAAGCTGCAACTACTGCTACTAACACTCCAAGTGCAAACCATTTCCAGTGAAACACATATTTTTCTATAAGTTCCCGATAATTGATCGGTTCCTCATCTACAAACAAATAATTTAAAGGATTTTCCTGTTGTTGCATAGTGTATTGTTTTATCGAGTAAGAATAGCTATTAATGAAATTAACGTTGAAATAGAGGAAATTATAATTCCTGCATTTGTTCCAACACCTGATGATTTTATTTTTGCCTTATTCGGTTCTACATAAAGCACATCATTTTGAACCAAATAATAGTAGGGCGAATTAAACAAGGCTCTATTGGTTAAGTCAATAGGAATAAAGGTTCTTTTCCCATCTATTTCTCTTATTAATAATACATTTTTTCGTTTACCCTGTATGGTTAAATCTCCTGCCAATACCAATGCTTCTACGATGGTAATACGCTCATTATCTATGGTATAGGCTCCCGGAGCTTTCACATCACCCATCACAGAAATTTTAAAATTTATCAACCTAATATTTACAATGGGCTTCACAAGAAATTCTTCTAAATTTGCTTCTAAATAGGTTGTCAATTCTAAAGTTGTAAGTCCTTTTGCCTTTACAGCGCCTAATACAGGGAAATGAATAGTACCCTCTTTATTAACTAAATATGGTACTTTTTTGGGACTACTTACTCCAGTACCTTCATAAATATTAAAGGTTGCCGCCGCTATTGGATCAATCCCAGACACATGAATGGTTATTAAATCTCCCGGTTGTATTTTTGGCTCATAATCTACTAAGACTTCTTGTACTTCTTCGGGTACTGCTCCTTGAAAGTACACCATTTTTTTAGGAGACGTACACGCTGTTAATAAAACTAAAAAGACCAGACTTTTTAGTAATGTAAACCTATTTTTTTTCATTGTTTTCTATTTATATATTCTTATTTTATATTTTTTCTATCGTCATTGCGAGGAGTTTTTGACGCCGTGGTAATCTGTTTGTTTTTAACCGTCATTGCGGGGCAGAACGTTAAAAAAATGTTTTGTAAACATTTTTAGTGCTTGAGCCAGCCGGCGCGTGGGCAAAAGACGTGGCAATCTGTTAATTTGAACTAAACA
>NZ_BMNS01000009.1:147914-148564 GCF_014646675.1 Lutibacter litoralis | reverse complement strand
GCGAGGTTGTATCTTCGTCAGTTCGAGTGGTTTTAACAAGAACCTTAGTTCTTTTTAAAATTGTATCGAGAACCTGCTACTCAAATTTCTTCTTAGCTAAATTGACCAGATCATCATAATCACTATTAATTAAGGCCTCTTTTTTAACTCTTGACCATTTTTTTAATTGCTTCTCTTTTTCAATTGCTAAATTTATATCTGTAAATTCTGCATAGAAAATCATTGTGACTGGTCTCCTTTTAAAAGTATAACAGTTTTTATAAAAACCTGATGAATGTTGAAATAGTCTATTTTCTAAATTACTTGTAACTCCTGTATAATAGGTATTATCTGAACATTTTAATATATACACAAAACTCTTTTTCATTCTTGAAAGTTAAGAATTTTGTTTCAAATTATTTATCTACTTCTATATACGCTATTTCTCCATTACATGGCGAAATACCACTCGAAGTGACGTACTTGAATTTTCGTCTGTTTGAGTAACCAACTACGCGAGGTAGTATCTTCGTCTATTTGAGTAACCAACTACGCGAGGTTGTATCTTCGTCAGTTCGAGTGGTTTTAACAAGAACCCTAGTTCTTTTTGAAATTGTATCGAGAACCTACACGTACTACTTCTAGATACGCTATTTCTCCATTAAATTGCA
>NZ_BMNS01000009.1:139189-147778 GCF_014646675.1 Lutibacter litoralis | reverse complement strand
GCGAGGTTGTATCTTCGTCAGTTCGAGTGGTTTTAACAAGAACCTTAGTTCTTTTTAAAATTGTATCGAGAACCTGCACATACTACTTCTATATACGCTATTCCTACATTACATTGCAAAATACCACTCCAAGTGACTTACTGCACTTACGGAAGGTTGTTTTTTAAAAAGTTGCGCAACTATTTTTAAAAGTCGCTCGACTAATTTTAAAAGTTGCTTGACTATTTTCAAAAGTCGGTCGACTATTTTTAATAGTTGCGCAACTATTGCTAAATCATCAAGGTCTAGTTTAACATACAGCCCAAAAAAAAAGCGATACCCTGGGGTATCGCTTTTAGCAATTTACTTTTTAAAAATCAGATAACGATTTTTCAAATATGATTGTTTAAGAATCTATTTGAAAATCAATGTTTGAAATTTGTTTTGTAAATTCTTTTGCCGGTCTAAATCGCACATTTAAACCTTTAATTTTAGACACATGAAACGCTTCTTTAGATATAGCTGTTTCACTAGTAATGGTACTTCTAAAAGTTCCAAAATCTCCCAACTTAATAATTTTACCATTGGTAATTTCATCAGGGATTATTTGTAACAACCCTTCTAAAACAGCCATTGCATCCATACTACTAACCGTACTTTCTCTGCTGATTCTTTTAGCAAAGTCACGTAACGTTAATGTTTCCTGCTTTATTTTAACTGGTAAAAACTTGTTTTGAGCAGCTAAATCCTGAGGATTTACCTGTTCTTTTAAAATATATTTTATCATTTTAATTATTTTAACATGTATAACTTTTATAGAGGTAGTTATACCTACACCTCTTCCTTTTTACGCTTACCTATTAATACCAATTAAACATTAAAATGCCACTTATAAATTGTTTCTTTTTTCCTTTATCCGTGTTAAATTTTTAAACCATAACTATTGCTATGATTGAAAATTTTGCCTTCATAAAGAAAAAAATAATTCAATTTATGTATGCACCATTTCAAAATTTAATTGGTATAACACCTTCCGCCAGAAGTAATTTTACAACGTTTTTTGCAGTAATTAGATGTACCAGTTCCTGATACACCGTGTCTAATAAATAGTTAATTCATATACCTACCCTTTTGATAAACAGTATCTTAAACTGTTTATATTTTTCTATAAAAAAATTAGGTAAGCTAAAAGAAGTGTAATATATTTGTGATATCAAAACAAATGCTTCTTTTAGCATTACCAAAATACAAAGTTCTAAAGTTGTCGCTTTAGGACTTTTTTTGTTTCTATAACACAGTAACTTAATGCTGTGCTATTTAGAAAATAGGCTAGCTGCTATTTTCAAGTTCCTGTAAAACAAGTATACTATTGTTTCTGATGCTAAATTAACAAGTATTCATAACTTTTTCGTTTTTTATTAAATTAGTTAATAACAATTTTTGTTCAAATCTTGATTTTTTGTTGAAAAAAAATTTTAAAAAAGGCTATTTTTAATTTATTTTATAGGTATCCGATATTATTTATAATAAATAATTAAAGATAGTAAAGGTTATTTTCTGAAATTTAAGTGTTAAACAAAACATTTAGATATAGTTTGGTAGGGCTAGCCCCGCGCAAACTACCTCATTCACCATAATGTTTACTAGAGATTTTCTTTACGCTCAGTCCTGTCTTGTTTTTCATCAAAAAAATCTAAAATTCACAAACATCAACAATAAGAGAGTAAGGAAAGGTGAGTAAAAAATGAAAATCTTGAAATATGCACGTCATTGTGGGATAGAGGGTTAAGAAAATGTTCTGTGAACATTTTTTACCGATCAGACCAGCTGGCACGTTGGAGTACAAGTGCGGCAATCTGTTGCGAAGTGAGAAGTGAAACTTGAGAAGTGAATTCTTTTCTAAAAAAAAAACCTTACTGAATTCCGTAAGGCTTTTTTTTATCTTTTTTTATGACTAACAATCTTCCTGTAATTATATTCAAATTTAATTTGAAAAATTGGTATAAACGTACGGGTTTCCGTAATTCAATAAAAATTAAAGGTAAATTATTAAATAAGCCCCAAATCTTTTGTTATAGCTACCAAATGCGTAGGGTTAGTGGCATTAAAATGCTCTCTTAAAAATTTTAACCTTTTTTCAATGGAGCTAACACTTGTAGGCGACCAGCTTTTTTCTTTTAAAATAGCACTAATTTCTTCTTGTAAATATCCTTTAGAAAGGCATTCTATTAAAAAAATATCATATTCAACTATTTCAATTGCTTTGCTTTTTAGCATTGACCCAGCCACCTGTGGAGAAATATAATTACTTTCTGTATTAAATATTTGTTGGATCGCCTTTTTAAGCTCTCTTAGTCCTTCCCTGCTTTTCCAGACATACGCATTTATTTTATGCTCATTAAATAAGGTTTGAACCGTATATTCTTTGTCTTCAATGGAAAATACAGCAATTTTTAATGAAGGAAACTCTTTTCTAACAGCCTTAATCAATTCTTCTCCAGATTGTATATTTTGTTCAACATAATCTTCATCAAAAGATAAATCGCTTATTAATAAATCGAAAGGTTGGTTATTTAATTTAGCACTTTTTAATTTAAGTAAGGCTTCATCGCAATATTGCACATAGTCAATTTGGGCAATTCCTAAATCAGCTAATTGAGACTTTATTCCACTATTAATAAAGTCCATGTCTTCTGCTATTAATACTTTTTTAAACATAACTATTATTTTTTAAAACTTATAAATGCTTTAAATCCTTTATTTAAAGATGTTTCAAAAGTAATAAGACCATTTATAGATTTTATACGGGTTTCCACATTTTTAAGTCCATTGCGCACTTTTAGTTCAGATTGATCCACACCTTTCCCATTATCGGAGTAATTTATAACATATTCATCAGCTGTCTTTTTAAAAGAAATTGCAACCAATGTGGCTTTACTATGCTTTTGCATATTTACCATGAGCTCTTGCATTATTCTATAAATTTCTATCTGCTTGTCTTTAGCAATTTCTTCTAAAGTTACTTCACTACTATTTTTAAGAATTATAGTAGTTGTAGTAGTATTAAAACTTGTAAGCAAGTTTTTTAAAGAATTTTTAAAATGTACACCCGTTTCTATACTATTGTTTTGATGTGAAATATCTCTTGTAAGTAAATATACTTTTTCCAAGTCATCTAAAAGTTGCTCTTTAGGATCTTCTGTATATTGTACTTTATTCATAATATTTACCATGTTATTTGCAACTTCATCATGAAGTTTTTTGGCAATACGTGTTTCAGTTTTATAAACTTCTGCCCTTTTCTCTTGTCTATGTTTTTGTTTACGATAATATAAAAAACCTAATAAACCAATAACAACTGTGCCACTTGAAGCGGCTCCAATTATATTTCTGGTTTTTTCCTTTTCTAATTGTAACTCTTTTTTTGAATTTGTAATTTTTAATTGCAAATTATCTTCACGGTTTTTTTCACTATCGTATTTTATTTTGGCAAAACTGTTTTTCCTATTTAATTCAGCTTTGTCTAAACTATCCCTTAAGCTTACGTATCGAGCATAGTTACTGTAACCATTCGATTTCTGATTTAATTCAATTAAAGCTTGTAATGCTTTTAACTCTTCATTTGGGCTTTTATCTTTTCTTGAAACTTCTAAATACTTTATTGCATAATCAATTGCCAATGTATTATTCGTATTTTTAAAATATTCCGAAAGATGATCGTAACTTGTGGCTAAGCCAACTAAGTCATTTTGTTGTTCTCTAATTTTTAATGCGCTCAATAATTCCGTAAGAACATTCTTGCTAGGATCCTGCTTCCATATTGTAAATGCCATATTGTCTATTACTCTCGCTTTTGTTTTTGGATAATTCTCAATAATAGAATCTTTTAAAATATTTTCAAAAATAGCATTGGATTTTTCAAATTCTTTCATGTATCCAAGTGAATTCGCCTTATTGTTCAAACATCTAATTTTTTCTATTGAATTAGGTGCTAATTCAATTGCCTTATCATACCAATAAACAGCTTCTACATAATCAAATTGACCTTTTGATGAAATAGCTAAACAATTATAAATAGCTGATAAATAAACTTTGTCATTCTCATCTAAATAAGTAATAGCATTTATTGCATTTATATCGCTGTCTATATAATCTCCATAATCTGATTGTATCATTGCCATTTGAGCTAAACTTTGACCAATTTTCACACTATCATTAAAAACTGTATAAATGCTATTCGCCATTTGATAGTGCAAAAATGCACTGTCCTTTTTAGCTTCCATTAAGAAATAATACCCAACCCTAAAACTTACATCTGCAATCATAGCAGAATCTTTGCGCTTAATGGATAATTGTAATAATTCTTTTGAAGTTTTTAAGGCTCCTTCAAAATTTCTTTCTAAACCCAGTAAATAAGTTTTATAACTTAGAATTGTAGTGACTTTCTTATCTTCATTAGATTTTTCTATTTGTTCCAATGCGCTATTAGCAGATAGCAGCCTTTCATTGGTATTCAATTTATTATTTTTCATTTTTTTAATAAAAAAATCAATTGAATCTAGCTTCGTAGTTTCACCTGGATTTGCAATTTTAGTGTTGCAAAAAGAAAATAAAAATGAAATTATTAATACAAAAAGGATGAATGAATATTTTAAATTTTTCATTCCTCTAAATTAACATAAAACTATAAATCAGTAAGTATTTAATTTATTTTTTATGGTATGGAACTGATAATCTTCAAAAGGAGAAATGAAATATTTTAATTCAGAGAGGTTTACATCCAGAAACAATGAACGAATTAAAACCTATTATAAAGTATAATATCAGTAAATTGGGAAAATTAAAAATTATTCTTAAAATTCATATTTCAGCTAATTGAGACTTTATTCCACTATTAATAAAGTCCATGTCTTCTGCTATTAATACTTTTTTAAACATAGCTATTATTTTTTAAAACTTATAAATGCTTTAAATCCTTTATTTAAAGATGTTTCAAAAGTAATAAGACCATTTATAGATTTTATACGGGTTTCTACATTTTTAAGTCCATTGCGCACTTTTAGCTCAGATTGATCCGCACCTTTCCCGTTATCGGAGTAATTTATAAAATATTCATCAGCAGTTCTTTTAAAAGAAATTGCAACCAATGTGGCTTTACTATGCTTTTGCATATTTACCATGAGCTCTTGCATTATTCTATAAATTTCTATCTGCTTGTCTTTAGCAATTTCTTCTAAAGTTACTTCACTACTATTTTTAAGTATTATTGTAGTTGTAGTAGTATTAAAACTTGTAAGTAAGTTTTTTAAAGATTTTTTAAAATGTACACCCGTTTCTATACTATTGTTTTGATGTGAAATATCTCTTGTAAGTAAATATACTTTTTCCAAGTCATCTAAAAGTTGCTCTTTAGGATCTTCTGTATATTGTACTTTATTCATAATATTTACCATATTATTTGCTACTTCATCATGAAGTTTTTTGGCAATACGTGTTTCGGTTTTATAAACTTCTGCCCTTTTCTCTTGTCTATGTTTTTGTTTACGATAATATAAAAAACCTAATAAACCAAGAACAACTGTGCCACTTGAAGCGGCTCCAATTATATTTCTGGTTTTTTCCTTTTCTAATTGTAACTCTTTTTTTGAATTTGTAATTTTTAATTGCAAATTATCTTCACGGTTTTTTTCGCTATCGTATTTCAGTTTTTCAAATTTATTTAATTTATTTCTTTCCGCATCCATTAAACTATCACTTAACTTAATATAAGTGTGGTAGTATTCTTTTGCTTTAACCGAAGTTTCCAACTCAATTAGTTTTTGCATAGCCTCCAATTGATCTTCTGCACTATTTAGTAACTTAGCTTGCTTATACATTTTACGTGCATATTTAAGTGCTATATCAGGGTTCTTATTTTTGTAATAATCTGCAAGATGGGCATAGCTTGCATTCAGCCCCCATAAATCATTTTCTTCCCGTCGTGTATTTAAAACTGCAAGTAAATCATCACTAACATTTTCGTTTTCATTAGCTAGCCATTTGGTATATGCAAGATTATCTAAAACTCTGGATTTAGCTTTAATATCATTATCTAAGGAACCACCCTTTATCAATTCTTCAAATATAGCAATTGACTTATCATACTCTTGTAAATATCGATACACAACAGCGAGATTACCACTCTTTACTGCCTTAAAACTATTTATTGTTGAAGTTTCAATAGCTTTATTATACCAATAGATTGCTTCTTTATAATCTTTTCGTTTTTTCGCTGAAATAGCAATGCTATTGTAAATGGCAGATATATATACTAAATTATCTTTATCAAGGTATTTTAATGCTTGTATTGCATTATTATCGCTTCCAATAAAATCACCAAGACCAGATTGTATGATGGCCATTTGCGCTAAGTTCTCACCAATTTTTGAACTATCACCAAGTTTAATATAAATTTCTTTGGAAAGTTTATTAGCAATAAAAGCGCTATCTTTTTTATCGTTTTGGAAATAATAATAAGCCAATTGATAATAATTATTTGCAATAGCAACAGAATCATTCTTTTCTATATTTATTTGAATCAATGCTTTATTAATACTTACAGCGCTATCCAGCTGTTTTAAATTCCCAAATAAATAAATTTTATAGGCTAGAATTTGTTCAATTCGTGTATCAGATCTTTTGTTTTCTATTTTTTGTAATGCTCTATTTGCTCGATTTAACCTAGTATTAAAATCTAAATCATTATTTTTCATGTCTTTCATAAAAAGACTAATCGAATCCAATGCAGTAGTATTTGAAGATTTTACTTCTTCTTTTGAAGTACAAGATGCTATTAGAAAGCAACTAAAAACAACAAAAAAGAGGAATGTAAATTTTAAATTTTTCATTCCTCTAAATTAACATAAAACTATAAATCAGTAAGTATTTAATTTATTTTTTATGGTATAGAACTGATAATCTTCAAAAGGAAAAATGGAATATTTTAATTCAGAGAGGTTTACATCCAGAAACAATGAACGAATTAAAACCTATTATAAAGTATAATATCAGTAAATTTGGAAAATTAAAAATTATTCTTAAAATTCATAACCCGGAGGTCTGCAGTTCAATTCTGCATCACGCTACTTTACAAAGCATTTAACGGAACATTTCCAAGCGCCAATGCCACATTAATTGATTGTTCCATAATGCCTCTTGACATAAACTCCAATATCAAAATTACAAAAGAAATTTTGCTGAAATTATTTAGCAATGGCCTATCTGACCGTAATATTCTTAAGCGATTGTTTGACACACAAATGGAGGAAAATACCAATTTTCCGGAAGCTGAAGGCATTGTATGGCAGTTAAAAACAAAAGACAACATCCATTTTAATATAGCCGCTTCAGAAAACTTGATAAAAGACGCTGATTTTCCTTCTCTTGAATTTGAGGGAGATTATGAAATTCCAGTTTAAAGTTAGTCAAATATTTTGTTTATGCTCAATTATTTAGTTGTTTAACAAATATTGAAATACAATAAATCTAAAAAAATAGGCAAACTATTTTAGTAAACCTGTCAGAATATCGTTAATTCTGTCAACTCTATTCTTATAATCTTCTTTAGAACACTCATTTTCATTTATGTCATAAAACGCATACCATTCTTCTAAAGAGATTATATTTTGTAGTTTTAATTTTACCAATAAAATTTCATAATTTATTTCATCTACAATAGAATTAGCTAATATATTAATAATAAAACTCACATTAATTCTCTCATTATTAGAAGTTAAATATTCTACACTTTCAATTACTTGATATCTTCTCGGGTCTGAAACGTCAAAATAATTAGATAACAAATCGGATATTTCCGTTTCGCTTATATCGGCAAGCATTTCTTTTAACTTGTCTTTGTACCTGTCAAATTCTACAGAGCCATAATTATCCTCTCTATATAATTGTTCAGCAATCAACCTTATTGCTAATACTCTTTTAAAGGTAGGTTCTCCTAAATTTTCAACAATTTTATTATAAATAAATTTATATTGGTCGGTATTTTCTAATATATCATCCGTTAATTCATAAGGTTGAATTTCTATTTCCTTTAGAATTGATTTTAATGTTTTATTCATTTCTATTAATTTTAGAATGTAATTAAATTGTTAGTTCTTGTACTATTTCTAATGGTTAAGTTATTAATTTACTAAAAGACCCTTCTTTTTTGAAAGCCCTAAACTATTTCTCTTTTTTAGTCTAATTTATATCTTGTTTAAACGTCACAATTTCTTGTGAAATAAAAAAGAATTTTAACTCTAGAGTTTTTGATAAATATCATGCTTAACTTCTAAAAAAGGTATTAATTACCCCTTTTAATTTATGTCTAAAATATAAAAAAATGCGTGGTTAGAACTACTATTTTACAATTAATCGATAAAATTAAAACATCCACTTTTGTGAATTATAATTTTTGTCTGAATTTTGATTTAGAATTCGTTTTAATACAACCTTAAATTTGTATTTAATTAAGGTATTTGCCAATTCTGATGCAAAGATTCTATGAAAATAGTTGCTTTAAAAGCATGGTAATGGATGAAATAATGATCCAAAAACAAAACATGGAAATGCAAC
>NZ_BMNS01000009.1:103575-139154 GCF_014646675.1 Lutibacter litoralis | reverse complement strand
AAACAAACAAACAAACAAACAAACAAACAAACAAACAAATAAAGCCCTACAGTTTCTTGTAAGACTTTATTCTCTCTATTTTGCATTTTCAGAATCTTCTAATTCTATATTTTGTCGTAAGGAATCCAATTGATCCGGTATACTTTTTTGACAGATTGCCAAATCATATATTCTAGAAACATAAAACAAGGATGTCTTAGAATTTATTTTTTTATGTTAAGGCTTCAAATGGTTACCTTATTTCTCCCCTTCACCACCAGAATAAATGCAAGAAATTAAATTGCATAAAAAATAAACCTTAGACGCTTTCTCAAAAGTCTAAAGTTTAAATAAAAAATTGATGTTAACTGTTTTAAGTTGTTTTTCCTATTTTATTGTTATACTTCCCTCCTTAAAACTTCTAACGGTGGACTTTTTAAAACACTTCTAATATTTATTAACCCAGCTAATAAAACCAATACTGTAATTCCTGGTAGAAAAACTAAAAAAGGAATTAAAGATGGAACAAAAGGTTCTTTAAATAATAATGTTGCTAATAATTGGCTACTTAAAAGCGATAATAAAATACCAACCAAACTTCCTAACATTCCTAAATAAATATATTCTAGTGCTGTAATACGCAATATTTGTTTGCTTTTTGCACCCAACGTTCTTAACAATACACTTTCCTTAATTCGTTGGTATTTACTGTTTCTAACAGAACCAATTAGAACAATAATTCCTGTAAGTATGCTAAAGAACGCCATAAAATTAATAATCCACGATATTTTATCTAAAATATCTTCAATAATGGTGTAAATCTGTCGTAAATCTAATACTGAAATATTTGGAAATTTTTGCACTAAATCGCGTTGTAAATCGGCAGAAACCGCTTCATTTGGCACATTTGTAGTTAATACATTAAACTGTGGCGCATTTTCTAAAACACCTCTAGGAAAAACCACCGAAAAATTAAGTTGCATACGTCCCCAATCTACTTTCCGAATACTTCCAATGGAAGTCTCCATTAAAACACCTTGTATATTAAAGACTACCTTATCTCCTATTGCTAAATCTGCATCTCTGGCAATATTATCTGAAATAGAAACTAAAATAGGTGCGCCTTTAGGTGTGCTACCAGTCCAAGTTCCTTCTATTAGTTCTTCTGAAGCTAGCAATGAGTCGCGATATGTAACTCTAAATTCGTGGTTTAAAATCCATCGATTCATAGTTGAAGCAGTATCTTTACGAATATCGTTTACCAATCGTTCTTTAATTTTATGCATTCGCATAGTAACAATAGGAATATTATCTATTACCTCCAATCCCTTTGGAAGCACCGTATTTACAACTGCTTCTTTTTGATTGGTTTGTACATCCATTAAAATAATATTGGCATTTTTAGAATTATTTTCTATAGCTGTTTTTGCCAAAAGTATGTCTTTCGTAAAATACAAGGTACTAATTAAAAAAGTTCCTAAACCAATAGCTAAAATAAGTACCATTGTCTGGTTATTTGGACGAAATAAATTAAGTAAACTTTGACGTTCCGTAAACCCCCAATTAGTTGGAAAATACTTTTTAATTAATTTCATAAAAAGGCTTGAAATTCCTGCCATAATAGAGAAAGTAACTAAAATACCAACTGTAAATAATAGTCCGAACAATGCATTTTTTAACAGCCAAAACGAAAACAAAAACACAAATAATAAAATTGCAGCCAACGTTAACAATCGTGCTTTTCTTGGTTTTACTAAATTTTCATCTGTTCCCCGCAATACTTCCAAAGGAGAAACATACCAAGTGCCTAATAATGGTAACAATGCAAATAATACAGACATTAAAACTCCCAACGTTACTCCCATTATTAATGGTTGTGCTGTAATAGATATTTCTATATCAAATGGTAAAAAACCTTTTAGAATATATGGAAAAGCATATTGCAAACCTGTACCAATAGCAGCTCCTATTATTCCACCAATCAATCCAATTCCAACAATTTGAATTAGGTAAATTAAAAAAGTTTGCTTTCTTGAAGCTCCTAAACATTTTAAAACTGCTACATTTTTTAATTTTTCTTTAATATAGATATGAACAGAACTTGCAATTCCAACACACCCCAAAAGAAGTGCAATAAATGCTGCCAAATTTAAAAATTTACTTACGTTATCGTACCTTCTACCTAAGCGTTCACTCGTACTAGTATGCGTATCTAAATCCGCATTTTCATCATCTAAAATAGGATCTATTTTTTTATCTAATAATTCCAAATCTAGTGTTGGCGGTGCTACAAAAAAGTATTGGTATTCTTTTCTACTTCCTAATTGTAGTAATTCCGTTGCTTCTATAAAACGAAATGGAATTAATACTGTAGGTGCAACTGAAGAGGAAAAAGCCGTGCTTCCAGGAATTGATTTTAATGCTCCTATTATAGGGAAAGTTATCTTACCTAATTTAATAGAATCTCCAGGTTTTAAATTATATTGCAACATTAATGTAGCATCTACCAATGCTCCACCCAATTCTTGATATTGTTTTGCAGCATTAACTGGCTCAGTATCTAATGTTCCATAAAATGGAAAATTACCTTCTATGGCACGTACTTTTACAAGTTTAGTACCTTCATTTTTTGGAAACGCCGCCATTGAAACAAAATTAACTTCTGAAGCTGCTACATTCAGCGAATCTATAATCTCTTGTACTTTTTTAGATGGAAGCTGTCTGCTGTCAATAATAAAATCCGCACCCATTAAAGCTTTGGACTGACTTTTAATGTTTTGTTTTAAATTCTCACTAAATAACTGAATGGAAACAACAGCTGCAATACCCAAAATAATAGCTGCCATAAAAAGCATTAATCTAGATATACTTGCTTTTCCATCGCGCCAAGCCATTTTAAATAGCCACTGTACAGCAGTTTTTGAGGATAAATTACGCATTAAACCGCAGTTGTTTTTTCATTCGACATTATTTTCCCTCCTTTTAATCGCAATATTTGTTGTGTTCTATTCGCCAAGTCTAAATCGTGGGTAATAATAACCAACGTAGTTCCGGCTTCTTTATTTAATTGAAAAAGTAATTGAATTACCTTTTCGCCAGTTTCTTCATCTAAATTCCCAGTAGGTTCGTCAGCAAATAAAATTGATGGTTTGTTAGAAAATGCCCGCGCTAATGCAACACGTTGTTGTTCTCCACCAGATAATTGCGTCGGATAATGATGTAAACGATCTGCCAATCCTACTTTTTCTAATAATTCCACACCAATTTTAGCAGCATTTTTATCACCTTGCAACTCTAAGGGTACAATTACATTTTCCAATGCTGTTAGTGTTGGTAATAATTGAAAATTCTGAAAAATAAAACCGACTTCTTTATTACGCAATTGTGCACGCTCATCTTCATTCAATTCTTGCAAATTACTACCACATAATTCTATATTTCCTGAACTTGGGTGGTCTAAACCTGCGCACAATCCAAGCAACGTAGTTTTTCCGCTTCCTGAAGGACCAACAATAGAAAATATACTTCCTGCATCAACTTCAAAGGAAATATTACTTAATACTGTTAGTTTTTTTGAACCGCTTATATATGTTTTCTCTAATTCGTGAATCTTTAATATCTTTGTCATAGTATTCATTTAATTTATATGCTAACAAAAAAATGCGAAAACGGAAAAATAAACATTTGATTTTTAATTTAAGTATTAGTAGCATCCTCTTTTTCTTAAAGTTTTGTTATTTTTTAGTTTTTACCTTACTACTTTCTTGTGGGTCAGACACTTCTAAAAAGGAAAAAATAAAAGAAACCGCTCCAATAGAAACTAAAGAAACCATTACAGAAAATAGCACCACAAAAACTATTTTAATTTTTGGTGATAGTTTAACGGCAGGTTACGGATTAGAAGATACAAATGACGCTTTCCCTGCGCTAATTCAATCTAAAATAGACTCACTTTCCCTAAATTATACGGTTATTAATTCTGGTGTTAGTGGGGAGACTACTGCAGGAGGAAAAAGTAGAATAGACTGGGTACTGAATCAAAAAATTGATGTTTTTGTTTTAGAATTAGGTGCCAATGATGGTTTGCGTGGTGTTCCTCTATCAGAAACCCGTGGAAATTTACAAGCAATTATTGATGCTGTACGAACAAAAAATACAACGACTAAAATTATTTTGGCAGGAATGCAGTTACCTCCAAATATGGGACAAGATTATACTTCTAAATTTAAAACTATTTTTCCTGAACTGGCTGAGAAAAACGACCTCTATTTAATTCCATTTTTATTGAAAGATGTTGGAGGAGTTCCAGCGTTAAATCAAGCAGATGGGATTCATCCAACAGTTGAAGGTCATAAAATATTGGCAAACAATGTATGGGATGTTTTAAAGAATGTAATAAAAGAATAATTTAAAAATAGAAGACTTATTTCAATAACTATCAACTTAAACTATTAAATTCCCTCCATTAATGTTAACGCCTTCTATTTGCTAATAAAGGTGGTGGCTCTCCGTTAAAAGGATTCCAACGACTGATACTTTTTACACCCATCCCAGAAGCTCTAATAACTGCTCTATCTCCATAACGTTCTCTCATTTTATCCATTGCTTGGTATAAATTTAAAATTTTATCATTGTCTTCAAATAAATTAATTTGATGACCTCCACTAACTAAGTGGCTAAATTTAACACCAATTAAACGCACTAATAATCTCCGTTGGTACAAACTTTTATACAACTCTATAACAATTGGAAGTATTGCATGGTCTGATGAACTATATGGAATTCTTTGTTGCTTTGTATAAGTTTGAAAATCGGAATAACGTATTTTAAAAGTAACACAGGCGGTTAACTTATCTCCTCTTCGTAATTGAAAAATTAAATTTTCTGTCATTGCAACTATAATACTTTTTAACTTGGTTACATCGGTGGTATCTTTATCAAAAGTGCGTTCTGTAGAAATAGATTTGCGTTCGTGGTATTTTATAACTGGCGTATTGTCAATCCCGTTTGCTTTTTTCCAAATAGTAGTTCCTGATTTTCCAAAAACTCGCGCCATCATATTTACGGGCATTTCCTGCACTGTTTGTATGCGTTTTATACCTAAATCGCATAATGTATTATAAGTTTTTTCACCTACCATTGGTATTTTACGAACAGATAAGGGTGCTAAAAAAAACTTTTCAGTTCCTGTATTAATTTTTAACTCATTATTAGGTTTCGCTTCACCAGTTGCAATTTTTGAAACTGTTTTATTTGCCGATAAACCAAATGAAATAGGCAACCCTGTTTCCGTGATAATTTTATGTCGTAATTCTGAAGCTAATTGATGACAACCAAAAAATTTATCCATTCCTGTTAAATCAATATAAAACTCATCTATAGATGATTTTTCATATAAAGGAACGCTGTCGTTTATTACATCGGTTACTAATTTAGAATATTTGGTGTAAATACCCGAATTGCCCCGTAATACAATTGCCTCTGGACATAGTTGTTTTGCCATACGCATTGGCATTGCAGAATGTACGCCGTATTTACGCGCCTCATAACTACAACTTGCAACTACACCTCTATCTGATGTACCGCCAATTAAAACGGGTTTATTATTTAACCGACTGTCTATTAATCGTTCACACGATACAAAAAAAGTATCTAAATCCATATGTACAATGGAGCGTTCTAATGTTGAGTTCATACCGTTATTTTTTTAGTTGCTTCTGCATATCTAGGATCTTCAATAATGGCTAGTTTCTCCATTTTTTCTATTTCAATATTTACACAGTCAAATTCTGCACTTACTTTTCCTGTTAATTTATAAACACCTCTTCCTTTAAATGGGTATTTTTTTGCTGCCAGCGGAAAATGAACCGTATCAATATGATCGCCGTTACTATCTACAAAAGTTCCAAAATACATTAAATCGCCTTTTGAAGTTCCTGTTCTTTTTGCTGTTACATAATAGCCATAAACAGTAACCATTTTACCTATATAATTTAATAAGTCTTTTGCCATAACTTTTTGATGAATTGGTACTCTTAATAATTTAAACGGACTACACAACGGAAATCCTAAATATTGAATTTCATCAAAAGCATCTTCAAAATTAGAACAACTTAGTTCGGGTGTTTTATAGGTGATTTTTTCAGATTTAAAAAGTGTTGCTACGGTTTCCTCTAAAACTACTTTATTTACTTTCATATAGGCTTCCCATAACAATTCGCGCTTGTTTCGCCCAGTAAACTGAAACGCATTTACTTTTATAAGTATTGAAAGTTGTTGTAATGAAATGGGAACGCGATCTATAAAATTATCTAAGTCCAAAAACAAGCCATTTTGTTGTCTTTCTTTTACAATTTTTGAAGCATTCTTAACTTCAAAACTCTCTAACATAATAAACCCTAAATAAATATTATTTCCTTCTATATGGTTCTGATACTGAGATTTATTTATTGTTGGAGGATGCACAATACCTCCATTCATTCTTGCATCGTGTATATAATATTCGGGTCTGTAAAAACCTCCAAAATTATTTAAGGTTGCAACTAAATATTCCAATGGATAATACGCTTTTAAAAACAAACTTTGATAGCTTTCAACTGCATAAGACGCTGAATGTCCTTTGGCAAAAGCATAGCCAGCAAAACTCTCTATTTGTCGCCATATTTCTGAAGTCAATTCTAAACTATGGCCTTTGTTTTTACAGTTCTCAAAAAACTGATTTCTAACCTTCATAAATTCATCTCGAGATCTAAATTTCCCACTCATTCCTCTTCGTAACATATCGGCTTCACCTAAACTTAAACCTCCAAAATAGTGCGCCACTTTTATCACGTCTTCTTGATATACCATAACGCCATAGGTTTCTGGCATAATTTTTAGTAAAATTGGATGCGCCTCTTTTCTGCGTTCAGGGTTTCTATAGCGTAAAATATATTCGCGCATCATACCCGATTTAGCCACTCCTGGTCGTATTACAGAACTTGCAGCAACCAAGCCTAAATAATTATCTACTTGTAACTTTTTTAACAACATCCGCATTGCAGGAGATTCTACATAAAAACAACCAATAGCCTTGGCATTTTTTAATAAATACTTAATTTTTTCATCTTTTTTAAAACGTTTAATATCGTGTATATCAATAGTTGAATGTGTTGGATGATTGTATTTAACAATGTCAACCGTTTCGCGTATTTTTCCTAAACCACGCTGACTTAAAATATCGAATTTATACAAACCAATATCTTCTGCAACCACCATATCAAACATTGCTGTAGAAAACCCTTTTGGAGGTAAATAGGTTGCTGTGTAATAATGAATGGGTTTTTCTGAAATTAAAATTCCTCCAGGATGAATGCCTAAATAGTTTGGAAAACCTTTTATCATTTTACTGTAAACCAACACCAAGCGCGATAAATTATCTAAGTTTTTTACTTCAAAATATCCTGAAGATAGTTTGTCAATTTCTTCTTTTGGCAACCCAAAAACTTTTCCAATTTCTCTAACAGATGCTTTATACTTAAACGTGTTATAAACCGCAATTAACGATGTGTTTTTAAAATTTTTAAAAACAAAGTTCATGATATCATCCCTATCTCTCCAAGAAAAATCTAAGTCAAAATCGGGTGGATTGGTTCTATAAAGGTTTATAAAACGCTCAAAATACAAGTCTAATTCAATAGGATCAACATCTGTAATACGCAATAAATATGCTACTATACTGTTTGCTCCACTACCTCTACCAACATAATAATACTGCTTACTTCTAGCATATTTTAAGATTCTCCAGTTGATTAAAAAATAAGATACAAACTGTTTTTGTTTTATAATTTCAAGTTCTTTTTCTAATCTGGAAAAGATACGCTCTCCAATTTTTTTATACCTATAATTTAAACCTTCATAAGCTATTTTTTTTAATAATTTAAAATCCAGTGTTGCATTATTACTATACGTTTTTTTATTTTTTGGTGCATTGTTAGAAAAATCAAAAGTTATGTTACAACTATCCAATAACCTTCGTGTGTTCTCAATAATTTGGGGATACTCACTGTACAAGCTTTTTAAAGTTTCAACAGGTAACATACTATCAGTTTCTTCACCTTGTTCAGTTTTTAGGAGTTTGCTTAACAACGTATTATTATCAATTGCTCTTAACAACCTATGTGCATTAAATGCTTTTTTATTTTGAAATGAAACCGGTTGTAAAATCACTAATTTATTTAATTGTAACTGCCATTTTGAAAACTTTAGCCGATTTACATCGGATGGTTTTACGCCAATAAACTCATGCGGTTTTAAATTAAAAACTTTACTTTGAAAAGGATAAATTACATAAGTATTGATAAGGTGTTTTGCGGTATCTGGAATTACTTTTTTTTCTGAATGTAAAAATTCTGATAGATAATTATTAATTAATAGCAACGACTTATTGCAACTTGCCAATAAGATGAATTTTTGCTGCACACCATTTCTAAAATCCACACCAAGTACTGGTTTTATTGAGTATTTAGGTGCTAAACGCACAAAATCTAAATTAGCAGATGTACTATTAATATCTGTTAAAGCCATTGACTTAACACCTTGCTGAGAAGCAATTTGCAGCAATTCTTCTGGCTTTAGAGTACCATATCGTAAACTATAATACGTATGTGTATTTAAGTACATTGTTTATAAATATTTTTTTATGATAGTTACTTTTTTGCTAAATTAGCCTATTCTATGAGCGCATGTTGCTCACATTTTTAGCATTATGACTTTTTTAGGAAAAAATATTAGATATATACGTGTTCAAAAAGGCTTAAGCCAAGAGCAGTTTGCAGATGATTTAAAAGTATCTCGCTCACGAATAAGCTCTTATGAAGAAAATAGAGCAATGCCTCCAATAAATTTTATAATTGATTTATCTAATTATGTAAATATTTCTATAGATATTTTACTTAAAAAAAGATTAGATAACTTAGAAGTATAAATATATGTTATCAAACTAAAATATTGAAACAAAAAGAAGAACTAATGGAGCGTTTTAACGCTTCAATAGACGCTCTAAACAACTACGAACCTATTGAGTTTTGTAGTGCTTTTTGAATATCTTAAGACACCTGTAATAACTAAAGAGAATAAAAGCCCTTTTAATAAACTTTGAAAATTAAGGTTGATAGCGATTTTAGACAGTAGCTTTTATAATTATAAATTGTTAGAATTTAATCTATTAAAAATAGTGAATTTATTATGTTTAAAATCCTAAAATGGATGTAAAATTGTATTAGTATTACTCTAATAATCTATAAAAAAATTAGAAGAAACTTCAGTTTTGGCTAAGACTCTTGCTTCAAAAAATCCAACCATACCTTTCATAAATTAAATATACAAGCTTTTCTTTCAGTAAATTACCAATCTCCATTAAAATATTTGTAGGATAAAGATAGCGTCTTACTCTATTATAATTATAAGATAGATGCTCTATATCTATAGTTCTTTTTAACTTCAATATTTTAAGATGCATGTCTATTTCTTCAAAAGAATTGTATGTTTTTGGTGTCATAATTTATCAAAATAATGTGTAGAAAAAAACTTAATTATCGGTTTATTTATGCGTTTGCGAAGTAGGTAGCACAACAATGCTAAAAAGATAAAAAATACGCCTACAATTGCAAAACCATACCAAATATTGCCCAATATTTGTCCAATGGCATAAGATACTCCTAATGCCAATACAAACAAGGCTAATAACAACATAGATCCAACTAATAATACCTGAACAGATGCGGTTACTAACCTCATTAATACTTTAAATACTTTTAACTGCAAATACGCTTCGCTATTTTTTAAATAAGAGCGAATGTCTGTATCGGCTTCTATAAGTGTATCTTTAAATTTATCAAAAGCCATACATTACTTTTTATGCAATTGTGCGTTTTTCTTTTTAATATCTTCTAACTTACTTTCTAAAGCATTAATAATGTCTTCTGCTTTATAACTTAAACTTGAAATGGCATCGTCTAATTTTTTATCAAATGCTTCCTTTTTTTCTTGTGCGGTTTTTGTAATTTCTTCTTTCGCATGTTTTACACGATCCGAAATATCGTGCGATGTATCTGCAACTGTTTGCTTTATTTTTTCTCTTGTTTCACTTCCTTTATTTGGCGCAAATAGAATACCGAATCCCGCACCGATAGCTGATCCAATTAAGAATGAGAAAAACATATTTCCATTATTTTGTTCCATGATTATATTTTTTTAATTATTTACTATTTGTAAATTTAAAAAGAGTAACTCCTTTTCAAAATGACCTAGGTCATTCTTATAAATTAAATTGTTCTTGTTTAACAATAAAAATAGGATCATAATTAAAACAAAAGATGACCCTCGTCATTTTACTTATTTTGAAATTACATTATATTGGTTAGTTATCTTTCTTTTAAAGAACCTAAAAGATTATTATGCCTTTTCTCCGAGCCACCATCTAATTTTGGAAGTTTTAATTTTTATAGGTGCTCCATATTTAAATTCTAATTCTTTATAAATGTAATTTACTCCTTCACTAACAGAGTCTGTAACTAAAAAAAGCTGTAAATCTTTTTCAGAAATTGTTCCAAGTTTTTGCATATTATCAATTTGCTCTAATAAATTAAACCAATAATCCTTTCCAATTAAAACAACTGGGAAATCAGCTATTTTGTCGGTTTGTAATAGTGTTAGTGTTTCAAAAAGTTCATCCATGGTTCCAAAACCTCCTGGAAATACTACAAAAGCATAAGAGTATTTTAATAACAATACTTTTCTAACGTAAAAATGATTTAAGGTTATATTAAAGTCGAGATACGGATTGGGCTGCTGTTCCTTTGGTAATTCTATATTGCAACCAATAGATTTACCTGCAACATCTTTAGCGCCTCTATTTGCAGCTTCCATAATACCAGAACCACCACCAGTTATAATTGTAAAACCCTTTTTTGACATTAGTTGAGCAAATTTTCTAGCTTGCTGGTAATACAAATTATCCTCCCCAAACCTGGCAGAACCAAAAACAGTAATACACGGATTTACAAAATGTAATTTTCTAAATCCATGAACAAACTCAAAAACTATAGAAAGTAAGCTTTTAAACTCCTTAAAACGGCTTCTTTTACCACCAAGAAATTCTGCTTCGCGATGATTTTTCATTCTAAAATTTAATTGTTTTTCAAAGATATTATGAATCTGAGAATTGTAAACTGATGAAGATCATTTCAATAACAATTTTAATAAGCTTACTTTGTTAATAGCAATAATTAATTTACACAAAAAATATGTTGGGCTACTTAAACAAAAATCAAATTGAACACCTTCTTTACAGTCTAATAATTGGAAGGTTGGGTTGCCATGCGCATAACAAAACATATGTAGTTCCTATTACTTATGCTTATGATGGCACCTATATTTATGGACATACAAAAGAAGGTTTAAAAATTGAAATGATGCGAAAAAATCCTGAAGTATGTTTTGAAGTAGATGCTATAGAAAATATGAGTAATTGGCGAAGCGTTATTGCTTGGGGTAAGTTTGAAGAATTAAAAACACCTGAAAAACGCGAAGAAGGTATGCTGAAATTAATGGATGTTGTAATGCCTTTAATGACTGGTGAAACAACAATTAGCAACCCTATGTCCGATACACATCAAAAATGCATAGAAGCAATGAAGGGGGTTGTATATAGAGTTAAACTAACAGAAAAAACAGGGCGTTTTGAGAAAACTTAAGTTTTAACTAAAATAAATAGTTAAGAAAAAATACAGATTAAATTGAATATTTGGTTGTAATAAAATTTTATTTATTAAAATAATGCGAATCATTTACAATAACTAATCCATCTATTTAATTTGAAAAAAAAATGAAATATTATGAAAAATAATAAGTTTTTTATATTGTTACTTATAGCTACCTTAGTTGCAACAAGTTGTGGTCCTGTTGTATTTTCATCAAGACCAAATAATGCTCCACCACCTTGGTTCTACCCAAACCGTTTAGAAATGGTACGTTATGTATATTTTCCAGAGTATTCTATCTACTTTGACTTAACAATGAACAATTATTTATATCTAAATAACGGTGTTTGGGTGCGTGTTAATGTATTGCCGCCTCAATACAGACATATAAATTTAAATCGCAGTAGGTATGTTCGCGTTAAGAATTATAGAAGTGAAAATATTAGAGATTATCACAACAAAAATGTTAGAAATAATTCCAGTAAAAGGTCTTCAAATACAATTAGAAGAAGAAATTAATCTAACCTATATTTAATTATGGTAAATGTTGTTTAATTATATCTCACGTCAATAATCTCTAATTCCAGCCATTTAAAATCACCATTTTTTAATTTCCAGGTTACGCTACTTTTATTCGGAATTATAATACCATTAAAAGTTTTGTAACTATTATTTTTTACTAACCATTTTTCTAGTTTAGAATCGTTTTCACCTCCATAATAGCGGTTCGCTTCAAAAGAAACAATATTCCCTTGATCTGAAAATGAAAATACGCCAGAAACACTTTTACCTTCAATTGTTAATGTTGCTCTAGCTGAATTACTATCGATTGCTTCCCAACTAATATAACTATTTAGAGCTGCAGATGGAAACCAGCAAGTTTCAGCTAAAAATCGAATCATAGCTCCTTGGTTTATTTTGCTATTTTTACCTTCGTTTACAACTGGAATTAATGAAGCTAATTTTATAAGCATTTCACCTTCTCCTTTGTATAATTTATCTCTTCCAACCATTTTAATTAATGGCATTGCATCAACCTTGGTTACCCATACAAAAGCAGGTTTTTGTAAATTAAAAGACTGTGATGCTTCAAAAGATAGCCATTTACCGCCTGGTTTGGTTCGCATGTTCCCAATTTGTTTAATGCAAACAGCAACTACTTGCTCTTTTCCTATAACACCAGATATTTTCATCCATTTCTGAACGATTTCTGGTAGCTGTGCTATATCATTTTCAGAAACTTTAGAGAGGTTTTCAAATGGAATATTTTGCAGTATTTGCTCCGATTCTTTTTGAACTATAGTATTAAACTTAAAATTACCATAAGCAGACAAACCTACGAACAAAATTAAAATATTTGCAATTGTTCCAACTTTGGTATCTTTCCAATAAACAATAATTAGAAATTGAGAAATAATTACGGAAATTAAAGTAATTACAAGCCACCAATCTTTTTTAACTAGAAATAATACTACTGAAAATAAAAACATTAGTGTAGCAACCAACCAAAGTATTCCTAAAGGTTTTGAAATACTTTGAGTTAATTGGTGTATTTCTGCTAATTGAAATGCTTTTACAAAACCTATGAAATGGATGCCTGCATGCAATAATAATATAAAAACAAAAACAAATTTCATTATTTAATACTCAATTAACGCATTATAAATTTTATAAGCTATTCATATTTTTTTGATTGTATAAAAATAGTTATTTTAGTTCCTATCTAAAATGATTTAGATCATTCTATAAAAAAAATCAAAATTATAGTCAATAAAAAAATAAGGCAATCACAAAAAATCCACTTCATATTTTGAGGTGGATTTTAAACAAACACTATTATTTTTTATATCTTATTTTTTAATTGGCACTATCCAATAAGAATAATTATACGATTGATAAGGCAATCTATATTGTTCTAAAGGTGGTGTTCCCCAGCTATTAATACTTCCTAAACCTTGTTGAAAACCATCAACATTTACAAATACGTTTTCTCTTGGTATTAATTCACCTGCATGGTGTTGAGATTTTCTATCTCCAGAGTCAAAATCGTCTCTAGTAAAGTTTAGAGCAGAAAAATACAATGGTTTTTCTCCAGTTATTTTAATTCCATTACCTCTATTATTAGTTAAAGTGGCCCAACGAACATCTAATCTATTACCATTGTCTTGTGGTCTTATATATGGAAAATATTGTTCTGAGACTAAGCTAGAAAATGTTCCCATTTTAGCTGCATGTTGTCTATCTGCATACGCTTCAAAAGGACCTTTTCCATACCAAGAAACGTTTTTAAACTCACCAGACATCTCTAATTCATTTCCAAATTTAAAAATGTTGCTATATTCTCCTTTTATGGCATTTAAGCTATTGGTTATTTTAATGCTTCCATTTCCGTCTATTAAATATGTTTGAATAAGTGTTGCATCTCCATTTAAAATAATTCTAGTAAATGTTAACTGCACTTCATATTTTGAGTTGTTTACAATATCAAAAGCACTTATTTCTTGCGCTCCAATATTTTTCCACATTTTGAATTTATTTTGAGCTCCTGCTCCATAATCATTATCAACTGGTGCTCTCCAAAAATTAATTTGAGGTCCTTTTTCTAGTATTTGATTACCATTATAGTTGAAATTAGTAATATAACCTGTAGTTTTATCAAAATTAACTTCAAAATTAGTCCCCATTACTTTAATTGTTTTGTCCAGTTTTTTTACGGTTACACTAGTATTGGCTTTAGGTATTTCAAATTTAAATGAACCAGATAATTTAAATTGCTCATACGCTAATTCGTAACCTTTTGGTAAAAATGGCTCGTCCGTTTTTAAAACAGCTTTTACATTTAAAAAATATTCGGAAGTAGGTTCCATAACTGTTTTAAAAGGCACTGGAACAACTTTTGTTTCTTGTGCTCCAATAGTTGGCACATCTAAAGTTCCATTTTCAATAATGTTTCCATCTTTCAAAACTTCCCAAGAAAAATTATAATTATCTAAATCTCTGAAGAAATACCAGTTTTTAATAGCTATTTTCTTTTCAGATAAATTATCCTCGTAAAACTTAATATTTTGTTGAATATGTTTTACTTCGTACATATGTGGATTTAACTTTCTGTCTGGTTGTACCAACCCGTTATTTAAGAAATTATTATCACTTGGTGTTCCTTCTGGGCCAAAATCACCACCATAAGCAAAAATTTCTTTTCCATTTTTAATAGTTTTTATTCCTTGATCTACAAAATCCCAAATAAAACCACCTTGTAATTTTTCGTACTTTTCAAATAAATCCCAATATTCTTTAAAACCACCCATACTATTTCCCATAGCATGTGCATATTCACACTGTATTAATGATTTATTCCAATCTGGATTATTTGCATAATTTTCTATATATTCTGGTGACGCATACATTGGAACATATAAATCTGAGTTCCATTCTAAACCTGCACGTTCGTATTGTGTTGGCCTAGTTTTGTCCATTTTCTTAGCCAATAAATAAGCTTCATAAAAATTATAACCGTTTCCAGCTTCATTTCCTAAAGACCAAATTATAATTGATGGATGGTTTTTATCTCTTTGAATCATACGCTCTGTACGTTCTAAATGTGCTTTTAACCAATCCGGATTATTTGCCAACGTTCTGGTTAAATTGTAGCCCATTCCGTGCGATTCAATATTTGCTTCATCTATAACATATATACCGTATTTATCACATAATTCATACCAATAAGGATCATTTGGATAATGAGAAGTTCTAACTGCGTTGATATTATTTTGTTTGAAAATTTCAATATCTTTTAACATTTCTTCTTTTGAAACTATATGTCCATTAATTGGACTGTGCTCATGTCTATTAACTCCTTTAAACAAAATAGTTTCACCATTTAATAGAAATCTACCATTTTTCACTTCAGACGTTCTAAAACCTATTTTTCTAGAAATCACTTCTTTAACACCCCCTTTTTTATCTTTTAGCTGAATAGTTAATTGATATAAATTTGGAGTTTCGGCTGTCCATTTTTCAACATTAGGAACAGTTGTTTCAAAGTTTATAGTATTTGATAAATTTGAAGGAATTTGAAATGTTTTATTTGCTGTAAAAATAGTTGTAGCTTCATTTTTAATTTCAATAGTTACACTTCCTTTTTGAACTTTACTTAAAACATTAGAAACCTCAATATCTAAATTAAAATCACCTGTTTTATAGTTATCTTTAAGTCCTGCTTTTGCAAAATAATCGTTAACATACACTTTTGGTCTTGCATATAAATATACATCTCTTTCAATACCAGAAATTCTCCAGAAATCTTGACATTCTAGGTAACTTCCATCGCTCCATCTGTAAACTTCTAGTGCAATAGTATTCTCTCCAGGCTTTACAAAATTGGTTAAATTAAACTCTGCTGGCAATTTAGAACCCTGACTGTATCCTACTTTTTTACCATTTACCCAAATATAAAATGCCGATTTTACAGCACCTAAATGAATAAAAATTTCTTGTCCGTTCCAATCTGCTGGAACCGTAAAATTACGCTTATAAGATCCAACTGGATTGTAACCATCTGGAATATCTGGTGGTGCTAAACTTCCTTTTTGAAATGGATAACTTGCATTTACATAAATTGGAATTCCATAGCCTTCAACTTCCCAATTAGAAGGTACTTTAATAGTTTCCCAAGAAGAAGTATCGTAATTATTTTTATAGAAATCTTGCGGACGCTCTTTGGAATCTCTTACCCAATTGAATTTCCAAATACCGTTTAATAATAAGTAGTTAGATGCTTTAGAAATATCGTTTTCTAAAGCTAATTGCACACTATTGTATGGGAAAAATGATGCACGTGCAGGTAATTTATTAATTTCAACTACACTTGGGTTTTCAATAACAGGGTCTAATGTTTGCGATTGCATTATGTTTGTTACTAAAAAACAACACAAACTAAAAAAGCTAAGTTTTAAATACGTTTTCTTCATTTTCTATTTATTAAGTAATGATTTATAAGGTTTATTGGGTCTATTATTCTTTTATAAAATCTATCTCAACAATTGCAGCTGTTTTTTTATTTGCAGCAATACTACTAGTTTCTATTTTTATATATTGAGTATTTATTGGTGATTTAAACTATTTCCGAAAATTTGCATAAATTTCTAAAATATTTTTGATTTTATGCGTAATAAATACATTTATTTTTTAGCGTTACGGTTTTACAACAGTTAATAACTCTAATCTTTCTGTTACTTTATCCATTTCTACCTTTCAATATATACACTAGAAAACACTAAAACAAAATCTTATACTATTTAAACGAAATTTAACAATACAATTATTATATTTAAATTATTAATTGTATTTTTAACGTTTATTATTTTAAAGTCTTAAAAAAACTAACAATTAACTTAAAAATGAAGACAAAAATTACTACATTAATTATAGTTCTATTAGTAACTATAAATTCTTTTGGGCAACAAAAAGATCCTATTATAGATTACAAACATTATATTGAAAATGAAGCAGTAATCAGCGAAAATAAATTAGACGCACGAGCATCTTTCACTTCATATACCAATTATAAAGATGCCTTAAACAATAATACATCCAATTCATATTATCAATTATTAGATGGTAATTGGAAATTTAATTGGGTAAAGTCTCCAAAAGACAGACCAACTACATTTATGAACCCTGATGAAAATATTGAAAACTGGGACAACATAAAAGTTCCTTCTAATTGGGAAGTTGAAGGCTATGGAGTTCCTATTTATGTAAATCACCAATACGAATTTGCAGATCATAAAGCTATGATTGCAGATGATATGGAGCTAATTGATGGTATTTACCCTGCAGATCCAGGAAATGTACCAGATAATTACAATCCTGTTGGTTCTTACAGAAGAGATTTTACTATTGATGCTAATTGGAGCAAAAAAGATGTTTTTTTACATATTGGCGCTATGAAATCTGGTGGTTTTGTTTGGTTAAATGGACAGTATATTGGATATTCTCAAGGAAGTAAATTACCTGCAGAATTTAATATTTCTAAAGCCCTAAAATCTGGAAAAAACACCATTGCAATTCAAATTTTTAGATGGACAGATGGTAGTTACCTAGAATGTCAAGATTTTTGGAGAATTAGCGGTATTGAACGCAGTGTTTATATTTACGCTCAACCAAAAGTAAGAATTAACGATTTTGAAGCTGCCACTACATTAGACAAAGCAAACGAGCATGGTTTACTTGATTTAACTATTTCATTAGAAAACCATTTTTCAAAAAAACAAAACATTCAAATTAGTTACCAATTACTAGATGAAAATCAACAAAAAATTGCTTCAAAAACGGATAAAATTACTTTAAATACAGCTTTAAATAGTAAAGTTAACTTTAAAACCGAAATTCCAAATGTAAAACAATGGAGCGCAGAACATCCTAATTTATATACCTTAGTTTTAGAGGTAAAAGATAAAAAAGGGAACGTTTTAGAGGTAATTCCTACCAAAATAGGATTTAGAACTGTTGAAATAAAAAACGGATTGCTTTTAGTTAACGGCCAACGCATTACACTAAAAGGTGTTAATACTCAAGAAACAAATCCTGAAACTGGACATGTTGTACCTGAAGAACAAATAATAAAAGACATTAAACTTTGGAAAGAAAACAACATAAATGCGGTACGTTTAAGTCATTACCCACAACAACGTCGTTTTTATGAATTATGTGATATTTATGGTATTTATGTAGTTGATGAAGCCAATATAGAATCACATGGGATGTATTATGGAAAACACTCTTTGGCTAAAAAAGAAAGTTGGGAATTGGCGCACGTAGATAGAATGGTTAGAATGGTTGAACGTGATAAAAACCACCCTTCTGTAATTATTTGGTCTATGGGGAATGAAGCTGGAAACGGAATCAACTTTTTTGCAGGATACGATGCTATAAAAGCAGCCGACAAAATTAAACGTCCTGTGCAATATGAAAGGCCTTATAAAGATTACGATGGTAGTTTGTTTGATATGGATACCAATACAGATATAATTGTACCGCAATATCCATCGCCTGCAACTTTTGAGTACATTGGAAAGTCTAAAACCGATAGACCTTTTATACCTAGTGAATATGCACACGCCATGGGAAATAGTACTGGTAACTTTCAAGATTACTGGGATGTTATTGAGCAATACGACAATTTACAAGGTGGTTTTATTTGGGATTGGGTAGATCAGTCTATTTGGAAAACAAATGAAAAAGGGGAACGTTACTACGCTTATGGAGGAGATTACGGAAAGAATATGCCTTCAGATAATACGTTTTTAAACAACGGAATTATTTTTCCAGATCGTACTCCTCAACCTGGCTTATATGAAGTTAAAAAAGCACATGAATTTATCAACTTCAAAAACAGAGGTATTAATCGACACAACGAACTAAGAATTTTAGTTGAAAATTTATACGACTTTACAAACTTAGAACAGTTTAACATTACTGCAATTATTAAAGCAGATGGTACCGTTTTAAAAACAATAAATGTTGGTAGTATTCCGGTTGAAACACATACAGGGAAATTAATTAGAGTTAGTTTAGACGATGTAGATTATAAAGACAATACAGAATATTTTGTTGAAGTTTCAGCAACTACAAAAGAAGCTTGGGGAATACTTCCAGCAGGATTTGAAGTTGCACACGAACAACTTATGTTAACTAATAAATTTAAAGAGAATTCTAAAGAAATTAGTTCAAAAAATGTACTTTCAGTTAAAAAATCAGATAAAAATGTAACTATTTCTAATACAACTGTTGAAATAATTTTTGATTCAGAAAACGGAATTATTTCATCTTATACGTATATGGGCAACCAACTTATAAAAGACGGGAATGGACCAAAACTAAACTTTTGGCGTGCTCCAACAGACAACGATTTTGGGAATAGAATGCAAGCAAATAATATTGAATGGAAAAAAGCTTCATTATTTGCTAAAGTAACAAAATTTGAAACTTCAAAAAGCGCTAATAATAGTGTTATAGTTACTGTAGATTTTAAATTGCCAGGTGTTGAAACTACTTTTAATTCTTCATATTCTATTAGCGGAGATGGTATTGTGCTAATTGAAAACACTTTAAATGAAACTACTTACAAAGGAGATATTCCACGTGTAGGTATGCGCATGCAATTACCAAAAAAATATGAAAATATGGAATATTATGGCCGTGGTCCTTGGGAAAACTATCAAGATAGAAAAGCATCTGCCTTTTTAGATGTATATAGTTCTAAGGTAAAAGATCAGTATGTTCCATACATTCGTCCGCAAGAAAACGGCTACAAAACAAATGTACGTTGGGCTTCTTTTTCTGATGCTAATAACAATGGTTTGCTAGTGGTTTCTAAAGAAATGTCTAAAGGTTTTGGTATGAGTGCGCTGCATATGCTAAATGAAGATTTTGACACTACGGAAGGACTTGTTTACGGAAATACTCAAGATATTGAGCCAGAATTCAGGATTGATGGTATCCCTGAAATTAACACTTCTAAACACACAATAGATATTAAAGAACAAGATTTGATTCAATTAAATATTGATTTAGAACAAAGAGGTGTTGCAGGTGATAATAGTTGGGGAGCTAGACCTCAAAATGAATATCAAATTAAAGGAGTAACAAAACACAATTACAGTTTTTATTTAATTCCTTTTAATAATAAGAAAACAGTAAATTTTATTGATATAAGTAAACATACGTTTAAGTTCTAAAAGTATTATTTCTTAATTAATTTTGTAAAAGATAGCATAAAAAAATAGCTTGGAGTTAAAACCCAAGCTATTTTTTATTGCAGCCATTATTCTAAAGTTATTTTCTCACTTCCTTAATTAAAGTCAATGCATTTTTAACATCTTGCTCTAATTTTGCATAGTCTTTATTTGCAATAATTTCTTTTGAAATTAATTGCGAACCCATTCCAACACAAGTTACCCCCGCATTAAACCAACTTTTTAAATTTTCTTCTGTAGGAGAAACACCACCTGTTGGCATTACACTTGTCCAAGGTTGCGGTCCTTTTATACCTTTTACAAATTGTGGTCCGTAAATATCTCCAGGGAATAATTTTACAATTTCGCAACCTAATTCTTCTGCTCTTGCTATTTCTGTTAAGGTTCCACAGCCTGGTGACCATAAAACTTTACGTCTATTACAAGCAATTGCGATATCCTCTCTTAATACTGGTGTTACTATAAAATTTGCTCCTAAAGCCATGTATAATGAAGCTGCTGCTCCATCTGTTACAGAACCAACTCCGATGATCATTCCTGGAAGTTCTTTAATCGCATATTTTGTTAATTCACCAAATACTTCGTGTGCAAAATCTCCGCGTGCTGTAAACTCCATTAAGCGAGCACCACCGTCATAACAAGCTTTTAATACTTTTTTACTTAATGCTAAATCATTGCTAAAAAACAAAGGAATCATCCCGGTTTCTTTCATTGCTGTTGCAACTTCTATTCTTGTAAATTGTGCCATTTTTATCTATTTTTTTAATGAAGCTTTTTTCTTTAAATGGATTGTTGAGTCGCATTTTATACCACTCAACTTTCCGATTTAACCAAACTTAATTATAATATTTCTTTTTATCGTGCTACGCGTCCTGACGAGTCTCCTCCCATTAATTTATTGACTTCTTCTACTGTCACCAAGTTGGCATCTCCTTTTATGGTGTGTTTTAAACATGATGCGGCTACTGCAAAATCTAATGCATTTTGATCATCATTTGGGTACGTTAACAATCCATAGATTAAACCTCCCATAAAACTATCGCCTCCACCTACTCTATCTACAATATCTGTAATTTGATATTGACGTGTTTCGTACATTTTTTTACCATCGTATAAAACTCCTGCCCACGTATTGTGTGATGCTGAAATTGAACCTCTCAAAGTAGTGATTACTTTTTTAGCTTTTGGGAATTTCTCCATCATTTGCTCACAAACAGATAAAAATGCTTCCGCTTTTACATCGTGTCCTTGGGTTTGAACGCTAATCCCTGCTGGTTTTATTCCAAAGTGCATTTCTGCATCTTCTTCGTTTCCTAAAACTACATCGCAATAGCTTGTCAGCTCGGTCATAATAGCTTCTCTATGAGCTGCATCACAAAAATTCCATAGTTTCGCTCTGTAATTTAAATCTGTAGATATGGTTAATCCTAATTTGCTTGCTGCTTTTACCGCTTCTAAACAAACGTCTGCAGAACTCTGAGAAATTGCAGGTGTAATACCTGTCCAATGAAACCACTCTGCTCCTGCAAATACTTCATCCCAGTCAATCATTCCTGATTGAATCTCTGACATTGCGGAATGTGCGCGATCATAAACTACTTTTGACCCACGACTTACTGCGCCTGTTTCTAAAAAGTAGATTCCTAGACGATCCCCTCCATATACGATTTTATCTACTCCAACACCTCTTTTTCTTAGTTCCATCATAGCACACTGTCCAATATCATTTTTTGGTAAACGTGTTACAAAATCTACTGGAACTCCATAATTAGACAAAGAAACTGCTACATTCGACTCTCCTCCACCATAAACAACATCAAAATTGTTTGCTTGTGAAAATCTTAAAAAACCTTGTGGAGCCAATCGTAACATGATTTCTCCAAATGTGACTACTTTACTCATTTATTCCTTTTATTATGTTTAAATTTTTGTTTAAGTTAATTATAAAATATCTATGAAATTAAACCAATATTATAGTTAAACTCATTGCGCCTTGTGCTCCAATCACCAAGCATTGTTCAATATCAGCAGTTTTTGAAGGTCCTGAAATAAAAAGACCAAAAGTTCTATTTCTTTCTGAAATTAGTTTATAGGCTTCGTGTAAATTTGAACACAGTTTTTCTTTATTTAGAATAATTACCAAATCATTGCTAATAAAAGGTAAAACTCTAATAGGAAAATTATCTTCTGAAATCCAAACAGCACCATTCTCAGCGACACCAAATTCACCATTTATAATTGCTAAATCAACAGCTTCTAATTCGTGAGGATTTGTTTTTTCTGAAATTGAAATAGTTCCTAAGTTAGATTCTTTAATACAACTTATTATTTTTGAAGCATTCGGATATAGTTTTTGAATTTCACTATCTATATTTTTTATTGCATCTAATGCTATAATTCTTCCGCCTACTAATGCTACTTTTTCTTTAAAAGTTTCCAATAAATCAATAGGTTCTTCAAAAGCATCTAAATTAATTTCTGGTAATGGAATTAAACTAGGCTTATTTTTCTGTATGGCTTTTAATATTGCATCTCTACCCATTATTCTTTCTATTTATTTTATACCAAGTATCAAAATTTTCGTTTTTAACTTCAGGAAGTTCTCGTGCCTTTCCCCAAGTATTTAATTTTGAATACACCATAAATCGAGGTGCGTATTTTAACATAAATCGTGCTGATTTTCCTACTAAATTATATAGTGTTCTATTCCCTAAAACTTTACCTGTTATTTTTAAAATTGATTTTTTAACAACGGGTTGCGATTCTTCTTTCACTATTATTTGTCGCCATTTATACAATTGCTCGTGAATATTAATCTTCACAGGACAAACATTCGAGCAAGAGCCACATAACGTGGATGCAAAAGGTAATGAACTGTGTTTTTTTAAATCTTTTCCTGGTGATAATATAGAACCAATTGGTCCTGGAATAGTGGCATCGTAACTATGTCCGCCACTTCTTCTGTAAATAGGGCAGGTATTCATACAAGCTCCACATCTAATACAATGCAATGAAGATCTAAAATCTTCTCTACTTAACTGTTCTGTTCTTCCATTATCAACAATTACAATGTGTATTTCTGTTCCTTCTGCAGGTTTGTTAAAATGTGATGAATAGGTGGTTATTGGCTGTCCTGTAGCACTTCGGGCTAACAGTCTTAAAAACACCCCCAAATCTGCTTCTTTCGGAATTATTTTTTCAATTCCCATACATGCAATATGAACTGGTGCTAGATGCGCTCCCATATCTGCGTTTCCTTCATTGGTACAAACTACAATTCCGCCTGTTTCTGCAATAGCAAAATTAACCCCTGTAATAGCGCCATCTGCTTCTATAAATTTATTTAGAAGGTGCTTTCTTGCTTCGTTGGTTAAATATTCAGGGTTTCCATTGCTTGGATTTGTACCTAAATGTTCTTGAAATAATTCGTCAACTTCTTCTTTTGTTTTATGAATTGCTGGCAATACAATATGACTTGGAGTTTCTTCTGCTATTTGTACAATATATTCTCCTAAATCTGTATCAACAACTTCAATTCCTTTTGCTTCTAAAAAAGGATTTAAATGGCATTCTTCAGTCAACATTGACTTACTTTTTACCACATTTTTTGCATTGTGCTCTTCTAATATTTTATGAACAATTTTATTGTGTTCTTCAGCATTGGATGCCCAATGTACTTTTATATTATTTTTTATTGCATTAGCTTCAAATTCAATTAAATAATTATCTAAATTAGAGAGTACATTTCCTTTTATTTTTGAAGCAGTATCTCGTAAATATTCCCAACCTTTTACACCATGTGCAGCGTTATCTCTTTTTTCTCGAACATACCACAAAGCTTTATCGTGCCAATTAACTTTGGCTTCGTCCTTATTAAATATTGCTGCTTTTTTTGAATGACTCATAATTAAATAGTGCTATTTAAAATTTCTGCAATATGCATTACTTTTAAAGGTTCCTCATTTCTATTTAGCAACCCTTCCAAATGCATTAAACAAGAATGATCTGCTCCAGTAATTACTTCAACGCCATTATCTAAATGATCTTGAATTCTATCTTTTCCCATTTTTACTGAAATAGCTTCTTCAAAAACAGAAAATGTTCCTCCAAAGCCACAGCATTCATCTTTTCTGGTTAAGGACATTAATTCGAGCCCTTTAACGTTATTTAGTAAATCCTCTTCTGTAGAATAATGTGAATCCATTGTTTCGGAACAGGAACCTAAATGCAGCCCACGCAGTCCATGACAACTTTTATGCAAACCTACTTTGTATGGAAATGAAGCGCCTATGTCTGTTTTGCCAAGAATTTTCACAATAAATTCACACAATTCAAATGCATTATTTCTAACTTTAATTACTTCTGAAGTTTGTTCTAGAATATCGAAATGCTTTTTAACGTGATAAATGCAACTTCCTGATGGACCTACAATATAATCGTATTCTTTAAAATTTTCAACAAAAAGCCGACAAGCTCCTTTTGAATCTTCTTCATATCCAGAATTCCCTAGAGGTTGTCCACAACAAGTTTGCTCGTTTGGATAATAAACATCAATATTTAATTTTTCCAATAATTCTAGTGTTGCAATAGCCACTTGTGGAAATAATTGATTGATGTAACATGGTATAAATAAACCTACTTTCATATTCACTTAATAATAAAAAACAGCAAGAATTGTAAGCAATCTAAAACAAACTTACTTTCTATTATTCTTAATTTAAATTAATCATCTAATATAGAATTTAGATTACAAACTTACTTTTAAAGATTAAATAATTTTGGCAAAAACATTGATATCTCCGGAATAAAACTAATTAGCATTAAAACAATAACCATAATTGCTAAAAATGGGAGTAAAGGTTTAATTACCTGTGTTACGGATATTTTTGCTACACCACTTCCTACAAAGAGTAAAGTTCCTACTGGTGGGGTACAAATCCCTATACATAAATTTAACACAATTACAATTCCAAAATGTACTGGATCCATTCCTAGAGTGGTTACAACTGGAAGAAAAATAGGTGTAAATATTAAAACTGCAGGTGTCATATCCATAAATGTTCCTATAATTAGTAAAATAATATTTATAGCTAAAAAGATAGCGAATTTATTATTTAATTGTTCTAATAGAAAAGTACTAATCATTTCTGGAATGCCTTCAAAAGAAAACAACCAAGACATTGCCATAGAAGTACAAATTAGGAACATTACTACGGCGGTTGTTTTAGCACTAGTTAACAATACTTCTGGAAATTCTTTCATTTTCATATCACCATAAATCAATGCTAAAACAGCTGCATATAATACTGCAATTACCGATGCTTCTGTAGCTGTAAAAATACCTGCTACAATACCTCCAACAACTACTACCAATAACATTAAGCTAAAAAAAGCTTTTCTAAAAAAAGTCCAAACTTCAAACAATGTTGCTCTTTTTCCTTTAGCGTATCCTTTAGTTATTGCAACGAAAGCAATATATCCCATTATTGCTAATCCTAATAAAATACCTGGCAAATAACCAGCAATAAACAACGCTGCTACTGAGGCAGTTCCCCCACTTGCTAAAGCATAAACAATAAGAATATTACTTGGAGGAATTAATAAACCAGTTGTTGAAGAGGTTATATTTACAGACGCACTAAATGTTCTTGGATAACCTTCTTCTTCCATTCTATCTGTCATTATAGAACCAATAGCAGAAGCTGCTGCAAGTGCTGAACCTGAAATTGCACCAAAAAGCATAGATGCCAATACATTTACATACGCTAAACCTCCAGGCAGACTTGCTACCAAAGATTTTGCAAAATTGATGAGTCGATTGGCAATACCTCCACGTTTCATAATCTCACCAGCTAAAATAAAAAACGGAATAGCTAGCAAAGCAAAACTATCAATACCTGTAGTCATTCGTTGGGCAATGGTTGTTAAACCTGGTAATTTATCAATATTCAACAAAAGACTTAACGTTGTTGAAATTCCAATACTATAAGCAACTGGAACCTTTAACAATAAAAGTACAAAAAAACTAACAAACAAAACGATGATACTTATAATTTCTATACTCATATTTAATTTTTTATTTTGTTTGAATATATAGTTGAAATGTGATACACAGAATAGCACATAATTAACAATCCGCTAAATGGCATTATTGCATATATATAACCTAAAGGAATTCGAAGGGTCCCCGAAAGTTGCTCTAAATGTAATGTTGTATAAACCAAATTAAAGCCTCCAATAACCATTACAATTAATGCAAATAGAAAAATTAATACCTCAATAAGAATAGATGCTTTTCTTTTATTAGATTCAGAAAATTTTTGATACAAAAAATCCATTGAAAGATGTTCCCTTTTTCCATTTAAATATGCTGCTCCTAAAATGGTCAGCCAAATTAAAGAGAATCGTGCAAACTCTTCAGTCCAAGTAAAAGAAGTACCCAAAATATATCTTGAAAAAACTTGAAACAACACATCTAACACCAACAATGCAAATATTACTATTAAAACTTTCTCTAAAATCAGGTTTACTTTATTAAAAACTAGTTCAGGTTTATTCATAATTATTCCGCTTTTATTTGATTAACTAATGTTGCCATTTCTGGATATTTAACCATAAATTCTTCTAAAACTGATTTAGATTCTTCAGCAAATAGTGATTTTTCAGGAATTATAATTTCTATGCCTGCTTCTTTTGCAATTCTCATAGATTCTTCAACAGAATCGTTCCAAAACTTTTTTTGAGCCTCTGAAGATTCATCTGCAGATTCTTGTACCCATTTTTTTTCATCTTCAGATAGTTTTTCCCAATATTTTGTTCCTATTAAAAGTACATCCGGAATAGCAGAATGTTCATCTAAAGTGTAATATTTACTAATTTCATAATGATTTGAAGACACAAATGATGGAGGATTATTTTCTGCACCATCCACAACTCCTTGCTGAATCGCTGTATACAATTCTCCATAAGCCAAAGGAGTAGCTGAACCTCCCATAGAATTTACCATATTAATAGCCATTTGATTGTTCATAACCCGAATTTTAAGCCCTTTTAAATCTTCTGGTGTTCTAATGGCTTTTTCGCTGGTGTAAAAACTTCTGCTTCCTGCATCATAATAACACAAACCACGTAGCCAAAACTTACTTCCCTTTGCTAATATTGATTTACCAACTTGCCCTTCTAAAACATTAAATCGATGTTCTTGGTCTCTAAACAAGTATGGAATCCCTAAAATATGATATTCAGGAACAAAATTTGATAATGTTGCCGCACTTACTTTAGTTGCTGCTACACTTCCAATTTGCAACAATTCTAACACCTCTCTTTCTGAACCTAATTGTGCATCAGGAAAGATTTTAACTTTTAAAGTTCCGTTAGATTTTGTTTCTAGTGCTTTCTGAAATTCTAAAATTCCTTTATGCACTGGATGCGTTTGTGGCAAACTGTGCGCTAAATACAACACTTTTGTAGTTGATTCTTCTTTACAGGAAATAAATCCTAAAAAAAGTACTAGTAAAATTGGTATTTTTTTCATAAAAATGAAATTAAATAAATTAAGGTGTAAATATAAAAATAATATAAATACAATCGATTGTATTTATATTATTTTTATTTAAAATTAAAATAAGATACGGCGTTATAATAACAAATATCTTGAATCATTTTTCCTAAAAATGGAATATCGTTTGGAACCAACCCTTTATTAATATCTTCGGCTATTAAATTGCATAATATTCTTCTAAAATATTCGTGCCTTGGAAATGATAAAAAGCTACGGCTATCTGTTAACATACCAACAAAACAACTTAACAACCCTATATTTGATAAGGTGTTTAATTGCCTTTCCATTCCATCCTTTTGATCTAAAAACCACCAACCTGATCCCCATTGCATTTTACCTGGAATACCTCCTGTTTGAAAATTCCTCATCATAGTAGCAAATACTTCGTTTTGAGATGGATTTAAATTATAAGTTATGGTTTTTGCGAGTTGGTTAGTTATATTAAGTTTATTAAACAGTTTTGACATAGCTACTGCCTCAGGAAATTCTCCAATAGAATCAACCCCTGCATCTAAACCCAATTGCTCTAGCAACTTGGTGTTATTATTTCTAATTGCTCCTATATGAAATTGTTGAACCCATCCTTTTGCGTGGTACATTTTACACAATTCATATAATATAAATGAAGCATATATATTAGCTTCATCTTCTGAAACTTCTTAACCTCTAATTCGCTTCTTAAATATATTATCAGCCTCTTTTTCAGTGAAATCTGATGTGAAAATTTCTTCCATTCCGTAATCAGATAAACGACAACCATTTTCATCAAAAAAGTCAATTCTATGTTGAATAGCTTTTTTTAAACTTTCTAAATTTTTTACCGAAAACCCAACACAGTCTTCTAATTTTGTAATACATTCTGGAAATAATTCTTTTTCTATTAAGAGCAATGAATCAGGTCTAAAAGTTGGAAATACTTTTGAGTAAAAATTTTGCTTGGAAATTACCTTGTGGTATTGTAAATCATCCGTTGGGTCATCAGTTGTACAAACAACTTCTACGTTCATATGCTCCAACAATTGTATTGGTGTTTTTACAGCTAAAATAGCATTTGCCTTTTTATAAATTTCTTTATCACTACTAGGCTGTAAAATTTCACCAATATTAAAATAACGTTTCAACTCTAAATGTGTCCAATGAAATAATGGGTTTCTTAACGTTTGAGGAACTGTTTCAGCCCACTTTTCAAAACTTTCTTCTAAAGGCTGCCCCTGTGATGTAAGCTTCATCAACTCCATTGGCTCTCATTCCTCGCCATTTGTAATGATCACCATCAAGCCACACTTTTGTAATATTTTCAACCGGTTTATCTTCAGCTATTTGTTTTGCCGATAAGTGGTTATGGTAATCAATAATTGGCATGTCTTTTGCATATTGATGGTACAAAATTTCAGCCTCTTTTGAATTTAATAAAAAATTCTCAGTAATAAATTTTTTTGAATTTACTTAACTCATAACATTAAATACTTTTTGAGATCCCAAACTCTAAACCTCTTAACTCAGCCAACCCTCGTAGGCTTCCAATTCCTGAATATCCAGAATTTGTTTTTTTATGTAAATCATCTAACATTTGATGTCCGTGATCAGGACGCATTGGAATTGTAAAATCTGATCTTCCTGCTCCCTGTTTTCTCTCTTCTAAAACCACTTCTTGTACAACGCTATACATATCAACATTTCCTTCTAAATGATTGACTTCAAAAAAGTTTCCTTCTGCATCTCTTTGCGTACTTCTTAAATGTAAAGAATGAACTCTATCTGCAAAACGCTTAAATATCTGAACTAAATTATTATCGGCTCTAACACCTAAAGAACCCGTACAAAATGTAATTCCATTAGACCTAATAGGTACTTTATCAAATAAATAAGCACAATCCGCTTCGGTGCTTACAACTCTTGGCAAACCTAAAATTGGCATAGGTGGATCATCTGGATGAATACACATAAGAACCTCATTTTGAGAGGCTATTGGTATGATTTCTATTAAAAACTTAACTAAATTTTCTCTTAACGTTTGTGAGTTAATATCTTTATAAGTATCGAATATTTGTTGAAATTGCGCTAAAGTATACCCTTCTTCAGCGCCAGGTAAACCTACTATAATATTGTTTACTAATCCTATTTTTTCATCTTCAAAACCACTTTCAACATAAGCTTTAGCCGATTTTTGTTGTACTTCAGAATAATTACTTTCAGCTCCTGATCTTTTTAATAAATACATTTCAAATGCTGCAAATGCAATCATATCAAAACGCAATGCTTTAGAACCGTCCTTAACTTCATACCCTAAATCGGTTCTTGTCCAATCTAACACAGGCATAAAATTATAACAAACGATATTTATTCCACACGTTGCTACATTTTGAATGCTCTTTTTATAATTTTCAATATATTGTTGAAAATTTCCTGAGCGTGTTTTTATATTTTCATGAACTGGAATACTTTCCACAACACTCCAATTTAATCCAGCATTTTCTATTACAGCTTTTCGTTCTTTAATAGCTTCAATACTCCAAACTTCACCATTCGAAATTTGATGTAAGGCAGAAACAATTCCTGTTGCCCCTGCTTGTTTTATATCTGATAATTTTACGGGATCATTTAGCCCGTACCATCTCAAAGTTTGTTCCAAAATTATATTTTATTAAACACCACTAAATGCACTAAATCCACCATCAATTGGCACTACAATTCCTGTTACGAATTTGGACGCATTTGAACATAAATAATGAATAGATCCATTTAATTCTTCCGTTTCACAAAAACGTTTCATAGGAGTGTTCTCAATAATTGTATCGATTCTATCCGTATATGCTCCGGTTTCTTTATTAATAGATCTCTGTTTTGATTTCCTATAAAAAATCCTGGCGTAATAGCATTTACGCGCAAACCTTCCCCAAATTTTGTTGCCATTTCAACTGCCATCCATTTTGTAAAATTATCAATTGCAGCCTTTGAAGCCGAATAACCAACAACTCTTGTAATAGCGCTTTGCGCCGTCATAGAAGAAATATTGATAATAACTCCTTGTTTGTTTTTTACCATTTCTTTTCCAAAAACTAAAGCAGGTAATATGCTTCCAAAAAGATTTAAATCAACCACCTTTTTAAAATGATCAATATTTATATCAAAAATAGTTTGATTTTCTCCAATGGTAGTTCCAGGCATATTTCCTCCAGCAGCATTAATCAAAACATCAATTTTACTAAACTTAAAAATAATTTCATCTGAAATTTCTTTTAAACTATCTTCTTCCATAACATTACAAACAAAACCCGCCACTTTTTCACTCACTTTTTTTAGATTATTTAGTGCAGCATCTACAATCTCTTGTTTGTAATCTAAAATAATAACAGGTATATTAGAAAAAAAAAGAAATCCCATATATATTCTTAAACATTGAAATGAATGGATTCAATAACATTTCATTTATTGGTCAAGATTCTTATAAAAGCGGTTATTTATCAGGAAAATTAATGCATTTATGTACAGAAAAAAATGCTACGTACTTAATTTCAGATATTGAATCTAAATTATACAATAATAACGTAATAGAAGTTAGAATAAGGGGGTTTAACTCCTATTTTGATAATAATAAAATTCCTTTTAAATCCGTGTCATTAAATTTTGAAGATTTAACAAATCTTGAATTGGTAAAACAACAATTAAAAGAAGTTTTTGAAAATAATAACAATATAACGGGTGTTTTGGTTCCTTCGAGTAGAATTTCATCCATTTCTAGCTGTATTGATTCAGAAAAATTAAAAAATTTAAAATTAATAGGGTTTGTCACAACAGAACAAAATATTGCTTATCTAAAAAATGACAAAATAACCTTTTTAATCTCTCAAAAATCATTTAATCAAGGTTTTTAATCAGTTAAAATAATGACTGATTATTTAATTCAGAATTCCATTCCACAACAAAAAATATATTCTCCACTAGAAATAATTACCAAAGAAAATTTAGAATTTAGTCAACAAGATAAATGGCACTATATTGAAGTGAAACAGTCTTAATTTATTAAAAAGATGCTTAATTAAAGTTCTCTTAACTTTTGTGCAGCAATTTCGGCTGTAATATCTCTTTGTGGTGAGCCAAACATTTCGTATCCAACCATAAACTTTTTAACGGTTGCACTTCTCAGTAATGGAGGATAAAAACTCATATGCCAATGCCAATGAGTGTTGTCTTTATTATTTGTTGGAGCTTGGTGTATTCCACTAGAATATGGAAAAGAGCAGTCAAATAATTTATCATAGGCTTTTGTTAATACAGAAATAGCTTCTGCAAATTGATTTTCTTCTTCTTTAGATAAACAACTAATATTTTGTTGGGCTTTTTTTGGTAAAATCATTGCTTCAAAAGGCCAAACTGCCCAAAATGGAACCAGCACTACAAAAGCATCATTTTCAAAAATAATACGCTCTTTAAGATCAAGTTCTTGTTTTACATAATCCTCTAAAATTGTACGGTTATTAGTTTGAAAATATTCTAATTGTTTTACATCTTTTTTAAAAACTTCATTTGGTAAAGAAGACTGACTCCAAATTTGACCGTGTGGATGCGGATTACTACACCCCATTACAGCTCCTTTATTTTCAAAAATTTGAATGTAATTAATATTTTCTTGCTTTCCAAGAAGTTCGTATTCATGTTTCCAAGTATCAACCACTTTTCCAATAGCATCAATAGACATTTCTGCCAAACTTTTTGAATGATCTGGACTAAAACAAATTACTTTACAAATGCCTGTTTCACTTTCTGCTTGCAATAATCCATCACTTAAACTAAACGATTTAGAATCATTTTGAAGCGCTGCAAAATCGTTTGTAAATACAAAAGCACCTTTATAATTAGGGTTTACTTCACCATTAATTCTCGTATTGCCAGCACATAAATAACAATTAGCATCGTGTGATGGACGCTCCTCTTTATTTAATACCTCATTCTGCCCCTGCCAAGGTCGTTTAGCCCTATGGGGAGAAACCAACACCCATTCACCAGTTAAAATATTATATCTTTTATGCGAGTAGTCTTGTAAATCTGAATTCATTATAAATTTATATTTTCTGAAACACTATATTTTAAATGTATTTTATACGTTTAAAATAATTTGAAGCAAATATAATTTAATTTTTTCTATAAATAATTAATTGCAGTGATTAAAACTAATGGGAATATAAAAAAATATAAAGTACTTACAATGAGCAAAATAAAAACCTCACCTTCATTGTGAAAATATTTTTTTAAAAAAAATAACCAAATATGACAAAAGTCATAGAAAATACTCACAATTAGATTTACTTTTGACCCATATTTCATTACTTAGTTGAAATAAGTAATGTTTTTGATTTTTTTAGTTAGTAGTAAAAAAAAGAGAATTTGGCTTCAAATTCTCTTTTTTTATGTCAACTAATTTCAAAAAGGATTTATAAAATTACCAGCGAATTTTCTTCAGCTCCTAATCCACTATTTACATAGTTATCAGCGCTATCGTCATTCACCCATTTTTCACCGTCTAATAAATATTTAAATTGAAATTCTTGCGCTGTCGGCAAGTCAATTGTAACTTTAAAAGAACCGTTTTTTAATTTTTTCATTATAATTGGTTCTGCAGTATTCCAATTATTGAATTCTCCCAATAAATCAACTTTTTCAGCTCCCAAAGCAGCTTCTTTATCCATTGAAAAAGTAACTTTACAAACTGGTTTACTTTTTAAATATTGTTTCTTTAAACTCATAATAATCTTATATTAAATATTTTAATACAAATATAACTTGTATATAAATGTTTTAATACAACTGAGTTTCCCTATTTATATGTTATATTAACAGACAATTCGATTTATTAATAGAAATATCAATATTACACACATAATCTCCTTTATTAACTTTAAAATTCTGTTAAACATATAATTATCATATATTTATAATATTTTATACTAGAAGTGTAAAAATTCTTTATAGATTTAGATCTAAAATAAACGCTAAAATATTAGAATTAAACTGATTAAAGTCATCATTTTTTTAAATAAAATTATAAAACTTTACAGTAACACAATCAATTTAAACCATTTAAAGTTATCTAAACAATTATGGAAAAGGATTTTAAAGTAAAAATTAATGAATCTTTTGAATTTGATTTAAAAGGTTCTGACACCAAAAAATTAGACCTCTTAAAGTTATCCGACACAACATTCCACGTACTTAACAAAAACAAATCCTTTAAAGTGCAACTTAAAAAATCAAATGCTTCAAAAAAAGAATTTGTTATTAAAGTTAACTTAAACAGTTACACAGTAAAAATTGAAGACCAATTAGACCTGTTAATTAAAGATATGGGTTTTTCTATTGGTGCTACAAAAAAAGCTAACGATATTAAAGCTCCAATGCCTGGCCTAATTTTAAGTGTAAATGTTAAAGAAGGACAAGAAGTTGTAGAAGGCGAAACCTTAATAATTTTAGAAGCTATGAAAATGGAAAATTCCATTATTGCTCCAAAAGATGGAATCATAAAAAACGTAAATGTAAAAAGCGGTGGTGCCGTTGAGAAAGGTGAATTAATGATTGAAATGGCTTAAATTATAATAACATGAAAAAAATATTAGTAGCAAACAGAGGAGAAATTGCCATAAGAGTCATGAAAACTGCCAGAAAAATGGGAATTAAAACAGTAGCTGTTTATTCTGAAGCAGATAGAAATGCTCCACATGTTAGATTTGCCAATGAATCTGTATGTATTGGAGAAGCTCCTTCGAACAAATCATACTTAGTAGGCGAACACATTATTAAAGCTGCAAAAAAACTTAATGTCGATGGCATACATCCAGGTTATGGTTTTTTAAGTGAAAACTCCGATTTTGCAGAGTTATGCGAACAAAACAATATTATATTTATTGGCCCTAAATCAAAGTCAATTAAAATGATGGGGGATAAATTAGCTGCAAAAGATGCCGTTAAAGATTATAATATCCCTATGGTTCCTGGAGTTGATCGGGCTGTTACAGACCCAAAAGAAGCTGCATCCATAGCGAGTGAAATTGGTTTTCCAATATTAATAAAAGCCGCTGCTGGTGGTGGCGGAAAAGGAATGCGTGTTGTAGAAAAAGAAAAAGATGTACAAGAGCAAATGGCACGAGCCATAAGTGAAGCAACTTCAGCTTTTGGAAATGGTGCCGTTTTTGTAGAAAAGTATATAACATCTCCACGTCATATAGAAATACAAGTGTTGGCAGATAGTCATGGTAATGTGCTCCATTTTTTTGAAAGGGAATGCAGCGTGCAACGCAGACATCAAAAAGTAGTGGAAGAAGCTCCGTCATCTATTTTAACTCCAGAATTGAGAGAAAAAATGGGACAAGCTGCTATTAAAGTAGCCCAATCTTGCGATTATTTAGGGGCTGGTACTGTAGAATTCTTAGTTGATAGAAACTTAAATTTTTATTTTTTAGAAATGAATACCCGGTTGCAAGTTGAACATCCTGTTACAGAATTAATTACAGGTGTAGATCTCGGTGGTCGCCGTATCATTAAAAA
>NZ_BMNS01000009.1:0-103565 GCF_014646675.1 Lutibacter litoralis | reverse complement strand
TAAATTTTTATTTTTTAGAAATGAATACCCGGTTGCAAGTTGAACATCCTGTTACAGAATTAATTACAGGTGTAGATTTGGTGGAACAACAAATAAATATTGCACGAGGAGAAGCAATTACTTTAAAACAGGAAGACTTAAAAATATGTGGTCATGCCCTTGAACTTAGAGTATATGCAGAAGACCCTTTAAACGATTTTCTACCAAGTGTTGGTACTTTAACAACCTATAAAATTCCTGTTGGTAAGGGCATAAGAGTTGATGATGGCTTCGAAGAAGGTTTGGAAATCCCAATTTATTACGACCCTATGTTATCTAAATTAATCACATATGGTAAAACTCGAGAAGAATCAATCCAGCTAATGATTAACGCTATAGATAACTATAAAGTTGAAGGTGCTTTTACAACACTTCCTTTTGGAAAATTTGTTTGTGAACACGAAGCATTTAGATCTGGAAATTTTGATACACATTTTGTTAAAAACTATTTTACTCCAGAAAAGCTAATTGCTTCAACCAAGGAAGAAGCTAAAATAGCAGCATTAGTAGCTCTTAGAATCTACCTAGAAGATGAAAAAACGCTTAAATTACCAACTAATTAAACACCTACAATTTGCACTATTATGGAAAAAAAAATGAATACAAAAATTGAAAAATTAGATGTTAGAGTTGCTTTGGCTCATTCAGGTGGTGGAGAAAAACGAATTGAAAAACAACATGCAAAGAAAAAACTAACCGCACGTGAGCGCATAAATTATTTATTAGATAATAATTCTTTCGAAGAAATGGGCGTTTTGGTAACACACAGAACAACCGATTTTGGTATGGAAGATCAAATTATTTTTGGTGATGGTGTTGTAACTGGTTACGGAACAATAGAAGGCCGATTGGTTTATATTTTTGCTCAAGATTTTACAGTTTTTGGAGGAGCATTATCTGAAACACATGCCGAAAAGATATGTAAAATAATGGACCAGGCTGTGAAAGTAGGTGCTCCTTGCATTGGGCTAAACGATTCTGGTGGTGCACGGATACAAGAAGGCGTGAGATCTTTAGGTGGTTATGCTGATATCTTTCATAGAAATGTTCAATCTTCTGGAGTAATTCCTCAACTTTCTGCAATAATGGGACCTTGCGCTGGTGGCGCTGTTTATTCACCTGCAATGACCGATTTTACTATTATGGTTGAAGACACTAGTTATATGTTTGTAACCGGTCCAAACGTTGTAAAAACAGTAACAAATGAAGAGGTGACCTCCGAAGAATTAGGAGGAGCAAGAACACATGCAACAAAATCTGGCGTAGCTCATTTAACAGCTGCAAACGACATTCAATGTTTAGAAGATTTAAAAAAATTGCTCAGCTATATTCCACAAAATAATAAAGAAACTACAAAGAAAATTCCTTATGAATTAGGTGAAGAATTAAGACCTCATTTAATAGATTTAATTCCAGAAGATGCTCATAAACCTTATGATATGCGCAGTGTTATAAACGGAATTATTGATGAAGACTCTTTTTTTGAGATTCAAAAAGATTATGCTGAAAATATAATTGTAGGTTTTTCTAGATTAGCAGGAAGAAGTATCGGTATTGTTGCCAATCAACCAATGCAATTAGCAGGTTGTTTAGACACAAATAGTTCTATAAAAGCAGCGAGATTTACGCGATTTTGCGATTGCTTTAATATTCCATTATTAGTATTAGTTGATGTTCCTGGTTTCTTACCGGGTACGGATCAAGAATGGAATGGAATTATTAAGAATGGAGCTAAATTATTATACGCTTTAAGCGAAGCTACGGTGCCAAAACTAACTGTAATTACTCGTAAAGCTTATGGAGGTGCTTATGATGTGATGAATTCTAAACACATCGGTGCAGATATGAATTTTGCTTGGCCTACAGCTGAAATAGCAGTTATGGGCGCAAAAGGAGCGGCTGAAATTATTTTTAAAAATGAAATTAAATCAGCAGACAATCCTGAAGAAAAATTAAAAGAAAAAGAGGCTGAATACGCTTTAAAATTTGCAGACCCATATAGAGCCGCTAGACGTGGTTTTATTGATGAAGTTATTTACCCTAAAAATACTCGTAGAAAATTAATTAAAGCTTTCCAAATGTTAGAAAATAAAGATATAAATAAACCTAAAAGAAAACATGGGAACATTCCTTTATAAACAAATATTTAGTTTTTAATAAGATTTCTTTTATCTGAAACCATTGAACTATAAATTAAATACTGTGCAAAAATATAAGTAACCATTACAGAAACTTGTAAAACTAACGCTGCATTATAAAACTTATTAATGACTAAAATAGCATCGGAAATAATAAAAACTATTGCTCCTAACAGCATTAATAAAGATTTTTTGTTTTTGGTATTCAAAAAATCTATCAATGAAACAATTCCAAAAATGCATATAACCACTCCATAAATTAAAACTGGTATAAATAAATCTTTTAATGAATCTTTCAATAAAAATAATAGTAAATACAGCACAATACCAAATGGAATTAACCCCATTAGACTATTTACAAATGAAACTTTTTTAATTCGTTTAACAACAACAGCAATAAAAAGAAGATGTGCAATTAAAAAGAAACTTAACCCAAATTTAAATACATTTTCTCCGGAATACAATAAAAACACATCCCCAAAAAAACAAAATATCAATGCCATTGCATACCACCTATTTCTATATTCAACCGATTGCGAATACAAAAATAAAAGAGCTAAAAGAATAAAAGGCTTAAAAATAAAAGTAAGGCTATCTATTTTAAAAATAATTCCAATAATGTCTAATAATGAAACCGTTAGGAATGCAAATAAAGCAATTTTTTTTACCATTTTATTTTAATTTTTTATCACTACGGCAATGTACAACTTTTATCTAATTTTTTCAACAACGGTCTAATTCCAGATAATAAACTCTCTTTCATTACTTTAGAATCTTCTTTGTGACAATGCAAACAAGCTCCAACCAACAACAACTGTCGCTGTTCTTCTAAAGTAAATGGTCTAAAATCAGTTCTTGTAGAATTTACTATACCTTCTTCAACCTCTTTTAAAAATGGAATCCAAGCATCTTCTGGTAAGTTATCATTTTCATTTAGAGCATATTCTGGAGTAAATTCCCATACACCTTTGCCCTCTCTAATTTTATAAACAAGTGCTCCTTTTCCATAACCCAATGCTTCTGGATTTGAATGACAACTTTTACAATCTCTTACGTTTGAAGTAGTTGTATGAGGAGAATTTGGTGCATACAGTCTATGAAATGACACATCTTCTCCGAGTTCCTTTCCTGCATAACTTCCTTTATCTATAGTTAAAATCATTCCTGGAACTGCTGGCTCAATATGTTTTCCTTCAGAGTTTTCTCGAACTCCCATGGCTGGAAGTGATGATGAAAACTCCGCAACAAATTCTTTCCACTGCCCTTTTCCATACTTTCTATCTAACAAATCAAAAGCTCTTGGTTCGTTTTTATCATATTCGTTATGGCAGCCTATACAACGTGTTGTCCAAGAAGAATGGCAAGCAGCACAACTAACATTTTTATGTGCATTATCTCTAGAACAAATTTCTGGCTGTGGATTTAAAGGATGTAATTTTCCATCTTTTTTACCAATTAAAATCGCATTTCCAACAGAATCTATAAATGTATTTACTAAGGGGTGACCACTTTTTTCTACAGTAATTACCTCTTTATCGTAATGTTTATAGTCTCTATGCAAAAAAACCAACAAACTTTCTGCATCTAAAGAATCGTAAGAAATAGTGTTTGGTTTTTCTTTAAAATGACAATCGGAACACTGTACCTTTACAGCTTGTTCTTCATGTGTATATAATTTTCCATCACCCATTACTTCGTGTGAAGAATGACAGTCTATGCATAACATTCCTTTGGTATGATGCACATCTTCTTCTATAAATTTATAAACACGTTTGTCTTCTATAACCTTGTAGGCTTTATCATTTAAAACATCACTTTCATCTAACAAAGTTTCTTGAAAACCTTCGTAATTGGTTGAGATTCTGCTTGATCGGCTATGACAACCAAAACAATGTTCATTTTTAACAAAAATATTTGTTGCTGGATGATTAAGTGGTAAAACTTCTTTTTCTGAAGAAATATACTTTGACAAATCTTCTATTGCTTCCTCAGAATAGTTTAAATGACACGCATTACAACCTCCACCTCTACTTAACTGAGTTATTGGTCCAAATGCTGTTTTTTGCGCTCCTAGATGGCAATTTGCACATAAATCTCTTAAATGTTTATCTGAAGCTGAATTTTCAATTAATTGAATATGGTACTGTCCGTTTGGTGAATCTGCTTCCCCAAAAATATATTTATCAACAGCCACAATTCCACTATTAGTAGTCATTAAAGAATTTTCGATTTTAGTTAATTCATTAGGATGACATACTCCACAAGTCACTTTAGCATCCGATAAATTCCCTGGAATTAATACCATTCCTTTATGCGAACTTTCTTTATCTAAAGTATTTGGATTTCCTAAATGACAACTAATACAACCTATTAATTCTGGATTATGATAATTGGAATAACCTTTAGTATTTTGATGACATTCTAAGCAAGATTCTTTAGCTATATTCTCAATTTTTGTATATTCATTTACTTTTACATAAGTATCTTGAAACGTCTTATTTTTTAAAAATAAAAAAATAGTAATACCTATAACAGTTATTATTAAAAACCAAAATTTAACGTCCTTTAATTTCATAAGTTTTATTGTTTTACAAATTTACAATAAATAAAAATGTAGCAACCGTCTCAAAAACAAAATATAACCGTTTGAATATCAGACAAACATCGTAATTAAGTTACCAAAGTTACATATAAATAGATGTTTATCAGCTTGTTATGTAACGATTGTTACTGTTACAAAATTGATTTTATGACTTATATCATACTCTTGAGATACCTCAATAAATATCTTTACATCAGAAAAAAATATTTAAACTTATGACTACTTCAAGAAGAAAATTTATAAAAATTTCTGCTTTAGGTTTAGGTGGTGTAGCAGCAACTACAAGTGCGTTAAATATGTTTGGAGCAAATTCATATTTAGATGAACTTGTAAAAGAAAATGTTGCCAAAACATTTAAAAGAACTCCTACTTATTGCGAAGTTTGTTTTTGGAAGTGTGCCGCTTGGACATATACAGATGAAGAAGGTACCATCAAAAAAATTATTGGAAACGATAATGATCCGCATTGTTACGGGCGCTTATGTCCGAGAGGAACAGGCGGTGTAGGAATGTATGCAGATGAAGACCGATTAAAAACACCTTTAATTAGAACCACTGTTAATGGTGAGCAAACATTTAGAGAAGCAAGTTGGGATGAAGCATTAGATTTAATTGCTTCAAAATTTAATAGCATTAAAGAAAAACATGGCCCAGAAGCAATTGCTTTATTAAAACACGGATCCCCAGGTAAACATTTCGAACATTTGTACAAATCGTTTGGTTCAGATACTATAGCTGAACCAGCTTATGCCCAATGCAGAGGTCCTAGAGAAACTGGATTTAATTTAACTTATGGCTCTTGGGTTGGTTCCCCAGAACCTACAGATATAAGAGACACTAAATGTTTAGTACTTATTGGTTCACATATTGGTGAAAATATGCACAATTCTCAGGTGCAAGAAATGTCTGATGCCATTGATAACGGCGCAACTATTATTACAGTTGATCCTCGCTTTTCAACAGCTGCAAGTAAATCTAACCATTGGCTGGCAATAAAACCTGCTACAGATATTGCGTTAATGCTTTCTTGGATGAATGTAATTATTGAAGAAGAATTATACGATAAAGAGTACGTAAAGAAATACACCACTGGATTTGAAAGTTTGAAAAATCACGTTCAAACATTTACTCCAGAATGGGCGTATGGAATAACTACAATAAAACCTGCAGAAATTAGAAAAACTGCCAGAGAAATGGCACATGCTGCACCTGCTGTAATTGTGCATCCAGGACGCCATGTAACTTGGTATGGAGATGATACACAACGCGCAAGAGCTGTAGCCATTTTAAATGGCCTATTAGGATCTTGGGGACGTAGAGGTGGTTTTTATTTTAAAGAAAGTATTAAGGTGCCTAAATATCCGCATCCAGCATATCCACATCCAAAATGGGGATGGAAAGAAATTGGAGAAAAATATCCTTTAGCACAAATGGGAATTACAACTGAAGTTGTAAAAGCCTCTATTGAAAGTGAAGGTGGAAAATATCCAGTAAAAGCTTGGATGGTTGCAGGGACAAACATTACCAAGTCTATTCCAAATAAAGAATTGCTTGAAAAAGCAATTGAAGAATTGGAATTTATGGTTGTGGTTGACACAATGCCAATGGCTGTTACTGGTTATGCTGATGTTGTTTTACCTGAATGTACATATTTAGAGCGCTATGATGGTATTAGATCAGCTACCAACAGAGAACCCTCAATTGCCGTAAGAGTTCCTGCTGTAGAACCAAAATGGGAATCTAAACCAGCTTGGTGGATTGCCAAACAAATTGGTGAACGTATGGGAGTTGGTGACTATTTTAATTACAACGATTTTAAAGAAGTTATTGAATGGCAATTAAAAGAGATGGGAACTTCTCTAGAAGAACTAGAAAAAATTGGTGTTAAAAATTATCCAAGAACGTCAGGCTCTTTATATTTAAAAGAAGATGAAAATCATACTTTTTATACCCCAAGTGGTAAAATTGAATTGTTTTCTCAAGAGTTAAAAAATTTAGGATTTGATCCAATGCCAGTTTACAATAAGCACCCTGAACCACCTCAAGGTTATTATCGATTAAATTATGGAAGAGCACCAATGCATACATTTAGTAGAACGGCAAACAATCCAAATTTAAACGATTTAAAAAAAGAAAATGACCTTTGGGTAAACCCTAAAGTAGCAAGAATATTAGGATTAAAAACAGGACAATATGTTTGGTTAAAAAATCAAGATGATGTTACTTCTACGTTTTCTATAAAAGTAAGAGTTACTGAAAGAGTTCGTTGGGATTCTGTTTATATGGTACACGGTTTTGGACATGATAATAAAAAACTAACCAGAGCTTATGCCAAAGGTATTAACGATACACAACTAATTTCTAAGGTAGCTATAGACCCAATAATGGGTGGTACAGGAATGAGAGGGAATTTTGTAACAATTTTAACTAAAAATCCACATAAAAATATAGAGATATGAGATATGCAATGGTAATTGACACCTTAAAATGTGTTGGATGTAGCGATTGTGTTGTTGCTTGTCAAACTGAAAACGATGTACCTATTGGGTATTGTAGAGATTGGATTACAGAAACTGTAAATGGTGCGTATCCAAATATAGAATTAGAATTAAAATCTGAACGTTGTAATCACTGTGATAATGCTCCCTGTGTACGTTGTTGCCCAACTGGCGCTAGTCATCAATTAGATAACGGAATTGTTTTAGTTACTGGTAATGAATGTATTGGATGTGGTGCTTGCATAGAATCTTGCCCTTACGATGCACGTTTCCAACATCCAGATGGTTATGTAGATAAATGTACTTTCTGTCACCATAGATTAGAAAAAGGACAACTTCCTGCTTGCGTGTCGGTGTGCCCTACTAAGTGTATGTATTTTGGCGATTTAGACAATCCAAATAGTGAAGTTTCTCAACTATTGAAAAACAGAAAACATAAAACACTGGCTCCTGAAGCTGGAACTAAACCTCAAGTTTATTATTTAATATAAATTAAAAATTATGCAAGAAGAATTATTTACAAGTGGAAGAAATATTCCAAATATAGATCCTTCATTAGAAATATGGCACTGGCCAATATCAGTATATTTATTTTTGGGAGGTTTAGCTGCTGGATTACTGTTTTTTGCAGGTTTAATTACTGTTTTAGGGAAAGATAAAGAATATCCTGCATCGGTGAAATTTGCATCAATTGTATCTCCAATTGCTTTAACTTTAGGTTTATTAGCTTTATTTTATGATTTAACTCATAAACTATATTTCTGGAGGTTATACACAACTATTAGAATAGAATCTCCAATGAGTTGGGGAGCTTGGGTATTATTAATAATTACTCCTATTTCATTTTTATGGGTAATGAGCTATTATTCTGAATTATTTCCAAAATGGAAATTAAAGTTTGAATTTTTAAACACCTTTGAGAAATTTCTTCAAAAAAACAGAAGAAATATGGCATTAGCTTTAATACCATTGTCAATTATTTTAGGAATTTATACCGGTATTTTATTATCTGCCTTTAATGCTAGACCGCTTTGGAACAATGCCATTTTAGGACCTTTATTTTTAGTATCTGGACTTTCAACAGGAGCTGCAACAATTATTTTACTAGCTAAAACTGCTAAAGAAAAACATCTTTTTGGCAAAATAGATTTAATTTTAATTGTTATTGAATTAGGATTAATTGTTCATATGCTTATGGGAATGTATGCCGGATCCGAAGTACAATTAGAAGCCATGCAATTATTAGTTGGTGGTGAGTTTACGCTAATGTTCTTTGGGTTTGTAATTATTTTAGGACTTATTGTTCCTGCTATTTTAGAACTAACGGAACTTATTGGGTATAAAATACCTGTAGCAATACCAGCATTATTAGTATTAATTGGCGGATTGGTTTTTAGATTTGTTATGGTTGAAGCTGGACAAATTACAAGATACCTTTATTAAAAAAAGTAAATTATGAATATAGACAATCAAAAAAACAAACATGTATATTGGAATCCTTACTTTGGAGGTTTTCTACTTGGAATATTAATACTTTTTACTTTTTATATGACTGGTAGAGGCTTAGGCGCTAGTGGTGCAATGAAAAGCGGTGTAGTAACAATTGTTGATGCATTGGCTTCAAACCATGCAGAGCATAATGCCTATTACAGCAAATTTGTAAAAGAAGAAAAATCACCTTTAAATTCTTGGTTGGTTTTTGAAGCACTTGGCGTTTTAATTGGTGCATTTATATCTGGCGGATTGGCAGGTAGAATTGGTTGGAGAGTGCAACACTCACCAAAAATTACAAGTAAAAGAAGATTAGTATTCGCCTTAGGTGGTGGAGTTTTATTTGGAATAGGTGCACAAATTGCACGTGGTTGTACGAGTGGTGCTGCATTAAGTGGTATGGCCGTATTATCAACAGGTGGTTTTATAACTATGTTGGCTATTTTTGGAACAGGATTCTTAGTAGCCTATTTCTTTAGAAAAAATTGGATTTAATAATTAAAAAATAAAAATATATGGGACCTTTAATTCCTAATGGAGTAATTCCTTACGAGTGGAACAATATTATAGCAATACTAATTGGAATTTTCTTCGGATTTATTTTAGAAGCATCTGGCTTTTCTTCCTCAAGAAAATTAGCAGGTGTATTTTATGGGTATGATTTTGCGGTATTAAAAGTATTTTTTACAGCCGCATTAGTAGCACTAATCGGTATCTTATACATGGACTACCTTGGTTATTTAAACATGGAGCAACTGTACATTCATCCTACATATTTATGGGGAGCTATTATTGGTGGTGTTGTTATGGGTGTAGGATTTGTAGCTGCTGGTTTTTGTCCAGGAACAAGTTTATGTGCTGTAGCAATTGGAAAAATTGACGCCATAGTTTATGTAATAGGTATTATGGCAGGAATCTTTATATTTTCTGAATTATATACCCTTTTTGAACCAATTTATAATGGATATTTTGAAGGTAATATTACTTTAATGGATTCTTTAGGTGTAAATAGATATTGGTTTGCTTTTATATTTACCATAATAGCAATTGTAGCTTTCGCAGCTTCTGATATGATTAGAAAAAGAGTTAAAAAAATATTTTATTAAGATAAAAAAAACTAAAATGGTTAATAGAAAAACAGCAAAATTTTTATCATTTAGGTACACAATATTAGCCATAATATTTGTAGTACTTGCAGGTGGACTCGTTTTATTGCCTAAATACGAAAAACACGAAGGTATAAATCCTGAAGAGTTATTAAGTAATTCGGTTAGTCCAGAACGGTATATTTCAACAGACGCATTAGCTAACAAAATAATAAGTCAAGATCCTTCCTTTATATTGATTGACGTTAGAGGCGAAGATGAATTTAGTAAATACTCATTACCAAATGCTATTAACATTCCTTTAAAAAATTTATTGGATGAAGACTCTCTAATGTATTTAAATCAAAACCAATATGATGTAGTTCTTTTTTCAAACGATAATTTTTACGCAGATCAAGCCTGGATTCTTGGCAACAGATTAAGCTTCCAAAATCTTAAAGTTTTAAAAGGAGGAATTAATAATTGGTATAAAACTATAATTAATCCGCCTATTCCAACTGAAACTATGCCTGCCCAAGAATTTGACCTGTACACATTCAGAAAATCGGCTAGTATGTTTTTTGGTGTAGTTTATCCAGAACAAATTAAAGAAGTAAAAAAACCTGTTGTAAAAAAAGTAATTCCTAAAAAGGTAATTCCAATAAAAAAGAAAAAGAAAATGCCTGTTGAAGGAGGATGTTAATTGTTAACAAAAAATAATATAGACAGATGAAAGAATTAGAAAAAACAAAACGAATATCAATTGCATCGGTACTTTTTATTTTGATTGTACTTATTGGACTTTTAACTTATAAAAGACCACCCCATATGTATGCAATAAATTCAAAAACTACATTAGAAAATATTACAACAGATAACTTTTTAATTTCATTAGAAGATATTGAAAATAAAGAGTACGTTTTAATTGATACAAGAAATGAATTCGAATTTCAAAAAGGACATTTAAACAATGCTGTTAATATTTATGCTCCTGAAATTTTAAATGAAGAAAATACTTCAATTTTTAATAAATTTCAAGAAGAAAATAAAACAATGGTTTTATATAGTACTAATCCCAATGAGATTGTTGCACCTTTTATGGTACTTTATCAACTTGGTTTTAAAAATTTAAAAATGGCTGCCATTAATAATAGCTACAATCAAAATAAATTAATTACAGAAAATATTGATGTAGAAAAATCTGAAGCAGACATTAATGCGTTTATAAATGAGTCAATTAAAAAGGCGGCCAAGCAATCAAAACCTAAGCCGATTGTAAAAGCACCTCCTAAAAAAGTAATTCCCATAAAAAAGAAAAAGAAAATGCCTGTTGAAGGTGGTTGTTAGTTTTAATTATTTAAAGCTGTTTTAGAAATAAAACAGCTTTTTTTATTGGTGTTTTATATTCAAAAAAGAGAGCCTTGAAAAAATAAAAATAAGCTATTTATCTTAGTATAAAAAACAATAAATATTCAAAACTAAACAATAAAAAAATCTCCCTAATAAAAAATCAATCACACCTACATAACTTCTTGTAATTAAGCGATTTAGATGTGTAACTTAAGTATCTAAAGAGAATAATTATATATAAGGCTTTACTGATAAAAGTCATAAAAACAAAACATTTTCGTAAGTAATTTTGATGTAACAATTAGTACAAATTAATAAATAAAAATATCTTAAAGAATGAAAAAAACAATAACATATTTAACAGTGTTTTTTATAGCTATAACTGTATTAAGTAGCTTTAAAAAAGGTGAACAAAAAATTCAATCTGATCCATCTGAATTCGAAATATTGGTTCAATATTTAGAAGCAAGTGGAAACTTTATTAACAGTGAATTAGCTCCTGCAATAATTCAGGCTTCAGAAATTAAAGATAACCTTAAAAATGACAAATATTTAGTTTTAGATATTAGAAGTGAAGGATGGTTTGATTATGGACACATCAAAAATTCAGTAAATGTAAAAGGCCCTGAATTATTAACTTATTTTGAAGATGAAATTGATCCTACATCTTTTGAGAAAATTACAATCGTATGTTATTCTGGTCAGTCTGCCGCTTATTATGCTGGCTTATTAAGACTTGCTGGATATAATAATGTATTTAATTTAAAATGGGGAATGAGTTCTTGGGATAGTGAGCTTGCTCAAAATATCTGGGTAAAAAATTCAACAGACAATTTTGCAGACCAAGTAGAAACTACAACCAATTCAATGCCTCAGAAAGGTGCAACACCTAAGTTATCAACTGGTAAAACTGATGCGAAAGAAATATTAAAAGAACGTATAGAAGCTGCATTTGCTAAACCTTATAAAGAATTTATTGTAAAAGCTGAAGTAGCATTTGAAAACCCTACGGATTATTTTATTGCAAGTTATACAGATGCTGAAAATTACAACTTAGGTCATATTAAAGGAGCGGTTCAATACCAACCAAAAACATTAGCTTCAACTAAAAACCTTTACACGTTGCCAGCTGACAAAAACATATTAGTTAACTGTTCTACAGGTCAATCTGCTGCTTATGTAGTTGCATATTTACATGTTTTAGGATATAACGTATCTAATTTAGCTTATGGTTCAAATAGTTATATGAACTCAGCTTTAGTAGAGAAAGACTTGAATGGTTTTTCAGATAAAGAAATTCAAAATTATCCACTTTCAGAATAATAATACAGAAATATTTACAAAAACAAACAAACAAACAAACAAACAAACAAACAAATCATGAAAAGAATATCAGTATTTTTAATCGGTTTATTCCTAATCCCTACACTTTTTTTAACATCATGTGATAAAGGTGACGATACTTTAGTAAACGCAACTCCAGCTTTTACTTTAATGAAAGATTATGTTATTAATAACAATTTAGATATTAATAAAATAATTACCAATACAGATGGTGAAAAATTTGTTGTAGGACCTCCTGCTTCTGAAGTTGATGTACCTGCTTATATTGCAAAATACACTATTTTAGATATTAGAAATGCAGAAGCATTTGCTGCTGGACATATAGAAGGTGCCAAAAACATAGCTTTTTCAAATATTTTAACTGAAGCGGCTGCAGCAAGTAAACCAATATTAATGGTTTGCTATACTGGACAAACAGCTTGTTATGCAACTGCATTATTACGTATGTATGGATACTCTCATACTAGAGCATTAAAATGGGGTATGTCTGGTTGGAACGAAGCTACAGCAGCTGCATGGAATGGAAAAATTGGGACAAACGAAGCAGATGGACATGCAAACTGGACTCATGAAGGCGCCCCTCAAAACAATGTATTTGGAGATCCTGTAATTTCAACTTTATCAACAGATGGTTCAACAATATTAAAAAACCAAATTGAAAAAGTTGTTGCTGCTGGATTTAAAACTGCAAGTGGAACTGATGTATTAAACAATCCTAATAATTACTTTATCAACAACTATTTTAACCCTGCAGATTACCAAGCTTTTGGACATATTGATGGAGCTTATAGAATTCTTCCTTTAACCTTAGCAGATAATAGCTATAAAGGGCTAGACCCAACTCCAGGAGCAAAAGTTGTTACTTATTGTTATACTGGTCAAACTTCAGCAGTTGTAACCGCTTGTTTAAATGTTTTAGGTTATGATGCTTATAGTATGACATTTGGAATGAATGGTTTATACAACACTAATACCGCTTGGGCTTCAAATCAATGGGGAGCAGATAGTAAGCCAAAAAATTTACCATTAGTAAACTAATTAATAACAATAAATAAATTATAAGCCCTAAAATTTAACACCCATTTATAGTTAATAAAAGTGTGTTTCAGCCAATAAGTTACCTTTTAGGGCTTTTTAAAAAATTTTAATATGAGAACTAAAATTATATTCCTATTTGCCTTAGTGTTTGCGCTAAATTTCAACACATCATTCGCCCAAGGGTGCGAAGATGACGCTGCTCCAACAGGTGCTTCTTCTGGAGTTCCTTCAACAAGTAGTTCTACGTTTTTTGGTTATTTTCAACCAGAATATGATACACATTTTACAGACCCAAGCACCAACACTTTTAAATTTAAAAGAGCTCGTTTTGGAGTTCGAGGTAGAGTAAACAGATCTTTTTCTTATTATGCAATGATAGAAACAAGTGATTTTATTGCATCTGATGGTAATGTTTATTTAATGGATGCATTTGTAACTTTTGACAAATATGAATGGACAAAATTCTCTGTTGGTTCTTTTAAACAACCTTTTGGTTTAGAAGTTACAACAGCTTGTCATTCTTTAACTACAATCGACAGATCTATTGTTTCTGATCAATTAGTGGCACCTCAAAGAGATTTAGGTTTAATGATGTTAGGAGGAACTAGCAAAACAAAATTCCGTTATTCTGTAGCTTTAATGAATGGTACTGGTTTAGGTTTAAAAGATAATAATACTAAAAAAGATATTATTGGTCGTGCTTCTTATAAAGTATTTGATTTTATGACACTTGGTGGAAGTTTTAGATATGGTTATCCAAATACTAAAGATAAAGATAGAACAACCTTAGGAGGCGAAGTAGTTTTATCGTACAATGCATTTAAATTACAAGGAGAATACATTTATGATGAAGGTGACTATAACAGAGCTGCTGAAGGTGGTTGTGGTTCAGTTCCTTTAGAATTAGGAGACAAAAGAGCTGGTGCCTACGTTATGGCTACTTATGATCTAAATGAAAAATTTCAACCAGTATTTAAATATGAATATTTTGATCAAGATTTAGATATTAAAAAAATTGGTTATCAAGAAATGATGACTATTGGTGCAAATTATTTTATAAATAAAAACACTAGAATCCAAGTTAATTACCAAAATAAAATAGAAACTGGTTTAAGTGTAGATAATGATGCTCTATTAATGCAATTACAAGTTAAATTTTAGAACATAAATTAATTTGAATTAAAAAACTTCTGAGTAATATCAGGAGTTTTTTTATGCCTTTTTTTTCGTAAATTTGTAGAACAACTTTTAAAAAGTAAAAATGACTACCGATAAAGATATATTAAGAGAAAAATTAAATAATCATTTTGCAACTATTTTTGAAGATGAATTAATTGATGAGATTATCGAAAATGGTATTTTAAGAAAAATTGAAAGTAACGAATTACTAATTGATATTGGTGATAAAATGACACATATACCATTAATATTAAGTGGTGCCGTTAAAATAATTCGTGAAGATGATAAAGGTGATGAAATTGCCCTTTACTTTTTAGAAAAAGGAGACACTTGTGCAATCTCCTTTATAAACTGTCTTCATAAAACTGAAAGTATTTTTAGAGGAGTAACAGAAAGAGAAACCGAAAGTATTTTTATACCTGTAGATAAAATTGATCAATGGCTTAAAAATTATGAAAGTTGGAGACATTTTATTATAGACAGCTATCATATGCGTTTGCTCGAAATGGTTGAATCTATAGATAGCCTAGCATTTATGAAACTAGATGATAGATTGCTTAAGTACTTAACAGACAAAGTTAAGATAATGAAAGACAATGTGTTAAAAATAACCCATCAAGATATTGCGGATGATTTAAATACATCAAGAGTTGTAGTTTCTAGACTTTTAAAGATACTTGAAAAGGAAGGTAAAATTAAAATTAGACGTAATAGAATAATAATAGATAATATATAGCTATAAAAAGAAAGTAAACTGCTTTTTAGACTCCGTTCAGTAACTAACTAATTGAACGGAATCTAAATAAAGACTTTTCTAATTATTTATTTCAATACCTTAATATTGGAAGCTTTTAAAACTATCTAATTAATTTTTTATATTTTATTCGTTTCGGCATTAAATCACCACCAAGGCGTTTTTTCTTATTTTCTTCATAATCTGAAAAAGATCCTTCAAAGAAATACACCTGACTATCTCCTTCAAAAGCTAAAATATGAGTACAAATTCTATCTAAAAACCAACGGTCGTGACTAATAACAACAGCGCAACCTGCAAAGTTTTCTAAACCTTCCTCTAAAGCTCTTAATGTATTTACATCCAAATCGTTAGTTGGCTCATCTAACAATAAAACGTTCCCCTCTTCACGCAACGTCATTGCTAAATGCAATCTATTACGTTCTCCTCCCGATAAGGTATCTACTTTTTTATTCTGATCACTTCCTGAGAAATTAAAACGACTTAAATAAGCACGAGAATTTACTTGTTTTCCACCCATTAAAATCAATTCTTGTTCATCTGAAAAGTTTTGCCAAATAGTTTTCTCTGGATCAATATTAGAATGACTTTGATCTACGTACGCTATTTTTGCAGTATCACCAACAATAAATTCTCCTTTGTCGGGAGCTAATTCATTCATAATCATTTTAAAAATAGTGGTTTTACCTGCTCCGTTCGGACCAATAATACCAACAATTCCTGCTTGCGGTAAATTAAAGTTTAAATCTTCGTATAATAATTTATCTCCAAATGCTTTTGAAACTCCTTTTGCTTCAATAACCTTGGTTCCTAAACGTGGTCCATTTGGAATGTAAATCTCTAGTTTTTCATCTAGTTGATTTTGATCCTGACTCATTAATTTGTCATAATTTTTCAAACGTGCTTTTTGCTTTGTTTGACGCCCTTTTGCACCTTGACGCACCCACTCTAACTCTCGCTCTAATGTTTTTTGTCGTTTAGAAGCTGTCTTAGATTCCAAAGCCAAACGTTTCGATTTTTGATCTAACCAAGAAGAATAATTTCCTTTCCAAGGAATTCCCTCTCCTCTATCCAACTCTAAAATCCAACCTGCAACATTATCTAAGAAATACCTATCGTGTGTTACTGCAATTACAGTTCCTTTATATTGTTGTAAATGATGCTCTAACCAATGTACAGATTCTGCATCTAAATGGTTTGTTGGCTCATCTAATAATAATACATCTGGCTCTTGCAATAACAATCTACACAATGCTACCCTTCTGCGTTCACCACCAGATAAGTTTTTAATTGGCGTATCGCCATCAGGAGTACGCAACGCATCCATAGCGATTTCTAATTTAGTGTCTAATTCCCAAGCATTTGCAGCATCTATTTTATCTTGAAGAATAGCTTGCTGAGCCATTAATTTATCCATTTTATCAGCATCTGAATACACTTCCTCCAAACCAAACATGTCGTTTATTTTGTTGTATTCATCTAAAATAGCTACAGTTTCTGCAACACCTTCTTTTACAATATCCATTACTGTTTTAGAATCATCTAATTTAGGTTCTTGTGATAAAAACCCAACAGAATAGCCTGGTGCAAAAACAACATCTCCTTGGTAGTTTTTTTCAATTCCAGCAATAATCTTCAACAAAGTAGATTTTCCTGAACCATTTAGACCTAAAATTCCGATTTTAGCTCCATAAAAAAAGCTTAAATAAATATTTTTTAAAACTGGTTTATTTGCTCCTTGATAGGTTTTTGATAAACCGGACATTGAAAAGATTACTTTCTTATCGTCTGACATATTATAATATTGTTAATTTTTATTAGTATTTGTGCGTTGGAATTAAGTTATAATTATTTGTCATCTAAAATTTAGACTCCTATCTTCAAACATCTAATTTTAGATTTTTCAACTTTTCCAACTTTTGATTTTTGACTGTCTAACGAAGTCTTAAACTCTTCCTTTTAATGCATTAAAAACCCATGCAATTGCAAAAAAACCGACTCCTACAGATGCAAATCCCCATCCTGCAACTTCATTATACCTAAATGCTCCAAGAGCAATAAGACCTAGTCCAACTATTAACATAATTGCCGTAGCCCAAGCTAATACCGTATTTTTATTCATTTTTTTGTATGTTTTTGTTAATTATCTTTAAAAAATAATTGTGTGCGCAAATATCGTAAATTAAAATGAATTGCATAAAAAACACTCGCATACATTGTGAGTGTTTATTTCTTATACGAAAAGAATAGGTATTAAAAACGCATTGGGACTTCTATTATTAATAATTGTGATTTTTCCAATGCATGAATATCAATTATACTAGTTTGTTCAATACCAATTGCATCGCGTTTGTTTAAAATTTCATTTTCAAGTTGTATCTCCCCATCGATCATCATAATATAAACACCCTGATATTTAGCTTCTAAATTATATTTAAAATCGGTGTTTTTATCTAAATCAACCCTTGAAATTTTTGCATCCTGATGAATTGTTAAAGAATCTTCAATAGGATTATCTATGGAAGAAACCAACACTTGCAACTTATTTTTTCTTTCTGATTCATCAAACTTTTTTTGATCGTATCTCGGAGTTACATTTTCTTTGTTTGGAATAATCCAAATTTGAAATAAATTAATTTCTTCATTTGGATGGTTATTCATTTCAGAATGTTGTACTCCGCTCCCAGCGCTCATTACTTGAACTTCGCCAGTTTCAATTGGAATCCATTTATTACTCATAGAATCTCTATGTTTTAGAGAACCTTTTAACGGAATTGTAATTATTTCCATATTTTCATGCGGATGTGTTCCAAACCCCATTCCTCCCTCAATAACATCATCATTGAGCACTCTTAAAGCACCAAAATTAATTTTTTCTGGATTATAATAATGTGCAAAACTAAATGAGAAATTCGCTTTTAACCAACCATGGTCGGCTGTTCCTCTTTCATTCGCTTTAAATACTTTTGTCTTCATATGTTCTAAATTTATCTAAAAGTTGATTCAATAGTTTAGCTTCATTTTCAGAAATATTAGTTAGATAGTGATTTAAGTCATCCATTTTAATTTCTCCTAATAAACCCAACCCTTTTTTAGTTATTTTAACGTAAACTACACGCCTATCATTTTCACAGCGCGTACGTTCAATCAAATCCTTATCACATAATTTATCCATTAAACGTGTGGCATTTGGAGATTTTTGAACCATTCTATCTTTTACAGTTTTTACAGTAATAGCCTCTTTTGCTCCTCTTAAAATTCTTAAAATATTGTATTGTTGTTCCGAAATATTAAAAGGTTTTAACTGTATATTCCCAATAGTATCGAAATAATTTGCTGTAAACTTTATATTTAACAACGCTTTAATTCGCTCATTTGGAAATGTTGAATTGATTTCTTTAGAAAATTCTGCCACAACTAAATCGCTTTTTGAAAATCACCGACAAGCTTTAAAAGGTTCGATTTTAAATCTTCCTCAACTAACTTACCTTCTTTAAAATTATCTAAAAAAGAAGGAAGTGACATGCTTCCAATAATATTACCTCCATTAAATGGAAATCTTGCAGTGGCGATTTCTAAAACAGATTGTCCGCCACGTGGACCCGGGGAGGTAGCCAGCAACAACATTGGTTTATCCCTCCAAACTTTTCCATTAATTCTTGACAACCAATCAAATGCATTCTTAAATGCTGCTGAATATGCTCCGTTATGTTCAGCAAAAGAAATTATAAAACCATCTACAGAATCAATTACTTCATTTAACTCTGTTGCACCTTTAGGAAAACCTTCCTCTGCTTCAACATCAACAGAAAAGAGTGGCATTTCATAATTGTTTAAATCAATGTTTAAAACCTCAACATTGTTTAGCAAACCTCCCGTGTATTCCACAAATATTTTATTAATGGAGTCTTTACTTGTACTTGCTCCAATGGTAATTATTTTTTTCATAATTAAACTATATTTATTTAAATATTTTTCTACTAAAAATATAAGAAATTACTAATAAAATCAATGCAATTACTGCTCCTATTTCTTCTCCATCTCCAATCATATAATGTGCAAAAAATGCTAAAATAAATTCAAAAAACAATGCTGAATAAGCCCATTCTTTAATTTTTGATTGTTTTTGAGTTAGTAAAACTGCTACTGCCAATACTTTAGCAATAGCTAGCGGATAAATAATGTAAAGTGGGTAACCAAATGCTATAAACATTTCTGAAACCTCTGTATAGTTAAATACATACATTCCGGCTGACATTAATAATAGAGCACTTAATAAGCCTGTGCTCACCCAATAAATAATTTTGTTTGTTTTCATTTTATTAATTTAAATTCTACACAAATATAAGCAAAATAATTTTATTTACCTAGGTAATTATTGTTTAGGTATATAAAAAATGATATTTAACATTCATTTCGTACTTTAGCAACCATAAAATTGTAACTATAAATGGATATCAACTTCAATATAAATGAAGATTTTAATAAACTTCAATTATCGGAATTAAAAAAGAAATTACTTAAAGTATATAAAGGTGGAGGAGATGCAAGAATTGAAAAACATAAAGCTAAAGGCAAGTTAACAGCCAGAGAGCGCATTGAGTATTTATTTGATAAAGATTCAGAAAACATAGAAATTGGAGCGTTGACTGGTGAAGAAATGTACAAAGAACACGGTGGTTGTCCGTCTGGTGGTGTTGTGGTTAAAATAGGATATATTAATGGAAAACAATGTATTGTTGTTGCCAACGATGCTACTGTAAAGGCTGGTGCTTGGTTTCCTATTACCGGAAAAAAGAATTTAAGAGCTCAAGAAATTTCTATAGAAAATAAAATTCCTATTATTTATTTAGTGGATAGTGCTGGAGTGTATTTACCAATGCAAGATGAAATTTTTCCAGATAAAGAACACTTTGGAAGAATTTTTAGAAATAATGCCGTTATGAGCAGTATGGGAATTACCCAAATTTCTGCAATTATGGGCAGTTGTGTTGCTGGTGGTGCATATTTACCAATTATGAGTGATGAAGCTATGATTGTTGATAAAACAGGTAGCATATTTTTAGCAGGTAGCTATTTGGTAAAAGCTGCTGTTGGAGAAAGCATAGATAATGAGACCTTAGGAGGTGCAACTACACATTGTGAAATTAGTGGTGTAACAGATTATAAGGCAGCTGACGATAAAGATGCTTTAGAAAAAATTAGAAATATTATTGATAAAATTGGGGATTATGATAAAGCCGGATTTAATAAAGCTAAAGCTAAACTTCCTGTTGAAAATCCTAATGAAATATTTGGTATTTTACCCAAAACTAGAACTGACCAATATGAAATAAGAGCAATTATTGAACGTATAGTTGATAATTCAGAATTTGAAGAGTATAAAAAAGATTATGGAAAAACCATTGTCTGTGCCTACGCAAGAATTGATGGCTGGGCAGTTGGTATAGTTGCAAACCAGCGTAAAGTTGTTAAAAACGGGAAAAAAGAAATGCAGTTTGGTGGTGTTATCTATTCAGATTCCGCAGATAAAGCAACCCGATTTATTGCAAACTGTAATCAGAAAAGGATTCCGTTGGTATTTTTACAAGATGTTACTGGCTTCATGGTTGGAAGCAAAAGCGAACACGGAGGCATTATAAAAGATGGTGCCAAAATGGTGAACGCTGTAAGTAATTCGGTGGTACCTAAGTTTACTATAATTATTGGAAATTCTTATGGGGCCGGAAATTATGCAATGTGCGGCAAAGCCTACGATCCAAGATTGATTGTTGCTTGGCCTTCTGCTAGGTTAGCTGTTATGGGTGGTGCACAAGCTGCAAAAGTTTTGTTGCAAATTGAAACTGCTTCCCTAAAAAAACAAGGCGAAAAAATAACAAAAGAAAAAGAACAAGAAATATTAAAATCCATTCAAGAAAAATACGATGCACAAACTTCTCCATATTATGCTGCTGCTCGTTTATGGACAGATGGTGTTATTAATCCGTTAGATACTCGAAAATGGATTAGTATGGGAATTGAAGCAGCCAACCACGCTCCTATTGAAAAACAATTTAACTTAGGAATAATTCAGGTATAAAAAATTGTAAAAACACATAGTAATTTTTTACATTTGCACAACAAAAATTTAATAGAAAATTATGGGAAGAGCCTTCGAATTTAGAAAAGCACGTAAAATGAAACGTTGGTCTGCAATGGCAAAAACATTTACCAGAATTGGTAAAGATATTGTTATGGCAGTTAAAGAAGGAGGACCTCACCCAGAAAGCAATGCACGTTTAAGAGCTGTAATTCAGAATGCTAAGGCTGCAAATATGCCTAAAGATAACGTTGAACGTGCCATAAAAAAAGCAAGTGATAAAGATACTGCAGACTATAAAGAGGTATTATTTGAAGGTTATGCACCACACGGTGTTGCTGTAGTTGTTGAAACTGCAACCGACAATAATAATAGATCTGTTGCTAATGTAAGAGCTGCTTTTAGCAAATGTGATGGAAATATGGGAACATCGGGTTCGGTGGTTTTTATGTTCGATCATACCTGTAATTTTAGGGTAAAAACTGAAGATTTACAAATGGACTTGGAAGAGTTTGAATTGGAATTAATAGATTTTGAAGTTGAAGAAGTTTTTGAAGATGAAGATGGAATTTTAATTTACGCACCATTTGAACAATTTGGAGCCATTCAAAAATATTTAGAAGAAAACAATTTAGAAATACTTTCTTCTGGCTTTGAACGTATCCCAACAACTACAGTAAAATTATCTGAAGAACAACAAGCTGATGTTGAAAAATTACTGGAACGTTTAGAGGAAGATGACGATGTTCAGAATGTGTATCACTCTATGGAAATGTAACTAATTATATGCTTTTAGCTGGCAAAAAAACTTCAGAATTAAAAAGAGAAATAGCAAAAACTGTTGTTTGTCCTAAATGTGATTCTGTAAATTCTACGCAAGTTTCAGTGATTGGAATTTACAAGCATTTATTTCATATTCCTTTTTTGTCTGGTGGAAAATTAGGGAAATCTGTTTGCTCTAATTGTACGCAAGAATATGAACTTGAAACAATGCCAAGCTCCATAAAATTAGCTTATTACGAACTAAAAGAAACTGTAAAAACACCTATATGGTTTTATGGTGGTTTAATAGTAATTAAAACATTAGTGCTTATTAAAATTTTTAGTAAGTATTTTTAAAAATTCTCAAAACATCATCTAAAAAATTTCTAACTTCAACCGATCTTTCCTGTAATTCTGGTGCAGGTAATCCTTGATTAAAAGATACATTTCCAACAAAAACATAAGCTTCATCCCATAAATTTGCATCTATAAAACTTTGTAATGTTTGTTTTCCGCCTTCAATAATAACAGATTGAATTTCATATTTATACAAAACTTCACAAATTTGTTCAGGCATCTTTTTACTGAAATCAATTCTTTCAAAAATCACATTTCCATACGAATCTATAGTCTGTTTTACTTCAGAAAAAACAATGGTTTTTATACCATCACTTAATAAATTATAGTCTTTTGGTATTTTTGAAGTCCTATCCAACACAATCCGAATTGGGTTGTTTCCTGTCCAAGTTCTTACATTCAACGTCGGATTGTCGTTTAAAGCAGTGTTTGTCCCCACTAAAATGGCCTGCTCTTCTGCTCTCATTTTATGAACATATTGCTGAGAATATTCATTTGAAATCCAATTTGGAGTATTTTCAGAAGTTGCATCTCTCAATTTATCGATAAAACCATCTTTTGTTACTGCCCATTTTAATATTACAAAAGGCCTTCTTTTAGTATGAAATGTAAAAAATCGTTTGTTTAATTTATAGCATTCTTCTTCTAAAACACCAACAATTACATTGCAATCATTATCTTTTAAATACTGTACGCCTCGCCCACTTACTTTGCTGTTAGAATCCACAATTCCAATTACAACATTTTTAATTCCGCTGGCTACAATTAAATTTGCACAAGGAGGTGTTTTTCCAACATGAGAGCAAGGCTCTAGACTTACATAGATTGTAGCATCTTTTAAAAGTGTAGAATCTTTAACAGAATTAATTGCATTCACTTCTGCATGCGGATCACCAGCCTTTTTGTGCCAACCTTCACCAATAATAATATTATTTAAAACAATTACACTTCCAACCATTGGATTTGGGTAAGTTGTTCCTAATCCATTTTTAGCCAATTCAATGCAACGTTTTATGTATTTTTCATGTAAATTCACAGCGTAAAAATAATACAATAAAATGACTCTCGACAACTTTATAATTAGAGAAATTATTGCAGAAGACAATCCGAAAATAGCAAAAGCAATTCGTAGTGTTTTAATTGAATATGGAGTTCCAAAAGTGGGAACCGCTTATGCCGACACTATTTTAGATACGCTATTTGAAGCTTATAATACAGAAAATGCAATTTATTTTGTTGTTGAAAACAAAAATGGCGAAATATTTGGTGGAGCGGGAATAAAAAAACTAGATAATTATGAAGGAAATATCTGCGAATTGCAAAAAATGTATTTTATGCCTGAAGTCCGCGGTATTGGATTAGGAAGTAAAATGATGGATATTTGCTTGCAAAAAGCAGTAAGTTTTGGTTTTGAAAAATGCTACTTAGAAACCTTACCTTATATGGAAGAAGCCCGAAAACTATATCGAAAAGCGGGTTTTAAAGATTTAAATACACGCTTGGGAGATACAGGACATTATTCTTGTAATTTATGGATGCTTAAAGATTTATAATGCAAATTCAACAATTTAAAAAGGAGTTTTTTAATAAACTAAACGAGTTGTATCCTACAACCGAAATTCAGTCGTTTTTTAATTTATTACTAGAATTTAAATTGAAATTATCTAGAATTGAAGTCGCATTACAACCTGACTTTGAAGTTTCTAAAACGGATTTAATATTTCTGAAAAAAGCGCTCAAAGATTTAACTAAACATATTCCAATTCAATATATTACAGGTGAAACTGAATTTTACGGATTACCATTCAAAGTAAATAAAAATGTATTAATTCCACGACCAGAAACAGAAGAATTGGTAAGTTGGATTATCGAAGAATTAAAAGTCGTAAATCCAAAGTCGAAAAGCACAATCTTAGACATTGGAACTGGAAGCGGCTGTATCCCTATTTCATTGGCTAAAAATGTACCAAATGCTACTATTTATGCACTAGACATTTCTACTGAAGCATTAAAAACCGCTAAAAAAAATGCCGAATTAAATACAGTTACTATTAATTTTATTGAAGCTGATATTTTAAATTTAAAAGAACTACCAAAACAATTTGATATTATTGTTAGCAATCCTCCTTATGTTCGTGCATTAGAAAAAGAGCAAATGCAAAAGAATGTTTTAAATAACGAACCACATGTAGCCTTATTTGTTGAAGATAACAATCCCCTATTATTTTATGATAAAATTTCTGATTTAGCTAATAATTATCTTTCAAAAGATGGCCACATATATTTTGAAATCAATCAATACTTAGGAAAAGAAACTGCTGATTTATTATCGGAAAAAGGATTTAAAAACATAGTGCTAAAAAAAGATATGTTTGGGGCGGATAGAATGATTAGATGTAGATTTTAATTATTAGTTATGAGTTTTAAATTTTTAATTGTGATTTTTCTTTTAACTTTAAGGAATGAGATTGCTACTTCTTTTATCAATCTCCTCGCAAAGACGTTTTCTAACTTTAAAAAAGTACCTTTGCCAAATGTCAGAAAATTTTAAAAATCAACGTGAAATTCTTTCTAAACTAGGAATTTCGAGACTAAATCCAATGCAAGAAGCGGCACAAACAGCTATTTCTTCAAATTCGGAAACAATTATATTATCCCCAACTGGAACAGGAAAAACATTAGCATTTTTATTACCAATAATTGCAGAATTAAACCCAAACATAAAAAACATACAAGTATTAATATTAGTACCATCAAGAGAACTTGCAATACAAATTGAGCAGGTAATTAGGGAGATTGGAAGTGGATACAAAGCCACTGCAGTTTATGGTGGAAGATCGGGTTCAAAAGATAGAATAGCGCTAAAACATCCACCTGCAATTCTTGTTGGAACTCCAGGCAGAGTTGCGGACCATATAGAAAGGGAAGTTTTTAAAATTACAACTATCAAAACATTGGTTTTAGATGAATTTGACAAATCCTTAGAAGTTGGTTTTGAAGAGGATATGAAATTTATTCTTGAAGAATTAAAAACTGTTTCAAAAAAAATATTGACTTCAGCAACTCAAAAAGTAAAAATTCCTTCTTTTGTTGGAATAAAGAACCCTAAAAGATTAAGTTTTTTAGATGAAAAAACATCAAATTTAAAACTTAAAACCGTTGTTTCTAAAACACAAGATAAATTAGCATCCTTAGAAAGGTTGCTTGGTCATATTGGTGCTGGAAGTGGAATTATATTTTGTAATTTAAAAGATAGTATTCAAAATGTAAGTGATTTTTTAAATGAAAAAAATATAAATCATGGTTGCTTTTCTGGTGATTTAGAACAACACGATAGAGAAAGAGCGCTGATTAAATTTAGAAATGGCACACACAAAATACTTGTTTCAACAGATTTAGCAGCTAGAGGAATTGATATCCCAGAAATGGATTTTATTATTCATTATGAATTACCTACAAGACCTGATGAATTTATTCATAGAAATGGTAGAACAGCAAGAATGCACAGCAATGGAACTGCATTTATTTTAAAATATTTAAATGAAGAATTGCCTGTTTTTATTAAAAACGATGAAGAAATTAGCATAATATCTGCACAAAAGGTAAAAAATAGTAATTGGAGTACACTTCATATTTCTGGCGGACGGAAAGATAAAATTTCAAAAGGAGATATTGCTGGATTATTTTTTAAGCAGGGAAACATTAAAAAAGAAGATTTAGGAATTATAGAATTAAAACAAGATTGTGCCTATGTAGCAGTATCCAGTACTAACTTAAATAATTTAGTACAAACATTAAATAATAGTAGGCTTAAAAAGAAAAAAGTTAGAATTAGTATTTTAAAATAAACTTTTCACTTTTGACTTTAAAAGATTTAAACTTAAACCTTACTTTTGTGCCATGCGAATTGATATAATAACCGTTTCACCAGAATTAATTAAAAGTCCGTTTGAATATTCTATTATAAAACGTGCTATCGATAAAAATTTGGTTGAAGTACATTTTCACGATTTAAGAACATATGCTTTAAATAGCTATGGAAAAATTGACGACTATCAATTTGGTGGCGGAGCTGGTATGGTTTTAATGATAGAGCCAATAGATACTTGTATTTCAAAATTAAAGGCAGAACGAGATTATGACGAAATAATTTATATGACACCAGATGCGCCAACTTTAAATCAACAAACTGCAAACACCCTGTCTTTAAAAGAAAATATGATTATTTTATGTGGACATTATAAAGGTGTTGATCAACGCGTTAGAGATTTATTTGTTACAAAAGAAATTTCTATTGGTGATTATGTTTTAAGTGGTGGCGAATTGGGTGCAGCAGTTTTATGTGATGCTATAATTAGATTAATTCCTGGTGTTTTAGGTGATGAAACTTCTGCTTTAACAGACTCTTTTCAAGACAATTTATTGTCGCCTCCCGTTTACACCCGACCTTCTGATTATAAGGGGCTTAAAGTTCCAGAAGTGCTTTTATCTGGTAATTTTCCTAAAATTGAAGATTGGCGAAATCAAAAAGCTTATGAACATACAAAAAAAATTAGACCAGATTTGTTGGAAGACTAATATTTTTGATTAAATTTGCACTCTCAAAATTAACCTCTGACGAGAATCGTGAATGTTAATTTATGAAAAACTATTAAAAAGTTTAAAATGGAAACTTTAGTAAAATTTATACAAGACGAATTTGTAGAAAAAAAAGAATTCCCTCAATTTACGGCAGGAGATTCTATTACAGTTTATTACGAAATTAAAGAGGGTCAAAAAACCCGTACACAGTTTTTTAAAGGTGTTGTAATTCAAAGAAGAGGTGCTGGTTCTTCAGAAACATTTACAATTAGAAAAATGTCTGGAACAGTTGGAGTAGAGCGTATCTTCCCAATAAATCTGCCAGCAATTCAAAAAATTGAAGTTAACAAACACGGTAGAGTTCGTAGAGCACGTATCTTCTACTTTAGAGGATTAACTGGTAAAAAGGCTAGAATCGCAGAAAAAAGACGCTAGTCTTATTTCAATAAAAAGTACAAAACCCGCTTCAATATTGAAGCGGGTTTTTTATTAACAAATGTTAATAAGTCTAGTTCATATCTTGTTGATATTAAAACAATTATAAATTTGCATTTTTAAAATTTACACGCTTAATTTACAATAGAATTAAACAATAAAAGATAATCTAAAAGTCTAAAGGTGTAACTTTTTAAAATTTAGATTATTATTTTAAAGTGAAATTCAAAATGTTCTTGAACATCGTTTTTAAAATCTAACTTTAAAAAAGTAATGTAACCACGTATTTAGCATGAATAGATGGAAACAGGATTTTAAAAGCATTTTTAAAATAACACCTTAGAGCAAGTAATTTTCTTAACAGAAATTTACAACAAAGTTTTAGGAGTTGTTTTAAAAGAAACAACTAGTTTAATAAGAATTAGTAAGAAGTTGATTTGTAAAAAATGAAACTACTAAAAATGATGTTTTTAATTATGTGGTTTTTGTAAAAAAATGGCAAAACGGTTAAAGATTATCTTTTAAAACTTATTAAAAAAAGTATTTCAGCAAATAGCCATAATATTGAGAAATCATTATTATGGCTATTGTTTTTTAAACATTCATATTCTCCTAAAATAAATACAATATTTTTAAATAAAACTCAAAATATTTCCCTTATTTATAACGTTTTCGAAACAAATTTTACCTCAATATTTAGTACATTAGCAGCGTTAAAAAAATAAATTAAATTATAACCCTATAATTCATTAAATAATTGAGAATTATAGTTAAAAAAACATATATATTATGAGTAATACATCTAAAATATTTTACACAAAAACAGATGAAGCTCCAGCTTTAGCTACCTATTCATTTTTACCTATTGTTAAAGCATTTGTTAAGCCTTCAAACATTGAAATTGAAACTAAAGATATTTCATTAGCGAGTAGAATCTTAGCTGTATTTCCAGATTATTTAAAGCCCGAACAACAAGTTAATGATGCACTTGCGGAATTAGGTGAACTTGCCAAGAAACCAGAGGCTAATATTATTAAATTACCTAATATTTCAGCATCGGTACCTCAACTTAAAGCTGCTATAAAAGAATTACAATCTTTAGGTTTTGCAATTCCAAATTACCCAGAAGATATTGTTACAACTGAAGATAAGAATATTAAAGAGCGTTTTGATAAAGTTAAAGGCTCAGCTGTAAATCCAGTTTTACGTGAAGGAAATTCTGACAGAAGAGCTCCAAAAGCAGTAAAAAATTACGCAAAAAAGAATCCACACTCTATGGGCGCATGGTCTTCAAATTCTAAAACTCATGTTGCAACAATGGATTACGGAGATTTTAAGTCTAACGAAAAATCTTTAACACTAAAAGAACCAACTACTGTAAAAATTGAGTTTGTTACTTCTAATGGAACTACTTCAGTTTTAAAAGAAAATCTTTCACTTTTAAAAGATGAAATAATTGATGGAACTGTAATGAGTAAAAAAGCACTTCTAGAGTTTTTAGATGCTCAAATTAAGGATGCTAAAAATAAAGATGTATTGTTTTCTTTGCATATGAAAGCAACAATGATGAAAGTTTCGGACCCAATTATTTTCGGTCAAGCGGTGAAGGTATTTTTTAAAGATGTTTTTGAAAAACATAGTACCATTTTAGAAAAAATTGGTGTTAACGTAAATAATGGTTTTGGTGATTTAATAAATAAAATTCAGGATTTACCAGAAAATAAAAAGTCAGCTATTGAAGCTGACATAAAAGCTTGTTTTGAAAATGGACCAAGTTTAGCAATGGTAAACTCAGACAAAGGAATTACAAATTTACATGTACCAAGTGATGTAATAATTGATGCTTCTATGCCTGCAATGATTCGTACTTCTGGGCAAATGTGGAATGCAGATGGAGAGCAACAAGACACCAAAGCTGTAATTCCAGATAGTAGTTACGCAAGTATTTACCAAGCAACTATTAATTTTTGTAAAGAAAATGGTGCTTTTGATCCTACTACTATGGGAACTGTTCCAAATGTAGGATTAATGGCTCAAAAAGCTGAAGAATATGGTTCACACGATAAAACTTTTGAAATTAAAGGCAATGGTGCTGTTCGTGTTATTGATGCTAATGGAACTGTTTTAATGGAACACCAAGTTGAAAATGGAGATATTTGGAGAATGTGTCAGGTTAAAGATGCTCCAATTCAAGATTGGATAAAATTAGCAGTAAATAGAGCTAAGGCAACAGGAACACCAACTGTTTTTTGGTTAGATAAAAATAGAGCACACGATGCACAAATAATTGAAAAAGTAAACAAGTACTTACCAAATTACGATACTACTGGACTAGATATTAGAATTCTATCACCATACAAAGCTACCATATTTACTTTAAAAAGATTAAAAGAAGGATTAGATACTATTTCTGTTACAGGCAATGTATTAAGAGATTATTTAACTGATTTATTTCCAATTTTAGAAGTTGGCACAAGTGCCAAAATGTTATCTATTGTCCCTTTAATGAATGGTGGTGGATTGTTCGAAACTGGCGCAGGTGGTTCTGCTCCAAAACATGTACAACAGTTTAATCAAGAAGGACATTTAAGATGGGATTCTTTAGGTGAGTTTTTAGCATTAGCAGTATCTCTAGAACATTTAGGAGAAGTAAATAATAATAAAAAGGCTCTTATTTTAGGAGAAACTTTAGATGATGCAACAGATAAATTTTTAGACAATAAAAAATCTCCATCACGAAAAGTAGGTGAATTAGATACTAGAGGAAGTCATTTTTACTTAGCAACTTATTGGGCGGAAGCATTAGCAAAACAAAATGAAGATACTTCCTTAAAAGAACTATTTACTAAAGTTGCAAAAGAATTAAAGAAACATGAATTTGAGATACTTTCTGAACTTACCAATGCACAAGGTAAAGAGGTAAACATTGGTGGATACTATGAACCAAACGAAGAGTTGACTATAAATGCAATGCGACCAAGTGCTACCCTTAATAAAATTATAGATGCATTAGCTTAACAAAACATTTTACTTAAAATAAGTTTATTTATAAATTAGATTTTATTTAAATTATATTATTTTTAAAGCTTCAACTATTAAGTTGAAGCTTTAATTTTATAAATATACCAATAACTACTAATTTTTTATGGGAACAAATAGAAACGAACTTGTAAGAGGAATAAAATATGAAGCAGCCGCTTTACCCCTACTTATATTGGCTCCAATTTTAATAACTATTGGTTTCAAAGCTATAAAACTTCAAAACAATTATTTATGGCTAATAGTAGGTATTGTTTTGGGGATTTCAGCAATTGCACTTGGATTTATTGGGATTCGAATTATTTTGAACGCATTTTTTAATTCAAAATAATGAAAGTAAAAAACCTTAAAACTATACTTCAATGGGAATATTGGCCGCCGTATATGTTTTATGTTCCATTATTACCGTATGCTTTTTATTTGGCTATTAAATCCCGAAGTTTTGGTTTCTTTTCTGCTGTAAACCCAAGTATAGAAGGCTCTGGAAATGGGTTGGAATCTAAATTTAAAACACTCCAATTAATACCTGATAAATACAAACCACAAAGTATTTTTGTGAGTAAAAGTCAACAATTTGAAAAAACGCTTTCTGATATAAAAAATAAAAATATTGAATTTCCATTAATTATTAAACCCAATATTGGATTTAGAGGATTGCTTGTTAAAAAAATTAACTCTCAAGAAGAGCTTCAAAACTATTTAAAAAAGTATAACACAATAGATTTAATAATTCAAGAATTTATAGCTTATAAAAATGAATGTGGAATTTTTTATTATAAAGAACCAGGTAATAAAAAAGGCATCATAACTTCTATTACCTTAAAAAAATATTTGGTTGTAATTGGTGATGGTAAATCAACGCTATTAGAACTTATAAAAAAGAGCGAAAGAGCAAAAAACTATTTAAATATAGTGTTAGAATTAAACAAAGCTAACCTAGAATACATACCCAAAATAAATGAAGAAATAATTTTAAACGTTATTGGAAACCATTCTAAAGGAACGCAATTTATTAACGGCAACCACCTAATTAACAGTTATTTGAAAAACACCCTTGATACTATTAATCTTGATATTAATGGTTGGAATTATGGTAGAATAGATGTTAAATACAATAATTTTAATGAATTATTAAATAGGGAAAATTTTAAAATAATAGAAATTAACGGAGTTATTGCCGAACCAACTCATATTTATGACACTTCAAAAGGTACCTATTTAAAAGCCTTAAAATCCATAAAAAATCATTGGGAAATTATCTATAAAATTGGAGTTAAAAACAAACAACTAAACAAAGGTGAGTACACCAATTTAGAATATTTAATTTCAGTTTATTTAAAATACAAAAATTATATAAAAACTGTTAAGAAGTTAGCTGCTAATTAGTAGGTTTTGTTCTTGGAGTAGTAGGATTAAACCCAAAATCGTTATCAGGAAGTTTTATTCCTAACTGAGAAATTACATAGCCAACACTTGCAAAATGATGAATCGCATGACTATGCGCTTGAATTAAAATACCTCCTAAGGTATAATTTACCGTAATAATACCCAATCCTAAATCGTCTGTAACTTCAACAATTTGATCAAAATCCGACTCTTTTATTAATTTAAGCTTAGAAGTAATTTCATCAAAATAATATATCCCATTTTTTGTAAAATTCTCAGCTAAATTATTTCGTTTTCTATTAATCAAATTAATTTGCTTATTGGGTAAACCTTCAAAAATACAATCAAAAACATCTAAAATATGTCGTACATGAGTTCCAATACTAGAATAATATGGTGCTATTGATGTATTTCGGTAATCTTCATCAGAAATACTTTGTAAAAGTTGAACGCCCCTTTCTAAGTTTTTCTCAATAGCTTCAATCATTATTTAATATGGTTTTTGAATTCTGTAAATATAAAAAATAAAACTATTTTAAAATCTTAATCATTGTAAAAATTCCTAACAGTAAAAAAAGTAAAGCCAAAAGTAGGTTAATGTTTTTAGCTATATAACTAACTTTTTTTATAATAATATTTGCAAACAATATATAGGTATAAAATATTAAGAAAGAACCAATACCTGCACCAAATACAAACAGTAAAATATAAGGCTGCTCAATAATTAATTTATTAATAGATGTTAAATAAATACTTAAGCCAAGATAAAAAGGAATTGCTAACATATTTATGGCAGACATCCCCATTCCTTTTAAAAAAAAGTTGCCTTTTGCATTTGTAGTTTTAGGGTTTAATTTCTTGCGAGAAAGAGAAAAGAAAAAAATTGAAAGTATAAAAAATACAAAAACTGCAACTATTTTTAAAGTTTCAACGACAGTTGGATTCTTTAAAAAATAATCAGCAAAATACAATGCTATTCCAGCCTGAAAAAACACTACAATAGAAGCACCAACAGCAAATGTTACACTCTCTAATTTACCAGTATTAATCCTAATTTTTAAAGCTGTCATATTTAACATCCCAGGAGAAATTAGTCCAAAATATGCCATAAATATTCCATATAAAATATGGTTAAAATAATCCATAAAAGTTTTAAATTTTATTTAAAAGCGAATATATTAATTAAAAATGAGTTTGTATTGTAATATAAATACATACTAAAATGTTGAATTTATAAGTTCTTAAATCTATTGGAAATTCAGAAATACTTCGAAAATAATTTATTTAAATCTTCAGAAATATTCAATCTTTTAATTATAACTAAATAAACAGATGTTATTAATACTCCTTTTATAAAAATACTGAGTATTGGATTTAAACTAAAGTTCCAAAAGTTAATTACAAAATAAATAGCCATAATTACTACTAAAACTTTTACAGAATTTCTACTGAATGGCTGAATACTTAACTTAGATTTTATAAATAATATTTTAATAACCCCATACACCAAAACTACAATTAACGTTGCCAAAGCAGCTCCATTAATTCCAATTAAACTAATTAACCACCTATTTAAAACTATAACGCTTAAGGCCATAGTTAATGACAAATAGAAAAATATTTTATAATATTTAGAATTTACCAAAATAGCATTTCCTGTACCCAAGGCTAAATCCATTATTTTGGCAATGGAAATAATTAAAACAATCCAAATACCTCTGGTGTATTGCGGCTTATTAATAATTTCGTAGAGTTCTGTAATATTTAAATTAATCAATAAAAACAATAAACCACCAACTACCAATAAATTTATAGAACTTTGTTTATATAACTTTTCCACTATCAATATATTATTGGAATTCATCTCTTTAGCAGTAATGGGATTTGTAATTTGTTGCATTGCACGCGTAGGTATTGCTACAACACTTGCAATATAAATTCCAACCGAATAATATGCAACTTCAGCAATTTTTTCCATCTGAGGAATCATAAACTTATCAATTTCTAATAAAATTCCAGAAGCAGAACCAGCAATAATAATGTATATAGAGAATGAAAATATTTCCTTTAAATTGGCCGGTAATTTAAAGACTAGCTTTGGCATGTAAATGTACATGGCATATAATTTCATAATAAGTGTTCGAAGCCCATAAACTGCTACAACAGCATAAATAAATTGCTCGTTAGAAATCCAATTAAAATATACTGCCAACAATAAAAACGAGGTGCAAATACGCGTAAATATTTCTTTAATAAAATTTCCAAAAACCGAATTAAACTGCACTTTTGTCCAAGAATAAAACACTTCAAAATAACCCATAAAAATGGCCACAATAAAAATTAAATATGTGTAATCTTTAATTAAAATATTTTCTGAAGATAGCCAACTTGCTATGGATTGGTAAAAAAAAACTCCTATTAATGCTAAAGGAATAATTACAACTAATGGTAAAATTAAAGTCGAAATTAAAAACCCATCCTGCTCTATTTTTGTTTTGTAGGAAGAGTAAAACTTTATTATAGAGTGTTGCATTCCAAAAACTAACAATGGTAAAATAATATTTGCTGTTGACAACAAAAAGGTTATTAGTCCAAAATAATCTTCATGTAGAAAATGCGTATATAAAAACAGCACATTTATACCGCCAATGGCAAATCCTAAAAAAAGGATTAATGTGTTGGTAAAAGATTGTTTTAAAACAATACCCATTTATTTTAATACATTTATTAATTCTTTATAAATATGTTCTCCAACGTTATTTCCATATAAATTTATTGAAAAATTCGCTTTTGAGTTCTGAAATTCGTTAAAAGCTTCCAACATTTTTGTTGAATTACTTCCAATAATTTTTGCAAAACCGTTTGAAACTAATTCAACCCATTCGGTTTCTTCACGTGCAACAATACAATGTTTTTTATTGAAAAAGGCCTCTTTTTGAAGCCCTCCGCTATCTGTTACAACCAAATTACAATTTTTAAGTAACTCTAACATATCAAAATAACCAATAGGATTAATTGTAGTTATATTGAATTTCAGATTGTTCTTTTCTAAAACAGCTTTTGTTCTTGGATGCAAAGGAAGTACAACTTGTTTTGCTTTATTTATTTCTTGAAGTCCATTAAAAATAGCTATTAAACTTTCAAGGTTATCTGTATTTTCTTGTCTATGAATTGTAGCTAATACAAATTCATTATTTATAAGGTTTAATTTTTTTATTATTGATGATTTTTTCTCAGAGAATTCGCTATAAAACTCTACAGCATCTTTCATAATATCTCCACTATTTACAACTTTAGGAGGTAAATTATTAAAACCTTCGTGTTTTAAATTATCCATCGCTGTAAGTGTTGGACACAATAAAAGGCTCGAAATCCTATCAGTTAATATTCGGTTAATTTCTTCTGGCATTCTCATATTAAACGAACGTAAACCGGCTTCTACATGTGCAACCTTTATATCCATTTTTGTTGCAGCCAAAGCACCTGCCAATGTAGAGTTTGTATCACCATACACAACAACCATATCTGGTTTTTCTTTCTGTAAAACTTCTTCAATTTTAATGAGCATCTGACCTGTCATTGCGCCATGACTTAGTCCATTTATTGCTAAATTATATTTTGGCTTTGGAATTTCCATTTCATCAAAAAATATCTCGCTCATATTGGCATCGTAATGTTGACCTGTATGCACAATAATTTCTTCAATTTTATTATGTTTAGCAATTACTCTACTTAATACAGCCGCTTTTACAAATTGAGGTCTCGCTCCTAAAATGGTTACAATTTTTTTCTTCATTTAAATTTACAACTAATTGATTTCTGCCTTCACTGACATTACAGTATTTTTAATTATTTCAGCTAGTTTTTTTGTCAATTCTTTTCTATGAAATTGTTCAACGTTTTTTGAATCAATCCTTAAATTTCCTTGCTTGTATTTTGAATACATTTCTAAGATAGTACTTTTTAGACTTACCTTATCTTCAAAACTTATTACTTTTCCAGCATTTATTTTATTTAAAATTTCAGCTAAATCACCATCTAAAGGAGCAACTGCCAAAATTGGACGATTTACCATTAAATATTCAAATATTTTGCCTGTAATTATACCTTTTGCACTTGGTACATTATTTAAAAGCAATAATAATACTTGTGATTTTTTCTGAAACTCAATTACATTATTATGTGAAACATAATCTATAATTTCAACATTTTTATTAAGCTTATTAGTTGCAATCTCTTCAATAACCGATGAGTCTACTTTTCCTATTAACTTCAGAATAAAATCTTCTGAAAAATCCTTGTTTTCTGAAATAATTTCCGTCAAAACATTCCATAACATTTTTGGATTTCTATCAGCATTCATTAAACCAATATGGGTAATTGTAAATTTTGAATCTAACTTAGTTTCTGAAGTAATTATTTCTCCGTCAAAACCATTTGTTATGGTAACAACATTATTGTTGAACTTGGTATAGTTTTTATTCATTGTGCTACCAACTACCAACACCTTATCTGCATTTAACAAAACCTCTTGTTCTAAAAAATGATGTTTATTAATCGTCTTTTTTGATAAAGGTAATTGATGAAAATAATCAATCTCAGTCCAAGGATCTCTAAAATCTGCAATCCATTTCACACCCAATTGTTGTTTCAATTTCAACCCAATTAAATGCATACTATGTGGCGGTCCTGTAGTAATTATTGAATCAATATTATTATTTGAAATGTAACTTTTTAAATAGTTTACTGAAGGATTTATCCAAAATTTTCTAGCATCTGGAATAAAATAATTCGCTCTAATATATTGCAACAACTTACCAAAAAATGAGGGATTCGGATTTAAAAAACCAGCGCTTTCTGTTTTCTTATTTCCGAAAAATGAAAGTAAATTATTGGGCTCAAAAATAGGTTGTTTTAACACTTCAACACCTTTTGGAATATCTTTCTGCAAACTTTCGTCTAAAATTGGATATTTCGGGTTTTCAACTGTATAAACAATTGGCTCTATTTCAAAGTCTCTTAAATATTTTACAAATTTAAGCCAACGTTGTACTCCAGAACCACCAGCAGGTGGCCAATAATATGTGATTATTAAAACTCTCAAAGTTCTTTTATTTTTTTTGCAAAAAAATTAAAATCTGCATTACATTCTTCGTTAATTTTAGGTATTATGCTTTTTAAATGTTCTCTAATTTCATCAGATTTATTCATAAAATTAATGAATAATTGTAACGCTTTTTCAGTATCATCATTATAATCAATTGAATACTCTGACAGACCGAGATAATTATAACACTCCTTCCCTTTAACTTCATAACTAATATTAAATGCTGGAATATTTTTAGTTAATGAAGTGATACACATATGTAATCTAGTACCAATTACAAATTCATATTCTTCTAATTTTTTGTAAAAATCATCAAATACGTAATAATCTTTTAAAACTGTAACCTTTTTTTGTAATGAAGCTTCTAAATTATTAAAAATCTCTTGTGCTAGTTTAGCATCATCTTTATAATTTTTTAAACCTTGACAAGTTGAAAGAAATTCAATAATAAATCCATTATATATGCATTCTTTTATAAACGCGTTAATCATTTTTATATAGGCCGTTTTATTTCTTCCATCGAAATCCCATTCACGTACAGAAATTGCAATTTTCTTTAATTTCTTCGGTTTATTTTCTTTAAAATCTAATAAAAATGCTGCATCTTTTGTCAACTTAAACTTGTCTTTTGGAATATTTAAATCTGTTAAAACATCAAAAGAAAACTGATCTCTCACAAAAATATATGAAACTGAATTATTCATTATTTTTTTAAAAAATACTGCATCTTTTTTATTTAAGGGTCCGACAGATTGGGAATAAATTAGAGATTTTTTACCAAAAAACTTAGCAATCTTATAAACGCATAAACTATTTTTTATGTTGTAGTTAGAATTAATATATCCACCAGGTGTTCCAATTATTACATCAGCTGCCCTATAATGTCTTGAAAAGAAAAATAAAAAAGGAAGTACAAAGGGCTTTATAAATGGTAATTTCATAAAAATTTTATGCTGTCCAATTTCTTCTACAAAAGGAATATCTGGATATAATCCTTGTGCTAATTTATAATAGTACGTTGCTATTTTCACCTGAAATCCAGCAGCTATTAATTTTGTATACAATGAATAAAACAATGCAACATCTCCATTATTTAATGGCACAACGTTGTTTATTAATAGCTGAATTTTATCAGTTTTTTTATGTTTTACCATCTAATTCTAGGACTCTGTTTTAATTTGAAATAGTCTGTTAAAATATAAAACAATTTCAAAATCTCAATTGCTAATTTATAACTTTTCATTAAATTCGTTGCTAGATTAAACTATAATTATTTATAATTTCAACTTTAAAACAAGCATTGAATGACAATTGAAAAACAAGAAAAAGAATCTGTTTTAATGCTATTTGTTTTATACGCTACATTTGTAAAAAGAGATGTTGCTATTTTAGAAAAAAACTATAATGTAGATTTATATCAATTCAATACTTCAAAAAAAATCTATTTGTTTTATGCGTTTATAAAGCAATTTTTCTTTTTGCTTTTTAATTTACATAAATACAAAGCCATTGTAATTCAATCTTCTGGGTATCTTTCTTTTTTACCGGTTATTTTTGGAAAACTTGTAAAAAAACCGATTATTATTATTGCAATCGGTACAGATTGCGCAAAATTACCTGAAATAAATTATGGTGCACATACAAAAAAACTCTTAAGTTGGTTTACAAATTTTTCATTTAAAAATACCTCATTAATACTACCCGTCCACAAAAGCTTAGAAAAAAGTTTTTACAATTATTTAGATGTAAAATTTCCAAATCAAGGGATTCGATCTTTTAACAAGACTATTAAAACACCAATTGTTGAAATGGTGAATGGCTATGACACTAATAAATGGCAAAACAAAAATTTAAACAGAGTTAAAAACTCTTTTTTATCTGTCACTTTTGCTATTGATGAAATTGGACATTACAGAAAAGGAATTGACCTAATAGTAAAAGCTGCCGAGCTTTTTCCAGAATATTATTTTACCATTGTTGGTAAGGTATATTTAAAAGCAGATTGTCCTAAAAACCTACATTTAATTGACAATGTTAAGCAAGAAGAACTTTTGGAAATATACAACAAACACCAATATTATTTTCAACTTTCTATGTTTGAAGGTTTTCCAAATGCGCTGTGTGAAGCAATGTTGTGCGGTTGTATTCCAATAGGAAGTAACGTTGCAGGTATTCCAGATATCATTGGAAACAATGGCTATATTTTAAAACAAAAAAGCAACGATTTATTAAAAGCATTGATTGAAAACTTACCTAATAATAAGTTAACACCAAGTGATGTAAGAACTCAAATTACTGACAATTTCCCTTTAAAAAGAAGAGAAAACGAATTTTTAGGACACCTTAAAAATTTCTAATTTAGCTACTTTTTTCTTCGTTTTTCAACAAAAAACCAACCTACCGGAATTAGAATTAAAAACAAATATGATACTAAAGTTATTGTAGTTCCCCTTTTAATAACAGTTGGCTCAAACTTAAATGTTATGGTATGTTTTCCTTTTGGAATTACCATTCCCCTCAACACATAATTTATTCTGTAATGCCGTTTTAATTCGCCATTAACATAAGCATTCCAACCATTTTCATAATAAATTTCAGAAAAAACAGCAAACTGATTTTCTAATGAATTTGATTCATAAATCAATTCATTTGCTTTATAAGAAGTTAACTCAATACTTGCCAAAGAATCCTTTATATATTCTGTTTTAAAATCGTTTGAAATACGATCTAAAGTAATTACAGCTTCATTTTTAGTTTGTAAACTATCTAAAGCTTTAATTTCTTCATTGGCTTTTTCAACAATTTTTATTGTATTAACAAACCAAGCATTCCCATTTGCATCTGGGTTTGGTTGCACAGTTTCACGCTCACTTCCATCTAAAAAGACAAAATATTTAGTATTCAACATATTTAATACTTGAATGTTATTTTTTGCAATTTGAAAGTCAAATAATTCCTGATAAATTCCCATTTTAGCAGCATGATAACCTCCGATAGATTTATGAAAATAAGATGTACTTCCATCATTCATAGGGTCTACCATAAAATTAGCCACACGGTAATACGTTGTATCTTTTAGGATTTCTTTATCAACTTCAGATGCTACAAAAGGCTTGTCTATTTTAGTTGCTGCTTTAAAATCGTCATTATTTACATAACGTTTACCTACAGAAACTAAATCAAATAAAATTAAAGCTCCCAAAGCAATTATTGCAATAGTTGATTTTAATTTTTGCTTTAAAAACAACCATAATATTCCTGCCGCCAACACAACTAGAGTTAAGGTTCGTAAACTATCTGAAAAGAAAATGGCTTTTCTATCTTCAATAATAGCATCTAATAAACCTGGCAACATTTGGTCGTAATTTGAATCTCTCAAACCTTCAAAAGCAAATAAACTAGACCCAAATAGTGTGAAAATTAATGCTATACCAGCAGCTATATAAAACGATTTTTTTAATGCTTGTAACTTTTCTTCAGAAGAAACTTTAGTTGAAAACCATTCTTTTAAAGTTAAAATTGCTAATAATGGTATTGCCAATTCTGCAATAACTTGTATTGATGAAACAGCCCTAAATTTGTTATATAATGGCACATAATCAATAAAAAAGTTAGTTAAAATGTCGAAGTTTTTTCCCCAACTTAATAAAATGGAAAAAATAACAGCCGCAACTAACCACTTTTTAAAAGTTCCTTTTACTAAGAAAATTCCTAAAATAAACAAAAACACAAAAATTGCTCCTATATATGCTGGCGCTTCTACAATTGGTTGTTGCCCCCAGTACATTGGAGCGAACTCTGCAAACTGTTTTGCCTGACGTGGATCTGTTTTGTCTTTTAAAAATTGATAAATATTAGACTCATTTCCAACATTTTCATAATTTCCTCCACCCATAAAACGAGGAATAAACAAGTTAAATGTTTCTGAAATTCCGTAACTATATTGTGTAATATATTCTTTTGAAAGTCCGCTTGTTGCTTGCTTTTCTGAACCATCTGGATTGATAGATAATTCACTTTTTCCACGCGTACTTACTTTAGAATATTCACTTGTAGCCAATAAACGTGTAGCATTTGTTCCAACTGCCAAAACAACGGCAACAACTAAAACTAAAACACTTTTAACAAAATGAGGAGTTTCATGTTTTTCTATGGAATCTATCAATTTAACTATCCCATAAATTAGTACTAAAAACAATAAATAATACGTCATTTGGATATGGCTAGCACTTAACTCCAGCCCCATTGCTAATGCTGTAATTATAAAGCCAAGGATATACTGGCGTTGAAAAACCAATAAAATTCCAGCTATAACTAAAGGAAAATAAGCGATTGCATGTGCTTTAGCATTGTGTCCAACCCCTAAAATTATCACTAAATATGTTGAAAAACCATATCCTAAAGCACCTAAAATTGCTAATTTCCAATCTACCTTTAACACTAATAAAAGTACAAAAAAACTAAAAAAGTATAAGAATAAATAATCGGCTGGTCTTGGTAAAAATCGAATTAAATTATCCAGTTTATTAATAAAATCATACGGATAATAAGCACTTACAGCATAGGCTGGCATTCCCCCAAAAGTGGCATTTGTCCAATAAGGTTCAGCATTATTCTCTGCTCTAAAATCTGCAATTTCTTTTGAAGAACCTTTAAATTGCGTGATATCACCTTGTTGAATTTTTTTCCCTTCTAAAACTGGAGAAAAATAGGTAATAGAAACTACCATAAATACGGCAATGGCAATTAAATATGGAGCAATTTTATTTAGAGAAAATTTCATTTGTGTGTTTATATTTTTAGATCAAAAAGGAACACATATCAGTAGCATTCCTCTATAAAATTAAAGTTTTAGTTAAAGTTCTTTAAGCTACCTATCATCTTTAACCTCTTCGTAATCAACATAATCACCTACATCCTTATTACTTTCTTTTGGCCCAACTGGTTTTTTAGCAATTACTGTTTCACCAACTTTACCATCTTCTTTTTGTTGGTGATTTTGTTGTTGTTCTTTATATTTCTTTTCAACATTATCAATCACTTTTTTCAAGAAAATAGGTGCAATATACCTACTAAAAAACTTGAAAGCGTAATAAATAATAACAAGAATCGCTATTGTTTTTAATAAACCCATTTAATACGTTTTTTATATAATTTTCAAAAATAACAATTTGCAAGTAACTAAAACGTTTAATTATATAAAATCTTATATTTGACCCTTAATTAACATAAACTTATGAATAGAGTATTTCTACTTTTTTTGGCAATTTTTAGTATTCAAATCACTGCTGCACAATATACTGAAATAATAAACTCTAAACGTCCAGGTTTTTCTGAAAGCCCTTATAGCATAGGCACTAATGTATACCAGTTTGAAACTGGTTTTTTTTATAGAAATAGCGATAACCCTTTGTATTCATTACCTTCAAACACCTATGGTGGTGAGTTACTTTTTAGATATGGGAAATTTTCTGAAAAATTAGAGTTTGATTTAAATTTAGCATACCAAGTAGACGATCTATCTCACCATCCAAACGGACATATAAAAGGTATTAGTGATTTAACAATTGGTGCGAAATATTTAATTAGGCAACAAGAATATGCCGACAGATCTAAAGAAATTAGAAGTTTTAAAAAAAGATATGCTTTTGATTGGAAACGCCTAATTCCGTCAATTGGAATCTATGCTGGAGTTCATACAAAATTTGTGAGTAAAGATTTTAAAGAAGATGATATCAGTTACAAACTTGCGCTATTACTTCAAAATGATTTTACTGACAGATTGGTTGTTTTAACTAATTTAATGACTGATAAATACACAACTGACGATGTTTTTTATAAGTATATTGTTACAATGACTTATGCAATTGACCAAGATTGGTCTTTTTTTATTGAAAATCAAGGTCAATATCAAGAAAAGTTTACTCCAAAATATCAATTCGGCACTGGTTTAGCATATTTAATTAATGAAAATTTACAAATTGACGCTTCTGCAAGAACTAACTTTTTTGATAATTATACGTACTACTATATTTCTACCGGTTTAGCCTGGAGATTAGATAGACATTATGATACATTTACTATAAAAAATAGCCCTAAAAAAACAATTGGTAAAAAGAAAAAAAGAAAAGGTTTTTTTGGAAGATTATTTGGTAAAAAAAGAAACTAATTGCATTTTACAACTATGATTACAATTAAAGAAATGACCTCTAAAAAGGAACTAAAAAACTATGTTAAGTTTCCTTTTAAACTCTACAAAAACAATAAATATTGGGTTCCTCCTATTATTAACGAAGAACTTGAATCTTTTGATAAAAACATAAATCCAGTATTTCAACATGCCGAAGCTCGCTTTTTTGTAGCAGAAAAAAACAATGAAATTGTTGGTAGAATTGCTGCAATTATTAATTATACCGAAATAAATGAGCAAAAAATAAAAAAAATACGTTTCGGTTGGTTTGATTTTATTGATGATATTGATGTTTCAAAACTGTTGCTTGAAAAGGTGGCTGAGATTGGAATTCAACATAAATTAGAATTTATGGAAGGTCCCGTTGGCTTTTCAAACCTTGATAAAGTTGGTGTATTAACTTATGGTTTTGATCATATTGGAACAATGGTTACTTGGTACAATTATCCATATTACAAAACTCATCTTGAAAAATTAGGCTTTCAAGTAGGAAAGGAATACTTGGAAAATAAATTTCCTTTTAAAAATGTTAAATCTGAGCCACTACAAAGAGTTTGTGGAGTACTTGAAAAACGCTATAATTTAACGCCTCTAAATTTTACAAGAACAAAGGACATTATGCCATATGTAAACAATATGTTCGATTTGTTCAATAAAAGTTATGCTAAATTACCTTCTTTTGTTCCTATCTCTAAAATTGAAATTGATTATTTTAAAAAGAAATACATTTCATTTATAAATCCTGAATATATAAAGTTTGTAATTGACAAAGATGAAAAGATGGTTGCTTTTGCAATTACAATGCCCTCATTTTCAAAAGCATTACAAAAATCTAAGGGAAAATTATTACCTTTTGGAGTCTTCCATTTATTAAAAGCAAAAAAAAATAGTAAAGACGCCATTTTCTATTTAATTGGAGTGCATCCTGAATATCAAAGTAAAGGAGTACACGCTATAATTTTTAATGAATATCAAAAAAGTTTTGAAAAATTAGGCATTGAAACCTGTATTAGAACTCCAGAACTTGCCAGTAACAAGGCAATTGCTGCTGTTTGGAAAAATTTTGAACCAGTCACTTACAAAAAAAGGTGTACCTATAAAAAAGACTTATAATGCAATTATTTTACAATTCTGAAATAACCAAAACAAGCCAACAATTTACGTTCGACAAAACTGAAAGTCGACATATTATCCGCGTATTACGCAAAAAAGAAGGAGATGAAATTTTTATAACGAACGGTTTAGGAGATTTATTTACCTCTAAAATTGAAATTGCAAACGACAAAAGGTGTTTGGTTAAAATTCTACATAATCAATCACACATTAAACCTTGGAATTATTATTTACATATCGCCATTGCTCCCACAAAATTAAACGACCGTTTTGAATGGTTTTTAGAAAAAGCTACAGAAATTGGAATTGACGAAATTACACCTATTATTTGCCAGCATTCGGAAAGGAAAGTCTTGAAAATAGATAGAATGGAAAAAATTGTGCATTCTGCAGCAAAACAATCACTAAAATATCACTTCCCAAAACTTAATGAACCTATTACTTTTAATCAGTTTATAAATTCAGAATTTAACGGTCAATTATTTATTGCACATTGTGAGGAAACTTCAAAAAAATCATTAAAATCAGAATTAAAACCTTCAACAAAAAACACTATTCTTATTGGTCCTGAAGGTGATTTTTCAACCAAAGAAATTCAGCAAAGTTTGGAACATAATTTTATTCCAGTATCTTTGGGAGAAAGCAGATTACGAACAGAAACCGCTGGAATTGTTGCTGTACATAGTGTTGCTTTTTTTAATGATTAGTATGTAATTAAATAGAAATCGATGATTAAAACCAAAAACCTTCAAAGAAACTTAATTACATTCGGTATTCCAGCACTTATTATCGCGTTAATGGTTCTTATCACAAAGATTTCTATATTCCAATTGAATCCTAATTATTTAGCTATTGGAATTATATTTGACCTCTTATTTACTGTTCCCTTTTTATATTTCTTACTGATTAGAAAATCTGATATTCCGAAGACAACTGTTGTTCCATTTTTAATTCTTGGAGTAATTATTAGCTCTGCAATACTTCCTTCAGAAAACCAGCAATACTTAAATCGTTTTAAGGTTTGGATTCTTCCAATTATTGAGTTATCGATTTTATCATATGTGATTTACAATGTTAGAAAAGTAATAAAAGATTATAAACAAAAAAAAGAGTATTCCTTTGATTTTTTTACAACTTTAAAAAACACTTGCTATGAAATGCTTCCTAAAAATGTTGTAATCCCAGTAGTTACAGAAATCGCTGTTTTTTATTATGGATTTATCTACTGGAAAAAAAGAGAATTAAAAGAAAATGAATTCTCGTACCATAAAAATAGCGGTACAATATCTTTACTTATTGCAATTATATGTATCGTTACAATTGAAACATTCGTATTACATATTCTACTCACAAAATGGAGCAATCTTGCTGCCTGGATATTAACTTTTTTAAGTATTTATTCTGGAATTCAAATTTTTGGATTTTTAAAATCAATGTCTAAAAGACCAATATCAATTGAAAATAACAAACTATTTATTCGATATGGAATTATGACCGAAACTACCATTGATTTAAAAAATATAATTTGTATAAAAATTTCTTCGAAAGATATTGAACTGGATAATGAAACTCGAAAACTTTCATTTTTAGGGGAATTAGAAAGTCACAATGTTATTATTCATTTAAAAAAAGAGTACGAACTAATTGGGCTTTATGGAGTTAAAAGAAAATACAAAAATTTAGCAATATATGTAGATGATAAAGTTGATTTTAAGAATCATATAAGCAAACACATTAACTAAATGAAAAAGCTTCAAAAAGCACAACTTATAATATTTAATTCACAAAAGTTAAAAGTCATAATTCTTACCATTGCCTTTTGTCTGCTGCCTATTGCCTCAATAAACGCCCAACAAATTGCTATTTTAAAATACAACGGTAGTGGAGATTGGTATGCTAATCCAACCGCATTGCCAAACCTTATTGAATTCTGTAATAACGCTATAAATACAACTATAAAAACCAATCTAGAAACTGTTGAAGCCAATAGTATTGATGTTTTTAATTACCCAATTTTATTTATGACCGGACACGGAAATGTGATTTTTTCTAAAGACGCTATTACTAATTTAAAAACCTATTTAATTTCAGGTGGATTTTTACATATTTCAGATAATTATGGTCTTGATAAATTTATAAGAAGGGAATTTAAAAGAATTTTTCCTACTTTAGATTTTCAAGAAATTCCATTTAACCACCCAATTTACCATCAAACATTTGATTTTGAGGAAGGTGTGCCAAAAATTCACGAACACGACAACAAACCACCACAAGGTTTTGGGTTATTTTATGAAGGAAGACTGATTTGCTTTTACGATTATGAAGCGGATTTAAGCGATGGCTGGGAAGATGAAGAAATGCATAATGATCCTCTAGAAATAAGAGAAAAAGCATTGCAAATGGGTTCTAACATTATTGAATACGCTTTTAAAAACTAATATGATTGAAAACTTAGATTCGCTAGAAATAAACTTTGACACGGAGGGTCTTTGGATTCTAAATATTACACTTGCCATTATTATGTTTGGTGTTGCACTTGGTATTTCTATTAATGATTTTAAACGTTTATTTAAAAAACCTAAAATTTTATTAACTGGAATTATTTCTCAATTTTTTATTCTACCTCTTATTACTTTTATTTTTATAAAATTAGTAAATCCAATGCCAAGTATTGCGTTGGGTTTAATGATGGTTGCCGCCTGTCCCGGTGGTAATATTTCAAATTTCTTAACTCAAATGGCAAAAGGAAACGCCGCATTATCTGTTAGTTTAACCGCTTTTGCAACGTTACTTTCTATGGTTATGACGCCTTTTAACTTACATTTTTGGGGAAATTTATATGCACCAACGGCAGCAATTCTTCAAACTGTTGCATTAGACCCTTTAGAATTGGTAAAACTTGTAACACTAATTTTAGGAGTACCGTTATTTTTAGGTATGTGGGTTAGAAATCGAAAACCAATTTTGGCCACTAAACTTTCAAAAATATTAAAACCCATCTCTCTAATTATATTTCTGTTATTTATTGTAATTGCTTTTTACGATAATTTTGATATTTTTATTAACTATATACATTATGTATTAATCTTAGTTATTGCGCATAATGTAATAGCCTTGATAACTGGTTTTTATTTTGCAAAAGCAATGCGACTTTCACATAGAGATCAAAAAACACTTTCTATAGAAACTGGAATTCAAAATTCGGGACTTGGTTTACTGCTAATTTTTAGCTTTTTTCATGGATTAGGTGGAATGGCATTATTAGTAGCATTTTGGGCTATTTGGGATATTGTTTCAGGTTTAGCACTTGCAAGTTATTGGTCTAAGCAAAACGATAAAGTATAATATGTTGAAAAATATTTGGTACAATACCGTAAAATATATTGTTAAAATCGGTCTTTTTTTTACACATAAAAAAATTAAAGTATTTGGTAAGAAAAACATTCCTAAAGAAGGAGCTACTATTTTTATTGGCAATCACCAAAATGCCTTATTAGATGCCATTTTAATTCCAACAACTAATTCAAGAAATATACATTTTTTAACTAGGGCGAGTGCCTTTAAAACTAAAATAGCCAACAAAATTCTAAGGTCTATAAATATGATTCCGGTTTATAGACTTAGAGACGGAAAAGATAGTATGAATAAAAATATTGCAATTTTTGAGCAATGTTTTGAGTTTTTAAAAGATAAAAAAGCCATTCAAATATTTGCAGAAGGTGAGCATCATAACTTTAGAAGCTTATTACCTTTAAAAAAAGGATTTGCACGTATAATTTTAGGTACGTTGCAAAAATATCCTGAATTAGATATTAAAATTATTCCTGTTGGAATTAATTATGATTCGCATCTGAATTTTCCTTCTAGCGTATCTATATATTACGGAGAACCTATTTTAGCTAATCCTTATTTTAATATTGAAAAACCAGATACTTCTTACAAATCTATTAAAACTAAAGTTTCATCAGAATTAAAAAAACTGACAACTCATATAGATAATTTAGAGGAACATGATGTAATTATTGAAAAATTAAAAAATTTAAATGTTGATTTTTTAGATCCGATAGAAACAAATAAAATTCTAGAAAATTTAGACACCAAAACTTCAAAAAAAATTAAAAAACAAAAAATTAATTGGTTTACTCCTATTCACTTATTTACAAGATTAAATAGTTTCTTTCCTTTATTAATTTGGAAATATTTAAAACCAAAAATAAAGGATATAATTTTTACAAACACCTATCGTTTCGCTTTAATTTTAACTGTTTTTCCAATTTTTTATTTAATTCAGGCAATTATTATAAGTGCTATTTTTAACTATAAATACGGATTGATTTATTTAGTAATTTGTATTGCAACAGGTATTATAACAACAAAAACAGCAACCGTTACTGCATAATTGCATCTTGAATTAATTGTTGAATTTCAGTTCTAACATTATTTCTTACTAAACCTTTATTATCCATTGTAGGATACACTCTATTTGATAAAAACACATACACAATTTCAGTTTCTGGATCTGCCCATGTAAAAGTACCCGTAAATCCACTATGTCCAAAACTTGCATCTGAAACACAACCACAAGTGGCTTTTTCATCTTCATTAATTTGAGGCTTATCAAATCCTACTCCTTTTCTAACTTCATCTTCTGGATAATATCTATGATTAAATTTATCGATAGTTTCAGATTTAAAATAGCGTCTTCCACCGTAAAAACCTTTTTGGAGATAAAGTTGCATTAACTTGGCGACATCATTCGCATTAGAAAACAAACCCGCATGTCCACCAATACCACCTTGCATTGCAGCACCCATATCATGAACATAACCTTGTACTAACTGATTACGATAATACTCATCTTTTTCGGTAGGTACTATTTTATTTTTTGGAAATTTATGCAGTGGTAAATAGCCTGTATTATTTGCACCTATATTTTTATAAAACCGCTCTTGGGTTAATTCATCTAAATTTTTCTTATAATAATTTTCTATAAATTCTTTAAACAGAAAAAAAGACAAATCGCTATATTTATAACCAGGTTTCTCTCGCTGTTCTGCCATTGCAATTCTATCAAAAATGGAATCTTTATAACTTCTAGTCAAATACAAATCTTTTGCAACCTCGATCGGAAATTTATTAGACCATTTATCTCTATAATATTCAGCTGAAGGTTTTTTTGTAATACTATCTAACGTATTAACATAGAATGGAATCCAAGCCTTAAGCCTTCCATAGTGCGACAATACTTCTTTTACTGTTAATGTATCTTTATTGGTTCCCTTTAATTTTGGCAATAAAGAACCCAAAGTACTTTCTAATTGCAACACATTTTGTTCTTCCAACTCCATTATTAACGGTAAAGAAGCCAATATTTTTGTTATAGAGGCAATATCATAAACATCGCTATTTTTTACTACTGTTTTAATTTTATCGGTATGATGACCAAAACTTTTATTATAAACTACTTTTCCCTTTCTAGCAACTAAAACTTGTAAACCAGGCGCCATTTTTTCTTTAATGACAGCGTTAGCAATTGAATCTATTTTATTTAATTTACTACTATTTAAACCAACTTCTTCTGGAATGGAATATGACAACCTTTTTAAAGAACTAGACATTAAACCGTGACCTTCAGAAAAAATATTTTTTATTGCAACAGGTAATTTTCCTCTTGTTTCTAATGCACCAAAAATCATTTGAGCTGAAATTTCTTGTGATAGTTTACTGTTTTGATAAGACAATAGAAGACCATTAATATTTTCAAAGGATTTTAGTTGCAATAAACTATATGGACTTGCAAAAACATCCAAAATTACTGTATTTGTACGTGCTATTTCTTGAAGCCAAACCAACTCCGTATCTTTAAACTTGAAACTTTTCCAAGGGTTAGTGTTTGACTTATGATAACCAATAATCACCAAATTGTATCTTTTAAGCTTTGTAATTAACTCAAATAAATTAGAGGCTGAAACCACATCAATATTTGTGTAGTTTTGCAGCATTTCAACAAAAGGTTTATTATCACTATCACCTAATTTCACATAGGCTATTCGCTTTTTATCCAAATTTTGAATTGGGAAAACAAGTGACTCATTTTTTAATAATGTAACAGAGTTTTCAACCAGTTTTCTATGAATTAATTCATTTTCTACAGAATTTAAATCTTCTATTAAATTTGTAGTGTCTATTGGCTTATAATTATGTAAACCTGCCCAATACTTTGTTTTTAATATTTTTCGAACCGATTCATCTAAACGCTCTTCTGTCAGCTCTCCGGTTTCTAATGCTCTTTTAAATCTAGTTACAGTTTCAGGAATATTTAAAGGAACATCTAACAAATCGTTTCCAGCAATTATGGCAGCTAAATTTATTTCTTGAGGAGAATCAAAATTAGCAGAAGCTTTCATATTTAATGCATCCGTAATAATTAATCCTTTAAAACCCATTTCTTCTTTTAACAAACCAGTAACTATCTTTTTAGACAAAGATGAAGGTAAACTCTCATTCGATTCTAATTCTGGCACACTTAAATGTGCTACCATTACACTTCCTAAACCGGCAGCAAAATTTTTTCTATAAGGATACAATTCAACGGAGTCTAGACGTTGTTTTGTAAAATCTACTGCTGGTAAAGTATGATGCGAATCTGTTGCTGTATCTCCGTGTCCTGGAAAATGTTTTGCACTTGCCAACACATGTTTACTTTGAAGCCCTAATGTAAAAGCTGTACTTTTATCAGCCACATTTATATGATTTTCGCCAAAAGAACGGTTTCCAATTATTGGATTATCTGGGTTTGTATTTACATCTACCACAGGAGCAAAATTCATATGAATTCCTAATCGATTGCAATGTTTACCAACTTGAACACCAAATGCGGTAATTAGAGAATTATCTTTAACAGCACCCAAAGTCATATTCCAAGGAAAACGATAGGTATCTTTTAGTCTCATATTTAACCCCCACTCTCCATCAATTCCAATGAGTAATGGAATTTTTGACTGCGATTGGTATTTATTTGTTAATTCTGCTTGTTTTAATGGAATATCTTGAAAAAAAATAAGCGCACCAATATGATATTTTTCAATCAATCCTGAAATAAACCTTTCGTGATTTGCATCTTTATTTGAATACGCAGCAACCATAAACAACTGTCCAATTTTTTCATCAATTGTCATGTTATTTAATAAGGTATCCACCCATTTTTGTTGCGCTAAAGTATCTTTAACCAACAAAGGATCAGTACTTTGAGCATTTAAAAAAGTGCCACAAAAAATTAAAGCTATTAAAACTGTTTTTTTTATCATTTAAAAAATTAGATATAATATATTATGAAACTAATGTGCCAAAAAGCGTTTGTGCCAGCTAAAGTCCGCCGTTACTTCCCAATTATTTTCAAATTCACCTTTGGTAGAAACCATATTATTAAAGACAATAGTATTTGCAGTAATCTTTTGTTCTTTCGCATATTTTTGAAAATCTGCCATAGATACAATATTAATATTGTTATTATCTTTAAATGAAATATTTAATTTATTTGTTAAATCTACTGAAAAATCTTTTTCTAAGCCCTTTATTAAATTTACAGATGCGTCTATAGAACAACCCGAAACTTCATTAAAATTTTCATCAACTGCCAAAATAATAAACTGGTTATATTTAATAAAAAATGAAGCCTTTAATTGGTCTCCATGACGCAGCCAATTTTCAATAAAACTAGTTATTTTTTCTTTAATTATTTCAACTTCATTATTAGAAAACTCTCTGTTAGATTGGTAGATCCAAACTCTAGCATTATTATCTAAATCTTCAAAATTAACAAACATATTTATAATTTTTTATTGAATTTATTTTGCAAATCCTCCAAAGTATTTTCTTTTTTATTAAAGAATGTCTTTTCTTTAATTTGAGTCAAAACTTTTTTTGTATAAAGTGGAAAATCAGCATTTTGTATCCAAGAATAATATCCTTTATCTTTCTTTAAAATATCAGCAACTTTTTGCCCTTTGTACTTTCCGAAGGTAAATATTTCTTCATCACCCTCATTAAACATAATAAAACCAGCAAAATCGGCTCTTTTGTTATGCGTTGAATATTCATTTAAAAAATTGACATCATTTTCTAAATCATCGTACTTATCTAACTGCGCTTTTAAAATTTCATACGTTGCTAACGTATCAGCTTCAGCAGAATGTGCGTTTTCTAAATCTTTATCACAATAAAATTTATAACCGGCGCTTAATGTTCTTTCCTCTTTTTTATGAAAAATTACTTGTACATCAATCGCAACTCTATTTGTCATATCAAAATTAACTTTAGCTCTCAACATTTCTTCAGCAAGTAGTGGTATATCGAATCTGTTAGAATTAAAACCTGCCAAATCGCAACCATCAATTATTTTACTTACTTCAGCTGCCAACTCATTAAAAGTAGGTTCTGTAACTACTCTTTCGTTTGTAATTCCGTGGATATCTGACGCCTCTTTTGGTATTTCCATTTCAGGGTTTACCAACCAAGTTTTACTTTCTTTATTTCCGTTTGGAAATACTTTTAATACAGAAATTTCTACAATTCTATCTTTAGCAATGTTGATTCCTGTTGTTTCTAAATCGAAAAAAATGATGGGTTTTGTTAACTTTAATTCCATAGTTATTTAAAAAATATTAAGTTGTAAATATACAATTTGTAATTTACGATTTTAGGAATATCCCTATCGTTTTTTTAAACTTTTTAACAAATATTTAATGATTGAAGCTTTAAAATAATTTAAGTTTATGACCTCTAAAACTATTAATCCAATTTTAATTTAACAATTTAAAAATGGTATTCTTAACGGTTACTCGGTTTCCAATTGTGCCTTATAATTTTCAATCTCAACTTTATACTTCTCAGGTAATTCTGGAGCTTTAAATTTATATTTTTTCAACACATTTAAAATAGTCTCTGCAACCAATAAACGCGCTGTTGGTTTATCGTCTGCTGGAATTACAAACCAAGGTGCATATTCTTTAGAAGTTTTATTCAATAATTCTTGATAACAAAACTGATATTTATCCCAAAGTTTGCGTTCTTTTAAATCTCCTGGTGAAAATTTCCAGTTTTTTTCTTTTAAGCGCAATCTGCGCAACAATCTATTTTTCTGTTCTTCCTTTGAAAGATTTAAAAAGAATTTCAAAACAATTGTTCCATTCTCAGCTATATGCTTTTCAAAATTATTGATTTCTTCCATTCTTTTGTTGTAAAAATCATCATTCAAATCATCTATACTTTTTACTGAAGGAATATTTTCTCCTAATACATATTCGGGATGCACTCTAGTTACCAACACATTTTCGTAATGGGTTCTGTTAAAAACACCTATTTTACCTTTTGTTGGTAATGCAATATAATGCCTCCATAAATAATCGTGTTTTAATTCTAATTCCGTAGGAACTTTAAAACTATGTACCACAACACCTTGTGCATTTACATTTTTAAAAACTTCTCGAATTAAACTATCTTTTCCAGACGTATCCATTCCTTGTAAACAAATTAAAACTGCATATTTTCCTTCTGCATACATTGCTTCTTGAATTTTGCTAATTTCTTTTCTAAGCTCTTTAAGTCTCTTTTTAGCTTTTTTATCAATTTCCTTAGTGCTTTTCTCACTAAGTTTTATGGAAGCAATTACTTTGTATGTGTTCATTGAATTTATTTTAAATTAAAAGTATTTACTAAATATACATTTTTTATCTAATTCCACTAAAAATTATTTTTTATTACAACGCTTTATTTAATATGGATTCTGTAATTTTATAGAACAACTTATTAAAAATTTTCAGCAATTAATGTTCAACTTTTTTAAAAATAAAAAACTCCCTGTTTTTTGGAAGGAATATTTACAAACCTTAAAACAAAAATCAACAAAAACTATTTACACTACTCGTTTTGTAGTTTTTGACACCGAAACTACTGGATTAGATTTTGTAAACGATAGAATCTTATCCATTGGAGCTGTTGCGATTTTTAATAATACAATTAATGTTTCAGATAGTTTTGAAATCTACTTAAAACAAGACGAATTTAAAATAGAGTCTGTGGAAATCCATGGAATATTAAAAGAAGGGCTTCTTGAAAAGCTTTCTGAAAAAGATGCTATTCAGCAGTTTGTAAATTATATAGGGAATGCTGTTTTAGTAGCGCACCACGCTGCCTTTGATATTGAGATGGTTAATGCTGCTTTAAAAAGAATGAACTTACCAAAACTTAAAAATAAAAGTATTGATACTGGTATTTTATACAAAAAACTAGCAGGTAAAAAGGACAATCATTTTAATTTAGATGTTTTATCTAAAGAGTTTAACATTCCAAAACACGACAGACATACCGCAGCTGGTGATGCCTATATTACTGCATTATTATTCTTAAAAATTATATCTAAATTAAAACAAGAACGTACTGTTTATTATTCAGATTTGTTTAGAAACTCTAATAATAAAGGGTTGATATAACTTTTTATTCATACAATTTATAAGCTTTTACAATTAAGTTTCTGAAAATTTTAGTAACAAAAAAAGTCAATTGAAATTAATTTCAATTGACTTTCTAATAACACCATTTATAACTTCTAATTAACTTTATAATTCTTTATAATAAAACTAATTATAAATACCTTTTTAACTTTCAAGTTCTTTTAAATAGTTCAATTTATCTTTCCAAATTTCTAATTTTTCTTTATAAACATCTATTTGTTTACGTACGTTCTGCACTAAAGGATTATCCTCCGATACATTTGAAATAAAACCAATATTATTTTCTAATTGTTGAATTTCACGTATTGTTTCATCAATTTTCTTTCTAATAAATAATTGTTCAGAATCTAATTTTCTATAATTTTTTTGTTCTAAATAACTATTGACTAAGTTCTTAAATTTAATCATTTCAATATCTTGTTTTTCAATAGCATCACTATTGTCAACAACTTTATCTAATAATTTATTGAATTTAACTTCAATATGTCGCATTTCATAAGGCACTCTTCCTAGCTCACGCCAATCACTAACATATCCATTTAAAGTATCAATAGAAATTTCAGATGAATCTCCAATAGCTTCTTTAATAGTACTTAAAAGATCTTTCTTCTTATTTAAAACTTCAATTTGTTCTTTGTTACCAATATCTTGATTTTTGTGTAATCGATCAAAATAATGATTACAAGCATCTTTAAATTCTTTCCAAAGCTTATCTGAATATTTTCTAGGAACGTGTCCAATCTTTTTCCAGTCAGACTGAATTCTTTTCATTACCTCAGTTGTAGTATCCCAATCTTCGCTATCTTTTAAAGCAACCGCCTTTTCAATTAATGCCTTTTTTAGGTTTAAATTTTCTAAATGCTCTTTCTTTATATTTTTAAAGAATTTATTTTTTTCAACATTAAATTTACGTGTTGCATCTTTAAATTTAGACCAAATCTGATCGCTTTTTGCTCTTGGTACCTGACCAATACTGAAAAATTTATTTCGTAAAACCTCTAACTCTTTTATACTTTTTTGCCAATCTGCTCTCGAATTGTTCTTAGAAATAGCAATCGCCTCAATTGCAGTAATTACTTCTAATTTTTTATCTATATTTCCTTCAAACTTAGATTTCATATCCTTAAAAAATTCATGACGATTGTCATGTATTTTTTTTGTCACTTCGCTAAAACGCTCCCAAACCTCTTCTCTATTTTCTCTAGCAACAGGCCCAATATCTTCTTTCCACAGTTTATGCAAAACCTGCAATTCTTTAAATGCTGTATTTACATCTTCTAACTCCAACAATGCTTCAGCTCTATCAATTAGTTTTAGTTTTTCTTCTAGATTATGCTTAAAATCTAAATCTCTTAAATCGTTGCTTAAATGTAATAAATCGTAAAAACGTTCTACGTGGTGTTGATAAGTTCTCCAAGTATCGTTGTATTTAGCTCTTGGAATTGGACCAATAGCCACCCATTTAGTTTGAATATCTTTAAACATTTTATACATAGTTGCACCCTCTGCATTATCTATTAAATGTTTTAAATTTTCTATAAGCTCTAACTTTTCTTCTAAATTAGAATTTAATTTAGCATCTTGATTTGCATAAAATTCGTTTCTTTTAATTTTAAAATCATAAAGAAAGCTATTGTATGTAGATTTTATTGGATTGTTATATTGAAAATCTATGATATTTCCACCTTCAGCTAAAAATTTCTCCTTTTCAGCTTTTAAAAGTTTACCAAACTTTAGGTTAAAAATACTTTTAATTTTATTTACATTACTGTTTATACTTTGAACCTGACCTTCTTTAACAAGTTTACCTAATTCTGCAACTAATTCATCTAAACTCAAACTCTCATAATCTTCCATTTCAATTTCCTGATGCTCGCTTTTCTCAGAACTTTCAGCAATCTTATTATCAATTTCATCTATAGCTTTATCTGAATTACTGCCTTCTTTAATTTCAGGTTTAACAGGTGTTTCAGGCGTGATTTCTGCTTTAGTTTCTTCGCTTATTTCAGGCTTCGCTTCATCTACGACAGTTGCTTTTGATGTTGTCACTTCTGTAGTTTCTGCTTCTTCCTTTATTTCAACCTCTAATTTATCTTCAATTTTAGCTGTTGTTTCAGCATTAATTTCTGTTTTAGAATCTTTAGACTGATCTTTTGAATCTGTTGAATTGCTTTCTTGTACTGGTAATTTTTCTTCTTGGTCTAACATATTATAATGTTTAAGGTTCACTAATTATATTCATTAATAATTTTAAATAATAGTATGACAAAATACTATTTTATACAAGATTCAAAGAAACTCTAAAAGTTGCGTTAAATTTTCGTGTTTTTTTCTATGTATTCCATATCTCCCACGATTTTTCAGCTTGAAGCTCAAGCATTTCATAACCATTCTTAATTATAGCTCCTTGACTTTTTCCTTTTTGTAAAAATTTACTTTCAGACGGATTGTAGATTAAATCAAACAATAAATGTTTTTTTGAAATGAATTGGTATGGAATCTCTGGAGCATCCTCAATATTGGGATGGGTTCCAATAGGTGTACAATTGATAATTATAGGATATTCTTCAATTATCTGCTGATTTAAAACTGAGTAAATAAAATTGCTATCTCCTAACCTTCTAGAAACAAATTTATACTCAATATTTAATTCTTGTAAAGCATAAGCAATTGCTTTTGAAGCTCCTCCAGTTCCTAATATTAATGCTTTTTTATGATGTGGTTTTAATAATGGTTTTAATGAGTTTAAAAAACCATAATAATCTGTATTATACCCTACTAACTTGTTATCATCCGTTACTTTAATGGTATTTACTGCTCCAATTTTTTTAGCATTAGAATCTATTTCATTTAAATAACGCATTACAGATTCTTTGTAAGGAATGGTTACGTTTATACCTCTATATTCATGCTCTCTATGGTACAAAAGAAATGGAAATTCTTCAATCTCAGGAATGTCCATATTACTATACTCTAAAGTAGTTAAACCTAATTTTTTAAACTTTTCAGAAAAATATTTTCTTGAAAAAGAATAGGAAATATCTTTTCCTAATAAACCAAACTTTGTACGGTTATTCATCTATATATTCTTTACGTTCTGCACCATATTTATCAATAAGTAAAATAATTACCGCTCCAACAACTATAAAAAATATAGCTATCCAAGTTTCGTTATTATAAAAATCTGGAAAATACCTTTCAAAATTTTCAATTACTTTATTTCCTTTGGCGTCTAACAAATTTACACCATTTTCAATTTTATAAACCTCTTTTTTCCAAGGCCAAACTATACCTAAAGAACCCGCAATAAATCCAATAATTATTGCTGTTACAATTTGATGCCAACGTTTTAAAACATATCCTAAAATATGTGAGGTAACAATCAATCCAAACGCTGAACCACCAGTAAAAGTAGCTATTATTTTTAGGTAACGGATTCTTTCTTCACTATCCATAAAGCTAAAATCTCCCGTAAAAACCTCGGTTAGTGTTTTAAATAAAACAGCAACAGAATCTACAAGGAGTAACACATAATTACCCATTAGAATAAGGATAAAAGAACCAGATAAACCAGGAAGTGTCATTCCCGAAACACCAATTATTCCACAAACAAAAACGAACCAAAGGTTGTCATTTTCTTTTGCAGGACTCATAAAACTAATTGCAATACCTAGTAATACACCAATAATCATTACAACTATATTTTTAGTATTCCAATCATTAAAGTCTTTTGAAATATAAAATATTGATCCCAATATCATTCCAAAAAATGCGCTCCACACATACAATTCATATACTTCTAAAAGATAATCTAAAGCTAAAGAAACCGTAAAGTAACTAAACATACTTCCTCCAAAAACCAAAATTAAGAAGGTTGTATTTGTATAATTATAAAAACCTTTAAATCTGCCATTTATAAGTAGTAAAAGGGCTTTGTAGTTGATTTTTCTAAAAGAATAAATCATTTCTTCATAAAAACCTAACACAAAAGAAACTGTACCACCAGATACGCCGGGAACTTTATTGGCTGCTCCCATTGAAAGTCCTTTTAAAAAAAGGAAAAATTTATCTAGTAAACTACGTTCTCTTGTCATAAATTAATGTGATGCCGATATTTTTGCTACTTTTTCTAAAATAATAATTACTGCAAACCCAATTATTGCTAATACAATTGCCATTGTTAATTCTGCATCTCCTTGAAACGAGAAAGGAGAAATACTCTGTTCGTTGAAAGGCACTTTTACGCCATGAGAATTTGTGCGCCAAGTTAATGTTTCTTTCCATGGCCAAATTTTATTTAAAGAACCTAAAATAAAACCTGTTAAAAGCGCCAACGTTAAATTTTTATAATGATTAAACAGCCATTTCAGTACTTTAGAAAAGGATAACAATCCAATAATTGCTCCAGCTCCTAAAATTGCAAGCAGTTTAAAATCTCTGTCATGAATAGCGTCTAATACTGGTTTATATGCGCCTAATAACACTAAAATAAATGAACCCGATATTCCTGGTAAAATCATTGCACAAATTGCCAAAGCACCTGCAATAAACAAAAATAAAGGTGATGAATTCTCAGATACCAATGGCTGCAATGTTGTAATATAATAAGCAATTACAGCACCAATTAAAAACAACAATACTGCTAAAATACTCCATTTTGTTATTTGTTTTCCTATAAATAAAATACTTGCTAAAACCAATCCAAAAAAGAAAGACCATACAAGTATTGGTTCGTTTTCCAATAACCAAGAAATTAACTTTGCTAATGAAAGAATACTTATAAAAATACCGATTACAAGTGCCACTAAAAAATTGCCATTTATAGTTTTCCAGAAAACTTTAAACCCTCTCTCCTTTATTAATCTAATTGAAGAAAATTTAATACCACTTATTGAGGTTAGTAATTCTTCGTAAATACCAGAAATAAATGCTATTGTTCCTCCAGAAACTCCTGGAACTACATCGGCAGCTCCCATAGCCATTCCCTTAAGTGTAATTACTAAATAATGAATTAAATTTCTTTGTTGCATCTGTCTTTTATCTTAAAAGACAAATGTAATATTTTAAAATGAAGTATTTTTGAAATCGTTTATTATATCTAAAACCTCTTGCATTTTATAAACTTCTGGAAATAAATCTTTAATTTCATTATGGTATTCAAAATCAATAATTAAGGCATTAATTAAATGTTCTTTTCCTTTTGAAAAATTGCTAATTTTAAAATAAATACCACTAAGTCTATATTCCAATTCTGCAAAATCTTTAAAAACTTTTGATGCTTTTTGTAAATTAATTAACGCATCTTTATAATCACCTAAGTAACAAAGTACATCGCTTAAACCAACCCAAATTGCAATATCAAAATCTTGCAATAAGATACAATTTTGAAATGCTCTTACAGCTTCTTCAAAAAAGCTTAACTTTAGATTAATTTCAGCATATTTTCTCCAATATAAACTATTTTTTTCGTCTATTTCTATAGCCTTATTAATGTAAAAAAGTGCCTTGTAATAGTTTTTATTTACAATACTAATTTCTGCTATTGCCAACCACGCTTTATCTAGCAATGGGTCTTCATGCACGGCCTTTTTATAATACTGTATTGCTAAAGAAGAACGATTTAGCTTTTCGTAACATTCCCCAATTCTCAAGTAAACAAAAGATGTTGGATCATCTAAATCTATTGTAATTTTATAATTTTCTATAGCTTCATTATATTCTTTAAGCTGCTCTAAGGTTTTAGCTTTTTCTAAATATGCACCAACAAAAAATTCATCAATTAATACGGCATAATCAAAAGCTCTTAATGCTTCTGTATAATTTTCTAAAATAAAATATTGTCTTCCTAATTGATGCCAAGCAACTTCGCTGTAAGGATCTTTATCAATATATTCATTCAAATATTCAATAGCTTCTGCATGTTGGCTTTGCATATCAAAACAATAAATAACATTGTAAAGTGAAGAATAATCATCAAAATCTACCTTTAAACATTTTGCAAAATTTAATCTAGCTTCATCAAAATTATCTAAAAACAAATATTCCATACCAATCATGGCTAAAATATCGGCTTCATCATCTGTGTATAATAAAGCAATTTTCAAAGCGTCTATAGCTTGCTGATGTTTGTCTTTTTTAGAAAAAATACTAGCTTGCTGCACATAAATCTCTTCATTAGTAGGTTCTATGGCTTGTAAATCTTTTAATAAACTAGCAGCCTTATCAAATTCACCATCAAAAATCATTAACTCAGCCCTTAATAATTTTAGCAAAATTGAGTTTGGATGTTGTTTTAAACCCAAAACTATTGCTTTTTTTGCTAAAGAAATTTTTCCTGAATCTATATAAAAATGTATAATTTCCTCGAACTCAATAGAATCGAAAAAATAAACACTATTGGTTTTTAGCATTGATTCGAACTTAGTTAAAGGTAAATTATTTTCTTTTGGAGTTAAAGACATATATTAAAATATAATTAAATACTACAAAAATAAAAGTACAAGAACAAATGCTTAATTTAATAGTAAGTTCTAAATGTTTTTAACAAATTAATTAACAAAATGCATTATATTTGTATTCCAAACAATGTTTGGTATTGCAATGGGCAAAAAAATTCTACTTAACTCTAAAGAAATTCACATAATATTACATCGATTAGCGTGTCAGTTAATTGAAAATCATAATAATTTTGAAAATACTGTTTTAATCGGTATTCAACCAAGAGGAGTTTATTTGGCAGAAAGATTGGTTTCAATTTTAAAAGAAGATTATAATATTCCTGAAGTAAAACTAGGACAACTAGATATTACTTTTTACAGAGATGATTTTAGAAGACGTGGTGAACCAATTGAAGCCAACAAAACCAATATTAATTTTATTGTTGAAGATAAAAATGTTGTTTTTATAGATGATGTTTTATTTTCTGGCAGAAGTATTAGAGCTGCATTAACTGCAATACAGTCCTTTGGAAGACCTATTGATATTGAATTACTAGTTTTAATAGATAGAAGATTTAGTAGACATTTACCAATTCAACCAAATTATAGAGGAAGACAAGTTGATGTTATAAATGAAGAAAGAGTTACCGTAAATTGGAAAGAAAAAGACGGTAAAGATGCCGTTTATATTTTAAATAATTAATTACATGAGTCAGTTAAGCGTACAACATCTTTTAGGAATAAAGCATTTAAAAAGAGGTGATATTGATTTAATTTTTGAAACAGCAGATCATTTTAAAGAAGTAATTAATCGTCCTATTAAAAAAGTACCATCACTAAGAGATATTACCATTGCAAATTTATTTTTTGAGAACAGCACCAGAACAAAATTATCTTTTGAATTAGCTGAAAAACGATTGTCTGCCGATGTTATTAACTTTTCTGCAAGTCAATCTTCAGTAAAAAAAGGAGAAACATTAATAGATACTGCAAACAATATTTTATCAATGAAGGTTGATTTAATCGTAATGCGTCATCCAAGTGTTGGTGCGTGCGACTTTTTATCTAAACACGTAGATGCAAAAATTGTAAATGCAGGAGATGGCACACACGAACATCCAACACAAGCACTTTTAGACTCCTACTCTATTAGAGAAAAATTAGGAAGTGTAACAGGTAAAAAAGTGGTGATTATTGGAGATATTTTGCATTCTAGAGTTGCCTTGTCTAATATTTATGCTTTAAAATTACAAGGTGCGCAAGTAAAAGTATGCGGTCCAAAAACGTTAATTCCAAAGTATATAGAAAGTTTAGAAGTGGGTGTAGAATACGACCTAAAAAAGGCATTAGAATGGTGTGATGTTGCGAATGTTTTAAGAGTACAGAACGAACGTATGGCCATTAATTATTTTCCGTCAACTAGAGAATATACTCAATTATTTGGAATAAATAAACAGCTTTTAAATTCACTTAGCAAGAAAATTGTTATAATGCACCCTGGCCCAATAAATAGAGGTGTTGAAATAACAAGTGATGTTGCAGATGCAGATCAATCTATTATACTAAATCAAGTTGAAAACGGTGTTGCTATTAGAATGGCAGTAATTTATTTATTGGCGCAGCAAATTGAAAGACACAAACTATGAAAATAACCAAAACTGAAAACTATACATTAATAAAACCAGCTGAAGAATCTATAAATATATTTCTAAATAATCTTGAGAAAAACATATTTAATTTTAACGGAGAACATTTAATTTTAGATTTTTCAGAAAAAATTAACACAACTTTAAAAGAATTATTATTATTTTTGAAGTTAAGTGTGGAGCATAAACAAAATGGCACAAGTTTTGTTATTGTTTTTGAAGGAGTTGAAATAGATGAAATTCCAGATGACATTAATGTTGTACCAACATTTACAGAAGCGCTAGACATTATAGAAATGGATGCGATTGAACGAGATTTAGGATTTTAAAAACAATAGGCTTATTGATGAAAAAATTACTTTTAATAACATTTTTACTTTTTTTTACTTTTTCTTATGCTCAAGAAAAAGACAAACGTGATGTTCTTAAAAAAGATAAACCTACCACAACTACACTTACAGCTGTTTCCGCATCTCCAAATCCATTAACTATTAGAACTCGTATTAATTTTAAATCTACAAAAAATCAATTAGTTGAATTTACAGTTAAAAATCTTGTAGGAAAAACAGTCTTTGGCAAAAGAATTAATGCAAAACCTGGTACTAATTCCTTGTTATTTAATCGTAATAACTTAAATAACGGAATGTATATCTACTCATTACAATCAGATTCTGAAATTGTATCAAAAAGATTGGTTATTAGATGAGTATAAAACTCACAATTTTAGGTTGTCACTCTGCTACACCACGGGTAAACTCACATCCTACCGCGCAATATTTAGAAATTAAAAACCATCATTTTTTAATTGATTGTGGTGAAGGAACTCAAGTTCAATTGCGTAAATATGGTGTAAAATTTTCAAAAATTAAATACATATTTATTTCTCACTTACATGGTGATCATTTTTTTGGTTTAGTTGGTTTAATTTCAACTTTCAGACTCTTAAATAGAGAAACGGAATTACATATATACGGACCTAAAGGTATTAAAGAGGTAATTACATTACAGTTAAAACTTTCTAATTCGTGGACACATTATCCCTTATATTTTCATGAATTAACTGCTACTGGAAGTGAATTAATTTTTGAAGATGATAAAGTTGAAGTACATACAATTCCTTTAGAACATAGAATTTACACTAACGGTTTTTTATTTAAAGAAAAGTTAGGTGAGCGTAAGTTAAACATAAGTGCAATTAAAAATTATAAAGAAATTGAAATTTGCGATTATCAAAATTTAAAAATCGGTAGAGATTTTAAATTAGAAAATGGCACAATCATAAAAAATAAAGATTTAACATTAGACCCTCCTGCTCCAAAAAGCTATGCATTTTGTAGTGATACTTCCTACTTACCTGCAATTGTACCAATAATAAAAGAAGCTACTTGTTTATATCATGAAACAACATTTTTAAAAGATAAAGTGGCTCTTGCTACAACAACGAAACATTCAACTGCAGAACAAGCTGCTAAAATTGCATTACAAGCAAATGTGCAACAACTAATTATTGGACATTATAGTGGACGTTATAAAAATATTGAAGTTTTTAAAACCGAGGCGCAAGAAATATTTAAAAACACACATTTGGCAGAAACTGGAAAAGTTTTTGAAATTAACTAATACTCTTATTTTAGCTTCAAGTATTTTATCTATTTTTACGTAATTTTATTCAAAACTGAGTTTATATAATGATCAAAAAGCCTATTGCAATCCTACTAAAAAACAACGTGGATAAAACGGGTTTTGTTTCAACTATTTTATCTAAAAAAGCTCCCGATATTCTAAAACATTTTAATAATCTAAAAGGATTTTTATTTTCTGATATTGCCATTGAAAAATTTATTGAAGAAGAATATAGGTATGATATTGTTAAAGTTGCATCAACAAGTAATAAAAAATTAAGTGATTTTTCAACAGGTGAACGAAGAAAGGTTTTTTTAAAATATTGTTTAAATCAACAACCAGACTTTATAATATTTGACAGCATCTTTGATCATTTAGATACGGATTCTCAATCAGAACTCTCTCAAAATATTAAAAATATATCAAATACTATTCAAATTATTCAATTGGCAAACAGAACAACGGATATTTTAAATTTTATTGAACACAAGTATGAAATAAAAGACAATACATTTCAAATACAAAAACTTCAAAATAAACAAAAAAGTTATTCATCTCATTTTAAAAATAAAATTCCAGACACCTTAAAAAAAATTGATTACGAAGGTAATACTCTTGTAAAATTCAGCAATGTTTGTGTAAATTATAATTCAAAGCCTATAGTAAAAAACATTAATTGGACTGTTAAAAAAGGAGAATTTTGGCAACTAATTGGACCAAATGGTTCTGGGAAAAGCACATTGCTGTCGTTAATTACAGGCGAAAATCCAAAGGCATACGGACAAGATATTCGCATTTTTGGTCATAAAAAAGGTAGCGGAGAAAGTATTTGGGACTTAAAAAAAAGGATTGGCTTTTTTTCAACAACATTAACGGAATTATTTAGTAGAAGCCAAACACTTGAGCATCTAATCTTATCAGGATATTTTGACTCCATCGGGCTCTACAAAAAACCTCAAAAAATGCAATTTTATGTAGTGGAACAATGGCTTAAAATAATCCACATGGCAGCTTATAAAAACACACCATTTCTTAAACTTTCTTTAGGTCAACAGCGTTTAGCATTAATAATTAGAGCTATAATTAAACAACCACCTCTTTTAATTTTAGACGAACCTTTAGAAGGTTTAGATGATGAAAATACAACATTGGTGACACAATTAATAAACCTACTTATATTAAAAACAGAAATTACCATATTATATGTATCGCACAGAGTAGAACCAAGGTTAGTGCCGACTACAATTTTTGAACTTACACCAAGTATCAATGGTTCTTTAGGAAGAATTATAAGAATTAAAGACTAATATTCTTCCATACTTAATAAAACTAGCGTGCAAGCCCTTTCAAATTTAATATTATTCTTAGTCAATATTTTTTCCAATTCTACGTTTTCAGCTCCTGGATTAAAGATTACGCGCTTTGGCTTTAAACTTAAAATATAATCGTAATAACTTTTCTGATTTTTTGCATTTAAATAAAGTGTAACTGTATGTATGTTTTTAAACAATTCTTTAGAAGTATAAATGGCAACTTCTAAAATTTCTCCTTTTTTATTTCCTAAAGCCTTCACTTCAAACCCGTTCTCCAACAATTTTCTTACAGCCATATTTGAATACCTGTTTGGTTTTATTGTAGCACCAAGTACTAATATTTTTTTATTCATATGTTAAAATTAGTTAAAATATAATATTCTACGTAACATTATTTGAAATACGACGTCTTTTAAGCATAACACAATCCAAAAAAACCTTATAAAAATTTAAAAAACTAAAGAAGCTAAAACAAATTACAACATAGTCTTATGCATTACAAGGTTCTATGTATAGACTTATAATTAATAAATGAAAAACTATTTAAAAAATTACCCTAAAATGATTTTAATCTACTAATCAAAATAAAAAAACAAACAATGAAAAAATTAATCTTTATATGTAGTTTTATTTTTACACTAACTGCAATAGCACAAATTCCTTCTGAGTCTAATCCAATTGAAAATAATTTAAAAACTGGAGTTATATCAGGAATAATTGTAGATAAAATTACAAATACTGCAATACCATATGTAAGTATTATAATTAAAAATGCCGAAGACAAAATACAAACTGGAGGAATTACTGATGACGAGGGAAGTTTTACTATTAAACAAATTCCGGAAGGAGAAAGTATTGTTGAAATTCAATTTATTGGTTATAAAACTGAAGTAAAAAAAATTACCATTTCTCGTGTAAATTCAAAAATTGATTTAGGAATAATTGAACTTAAAGAAGAAACTTCACAATTAGATGAAGTGCTTGTAGTTGCAGAAACCTCTACAATAACACAGAAAATTGATAGAAAAGTTATAAATGTTGGAAAAGATTTAACATCGGCTGGAACTACCGCTTCTGAATTATTAAATAATGTACAATCTGTTTCTGTTGATAGCCAAACAGGAAATATTAGTCTAAGAGGTAACGAAAATGTACGTGTATTAGTTGATGGAAAACCAACAAATATTAATGTTGCTGATTTACTAAAACAAATTCCTTCAACTTCTATTAAAAGTGTTGAATTAATTACAAACCCTTCTGCAAAATACAATCCTGAAGGTATGAGCGGAATTATAAATATTGTACTTCATAAAAATGCAAATATTGGCTTTAATGCATCTATAAACACAGGATTGACTATGGGAGAAAATAACAGATTTAACGGATCTGCTAATATGAATTTTAAAACAGGTAAAGTTAATTTCTTCGCTAATTATGGTGTAAATGATGGAAAAAATGATAATTACGGAGTTGTTGAGCGTTTTGATAATAATTCTGTTCAAAACTTCGATATGCAAGACGATTCAAATTCTTATTTGCTAAAAGTAGGAGCAGACATTTATTTTAATGATAAAAACACTTTTTCATTTTATACAACTCAAAATAGCAGAGACAACATATTTAATGGCAATACAAAAGTTACATTTAACAATGTGTTAAACAGTAATAGCCAAATGGTTGTTGATGGAGAATCTGACACAAAAGCATATAATTTTAATTACACATTAGACTTTGAAAAGAAAGGTCATAATTTAGAACTTGAAGCTAATTTTTCAGATTCAGAGAGCCCAGAACTAGCAGACTATCAAGAATTAATTCGTCCTTATGACTTAACTAGTAACTACAATGATATTGTTAAGAATGAAAGAGGAACAAGATTGTTTAATATAGATTATACAAATCCCTTATCTGAAAATTCAAAACTAGAACTTGGTCTAGAAGCACGTTTTAATGAAACTAGAAACACTAATGTTACAACGCAGCATGAATTTATTTACGACTCAAATGGTAATTTAATTGATGACGGTAATGATTGGTTTGAAACTAAACTAAAAGATTATACTTTTTTTGAATACAATCGCGATATTTACTCGGCATATGTTAATTACAATCAAAAATTTAACAAACTATCTATGCAATTGGGAGCAAGATTTGAGCAATATGAAGTTGATGGAACTTTTGTAAAAGGAAATGAAACTATTAATTATACCGATGATATATTTTCAATATATCCTTCAGCTTTTTTTACGTATAATCCTAGTGATAAAAATCAATTTCAATTAAGTTATAGTCGCAGAGTTGATCGTCCTTCAATTGGACAAGTAAATCCAATTAGAGAATGGAGTACACCATTAATTACTTCTGTAGGTAACCCTAATTTAAAACCTCAATTCACAAATTCATACGAATTTAACTATACAAAACAACACGAAAAAGGCTCATTTACTTTAGGAACTTTTTATAGAAGAGTTAATGATAATATTGATAGAATATTAAATGTTGACCCTTTAGATGAAGATAAAGTTGAACTTTCATTTAACAATACAGAAAGTAATAATAGATACGGTTTTGAAATATCTTCAAACTATAGAATTGCAAAATGGTGGAGAACAAATGCAAGTTTCGATTTATACACTCAAAAAGAAAGTGGAATTGCAAATGGGGAGCAATTAGAAGTTACAAATAATTCAATAAACTTTAGATTAAGTAATAATTTTACGGCAACAAAAAATCTTAGATTTCAATTATTTACAATGTATCGAGGTGGTGGAGAATCAATTCAATTTAAGGTAGACCCAATGTGGATGATTAATACGGGTGCAAGTTTAAATGTATTAAAAGGAAAAGGGACTGTAAGTTTACGTGTTAATGACATTTTTGAAAGTATGAAATTTAAGTTTAAATCTGAAAACCCATACCCTTCTACCGGACAATTTAATTGGGAAAGCAGAACAGCCTATATTGGATTTATGTATAGATTTGGTGGAGGAAAAAATAAAGCAAAAGGGCGTAAATCCCGAGATAAAAATGAAGCTCAAAATGGTGGAGGCTTTATTTAACAAATAAACTGTCACAAAACATACTTTAGATCGTTCTTAAATATAGCATTGTGAAAAAAGTTTTGAACACTCTTAAAAGGATATTATAATTATTTGAATTAGTTAACTAATAACCTTTTACAAAGCCTCTAAACTTGCATTTTAGAGGCTTTTTACATTTCTAAAAATATTATATTCGAATTTATTTTGAAATTATGCTCAAAACAAAAATCATATTAATTCTGTTTTTGTCATTTATAAACAAAACTGTTTTTGCAAATGAAATTAATAAGTTGGTTTTTCCAAAAGCAGAAATTCTAAATAAATATACTGCTCGTATTCCTTTTAAATTAATTGATCATTTAATTGTTGTTGAAGCTAATTTATTAAACAAAAAAGGAAATTTCATTATTGATACGGGGTCACAGAATTTAATATTAAATAAAGTACATTTCCCTTCCCAATATGAACACAACAAGAAAAGAGTTGAAACAACAGGTGTTTTGAACAGCCTTGACAATCCTCTTCAAAAAAAAATAAGTGAATTTAATTTATTGCATTTTTCTTTAAAAGATAAAAACTCAGATATAATTGATTTATCACATATTGAAAAAATTAAAAAAATGCACCTGTTAGGTATTATTGGTTACAGTATTTTGAAAGATTATGAGATTTTTATTGACCTTTACTTAAATCAAATTACTTTAACAAAAGTTGATAAGAATGGAAATAAACTTGATCCTAAAGTATACTTAGAAGAAATTGTTGATAGCATTAATTTTAATCTAAAAAAACATACTATTGTTGTAAATGGTGTCATCAACAACCAAAAATTAAAACTAGGATTAGATACAGCTGCAGAATTTAATCAAATAAATAAAAGTGTCAATAAAAAAGTTTTAAAGCATTTTGTTCCAAAAAAACGAATTAATTTAGCTGGCGCAAGCAACAAACAAGTTGAAGTTTTGGCAGGAAATTTGCACCGCTTAAAACTAAGTGAAACAGTTTATTTAGGACCTATGAAAACCTTTTTAATAAATCTTCCAAAAATGCATGAAGTTTTTGGAGTTCAATTAGATGGAATTTTAGGCTATGAATTTTTCAAGTACAAAAGAACCATTATAAATTACCAAAAAGAAAAACTTTATTTCATAAATTACCCTTTAAACAATCAATGAGTAAAATTATAGTTCATATTATCACTTTATTAATAGTTTTTATAACTACAACAACTTTTGCTCAAAACAGTAAAGTAAAAGGTTACAGAATTGAAGGAGATGAAATAGTATTTTCTTTTGATAAAAGAGATTATAAAAAAGTAACAAAAAATAATTTTGGTGCTGAAAAAGATTTTAAAGATATTGATATAAATAATGTTGTGGTTGCTGGAGAATTTAACAATTGGTCGTTAAAAAAATGGCGAATGGTTAAGCTAAATGAAAACAACTATGAATTAAGAAAAAAAATTGAAGATTTTACTGATGAATTTTCTTGGGAATTCAAATTCGTAATTAATAATTATTATTGGGCAGAGCCTAGCAGAGATGCTATAAATATTAGCAAAGCCACAAAAAATGAAAAAAATTTAAATGTCTATAATCTTAATTTCACAACCGCTTATGTTGATGAAAATGGAAATGCAACATTTAATTTAAACGGTTTTAAAGAGGCCGATAAAGTAATTTTATCAGGAACTTTTAATAGATGGAATGAAGATTATTTTAAAATGATACCAACTATTGATGGTTGGAAGCTAACCTTACAACTAAAACCAGGAGAATATGAATACAAATTTATTGTTGATGGAAAATGGATGGAAGACCCAACAAATAATCTAAAAAACAGAAATGAATTTGATGGTTATAACTCTGTTATTAAAATTTATAAATGGGTTACATTTCATTTAAATACCAATTCAGATGCTAAAAAAGTAATTTTAACTGGATCATTTAATAATTGGGATGAGAATAATTATAAAATGATTAGAACTAAAAATGGTTGGGAATATACCTTAAAACTTTATGGAGGAAAATATCACTACAAATTTATTGTTGATGATTATTGGATTACAGACCCATACAATCCTGTTAAAGAATTTGATTATGATGGCAACATCAATTCTGTTTGCATTGTAAAATAAAAAAAGCACTTAAAAGTGCTTTTTTTATTTTATCTAATTAACATAATTTTAATTGGTTTCTACCAACGCATAATAACACTTCCCCAAGTAAATCCACTCCCAAAGGCAGCTAAAACAACTAAATCATTATCTTTAATTTTTCCTTTTTCCCAGGCTTCAGTTAAAGCTATAATTACTGAGGCTGCTGTAGTATTACCATACTTTTGAATATTATTAAAAACCTGATCGTCAGTTAATTTAAATTTCTTTTGAACAAATTGTGAAATTCTTAAATTTGCCTGATGCGGAATTAACATATTAATGTCTGCAGCTTGTAAATTGTTTGTTTTTAGTCCTTCCACAATTGCTTCAGAAAATCGTACAACTGCATGCTTAAATACAAATGTACCATTCATATATGGAAAATAAGATTCATCATTTTCATCATTTTCTTCCAAAATTTTTGGAACCCAATGTCTAATACTTGGTGCTAAAACCGTTAACTCTTCTGCATGTTTTCCTTCGGAATGCAAATGAGAGGATAAAATTCCTTTAGTATTATCTTCAGTTCTAGACAATACAGCAGCTCCTGCTCCATCTCCAAAAATTACAGAAACACCTCTTCCTCTAGTTGTTTTGTCTAAACCTCCAGAATGAAATTCTGAACCAATAACTAAAATATTTTTATACATTCCGGTTTTTATAAACTGGTCTGCCACAGACATTGCATAAACAAACCCAGAACATTGATTTCTAATATCAACAGCCCCAACGGTTCTCATTTCCAACATTTCTTGAATTTGTACACCACAACCAGGAAAATAATAATCTGGACTTAACGTAGCAAATACTATAAAATCGATATCTTTTGGTGTTAATCCAGCACGTTCAATCGCTATTCTTGATGCTTTTGCACCCATTACAGCTGAAGTATCTTCACTTCCTTCTTGTATCCATCTTCGCTCTTTTATACCAGTTCTCTCTTGTATCCACGCGTCATTAGTATCCATCATTTTCGACAAATCTTCATTCGTTACAACGTTATCAGGTACATAATATCCAAGTCCTGTAATTTTAGAATTATACATATTTTTGTTTTTTGTTATGGTGTTTTCAAACTTAGTAAAATCTTCGTGTTTTTACAACTACTACAATAGTAACTAAATATTCATTAAAATTAAACAGATTTATCACTATTTTTTTTGACTTTACCCACGAAATATTCATTTTAAAGATTTCAATTTCTCAAAGTCAATAAATAGTTTAACATAAGTTTAGCTTTTAACATTTTATTAATAAGTTTCCCATAATTGTTTTAGTAGTTTTGAGAGCAATACTTTAAAACAAATTTAATATGAAGAAAATACTATTTACCGTAATTTTATTTTGGGGAACTTTTATGTTTGCTCAAGAGGCACTCACCTATCAAAATCCTCCTCAAGAAATTTTAGAACTTGCTGAAGCTCCATTAGCTCCGTCTATGCGAATGGATGAAAATGGTGAGAATTTTGTCTTTTTATACCGCTCTAATTTCAAAAATATTGAAGAACTTTCAGAAACTGAAATGCGACTTGGTGGACTTAGAATTAATCCTAAAACCAACATTAGCAGTAGACAACGCTATTACACAGATATTAAAGTACGTGTTGGAAGAACTTCTAAAGAAGAAATCCCTACCGGCTTACCAGAAAACGGACGTTATTCTAACTTCTCTTGGTCACCAAACCAAAAAATGATGGCTTTTACAAATACTGTTTTTAATGGTGTTGAACTTTGGATATTAGATATTGAAGCAAAATCAGTTAAAAAAATTTCAGATGCAAATTTAAATGCAAATACTGGAATGCCTTTTTCTTGGTTTAAAGATAGTAACTCTCTTCTTATAAAAGTTATTTCAAAAGATAAAAAACCATTAATAGATACAAAAACTGCTATTCCAACTGGACCAACTATATCGGTAAGTGAACAAGGAGTTAAAGCCCAAAACAGAACTTATCAGGATCTTTTAAAAAATAAAAGTGACGAACATAACTTTGAACAACTTGCCTTGGCAGAATTGCATAAAGTTGACTTAAAAGGAAACAAAACCTTATGGAAAGGAAATGATATGTACCGAGGTATGTCATTTTCTCCAGATGGAAATTATATTTTAATAACTACCATAGAAAAACCTTTTTCATATTTAGTACCATACAGGAGGTTTCCTTCAAAAACAACCATTTATAATACTGATGGAGCTCTTATAAAAACAATGCTAGAAATTCCTTTAATTGAAGATTTACCTAAAGGTTTTATGGCGGTAAGAACGGGTATAAGAAACCTTTCTTGGAGAGCTGACAAACCTGCTACACTTTATTGGTGTGAGGCATTAGATGAAGGTGATCCTGCAAAAGAAGTTGATTTTAGAGATGAAGTCTTTGAATTAAGCGCGCCATTTAATGGAAATGCAGCTTCAATACTTAAAACAATTGGCAGATTTTCAGGTATTCAATGGGGAAATAATTCTACTGCAATTGCATACGATTATTGGTGGAACACAAGAAACACAAAAACCTATATTTTTAATCCTTCAAATAACAGTGTTAAACCTAAAATCATTTCAGATAGAAATTACCAAGATACTTATAGCGATCCAGGAAATTTTATAACAAAAAGAAATGAATTTGGAAGATATACTCTTTCTTTAAATAAAGATAAAGCCTATTTAATTGGAGATGGCTATAGCAAAAATGGTAAATTTCCTTTTGTAGATGAATTTAGTTTAAAGAATTTAAAAACTAAAAGATTGTATCAGTCTAAATTAACTGATAAAGTTGAAGGAATTACAGGTGCTTTAGATATAAAAAAGGGTGAAATTATTGTTCGTATAGAATCTAAAAACGAATACCCAAATTATTATATTAGAAATATTAAAAGAAATTCGAATCCTGTTGCTTTAACAACTTTCGAAAACCCTTTTAGAAGTATTCAAAATGTTCATAAAGAAGTAATTAAATATAAACGTAACGATGGATTAGAGCTCTCTGGTGTTTTATATTTACCAACAAATTATCAAGAAGGAAAAAAATATCCAATGATAATGTGGGCATATCCACGAGAATATAAAGATAAAAGTAGTGCCGGACAAAGTACTTCAAACTCAAATGAATTTACATATCCTTATTATGGTTCTATGGTTTATTGGGTAACTAGAGGTTATGTTGTGTTAGATGACGCATCTTTCCCAATAGTTGGTGAAGGTGATGAACAGCCAAACGACACTTTTATTAAACAATTGGTTGCCAATGGTAAGGCTGCAATTGATGCTGTTGATAATTTAGGATATATAGACAGAAACAAAGTAGCTGTTGGAGGACATTCTTATGGTGCTTTTATGACTGCCAATTTATTAGCACATTCTAACTTATTTGCTGCTGGAATTGCCAGAAGTGGTGCATACAACAGAACTTTAACTCCTTTTGGGTTTCAAAGTGAAGAACGCAGTTACTGGGAAGCTCCAGAGGTTTACAATACTATGTCGCCTTTTATGCACGCACATACTATGAAAACACCTCTACTATTAATACACGGTCAAGCTGATAATAATTCTGGAACCTATCCTTTGCAAAGTGAACGTTATTTTAACGCCTTAAAAGGTCTTGGAGCTCCAGTTCGTTTAGTTATGCTGCCAAAAGAAAGTCATGGATATAGTGCCAAAGAATCTGTGTTACACATGCTTTGGGAACAAGATCAGTGGCTAGAAAAATATGTTAAAAATAGAATTATTGAATAATGTTGTTATAAAAAGAAAGTAGCTTAAAAAATTAACTTTTTTAGAAGGCTGTTTGAAAATTTCACTTTTCAAACAGCCTTTTTTTAATAAAATTTCATAATATCTTCTAAAGGTTTTCTTTTAATATTCGGAACATAAGCTTTTTCGGCTTGATAGCCTACAGGCAATAACAAAAAAGCACGTTCATTATCTGGACGTTTCAATATTTTTTCTAAAAACCGCATTGGACTTGGTGTATGAGTTAGCGTTACCAACCCAGCATTATGAATTGCTGAAATTAAAAATCCACAAGCCAAACCTACCGATTCGTTTACATAATAATTTTGATGCTTTTTTTCTTCTGCATCATATTCAAAAATACGCTTAAACGCAATTATTAAATAAGGTGCAGTTTCTAAAAAAGGTTTATTAGCATCTGTTCCTAGATGTTCTAAATCTTGCAACCATACATCACTCATTCGTTCATTATAACTTTTACGCTCTTCCGTTTCGGCTGCCAGTCTAATTTCTTTTTTAATTTCGTCACTTTTCACAACGCAAAAAGTCCAAGGCTGCTTATTTGCTCCTGAAGGTGCCGTTGAAGCAGTTTTTATAATGTTTTCTATAATTTCAATTGGCACTTCTTTATTAGAAAAATGACGCACGGATCTTCTTTTATCAGCCCATTCAAAAAAATCTTTAGATTTCTTCAGGATTTCACTTTCAGAAAAAATTTCTTGCTTGTATCTAATATGTTTGTAACCTTCAATTAAAATATAATCGTCCATATTATTTATTATTAGGTTTAGAAACCTACTTTTTTTTAATTAATTAAAATTTTATTTTACAGCAATTTTACTCATTGCATGTTCCGTAATTGCAGTAATTGTTAAGGATGGATTTACACCTGGATTAGCTGAAATTGCAGATCCATCACAAACTAACATGTTTTTATAACTAAATACTTTATTGTTTTTATCAATAACCCCTTCTTTTATATTTTCTGCCATAACTGAACCTCCTAAAATATGTGCAGTTGTTGGGCTACCCAATAAAACATCTGTAAAATTAGCATATGGAATTCCGTTTACCTGTTTTCCAAATAGCTTTCCTAATTCTAAGGCTTCATATATAAAAGCTGAAGGTTTTTTACCAACTTCAGTTTTAGATTTCATCTTAGTAATTTTTCCTAACTTAAGTTGAAGCGTACTATCTAGCGTTTGCATAAATAATAGTACAGTTGTTCTTTTTGCATAATTTTTAGTAAAAATAGTTTTAAACAATTTTTTTGGCCGTTTTAAAAACAAACTAAAAATACCTAAAAAACGAAATATAAAACTTTTACTATATACCATAGGAATGGTTAATAATCTAAAAAAACCAGAGCCTTTACCATAACGAACAGGCTCTAAATGGCTGTTTTTGTCGGTATGTAAAATAGAACCAATTGCAATTCCTTTAGAAAAATCTTTGTTTTTTTTATCCGTTGAAGTAACCAACAATAACGATTCATTATTTGTTCTAATATTACAACCCACTCTATCTGATAAATTTGGAAGCGATTGTTGCTTTAATTTTAACAATAATGGAACAGTTCCCATAACTCCTCCAGCAAAAATAATTCCTTTGGTAGTTGCACTTCCTTTTATTCTTTTTCCAATACTAGAATTGTATTCAACTTTATAACCTTTAGAACCATCTTTTACAATTAAAGTTGTTACATTAAAAACTTCCTTTTCTGCCAAAATTTCAGCACCTAATTGTTGTGCTAAATACAAGTAATTTTTATCTAAGGTATTTTTTGCATTAAACCTACAACCTGTCATACATGCGCCACAATGCGTGCATCCAGTTCGTGTAGGTCCTTTTCCTTTAAAATAAGGGTCCTCTACTGTATTTCCCGCCTCCCCAAAATATACAGCTACTTTTGTTGCTTCAAAGTGCTTTTCTTTTCCAATATTTTTCGCAAGTGTTTGGACTTCTAAATCTGCTGCATATAATTTTGGATTGGTTGCTGCACCTAACATTTTGTAAGCAGTAGTATAAAATGGTTTTAAAACCTCTTCCCAATTATTTAAATTTGCCCAACTCCCAGATTTAAAAAAATGTTGCTTTGGTATAGGTAAGGTATTTGCATATGTCAAAGATCCACCTCCTACTCCAACACCAGAAAGTACGGAAACGTGATTTAAAAAAGTCATTTTAAAAAAACCTTTTAAACCTAATTTAGGTTCCCAAATCCAATTTTTTATATTCCAGTTCGTATTCGGAAAATCTTCACTTTTAAACCATCTTCCTTTTTCAATTACCAACACTTTATAGCCTTTTTCAGACAATCGCAATGCACTTACTGAGCCTCCAAAACCACTTCCAATAATTACATAATCATAATTTAGATTATTCATTTTTAGTTGAAACTTTCTATAAAAATAAGTAATTATTACTAATCTATTGTTATGCTGGTTTTTTAAATCCTCTTGGTACCGGTCGGTAAGCGTAGTAACTCAAAACTTCTATCAATGCTCTTTCTAAAGCCTTATTAATTGGTAAAATTATGTTACCTAAATTAAAATCAATTTGAGAAAGTTGCATATAATAATCCGTAAAAATAGGAATGTAGGTACCTTTTTCAATAGCTTCAACACTACTTTTATAAGAATTTGGCTTAGCCTCTTTTATGATTTTACAGGTAGCCAATCTTAATTTTCCATATTTATCTTTAGTCGCAGCATGACCAAAAAGACGACAAATTAAACCTCTATATTTATAATCTCCACAAGATCCACTATTGCTATCTATTAAAGATAATGGCTGATAAATAGTACAAATTGAACTTGTTTTAACTTTTAATTCCGCTAAAACTTCTTCAGCTGTACCGTTTAAAAATAAATGAAAGGCCCAAGGTAAAAACTCTAAAGGTGAAGCTTCAACATCTAATTTTGTACAACATTTTCCACAGCCAGAAATGCAGTTTATATCAAATTGCTGTTTAAATATAGAAATTTCATTTTCAAGACAATTGAATAACTCTTCAATCAATCTTACTTTATATTCTATAGACATTACTGCCAATGTACGCTAATAAACCTTAAAAAAATCATAACGCAACTATTTTAAAAAAAATTAAAGAAAGTGCCAGTTTGTCACACTAGCTAGTTTGGTATTTTTTTTGACTACTACAATACTATAAAATTAAATTTAATAAAATAAAAAAATATGGCAACTGGAAATATTAATGTAACTGCGGAGAACATTTTTCCTATCATTAAAAAATTCTTGTATTCGGATCACGAAATATTTTTACGTGAATTAATTTCAAATGCAACGGATGCAACTTTAAAATTAAAACATTTATCAACTTTAGGAGAAATTAAAGGAGATATTGGAAATCCAATTATTGAAATAAAAGTTGATAAAGAGAAAAAAGAAATTAGAATTATTGACCAAGGAGTTGGTATGACTGGTGAAGAAGTTGAAAAATACATTAACCAAGTCGCATTCTCTGGAGCTGAAGAATTTGTTGAAAAATACAAGGACAAAGTTGAAGACTCTGGAATTATTGGTCATTTTGGATTAGGTTTCTATTCCTCTTTTATGGTAGCGAGCAAAGTTGAAATTTTCACTAAATCTTTTGCCGAAGGATCAAAAGCTGTAAGATGGGAATGTGATGGAAGTCCTAAATATACTTTAGAAGAAACCGATAGAACCGAAAGAGGGACTGAAATTGTACTTCACATTGACGATGATTCGTTAGAATTTTTAGAAGAAAGTAAAATAAACGAACTTTTAAATAAGTACAATAAATTTATGCCAATTCCAATTAAATTTGGAACTCGCGAAGAAAATTTACCATTACCTGAAGATGCTGCTGAAGATGCAAAACCAGAAACAATTACAGTAGATAACATTGTAAATAATCCTACTCCAGCTTGGACAAAAAGCCCAAGTGATTTAACGGATGAAGATTATAAATCTTTTTACAGAGAATTGTACCCAATGCAATTTGAAGAGCCTTTATTTAACATTCACTTAAATGTAGATTATCCATTTAATTTAACAGGTATTTTATATTTTCCTAAGTTAAGTAAAAGTGTAGATCCAACAAAAGACAAAATACAACTATATCAAAATCAAGTATTTGTAACTGATAATGTTGAAGGAATTGTTCCAGACTTTTTACAAATGCTTCGTGGAGTTATAGACTCTCCAGACATTCCCTTAAATGTTTCTAGATCTTATTTACAAGCAGATGGTGCCGTTAAAAAAATAGCAAGTTATATTACACGTAAAGTTGCCGATAAACTAATAAGTTTATTTAAAAACGACCGTAAAGCTTTTGAAGAAAAATGGGACGATATTAAAGTTATTATTGAATACGGAATGCTTTCAGAAGAAAAATTCTTCGAAAAGTCTGACAAATTTGCATTATACCCAACAGTAGATAAAGAGTACTTTACTTTTGAAGAATTATTGGAAGAAATAAAGCCATCACAAACTGATAAAGACAATAAAACTGTAATTTTATATGCTTCAGATGTAAAATCACAACACAGTTATATTGATGCTGCAAAAGAAAAAGGATATCAAGTTTTATTGTTAGATTCTCCAATAGTTTCACATTTAATTCAAAAATTAGAAGGTAGCAAAGAGAATATTCAGTTTACACGAGTTGATGGAGATCATATTGACAACCTTATTAAAAAGGATGAAGAACAAATAAGTAAACTTTCTGATGAAGAAAAAGAAACTTTAAAACCAATTATTGAAGGCGCTATTCCAAAAGAAACCTACACAGTTCAATTGGAAGCGATGGATTCTAATGCAAATCCGTTTATGATTACACAACCAGAATTTATGCGTAGAATGAAAGAAATGCAAGCTACAGGAGGTGGTGGAATGATGGGAATGGGTAATTTCCCAGAAATGTACAATTTGGTTGTAAATACAAATAACGAATTGGTTGGTGAAATTTTAAATACCAAAACTAAAAAGAAACAAGAACGTTTAATTCAACAAGCTTTTGATTTAGCAAAACTATCTCAAGGACTTTTACACGGTGAAGAATTAACTAAATTTATTAAACGTAGTTTCCAAATGGTAAAATAAAAGTTGTATAAACTTTAGAAAAGCCTTAACATTTGTTGAGGCTTTTTTTGTTATTTTTGACTTTTAACTAACTAATTATAATTATTGGCATTTTATTTGTTAGTAGTTGAGTTAAATTCTAAATATGAAGATTTCATTAAAAATATTTTTTAATCTTTTGTTAATTGGCAGCCTAAGCAATGCTGTTTTTTCACAAACAGATACTACTAAAATCAAGAAAATTGATACTGAGATTAACACTACACAAAGTACAAATCAGCTAAAAGCAGTATCTAAAAAAAATCTTATAAACCCAAGTACGCAGCTCGACCTCAACATAAATAAACAATTAAATACTGCTGCTATTAATAAAAAATTAAATGAAACAAAACCAAATTCTAATTCAAATTTTTTATTAGAAACCTTACCTGAAGATAGCGATATTATAGGAAAAAAATATTGGAATAATAAAGATGTAACACATACAAAACTTAAAAGTAATTATAGTTTAGGTACTGTAAAAAGCACTACAAAAACTGTAAAAGTTGAGTGTAGAGATTATAGTTATGTTGATGGTGATAGAATTAGAATTTTTGTAAACGAACAAGTTGTAAGTGACAATATTGGATTAAAAGGTAACTATTACGTGTACTATATAACCTTAGAAAAAGGATATAATAGAATAGATTTTCAAGCAATAAATCAAGGTTTATCTGGTCCAAATACGGCAGAACTAAATTTATATGATGCCAATGGAAACCTTATTTCTTCAAAAGAATGGGCACTTGGAACAGGGCAAAATGCTACTTTAGGAGTGCTTCATTATTAAATTTAATTATGGTTTTAGCAGCTTCAGGTATTATTTTACATAACAAAAAAATACTCTTACTTAAACGTTCAAATTATACAGAAAGATTCCCCGGTTTTTGGGGTTGTCCTGGTGGAAGAGCTGAAAAAAATGAAACTGCTGAACAAAATGTAATTAGAGAAGTAAAAGAAGAATGTAATTTAGATTTTGCACCAACAAAGATTTTAAAAATAGGTATTTGGCAGGAAAAAAAATATTATCGTTTTTTAGGAAATTGGTCTGGTGAAATAAAAATTCAGGAAAAAGAAGTGGCAAATTATGATTGGTTTTCTTTTTCTGAAGCCAATAAACTTCCATTATCTTTTGATTATAAAGAAATATTAGAAATTCTTTACTATCAAAATCTATTGTAAATAACCTTTTTTAACATTAAATTAATACTTCTAAAACAAGTTTAATGTAACTTTTAAGTTTTAATAGCGTCTTTATTATATCTTATCATTGGGAATCATATACTAAAACTTAAAATTATTAATACACTGCACTCACATATTGTCCCACAAGGTATCGAAAAAATCAGGTTACAAGAGTATGCTCCAAAAGTTTTTAAAGTTTACATCCCATCTAATAGTGGCGTAAAAAAAGCAATAAAACTGGGAAGAGTTTTGGCTGATGGAGAGATTGCACAAACAGCAACTTGGATAAATGCTGGCCAGGTTTTAGAACTAATAGAAGATCCAAACAAGCAGGAAAAAGTGTATGCGTATAATTTAGAAATTATTTTTGAAGATGACCATATTGCCATTGTTAATAAGCCCGCTGGAATTACGGTTAGTGGTAACAAATTTAAAACCATTGCAAACGCATTGCCTCATAACTTAAGAAAAAGTACACAACCTGATGCCCTTTCTAAACCAACTCCTGTGCACAGGCTAGACAATCAAACTTCGGGAATTTTATTAATTGCTAAAACAAAGACAGCTCAAATAGAACTTGGAAAACAATTTAAAAATCAAACTATTAAAAAAAAATATTGTGCTATTGTTATTGGTGAAGTCTTAAAAAGTAGGATTATAAACTCCCCAATAGAAAACAAACCTTCTGAAACTAACTTCGAAATTATTAAAGTTGTTAAATCTTTAAAATACAAAGAATTAACTTGCTTAAAAGCTTTCCCAAAAACAGGAAGAACGCATCAAATTAGAATTCATATGTCCTCTATTGGTCATCCTATCTTAGGAGATAAACTTTATGGTAATCCAGAAACCATACATAAAGGAAAAGGGCTATTTTTATGTGCTTCAGAAATTAAATTTTTACATCCAAAATCATTTTTACAAACAACTATAAAAATTGATGTACCTCAAAAGTTTAATTCGCTTTTAGCAAGAGAAAAAAGACGTTGGAACACTTATAATTTTTAATCCAAATTATTTTCATCACCAATTAAAACTCCTGAAACACCCCAATGATTAAAGCTTGACCCCTCATCATCACCTTGCTTTATTACAACTTCAATAATATGTTTCCCGGGTTCTAAATTTGACAAAGGAATAATATAAGGAGGTGTTAATGTTCCAGGACACCAATTAGATCTGCTAAAATCACTAGAGGATTGTCCATTCCCAAAATTACCAGAAGCTGGATTACTTAACCTATAAGTTGCGCAATCTGTTCTCCAAGGAATAACACTATAAACCAATTTTCCGTCAACATATACTTCATTCAATTTTTGGTTAAACTCATCTCCTCCTCCCCAGCCTCCATGACCTGTTGAAGTAAATAATAATTTTTTATTTTTAATATTTTCTGGTATTGTAACAGTAACTTTTAATGTGTCATTTTTAAACAATCGTCCATAATTTTGTCCAGACATTTCTAAAATATTTACAGTATTAAAAATAGGCTGAATCCATCTATTTCCAATTTCATTTTCTTCAAAAGAAGGATAAATATCAAAATCTAAACTTACTTTATGTCCGCCTTTATCATAATTACCAATAAAAACACCAATCCAAACCTCATTTTGATTTGTAGGTATTAATGCAGAAACGTCCTGCTTATAAACAACTTCTTTCCTCCAAGGATAATTGTTAATTACTCTTAGATTATTAAAATGTCCAATACCAAAAGAGGTGAAAAAACGCATTAATTCAATAGGTGAATTATACTTTTCATCACTTATAACACCTTGGTAAACTCCTCCTTTATTATCAATTAATTTTGGCAACTCATCTACACCTTTTAAAAAACCGTTAAGCATATTTTGCTTTTCATCATTAACAGGAATCATAAAAACAGTACCTGTTCTATCATAAGCATCTCCATTAGACGAGTTTGTTAAAGTAGCATACACTTGAGCATTTTTTTTAATTGAATTTGGCAACTTCACCCTTTTTAAAATTACTGAGCCATTTGAAAAACGGTATGTTTTGTTATTAAAATCCTCAATTGAAGTGGTTTTAATTGAAGGATCAAAATTTATTAGTTCATCAGAAAAAACTGATAAAGTGGTATATCTAGATTTAATTTTAAATTCTTCAAATTCAGGTTCAGAAATTTCCTTTGAGCTCTCAATGGAATAATAAGCACCCGTTAATTCTGAATTTTTCACAATTTTACTTGCCACAATTTCCCTATTTCCATTAATAACAATTTTTAAAACTAATGCTGACTTTGAAGGCAGGTATTTTTTATAAGGCGAGCCTTTTACATCACTTTTATTAGTATACCAAACTTCAATTTTATTAGAGAAATATGAAAATTCTGCTTTTGAACATTGATAGCCTAATATGGTTTCTGTTTGATCTAAATAAATTGGTTTCAACAAATTATTAAATGAAGTAGTTGTTTTATAATCACTATTTTTATAATGAATTACATCAATATTTTGATGATTCTTAAAATCTATAAAACTTTGAATCTTATCATTTGATTTTGATAAATAAGCTATCTCATTTTTAAATATAAAAGATAAATTAGAATTTTCATTTAATTTACCATTTCTATACTCTTTATATTCTACTTTAGTAATATTATTTGTTGTATCCTCTTGTGCTATGGCTGTAAAACTTAAAAATAAAGCCGTTGTAAAAACTAAAAATATTTTCATAAAAAATTATTTAAATAACTCATTTAATACTTTAGCCAATCTAATACCTCCAATTTGTAATTGATTTCGAGCTAAATCAAAATTATCATACATATATCTGTATCTTAATTTATCACCTATTTTTACAGATGCATAAGCTTTAATTGCATGTTGTTGTGTTTCATTTGCCCAATCTGCAATTGTTCCCTTTTGCAAAAACTTTAATTGCTCTTTAGAAATAGGTTTAGTATTGTCCGCCAATTCTGAATACGTCATATTAAAATGGTTGATCATTTCAGAATCCCAAACTCTATGAAGGTTTGTACCTCTATTAAACCATTGTACTTGTATATTGTTACCACCTTTATCTTCTTTCCGTCCAATGTGCATTGGCTGATGTAAATCACCTATTAAATGTACTAACATTTTTAAATAAAAAACTTTATCTTCTTTAGTTGCATCTTTGTCTAAAAGAACTTCTTTACATTTTTCTATTCCTGTAACTAGATCTCCATCAGGATTTTTTTTAGAATCTTCATATTTAACTCCAAAAGGCATATTTACATAATGCCAAGTATTAAAATTTTTATAACGATCATCAGATTTTATATCATCTCCAAAAGTTGAAACCAGCGCTAAACTTTCTCCATTTAATAATTCAGCAATTTTTCTTTTGGTTTTACCTGTTAAATAATCTTCAGCAATTTTACCAATTGTTCTATGCCCTGTTGCTCCCCACTCTGGATTAGCAGCATTTAAAGAAGAAAAAGTAACAAAGAACACAAATAGTATGCAATTAAATTTTATTGATTTCATTTCTTATCATTTTTCGGCAAAGATAAAAATAAAGTTTCTTTAAAACTTGTAAATATCAAAATAAAAATCATATCTTTATGATATCATTTTAATATTACTATAAATCAACAATCATGACACAAGAAAAAACAATAAAAGTTCGCAGCGGTTATTTAATGCTTATTATGCTATTTATTTTTTTAGCAGCTATTATTTTTGGAATTACTCAAGAAAATCCATTTTTAATAATCCCTGCAATCGTTTTTAGTATTACAATTATTCCTGGTTTTATACTTGTAAATCCTAATACTTCAAAAGTGCTATTGCTATTTGGAAAATACATTGGAACCATAAAAGAAAATGGGTTTTATTGGGCAAATCCATTTTACAAAAAAAGAGGTATTTCTCTAAGAGCTAGCAACTTTGATAGCGAACGTGTTAAAGTAAATGACAAACTAGGAAATCCAATTATGATTAGCACCATTGCTGTATGGAAAGTTAAAGATACTTTTAAGGCTGCGTTTGATGTAGATAATTATGAGAATTTCGTTAGAGTACAATCCGATGCTGCTGTAAGGAAATTAGCTAGCTTATATCCTTATGATAATTTTGAAGACGACGGAAAAACCGAAGAAATTACTTTAAGAGCTAGCGTAAATGAAGTGAGTGAAGCCTTAGAAAAAGAACTTTCCGAACGTTTAGATATGGCAGGAATTGAAGTTTTAGAAGCTAGAATTGGTTATTTAGCTTACGCTCAAGAAATTGCAAGCGCAATGTTAAAACGCCAGCAAGCAACTGCTATAATTGCTGCTAGACATAAAATTGTGGAAGGTGCGGTTAGTATGGTTGAAATGGCCTTAGAAGAATTAAGTAAAAAAGAAATTGTAGCATTAGATGAAGAAAGAAAAGCTGCAATGGTGAGTAATTTAATGGTTATTTTATGCTCAGATAAAGATGCACAACCCGTAGTAAATGCTGGTACATTAAATCATTAGTTATGGTAGCATTTTTAACATATTTAATAATTATCGTCACAATTTTTACATTAAAATTATTCTTATAAAAAGTACGTAAAATGAAAGAGTACAAAATTATAAAGCCTGCAAGTATTTGGTCTTACAAAGACACTACTTTTGAAAATTTATTTAATAAATATGCTTCACAAGGATGGGAAGTTAAAAGTGTAGGCTACGGACAAACTGGAAATATTTCCAAAGCGGTTTTGGAAAGAGATAAAAATAGATAATGAAAAAACTAACTAATTCTTCAAAAGGAATAGCAATTGGAATTGCAATAGGAACAGCCATAGGGGTTGCTTTAAACAATATTGCAATAGGTATTGGTATAGGAATTGTTTTTTCCGCAGCTTTTGCGAATCAATCTAAAACTAAAAAATAAATTCATTTAATCGTATTTATTTTATGAAAGTATTTTATGAAGAACAGAAGTTTAATCAATCCTTGGTATATTTAGGCTTATCTATTAGCTTAATAGTAGTAATTTTTGCAATTTTAAGCCAATGGAAAAAAAATGTTGATAACAGTTTTGGTGATTACATCGCTGCCTTTATAGGTTTATTTATACTAATTTTGGTAATTATTCTTTTTTTAGTTCTTAAACTTCAAACAAAAATTGATGAAAACGGAATTAAGTTTAAATTCTACCCTTTTCAAGTTTCTTACAAAAATATTGATTGGTCGAATATTTCGGAATGTTATATTAGAAACTACAATCCAATTTCAGAATTTGGAGGATGGGGAATAAAAAGTAGTTTTCGAAGAGATACGGGAAAAGCTTATACAATAAAAGGATCTATAGGCTTACAATTAAAGCTTAAAAATGGTAAAAAAATTCTTATTGGAACACAAAAGAACGAAGAAATTAAACGAGTTATAGAAACTTATAAACACAAATACACACATAATGATACATAAAATATTTTCACTTTTTATACTTTTTATTTCATATGTAAGTTTAGCACAAGAAAAAAGTTATTCGGAAACTAACATTAGTATTCCAACTAATTCTGTTTCAATAAATGGTAATTTAATAACACCTTTTTATTCTGAAAAAATACCACTAGTTATTTTAATTCCAGGATCTGGTCCAACTGATAGAGATGGAAATAGCGCAATGCTAAAAAATAATTCGTTAAAATATTTAGCTGAAGCTTTAGCAAATAAAAATATAGCAACTTATAGATTTGACAAAAGTGTACTTTCTTATGCAAAACATGACAAAGAAAAAGTGGATGCCCTTACTTTTGAAACATTTATAAAGGAAGTGAAAAGCATAATTAAATATTTTAAAAACGCCAAGGAATATTCAAAAATTATAGTTGCCGGCCATAGTCAAGGAAGTTTGGTTGGTATGTTAGCCTCAAAAAACAATGCAGCTGCATTTATTTCATTAGAAGGATCTGGAAGAAGTTTAGATGAGATTCTAATTGAACAAATTGAATTACAAGCGCCTTTTTTAAAAGATGAAACTCAAAAAATATTAGCTGAATTAAAAAAAGGCAATCCCGTTGAAGAATTTAATCCAATGTTGATTTCTCTTTTCAATAAACAAGTACAACCTTTTTTAATTTCGTGGATCAAATACAATCCGCAAGAAGAAATAGCAAAATTAAATATCCCAATATTAATAATTAATGGTTCAAAAGATATTCAAATAAAAAATATAGATGCTGAACTATTACATAAAGCTGCACAAAATTCTGAATTATTTATTGTTGAAAATATGAATCATATTTTTAAAGAAATAAATGGCGATTTAACTGAAAATATGCAATCTTACAACAACCCAAATCTACCAATTATGTCAAATTTTTCAGATAAAATAAGCACCTTTATAAAAGATCTTAAATAAATTATGTCTAAGAAAAAAGCATTTGCACTAAGAATAAATGAGGACATGCTTAAAGCAATTGAAAAATGGGCTGCAGATGAATTTCGTTCTACTAACGGACAGCTAGAATGGATGTTAAATAAATGTCTAAAAGAAGCGAAAAGAGCATCTAAAAATAACAACACCCAAAAATAATGTATAAAATTACAATCACAAAAAACGAAAATCCACTTCTAAATGAAGTTATTATTTTTAACAAAGAGTTAAATTTTACAAGTTCTATTTTTCCAAATCTTGGAGCATCCTTACAAAAATTAGATTATAATGGAATTGAAATAATAGATGGCATTTCAGCCAATGATGATGGACTGAAAACTTATAAAAATAAGTATAATTCTGCTATTTTATTTCCATTTCCTAATAGAATTTCTGATGGAAAATTTGAATTTAACAACACCAATTACAATTTAGAAATAAACGAACCTGCTTTAAACAATCGCCTTCACGGATTTGTTTTTAATAAAAGTTTTGTTGTAAAAGAAAAATCTACTTCCAAAGAAAATGCCAAAATAGTCTTTAATTACAAATATAAAGGAAGCACAGAGGGGTTTCCTTTTCCATATAACTTAGAACTTACCTACACTTTTACAAAAAACAAAGTAAGTTTAAATTTTGGAGTTTTAAATGAAGGAACAACTGCTTTCCCTTTTGGAATTGGTTGGCATCCATATTTTAAAGTCCCTAATTTAAAAGATAGTACTTTAGCTTTTGAAGCTAAAACACAATATTTGGTCAACAAAAAAATGATTCCAACTGAAGAAACTCGCTTAAAATTTAAAACTCCAATTCTAATACGAGATACTTTTTTAGATGATTGCTTTATCACTGAAAAATCTACTACATCATTAAAAACTGATTCATATACTATTGATATTAATTTTTCTTCTAAAAAACCAACTAGTTTTTTACAAGTATATACGCCAGAATCAAGAGACTGTATAGCAATTGAACCTATGACTTGTGCGCCAAATAGTTTTAATAATAAAAGTGGATTGCTAATTTTAGAGGCTAATGAAAAGTACAACTGGAAAGTTGATTTGGAATATTACTTTTAAAACAACATAATTAAAAGCTATTCCAGTAAAAGTGACCTAATTTAGATAGGTGTTAGAGTGTGACATTAAGAATAAAAAAGCTCTTATATTTTTATAAGAGCTTTTATTAATTGTGACCTCGATAGGATTCATACCTGTTTCAAATATCCTATTGTTTATAGTAGTTTAGAGTTGTCAAAGATATTCAGGTAGTTCTTTAGCTATCATTTAATCTATTACTGGATAATAGTTTTTGAGTTTCGTATATCCTATAAATATACAAATTTTATGATTCTGCTAGCTGTGAAGTCTTATAAAACGTTCCTCTAAAACCTTAATATAGGCTAATTCCATTTTTTGGGATAGGAAAGAATTTTGAATCATTTTTATCATTTTACTTTTGTTTTTTTGAAAACGATTGAATACACGATCTATTTGTTTATAACTTAATCCCAGGTCTTCTCCAAAATTTACAAAATGTTCTTTTGTTAATTTTTTCTTTTTTCCACATAGTGTTAAAGCTAATTCTTCTTTATCCTCGGGATCAGCAATAGCCACATTTAAAAGATCATAAGCCGGTGACAATATCCAACCAGGTGCACTTTCAATCATTGAAAAGTTTTTTAAATGCATATCATTGGTTTCTACTAATTTTCCGGCAAGAATTGTATCATAAAATATTTCAGCACTTCTCATTGGTTAATCATTAGGTTCTTTATTTTCTTTTAAACTTACTGGAGCTAATTTGTGTCCAAACATTTTTAGGACCAAATTTACTTTTTCCATATTAAGGTTTGTTTTTCCTTGTTCAATTTTTCGGATAACTGTTAAAGCAACCCCAGTTCTTTCAGTAAATTCTTCTTGAGTTAAATTCACTTCTTTCCTACGCTCTTTTACAAACTGTGCTAATTCTTTCATTATATGCTTTTAAGTATAATTTAAGGTAAAAATACTAAATTATATGTAATTACGTATAATTTAATGTTAAATGTAATTTTTATATGTTAATACATATAAAATAAAAGTTTAGAGTTGCATTATGATACTTTTTGAAGATACTCTGTTACAATTTCTAATTTGATACCGCTATATTCTGCGAATTCTTCTGAAGTTACAAATTGATGTGGCTCTTTTCCAAAATGTTCTTTTATTACATTAAGAAGTTTACGTCCATAACGTTCACTTCTGCCAGTGATGCACTGAATGTCTTTTGGGTATATACAAGCTCTTACTATTTTCATTTGATACACTATCCATACTTTATCCTACCAGTATCTATACTTTATCTATATGCGATAATTCGGAACAAAAAGTTTGTTTCGGAATGGTTGGATGTTGATTTTTTAAATTCCATTTAAAGATAGCTTCATTTGTTGAGAATTAAAAATTTATAGAATTATGGCTAGACAAAATGGTATTATTAAACTAAAAGGAACTATCGGAGGTATTTCTTTTTACAAAACTGCAGATGGACATCTTGCTCGTGAAAAAGGCGGTGTGGATAAATCCAGAATTGCAAACGATCCTGCGTTTCAAAGAACACGTGAAAACGGTGCCGAATTTGGAACTGCTGGTAAAGGTGGGAAATTAGTTAGAAATGCAATTCGTATTCTTTTGCAAAATGCAAAAGATAAAAGAGTGGTTAGCAGATTAACTACTGATCTTTTGAAAATTGTAAAAACTGACTCCACAAATGAACGTGGATTAAGAACTATTCAAGATGGAAATTTAGCTCTTTTAAAGGGTTTTGAATTTAATCTTAATGGAAAATTAGGAGCTACATTATTTACTCCTTTTACAGAAGTATTTGCTAGACCTACTGGAGAGGCAATTTTGAGTATTGCCCCTTTTGCACCTACAATTAGAATTGGAGCTCCTTCAGGAACAACACATTTTAAAATTGTTATGGGTGCTGCTGAGATTGATTTTGCTACTGAGACTTCCGTTTTTGAAAGTGATGAAACTGCTGTATTACCTTATGACAGTGCAGACACTGCTCAAATTGATTTAATGGCAGCGTTAACAGCAAACTCAGTATTACCGGTTATTCAGGTTTTAGGTATTGAGTTTTATCAGGAAGTGAATGGTACAATGTATCCTTTGAAAAATGGTTCTTACAATGCCTTATCTGTGATTGATGTAGACACTGTTTAATGAATTTACTGTTACACAGAACTTATTTAAAAGAGGGCACCAACGGTGTCCTCTTTTATAAAGGGGCATTTTTGGGGTTTATAATTGAATTGCCCTGGTTAGAGAACAAGAGATCTATTTCTTGTATTCCAGAAGGTGTTTATGAATTAAAACCTCGATTTTCTGAAAAGTTTAAGCACCATTTATTGCTTAAAAATGTACCTGGAAGAAATTTGATTTTGATACACCCAGCAAATGATGCAAAAAAAGAATTAAGAGGTTGTTTAGCGCCTGTAAGTTCACTTACAGGAATTGGAAAAGGACTTTCTTCGAAATTAATTTTTCAAAAAATAGTTTCACTATGCCATCAGGCATTTGAAAGAAAAGAAACAATCACATTAACAATTAAATCATAAATTATGAAAATTACAGAACGATATAAAAGAAAAACACCTTCATTTTTTAGAAAACTACGCAATATTGGTATTGCTTTAGCTACTACTGGAGGAGTTATTATTGCCGCTCCAATTTCAGTGCCTACTGTGGTGATTACCATTGCAACTTACTTAACTGTTGCTGGAACTGTGGCGACTGCTATAAGTCAAGCGATGGTATATGACAATGACCAAGACCAGAACGAAAACATAGAAAAAAACTAAATCTTTGATGTTACAGAATGATTTATAGGTAAGAAGTGGTGTTGCTGGAGGTACTTTGCTTTCTACTGCACTGAATATTAGCTTAGATGACATGTTTTTTACGGTGATAATGGCTGTTATTAGTGCGGTAGTTAGTTTTTTTGTTTCTTGTTTGTTGAGGAAGTTGTTTTCTAAGAAATAAAGCCTAGCTATTTTTAGCCAGGCTTTGATTTATTGGTTTTGGGTTATGTCCTAAATTAGGCTTTTTTAAGAGAGGAAGGGTCTAGAAACTTGCTCTCAATTTCTTGATATAATTGACGTAACAGTACCAGCAATAAATAGGGTAACATATAGGGTAACTGAATTATTCTAATTCGATTTTGATGAACTTTACTAGACTAAGATAAAACATTTAAAATACGTTTAAGAGAAAATCTATATTATCATCATACAAAATCAAATGTAAAATGATATATAAATATCACAAGTTCAATAATACTAGGTTCGAATACACTAGTCACTACTAAACAAGAAGCTTCCTTATTTAATGTTTATGAGTAATTTGATTATTATTTTTTCGTTCAATTTTCCTATATTTAGCCAACTTGTCTTTTTGACATGAGAATAAACTAAACATATAGACTAGATGATAGGTTTTTTTAGAACAGTACTAAATAAACTTTCTGATGATAAGTGTTATTTTAAATTCTTACCACTTATTTTTAGTTTTATATCGGGTTTTTCTATATTTTACTTTCTATACATTTTTAATGCATATGGTATTCAAAAAGGATTGTCGTATTCAGGGCATTCACTGCTTTTCAGAAGTATTAGTTTTGGTTTATTAACATTCACATATTTAACCATTTTTGAAATATTATTAAAACCAAAGCTGAGTGTTACAGGTTTTGGATATTCGTGTATATGGTATATCGGTTTAATTTTTCTTGGGAGTCAATTAACTTTTATTCTGTTCAACTTCTTTTGGAATTGGCAAGAATTAAATATGAAATCCTATTTACTTATTATACTAGAATTTCCACTAATGATGATATTTCCACTATTTTTCTATTTAGGTCTAAAATCAATTATAAAATCAAGGAGCCAGGAAGAAAATTACTTATTATTTCAATCTGAAAACGGGAAAGACAATTTAAAAATTAGAAAACGAGATTTTTTGTATGCTGAATCTTTGGGGAATTATATTTCTGTTGTCTTCTTAACAAAGAATAAATCCAATAAACATCTTATTAGAAAACGGCTTAAGGTATTAGAATTGGAGTTAAAAACTATTCCAGAAATAGAAAGAAGCCATAGAAGTTATTTAGTAAATAGATTAAATATTCGAAGCATAAAGCAATCAAAAGCAAAATTACATGTTGAAATTGGTTCTGCTATTATACCTATTTCTAAACAATATAAAGATTCCTTTCTTTCGTAACTAGCATTTCATCCCTCATTGCCTGGTTTCATCACAAAACCCCTTGAAAACACGATTAATGTGATTACAATCTTAATATTTGCAAAAATGAATACCACGAAGAAATTAAAGAAAATATTATTAGCTGTTTTTTGTTTATGCCTTATCATAGGTTGCTACTCAGAGAAATCAGATGCATCTTTACAAAACAATGAAAAGCAAGCACAAAAAATTGACTCACTTATAAAAAGCAATTATAAACAAGAGCTTTTCCATGGTGGAATAGTGATTTCCAAATATGGTGAGACCATTTATGAGAATTACTTAGGTATAGCAGACAGGACTTGGAATATACCTATTCAAAAAAATGTTAAATTTGATATAGCCTCACTTAATAAATCAATGACAGCCGCTTTGATTTTAAAAGCAGTTGAAGAAGATAAGCTTCATTTGAATAACAAACTTGTTGAGTTGCTATCCAATTATTCTTTTGAAGGTAGCTTTCATCCTGAAATAACCATACACCACCTTCTCAGTCACAGTTCGGGACTACCCGATTATAATAATATACCTGAAGAGTTTAAATTAAATAATTTCCTAAAATTTAAGAGGTTTAGGTTCTCTAACGAGGAATATATTAATTTTATCAGTAAGATTGAGCCGTTAAGTGAACCTGGTAAACAATTTTATTACAGTAACTTTGCCTATCATTTACTGGCAATAATTCTCGAGAAAACCTACAAAAAACCTTTTGCAGAGATTCTTAAACTAAAACTGACCAAGCCATTGGGATTAAAAAACACAATTTCTGAGAGTAAGAATGAAGTTTCAATTAATGAACTGGCGAAGGCTTATTTATTTGATGAAGTTACTCAGGAATGGTATCAAAATCCGTTCATTGATTTCAGCTTAGGGAGAAGGATATTTTCAACAGCTTCTGACCTTAACAGATGGGCACAGGTTATGGATAACCCAGGTTATCTAAAGAAAAACTCTTTGCAATTAATGCAACAGAATCATCTTTCTCAAATTTCAAATATCGTTGGCTATGGTTATGGGTGGGTAGTATTCAATAAAGAAAGTAATAATGAATTCGGTAATTTGGGAATTAACAAAAAATACATCATTCATGGTGGCAGTACAGATGGATATAAAGCAATGCTTATTAATATAAATAAAGGAGAGTACGTAATAAGCTTCTTAAGTAATGTCGGAAATCGAACTCAGGAAATGCAACTGTCACAAAAGATTATAAATATATTAATTGATAAAAAAAACGATTGAACTATTTTCAAAATAATAGCTTAATTTAACCAAAATAACTAGAAAAAATATAATGAACAAAAATTATTTATTAGTACTATTAGGAATTACATTTTTATTCAGTTGTGAAAATAACCCAACAATTGAGGGGCTATGGATTGTTAAATCTGTAACAGTTGGAGAAGAAGAAATGACCCCAAATGGAAGATGGATGAGATTTAACTCTGACTTTACACAGGAATCAGGTAATGGGTGGTTTCAACATTCAACTGGGGAGTGGAGTTTAGAACCAGACAATCATGAATTAACCGTTATTAATGAAAATGGTTTAGATGACCTTAATGAGCCTTTTAAAGTAAAAATGTCTAACAATGAAATGATTTGGGAAAGAATGGAAGAAGGACTGATTGTTATAGTTAAATTAGAAAGAATCATCCAGCTTCCTACTACATCAGGGGATAAACTACTTGGATTATGGAAATTGAATGAGTCAGTTGGAACGGATAATTATTTCTCGACTTCAATGGGAACTAATGATTATCTTTTTTTTAGATGGGATAAACGCTTTGTAATTGGGACAGAAAATGGTAAAGTTCATGGTGTTTATAATGTACATGGGCATAAACCAGAAGTTGAATTAATACCGTATGGAGAACAATTTGAAAGAGATTTTTGGAAAATTGATTTTGATGAGAATACTTTAAAATTAAAATTATTAAATACTGATAGCATAGTTTCAAGAAATTTTATAAGAATTCACCAGTTTCCACAAAATTAAGCCCTCCCTATAAAATTAGGGAATTATATAGACTAAATGATAGTTAACATTGAAATTTTGATTGGAATATCATAACTCAAAATCAGTCTCTTTGAGGAAATCATTGACAAACTCATTCAGATTCGATAATTGGATGATTCCTGATTCTAAACAATCCTAAAACTCATCCTCTACAGGCTAAACTTTTTGACGTGCTCGTTTCTTAAGTATGCTTTAAATATGAACTAAATGAAAATACTTAATTTAGATTATACCTTAAATTCAAAGAATAATAGTGATACAAAAAACTGTATCAAATTAGTTCTATTATAGATTTAAAATGATACAGTTGTTGTTTTGATACAGTTTACTACTTTAATAGTTGCGCTTAACTCAAAGTGAAATTCTTTTGCAATGATGTCAGCAACTTGTAATTCTTAATAGGTTTTGTAATATAATCATTGCAACCAGCATCCAACGATTTTTCCCTATCACCAGCTAATCCAAAAGCGGTTTGTGCAATAATTATAACCTTCTTGTTGAATTGTCGGATTTGACGTGTAGCTTCATATCCATTGATTTCAGGCATTTGGATATCCATTAGAATTACATCAATGTCAGGATTATTACGGCAAATTTCAACAGCTTCATTTCCGTTTTTTGCTATTAGAATTTTATTGCTAAACTCACCAACTATTGTCGATAACAATTCTGATGATACTTCATCATCTTCGGCAATGAGTATTTTTAAATTTTTAACTTGATTTACCATATCGTAAGTAATCTTAATATCTTTGATATTGCTTTTTACTTCCAATTCATTGGTGTAAGGTAAGGTAAAATAGAATGTTGAGCCAACACCATCTTCACTCTCTAACCATATTTTACCACCAAGTATTTCAACGTATGCTTTGGTAATTGACAAACCAAGACCAGCTCCTTGACGTGCCATTTTATCCTTGACGTCAGCCTGAATAAAACGCTCAAAAATAGCTGCTTGTCTGTCTTTTGGAACTCCGATTCCCGTATCTTTTATAAAAAACTCTAATTCGGCCTTTTTACTAAGCTCAGCAACTTCACCCCCTGTTTTTAAAACATATCCAAATTCTATGGAACCTTCATCAGAATATTTAATTGCGTTTTTAATTAAGTTTGTCAGAATTGCAAACACTTTTTCACGGTCAGTCTTAATGGTAGCTTGTTTAGTTGGTAATCCGTTTTTGAAGAATATTTGCATTCCCTTGCCTTCAGCCTCTGGTTTAAAAAATGTATAAATGTATTCAATCTGCTCGTTTATATTTGATTCATTTAAATTAACATCCATTAAACCAGCTTCTATCTTAGAAATATCAACAATATCGTTAATGATATTTAGCATTCTATTTCCACTTTTCTCAATAACCCTTATGTACTTTTGTTGCTCTTCATCAGAAAGATGCGGTGTTTTTAGAAGTTCTGAAAATCCAAGAATTCCATTCATCGGAGTACGAATTTCGTGACTCATATTAGCAAGAAATGCTGATTTTAATTTATCACTTTCTTCAGCTTTTTCTTTGGCTAATTTTAAGTTTTCCTGTAAAGACAAGCGTTCCGATATTTTCCATACGTTGTCCATTAAAAGCGTTAGTTGACGAATATCGGAATTGTCGTAATCTGTTGGTTTATTTCCAACTCCCGAAACTGCAACAATTTGGCCATCAAAAATGACAGGTATGGTCATAAATTTTGAAAGTTTTACATGCCCGTGAGGCGTTCCTTTTTTAAGAGGATTCTCTGCTTGATAATCATTAATGACAATTGGCTTTTTTTGTCTTACAGCTTCGCCCCAACACCCAGTACTGTCCAAATCATAAATTGTTTGTGGGTTCATTACTTCACATTCTTTCATTACATCTCTCGACCAGGTATTTAACGAAAATTGCTTATTATTTTCATCGTAAAAGTAGATGTATCCTATTTTACTATTTGTTAGTTCAATTGCTTCGTGAAGTGCATAATCCAACAGTTCCTGAATAGAATTGGTTGATAATTGGGTAACTCGAAGCAAGCTTTCCAAACGTGCATTATTAAATTCTATTTCTTCCTTTTGGAATTTTAGCTTTTGTTCATTTTCTTCAGCTTTTTCTTTGGCTGTCTTTAACTTTCTTTCATTCTTCTTCTTTTCGGTAATATCCTGAATTGTTCCATATAATCTAGTGACTTTACCATCGTTTTTCTCAGCAGTACCAATTGTTCTAACCCATAGGTGTTGCCCCTTTTTATTTATAAAAGGTAATTCCACATCATAAGGTATTCCATTCTCCATAGCATCCCTTACCAACTGAAATATTTTTTTCTGAGCTTGTATAGGATAAAATTTTATTCCGTCAATTCCTTTTGGTGGTTTGTCATCTAATGAAAGACCATAAATTTTTTTAGTTTCACCTGAATAATATGAAGTCATTGTTTCAACATTTAATTCCCATCCACCAATTTTAGCTAAACGTCCGGTTTCATCTAATATTTGTTTGTCCCTACGCTGCTTTTCACTTGTTATTATTCTATCTGTAATATTACGGTTATTACCTCTTCGTCCTAAAAATTTGCCATCTTTATCAAAAATTGGAATACAAGAATGTTCAATCCAAACTTCTTCATTATTTTTATTAATTATTGGGAATTCTAAAGTATGATGTGGCGCTCTTTTGTTTTCGCCATGATAATGATTAGAAACCTCTTTTTTATAATCTTCTCTTACTAAATCAATAAATAAGTCTGGTTTTTTATAAAAATATTCTTCTGAATATCCAGTAATTCCTTTACATGAGGGTGAAATGAAAATATACTTATTGTTTTCGTCTAGCCAATATTCCCAGTCATTTGTATTATCGGCTAAAATCTTAAATTTTGTTTCACTTTCCTTGATTTTTATTGTAGCTTTTTTTACACGGTTTCTTAACAATACAACAAATACGACTAATAAAATTGTTATTCCAATAATTGAAAATAATGAGTTTTTGAGCCATTTTGGAATAATTGGAATAACTCCTACTTTTCCACGTGACCATTTTTGTCTCGATATATTATAAACTGAATTTGCATCATGTGTCCAGTCATCAAGATATGTATCAAATAAGTTTAATAATTCGGTATTTTTATTCTTTTGTACGGTAAGATGAATATCGAATGGATTAAAAATAATGCCACTTGAACGTAAACCGTATTCTTCCGATTTACCAGTTCCAAAAGTGTTATTTACTACTCCTGCATCTACTTCCTTTGAATTAATACTTTTAAATACTTCCTGAAAATCTGCTTTTTCAATAAAAATGCAATTAATTGACAATTTTTCGGCAAGTACTTTTAATTGCTCACCGTTTATGTCAGATTTCATGATAGCAATTGTTTTACCCTCTAAGTCTAAAACGCCATGAATTTCAGCAGCTTCTTTCACGTATACATCTCCCCAAACAGTTAGCAAAGGCGTAGGGCAATAATCCATATAGGTAGCACGCTCATCAGTATAAGCAACACTAACCATCACATCAATTTCATCATTTTGAATACGCTCTAAGCCTTCGTTCCAAGTTCCAAAAACATATTGGAATTGTATATTTTCTTTAGCTTCAATTTCGTGAAATGCATCAACGTAAAAACCTTTAATCTCACCATCATTGTCTTGAAAAATTGCAGGATAAAAATTAAACGCACCAACTTTAACAACCTTTTGAGAGTAAAGATTGTTTGAAGCAATAATGAAGAATATTAGAATATATATTTTTTTAATAATTTTTTTTTTGGAAAATTAAAAAATATTGAAGTCGAAATTAATGAATTTTAATAACTAATTACGTGATAATTATCATTGATAACATTTTAAGATTAGCTCTATACCTTCAACTTAAGAAATAACATATATTTGCTAAGCAACGTTCATCAAAATCGATAGAGAATAGTTCAGTTACCCTATACGTTACCCTTGTAATTGGATGTGCTGTAACATCAATGATATAAAGGTGTTGAGAGCAAGTTTCTAGACCTTCCTCTCTTAAAATTATCTAATTTAGGGCATACCCTTAAATAAAGACCTTGTTGCCCCAAGGTGATTTCTAAACTTTAAGAATTATTATAATACTTAATTATTTCTTGAAGCACTTTTTAATTAGTGAATTTAATTCATGTTTGTTAATAGGTTTTGTAATATAATCATTGCAACCAGCATCCAACGATTTTTCCCTATCACCAGTTAATCCAAAAGCTGTTTGAGCAATAATAATAACCTTTTTGTTAAACTGTCTTATTTGACGTGTTGCTTCATATCCGTTGATTTCAGATAGTTGAATATCCATTAGAATTAAATCAATAGTAGGGTTGTTTTTACATACTTCAACAGCTTCAGTCCCTGTTCTTGCTTTGAGAATTTCACTGCTAAACTCGTCCATATTTAGTGTGATTAACATCTCAGATATTTCATCATCTTCAACAATTAATGTTTTTAAACGATTAATTTGATTTTCTATACTTTCAGTAATCTTAAAATCTATATCACTATTTTTTTCTTTTTGTATAGTAGTATAAGGTAACGTGAAATAGAATGTTGAGCCAATACCTTCTTCGCTTTCTACCCATATCTTGCCTCCCAGCATTTCTACATATGCTTTGGTAATTGACAACCCTAGACCAGCGCCTTGTCTTGCCATTTTATCATCTATATCAGCCTGAATGAAACGTTCAAAAATAGCTTCCTGTCTCTCTTTTGGAATCCCAATACCTGTGTCTTTTATATAAAACTCCAGATAATCTCCATTTTTTTCATAACAAATTTCTATAGAGCCTTCGTTGGAGAATTTAATCGCATTTTTAACCAAATTGGTAAAAATTGCAAACAATTTTTCACGGTCAGTTTTAATGGTAGCTTCTTTTGGTGGTAAGGTCTTTTTTAAGAAAAGTTGCATCCCTTTCGTTTCAACTTCAGGTTTAAAGAAAGTATAGATATATTCTAGTTGCTCGTTTATATTGGATTTTTTCATATCCAATTTCATTAACCCAGCTTCTATCTTTGAAATATCAACAATATCGTTGATAATATTTAACAGTCTATTTCCACTTTTTACAATTATTCCTAGATATTTTTGTTGCTGGCTATCTGAAAGGTGAGGGGTTTTTAGAAGTTCTGAAAATCCAAGAATTCCATTCATTGGGGTACGGATTTCGTGACTCATATTAGCAAGGAATGCGGATTTTAGTCTATCACTTTCTTGGGCTTGTTCCTTAGCTTTAATAAGTTCTAACTCCATTTTTTTACGCTCAGTAATTACCTCTGTATATATAATAAAACCACCAATTGTATTGTCATTTTCATACCATGGTCTGCATTCCCATCTTGTCCACACAACTGTTCCATCATCTTTATAATATGGGTCTTCATCTGCACTCGAAACATTGCCTAATAATGCTTTCTTATGAACATCTCTCCATTTTTGTGGTAAATCTGGGAATACATCGTAATGATGTTTCCCAATAATATTCTTTCCCTTTAAATTGTATTCCTCTAAATATCTTTTACTTACATAGATATATTTGAAATCTTTATCATGAATAGCAACAGCACTTCGGTTATGTTCGATGATATATTTCATTAAATCGCCTGACTGTTTTAAGGCTTTTTTACTTTCTTCTGCTTTTTCTTTGGCTTGTAATAATGCATTTTCGATTCTTTTTGCTTCTGTAATATCTCTTGCTGCCCCAATCATAATATTTTCTTCTGGGAATGGTTGAGAGTTCCAAGATAACCATTTTGTAGAACCATCTTTACAGATATATCTGTTTTCAAATTTGTATATTTCTTTGCCATCAACAATAACAGATTTGATATTATCAGTATCCTTTGCATCATCAGGATGCACAAAATCAAGCCAAGGCTTTGATAATAATTCTTCAATAGACCAACCAAGAGTTTTTTCCCATGCGGGATTGAGATATTTAAAATATCCATCGAATCCAGCAATACAAAACAAGTCAAGAGTCAAATTAAATACTCTGTCACTTTGTAATAATTTTTGCTCATTTTGTTTTTTCTCTGTGATATCAATTGTAGAACCATAAATAGTTAATTTTCCATTGTTAGATATGACCTTTCCCGTTGCTAAAAACCATACAAGTTTATCATCTGCTCTTTTAACTTCATATTCGACAGAAATCAGCTTGTTAATATTTTCGTAAGCATTTTTGATAGCATTGTCAACTAAAGGTAAATATTCGGGTAAAATGTAAGAAAGAAACTTATCCATTGAATTGTCAATTGTTCCATTTGGTAATGCAAGTAATTCATCTGCACCCTCGGAGATATAACAATTCTTAAAATTTTCCTCTTTATCAATATCCCATTTCCATGTGATATTAGGAGTGTTTGCTTGAATTACTTTAATTTGTTGCAAACTGCTATTTGCTTGTTCTTCGGCTTTTAATAATTTTTGTTCTTCTTTCTTTCTTATTGTAATGTCCCTGCCCGTGGAAATAAAGAATTCACCTAATGGAATGCTATCCATAGATAAAAACTGCTTAGTTGCTGGAAAATAAGTTTCCCAACTACAAGATTTCCCCGTTTCAAAAATCTTTTTTACTATTGGCATGAAAAGTTTCTGTGTATCATTATCAAAAATTTCGTTGACTGTTTTCCCGATAACTTGTTGTTTTGTTTTGTTCCAAGCCTTTAAAGCTGATGGGTTAACATCTACTAATTCCCATGTTTTTATTTCTCCGTTTTTGCCTTTGATTACTTTCCAATAATGAATTTCATCAATAATATTTTTAAATAATGTTTTATACTGTTTCTCACTTTCTTCAAGGTTTTGTTCAAACTCTTTGAATTTGGTAATGTCTTGTGTGAAACCAATGGCTGAAATTGCTTTTCCATTTTCATCGAATTTTACTTCCGCTTTTTCCCTGAGCCATTTTACTTTTCCATCAGAAATAATTCTGTGTTCAATGTCATACGGTTTACCTTTTATGGCTGCATTCCATTCACTATTTACGTAATCCCTGTCGTCTGGGTGAATACAGTTTAAAAATACACTGTAGGTAAGTTGAGTTCCATTTTTTAATCCAAAATTGATATAGTTTTCTTTAGTCCATACTAATTTGTTGTTAATAATATCTAGTTCCCACGTACCAATTTTACCTATTTCTTGTGCCTTGGATAAATAATACTGGTTTTTTATTATCTTATCTTCATTTTGTTTCTTTTCAGTGATATCCTGAAATGTACCAAAAACAACATCTGGCTTTCCTTCATTGTTGAAGATGACTTTACCAATTGCTTGAACATCTTTAATGTTGCCCTTGGCAGTTTTTATTTTTAAATTTGTATCAAATTTATTCCCTGTTTTAATTGCCTTGTCAAGTGCGCTCTGAATAATCTGCTTGGATGACTCGTAATAAAAATCAACCGCTTTTTTAACTGTAGGTTTAAAATCTTTATTTACTTCGTGAATATTATAAACTTCCCTTGTCCAAGTTAATTTATTCGTTGTTAGGTCTAACTTCCATCCACCTACTTTTGCAATTGAACTAGTTTCGGTAAATAGTAATTCATTTTCATTCCTTCTATTTTTTTCAATAATTAGTTCATTTTTAGCTTTTTTAAGCTGCTCTTTAAGCTCCTTGTAGGAATATTTTGAACTTGAAAAATCCCTTGCCACCATAATAATTAAGTTTAAAAATGAAACATATATGAAATAAAATTAATAATTAAAGTAATAAACATGGCTGATAAATATCATTGCACTGATTCTATACAATTTCCTAACAGTAATAATCTAGGTAGCCCCTTAATTATTTAACACTAAAATTTTAAAATATATTTTATCTTGTATTGGTGTATTTGATTTTTAAATCAAAACATAGGAAGTTCTTAGCTTATTGTTAGTTAAATGTTTTATTCGTGATATTAATCTATAAATTAAGTAAATCAAATAATTGCTATATTTGATATGCAAAGTTCTTTAAAATCAATAAGTATAATTCAGTTACCCTATGCGTTACCCTTGTAATTGTAGGTGCTGTAACGTCAATGATATCAGGGTGTTGAGATTTAGGTGTTAGACCCTTCCTCTCTTAAAATATTTAATTTAGGACATCATCTAAAATTAGTACAGAAGAAAATCAAAGGATATTATTTATACAGTTGTTGTTTTGATGCAGTTTACTATTTATGCTTTTGTATTAGTGAATCTAATTCAAGTTTATTAATGGGTTTTGTTATATAATCATTACATCCCGCATCCAAAGATTTTTCTCTATCGCCAGTTAATCCGTAAGCTGTTTGTGCTATTATAACAATATCTTTGTTAAATTTCCTTATTTGACGTGTAGCTTCAAGTCCATTCATTTCAGGCATTCGAATATCCATCATAATTAAATCAATATCTGGGTTGTTACGGCAAATTTCAACAACTTCAGTACCCGTACTTGCTTTCATAATTTCATAGCTAAACTCACTTACGTTTATAGAAAGCAACATTTCTGATACTTCATCATCTTCAGCAATTAGTATTTTTAAATTTTTACCTTGATTTTCTGTGTTGTTAGTAACCTCGATTTCTTTGGCACTATTTTTTTCTTTCAATTCAGCATTATAAGGTAACGT
>NZ_BMNS01000008.1:4909-205911 GCF_014646675.1 Lutibacter litoralis | reverse complement strand
ACTGCCACTAGGTGGGAGAGTATGTCACCGCCTTTCTTTTGAAAAACCTTCAATTTAATTATTGAAGGTTTTTTTTTCGCCTTATTTTAAAATAATAGTAATTAATAATGACTATATTTAGAGTACTTAACTTTTAAAATTATATTTATGAAACAACAAAACTACAGTAACCATAGTAAAATGGTTCTTGGATTTCACGGTATTTTATTTGTAGCAATTGTAGCTTTATTAATAGGTGCTATAAGAAATTTAATAAAAGCAACAGATGAGAATTTATATGGAGCTTCTTTGTTAGTGCTTATTCCATTTATTTTTTTACTTTTTATGTATTTTACAAGAGCATTTGCTCTGAAAGCACAGGATAGAGCTATTAGAGCTGAAGAAAATTTTAGACATTATTTATTAACAGGTAAGACTTTAAATTCAAAATTGACGATGCGTCAAATTATTGGGCTACGTTTTGCTTCGGATGAGGAGTATGTTGAATTAGCAGAAAGAGCTGTAAAAGAAAACCTTTCTGAAAAAAATATTAAGAAGTCTATTAAAAACTGGAAAGCGGATTTAGATAGAGTATAATCACAATATACTCTTATAAATTGTTAACGTTTTGTGATTATTATTTCTCAAAGAATTATATAATAGAGTATCTATTATTTTATAGGCTTGAAGTATGTCTTTTTTCTTTGCGAACATTTACTTTTAATGTAATTACTGCTAATATAAAATATACTAATGTTAGTAACCAAAGATGGCTCCAGTCGCTTAATACTTGACTAAAAGAGGCTTTCATTTGAGTTAATTTTATAAATCCGGTTATTCCTGAAGTTGATGGTAATAGTTTTGCTAACTGTTGGTAGAAACTTGAAAACCCTTCCATAGGAAAAGACAATCCACTTAGCATTAAAGAAGGAATTGATAATAATACTAAAAATACGATGGAATCTTCTCTTCTTTTAAAAAGTGAGCTAATTGCTATTCCTAAAAAGACAACCGAAGTTAAATAAGGTAATGAGAAAAGATATACTAGTATTAATGAAGTTCGTATTGGAATTGAAAATATTGCGTAAATTATTCCAATTTGGATTGGTAAAATAACAGCAAATATTAATGAATATAAACTTGCTTTTGCTAACAAAACTGGAATTGCACCTGCTTTGTGCAACAATCTTGGAAAATTAGTATGTATTGTTTTGTCTTCTTTTCTGGAACCATTTAAAATACCAATTCCCATTAATATTACTAATTGAATAATTAAGGCGGTAAGTATTGGTATTATGTAAGTTGCATACCCCGATGATGTATTAAATAAACTTGTTGAAATAGTTTGTATTGGTACGTAATTTTGCTTTGCATAAGCTATTGGGATTCCTTTAGACATTTCTTTTTTTACAACAATTCCTGCATTAAAGTTACCTGTAGTTACTGTAACATCAACCAACACTTTTTTATAAAAAACCATATTAGAAGCATCTGAAAAAGAGATTATTGTAGTTTGTTTCCCACTTCTTAAATTTTTTTCAAAGTTTTTTGGAATAATAACAATACCCATTACTTTTTTTGAGTAGTAATCATTTTTAGCTTCTTGTATATCTGAATAATTAGAAACTGTTTTAATTCCTTCAGAAGCATTTAGCATTGCTATATAATCTCTACTGGTTTTAGTGGCATCTTGATTTACAATTGCTACTGGAACTTCCGTAATTACTTCTTTTGAATAGATGTACGTATAAACCATTAATATAACAAATCCCACTAATAAGAATGTGCTTACAACAGCTTTGTCTGATTTTATTGCATTCCATTCATTAACAAATGAATTTTTAAATGAAATTTTAGCGCGATGGTATTTTTTATAGAAACTTTTCATTTTTTATATGCGTTGAAGAAATGCCCCATTTATTAGAAGCTTTTTAAGTTTACGGTAACCTAGTAATATTGGTACAATAGTTAATAGTACCAATCCAGTTATTGCATGCATAGAGTAATACATTGGAATTCCTCTTTGTGTTTGATCTAAAAAGAAATCGAAGAAATGCGTAAATGGAAATAATTGACTTATCCATTGTAGTACTTTTGGCATTCCAAATACTGGAAATGTAATTCCTGAAAAAGATAAACTAATAGCCGCAAATCCTGATCCAAAAGTAAGTGCTTCTCTAAAACTTTTACTAATTGATACAAATAGTAAAGCAAAAGCTTGTGATGTAATTATTAAAAGAAATAAAGAAAATAAAACTCCACCTTTATTTCCGTTTAATGGGAAATCTCCAATAACAAACATGGTAAAATACATAATAAGTCCAACTAAAAAGAACCAAAGTGTATATGGAGTAATTTTACCGAGTAAAATGGTTGTTACATTGCCCTTTCCTATACTATATAATTTTTCACCTTTATTATATTTTAGGTCGTTTCCAAAGCAATAAATGGTAGTTAAAATAACAAAAATTTGAAAAAAGAGCGTTAAAAACCCAGAGTTTAAATAATATGAATAATTGGTGTACGGGTTTGAAAGTACATGATTATTTGATGTTATTGGTTGAAAATTTGCTTTTGCTTGTTCAATATAAATTCCTTTTTTTAGTTGTTTTTGAACATTTACTCCAGCTGAAATGGTTCCAATTGCACGTTTAAAAGCTTTGTCTTCTAAACCAGAAGGCAATAATAAATTACCATTAAATTGATTTGTAATTGTTACTTGTTTACCTTGATTTAAATCTTTTCCTAAATTTTTAGGAATGATAACCAACCCATAAATTTTTAGTTCTTTTATTAATCTTTCACCTTCTAATTGGCTAATTGGTTTAAAATCAACTCTTAATTCGGGTGTCGCATCTAATTGACTAATTATATTTCTAGAAATAGAAGAATTATCAAAATCAACAACAGCAACGGGTAAATCTCTTGCAACACCGTTATCTAGTAAGGTGTGAAAAAATAACATAGAAATAAAAGGTAAAATTACTGCAAAAATAAACATTGATCTGTTATGAAATAACATACTAAATTCACGTTTTGCAATATGTAAATACGATTTCATTTTTAATTATTGAATTGTGAGTAATCAATTAAAAGGCTCATACCTGGTCGTAATTCAGTTTCAGGACTTATTGGACTTGCTTTTATTTCAAAAGTTCTAATATCAAAATCGCCAGTAGATTTAGTTGCATTCCAAGTTGCATAATCTCCCAAAGCAGCAACATAGTAAATTTCAAAAGTTATTTCTTTGTTTTTTAATGCAGGAATAGTTGCTTTAAATGTTGAACCCTTTTTAAAATTGAAAAGAGCTGTTTCTTTAACATTTACTATAGCATATGAGTTTGATAAATCTACTAAATGAGCTACAGGATAACCAGCACCAATTAATTCACCTTCTTCAGGTAAAAAGTTTAAAACTTCAGCATCTATAGGGCTTTTTATATAACGTTCACTTTTATAGCTTTCTAATTCTGAAATAGCACCTTCAGCTTTTCTTACCAATGCGCTAGCAGCATCAATATCTTCGGTTCTTGTACCTTTTAAAGCTATTTGGTATTTATTATAAGCGGCTTTTTGATCGTTTAAAGCGGCTTCTTTTTTAGCGAAAACCTCATCTTTTTTTTGTGCTGAAACAACTCCATCTTTAAACAAATTCTCAATACGCTCGTATGATTTCAGCATTACATTAGCACCTGCAGTAGCTTTTTCATACAAACTTTTGTAGGCAATAATTTCTTCTTTTCTAGCTCCGTTTGTAGCTTTGTTTTTTTGTGCATTTGCTGCATCTTTTGCTGCAATAGCTTGTAATTCTTTAGCATCAATTTCTGGACTTTCTAATGTTGCTAATAACTGTCCTTTTGTTACGCTTGCACCTTCTTTTACGTCAATAGATTTTAAACGTGTTGGTAGTTTTGAGGATAAATATATTTCTTTAGCTTCAATTCTACCTTGTAAAATAATTGTTTTTGGTTTGCTAATAAACCAAATTCCTATTAGTACTAAGATTGTTATAATAAGTATACTGACAGCGGATTTTATAAATTTTGAATTTTTCATTTTTGATATTATATTTTATTCAAGAAATTTTCTGTTTTGTTAAGGCTTACCATTAATTCTCCGTAGGTTGTATTGTAATGGTAAAGTGCTTTTATTTTAAATAATTTAATTTGAGTTAGTTGTAAAGTAGCATCAATTACTTCGAGAGAAGTTCCTGTGCCTTCTTCAAAAGCACGGGTTCGCATAAATTTTAATTTTTCAGCTAGTGACTCATCAGTATCTAAACTTTCATATTGTTCCCGTTGTTTTTCTAAATCGTTATACAATTTTTCGGTATAGGTTAATAAATTTAATTTAGCCTGCTTTTCTAATTCTTGCACTTGCAAAACTTTATGTTTAGCAGCCTTAACTTTATGTTCTCTTTCAAAACCGTTGAATAATTCCCAAGTTGCGCCAACACCTATCATCCATTTTGTTTCTAATAGTGATAGATTGTCTTTCCAGAAAGTGTGTTTACCAAATAGAGCTACTTTTGGAAAATATTCGCTGTTTTCAACTTTTACACCAACTTTTGCTAATTCCTCATTTTTTTCTAAAAATTTAAGTTGTTCATTTTCTTGAATCATTTCATTTTGAAAATCACTTAATGAAGTTTGAATAGTAGGATTTATAAAATTGGTTGAAATTATATTAAAATTCTCTCCTCCAATTAAATTTTTGATAGCTGTGGTTGCTAAAGACACATCTTTTTGCGCAGCTAATAATTCTCGTTTTGCATTTGATAAAGCAACTTTTGCGTTTAAAGTTTCTACTTCAGGGATAATCCCGTTTTCGAATAATTTAGTTGCATGATCGCTGTGTAATTTTATAGTTTCATAAACTTTTTGGCGTAAATCTTCTGCTTCTTTGGCTAGTTTAAGTTTAAAATAATAATCTATTAACTTAATGGTTAAAGCATTTTCTTTTATTTTATGATGATTTTCGGAAAGCTCATAATTTATTTTGGAAGCTTTAGTTGCAGCATTTATTTTGCCACCTGTAAATATTGGCCATTCAATATCTGCTGATGCAAAACCTAAATTTTTTTGTTGTAATGTAAAATTCCAATCGCCTAACATCTCAGGGTCAGACACTCCAATAATTCCACCAACCAAAGCACGTTGTTCATTTAAATCTACGGCAATGTCATTGTCTAAATTTAAATAAGTAGCAGAAAGGCTTAGTGAAGGGTATCGTAAACCTTTTACAGCTTTTTGTTCTTCAAGCTTAGCATAAACTTCTTGTCTCCAAGCATTTAAATCTCCATTTTTAGAAAGCATTAAATTGTATGCTTCTTTTAGTGATAATTCCTGAGAGGAAATACTAGTTGTAATAAATACTATAAGAATAGTTATTATTTTTGCAGTGGGTTTTAATATCAATTTTAAATTAGTAAGCATTATTAACAATCTTTTTTTAATATATTTAAAATGTTATCGGTTAAATAATTAACGTCATTATTTGATGTTTTTTCAATTCCTAAAAAGTTGGTTCTTTTAAAATGAATATAATCTATTACATACATGAAAACATGATAGTTCATATCTAATAATTCAACGTTTTTACCTATTTCACCAGATTTTTGACCAATAGTAAGAATTTGTTTCATTAATGAAATACTCTTTTCTTTTAAAATATCAGGTAATATAAAATTATCATTATGAAGTAATTGATAGAAGAATTTTGATGCTTCAGACTCGTTTATAGCATATACAATTCTATTTTGAATAAAGGTTTTTATAATAGGTGCAATGCTAGTATGTTTTAAGCTGATTAAAAATTCTAATTCACCAATTAACGCCGTTACTTTATCGTAATATAATTCATTAATTAGTGCTTGTTTTCCGCTATAAAGTCTATATAAATAACCGCCGCTAACGTTTGCGTTTTTAGCAATCATAGCAATAGTTGCTTTTTCTATTCCACAATCAACAATTGTTTTCATAGTTGCTTGTTTAATACGAGCTAATTTATCTTCATCTATTTTTCGTGCCATAAGTTTTAATATTAATTTCCGGTTGCAAATATATGAATAAATGTTCATTCATTAATAGTTTGTGATATTTTTTTGCTAAATAATATTCATTATTATAAAACAACATTTAAAAAGTGATGGGTGCCAATACTTAATAGGAAATTTTAAAGCAATAGACTGGAGTATTGAAATATGAAATGAAGAAAAGTTTGTTTGTTAATGATATGATAACTTAATAGTTTTAAGGATTCGAAAAGATGCTCTGAAGAGAATACATAAATAGACATTTGTAGATGTAAATTAATAAGACAAAGCAATTAGAAAGGAACTTATTCTTTTATGGTCAAAAACGTGTATTTTTTTATAAAAGTTAAAAGAGTGATAGGTATTTTCTTTTGAGCAAAAGATTTAATGAAAGACGCAACGGCAATTTTAATTGCCGGCACGTCCAAAATATTTTAATCTTGTAAAACACTTCTTGAAATAACAATTTTTTGAATTTCGGAAGTACCCTCATAAATTTGTGTAATTTTCGCATCACGCATTAAACGCTCAACGTGGTATTCTTTTACAAACCCATAACCTCCGTGAATTTGAACAGCTTCAACAGTAACTGCCATAGCCATATCAGCTGCATATAATTTGGCCATTGCACCGCTTAAATCGTAATTTAATTTTTGATCTTTTTCCCAAGCAGCTTTTATACACAACATACGTGCAGCTTCAATCTGGGTAACCATATCAGCTAATTTGAAGGCAATTGCCTGATGTTTGCTAATTTCTTTTCCAAAAGCTTTACGCTCTTTAGAGTATTTTAAAGCCAATTCATAAGCGCCAGAAGCAATTCCTAAAGCTTGTGAGGCAATTCCGATTCTTCCTCCTGCTAGTGTTTTCATAGCGAATTTAAAACCAAAACCGTCTTCTCCAATTCTATTTTTCTTTGGAACTTTTACATCAGTAAACATTAAAGAATGTGTATCGGAACCTCGAATTCCTAATTTATTTTCTTTTGTACCAACAGCAAAACCTTCCATTCCTTTTTCAACAATTAAAGCATTTATGCCTTTATGTCCCTTTTCAACATCGGTTTGAGCTATTACTAAATATACGCTAGCAGTTCCACCGTTAGTAATCCAGTTTTTTGTTCCGTTTAAAAGGTAGTGATCACCTTTATCAATGGCAGTTGTTTTTTGCGAAGTAGCATCAGAACCTGCTTCTGGTTCACTTAAGCAAAATGCTCCAATTATTTCGCCAGTTGCCAATGGAACTAAATACTTTTGTTTTTGCTCTTCAGTTCCATAAGTTTCCAATCCCCAACAAACTAAAGAGTTGTTTACAGACATAACCACTGAAGCTGAAGCGTCTACTTTAGAAATCTCTTCCATAGCTAATACATATGAAACGGTATCTAAACCGCTACCTCCGTATTTTGGGTCTACCATCATTCCTAAGAAACCGAGTTCGCCCATTTTTTTTATTTGTTCTGCAGGAAATTGTTGCTCATCATCACGTTGAATTACACCGGGTAATAGTTCGTTTTTGGCAAAATCTCGAGCAGCATCACGTATCATTATTTGCTCTTCTGTTAAGTTAAAATTCATAATTGATAAAGTTATTTGTAATAAGTTCGCTATTACACAAATATAAGTCTTTTTTAGGTTAATTTTTATTAAATCTATAAATGAGATGAAATACGAATCGGTTTATATTTAAAAAATAATTGTTGTTGCAAAAACTTTTAAAAGCCACATAAGTTTTTACTATATTTGTAGGTCTTTTAAAAAGTACTTTCAAACTAATATATTAACCAAATTAATTTACAGAAACCTCAATGGAAACGCTTATTATTATAATATTTATAGTAGGATATTTAGCAATTACTTTAGAACATAATTTAAAATTAGACAAGTTAATTCCTGCTTTAGCTATGATGTCTATTTTATGGGCAATGGTGGCTTTTGGAATTGATAATTTTGCAAATTGGTTTGATTCTGGAGCTCATACATTAGTTGAAGGTTTTGCTAGTTTTACAAGTGAAGAAAAACATCATTTGTTAGAAGAGACTTTATTGCATCATTTAGGAAAAACTGCTGAGATTTTATTCTTCTTATTAGGTGCAATGACGATTGTTGAAATTATTGATTATTTTAATGGTTTCGCGACATTTAAAAATTATATTAAAACAAAGAATAAGAAAAAATTATTATGGATTTTTGCTACTTTAGCATTTATTTTATCTGCTATTATTGATAATTTAACAGCTACCATTGTACTAATAACAATTTTACAGAAAATTATTAATGACAGAAATACACGAATATGGTTTGCAGGATTAATAGTAATTGCTGCAAATGCTGGAGGAGCTTGGTCTCCAATTGGTGACGTTACAACTACAATGTTATGGATTGGGAATAAAGTAACAACTTTAAAATTAGTAGAATATTTAATTATTCCTTCATTACTATGTGTTGTAGTTCCTGTATTTATTGCATCATTTTTAAAACCTTTTAAAGGTAATTTAGATATTGTTGAAGGAAAGGAAACAGAAGTAACCAGTAGTTATGGGCCAACAATGTTGTATCTAGGTTTATCAGCAATAATTTTTGTTCCAATTTTTAAAACAGTTACTCATTTACCGCCGTATGTTGGTATGATGCTGTCTTTATCTGTTGTAGGTATTTTTGCAGAGATTTATAGTAGATCTCAATTTAGTATTTCACGGGCTATTGATAAGGAAGGAGATGATTCTCACGGATTTCATAGTCCAATTCATAGATCATTGTCAAGAATAGAAATGCCAAGTGTATTATTTTTCTTTGGTATTTTAATGGCGGTTGCAGCATTAGAATCTTTAGGGATGTTATTTTTGGGTGCTGAATCGTTAAAAGTAATTATTCCAAATACAGATATTGTAATTATGTTGTTAGGAGTTGGTTCTGCAGTAGTTGATAATGTACCGTTAGTCGCAGCGAGTATGGGAATGTTCCAGCAACCAGTAGATGATCATATATGGCATTTTATTGCATATTCTGCCGGTACAGGAGGAAGTATGTTAATTATTGGTTCAGCAGCAGGAGTTGTAGCGATGGGAATGGAAAAAATAAATTTCTTTTGGTATTTTAAAAATATTGCCTGGTTAGCTGCAATAGGTTTTGTTGTTGGAGCAATAGCATTTATGCTTTTAAGACAATTTTAAAGTATTATTCTCGTTTAAGAAAAATAAAATAAAGAAAAATCTATGTTATTAACAATGCTACAAAATTCAGAAGAGTTGTTGAATGAAACTATTTCTGAAGAAAAAACACTTTCAATCTATAAATTAATTATGGATGGAGGCGTTGGAGGTCAGGTTATTATTGCCATTTTAATTGTATTATTGGCCGTTGCACTTTACATTTATTTTGAGCGGTTTTTTGCCATTAAAGCGGCTTCAAAAACCGATAGTAATTTTATGAACCAAATTAGAGACCACGTTTCGCATGGAAAATTAGATTCAGCAAAAGTTCTATGTGCACAAGTTAATTCTCCAGCTTCACATTTAATTGAAAAAGGAATCTCTAGAATTGGAAAACCGTTAGCAGATATTAATACAGCAATTGAAAATGCTGGGAGATTAGAGATTTATAAATTAGAAAAGAATGTCCCAGTATTAGCAACTATTGCTGGTGCGGCACCTATGATTGGATTTTTAGGTACTGTAATTGGTATGATTATAGCAATTCATGAAATTGCAAATGCGGGTGGGCAAATTGATATTAAAATGCTTTCTGATGGATTATATACTGCAATGACAACTACTGTGGCAGGATTAATTGTAGGGATTATTTCATACATACAATACAACCATTTAGTGGTTAGAACTAATAAAGTTGTATACGAAATGGAAGCAAAATCTGTAGAGTTTTTAGATTTATTAAATGAACCTATTTAAAAATGTGGAATAGTTTAAAGGTTTAACTATTAAGTTTTATATATAAAATGGAACTCAGTAAAGCATAATAAACAAACTATTCAACAATTAAACCATTCAACAAAAATTAATATATGGATATTAGAGGTAGAAATAAAATAAATCCGAATTTTAATATGTCGTCTATGACGGATATTGTGTTTTTGCTCCTTATCTTTTTTATGATTACTTCAACATTGGTTACAACAAGTGCTTTGGACATTTTATTACCAAAAGCAAGCGGTAAAACCGAAAACAGACAGTCAACAGCTGTAAGTATTACTAAAAATTTAACCTATTTTATTGATAGTAAAAGAGTGAATGAGAGCAGCTTGGAGCAAAGATTATTAAGTTTATTAGCAGGTAAAGATAATCCAACTATAGTTTTACGTGCCGAGGAAGGAGTTCCTATTGAAAAAGCAGTAAAAATTATGGACATTGCCAACAGAAACAGATTTAAAGTAATATTAGCAGTTAGACCAAAATAAAAAATGTTCAGTTTTTTAAATACAAAACATAAAAGAAAATCCGCAGCTATAACAACCGTTATTATGAGTTTGCTCTTAGTTTTATTATTTTTTGTTGGGATGACCTATTTAGACCCACCAAAAGAATATGGAATTGCAGTAAATTTTGGAACTTCAAATGTTGGGCAAGGAAATGTACAGCCTAAAGAACCGCTGGCTCCAGCACCAGAAAAGACTGAAGAGAAAATTGAAGAAGTAAAACAGGAGGTTCAAGAAGAAATTGTAGAAGAGCGTACAGTTGAAGAAGTACAAGAAGTTTCTGAAGATGTTGCAACACAAGAATCCGAAGAATCAATTGCAATAAAAAAAGCGCAAGAAGTTAAGAAAAAGGCTGATGAAATGGCTAAAAAAGCCCAATTAGAAAAAGAAAGAATAGAGCAAGAAAGACAAGCAGCAATCGCTAAGCAAAAAGCAGAGGAAGCGGCTAAAAGAAGAAAACTAGACGCTTTAATTGGTGGTGTTAGTAATTCAGAAGGAACAGCAACAGGAGGTGAGGGAAATGATAATGAAGCCGGTGATAAAGGTAAAATTACAGGAGACCCAAATGCTGATGGTTATTATGGAAATGGTGGTAGTGGTGGAAATGGAGATTATAATTTAGGAGGAAGAAAACCATTAAGTAAACCAAAACCAAACTACATTTGTAACGAAGAAGGTTTAGTTGTTGTTAGGATTGAAGTAGATACAAACGGACGGGTAATTAAAGCTACCGCTGGAGTTAAAGGCTCAACTAATACGGCAAGTTGTTTACTAACCCAAGCGAAAGTAGCTGCCTTAAAAACAACCTGGCAAGCAGATGCGAATGCGCCATCAAAACAAGTAGGAACTATAAAATATAGGTTTTCATTATCTCAATAATTTTTAATGGATTATAACAACACCCTCAATTGGATGTTTTCTCAATTGCCAATGTATCAACGGCAAGGACAAACAGCCTTTAAAAAAGATTTAACCAACAGTTTAGCATTGTCTAGGCATTTATATTATCCCGAAAAAAAGTTTAAAACCATTCACGTTGCTGGTACTAATGGCAAAGGTTCCACAAGTCATATGTTGGCTTCTGTTTTACAAGAATCTGGGTACAAGGTTGGTTTGTACACATCACCACATTTAAAAGATTTTAGAGAACGTATAAGAGTTAATGGGAAAGTTATTAAGAAAATTGATGTTATAAATTTCATTAAAAAAAATAGCGAATTCTTTTCAACTTATAAATTGTCTTTTTTTGAAATGACTGTTGGTTTAGCATTCGATTATTTCGCAAAACAACACGTGGATATTGCAATTATTGAAGTAGGCTTAGGAGGAAGGTTAGATTCTACAAATATTATAACTCCAGAAATTTCAGTAATTACAAATATTGGTTTAGATCATACACAGTTTTTAGGTGAAACATTACCAGAAATTGCTTTTGAAAAAGCAGGAATTATAAAGTCAAATATTCCAGTTGTAATTGGTGAATTTCAAAAAGAAGTATTTCCTGTTTTTGAAAAAATAGCAAAAGAAAATAATGCCCCATTGTTTTTAGCATCAAATGTGAATGCATCAAATTTTGAAACAGATTTAAAAGGAACTTACCAACAACATAATTTAAAAAACGTTGTAAAAACTATTGAAGTATTAAAAGATAAGGGTTTTACTATTTCAGAAGAAAATTTAAAAAAAGGGCTGTTAAATGTAAAAAAAAATACAGGACTTTTGGGGAGATGGCAAATTTTAAATCAACAGCCAAAGACAATATGTGATACGGGTCATAATAAAGAAGGGTTGACCTATGTTTTAAAACAATTACACCAAGAGAAATTTAATGAGTTACACTTTGTATTTGGAGTTGTAAACGATAAAGACTTAAAAGAAATACTTCCAATATTTCCTAAAAGCGCAACCTATTATTTTTGCAAACCAAATATTCCGAGAGGATTAGAAGCTCCAGAATTACAGCAAAAATGTGCTCCTTATGGTTTAAACGGAGCTATTTATAATTCAGTCCAAGGAGCTTATAAAAATGCTTTAAAAAATGCGAAAAATGAAGATCTTATTTTTATTGGAGGAAGTACTTTTGTAATTGCTGAAGTAATATGATTAACGAGATCTTTCACCTTTATTTTTATCTTTTTAAATAAATAATTATTTTTTTTAGCAAAAAAATGTTAAATTGTTATTGATAATTTGATCTTAAAAGCAATTGCATTTTTACTATTGCTTTGTGTTAACCTCATATGTTAAGGAGTAAGTTTTATTAATCTAAATTTATAAAATTACCCATTCTATTAATTTTTCAAAATACGGCAGTCTATTATATTTATCTTTAAATAGGGTTTTAGATGCTAACTAAACTACAAATATTATGAGAACAATAAAAAAAATTTTCTTAGGAGTAATGGCCATTACATTTTTATTTAACATTAAAGCTAATGGGCAAGAAAAATCTGAAAAGGATGTGGCAGAAACATTTAAACCTGTATTTATTACAGTAACAAAAACTCAAAGAATTATGGATCCTGATAATGATTTTGGTGAGTGGTTGAAAATTGAAAAGGAATATTTTGATAAGGTAATTATGAAGAATGATTTAATTATTGGATCAGGAGTTTATTTTCATTATTTCACTCCTGATGACTCGGAAGTATTATTAGTTAGCATATATAAAAATTGGGCTGATATTGAAAAGGCTACTCAGATTACGGGTAAATTGATTGATGAAGCTTGGCCAAACCTTGAAGAAAAAAGTAATTTTTTAAAAAAGCAAAATAATCATTATGAAGATGAGCATAGTGATGAAATTTATGTTTCATTACCTTATACTAAAGAGTTGGAATCTAAATCGGACAAGCCCTTAATTTACTATTTAAAAAGAAATGAATTAGGTGATGGAGGATCTGGGTTTAAAGAATATTTTGAAAACGTGACAATGAAAAATTCATATATTAAAGGTTATTACACACATAGACATAGATGGGGCTCTAATAGTAAGGATGCTATTGAGATGTTTGTATTTGATAATTTTGCTGATATTGAGAAATCTTTTCAAGAAAATGAGAGATTAATTAATGAGCATTGGAGCGATGAGAAAGCAAGAGAAGCATTTTTTAAAGAGTATGATAAGCTATTTACCAGGCATGGTGACTTTATTTATAGAAATGTGCCCGAGCTTCATAAGTAAAATTTGTTTTATTTCAATTACAACTAGAGAAGTTTAATAAATTACACTATATATTTGAAAGAGAAACATTGGAAGAATTATAAGGAATTCTTCCAATGTTTCAGAATAATTCTACATATTTTTTTTGTAAACCAAATATTCCGAGAGGTCTAGAAGCTAAAATACTTCAGCAACAATCTATTCAATTCAGTTTAAAAGGAAAAGTTTAGAATTCCGTTGAACAGGCTTATTCTGAAGCTTTAAAGACAGCAGATAAAGATAATTTAATTTTTATAGTAGAAAGTACTTTTGTTGTAGTATAAATGATATGGTAATTTGTGTTTTTAATAGCAGTCTGTATTTAATTTTATCAATATGTTTTTTTATTAAAATAAAAAGTGATATATTTCTAAAATAAACTCCTAAAAATTATTGATTTAACAATCGCTCAATGAATTATTTTTATATATAATACTCCTTTTTTCATTGAAAATTATTTTATTATTTGTTTCATTAATAATTTGCTTTTGAATACTAACTAAATTATATATATTATGAAAACAATTAAAAATTTATTGCTTGGGATTTTTGTATTATCAATTATGTTTACTTCAAAATTGTATTCCCAAGAGGCTAAAAAAGAGGAATTCAAACCGGCTTATATGGTTGTAACAACGGTTCACAGGAGTAGTGATCCCAATGTTGATTTTTCAGATTGGATGAAAACTGAAAAGGAATACTTTGATAATGTGACCATGAAAAATGATCTAATCTTAGGGTACGGAGTTTATTTTCATTATTTCACTCCAGATGATTCTGAAGTAAAATTAGTTACGATTTATAAAAACTGGGAAGATATTAATAATGCTACTGAAGTTACAAATAAATTAATAGATGAAGCTTGGCCAAATGAAGAGGAAAGAGATGCTTTTTTTGATAAAAAAGCCAGTTATTACTCTAATCATCATAGTGATGAAATATATATGACTACACGTTATTCTAAACCTACAAAGTTAGATGGGGAGAAACCATTAATTTTTTATGTTAAAGTAAACAAAAGAGGATCTGGTGGAGGTTCAGGCTGGAATGAGTATTTCGAGAATGTGACTATGAAAAATGACTATATAAAGGGTTATTATACTCATGTCCATAGATGGGGAGTAGATAGTAATGACATGATTGAAGCATTTGCTTTTGAAAGTTTAGGAGATATAGAGAAATCTTTTGAAGAAGAAGGTAGACTTATTAATGAGCATTGGTCGGATGAGGATAAGAGAAAAGAGTTTTTTAAAGGGTACAATAAAATATTTGCTGGTCATGGAGACTACATTTATTCCAATGTACCAGAATTAGTAAAATAATAGAATTTTAAATTATATTATTGACGCTGAACTAGTTGGTTCAGCGTTTTTTTATAGTTATTTTTAAATTTTTAAATAGATAAAAAAATAAATAAAATTTTTAATAAAAAGCTTTGTGTAATAAGAAATGTATTATATATTTGCATCCGCTTAGGGCAATTAGCTCAGTTGGTTCAGAGCACCTCGTTTACACCGAGGGGGTCGGGGGTTCGAATCCCTCATTGCCCACCAAAGTAAAATCCTACTAGAAATAGTAGGATTTTTTGTTTATAATAACCAATCTTGTGGGGATGGTTGGTTAATTAATATTGTTAGATTATAATTAAGGCTTTATTCAATTAAAGTGTAATCGTTTGTAAATTCAATAATACCATCACATTCAGAGACAATTCCTTTTATTTTATGTGTGCCTCCTTGGGGAGATTGAGAAACTACCAATAATATGGTGTGATCTTCAAATACAGTTACAGTTCCTAAGTATGTTTGTGGATCTATAGGACCATTCGAAGTATATCCAGAACCAGTAATGGTCCCATCAGGATGAATTCTGATGTTTAAAACAGCTCCATTATCACGATGAATAATATAATAACCTTCTGTAGAAAAAGGATACTTATCTTTTTCTACATGTGTACCATAATCTGTCATATGATTAGCCAGATGTTTTACTACAGCTTCTGGAGCTATTGAAATTGATACGTACATTTCATTTTCAGCATCCCAGTGGCAAATATTCACCTTTTCCTTTTCACCTTTAGCTGATGTTACTTGGTCACCTTTAGATAATAATAATTCTCCATTTTGCACAGCTTGTAATTCTTCTATCTCTATAGAAGCTTTTTCACAAGCAATAATGGTTACAAGTATCATAGTTATACCTGCTAATAAATAATAAAACTTTTTCATGATATATAAATTTAAATTAATAATTCAATTTTAGAATTGAGGTTACTAACAGGGTTTTATAAACATTAAAATAGGGGTGCAATTTTTTTTATGGGGATACTAAATGTACTAAATATTTTATAAAAGGGAAAAACTAAATTACAATTTTATATAATTTTTTTTAATTATAAATAGTTAAAAATCAAATTAATAGATTCTAGTGAGGTTACATGTCCTAATTTTAATGGATGATATAATGAACCACTAAAGTAAGCCCTCATTGCCTAAAGAACAGAAGCCCTGCCAGAAAAAGTAAATTTTTTTATGTCAAATATTAATCTTACATTATAACAACGAGTGAGCTTTATTTCAAAATGACATACAGTCAAATACTAAATCTTAATTTGAAAACGTTCTGTTGGTATGGTTTTTGGAGAATATCAAGTTATACAGTATGGATGGTAGTTATTTGCACAAAAAAAATATTATAAAATAAATGTTTAGGTGAATCTAAAGTGTGGGTTATATAACTATACAATTAAATTATGTAACGGTCTTCTCCTGACAAGAGCCTATCTTTGCACTAAAAATAAATGTTTAATTAAAAATTAAAAGAGATAATGTTAAAAAAAATTTATTTTACAGCCATTGCAATAATGGTTGTAATGATTGGATTTCAAAGTTGTGACAGTGATGATACAGATAGCAGAACTGCAAGGGTTCAATTAAAATTAGTTGATTTACCTGGTGATTATTTAGAGGTAAATGTTAATATAATTGATGTTCAATATAATAATTCAGAAGATGAAGAAGGATGGAGAAGTTTTGAAAGTTTTGAAGGAGCACAACTAGTTAATTTAACAGAACTTGTAGGTGGAGTTAATTTGGTATTGTCAAATGAAATTATTCCAGCAGGAACCTTAAAACAAATTAGATTGGTTTTAGGAGATGGAAACACTGTTAAAATAGAAGGTGAAATTGAGGGAGAAGGAGAAACATTTTCTCTTGATACACCAAGCGCTCAACAATCGGGGTTAAAATTAAATTTAAATGAAGAATTAGAAGCAGGGTTTTCTTATACTTTTATTTTGGATTGGGATGTTCAAAAATCAATTGTAAAAACAGGATCTGATAAGTATATTTTAAAGCCTGTAATTAGAGTTGAAGCAGAAACAAACTCAGGAAGTATAGAAGGCGTTGTAACAGGAGCTAAAACAGATGATGGTGTTGAAGGAGCAGTTCAATTAAACAATGTTGTAGTGGAATTGTATAAATCTGGTGCAAATGAAGGAGATGAACCAATTGCAACCACAACTACAAATGAAGAAGGTTATTTTATTTTTGAAGGTTTACCTCCAACTAATTATGAAATTGAGATTGAAATTGAAGGATATGTTAAGTTTGAATTAGAGGATATAACAGTAATTGTGGGTGAAATAAAAGATGCTGGAAGTATTGAACTAATAGTTTTTTAAAAAGAATGATATTATAAAACATCAAATCCTACTAGAAATAGTGGGATTTTTTATGCGTATTCATAAATTCATACAAAAGTTTATTTTTTTTTGGAAGCTTTTATTATGAATTTTAAGAAGAATGATTTAAATCATAGTTTAGTTATGTTACTTAAGTTACTTTTGTCACATAGATTTAGTTATCTATATCTTTTTCATAGCAATTTTCCCTCTGAGCGCCCAGCTTAAGAGGGTTTTTTTTATGGATATTATTTGCTAAGAAAAAATATTAATATTAGTTTAAACTATTTTAAAGTTTTTTAAACTTCAAAAAATATTGATTTAGTATAATTTTTATAAATAATCGTTCAATAAAATCGTCTTACTTTAAAGGTTTTTCTAAATTTTTATGAGCAAAGATATTTTATAAAATAGTTCAATTCATCAAATATAAATTATGATTTATATCACCAATCAAATTGATGAATATCATTAGTTATCATACTTTCTGATTGTAATTTCAAGCTATAAAAAATAATTTTTACAGTTTTGAAAAAGAATTATATAACTTTCGTATTAGCATTTTTTTTAATAAGTAATGCCCTTTCTAAAAATACATTTATAAATCAAACATTTATACCTGATGACAATTTTGAGCAAGCATTAATAGATTTAGGTTATGATAATGTACTGGATAATTATGTGCTTACAAGTAATATTAATAAAATCAATTCATTAGATTTAGAGTCAAAGGGAATTAGTGATTTAACTGGAATTGAAGATTTTATTGAACTTACAGAATTAAACTGCTTTGATAATCTAATTTCTACAATAAATTTAAGTAAAAACACAGCATTAAAACAATTAACACTTTGGAAAAATCAACTTTTAAGTTTAGATATTAGCAAAAATTTGGCTTTAACGTATTTGGATTGTGAAGATAATCAACTTTCAGAGTTAGATATAAGTAATAATACTGCTTTAAAAACTTTATATTGTGGGGTAAATTTTCTCACAAATTTAAATATTAGTAAAAATATTGCTTTACTTGAAGTAGATTGTTTTAACAATCAAATAACTTCAATAGATGTAAGTAAAAATGCTAAATTAACAACTTTAGTGGTTTGGTTAAATGGACTTACAAGTTTAGATATTAGTGCAAATTTAGATTTGACATATTTAGATTGTGATAATAACCAACTTTCCTATCTAAATACTAATAACAATAAATATTTAGAAACGCTGTATTGTGGTATAAATTTATTAACTAGTTTAAATGTAACTAACAATACAGCTTTAACAGAATTATATTTTTATTACAATAAGATTAAAAGTATTAATTTGAGTTCCAATAAAAATTTAGTGTACTTAGACTGCGAGGGAAATGAACTTAGCAGTTTATATTTAGAAAACAATACAGCTTTAGAATCTTTATATTGTGGCGTTAATTTATTAACAAATTTAGATGTAAGTAAAAATATTGCTCTATATGAATTAGATTGCTACAACAATCAATTAACATCAATTGATGTGAGTAATAATACCGAATTAACGGCATTAATTGTTTGGCTAAATAAATTAACAAGTTTATCTTTAAGCACAAACAAAGCTTTGCAATATTTAGACTGTGAAGAAAATTACCTAACTGCTTTAAATTTAAGTAATAACACAAACTTAGAATCTTTATATTGTGGTGTAAATTCACTCACAACTCTAGATGTGAGTAAAAATATTGCTTTAACTGAATTAGACTGCTACAACAATCAATTAACTAACATTGATGTAACTAAAAACACATTATTAACTTCATTAATAGTATGGCTAAATAAAATAACAGCTATAGATGTAAATTCAAATAAATTATTACAATATTTAGATTGTGAAGATAATGAACTTAGTAGTTTAGAAATAAGTAACAATACAGCTTTAGAAACCTTATACTGTGGTGTAAATTCACTCACAAATTTAGATGTAAGTAAGAATATAGTTTTAACTGAATTAGATTGTAGTTGGAATCAACTAACCTCAATAGATGTAAGTAAAAATGTTTTGTTGACTAGGTTAGTCATATGGATAAATAATGTTAAGAGTCTAAATTTAAATACGAATATTGATTTAGAATATTTAGATTGTGAAGATAACGAAATTTCAAGTTTAAATTTAAGCAGCAATACAGCTTTACATACTCTGTTTTGCGGAGCTAATTTATTGACAAGTATAGATGTGAGTAAAAATAGTGCGTTAAAAGAATTAGACTGTTACAATAACAATTTAACAGCACTTGATGTAAGTGAAAATAGTTTGTTAACTACATTGGTGGTTTGGCTAAATCAATTGGTAAGTGTAGATGTAAGTAATAATCTAGATTTAAATTATTTAGATTGTGAAGAAAATCAACTGACTGGTCTAGAGGTTTTTAATAATATTGAGTTATTAGATTTAATAATTAAAAATAATCAGATTTCAGGAGCAATTGACCTAACTAATAACACAAAATTAATTTATTTAAATGCCCTAAATAATTCTAAATTAGCTTGTATTCAAGTGAATCAATCAATAATTAATGAAATTCCTATTGACTGGGAGAAAGATGAGACAACTAGTTATAGTATAGATTGTTCAGAAAGCGAACCAGATGATGATGAGGATGGCATTATGAATGATACAGATTTATGCCCAAATACTCCAATTGGAGAAGCAGTAGATTTTAATGGTTGTTCAGAAAGCCAATTGGATGAAGATGAGGATGGTATTATGAATGATATAGATTTATGTCCGGATACAGCAATTGGAGAAGTAGTAGATTCTAATGGCTGTGCAGAAAGCCAATTAGACGATGATGATGATGATGATGAGGATGGTATTATGAATAATATAGATTTATGCCCAGATACAGCAATTGGAGAAGCAGTAGATTCCAATGGTTGTTCGGAAAGCCAACTAGATGATGATGAGGATGGTATTATGAATGATATAGATTTATGTCCTGAAACACCATATGGAGAAGCCGTAGATTCCAACGGTTGCTTCTTTTTACCATCAAATAATTTTACTATTGAAACATTAAGTGAATCATGTCCAAATAAAAGTAATGGAGAACTATTTATTTCAGCATTAAATATGAATTATAATTATATTTTTTCAATTAATGGGACAAATTATAATTTTACAAAAGACATTACAGTTTCAGAACTATCAGCAGGCAATTATGAATTTTGTATCTCAATTCCAGATTATGATAATTTCTCACAATGTTATGCAATAGTAATTGATTCTGGAATAATAATTTCAGCAAAATCAAGTATAGAATCAAATCTAGCAACCGTTGAAATAATTGAAGGAACAGCTCCTTATACTATTTTTATTAACGGAAAAGAATTGTTTAAAACAGGTAATTCATCGTTTAATTTTATTGTAAAACATGGAGACCAAATTGAAGTTAAAACAGCAAATACTTGTGAAGGAACATTAATAAAAGCAGTTGATTTATTTGATGAGTTATTAGTTTACCCAAATCCAACAAAAGGTAAATTTGAAATTTTGGTTCCTATTTTATTAGAGAATGTTAAAATTGAAGTATATACTTTGAACTCACAATTAATTTCGAGTGAAAATTATGAAGTGATAAACGGAAAAGTTCAAATGAATATTGAGAACAAAGCTGCAGCAATTTATATTATTAAAATTTATTTAGAGAACGTAGTTACTTTAAAAATTATAAAACAATAACTACCATGAAGAAAGTTAAGTTTATTCTATTGTTTTGTACAATAATTTGGTCATGTGGAGGAGGTAATGGAGGAGATGAAATACCAATTCCAACGCCTGTAAACAAAGCGCCATCTATACCTTTATTAATATTTCCAACGGACAATTTGTTATGTATAGATAATGTATTGAACTTTAATTGGAGTCCTTCAATAGATCCAGAAGGAGATGTTTTAACATACCAGATTCAAGTAGCAGATGATAATTTGTTTACTCAAATTGTTCATTCTTTAAATAGTTCTTTTACAGAACAAACTATATCTTTAAGCAAAGGACGTACTTATTATTGGCGTGTAAAATCTATTGACAGTAAAAATTTAGAAAGTAGTTTTTCATCTGTATTTAGTTTTTATACTGATAGGGAAGGTGAATTAAATCACCTTCCCTTTTCTCCATTTCTTGTGGCGCCTACATTAAATTCAATTCAAGATACAACGATAATTTCATTAGAATGGACAGCAAATGACGTTGATAATGACCCTTTACTATTTGATGTTTTTTTTGGAATAAATAATCCGCCTAATGTAAAAATAGCGGAAAATCTAATTATTAATACTTTCAGCGTTGTCACTGAATCGTCTAAAAATTATTATTGGAAAGTTGTTGTTGAAGATGATAAAGGTGGTCGAACAATTGGACAAACTTGGAATTTTAAAACGGATTAAACCCTAAAGATTTAATTTAAATTTTTAAGTGTATTCTAAATCTTTAATGTTAAAGAGTTTATTGTTTCACTATTTTTAATAGTTTAACATCTTCTAAATATACTTTTGCAAAATACAATCCAGATGGATTATTTTCTAAGTTAAGCTGCACTTTTCCATATAAAACAGGATATGCTTTAGATGAAATTAATTGAGATTGTACATTGTAAATTTCAATTGTCACCTCTTTTTTAGTTGTTGGTAATGTTATTTCAAATGGACCTTGTGTAGGATTTGGGTATGCAATTATTTCTTCTAATAAATTTATTTTTTTTGAGTAAACTCCTTCACAAGTAACCGCAGTTTTAACGGCAACAACATCACCATTTTTAATAGGAACCATAAATTCTGGTGCATACGTATCAAAAACAAGTTTGTTATTTACAAATACCTGAAAAGGTGCAGTTCCTTTTGTAATTTGAATAGCTGCTGCTTTAGAATTTAAGGTAGTTTTTCCAGATGCTATTACACCTTCTTTAATAGTAACAGCATAACATTGTTTGTAAGTTTCACCAATTATTTCAATACAGAAATTGTATGTTTTGGGTGCTAAATCTGTTACTAAAAGAGGTGTGTTATTTGAGAAATTATATTTTTTTCCATCTATGGTAACAATATAGTTATAAGCCTCAACAGCAGTAATACTTATTTGACCACTGTTTTTATCGGGACAAGTTTCTCCAATAGCTTCAATAGTAAAATTGTTTGCAGCAATGCTAAAATCAGCACAACCTGTTGTATTTACACTTTGTCCTAAAGGTGTATTGGGACATAAATCTATGGAATCTGCAACGCCATCTTTATCGCTATCATCTAACGCAGTTCCCCCGCGAGGATCCAATATTTTTTTAGAAGTATATAATTTATATTCTCCGGGATTTAAAGTAATGGATTGTGTGGTATTAGAAACAGTATTTTCATCTCCAGTAAAATATTCGAACCAAGTTCCTGTTTTGCTGAAGTTGGTAGTAATAGATTTACTTGTTACATCAAAATTACCAACAATAACAACATCAAAAGAACTGTGTTTTAATACAATACTTTTTGTTAAACCACCTACATTTAATGTGAAATCTGACGTGTTAAATACTTCTGGATATTTGGTTTTAAAAGCAATCATTGTTGCCCAGATAGTATAAATCTGATTTCTGTTAACATTATCTTTATATTCCCATTTTATAGGTTTTCGACCAACTCTTCCATTTTCATCAATAGAAATATCGTATCCTAATTCTCCAAATTGCCAGATCATTTTTGGTCCAGGAATGGTAAATAGAAACATTCCGGCAAGTTCTTGTCTAGCTAAAGCTGTAGTTAAATTTTTTACGGAATAATCGTCACTAGAATTTCCAAATTGAAGGTTTTTATACATTAAGCGTTCTTCATCGTGGCTTTCCATATAACCAATTAGGTTTGGATTGTTCCAACCGCGGTTTTTATATGAAATCCAAGAAATATCAGTTTTAATTCCATCTGAAGGATTTGTATCTTCATAGCCCATAGTATTTTCGTTATAACTATGGTTCATATTTCCCCAAAGCATTATACCATAATTTGCCAATTCAGTTTCTTCAACATTATCTGATAAATGCTCAAAAATAACATATGGTTTGTTTGAAGGGCTGTGATTCCAAACAACATCTGCATAATTTTTTAAAATTTCAATACGTTTTGCATCGTAATTTCCTCCCCAAGGATCAGAAGAAGTATGAATTGTATTAGAAAATCCTTTTGTGAAGTCAAACCTAAAGCCATCAATTTTATATTCGGTCATCCAATATTCTAAAACTTCATTAAAAAAGGAAACTGTATAAGGCGATTCGTGGTTGAAATCTGAACCCCAATGTGCATCGGTATTGGCTACAAAATTATGATCTGTATTGTACCAAGGATTGTCTGCTGCAGGTTTATTATTTGCGCTATTCCAATACATTTGAACTAACGGAGATTGTCCGTACGAATGATTAAAAACAACATCAGATAAAACTGCAATACCTCTTTTGTGACATTCATCAACTAATTTTTTAAACGCATTTTTAGTTCCATAAGCTTTGTCTAAGGCAAAATATAATGCAGGATTATAACCCCAACTATCGGCACCTTCAAACTCGTTAACAGGCATTAATTCAATAGCATTTATGCCTAATTCTTCTAAATAATCAAGTTTTGTAAGTACTTCATTAAAAGAATCACTAAAAGTGAAATCTCGTACATGAAGTTCGTAAATAACTAAATTATCTTGATTAGGTCTTGTAAAATCTGTCACTTCCCAATTATATGCATCTTCATTTATTTTAAAAGTTGAAACATAACCTTCGGTTAAATTGGATGGATATTCTTTTAGGTTTGGATAATTTCCATCATTAATATATTTATCGGTCCAAGGGTCTAATATTTTTTCCGAATAAGGATCGGCAACTTTTATGTCGTAATCGATAAGATATTGATACGCATATTCTGTATCAGCATCCAAATTATTTAAGGTAATCCAAAAGTATTCACCATCTTTATAAAGTTGATAGTTTTCATTAACAGTCCAATTATTAAAATCTCCAATTATTAAAATATCGTTTTTATTGGGAGCTAAAAGCACAAAAGTAGCAGTGCCATCTCCATTGTTATTAAAACCATTAGAAACACCAGTAGGCATTGTTTGGTTTTGTGTAGGACTTTTTACATAGATAGAAATTTCAGTTTCTTTAGTTTCGCTTACAGAAGTTGCGATAGCTTTAATTGTATAAGTTCCTGTTGAAGTAAGAAGAATTGATGTTGAAATGTTTTTAGTGTTTGTAGTAGTTTTTTTTGAAACACCATTTACGAAAAGCTCTAAATCTGCATTTATAGATGCTTCTGCAGTAATATTTACTGAAGTGTTTTTGTTGTAAGCACTTCCATTTGAAGGTTCTGTAAAAGTGATATTTAGACCATCTTCATATAATTTTACAAATAAATCAATTGTTTGTTTATTCGTATCTGAAGACCTAAAAACGAAAGCTAAGTTTGTTATTGTTTCATTTGTTGGAACTCCGTAAAAAGTAGTAACATTAGGAGATATAACTAAAGTATATACATTTGAATTTGAATTATCACGAGTTAGTTTTGCTTTACTAACATTTTCAGTCCATCCGGCAATAACATATTTCCAGTCTTTATTATCTGTTGAATTAGAAGTAATAACACCTGTATGTGCATAAACATCTCCAGTATAACCTTCTAAATCTGTTCCAGTTGCGTCAAACTTTATTGTAATTTCATTTGAAGCAGTTGGAATTGTAGGAACAGTACTAACTTGTGCAAAAGTTATGTTTGAAATTACTAAGAAGAATAAGAGTACTGTTTTTTTCATTTTTAAAGTATTATTTGTTTATAAAAGTAAAGGCTGCTGATACAGCAGCCTTTAGTATAATTATTTAAGCAGCAATTATTAAAGTGCTGTTAATGTGTAAGAAGGTTCATTAGCGTTTCTAAAATCTAAAACAACTTTATAATCTCCAGCAGTAACGCTAATATTATTACCATCATCTTTATCTAGAATACCATCTAAATTAGCATCACCATAATCGTTACCCCAAGCATTATTGGTACGGAATTTAATTTCACCATCAAGTAAAGTTACTCGATTAATTACCCAAACATCATCAAACTCCCAATCACGATTAAATGCAGCATCAGGAGTTGCTCCCCAATCATTATAACCAGAACCTACAATTCCCCAAATATCAATTGGTTCAATAGAATATTGGAATGTATTAAAATCTACAGTAACTAAATAATTACCAGCTGTAACATTAATATTATTATCAGCATCTCTATCTAAAACACCATCTAAGCCAGCATCACCATAATCGTTACCCCATTCATTGTTAGAACGAATTTTCATTTGTCCTTCAAGTAAAGTAACAACAGCTCTCCATTGGTCTGTATATGGGTCATATTCTAACGGTGCATCTGGAGTTGCTCCCCAATCATTATATGCAGAACCTACAATTCCCCAAGAATACGGTTCCATAGTATATGCAAATGTACTAGTATTGAAAGTAATTTTATAGGAACCAGCTTCAACATTAATGTTATTGTCCGAATCTTGATCAAATACACCATCTAAATTAGCATCACCAAAATCGTTACCCCACTCGTTATTAGTACGTACTTTAAATTCTCCAGTTAGTAAGGTTACATATGCAACTATTACATTTGGATCACTTGTTGCGTAGAAAGGTGCATCAGGAGTTGCTCCCCAATCGTTGTAGGCACTTCCAACTACTCCCCATTCTGTAGATAAGTCTAATTTATCTACATATACAGTTGCATTAAAATCTGAAGCATTTGAGGATAGTTCTTTATAATCACTTAAAATGGCTTTTACTTGAACAGATACAGCATATGAAGAACCAGCTTCAAAACCAAATCCTAATAAAATTTTATTTAGTTCAACAGTTTCAAATGTTTTAGATAAATTATTACCTACAGAAACAGTTTTAGAGCCATTAGCAGCGGTTAAAACTACTTGATAGTCTGCACCTGCATCAAAACCATATTCTGGTTCAGTCCAATTAACAGTTAGCACGTCTTGCCCAGCATTGTCTTTTTCTAAAACCACATCACTTGTAGATAAAGTTACAGTAGTAGCAGCATTAGAATTTAACACTGTAAAATCTTCTTTATCACAACTCACTAAAAAGGTTGATGCGATAAATAAAATCAATATGTTATTTATAAATATTTTCATTTTCCTTAGTTTAGAATTAATATCCAGTGTTTTGAGTTAGATTAGGATTTGCATTTAAATCGGTAGCAGGAATTGGAAATAGGTTTAAGTAAGCAGGCGTTGATACACCTTCTTTTACACCACCTTTCCAAGGCCAAACATAGTTTCCGTCTGTAAATTGTCCAAATCTAATTAAGTCAGTTCTTCTATGGCCTTCCCAGTAAAGTTCTCTAGCTCTTTCGTTTAAAATAAAGTCAAGGTTTATAGATGTAACGGTACCAAAATTATCAGCTCTATCTCTTAATTCATTTATATAAGAAATTGCGTTAGCTTCGCTTCCGCCTCCACCTCTTAAGTTTGCTTCAGCATACATTAAATATACATCTGCAAGTCTAAATAAAGGAAAGTCAGTATCAGTAAAATCTCCAGTACTGTCTGAACCAGGATTACCATTTTGATCAACGTTTTTAAATTTAGTAATTGCATACCCATCAGTAAAAGTACTAATAGATTCAATTTCTAATTCTTGACCTTCTGTGTAAAACAATGCTCTTGGGTCTTTTTCTAGTTTAAATTCTTGCGTATTTACATTAACTGTAACTTTGTATAAACCGGCTGATACAGCAATATTACTTCCATCATCACCAAAATCAGTTCCATTCCAAGCGTTATCTTTTCTAAATTTAATTTCACCATCTACAAGGCTTACAAAAGCTTGAAGTACATCGGTAGTATTGGTTTGATGTAAAACAACATCTGGGCCATTCCAACTATTTGGAGTTGCAGAACCTACAATTCCCCAGCTAGTAGCATCACCTATTTTATTATTAGAAGCCATAAGGTCGATTCCAGAATTAAAAGTGTTTACTAAAGCACTTGTTGTTCTATTACCTCCCCAACCTCCGTTGATACCAAATTCGGCTGGATCCATATCACCACCTACAGCAGCGTGAATTAAAAATGTAGTTCCTCCAAATGATTGCGTTCTTAAACCATCAAATGCAATTGGAAAAATAACTCCATTACTGGTATGGTTATCTGCTAAAAATAAATTATCATAAGTAGTTTCTAAACTGTAGCCAGAATTAATTACTTTTTCAGAATAAGTAACACAATCGCTGTATCTTCCAGTTCCAGTATATACTTCTGCATTTAGGTATAATTTTGCTAATAGTGTCCATGCTGCAGCTTGATCAGCTCTTGCATATTCATTTGCTCTAGGAGCAAGCAGCGTTCCTTCAATGGCTAATAATTCACTTTCAATAAAGTTAAATAAATCAGCTCTATCAATTTGTTCTGGAAAGAAGAAACCTACTTCATCATTTTCAGTTACAAATGGAAAGTTTCCAAATAAGTCAATAGCGTGGTAATAACTTAATGCTCTTAAAAAACGAACTTCACTTTTATATACTTGAATGTTTTCTAATAACTGTCCATCAACGCCTCTTGCACTTAATTTACCATCTGTAGTTTCTCTTAGAAAAGCATTACAAGAAGTAATTTGATAGATAATTCTATTGTATAGTGCCGTAACAAATTCGTTACTAGCATTCCAATCGTGTTCGTGATAATCAGGTAAACTTCCATCAGCCCATCCAATTACAGCTTCATCAGTTGTAACTTGTTGTGCTAGCCAGTATTGTCTTAAATATTGACTAAAACCTTCGTCGATACCAGTAATATCTGGTAAACCCGCAGGTCCTTGTTGTCCACTGATAGCTAGACCTGCATAAATTTTAGCTAAAACTTGTTTATATGTAGCTGGGTCATTAAATAACTCATCAGCTAGTATTATGTCCTTGTCTTGAGGAACCGTATCTAAGTCATTTAGACATGATGTTAAAGTAAACAGTGTTACTAAAGTTCCTATTAATATTTTAAAAGAATATTTTTTCATTTTTTTCAGTTAATTAAAAGTTTAAGTTAACTCCAACCATGTAAATTCTTGGTCTAGGGTAGATATTAAAATCGATACCACTACCAACTTCTGGGTCAAGACCTTCATAATCAGTTATAGTTATTAAATTTTGAGCAGTTCCAGAAACAGAAAGGTTTGAAGTTTCTCCAAATACACTACCAAAATCATAACCAATTGATACATTATCTAATTTAATAAATGACGCTTCTTGAACGTAGTAATCAGATAAATATCTATTAGTACCACCATTTATAAAATCTGAATCTAAAATGTTACTAACACCATTTTCAATTACATTTGGAAAACTTGGATTAAGTAATTGATCTCTAAATCCTTTTGCAGAATCAACATTATTATATACATAATTTCCAACGTTACCTCTCCAAGCCATATTAAAGTTCCAATCTTTATATGTTAAATTGGTTGTAAAACCTGCAGTAAAGTCTGCTGTAGGTTTTTCAAATCTGTATCTATCGGCATTACTAATACTTCCATCATTATTTCTATCTACATATACACCTTCAATTGGTTTTCCGTTAGCATCATATACTTGTTGAAATACAAAGAATGCATAAGGACTATATCCAACAGTGTGTCTTTGAATGTAATTACCTACACCACCGTCAAAACCACCAACAGGTACTCCTTCATAATCAGGCCCGTCATTTGTTGTTAGTTGCGTAATTTCTGTATCAGCATATGTAAAGTTAAAGTCAAAATCTAAGTTCAAATCATCACTTCTAATTGCTCTTGTACTTAAAGTAACCTCAATACCTTTATTTTCCATTTTACCAATGTTTGCATTACCAGCATTTGATAAAGAAGAACCTCCAGGGAATGGAATAAAGTTTAATAAATCTTTTGTTTTTCTGAAATATGCATCAACTGCTCCAGATAAAACATTGTCAAATAACCCAAAATCAATACCTGCATTGTAAGTTTCAGTTTCTTCCCATTTTAAAGTTGAGTTAAAAGGTTGTGCTCTAAATGTTGTTAAATAAGAACTACCAAACTGATACTGTGCTGTATTTGTACTAGCTAAATAAGTTGCAATTGCTGGATAGTAATCTCCAATATCTTGCTGACCTGTAATACCCCAACTTAAACGTAATTTAAGGTTGGTAATAGCATCTACATTTTTAATAAATGGCTCTTCATAAATTTTCCACGCAAATGCTGCAGAAGGGAAGTTACCCCATCGGTTACTTTTACTAAATCTAGAAGATCCATCTCTTCTATACGTTAATGTTAATAAGTACTTATCTACAAATGAATATTTTAATCTTCCGAAGAACGATTGTAAATTTAATTCATTATAGTAATCTAATACTTCTGTTAATGCTCTATCTTGAATGTTATTTCTGTCGAAACCTTCATTTTTAAAGTTTTGATAAGAATAACCAACCATAAAATCTAAAGAACTATTAATCGCGTCTAAATCTTTAGCATAATTTAAGTAAAAATCTGATAAAATATTCTTTTTATCTTGTTCAAAATGAGAAATATTTCCTAAAGTAGCAAGTTCTAAATTTGAAGAAGTAGCAGAATCAAATATACTATTGTCTCCATCACTACTAGAAATATCATAACCTAAATTTAAATTAGCTCTTAATTCAGGTAAGAAATGCATTTTATAGTCAAATTGAATGTTACCAATATTTCTGGTTGCATGACTATTATTATTTCTTTGTTCTAATAACGCTAATGGGTTTCTTGGAGCACCAACAGATATTGGATTTCCATTTGCTTGAAGCCATTCAAAATAACCACCATAATTAGGACTATCAGAGTAAACAGGTTGCGTAGGGTCAAATGAAATTGCACTTCCTATTGCGCCAGTATCTCCAAATCTGTTATTGATTAATGATAGTTTGTTGTTAAAATCTATTTTTAAATGATCTTCTAACAACGCTGTACCAATGCTAACAGAGAAAGTTCCTCTTTCAAGATTTGATGTTTTTAAGGTACCTGATTGGTTTGTGTACCCAAATGAAGTTCTAAATTTAAAAGCACCACTACTACCATTTAAACTTAAATTATGACTTGTGCCATAACCTGTTTTAAAAATTTCATCTTGCCAATTTGTATTTGCATTTCCAAGTAAGGCAATGTCAGAAGGTAATCCATTTTCATTTACGTAAGCTCTAAATTGATCGGCAGATAAAGCATCAACCGTATCACTATTGCGGTTTACAGAAAAGTTAGCACTGTAGCTTCCTTGAAGCTCACCGCTACTACCTTTTTTTGTAGTAATAATAATTACACCATTAGAAGCTCTAGAACCGTAAATAGCAGTTGCAGAAGCATCTTTTAAAATAGTGTAAGATTCAATATCATTTGGATTAATAGTGTTAAGCGGGTTTCTAATACCTGCAATTCCATCTTTATCTACAGGAACACCATCAATAATAAACAATGGATCGTTTGATGCATTTAATGAAGACCCACCTCTAATTCTAATTTGTGAACCTCCACCTGGAGCACCACCATCAGATGTTATTTGTACTCCGGCAACTTTACCAGTTAACATTTGATCAGGAGAAACAATTGCTCCTTTATTCAAATCTTTTGCTTTAACTGAAGTAACAGAACCAGTTGCATCTTTAACAGTTGTTACACCATATCCAATAATAACCACTTCGTCTAAAGACTCCGCACTTTCAACCATAGCAACATTAATTGTTGAATTGCTTCCTACGGTTATTTCTTGAGTGTTAAATCCAATATAGGAAAACACTAATACATCTCCAGGTTTAACGTTTTCTATTACATAGTTTCCATCAAAATCTGTTGCTGCTCCTTTAATAGTTCCTTTAATAATAATGCCAACACCAGGTAACGGAGAATTACTTGTAGCTTCAGATACATTTCCTTTTATTGTTTGCTGAGCAAACATAAGCGCTGGAAATAGAAGTATGACACTAAACAAAAAAAATTTAAAATTTTTCATCTATTTTAAGTTAATTAATAATTAAGTTTTGTTTAAAAAATTGTACTAAAATTGATTAACATTTCACTATGTAAATTTACAAACTTAACTCTGAATGAACTACGAAAACGTTTGAAATTGGATTCACTACAACGTTTTCGTGTTGATAACTTTTTAACTCTAACGTTGGAGTGAGTTTTAAAATTTGAGACTATTTAATCTTAAATGATGGTTTTGATAACATTTAAATCATTTTTAGCGTATAAATTTGTCGCACATTTTTTAAAAAATTATATTTGTACAAAACCTCATTGTAGAAAAAACATATTTAATGAAGCAAAAAGTTACTTTAAAAATAATAGCGAAAGAATTTGACGTGTCAATTTCTACGGTTTCCAAAGCTTTAAAAAATAGTAATGAAATTAGTGAAGAGGTTCGTGAAAAAATTAAGGCGTATGCCGATTATTACAACTACAAACCAAATAGTTTAGCACTGCAGTTAAGAGCACAAAAAACATCTGTTATAGGTGTAATTATTCCAGAAATTGTACATCATTTCTTTTCAACTGTAATAGATGGAATTGAAGAGCACGCTAATAAAAGAGGATATAATGTAATGGTTTGTTTGTCAAATGAATCGTTTGAGAAAGAAGTCTCAAACATTAGTGTTTTAACCAATGGTAGTGTTGACGGTGTAATTGTTTCAATAGCTAGAGAAACTCAAAAAAAAGAAGATTATAACCATTTCGAGATGTTGTTAAAGGATGGTTTTCCTCTAGTATTGTTTGATAGAATTGTAGACTCTTTAAAATGTGATAAAGTTATTATAGACGATATAGGTGGTGGTTTTAAAGCTGCAAATCATTTGTTAGAAATTGGTTCTAAAAGAATTGCTTTATTAACAACCGAAGATTATATAACAGTCGGTGCACTTAGAAAAGTAGGTTATAGGAAAGCAATGCAAAGTGCTGGATTAGAGGTAGATGAAGATTATGTTTTTAAAATTAATGATACCAAGAATTTATATCGACAAATCGAAAAAATTTTTCATTTAGAAAAAGTACCAGATGCCATTTTAGCAGTAAATGAAATTTATGCAGCTATTGCCATGAAAATAGCTATTGAAAAAGGGTATAAAATACCAGAAGATATTGCAGTGTTGGGTTTTACAAGCGGATTAATTTCAAAGTTTACTTCACCACCTCTAACAGCTATTACGCAACACGGCTATTTAATGGGGCAGCAAGCAGCAGAGTTGCTTATTAATAGAATTGAACATACCGGACCAAAAGAATTTCAAAAAGAAGTAATTTCTACAGGAATTAAAATTCGTAAATCAACTTATATTGGAGAATAAAAAGTTGTAACCTGCTATTTACGAAAACGTTCGAGTAAGAAAAAACACTAGATTTAAGCCTAAAAACAAACATTAATTTGAATTTCTGAAAATTTAATTTATATATTTGTTAAGTAAAAGCAATTTTACAGTACTAAAAAATATTTTCACTTCACGCAAACAATCAAGGTTAATTTTAGCTTTGATAAGAATTTTAGTTATAAATTTTTATAAATATGGAAAAACGGAAACTAAGTTTCTGGGATATCTGGAACATGAGTTTTGGTTTCTTAGGAATTCAAATGGGTTTTGCTTTGCAAAATGCCAATGCAAGTAGAATATTGCAAATTTTTGGAGCAGATGTTCATGAATTGTCTTGGTTTTGGGTTGTAGCACCTTTAACCGGTTTAATAGTACAACCAATTATTGGTTATTATAGTGATAGAACTTGGACAAAACTGGGGCGTAGGCGCCCTTACTTTTTGGTAGGAGCTTTATTTGCAGCTGCAGGCTTAATTTTAATGCCAAATGCTGGAATGTTCACTCAATTTATGCCTGCATTATGGGTTGGAGCCGGGATGTTAATGATTATGGATGCTTCTTTTAATGTAGCTATGGAGCCTTTTAGAGCCTTGGTTGCTGATATTTTGCCATCAGATCAAAGAACACTTGGGTTTAGTGTGCAGACTATTTTAATTGGTATCGGAGCTGTAATTGGTTCTTGGTTACCTTATGTATTAGCAAATTGGTTTGGGGTTGCAAATGAAACTGTTACTGGTGAGGTACCATTAAACTTATTATTATCATTTATTATTGGAGCAGTTGTTTTAGTAGCAAGTATTGTAGTTACAGTATTTACAACTAAAGAATATACTCCTGAAGAAATGGAACTATTTAATAAGGTACAGGAAGAGGAAACTGTTGAAGAAGAATCTAGCTTGTTAGATATATTTTCGGATTTTAAGAAAATGCCCCTAACTATGAAACAATTAAGTTCTGTTCAATTCTTTTCTTGGTTTGGTTTATTTGGAATGTGGGTGTTTTCGACACCTGCTATTGCGCATCATATTTATGGATTAAGTTTAGATGATCACGGAACAACATATCAAAATGCTGGAGATTGGGTAGGAATTTTATTTGGAGTGTACAACGCTGTTTCTGCAGTATACGCATTCTTTTTACCTGCTATTGCTAAAAAGATTGGTAGAAAAATGACCCATGCAGTTTCATTAATTTTTGGTGGATTAGGATTAATTTCAATCTATTTTATGCCAAACGAAAATTGGCTAATCTTTTCTATGTTCGGAATCGGAATTGCTTGGGCAAGTATTTTAGCAATGCCATATGCAATTTTAGCAGGCTCAATTCCGACTAAAAAAATGGGAGTTTATATGGGGATCTTTAACTTTTTTATTGTTTTACCTCAAATATTAAATGCAGTTATTGGTGGACCAATGGTAAAATATTTATATGGTGGAAATCCAATTTATGCACTTGTAGTTAGTGGTGTTTCATTATTAATTGCAGCAGCACTAGTAATAAAAGTTAAAGATGTAGATGATACAGTAACTGTTGAAATTTAAATTTTAAAATGAAAAAAGAAAAAGCATTTATATTCGATTTAGATGGCGTAATTGTAGATACTGCAAAGTATCACTTTTTAGCCTGGAGAAATTTAGCAAACTCTTTGGGGTTTGAATTTACTGAAGCTCATAACGAATTATTAAAAGGAGTGAGTAGGGTAGAATCTTTAGAGATTTTATTGAAAATAGGCAATGTAGAATTAACCGATGATGAAAAACAAACATTGTTAGTCAAAAAAAATACAGAGTATTTGCAGTATGTAAATAAAATGACTGCTGATGAAATATTACCTGGAATTAATGAACTTTTAAACTTTTTAGATCAGAATACTATAAAATATGCTTTGGGTTCAGCCAGTAAAAATGCTCCGTTGATTTTAGAAAAAGTAGGATTGTTAAATCGCTTTACGGCTATTGTTGATGGAAATGATGTTTCAAAAGCAAAGCCAGATCCAGAAGTATTTTTAATTGGTGCTCAAAAATTAAATACAAAACCCGAAGACTGTATAGTTGTTGAAGATGCCATTGCAGGTGTTGAAGCAGCTAACGCAGCAAATATGTTAAGTATAGGAATTGGTGATGCAGAAGTTTTAAAGGAAGCAGATTATATTTTAAGTAATACAACAGGTTTTACAAAAGATTTTATACAAAAAATATTGAATTAATATTATGAACAAGAACTATATTATACCAAACGAGTGGTCCATTATTGAAAATGGTTTTGATGCAGAAAATGTTGAAGCTTCCGAAAGTTTGTTTAGTATTGGAAATGGATCCATGGGGCAACGTGCCAATTTTGAAGAAGATTATTCAGGAAGCACTTTTCAAGGAAGTTATATTGGAGGTATTTATTATCCAGATAAAACAAGAGTAGGTTGGTGGAAAAATGGATATCCAGAGTATTTTGCAAAAGTTTTAAACGCACCAAATTGGATTGGAATTCATATCGCTATTAATGGGACTAAATTTGATTTAAATACCTGTAAAATTTCAAATTTTAAGCGAGAATTAAATATGAAAGAAGGCTGGTTAGGTCGTTCTTTTAATGCTCAATTAAAAACGGGTGAACAAATTGAAATAACTGCAAAACGTTTTGTTAGTATCGATTTTAACGAAACAGGCGCGATTGAATACCATATAAAAGCACTAAATTTTTCTGGAGAAATAACCTACGCACCTTATATTGATGCAGGTATTGAAAATGAAGATTCCAATTATGATGAATTCTTTTGGGAGATTTTAGAAATAGTTGAAGGAGAAAATAGTGGCTGTATTTTATCAAAAACATTAAAAACTGAGTTTCACGTAAGTACTGCTATGCAAATTGCTTTAGCCTTAAATAATGAAGAAATTTCAGTGGGTCAAGAAACTAAAGTTGAAGCTAAAAAACTTACTTATATATATAAAATAAATGTAAAAGAAGGTGATATCGCTACAATTTACAAATTTGGTAGTTATGTTAGTTCATTAAATTATAAAAATTCAGCTTTAAATGAAGCTTCACTATCAAATGTGCAGAATGCAACCGAATTAGGTTTTCAAGAACTTTTAAACACACAGATCAGAGCTTGGGCTAATATTTGGAAAACCGCAGATATTGTAATTGAAGGAGATGTTAAAGCACAACAAGGAATTCGATTTAATATTTTTCAATTAAACCAAACATATTTGGGTACTGATGCACGATTAAATATTGGACCGAAAGGATTTACAGGTGAAAAATATGGTGGAAGTACTTACTGGGATACCGAAGCGTATTGTATTCCTTTTTACATGGCAACAAAAGATGATAAGGTTGCTAAAAACTTATTATTATACCGTTATAATCAATTAGATAAGGCTATTGAAAATGCCGAAAAGTTAGGCTTTAAAAATGGCGCAGCATTGTATCCAATGGTAACAATGAACGGTGAAGAATGTCATAATGAATGGGAAATTACTTTTGAAGAAATTCATAGAAATGGTGCCATGGTGTATGGAATTTATAACTATGTAAACTACACACAAGACTTCGAATACATTCCAAAAAATGGGTTGGAAGTTATGATTGCAATTGCTCGTTTTTGGCATCAAAGAGCTAATTTTTCTGAAGCTAAAAATAAATACGTAATATTAGGAGTTACAGGTCCAAATGAATACGAAAACAACATCAATAATAATTTTTACACAAATTATTTAGCAAAATGGTGTATCGAATATACAGTTGATTGTTTAAATAGAGTAAAAAAAGAATATACCAACGATTTTGATCGTGTTATTTCAAAAACAAACTTAACTGCACAAGAAACTTCCGAATGGTTAAAGGTTGCAGATAACATGTATTTTCCTTTTGATGAAGAAAAGCAACTATTTTTGCAACAAGATGGATTTTTAGATAAAGAAATTATTCCTGTTAACGAGTTACCAAAATCTGAAAGACCAATCAATCAAAAATGGTCTTGGGATAGAATATTGCGTTCTTGTTATATAAAACAAGCCGATGTTTTACAATGTTTTTACTTTTTCGAAAATAAATTTAGCACAAAAGAATTAGAAAATCATTTTGACTTTTATGAACCAATTACAGTTCATGAATCATCGCTTTCACCTTGTGTACACGCTATTTTAGCAGCATCAATAGATAGAATGCCAAAAGCGTATGAGCAATATTTACGTACAGCGCGTTTAGATTTAGACGACTATAATCACGAAGTACATGAAGGTTGTCATATTACTAGTATGGCAGGAACTTGGATGTCTGTTGTACAGGGTTTTGGAGGAATGCGTGTTTGGGAAGATGGTATGTTATCCTTCAACCCTCAAATACCAGCAGAATGGAAATCGTACTCTTTTACCATTAATTTTAGAGGAAATATTATTAAAGTTTACAAAAGTCAAACAGAATGTAAATTCTTTAATGAATCTAGAAATGAGGTAAAAATGATGGTTGCTAATAATGAGGTTTTAATCCCTTCAAATGAATTCGTTATAATTTAAATCATGTAGCATTTTAAGGGTCATTTAGAGAGGTCGAAATGATATTTTAAATTACAAATAAATAAAAAAAATGAAAATTAACTACTTGCTTTTACTATTGTTATCTGTTAGTTTAACTTCTTATGCTCAAAAAGTGAAGAAAATAGAACCGCCAAATTGGTGGGTTGGAATGAATCATAACCAAGTTGAAATATTAGTTTATGGTCATGAAATTGCAACCTTTACACCTTCAATTAATAATGAGTTTATTAAATTGAAAGAAATAAAGAAAACAGATAACAAAAATTATGTTTTTTTAACAGTTGACGTTTCAAAAGCACCTGTTGGTCTCTTCAAAATAGATTTTAAGAAAAAAGGAAGACGCAATAATTTTAGTGTTGATTACGAATTAAAAGAGCGAGAGAAAGATTCAAAACTTCGTAAAGGATTTGATAGTTCAGATGCTATTTATTTAATAACACCAGATCGTTTTGCAAATGCAGATCCTTCAAATGATATTGTAAAAGGGATGCGTGAAACTAAAATTAATAGAAAGCACGATTATGCACGTCACGGTGGTGATATAAAAGGAATCACAAATCATTTAGATTATATTTCCGATATGGGTTTTACGGCAATTTGGTCAACACCTGTACTAGAAAATGATATGAAAGAAAGTTCGTATCACGGTTATGCAATTACCGATTTATACCAACCAGACCCACGTTTTGGAACTATGGAAGAGTATATTGAATTGGCTGCAAAAGCGAAGGAGAAAGGAATAAAAATGGTGATGGATCAAGTGGCAAATCATATAGGTATTGAACATTGGTGGATGGAAGATTTACCTTCAAAAGAATGGATTAATTATCAAGAAGAATTTTTGAAAGGAAATTTACGCGTTACAAATCATCGTAGAACTGTAAATCAAGATAGTTATGCTTCAAAAAAAGATAGTGATTTAATGAACGAAGGTTGGTTTGTTGATGCAATGCCAGATTTAAATCAGAAAAACCCATTGGTTGCTAATTACTTAATTCAAAATAGTATTTGGTGGGTTGAAACATTGGATTTAGGAGGGATTCGCCAAGATACATATCCATATCCAGACAAAGATTTTATGAGTAATTGGGCAGGTGCAATAATGGATGAATATCCGAACTTTAGTATTGTAGGTGAGGAGTGGAGTTTAAATCCACTATTAGTTGGTTATTGGCAAAAAGGACAAAATAACAAAGATGGTTATAAGTCAAATTTAACTTCAACAATGGATTTTCCAATGCAACAAAACATTGTAGATGCTTTAAATGAAGATGAAAGCTGGGATAAAGGTTTGGTAAAAATGTACGAAGGTTTAGCAAACGATTTTTCGTATGCAAATCCGAGTAAAATTATGATTTTTCCAGACAACCATGATATGAGCCGTATTTTTACACAATTAAACGAAGATATTGTAAATACTAAAATGGCACTGGGTTATTTACTAGCATTACCAAGAATTTCTCAAATATATTATGGAACAGAAATATTAATGAATGATTCGGCAAAACCAGACGATCACGGTCTAATTAGAACCGATTTTCCTGGAGGATGGAAAGGTGATAAAGTGAATGCTTTTACAGGTAAAGGACTTACAAAAGATCAAATAGAGATGCAGTCTTTTATGAAAAAAGTATTGAATTATCGTAAAAATAGTAAAGCAATTCATTCTGGTAAAACAATTCATTTTGCGCCGGATAATGGAGTTTATGTATTGTTCAGATTGTTAGAAAATGAAGTTGTAACCGTAATTTTGAATAAAAATGAAAAGTCTATATATTTAGATTTAACTCGATTTGAAGAAATTGGATTGCAAGGTAAAACGGTTAAAAATATAATTTCAGAAAACGAGTTTATCTGGTCAAAATCATTAAAATTAAATTCAAAAGGAATTACTATTTTAACTACAAAACTATAAGTTATGAAAGTTTTAAAATTTCTTTTTTTAGTTGTACTATTTTTAGGATTTTCCTCTTGTAAAGAAAATCAACATTCTAAAAAGAATGAAGTTAAGATTGAGTTTTTAAATTATACAGGAGCATTAAGTTTTGGGACAATTAAAAGAATTGATAGTTTTCCATCCAAATACGTAAGACCAAGAACAGTAGATGTTTGGCTCCCGAATAATTATTCTGAAAATAAAAAATTTGCAGTTTTATATATGCACGACGGTCAAATGTTATTTGATGCTGAAGCTACTTGGAATAAACAAGAATGGAAAGTAGATGAAATAATTGGAGGTTTAATTTCTGAAGGAAAAATTAAAAATACAATTGTGGTTGCAATATGGAATCATGCGGATATTAGACATCAAAATTATTATCCTCAAAAACCTTTTGAAACACTGCCTGAAAAGTTTAGAGATTCAATTGCAGAGGTTAGTAAGAAACAATATGGAAGCGATTTTAAATCGCCAAATTCAGATAACTATTTAAAGTTTATAGTAGAAGAAGTGAAACCATTTATTGATACCAATTTTCCTGTACACACCAATGCTGAAAACACATTTATTTCGGGATCAAGTATGGGGGGATTAATTTCAATGTACGCATTATGTGAGTATCCAACTATTTTTGGTGGTGCAGCTTGTTTGTCAACACATTGGCCTGGTATTATGCCGTTTAAAGAAAACCCCATGCCAGAATCATTTTTTAAGTATTTAGAGCAGAACTTACCATCTTCAAATACACATAAAATATATTTCGATTACGGTACAGCAACATTAGATAAGTTCTATTTACCTTATCAGCATAGAGTAGATGAGGTATTAAAATTAAAAGATTTTGATGAAACAAATTCACGAAATTCAAAATTTGAAGGTCACGATCATTCAGAAAATTCTTGGAATCAACGTTTTCAAATTCCTGTGGAATTTTTATTGAAAAAATAACAGTAATCCGTAAACCTGAAATTGTTTCAGGTTCTTATATAAATAGAGAATGGCAACCTGTGAAAGCAGGTATCCAAATATCTAAGAGGTAAGCACTAAAGTGAGTATTATATGGATTCCTGCCTTCGCAGGAATGACATTGATAAATTAAATTATAAAAGAGTAAATTTTAATGAAAATACTAAAATTATTTATTTTCCTTTTTTCCATTTCAACAACAATTTTCTATGCTCAAAATTCAGATAGAAAATTTGAAAGTATTTCAAAATACAAAAACTATGTTGAAGTAAAAACAAACGATGGCGTTTATAAATTTCAATCATATGGCAATAAAATTATAGAAACTTCTTTTATTCCAACAGGACAAATATTTAATTCAAATTCGCACGCAGTTGTTTTAAAACCTAAGGTGGTTGAAATGAATATTATTGAAACGGATGATTTAACTGAAATTAAGATGTTGGATTTTTTAGTAAAAATTGCGCATTCACCGTTTCAAATATTCTATTATTATAAAGGAAATTTACTGACATCAGAAAAAAATGGTTATTCAAAAAACGATGAATATGAAGTGCTAGATTTCAATTTAACGAATGATGAAATTTTAATGGGTGGTGGTGCAAGGGTTCTTGGAATGAATCGCAGAGGTAACCGTTTACAATTGTATAATAGAGCACATTATGGTTACGAAACCCATTCGGAATTAATGAATTTTAGCATTCCTTTGGTGTATTCTTCAAAAATGTACGCCATTCATTTCGATAATGCGCCAATTGGTTATTTAGATTTAGATAGTAAAACAGATAATACACTTGCTTATGAAACTATTTCAGGAAGAAAAACTTATCAAATAATTGCGGGTGACGATTGGAAAGAACTTATTGAAAATTATGTGAAATTAACAGGTTTTCAGCCTTTAATTCCACGTTGGGCATTGGGTAACTTTTCAAGTAGATTTGGCTACCATTCTCAAAAAGAAATCATTGAAACTATCGATACGTTTATAGAGGAAGAAATTCCAGTTGATGCAGTAATTTTAGATTTATATTGGTTTGGTAAAGAAATGAAAGGGACTATGGGGAATTTTGAATTTGAAAAAGATTCGTTTCCAAATCCGAAAAGAATGATTTCCGATTTAAAAGAAAAAGGTGTTAATACTATTTTAATAACCGAACCTTTTGTACTAACTACTTCAAAAAATTGGAACAATGCTGTTGAAAAAGATATTTTAGGAAAAACCAAGGAAGGAAAACCTTATACCTACGATTTCTACTTTGGAAATACGGGCCTTATTGATATTTTTAAACCAGAAGGAAATAAGTGGTTTTGGGATATTTATAAAGATTTAAAAAGTTATGGAGTTGCTGGTTGGTGGGGAGATTTAGGAGAACCTGAAGTACATCCTTCGGATTTATTGCATTATACCGGAACAGCAGACGAAGTGCACAATATCTATGGCCACAACTGGGCAAAATTAATTGCAAAAGGTTACGAAAAAGAGTTCTCAAATGAGCGTCCGTTTATTTTAATGCGCGCAGGATATTCTGGTTCTCAACATTACGGAATGATTCCTTGGTCTGGAGATGTTAACCGAACTTGGGGCGGATTAAAACCACAAATGGAAATTTCGTTGCAAATGGGAATGCAGGGAATGGCATTTATGCATTCAGATTTAGGCGGTTTTGCAGGTGCAAATTTAGATGATGAATTGTACACACGTTGGTTACAATATGGTGTTTTTCAACCAATTTATCGTCCGCATGCGCAAGAAGATGTACCTTCTGAACCTATTTTTAGAGATGAAAAAACGAAAGAATTAGCTAAAAAATCGATTGAGTTACGTTATAGGTTATTACCTTACAATTACAATTTAGCTTTTGAAAACAATCAAAAAGGAACTCCTTTAATGCGACCTTTATTTTTTGAAGAAGGAAATGAAAGTTTAATGGAAGTTGATAAAACGTATTTATGGGGAGATTCATTTTTAGTAAGCCCAGTGACTTCGGCAGGTATTAAAGAACAAAAAGTTGTATTTCCAAAAGGTTCTAATTGGTATAATTTTTATACTAATGAAAAGGTTGAAGGCGGACAAATTAAAACAGTTCACTTAAATAAAGAAAGTATTCCAACCTATGTTCGTGGAGGTGCTTTTATTCCTTTGATTGAATCAATTCAAAACACTTCAAGCTATAATTTAAACACGTTCGATTTACACTTTTATTATGATGAAACTGTAACAGAAAGTGAATACAAATTATACAATGATGATGGTGAAACAAAAGATGCATTTGAAAAAGAAATGTTTGAGATTTTAGAGTTTGAAGCTGAACAAGAAAAACGTTGGTTTGAAATTGATTTTGAAGCTGAAATAGGAAGTGAATTTAAATCTTCAACAAAACAAATTAATTTAATAATTCATAATGTTTCTAAATTTCCCAAAAAAGTAAAAATTGGAAATAAGAGCCTACAAAATGGAGGCTATAGCTCAAAAAATAAAACCTTAATAATTCCAGTTAATTGGAACAATTCAAAGGATATAGAAATAAAAATAAAATTTTAAAGAATGAAAAAGTATTGTTTCCTTTTACTTGTATTAATTGCACTTTTTAGTTGTCAAGAAAAAAAGACTGAATCAGCTATAGAAACAACAAGTCAAGAAGTCCCTTTCGTGTGGGAAGGTGTAAATATGTATTTTTTATTAACAGATAGATTCAATAATGGAGATACTTCGAACGATGTAAACTTCGGAAGAACTAAAGAAACGGGAGTTTTACGAGGTTTTGAAGGAGGAGATATAAAAGGAATTACTCAAAAAATTGAAGAAGGTTATTTTACCGATTTGGGAATCAATGCTATTTGGTTTTCACCAATTGTTGAGCAAATTCACGGAGCAACAGATGAAGGCACGGGTGTTAGTTATGGCTATCACGCTTATTGGGCAAAAGATTGGACTGCTTTAGACCCAAATTTTGGGACTGTGGATGATTTGAGAATTTTAGTTGAAACTGCTCATAAAAATGGAATTAGAATAGTATTGGATGGGGTAATTAACCATACTGGACCAGTTACCGAAAAAGATCCTGTTTGGGATAATGATTGGGTTAGAACTGAACCACAGTGTAACTATTCTAACTTTGATAATACTGTTAATTGCACCTTAGTTGAAAACTTACCAGATATTTTAACCAATAGTACTAAGGAGGTTGATTTGCCAAAACCTTTGGTTGAAAAATGGAAAGCTGAAGGCAGATACGAGCAAGAATTAAAAGAATTGAACGATTTTTTTAAAGAAACAGGCTATCCAAAACTGCCTAAATATTACATTATAAAGTGGTTAACTGATTATGTTAGAGAATTTGGGGTTGATGGTTACAGGGCTGATACAGTGAAACATACCGATGAATTGGTTTGGGAAAATTTTAAAACAGAATGTGATAGAGCATTTGCAGTATGGAAAGAAAACAATCCTGATGAAGTTTTAGATGATAACGAATTTTATATTGTTGGTGAAGTTTATAACTACGGAATTTCTGGTGGAAAATATTTCGATTTTGGCGATAAAAAAGTGAATTATTTTGATAATATGTTTACGAGCCAAATCAATTTTGAATTTAAGTGGAATGCCGCTCAAATGAACAGTTATGAAGAATTATTCTCAAGATATGATAGTATTCTACAAAAGGATTTAAAAGAGTACGGAGTTTTAAACTATTTAACTTCGCACGATGATGGACAGCCTTTTGATAAAGAACGTACAAAAACTTTTGAAGCTGGAACAAAATTATTATTAGCTCCAGGTGGTGCGCAAATATATTATGGAGATGAATCGGCACGAGATTTAACTATTGAAGGTACTGTTGGAGATGCAACGCTACGTTCAAATATGAATTGGGATGCTATTGATACTAATAACGAAACTAAAAAGCTATTAGGACATTATCAAAAATTAGGAAAATTTAGAAAAAATCATCCTGCTGTTGGAGCAGGAATTCATAAAATGATATCAGAATCGCCTTATGTTTTTCAAAGAACATATTCACAAGATAATTTTAAAGATGCAGTAGTTATTGGATTGGATTTAAAAGAAGGAGAGAAAGAGTTGATTGTGGGCGAATTATTTTCTGAAGGAACTATTTTAAAAGACGCATATTCTGGAAAAGAAGTTACAGTAAAAAACGGAGAGATTTTAATTGATACTCCTTTTAACATTGTCTTGCTAGAAGAAAATAAATAAACATTATAAGGAGTCCTAATCATTAGGCTAACCCGATGCTTCGACTCCGCTCAGCAACCAGTTCAGTATGACCAATAAATGAAATGATTTATATAAAAAATATTCAAATGAAATTTATAAAATTTAATATCCTATTAGTAAGTATCGCTTTCTTTTCCTGTTTACCAAAAGAAGAAATTACAACTACTTCACCCAATAAAAATATAAAAGTAGATGTAGTTTTATCTGAAAAAGGAGAACCAACCTATAAAATCACCTATAAAAATAACGAAGTTATAAAAACTTCAAAACTTGGTTTTGATTTTGAAAATATTGGTTCACTAACAACTAATTTTGAAATTATAAAGACAACAAATTCAAGTTTTAATGAAACTTGGCAAATGCCTTGGGGAGAACAATTAGATGTTGTTAATAATTATAATGAATTAAAAGTTGAGCTTCAAGAAATTGCAGCATTAAAAAGAAAATTGAATATCGTTTTTAGAGTTTTTAATGATGGTGTTGGTTTTAGATATAACTTTCCAGAACAAGAAAATATTTCAGAAGTTTTAATTACGGAAGAACATACGGAATTCAATTTAACGGGAAACCATAAAGTTTGGTGGATTCCAGGCGATTGGGATATTTATGAACATTTATACAACACCACAAAATTATCGGAAATAGATGCATTACAATTTGCCGGTCACGAGAATTTAGCCCAAACTTCAATACCAAATAATGCGGTAAATACTCCAGTAACTATGAAAACTGAAAGCGGATTGCATATAAGTTTTCACGAGGCTAGCTTGGTAGATTATGCGGGAATGACGTTAAAAGTAGATACTGTAAATTACGCTATGCAAAGTGTATTGGTAGGTTCAGATAATACTTCATACAAAGTAAAAAAGACAATACCATTTAATACGCCTTGGAGAACTATTCAAATTGCTGAAAATGCTGGAGATTTAATAGCATCTAACTTAATTGTAAACTTAAACGAGCCAAATAAATTAGGAGATATCTCATGGTTTAAACCTACAAAATATACTGGAATCTGGTGGGAAATGCACTTAGGAAAATCGTCATGGGATATGGCTTCAGGAAATCACGGAGCAACTACAGAAAATGCGAAAGCATTTATAGATTTTTCAGCAAAAAATAATATTGGAGCTGTGTTGGTTGAAGGTTGGAATACTGGTTGGGAGCATTGGATTGGTTTTGAGGATAGAGAAGGAGTTTTCGATTTTGTAACCCCTTATCCAGACTATGATTTAGACGAAGTTGTGCGTTATGGAAAAGAAAAAGGTGTAGAAATTATTATGCACCACGAAACTTCAGCAGCAACCGAAACTTATGAAAAACAACAAGATACTGCGTATGCATTAATGCAACGTTTAGGAATTCATACTGTTAAAACGGGTTATGTTGGTAAAATTTTACCAAAAGGGGAATATCATCACGGGCAATATATGGTAAACCAATATAATAATGCGATTATAAAAGCTGCAAAGTATCAGGTGGCAATTAATGCGCACGAACCAATAAAAGCAACGGGATTGCGCAGAACCTATCCAAATACCATTTCTAGAGAAGGTTTGCGCGGACAAGAATTTAATGCTTGGTCCAGCGACGGTGGAAATCCACCAGAACATTTATCAATTGTTGCGTTTACCAGAATGTTAGCAGGACCAATTGATTATACACCAGGAATTTTTGATATTAAATTCGATAAATGGAAAAAAGATAATCAAGTAAATACAACCATTGCACAGCAATTAGCGCTCTATGTGGTTATTTACAGTCCTGTTCAAATGGCAGCGGATTTAATTGAAAATTATGAAGGAAATCCAGCATTACAATTTATAAATGACGTGGGTGTAGATTGGCAAGAAACAAAGGTCTTAAATGGTGAAATTGGAGATTTTATAACCATTGCACGTAAGGAAAGAAATTCAGAAAATTGGTTTGTTGGCGGAATAACTGATGAAAATGCCAGAACTATGAAAATAGATTTTAGCTTTTTAGACGCAGAAACTATTTATGAAGCAATAATTTATGAAGATGGAAGTGATGCGCATTGGGATAAAAATCCAACAAGTTTGTCAATAAGAAAATTAGAAATATCAAATAAATCAAATGAAATTTTACAACTTGCAGAAGGTGGAGGATTTGCGATAAGTTTGATTAAAAAATAAATAAAAAATGAAAAAAACGGTTATAGGTGTTTTTGCAAGTCTAATTGTTATTTTTACGGCTTGTAATGAAGAAAAAAAAGAATCGAAAACGATTATGAACGAAAATAAAGCACATAAGGATGTTGTTTATCAGGTTTTTACACGTTTGTTTGGAAATACAAATACAACTAACAAACCTTGGGGGACAATTGAAGAAAATGGCGTTGGAAAATTTAACGACTTTACAGACAAAGCACTTGAAGAAATTAAAGATTTAGGTGTCACATATATTTGGTACACAGGGGTTCCTCACCATGATGTAATTGGAGATTATACCAAGTATGGAATTTCAAATGATGATCCTGATGTTGTAAAAGGTCGTGCCGGTTCGCCGTATGCTGTAAAAGATTATTACAATGTAAATCCTGATTTAGCGGTAAATGTTGAAAATAGACTGGAAGAATTTGAAGCGCTGGTTGAAAGAACTCATAAAAACGGAATGAAAGTTTTAATTGATATTGTTCCAAATCACGTAGCTCGCAATTATGAAGGAAAAACAAACCCAGATGGTGTAGAGGATTTTGGAGCGACAGATAATAAGAATGTTGTTTATGATGTAAATAATAATTTTTATTACAATCCAGGAGAAGCTTTTCAAGTACCAGAATGGAGAGATGGATATTTACCTTTAGGTGGAGAAAACCATCCCTTAGCTGACGGTGAATTTGATGAGAATCCTGCAAAATGGACTGGTAATGGTTCACGTGCATCACGTCCAGATGTAAATGATTGGTATGAAACTGTAAAAATTAATTACGGAGTTAGTCCGGAAGGGAAAAAAGATTTTAACGAATTACCAGAAGGTTTTGATACAAAAGATTACAAAGCTCATTTTGATTTTTGGCAAGACAAAACAGTACCAAGTTCATGGGTGAAATTTAAAGATATTGCATTGTATTGGACTAAAAAAGGTGTCGATGGTTTTAGATATGATATGGCAGAAATGGTACCTGTAGAATTTTGGAGTTATATGAATTCAGCTATTAAAATGGTAAATCCTGATGCTTTTTTATTGGCAGAAGTATATAATCCAGATATGTATAGAAGTTATATTCACAGTGGTAAAATGGATTATTTATATGATAAGGTTGCTTTATATGATACCATAAAAAACATTATGCAAGGTCACGGTTTTACAGATCATATTGCTGGAATTCAAGACTATAAAGCAGATATAGAGCATAATATGTTGCACTTTTTAGAAAACCATGACGAGCAACGAATTGCAAGTCCAGCTTTTGCTGGTTCAGCAGAAAAAGGAAAGCCAGCAATGGTTGTTTCAGCAACTATTAGCACTTCTCCTACAATGATCTATTTTGGACAAGAATTAGGAGAGCCTGGAGCAGAAAATGCAGGGTTTGGTTCACCAACCAGAACTTCAATTTTTGATTATGTCGGCGTGCCAACGCATCAACGTTGGATGAATGATGGTAAATTTGATGGTCAAAAATCTACTTCAGAAGAAAAAGATTTAAGAGATTTTTATAAGCGACTTTTAAACTTTACTATAAAAAGTAAAGCATTAATGGGAAATTATGCCGAAATTCACCACTATAATCGAGAAAATTTAGATAATTATACACGTAAAATATTTTCTTTTGTACGTTGGTCTAAAAATGAAAAACTTATAATTATATCAAATTTTGATGATTTAGTAAATTACGATCTGGATCTTCAGATTCCTTCAGAAATAATTAAAAAATGGAATTTAGAAGATGGTTCTTATGTATTAGAAGATCAATTATACAATACAACAAAAACCAATTTAATTATTGAAAACGGCATTGGTACAACTAACATTAAATTAGATACATTAAATTCATTTATTTTTAAGGTTATAGATTAGTTTTGGAATCTCTCAACCCGCCATGCTGAACTTGTTTCAGCATCTCATCATACTGATAATTACTTATTATTAGAAATTGTATTTAGACTCTGCTCAATAACTTTTGTTGAGCGGATTCTAAGTTTAGATTGACGAGGATTTTACTATTTAAAATTCATAACTTAATAGTATGTTATGGAATAATATTTGATGATTAATTTACTTTATCTAAAAAAACATCTATGAAAACTCTTTACCTACTTCTATTCACAATCTCAATCCATTTTATCGGTTTTTCACAAAGCAAATTAAAAGATGATTTCAATTACAAAATTACTTATAACCTAACCTACAAGATTGATTCTACAAGTTTAGAAAAACCAAAATCAGAAAATATGGTACTTTATATTGGTGAAAAATTTTCTAAGTTTTCAAGTAGGGCAAAATCCTTAAAGCATTCATATGTAATAAAAGGTAATAGTGGGCATACCTCTAGAGAGGCTCTAACTGATTTTCAATATGAAATACTTAAGGATAATCATACCAATAAATTGTATTATATATTGCAAATTGCATACGATAGGTTTTATTACATTCAAGAAAAAAACTTGTTTAATTGGAATATTTTAGAAGAAATAAAACAAATTAAAGGATACAAAGTTCAAAAAGCCACAACTTCGTTTGCTGGAAGAGATTACATAGCATGGTTCAGTCCTGAAATCCCAATTGCAGAAGGTCCCTACAAATTTAGTGGACTTCCTGGTCTAATTCTAGAAAATTCAGATACAGATAATGAGTATGTATTTGAGTTTATTGGACTTGAAAAAAAATCTCCTAAACTTCCATTTAAAATCAATCTGAAACAATATGTAAAAACAGAAAAAGGAGAATTGTTAGAAATTAATTATAGATACCGACGTGACCCATTATCTTATGTAAATAATCCAAATATAAGTATGGATCCAGAGATCTATAAAAAGTACATAAAAGCACGTGCGACAATGCTAAAAAAAGAAAACAATCCTTTAGAGCTAAAATAACATATACATTAAAATAAAGCAATGCAATAAGTGCATATGTTTTTAACGGATTTTATAACAAATAGAATTAGCTTATGGAACAAAATTTGATGTTATATTAACAATTAAAAAAGAAGCTATGAAAACTCATTATTTATTTTTATTCTCTTTATCAATATATTTTATTGGTTTTTCACAAAACAAATTGAAAGATGATTTCAATTACAAAATCACTTATAATTTAACTTATAAGTTAGATTCTACAAGTTTAGACAAACCAACATCAGAACTTATGATTCTCTATTTTGGTGATAACCTTTCCATATTTTCAAGTCGAGCAAAAACATTGGCGAATCCAATCGTAGTTCGAGGAAATACTGGGTATACTTCTAGGTCAGTACTAACCAAATTTCATTATGAAATTTTAAAAGATAATAGAACTAATAATTTGTATTACACATTACAAATTCCAAAAATGCAAGATCGATTTTATTATATACAAGATAAAAACTTGTTTAAGTGGAATATTTTAGAAGAAACAAAACTTATTAAAGGCTACAATGTTCAAAAAGCCACTACTTCATTTGCTGGTAGAAATTATATAGCTTGGTTCAGTCCTGAAATTCCTATCGCTGAAGGACCTTATAAATTTAATGGACTACCTGGATTAATTCTAGAAATTTCCGATACAGCTAATGATTATGTATTTGAGTTTATTGGACTCGAAAAAAAATCTCCAAAACTTGCATTTAAAATTAATCTGAAACAATATGTAAAAACTGAAAAGAAAGAATTGCTAGATCTCTGGTACAGATATCGAAGAGATCCTTTTAAATATGCTAATAATCCCAATGTAAAAAGTTCTCCAGAAATTGATAAAAAATACGTGGAATTATTCACAGAAATGTTGAAAAAAGAAAATAACCCTATCGAACTAAAATAATATGAGGGCTTCTAATACTTATATTCTTTTGTTATTTTTTCTGACTTTTTTTAAAAGCTATTCCCAATCAATAATAACTGGAATAGTAAATGATGAAAAAGGACAAGCTTTAAGTGGCGCAACTATAATTATAAGTAATAATACCAGTTCGTCTATATTGGCATATGATATTTCAAACTCACTTGGGGAGTTTGAAACCAACGTAAATGATATATCTAGTTCATTAATTTTAAAAGTCTCTTACCTAGGTTATACAACTTGGATTAAAAACATATATAATAAAAAGCAACAAATTGAGATCCATTTAGTTCCTTCAACGGAAAATTTAAAAGAAGTATTTGTAGAAGCTAAAATTATTCAACAACACGGAGATACAATAAGTTTTTCAGTAGCTGCTTTTAAAGATCAAAAAGATCGTGTAATTGCTGATGTGATAAAAAAAATGCCTGGTATAGAAATTATGCCTAGTGGAGTAATATTATATCAAGGAAAACCTATTCAGAAATATTATATAGAAGGTTTGGATTTAATGGAAGGACGTTATAATTTGGCTAACGAAAATATTTCTGCAGATGATGTGTCTAAAGTACAAATATTGGAAAACCACCAACCAATAAAAATTCTTGATAGCTTGGTTTTTTCAGAGCGATCTTCCCTAAATATTAAATTGAAAAAAAAACTAACAATTAGTGGAAATGCAGAGCTTGGAGTTGGATTTTCACCGCTACTTTGGAAGGCTAAATTTACGCCAATGTTGTTTTCTAAAAAGCGCCAAGCCATAGTTACCTATCAGAGTAATGATACAGGTACAGATATTTCACGTCAAATTCATAATTTTTCAAGTGAAAACTCAGACAATAATGCCAGTATTGAAAAAACAAATTGGTTAGGTCTTACCCGACTTTCTAAACCACCATTTCTTCAAGAACTTTGGTTAGATAATAATGTACATTTAGCTTCTGTAAATGCCTTACAACAAATTAAAAAGGATGTTATTCTAAAACTAAATGTTTCTTATTTAAATGATTTTCAAAAGCAAAGTGGAAGTTCTAATACCCGTTTTTTTACACCTACCGATACCATTAATTTGTTAGAAAATAATCAGAATAAGCTATTTACTAGCAACCTTCAAAGTAAATTAATAGTTGAAAAGAATACTAAAAATAATTATATTAAAAATAATTTTGAAGTTAACAAATATTGGGATTCTCAAAAAGGTGTAACACAACTAACAGATGCGAGTTTAGAACAAAATTTAAGCAATCCGTTTATAGCGGTTCGTAATAAATTACAACTAATTACAACTCTTGGTAAGCAACTTGTAGATTTTCAATCTAATATTGGCTACACAAATACCAATCAAGATTTAGAAGTGATACCAGGGCAATTTTTAAATCTATTAAATAATGGAAAGCCATATCCAAAAATTAATCAATTATTAGAATCTATTCGTTTATTTGCCGATAATTCAGCAAGTTTAACAAAGGCATTAAAACAATTTACAATGGCATCAAAAATCGGGTTTTCTATTCAAAACCAACAATTAAATAGCGATTTAGTAATGTCTGAAAATCAGCAAAATATAAGTCCGGATTTTATAAATCGACTCGATTTTACAGCTTCAAAAGGTTATTTCGAGAATGTAATACAATTTAAAAGCAAGGATGAATTTTGGAAGTTGAGATTAAAAATGCCAATTTCAATGATACATCTTAAATTAGAAGATGAAAATTATTCAAATAACAGAGCTTTAAATAGATTTGTTTTTGAACCCAATTTCTATTTACAAAAGAAACTAACTGCTTTTTGGGAAACTAGTATTGCTGCTGGATTAAACTATAATTATGGTAATGTGCGACGTTTATATTCTGGTTTTGTGTTAACTAATTATAGGAATTTAAATCACTACAATGCTCCAATTTCACAACAAGTTAATCAGATATATAGTGGAACTATATCCTATAGGAATCCTATAAAACAGATTTTTATTAAAGGAGCATATTCTTTTTCTCGTACTAAAAATAACTTGCTTTATAAAAATGAAATAGATGAAAACGGTGCAGTTATTTTGGAGGCAATTGAAAGTGATAATTTTATAAATTATAATAATTACAGCTTAGGGGGTAGTAAATATTTTAAAAAAATTAAAACTACAATCAAACTAAATGCGAGATACAATCAATCAAATCAAAAACAGCTTCTTAATAACACGTACACTAATGTAGAAAATAACAATATTCAATTAAATGCAAATTTAGATGCAGAAATTTTTAGTTGGTTAAGTTCACAATATATTGGTACTATTTCAATTTATAAATCATCTTTTGATAAAATTAAATTACAACAAGTTACAACGAATAAGCAGGCTTTAAATTTATTCTTTTACTTAACCGATAATCAATATTTAAAGTGTACTAATGAATATTACAGTAATTCTCTTTCAGAAGAAAATGCTTCTAATTATTTTTTAAATTTTAGTTATCAATATACGTTTAAACAATCAAATATTGATTTAAATTTAAGTTGGAACAATGTTTTAAATACAAAAGAATTTATAAATGTTTATAGCAATGAATTTTCATATGTAGAAAGTAGTTATAAACTTAGACCTTCTCAAATAGTTACAAGTATTAAATTCACTTTTTAAATTCAATTACTTAGTCAAATCAGCATGACGGGCTTCAATACTTTTTTAGCTGTTATAATTTTACTTCAAAAAAAATAATTTTAAAACGAACATCCTATCAAATTAATTTTAATTATTTTTGCTTTAAATGTCTGAAAACAAGATTTCTAAAGTTTTCATAAAAACACATTAAAAGGGCTGATTTACAGCCGTGTATAACGAAATCGTTTTAGTGAAAATCAATTGGTTTTATAGGATAAAATCCTATTTCAAAGTACCTTTGGTAAATTAATTTTAACCTATGAATGAACCCATAAATAAGATAGCAGTTTTAACATCTGGAGGAGATGCTCCAGGGATGAATGCTGCTATACGAGCAGTTGTTAGAGCATGTACATATTACAGAGTGGATTGTATTGGTGTCTATAGAGGATATCAAGGATTGATTGAAGGAGATTTTAAAGAACTTTCTGCTAGACATGTAAGTAATATCATTAATAAAGGCGGTACTATATTAAAATCTGCCCGTTCTCAAGATTTTAGAACAGAAGAAGGTAGAGAAAAAGCATACAAAAATTTAAAAAAAGCAGGAGTTGGAGCGCTTGTAATTATTGGAGGTGACGGTACTTTTACCGGAGGCTTAAAATTTATTCAAGAGTATAATTTCCCAATTATAGGAATTCCTGGAACTATAGATAATGATATTTACGGAACTGATAGAACTATCGGTTACGATACAGCATTAAATACCGTAGTTGAAGTAATTGATAAAATTAGAGATACGGCAAGTTCACATAATAGATTATTTTTTATTGAAGTGATGGGCCGCGATGCTGGTTTTATTGCTTTAAACACAGGAATTGGAGCTGGTGCTGAAGAAATCTTAATTCCAGAAAAAGATTTAGGCTTAGATAGGCTGGTTGATTCTCTTAAAACAAGTAAAGAAAAAGGAAAAACTTCAAGTATTGTTGTTGTTTCTGAAGGAGATAAAATTGGAAAAAATGTATTTGAGTTAGGAGATCATATAAAGGAAATTTTCCCAGACTACGATATTAGAGTTTCAGTTTTAGGACATATGCAACGTGGAGGTGCGCCAAGTTGCTCGGATAGAGTTTTGGCGAGTAGATTAGGTGTTGCGGCAGTAGAGCATTTATTAGATAGATCATCTGGTGTTATGGTCGGAGTTACAAATAACCAAGTAACTACAGTTGGACTTAATAAAGCCATTAAAATGAACAACGATATTGATAAAGAATTATTAAAAGTAGCTGAAATAACTTCAGTATAAATAGAGATTAATACATAAAAACAATAAACATGTCAACAATTAAAATTGGAATTAACGGATTTGGTAGAATTGGTAGATTAGCTTTTAGAGTAGCTGCTAGCAGACCAAATGTAGAAGTTGTAGGAATTAACGATTTACTTGCTGTAGATCACTTAGCTTACTTATTGAAATACGATTCAGTTCACGGTCAGTTTGACGGAACTATTGATGTTAAAGATGGTAAATTAGTTGTAAACGGAAAAGAAATTAGAATTACAGCTGAACGTAACCCGGAAGATTTAAAATGGGATGCTGTTGGAGCTGATGTAGTACTTGATTGTACAGGTATTTTTACAAACTTAGAAGGAGCTGGAAAACACATTAAAGCTGGAGCTAAAAAAGTTGCAATTTCTGCACCATCTGCTGATGCACCAATGTTTGTAATGGGTGTAAATAATGAAAAAATTACTGCTGCTGATACTATTGTATCTAACGCTTCTTGTACAACAAACTGTTTAGCGCCAATTGCTAAAGTATTAAATGATAACTTTGGAATTGTTGAAGGTTTAATGACAACCGTACACGCGGCAACAGCAACACAATTTACTGTTGATGGTCCATCTAAAAAAGATTTCAGATTAGGACGTGCTTCATTAAATAATATTGTACCTGCTTCAACTGGAGCTGCAAAAGCTGTTGGAAAAGTAATTCCAGAATTAAATGGAAAATTAACAGGAATGGCATTTAGAGTACCAACTGTTGATGTGTCTGTAGTAGATTTAACATGTCGTTTAGAAAGAGGAGCTTCTTTTGATGAAGTAAAAGCGGCTATAAAACATGCTTCTGAAAACGAATTAAAAGGTGTGTTAGGATATACAGATGAAGGTGTTGTATCTCAAGATTTTGTATCTGAGCCAAGAACATCTGTGTTTGATGCAAATGCAAGTATTGGATTAAATGACAACTTTGTGAAAATTGTTTCTTGGTATGATAATGAATTTGGTTATTCAACAAAATTAGTTGACTTAGCTGAATACATTAATGCTGTTAAATAGTTTATATTCATAGTTTAAATTCAAAAAAGAATGATTCTAATAGCTGATGGAGGCTCAACAAAAGCCGATTGGATTTTGTTAGACGATAAAGGAGAGATTATACTTAAAACAAGAACTGCAGGATTAAATCCTGCAGTTTTTCCAGGGGAATTACTTCAAGCACGTATAGAAGAAAATGAAGATTTTCAATTTCATAAAGAGAAAATAACAAATGTTTATTTTTATGGTGCTGGTTGTGGTACTAAAAAACCAACAGCTTTATTGAAATCAATATTTGAATCATTTTTTATAAATGCGATAGTTGAGGTTAAAGAAGATACGTATGCGGCAACTTATGCCGTAACAACTGAACCTGGAATTGTCTGTATTTTAGGAACTGGATCTAATAGTAGTTATTTCGATGGAAAAGACGTTATAAATGGAGTTCCTTCTTTGGGCTTTATTTTAATGGATGAAGCAAGTGGAAATTATTTTGGAAAAAGGTTAATTCGCGACTATTTTTACAAGAGAATGCCAAAAAGAAGTGCAAAGAAATTTGAAAGTCATTTTGATTTAGATCCTGATGTAATAAAAAGAAATGTCTACAAAGAAACAAACCCAAATACGTATTTAGCGCATTTTGCAGAATTTATTTTTAGAAATGAACGCAATGCCTATTCTAACAAAGTTCTTGAAAAGGGAATTAATGTTTTCTTTAAGACTAGAGTATTAACTTACAAAGAAGTAAAGGATGTTCCTGTACATTTTGTAGGTTCAATTGCATTTTTCTCTAAAGATATTATTGAAAAAGTTGCAAAAAAACACGATGTTAAACTTGGAACTATTTTAAGAAGACCAATTGATGGTTTAATTCAATACCATCGTGAGAAATTAAAATTAGAGCAGGTTTAAAATTCTTTCCAATGCCATTCCGCGAGATCCTTTAATTAGTAAGGTGGCATTTTTTAGATTTAAATTTTCATTTGAAGTTTTAAAATCTTCAAAACAAGTATAAGTTGAAGCATTTTTTACAATTATTGTAGAAAATGCTTTTCCTATTAAAATAAGTTTGTTAAAGTTTAATGAGCTCGCAAAATCGGCAACTTTTTGATGCTCTTTGATGCTATCTTTTCCCAATTCAAACATATCTCCCAAAATAACTATTTTATGTTTATCTTTTAGCTCGCTAAAGTTTTCCAAAGCTGCTTTCATACTGCTTGGATTTGCATTATAAGCGTCTAAAATTAGTTTTAAACTTCCTTTATTTATAATTTGTGATCTATTGTTATCAGGCTCATAATTTTCAATGGCATCTTTAATGTCATTTATAGAAACCTTAAAATAATTTCCAATTGCAATAGCTGCTGCAATATTATTATAATTGTATTTTCCTATTAATTTACTTTGGATAATTACATCTTTAAACTTAATTTTTACAAAAGGGTTTGATGCAAGATATTTAATTTTGTTGTTATTAAAAGTGATTGTCTCAATACCTTGTGATTGTTTCAATTGTATGGGGTCATCTGTATTTATAAAAGCAACTTCTTTTGCAGCTCTTAAAAAATCATATAATTCAGATTTCCCTTTTATAACGCCTTCAACACTTCCAAATCCTTCTAAATGTGCTTTTCCAAAATTTGTAATTAGCCCGAAGTTAGGTCTTGCAATATTACATAAAAAGTCAATTTCTTTTATGTGGTTAGCACCCATTTCAATAATTCCAATTTCAGTAGTTGGTTGTATTGCTAATAATGTTAATGGAACGCCTATATGATTGTTTAAATTTCCTATGGTTGCAGTAGTTCTATATTTTTTAGATAAAATACAATTTATAAGTTCTTTTGTAGTGGTTTTTCCATTGCTTCCTGTAAGTGCGATTATGGGTATGTTCAATTGATTTCTATGGTATTGTGCTAACTTTTGAAGCGTTTCTAAAACATTATTAACAAGTATCGTTTTAGGTTGATTATATGCAACGTCGTCAATTACAGCATATGAGGCACCATTATTTAATGCTTCTTCAACAAATTTATTTCCATTAAAATTATCACCTTTTAGGGCAAAAAAGAGACTTCCTTTTCTTATACGCCTTGTATCTGTATCTACTAAATATTTTTGAATAAATATTTGATATAATTGTTCAATTTTCATACTGGCCATACTTTTTTAGATGTTTTGGTTATCTCCTTCAAATATGTTCTCTAACTCTATTCCTGTTAGGATTGAATTTTTGAATAGGAAATAAATTTTTATAAAAGGTTATTTTAAAAATTTAAATATAAAAAAAACCTCATTGAATTTTCAATGAGGTTTGTATTTTATTTCAACTATTTTAATATCTAATTTTTGTTGTTGTAGGAGTTCTTCTCTTATAGGTCATTGGTCCAATTCTATCAGTAACACATCTGAAACCAATAAAGTTAGTTGCCATATATTCAGGTAAATACCGTCTTTGAGCAGGGTCTAACCAATATTCTCTATCTTTCCAAGAACCTCCTTTATAAACACGTGCCTTATTGCTTATTAAAGTTGTCCTATTTTCTGTATCGTATAGTTGCATTATATAACCACTTTCCCCTATCTCTCTTGGCTTTACGGGAGAATTGTACATACGAGGTTTAACCTCTAATTCGTCTTCATCTTTATCATAAAATTTTGTTGAAGCTAAATCACCGTCTTTTGCATCAATATTATAGGCCTTTTCATAATTATTTCTCATATATGCATCACGCTTTGTAACAGGCACCTTTTTAATACTACCAGGAAGTGTTTTAGGAACAATTTGTCCATTATCCAAAGTGTCATACTCGACAGAAAAGTCATCTGCAATAACAACTTTACCTTCAGAGTCTATCATTTTTTTTGTAAAAATATTTCCTCTATAATAATTAAAATCATTAGCATCATTATCTATTATAGGTCTGTAAACATCTGACACCCATTCGGCTACGTTCCCAGACATGTCATACAGCCCAAACGCATTAGGTTCATAAGACTTTACCTGAATAGTAATATCTGCTCCATCGTTACTCCAACCAGGAACACCACTGTAATCTCCTTTACCTTGTTTAAAGTTTGCTAGTTGGTCTCCCATATAGCGTTTAGATTTATTTCGGGTGTATTTTCCGCTCCAAGCATATTTTTTTCTTCCACGTGTATTGTTGTATTCTCTTCCTTCAACCACTGCTTTTGCAGCATATTCCCATTCTACTTCTGTTGGAAGTCTAAATCTTGCAGATAAAATTCCATCAGAAACTTTTACTTGTCTTCCTGTAAAGTCACCTCTTTTTGGTTTAGCATCACCCTTTTTTCTGGCAATATTATTTGGTAAACCTTTTTTGTAAATTGTAGAATCTCCATCGAACATTGCATACGGATTTTCTATATAAGTGTCAGTGTCAAAATGGTTTTTACCTTTTACTTCAATAGAATCGAGTTCAAATAAAGGTTTTAACACCCCTTTGTCCATAAGAATTTTTTCATTTACTCTATTTGTTCTCCATTTACAGTATTGGTTTGCTTGTACCCAACTCACACCAATTACTGGATAATCTGCATAACCAGGGTGTCTTAAATAGTTTTCGGTCAACAGCTCATTAAAACCTAAAACATCTCTCCAAACTAAAGTATCGGGTACTGCAGATTGATATATATGTTCATAATTAATATCGTTAGGAGGAAAAACTTTTTCCATCCAATCTAAATAAAATAAATATTCTGAATTTGTAACTTCTGTCTCATCCATATAAAATGAGCGAACTTGTTGTTTAACAGGTGTAGTATTCCAGTCAAAAAGCACATCATCTTGAACTTGGCCCATTGTAAAAGTTCCTCCTTCAACTAAAACCATTCCAGGAGGCGCTTTTTGCCCTCTGTAACCTTCTTTAGAATCGTAAAATCCTACGGCACTTTTATCTTTAGAATTCCATCCGGTAAGTCCTACAATTTTTCTGGGATTTCTATTGTGACAACTTACTAGAGATATAATTATAACAAGATAAAATAATACTTTATAAATTTTTTTAATATTATTAAAGTTCATACTAAACTTATTAGGGTTTTAAGTGTTGCAATTTACATTAAATTAATTTTTTTGCAACAAAATATTTAATTATGTTTTTTATAACGATTGTTTTTGTTCTTTATTATATGTAATGTTGTATAATATTTGAATAAAATCCCAAATTTGGAACTTTTTTTATAAAATGAAATACCCTATAATCATATTATTTTTACTTTTTTTTGCAGTTGGAAACGTTGCTTTAGCGCAACAAAATCAAACTAAATTTTTTAAACTTAATTGGATCGATAATGTTGATTTTGAAATACGTAAAGATTGGAAAGTTAACACAAGTTTTGTTGAAAACAATTTTTTAGATGCTGATTTAAACCCAACTTTTACGTCTAGTTGGAAAGTAAATTCGAATTCTGGGTTAAGTGATTATTCGATTAAAAATGTTATTTATCAGCAAGTTGAGGAAGTTAATGCATATACAGTTGATGCTATAAGCAGCGAAGTTTTAATAGATTTAAATATAGTAAAATCCGTAAATACAACACTAGCAGTTTTAAATTTAAAACCCCTGGTTAAAATTAACAATCAAATTAAACGAATTATTTCTTTTGAATTAGATTACACACTTGGAGCTGCAAAATTGAATATTCAAAAAAATGCATCTGTTAAAAATTCGGTTTTAGCTGAAGGGAGTTGGTTTAAATTTGCAATAAATAAAACAGGAGTTTATAAAATAGATAAAGATTTTTTGCAAAAATTAGGTGTAGATGTAAATGCAATTAACCCTAAAAATATTAGTATTTATGGTAACGGAGGAGCGATGCTTCCTTTGAAAAATAGTGATTTTAGGTATAATGGTTTGCAAGAAAATGCCATTCTTGTAAACGGTGAAAACGATGCAAGTTTTGATTCCGAAGATTATATTTTGTTTTTTGCTTCTGGTCCACATTCTTGGGATTATGGTTTAAATCAAAATTTAAATTCAACTAAACATAGATATAATATTTATTCAGACAAGGCATTTTACTTTTTAAAAATTGGCACTTCAGAAGGTAAAAGAATTGCCACAAAACCTGCGATTAATAAGGCTAGTACTACAACAATTTCAAATTTTGATGATTTTATTTTTTATGAAAAAGATGAAGTTAATTTATTCGCAATAGGGCAGCAATGGTTTGGAGATGCTTTTAATATTGAAAACACTCGAACCTATTCAATTCCTTTTGATGAGATTGATGATTCTGAACCTATTGAGGTCAGGGTTAGAGGGGTTGCAGTATCATCATCTATTTCAAAAATGGATATTCAGGTAGATAATCAAAACCTATTCGAAATAAATTTTAAAGCAAGATCAGGTTTAAATCAGGCATTTACCAATGAAAATTCAGGAAATTTAACAGTATCTGGCAATGCAGTTGATATAAATATAAATTTTAATAATAATGGTAACCCAAGTGCAACAGCTTATTTAGATTTTATTGAGGTGCTGGGGAAAAGGAAATTAATTGCGAAGGATAATCAGTTTGTATTTAGAAATTTTAATACTATAAATGCTTCTGGAGTGCAAGAGTTTTCTATAGCAAATGCCGATAGAATTAAATGGGTTTGGGATGTTTCAAATTCGCTTAATCCGCAAATAGTTACAAGCCAATCATCAACTACAAATTTTAATTTCAAAGTAAATGGAGGTGTATTATTGGAGTATGTGGTTATTCCTGAAAATGATTTTTACGTACCTCAATTGTTACAGGAGAGTGCTGTTGAAAATCAAAATTTACATAGTTTAAAAGATATAGATTATTTAATTGTTACTGAAGACTTTTTGATAGGTCAAGCGCAAAGATTAGCAGATTATCATTCGCAAAATTCTGGGTTAATAACAAAAGTAGTGCCTTTAAATCAAATATATAACGAATTTTCATCAGGCTCACCAGATGTAGCAGCTATTAGAGATTTTGTGAAACATTTTTATGATAATGCCACTTCAAACAGAATTAAATATGTTTGTTTATTTGGAGATGCGTCTTATGATTATAAAGATAGAATTGAAGGAAATAATAATATAGTGCCAGTTTTTGAAGCATACAACAGTTTTAATTTAGCTTCATCGTACGTTACAGATGATTTTTATGGAATGATGGACGAAAACGAAGGACTGCTTAATTCTTTTGAAAGACAAGATGTTGCTACTGGAAGAATTCCAGTTTCAGATGTTTTGCAGGCTACACAAGTAGTCGATAAACTGTTGGATTATTATAACAAAGAATCTTTTGGAGATTGGCGTACAAATATCACTTTAATTGCCGATGATATTGATAGAGCAGGAGAAGAGGTTTTACAGTTAGAAATGGAGAAAATTGCAACATCAATTGTTTCAAACAAACCAGTTTTTAATTTAAAGAAATTATATTTAGATGCTTTTATTCAAGAAACATCTTCTTCAGGTAAAACATATCCAACGGTTAATTTAGAAATTGTAAATCAAATAGATAAAGGAACGTTATTGGTTGATTATTTTGGACATGGAGGTGAAGATGGGTGGGCTTCAGAATCTATTTTTCGATTGCCAGAAATACAAAGTTTAAAAAACAAATATAAATTACCACTATTTATTACAGTTACTTGCGATTTTTCCAGATTTGATAATCCATTGAGAAAAACAGCTGGAGAATTTTTATTTTGGAAAGAAAATTATGGTGCAAGTTCGCTAATTTCTACAACTAGAGAAATTTATATAAGTGTAGGGCAAGCTTTGAATGAGCGATTGATAGCACCTCTTTTAAGTTTTAATAACGAAAACTTGTCAATTGCAGAAACGTTAATGACAGTTAAAAATCAGTTTTCTACAACGCAGCGTTTTTTTATTTACAGTTTTGGCGACCCGGCAATGCATTTAAGTGCTCCAAAACCAGCGGTTAAATTATCTAAAATGAATGGAACAGCTATTACTCAATCTTTAGACACTATAAAGGCGTTGTCTTATATTCAATTTGAAGGTGATGTTGTAGATAGTAATAATGAACTATTAAATAATTTTAATGGAGAAATAGATGTAACAGTTTTTGATAAAGTTATAAAAAAGAAGACGTTAGACAATGATAATAAAAACATTGTTATGGAATTTGATGTAATTGATAGCAAAATATTTAAAGGAAGATCTAAAGTTGAAAACGGAAAATTCACATTTGATTTTGTAGCTCCTAAAGATTTAAAAGTTGCTTATGGTAAAGGGAAACTTAGTTTTTATGCTTCAAACAAAATTATAGATAAATCGGGTTATAATATTGATGTAACAGTAGGGGGAATTAATGAAAATGCTCCAGAAGATAATATAGGTCCAAATGTTCAATTATATATGAACGATCTAAATTTTGTTGATGGAGGAAATACGGATAGTGCTCCTGTTTTTATTGCGATCTTAGAAGATGAAAATGGAATTAATACTTCTATCACCGCTGTGGATCACGATATAATTGCAATTTTAGATAATGATCAGGCAAATCCAATAATTTTAAATGATTATTATCAAACCGATTCAGATACTTACAAAAAAGGAAAAGTAAGTTACTCATTTAGGGATCTTTCACCAGGCCTGCACACAATTACTTTAAAAGTATGGGACACCTACAATAACTTAACTGAATCTACGTTTAGTTTTACTGTAGTAGACAATAGTGATTTAGTTTTAAGTAACGTTTTAAATTACCCAAATCCATTTGTAAATTATACAGAGTTTTGGTTCAACCATAACAAACCAAACGAACTTTTAAATGTATATATTCAAATTTTTACAGTTTCTGGTAAATTGGTAAAAACAATTGCTGAAACATTACAAACCGAAGGTAATTTGTGTAGAACATTAGTTTGGAATGGTTTAGATGATTTTGGAGCAAAAATAGGAAAAGGTGTATATATTTATAAATTGAAAGTGAAATCAATTAATTCAAATACTACTGCTCAAAAAATTGAAAAATTAGTAATATTGCAATAACAATTTAATTCAATTATTAAATTAACATTAATGAGAAAAATAATTTTAGTTACCCTAACTGTTATATTCGCACTTTCAAGTAACGCACAAGAAATTCCAAATCCAATTACCACAGCAGCACCTTTTCTTTTGATAGCGCCAGATGCTAGAGCAGGAGGAATGGGGGATATAGGAGTTGCAACATCTCCAGATGCTAATTCACAACATTGGAATGCTTCTAAATATGCGTTTATGAGATCTCAATTTAGTATTGGAATTATTTACACACCTTGGTTAAGAGAACTAACCAATGATGTGTTTTTAGGAGGTTTTACCTTTGCTAACAGAATTGATGAGAGAAGTGCTTGGGCAGCAAGTTTAAAATATTTTAATTTGGGTCAAATAGATTTAACAGATATTAACGGTGCTCCGGAAGGAACTGAAAAATTAAACGAGTTTTCTGTAGACGGTTCCTATTCATTAAAATTAAGTGAAACCTATTCTATGGGGGTTACTTTACGCTATATAAGATCAGATTTAGGTATAGAATCAGCTAACTCGACAATAAATCCTGTAAATTCATTTGCAGTTGATATTTCAGGTTATTTTCAATCTGATGAAAATAATTATGGAGATTTTAATGGAGTTTGGCGTGGAGGTTACAATATTTCAAATATTGGACCTAAAGTTTCATATTCAAATGATGGTCAAGATAATTTTATACCAACAAATTTAAAACTGGGTGGTGGATTCGATTTTATTTTAGACAATTATAATAAAGTAAGTGTAAATTTAGAGTTTAATAAACTATTAGTGCCAACTCCGAGTGTTTCAGAAGATGGAGAGCCACCTTATGTACAGGATGACGTTAGCTTTTTTAATGGTATTTTTAAATCTTTTAACGATGCGCCAAATGGTTTTAGTGAAGAAATGAAAGAATTTACTTGGGCTTTAGGAGCAGAATATATGTATGATAATTCTTTTGCGGTTAGAGCAGGTTATTTTAATGAAAGTGATTTAAAAGGTGCTAGAAAATATTTTACTATTGGGTCTGGATTTAACTTTAAAAGTTCTAAATTAGACATTTCATATTTGTTCAATGCGTCAGATATAAATAATCCGTTAGAAAACACACTTAGATTCTCTTTATCTTTCGATTTTGGAGATATTTTTGAAGTTAGATAAAAAGTTAAAAACTTCTATTTTAAATGAAAAAAGTTGAATTAACAACTAGTATTTCAGTTTACGATTCAGTTCAAGAACTTCCAAAAGATGTATCAGTTTTAATGCAAAAAGCAATTGAAGCTAAAAAAGATGCATACGCGCCTTATTCAAAATTTAAAGTTGGAGCATCATTTTTATTGGAAAATGGTGAAATTGTTACTGGAAACAACCAAGAAAATGCAGCATATCCTTCTGGGATGTGTGCAGAACGAGTAGCTATATGGAAAGTAGCTTCTGATTACCCAACCGTAAAAATTTTAAAACTTGCTATTTCAGCAAGTTCCAGTAGTCATATTTTAAAAGAACCAGTTGCACCTTGTGGAGCTTGTAGGCAAACATTGTCTGAATATGAATTAAAACAAAAAGATAAAATTGAAGTGTATTTTATGGGAGAAGAAGGTAAAATTATAAAAACCGAATCGGTTTTAGATTTGCTTCCAATTGCATTTGATAAATCCTTTCTTTAATTGATCTTATGAAAAACGATATTGAAAACAGAGAAGATATTTATTTGCTTGTAAAAACTTTTTATGTAAAATTATTGAATGACGATTTAATGCGTCATTTTTTTATAGATTTTACAAATCCAGAGCACTTAGAAATACATTTACAAACATTAGTTGATTTTTGGGATAATATATTGTTTTATTCTGGTGGGTATCGTAAAAATGCGATGGCACCACATCTAAAATTACATCAAGAAAAACCTTTTAAAAAAGAACATTTTAAGAGCTGGTTATCAATGTTTAGCGAATCTGTAGATGAGCTTTTTCAAGGAGAAAATGCACACGCAGCAAAGTCAAGGGCACAGTCGATAGCCACCGTAATGGAAATTAAAATTTCCGAACTAAATAACGAATAGATTATTAAATTTGATTCCTAATTTTTTATTAAAAATGAGATCAGTAATAACAGGAACTGGAAGCTATATTCCAAGCATAATTAAAAAGAATTCAGACTTTTTAAATAGTATTTTTTTAAATGAAGACGGTAGTCCTTTTGGGAACGAAAATGTTGAAATTATTGAAAAATTTAAAGCAATTACAGGTATCGAAGAAAGGCGTTATGCAGATGATGATCAAGACTCATCAGACTTAGCGTATTTAGCTTCAAAAAAAGCAATTGAAGATGCTAGAATTGACGCAGAAGAACTGGATTATATAATTTTAGCACATAATTTTGGTGATGTTAAAAGCAATTCAGTACAAAGTGATGTTTTACCTAGTTTAGCATCAAGAGTAAAGTATAAGTTAGGCATTAAAAACCCTAGTTGTGTTGCGTACGATATTCTCTTTGGTTGTCCTGGTTGGATTCAAGGTGTTATCCAAGCAGAAGCTTATATAAAATCAGGAATAGCACAAAAATGTTTGGTAATTGGTACTGAAACTCTTTCTAGAGTAGTTGATCCTTTTGATAGAGATTCTATGATTTTTGCTGATGGTGCTGGGGCCTGCATAATTGAGGCTAAAGAAACTGAAAAACAAGGTATTTTAAGCCATGCCGCTCAAACAGATGCTTTAGAAGAATGTTATTATTTATATTTTGGAGAGTCTTTTAATAAAGAGAAAAATAGAGATGTACGTTATATAAAAATGTTAGGCCGTAAAATTTACGAATATGGCTTAAATCATGTGCCTTTAGCAATGAAAACTGCACTTGATAAAAGCGGTATAGCTATTTCTGAAGTAAAAAAAGTATTTATACATCAGGCAAATGAAAAAATGGATGAAGCCATAATCAAAAGATTTTACCGCTTATATAAAACAAAAGTACCTAAAAATGTCATGCCAATGTGTATTCATAAGTTAGGAAATAGTTCGGTAGCTACAGTTCCTACGTTGTTAGATATGGTTAAAAACGGTGAAATAGAAAATCACGAAATAAATAAAGGTGATGTAATTATTTTTGCTTCTGTTGGAGCAGGTATGAATATAAATGCCGTTGTTTATAAGTATTAACTTATAATAATCATAACATTATAAAAGCTATTATTACCTAAAAGATATTAGAAATATTGTGCTAAAAAATAAAATCTGCTTTGTGTCAAACTTAGCAGATTTTTACTTTTGAAGTAATAACAATTAAAATGTTGGTTTATTTTAAGCAAACACTTCAAGATAAATACTTCCTATGGAGCCATTTCGTGCTGAATCGGAGCTGAATTAAACGTTGCTTTTGCAATAAATTTAATTAAGTATGACTTAAAAAATATTATAGAAGTAATTTTTAATAAAAATAAATTTAAGCTTCCAAAAATTATAATATTTTATTCTTTGTAAATAATTTTATGATGCAAAAAGATTAAAGGTGGTATTATTTTAATATTTTAGCCAAAAAGAAATTTTAATGAATTATTTAGAGCATATTGGAAAGTATTTTATTATGCTAAAACAGGTTTTTAGAAAGCCTCAAAAATGGTCGGTTTTTAGGGAAACTTTGTTTCGTGAAATAGAAGATTTGGGTTTAAAATCTCTTGGAATAATAATGTTTATTTCGTTTTTTGTGGGAGGTGTTGTAGCTATACAAACGGCCTTAAATGTAGATAGCCCATTTATACCAAAGTACCTAATTGGATTCGCTACAAAACGTTCTATGATACTAGAATTTGCACCTACATTTATGAGTGTAATTTTAGCAGGTAAAGTAGGTTCTTATATTTCTTCAAGTATTGGCACTATGCGTGTTACAGAGCAAATAGATGCGTTAGAGGTTATGGGAATTAACTCTTTAAATTATTTAGTTTTACCTAAAATTATAGCAACCTTATTCTTTTACCCAATTTTAATTGTGTTAGCTATGTTTTTAGGAATTTATGGAGGATATGTAGCGGGTATTTTAACGGGAAGATTTTTTAGTGAAGATTATATTTATGGAATTCAACTTGATTTTGATCCCTATTTTGTACGATATGCACTTATTAAAACCTTGGTTTTTGCATTTGTAATTGCTACCATACCAGCTTACCACGGATATTACGTAAAAGGTGGATCTTTAGAAGTTGGTAGAGCAAGTACACAGGCTGTTGTTTGGACAAGCGTTGTAATTATTTTATTGAATTACTTCTTAACTCAAATGCTATTAGGATAAATGATTGAAGTTACAGATTTATATAAGGAATTTAACGGAACTCCGGTTTTAAAAGGTATTTCAACAACTTTTGAAAAAGGAAAAACCAGTATGATCATCGGTCAGAGTGGATCGGGGAAAACAGTTTTTTTAAAGTGTTTGTTAGGATTGCATATTCCAGAACAAGGAGAAATTTGCTTTGATGGAAGAAACCAAACACAGCTAGGTATTAAGGCTCGAAGACAACTACGACAAGAGATAGGGATGGTTTTTCAAGGTGGTGCGTTGTATGATTCTTTAACTGTAGAAGAAAATATAATGTTTCCATTAAAAATGTTTACTAATAACACGAGCGCAGAAATGTTAAAACGTGTAAATTTTGTATTAGAAAGGGTTAATTTGTCGAATGTAAATAATAGATTCCCAGCTGAAATATCTGGAGGAATGCAAAAAAGAGTTGCAATAGCAAGAGCAATTGTTATGAAACCTAAATATTTGTTTTGTGATGAGCCAAATTCAGGATTAGATCCAAACACAGCAACCGTAATTGATAATTTAATTCAAGAAATTACAAAAGAATATCAAATTATTACGGTAATAAATTCACATGACATGAATTCTGTAATGGAAATAGGAGAAAAAATTGTTTTTTTAAAGGATGGTGTAAAAGCTTGGGAAGGAACAAATAAAGAGATTTTTAAAACTGAAAATGAGGCAATTGTAAATTTTGTATACTCTTCAAATTTATTTAAAAAAGTTAGAGAGGTCTATTTAAATGAAACAAAGTAAAAAAGTTATTTGTTTTTTTAAAATATACCCCTATATTTGCAGCCGCTAAAAAGGAAAAAGACGACCTGGTAGCTCAGTTGGTAGAGCACCTCCCTTTTAAGGAGGTGGTCCTGGGTTCGAGCCCCAGCCAGGTCACAAAATATTCTTGAATTAAAGAAGTTTTAATTTGGTGAGATACTCAAGTGGCCAACGAGGGCAGACTGTAAATCTGCTGCGCAAGCTTCGAAGGTTCGAATCCTTCTCTCACCACTAAACCTCGATCTATTAAGATTGAGGTTTTTTTAGGACTAAGTATAAAATGTTTAACTTTATTCGACGTGTATTAAACAAAATAAAGTATATTTGTAAAATAAATTTTTTAATATGAAAAAAATAGGATTGTTACTACTTATTTTAATTAATTTTTCTGCGGTTTTTGCGCAAAATGAAGGAACTATTAAAGGAAAAGTTATAGATGCGCAAACAAGAGAAACACTTCCTTTTGTTAGTGTAATTGTTGAAGGAACTACTACAGGTAAAAGTACAGATGAAAATGGTGAATTTACAATTAGTAATGTGCCTTTGGGTTATATAAAAGTTAGTGTTTCTTTTTTAGGCTATCAAACTATAATTTCTGATGATTATTTAGTAACAAAAGATAAAAAACCTTATATTTTAATTGAATTAGTTCAAACAAAAGAACAATTAGATGAAGTTGTAGTTCAAGGTCAATTGTTTAAAAAATCAGTTGAAAGCCCGTTATCTGTGCAATCATTGGGAATTGCCGAAATTGAAAAAAATCCTGGAGGAAATAGAGATGTTTTAAAAGTGATTCAATCATTGCCAGGAGTTGCTTCAAATCCTAGTTTTAGAAACGATATTATTATTAGAGGTGGAGCACCTTCAGAAAATAGATTTTATCTGGACGGAATTGAGGTTCCTGTAATAAATCATTTTCAAACTCAAGGTTCATCGGGTGGTCCTGTAGGCATAATAAATGCAGATTTAATTAGAAAAGTAGATTTTTTTACGAGTGCTTTTCCTGCAAGTGATGGAAATGCTTTAAGCTCTATAATAGAATTTACTCAAAAGGATGGAAACCCGGAAAAGTTAAACACAAGATTAACTTTAGGAACTTCTGATGCCGGAATTACTTTAGATGGTCCGTTAGGTGATAAAACAACTTTTATAGCTTCTGTGCGTCAATCTTATTTGCAATTTTTATTTAAACTAATAAAACTACCTTTTTTACCAACCTATAACGATTTTCAGTTTAAAGTGAAACATCAATTATCTTCAAACAGCGAAATTTCTATAATTGGATTAGGGGCTATTGATAAATTTAAGTTAAATGAAAGTGTAAATGATGATATTACAGATAAGGAAACTTTAAAAAGAAACAGGTATTCTTTAAGTAATATTCCTATTCAAGAACAATGGAATTATACTATTGGTGCCGTATACAAACATTTTGGTAAAAATACGATGCAACAACTAGTAGTAAGTAGAAACGTTTGGAATAATAATGCAAAAAAATATTTTAATAATACATACAATCCGAACGATTTATTATTAGATTATACTTCAAGAGAAATTGAAAACAAATTACGATTTGAAATTACTTCAACATTAAAAAATAATTATAAACTAAATGTAGGTGTTGGCTTAGAAAATGCTACTTATTCAAATAGTACTTTTCAACAATTGGCTATTCCAAATGGCGTTCAAGAAATAGATTTTTCTTCAAAATTATCCATGTTAAAGTATAATGTATTCGGACAAATTTCTAAAAAATATGTGAATGCTAATTTAGGAGTTTCTTTAGGCTTTAGATTAGATGGGGTTGATTATAATAGTGAAATGAAAAACCCTTTAAATCAATTTTCACCAAGAGTTTCATTGTCTTATGAGTTCAGTGATAGACTTAGTTTAAACGCTACAACAGGAATTTATAAACAAATACCTGCTTATACAATTTTAGGATTTAGAAACAATTTGAATGAATTGGTGAATAAAAATAACGGTTTAAAATTTATTGAAGCGATACATTATGTTTCTGGATTTGAACTGAAACCAAATGCAACTTCAAAAATCACGTTAGAAGGTTTTTATAAATCCTACAAAAATTATCCTTTTTCTGTTAGAGACCAAATTAGTTTGGCAAACTTAGGTTCAGATTTTGGAGTTATAGGAAATGAAGAAGTTACTTCAAACTCTAAAGGAAGAGCGTATGGAGTTGAGTTATTGGCTCAAAAAAAATCTTTTAATGGATTGTATGGAATTTTTTCATATACATTTGTTAAAAGTGAGTTTAAAGATAAATTAGATAATTTTATTCCTTCTTCTTGGGATAATCGCCATTTGTTATCTATAACGGGTGGAAAAAAGCTTAAAAAAAATTGGGAAATAGGCGGTAAATTTAGACTTGTTGGCGGACAACCTTATACACCTTACGACTTTGAAGCGTCTTCAATTATTACAAATTATAATGTTTCTAATAGTGGAATATTGGATTATAATAAACTAAATTCTGAACGTTTTAAAACTTACCACCAATTAGATCTTCGAATCGATAAAACATGGTATTGGGAAAAAATTTCATTTAATTTTTATGTCGATATTCAAAATATATATCGAAGTGAATTTAGCTCACAATCCTATTTAATTCCGATACAAGATACAAATGGAAATAATATTGTAAATCCATCCGATAATTCAAAATATATTCTTGAAGAAATTGAGAATACTTCAGGAAATGTCTTGCCTAGTTTTGGTATTATTTTAGATTTTTAGTTGTTGTTTAATTGAAGCGTATCTAAATTTAAACGTGTTTTTAACCACTTTTTTAATTTCAGCTGTTGATTAGTTATATTTGGAATTGTATCGTTCCAGCGCGCATTAAAAACAGTAATTGTATCTACTGTATTAAAATTTGTATGTATTAATTTCCCATAACTTAAATGCTCTAAACCTATATAATTTATTTGAGCTTCCTTACTAATTTGAATAAAAGGAATTTCGGCGGCTTGATATTTAGATATTTGATCTGTTAATAACTTAATTTTATCTTCTTTTTCTTTTACAGTTTCATCTCTAGATGAAATTATTTTCTGATTTTGAACATATAAATCTGTAAGATTTTTTACTTCACTTCTTATATCAGAATCATCTACACCTTGATGAAATACAAGTTGGGTATCTTTTAAACCATATTCAGGTAGTCTTTCGTTCCATCTTTCAATTTCATCTGTAGAAAGCTTGTTACCGTAAATAAAAATTTTCACTTTTTTATTATGATAATCTATGTTTTCGTCTTTTTCATCAATAATACTAATACCATTTCCTTTAATATCATCAATTAAATTTTGTGCAGCTTGTTTAAATTGATTTTCTTGAAATAAGTTAAAAAACAAATAAATACTCCCCGAAAAAACTAAAAGAGCTACAGTTGAAGCTGTTCTTGCAATTCGTTTTCTCTTTGCAGAATTAATATATCTAAGCATTGGAAATCGTAAAAACTTAACAATTACAAAAGTAGCCAATGCAATAAAAATGGTGTTTATAGTAAACAAAAACATAGCGCCACCAAAATAGCTTAAATTCCAAGTTGCAAGTCCATAACCAGCTGTACATAAAGGAGGCATTAAGGCAGTTGCAATAGCTACACCAGCAATTGTATTGGTTTGTTTACTTTGTCTGCTAAATGCAATAATTAAAGCCAAACCACCTGCAATTGCAATAAAAACATCTCTAACATCTGGGGCAGTTCTAGCTAAGATTTCTGGCGTTTCATTTCTAAATATTGGGATTAAAAAGAATAAAAATGAAGTCGCTAAACTTAATCCCACCATTACTCCTAAATTAATTAGGGAGCGTTTTAACGTATCTATGTCATTAATCCCAATAGATAGACCAACACCTAAAATTGGACCCATTAAAGGAGATATAAGCATCGCACCAATTACAACAGCTGTAGAACTAACATTTAATCCAATAGAAGCAATTAAAATAGAAAAAACCAACACCCAAGCTGTATGCCCTTTCATTGAAATGTTTTCTTTTATATCTTCAATTGTACCTTTTTTATCGGTATCTTTTCTAATATCGAGTAATTCTATAAAGAATTTTTTAAAACTTAAAAGAATACTTGTAATATCACTTTGAGGTGGTATTTGTGAATTAGAAGTGCTATCTTGTTGATTGGTGTTTTCAGCTTCCATAATTAAATAGTTTAAACAAATTTATCTCCAAATGTTGATTTAACTTCAGCAGTTATTTCTTTTATTTCTTGTTCTTTAGCTTTCGGACAAATTAATAATACATCTTTTTTCTCAACGACAATAAAGTCGTTTAAGCCTTGAATAACAACTTTTTTACCCGATTGTGTTTTTACCATATTTCCTTTAGCATCTCTAAAAATTACTGCACCTCCAATGGTGGTGTTTTGGTGTTCGTCTGCATCTAATTTATCTTGAAGAGATACCCAGGAGCCTAAATCATTCCACCCAAAATTTGTAGGTAATACACAAACATTTGTTGCTTTTTCCATAATTCCGAAATCTATAGATATATTTTCAGACTTTACGTAATTTTCTTTAATAAAATTATTTTCTGAGGTTGTATTATAATCATCGTAACCATTAGAAAATAATTGAAACATTTCTGGTAAATAAGTTTCAAAAGCTTTTAAGATGCTTTTAACACTCCAAATAAAAATACCAGCATTCCAAAGATAATCACCACTTTTTATAAACTGTTCAGCAGTTTTAAGGTTTGGTTTTTCAGTGAAATTAAGGACTTTTTTTATAGGATTGTTAGATTTATCAAATTTAATATATCCATAACCAGTATTTGGGTTGGTTGGTTGAATTCCGAGGGTTAATAGAAAATCGTTCTGTGAACAAAAATCAAATGAGGTTTCAACATTTGAAATAAACTCTTGCTCGTTTTCAATATAATGGTCAGACGGAGCAACTATCATAATTCCATCTGGATTTTTGCAATAAATTTTAAAGGCACTATATAAAATACAAGGAGCCGTATTTAACATTGCAGGCTCTAAAAGAATTTGATTAGAAGCAATATTGGATAAGTGTTTTTTTACTAATTTTTTATATTTTTTATTGGTTGCAATTAAAATATTTTCACTAGGAATTAAATTTTCAAACCTATTATAAGTTTGTTGAATTAAAGAATTACCTGTGCCTAAAATATCGTGAAACTGTTTGGGAAGTTTGTTGGTGCTTATTGGCCAAAATCGAGATCCAATTCCTCCGGCCATAATAACTGCGTAATAATTTTTGTTCATAGTGTTATAATGTTTCTACTTCTGCATTTTGATTGAATAAATAGGTTCTTTTACTCTTCATTTCAACACATTCAAACCTGGTTCTTCTAATGTTACCTTTTTTGTAGGTTTTGTTTTTAAATAAAAAAATACTGCCATGTTGTAATTCAAATATAAAACTCTTTCCCGAATTATCATCATATCGCTTTAAAGCATATGTTAAATTTACATCAGAACCAGTACTTGCTTTTGGATTTATGAGATAGTTAGCCATTAATGGTAACAAATCTTCTGGGAAAATTGTAGGATTTAAAAAAGGCAGCATTAAGTGCTGAAAGTTTCTTTTCCACTCAATTCCGTGTGGTTTTACACGTTTATTTTTTTCAAAAGTTACAAAATGTGCTAATTCGTGCACTAATGTCAATAAAAATTGATATTGATTCAAGTTGTTATTTATAGTTATTTGAACCTTATTATGAACGCTTCTTTTGAAATCGCCATGTTTTGTTGCTCTTTCTCTAACAATTTTAATATCTAAAGGATGTTCTACAAGAATTTCTTCAACTAAAGTTACGGAATTTTCAGGAATGTATTTTGAAAGCTCTTCAATCATAAATTAGGGTGTTGTAGAAGAAACTTGTAAAATTTTACCGTTATAATATTTGTTTCCAGTAAGCGAAAAATTATAAATATAATCTGCCATTTCTTTAGCAGTAACGGGAGCTTTATAACCAGGGAAAGCTTCTTCTAGCATTTCTGTTTGCACAGCACCTAAAGCTATTGCATTAAAAGAAATTTGCTGTTCTTTATATTCTTCGGCTAACACTTCGGTTAAGGTTAATAAAGCTCCTTTTGAAGAACTATATGCTGCTAAACCAGGAAATTTCATACTTCCTAAAACACCTCCAATACTACTAATATTTACAACGTGACTGCCTTTAGATAAAAAAGGAATTAATTGTTTTGTTAATTCAGCGACGGCAAAAACGTTAACTTTATATACTTCTAAAAAATCGGTGGTTGTTATTTTTTCAAAAGGCTTGTTTACTAATTTTCCCGCATTATTTATTAAAATATCAACATTTTCCCAGTTGCTCGTTACGAAGTTCGTTACTTTTTGTAAATCATTATCATTAGACAAATCAACTGAAAGCGTTGTAATATTTTTTAGATTCAGTTTGTTTAAAGGTTCAGAGTTTCTAGATAAAGCCAATACATTATAATTGTTTTTAGCAAATAGTTGAGCTAATTCAAATCCAATTCCACGACTTGTTCCAGTAATTATTATGTTTTTCATATTTAATTCGGTAAATAACTAAGTTATAAATATTAAGATTTTTTTGTAAAAATACAGTTTTTAAAATAGCAATTTAAAAAATTGATAAGTTTATAAAACACATTAAAAGTGATAGTATTTTTAATCAAGAATAATATGCTGGTAGGCACCAATATCTGCTGGAGATGTTCTAAGTATTCCCAAAATATCATATGGCGCCATATTAGTTCCTTGCAAAGATGCTTTTTGAATTGCATCGGAATTTTCACCAATAATTAATTCATTATTTATAGCAGATTTAAAATCAGGATTGCCATTAAAAATATTGTTTTGATAATGATTTGTATCTTCAAAATTAAATTCAACTATACCCTTATAACTTTGATTATAATCGTTAAATTTTATTAAATTATTCTGAAACGAATAGTTAAATACACTTCCATCAACTTTGTCTAAAACTAATTCAATATTAGAATTACCATCTATTATGCAATTTGTAAAGTTTGCAGCTTGTAAATCTCGTGTTTCTATAATTTGTTCTCCGTTGTTATTATAAGTAAAATAATTATTTATTAAAACACTTGGATATTGGCGCAAACTACCATTCCAAAAATTAGTAAAACTACCATGTGTAAAATTATAAGTTCCACCAATAATACAAGCTAAAGAAGCTTGTCCACTATTGTTTATCACTAAATTTTCTCCTTTAATATTAGTTTCCCTTCCTAAAATGCCAAAATTGGTACTGTTGTAAATTTGTGTATTTTTTATGGTTAAAGTAGGTGAGTTGCTGCTGATAGAATCTGAAATAATTCCGGCAGTAGCATTTTTAATTATTGCATTATTTATGGAACTATTTTTACTACCAGCGCGCAGCCAAATTGTTCCCCATTGACCTGGAATATCACTAAATTGAGGTTCTAATCTGTCGCCTTCAAAAATTACTGGATTATTTATATCGCCTTCAACTATTAAAGTCGCATTTCTATCTATAATAATTCCAGAATTTGAATGAAAATGAATGTTTGTACCAGCTTCTATAGTTAGTGTTTTATTTTCTGGAACAGCGCAATAACCATAAATAACGTATGGTTTTTCATTTGTAAAGGTAGTATTGTTATTTAAATAGAAACCATTTATTTTAAGAGCTTTACCGCTTGCATCTATACCAGTTGTAATAGTTTCAATTAAACCTTCAGCGTTTTTTGATGGAAATAAAAAATGTGCATCTTTTACCAATGTAATTATGGAAACTTCTTGTAAATTTTCTCCAGTATCAAAAACAATTTTATTTTGATAAATTGGATTTGTAACTTCATTATAATTTATGGTAGTTTCAATAAAAATATAGATACTGTCCTTGGCTAATATTTTTACATCTTCAAATGTTTTACCCGGAATTCCATCAATATTTAATCTGTAATTAGAATTTTCTCCATCTTCTAACTTTATAGAGGGTATTGCTATAGTTTGGTTATGTTTATTGTAAACTTTTAGATTATAGGTGCTGGAGCCAATATTGGAAAAAACGGTATCTAAAAACACGGTATCTTTTGAAAACGATAAATTTCCAGAACTTAAAACTGCGCTAAAATCTTTTCTACAAGAAGCTGTAATTATTAAAATAACCACAATTAAAAAAGTAAAATTATAGCGCATAAATGTTGTTTTGGTAAATGTAAAAATAATTTAAAGAAAATTATTTTTTAATCAACTCTATTTCGTACAATTTTGCCCAATGTTTTCCGGTAACGAAAAGGCGATTATTTTCTTTATCGTATGCAATTCCATTTAAAACCTCATCGCTATCAGTTAGGTTTTGTTCTTTTAGAATTTCTTTTTTTAAACCATCTAAATCTGCAACACCTTCAACTTTTCCGTTTTTTGGGTTGATGATTAAAATAGAATTTTGTTGCCAAATATTAGCATAAACTAAGCCATTTATATATTCTAACTCGTTAAGATTTTCAACCTTTCTTTTATTGGTATAAGCTTCAATGTAACTTTCTTCTATAAACGTTTTTGGGTTTAAAAACCAAATGCGTTCCGTACCATCTGTTTTTAGTAATTGTTCGCCATTATTTGCAAATCCCCAACCTTGAAGACTTTTAGTATATTTAAATTCCTTTTCCTTCTCAAAGGTTTCTAAATTGTACACAATTCCAATACCACTTTGCCAAGTTAACTGGTGAATTTTATTGTTAAAAATGGTAATTCCTTCTCCAAAATACGAAGCATCTAAATCTTTCTGTTGTAGTACTTTCCCAGTTTCTAAATCAACCTTTCTAATATACGATTGACCTTTGCGTCCAGTTCCTTCATATAAATAACCGTTGTAGTACTCTAAGCCTTGAGTAAACGCATTTTTATCGTGCGGATAGGTGTTAATAATTTTATAAGTAAAAATTTCTGGAGCAGTGTCAGCCATGAAATAAACGGTTTTTGAAACTTTTTCCGATTTATTCTGATAAAAAACAATTGCTGTAACAGTATGTTTCCCTAATTTAAAATCATTTATTTTTAAAGTTGAAGTTGTGCCATTACTCTCAATTTTTTTAGAACCAATAGAAAATTGAACAGAATCTATCGGTTTGTCGTTTTTTTCTGAAATTGAAATAGTTAACTCCTGATTGTTTTGAATTTTTTGAGGAGTATTTAAAATAAATTTGTATTCGCTTTTACAAGAAACTAATAAAATGAACGACAAAAAACCTATTATTGACCGATATATCATAACTTTGTTTAAATATTTGAGATTTTTATGTAAATAAAATAAATTATTTGTTTGAATTTTCAAAAATATAGTTAAATTTGCAGTCTTAAAAATAAAAACAGCATTAAAACGAGTTTACGATGAGAAAAGGTATACACCCAGAAAATTATAGAATGGTAGCATTTAAAGATATGTCAAATGATGATGTATTTTTAACTCGTTCAACAGTAAATACTAAAGAAACTTTAGATGTAGATGGTGTTGAATATCCTTTAGTAAAATTAGAGATCTCAAGGAGTTCACATCCTTTTTACACTGGTAAAACTAAGTTAATTGATACTGCAGGACGTATTGACAAGTTTAAAACTAAATATGCTAAATTTAAAAAGTAGTCATTTAGTTAAATAATATTTAAAAGCCTCAACGAAAGTTGAGGCTTTTTTTGTTTATATGTAGTTCGTTTTTAGTAGATTAAAATAATTTCATAAAAAATGTTTATCTTGTAGAGAAAAACTAACTATGCCAATATATATGGATCGTCACGATATCCCAAAAGAGATTAAAGCAGAGCATGTAGCTCAAATGCATCAAGAAGATTTAAAAGTTGAGCATCTATATGGATGTAAAGGAATGACTTATTGGTGTGATGAAAATAGAAATACTGCATTTTGTTTAATTGAGGCTCCAAATAAAAAGGCAATACAAGATATGCATGACCATGTTCATGGAGAATATCCACATGATATTATTGAAGTAGATAAAAATATAGTTGAATCTTTTTTAGGAAGAATCGAAGACCCTGAAAAAGCAAAAGATACTAAGCTTAATATTATTAATGATCCTGCTTTTAGGGTAATAATGGTAATAGAAACCAGTAATTATTTAAATAGATTAGAAGGAAATCAGTTTAGTGTATTTTATCAAAAATTTCATAATAGTGTTTTAAAAACATTGAAGAAATTTAATGGAAGAATTGTGAAAAATAATAATAATAGTTATTTAGTTTCCTTTAAATCTGTAACGGATGCGGTATTAAGTGCATTAAAAATTCAATACAAATTTAAATATGTTACCCCAAAATTTGATACAGAAAGTCGTAAGTTAAAAATAGCTTTAGGTTCTGGAATTCCCGTTACTAATAAGAATAATTTATTTGAAGAAGCAATCACAATTACTACACGAATGTGTGAAGTTACTAAAGAACAATTAATTATTTCGTCTGAAGTAAGAGCGTTGTATGAAAGTGAAAATAGAAATATAACTATAGATAAAAAATTAATAAGAACATTGAAACCTTCAGAAGAAAAATTTCTTAATCACTTAATGGATTATATTGAAGAGATTTGGCATAAGCCAAGTTTTAATGTTACTAATTTTAGTAAAGATTTAGGCTATAGTAAATCGCAACTATATCGGAAATTAATAAATCTAACAGGTAAATCACCAAATAGTTTTATTAAAGAGTTTAGGTTGCACAGAGCATTAGATTTACTTCATAAACAAAAAGGAAATATATCCGAAATAGCTTATGAATCCGGTTTTAATAGCCCTGCTTACTTTTCTAAATGTTTTTTCGAAAAATACGGAGTACTTCCTTCACGATATATTCAGCAACATATAATCTAATTTCCGTTAAAACGACTTAATGGTTTAAAATTATTGTTTTTTGAACGAATTGTTCAATTAATTATCATGCTATCTTTCTAAATTGTGACTGATTAAAAAGAAGTGCAATCTATATTTTTTTGAAGATTGTAAAAACCGTTTAATTGTGGAACTCCCCAAAAAAACAACTAAATAGGTTGCGATATAATAAGTTAAATTTTTTAAACCCATAATTTATATAAATAGCTAAATTAACAATTGAAAATATAAATAGGCGCCTAAAATTAGAATTTAAGTCTGAAAACCCTTTAAAATAAATAATTATTAACTAAAAAAATAAAGAGTATGTCAAATTTAATGAACAACCTAAGTACTTCTATTATGGAAGAATTTAATTCTAAATTAAGAGGAAGAATAGTTAAGCCTACAGATGCTGACTATAATGAAACGCGTAAAGTTTATAATGGAATGATAGATAAACATCCTGGTATGTTTGCAATGTGTGTTGATGTTGCGGATGTAATTGCTTCAGTAAACTTTGGAAGAGAAAATAAATTATTAATAGCAGTTAGAGGTGGAGGGCATAATGGAGGTGGATTAGGATTGTGTGATGAAGGTTTAGTTATTGATTTATCTGGAATAAAAAATGTTCGTGTAGATACTTCTAATAATACAGTTAGAGTAGGAGGAGGTAATATATGGGGTGAGGTTGACCATGCAACGCATCCATTTGGATTAGCTGTACCAGCGGGCATTATTTCTACAACAGGTGTAGGAGGTTTAACTCTTGGAGGTGGAGTTGGTCATCTATCTAGAAAATATGGTTTGACTATTGATAATTTGTTAGAAGCTGATATGGTTCTAGCAGATGGCTCTTTTGTTACAGTTAATAAAAATCAAAATTCTGATTTGTTTTGGGCAATTAGAGGAGGCGGTGGGAATTTTGGGATTGTGACATCGTTTAAATTTCAAGCACACCCCGTTAAAACTGTAATCGGAGGACCAACTTTATGGCCTATTGAAAGAACTGAAGAAATTATGGAGTGGTATCATGAGTTTATTCAAAATGCTCCTGATGAATTAAATGGATTTATTGCAACTATGATTATTCCTGGCGCACCTTTTCCAGAGCATTTACATAATAAACAGTTTTGTGGAATTGTTTGGTGTTATGTTGGGGATCCAGATAAATTTAATGAATTATTTAAACAAGTTAAAGAATTAAATCCACTTTTTGAACATGTGGGAGAACTGCCTTACCCTTCAATTCAAACTTTGTTTGATGGATTAATGCCCCCGGGTTTACAATGGTATTGGAGAGCAGATTTTTTTAATGAATTGGGACCAGAAGTTAGAGCAGAACATTTAAAATTCGGTTCAAATATTCCAACACCACTTTCACAAATGCACTTGTATCCAATTACTGGTGCAGCAAATAGAGTTGGTGCTGAAGATACTCCTTGGGCATATCGAAATGCAAAGTATGCAGGAGTAATTGTAGGAGTAGATCCACATCCTAAAAATGCAGATAAAATAACTAAATGGTGCAAAGAGTATTGGGAAGCCCTACACCCGTATTCATCAGGAGGGGCTTATTCAAATTTTATGATGGATGAAGGTCAGGAGCGAGTAAAGGCTAGTTATAAACATAATTACAAACGTTTAACCCAAATTAAAAAGAAGTATGATCCAACTAATTTATTTAGTGTAAATCAGAATATTAAACCAAGTAACTAATTAAATCAAGAGAAATATGAAAACTATTAAATTAATTGTCATTTTATTAGTGGCAGTATTTGTTTCTAATTGTTCAAATAAGAAGCCAAATACTCAAGAATCATCAAATGAAGCTTCGACTGTTGTTGTTAATGAAAATCCTGTTGAAGCTAGTTTATTTGATCGCTTAGGAGGAACAGATGGAGTTTCATCTATAGTTAATGGTATTGTTCAAGCTCATTTAGAGAATCCCGTTATTAATCATGTATTTTTACCATTAAAAGAAGATCCAGAACATTTTGAAAGTTTCAAAACTCATGTAAAAGAATTTTTGTCTGCTGGTACAGGTGGAGGTGCAACTTATACTGGAAAGGATTTACCTTCAGCTCATAAAGGATTGAATACAACTGAAGAAGAGTTTTTGAGTGCTGTGGATGATATTTTAATGGTTTTAAGCAAGCATAATATTGATGAAGAAACCAAAAAAGATATGCTATATATTTTGTACTCTATGAAAGGAGCCGTTATTGGACAGTAATTGAAAGAAATAATATTTAAAAATAAAAAACCCAATACAATAGAAATTGTATTGGGTTTTTAAAATTTTAAAACCATCTTAAACTATGCTAACATAGTAACAGGGTTTTCAATATATTGTTTTAATGTTTGTAAAAATGCAGCACCAGTAGCACCGTCAACAGTTCTATGGTCGCATGCTAAAGTTACTTTCATAGTATTTCCAACTACAATTTCACCATTCTTTACTACTGGTTTTTCAATAATTGCACCAACAGATAAAATAGCTGAATTCGGCTGATTTATAATTGAAGTGAATTCAGAAATACCAAACATACCAAGATTAGAAACTGTGAAAGTACTTCCTTCCATTTCTGCAGGAGTTAACTTTTTAGTTTTCGCCTTAATAGCTTTGTCTTTTACTTCAGCACCAATTTGTGTTAAACTTTTTTGATCTGTAAAAGGAATTACAGGAACTAATAAGCCATCTTCAACAGCAACAGCAACACCAACATTTACGTGGTGATTAACACGTGTTCTGTCATCAAACCATTGAGAATTAACTTGTGGATGTTTTTTAAGAGCCATCGCACTTGCTTTTACAACCATATCGTTAAATGAAACTTTAATATCAGGAATTTCATTAATTACTTTACGAGATGCAATAGCATTATCCATGTTAATTTCTAACATTAAATAATAATGTGGAGCCGTAAATTTAGATTCTCCTAATCTACGTGCAATAGTCTTGCGCATTTGAGAGTTCGTAGTCTCTTCAAAACTTTCTTCACTTAAGGCCATTGCTGAAACGGGAGCAGGAGCGTTAGAAACAGGAACATAATTCTCAATATCACGTTTTATAACGCGACCATTTTCACCTGTTCCAGCAACGTGTGATAAGTTTATTCCTTTTTCTGAAGCAATCTTTCTTGCAAGGGGAGAAGCAACAACTTTACCTGTGTTTACAACTGGTTGTTGCACTGCCGCACTTTGTGTTGCAGGCGCTACAAGTTCGGCAGCAACTTCTGTTGTCTTAGTTTCAGGAGTAGAAGGCTTTGTAGTTTCTTCTTTTTTTTCAGGAGCACTGTCTTGTTTTGGAGCATTAGCCTTAAATTCTTTAACAATAGCATCAACGTCTTCGCCTTCTTCTCCAATAATAGCCAACAACGAATCAACAGGTGCAGTTTCGCCATTTTGCAAACCAATATATAAAAGCGTTCCTTCATTAAAAGATTCAAACTCCATGGTTGCTTTATCAGTTTCAATTTCAGCTAATATGTCGCCTTCTGAAACACTATCTCCAACTTTCTTTAACCACTGTGCTACAACTCCTTCAGTCATTGTATCACTTAAACGTGGCATTGTAATTATTTCTGCCATTTATCTATGTTTTAAAAAAGGGTAATCTTCTTGTTCGTATACCATGTCATATAATTGTTGAGCTTCTGGATATGAAGATTCTTCAGCAAATTTTTGACATTCTTCAACTTTGTCTTTTACTTCTTTATCCCAAGCTTTAATTTGAGCATCCGTTGCATACTTTTTAGTTTTAATAACTTCTAAAACCTGTGTAATAGGATCAATTTTACGGTACTCGTTTACTTCTTCTTTTGTTCTATAATGTTGAGCATCACTCATTGAATGCCCTCTATATCTATAGGTTTTGATATCTAAAAGTGTTGGTCCGTCACCTCTTCTTGCACGTTCAATAGCTTCTTCCATAGCTTCAGCAACTTTAACAGGATTCATTCCATCAACAGGTCCACATGGCATTTCGTATCCTAAACCTAATTTCCAAATATCTTCGTGGTTTGCAGTTCTTTCTACTGAAGTTCCCATAGCATAACCGTTGTTTTCACATATAAAAACTACCGGTAATTTCCAGTTGATTGCCATATTAAAAGTTTCATGTAAAGAACCTTGACGTGCAGCGCCATCTCCAAAATAAGTTAATGTAACACCATCTCTTTCGAAGTATTTATCTGCAAAAGCTAATCCAGCACCTAAAGGAATTTGACCTCCAACAATTCCGTGACCACCATAAAAATTATGCTCAGGAGAAAAAATATGCATAGAACCTCCCATACCTTTCGAAGTTCCGGTTACTTTTCCTAACAATTCTGCCATAATTCTTTTAGGATCTACTCCTAAACCAATTGGTTGCACATGGTTACGGTAAGCTGTTATCATTTTATCGTTTTCCTTCATTACATGCAAAGCACCAGCTAAAACTGCTTCTTGACCATTGTATAAATGTAGAAAACCTCTCACTTTTTGTTGAATATATAAAGCGGCTAATTTATCTTCAAATTTTCTCCAAAATAGCATATCCTTATACCAATTGATATAAGTTTCTTTCGTTATTTTTTTCATTTCTGATTGAGATATTAAATTTATATCGAAATGCAAAAGTACTATTTTGCTGATTAGTATAAAAATATGTTCAACTATTTTTTACTATAATGTTTTCGAAATAACAATTATTAAATTAATACGAATTTTGTTAGGATTTTGTAGTTAAAATTATAGCTTTTTTTTGAAAACCATAATTTTAATCAAGTTTTTTCTATAAAATAAAAGCCTCTAGATTTTCTGAGGCCTTTATTTTTATTCACAAAATGTAATAATTAAAGTATAATTAATCCATATAATCTTCAATAGGATTGCATGAACAAATTAAGTTTCTGTCTCCATAAGCATCATCCACGCGTCTTACTGAAGGCCAAAATTTATTTTCTTTAACATAAGGCAAAGGAAATGCAGCTTGTTGGCGTGTGTAAGGATAGTTCCATTCATCTGCCGTTAACATTTCTTGCGTATGTGGAGAATTTTTAAGTGCTGAATTTGTGTCCCCACTTTCCATCGCATCAATTTCACTTTTTATACTTATTAACGCATCGCAAAAACGATCTAACTCTGCTTTATTTTCACTTTCGGTTGGTTCTATCATTAAAGTTCCAGCAACTGGGAATGATACTGTTGGAGCATGGTAACCGTAATCCATTAATCTTTTTGCTACATCTGTAACTTCAATACCTTTTTCTTTAAATTTTCTAAAATCGACAATCATTTCATGTGCTGCAAAGCCATTTTCACCAGTATAAAGGATATCATATTGTTTTTCTAAACGTGCCTTAATATAATTTGCATTTAAGATAGCTTTTATTGTTGCCTCTTTTAAACCACCAGTTCCCAACATTTTTATATAACTGTAAGAAATAAGTAATACTAATGCCGATCCCCAAGGAGCTGAAGAAATTGCCGTAATAGGTGTTTTTCCACCTGTTGGAATTATTGGGTTTGAAGGTAAAAAAGGAGCTAAATGTTTAACTACACAAATAGGTCCAACTCCTGGTCCACCACCTCCATGTGGAATGGCAAAAGTTTTGTGTAAATTTAAGTGACAAACATCGGCACCAATAGTTGCAGGGTTTGTTAATCCAACTTGTGCATTCATATTTGCACCATCCATATAAACTTGTCCACCACGTTCGTGAATAATGTCTGTAATTTCTTTAATAGTACTTTCAAAAACTCCGTGCGTTGAGGGGTAAGTAACCATTAAGGCAGCTAAATTATTTTTATGAAGATTTGCTTTTTCTCTTAAATCATCTAAATCAATATTTCCTTTTTCAGTTGATTTTGTAACTACTACTTTCATCCCGGCCATTACTGCAGACGCAGGATTTGTTCCATGTGCAGAAGCAGGAATAATACAAATATTTCTATGATTTTCTCCTCTGGATTCGTGATAGGCTTTAATAACTAACAAACCAGCATATTCACCTGAGGCGCCAGAATTTGGCTGCAAAGAAGTAGCATAAAAACCAGTGATTTCATTTAAAGCAATTTCCAATCCTTTTATAACTTCTTGGTAACCCTGCGCTTGTTCTATTGGAACAAAAGGATGCATAACACCCCAATTTGGCCAACTTAAAGGCAGCATTTCAGTTGCAGCATTTAATTTCATGGTACAAGAACCTAAAGAAATCATAGAGTGATTTAAGGATAAATCTTTACGCTCTAATTTCTTAATATATCTCATTAACTCGGTTTCTGAATGGTAGTCTTCAAAAACTTCATTTATCATAAATTTAGAAGTTCGTTCTAAGTTTCTTGGTAATGAATTTTCTTCAATTGTATTTATTGAAATTGATTGTTTTCCTTCAGCTTCAGCTAGAATTTCTAAAATTTGATTTATATCTTCAATAGAACTTGTTTCGTTTATTGAAATGCTAATAGTTTTACTTGATGGATAATAGAAATTAACACAGTTTTTTTCTGCGACTTCTTTCACTTTTGAAGCACTTGAAACTTCAACTAATAGTGTATCAAAAAATACAGAATTTTGTTGTTTGATATTTAATGTTGCTAGACCTTTATTTAGAGTAGCAGTTAAATTTTGAATTTTATTTGCGATATATGTCAACCCTTTTGGTCCATGAAATACTCCATACATACCCGCCATAACAGCTAAAAGTACTTGCGCAGTACATATATTTGAAGTTGCTTTTTCACGTTTAATATGTTGCTCACGTGTCTGCAATGCCATACGTAAAGCTCTGTTGCCATCTTTATCTTGTGTAACTCCAATAATTCTACCAGGTATATTTCTTTTGTAGGTTTCTTTTGTGGCAAAATAACCAGCATGCGGACCTCCATAGCCCATTGGGATTCCAAAACGTTGTGTAGTCCCTATAACTACATCTGCTCCCCATTCTCCTGGAGGTGTTAATAATGATAAGCTTAATAAGTCAGCTGCGACAACAATTTTAGCATCTACGTTTGTTGCTTTTTTTACAAATGAAGTATAATTATAAATTTGTCCATTTTTTGCAGGGTATTGTATAATTCCTCCGTAAAATTCCTCAGTAAATTCAAAAGTTGTATGATCACCAAAAACCAATTCAATTTCTAAAGGATTAGCTCTTGTTTTAAGAACATCAATTGTTTGAGGTAATACTTCATCAGAAACAAAAAACTTTAAAGCATTTGCCTTTTTTTTGTCTCTCGATCTGGTATTTAATAACATTAACATTGCTTCACCAGCTGCAGTTCCTTCATCTAATAGAGATGCATTTGCCAATTCCATACCTGTTAATTCACTTACCATAGTTTGGTAGTTTAATAGAGCTTCTAAACGGCCTTGAGCTATTTCTGCCTGATAAGGAGTATAAGCAGTATACCAACCTGGGTTTTCTAAGACATTACGTTGAATTACGCCTGGCAAGATTGTAGGGTGGTACCCTAAACCAATGTAATTTTTAAACATTTTATTTTTAGTTGCAAGTTCTTGAATATGAAACATATATTCATATTCGCTCATTGCTTTTGGTAAATTAAGGTTGTTGGCCAATCTAATATCGGCAGGAATGGTTTTATCTATTAACTCATCTACAGAAGTTACTCCAATAGTTTTTACCATATCATCTATCTCGTTTTCACGAGGGCCTACGTGTCTTAAAACAAAAGAATCAGTTCTCATTTATGTAATTTATTATATAAAAATTAGTGCTTTCAAAAATACTGAAAATTACCACATTAAAAGGCTATAAATTTTACTTAATTATAATATTTTGTTAACCAAAAATCTTAGGATATTAACAAATACTTACTTTTGTTTCATGAATTATCTAAAAAGAATTTTCGAATTTTATATTTTTAGTAATATGCACGTTGCATTGGCAGGGTTTTGTATTACTAAAATTACTTTATTAAAATTTGGGTATTCAGAGAATTTGACTCCATTATTTGTAGCATTTTCAGTAATTGTTTCATATAATTTTATTCGATTGTATGAAATTAAATATGATCGTCTAAATTGGTTGAAAAAATGGTTTTTTAAACATAAGTTGCAGTTGTTGGTTTTAGCTGTTCTTGCAAGTTTAGGGTTAGTTTTTAATGTGTTTTTTACAAATTTTAATAAACAATCTATCTACATACTGTTTCCGTTTGTTTTTATGACATTTTTTTATGTGATTCCGTTATTTAAAATTGGAAAAATTGAAGTTTCGTTTCGTAATTTTCCTGCTATAAAAATTTTAAGTATTGCTATTTCTTGGGCAGGAATATCAGTTTTGTTTCCTTTATTTGAAGTTGGTTATAGTTTTACCAATGCTGTATATTTAGAATTTTTTCAGCGAATATTATTTGTTATAGCAATTACAATTCCTTTTGATATTCGAGATGTAAGAACTGATTCGAAAGCACTAAAAACACTTCCTCAGTTAATTGGTGTAAAAAGATCTAAATACCTTGGCATAGGTTTGTTGAGTATATTTATTACGATTGATTTTTTTAAGTTAGCCACTTCTAAATTAGAACTTATTGTAACAATTTGTGTTGCAATTATTTCGACATTATTTTTAATGTTCTCTTCCGAACATAATTCTAGATATTATTCTAGTTTTTGGGTAGAATCGATTCCAATAATTTGGTTTGTTTTAATTTATTTATTTTAGACAGTAATTAGTACTGAAACAAATTAAAATGAAAAATAAGAATAATAAGTATTTTGAAGTAAATAAAGAAACCTGGAATAAAAAAGTTAGTATTCATTCTAAATCTGAATTTTATGATATTGAAGGTTTTAAAAAAGGAAAAACTTCATTAAACACCTATGAACTTGACGAAGTAGGCGATGTACAAGGGAAAACGTTATTGCATTTGCAGTGTCACTTTGGGCAAGACACATTAAGTTGGAGTAGGTTAGGAGCAAAATGCACAGGTATAGATTTATCTGATGAAGGAATTGAACTTGCCAAAAAATTAAATTTAGAAATGGGCTTAGATGCTACTTTTATTGAAAGTAATTTATATGATGTTCCTAAAAATGTTTCGGGTGAATTTGATATTGTTTTTACTTCTTATGGTGTAATTGGTTGGTTACCCGACCTAAAATCTTGGGGAGAGATAATTGCAAGTAAATTAAAAAAAGGCGGTATATTTTATTTGGTAGAATTTCATCCGGTGGTTTGGATGTTGGATTTTTTAGAAACACCACCAAAACTAGCTTATCCTTATTTAAATATAGATGTAATTTATGAAGAATACAAAGGAACATATACAAATAATGATGCCGATATTATAAGTAAAGAGTATGGTTGGAATCACGGTTTGGGCGAAGTTGTAACGGCTTTAACAATGGCAGGTTTGGAAATAGAATTTTTGCACGAATTTGATCAATCCCCATATAATGTCTTTCCAGAAATGGAAGCTACAGATAACGGAATGTTTCTTCTAAAAAAAGAACAACGTTTGTTTCCTTTGGTGTATTCTATACGAGCTGTTAAAAAATAAAAAAACTGTTTGGAATATTACTCCAAACAGCTTTTTTTATTAAATTAAATGCTATTAACTAGCTTAATAATTTTTCAATTTTTTCTTTTTCTTCTTCAGCTAAAGCGCCATCAACCAAAATTCTTCCACTATGCTCATCTGTAATAATTTTTTTACGACTTGCAATTTCAACTTGTCTTTGAGGCGGAATCGTAAAGAAAGATCCTCCAGAAGCTCCTCTTTCAATTGAAACAACTGCTAATCCATTTTTAACAGAAGAACGAATTCTTTTGTAAGCTTTTAGTAAGTGATCGTCAATTAATTCAGAGTATTCCTCAGATTTTTTAAGTAATAATTCTTCTTCTTTAACGGTATCACCCATAATATCACTTAATTCAGCAGATTTATGTTTTAATAAGTCTTCCTGTTTCGCAATATTTTCTTTCGTTGAAGCAATTACTTCATTTTTTTGTTCAATTAGAACTTTAAATTCTTTTATTCTTTTTTCAGCCAATTCAATTTCAAGTTCTTGGTATTCAGTCTCTTTACTTAAAGAATTGAATTCTCTATTGTTACGGACTTTTTTTTGTTGTTCAGCGTATTTTTTTACAAGCGTTTTTGCTTCTTCAATTATATTTTTTTTGGCAGAAATGTCATTCTTTAAATTTGTAACATCAGCATCTAAATTAGAGAGTCTTTTATTTAAACCAACAATTTCATCTTCTAAATCTTCTATTTCTAAAGGTAATTCTCCTCGAACATTTTTAATTTCATCAACTCTTGAATCTATTAATTGTAGGTCGTACAGTGCTCTTAATTTTTCTTCAACAGTAACTTCTTTCTTTTTAGCCATATTATAAGTAATAAATTGGATTTGTGTTTTTTTTCGATAAAATGATTGCAAAATTAGGAAATTTTTTTGTAAGTATCTCTACTAAAAGATTTTTTGTGAACTGTTCACTTTCATAATGTCCAATATCTGCAATAATAAGTTTGTTTTCTGCTTTGTAAAATTCGTGGTATTTTATATCTGCGGTTATATAAATATCTGCTTTAGTGTTAATTGCATTTTCTATAGCAAAACTTCCAGAACCTCCTAAAACTGCAACTTTTTTAATAGATTTATTTAATAAAACTGAATGTCTAATACCTTTTGCATTCATAGTTTCTTTTAAGAAATTTAAAAATTCAGTTTCAGATTTTTCTTCTTCCAATTCTCCAACCATTCCCATTCCAATTTCTTGATTTATATTGTCTAAAGAAACAATATCGTAAGCAACTTCTTCGTAAGGGTGCGAATTAAATAGTGCTGTTAAAATATTCTTTTCAAGATGTTTTTCAAAAATAACACTAATAAAGGTTTCCTTTTCAGCATGAAATTTACCTTTTTCACCAATTACAGGATTTGAATTTTCATTACCTCTATAAGTTCCAAAACCTTCAGTATTATAGCTACAATAATCGTAATTGCCAATATTTCCAGCTCCAGCCTTAAAGAGTGCAGTTCTCACTTTATCTGCACTTTCCTGTGGTGCATATGTAGTTAATTTTTTTATAGTATTTTTTTGAGGAATTAAAATTCTTTGATTTTTTAAACCTAAAGCATCACAAATTTTTGCATTTACGCCTTTAATTGAATTGTCTAAAGCAGTATGCATTGCGTAAATGGCAATGTCATTTTTAATAGCTTTTAAAACAACACGTTCCACATAATTTTTACCGTTTATTTTTTTCAATCCTGAAAATATTATTGGATGAAAACTTACAATAAGATTACAATTTTTCTCAATGGCTTCATCAACCACATTTTCTAAGGTGTCTAATGTTACTACAACTCCAGAAACTTTTGTAGCATAGTTCCCAATTAACAAGCCAACATTGTCAAATCCTTCGGCATAATTTAAGGGTGCAAATTTTTCAATGCAATTTGTTATATCTTTAATAGTCATAAATCAATTAATATAGTTTAAACAAAGATAAATATTATAATTTGTTTTGTATTTTCGCCTTTATGAAATTTTTACGAAAAATAGTGTACCCTTTTGCTATCTTGTATGGAGTTATTATAAGTATTCGTAATTTTTTGTATGATAAAAATTTTCTTAAATCTACAAAATTTAAAACTCCTACACTAGTTGTTGGTAATTTAAGTGTTGGAGGTACTGGGAAAACACCTCAAATTGAATATTTAATTAGATTGTTACAAAACGATTATAAGATTGCAGTTTTAAGTAGGGGTTATAAAAGGAAAAGTACAGGATTTATTATAGCCGATAAAAATGCATCTGTAGCATTAATTGGAGACGAACCTTTTCAATACTATAAAAAGTTTAAAAATATACTAGTTTGTGTGGATGCTGATAGAACCAATGCAATTCAACAATTAGAAAAATTAAAGAATCCGCCAGATATAATTTTATTAGATGATGCTTTTCAACATAGAAGAGTTTTAGGTGGATTCAATATTTTGTTAACTGATTTTAATAATTTATATGTAAATGATACTATGTTACCAACTGGTAACTTAAGAGAGCATAAATCTGGAGCAAAAAGAGCACATGTAATAATTGTAACAAAATGCCCAAAAGCACTTACTGAAACTGAGCAGTTTGCAATAACTGAAAAATTAAAACCAATTAAAAATCAAACCGTTTTTTTTACTGCAATTGATTACAATACAACTTTAAAAGGGGCATCTTCAATTTGTTTAGATGAAATGCGAGATTTTGAAGTTTTGTTAGTTACTGGAATTGCAAATCCAGCTCCATTAACAACATTTTTAGAGGAAAAAAATATTAATTTTGAACATTTGAAATATCCTGATCATTATAGTTTTAAGAGTAAAGATATTCAACAAATAAACGAAAAGTTAGGTAGTTTTAGATCAAAAAATAAATTAGTTTTAACTACAGAGAAAGATTATGTCCGTATCTTTGATAAGGTTAAAAAATTACATTATATAAGTATAAAATCAACAGTCATAAATCATAAAAATGATTTTGATGAAAAAATAAAAAATTATGTGGAACAAAGTTCAGGAAACAGTTAAATTTTTAAAAAACAAAGGAATAACAACACCAGATTATGGGATTATTTTAGGAACAGGATTGGGTAATTTAGTAGAGAAAATAGCAATTGAAATTACAATTCCGTATGCTGAAATTCCAAATTTTCCTGTTTCAACTGTTGAAGGTCATTCAGGAGAATTGATTTTTGGTGTTTTGGGAGGTAAAAAAGTATTGGCTATGCGAGGTCGTTTTCATTATTATGAAGGCTGGACAATGGAGCAAACTATTTTTCCAGTTCGAGTAATGAAATTTTTAGGAGTTGAAAAATTAATTGTTTCAAATGCATCTGGAGGGGTTAATCCAGCTTTTAAAGTTGGTGATATTATGTTAATTACAGACCATATTAATTTTATGCCAGAACATCCACTTCACGGTAAAAATGATACGCGTTTTGGCCCTAGATTTGTTGATATGCATGAAGCATATAGTAAAAAGATGATTGCAAAAATGGAACAAGTTGCTGAGAAAATGGATGTTAAAGTTCATAAAGGAATATATTTAGCATTGCAAGGACCTACTTTTGAAACTCCAGCAGAATATAAAATGGTGAAAATTTTAGGAGCAGATGCTGTTGGAATGTCAACAGTACCAGAAGTTATTGTTGCTAAACATATGGGAATGGAATGTTTTGGAGTTTCTGTAATTACAGACTTAGGTGTTGAGGGTATTGTAGAGGCAGTTTCTCACGAAGAAGTGCAAGAAGTAGCTAAAATATCAGAAAAAGTAGTAGGCAAATTGGTAGAAGAATTTGTAAAATTATAATCTGACAATACTTTAGTGTTTAAACCTCAATTTATGAAGATCTTAATTTTTAGTTTTCTAATTGTTATAACTTTTACGTCAAGTGGTTATGCCCAAGATAGTTTTGCAATAAACCATGATTCAAATGGTATTTGGCAGCAAGATTTTTCAAAAACAGCAAAGCTTACAGAATTTACTGATAAACCAATGTTAATTTTTTTCACTGGTTCAGATTGGTGTGGGCCTTGCAAAATGTTAATTTCAGATGTTTTTAAGTCTGAAAAGTTTAATAATGAAGTTAAAAATAATTTTGTTTTATATGAAGCAGACTTCCCTAGAAATAAGAATTTGGTTACCGCTTCCCAAAGAAGTGATAATTATAAATTAAAGAGTAAGTATAGCGTTAGTTCTTACCCAACAATTGTTATTGTTAATGAAAAAGGAGAAGTGTTAGGTAAAATGAAAGGATATAACTCCATTCGAAATACAAGTTATTATTATACCTTTTTTGATGATATTCTTAAAGATAATTAATTAAAGAAACCCGCAGTAAAGCAGATTTTTTTAATATTAAATAAAAGTATTATTGATTTTACTCTTAATGAAGTTCTTCTATTTGCTCTGCACTCTCTTTAGTACAAGAAGCATTATCAGCTCAGCTGAAGGTTAATTTTATTAGCAGCAGTTAATTGACAAGCATTAATGATTTTAAAATATTAAATGTTTTTGAAATAGAGGCTTTTAACAATACCATCAGCAAGTCCAATTTTTGGAACATAGATTTTTTTTGCTTTACTCCATTTCATTGCAGAAAGGTAAATTTTAGTTGCAGGAATTATAACATCTGCTCTATCAGGATTAAGATCTAATTCGGAAATACGCTCTTCAAAAGACATTTTTTTAAGAAAATGATATTGAGCTTTCATATAAATTAACGAAAGAGGTTTGCCAATTGGTTTTCCAGAAAGTTTAAATAGTTTATTAATATTTCCTCCCGAACCAATTAAAATAGGTTTATGCAGTTTTTGAGTGTTGGCTTTTATCCAAACTTCCATTTGCTCCCATACTTCTTTAAAGGATTTTTGTTTGTTAAGCAAACGAACTGTGCCTATCTTAAAAGATTTTGAATTGATGATTTTTCCATTTGAAAAAATAGTAATTTCTGTACTTCCACCACCAACATCAACATAAACATAAGATTTGTCGTTTTCTATAATATTGGTTAAATCTGTTGAAAAAATAATTGCAGCTTCTTTTTTACCATCTATTAAATTAATTTTTACTGCAGTTTTTTCGAAAATTTCCTGAACAACTTCTTTTCCGTTTTTTGCTTCGCGCATTGCTGAGGTTGCACAAGCATAATAATTTTGTACACCATGAACTTCCATAAGTAGCTTAAAAGCTTCTAAAGCTTTAACCAGTCTGTTTTTATTTTCTTCAGAAATACTTCCTTTTAAAAAAGTATCTGCTCCTAAACGAATAGGTACGCGCACTAATGCTGATTTTTTAAAACTAGGATGTTCATTATTTTTGTAAGTAATTACGTTTGCAACCAATAGTCTAATTGCATTGGAACCAATATCTATTCCGGCAAGTTTTTCTATTTTCAAAATAATACTATTTATAATCCTTAGGAAATTCAGTTAAAAAAGTCTTTCCGTTTTTTATGTCTTTCCAATGGTTTGTGTCAAATTTAATTCCTATAACTCCACAAGTTGACACATGGTCCACTTGAATGCTACCAAATTTATTTACAAAATCGCTAATACCGTGGTCGTGGCTAAATATTATTGCAGAATCAAAACCATCATCCAACGCTTTTACGGTTTTAATTAGGTAACCATCGCTAAAATTGTAAAGTGATTTGCTAATTTTTATATTGGCTAAAGGGTAGTTAAACGTATAACTAAAAATAATTCCTGTATGCAATGCTCTGTTTGCACAACTTGAAATAAAAACATCTGGAGTCGCAATTTTTTTATGCAACACATTTGAAATTAGGTAGGCATCATTTATACCTCTTTTTTTTAAAGGCCGATCAATATCTTTAATGCCTTCATATTCCCAAGAAGATTTTGCGTGTCTAACTATATAAAGTGTTTTCATGTGTCTTTTTTATTTTTTTAAATTGTCACATGCTATTCGCTATTTGTGATTTGGTAATGAGGTAAACCTTTTATTTGCTAGTTTCATGTATTACTTGAATTTCAAATATAAAAAAATTATGGAGCTAATCGTTCAATTTTCCAGTCATAATTTTCTTGTAATGTATATCTAATTCTATCGTGCATTCTATTTGGTCTGCCTTGCCAAAATTCTATGCTTATTGGCTTTACAATAAAACCACCCCAATTTTTTGGTCTTGTAATTTCTTTATTTTCAAATAGTTTTTCAAAAGAGGCTAATCTGTCGTCTAAATATTTACGAGATGGTACAGGTTCGCTTTGGTCTGAGGCCCAAGCGCCAAGCTTGCTTCCATCTGGTCTGGATTCAAAATAACCATCAGATAAGTTTTCTGAAATTTTTTCAGCAACACCTTTTATAATAACTTGTCGTTCAATATCATGCCATAAAAAAGATAAACAAACATTCGGATTGTTTTCTATTGCTCTTCCTTTTTCGCTATTGTAATTTGTATAAAAAATAAAACCTTCCCAAGTATATTTTTTTAGCAATACTGCTCTGCTTTTAGGAAAACCATCTGCTCCAATAGTTGCAATTGTCATTGCATTTGTTTCTGAATTTCCACCAAACTCTTCAACTTCATAAAACCATTTTTGAAATAGTTCCATTGGGTTTTCAGAAATATCTTTCATTGATAGTTCAATTTTTTGATAATTTCTTCGATAATTACTTAAATCGCTTTCCATTGTGTAAAATTAAAAAATCTTTTATAGTTTTAAATTCTTTTTACCAGTATTTACGAATTCGTTTTTTTAAATAATAGTAAGCCTAAAAATGTAATAATTCCGTTAACTATTAATAATTCATAACCAAAAACATAGCCATTATTTAATAGGGTTTCGGAATAGGCGTTTATAAAATAAGTAGCAATTACAGATACAGCAGCCACAACCCACACATAGTTGTCTTTAATGTTTATTTTAGTAAAAATTCCAAAGGCAAATAATCCTAAAATCGGACCATAGGTGTAAGAAGCAACTTGCAGTAAACTACTTATTATATTTTCTTCTAAAACATATTTAAAAATTACAATTACAATTACCAATAATATTGAAATTGCAATATGTGTTTTTTTACGAATTGCTTTTTGTTTAGATTGTTCTTTATTTTCAATATCTAAAAAATCGATACAAAATGATGTTGTTAAAGAAGTAAGCGCACTATCCGCACTTGAATATGCTGCAGCAATTAAACCCAAAACAAATACAACTCCAATAGTAATTCCCAAATCGCCATTTAAAGCAATTTTAGGATATAGTAAATCGGTTTTTATTGTACCATCAACGGTTGGTACTGCAATACCAAATTTTTCAGCATAAATAAATAATAATGCACCTAAAGTTAAAAATACAAAATTGATAAGAATTAATACAAAACCTAAAGAAATAACATTCCATTGAGACTCTTTTATGTTTTTGCAAGTTAAGTTTTTTTGCATCATATCTTGATCTAAACCTGTCATTGCAATGGCGATAAACATACCTCCAAAAAACGATTTTAATAAATGTTTTTTATCATTAAAATTGTCTGTAAAAATAATTTTACTGTACTTTTCAAACTCAGCGGAGGCAAAAACATCTGCAACAGACCAATTTAATTTATTAATAATTATAAAAATTGTTGTAAAAACTGCAATTAGCATAAATAATGTTTGAAGTGTATCGGTCCAAACAATAGTTTTAATGCCACCTTTGGAGGTATAAATCCAAATTAATAGGATTGAAAAAATTACAGTAACTTCAAAGGGAATATTCCAAGCATCAAAAATAAAATATTGCAATACAGATGCAACTAAAAATAATCGAAATGATGCACCTAAAATTCTTGAAATAAAAAAGAAAAATGCTCCAGTTTTATGTGTTACTGTTCCAAATCTAAGTTTTAAAAATTCGTAAATAGAAGTTACTTTTAAATTATAATAAATAGGAATAAGTATATAAGCAATTACAAAATAGCCAAACAAATACCCAATCACAATTTGTATGTAACTAAATTGCGAACTCTGTACCCAACCGGGAACAGAAATAAATGTAACGCCAGAAAGTGAAGCGCCTATCATACCAAAAGCAACAACATACCAAGGCGATTTTTTATTGGCTCTAAAAAAGATCTCGTTAGAGTCGTTTTTTCCAGTAAAATATGCGATTGCTAATAGTACACAAAAATAGCCTGCAATTAATAAAAGAATGTAAATGGGTTGCATTTATTATTTTTAATTGTTTTGATGTGACAAAGAAACTAAAATTATTGAGAATATCGTTTGAAATTGTACATTTGCGAAATGAATTTTTCGTCTAAACTTTTAGAAAATGCAGTAAATGAGGTTTCTCAGTTACCAGGAATTGGTAAACGAACTGCATTGCGTTTGGTATTACATTTATTAAAGCAACCAACATTACAAACGCATCAATTAGCAACCGCTTTAACAAATCTAGTTGATGATATTAAGTTATGTAAAAAATGTCATAATATTTCTGATGTAGAAATTTGTGAAATTTGTGCCAATCCAAGAAGAAACGATGAAATTATTTGTATTGTTGAAGATGTACGAGATGTTATGGCGATTGAAAACACTTCGCAATTTAAAGGACTTTACCATGTTTTAGGCGGAAAAATATCACCAATTGAAGGTATTGGTCCACAAAATTTAACAATAGATAGTTTAATAGACAAAGTTAGAAAAGGAGATGTAAAAGAAGTGATTTTTGCTTTAAGCTCTACTATAGAAGGCGATACCACAAATTTTTATATTTTTAAACAATTGGAAAAATATACCATTAAAACATCAACAATTGCTCGTGGAATTGCTGTTGGAGACGAATTGGAATATGCCGATGAAATTACCTTAGGAAGAAGTATTGTAAACAGAATTCCATTTGAAAACTCACTATAAATTTTTTTATGGATGTTTCTGTTGTAATTGTTAACTATAATGTACGGTATTTTTTAGAGCAATGTATTTTAAGTGTAAAAGCGGCTTCAAAAAAAATAACTACAGAGATTATAGTGGTTGATAACAATTCTAACGATGAAAGTTGTAAGATTTTATTAGAAAAATACCCCGAAGTTATTTTGCTTAAAAATAAAGAAAATGTAGGTTTTTCTAAAGCAAATAACCAAGGTGTTAAAGCTGCAACAGGTGATTATGTTTTAATATTAAACCCAGACACAATTATTGCTGAAGATACACTAGATAAGATATTTGCGTATGCGAAAATTAAACAAAATTTAGGAGTTTTAGGGGTTAAACTAATTGACGGGGCTGGTAAATTTGCACCGGAAAGTAAAAGAGGAATCCCAACTCCAAATGCTTCATTTAATAAACTTTTTGGTATTTCAAGTAAGCGAACAGGTAAATATTATGCTACATATTTAGATGAAAATGAATCGGGTATTATTAAAGTTGCTTCTGGTGCTTTTATGTTTATAAAGAGAACTGTTTTTAATGAAGTTAAAGGTTTTAATGAAGATTACTTTATGTATGGCGAAGACATAGATTTAAGTATGAAATTATTGAATAAAGGGTATCAGAATTATTATTATGCAGATACTCAGATAATTCATTTTAAAGGAGAAAGTACTCCTAAGGATATTAAATACTTAAATTATTTTCATCGGGCAATGCGAATTTTTTATAAAAAGCATTTTAAATTAAACTTTGTCTATGATTTTTTTATGAGAATTGGAATAGAATTCTGGTACCTATTTAAATACTTTAAGTTTAGAAAAAATAAAACTAGTAGTAAACCTGTTTTTAATTTATTGTATTTAGGAAATGATGAGTTGATTGTTAAATTTTTGAATAAAAAACACCTTTTAATAAAAGAATCTTTAATAGATGATTATTCAAAAATAAGAGAATTAATAAAAAACAATAGAATAGACACTATTATTTTTGATAATTCAACACTATCAAATAAAAAAATAATAGCACATTTTGAAGTTTTAAAAAACGAAAAAACAGCTTTTAAAATTCATCCAAGAACTACTAATTTTATAATTGGAAGCACAAGTCCAAATATTCGTGGTCAAGTAGAAATTATCGAGTAGTAACAATTATTTAGTTACAGTTTTCATATTTTAGTTTTGCCATTCCTGTTCAGACAGGAATCCATTTTCACAACGTATAGATTCCTTCCTACATAGGAATGATGTCAAATTGTAAAATAAATTTAGTTTCATTAAAACCGTGATGTCATTCTTGTGCTCACAGGAATTTATTTAAGGCAATAATTTATTTTTCAATTCTAATCCTGGCGTCAACAGCAAAAATTTCTTCCGAATTTCCTAAAAGTGGATTTAAGTCTAATTCTGCAATTTCGGGCACTATTGTAACTAAATTTGATATTTTTTCAATTATTTCTGCAAATTTAGGTTCGTCAACACCTTTTTGATTTCTAACTCCTTGAATTATTTTGTACGATTTTAGGTTTTGAATCATTTCAATTGCCTCAGTATTTGAAACTGGTGCTAGAGCTGCTTGAATATCTTTTAAAACTTCAATATAAATTCCGCCTAAACCACATAAAACTAAATGCCCAAAATTTGTTTCTTTTTTAGCACCAATAAATAGTTCAATTCCTTTTTTCATTGGCTGAATTAAAACCGAAGTTGCTCCTTCAATTTTCATGATAGTATCAAAAGATGCTATCAATCTTTCTTCAGAAGTAATATTTAAAATAATACCACCAACATCACTCTTATGAATTGGACCTACAACTTTCATAACCACTGGAAAGCCAAATTCTTTAACGGTGTTTAAACAATCTTTTTTTGTACTGCAAACAGCTTCATTTACAACAGGGACTTTAGCTGCTAGCAACAATTCTTTCACTTGTTGAGGTTGCAAATAACCATTTTCAGCGTTATTTATAATTGTTCTAATTTTTTCTAAATTATTTGCTATTGTTTTAATTTCAATCGTTTCTGGTTTAGCTGTATTTGCAACTTTACCTAAGGCATTTGCAAACAACACTTCATCTGGAAAATTGATGTTTCCTTTTGAAACAAAATAATCAATCTCATTTTTAACGTTAACTACAGAAGGTAAAATAGGAAAAATAGGTTTTTTACAGTCTCTCATTTTTTTATGAAGCACATCATAAACATCGTAAACTTCAAATAAACCGGGGCTTCCAAAAATAACCACCATTGCATCAATTTTATCAAATTTATGTTCGCAATAATCTATAATAGTTGCTAGTTGTTCGGCAGTTCCTGTTGCTAAAAAATCAATGGGATTTGAAACGGAAGAACCTAAATATAATTTCTCAAGTAATTCTTCACTTTCTTTGCCTTTAATTTCTGGAACATTTAATCCGTTTTTAGAAAGTGCATCGGTTAACATTACTGCAGGACCACCAGCGTGGGTAATAATAGCAATATTTTTTCCAGTTAATTCTGGATGCATAAAAATTGAAGCAACAGTTATCAATTCGTTTCTACCATAACAACGCACAATTCCAGCTTTCTTGAATAACGCATCTACTGCGACATCAGAATTTGCCAGGGCACCTGTATGTGAACTTGCGGCTCTGCTTCCAGCGGAAGAACTTCCTGCTTTTATAGCTGCAATTTCACAACCTTTTTTAATTAAAGAAGTAGCGTGTTTTAATAGTTTTTGTGGGTTTTCAATACTTTCAATATAAAGCAACTTAACTTTTGAACTTGTGTTTTTATCAAAGGTTTCATCTAAATGTTCCAATACTTCTTCAACACCAATTTGAGCAGAATTTCCAACGGAATAAACACTTGAAAATGTTAATCCGGTTGCCATAGCAGCTTCAATAATAAAAACAGCAGTTGCGCCGGAGCCTGAAATAAAATCAGCTCCGTTGTTATCTAATTTTGGAATTGGAGTGGTAAAAACACCTGCATAATTTTGATTGATCAAACCAATATTATTTGGCCCTAATAATGTGCCACCTACAGCATTAATTTCATCAACTATTGCTTGTTCTAGTTTCTTTCCTTCGGTATCTTTTTCGCTAAATCCTGCAGAAAAAATAATAAAACCTTTGGTGTTTTTTTCTTTGACTAAAATTTTAATAGTTTCTAATGTAAATTTAGCTGCAATAGCAATTATTGCGAGATCAACAGCAGGAATATCTTTAATATTTTGATAACACTTAACACCTTGGACTTCTGTTTCTTTAGGATTTACAGCAAAAAGTTCACCTTTAAAATTGTGATTCTGAAGGTTCTTTAAAACTCGTCCTCCTGGAGTTTGAACATTATTTGAAGCCCCAATAACTGCAATACTTTTAGGGTTGATTAGTTTATGGTGTAACATTTATTATTGGTTTTAAGAAACAATTTCAGCGGCAATTTCTTTTCCTTTTTCAAAGGCTTCTAAATTTTTGTTTACTATTCGTTCTCCTTTTCTTTCAAAAAGTGTTTTAATAGCTTTTTTTAAACTATCATCACTTAATGGAAGAAGTGAAGCAACTGCACCTAATAAAACAATGTTTGTTGCACGGGCATTTCCTAAATCTTTAGCTATTTTTTTTGCGTCAATTAAGATGCTGTTTGGCTGTGATTTAATTTCGGCATACAAAGCATCTATTTCTGGATAATTCACAATATTTACAAACGGATTTGAGTCGGTAACTAAATGCCCACCTTCTTTTAAAAAAGGTAAATAGCGTAATAATTCCATAGGTTCTACAGAAATTATAATATCTGCTTTTCCTTGTGGAATTAAATCTGAAAATATTTCTTTGTCTGAAATTCTAACATGACTTTGCACCGCGCCACCACGTTGACTCATACCGTGTACTTCAGATTGTTTTATATTTAAATTGCAGTCTAAAGCTGCTGTATCTAAAACGGCTGCAATTGTTAAAATTCCTTGTCCGCCAACACCTGCTAATATAATATTTGTTTTCATGATTCTAAATTTAATTTAGTGTTACCTTTTTAAGTTCTTTTAATTTATCCTTTTTTTCTTTTGGCAATTGCACACAAGGTCGTTGTGAAATAATTACAGAAACACCTTTGTAATTAATTTCATCTCTAATTAAATCAATATTGTCATTTAGGTTTTTATGAAGTGGAGTAATAATTTTTAAATGATTTTCTTCAACACCTAAACCTTTACAAATATCAATTAACCTTCCTGAAGCCGAAGAATCTTGAGCGCCAGTCATTGCGATTGCAGAATTATCTGAAATAATTACTGTAATTGGTGTATTTTCAATAACAGCATCTAATAAACCAGTCATACCAGAATGTGTAAAAGTAGAATCTCCAATAATAGCAATTGCTGGGTGCACACCAGCATCAGCGGCTCCTTTTGCCATAGTAATTGAAGCACCCATATCTATAAGTGTATTAATACTTTCATAAGGTTTTAACACACCAAGAGCATAACAACCAATATCACCAAATACTTGCTGACTTTCCATTTCTTTACCCAATGAGTTAACGGCATCAAATAAATCTCTATGACCGCAACCAACACATAATTCTGGTGGTCTTCCAGTAACAACTTTAGGAATAGTTTCATTTATAACTACATCAAAACCTAAAGCACTTGCAATATTATCTGGGTTTAATTCTCCCATACGAGGAATGTCGCCAGTTAATCGTCCAATTACGTTTCTGTTTTCACCTAAAAAGTCGGAAATAGCTTCTTCAATAAAAGGATAACCATCTTCTAAAACCAATACTTTTTTACATGTATCAAATAGTTTTTTTACGGGTTTCTTTGGAATTGGATATTGAGAAACTTTTAGAATTGGATAAGGACATTCCTCTCCATCAAAATTTTCCATTAAATAGTTGTATGCAATTCCAGAAGCAATAATACCTATAGAAGTATTTGCGCCTTTTTTAAATTCATTAAAATTGCTGTTTTCTGAAGTTTCTAAAATATCAGGCTGAATGTCAACTAAATGTTTATATCTGCCTCTAGCATGCATTGGAATTAGTTGAAATTGCGTTGGGTTTTTAGGTAGTTTTAGCTCTTTTTGAAGTTTTCTGTTTCCTGTTTTAATACCAGCTCTTGAATGGGATAAACGGGTAACCAAACGTATCATTACAGGTAAACCTAGATTTTCAGATAATTCAAAAGCATATTTAGTAATTTCGTAACATTCTTGTTGTGTTGAAGGTTCTAAAATTGGAATCATAGCAAATTTACCATAATATCTAGAATCTTGTTCGTTTTGTGATGAATGCATTGAAGGATCATCTGCAACAACAACCACTAGACCGCCGTTAATTCCTGAAACTGACATGTTCATAAAAACATCAGCAGCTACGTTTAACCCAACATGTTTCATCACGGTTAGTGCTCTTTTTCCAGCGTAAGACATTCCTAAAGCAGCTTCCATTGCAGTTTTTTCATTCACAGACCATTTTGAATGAATTTTTAGTTCTGTAGCTGTTTTTGATCGTTGTATATATTCTGTTATTTCTGTAGATGGAGTTCCTGGGTAAGCGTACACACCTGAGATTCCTGCATCAATTGCTCCTTGTGCCAATGCTTCGTTACCTAATAGAAGTTTTTTCATGTGTCTTTATTATTTATTTTATTAGTCACATGCTGTTTGCTACCTGTTAATTTATTTCGTGATAGACATTTTAGCACGCTAGTTTCATAAAATATTGATTTATAAAATGTTGTATTTAGAATGCAATAAAATTACGAAAAGGTTTTCGTACTATCTATGATTTTAATCATACTGTAACATATAATACATTGATATACAATATATTAAATATTCATAAAAATGGAAGGATGTTTACGTATTTAACAATAAATTTAGATTGAAGTTTAAAAATAAATGATGAAAACTGCTTAAGCGTTGTTGATTTGATAAAATGTATGAATCAAATTTACTGTTTATCCCAGCTGTTTTTTTTTCTAATATTTTTATACAATTTTACACCTAACATTAATAAAATTGAGAAACCAATAATACCAACAGTTCCAAAAATCCAACCTAAAGAGTTTTTGAGTACTACTAAAAATACACAAGCAAATAAAATTATGGTAGCAACTTCGTTCCATATTCTTAAAAATGTTGAAGAATACTTCAAAGTATTATTTTGAGTTTGATTATATAGAATCTGGCAAGTTCCATGGTAAAAAAACAACAAAGCTACAAATGCTAATTTAATTTGCATCCAGCTTTGTTGAAGCCAAGCTGGTTGTAAAATTAGTAAAATAACAGCAAAAATTGTTGCTAAAATAGCAGAAGGCCAGGTAATAATATACCACAGCCTTTTAATCATTAATTGGTATTGTTTGGTTAAAATAGTTTTTTCTGGTTCAGGTTTAGCTTCCGCTTCTTTAAAATAAATAAATAAACGAATTATATAAAAAAGTCCTGCAAACCAAGTTGTAATAAATATTATATGTAGTGATTTTATATATAAATACTCCATATTATTTTGCCCAATTATTTATCCAACCGGCTACCGTTTTTGCCCAAGTATCATCATCATTTAAACAAGGAATTGTAGAAAAATGTTCGCCACCATTTTCTTCAAAAGATTCTTTTGCTTCCATGCCAATTTCTTCTAACGTTTCTAAACAATCAGATACAAAAGCCGGAGTTACAACAGCCAAGTTTTTAATACCATTTTGAGCAAAATTGTCAATAGTTTGGTCAGTATATGGTTGTAACCAAGGGTCTCTTCCTAAACGAGATTGAAACGAGGTGCTATACGTTCCTTCTTTCAAATTTAAAAATTCTGCAACATTTTTAGTAGTTTGGTAGCATTGGTGTCTGTAACAAAATTCGTGCGCTGGAGATGGCGTGTTACAGCAACTTCCATCAATCTTGCAGTGCGATTTTGTAATATCAGATTTTTTAATATGTCTTTCAGGAACACCATGATATGAAAACAATAAGTGATCTGGTTTTTCAGCTTCCAAATGTCTTTTAATACTATTGCTCAATACTTCAACATAAGATTTGTTGTTGTAAAAAGCTGGGACATCAGTTATTTTAATATGCGGAAATTCTTTTTTTACAATTTTATTGGCTAAAACAACTATGGTTTCTGTAGTTGCCATTGCAAATTGCGGATATAATGGTATCAAAAAAATTTCTGTAACACCTTGATTTGCTAATTTTTGAATACCACTTTTTATAGAAGGATTTCCATAACGCATTGCTAATTCAACTGGAATATCGCTGTTTTTTTTAACTTTTTTATACAAACGTTCGGATAATACAATTAGAGGAGAACCTTCTTTCCACCAGATTTTTTTATAGGCTTCTGCAGATTTTTTTGGACGTGTATTTAAAATAATTCCTTTTACAACAAAGGCTCTAACAAGATAAGGAGTATCAATAACTCTTTTATCCATTAAAAATTCATCTAAATAATTCTTTACATCTTTAACTGATGTACTATTTGGTGAACCTAAATTCACTAATAATGCTCCCTTCATATTTATGATTTTGCGTATTGTTTTGGTGTGGTTTTATATTTTCTTTTAAATGCTGCAATAAAATGGCTAGATGCGCTGTAACCTAATTGTGCAGCAATTTCATTTACATTTAACTGTTGTTCTTGTAATAATTTTTTTGCTAGTTCCATTTTGTAATTTAATAAAAAAGTAAATACAGGAACTCCGTAAAAATCTTTAAAATCGGTTTTTAATTTTTTAATATTTAACCCTACTTTTTTTGCCAAATCATCTAGAGAAGGTGGGTTTATCATTTCTTCAATAATAATTTCTTTAGCGTGTTTTATTTTAATAACAGTTTCTTCATTTGCAATATATGGACAGTTTTCTTTTTCAGTTTCGTTTTCATTTGCTGTATTAAAATAATAACTTAACAATTCATATACTTTTCCTTTAATAAAAACAGGTCTTAATGCTTTGGTAATTTGTTTTGAAGTAAGTTGATTTAATATAATCTGAATCGTAGGTGAGATTTGTTTAGGTTCTATAATTGGTTTTCCAACTTTAAAACCATTAAAATTAAATAAAAAATTACCCTCAACTGAAAATAAGGAATGAAAATATTCAATTGAAATTAAAACAGCAATTAATTCTGATTTTGGAGGGATATTAAAAAGAATGTTCATTTTTTCATCTTTAAAATAAACCATAGAAGAGTTTCCAGCTTCTAAATTAGCTGCGCAATGCTCAAAATTAAATGCTACAGTACACGTATTGGTGTTGCAAAAATAAATTTGAATGTAATTGTTGTTTAGTGGATACTCATATAGTTCAGTATCAGAAGATAAGTTGTTGAAATAAAAAACTTTAAAAGTGTCTTTTTCGTTAAAAAGCATCTGAGTACTTTTGTCGATATATTTGTAGTTTTTAAGACTAGATTTCATAAGCTGTTTTTACCGAAAAATGTTGAAATTATAGCAAAAATACAATATTTTTATATACTTCTTATGATTTTTATAACACTTAGTTATGATAAATGTCATAATTTTAAACCCCTTATTTTACTTACATTTGTATTAAATATATCGAAATAGTAATTATTTAGAAGTGTTCTAAATAAAATTAAATAACTTATATCGATAATAAAAGTACTTTTAGCGATATTTTGAACAATATTATATTTGTACTTTTGTCGATACTTATTGGTAAGGTAAAAAATATGAATCAAGAGAGTCTTCCTGCAAAATTTTACAATGTAGGTTTAAGTTATAAGAAAGCAGATGTAAAAGTACGTGGTGCTTTTAGTTTAACTAAAGAAAATCAAAAACTTTTATTAGTAGAAGCTAAAGAAAAGGGTATTGAAGGAATTTTTGTTTTATCAACTTGTAATAGAACTGAAATAACTGGGTTTGCAAAACATCCGTTCGAACTTATTAGTTTATTAATAAAATATTCTAATGGAACTGTAGAGGATTTTATAAATGTTTCTAATGTTTATAAAAATAAAGATGCAGTTAGGCATTTGTTCAATATTGCAACGGGTATAGATAGTCAAATATTAGGTGATTACGAAATAGTTGGTCAGTTAAAACAGTCATTTAAATTAGCTAAAAAATTAGGCACTACAAATGCGTATTTAGAGCGTTTGATGAATTTGGTTTTGCAAGCAAGTAAAGACGTAAAAAACAATACAAAATTAAGTTCTGGGACAACTTCAGTGGCTTATGCCGCAATACAGTATATTATAGACAATGTTCAGGATTATAATAACAAAAAAATACTTGTTTACGGTTTAGGTGAAATTGGTAAAAATACCTGTAAAAATATATTAGAATATACTTCAAATAAAAATATTACTTTAGTTAATAGGACGCTTGAAAAAGCAATTGGATTTGAGCAAATCCATAACAATGTTGCTGTTGCAGATTTTTCAAAATTAACAGATGAAATACATGCAACAGATATTTTAATTGTTTCTACAGGATCAAATACTCCAACTGTAACTAAAGAACATTTAAAAGAAGGCAAGGAACTATTAATTATAGATCTATCGATGCCTGAAAATGTTGATATTGCTGTAAAATCTGAGCCAGGCATTACATTAATAAATGTTGATGAACTCTCTAAAATTACAGATAAAACTATTGAAACTCGAAAAAAGCAAATTCCTTTAGCTGAAAAAATAATAGACAAGTATAAAGCAGAATTTAACGACTGGATTTCGCATAGAAAATATGTGCCGGCAGTAAATGCTTTAAAAGAGTCATTACAAGCAATTCAGCATGATGAAATTGATTTTCATTCAAAGAAAATTAAAGATTTTAATATAGAACATGCAGAGTTTGTAACTAATAGAATGATTCAAAAAATTACTACACAGTTTGTAAAACATTTAAAAGATGATGAAACTTCGGTTGATCAAAGCATAAATGTAATTAGCAAAATATTCTACTCAGAAAAAACCGAAATTTAGAATGGATAAAATTATTAGAATTGGTACTCGCTCAAGTGAATTAGCGCTTTGGCAGGCCAATACAGTTGCAGAACAATTAGCACATTTCGGTCATAAAACAGAAATTGTAAAAATTGATTCTTTAGGAGATATTGTTTTAGACAAACCCTTGTATGAATTAGGAATAACAGGAGTGTTTACCAAAAATTTAGATGTAGCATTATTAAATGAAGAAATTGATATTGCAGTACATTCTTCTAAAGATGTTCCTACAAAATTACCAGAAGGAATCGTGCAAGCAGCTTATTTAAAAAGAGGCGATTTTAACGATGTATTGGTGATTAAAGAAGATGAGAATTTTTTCACAAAAAATTCAGCTTTAATTGCGACAGGTAGTTTGCGTAGAAAAGCACAATGGTTATATCGTTACCCGCATCATAAAATTACAGGTCTTCGAGGAAATGTAATTACACGTCTGCAAAAATTGCAAGATAATGATTGGGACGGAGCTATTTTTGCAACAGCCGGCTTAAAAAGGTTAAAACTATTACCTGAAAAAGAAAAGCATATTAAATTAGATTGGATGATTCCTGCACCTGCACAGGGTGCAGTAATGATAGTTGCTTTAGAAAAGAATGAAGAGCTTATAGAAATTTGTAAAGAAATTAATCACGAAGAAACTGCAACTTGCGTAAAAATTGAACGTGATTTTCTGCAAACTTTAGAAGGTGGTTGTACTGCGCCTATTGGAGCTTTAGCAATGATTTTTGAAGATGAAATAAAATTTAAAGGTGCCTTATTTAGTCCTGACGGAAAGCATAAAATGGAATTTTATAAAGAAGTTGCCGTAAATAATGCAACTGATCTAGGTAAATTCGGAGCAAATTACATTTTAGAAAGAGGTGGAAAAAAATTAATGAGGGAGGTTAATGATATTGAAAAATCAACACTGATTTATTCAACAAAAAGTCTTTCTCACGATCAAACGGCTATTTTAAATTCAAAAATAGGAGTTACAAGTAGTGATTTTATTACTATAAGAAACAACAGGTTAAAACCTGTTATAGTAAAAAAGCCAATTAAAAATGTGTTATTTACTAGTCAAAACGCCGTTGAAGCTTTGTTAAATAATTTTTCGCCAATGGAGTTAGATTTTGAAAACATCTATTGCGTTGGTAGAAGAACTAAAAGATTGATAGAGAAAAGAATAGGCAAAGTAAAACATGTTGAGAGTTATGGTGAGAAATTAGCAAATTTCTTAGTTGATAATTTAGAGGAAAAAGAAATTACTTTTTTCTGTGGAAATATACGAAGAGATGAATTGCCAACTAAGTTAACTGAAAATAATATTAAAGTAAATGAAGTTGAATGTTATCAAACACAGTTAACTCCAAGAAAAATAGAAGAAAAATTTAAGGCAATTCTTTTTTACAGTCCATCTGGAATAGAAAGTTATTTAAAAGAAAATAAAACTAACGATATTGTTGCTTTTTGTATTGGAGAAACAACCGCAAGCGAAGCTAAAAAACACTTTAAAAATGTTAAAGTTTCAAAATTATCTACGGTTGAAAGTGTTTTAAATTCGGTAAATGAGTATTTTAACGAAACTATTAAAGAAAGTTAGAAGTTTTAATCTTGAATAACACAATTATTAACAAACAATTAAATAGTATTAAAATGAATAGAACCAGACGTTTACGTAAAACCGAAAATATTCGCCGTTTAGTTAGAGAAAATAAACTAACAATAGACGATTTAATTTACCCTTTATTTATTGAAGAAGGCGAGAATATTGAAACCGAAATTGTTTCAATGCCAGGCATTAAACGTTTTTCATTAGATACTATTTCAAAAGAATTGGATGAAGTTGTGGCATTAGATATTCCAGCAATATTATTGTTCGGAATTCCATCTAAAAAAGACGATACAGGTTCTGAAACTTGGAATGATGATGGAATTATGCAAAAAGCAGTTCGTTTTATTAAAAAGAACTATCCAAGTTTATATGTAATTACAGATGTTTGTTTTTGCGAATATACCAGTCATGGTCATTGCGGAATTATTCATGATAACGATGTTGATAATGATGCAACGCTACCCAATATTGCAAAGCAAGTAGTTTCTCATGCAAAGGCAGGGGTAGATATGGTTGCACCTTCAGGAATGATGGATGGAATGATAGAAACTATTCGTGAAGCATTAGACAATACAGGTTTTCCTAATATTCCAATTATGTCATATGCGGTAAAATATTCTTCTGCATTTTATGGACCTTTTAGAGATGCAGCAGATTCAGCTCCAACGTTTGGAGATAGAAGAACTTATCAAATGGATTCATCTAATAGAGATGAAGGTTTAAGAGAAGCAACTTTTGATGATCGAGAGGGTGCAGATATTTTAATGGTAAAGCCAGCACTTTCGTATTTAGATATAATTCGTGATTTAAAAAATAACTTCGATAGACCAATTGCGTGTTATAATGTAAGTGGTGAATATGCAATGATTAAAGCTGCTGCTGCGAATGGTTGGATAGATGGAGAACGCGTAATGATGGAAAGTTTATTGTCCATGAAAAGAGCTGGAGCAGATATCATTATAACATACTTTGCAAAGGAAGTAGCAAAAGTGTTGTTGAAAAAATAAAACTTTTCACAAGTATAAGTTAGTCACTGAACGGAGTTAAAGTGTTTATATTAATTAAAATTGATTTAGACTCCGCTCAATCACCAATAACAATAATAAAATGAAACTAGAAAAATCAATAGAACTATATTCAAAAGGAAAAAAACATTTAGTAGGAGCAGTAAATTCCCCTGTTAGAGCTTTTAAATCTGTTGGAGGTGTTCCAATTTTTATTGATAGAGCCAAAGGAAGTAAAATTTACGATGTTGATGGAAATGAGTATATAGATATGGTATTGTCTTATGGTCCAATGATTTTAGGTCATAGAAACAGTATTGTTGAAAAAACTATTAAAAAATACTTAAAAAACGGATATACATTTGGTGCTTCAACCAAAGGTGAAATAATAATGGCAGAAATGGTTTGCAATGCGTTTCCAGGAATGGATAAGGTGCGTTTCGTAAACTCAGGAACTGAAGCTGTATTAAGTGCTATTCGTTTAGCAAGAGCATATACAGGAAAGAATAAAATAATAAAATTTGCGGGTTGTTATCACGGACATTCAGATGCTTTATTGGTAGCAGCTGGTTCTGGATTGGCAACATTAAGTATTCCAGGAAGTAAAGGAGTGCCAGATGAAGCTGTAAAAAACACACTGATTGCCGAATTTAATAATATTAATAGTATTGAAGCTCATTTGGCTAAACACAAAGATATTGCTGCAGTTATTATTGAGCCAATTGCTGGGAATATGGGTGTAATTCAACCGAAAAAAGATTTTATTGATCAATTAAAAGAATTAACAAAAGCTAGTGGAGTATTATTAATTGCGGATGAAGTAATGACAGGTTTCCGCTCACAATTTGGAGGTGCTCAAGAATTATTAGGTTTTGAAGCTGATATTACTTGTCTTGGGAAAGTTGTAGGGGGTGGTTTTCCTGTAGGAGCTTATGGAGCAAGAAACGAAATTATGGAAATGGTTTCACCTTTAGGCGATATGTATCAAGCAGGAACATTATCTGGAAACCCAATTGCAATGGCTTGTGGTATTGCTACATTGAAAGAATTGAAAAAACAAAACCCATATAAAGATTTTGAAAAAACAGCTGCTTTTTTAGAACGAGAAATGAAAATTGCAGCTAAAGAAAACGGGATAGATTTACAAGTAAATAGATTTGGTTCTATGATAAATCCGTTCTTTACAAAAGAAAAAGTAGTAGATTTTAAGTCAGCTCAAACAAGTGATACTAAAATGTTTAAAACATTTTTTTGGAAAATGATGGAGAATGGTGTGTTTTTACCACCATCACAATTTGAATCCTGGTTTTTAGCAACTGCTATGACAAAACGCGATATTTATAAAGTGCGCTCAGCAATACAAATAGCAATGAAAGCTGTTGCTGATAAGCATAAATAGTGTTTAATTTTAAGTTGTTAGTTATACGTTAAAATGCAAAACAACTAAGAATTAAAAATTAACAACTAATATTTAAAAGAAAATGATTAAAAACGATTTATATTTAAGAGCTTTAAAAGGCGAAACAGTTGAGCGCCCGCCAGTTTGGATGATGCGCCAGGCAGGAAGATATTTACCAGAGTTTATTGCAATTCGAGAGAAATATGACTTTTTTACACGTTGTAGAACTCCAGAATTAGCCTCAGAAATAACGGTGCAACCAATTCGTAGGTATGGAATGGATGCTGCAATTTTGTTTTCTGATATTTTAGTAATTCCTCAAGCAATGAATATTGAAGTTGAGATGAAGCCTGGAGTTGGGCCTTGGTTGCCAAACCCAATTCGTTCTCAAAAAGATGTTGATGCAGTTATTGTTCCGGATATTGATGAGACTTTAGGCTACGTAATGGATGCTATCAAAATGACAAAGGAACTATTAAATGATGATATTCCTTTAATTGGTTTTGCAGGTTCTCCTTGGACAATTTTATGTTATTGCATACAAGGTCAAGGTTCAAAAACTTTTGATAAGGCTAAAGAATTTTGCTTTACACAACCAATTGCCGCACACACATTGTTACAAAAAATTACGGATACTACAATTGCTTATTTAAAGGAAAAAGTAAAAGCAGGTGTAAATGCGGTTCAAATATTTGATTCTTGGGGAGGAATGCTTTCTCCAGTAGATTACCAAGAATTTTCGTGGAAATATATCAATCAAATTATTGAAGCATTAAAAGATGATGCTCCTGTAATTGCTTTTGGAAAAGGATGTTGGTTTGCGTTAGAAGATATGGCAAATTCAAACGCCTCAGCTTTAGGTGTAGATTGGACAATTACGCCACAAATGGCAAGAAAATTAACTAATAATAAAGTTACATTACAAGGGAATTTTGATCCATCACGTTTGTTGTCTCCTCCAAAAGAGATTAAGAAAATGGTGACTAAAATGATTGATGATTTCGGTAAAGACAAATATATTGTAAATTTAGGTCATGGTATTTTACCAAATATTCCATTAGATAATGCAAAAGCATTTATTGATGCTGTTAAGGAATATAAATAGTTGTTAGTTTTTAGTTGTTAGTTTTGATGATTCATTAGCTAACAACAAGTAACCAACAACCAACAACTAAAAAAATGAAAAATTTAATTCAAAAATATAATATTCCAGGACCAAGATACACCAGTTATCCAACGGTGCCGTTTTGGGATAAGGATGGAATAGCACAACAAGATTGGGAACGTACTGTAAAAAAATCTTTTGATGAAAGTAATGAAATAGAAGGAATTAGCTTATATATTCATTTACCTTTTTGTGAAAGTTTGTGTACTTTCTGTGCTTGCCATAAAAAAATAACTAAGCGTCATGAGGTTGAAGAACCGTATTTAGAAACTGTTTTAAAAGAGTGGGATTTATATTGTGATTTATTAGTTGAAAGACCTAAAATTAGAGAAATTCATTTAGGTGGAGGTACACCAACATATTTTTCTTCTGAAAATTTAAAGAAACTAATAAATGGAATTTTTAAAAGAGCTGATAAGTTTGAAACTTTCGATTTTAGCTACGAAGGTCATCCAAATCATACTACAGAAGAGCAATTACAAACTTTATATGATTTAGGATCGAGAAGAAATAGTTTTGGTATTCAAGATTATGATCCGATTGTTCAAAAAGCAATTCATAGAATTCAAAGTTTTGAACAAGTAAAACGTGTAAATGATTTATCAAGAAAAATAGGTTATGAATCTATAAGCCATGACTTAATTTTTGGATTACCTTTTCAAACAGAAGAAAGTATTAGAAATACAATTAAAAATACCATTGCATTAAAACCGGATAGAATAGCTTATTATAGTTATGCACATGTGCCTTGGATAAAGGGAGTTGGGCAACGCGGTTTTGATGAAAACGACTTACCTAAAGATAGTGAGAAACGTCATTTATACGAATTAGGAAAACAATTGTTTTTTGATAATGGTTATGTTGAAATAGGTATGGATCATTTTGCTTTACCGTCAGACTCACTACATAAGGCAATGGAATCTAGAAAGTTACATCGTAATTTTATGGGTTATACAGCGGGTAAAACTGAATTGATGATTGGTTTAGGAATGTCATCTATTAGTGATTCTTGGTATGCTTTTGCTCAAAATGAAAAAACTATTGAAGATTATACTGAAAAGGTTAATCAAGGTATTATTCCAATATTTAGAGGGCATTTATTAACAGAAACTGATTTAATTATTAGAAAGCACATTTTAAATTTAATGTGTAACCTTGAAACTGAATGGAAGATAGGGTTAGATAGTGAAGTTAAAAATGAAATTGTGAATCGCTTACAAGAAATAATTGACGATGGTTTAATTGAAGTTTCTTCAACTAAAATTACTGTAAAAGAGGAAGGAAGAATGTTTGTTCGTAATATTTGTATGGCATTTGACCTTCGTTTACTTGAAAATAGGCCAGAAACGAGAGTGTTTTCTATGACAATATAATTCTGAAATTAAAAAGCATAAAAAACCCGAACAATTAAATTGTTCGGGTTTTTTTATCTAATATTATACCATTGGATTATTCAGCCATAGTTCTCATGTAGTGAACTGTAAGCCACATATCTTCCTCTGTCATTTTCTTTTCGAAGTTTGGCATATCTAAACGTCCAATATAACTTTTGTAAAAAATAGCTCCATCAGATTGTGCTTGAAATTCTTCAGAAGAAAAATCTCCTAATGCTCCATCTACTTCATCAGCTTTAGGTCCATCTCCATATCCTTCTTTACCGTGACAAGATTTACAGTGTTTAGAATATAAATTTTTACCTAAAGAAATATTTTCTTTTGAAGCTTCTTCAGGGTTGGTCATTTTTTCATATTTAGCAGGTACTTTCCATTCCTCTTGATCCATAGATTTGAATGCAAAAAGTCCTAAACTAATTATTCCGATAATCATTAATGTTTTTAGTGTTTTCATTTTAAATTTTAATTTTTGTTTGTTATACAATAAATATCAAAAAAGGTGCCATAAAGTTATTTGATAAATTTAATTATCTCTTATTCCTTTTTTAATTCTAATTCTTTTCCTTCTTTTTTAATGTTAAATAAATTTACAGCAGTGTATACATAGTTTGCCCATACACCTACTAATAAAATTGTTAATACAATATACATCCAAATTGGTGCAGCCTCGGACCATAATTTATTACCTTCTTCAATTGATGCTGTTTTAAATGTACCCCAATTTATAGATTTTTGTTGAATTATATTACCAAAATCATCATTATCTGAAATAATTGAATATACTATAATATCACCATTTGCATCACCAGGGATATCTGTAGGAAATTCAAATTCAAATTCACCATCTTCAATAGTTCCTTCTTCTAACTTCATTTTGGAGATCATTCCATTAACAGAAATTACTATATCGGCCTCTTCTAAAGGAATTTCAACACCTAAGCTGTCTATAGTAAAAGCTTTTACCAATACAGTTTTTACGCTGTCAATTTCTTCTAAATTTAACTCTAGGTATAAATTTTTAACATGAATTTCGTCTTCCTCCTCGTCTAATCCATCAGATCCTTCAAATTTAGCTATAAAGTTAATATACTCATCTTCATCAGTTGTGTAATTGTGATTTTCAGGAACTGTAAGTTGAGCTATACCTTCTTTTGAAGTTTTTGCTGTACCTAACAGGTTAGCTTCGTTGTAAAATTTAATTTCTGCGTCAAAAACAGGAACTTTATCTTTTCTGTCTTTTTTGTTTTGTCCTATAAAACTAACTTCAAGTAATCGAGAATTATCGGGTTGCTTAACAGTTTTAAATTTAAACCTCATTCTATAGTTGCTTGCATCTTCTTCTTGTGCAAATCCATTGAAACTGAATAATAATGCAATAATAAATGAAGTAATTAATTTATATTTTAAGATGTTAATTTTCATAATTTCTAACTTTTATTATTGTTACTCAGTTATAATCTTTTTGAAAGTTTTTTTACTCTTATTTTGTTCTCTCTCATTATCTATTATTCCAGACATTGGAATAACAGGTACAAGTTTCATAATTAAAATAAAGAACAATATAAATGCAGCAACTCCAGCAAAACTTAAAGCCCATTCAATCCAAGTTGCCGTGTAATGAATAAATTCTTCTCTTGTATCTTGAATTGGCAAATATGGAGTTTCTAAAGTAGGAACAACAATTAAATACCTGTTAAACCATAGTCCAATTACAGCAATAACGGCTGCAAAAGTAATTGATTTAATCGTTCTTAATTTTTTGAAAAATAAAATGACAAGAGGTACTAATACACCAATATAATTAGCAAAAATAAACATCCAAAAATATCTTGTAAATAAAGTATTTAAAAGATTGGCATCAGATATTTTATGGCTAAACCAGCGAGAAAAATATTCGCTAAATGTAAAGTAACCAAACAATAATGAAATTATTAAAAGAACAATACCTGCACCAATAAAATGCACTTTTCTAATATAGTGTTCTAAGTTGTAGTATTTTCTAATAAGATACATAGCTATAATAATTACTCCAATTCCTGAGTATAAACCAGCAATTATAAAGTACGGAGCAAAAATAGAACTGTTCCAACCTGGTTGTAAGGTTAAACTAAAGATCCATGCAAGTACAGAATAGGCAACAATTGCTAATGCAATTACCATTGCAGACATTGTACGTGTTATTTTATGCAATTTTTCTCTTTGAGTTGGTGTATCTTGATAACCAATAGCTAAATATTTATAAACTTTTTGTCTCCATTTAGAAGCGTTTTCACTATTATCTCTAAGAATTGCAAAGTCAGGAATAAATGTTAGATATAAATAGATAAAACAACCTATTAAATCTGTCATAATAGCTATAATATCCCAAGTAATTGGTGATTGAATTCTTGGGTACATAAATAAATAATGCAACCTATCTAATCTTCCAATACATAATAAAATAAAGATTGGACCAATAATTAAAGATAAAACAGTAATTATTTCAACAATTCTTGAAACTGAATTTTTCCAAGGAGTTTTAAAAAAATGTAAAACACCTGAAATAAAGGCTCCTGAATAGCTTAAGCATACAAAAAATATAAAATTTATAATGTAAATACCCCAAACTACATTGTCTCTCATTCCTGTAACAATATGGCCTTTAAATAACTGAACAAAAAAGGCATATACTCCTACTAAAATTACGGCTATTAAAAAACCGATCCATATTTTAGAAGTTTTGGTTGTTTTTTCTAACAAAGGAGAAAATTCTTGAGCCAATTCTCTTTTTCTTTTTTCTAGATTCATAATTAAGAGTTTTGAGATTAAATTTTACCTTGTTTTTTTAAATCTTGAACATACGGTACATCTTTGTAACGTTCGATAATATCTTCTTCAACATTGAAACCACGTTCTAAAGGAAATTGTCTATTTACAGCAGGTAAATAATAAACATTAGGTTTAGTACCTAAATGTTCTAAATGACGATAACCTCCACGATCGTTAATCAATTGTGAAAAACGAACTGTTTCTTCACCATTTGTTACAATATCTTCGTTTTTATCACCAAAATAAATTACTCCCATTGGGCAAGAAGATGCACAATGAGGAAGTTTTCCAACACGTAACATATCTGGACAAAAATCACATTTCATAACGGTACCTTCTGCTGCTGGAACACTAGTTTCTGGAGAGTAAGGTTGCGATTTATCATCAAATTTTTCTTTATGTCCCCAGTTAAATTGACGCGCTGAATAAGGACAACTTGTAATACAGAATTTACAACCAATACAACGGTCATTGTCAATTAAAACTATATTATCTTCACGCTTAAAAGTTGCTCCAGTAGGGCAAACAGTTACACAAGGAGGTTCGTCACAGTGGAAACAAGGTTTTGGTAACCAATATGGAGAAGCTTCCGGATTGTCTTGAATTAGTTGAACTTTCATAAACTCCTCGTTATAGTCTAGTTTATGAGCCTTTTGGCAACCTTCAACACATTTTCTGGCGTTTTTACATTTTGCCAAATCAATTACCATTACAAATTTTCGATTAGGTATTCCTTTTCGAGACTCTTCTGGAGTTATAAGCGCTTCTGGATATTGATTGACATTGGTGGCGTCAACTTCAACTATTTTTCCATCTGGAGTTAATAATCTCATTTTTTCGCCAGATTCAGCTACTTCTTCGTCTTGAACAGCTAAGTTTGATATTAAAGAAGCACCTGCTACAGCAGTAACACTAGACATTAATCCTAACTTTAAGAAATTTCGTCTATTTGTGCTTTTTTTTTCGTTTTTATTGTTTTCCATAATATTAAAATCTATACGAGAAATTATGTTAAATTTTCTTATGTAAAGTTAGTTACATAGTGATTATTACACAATGACTTATGTCAGCATATATAAAACCACAATAATTTTCTTTCGAAGAGAATTCAAAAGAAATTAGATATTAATTTGATTTAAATAGTTGCGTATCAGGAAGTGCAATAAAATAAAACAAATTAGTTTAATATTCAAAAAAAAGAAACAGACTAACAAATCTAGGAAAATCAATTGGGGTGATTTATTTAAATGTTAGTCTGTTTATTTGCATAATCTTTAATTAAAAATTGTAAATTCTTGTAATGTTAAACCCAATTAAGAATTCACCATTAAAGAAATCATTTTGGTTATACATATAATTTTTTTGAGCAACAATTCCATTATTGTTTGATAAGAAAATCTGGAACTCATGTGCTGAAGTTGCAAATTCAGCTCCTAAACTAAAAAGTGGTTTAGGTTGCATAGCATCAAATTGAGTAATAGGCTGGCTATAATCAATTAAAATAGATGTTTGCGGACTTATTTTAACTCTTCCTCCAAAAGCTATAGAAACCAAATCGTTTTTCATATCAGGATGCACTAAGTTATAATGAGATACACTTGGTGCAATTTGAAATGATACGTTTGGACTAAATCTTTTAGCTATAATTAATTGGTTAAAATAAGAGTATCTATCTTGCTCTAAACTAAATTTATCTTTTTTACGAGCGTCAATAGTAAAGTTTCCATAGTAAGAAACGCTTATTGGCATACTGTTAGAACGTGTTTGTCTTAACAAAGCTACTTTCCAGTTAAAATCTTGTAAACGATTAAACTTTGTAGTACCATAACCAATGGTAAGTCTTTCATGGATACCGTAAGAAAGTCCAATTCTAATGTTGGCGTCTCCCCAAAAACCAGCTAAATCGTTACCAGATTCACTATTAATTAAGCCAAATCTATGTTGCATTTGAACTTCTAATGCATTTTTGCTTAACAAAACGTTACTTGGATTATCTATAATATTAGAACTTTCGAAGGCGTCTCTTTCAAGTTTTTCTTTCACTTTTTTATCTTTACTATCATCTTCTTGAGCAACAGCTATAAAAGGTAATATTAAAAAGATAAAAAGTAATTTTATATAATTTTTCATATTAAATATCTTAAAATTTAGTTATCTAGTGCGCCTTGGTTTATCCAAGCTTTAATTAATTCAACTTCCTCTGCAGATAAACCGCCATGTCCATTGTTAACCATTGTGTAAAGCTTACTTCCACTTGCGTTATTGGCAGTAACATAGTCTGGGTTTAATGCTGAATATGAATTTCCTTCTCTTAAGTCCGGATCCCTGTTATCGCTGTGACAACCAACACAATTTGCAGTAAAAAGTGGTTGAACATCTGTACTTAATGTTATTTCAACATAATTTGGATCTCCTGGATCTGTTGGAATCTCAGGTGGATTTAATATATGTTCAGGAATTTCATCATAATAACATGAGAAGCACAATAAACTTAAGCTGCTAACTAGAACTATTTGCAATAGTTTTTTCATTTGTTTTATATTTTATGTTAATTAACTTCTACTTTTAAATTTCTTAAGTGAAATTTTAAGTTAAGAGAGTTACTCTAAAGCAGTAGTTAGCTTTTTTAAAAGTTCGAGAAAGATTTATAGTTTTCTCGAACTTTTAAAATCTAACTATTAAAAATTATTGAACTACTTGTAAAGCATTTTTTATTAATGCTCTAGCATATGCAGGATTATGAATACCGTGGCTATGATCTTTTTCAACTGTTTTATAATTCCATAATGCTTGTGCAGTTTTAAAAGGAATAGTTTCAGTTTGTACTATTGTATTACCATCTTCATCAATTAAACCTAGTGCTAATAACTCAGCCTTTAAAGCCGCCATATCATCAGCCATTCCAGCTAATTCCGTAGGAACTCCATTAGTGTGACAAGAAGCACAATTATCATAATTTACATTGAAACTATGTAATCCTTCAGAACCATCATCAGAAGGGGCTCCCATATGACAAGTTACACAAGACGCTCCAGTTCTATGAGTTGCAGATTTTGCAGCAGGATATGCTGTTGTTCCACCATCGATTAAAGCTCCTTGAATACCTTCTAACATAGTAGTTTGAGGTCCGTAATGAGGGTAAAATCTTTTGTTTGATTGTAAATACATTCCTGTTCCATCATCAACTGGTGCTTTAGATCTTGGTTGGTGACAAGAAATACAGCTATTACTAGCATCACCATAATCAATAACATAATCAGGATCAGTTAAATCTAAAGCAGTAGGTTCCATAGATCTTAATGCAAAATCATGTCCATCATTTTCAAAGTCAAATGTACTGTGGCTTGAGTGACAAGTTGTACAACTAATAGCCGTTGGGTTTTCTATAGCAACTGCAGGTTTTCCTGTAATGTAATTGATAAATCCTTCATTAGAGTGACAACGTGAACAGGAATCTCTACTTCCTGCGTAAGCAACAGCTCCACCAGCAGCATGTCCTGATTTTTCATAAGTTGCCTGAACGGTTTCTCTATGGCTTGTGTTATGACAAGCAATACAAGATGCTGTTCCGTCTACACCGTCAACACCGTCAATACCATCAACGCCATCTGTACCATCAATTCCAGCAATTCCTTGAGGACCTGCAATAGGGTCACTTGTACATTGAATAAACATTAAACTTGATGCCAAAATCATCAAGAATCCTATTAATTTTAAATTTTTCATAATATTAGATATTTGTTTGTTTTAAATCTGTTATAAATTTAAGAACAAGAAGAGAGTAATATTATGATTTAAGTCATAGTTTTTAAATTTATATTAAACTGTAAATCAATACAATGTGTCTTATTTAGAATCGTTTAAATTAATATTATTGAATTTTTCGGCAATACTTGTTACATACCTCTGTAATTATTGTTACAAATTGCAATGTGTAAATCTTTTTGAGTTGTATTGTAATTACATAAAATGAAATTTTTTAGAAATTAATTAAGAGTATAAATAATTTACTAGGTTTTATAAATGGGTTTATTATTAAATTCATATACTAGGTAAGTAGAATAAAACCCTGCATATTTAATATAAGGCCATATTTTTTGTAAATTTGCAAAACTTAAAAAAATCATAATGGCAAAATTTGAAGTAAAACTTCCAAAAATGGGTGAAAGTGTTGCGGAAGCAACCATAACTTCTTGGTTAAAACAAGTAGGCGATAGCATTGAACTTGATGAAGCAATTGTGGAAATTGCAACTGATAAAGTAGATTCTGAAGTTCCAAGTGAAGTTGAAGGAACGTTGGTTGAATTGTTATTTGAAGAAGATAGTGTTGTTAAAGTAGGTGATACTATTGCTATTATTGAAACCTTAGGTGATAATGAAAATGATAGTGCAAATGAGATAATTGCAGAAACTACTAATGAAGCAATTGTGAAAGTTGAAAATGAAGTAAACCAAGCTATTGAAAGCACAAGTATTGAAAAAAAATCTCCTTCTGGTAAATTTTATTCTCCACTAGTAAGAAATATTGCCGAAACAGAAGGTATTTCAATGGAACAATTAGAAGCTATTGTTGGTACTGGAAAAGATAATAGAGTAACAAAGAATGATATTTTAGCTTATTTAGAAAGTGGTAAGCAAAAAGAGCAACCATCTGTTAATAAAGAGGTTATTCCTAAGGTTGCTCCGGAAATAACTTTTGAAAAGAAAGCGATTCCAGTTAAGGCAACAACTCCCGTTTCTGTTAATGGTGGAGATGAAATTATTGAAATGACTCGTATGGGTAAATTAATTGCGCATCATATGATTGAGTCTACGCAAACATCTGCACATGTGCAATCTTTTATAGAAGTTGATGTTACAAATGTTGTTAAATGGAGAGATAAAGTTAAAGATAAGTTTTTCGAACGCGAAGGAGAAAAAATTACCTACACGCCAATTTTTATGCAAGCAGTGGCAAAGGCTATTAAAGAGTTTCCTATGATTAATATTTCTGTAGATGGTGATAAAATTATCAAAAGAAAAGCCATTAATTTAGGAATGGCTGCGGCATTAGCTGATGGAAATTTAATTGTACCTGTAATTAAAAATGCTGATCAATTAAATTTGGTTGGTATGACTAAATCTGTTAACAGTTTAGCAGTTAAAGCACGAAATGGAAAACTTAGTCCAGATGACATTCAAGGAGGAACTTATACCGTTACAAATGTTGGAAGTTTTGGAAGTGTTTTTGGAACCCCAATTATTAATCAGCCTCAAGTTGCAATATTAGCTTTAGGAGCTGTTAGAAAAGTGCCTGCGGTAATTGAAACCGCAGAAGGCGATTTTATAGGGATAAGACGTAAAATGTTTATTTCTCACTCTTATGATCATAGAGTTGTAAATGGCGCTTTAGGAGGAATGTTTATCAAAGCAATTAAAGAAAGTTTAGAAGCTTGGGATGTAAATGCTGAATTTTAAAATATAAGCCTAGACTATTAGGCGTTTTTTAGAGATGTTGGATTTTCAATTTCAACATCTCTTCACTTTTAAAAGGTTTTACATTATACTTTAAAATATATAATTTTTTCAAGAAGCTTAAACAAAAATAATATGATTGATGCTATTAAATTTATAGATTACGTTAATTTTATAAAAGAAGCTTTATTAAATAAAGGAGTTGCTGATTTTTGGGCTGAAACGATAAATCTAGTTATTGTACTTTTTTTAATTACTTCTGTTGCATACTTGCTAGATAGAGTTTTAAGAAAAATAATTATTAAAGCTTTTGATGTATTTTCAGTAAAAACAACAACAACATTTGACGACTTTTTAGTGCAAAGTAAATTTTCTAGATATTTTGCTCATATTATACCATTGTTATTTTTAAAAGGTCTAGTGCCGTTAGTTTTAGCGGATTTTCCTTATCTATTAAAGATTTTTAATGATATTATAAATATTTATGCGGTTGTTTTATTTGTAAAAATTATTAGAAGTTTTGTAAGATCTACCCAACGGTATTTAAGAACTAAAGAGCGTTATAAAGACAAACCCTTAGAAAGTTATGCGCAAGTTGTTATGATATTTTTATGGGGGTTATCATCCTTTTTTATTGTATATCAAATAACAGGACAGGATATTTTAAGTTTTGCAACCCTGGGTGCTGCTTCTGCAGTAATATTATTAATTTTTAAAGATACTATTTTAGGTTTTGTGGCATCTATTCAGGTTTCTGTAAATGATATTGTACGTATTGGCGATTGGATTGTTTACACTAAGTTTGGTGCAGATGGTACGGTTACAGACATAAACTTGGCAACTGTTCGTGTACAAAATTGGGACAATACTTTTACTACAATACCAACATATAGTTTAATTTCAGATTCTTTTCAAAACTGGAGAGGAATGCAAGAATCTGGCGGTAGAAGGATAAAGAGAGCTGTGCTAATTAAACAATCTTCAATAAAATTTTTAACCACTAAAGAAATAGACAATCTAAAAAAAATACATTTGGTAACAGAATACCTAGATAGAAAATATAATGAAATTACAGAACATAATAAAAAAATTGGTGCGGATAAATCTGTTTTAATAAACGGAAGAAACTTGACTAATTTTGGTGTTTTTAGAAAATATTTAGATGCATATTTAGCACAAAATTCTAATGTAAGTAAAGAGTTGTTTTCTATGGTAAGGCAATTAGCACCAACTTCAAAAGGTATTCCATTAGAAATTTATTGTTTTAGTAGTAATAAAGAATGGGCAAACTATGAAGCTATTATGTCCGATATTTTTGACCATATTATTGCAGCAATTCCTTACTTTGATTTAGAATTTTTTGAAGAACCAACGGGTAAAGATTTAAGCACATTTGTTAAACAAATTAAGAAATAAATAGAATTTTTTATCATTCTTGCGAAAGTATGAATTCTTACCAAATTTAAATAAAGAAACTTGAACTAAAAAGAATTCCCATTAGCAATGTTTGGATATCTGCCTGCTCAGGTATGATAGTAAAAACATGTATTGTTTTTTTGGTGTATTTCAAAATCCAAATTATTTTTAACCTAACAGGTTTTTTAGTCCCGTTAGGTTTTGTAAAATAAAAGAATTTATTTAGTGATCTTGTGTTCCATATTGTGGATTTACGCGATCATATTTACAGCAACCGTGTAAATTATTATAAGCTTCATCTGTAGCTTTTACTTTTTTAGTATCGTGCCCAACAGCTGCAATGTTTTTATGAATAGTGAGTTCATCAACTTTACGTTCATCCATAATTAAAGATAGTTGATGCGTTTCTATACTCCAACTGCAAAATTTTACACCTTTAGTTTTTAAAACGGCTTTTTCTATGCGGTCTTTACACATTTCACAAATACCATTTACTTCAAAAGTAATTTTAGCGTTTTTATTTTTCTTTTGTGCTTGTGTTGAAACTCCTATAAAAAGAATTGCAATAATTAATAATGTTTTTTTACTCATGTTGTTTACATTTTTGTTTCTGTATTCGTGATTTTTCTTTGAAAAGTTCATGTTTAAAATTTATTTATTCAATATTAAATCTAATTCCCGTGTAATACATTGCACCAAGTACTGAAGAATATACAATACTTGAGTCAAAATTTGTACCAAATGGATTGTCAGCTCCTAAAATAGGAGTTTTTTGTTGGTGATTAGTTAAATTTTCACCTCCAAGATACCATTCAAAACGAGGAGAAAAAACTTTAGTAATCTGTGCATTCATACTAATATGTTTAGCTGCATATTCTGGTAATTGATAAGCTGCAGTATAAATACTTGTATCTGGTAAACGTTGTTCACTTTGCCAATTATAAGTATAATCAAATTTCCAATTTCCACCTTTTTCAGTTTGATGTGTTTCATAAGATAAATTAGTGAAAAAGCGGTTTTTAGGTTGCATTGGTTGTTGTTTTGAACCAGAAATATAGCCGTTTTTTATATCTTGATATTTATAGGCAGTTTTTATACTAAAATGTGTAAACGGACTATAATTTACTTCAAATTGAAAGCTATTTGCTTTACTATTTGATGTTGCATTGTAAAACGAAATTTCTGAAGGGTTTTCCATATCTACAATAATTTGTTCGTTAAAATCGGTTTTATAAAAATCGAAAGTAATGTCTCCTTTTCTATTTAAGAAATCGAATTTTTGAGTAAATGAAGCGCCATAATTCCAAGCAATTTCAGGGTTTAAACCATAATACTCACCATTATTGTTTACAATTTTTAGGGTTCTGTTTGTTCCAAATAACCATTGGTTTTCAGCAAAAATGGCAGCACTCTTTTTTCCTCTTCCTAAAGAAACACGGAAAGTTCCAGTATCCCAAGGTGTATATTTTGCATGTAGCCGAGGTGTTATAAATGTTTTTAATAAATTATGATGATCTATTCTAACGCCTGCAGATAGACTTAAATTATCTAAATTATCATAATTATATTCAAAAAACGCACCAACAGATTTTTCGTTTCGTTTGTAATTTGTTGTTAAAACCAGTTCGTCAAAATTATCAAAAGTAGTGCTAATTCCAGTAGCAAATTTATTACGAGTATCTGAAATTATAGAATTGTAAATTAAATTTGCATATACACTCTTATGATTTATTTCATATTCTTTTAAACCAAAATAAGAGTCTTGATTGTGATAACTGTAGGCAATCTGTAAACCAAAAGTTTTGTAAGGCAATTCAGGAAAAACATATCCTATTTTTGCTGAAGTTTCAAAGCGTTCTGTTGCTATTTCACTTCCCCAAAAAGAAGTTGTTTTTTTATGAATATCTGGGTTAAAATCTATTTCTCCAGTTGTTTTTGCATCATTTAAATAACGTAAGTTTATAAAACTAACCCATCCTTTTTCGGTGTTGGTGTATTGCCAACGGTTCATAATATTCACTTGTTTTGTAAGTGGAGCGTCTAAAAAGTCGTCCTTATTATCGTCAATTTTTTTATCTCTCAAATTTCCATGAAGATACAGTCCAGTATCCCATTTATCAGAAACTTTTGTGTTAAAATGCGTGTTTAATTCTAACCTTCCATTAAGAGAACTATAGGCATTTACAAAAACGTTTTTATCGGTTGAAGGTTTTACCAATTCAGCATTAATTTGACCAGTTATACTTTCATAACCATTTACAACGCTACCAGCTCCTTTTGTAATTTGGATGCTTTCAACCCAAGTTCCTGGTGTAAAAGTTAATCCATATGTTTGCGCAGCACCTCTAATATTTGGAATATTTTCTTGAACAATTTGTATATATGGACTTGTTAATCCCAGCATTTTAATTTGTTTTGTTCCAGTAAGCGCATCACTATAATTTATATCTATTGAAGGATTTGTTTCAAAACTTTCTGCTAGGTTGCAACACGCGGCTTTTAAAAGCTCTGCCTTGTTTACATTAATTATGTTTTTTACCACATAACTTACTCTATTAGAACTTTTTCTTCTAGTTTGAATACTAACTTCATCTAATTGATTATCCGCAACTAAAACAATGGTTGTTTTGCTTATTTTGTCTACAGAAAGTTTTTGTGTTTCATAACCTATAAAACTAACAACCAGCTGCTTGTTATTTTCTAAGGTTTTTATTGAAAAACTTCCATTTTCGTCTGAATTTGTTCCTACTTGAGAGTTTTCCCAATAGATACTTGCGCCAAAAATAGGTGCATTATTTGTATCTAAAATTGTTCCTTTAAAAGTTTCTTGACTATATACTATAAAGGGAAATAGTATTAATAGTAAAATAATATTTTTTGACATTTATATTTTCTTAATAATTGATAAGTAGCCAATACTTGCATAAAGGCATATAGGTGTTCTTTTAAAAAGAAGCTGTTATCAAATTAAGAATGTTTGAAAAAGTACTTGTTTATTTAAAACAAGTGAAGGTGGAGAAAAATCCTTATAATATTTTTTTGAAGTAGTTACACTAGTTAAATTTTGAATAAAACTAAAGTAAAATGAACTTAAAAATAATATTTGACTTTTTGTTATTTTAACTGAGTTTGTATAATCAAATAGTTGAACTTTTTTAAAAGTAGTTTCATTTTTACAACAATCTTCTTCTGAAAAAATTAGTTTATTAGATTGTGCTAGAAAGGTTTCAGAGTCACAGCAATTTTCAATTCTTTCAGTTGAAATAGTAACTAAATTATCACCACAAAAATGTTTGTAAAGAGAAAATGAAGATGTAGATAACAATAAAATTGTTACCATTACCAGAGCTGTTATTTTTCTAAAAAAATCTTTCATTGCATCAAAAATACAATTTAGAATTAAAATAAATAGTAAAAATTTTATAAAATTTATTGTTCATTCACTTTTAATCTCGCAGTTGCAATTATCGTATCTTTAGAAAAGTTGTTATCTAAATATTTTAAATAACCAGTAATGGCAATCATTCCAGCATTGTCTGTAGTATATTCAAATTTTGGAATATACGTTGTCCAACCATACTTGTGTTCTGTTTCTTTTAATACTTTTCTAATTTCTGAATTAGCACTAACACCACCGGCAATTGCAACATGATTTATTCCTGTTTTTTCAACTGCTTTTTTAAGTTTGTCAAATAAAATTTCAACAATTGTGTATTGTATTGAGGCACAAATATCGTTAAGGTTTTCTTCAATAAAATTTGGATTCTCTTTTACTTTTTTCTGAATAAAGTATAAAATACCAGTTTTTAATCCGCTAAAGCTAAAATTTAAATCTGCCATTTTTGGTTTTGTGAACTTAAAAGCAAGTGGATTTCCAAGTTTCGCATATTTATCTACTAATGGTCCACCGGGATAAGGCAATCCTAAAATTTTGGCAGATTTATCAAAAGCTTCACCAACAGCATCGTCTAAAGTTTCACCAATTACTTCCATAGTAAAGTAATCTGTAATTTTTACAATTTGCGTATGGCCACCACTAATGGTTAAACACAAAAAAGGAAATGGAGGTTTTTGCTGATTTTCCTCATCAATAAAATGTGCTAATACGTGACCTTGCATATGATTTACGGCAATTAGCGGAATGTTTAAAGCCAACGAAAGTGACTTTGCAAAAGAGGTTCCAACCAATAAAGAACCCATTAATCCAGGTCCGCGCGTAAAAGCTATGGCATTTAAGTCTTTTTTGTCGATATTTGCCTGTTGAATTGCTTGTTGAATTACAGGAACAATATTTTGTTGATGTGCACGTGAAGCTAATTCGGGAACAACACCACCATATTTGGTGTGAATTTCTTGATTTGCTACAACATTTGAAAGTATTTTTCCGTTGCATATAACAGCAGCGCTTGTATCGTCGCAAGAAGATTCAATACCGAGTATGTAAATTGATTTATTTTTAATCATAATTTAACAAATAAAGGCACGAAAATTGCCATAAAAATGCAAATTTAGCGCATATCAAACGAATAAAAAAAATAGGACCTAAAATTTTACTGATACTGTTACTTTTTTTAGTAATAGTAAGTATCTTATTATCTATTCCTAAAGTGCAAACAAGTTTAGGAAAATCAGCAACAAATTATTTAAGAAAAGAGTTTAATGTAGATATTAATATAGAAAAAGTGAACCTAGCTTTTTTAGGGGATGTACAATTAAATAGCATTTTTATTAGAGACCATCATTTAGATACTCTTGTGTATGTTGATAATTTAACAACATCTATATTTAGTTACAAAAACATTATAAATAATAAATTAGAATTTGGTCAAATTGCACTAGACGATTTTGTTTTAAATATTAAAACATATAAAGATGAAGACGATGATGCGTTAACCGTTTTTGTTGATAAATTTAACGATGGAAATGAAAGTGATAAACCTTCGGGTTTTCTATTAACTGCAACCAAATTAAAACTTGTAAACGGCTATGTAGCAATTTCTGATGAAAATTCGGAGAATGATAATCCATTATTTTTTAAAAATATAAATGGTAAAACAACTAATTTTAAAATTGCAGGTCCAAATGTTTCAACTGAAATAACAGGGCTTAGTTTCGTTGAAAATCATAATTTAAAAATTGAAAACTTGTCTAGTGATTTTACGTATACAAAATCTTTTATGCGTTTTAAAAATACATCTTTAAAAACTAAAACATCTTCAGTTTTAGCAGATATAAACTTTACGTATAATCGTGAAGATTTTTCAGATTTTAATAATTTAGTAACTATTAATGCCACCGTGCAAGAAGCTACGGTATCTCTTTTAGATCTTAAAAAATTTTATAGTGAATTTGGTACGGATGATGTGTTGCATTTTTCTACTAAAATTAATGGAAAATTAAATGATTTTGTTGCGAGTGATTTACAACTAAAAACCGATAAAAATGCACTTATTTATGGGGACTTAAATTTTAAAAATATCTTTAATCAAGAAAATGGTTTTTCAATGAATGGAGATTTTACAAATTTAACTTCAGACTATAATCATTTAAAAATAATGTTACCCGAAGTTTTAGGAAATACATTACCATCAACATTTAAAGAAATAGGAAGATTTACATTAAGCGGAAACACCTACATTACTCCAAATTTGATTGATGCACAATTAACTCTAAAAACAGATTTAGGAACTTCAATATCTGACCTTGTTTTGACAAATATAGACAATATTGACAATGCTTCGTACAAAGGATATATTAAAGTTGTAGATTTAAAATTGGGTAAAATAATGGGCGATAGTCTTGTTGGTTTGCTGTCTATGGAAGCCAATATTGATGGAAGTGGATTTACATTAGAAAACTTAAATACTTCAGTAAAAGGAAAAGTATCTAAACATCAATATAAAAACTATACTTATAAAAATATTAGTTTAAACGGTATTTTTAAAAACATGCATTTTGATGGTGAAATGGAAGTAAATGACGATAATATAAAGTTGAATTTTAATGGATTAGCAGATTTATCTAGAGATATTTACACATTCGACTTTAAAACAACTGTAGATTATTGCGATTTAAATACTATAAACCTTTTTAAAAGAGATAGTATTTCAAAAATAAAAGGCGATATAGATATTCAAGTTAAAGGAAACTCTTTTGATGATTTGGTAGGAACAGTTGACTTTAAGAATTCGCTTTATCTAAATCAGAAAGGGAATTACTTTTTTAAAGATTTTAATATAACGTCTTCATTTTTAGATAGTATTAGAACAATTACGATTAATTCTCCAGAAATACTTACCGGAAGAATTGAAGGGAAATTTAAGTTCAACGAATTAGGTAAATTGGCCCAAAATTCTATAGGTAGTATTTACTCAAATTACAATCCATATCAAGTAACACCCAATCAAAATTTAAATTTCAGATTTTATATTTTTAATAAAATTGTTGAAGTTTTTTATCCAGAAGTAATTTTAGCCCCAACAACCACAATTAGAGGATCTATTAGTTCTAATAATAATTTGTTCAAATTAAATATAAAATCACCTAAAGTTGAGGCTTTTACTAATGTTATTAGCGAATTAAATTTACAAATAGACAACAAAAACCCATTATTTAATACACAGCTTACCATTGATGAAATTAAATCTGATTATTATGATATTTCTAAACTTCATTTAGTGAACATAACCTTAAGTGATACATTATACTTTAGAACCGAATTTATTGGAGGTAAAGAGAATACAGAGAAATTTGATCTCTCTTTTTACCATACTTTTAATAAAGAAAATAAATCCGTTTTTGGGTTACAAAAATCAAACTTTATTTATAAAAATAATATGTGGGTTATTAACCCTGAAAATAATTTAAAAAACAAAGTTGTTTTCGATAGTAAAACAAAGTTATATTCCATCGATCAGTTTTTAATTGCCTCAAAAGGTCAGAAAATTGAGTTTCAAGGAACCATGCAAGATACAATAAGTAAAGATTTTAAATTTAACTTTAAAAATGTTAAACTTTCAAACATTACACCAGATGTGGACAGTTTAAAGCTTAGAGGAATTATAAATGGAGCCTTAAATTACAATCAGTTTAAAAAGCGATTAAAACCAACAGCAAATTTAACTATATCCGATTTTAATATTAATAATTCATATCAGGGAGATTTAAAAGTAGGTATAGAAGGAAAAAATTCAATGACAGAATATGCTTTAAACGTCTCATTAAAAAGAGATAATAGCATTAGTTTTTCGGCAGTTGGAGAATTAGATTTTACTCCTGAAAAACCAATTCTAGATGTAATTGTAGATTTTGAAGAATTTAAACTAGACGCATTTAGTCCACTTGGAGAAGATGTTTTTAACAATATTAGAGGCTATGCGTATGGTAATGTGAATGTAACAGGGCAACTTAACAACCCAAAAATGACAGGCGAATTATATTTAGACCAAGCAGGTCTTTATTTTCCATATTTAAACGTAGATTATTTGTTTGAAGGAACAAGTGTTATTACATTAGAAAACCAAACTTTTAATTTAGAAGATGTTCAAATAAAAGATACTCAAAATAATACAAAAGGAGCTTTAAAAGGTACAATATCTCATAAATACTTTGATAATTGGGCACTTAATTTAGAGCTAAATACCAGAAACTTATTAGTTCTAAATACAGAAGAAGAAGAGACATCTTTATATTATGGTACTGGATTTCTTGCAGGAAATGCATCCATAATTGGACCAACCGATAAATTGGTAATAGATGTAGTTGGAAGAACTAATAAAGGCACTCGTTTTGTAATTCCAATTAGTGATGTTAAAACAGTATCAGCATCAGAATTAATTAGATTTGTTAGTAAAGATAAAGATGTAAATGAAATAGAAAGTAGAAGAGCTTTTATTTCAGAAAAATTAAAAGGTTTATCTATTAACTTTAATTTAGAAGTAACAAAAGATGCTGAGGTAGAAATGGTACTAGATAAAGCAACGGGAAGTTCTTTAAAAGGAAGTGGAACAGGAAATTTACAAATAGAATTAGATACCAAAGATAAGTTTGATATGTATGGTGATTTTATAGTAGATAATGGTATCTATAATTTTAAATATGGAGGTATAATTAACAAACCATTTAATGTTAAAAAAGGCGGAAGTATATCTTGGAGTGGAGATCCATTTACCGCAGATATTAATATTGAAGCAGTATATAGAGTTTCCGCAAATCCAAAATCACTTTTAGAAAATATTACAGCAAATAGAAAAATACCAATCGATTTAATTACACGATTTTCAGGTGAATTATTTGATTCTGAAAGAACCTTTGACATAGAAATTCCAAATTCTAGTTCTACAGTAGCATCTGAGTTAGCCTTTAAATTAAATAGTAATGATGACAATAGTAAAACAAGACATTTTGTGTCATTATTAGCTTCAGGAGCATTTTACAACGAAAGTGATTTAAGTGTTAATACAAGTGGTTTGGTATATGGTACAGCATCCGATCTGCTTTCAAATGCATTTGATAATATTGTAAATAAAGGAGATAATAAATTTAAATTAAAACCAGTATATACTTTTGGTGAAAAAAATAGGATAGATAATTTAAATATTAACGATCAGTTTGGTTTTAATTTTGGGTACGAAATAAATGATAGAATATTAATAAATGGAAAGGCAAGCGTACCAATAGGTTCTAAAGAACAAACGAGTATCATAGGTGAAGTAACCATAGACTTTTTGTTAAATGATGCAGGTACTCTAAGATCTTCAATTTTTAACCGCCAAAACGAAATTCAATATTCAGAACAGGATGAAGAAGGTTATACACAGGGAATTGGTATCAATTACCAAATAGATTTTGATAATGGAGCCGAACTATTAGAAAAATTAGGTTTGAAAAAGAAAAAAGAAATTGACTCTGTAAATACTAAAAAACCAGTTGTTAAAGAGTCTAAGGCAAGTAAAATAAATTAATATAAAATAATAATTTTTTAAAAAATGGACAAACCAACATTAGTAATATTAGCCGCAGGAATAGGAAGTAGGTATGGAGGGTTGAAACAGTTAGATACATTTTCTGAACAAGGTGACACTATCCTAGATTTTTCAATTTATGATGCTATTCAAGCTGGTTTTGGAAAAGTAGTTTTTATTATTAGAAAAAGTATTGAAGCAGATTTTAAAGCTTTCTTCAATCCAAAATTAGAAGGTAAAATTAAGGTTGAATATGTTTTTCAAGAAATAGATACTATTCCAGAAAAATATAGAGATAATAACCGCAAGAAACCCTGGGGAACTGGACATGCCTTATTAATGGCAAAAGATGTTATATCAGAAAATTTTGCAGTTATAAATGCTGATGATTTTTATGGAAGGGCCGCATTTGTGGGGATTGCTGAGGTACTTAAAAATACTGATAAAAATTCAAGTAATTTTAATATGATGGGATATGTGTTAAAAAACACTATTTCAGAATATGGTTTTGTTTCGAGAGGTGAGTGTAATGTAAATAAAAACGGATTCTTAACAGGGATTACAGAACGTACACATATTGAAAAAATTGAAGGAAAATTAAAATTTAAAGAAGCCGATGGTGTTTTAAAACCAATATCAGAAGATACTATAGTATCTATGAATTTCTTCGGATTTACACCAAAATACTTTGAGCTTTCCGAATCTCTATTTGAAGATTTCTTAAAAGATAATTATAAAGAACCAAAAGCAGAATTTTTCATTCCTTTGGTAGTTAACCATTTGATTGTTAGTGGAACAGCATCAATGCAGGTTTTAAAATCAGATGCTAGGTGGTTTGGCGTAACGTATATAGAAGATAAAGACTATGTTACTTCAGAAATTCAAAAATTAAAAGATACAGGAGTTTATCCAAAAAACTTATGGTAATTATTAATTTTTTATTTTACTAAATTGCGTCCAAAATTTAAAGTACTTTTGAATTTCACTTATGGGAAAAAAAATTGAAAAAATAGGCGTGCTTACCTCAGGAGGTGATGCGCCAGGAATGAATGCTGCAATTAGAGCAGTTGTAAGAGCATGTGCATATTATAATATTGAATGTGTTGGGGTTTACCGAGGTTATCAAGGTTTAATAGAAGGAGATTTTAAAATGCTAACAGCTCGAAATGTTAGTAATATTATTAATAGAGGAGGAACAATTTTAAAATCTGCCAGATCTAAAGAATTTAGAACTAAAGAAGGTAGAGAAAAAGCTTATAAGGAAATAAAAAAGGCAGAAATAGATGCGCTGGTTCTAATTGGAGGTGACGGTACATTTACTGGAGGTATGGTATTTAATCAAGAATTTACCCTTCCTTGTATTGGAATTCCAGGAACCATTGATAACGATATTTGTGGAACTAATTTTACAATTGGTTACGATACAGCTTTAAATACAGTAGTTGATGTAATTGATAAAATTAGAGACACTGCAAGTTCACATAATAGACTGTTTTTTGTTGAAGTAATGGGAAGAGATGCCGGATTTATAGCTTTAAATGCAGGTGTTGGTGCTGGTGCAGAAGAGATTTTAATTCCTGAAGAAGATTTAGGTTTAGATAGATTATTAGAATCCTTAAAAAGAACCAAAAGATCTGGTAAATCATCTAGTATTGTTGTGGTCTCTGAAGGAGATAAAATTGGGAAGAACGTTTTCGAATTAGCTGATTATGTTGAAGAACATTTGCCACAGTATGAAGTGAGAGTTTCAGTATTAGGTCATATGCAACGAGGAGGAGCTCCAAGCTGTTTTGATCGTGTTTTAGCAACAAGATTAGGGGTAAAAGCGGTTGAATTACTATTAGATGGAAAATCTAATTTAATGGTTGGGTTAATAAATAATAAGGTAGAAACAACAGATTTAGATCACGCTGTAAAAGGGCAACACGAAATAAATAAAGAATTACTGCGTGTTAGCGACATAATGTCAATTTAATACTACTATTTTTCAATAATACCTTATAGAAATATATGATAAAAATTGGTATAAACGGTTTTGGAAGAATAGGACGATTAGCATTAAGATCTATAATTAACAGACCAAATATTCAAGTTGTTGCAATAAATGATTTAATTGATATTCATCAATTAGCATATTTATTAAAATTTGATTCTGTTCACGGGCGTTTTAAAGGAACTGTAACGGTTAAAAAAGATGTTTTAATTATTAATGATAAACCAATACGCATTACTTCAGAAGCAAAACCAGAAAATATTAAATGGGATGCTTTAGATGTTGATTTTGTAATTGAATCTACAGGCTTTTTTACAAATAAAAATAATGCTGCATTGCATATTAAAGGAGGTGCAAAAAAGGTAGTTATCTCTGCACCTTCAAAGGATGTTCCAAATTTTGTAATGGGTGTTAACCATACTAAATTGTCTAAAAACGATTTAATATTTTCAAACGCTTCTTGTACCACTAATTGTTTGGCTCCAATTGTGAAGATTTTAAATGATAATTTTGAAATAATTGAAGGTTTAGTAACTACGGTGCATGCTTCAACTTCTAGTCAGAATGTTGTTGATGGTTTTTCTGAAAAATGGAGAAGAGGTAGAGCAGCCTTAAATAATATGATTCCGACCTCTACAAGTGCTTCAGAAACATTGATAAAAATTATACCTGAAATGGAAGGTAAAATTTTAGCAATGGCAGTTAGAGTTCCTGTTGTAGATGTTTCATTAATAGATGTAACGGTTCGGTTAAAAAAAGCAACTTCTTATAGCGAAATTAAAGCTGTAATGAAAAATGCCTCTAAAAATGAATTAAAAGGAATTTTAGGTTATACAGAAGATGAAGTAGTTTCTCAAGATTTTGTTTCAGAATCTAGAACTTCTGTTTTTGATGCGAATGCAGGAATGGAATTAAATGAAAATTTCTTTAAAATAATTTCTTGGTATGATAACGAGTTTGGTTATGCAACCAAGATAGTCGATTTAATTGAATATTCAGATTCACTTTAATAAGGAATTCTACTACTTTTGTAGTAATTAAAATATAATAATATGGAAATTGCAATTATTGCACACGATGGAAAAAAAACAGAGATGGTTCAGTTTTTAATGGACTTTAAAGCTTTGATAACTTCAAAAAATATAGATTTAATTTCTACCGGAACAACTGGTAAAAACGCAGAAAAAGCAGGGTTCAAGGTTGAGAAATATCTTTCAGGACCTTATGGTGGCGATGCTCAAATAGCAGCGCGTGTTGCAGAAGGTAAAACCGCAATGGTGTTCTTTTTTAGAGATCCGCTTGGTATGCATCCGCATGAACCAGACATTGCAATGTTAATGCGTTTATGCGATGTGCACGATGTTCCTTTAGCTACAAATCCAGCAACTGCAGAACTTTTAATAAGATCTATATAAAGCTATTATTTTATAGCAATCATAGAGATTTCAACATTTACAAATTTAGGTAAGTTTGCAACTTCAACAGTTTCACGTGCTGGAGCTGTTGTTGCATTAAAATAACTTCCATAAACAGCATTAATTTCTGTAAAGTCGTTCATATTAGAAATAAAGATCGAAGTTTTTACAACATTTTCAAAAGTCATATCTGCGGCTTCTAAAACAGCTTTCATATTTTCCATAACCTGTTTCGTTTCATTTTGTATAGAATCTAAAACCAATTCACCAGTTACTGGGTTTAACGCTATCTGCCCCGAGGTGTATAGGGTATTTCCAGTTAAAATAGCTTGGTTGTATGGGCCTATTGGTGCGGGTGCATTTGGAGTGTTAATTATTTTTTTCATAAGTGTATTTCTCTAAATTAAAAATTAAAGCTACTATAAATTTTACTAAAATAATCGTTTGTCTGGTACTTGTCTTTTATCATATTTTAAATCACTTAACATAGAAGATTTTACACCAATAAAAAAGTAGTACGTTTGTCTATCTCCAAAAGGAACCCAGTTAAAATTAAGTTTCCAGCTATCTAAATCTCTAGAAAATCGAAGTTGCGTATAGGTAAAGCCTTGATTTTTAACATCATACCCAGAGGAAAAGCCAACACCCCATTTTGGAGTTAATTCAATATCTCCAGAAAACATTAAAGAGTTGGAAGAAATTTCATTTTGCCTATTTGTATTTGAATAATTCAAAGAATAGGCTAGTTTTAGGGTCCAAGGTATTTTTGAACCATACAATTTTGTTTCTTTCTCAGAGTTTGATGAATTATTATTTGTATTTTGTTGGTTTGTTGCAGTTAAGCTTTCTCCAAATACCCCATCAGAATTATTGGCAGCCGCTTTTTGATCTTGTCCAGACTTTGAAGCTCCTGTTTCTTTTTTACTCGCTAAAGAATAATTCATAGTAAGACCAGCGTTGGTAAGTCTAAATAAACTACCACCATTATTATAATTAAAGGTGTTAATCTTTTTACCATTAACATCTAAGGCATAAGGATCTAAGGTTGCCCTTACATTTAAAGAAAGTTTATTGTCAAATAAATTTGTACCCGCATTTACGCTAACTGGACTCCATTTTAAAGAATCTGCAGCCATATTATAACTTGAAGAGAAGTTTAAATTATTTAATAAAATAATTTTTTTAGCTTCTGTTTCTGAGGAGTCTTTTTTTCTTAGTTTTGCTTCTAGATTGTTGTTAACGGTAAAGCTTAAGCTATTAGAAAGCCCTGAACCTGGACCTCCAAAAATACCATTACTATAAGGAGAATATTCTAAAAACTCTTCTGGGTTTGCTGCGTTTTGTTGTACTTTTTCATAGTAAATATCGCTAAAATCAGGTTTGTAGCCATAAGATACACTAGGTCTAACAACGTGTCTTATAGCTTCAATACTTCCTTTTCTAAACTTAAACATACCATAAAAAGTAGTTCCTAAAGAAACTGAAGCATTGTATTCTCTAAAAGCATTAAAACCACTAATCGTATCAGTAACAACTTCTTCTTTTACGTCATCAAACTTTTTGCTGAGTTTATCAAAATACCAAACTTCTTTATAGTTTAAACTAGGTGAAATTGTAAAGAATTTTAAAGCCTTCATATTGGTATTCATGGTAATATTATGCTGAAGTCCAGACTTTGCTTCATCAAACATTTGTTTTTTAAAGAAAAATTCATCGGTTGTATTAACTCTATTATCACCTTTTAAAGAATAGGTTAAACCTGTTTTTTGAATTGCATTATTTTTTGCGCCATTTTTACCAGTAAACGGGTAAATTCTATCCATATTTAATTGTAAAGAAGGCAATGTCATTGTGATTTCTTCCGTATTGGTGTTTTGAGAATGTGTCACCGATAAAGACATATTAAAGGGAGTACCTACAAACTTTTTATAAAATGAAACGGACGAACTTAAATTATTATTTAAAAAGGCATTTGTATTGTATTCATTATTAGATTGCTTGTAGTATTTACTACTTCCTAGGTTTACAGAAGCAGAAAATCTAGAATTTGGACTCGCTTTTGCGTCTTGAGAATGGCTCCATCTAATATTGTAATTTGTAGTTTTTGAATAATCGTCAAATCCTTTTAAACTATTTGTTAAGTTTTCATATCTAAAGTTAAAGTTACCTGAAAATTTATATCGTTTTGCATATCCAGATTCTGCTCGTAATCCCCAACTTCCGTTGGTATAAATATCTCCTAAAACGGCCAAATCAAAATTGTCATTTATAACAAAGTAGTAACCACCATTTTGTAAAAAGTAACCTTGTCTGTTATTTTCTCCCCAAGTAGGCATTAAAAAACCTGAAGTTCTTCCTTTTGTTAATGGAATATATGCAAAAGGCATTACAATTGGAGTTGGCACATCAGCTAAAACTAATTGACTGGTTCCTGCCACTAGTTTTTTGTCTTTTATAAATTTTGCCTTCGGAATTTTAATATAATAATCTGGGTTTTCTTTATCGGAAGTTGTAAGTCTTATATTTTCAATAAATATGACAGAGTCGTTATGTTTTTTACTAACTTCTCCTAAAATAATAACACCTTGTTGTTCGGTTTTTAAATTCCAGATTTTTGCTTTTTCACTTTTAAAATTAAAGATTATTGTATCTTGAGTAGATTCTTGGTTGCCCTGTTTAAATACGGGAAGCTGAGAATAAACACCAACACTATCCTTAATTCCTCTGGCAAGCACTGAACTTGTGTTGTTATCAATTTCAATATAACCCGCTTTTAAATCAATGTCTTTATAAATAATATGTGCATTGTTGTATAAAATAATTTTATTATTTAAAATATCCTGTCTTATTAAACTATCTGCGCTATGTTCAATAATACTTTCCAGCAATTCTACGGGTTTTTTAATAGAATCTTTTTGCTTTATTTTAATAGAATCAATTTGCTTGTTTTTTATAGTGTCATTTAATTGCAGATTTTTTAAAGTTTCTTTTTTAATTGCCGCAATTGTATCAGTAGAAGACTGTTTAATTTCTTGAGAATAAATAGCTGTATTGATAAAGTGAGTTGCACTTATCAATAAAAATATTTTGTATAATTTGTTAATATTCGTTCTAATAATAAATATTTTTTGTAAAAATACTATTTAAATTGTGCTTATAGCGTAAGTTTTTTTAATTTAGCTTTTAAGCATTCAACCACAATTTTTAATGTTTGTAAATGTATGGCTCAATAATTGTATCACCAAATAACAGTTGCCAAAAATAATTAAAATTATTTATGAACTCACTACTCTTTTCTAAAATTAAAATATCAACGATTTTCTTACGAGTTTTCGTATTTTTTTGTGTTATTCTTTTTAATAATAATAACATTATTGCTCAAAAAACTGAATTTATTGTGGTGCTTGATGCTGGCCATGGTGGTAAAGATCCAGGAAAAGTAGGTTACAAAGCCATGAAAGAAAAGGATATTGCCTTAAAAATTGTGCTTCAAGTTGGTAAAATGTTAGAGAAAAGAGAAAATATAAAAGTAATTTATACAAGAAAAACAGATGTATTTATAGGTTTAAAAGATCGTGGTAAGATTGCTAATAAAGCAGATGCAGATTTATTTGTGTCAATACATTGTAATGCACATTCATCAAATGCGTATGGAGCAGAAACTTGGGTTTTAGGAACACATGCAAATAAACAAAATTTTGAAGTTGCTAAAGCAGAAAATTCAGTTATTGAATTAGAAGATAATTATAAAGTAACCTATAAGGGCTTCAATCCAAATTCTCCTGAATCGGTTATTGGACTTACTCTAATGCAAGAAGAATATTTAGATCAAAGTATACAATTGGCAAGTATTATTCAAAATGAATTTACAACAAAATTAAAAAGAAAAGACAGAGGTGTAAAACAGGCCGGGTTTGTGGTATTGCATCAAACTTACATGCCAAGTATTTTAATAGAAACTGGTTTTATTACAAATAGTAAAGAAGGACTTTATTTGAATTCTAAATTAGGACAACATAAATTTTCGGAATCTATTTATAATGGTATAAAAAAATATATAAATGAACTAAGATTAAATACTGTTAAGGGTGATGCTATAACCGAAGTTTCAACAACTAAAGCAGTAATAAATAAGCGAGAAACAACGAATAATGAAGATCTTGTGTTTAAAGTTCAGATAGCTTCTGGTTCAAGAAAATTAGAAACAAAGTCTTATAATTTTAAAGGTCTTAAAAATGTAGACAGAATTAAAGTAGGAAATAGTTATAAATATTATTTAGGGAATACAGCTAGTTATTCGGAAATTGAAGAATTTAGAAAAATTGCGAAATCTAAAGGATATAAAACTGCATTTATAGTCGCTTTTAAGAATGGTAAAAAAATTTCGGTAGAAGAAGTTTTAAAAAAATCATAGTATTTTTACCATTTACTCACAAAAATTATTAGTAATATTGCCTTAAAAATTATATTATTTTGAAAATTTCCAGAGAATTAAAAACAGGAGTTGTAGCAGTACTTGTAATCGCATTATTTATTTGGGGTTATAACTATTTAAAAGGACTTAATTTATTTGATGGTCCAATAAAAACCTATTTTACAGAATACCAAAATGTTCAAGGTTTAAATACAGCAAGTGTTGTAACAATAAATGGGGTTGATGTTGGAAAAGTTGTGAATATTACCTTTCATAATGATGAAGAAAAAAGAGGAACATTAATTGTTGAATTTAGTGTGGAAAACGATTTTGAATTTTCAAAAAATAGCGTTGCAAAAATTTATAGCGCCAGTTTAATGGGCGGAAAATCTTTAGCAATTGTACCTTCTTATGAAGGTGAAACAGCACTTCCAGGAGATTATTTAAAAGGCGAGATAGAATCAGATTTGTTCTCTTCTGTAACCGAAAAATTAAATCCATTACAAGCAAAAGTTGAAAGTGTAATTAAAAGTGCAGATTCTTTAATGACTGGGTTAACAGATGTTTTAGATCCTGAAAGTAGACAAAGTTTAAAAGCAAGTATTTTAGAATTAAATGCAACCATAACAAATTTTAAATTTGCATCAGCTAATGTAAATGAGTTGATTAAAAAGAATGATGATAAATTATCAAAAACTCTTGATAATGCTGAGTTAATGACTGCTAATTTTGCAAAGCTTTCAGATACTTTAGTAAATGCTAATTTAGGAATGACTATTAAAAATTTAGAAGAGACAATTGGTAATGTTAATAGTGTTTTGGCTGGTTTAGAAAATGGTGAAGGTACGCTTGGTAAATTGCTGAAAGAAGATGAAATTTATACTAATTTAACCGACGCTTCTAAAGAATTGGAGGAATTGTTAAGAGAGATGAAATTACATCCAAAACGTTTTGTACACTTTTCATTATTTGGGAAAAAAGACAAAGGCTATAATCCAGATCCAGAGCAGTAAACAATTGTTATTACTGCTTTCAAGTATGCAAATCTACAAGGCAATTATAAAAACAAAAAAGGTTCTTTGCAAAAATTAAAAAATTTAAAGAAATTCTTTTAAATTTACAATCCCATTGAATTTGTAAATTATTTTACAATAACCTAGGGAAGACTTTAATTTATTCTAAATTGGCACCTTAAAAAATTAGTAAGTTTTTTTTTTGAATTGATGAATTTATAAAAGTTGTTTTTTATTGAAACCTAATGGCTAGAATAAAACCAAGTTATTGTTTAAATTAGCACTTTCACTAAAAGAATGTTCTACCATCAATAAATTAAAAAAGTATGAATTATATTGACAACATAGTATTTGCAATTCTTCTTATTATTGGAGTTGGTTTTTTTGCGAGAAATGTGAAAAAACTAATTAGAAATATAAAACTTGGCAAACAATTAGATAGGTCTGATAATTCAACCGCTCGATGGAAAAATATGGCAATGATTGCTTTAGGACAATCTAAAATGGTAAAACGTCCAATTGCAGGTGCCTTGCATATTATAGTTTATGTTGGTTTTATAATTATTAATATTGAAGTAATCGAAATAATTATAGATGGACTTTTTGGAACACATAGAGTATTGTCGTTTTTAGGTGGGTTTTATAGTTTTTTAATTGCTTCATTTGAGATACTGGCGTTATTAGTCTTAGTTTCAGTTATAGTTTTCTGGATACGAAGAATGGTGTTGAAAATTCCTCGTTTTTGGAATAAAGAAATGAAAGGATTCCCTAAAAACGATGCCCTTTATATTTTATATTTCGAAATGGTCTTAATGTCATTATTTTTAATAATGAATGCCACAGATGTGCCTTTTCAACAAGCAGATGCCGGTAATCCAATTAGTCAATTTTTAGTACCATTATTTGAAAATTTTAATGCAGGAACACTATTTTATATAGAGCGCACCGCCTGGTGGTTACATATTGCTGGTATTTTAGTGTTTTTAAATTATTTATACTATTCAAAACATCTTCATATTTTATTGGCATTTCCAAACACTTATTTTGCTAATTTAAACCCAAAAGGAAAATTAAATAATTTAGAAGCTGTTACAAATGAGGTTAAAATGATGCTAGATCCAAATGCGGATCCATTTGCAGCTGCACCGGAAGGAAGTGAAGAAGAAATTCCTGAAAAATTTGGAGCAAGTGATGTGGCAGATTTAAATTGGGTACAACTAATGAATGCTTATACGTGTACGGAATGTGGTAGATGCACATCAGCTTGTCCTGCAAATATTACAGGTAAAGAACTTTCGCCGAGGGCTATTATGATGAAAACGCGTGATAGATTAGAGGAGGTTGGAGAAAATATTAATAAAAATGGAGAGTTTAAATATGATGGCAAGCAATTGTTAAATGATTTTATAACTCCTGAAGAAATTTGGGCATGCACTAGCTGTAATGCTTGTGTTGAAGAATGTCCTATAAATATTGACCCGTTATCAATAATTATTGACTTACGTAGGTATTTAGTAATGGAACAATCAGCTGCTTCTCAAGAATTAAATATGATGATGATGAATATTGAGAATAACGGCGCTCCTTGGCAGTACAACCAAATGGATAGATTAAATTGGAAAGACGAATAATAATACTACTATAAAAATTAAAAACAGAATGAAAAAAGAAGATGTTGAAAAACTATTACACGATAAAGTTGAAGATGGATTACATATTAGTCCTATTTTGCCTGAAGGAATTAAAAATTATTTAATAGACATTGATGGTACAGTTACAGAAGATGTTCCTAATGAAGAACCAGAAAGAATGGGAACATGTGAGCCTTTTCCTGATGCCTTGGCAACATTAAATAGGTGGTTTGATGAAGGACATATAATTTGTTTCTTTACATCAAGAACTGAAGAGCACAGAGAAGTAACAGAAATGTGGTTAAATAAACATGGGTTTAAATATCATAGTTTATTAATGGGGAAACCTAGAGGTGGAAATTATCATTGGATTGATAATCACTTGGTTAAGGCAACACGTTATAGAGGTCATTTTACAGATTTAGTTGAAAAAGAAGTAACTATAGAAGTTTTTGATGACGGAAAACACGAATAAAAATTAAAATATATTGATATGAACGTACCTACAATGGCAGAAATGGCTGCACAAGGTAAACAACCAGAAGTTTTATTTTGGGTTGGTTGTGCAGGAAGTTTTGATGATAGAGCAAAAAAAATAACAAAGGCATTTGTTAAAATTTTAAATAAGGCCAATGTTGAATTTGCTGTTTTAGGAACCGAAGAGAGTTGTTCAGGGGATCCTGCAAAAAGAGCAGGAAACGAATTTTTATTTCAAATGCAGGCAATGACTAATATTGAAGTGTTAAATGCATATGAAGTAAAAAAAATAGTAACAGCTTGTCCACACTGTTTTAATACACTTAAAAATGAATATCCACAACTTGGCGGTAATTATGAAGTTGTACACCATACAGAATTGCTAAAATCGTTAATAGATGATGGAAGGCTTACTATTGAAGGAGGACAGTTTAAAGGAAAAAAAATTACATTTCACGACCCTTGCTATTTGGGTCGTGCAAATGATGTGTATGAAGCACCAAGAGCATTAATTCAAAAGCTAGATGTTGAATTGGTTGAAATGAAACGTTGTAAAACCAATGGTTTATGTTGTGGTGCTGGAGGTGCCCAAATGTTTAAAGAACCTGAAAAAGGGACGAAAGATATTAATGTTGAACGTACCGAAGAAGCTATTGATGTAAAACCAGATATTATTGCTACTGGTTGCCCTTTTTGTAATACTATGATGACCGATGGTGTTAAAGCTAAAAATAAGGAAACTGATGTTGAAGTGTTAGATATTGCAGAATTAATTGCAAATGCAAAAGATTTATAATACATAATAGTTTTATAAATGTTCGAAAACACAGAAATTACTTCTCAATTGCCAGATATTTCACAAATAGAATTTAAATCTATTGATAAAAAATATTTAATAGTCTTACTTTTTAATTTTTGTATTGTTGCAATTATACTTTTTGTAGGGTTGTATTTTTTGATTAGTAAAAATTTAGAAGCACATATTCCAGAATACACATCTTATTTATATGTATCAGTGACTTTTTTACTAAGCATATTTTTAATTTTTTTAGTACTTGGTTTTTATAAGAAGAAGTACGCAGTGAGAGAAAAAGATATTTCCTATAAAAAAGGAGTTTTATTACAATCCATTACTACAGTTCCATTTGCTAGAATACAACATGTAGAATTGGAAGAAAAACCATTTTCAAGACTATTTAAGTTAGCTTCAATAAAAATATTTACTGCCGGAGAAAGTGGAGGCGATTTAAAAGTAAATGGGCTGCCAAAGCAGGAAGCAAAGAAAATAAAAGAATTTATTACCCATTTTATTAATGAATAATACATTCGATTTTTCTGAATTTTCAAGACAATCTTCAAAAGGAATTATTGTAAATTATTTTATAATTTTATATAAATCGTTAAAATCTTCATGGGTATTAATACCAATTTTACTTACTAAAGATAAAACTGAATTAAATCTCACAAAAATTCTGCTAGCTGTTTTCGCCATTCTAATCTATATCTTGATTAGAGCAATTTTAATATATTTAAATTTTAAATTTAAGATAAAAGACAATGCTTTTATTTTGAAACAAGGAATCTTAAATAAGTCAAATATTTCTGTTCCATTTGAAAAAATACAGCACATAAACTTCAAACAAAATTTTATTCAACAATTAATTAAAGTAACACAAGTTGAAATTGAAACGGCTGGAGCAAAAACTGTAGAAATTTCTATAAAAGCACTTTCAAGAGAAAGCGCTGTTGCATTAAAAAAAGCATTATTTGCAAAAAAACAAGAAACTGTAATTGTTGAAAATAGTGAACCTAAAAAAGAATTACTTCATAAAATTACTTTTTCAGATTTATTAAAAGTTAGTATTTCAGAAAATCACTTTAAAAGTTTAATGTTATTGTTTGCTTTTATTTTTTCTGGATATGTTCAAGTTAAAGATTTTTTAGAAACCTTAGAGCTTGATGATAAATTTGATACACTACTAGAAGAGAATGCAAATTCACTTATAGGTGACCTGCTTTTAATGATATTTTTATTTGTTTTTAGTTTTATTATTTCTGTATTAATTTCATTTGTAACAACTTTTGTGCGTCATTTTAATTTACAAGTTTCACTAGAGAATAATACCTTGGAAATTGATCAAGGTTTAATTACAAAACAAAATAATATTATAAAAAAACAGAAAGTACAGAGTATAGAAGTACTTACAAATCCAATAAAAGAAAAATTAGGCATTTATAATGTAATTTTTAGACAAGCAATAAGTGGTAAAATTAATTACAAAAAATTAATTAAAGTTGTTGGTTTTAATAAAGAACACATTAATGTTTTAAAGGATGTATTTTTTATAAATACGAATTTCACAAATAAAGAAAAGCATAAACCAGATACTTACTACAAAGTACAATTATTTTTTAGAAGTTTTTTGTTTTTAGCATTTTTAAATGGTGTTATTATATTAATATCAACTAAATTATTTTTTATAAATGTAATATTAGCGCCACTTTTAATTGTTTTAGTTTTATTAAAGTATGAAAAGAGTTACTATTTTTTTAATAAAGACATGTTAGTTATTGGAGCTGGTCAAATTGCAACCAAAACCACATATTTAGAACATTTTAAACTGCAACATATTAAGTTAAAGCAAACTTTTTTTCAAAAGAAGAAGGACGTTGTAAATATGGTAATACAAACTGCATCTGGAAAAATTATTTTACCTTGCGTAAAAACCAAGAAAGCAATAGAAATGTATAATTTTATGTTGTATAAATCGGAAACTTCTACTAAAAAATGGATGTAAAAAGCTATATACAAGCTGCACGCTTAAGAACCTTACCGTTGTCGGTTTCTGGAATAATTATTGGTAGTTTTATGGCGGCTTCTAAGGGATTGTTTAACTGGAAGATATGCATTTTAGCAATATTAACCACAATAGGTTTTCAAATTATTTCAAATTTCGCCAATGATTATGGTGATGGAGTTAAAGGAACAGATAATAAAGATAGAATTGGGCCAAAGAGAGCTGTGCAAAGTGGAAAAATAACCCCTAAGCAAATGCGAACGGCTATTGTTACTTCAAGTATAATTACTTTTATAATAGCAATTGCTCTAATTTTTATTGCCTTTGGAAAAGAGGATTTTATAAACTTAATTATTTTCTTTAGTCTTGGAATTGCTAGTATTGCAGCAGCAATAAAATATACGGTTGGTAAAAAAGCTTATGGTTACAGTGGCTTTGGAGATTTGTTTGTCTTTTTGTTTTTTGGCTTAGTAAGTGTAATTGGTAGCTATTATTTGTATTCAAAACAATTAAGTATTACGTTACTATTACCTGCGTTTTCTGTTGGATTTTTAAGTATTGGAGTGTTAAATCTTAATAATATGAGAGATAGAGCATCTGATATTAAATCAGGTAAAAATACCCTTGTCGTTAAAATGGGAAACGAATCTGCAAAATATTATCATTATTACCTGCTAGTTACAGCATTCTTATTTGCAATACTTTACACAATAGTGCATTATAATTCACCTTATCAGTTTCTATTTTTAATTACATTTTTTCCAATTATAATGCATTTTAAGGTTGTAGCTAACAATAAAAAGCCAAAGTTGTTAGATCCAGAATTAAAAAAACTTGCAATTACAACATTTTTATTCTCAATATTATTTGGAATAGGATTAGTGATTTAAATTCTTTAGTAATATATATTACACTACTATAAGAGATAAAAGATATATTTGTCTTTTATTAATTCTTAATTGGTGAAAAATCAGTTTTTAGGCATATTTTTTTATTTACTTTATTTGTTGGCAATGGTGCGTCCTATAATGCCAATAATTGAGTATCATTCCAATTACAACTATATTGCAACGGAATTGTGTGAAAATAAAGACAAGCCTTATTTAGAATGTAATGGTAAATGCTATTTAGAGAAGCAACTAAAGGAAGTAAATCACACAAATCACAATCACAAATCTACAATACCACAAATTAATTTTGATGACTATCCAGTAACGCCTTTGGATGAATTTACGTATCAATTCGCAATCCAAGATAAGTTGAATTTTGAAAAAGAATACACAACTTTCTTTATTACTCAAGATTTTTTTAAATCGGATTTTAAACCTCCACAAACAACTTGTTAACCATACAAGTTAATGTAATTAAGAAATAACTTAATTTTTACAGTTTTAGTCGTTTTCTAAAATAACTGAAACTAATAAAATATGCTGTTTTGGTATTACTAATACACCTTATTCATAAATAGTAACTTTTAACTTACTGATTTTGAAAGCTATAATTAGTGGTTTAAGTTTAATGCTACTTCATTAATAATTAGATTATTTCTTGAAAAGTATAAGTAGTAATAACTATTTTTTGGGTGTAAAACTCACAATAATTAAATCTAAAACAAAAACAACTTATTTAAAATTAAAATGAAAAACAAAATTGTACTCACACTATCAATACTATTAATTTCGATGATTTCTTTTGCGCAATCTACTAAGTTATCAGGAAAAATTATAGATGATAAAACTGGAGCTCCTATAGAATATGCTACTTTAAGAGTTTTAAAAACCAATATAGCAACACTTACAAATGGAGCGGGAGAATTTACTTTAAATGCTGAAGTTGACGATGAAGTTGAAGTTACACATGTAAGTTATAAAACTATAAAAATTTTTTTAAAGAATCAGAATATAATAAGGCTAGAACTTGCTCAAATTGAACTAAACGAAATACTTGTCGCAGCAAATCCATTGCAAGATATTTCTCAATCTGTTGTTATAAACGATACCGAGAAAAGAATTAGTCAGCCTAGAAGTGTTGGACATTTATTCAAAGAAATTAAAGGTTTTGGAATAACTAAAAAAGGAGCGTATGCTTCAGAACCAGTTTTTAGAGCATTTAAATATGAACAATTAAATATTCAATATGATGGTGGAATGAAAGTGTTAAATGCTTGTCCTAATAGAATGGATCCAATAACAACACATGTAATTCCTGAAGAAATTGAAAAAATTGAAATTGTAAAAGGTCCTTTTACCGTTCGTTTTGGTCAAAATTTTGGAGGGATTATTAATCTAGTTTCTAAAAATCCTACAAAAGGAAAACATGGTTTTCATGGAAGTATAGAAGGGGGATACGAATCTAATGGAAATAATTTAGTTATGGGAGCTTCTGCATTGTATGTTGAAGATAAATTTGATGTGCATTTAAATGGTTCGTATCGCGATTTTGGGGATTATAAAGATGGTAATGGCACAAAAGTTCCAGCATCATTTAAAACAACAGATTATTCATTAAGAATAGGAATAAACCCAACTGAAAAACAACGTTTCCAATTAAGTTGGAGACAGTCCTTTGGACGTGATATAGACCATGCCGGTTTACCAATGGATTCTCCTTTCGACGATAGTTTTTTGGCTGGAATTGATTATAAAATAAATGCTATTTCTCAAAAAATAGCTAGTTTTTCTGTAAAAATATTCCATTCTTATGTAGATCATTTAATGACAAACAAAGATCGACCAAGTTTTAAAATGACTGGGGCTAGTTCTCCAGTTGAATCTTGGACTACTGGAGGTAAAATTGAATTGGTTTTATTGCCCACTGAAAACGCAAGAATTTATACAGGAATTGACGCTAATTTAATTGATAGAGCAGGAGATAGGACCAGAATTGTTAAAATAATAAATGGTACTATGTTACCGACTCCAAAAACTTTTGTAGATAAAATTTGGCAAGATGCAAGTTTAAATGATATAGGTGTTTTTGCAGAAGGAAATTTTAAAATTGTTGATAATACAAGTTTCACAGCAGGTATAAGAGCTGATTTTATTGCAACTTCTTTAAACGATCCTGCTCCTGATTTTGAAGCATTATATGGTGGAAGTATAGAAGATGAAACCGAAGTAAATGTAAGTGCAAATACCTCAATTAAATATCAAAAAAATGGATTTCAAACACAATTAGCAGTTGGTAGAGGTATTAGAACTGCTTCAATGATTGAACGTTATATAAATCATTTTGCAGTAGGAGTAGATCCTTATGAGTATGTTGGAAATCCGAATTTGAAACCTGAAATTAATAACCAAATTGAGTTGTCTATTGTAAAGAAGTTTGAAACTATTGAGATTGGGGCTTCTGTATTTCATTCCTTCTTAGAAGATTATATTTCTGCAATTGTAAAAACATCAATTCCAAGAAAATTTATGCCAACAAATCCACCAGTTTTTGCAAAGCAATTTATAAATTTGGATAAGGCTTCACAAACAGGAGTAGAGTTTAGTTTTAATGTAAAAGCTTCAGATAATTTAACGTTTACATCTGATGTTTCTTATACGCAAGCTGAGAATAAAGATTTTGATGAACCATTAGCTCATATTCCTCCTTTTATGGCAAATTTAAGGGTAAAATATGAAGTAGATAATTATTGGTTTACTTTAAACTCTAGATTGGTAGCAAGACAAGACAGAATTTCTAGCACATTTATGGAAGAAGAAACTCCAGGGTTTGGCACATTAGATTTTAGAGCAGGTTATACCCCTTTTAAAGGTGTATCAATTGGAGTTGCAGTATTAAATATGTTTGATAAAAATTATTATGAACATTTAAATTTCTCTTATAAGAATTCAAATACACTTTCTGGGAGAATTTACGAACCAGGTAGAAATTTTACTACCTATCTCAAGTATCAGTTTTAATTATTTTTCATAATATTAGACGATACTTATTTGTTTGTTTGGAACCATAGAATTAATTTTTCTATGGTTCTTTTTTTGAAAAATATTCATTAAATTGCAGTAAACCTTTAAATACAACTTTATAATGAAAATAACATATTTAGGTCACTCAACTTTAAGTATTGAAACTAAAGACAAAACTTTATTAATAGATCCTTTTATTACAGCAAACGAATTAGCAAAAGATATAGATATTAATAAATTGCAAGCTGATTATATTTTAGTTACACACGCACATCAAGATCATATTTTAGATGTAGAAGTAATAGCAAAGCGCACTGGGGCTAAAATAATTTCTAATTATGAGATTGTTACTTACTTTGAAGCTAAAGGAATTGAAGGCCATCCGATGAATCATGGTGGTAAATGGAAATTTGATTTTGGAACTGTGCATTACACCAACGCCGTTCATTCTAGTTCTTTTCCAGATGGAACTTATGGTGGGCAACCGGGTGGATTTGTAATTGAAACAAAACATCACAGATTATATATTGCAGGAGATACTGCTTTAACATACGATATGAAGTTAATTCCAGATGTTATTGGAGAACTGGATTTGGCAATTTTACCAGTTGGAGATAATTTTACTATGGGAATAGATGAAGCTATAAAAGCAAGTAAATTTTTAAGTTGTAATAAAGTTTTAGGTATTCATTTTGATACTTTTGGTTATATTAAAATAGATCACAAAGAAGCATTCGAAAAGTTTGCTAAAGCAAAAAAAGAACTCTATTTATTACCAATAGGTGAAAACATAAAAATTTAATTATAGAATAGAACTAATGCATACTCGTAAAATTATAGGAATTCTTTTAATTGTTATAAGTCTTTGCTTAGGTTATTTTGGTTTCAATAAAATTAGTGAAAATTCAAAATCAATTGAAGTATTAGATTTAAAAGTAGATATTTCAAATAACTCAGAAAAAGAAATGGGTTATATTTCCATTGGTTCAGCAATAATTCTGCTTATAGGAGGTTTATATCTTTTGAAAAATGAAGATAAATAAATGTGTACAAAAACATCTAAAAATTGTTGGAGTTTAAATAAAGATTCAAAGGGCAAAGGTGGTGGAACAAATTAAAATGGAGAATCAAGCAATATGTATTGCAGTTTTTTTTTGATGAAGGAAAGTTTTTATATCCAGCTATTTTAGCTATAGAAATGCAAGAATTTGTAAAAGACAAACTCAAAGAAATGAATGGGTTTATGAAATTTTTTTACAGGCATTTTTTCAAAAGGAATTAATTTTTACAATAGTTATTGAAGTTTTTTCTCCTTGTTTTAAACGAGTTAAGGTATTAATATTATTTTTTTGATCAACAATTTCTATTTTCGCTGTATTTGGAGAGATAGTACCTGTATTTATTGCTAAAACTTCAATAAGAGTTGATTTTGAACTCAAAGGAATTGTTAATTGTTTTATATTTTTATCTACACTATAATTTCTAAGAAAAATAGATCCATTTACATAGATATTAATTTTATCCCCATCAACTTTTCCAGCATCATAAATATTTAATTTAAGCTTAGAAGAAGCTGAAAACATTGTTAAATTTTGATTTGGTTTTAAGATATTCATTTTTAAGGAATCTAAAGTCTGAATTACACTTACTTTAGATTTAGTTGTATTATCTACACGTTTTGATTTTTGAATTAGTTTGTCAATTTTTTTAGCTTTTTTTTCAATTTTTTCAATATTTCTAAGTTTAATTTCACCATTTATACAATTGCTCCCATCATTATAAAGCCCTATAAATTTACCTTCAATATTTTTTTTAGAATCAATATTCTTAAATTTCCCTTCAAAATGAATGTAACAGAAATCATAATCTGAGACTACAGATTTTGTGTAAATTATTCCAACTTCTTTAAATGAAAGCATATTGGTTTTAGAATTGTATTCACCAGTTATATTTGATTTAGTTTCGTGGTCACCACCAATATCAGTAATCGAGTAGCCAGAAATTAAATTAGTGTCTTCAATTAAATTTAATCGATAAGAGATAAAAGAAGAATCATTTAATTTAATAACCCCTAGATATTCTTGCTCATCTTGTGAATAAATAGCATCATTAAAAAGTAATAAGATTAAAATAAAAGGAAAGTATTTACTTTTTTTAAACATTTTTCATTAGATTTGAATACAAACTTAAACTTAAAAACTATGAAATTAAAAATTATTTTAACATTAGTATCGTTATTATTGGTTACAAGTGTTAGCTATGCTTCTTTTCCCGTTAAAAGAGTTGCTGCTATAGATAACACTACCGAAGTTAATAAAACTTCAGATGCTGAGATATTAGTTTCTCCTGCTGCAGCTGGATCAGAAAAAAGTCAAGGTATTGCTTTGTTATTAGGTATTTTTTTAGGTGGTTTGGCTGGTCATAAATGGTATTTGGGTAATCCTTGGTATATTAATTTACTTTTTATTGTAACCTTAGGTGGTCTTGGAATTTGGTGGATTATTGATATGATTAGGATTATTACTGGAGAATATAAGCCACATAATGGAAGTTATAAAGCTGATTTCTTTTAGAAATAAATAAATTATAGAAATTAAAAGAGAAGCAACTTGCTTCTCTTTTTTTTATGTTTAATTTATTTTATTTCTTGATGTAGATGATAGCCATTCTTCTCTTAAATCTTTTGATAATTTTCCATAACCATCATGTTTCCAGCCTGGTGGTTTTATAAAATATTTTAATTTATTTGTAAATGATGTTTTAGCTGAAAAAGCATCCTTAAAAACTGAAAACCATTCATTAAAAGCAATTTTTATAGGATTAAAAGTGTTAATATTTGAAGTTAATCCATAAATAACTTTTTCTTCTTTTAATTCTGGTTGAAATGTACCAAAAAGTTTATCCCAAATAATAAAAATTCCAGCGTGATTTCTATCTAAATACAATGGATTACTTCCGTGATGCACTCTATGGTGCGAGGGTGTATTGAATACAGCTTCAAACCAACGTGGCATTTTAGCTATTAATTCGGTATGAATCCAATATTGGTATAATAGACTGATGGTCATTTGTGTAAAAATCATTAACGGATGAAATCCTAAAAATGGTAATATAAAATAAAACACAAAGGTAAAAAAACCACCAGTCCAAGTTTGACGTAATGCAGTACTTAAATTATACTTTTGCGAAGAATGATGCACTATATGTGAAGCCCAAAAAAAACGACTTTCGTGTCCCATTCTGTGTGCCCAATAATAACAAAAGTCATCAGCAAATAAAACAAGTAACCAAGACCACCAAGCAAAAGGAATGGTAGTAATTCTATAATTTTCATAAATAAAAGCAAAAATTAAAACTATTAGTAACTTACTTATTAAATTAACTAATACGTTACCAACTCCCATAGCTATTGAAGCAAAAGTATCTTTAAATTGATAGGTTTGAGGTTGTTTTTTAAATAAAATAATACCTTCAAAAATTACAGTTACAATAAAAAATGGTATTGCGTAATAAATTAAATTTGGTATGTTCGGAACTTCCATAAATATTAAAATTATAGTTCAATATATAATTAAATTTTAAATATTTGTACCTTTCAATTTTACTAAACTAAATGAAAGCAACCTATCAAAAATACATTCTAAATTTTAAACAAGCTAGCGGTACTTCCAGAGGGATCTTGAAAACTAAAGAAACCTATTTTTTAAAATTAGTTAATCAAGATAAAATCGGTATTGGTGAATGTGCTGTTTTTAAAGGTTTAAGTATTGACGATAGACCAGATTATGAAGAAAAATTAAATTGGCTTTGCGAAAATATCAATGCAAATATTAATGATTTATTAACCGAATTAATTGAATTTCCTTCTATTCAATTTGGATTAGAACAAGCTGTTTTATCATTAAAAAGTAAAACTCCTTTCGAGTTATTTCCTTCAAAATTCACACAATCAAAAGAAGCCATAAATATTAATGGTTTAATTTGGATGGGAAGCGAAGCTTTTATGAAAAAGCAAATTGAAGAAAAATTAAAAGCAGGATTTTCAACTATAAAAATGAAAATTGGAGCAATTAATTTTGAAACTGAACTAGGATTGTTAAAAAGTATTAGAAACCATTTTTCTTCAAAAGAGATTGAATTGAGAGTGGATGCAAACGGAGCTTTTAACCCAAATGAGGCATTAGAAAAATTAAAATGCCTTTCCGATTTTGAAATTCATTCTATAGAGCAACCAATAAAACAAGGACAAATAAATGAAATGGCAGATTTATGTTTAAAAACACCGTTGCCAATTGCTCTAGATGAAGAATTAATTGCTGTTTTTAATGTAACAAAAAAGCAAGAATTACTACAAATAATAAATCCACAATACATAATTTTAAAGCCCAGTTTAGTAGGTGGCTTTAAAGGAAGTGAAGATTGGATTAATTTGGCAGAAAAACAGCAAATTGGTTGGTGGATAACTTCCGCTTTAGAAAGTAATATTGGGTTAAATGCAATTGCACAATGGACCTATAATTTAGGTAATAAAATGCCGCAAGGTTTGGGCACTGGGAGTTTGTTTACTAATAATTTTGAGAGTCCGTTAGAAGTAAAAAACGGACATTTACATTACAATTCAACCAAAAAATGGAAGGTTGATTTATAATTAAATTTTTTAACCTAAAATAAGATTTTAAAAACTTAAAAATGAAATTTATACAACAAGCATTTACAGGGAACAATAAGTGGTGGACTTATTTTATAACAATCTCGGTTGTTACATTTCCGTTTTTAATAAATGTGTTTATTTACCTATTATTTCCTGAATTATTAGATACTTTGTATCAAGAAATGGAGCAAAAAGAACCTAGTAATTTAGATTTCTTAATTAATTTACTACCTTTTTTATTTTTGCTAGTATTGTTATTTTTATTTGTAAATAAATTACATAAACGAAAAATAAAGTCAATTGTAACATCTAGAGAATCAGTTGATTGGAATCGGTTTTTTTATGCCTTTTTTGTTTGGTTTACAATGGGAGTATTATTAATTGGAGTTGATTATTTTATGTCTCCTAACGATTATGTTTGGAATTTTAAATCCATTCCGTTTTTTGTATTATTACTGATTTCTATAGTGTTTTTACCTATTCAAACAAGTATGGAAGAACTTTTGTTTAGAGGATATTTGATGCAGGCTTTTGGATTTTGGTTTAAAAAATCATTTGTGGCGTTAATTTTAACTGCAGTTATTTTTGGGTTATTACACGGATTAAATCCTGAAGTTGAAAAACTTGGATGGATTGTTATGATTTATTATATTGGAACAGGATTGGTTTTAGGTATTTTTACCCTAATGGATGAAGGCACAGAATTGGCACTTGGTTTTCACGCAGCAAATAATATTGTCGCAGCTGTTTTAGTGAGTTCAAATTGGGCAGTTTTTCAAACAGATGCATTATTAATTGATGTGTCAGAACCATCGTTAGATTTGTTAATGTTTTTACCAGTATTTGTATTGTATCCTTTAGTACTTTTTATTTTTTCAAATAAATATGGTTGGACAAATTGGAAAGAAAAATTATTTGGAACAGTTACTGAACCTATTGAATTAGAGGAAGAATTATAGTTAAAAGTTAAAAGTTAAAAGTTGGAAGTTGAAAGCTCTTTTCATATTAAATTTAGATTACAAGGAAAATCATTTTCTTCAAATCAAGATTTGATTGATTTTTCTAGAACAATTTCTGCTGAAGTGCATTCGTTTTTAAAAGATTGGTTTCATAAAAGATCTATTATTGAAGTAAAAACTTCGGGTTCAACGGGAACTCCAAAAGTTATTCAACTTCAAAAAAAACACATGATAAATAGTGCGAAAGCGACGGGTGATTTTTTTAAATTATCAGAAAATACAACTGCGCTTTTATGTATGTCTCCAAATTATATTGCTGGTAAAATGATATTGGTGAGAGCTTTAACTTTAGGTTGGCAATTAGATGTTGTTGAACCGACCTCAAAACCATTAAAGAATAGTAATAAGAACTACGATTTTTCTGCAATGGTTCCATTGCAAGTAGCTAATTCTTTAAGCGAAATTGAAAGAATTAAAAAACTAATTGTTGGTGGAGGTGTAGTTTCTAACCAACTTTTAAACCAAATTAAACAAGTTAAAACCGAAGTTTTTGCAACCTATGGTATGACGGAAACTATTACACATATTGCTGTAAAAAAAATAAATAATTTTAGTACTGTCATTTCGAGCGCAGTCGATAAATCTCATTATAAAACACTTAAAAATATTAAAATTTCTACAGATGAAAGAGGTTGCTTAGTAATAAATGCTCCAAAAATTTCTGATGAAATAGTAGTTACAAATGATTTGGTTGAACTTGTTTCGGAAAACGAATTTAAATGGTTAGGTCGTTATGATTCTATAATTAATTCTGGCGGTATAAAATTAATTCCTGAGCAAATTGAAGAGAAATTATCTGTGTTAATTAAAGAACAGTTTTTTGTTACAGGATTGCCGGATGCTGTTTTAGGTGAAAAATTAATTTTGGTTATTGAGCATGAAAATTTCACAGTTGAAAGGTTGAAAAGTTTACTATTTCAAAAAATGAAAGCACTAAAAACACTTTCTAAATACGAAATTCCAAAAGAAATTTATTGCATTAAGAATTTTATAAAAACTGAAACAGGAAAAATTAATAGAACAACAACGATGAAATTACTTCAAAAGTAATAAAATTCGTTATTTGATTAAGTTTTTGATTTAAAGTTAGTTAGTTTTTGCGAACATTTCAACTTTAGATTCACCAGTAGATTTTTTATAACCTCTAAACATACCAGAAGAGTTAAAATCCCAAAACACCTCACCGTTTTTATCTAATAAAATCATTCCACCCTCACCGCCTAGTGGACCAATTTGATTGAATAGAACTTCATGCAGAGCTTCAGACGGAGAGTAGCCTTTAAATTTAATTAAACTTGAAACCTCATGAGCAGCAACGGTTCTAATAAAATATTCTCCGGTTCCGGTTGCTGAAATTCCACAAGTTAAATTATTAGCATACGTTCCTGCACCAATAATTGGCACATCACCAATACGACCATATTTTTTGTTAGTCATTCCGCCAGTAGAAGTTCCAGAAGCAATGTTTCCATTTTTATCTATAGCAACGGCCCCAACAGTTCCGTATTTATGATCGTCAATTAATTCATTTTTAATTAAAAAAGCAGTATGATCGAGTTCTGTTTTTTCTTTTCCTTGTAATTTTTTTAACTGATTCATTCTTTTTTCAGTAAAAAAGTAAGAGCTATCAACCATTTCTATACCGTATTTTGCAGCCATAATTTCAGCACCTTTTCCCGAAAGCAACACATGTTTGGAGCTATCCATGACCATACGTGCAGCTAAAATTGGATTTTTAATATGATTTACACCTGCAATTGCTCCAGCATTTAAAGTGTTGCCATCCATAATTGCAGCATCCATTTCTTGATTGCCATCACTATTGTAAACGGCGCCTTTTCCTGCATTAAATAATGGGGAATCTTCCATAATATTAATTGCGGCTTGTATAGCATCTAAAGAAATTCCATCATTTTCAAGAACCACATAACCAGCATTTAATGCTTCTTGTAATTTTTGAGTGTAAGCAGTTTGTTGTGCTTCGGTAAAATATTCTTTTTTAATACCTCCAGCACCTCCATGTATTACAATTGCAAAAGAATTTGGCTCTCTTTTTAGTTCGTTATTTTTATTAGTAGTAGCTTCTTTACAAGAAATTATAAATAGTAGTGTAATTAGTAATAAAGGTAGTTTTTTCATGAGTTTGGATTTGATATTCAAATATATTCATTTTTAAATTGAAAATTAAAAAAATGCTTTTGATATATTTGCGTTTCAAAACAATTATGAATTTAGAAAAAGACACATATAAAACTATTGAAATAGCTGTTGGAGATGCTCTTTATAAAGAAAAGGGCAGTAAATTTATTGGGTATGTTTTTCCTATAGCTTCAGAAGATGATGTGAAAATTAATATTGATGAATTAAAGAAAAAGCATCATTCGGCAAGACATTGGTGTTATGCTTGGCAATTGGGAATTGAAGAAATTAGTTATAGAGCAAATGATGATGGAGAACCAAATAATTCTGCAGGACAGCCAATTTACGGACAAATTTTATCTAAAGATTTAACCAATGTTTTAGTCGTGGTTGTACGTTATTTTGGTGGTACTAAATTAGGAGTTGGCGGATTAATTAGCGCCTATAAAACTTCAGCAAAGTTAATTTTAGAGGAAGCCGTAATTGTAAAAAAGACTATTGATGTTTTTTATAAACTTAATTTTGAATATAAAGACATGAACAAGGTAATGCGCATTATTAAAGAGCAAAAACTTTATATAGAAAATCAAAAAATGGAATTGAATTGTGAGTTTTTAATTTCAGTAAGAAAAAAAAATGCATTTAAAGTTCAGCAATTATTTTTAGATTTACGTTGTTTAAAAATTAAAGAAGTTACTCCTTAATATTAAGTTTATCCAATAAATATTTTGGAATACGTGTTGGTCTGTTTGTTTTCATATTTACAAAAACTAAAGTTGCTGAAGCAGTAGTCAATAATTCGTTTTGTTGGTTCGTAATTTCAAACTTAAATTCAATTCTAGCGGCAGGTTTATTGGCTAAAGTTGTTTTTAGGGTTAAAATATCATCATATTTTGCGGGTTTTAGGTAATTTGTATTTAGATTAATTACAGGTAGCATAATACCATCTTCTTCCATTTTTTTGTATGAAACGCCTAGTTTTCTTAGCCATTCGGTACGTCCCATTTCAAAGTATGCAGCATAATTACCATGATATGCGTAGCTCATTTGATCGGTTTCACCATATCTTACTCGAAATTCTATTTTATCTGAAATCATTTTGTATATTTATAAAGTTGTATTTACGTAAAAAAAAGTTAATAATCAATAGATATTTTATTTTTTTATACTAAAAAATATTCACATTTTTGTACAACCAAATAACAACTAGAGTTCGCTCTATAATTACAGCTAATTAACTTAAAATACCACTAAAAACACCAATGAGTAAAACTGCAACATCAGTTTGGACAGAATGTTTATCTTTTATACAAGATAATATTAAGCAGCAAGCGTACAAAACTTGGTTTGAGCCAATTAAACCAATAAAATTATCTGGTGAAGCATTAACTATTCAAGTGCCTAGTAAATTTTTTTATGAATGGTTAGAAGAACATTATATAAAGTTGTTAAGAGTTGCATTGGTAAAGCAGTTGGGAGATGATGCAAAATTAATTTATGATGTTAGAATGGAAAATAATTACAGTAGTAATAATCCACATACTGTAAAGTTTCCTAGTTCAAATAGAAATCCAATTAATCCTCAAGGTGTAACAGTTCCAATAGATTTTAATAAGAGAGAATTAAAAAATCCATTTATAATTCCAGGAATTCAAAAGGTTAAAATAGAATCTCAATTAAATCCAAATTATAATTTCGAGAGTTTTGTTGAAGGAGATTCAAATCGTTTAGCGCGTTCAGCGAGTATGGCTGTAGCAAATAAACCCGGAGGAACTTCTTTTAATCCACTTTTAGTTTATGGGGGTGTTGGTTTAGGTAAAACGCATATTGCACATGCTATTGGTGTAGAAATTAAAGATAAATATCCTGATAAAACGGTATTGTATATTTCTTCTGAAAAATTTACTCAACAATATATAGATTCCGTAAAAGGAAATACTAGAAATGATTTTATTCATTTCTACCAAATGATTGATGTATTAATAATTGATGATGTTCAATTCTTATCTGGTAAAACAGGAACTCAAGATGTGTTTTTTCATATTTTCAACCATTTACATCAAAATGGAAAACAGGTAATTTTGACTTCAGACAAAGCTCCCGTTGATATGCAAGACATTGAACAACGTTTGCTTTCTCGTTTTAAATGGGGATTATCTGCAGAATTACAAGCTCCAGATTATGAAACAAGAGTTTCTATCTTGGAAAATAAGTTATATAGAGACGGTGTTGAAATGCCTAATGAAATAGTTCAATATATAGCAAAACATATTAAATCAAATGTTAGAGAGTTAGAAGGGGTGTTAATTTCTATGATTGCTCAAGCTTCTTTTAATAGAAAAGAGTTTACACTTTCTTTAACCAAACAGATTGTAGATAAATTTGTAAAAAATACGAAGCGTGAAGTTTCCATAGATTACATTCAAAAAATTGTTTCTAATTATTTTGAATTAGATGTAGCAACCTTACAATCTAAAACCAGAAAACGCCATATTGTTCAAGCACGTCAATTGGCAATGTATTTTGCAAAAAGAATGACAAAGGCTTCGCTTGCGAGTATTGGATCTCAAATTGGTAAAAGAGATCACGCAACCGTTCTACATGCTTGTAAAACCGTTGATAATTTAACAGAAACTGACAAGCAATTTAGAAGATATGTTGATGATATAACAAAAAAACTTACTTTTTAAAAAATATGACTAAAGTATTAATGGTTTGTCTCGGTAATATTTGCCGTTCTCCATTAGCGGAAGGGATATTGAAGTCCAAAATATTTAGTTTTAAAACTTATGTAGATTCCGCTGGAACAGGTGCGTATCACGTTGGTGAAAAACCCGACAAAAGGTCTATTGCTGTGGCAAATACAAATGGTATAGATATTTCTAATCAAAAAGCAAGAAAGTTTACTGTAGAGGATTTTAATTTGTTTGATATTATTTATGTAATGGATAATTCAAACTATAAAAATGTAATCTCTCTAGCCAGAAATGAGCAAGATTCGGCTAAGGTTAAATTAATTTTGAATGAAGTTTTTCCTGATGAAAATTTAGATGTTCCAGATCCATATTATGGTGGGGAATTTGGGTTTAAAAACGTGTATAATATGTTAAATGAAGCATGTGATATTATTGCAAATAAAATTAATTAAATGAATGATCAAAGAGGTAAATTATATTTAATACCTACTACTTTAGGTGATAATGAGCCCTTAGAGGTACTTCCTCTTTCGGTTAAAAAGGTAATTGAAGAGTTAGATACTTTTATTGTGGAAAACGAAAAAACTGCGCGTAAATTTATCAAACGAATTACTCCAAGAAAATCTCAACCCTCTTTAACAATTTTAAAATTAGATAAATACGCAGATCAATTAGAAGTAAGAAGTTATTTAGATGTTTGCGAGAATGGAACTTCAATTGGTTTACTTTCTGAAGCTGGGGTTCCGGCAATTGCAGATCCAGGTGCAGAAATAGTAAAATTAGCACACGAAAAAAATATTAAGGTTGTTCCTTTGGTAGGGCCTTCTTCAATTATTTTAGCAATGATGGCTTCAGGTTTTAACGGTCAGAATTTTACATTTAATGGGTATTTGCCTATTGATACTTCAGAAAGAAAAAAAGCTATTAAAAGTTTAGAAAAATTCTCAAAAGAGAAAAATCAATCTCAAATATTTATTGAAACTCCTTACAGGAACGAAAAAATGTTTGCAGATTTAAAAAGTACACTAACCCCAACTTCAAAATTGTGTATTGCTTGTAATATTACTTTGCCAGATGAATACATAAGAACACTTGAAATTAAAGATTGGAAAAATGAACATCCAGATTTGCATAAAAAGCCTACAATCTTTATAATTCACAAAGACTAATAGGTAATTTAAGATTTTTATACTTAGATTGTTTATTTATAATTACTACCGATTTATTTTATTGATTTTAAAGGTATAATTTCAATAAAATAGTAAATAATACTTCCAATTATTCCAGTAAAAATTAGAATTAAAGTCCACATAACTTTTTTGTTTGTATCATTTTCAGAATTATTATTTGTATGAACAATATAATAGATTTTTACTCCTAAACTAATTATCCCCATAAAAACAATTAACAGTATAAACCAGATTAAAGATTGTAAAAATTCCATTGGAAACTCTCCGTTATGCTGTTCTAATTCCATAATATTTTCAAAGAAAATAGTAAAAAAGAATAAAAATGTTAGCACTAAAAGTACTAACGGTAAAAAAGTAAAAATTGATAGCCAAAATTTTGTTGAAGATTTCATAATAGCAGTATTAAAAATAAGTTTTTTAAAGTTACTAAATTTTTAAGTTTAGATTGAAAAAATTGTAACAAAAAAATCCAGATATTTTTTTAAATATCTGGATTCTAGTCTTTCCACACTTAATTAAAGTTATTCTTCAATCTTTTTTTTGCCTTTAGTTATTTTAATTGTCAATTCATTTGATTTTTTATCCAAATCCATAAAAATTGAATCTCCTTCATTTAGTTTAGAGTTTACAATTTCTTCCGCCAAAGCATCTTCTATATATTTTTGAATAGCACGTTTTAAAGGTCTGGCACCATATTGTTTATCAAAACCTTTGTCTGCAATATAATCTTTAGCTTCATCAGTTAAGACTAATTTATAGCCTAAATCTTCAATTCTATTTACTAGTTTTTTAAGTTCAATATCAATAATTGAATGGATGTCCTCACGTTCAAGTGCATTAAATACAATTACATCGTCAATTCTATTTAAAAATTCTGGAGCAAAAGATTTTTTAAGGGCACTTTCAATTACCTTTTTCGCATTTGCATCTGCTTGTTCTGCTTTAGCAGCAGTTCCAAAACCAACACCTGCACCAAAATCTTTTAACTGACGAGAACCAATGTTAGAAGTCATAATAATTATGGTATTTCTAAAGTCAATTTTTCTTCCAAGGCTATCTGTTATATGTCCATCATCTAAAATTTGCAATAACATATTAAACACATCTGGATGTGCTTTTTCAATTTCATCTAATAAAACAACTGCGTAAGGTTTGCGTCTAATTTTTTCGGTAAGTTGACCACCTTCTTCATATCCAACATATCCTGGGGGAGCACCAATTAAGCGAGAAATAGCAAATTTCTCCATGTACTCGCTCATATCAATTCTTACTAAGGCATCTTCGCTATCAAAAAGTTCAGTTGCCAATACTTTTGCAAGTTGTGTTTTACCAACACCAGTTTGCCCTAAAAATATAAATGAACCAATTGGTTTGTTTGGATCTTTTAATCCAACTCTATTACGCTGAATTGCTTTAACAACCTTAGAAACAGCTTCATCTTGACCAATAACTTTTCCTTTAATTAAATTTGGAAGGTCATGCAATCTATGGCTTTCAGCTTCGGCAACTCTGTTTACAGGAATTCCAGTCATCATAGAAACTACTTCGGCAACATTATCTTCAGTAACAACTTCTCGATTTAATTTTGAAGCTTCTTCCCAATTTTTTTGTGCTTCTTGTAATAAGCTTTCAACACGCTTTTCATCATCTCTTAATCTCGCAGCTTCTTCATATTTTTGACCATTAACCGCACTGGTTTTATCTATTTTAATGGTTTCTAATTGTTTTTCTAGTTGAAGCACCTCTTTTGGAACCACAATATTTGTAATATGAATTCGTGATCCAGCTTCGTCCAAGGCGTCAATTGCTTTATCTGGAAGAAAACGATCTGTCATATATCTATTGGTTAATTTTACACAGGCTTTTATAGCATCTTCTGTGTATTTTACCATATGGTGGTCTTCGTATTTGTCTTTAATGTTATTTAAAATTTGAATAGTTTCTTCAACAGAAGTTGGTTCAATAATTACTTTTTGAAACCTTCTTTCTAAAGCGCCATCTTTTTCAATATTTGTTCTAAATTCATCTAATGTTGTGGCTCCAATACATTGTATTTCTCCACGCGCCAATGCGGGTTTTAACATATTTGAGGCATCTAAAGAACCTGTAGCTCCGCCGGCTCCAACAATGGTATGGATTTCATCAATAAATAAAATTATATCATCATTTTTCTCTAATTCATTCATCAACGCTTTCATACGTTCTTCAAACTGTCCTCTGTATTTTGTTCCAGCAACTAAACTTGCTAAGTCTAACGAAACAATGCGTTTGTTAAATAGAATACGAGAAACTTTTCGTTGAATAATTCGCAAAGCTAAACCTTCTGCTATCGCAGATTTACCAACTCCTGGTTCACCAATTAGCATTGGGTTATTCTTTTTTCTACGGCTTAAAATTTGAGAAACACGTTCTATTTCTTTTTTTCTACCAACTACAGGGTCTAAGTTTCCTTCTTCGGCTAAGCGTGTTAAATCACGTCCAAAATTATCTAAAACGGGTGTTTTGGACTTCTTTTGAGGTGTTTGCTCTCCTTTAGGTTGCTCAAACGGATTTGATTTAGCCGCATCAAAGTCATCGTCGGATTTGTTTTCAGCTTTCGGCATATCTATTTCCTCATTTAAAAATAATTGCTTATAAACTGTTTTAACATCTTCGTATGTAGCATCAAAATTGTTTAACAACTTTGTGGTAGGGTCGTTTTCATTTCGTAAAATGCATAGCAGTAAATGTGCGGTGTTTACAAATTCACTTTGGTATAATTTAGCCTCTAAAAAAGTAGTTTTTAATGCTTTTTCAGCTTGTCTAGTTAAGCGCAAACTTTTCTTTTCATTAGAACTTTCAATTATAGCGTTTTTTGGACTTAAGGCTTCAATTTTTTTACGTAAATGATCTAGATTAATTGCTAAAGAATTTAAAATAGCTATTGCTTTTCCAGTTCCTTTACGAATTAGACCAAGCATTAAATGCTCCGTTCCAATAAAATCATGGCCCAAACGCAACGCTTCTTCTTTGCTGTATGCAATTACATCTTTAACTTTTGGTGAAAAATTATCGTCCATTTTATTATATTTATATTGTAAAATTAACTGATTTTTTTCTTTTTATAGTGCAAAAATAGCACCACTTTTTTAATATTTAAAAATTATCGCTATCAAATATTGTAAAAGTAATTGATTTTCAAAGGTTTACGGGGTCTTTTTTTTAATCTTTTATTGTTGATAAAAATTATAAAAACAACCTGACAAATTGGTTGTAAAAAAGTGAAAAATTGTATATTGCTTTGTTAAAAAATGACACTAAAATAAATTAAAAAACATATGGCAGACGGAGAAAAACTGATACCTATAAATATTGAAGATGAAATGAAATCTGCATACATTGATTATTCAATGTCAGTAATTGTTTCGAGAGCATTACCAGATGTGCGTGATGGTTTAAAACCAGTGCATCGAAGAGTTTTATATGGGATGCATGAATTAGGTATTAAAGCTACTGGATCTTATAAAAAATCAGCAAGAGTTGTTGGGGAAGTTTTAGGTAAATACCATCCTCACGGAGATACTTCTGTTTACGATTCTATGGTACGTATGGCGCAAGATTGGAGTGTACGTTATATGATGGTAGATGGTCAAGGTAACTTTGGTTCTGTTGATGGAGATAGTCCAGCAGCAATGCGTTATACAGAGGTACGTATGCAAAAAATATCAGAAGAAATGTTATCTGATATTGAAAAAGATACTGTAGATCATAAATTAAACTTTGATGACACTTTAAATGAACCAACAGTTTTACCAACAAGAATTCCTAATTTATTGGTAAATGGAGCATCTGGTATCGCGGTTGGTATGGCAACCAATATGGCGCCTCATAATCTAACAGAAGTTATAAATGGTACTTTAGCTTACATTGATAATAGAGAAATTGAGATTTCTGAATTAATGCAGCACATTAAGGCTCCTGATTTTCCTACAGGAGGAATTATTTATGGTTACGAAGGTGTAAAAGAAGCTTTTGAAACAGGTAGAGGAAGAATTGTAATGCGTGCCAAAGCTACTATTGAAGAAGTGAAAGGTAGAGAATGCATTATTGTTACCGAAATTCCTTATCAGGTTAACAAAGCAGATATGATTAAAAAAACTGCTGATTTAGTTAATGAAAAGAAATTAGAAGGGATTGCAAACATTAGAGACGAATCCGATAGAAATGGTATGCGTGTTGTTTATATTCTAAAGCGTGATGCAATTCCTAATATTGTTTTAAATAAATTATACAAATACACTGCGCTTCAAACTTCATTTAGTGTAAATAATATTGCATTAGTAAACGGTCGTCCAGAGCAATTAAATCTAAAACAATTAATTCATTATTTTGTTGAACACAGACACGAAGTAATAGTTAGAAGAACTGAATTTGAGCTTAAAAAAGCAGAAGCTAGAGCACATATTTTAGAAGGATTAATTATTGCAAGTGATAATATTGACGAAGTAATTAAAATAATTAGAGGATCTTCTAATGCAGATGAAGCTCGTGAAAGTTTAATAACTCGTTTTGAATTGACAGAAATTCAAGCCAAAGCAATTGTAGAAATGCGTTTGCGTCAATTAACTGGTTTAGAGCAAGATAAGTTACGTGCTGAGTATGATGATATTATGAAGTTAATTATCGATTTAAAAGATATTTTATCTGATGAAGTAAGACGTTACAATATTATAAAAGAAGAATTAGAAACAATAAGAGATAAATATGGAGACGATCGTAGGTCTGTAATTGAATATGCTGGAGGAGATTTATCTATTGAAGATATGATTCCAAATTCTAAAGTAATTGTAACAATTTCACATGCTGGTTATGTAAAACGTACAAATTTAGATGAATATAAAGTTCAAAATAGAGGAGGACGTGGTCAAAAAGGTGTTGCTACAAGAACAGAAGATTTCTTAGAGCACTTATTCCTCGGAACTAATCATCAATACATGCTGTTCTTTACTCAAAAAGGAAAAGTATTTTGGATGCGCGTTTATGAAATTCCTGAGGGAAGTAAAACATCAAAAGGAAGAGCCCTTGTTAATTTAATAAACTTAGAACAAGATGATAAGGTAAAAGCATTTTTAGTCACCGAAGATCTTAAAAATGAGGAATATGTTAATAGTCATTATGTGATTATGGCAACTAAAAAAGGACAAGTTAAAAAAACTTCATTAGAACAATATTCTCGTCCGAGAACAAATGGTATTAATGCAATTACCATTAGGGAAGATGATGAATTATTAGAAGCAAAATTAACAACAGGTGATAGCCAAGTAATGCTAGCATTAAAATCTGGAAAATCTATTCGTTTTGAAGAAAGTAAAACAAGACCAATGGGTAGAAATGCTTCTGGGGTGCGTGGTATTAGGTTAGCTAATGAACAAGATGAAGTTGTAGGAATGGTTGCAGTTAACGATTTAGAAAGCAACATACTTGTAGTTTCAGAAAATGGTTTTGGTAAGCGTTCAAGTTTGGAAGATTATAGAATTACTAATCGAGGAGGTAAAGGTGTTAAAACTATAAATGTAACAGAAAAAACAGGTGGTTTAGTTGCTATTAAAAATGTAACAGACGAAGATGATTTAATGATTATTAATAAATCAGGAATTACAATTAGAATGGCTGTTTCAGATTTACGTGTTATGGGACGTGCTACACAAGGCGTTAAATTAATTAATATTAAAGATAACGATTCTATTGCAGCGGTTGCAAAAGTTATTCACGAAGAAGAAGTTGAAATTGATGAAAACGAAGATGGCACGGAAATTGAAAACAATACTGAAGAGAGTACAAATTAAAGAATAAATAAGAATAAATCAATTAAAATGAAAAAACAATTAATATTTCTGTCTGCTTTATTGGTTAGTATGACAGTATTTGGACAAAAAAGTGAATTAAAAACTGCAGAAAAAGCAATTAAAGCAAATGATTTTTCTTCGGCAATAGCTGCTATAAACCAAGCAGAAAGTTTAATTACTAGTGCGGATCAAAAAACAAAGGCTAAATACTATTATTTGAAAAGTTTGGCTTTATATCAAGATGGTGCGGCTGAAAATATTGAAGAAGTTGGAGCAGCTTTTAATGAATTAATTAATTTTGAAAAGGAATCGGATAAATTTAAATATACAAATGAAATTGGAGGTTTAATTAATACGATGGTTCAAAATACGGCTAGTAAAGCTTCAAAAGATTATGAAACTGCAGTTGAAACTAAATTACCTGAAGATTATGTAAAAGCAGCAAATGGATTTGCTCAAGTTTTTGCATTAAGTCCTAAAGATACTACCTTTTTAGATAATGCAGCATTAGTTTACTTTTATGGTAAAGATTATGAAAGTTCTAAAGATGCCTATGAAAAATTGCTAGATTTAAATTATACAGGAATTACTACACTTTATTTAGCTACAAATAAGGAAAGTGGAGAAGAGATTGCTTATCCAGATAAAAAAGCAATGGATCTACAAGTAAAATTAGGAATGGCTGAAAATCCAAGAGAAGAAATAAAAGACTCTAGACGTGAGATGATTTTTAAAAATTTAGCTCAAAACTATTCAATGTTAGAAGATAATGAAAAGGCCTTTGAAATTGTTGCACAAGGAAGAGAAGAATTTCCAGAAAGCTATTCATTATTAATTGAAGAGGCTAACATGTATTATAAAGCTGGAGATAATGAAATGTTTAAAGTAAAATTAGAAGAGGCCATTAGTTTAAATCCAACAGAACCTACCTTGTATTATAATGTAGGTGTTATGAATATGGGTCAAGGAAATTTAGACGAAGCAATAAAATTTTTCGAAAAGGCTGTTGAATTAGATCCTAATTATGCAGATGCTTATAATAATATAGGTGCGGCAATTATAGAAAAAGCAGCTCCTATAATTGAAGAAATGAATAAGAATTTGTCAGATTTTGCTAAATATGATAAATTACAGGAAGAGCAATTTGAAATTTATAAAAAAGCAATTCCATATTATGAAAAGGCTTACGAAATTAATGGAAAAAACATTAATATAGTTCAAACTTTAATGGGCTTGTATGAAAACCTTGAAATGACAGATAAACTGAATGATATTAAAGCAGTTTATGACGAATTAAAGCAATAGAGTTCTATTATAAGATAAAAAAACCTCTCAATTTTGAGAGGTTTTTTTTATATAATTTTTTTAATAACTCGTAACTTATGAGTATGTTTTTGTAAATCGAGATTAAAAATTCCACTATGATCGATCATATCAATTCTAACCTTTCCGTGAGCATGAATAATATAATTATCTTTCATTATAATACCTACGTGAGTAATTATTCCTTCACTATTATCAAAAAAAGCTAAATCACCGGGTTCGCTTTCTTCAATAAAACTTAATACTTCACCCTGTGTTGCCTGCTGAGAAGCATCTCTTAATAATTTATAACCGCAAAGTTTATAGACCATTTGTGTAAAACCTGAGCAATCAATTCCAAAATGTGTTTTTCCACCCCATAAATAGGGTGTGTTTAAATATTTATAAGCAATATCAATAATTGAATTTTTGGGTATTTTTGAATTTAGTATGGTGCCATCATACTGAAATTTTGTAGTATTTAAAATAAGATTTTTAGTATTGTAAAAAGGCAGGTTTGAGCCCATGCAAACTGTTGAAAACTGGTTGTTTTTGTCCGTTGCAAAGTCAATTAATTCAGCTGCTAGAGTTAAATCGGAACTTTCTAAAGTTCTAAAAGTCTCTTCAGAAATTTGTTCGTATTGTTTGTTATCGATCCAGCCTTCGTAATTGTCAAAAGCTACTCTAATTTTACTCCAATTTTTTCTTAATTCTAGTACTTTAAAATGTTCTCCAAATAATATTTGAGAAACCATTTCAGTAGTGTCGTTAGGTTCAATTCTAACAGGGATAATACTTAAATTACAAATGCCGTACTGCATACAATAAAATTACATTCTTTCAATTACAATTGCACTTGCGCCACCACCACCATTGCAAATTCCTGCAGCACCAATTTTTGCGTTGTTTTGTTCTAAAACTGAAGTTAAAGCAATTACAATTCTTGCTCCAGACATTCCAAGTGGATGACCTAAAGATACAGCACCACCATTAACATTTACTTTTTCCGGATCTAATTCTAAAATTTTAATATTTGCCAATCCAACAACAGAAAAAGCTTCGTTTAATTCAAAATAATCAACTTCGTTTTTAGAAATACCAGCATTGGCAAATGCTTTAGGAAGTGCTTTTGCAGGAGCAGTTGTAAACCATTTAGGTTCGTTAGCAGCATCTGCATAGCCTTTAATTTTTGCTAATGGTTTTAAGTTTAACTCGTTTGCCTTGTCTAAACTCATAATAACCAACGCAGCTGCACCATCATTTAAAGTAGAAGCATTTGCAGCGGTTACCGTACCATCTTTGCTAAAAACAGGTCTTAATGTTGGGATCTTTTCTTTAAGGATGTTTTTGTATTCTTCGTCTTCAGAAAATAAAATGGGATCTCCTTTTCTTTGAGGAATTTCAACAGGAACAACTTCATTTTTAAAATTACCGTTTTCCCAAGCCTTAGCCGAACGATTGTAAGATTTTATAGCGAAATTATCTTGATCTTCTCTAGAAAAATTATATTCTGAAGCACATAAATCACCACAAGTACCCATATGCTTTTGGTCATAAACATCTGTTAGTCCATCTAATAAAAGACCATCAACTACATTTATATTTCCAAGTTTTGTAGCTTTTCTTCCTGAAATATAATGAGGAATGCTACTCATATTTTCCATACCACCAGCAATTATAATATCCGCATCACCAGCTTTAATTGCTTGAGCAGCTAACATTATAGATTTCATACCAGAAGCACAAACTTTATTTATGGTAGTACAAGGTACATTTTTTGGGATACCTGCAAAAATAGCAGCTTGTCTAGCAGGGGCCTGACCAAGTCCTGCAGAAATTACATTTCCCATAAAAACTTCGTCAATTAAATTGGGATCTAAATTTATTTTATTTAAAGCTCCTTTTATAGCAATAGCACCCAGTTTTGGGGCAGAAATAGAAGCTAAACTCCCTAAAAAAGTACCAATTGGAGTGCGGGCAACGGAAACAATTACAACTTCTCTCATTTTTTTATTAATTTTTACAAAGAATTACTTTTACTTTGTTCAACAAAATTCATTTAAACATGTTTTCAACTGCGAATTTAATCAATTTTAAGGAATCTATCGATTTTTAAAGTAGCGTTTAATTTTGTAATATATAACACTTAAAATATATGCATAAATTTGTTCCAATATGTATTCCAGAAGATTTACTAATTACAGTAGTTGGACGCTTAAAAATATACCTGAGAAGGTTGAAGCGTTATTAAAAGAGTAAAACCGACTGCAAATAGAATAATTATTGTTATTTTTGAATTGCAAACGGATACTTCGTGAAAAACATTATTAATAAATTACTTGTAAATCATTCTTTAATATATAAATTATTTTTATATATCGCTACTATAATTTTAGTGGTTTATTTGTTTCCTAAAAGTGGACAATTTAAATATGAATTCCAAAAAGGAAAGCCGTGGGAATATGAAAATTATTATGCTCCTTTTGATTTTGCTATTCAGAAAACTCCAGAAGAAATAGCTATTGAAAAAGAACAAATAACCAAATTGTCTAAGCAATTTTTCAAGTATGATGAACAAATTGTTGTACAAGTAAAAGATGCTATAAATTCTAAAATTGAAGATGCACTATATAATTCTGAATTAACCGAAACTAAAAAAATAGAATTAAGAGATTTAGCTTTACAAATAACCAATGATATATATGAATTTGGATATTTAGAATCATCTGTAGATATTAAGCCGGAGATTGATTTAGTTACACTTAGAAAAGGAAATAAAAGTCAGGAAATTGATGCAAATAAACTTTTTAAGGCATCACAAATTTTAAGTTTTATTAATTCAAAAATAGGAAACGAACCTTTTACACAAGAAGAAAATATAGTCTTAAACATTATTTACGAAGGATTAAAACCGAATGTAGCATTTGACACTGATTTTACAGAAATGGTACTTCAAGAAAATTTAAGTAAAATCTCTTATACTAAAGGATTAGTTTCTGAAAATGAAAGAATTATTTTTAAAGGGGATATTGTTGAGGGAGAAAAACTAATAATTTTAAACTCGGTTAAAAGTGAGTTTGAATCTCAGGTTTGGAGTAAATCTAATTATAATTGGATTGTATCTGGATATACAATTTTGGTATCATTAGCATTTTTAATGCTATTACTTTTTTTAAGAAAGTACCGTATAGAAATTTTTGAAAATAACACAAAAATAACCTTTATATTTTTTAATATAATTTTAATTGTTTTATTAATTACGCTCATTGTTAAGTACGACGCAAAATACATTTATATTGCTCCAATCGTAATTTTACCTTTGGTTTTAAAAGCTTTTTTTGATGCAAGATTAGGGTTGTTTACTCATGTTTTAACTGTATTATTATTAGGTTTTATTGTTCCAAATAGCTTTGAATTTATTTTTTTACAAATAATAGCCGGGATTGTAACTATCTTAACAATTTCTGAATTGTACAAAAGAGCGAATTTATTTATTTCCGTTATTCAAATTACCTTTGTTTATTTTGTAGCATATTTTGCTTTTTCAATTATTCAAGAAGGAAATGCACAAAATTTAGATTGGGAAAAGTTAGTATATTTTACAATAAATGGGGGAGCCACGTTGTTTGTGTTGCCATTAATTTATGTTTTTGAAAAACTATTTAGTTTAGTTTCAGATGAATCTTTAAAAGAGCTTTCTAATACAAATTCGAAGCTTTTGAGAGAATTAGCCGAAAAAGCTCCAGGAACTTTTCAGCATTCGTTACAAGTAGCAAATTTAGCTGAAACCTGTGCAAATGAAATACAGGCAAATTCTATGCTTGTTAGAACAGGAGCTTTGTATCACGATATTGGTAAAATGATGAATCCAATGTATTTTACAGAAAATCAATCGACAAATGTAAATCCTCATAACGAATTAACCCCAAAAGACAGCGCGCTTATAATTATAAATCATATTATTGCAGGTGTTGAATTGGCAAAGAAGAATAGATTGCCTGATAGAATTATAGATTTTATAAGAACACACCATGGTACGACTTTGGTGTATTATTTTTATAAAAGAGAAGAAGAACTGATTGGGAACAAACCAGATAAAAAGTATTTTCAATATCCTGGACCTATTCCTTTTTCGAAAGAAACGGCAATTTTAATGATGTGTGATTCGGTAGAGGCAGCTTCAAAAAGTATTAAAGAACCAACAGCACAGGCATTTGATAATTTAGTTGAAAAGATTGTAAATAAACAAATGGAAGACGGCCAATTTATGAATGCAGACATAACATTTAAGGAGTTGCAAATAATTAAAAAGGTGTTAAAGAAGAAGTTAAAGAATATTTATCATTTACGAATTGAATATCCAGAATAAAATAGAATAAAAAATCTGTAAATAAAGTTAAAAAATGTTGTGTAAATGCATTTCTAATGCTACATTTGCACTCGCAAAAATAAGTTCATATACATATTTTTAAAGGAGAGGTGCCAGAGTGGTAATGGAGCAGATTGCTAATCTGTCGACGGGTAACTGTCGCCAGGGTTCGAATCCCTGTCTCTCCGCAAAATTTAGATAATCGTTTCGGGGTGTAGCGTAGCCCGGTTATCGCGCCACGTTTGGGACGTGGAGGCCGCAGGTTCGAATCCTGCCACCCCGACAAATTGATAAACAATTAAGTTTATCTTATTTTTAGAATAATGGTCGCGTAGCTCAGCTGGATAGAGCATCTGCCTTCTAAGCAGACGGTCACAGGTTCGAATCCTGTCGCGATCACTACAGCACTTATCAAATAGTGTTAAAACCTTGTAAATCCTATGATTTACAAGGTTTTGTAGTTTTAGAGCCATCATATAATTTGATATGTTTTGATATAAAAGGTTCACAAATCGGTTACCAAAATAAAAATTTGAAAAAGGTAACCGAATTTTAGCTGAAGGACTTGAAAACATTAGGTTTTCTAATTGTTGTCTAAAGAGGATAACAGCTGAATTATATCAAATATTTTAAATGATAGGTTACCAAAAAGCTAGTATCTAAAAAGGTTATTTTTACTATAGTTGATTTGACTTTCGTCTGAATTAAAGTTTAACATTAAAAAAGACGACAACTATGAAAACTTCAACCACATTTTCAATCCTAATTTGGATAAAAAAATCAAATTCAAAAACGAATCAGGCAAAACTGTATGCAAGGATAACGGTGAATCAAAAGCGAGTTAACATTAGCTTAAAAAAAGATGTAGATGTTTCTGCCTGGGATAAAAACAAATCACAAATAATAGGAAACAGTCAGAAAGCACGAATTACAAACAATTATATTGAACAAGTAAAAGTAAAACTTTTTCAAAGTTATCAGAACTTAAAGTTAGAAGATAAACTGATTACTGCCCAGGCGATAAAATCAAATTTTTTGGGAGAGGATGAAGTGTTCAAATCAATGGAATATTTGATTACATATCATAATGATAAAATGGCTTATAAACTTCATAAAGATACAATGAGACATTATAAATCAAGCCAAAACTATTTGCGAAAGTTTATAAAAAAGGAGTTCAAGACAAACGATGTTTATTTAAAAGATTTAAACTATTCATTTATAATTGGATTTGAAGATTTTTTACGTTCCTATCAACCTACCGACCATCAAAGAAGAATTGGAAATAATACCGTAATGAAGCATATTCAACGGTTAAGAAAAATGGTAACAATTGCTTTTAAAATGGAATGGATTATAAGAGACCCATTTGTAAAGTTCAGGTCTTCATTTATTAAAAGTGAAAGAGAATTTTTGTCAGAGGAAGATTTACAAACAATAGAAGGGTTTAGTAGTTCAATAAAAAGATTAGAATTGGTAAGAGATTTATTTGTGTTTAGTTGTTATACGGGTATTGCATATATAGATATAATGCAATTAACAACGAACAATATTTCTAAAGGTATAGATGGAAATATATGGATTATCACAAAAAGGCAAAAAACGAATACACCAGTTAAAATACCGCTATTAGAAAAGGCAAGCTGTTTAATTGATAAATATGCTAATAGTATTAGGGCTAAAGCAAATGGTACTCTATTTCCTAAATTTTCAAATCAAAAAATTAACAGTTATTTGAAGGAGTTAGCAGTGCTATGCAAAATAAAAAAGAATCTAACATTTCATATGGCAAGACATACATTTGCCACAACAGTAACTCTCACAAACGGGGTACCTATCGAAACTGTTTCCAAGTTATTAGGTCATACTAAATTAGCAACAACTCAAATTTATGCTAGGGTAATTGAACGAAAAGTAAGCGATGATATGAATGCACTTAAGGTCTTATTAGCTAATAAATCCAATCAAAAAAATGACAAACAGAATCAAAAATCAAGTGATTAACTATAATTTAATGATTTTTAGTATTTTGGCTTTTTAAACTAGCTAACCTAAAAATCTATGAAAGAAATTGAAACACTTATAGAAAACTATAAGTTTAGAATTACTATTATAAACGATTCAAAGCAGGATGAATTAAAAAAAATTAATGAAAGCATTAATTTTACAAGAGAATTTTTAAATCAACTAAGAGTTTATATAAGAACAAATGATTTCACTTCAAAAGAAGATGAAATCATTTTTTTTAAATACCAAAAACCAAAAATACTCGGACAATTAATCTTTTTATCTTCTAAAAATACGTTTCTAATAGAAAAACCAAAAGCGAGTACTTCTAATTAAAGAAATTTTATTAGGAAGTCTTTAAAAAAAATCGAAACTCGAAAAAAAAGAAATCTAGAATTCTTTAAATATTACACCCAAAACGGTTGTAGTTTAGATGATAAATACTTTACAAGAGGTAACAGTCAATTAGATTTGTTTAGCAATGTCTTTCTATTAGATAAAGATCCAAAATTTTCAACAAGTCACGATATAAAAGCAGCTGAAGTAATAGCCTATGACTTAGTTACAAAGTTTTACGCAACGGAACTTTTAATACTTAAACAAGAAGACAAAAACAGAAAAGTAAAAGAAGTAAAACCTCCAATATTAGAAGATTTACAGTGGACTGGAACTAAAACAGAATTAACAGAATTATTATATGGTTTAAATGCTGCTGGAGCAATACGAAATGGTGAAGCAGAAATGAAAAAACTAGTTTTGGTATGTAAGGAATTATTCAATCTAGATCTTGGCAATATTTACAAAACATATAGCTAAATTAAAGCAAGAGAAAAAGACCCTACAAAATTTCTTGATTTAATGAAAATACGACTACTTCAAAAAATGCAATCTGAATAGCAAAGAAGATAATTTGTTATTTGTCAAGACAATACAAAAAAAAGAAATGTTAAAATTTTTCGGTAGTTATACCCGACTACCGAAAATCAAAAATCAAGTGTTTTTTGCTTAAAAAACACCATTTTTCAACTCAAATTTTGTGGTTTTCAGTCATTTTTTAAACGAAAATTCCTAAACTAACGCTTCTTCAAAATTTTATATTTTGATAAAACGTTAAGAATTAATTAGTAAACGTTTTATAAATGTTAAATTTCTTCGGTAGTTGGACCCGACTACCGAAGAATTCTCGATAAAACTTCACAGTTTTGTAGCACGAAAGTCAAATCGCTATAAAAAATTATTAATTAAAAAAAGCTGAAAAATGCCAACGCAAATTATTACTACAGATGATTTAAGAGAATTCAAAATTGAATTATTAGAGGAATTTAAAATACTATTAGAAAAGACAAACTCATCAGGAGTGAAGAAGTATTTAAAATCAAGTGAGTTAATGGAACTATTAAAAGTCAGTCCAGGAACACTTCAAACTTTACGGATTAACGGAACGCTTCCATATACCAAAATTGGAGGTATCATTTTTTATGATGCTGAGGAAATTGAAAAAGTAATGAAAGAAAATAGCATTCATAATAAGTTTTAAATTCCCGACCTATTTGAATTTCTGTAGTAATTCAAATTTTAGAAGCTGTTAAGCATCCAAAGAGCGCAGCGGTCTGGATGTGATAGTGGATAAAATGACAGAATTCAAAGAAATTAAAATAAGTCTTGACTTTTTTGTTTCGTTTTTGTGTCAAGACAAAAATGAAAAGAAGAATTTATCAAAGCAATAAAGTAGGTAATAAAAAACTTTTCAACAAATGAACTACATCAAACATCTAAACGGTGTACTAGATCAATTTTCAAAAGACACACGCTTAAATCCAACACATATAAGCCTATACATTGCCTTATTTCAGTTTTGGAACTACAACCGTTTTCCTAATGAATTTTATATAAATAGAGAAGAAATAATGAAGTTTTCTAAAATTGGCTCTAATACAACATACCACCGCTGTATTAAAGAGCTAAGTCATTGGAAATATATTCTTTACAGTCCTTCACACAATCCATTTAAAGGCAGTAAAGTGAAGTTGTTTAATTTCAGTACAAGCAATAAGCAAGACTTGTATTTAGACTCTACCATAAACGGACAAGCTCTGGTATCTAATACAAACATTAATAAACAAAATATAAACTTTATTAAACTAGAGGCAACCGCAAAGGAAAAATTGATTTTAGATTTTTTCAAAAAAGAAAATTACCCGGAACTAGAAGCTAAAAAGTTTTTCAATCATTACCAGGGAATTGGATGGAAAGTTGGAGGAAAAGCAAAAATGGTCGATTGGCAAGCTACGGCCAGAAGTTGGATGCTAAAAGCTGAAGAAATGAAATTGACAATTCAAAAAAAATCAAACAATTTACCACTTGACCATTTTCAAGACAACCTCCATACTAAACAAAACAAAAATTACGATGAACCACTTTGAAAAAATTATAATTATGAAAACTCGACCTATTTAAATTTCAGTAGTAATTCCAGTTTGTGAAGCACAGGAGTAAACCAAAGAGCGCAGCGGTCTGGTGTCGACAGCGAAACAAACGTAGAATTCAATGAAATTAAAATCAGTCTTGATTTTTTGTTTCGTTTTGCATCAAGGCAAAATGAAAGGGATTAAAAAATATTTGAAAATCATTTTTAAAACACCACAATCAAAAACCAAAAGCTATGAGCATATCACCACACATAAAAATCGAAGGCACCTCAAAATTCCAAATCGGAGAAATAATAAACAACACAGTACATTACGATTTCAAAAAAATAAAAACCTACCTCAACATCAAAGGACATTTACTATTCGGAAAAAACTTTAAAATCTACAAAGAAGATGAACCACTAATTTTTAAATTGTGTTGTTACTACATCCAAGACCATTACAGTTGTGCTCAAATGGGAATAGATACCAACAAAGGAATATTACTAACAGGACCAGTAGGATGTGGAAAAACCTCTTTAATGAAATTATTATTACACTTAGCTCCCCACAAAACAAGCTATGAAATTATTCCAACAAGAAATATTGTATTCAGCTTCAACGCCTCCGGTTTTGAAACCCTGGAGCAATACAACCAATCCAAAAATTTCTGTTTTGACGATTTAGGAGTGGAGCCAACAGGAAGCCATTACGGAAAAGACCTCAACGTAATGGGCGAAATCCTGCTTTCTCGATATGACCTATTTACACGTCATCCTGAACTTGTTTCAGGATCTCATCAAAACCAGTTCAAAATAAAAACCCACATAACTACTAACCTTAACGCCGAAGAACTAGAAAAAAGATATGGAAACCGAGTTCGCAGCAGAATGCGAGCAATGTTTAACCTTATTAGTTTTAATAGCAACTCAAAGGATAAAAGAATGTAGGTTTTGTATGTAGCCGACCTAGTTTAATTTCTGTAAGAATTCAAGTTTTAGAAATGGCTAAGCATCCAAAAAACTAGTGGTCTGGATGCGATAATGTATAAAACGCTAGAATTAAAATAAATTAAAATCAGTCTAGACTTTTTTGTGTCTTTTTTCGGCAATGAAAAAAAGAAAAGGAAAACCAGAAACCTCAATGCCCAGGAATTAGAAAAACGATATGGAAACAGAGTTAGAAGTAGATCACATGAGATGTGTAATCTTGTTAACTTAAATTAAGCTTCAGTTGATCACAGAAAGTAATATTAAACATCCACGAATACGAAAACAAATAAAATAATTAATTATTTTATAAATAAAAACAGGAAGCCGAAACTTCCTGTTTTCTGAAGTTGTTCAATTGCCACTGTCAATTGATTAATTTTAACACCTATTCATCGCTAAATAGATACTAAAACTAAGTGTAGTCAGCGTAAATTAAACCTCTTCATTTCAGCCCCCAACATATCACTATATTGAAAACTTATACTTTTGATAAAAACAGGAAGCCGAAACTTCCTGTTTCCTGAAGTTGTTTAATTGCTGCCATCAATCGATTAATTTTTTATATCCATTCATTGCTAAAGAGATACTAAAATTAACTACAGCCAGCATACAACAAACCTCTTCATTTCAGCCCCCAACATATCACTATATTGAAAACTTATACTTTTAATAAAAAACAGGAAGCCAAATCTTCTTGTTTCTTAGGTTTTTAATTCCACATTTGAAATGGAATTATAGTTTTTTATTTCAATGAACTTTGTTTTATGATGACAAATGTATATGTAACATTAGCATTTTAAAATGAGGAATGTCATAATAGGTAATGATTCTTATCAGTTTTAAAAAACAACTAAAGTTTTAAAAATAAATAAGAACTTCTATAGTATGGACTTTTTAATATAGTTCCTAACTAAAAAGACAATGAAAAAACCCACCTCAAAAATTAGCTATGAAATAAAAAAAGAGGTGGGTTAAAAAAAATTGCTATGAAATGAGCTTACGCTCAGAAGAACTTTTGCTAAAATCACTTTTAGCTTAAAAAGATTGTACAAAACTTATGTTTTGCACATAACCAAATATATAAATAAATATTGATTTTTAAAGACGTGTATTAAAATTTCAACAACCAACTCACAATCAGTATCAATTTAAATTGAAAGTGTATTTTAAAAAATAACGACAGAACAAATAATTTCAATTAAGGACAATTAAAATTTTGACAAATCAATTTTAACGTTCAATTTCATCTTAAATTTTTGTCTCATCTTATATTTAATTTTAAATTTGGTTAAAATTTTAAAATAGCTAAACCAAAATTGATATTTTTTAATGGCTACACCAACCCAATTCAATAAAATATTACAATACTGCAGAGATAAATCATTTTCTGAAAGAGAAAAAGGAAATAGATTTGAAAGATTAATACAAGCATACTTGCAAAGAGACCCAACGTATTCAAATACTCTAAAATACGTTTGGATGTGGAATAAGTTCCCAGGTAATAAAGATTTTGGTGGTAAAGACACAGATATTGATTTAATAGCGTTGACTTTTGAAGATGATTATTGGGCAATCCAATGTAAGTGTTACAAAGAGGATGGACTTATAAATAAAGCAGAAGTTGATTCTTTCCTTTCAACATCAAGTCGTGAATTTAAAAATTACCAATTACAAACGGTTAGTTTTGATAAAAGAATTTGGGTTTCAACAACTAATAAATGGGGTAGTAATGCAGAAGAAACTATTGGAAATCAAGACCCTCCTGTAACAAGAATAAACCTTACAGATTTACAATATGCACCCGTTGAATGGGAAAGACTTCAAAAAGGTATTACAGGAGATTTAGCCAGAAATGATAAAAAAACATTACGACCTCATCAACAAGAAGCACTTAATAAAACCCACGAACATTTTAAAGAAAGTGATCGAGGTAAATTAATAATGACTTGTGGTACAGGTAAAACATTTACATCATTCTATGTTTGTAAAATGAAAATAAAAGGGGAAACCAGAAAGTGTTATAAAGTGGCATTGGCAAACAAACTGTTAAAACAAGTATTTGCAATTGTAACATCAAAACAAAAATATAATGAATTAAAAGTTTGCATTTAAGCACAGTTCATTACGAATAGCAGAACACGAAACAAACAATAGTGGTTTAATATTGTTTTTTTTAGTACCATCAATAGCATTATTAGGGCAAACATTACGTAAATGGTCATCAGATGCAAAATGAACTTATAAAACCTGTTGCAATATGATCAGATGCTCATATTACGAGACAAAGAGGTAATACTAATATGGTGAAAGGCAATAGATTGGATATTAAATAGAAGCCAAGTTAAAGTAGATAAAAAATCAGGTATTAAAACGGCCCTAACAATTGGAGTAAAGAAGTAGAAAACCCAAGTTACATTTTAAACCTCATATTGAGTATAATTAACGTAAGTGTTCAAACAGTAGCTATAGTAAACGATTTACCAAAATTAAAATTTGAATAATCTTTAAAAGAGATAAGCATAATAAAATATAATGATAGATAATAAATCCATAGCAGTACTTCCTTTCGTCAATATGAGTAACAATATTGAAAACGAATATTTCTGCGATGGATTAACAGAAGAAATTATTAACGCTTTAGCGAAAATAAAAGACCTCTCTGTAACCTCTCGCACCTCATCATTTTATTTTAAAAATAAAACAGTAACAGCTAAAGAGATAAGAGAACAATTAAAGGTAGCTACCTTTATTGAAGGCAGTGTTAAAACATCTAGAAATAAAATGCGCATTACAGTGCAAATGATTGATACTGTAGACGATTTTCATTTCTGGTCAGAAACCTTTGATAGAAATCCAGAAAATGTTTTTGAAATACAAGATGAAATAAGTCTATTTATTGCTGAAAAATTACGTGAACACATAGGGCATCTTGAAATCGAAGATAAGTTAGTAGAGCCTATTGATGTACCTATAGCTATTTATAGAGAATATTTGAAAGGAAGGTACTACATCATGAAACTAGATTATAAAAACTCTATAAAGGGTATCAATATTTTAAAAGAAGTAATAAATAAATCACCCAATTTTTCAAATCCCTATCTAGATATAAATCTAGCCTATTTTAATATGGGAACGATGGGGCTTTTACCTGCATTTGAAGCATACGAGAAGGCCCAGCCTTATTTGTTAAAGGCATTAGAGCTAGACCCAAACTCATCAAGGTCACAATTGAATTTGGCTTGGATAGAATGTTGGCAAAACTGGAATCTTAAGAAAGCTTACGAACATGCCAATAAGGCTTTGGAGATTCAACAAGCAGACGATATTTACTTAACCATTTCTAATTTTTTGACAGTGGAAGGAAAATTAGATGCAGCACGTAATTATCTTGACAAAGCGTTACAGTTAGACCCTTATGCCGCTATCAACCATCATTATAAGGGGTTTTTATATTACTTACAAGAAGATTACACCACTGCAATACCTTTTTTTAAAAAGGCATTGGAGCTTGACCCAATGTTACCCTTTCCACCAATTTATATAGGGTTTTGTTTATTAATGTCAGGCAACCCAAATGAAGCTTTAACATATTTCGGTTCACTCGAAGGAGTTTCTGTGAAAGACCTCACCAAATTAGGAGGTGAAACTATGTGTTATGCAAAGCTCAATGAAACGGAAAAGTGCAATGATGGATTAAAAGAATTAGAAACCTATTTAACAACAGGACTAGTAGATAAAGCATTTACATTTTTGATATTAGTAAATGCCTTGTTAGGTAATAATGAAAAGGTAGTTGATTTAATAACTCAAGCATACGATAACCGGTTGCCATTAATTTTATTATTGAATCCATCACCAATTCTTAAGCCTTTAAAACACCACAAAAGGTTTAAAGACATCATGCTTAAAGCCATTCCTGATAATCTAAATTACAAACAGAAGAAAAAGTACAAACAAGTATTGTTGGATACTAACGAAATTAAAAAGTACAGCAAAGAGCTGGAGCAAATTATGATAGACTATAAACTGTACTTAAACCCAGATTTATCATTAAAAGATTTAGCCTCTTATTTAGAACTTCCAGGAAATTATGTATCTCAATTATTAAACCTCGGATTTCAAAAAAACTTCTCTGAATATGTAAATACATTTAGGGTTAAGGAATTTAAAGAACGAGTACTTTTAGAAGAAAACAAAGACTTAACAATTATGGCTGTGGCTTATGATAGTGGTTTTAACTCTAAAACTGTATTTAATACGTTTTTCAAAAAAATAGAAGGTACAACTCCAAAAAACTTCCTCAAATCAAATGAAGGAAATTCATTAGGATTTGAATTATAGATAAATTGCTTAGCAATTATAAAAACTTTTAATTGACAGAAGTACTAAATATTTTAATTAATTTCCATAGTTTAGATGAATAGATGTAATTATAAATGCAATCTTTCTAGAACCAATGCTACTTATTAAAAAAAAACTATCTTTTACCTGTAATAAATCTTTTATTTAACCACTAACCAATAAAAAGAAGACTATTGAGTAGCGATTTTTATAAAACATCCATTTTACCATTTGCTGGAATAATTATTAAATTATGTCGAGCTTATACAAACTCGCAAGAAGATTTTGAAGATTATTACCAAGAAGTGTGTTTACAAATTTGGAGAAGTAAAGACAACTTTCGTGAGGAATCGCAATGGAGCACTTGGGTGTATCGGATTTCATTAAACGTTTGTTTAACCTTACTTAAAAAAAAGAAAAATAATGTTCAACATTTTGTATCTGATTCTATAACTACTGCAGAAACCGAAGACAACTTCGCGTTTTCAGACGAATCTCTAAATTTATTATACGATGCTATTAGAAAACTATCGGAAATAGATAGAGCAATCATTATGCTTTATTTAGAAGAAAAATCGCAAAAGGAAATTGCTGAAATTATAGGTACAAACCCAAATAATATTGGTGTACGAGTTAAAAGAATTAAAATTAGATTAAAAAAAATATTAGATGGAAAGATCAATTGAAAATATATGGAAAGAAGGTTTTCTTAAGAGTGACGCATTAGTTGCACCTAAAGTAAACAACCTTTATAACCAAAAATCCATTCATATCATTGATAAATTTAAAAGGATGTTTAAAATTAATTTGATTGCAATTATAGCATTCTCATTTGCTTTTTTAATTATCTCATTTTTTGTAGGTATTCCAATAACAGGTATCATATTTTTTGTTACCCTTTCAGTGCTTGTTTTTATTAATAAGAAGTTATTAAACGATTTAGAGAAAATTGATCTAGGCATAAGTAGTTATCAATACTTAAAAGCATTTAACCGATGGATAAACAAACAGATAGCTATCAATAAAAAAATGTCAAGATTTTTGTACCCAATTATATTTATATCATTGATTTTAGGATTTTGGTTTAAAGATGCAGAAGGTATGCCTTTAGGTGAAAGACTTCTAGATGAAATTCTCAAAGGTTTTCCTGACATCTATTTAATATTTGGAATCCCACTAATAGGAATCGTTATTGTCATATTAATTTTAGTTTTATTGGCGTATTTTGGAGGTCGGATTTATAAATGGGATTTAAATCTTGTTTACGGAAGAATATTCAAAAAATTAGAAGAATTGATGACTGACATTGAAAGTTTAAGAAGCTAATCAACTGTTTATCAAGTATTTTATTTAAGTTTTTAAAAAATATGAATTTTAGGTGTAATAATTTTTGATCTGTGCCACTAACCAAGAAAACAGTATAAATTATGACACAAAAAAACGCACTTAACTTTTTTGAAAGTTTAAAAACTGAAACAACTAAAAAATCGGAAATCAAGGTTTATAATGAATTTATTGAGATTCTAAAAAAATTAGAAAAGAGAGCTTTCACTACAGACCAAATTCACTCTATAGAAATGGTACTGGATAGCTTAAATTTAAAATCAAATCCGGTGAACAGAAAAAAGTTTTTCAAAAACGCACTTAGTAAATTTGAGAACTATTTAAAAGATGAGTTTTCATTGACTTCCAAAGGATATTACACAACTTTATATGGGGGTTTAGGGTTAGTCTTTGGTTTGCTTTTTGGAGTTGCAATTTTATCTAATCTAGAACGTTCGTTAGGCATTTCTCTAGGATTAATTGGTGGAATGGTAATAGGTTCGATTATGGGTCGTAGCAAAGATGCTCAAGCTAAAGAATTTGGAAACATGCTTTAATGATGATTTATATACCCAATATTAAGTTCCTAAAATAAAAATACATTTTTTTGTGATTTTTTGAGTATTTCAAATACTAATAGAATGTAATTAATCTTTAAATGCATACAAAAGAGGAATTTTTTCAAAATATAAAAGAGAACGAAGGCATTATTTATAAAGTTGCAAGGCTTTATGCCGATAGTGCCGAAGATCAAAAAGATGTATATCAAGAAATTGTATATCAACTTTGGAAATCTTACCCCTCTTTTAAAAAGAATTCAAAAATTAGCACTTGGATGTATCGTGTTGCACTAAATACTGCAATCAGTAATTTAAAAAAAGAAAAGAGAAAAGGAATCCAAGTACCCATAGACAATTCTCTTTTAAACAGAATGGACGAAATCGACACGGTTATGGAAGAGCAAATTACACTTTTATATGCGCATATAAAAAAACTCAGTATTGTAGAAAAAGGAATCATACTACTTCACTTAGAAGGCAAAAACTATGATGAAATTGCTGCAATTACAGGTTTTACTGCTACCAATATTGGTACACGTTTAGCCAGAATAAAAAATAAATTAAAATCACAAATTAAAAAATAACAATCGTATGGAACTTGAAGAAATGAAATCCCTTTGGGAAGATATGAGTCAAAAAGTTGACCAACAAAAAATATTGACCGATCAATTAATTCTTGATATGACTAAAGAACGTTTTGATACTAAAATGCGATCTATCTCTATTCCAGAATCTATAACTGCACTTATCTGTTTTGCTGCCGTAATCTATATTATTAGCAATTTTAACTCATTAGATATATGGTATTTACAGCTTACAGGTATATTTGCAATCATCGCTTGTTTGGTGTTGCCTGTGCTGTCTTTAAAATCAATTCAAAAAATGAAATCCGTGCATATATCTAAAAGCACTTTTAAAGAAACTGTAGCAGCATATGCTAAGGGAAAAGCCAAGTTTATGCAAATTCAAAAAACAAGTTTTTATGCAAGTTTTCTGGTGCTTATTGCTTTGGTGATTGTATTTGGTAAAATTATGAAAGGCATTGATGTTTTTACAATGACAGAAAAACTGAACTGGTTGGTACCTTCAGGAATTGGAGTCTTATTTATATTCTCACAGTGGGTTTTAAAAAAATATAAAAAAGCAACTGATTCGGCTAACAATATACTAAAGGAATTAGAAGAATAACTCAAACAAGATTTAACAACAAACAAATTACTAATTTTTAAAAGTCGAATAGTATTCGACAGGAAAAAACACATCCAATAATGAAAACAATTATATCAATTACATTACTATTTATACTATCTATAGCAAGCGCATTTTCTCAAGATTTATCAGGGGATTGGAGCGGAAAAGCTAAAAGAGGTGAAAAAGAAATAACCTTTATTTTTAACATTAAACAAGAAGATGGAAAATATTCGGCAATAATGAATGTACCCACATTTAGAGTTTCTGGAATTAAACCTACAGCAACAACGTTTACAAACGGAAAGCTAATAATTGATGGTTCAAATGTCGGGATGTCTTATATAGCAAACTTCAATAGTGAATTGCAACAATTTGAAGGAAACTATAAAGAAGGTGGTATTGAAATGGAGCTAAATTTAAAAAAAGGAAGCGTAGAAATAGCAGACCAACGCAGACCTCAAGAACCTGTAAAACCATATCCCTACTATGAAGAAGAGGTAGTGTTTAAAAATAACGAAGCAAATATAACTTTAGCTGGTACCTTAACGTTACCTAATAAAAACGGCATATTTCCAGTAGCAATATTAATTAGTGGAAGCGGTCCACAAGACAGAGACGAAACTTTTATGGGACACAAACCCTTTTTAGTCTTGGCAGATCATCTTACAAAACAAGGCATTGGTGTATTGCGTTTCGATGATCGTGGTCAAGGAGCATCTACTGGCGATTTTGGTAGTGCAACCACAGAAGATTTTTCTAAAGATGTTTTAAGCGCCATCGCTTACTTAAAAACTAGAAAAGATGTAGACAAAAAGAATATTGGTTTAATTGGGCATAGCGAAGGTGGTATCATTGCACCATTAGCTGCAAATAATACAAACGATGTTGCTTTTATGGTCTTATTGGCTTCTACTGGAATTTCTGGAACAGAATTATCGGTAATCCAGTCAAAAACATTACGTCAGTTTCCAGTGAAAGATGAAAAAGCGTATGAGGAAAATTCAAGAAAAGCCATTGCTATTGTTACCTCTGATAAAAGTGAAGAAGAAATTAAAACAGAATTAACAGAACACTATAACAATTTTTTAAGACCAATATTAAGTGGTTTAAATGTGCCAGATAAAAATATAAATGCGTTTATAAACAATCAAGTAAATACAAGTATAAAGCCATGGTCACGTTACTTTTTACAATACAATCCAGCTGATGAAATCGAAAAATTACAAATCCCTGTGTTGTCTTTAAATGGAAGTAAAGACACGCAAGTGAATGCCAAAATAAATCAAAATGGCATACGTCAAGCTTTGATTAAAGGTGGCAACAAAGATTACAAAATACTTGAATTAGAAAACTTAAATCACTTTTTTCAGGAATGTGACACAGGAAAGATGGATGAGTATAGAAAGATTGAGCAAACATTTTCCCCTATAGCATTAAAAGAAATATCAAAATGGGTTTTAGAGCATATAAACTAAGTCGTTCGGATTTATAAAACAGGACAATTTAAGAATAGCTTCAACTTAGTTTTGTCTAAATAATAGATTTTAAATAATGAAGAAAAAAGTTTTATTTTTTTTTAAAGTTAGTTTCGCATTAATTGCTCTAGTAGTTGTAGTGATAGCAACAGCTTATTTATGGCCAACGAATACCGTAGAACCACCGAAGTCTTTCGAAAAAACCATTATCAAAAATGTAAATATTGTAGATGTGGTAACAGGAAAAGTTGTAAAAAATCAATTTGTTCTGATTGAAAACTCTCGGATTACAAAAATTGATACTACGCATATCACAGTTACGGATGATGCCTTACTTATCGATGGTAGTGGTCAATTCTTAATACCTGGATTATGGAATATGCATACACATTCAAATCAACATTCAGAATGGTTGCATCATCCACTGTACATCGCAAATGGCATTACTGGGGTAAGAGATATGTCTGGTCAATTAAATGAGAAAGACAGCTATTGGGTGGGTAGTAAGGAACGTTTACAATGGAATAAAGACCTAGAAAATAACATTAGAGTCACACCGAGATATTTGTTGCAAAGCAGTTACCAAATGGATGGTGAAAAAGCCATTCCTGAAGATGCACCAAGCTTTTTCAAACTGCAAAATCCATCACAGGTAGATTCGTTGTTACATTTTTACAAAAAAGAAAAGGTAGATTTTATAAAAGTGTACCAACAATTGTCCAAAGAAACTTACAAAGCATTGGCTGAAAAGGCACCAAAATATGGTCTTCATTTGGCAGGTCATAAACCCATGTTTTTAAGCTTAGAAGAAGCGGTTAATTTAGGGCAAAAGAGTTTTGAACATGGGCGCATATTCATGTACGAGTGTTTTCCTGAAGCCGATAGTTTAAAAAACCCAACAAATTGGAAGCAATATTTCTCGAAATCAAAAGCAAAGATTGTACAACAGTTTGACAGTGTTCAAGGAAAAGCATTAATGCGTTTAATGGAGCAAAAAAAAGCCTATTGGACACCAACCTTGCAGACCTTAAAGTTTGAAGCCAATGCACATAAAGAAAACTTTACAAACAATGAAAATTTAAAATATATCACCAAGGTTAGAAAACAGCTATGGTGGAAATATGACACAAACCATAACAAAGAGAAAAATCTCGAAAGTGAAGGGGTTAGTGTAAGTGAGCAATTTTTTGAAGCTTCAAAAAAGCAAGTAGCGATGGCCAATAAAATGGGTGTACCCATTATGGCAGGAACCGATGTTACAGACTCTTATGTGTTTGCTGGTTTTAGTTTACACAATGAATTATATGAATTAACAAGAAGTGGATTGTCTAACCTTGAAGCATTGCAAAGTGCAACTATTGTACCTGCAAAGTATTCAAATCAAATTTCAGATTATGGAACTATTGATATAGGTAAAAAAGCAGATTTGGCTTTACTTAATAAAAATCCTTTAGAAAATATTCAAAATTCAGAAAGTATTGATGGTATATTGTTAAATGGTGTGTATTACAATAAAGAAAAACTCACAGAATTGAAGGCCTTTACAGAAACAGCTGCAAGCAGCTTTCATATGAATGTAAAAGTATTTATAAGCTTGTTTAACAGTCCATTAATTCGAGTGCAGTTTGCCGATTAATAATTAATCTTATGTTCAAAATAAATATAAAAACTATTAATGATAACTATTTTCTATTGGCTTGGCAGCTTTATGAAGATGCATTTCCAGAACATGAAAGAAGAACTTTAGAGGCTCAATCCAAACTTTTTGGAAAACTTAGTTATCAATTTGATGTGTATATAAAAGAGGATGTTTTTATTGGGTTTGTTTTATGGTGGGACTTTAAAAACTTTCAATATATTGATCACTTCGCAGTATCACAAAAACTCAGAAGTAAAGGTTATGGAGCGAAAATATTAGAAGAATATATAAATGAGGCTTCAAAGCCTATTGTATTGGAGGTTGAATTACCAGACAGTTCAATTAACAGACGTAGAATACAGTTTTATGAGCGATTAGGTTTTAAGTTAAACACGCATGATTATAAAGTTCCATCAAGTACTGACGACAGTAAAATTGATCTATTAATTATGACTTATCCTAAATTGATATCTAAAGAAAATCTCAGTGAGTTTGTTTCTAATAACCACCCTATTATTTTTAATTCATTTAAGTAATTGTAATTAGTTCGGATTCTTAAAGTAGAACTTTAAATTCAGTCTACCACACTACTTTTGAAAGTAATAAGTAAAATCATAATCAATTGAAAAAATGGAAACTAAAAAAAGTAAAAAAGGAGTAAAATTAGGAATAGGAATTATACTCGGAACTGTAGTTGGTTATTTAACCTCAAATATGCAATTATGGTTTGTTCTAGGCATAGCCATAGGTGCTGCGTTAGAATATGGTGGTAAAAAAAAATCATAAAATGAAATCGTTTACTAAAACACTATTTTTTGTACTTATTACGCTTTCAACCTTCAGCGTTTTTTGTCAAAACACGAATAAAAAGCTCTTTAATAACATTGACGCTTATTTAGAGGCAAGCGAAACAAATGGCTTTTCTGGAGTTGTTTTAGTTGCTAAACATGGAGAAGTTATTTTGTCTAAAGGATACGGATGGGCAGATCGAAAAAATAAAATTCCCAACTCACCAGCAACTGTTTTTAATATTGGTTCAGTAACTAAACAATTTACGGCATCTGCAATTTTAAAATTGGTAGAACAAGGAAAAATTAAAACATCAGATAAAATAAGCTCATATTTTACCCAAACACCTATTGATCAGAGCGATATAACGATTCATCAATTACTAACGCATACATCAGGAATTTCCAATAAAACAGGAGGTTTTAGATATGATGAAGCTAGTAAAGAACAATTTTTAAAAGAGTTTTTTGAATCTGAATTACACTCTAAACCTGGCACAAAGTACCAATATGCAAATGCAAACTACATCATGTTAACAGTTATATTAGAGTTGGTTTCAGGCCAAACCTATAGTGCTTTTCTAAAGGAACACCTATTTGAACCTGCTCATTTAAAAAGTACAGGTTATAAAAGCATTAACTTTAATAGCGAAAAGCTAGCACATGGGTACTACTATAATAGAACTGATGAGAAATGGGCGGATTGGGGAACAACCCAACAACATCTGCCTTACAATAACAACCATTGGTATAGTATAGGTAAAGGCGACATTCATTCTACCATTGAAGATTTATACAAATGGCATGTTGCTTTAAAAAACAATGTCGTTTTAACGTCAAAAACTAGAGAAATCCAAGAAACACCATATGTAGCCGAGAATGATAAAATGACATCGTATTATGGTTATGGCTGGGCAATATCTAAAAGTAATAAAGAAACTAAAATCGTTGCTCATAATGGTAGTAATGGATTATATTTTGCGGATTTTGTGAGATATGTAGACGATGAAGTAGTTGTTATATACATAACAAATGCGTTTTTAGGAAATAAATCAGAATACGTTGCCAGAGAAATTGGTAAGATGGTTTTTAATTCAAATTATACCCCTACCCCAATTTCAAAAAACATTTATGAATTGATTCATGAATTTATGAAAACCAATCCATCTAAAAATGCAGAAAAACTACCAGCTTATTTAAAAAAAGAACTTAACGATGAATTTAACGACCATGCCATACTAAACCGACTTGGCTATAGCCGTTTGAAAAAAGAAAAACAACCTGATTGGGCTTTAGCATTGTTCAAACTTAATGTGAAATTATTCCCTGAAGATGGTAATTTATGGGATTCATTGGGTGAGGCTTACTTAAAATACAATCAAAAAGATAAGGCTGTAAAGTGTTATACAAAAGCAGTTGAATTAGGTAGTGAGGGTTCCAAAAACACCTTGAACAAATTATTGAAAAAAGAAGAATAATACATTTGACATGATAAACGTAAAAGATCAAATTAAAAAATTACAATCCTATTATTCACCAAAAATAATAGCTGAAGTAAATAATGAATATGTAAAAATCGCTAAAATTAAAGGAGGGAAAGTCCCTTGGCATACCCATGAAAACGAAGATGAATTATTCTACATTCTAATGGGATCACTGATAATGGAAATAGAGCATCAACAGCCTTTTACCATGCAAGAAGGAGATTTATTTGTTGTTCCTAAAGGTGTAAATCATAAAGTATCATCTAAAAAGGAATGTACCATACTATTAATAGAAAGTAAAACAACTTTACATACAGGAAATATCATTACTGAGATTACAAAATCAATCAACAAGCAAAAAAGATGAATTCAAGTCGATCAATCAAAAGACAAGGAAAATTAATATTAGAAATCCTTGTTTTGCATCATAATTTATAGAACTGCGTCATAATTTTCAATCTATCATCAAACTTTATATGTAAGGCTACAAAAGTGTTTAGAGGCATATTGCTTCTTGATATTTCTTTGTAGAGATAAAAATAAGGTAATTAAATATTAGAAGTTTAAACAATAAAAAAACTAACAATTATGACATTAATTAAAATGAAAACAATCAAAAAACAAATCTTATTAAAAATGGCTTGTGTTGCCTTTGCATTAGTATCAAGTACAACATATGCACAAAACACAAATTCGGAAATAACAACACAAAGAGATGGTTTCATCTTCGAATTTGTAGTAGGTGGAGGTTTAATTAGTATAGAAGATAGTGCTGGTATTCAAACTTTCGACATATCTCAAGGAACGTTCGTTTTTCCAGATTTAAAATTTGGTTATATGTTAAATGATAGACTCGCTATTACTGCAGCTATGCCAGGAAATATTTATGAATTTCAAGATAATGACAGGAACTTTGGTGGTTTTATTCCATCTGTTCAGTATTGGGTAAAAGATCGATGGTGGATTCATGGCGGAATAGGTTTGGCAATAGATTCGCCGGCACTATATGATATTGAAGACAATGTAAATGATGATTGGAACTTTGGTTACGCTGTTATGGCAAGTACAGGATATGAAATTTACAAAAAGAAAAATTTCGCACTTAATGTGCAGTCTAAATTAGTTCTTGGCAGTGTGTCTTTAGATGGAAATGCAGATAGAGATGCAGTAATCTTTAATGTAGGCTTAGGGATTAGCTGGTTATAAGGTTGAATTTACAAATTCACTTAAATCTAAAATTATTATCATGAAAAAAACTTTAATAACCTTATTTTTTTGCGGACTAACATTAATCGCCAAATCTCAAAACACAAGTGTAGAAAAATCAATATTCGGACTACAAACTGGAGTTTTAGGAATCTGGGTATATAATGAAACAAAACTATCAAATACCATAGCACTGAGAACAGAAATCGGCTTTGATTTTGGTGTTTGGGAATCTACTTTTTATGATGATTATGATTCTCCATTTTTGCTAACACCTGTAATCGTTGTTGAACCAAGATTTTATTATAACCTCAAAAAACGCTCAGAGAACTCAAAACCAATTGATGGTAATAGTGGCAATTTTTTTGCTTTAAAAATGGGTTATCATCCAGATTGGTTTGTTTTATTCAATCCTGACAATGCGCCTATAGTAAGTGATTTTTCCATTATACCTACTTGGGGAATTAGGCGATATTTAGGAAAGCATTTCAATTATGAAGCAGGTCTTGGCGCTGGATTTAGTTACACATTTGCAAAACGTGCTGGGTATTCAGAGGACAAAAGTGAAATAGAATTAAACATGCATTTACGAATAGGATATAGATTCTAGTCTAGTTAAAAAACAATTAAAATAACAACGAAGTTTGAAAAAAATAGAATTAACCAAGTGTCAAAAACAAATATTAAAATGAAAAAATACACCAAAACAATACCATTTGTAAAGTCAAAATTTATTGGTGTCTTATTTCTTTTGGCTTTTTTATTTTATGGTATTGGGCGCAGTTTATTCGAAAGTGAGTCGGATGTTTATAAGTACTTTGGCGCTTTGCTTATCGCTATAAATTCAGGTATTGTATTGTTAATTGGTTTTCTTCTGAGAAAAACGATAATAAAGTTTAATCTTTTAATAGGAAACATTTACTTTTTAACAAGACTAATCGAAGCACTAGCACTAAGTAGCATTCTTTTGAACTTAATTCCTGTGCTCAATTTTCCCTTGGATCTTGGTTATTTTATTGCAATGCTTTTTTTAGGTATTGGTAGTATTCCAATGTGTTATATATGTTACAAACAAAATCTTTTACCAAAATGGATAGCTTGGTGGGGCATAGTTGGATATACCCTAATGGCCTTTGGCTTTATAATGGAGTTATTTGCAAAAGAATGGAGTATGTACTTATTAACAATAGCAGGTCTTTGGGAACTAATTTTTGCTATTTGGTTAATCATTAGAAAAAAATAAAAAAATAATTTATGTTTTTCAAATCAAAAGAAGGAAAAGAAAAAATCCTGTCACTTTATAATCAAAAGTTAGCGGTAATTGCAACTAACACAAAACCAGTAAACAAATGAATTATATTGACATAAATAAAAAACTCTGGAATCAAAAGACAGAAATCCATTACAATTCTGATTTTTATGACATTGATTCCTTCATTAAAGGGAAAGATTCTTTAAATCCAGTAGAGATTGGTCTACTTGGGAAGATTAAAGGAAAAAGGATTTTACACTTGCAATGTCATTTTGGACAGGACACAATTTCTCTTGCAAGACACGGAGCGTTGCCAACTGGAATTGATTTTTCAGAAAACGCAATTGAAAAAGCAAAAAAACTTAATGAGTCATTAGATGCAAAAGCAAAATTCATACAAAGTGACATCTACAACCTTCCTGAGATTCTTGATGAGAAATTTGACATTGTTTTCACTTCTTATGGAGTGATTGGCTGGTTGCCTGATATGAGTAAATGGGCAGAAATTATAAAACAATATCTAAAACCTGGTGGAGAATTTATTATGGTCGAGTTTCACCCAATTGTTTGGATGTTTAGTGATGATTTCAAACAGATTGAATTTAACTATATGGATTCTGCACCAATAATAGAAGAATTGGAAGGTACATATACCGACAGAGATGCTCAAATTAAAGAAAAATCAGTTAGTTGGAATCACGGTTTAAGTACCGTCATTGATTCACTTATAAAAACAGGATTGTTAATTACAGATTTCAAGGAACATAATTATTCGCCCTATGATTGTTTTGAAAATACAGTAAAAATTGATGATAGCAAATTCCAGATAAGAGGATTAGAAAATAAAATACCAATGATTTATTCATTAAAAGCTGTAAAAGGATAATGAAAAACAAACAACATACCGCTAACAATGTATAAAAATAATAGCCGGTTCAGTAGTATAATCAAGGGTTGTAGCCCGCTCAACTTTCGTGTAACTTGACAGGTTTGAAGCCCGCAATCGGCTACTATTCTTATACTAACCGTTAAACGAACTAAATATTCAATATTCAGAAAGCAATAAATAAATCTTTTACCATAAAATGACAAATAAAAGTTTCGAAAACGCAAAAGAGCAAAGCAAATTATTAGCAAATGATTTGATTAATAATCCTAAAAAATATCGTGTGTTAACTGGAGACAGGCCTACAGGTAATTTGCATCTCGGTCACTATTTTGGTTCAATTATAAATCGTATAAAATTACAAAATGCAGGCATAGAGACTTATGTTTTAATTGCTGATTATCAAGTGTTAACAGACAGGAGTGTGTTTGCTGAAATTTCAAAATTCACTTATGAATTAACCCTAGACTATTTAGCCTGTGGTTTAGACCCTGAAAATTATAAAACTTATATTTTTCCACATAGTCATATTCCAGAATTAAATCAATTAACTATTCCGTTTCTCACATTAGTTTCTAGTTCAGAATTAAATAAAAATCCTACAGTAAAAGAAGAAATTACTGCTTCAAGTATGAATTCTATTAATGCAGGAATGTATACCTATCCTGTTCATCAAGCTGCAGATATATTGTTTTGTAAAAGTAATATTGTTCCTGTCGGAAAAGATCAATTACCTCATATAGAATTAACCCGTAAAATTGCAAAGCGGTTTAATACAAAATTCAACAAAAATGTTTTTCCAGAACCAGTTGCTTTTTTTACGAGTACACCCAATATTCTTGGGTTAGATGGTACTCAAAAAATGAGTAAAAGTCGTAACAATTCAATTTTGATTAAGTCCACTTCTGACGAAACAGTAAAACTCATAAAATCTGCTAAAACTGATTCAAACCGTTATGTAACTTATGATCCAGAAAACAGACCAGAAGTTTCCAACTTGCTTATGTTAGCTTCATTATGTTCAGACAAAAATCCGACAGACATTGCTAATGAAATTGGAGACCAAGGATCAGGAAAACTTAAACAGGTTACAGCAGAAGCTATAAACACATATTTTGAACCTATCAGAAAAAAACGAAAAGAATTAGAACAAAATAAGGACTTTGTTAAGGATGCTTTGCTTAAAGGTATAAGTAAAGCGAGAGAAACAGCTATTGAGACGTTAAGCGAAGTTACTGAGGCAATGAATATGAAAATACAATAAAGCTATCCCTAAAAAGGAACTGAAATTAACATTGATTCTTAACCTATCTAGTTAAGAAAATGTTCCAACTACATTCTGTAATTCATCAATCAAAAAGCGAATAATCTATGTTTTTCAAATCAAAAGAAGGAAAAGAAAAAATCATAACCCTTTACAATCAAAAGTTAAATGAGCTGAATATTGAATATTCAGAAAAAGCTGTAGAAACAAAGTTTGGAGTCACTAATGTTATTACTACTGGCGATACTAAAAACCCTCCTTTAATACTGATTCACGGAACAGGAGGTTGTGCGCCACAAATCTTAGAATCTTTCCCCAATTTATCATCAAAGTATTGCGTTTTTGCGGTAGATGTGTTAGCACAACCCAATAAAAGTGCAGAGAATAGATTAGACATGAAATCTATTGATTATGGAAAGTGGTTATTAGAAATTATCATAAAACTTAGACTCAAAGAAGCTACATTAGTTGGTTTTTCCTTTGGGGGTTTCATTAGCTTAAAAGCACTAGAATTTAATGAAACGCCTATAAAACAGGTATTCTTAATTGCCCCAGTGTATATCGTTAATGGAAATCCGATTCTAGGGATATTCAAGATGTTCTTACCATTAAAAAAGTTTATCAAAACAAATAACCAAAAGTATATGAAAAAAGTAATGAATGTACTTTTTTCTGAATACGATGATTTTGCATTAAACTTCATGTCAACTACTTTTCAATATTGCAACATGGATTTTTCACCACTTCCTGTAATTACTAAAGATTCAGCTAAAAATATAAAAAAACCAATCAGTATTTTCGCTGCTGAAAAAGACATCCTTTTTCCTGGGAAAAAAATGATTAAACGTGCTAAGAAATTATTTCCTTCTTTAGAAGAAGTCATATTATTAGAAGGATCTAAACATGTACCAACCAATAAAAATTTTAAAATAATTGAAGAATTAATTCTAGATAAAATTGAGTAGTATGATGAAAAACATAAAACTGCTTTACCTTATATCATTAATAATCATCTTGTTTGTTTCATGCTCAAAAGATAATTATATGGACACAATTTCTGATAAATTTTTAAGTATACCTGATACTAGCTTCGAGAAAATACTAATAGCAAAAGGTATTGATTCAGATGGTGTTGTAAATCAGCAAATGTTAAAGTCAGATGCTGAAACGGTTCTTGAATTAGATTTAGGAATTTTAGAGTATGGTGCTATTCATGATATATCTGGAATTGAAGGATTTACAAGTTTAAAGAGATTATATGCGAATCAACATAATATTGAGCAGATAGATTTGAGTGCTAATATTCTTCTAGAAGAAATATATCTTGCAGGTAACAATTTATCTAGTATTAATGTTAGTAAAAATACAAACCTAGTGTTACTAGATCTAATTGCAACAGAATCTGTAGTAACTAAAAATATAGAACCTTATACAATTGCAGGAGGAAATCCTGCTAAAGAAATTAAAAAGCGTTTTGATAAAAATACAGTTGAAAAATTATTAAACTTAAAATGGTGGAATTGGGATATCGATACCATAACTAAAAATGTTCAAAAACTTACAACTAACCCAAATGATTTTTTTAATGAATTTAATATATAAGATGCTTGTCAAGTAAAATATTTTATTAATTAAATTCCGTCTATTTTCATCAATATTTTTTCAAACATTCCATCATCCTGAACTCGTTTATTGAGCGTAATCGAAGTGTGTTTTAGGATCTCATCAAAATAGAAACACTTGAAATCCGTTTCCATAATTAACAGCACAACAAATTACAAACATTCATGCAGGTAATAAGGTGTTCACAATACGCTCCATTTAGTTCCATAAAATACAATTACAAGGGCATATAAAATAATAACCGTCATCCTCAGCTTGACTGGGGATCTCATGATAAAACCTAAATCACAGTAATTTCTCCCTTGTACTTACCGTTCATTGCACTGCAATTTGTGCTCCAGCGGGTGCTCATTGCAGCGCATTCACTTATTTCATTGCACACATTCCACGCATTGCTCACGCATAGCTATCTTTTGCCCCTAAAACCCAATAAGGTATAAATACATAGTATTAGGGGCAAACCGCTATTACACAATTTGGGCTCGCCTGCTGCTCACTCCGGGCAACCCACAAAGCAGGGTATTGGAACTTAGTTATAAGAAGTATAAAAGACAAAAAAATAAATGGTTTTAAATTTTGAGCATAACAAGGTTATAAGTGATAAATTTTAAAATAAGCTATGCGTTTTATTTTGAAGTATTTTTAGTTCGTAATAGAAGTGTTAATCCCTGCTTTGGGGTACGGTTGTCACAGTTTTTGCAATACTAACTTCTGAATAAACCAATCCATTTTGCATATAATTTAAACGCTCCTTTTTACTCGCGATTAAACCATATTGCAAACACATACAAGAGCAACATATTCCGTTTAAATTATACTTTCAAAACAACATTTACTTTAAAACCCAACTCACCAAAACGACCTATTAAAATAGCTATAGAAATACAAGTTGTCGAAACGTCTGAGCAACCCAAAAGAGCGCAACGTTCTGGGTGTGAAAGTAAGATAACGTAGTATTCTAGGCTATTTTAATAAGTCTTGATTTTTTGGTTCGTTTTGCATCAAGGCAAAATGAACAATACAAAAGATTGCCACTCCATTCCTTGCCCTTGCCTCTACCTGCACATAAATTAGAATATAAAAACCGTAATCAAAAACAAAGCCAGCACTGAGCCCCGACGAATGTGCCAACCTTGCGTGTACCACGTAGTTGTTGCACGTACTTATGCCGATGGCAACGTACTTTTGCCCCAACACCCTACGTTCAACTCGCCAGGCGGCTCACCTAAATGCTACCGCATTTTTGCTCTCGATTACCTGCGAAAAGTAACTTTTTCTAGCAGTTTTAATTTAGTGGCATACCGTAAATAACTCGTTAAATTTGACCTATTTATATTTCAGTAGTAATTCAAGATTGTGGAGCGTTTGAGTAAGTCAAAGAGCGGAGCGGTCTGACGTCGAAAGTGCAACAATTGTAGAATTCAAAGAAATAAAAATCAGTCTTGACTTTTTTGTTTCGTTTTTGTGTCAAGACAAAAATGAAAAGTACCCTAAAAAATATTCAAGTATAAAAAAATAAAAAAAGATAGCAAAACTCGGTTGTTCCCTTCTCCAGCCACACAACACCTTTCAAGGTCAAGCCCTACGGGTTTTGAAAAAAATCTCCACCTCACAAATGTTCATCTTCGTTTTTCAATAAAAACACAGGTTGTATTTTTCTCAAAAACCTTGACAGCCTTTCCCTCACAACCAACACACGTGCTTTCTTTTTCCTTTTTGTTCCGAAAAATTTTGTGCAGGGCTGAGCGCTAGGAAAGTGTCCAGTGGACAGTTTCAGCGAAAGAGCCAGATGGCGCCCGGATAATAATTTTAATTGAGTACCTATGTCTAATTTTGAAATCAAAACCCACCAGATAGGAAGAACCTATAGGACCGAACGTAAAGAAATAGTCCAGTGGACTATTTTAGTGAAGGAGCCAGCTGGTGCTTGGGGCAATAGAGCAGAATCAATGAACCAGCCTTGCCCAAACTGTTTTGTAATTACAACAGCTGCAGAGCCTACCCGAGAATCTTTGTATTACCTATGCTTATCGCTTAAAACAGGTCAATACTTCAGCTATTATTTAAAAGGAAGTGTAATTCCATTTATATGTATTTCAGATGCAAAAAAAGTAATCAATACAGCACTCCAAAACAACCAGGAGCAACAATGGCAAATCAAAGTTGAAAAACTCAAAAAAATCAATGCATTTGAAGAGAATCTAAAACAACAGCTTTCAGCAATCAAGCAATTAAAAATTGCATTGTTGAGGTCTTAATTTTATGAATCAATTATTAACAACACGACCTATTTGAATTTCTGTAAAAATTTAAGTTTTAGAAGCGGCTAAGTATCCAAAGAGCGCAGCGGTCTGGATATGATAGTGGATAAAACGCCAGAATTCAAAGAAATTCGAATAAGTCTTGACTTTTTTGGTTCGTTTTTGTGTCAAGACAAAAATGAACATATAGCCTATGAAAATCATAATCTCCGGAAGTAGAAACTTCACCAACTACCAAAAACTATGTGAAGCTTGTGACCAATTCCTCCAGGGTCAAAACAGTATTGAAATTGTATCTGGAGCTTATTACAAAGGAGCTGATAAACTTGGAGAACAATACGCCAAAGAAAGAGGATTTCTATTGACAAAATTCCCTGCAGATTGGAAAAGATTTGGACGTGCTGCAGGACCAAAACGAAACGAACAAATGGCAAATTATGCTGACGCATTAATTGCTTTTTGGGATGGGAAAAGCAGAGGTACTAAAAATATGATTGAGGTAGCCAAAAGCAATCATTTAAATGTGTTTATTTATAATTATTAACAAATGAGTCTATTAATCCGTCATCCTGAACTTGATTCAGGATCTCATTATAATGGTTTAATCATTCTCAGTTTGAATGGGAATGTCCTTAATACAATCTAAATTAACCAATATCAATAAACATTCT
>NZ_BMNS01000008.1:0-4874 GCF_014646675.1 Lutibacter litoralis | reverse complement strand
AAATTAATAAATGGTGTTAATTTTACACATATTTTATTTATATTAGCTATTGAAAAAATTGCAAAATCAAAAACAAATATAAAACATGCGTTTATCCGGAAAATAGTAACAGTAAACGGTTAATATTATTTGGATATAACAAGTTGCAAAATATAGCGGATTTCCGACGGAAATCCACAATTTTAGTTTAATGAGTTTAAAATATTGATTAACTGTTAAGTCGTCGGATTTTGAAAATTGAATCGGTACGATTTTAAGCACAATTGCGGAGTAAAAAGTTGAAACGGATAAAATCACCAATTAGAAAGGAATTAAGCAATGAAACGGATTGATTTTAGCAAAATAGCGGAGAAATGGGCGGAACGAAATCCTAAAATGATAAATTATAACTAAATCGAAAAACATTTATGATTTTGCCAATTATAACGGAGAAATGACCAGAACGAAATCTTAAAATGATAAATTCTAACTAAATCAAGAAACATTTATGATTTTGCCAATCTTAACGGATTTGAGAATCGAAACGGTACGATTTTTAGCACCAGAATGAAAAGCTACAGTTTTGCAACACCGCGCATAAAAAATTGCTTAATTCAGTAAAATAGAATGGTTCTAAATCAAAAAAATAATATATTTATACAACTGAAAAATTACGATTTCAATAATCGCAACTTTTCATGCTCAAACCCGTTGGCAACAAGCTGAAAAGAAATCAAGGTCAAATTAATGGGCAAAGGTGACAAAAAAACTAAACGCGGAAAAATATTCAAAAATTCTTATGGAAAATTAAGAATGAAAAAGAAAACAGCCAATCGTAAACTTAATTCAAAAAACATAGATTCTCAAGACCAAATTCAAGTTCAGACAATCATAAATAAAAAAACAGGAGAAAAACTAATCAGTATTAAGCAAAAAGATACTTTCGAATTAGTAGACCCAATAAAATTTTACGGAGACTATACTGTCACTTCCCATATGATAAAATCAGGTATCCCAAAAGATGAAATGAATGGGCAAAAAAAACCTTCTAAAAAAAGCAGAGAAGTTTTTATCGAAGGAATGAAATTGTGGAATGAAAAGCTTGCCGAAATTCGAAAAATAAAAATCCCAAAGAATTTGATTGACCTTTTATCTACCGCAAAAAAATCAGAACAAGTTAAATTATTAAAAGGAGTTGTTTTGACGAGTGATTTATTAGCTGCTCTTATATTTGAGGCTTGTGAAAAACACGGATACAAATTAAGTCAATACAAATCTGAAATCACACAAGACCAATTTGACACAAAAAAAATGCCAATAGCTTACGAAGTGAAGGATAATGGAGAGGTCAAAACTTTTGGCAAAACAGAGTTAAGTGATGGTCAATTAAAACAAGCAATCAACCAAAGAAAAATGACTATTTCTAAATTTTTAGAAAAAGATGATATTTTCCATTGTTTCTTTACAAATCAAAATAGTCTCAACGGAGTTGAAACTTGGCTAGACAAAAAACAACCACATTTTCATTATATTTCAAAAAGTTTTGGAATAGAAAAAGAAAAAATACTAAAGGAGTTAAGTTCAAAAAAATATAAATTAGGTAGTCTTCCACATTTAAAAATAACAGACTATGGAAAACAACCTAAATAAAAGCAATTTACCAACACCTGAATCAAGAATTTAAATGAGTGGAAAAAACATACATTCTGAACCATTTGATAATGGAACAATAACTAAACTTGAGATATTTGAGGATTACGCTCAAGCTTGGATACCGACTTTCGTAATGCAACCTCGTTTTGGCGAAATACATATTTTTGATTTTTTTTCTGGCCCAGGTTATGACTCAAATAATATTCCAGGAAGTCCAATTCGGATTTTGAATAAAATCAATGAACAGTTAGGGAATATTTTGCAGAGTAAAACAAAAATTGTTCTGCACCTTAATGAATTTGAACCAAATTTAAAGGCTCAAAAAAAGTTTGAGTTACTCAAAAAAAATTGCGAGGAATTTATACTATTAAATCCCAAATTTAAATATTTTCTTACTGTAAATTATTACAATGAAAATGCTGAAGACTTATTTTTCAAACTGTTACCCACAATTCAAGAATTTCCATCTTTAGTCTATTTAGACCAAAATGGTGTTAAGTTTATTTCTCAAGAATATGTTGATGAATTAGAAAAATTAAATACAACTGATTTTATTTATTTTGTTTCATCATCCTTCTTCAAAAGATATGGTAAGACAGAGGAATTCAAAAAAGCACTAGAAATTGAAATTGAAGAATTAGAAAGTGAAGAATATAGAAATATGCATCGTTTGGTTTTCAATAAAATCAACTCAAGACTTCCAGAAAATTCAGAGTTAAAATTATTTCCATTTTCCATTAAAAAAAATGCCAATATTTATGGAATTATTTTTGGTGCAAAAAACTATGCTGCAGTTGATAAATTTTTAAAAATTGCGTGGAAAAGAAATAACTTAAATGGAGAAGCTGATTTTGATATTGACGAAGACAAAACTAAAATTCAACTCGATATGTTTGAAGGGAAAAAGATGACGAAAATTGAGAAATTTAAAAACGATTTAGAATCAAAATTATTAGAAAATACATCAGTAACCAACAAACAAGTACTTATGTATACTTATGCAAATGGTCATATTCCTCAACACGCAGTTGATTTATTAAAACAAATGAAAAAAGAAGGAAAATTGGACTATGAAGGCAAATCACCATTCCTGAATTATGAAAATGTATTTAGAAAGTATAATATTGTAAACTATAAAATAATTAAATAAATAGTAAAATGGCTCAATCAAGCATAGAATGGACTGAAATGACTTGGAATCCTACAACTGGTTGCACAAAAGTTTCCCAAGGTTGTAAATTCTGTTATGCAGAAATTATGTCTAAACGACTTCAAGCTATGGGAGTTGAAAAATATAAAGACAATTTCAAAGTTCGCACACACGAATCAGCCTTAAAAGTACCTTATACTTGGAAAAAGTCAAAAGTAGTTTTTGTGAATTCTATGAGCGATTTATTTCACGAAGAGATACCTTTAGAATTTATAAAAAAGGTTTTTAAGGTAATGAACGATAATCCGCAACACGTTTTTCAAGTCTTGACCAAAAGAGCGGAAAGACTATTGAAGTTCCACAAAGAATTAAAGTGGAGCCATAATATTTGGATGGGAGTTTCAGTTGAAGAACAAAAAGTAGAAAATAGAATTGACTATTTGAGAAGAACTAATGCAAGAGTGAAATTTTTATCGCTTGAACCATTAATCGGAGCGCTTCCGAATCTGAATTTAGAAAATATAGATTGGGTAATTGTTGGTGGAGAAAGCGGACACAATCCGAGACCAATGGATGCTGATTGGGTAATTGATATTCAAGAGCAATGTGAAAAGGCAGATGTTGCATTTTTCTTTAAACAATGGGGCGGAAAAAACAAAAAGAAAAACGGTAGAATTCTTAACGGCAGAACATACGATGAAATGCCAGAAATTGAATTACAACATAGCGTTTGAAAAAAAGCGAAACATTAATTGAATTAAAAATTCTGCTAATTATGATAAAAAACGAACGTAAATATTTAGAATGGATAGAAAGAAATGGAGTTGGTAAGAATGATTACGTTGCTTCTTCAACAAAATCATATATTTCTTACTTGAATACAGTTTCTAAATTAATTGGTGAAGATATTTCCGAGAAAAATCTTTACAATGAAAGCTGTGTTGTTGAAATAGCAAATAAGTTAAATGGATTGAGAAGTGAAAAATCTATTTCAAATTATAAATCGGCATTAAGACAATACGCTACAATGGTTCAAAACACATAACATAACGCAATAAAGCTAGTTACCAACAAATGGAAATCGACATAAATTTCATACCTAAATCGAGAGAATATTTAAAAAAGTTTATACTCGCGAATTACAAAGATTTTCTTTTGGATATGAATGAATACCGACCGTTAAAAGGGTATGGAGAATTCCCTAATTCCAGCCATATTGTGCAATGTATGCGAGAAATAACCCATATTATAGCAGATGTTTTTGGCGACTTATCAATACCTGAAAAATTTTCGACATCTGAAGACTTAATTTCTCAAGCTAAAAATTTTATTGACCATCTGAAATCTTTTGAAAGTTACTTTACAGAAGCAGTAGAAGATTTAACTTTAAAATCAAAACCAATTCCAGTTCCAATTCCAACAATTGATGGAAATAGAAAAAGAACAATTGAGGTATTTGAAAAATTCGTAAAACTTGCAGAAACTGAATCAAATCAAAGAGAGGGAATTTTAACTAAAATTTACAATCCGACAGATATAGAAAAAATTGAAAACGTCTTAAAACGATTTCATTCAGTTGCAAATCAACTAAAAAACAGAAGAAAGGAAGATGGAATTTCAAGGAAAACGATAATAATAAAAGATGAGTATGATGTTCAAGATTTACTTCACGGATTGCTTAAAATTCATTTTGATGACATCAGAGCAGAAGAATGGAATCCAAGTTATGCTGGAAGTTCTAAAAGAAGTGATTTTTTACTAAAAAAGGAAAAAATTGTTATTGAAGTAAAAAAAACTAGAAATGGTTTAAAGGATAAACAAATTGGTGAGCAGCTTATAATTGACAAAGCAAATTACCGTAAACATTCAGATTGTAAAGTCCTAATTTGTTTCGTTTATGACCCAGAATTACTGATAAAGAATCCAATCGGAATTAAGAATGATTTAAAGGAAGTCAATACTGAATTTACCGCGTTAGTGTATATTCTACCGAATGAATGAAAAAAGCCAGTTGCCAACAAAGAACTGAGCTAAAAAACAAGTTTTTTCTTCATTAATTTTGTTCACTAGTATTCTAAGCTTAAATTTTTGT
>NZ_BMNS01000007.1:244804-248646 GCF_014646675.1 Lutibacter litoralis | reverse complement strand
GATTCAGAATTAACTTGTGCAACTACAAGTGTAACATTAGACGCAAGTAGCTCAACATTGCAAGGTACTGCAAGTTACTTATGGAGTACTGGTGAAACTACTGCAACAATTGTAGTAACTGAGCCTAATGACTATACTGTAACAGTAACAGATTCTGACAATGGTTGTTCAACAACTAGTGAAGTTTTCACTGTAACAGAAGATTTAACTGTCGAAATTATTGATAAAATTGACGATGCAATTACCTTATGTATTGAAGATGTTGACTTAGATCTTACAACTTTATTAGTTGAAGATTTTATACCTGGTGGAAATTGGACAGATGATCTAAATAGTGGTGGATTAAGCGGAGACTTTTTTGATCCTTCTATTGTAAATTTAGGAGCATATCAATTTACTTATACTGAACCTGGTGATTGTGGTAGAATTATTAAAGTCTATATTCTTGTAAACGATGATTGTGTTGTGTTGCCTTGTTCAACTACAGATTTAGAAATCTCAAAAGTTGTGACCCCTAATAATGATGGATTTAATGATCAATTTGAACTATTAGGTTTAGAAGGTTGTGGATTTACATTTGATGTTCAAATATTTAACCGCTGGGGCAAAATGGTATATCAATCAAATAATTATCAAAACAATTGGAGAGGTAATTTTAATACTGGTGGTGCAACTATTGGTTCTAGCACAAAATTGCCTACTGGAACATATTATTATATTGTTAATGTATTAAGTAGTGGTTTTGAACCAATTACTGGATATATATATTTAGGAACAAACTAAAAAAAATAAATCTATGAAACGTATAATTATACTTATAGTAATGCTGGTTTTAGGATTAGAATATTCTAATGCACAACAGTTACCACAGTTTACTCAATATATGTACAATACAATTGCTGTAAACCCGGCTTATGCAGGTAGTAGAGATGCATTGAGTATTGTAGGATTAAATAGAAATCAATGGGCAGGGTTTGATGGAGGTCCACAAACACAAACATTATCTATACATTCTCCATTAAGAAATGAGAAAATTGGTTTAGGACTATCATTAATTAATGATAAATCTGGTTATGAAAACTTTACCTATGTTTATGCAGACTTTTCATATACTTTAAAAGTAAGTGAGGAGGTAGATATCAGTTTTGGATTAAAAGGAGGTATGACTTATTATAAATTAGCTGAGGAGTTATATAATGCTACAGAAGTAAATCAAGATCCTTATTTTAATGAAAAATTAAATAGATGGAATTCGAATTTTGGAGCGGGTCTATTACTACATTCTAATAAATGGTATGCTGGTCTTTCAATACCCAAAATGGTTAATCATGATTTAAACAATGATACTGAATTTGCCGCACTAGAGAGAGTCCATTATTATGCAATTGGAGGGTATGTTTTTAATTTAAATGATAATTTAAAATTAAAGCCTTCATTTATGTTTAAATATACAAAAGGAGCTCCAATTTCAACAGATTTAACAGCAAACTTCTTATTTAATGAAAAGTTCTGGTTGGGAGGTTCATATAGATTTAATGGAGATCAAAAAGCTATAGGCGCACTAGTAGATTTTCAAGTTACAGATCAATTTAGAGTTGGATACACTTATGAAATACCTACTGGAGAAATTAGACCTTACACTTCCGGATCACATGAAATCTTGTTGATGTATGAATTTAAATTCCTGAAAAGGAAACAAAAATCTCCAAGATATTTCTAACCAAATAAATGATGAAAATTATGAAAAATATAAAAATTTTATTTGTTGCTTTGGTTTTAATAAGTACATCGGTATTTGGACAAACTGTAAAGCAAAAGAGAGCTGAAAGACAATTTAATAATTTTTCGTTTGTAAAAGCAATCGATACCTATGAAAAATTAATTGATACAAGTTTTAATAAGCATTATGCAATGCGTAAACTGGGTGATGCATATATTATGTTACGTCAACCTGAAAAAGCATTAGAAATTTATAAAGAGGTTGTGAAACAAGAAAATGTTCCTTCAGAATATTATTTATATTACGCACAAACCTTAAGAGCAAATGGTGATTACGAAGCTTCAAAAAAGTGGATGCGAAAATTTAAAGATGCCGGAAATGAGGAAGATTCTAGAGTAAAAAGTTTTTTCAAAAATGATGATTTAGCAAGTGCTATTTTTAATGCTTCAGAAAAAAACACGCTACAAAAATTAAATATAAATACTAAATTCAATGAGTTTGGTGCTGTAGAGTTGAACGGTGATATTGTTTTTAGTTCATCGAGAGATGAAGGAGTTTCGGTAAAAAGATTATATGCTTGGGACAAACAACCTTTACTAGATTTATATAAAGTTTCTCAAGAAGAAGCTTCAGTAGCGGCTACAAAACAGTTGGAAGGTAGTGTAAATACAATTCATCATGACGGTCCTGCAACTTTTAACAGTGAAGGAACTAAAATGTATTTTTCCAGAAATAATTACTACGAGTCAAAAAAAATAAATGATTCTCAAGGAATTATGCATGTTGGAATTTATAGCGCTGAATTGGTAAACGGAAAATGGGAAAATGTAAAACCAATTAATTTGAATAATCCAAATTATATAGTTTATCACCCTTCATTAAGCCAAGATGGAAAGAAACTGTATTTTGCATCAGATATGCCAGGTGGTATTGGTGGAACCGATATTTATGTTAGTGATGTTCTTGAAGATGGAACTATAGGAAAACCAATAAACTTAGGAAATGTGATTAACACAGAAGGAAATGAGGCTTTTCCATTCATTTATAATGATGAAGATCTATTATATTTTTCTTCTGACGGACATGTAGGGCTAGGTTTAATGGATGTTTTTGCAGCTGTAAAGGATGAAAATAACAAGATTGTAAATGTTATAAATCTTGGAGAGCCAATTAATAGTAAAAAAGATGATTTCGCTTACAACCTATCAAAAGATGGTTTTAAAGGTTTTATTTCATCTAACAGAAAAGGTGGTGAAGGTGGTGATGATATTTATGCTTTTACCAGAATACCACCACTAACATTAAGAGGTACTATTTATGATGCCGTTAACAATGATCCTGTTGAAGGAGCCAAAGTTTTACTTACTAGAGAAAATGGAGAGGAATTAGCTTATTTTATAACAAAAGAAGACGGTGCTTATGAGCATTTGATTCCGAGAGATGAAAAATTTGTATTAAAAGGTTCAAAGGAAAAATATCAAGATGTATCAAAAAACTTTAGTTCTTTTGGTCTAGAAAAAGAGAAAGAACTAATTGTAGATTTAAATATACCTATGAAACCAATAGAAGACGTTGTAATATTGGCAGATTTAGAAACTATTTATTTTGATTTAGATAAGTACAATATTAGACCTGATGCCGCCGTTGAATTAGATAAGGTTGTTGCTTTAATGAATAAATACCCTGAAATGGTGATTAGATTAGAGTCTCATACAGATAGTAGAGCAAATGATAATTATAATATGGTTTTATCAAAGAATAGAGCAAAATCTACTTATAAATATATTATTTCTAAAGGTATAGACGCATCTAGAATAACTAAATACGAAGGTTTTGGAGAATCTCAATTAGTAAATAAATGTGCTAATAATGTAAAATGCTCTGAAGAAGAACATCAATTAAATAGAAGAACTGAATTTATAATTATTAAAATGAAATAAAAAAGGCAGTCGTACTATGCATTTACTTGGATTCTACTACCGTTGTGGGGACGACAATTTTTTCAAGAAATTATATGCGGCTGCTTATTATTCATTATAAAATACTTTTAAAAGTTGTTATTAAATCTACTTATAAATATATTATTTCTAAAGGTATAAATGCATCTAGAATTACTAAACAA
>NZ_BMNS01000007.1:0-244567 GCF_014646675.1 Lutibacter litoralis | reverse complement strand
AAAAAGGCAGTCGCACTATGCATTTACTTGGATTCTACTACCGTTGTGGGGACGACAATTTTTTCAAGAAATTATATACGGCTGCTTATTATTTATTATAAAATACTTTTAAAAGTTGTTATTATTTCACCTTTATTGTTTATGAAGTTGAAATTAAAATAAAAGTGTTAATCATAAAATATGATTAACACTTTTATTTTTTAATGATCTTTTCAATATTTTAAAAGAGGTTTTCTTTTGTAATCAATTAAACTTGCTGTTTACAATTAAAAGATTAAGTGAAATTTTATTATTTCAAAAAAAAAATGTACCGTGGCACTTCTCTAAATATTATTTATTTTTTTATAAAAATATGAGTGAAATAATTTCTACCATTATCATCAGATTCTGTTGAGATACCAAAATGAGTAAAATCAGGATTTTCTATATTTTTTTTATGTTCTAAACTGTTAATCCAACCATTTACAACTGCTTGTGCCGAGCTGTATCCATAAGCAACGTTTTCTGAAATAAATTTTGCTCCTGCATTTTTGATTAAGTTCTGAGCCCTTAGATTAAAGTTAGCATGGCTCACTTCTCCTTTAGTAATCATATAGCTTGTATGAGTATCCGCTTCTTTAGAAATAATATTTAAAACTTTAAGAGTACTTAAATTATTCGTCTCCCTATACTTATTTACCAAATTTAAAATTTCAGTTTCAATATCTGAGTATTCTACGTTAATTGATGTTTCTTCAATTTTACTTGATTCAAATAAATTAATGTCATCATCTGCTGGAGAACAAGAACACAATAATGATAAAACTATTACAAAGGAAAAAGAGAATCGTTTCATTTTTGTGGGGTTTTATAAGGTTGGGGTTAATTTATTTGGGGTTTGGGGCTAAAAAAAACAACAACAAGTTCTATCTATAAAGAATAAACCTGTTGTCGTTTTTGAATATTGGGGTGTTTGTTAAAAATAAATTCATGATAATCATTGGGGTTATGAATTAATTACTCAACAAATATAGGTTTAAATACCCTCCCAAACAAATAATATACCATTTATTTGCAATAAAACACCGTTTATATGATTTTACAACCCTTTTATATGGAATTTCAATACTATTGTATGGAAAACCTATACTGTTTAAATTAAATTTAGGAGTATTTATTTTTTATGAATTTTCAATTATTTGAGCAAACCAGCCCTCTTTAACAAGGCTGTGTTGTCTGGTTTTTTACCTCTAAAAAGTTTATATAGTTTCATAGGGTTTTCCGTACCTCCTCTTTCTAAAACAAAAGATTTAAATTTTCTTGCAGTTTCTTTGTCAAAAATACCTTTTTCTAAAAACAACGCAAAAGCATCTGCATCTAATACTTCAGCCCATTTATAAGAATAATATCCAGAAGAATAACCTCCCTGAAAAATATGCGAAAAGGAAGTGCTCATACAGTTTTCTTTAATATCTGGATAGAGGTTAGTATTTTTAAACGAGGTTAACTCAAATTCTTTTACATTTTTTATCTCAGATGGGTTTTTACTATGCCAATTCATGTCTAAAAGTCCAAAGCTAATTTGGCGCACCGTATGCATCCCCTCTAAAAAGTTTGAAGATCTTTTAATTTTATCAATTAATTCCATTGGTATTAATTCATTTGTTTCAAAATGCTTAGCAAATAAATTTAAGGCTTCTTTTTGGTAGCACCAATTTTCAAATAATTGACTCGGAAGTTCAACAAAATCCCAATATACATTTGTTCCAGATAAACTTGGATAGGTGGTATCTGCCAACATTCCGTGTAAAGCATGACCAAACTCATGAAACAATGTAGTAACTTCATTAAAAGTTAATAATGAGGGCTTTGTTTCTGTTGGTTTTGTAAAATTACATACTATGGAAATATGAGGTCTAGAATTTTCTCCATTTTTTACCCATTGCCCTTTAAAAGTAGTCATCCATGCACCATTTCGTTTACCTGGTCTTGGGAAAAAATCTGCATACAAGATAGCTATATAGTTACCTGAAGTATCTGTAACTTTATATGTTATTACATCTTTATGGTAGGTGTCTATGGTTGTTATTTCTTCAAACTGTAAATCGTACAATTTGGTTGAAATCTGAAAAACCCCAGCAATTACATTTTCTAATTTAAAATAAGGTTTTAGTCTCTCCTCTTCTAAATCAAAAAGTTCTTTCTTTAATTTTTCTGAATAGTAAGAACCATCCCATTTTTCAAGTTTCTCAATCCCATCTTTCTTTGCAATCTCTGTGAGTTGAGTAAATTCTTTTTTAGCAGCAGGTGATGCTTTTTTTAAAATATCATTTAAAAATGTGTTGACATTTTCAGGGGTTTGCGCCATTCTTTCTTCTAAAACAAAATGTGCGTGGGATTTGTAACCCAATAAAACAGCTCTTTTATGTCTATAGTTTACAATATCTAAAACAATTTGTTGATTATCGTATTTGTTATTTTTAAACGCCTTGGCTCCAAAAGCAATAGCTAATTTTTTCCTTAAATTTCTATCTTCTGCATACATCATAAATGGAACGTAACTAGGATAATCTAATGTAATTACCCAACCATCCTTATTTTTATGTTTAGCGTTAATTGCTGCCGCTTCAATAACACTTTCTGGTAAACCCGCTAATTGATCTTCGGTAGTTAAATGCAACTCAAAAGCATTGGTTTCTGCTAAAACGTGTTCTCCAAATTTTAATTTTAATTTTGAAAGTTCTGTATCAATTTTCCTTAATTCATCTTTTTTATCGATTTCTAAATTAGCACCGTTTCTAGTAAAACTTTTATACTTCTTAGATAAAAGCATATCTTGTTCAATTGATAAATTAAGTTCTTCTTTAATGTTGTTAAGAAACTGTACTCTCTTAAATATTTTCTCGTTTAAAGTTATGTCATTTGAAAATTCAGATAACATTGGCGAAACTTCCTGTGCAATTTGTTGAATCTCATCATTAGTTTCCGCACTATTTAAATTAAAAAAAACACTTGAAATTCTATCTAATTTTTCGCTACAAAACTCTAGTGCTTCAATAGTGTTCTCAAAAGTAGGCGGATCTTCGTTATTTGCTATTTGGTCAATTTCTTCTTTTGCAATTTTTATCCCTTCAATAAATGCAGGTTTAAAATGTTCATTTTTAATTTTTGAAAAAGGAGCAGATGAGTATACTGTATTAAATTTTTCTAATAATGGGTTTTTCATAATTGAGATAGAGTCTTTTTTATAAACAAAGGTATTATTTATACTGGTTTTTTAGTAAAATCTAATATAAAAATAAAAGCGTTTTATTTTTATATTAGATACTATTTACTGCAAAGGAACGTTATATTATATAGATAAATGTAAGAGAATAGTCCATTTAATTTTAATAGATACAATTATGAAATCTATTTTTAAAAAAACTAAAAAAACACTTACAATGAAAATTAAAAATAAAATGTTAAAACTTAATACACTTGCACCAGGATTTAATTACAAAAATAAAAATGGAGCAGTTAATAAACCCAAAACAGGTATTTTATTATAATTTGTTTTTAAGATTTTCAGAAGCTTTAATAACTTTTGTTTTTAAATTCTCCTTGTAAAGTAACATCTTTTCAAGTACAGTTTTATTTGAGCTACCTATAATTTGTGCGGCTAAAATACCTGCATTAAGTGCTCCATCAAGTGCAACTGTTGCTACGGGAACTCCTCCTGGCATTTGAAGTATAGATAAAACTGAATCCCAACCATCAATTGAATTTCTAGACTTTACGGGTACTCCAATTACTGGCAATGGACTCATTGAAGCCACCATTCCAGGTAAATGAGCAGCGCCACCAGCTCCAGCAATTATTACCGAAATCCCTCTTAAATGCGCATTTTTAGAGTATGTAAATAGTTTTTCTGGTGTTCTATGTGCTGAAACTATATCAACTTCAGTTTCAATATCAAAGCTTTTTAAAATATCTATTGCCTGTTGCATAACTGGAAGATCTGAATCACTTCCCATTATTATTCCTACTTTACTCATAATCAGTTAAAAGGTTTAAAAGTTGAATGTTGCTAATAACTCACAACTCGAATCGTGTTTTTTACATTTTCAGCAATTTTGCGTGCTTCATCTAGATTATTATTTACAATCGTAACATGTCCCATTTTTCTGAAAGGTCTCGTTTGTTTTTTTCCATAAATATGAGGTGTAACGCCGTCCATATTTAGAATTTTCTCCATATTTTCATAAATAACATCTCCCGAAAACCCTTCCGCTCCTACCAAATTTACCATAATTCCAGCAACTTTACTAGCTGTACTTCCTAAAGGAAGGTTTAAAATGCTTCTAACATGTTGTTCAAATTGATTGGTATAAGATGCTTCAATGCTATAATGACCACTATTATGCGTTCTTGGAGCTACTTCATTTACCAAAATTTTATCATCTTCCGTTTGAAATAATTCAACAGCTAATAAACCAATATGTTTAAAAGATGCTGCAACTTTTAATGCAACGTTTGTTGCTTTTTCTGCAACTTCATTAGAAATTCTAGCAGGACAAACAACATATTCTACCTGGTTGGCTTCTGGATGAAATTCCATTTCAACTACTGGATAGGTTCTTATTTCACCACTTTTATTTCGAGCAACAATAACTGCCAATTCATTTTTAAATGGAATTAAATCTTCAACAATACAATCGGTATCTGCTAAAACATTTAAATCATCTTGATTTTTTACAATTTTAACACCTGTACCATCATATCCAAATTGAGCAGACTTCCATACAAAAGGAAATTTTAAGCCTTCCTTTTTTAATTCATTTAATGAAGAAAAACGCTTATGAGGTGAAGTTGGAATATTGTTTTTTACAAAAAAATCTTTTTGTTTTCCTTTATGTTGAATTGATTGTAAAACACTCGGTTGCGGATATACTTCTAATCCTTCCTGCTCTAATTTTAAAAGAGCGTCAATGTTAACATGTTCAATTTCAATAGTTAATAAATCAACCTTTTTTCCAAAATTGTAAACAGTATCAAAATCTAGCAAGTTTCCTTGGTGAAATTCGTTACAAATTTGTGCACACGGGGCATCTGCAGCACCATCTAAAATAGCAGTATAAATATCGAATTTATGAGTTTCAGTTAACAACATCTTACCTAATTGGCCTCCGCCTAGAACTCCTAACTTAAAATCTGATGAGAAATAATTTTTCACTTTTTATGCTTTCGGACAAAAATAGTAATCTGTTTTAATTTAATAGGCATCTAATGTTAAAAGTTTGTAATATTTAGGGTTGAACCACTTTTAACAACTCTATATTCTCTTGCAAAATGTCTATTTCCAGAAGTTTGGGGTGAACCATCATAAATGCTATATTCGCTATTATCACAAGTACATTTAAGCTTAAGGCTTCCATCAAAAACCATGGGAGTTGTGCAATCATAATTTGGACAGGCTCTTTCAAAAGCTTTAAAAGGAGGGTTTCCAATACCCGTATTTTGTATAATAATACCTTGTATTGCGCCACTGGTATATGCCCAGCCACTTGGAACTTGAAGGTCTATATATTGTGGTAAATTTAAATTTACAGTTACGCTAAAACTAATTTCTGGTAAAATATCATTTGTCTCATTTTTTTCGCAAGAAATAAATAATAATACTAAAAACAATACAAGCAATTTGCGCATAATTATAAGGTACCTTTACTGGTTTAACGGTTGCAATTTACAAATATTTCGTATCTTTGTCTTAAATCTCATTCTGGCTTTCAGTTGTGGGATTTTTTGTATTTATTAAAATGATAAGTTATGAGTAAAATTTCGTATTATTCTGAAGAAGGAATGAAAAATCTAAAGAAAGATTTAGATCATTTAGAACATGTAGAACGCCCAAGGGTTAGTAATGATATTGCCGAAGCAAGAGATAAAGGTGATTTAAGCGAGAATGCCGAATACCATGCTGCAAAAGAAGAACAATCTCATTTAGAATTAAAAATAGCAAAACTTAAAGAAGTTATTTCTAATGCTAGAATTATAGACGAGTCTAAATTAGATACTTCTAAAATATTAATCCATTCAAAAGTAAGACTAAAGAATACTGCAAATAACATGGAATTTAAATATACCTTAGTTGCAGATTCTGAAACAAATATTAAAGAAGGAAAATTATCAGTAAACTCTCCTATCGGCAAAGGACTACTTGGTAAAAAAGTTGGTGAAGTTACTGATATTCAGGTGCCAAGTGGTATTTTAAATTTTGAAATTTTAGAAATTTCTAGATAGTACTATAAATTAAATACGTTTAAAACCCTTTTCAATTGTCAAATTGAGAAGGGTTTCTTATTTTTGATTAAAATTGATTGTATGAGTTCTATATTCACAAAAATAATTAATGGCGAAATTCCTTCGTATAAAGTAGCAGAAAATGAGAAATTCTATGCGTTTCTAGATATTAATCCAAATGCAAAAGGACATACATTAGTCGTTCCTAAAGAAGAAGTAAATAAACTTTTTGATTTAGACGAGGAATCGTATAATCAACTGATGATTTTTTCAAGAAAAATTGCTATCGCTATTGAAAAAGTGATTCCTTGTGAGAGAATTGGATTGAGTGTTATTGGACTGGAAGTTCCTCATGTACACGTACACTTAATTCCGTTACAGAAAATGGAAGACATTCAATTTATAAAAAAAGTAAAACTATTACCTGAAGAATTTGAAAAGACTGCGAAAGCAATTGCTGCAAATCTTTAAGCTTATTTTTTTAACACTATTAAAAAAGTAGTTCCCTTTTTTAATTCAGATTTTAACACACTTATTTTACCATTGTGGTAATCTTCTATAATGCGTTTTGCTAAAGACAATCCTAATCCCCAACCGCGTTTTTTAGTAGTAAAACCAGGTGAAAATATTTTCTGTTGTAGGTTTCTAGAAATTCCTTTTCCAGTATCCATTATTCTAATAAAAACGTGTTTATCATCTTCTGAAATAGAAAGGTTTATTTTACCTTTCCCCTCCATAGCATCAATAGCGTTTTTAATAAGATTTTCAATAACCCAACTAAACAATTGAATGTTAATACTACTGAAGATTTCGAGATTAGACGTTTTAAATTTAAATTCAACCTGTTTAGAACTTCTCAATTCTAAATAATTAAAAGAATCTTTAGTTGCCTTTACAATATTGTGCTTTTTTAAAACTGGAATTGATCCAATTTTTGAAAAACGTTCTGCAATTATATTTAGCCTATTAACATCATTCTCAATCTCTTGCACAGTGTTTTCATCTGTATTCTCAAGTCGTAAAATTTCAATCCAACCTAATAAAGATGATAACGGTGTTCCTATTTGATGCGCAGTTTCTCGAGCCATACCAGTCCAAAGTTTATTTTGATCGGCGACTTTATTCGACTTAAAAAATAAATAAATTACACTGGCAAATAAAAATAAAATAAGAATTAAGGCTACAGGATAATACTTTAATTTAGTTAATAAATCAGAATCTCTGTAATAAATAAACTGACTCGTATTTCCCCGTTTATGACTAACTATTAAAGGAGCATTTTGACCTTTCATAATAGCCAATTGCTTTTTTAAATAATCCATCTTTTTTGTTTTAACAGAATCTAAATTAGCCCATAAAGTAATACTATCTTGTTCTGTAATAATCATTGGAATATTGTTATTTTTCCCAATAATCTTATCTTCCAAAGAAAAATCAGCATTTAAATCGAATGTATCAAATCGCTCATATGCACCCGCTAAAATTTCCATTTTAGCACGTTCTTCGTTTTTAAACTTCTGAAAAAAATCATAGGTATTCCATAAAATAAGTGCTACAATAATAAATGAAGTTATTATTACAGCCCAACGAATTATTTGTACGTTTTTGTATGAAGCCATTAGTCAAATATAGAATATATGTTGTATATAACTGAAAAATTAAAACCTTATTATTAAAAGTAATAATTTTAACCAAACTTTTTTTTGATGTTAATAAGTTTACAAAATAAGATAAGTAATATATTGGGTTTGATGTTCTAAAAAAATTACATTTGTGAAATCTATTTAGGATAAAATGAAAAGAATTGGTGTGTTCTAGCACCCTTAATGAAAAAATTTGAAATATGGAAGTTACTGGAAAAATTAAATTAATTAATGAAACACAAACGTTTGGAGCAAGTGGTTTCAGAAAAAGAGAATTGGTTGTTACTACAAACGAGCAATATCCACAAATGTTAATGATAGAATTTATTCAAGATAAATGTGATTTATTAAATAATTATCAAGTTGGGCAAGATGTTAAAGTGTCTATAAACCTAAGAGGTAGAGAATGGATTAATCCAGAAGGTGTTGCTAAATATTTTAATTCAATACAAGGTTGGAGAATTGAGGCTGTGCAAGCTGAAGGAGGTCAAGAAGTTCCGCCTATGGCACCATTAGACAATCTTGAAACAATTTCAAAAACTGATGATAACGAACCAGATGACTTACCTTTTTAAGGAAGTTTAAATATTATTTAAAAGAGAAAAGCGAAAGTTTTTCTCTTTTTTTGTTTCAGTATATTTGTAAAAAATTAAAAATACATGTTTTTACTTTCAAAAGATTTGGTGTTTCCTCCTGTTCATCTAGCAGATAAAGATGGTTTATTGGCCATTGGTGGAGACTTGTCTTTAGAACGTTTATTACTAGCTTATAAAAGTGGAATTTTTCCGTGGTATAATCCTGGAGAGCCCATTATTTGGTACAGTCCAAATTTAAGGATGGTCTTATTTCCAAAGGATTTAAAAATTTCAAAAAGCATGAAGCAAATAATCCGTAAAAATGAGTTTAAAATTACATTTAATAAGAATTTTAAAGCGGTTATTTCAAATTGTAAAACCATTAAAAGAGATGGTCAAGGAGGAACATGGATCACTGACGAAATGCAAGATGCTTATTTAAAATTACACGAAAAAGGAATTGCAAAATCTGTAGAGGTTTGGCTCGAAAATGAATTAGTTGGCGGCTTATATGGCATTGATTTAGGAACTGTTTTTTGTGGAGAAAGTATGTTTAGCAAAATAAGTAATACTTCAAAATTAGCATTTATTTATTTGGTTCAGAAACTTGAAAAAGAAAATTACAAGCTAATTGATTGTCAGGTTTATAACCCTCATTTAGAAAGTTTAGGTGCTGATGAAATTTTTAGGGAAGATTTTTTGAAGTATTTGAAATAGAAAGATATTCTAAGAACTTCATTACCTTTGAATATTAATAAAAACACCAAAAAATGAATATAAAAAACGCACAGCTAATAGTTGATACTTGGATTAAGGAACACGGCGTTCGTTATTTTAATGAATTAACTAATATGGCGCAATTAACAGAAGAAGTTGGCGAAGTTGCTCGGATTATAGCAAGAAGATATGGTGAGCAAAGTGAAAAAGAAAGCGATAAAAACAAAGATTTAGGAGAAGAATTGGCAGATGTTGTTTTTGTAGTTTTATGTTTAGCGAACCAAACTGGTATAGATTTACAAGCTGCTTTTGATAAAAAAATGGATATTAAAACGGAGCGTGATCACGATCGACATCATAACAATAAAAAACTAAAATAACATGAATCAATATAAAAAAGCAACATTTTTACATCTAACCCTCAGATTTGGGGCCGCATTTTTGGTATTGTTTTCAATAGTGAAAATTGGGTTAAAAATATTGAGGTCTGGAAGTTTTAATCAAATGATTACAGATTATTTTGGACCAGAAACCTGGTACCGATTTGTTGGTCAACTTTTATTAGCCTCACTATTTTATGGGCTTTTTATGGCTGGCTATTATAAGTTTATAAAAAAGTAATATGCTATAATATTAAGTTCTATAATTACTCTGTCTCAGAAGTCATTCTGCCAGTTGCACAACTTACAAAAGATTTTGCTTTATGAATTATTGTATTTGCATCACCCACTTCAGGATATCCCATGGAAGCTAGTTTACTTTTAACATTTATTAATACAGTAACATCTTCTGAATTTATTGTTACTTTAGAAGTTTCCAAATCTACTGAAACCTCAGTTACTCCTTCAATGGCTAACATTCCCTTTTTTATAGAATTAGCACATCCACCACATTTTAAATTTAATATTTCTAGTATAGTCATTTTATATTTTTTAATTAATTTATGTAATTTTAAGAATGCCTTCCAACTACAATCTTCAATACTTTCAAATTTAGTTTAAAAAAATAAACAATTTGAAATATAATAAAACCTTAATAAATAGTATCATTCTTATTTGTTCTGCTGATAATGATATTAGCTATTATTCATTAAATGTAATACTCCAAACACCTCTAACATCACCTTCACTATAACCTGTTGCAATATCAAAAGGATATGTTAATTTTATGATTGAATCTGTTTTAACAGACATTGTTTCATTTACTTTACCATGACAAACCAAACAGTTAGCTTTTACAATTATTGGTGCGTAAAAATGTTTATTATTTGTTGCATCAATTTCGATAATTGGTTTTAGCTCTTTATTTTTGGCAACAGAATTTTTATAATTATTTATAATATCTAACTCTCTTTCAGTAGGTTCTATTTTACAACTTCTTAATTGGTCTGAAGACCTTACGATTGTAACATTATATTTTGATGCTACTTCGTTTAAAATAGGTCCAGCTTGTTCTTTGCAAAAAGGTACTGCTTGTGCTGGCCCACCAGCTTTCATTTGCGCCATCAATTCTGTACTTAATGCTTTAAATGAGGCCTGTGCAATCTCTTTACCTTTTAATGTGTATTCTTCTTTTTCCTTTTCAGAAAAACCATTGTTACAAGAGAATAAAGTTGCAACAACAAAAAGTATTGTAATTTTTTTTAACATCATTATTTCACTATTTTATATTGATTTCTAGCCCAACTTATAATACCTCCCTCTAAATCATTTACTTCTATAAATCCTAAATTTTTAAGTTTTTTTGCTGCAGATGAAGTTCTACTTCCCGATCTGCAATAAATATAAATTGGTTTACTTTTATCAAGTTTAGCTACTTGTTCTAAAAATGTTTTATCATAATAATTAATATTAATTGCTCCTTCAATATAACCTTGGGTAAATTCGCGCGGAGTTCTAATATCTACAATGGTATTGTTTTTAGATTTTTCTTTAAATTCTAAAGCAGAAATATGCTTAATTTCTCCCAACTGATTATCAGTTTTAGAATTGTTTTTAGTATTACAACTTAAAGTTAAGATTGAAATAAAAATTAATAGTGATAGTTTTAGTGTAGTCTTCATGTGCTCTATTTTTTTTTGCAAAGCTATGGTTTCAATTATTAGTTTGTAGTAACTAAAGTTACGAATTTTAAATAAAATGCATAAAAAAGGGAGTTAAAAACTCCCTAAATATTAAATTAAAAAAGAACATTCTAAAGCAATGTTGTTGGGCAAACATATTCGGTAAGTTCCACCCCTGTATCTTTTATATCTTTAAAACCACCTCTAACATCGGTTACGTTTTTAACGCCATTAGCCATAAAAATTGATGCTGCAATTAAAGAGCGATAACCACTTGCACAATGTAAAACATACTCCTTATCCGGTTTAATTTCAGCAAAATTTGTATGAATATAATCTAATGGAAAATTTTCAACCCCATTGACATGTTCAGATTGGTATTCCGACTCTTTTCTAACATCCAATAACACTTCCTTGGCTCCTTCTTTTAGTTTATTCGCAAATTTTATAGCAGAAATAGAGCCTATTTTATCAACTTTATGTCCAGCTGCTAACCAAGAGTGAATTCCTCCACGCAAATAACCCCGTACATTATCATAACCCACACGAGAAAAACGAGTAACAACTTCATGTTCTCTTCCTTCTTCTGCTATAAAAATTATTTTCTGATTAATATCCTTAATTAATGCTCCTACCCATGGCGCAAAACCGCCTTCGACTCCAATATACCAAGCACCAGGAACTGTACCTTCTTCAGTATACAATTCTTTTGAACGTGTGTCAACAACTAAAATATCTTCTTGTTCGCTCATTTCTTTAAACGAATCTGCATCAATTGGAGTTGTTCCTCTTTTTAAAATTTCATCAATACTTGTATTAATACCTTTATTCATTCTTACATTATTTCCAAAGTATTGTGGTGCTGGTTTTAAACCTGTAGTAACTTCTTTAATAAATTCTTCTTTTGTCATATCCGCTCTTAAAGCATAATTTGTTTTCTTTTGATTTCCGAGCGTATCAAAAGTCTCTGAGCTCATATTTTTTCCACAAGCTGAACCCGCTCCATGGTTTGGATATACAATTATATCATCTGGTAATGTCATAATTTTATTTCGAAGAGAATCAAATAAATGACCCGCCAAATCTTCTTGTGTTAAATCGGATTTCACCGCTAAATCTGGTCTTCCAACATCACCTATAAATAAACAATCTCCAGTAAATACATACGGTTTATTTCCTTTCTCATCTATTAATAAATAAGATGAAGATTCCATAGTATGACCAGGTGTGTGTAATAATTTAAGCGTTAAGGCTCCTATTTTAAATTCTTCTCCATCTTTACCTTGATGAATATCATAATTTGGATTTGCATTTGGACCAAAAACTATGGTAGCACCTGTCTTTTTTGCTAAATCTACTTGACCAGAAACAAAATCTGCATGAAAGTGAGTTAAAAATACATATTTAATTTTAGCTCCATCAGCTTTTGCCATTTCTATATATGGTTCAGTTTCTCTTAAAGGATCAATAATTGCTGCTTCTCCATTTGAATGGATATAGTAAGCCATCTCTGCCAAGCATCCCGTAAACAATTGCTCTACTTTCATAATTATCTGATTTTTATTTTGTTAAACTTATTTCTCTTTCTTCAAATCTACAAGATTGTGAATATCTATTTGTAATCGAGGTTACATTATCTATAAAATTTAGATTTTTTTAACCATTTGTTTGATTGATAAAATCGAAATATTTCACCTCAATTTCTTTATTTTTTTTTCGATCTTCAAATGCATCTACTGCCTCTTGAATACTCATAAAACAGTTAGAATAATCTATTTTTTTAATAATTTTACTTTTATCTAAAATATCTCTAACAGGTCCTTTCATTCCACTAAAAGCAATTTCTACCCCCATATTTTTATACTTATTTATAACGTCTTTCAACATAAAAATACCAGAACTATCAACACTATTTATACTTTCCCAATCAATAATTATAAGTTTTAATTTAGATCCTTTTTCATTTACAAACTCATCTAATTTGTCTTTAAAAAATGACACATTTGCAAAGTATAATTGGGCATCAAACCTCACTATTAAAATATCATCCGCGATCTTTAGTAATCCTTCAAAGCGATTTATATTTCTGTAAAAATGGGTGGATCTCACTTGTCCTAAAACTGCAAAATGTGGTTTTGTACTTCTATAAATTAACATTGCTAAAGACAAAATTATTCCAATAAATATCCCCTCCTTTATACCTACTGTAGCAGTAACAATTAATGTAATATTTAAAATTAATAGTTCTCTTTTTGAATAGGTTAGCAATTCCTTTGGCATTGAAAAATCTAACAATCCATAAACCGCAACTACAATTATTGCTCCAAGTACAGCTTTTGGTAAATAGAAAAAAACTGGTGTTAAAAATAGTAATGTTATACCAACAATTAACCCTGAAATAATTGCAGCAAATGGTGTTTTTGCTCCAGTTTGATTGTTAACCGCAGTTCTAGATAAGCCTCCTGTTGCAGGATATGTTTGAAAGAAAGAACCTACAATATTTCCTAAACCTATTGCTATTAATTCTTGATTTGGATTTACTTTATAATTGCTATGTCTAATTTCAATGGCTTTCGCAACTGAAATTGCTTCTAAAAAAGCAATAAAAGATAGTGTTAACGCTATTGGGAATAAATCAATCAGCGTATTTTTTTCAAATTTAGGAATTGTAAATTCAGGTAACCCTTTAGGAATTTCACCTAAAATTTGAACTCCAAATTGCTCTAATTGAAATACTCTAACCGATACAATACCCAATACTACAACTACCAATGCAGCAGGAATTTTAGTTGTTAGGCGTTTTAAAAAAACTAGGATTAATATTGAAGAAACACCGATTGCAAAAGTGAGCCAGTTTATTTCTCTTAATTGCTGAAAAGCATCAAAAACTAAAGTATGAATTTTATTATCTCGTAAAATTTGAACACCCAACAAATGTTTTAATTGATTTAAACCAATAATTAAAGCTGCGGCTGATGTAAACCCACTTATAACGGGCCTTGATAAAAAATTTACTAAAAAACCCAATTTAAAAAAACCGAAAACAACTTGTAAAAAACCCATCATAAAAGCTAAAAGAATGGCAAATTCAATAAAGTTTTCTGTTCCAATTTGTGCTAATGCCGCAACCCCAGAAGCAACTATTAAAGAATCCATGGCAACAGGACCAACAGCTAATTGACGTGATGTTCCAAAAATAGCGTACACAATTTGTGGAATCATTGCTGTGTATAATCCATAAATTGGAGGTAAACCCGCAATCATGGCATAAGCAATTCCTTGCGGAATTAACATAATTCCAACAGTTAAACCGGCCTCTAAATCACCTTTAAACCACGCCTTTTTATAATTTGGGAGCCAGTCTAAAATTGGTATGTATTTTTTAAAATTCATTTTTAAAAATTTTAGCTACACTCATCGTAAATTTTAACCTTACACTCTGAACAAACTTGTTTATCTAGATGCTTAAAAATTGTGGCTATTGCTGTATTTTTATCTTTAAAAAAGTTTTCTTCTTTAATAATTTTTGCAAATCCACCTTTTTGAAGCACATCTTGACTAATTAATTTTAACCCTACAAAATAAATTCCACCTCCCCTATTTCGCCATTTTAAAACTTCCTGCGACAACCATTCTGCCCCAGCTATATCTATAAAGTTAATCCCATTTGCAAGAATTAATAAATATTTTTGATCGTTCTTTTCATATAAATCTGTAAAATATTTAGAAATACCATCTACAGCTCCAAAATAAATTGAACCATCTATTCTTATCATTTTTAATTGTGGACATTCTTTGGTGGTAGCATCTCTAATTATATTAAAAAACTTATTGTCTTGATTTTTTCCAACAATTGCAATATTTGGTTTTGAAGTTTTCTCCAAGTAAAAAAATAATGAAATAAGAATACCCAAAAACAGTGCTGTTTCTAGTTCTAAAAATAACGTCCCTAATAAGGTCACTGAAAGCACAATAAATTCTCGCTTACTACTTTTTACAATTTGCTTAATACGTTTAAAGTCAATTAAATTATAACCAACTAGCAAAATAATACCGCCCATAGCAGGTTTTGCTAAATACGAAGCATACGTTGCAAAAAACAACACTACTAATAATAACCCAATAGCTGATACTATAGCTGCTAAAGGCGTTTTTGCACCAGCTTGATAATTTACACCCGAACGTGAAAAAGATCCCGAACTAACATACGATGAAAAGAAACTAGAAATAATATTTGTTAAACCCTGACTTACAAACTCTTGATTATTATTCAATTTTTGATGAGAGCTTAGTGAAATAACCCGAGATATAGAAACTGCTTCAACTAAACCAATTAAAGCCAAGGTAATTGCTCCTGAAGTTAGCATCCGCATATCTTCAAAATTAAAATCTGGTATTTTAAAAGGTGGTAAATTAGAAGGAACATCTCCAATTGTTTCAATACTATGAAGATTTCCTCCTAAAACAACAGCCAAAACACTTCCTAAAATCATTGCAAAAAGCATATTTAATCTAGAAATATATCTAACCTTTTTAATGAGAAGCGCAATTAAAAGCGTTCCTATTGCCACCCCTAATACATATAAATTTGTTTCTTTAATATGTGAGATTATATATGCAATAATTTCATAAAATGAACTTCCTTGTGGAACATTTATTCCAAATACATGTTTTAATTGTTTAAATGCAATTAAAATTCCTGCTCCTGCAGAAAACCCAATAACAACAGTATATGAAACAAAATTTACTAATTTTCCCATCTTAGCCAGCCCCATTACTAATTTAATTACACCAGCCATAAACGACAAAAGTATGGTTAAAGAGACAAATGCTTCCAAATCGGAATCTGGAGTTACAAATTTACTTATTATAGCAAATACAACAATTGATCCTGTAGTAGTAGGTCCAGAAATTAGATGATAAGATGATCCAAATAAGGCTGCAATAACTGGAGTAATCATAGCTGTGTAAAAACCATAAATTGGAGGTAATCCTGCAATCATAGCAAAAGCTACAGCTTGTGGAATAACAATAATTGTGCCTGTAACACCCGCAATTAGGTCATCTTTCCACGTTTTTTTAGTTAAAGGAAGCCAACGTAAAAAAGGAAATATTTTATGTAAACTCATTAGTATAAATTTAGAGTTTTATGCAATAACAAAAGTAAGATGATATATTTTTAGTTTTGTGATATAAGTCACTTATAGTTTAAAACAATTCCGCTTGAGAATCACCTTTTATTTTTCCTAAATGTTGATATGCTAAATGTGTAACTTCTCTACCCCTAGGAGTCCGCATAATAAATCCTTCTTGTATTAAAAAGGGCTCGTAAACTTCTTCAATAGTTTCAGAATTTTCACCAACCGCAGTTGCTAACGTACTAATACCTACTGGACCTCCTTTAAATTTATCTATGATGGTTATTAATATTTTATTATCCATTTCATCCAACCCAAAGGCATCTACATTTAAAGCGTTTAAAGCAAACTTTGCAATTTCAATAGTTATTGTTCCGTTTCCTTTTATTTGTGCAAAATCGCGCACTCTCCTAAGTAACGCATTTGCAATTCTTGGAGTTCCACGACTTCTTCCAGCAATTTCAATAGCTGCCTCCATAGCTATAGGCATTTTTAAAATAGCTGCACTTCTTTGTATTATAGTAGTTAGTAATTCTTTCTTATAATATTGTAATCTGCTACTTATCCCAAAACGTGCGCGCATTGGCGCAGTTAATAATCCAGATCGCGTTGTAGCTCCAATTAAGGTAAATGGTTCTAAATCTATTTGAACGGTGCGTGCATTAGGCCCAGATTCTATCATTATATCAATTCTGTAATCTTCCATTGCAGAATACAAATACTCCTCAACAATTGGACTTAACCTATGAATTTCATCTATAAATAATACATCTCGCTCACTTAAATTAGTTAATAAACCTGCTAAATCACCAGGCTTGTCCAAAACAGGTCCTGAAGTAATTTTTAAGCCAGCATTTAACTCATTTGCTAAAATATGTGCTAAAGTAGTTTTACCTAAACCTGGAGGTCCGTGAAATAAAGTATGATCTAAAGCTTCTTCACGTAAATTAGCAGCTTCAACAAAAATTTTTAGATTTTCTAAAACTTGCTCCTGCCCCGTAAAATCATCAAAAGTTAATGGACGCAGTTTTTTTTCTACGTCTAATTCTTCTGGAGAATAATGTTCTTTATCTGGATTCAAGTTTTCATTCATATTGACAACACAACTTTAGTTGCACGAAGATATAAAAAAATTAGTGACAATACTTAAATTAAACATTTCTAAAAATACTGTCATTTAAACTAAAAAAAGGCTTTATTGACTTATAAATTTGTGAACTACCAAAAATAATTGTTAATTTTACGTTTATTAACGTATTATAAACATTACACATGAATTCTAATAGACGAGACTTCCTAAAAAAATCTTCCATTGCTGGAGCGGGTTTAGCATTTTTACCTAGTTTTTTAAATGCTAGTAATTTTAATTTTTCACCTGCTTTTGGAGCAACTTATATGGGAGACTTTGCTGCTCCTAAATTAGAAACTGTTCGCTGTGCTTTTATTGGTGTTGGCGCAAGAGGTTCTGGACATGCGACAAGAACCGCTAATATTGAAGGTACTGAAATAGTTGCAATCTGTGATTTATATGATGATTGGGCTACGAATACTGCAAATAATTGCAAAAAAATTGGTGCAGGAGAACGACATACTGAAATCGCACTATATACTGGAGGGGAAAATGAATGGAAAAAAATGCTCAAGAAAGAAAAACCAGATCTCGTTTTTATAAGCACCCCTTGGAAAAAACATGCGGAAATGGCTATTTATTCAATGAAGAAAGGAGCACATGCCATGGTAGAAGTACCAATTGCTCTAACCATTAAAGAAATGTGGGATATTGTTGATACTTCTGAAAAAACTAAAAAGCATTGTATGATGCTTGAAAACGTAAACTACGGACGTGAAGAATTATTATATCTAAATATGTGTAGACAAGGTGTTTTAGGTGAATTATTGCACGGTGAAGCCTCATACATACACGAATTAAAAGGACAGATGCATCAAGTTGAGCGCGGAACAGGTTCTTGGAGAACTCCACATTATGCAAATAGAGACGGGAATTTATACCCAACGCATGGTTTAGGTCCCGTTGCTCAATACATGAACTTAGCAAGAGGTGAAGATAATTTTAATCGTATTGTTTCTATGTCTTCCCCAGGAAAAGGTAGAAATATATATGCAAAGAAAAATTTTGACGCCACTCACAAATGGAATCAATTAGATTTTAAAGGAGGTGATATTAGCACCTCTATTATACAAACTGCAATGGGACGCACAATTATGGTGCAATGGGACGAAACAAGTCCACGTCCATATTCTAGACACAACCTAATTCAAGGAACCAAAGGGACTTTAACTGGCTTCCCTACAAGAATAGTGTTAGAAGGCGGTGTTGAAGGTATTACTGAAAATCACCATCAATGGGCAGAAGGAGAAAAATTAGAAGCTATTTTTGAAAAATATGAACATCCGTTGTACAAACGTATGGGAGAAATCTCTAGAAAGAATGGCGGACACGGTGGTATGGATTATTTAATGACTTTCCGTATTATCGAATGTTTAAGAAATGGACTACCATTAGATCAAAATGTGTATGAAGGTTGTTTTTGGAGCGCAGTTTCACCGTTAAGTGAAGCTTCAGTTGCAGAACATGGAAGTTCTCAATTGTTCCCTGATTTTACAAGAGGAAATTGGAAAAACACAAAACCGTTAGCAATTGTTGAATAATAACATTACGTACTAAAAAAAGCCTTTTCAATTAATTGAAAAGGCTTTTTTTTATAAATTAAAGTTAAGATTCTTCTTCCCCTTCTTTTAGTGGTGTTGTTTGTAATACATAATCTTCTTCATGTCCAGGTTTGCTATAATCGTAAGCCCACCTATGCACCGCTGGAATTTCTCCAGGCCAATTTCCGTGAACATGTTCAACCGGAGTTGTCCATTCTAAAGTATTGGATTTCCATGGGTTTTGAGTTGCTTTTTTACCTTTATAAATACTAATAAAGAAATTTGCTAAGAAAATAATCTGAGCTGCACCACCTAATATTGCAAACATTGTAATTACAATATTTACATCAGCTACATCATCAAATAAAGGAAAAGCTGTATTTGCATAATACCTACGAGGTAACCCTGCTAAACCTACAAAATGCATCGGGAAGAAAACTCCATAAGCAGCAACAACAGTTATCCAAAAGTGCCAGTATCCTAATGTTTTATTCATCATTCTACCAAATAGTTTAGGAAACCAGTGATATACACCTGCAAACATACCATAAATTGCAGAAACTCCCATTACTAAATGAAAGTGGGCAACTACAAAATAAGTATCATGTACATTAATATCTAAGGCACTATCTCCAAGCACTAATCCTGTTAAACCTCCAGAAATAAATGTAGAAACAAACCCAATTGAAAAGAGCATTGCCGTATTCATTTGAATATTTCCTTTCCACATGGTAGTAATCCAGTTAAATGCTTTTACTGCTGATGGAATTGCAATTAGTAATGTTGTAAATGTAAAAACAGAACCTAAAAATGGATTCATCCCAGAAACAAACATGTGATGTCCCCAAACAATTGTCGATAAAAATGCGATTGCGATAATAGAACCAATCATAGCTCTATATCCAAATATTGGTTTACGAGAGTTACAAGCAATAATTTCAGATACGATCCCCATTGCTGGTAGTATTACAATATATACTTCAGGATGCCCTAAAAACCAAAATAAATGTTCAAATAAAACTGGGGATCCTCCTTGATAATGCAATACTTCACCTTGAATAAATATATCTGATAAAAAGAATGACGTTCCAAAACTTCTATCAAAAATCAACAACAAAGCCGCTGATAATAATACTGGAAACGAAACTACTCCAATTATAGCTGTTACAAAAAACGCCCAAATTGTTAATGGTAATCTTGTCATTTTCATACCAACAGTTCTTAAATTAAGAACCGTTACTATATAATTTAAAGCTCCCATTAAAGAGGATGCTATGAATATTGCCATTGATACTAACCAAAGTGTCATACCCATTCCAGAACCTGGAATTGCTTGCGGTAATGCACTTAAGGGTGGATAAATTGTCCAACCTGCAGAAGCCGGTCCTGCTTCAACAAAAAGTGAAATAACCATTATTACACTCGATAAAAAGAATAACCAATAAGAAACCATATTTAAAAAACCTGAAGCCATATCACGGGCTCCAATTTGTAATGGAATTAATAAGTTACTAAACGTTCCACTTAAACCCGCGGTTAATACAAAGAAAACCATAATGGTACCATGTATTGTTACTAAGGCCAAGTAAATATCTGGAGACATAACCCCACCGTCTTGATGGTTCCCTAAAAAAGCTTCAATAATAGTAAACGATCTATCTGGCCAAGCAATTTGCAAACGAAATAACATGGACATAAATACACCGATAACACCCATAAAAATACCAGTAACTAAATACTGTTTTGCAATCATTTTATGGTCAGTACTAAAAACGTATTTAGTAATATATGTTTCTTTATGATGATGATCTGACATAATCTATTTTTAATTTAGTAGTATAGTAGTTAGTTAATTTATTGCACAACTTGCGCCATTGTTTTTTGATTTTTTATCCAGGCATTAAAATCTTCTTCTTCTTCAACAATAATTTTCATTTGCATATTGTAATGAGAAGAACCACAAATTTTATTACATAAAAGTAAGTAGTCGAACTCATACGTGTCCTCCCCTTTTTCTGCTCGTATTTTATTAATCCCATCAACTTTAGCAATTGTTTTATCGTTCAATCGCATTTCTTCAGTTGTTAATGAAGGTGTAAAAGCAAATTGAGTTACCATACCTGGAACACAATTCATTTGTGCTCTAAAATGCGGCATATATGCAGAGTGCAATACATCTTGAGAACGGAATTTAAAAATTACTTTTCTTCCTTTTGGCAAACGTAATTCGCGTACAGGAATATCATCTAATGCATTTTTGTCGGACATATCAACACCCATTGTGTTAATTCCCTTTATGTTTCTAACATTCGCTAAACCTAATTCATTATCTTCTCCTGCATAACGAGCTTCCCAAGAAAACTGTTTTGCATACACTTCAACAATTAATGGGTTTTCTGCATCTGAAGGATCCATAACATCAACCCAAACAGATAATCCATAAAGTACTAAACCTGCTAGAACAACTGCAGGAACTACAGTCCAAATTAATTCTAATTTATGACTATCTGCATAAAATAATGCTTTTCTGTCCTTTATTCCTCTATATTTAAAAGCAAAATAAAAGAGTAAAAATTGTGTAATTGCTTGAACTACCAATATTAATACCATTGTAACCATATACAAAGTATCGTAACTTTCTCCTTCTACAGATGCCGAATCCGGCAGTAAAATTATTGAGTATTTTACAAAAGAAAAGATCATTAATCCGTAAAAGAATACTCCAAAAACTGCAAATAAAATACCTTGTGTGTTATTATCTTTTTCAGTTGCAATTACACTTTTAAAATTTAGAATACTCGTTACTTGCCAGATAGCTACTGCTACAACAATTGCCAGTAAAATATAAAGTAATGCTGTCATTTTTTTAATTTAGATTTTTTTAGTTGTGCCAAATATAAAAAAAATCCTGAATAATTTGTATTCAGGACTCTTTTCTATGAGAATATTTTATTAATTAGTAGTGAAAATGTTCACTTTCTTTTATAAAAGGACTTCCTTTTGCTAATAATGGAGCTTTTGATAATGCATTAAATACAACATAAATAAATATTCCTAAAACTAATAATGCCGAACTTATTTCTGAAATTCCAAAATACCATTGATCTCCAACCGTTGCTGGCATAATCATTACAAAAATATCTACGTAATGTCCTATTAATATTACAATACCAGTTGTAACTATAAACCAGTTTACACGTTTGTAATCACTATTCATTAAAACTAATAAAGGGAAAACAAAATTTAAAACTAACATTCCTAAAAATGGAATTTTATAATCATTAAACCTTGTAACAAAATAGGTAACCTCTTCTGGAATATTTGCATACCAAATTAACATAAATTGAGAGAACCATAAATATGTCCAAAAAATACTAAATCCGAACATAAATTTTGCCAAATCATGTAAATGGCTATTGTTTACAAATTCTAAATACCCTTTTCCTTTTAAATATATAGAAACTAATGCTATAGTAGTTATTGCAGAAACTATCATACTTGCAAAAAGATACCATCCAAATAAGGTACTAAACCAATGTGGGTCTAAAGACATTATCCAGTCCCAAGACATCATAGACTCTGTTACTAAAAAGAATACTAAAAAGGCCGCTGAACGCTTAAACAATTTTGTGTAATTGCTTAAATCAGTAGCATTATCTTGAGCTAAAGTTAACTTTCTTGAATGTTGACGATACCAAATCCAACCTGCCATATAAATTGCAGCTCTAATTAAAAAGAATGGTACGTTTAAATACCCAGTTTTATTTTGAATTAATTCATCATGCGCCACAACTTCAGGATCCATCCAAACAAATAAATGATTTAAATGTAATGATGACAACACAAAAAATACAAATAATAAAATTCCACCTATTGGTAAATAGGCCGTTATTGCCTCCATTACTCTAAATAAAACTACTGGCCAACCTGCTTGAGAAGCGTGTTGTATTGCATAAAACGCTAATGTTCCTAGTGAAATTATAAAAAAGAAAAATAGTGCAACATATAATGCTGACCAAGGTTTGTTCTTTAATAGGTGATATACGTGCTCTGCATGTGTATCATCGGAATGCGCAGAATCGTGTGAATTAGAATCATCTAAATGTGCATCGCTGTCATGTGCTGTAGCAACTTCACCATGAGTATCATGACTCTCTTGAAGCATTACTTTAACATCTTCTACAGAACTTGGTGTAGTAAAAAAACCGTAAGCAACACCTAAAATACCTACTATCATTAAGGCATAAGAAAATGTTTTTAATTTACTTGAAAAGGTATACATATCTTTAATTTCTATCTTAGTAAAAGTGTTATTTTAATAATTCGGTTCTAAGTTGTTGCACATACATAGTAACTTGCCAACGTTCCTTAGTGGTTAATTGAGACGAATGAGACCCCATTAAATTTCTACCATGCATAATTACGTGATAAATACTTCCTTCAGTTATCTCTCTATCTTTATAATTAGGAATTCCTAAAAACTTTTCTCTTTGTACCAATACTCCATCTCCTGCTCCAGATTTTCCGTGGCAAGACATACAATAAATATCATACATTTTTTTTCCATTATCTAAATTAGCTTCAGTAAGTTCTAAAGGATTTTTAAGATCTATTTTCGCAGCCTCATAACCTTCATTTGTATTTTCATATTCATAAGGAACATCTCCTCTGGCAATAGTTCCCTCAACTGGAAGTTGCGTTGTCATTCCGTTTGAAAAATTAGGGTTTTCAGTATAGGTTTCATACCCAACTGATTTGTACATATCTGGCATATATTGGTAATTTGGCTTAGATTTATCACCCCAACAAGATGATAAACTAAATAAAAAAGCCAATGCTATTGTTATTTTTAAAATGTTCTTCATTTTAATTTCTACTTTTCAGTTACTTTAATTTCAACAGTTCCTGTATTTTCTAAAAATGAAACTAACTCTTGCTCATTTTCATCTACAGCCACTTCCATTACAAACATATCATCTGTTGTTCTAGGGTCTGGATTTTCTGCTTCTTTAAATGGCCATAATCTACTTCTCATATAAAAAGTAATTACCATTAAATGTGCCGCAAAAAACACACTCATTTCAAACATTATTGGAACAAAAGCTGGCATATTTTGAAAAAATGTAAAACTAGGTTTACCACCTATATCTTGCGGCCATTGTTCTATCATCATATAATTCATCATCCAAATAGAGAATGAAAAACCAACACAACCGTACAAAAATGCAGTAATTGCAATTCGTGTTCCTTTAAGCCCCATAGCTTTATCTAATCCATGAACTGGAAATGGTGTATAAACTTCTTCAATATGATGATTTGCTGCACGCACTTCTTTAACGGCATCCATAAGGATATCATCATCATTATACATTGCTTGTATTACTTTTGAGCTCATAATTACCCGTTATTTTTTAAGTTTTTAGCTTGTCCTGCCCAATCATCTCGTTTTGCTCTTCCTTTAAATGATTCTAAAAGTGAGTCTAACAAATCATATTCTTTTTCAGTCATTTTACTAACTTGATCAAAACTATAAATACCAATAGTATTTAATGTTTTTTCTAACTTAGGACCAACGCCACTAATAAGCTTTAGATCATCAGCAGTTTGAGTTGCTGCATCAAATATACCTAGGCTTCCTAATAATTCTTTTTTCTGCTCTGCTAGATCTTCAACAATAGTTTCAACAGCTTTTTTTGAAGCTTTTACTACTTTTGCTGGCGCAGGATTTTTTCCTCCTGCATCTCTAAATAATTTATAAGCCTCTCCAGAAGATTTCAAAATAGATTTCACCTCTGCTTGCGCAATTACAGGGAATGTTCTTGCATATAATAAAAATAATACAAAGAAGAATCCTATGGTTCCAACATATATTCCTATATCAACAAATGTAGGTGAGAACATTGTCCAAGATGATGGCAAGTAGTCTCTATGTAATGAAGTTACAATAATTACAAAACGCTCAAACCACATTCCAATATTTACAACTATTGAAATAATGAACGAGAAAGTAATACTTTGTCTTAATCTTTTCGACCACATAAACTGTGGGGAAAACACGTTACAACTCATCATTAATAAATAAGCCCACCAATAAGGTCCAGTTGCTCTATTTAAAAAGGCATATTGTTCATATTCTACACCTGAGTACCAAGCTATAAATAACTCAGTAATATATGCACATCCAACTATTGAACCTGTAATCATAATTACAATGTTCATTAACTCTATGTGTTGTTTTGTAATGTAAGCTTCTAAATTTGAAACTTTTCTCATTATAATAAGCAATGTGTTTACCATTGCAAATCCTGAGAATACTGCTCCTGCAACAAAGTAAGGAGGGAATATTGTTGTATGCCAACCAGGAATTACCGAAGTAGCAAAGTCAAAAGATACAATTGTATGTACTGAAAGTACTAGAGGTGTAGCTAAACCTGCTAACACCAAAGATACTTCTTCAAAACGTTGCCAGTCTTTAGCTCTACCTGTCCAACCAAAACTTAATAAACTGTAAATTTTCTTTTGAAAAGGTCTCACAGCTCTATCACGTAACATTGCAAAATCAGGTAATAAACCTGTCCACCAGAAAACTAATGAAACCGATAAATACGTTGATATTGCAAAAACGTCCCATAATAATGGAGAGTTAAAGTTAGTCCAAAGTGTTCCAAATTGGTTTGGTATTGGTAACACAAAATGTGCATTCCAAACACGTCCCATATGAATAACTGGGAACAAACCTGCTTGAACAACAGAGAAAATAGTCATTGCTTCTGCAGAACGGTTAATACCCATTCTCCATTTTTGACGGAACAACAACAATACAGCTGAAATTAAAGTACCAGCGTGACCGATACCTACCCACCATACAAAGTTGGTAATATCCCAGGCCCAACCTACGGTTTTATTTAAACCCCAAACTCCAATTCCTGTTCCAATGGTGTATATAATTGAACCTATACCCCAAAGAAAGGCTAACAGTGCAATTGTAAAAGCTGTCCACCATAATTTATTTGCTTTACCTTCAACAGGAGCTGCAACTTCCACAGTAATATCGTGGTAGCTTTTATCCCCAACAATTAAAGGTCTTCTAATAGGTGCTTCGTAATGAGACGACATATTCTAATTTAATTATTATCTTTTATTAATATTCTTATGCTTCTTGTGTATTTCTAACTTTTACATGATAAACCACATTTGGTTTTGTTCCTATGTGCTCAAGTAAATGATATGCTCTTTTATCCTTTGCTAAACTTGCAACTGTATCTTCATGCTTGTTTACATCTCCAAAAACCATAGCTCCATTTGTACAAGCATTAGAGCAAGCAGTTTCAAATTCGTTGGTATTTACGGGTCTTCCTTCTTTCTTAGCTTTTAAAATTGTTGCTTGTGTCATTTGAATACACATAGAACATTTTTCCATAACTCCACGAGAACGAACAGTAACATCTGGGTTTAATACCATTTTACCTAGATCATCGTTCATATTGTAGTCAAATTCGCTATTGTTTGGATAGTTGAACCAGTTAAATCTACGTACTTTATAAGGACAGTTATTTGCACAATATCTTGTTCCTACACAACGGTTATAAGCCATTTGATTTTGACCCTGACGACCATGAGAAGTCGCTGCTACAGGACAAACTGTTTCACAAGGTGCGTGGTTACAATGTTGACACATTACAGGTTGAAATGCTACTGAAGGATTTTCAGAAGGATCTTCTAATTCTGCCATTGTATCTTTATAACCAAGAACTCCTGTTCCAGCTTCTTTCTTTTCATTATCTCCTGCAAAATCTTCTTCGTGAGAATAGTATCTATCAATACGCAACCAGTGCATATCTCTAGATTTTCTTATTTCTTCTTTACCAACAACAGGCACATTATTTTCAGCGTGACAAGCGACAACACAGGCTCCACATCCAGTACACGCATTTAAATCTATCGATAAATTAAAATGATGACCAACAGATCTATCAAAAGCTTCCCATAAATCTACAGAGTTAGCTTCAACTTCATTATGATCTAAAGATACTACAGGTACAACATTCCATTCTTTAGAATCAACGTTGTTATAATCATCAATAGTAGTTTCTTTAATAATATCACCTCTTCCCATTAAAGTATTGTGCAACTGAACACAAGCAAATTCGTGTTCTCCGGCAACTAACTTTAAAGTTACATCTGATTGGTAATTATTAAATCCTTTGTAAAATTGGTAGGCATTCTTTCCAGTTTGCATTTCTGCTTTTAAACCCTGCTTACGACCGTAACCTAAGGCCAATCCTAATGAACCTTTAGCTTGACCAGGTTGAATTAAAACTGGTAATACTTCAGAAATACCATTAACTGAAACTTCAACTAAGCTTCCATTTAACGCTCCGTTTGCAACATTATGGTTAATTGCTCCAATCACTTCAGCATCAGCTTTAGACATTGTTAAGTAATTATCCCAAGATGTTCTTGTTATAGGATCAGGCAATTCTTGTAACCAAGGATTATTTGCCATTTGACCATCACCCAATCCAGTTTTTGTATATAATGAAAGTTCAAATTCACTTCCTGTTATTTTTGCTAATTCAGAACCTGCAGCATCAATATCTACTTCACTTAACGTAATTTCTTCTGTTGGTAATTCGGCCGTAAAAACGCCATCATGTAAGGCTTGGTTCCAAGATTTACCTTCTAAAACTTCTGTATTCCATGTTTCTTTTAAGAAATCGTAGTAAGTTGTAGTACTTCCCGTCCAAACTAACAATGCATCTTGAAACTGACGTGTATCAAATAAAGGTTTAATAGTTGGTTGCATTAAGCTATACTGTCCTTTTTTAATAACAGCATCTCCCCAAGATTCTAAATAGTGTGGTGTAGCTAATGCATATTGAACTGCGTTTGCAGTTTCATTATCTTGCATAGAGAATGCAACAGATAACTTTACTTTTTTCAATCCTTCAACAAACTCATTTGAATTTGGCAACGTGTACACTGGATTAGAATTATTTATAATTACAGCTCCAATTTTACCTGCATTCATATCAGTAATTAATTGGGCAACAGCTGCATCATTTCCTATTCTAACATTTTTAGTTGCAACAACATCAATAACCTCACTATTAATTGCTTGATTAATAGCCAATGCTAATAATTGTGCGTTTTTATCTTGAATTCCAGTTACAACAACAGCTTTTGTTCCAGCTACCTTAATTTGTTGCGCTGCTTTTTGAATTGTTTCATTTAGAGGAGTTGCCTCTCTAGTTGCAATTCCTTTTACAACTGCTTGGTATAATTTAATAAGTGCTAAATTTTGTTCTGATGGTTTTACCATAAAACGTTTATCAGCGTTTGCACCTGTTAAGGTCATATTAGATTCGATCTGAATATGACGAGACATTTTTCCGTTAGTTGGAATACGACTTTTTGAATAACCCGCATCAAAACCTCCACCTTGCCAATCTCCCAAGAAATCTGCGCCAATTGAAACAATAACTTCTGCTTTTTCAAAATTATAGTCTGGTAACGCTCTTGTTCCATACATTGCTTCAAAAGCATCTAATGCAGTAGATTCTGAAACAGCATCGTAAACTACGTGGTTTACATTACCAAAGGTTTCACCTAAATTATTGATTAATTTTTTAGTAGAAGGGCTCGCACATGTTCCAGTTAAAACTGCGATTGGTAAACCTGCCTCTTTAACTTCATTTAATTTTGAAATAATTTGACTATCTGCATTAGCCCAAGAAATTGCAGCTCCATTTTCATTAAACCTAGACTTTTTTAAACGATGACTATCATATAATGATAAAACAGATGCTTGCACACGTGCATTTGTACTTCCGTTTGCTTCTTTATTAGGATCAATTTTTATTGGACGTCCTTCTCTAACTTTTACTAATATATTTGCAAAATCAAAACCATCTGCCATTGTAGTTGCATAATATTCTGCAACGCCAGGGATAATATCATCTGGTTTAATTACATAAGGAATTGATTTAACAACAGGACCTTCACAAGCTGCTAAAGATGCTGCTGCTGTTGTAAATCCAACGTATTTTAAAAAGTCTCTACGTGTTGTTGATGAAGTTTCTAAATTCTCTTTATTACCTAAAAATTCATCGGTAGGAATTTCTTCAACAAACTCGTTTTGTTTTAACGTATCAACAATAGAGCTTTTTGTATTTAGCTCTTCAACACTTTTCCAGTATTTTTTGTTTGATGCCATTCTATATTTAGTTATTTACTTCGTAATTAATATTAATAGTGACATTTTCCACATTCTAAACCTCCCATTTGAGCGGCCGTCACTTTTTCTACACCGTACTTTTTAGCTAATTGATCGTGAATATTTTTGTAATATCCATTTTCAGTTAAGTCTACCTCTGTATCTCTATGACAGTCTATACACCATCCCATTGTTAATGGAGAGAATTGATGCATTTCGTGCATTTCTTCTACAGGACCATGACATTTCTGACAATCAACACCAGCTACGGTAACATGTTGTGCGTGATTATAATATGCAAAATCAGCTAAATTATGAATTCGAACCCACTCTATAGGTTTTTGCTCATAACCTTCAATGTATTGCATATTTTCCTTATCCCATCCAACAGCATCATAAATTTTTTGAATTTCATTATCTAAATCTTCTTTTGAATAATCACCAAATAATGGCCCGTTATATTCAGAAATCGATTTATGACAATTCATACAAACATTGGCTGTAGGAATTCCTGAAGTTTTACTATGTTTTGCTGAAGAGTGACAGTATTGACAATCAATTTTATTATCACCAGCGTGTATTGCATGTGAAAATGCAATTGGCTGAATTGGCTGATACCCTTCGTTTACATCAATTTGCATTAACCATCCAAAGAAAAACCATGCTCCACCTAATAAAAGAAACATTATAGTTAAAAAACGTAAGAAAGGGTTAAAAATCATTGATTTCAACATACTTTCTGTTGATTCTTCTCCTTCTTCCAATTTTTTATTAGTGGTAGCCGCTACAATTAATGAAAGTAATAAGAATACTAGAATTGTAACACCTAAAGTTGGTATAACTCCAAAACCAGGTTTATTAAAAATTTTCTCCGATGAAGCATCAGCGGTTACCAAAGCAACTTCTTTTAAATCTCCAACAGCAAAATATTTTAACAAATCATCTAAATCTTGATCTGATAATTGTGGAAAAGGCGTCATAGCTGCAGGGTTACTATCCTGCACTTCTTTTGCCAATTTATCTCCAGAAGCAACTAAAGCATTGTTATCTTTAATCCAAGCTTTTAGCCATTCTGGTTCACGTTTATCTGTAATTTTAAACAATTCTGGACCAATTAGTTTGCCTTCCATTTTATGACAGGCAGCACAATTAGTTTTAAAAATTTGTTTTCCACGCTCTACACCAGGGTCAACTTCTTGCGCAACCGGTGCCGCTTTTGGTGCAGCTTCTTCACCTTTAGTATATTCTAAAATATCAACAATATCTTGATCAGATAAATGCGGATTTGCTGTCATTGGCAATTTATTGTTTTCTTCGAAAACCTGAATTGCAAGTTTATCTCCTGACTTAATCATTCCTGGACTATCTTTAATCCAGGCAATTAACCAATCTTGTTCTCTTTTATCAGTTATCCCTTTTAATGCAGGACCCACTAATTTCTTGTCGAGTTTATGGCAAGCGGCACAATTTGCTTTGAAGAGTTTCTCTCCATTCGCTACATCGGCTTGCTGTGCTGATAAACTAAGTGAAAATAATAAAAGGAAAGCAAGACTACTATTGACTAATCTTGATAATGGACTGTGTTTTTTCACACTTTTCATACTTAAAAAAAATCTTTTCTTTCTTGTTTGGTACAATATTTTCATTAAAAAAATAATGATAAAAGTCATTATTTAAAAATGATTTCACAAAAGTACTATTTAAAAGTAAAACTAAAAATCTAAAAATTGTGTTAAAGTTAATTTATATTGATTCTAAATAAGGGCTTTTTCCTTTTACATGAACAATGAATAATCTAAATTTGAAAAAAATTATAATTATGAAGTTTCTTACTAAAAAAAAACATATTGGTTTATTATTAACTCTTTTAATAACTAGTGGATTTGCTTTCGCTCAAAATGAAGCCGACAAGATTGAGGATTTAATTTCCCAAAAAAGAAGTTACAATCAACAAAATAAGAACACTATAGTTTATAAAATTCAACTTTATAATGGTGTTGAAACCGAAGCATATAAAATTGAAAGCAATTTTAAAAGTGTCTTTCCTGAATACAAAACAAACATTATTTACAAACAACCAGAATGGAAAACTCAAGTTGGTAATTTTGAAACGAAATTAGAAGCTGATAGAGTTTTATTGCTTATTAAAGAAGAATTTTCTGGAGCAATTGTTCTCGAAGATCTTATATAGTTATACCACTCTATTTAAACGGTTTGCAATTTTAATTCTTAAACCTGTATAATTCATAGTTGATTCTAAATTTTCAATTCTCTGATTTTCGTTTTCAAATTCCATAAGTTTTAACGAATTGATTTTTTCTTCAATAAGTACACGCCTTAAATTATAAATTGCATCTAAAACCATTTTAGAAAGGTCGCTTTCTTTACTTTTTACAGCAATATCTTTGCGTTCCCAATTACTTAAAACATGCTTTTCATCGTCCATTAAAATATTGGTTACTAAACTAGCTATCTCTGTATTTGTGTGATTCACCAATACATCAACCGAAATATTTTTGTTTTGGTTTAGTTGATTAATAACATCATAATAGATCTGTTTAAATGTTTCATCTGTAAATTCAACTTCATCTTCTTGTAAATTTAAATAGATTTCTTTTGAAACTAAATTTTGAAAATGTTCCTTCTTTAATGCGTGAAAATCTCTTCCGTCAACTTCACCTTCATCAACAAAATCTACAAAATCGACTTCATTATTACCATAAAGCAACAAAATTTTAATTATTTCTCGTTCATATTTTTGAAGCTCATTTACCTTTTCGAATTTAGGTGTCTTTTGCAATTGTAACATTTCTGGATACAACACATCCATTGGAGGTTCATTAGGGTCTGGACGATTTCCACTATTATAATTACTAGGTGTTCTACCCGAACTTTTTGAAGCTTCTCTTTTTTGTTTATTAAAAATTTGAGCCAATTCATTAAATAGTACATTTTCAGAAATATCCATAATTCTGGAACATTCTTGAATATAAACTTCTCGTTGAATTCTATCTGGAATTTTAGAAATACTGATAACAATATCTCTAATTAAACCCGCTTTTTTTATAGGATCATTTTTGGCCTCTTCCATTAGTAAAGAAACCTTAAAATTTATAAAATCCTGTGAATTATTTTCTAAATAGTGTTTTAATTCTTCTTCGGTTACTTTTTTAGCATAACTATCTGGATCGTCACCATCTGGAAACATTAAAACACGAACATTCATTCCTTGTTCCAGTATTAAGTCAATCCCTCTAATAGATGCTCTAATTCCTGCCGCATCTCCATCAAATAAAATAGTAATATTTTTTGTGAGACGATTTACTAAACGAATCTGATTTTCTGTAAGCGCCGTTCCAGATGAAGCAACCACATTTTCTATACCACACTGATGTAACGTTATAGTATCTGTATAACCTTCAACTAAGTAACAATTGTCTTCGCGTGCAATGGTTTGTTTTGCATAATGTATACCATATAAAACATTACTTTTATGGTAAATATCACTGTCTGGAGAATTTAAATATTTTGCGGCTTTTTTATCATTGGTTAAAATTCTACCACCAAATCCAAGTACGCGTCCGCTCATGCTATGAATTGGAAACATCACACGGCCTTTAAACCTATCGAATTGCTTGGTATTGTTAGGGTTTTGTGAATCTTGTTTTACAATAGTTAACCCAGTAGATTCTAAGTGTTTTAAGTTATATCCTTTGTTTATTGCCTCTAAAGTAAAAGCTTCCCACTCGTTCAAAGAATATCCTAATTGAAACTTTTTTATAGTTTCTTCGGTATAACCTCTTTCAATAAAATAGCTTAAACCAATTGCTTTCCCTTGTGGATCTTCTAATAAGTTTTTATGAAAATAATCACGCGCATATTCTGAAACCAAAAACATACTTTCACGCTCATCAGCTTGTTGTTTTTGCTCATCAGATTGTTCAATTTCATCAATTTCTATATTGTATTTTTTCGCTAAATAACGAATGGCTTCTGGATACGAATAATGCTCTTGCTCCATTAAAAAAGAAACCACATTTCCGCCTTTTCCAGTACTAAAATCTTTCCAAATTTGTTTTACAGGAGAAACCATAAATGAAGGTGTTCGCTCTTCAGAAAAGGGGCTTAACCCTTTAAAATTACTTCCTGCTTTTTTTAACTGAACAAATTCGCCAATAACCTCCTCTACTCTGGCGGTTTCAAAAACTCTGTCTATGGTTTCTCTGGAAATCAATTTTATTGGATATTTTTATGGTTCTAAATTAAGAAATTTTAGATAAAAAAATCACCCATTAAAAATAAAGGGTGATTTAAATTAATATGAGCCGAATTTTAAGAAACTGCTTTCAACTTTTTTAAAGTTGATTTTCTAATTTTATTATCAGCGTATTTTTCTGTTACTTTCAGCACTGTTTCATCCGTTCCTGGAAGTTCGAACATAGCATCGGTTAAAATAGCTTCACAAAGAGATCTTAAACCACGCGCTCCCAATTTATACTCAACTGCTTTATCTACAATATATTGCAACGCTTTTTCATTTATAGAAAAATCTATACCATCCATTTTAAACAGTTTTTGATATTGTTTAATAATAGAATTTTTTGGTTCGGTTAAGATTGCTCTTAACGTTTCTGCATCTAAAGGATTCATATGCGTTAAAGCTGGTAAACGACCTATTATTTCAGGTATTAAACCAAATGATTTTAAATCGCTTGGAATAATATATTGCAATAAATTATCTTCATTTACTTTATCTACTTTTATAGATGCACTGTAACCTACTGCCTGTCTATTTAATCGTTTTCCAATTAGTTTGTCAATTCCTGAAAAAGCACCGCCAGCAATAAATAGTATATCTTTTGTATTAACTTCAATAAATTTTTGATCTGGATGTTTTCTTCCTCCTTTTGGTGGAACATTTACAACTGCGCCCTCTAATAATTTTAATAAAGCTTGTTGCACTCCTTCTCCAGAAACATCACGTGTAATTGAAGGATTATCTCCTTTACGGGCTATTTTGTCTATTTCATCAATAAAAACAATACCACGTTCTGCTTTAGTTACATCGTAATCTGCCGCTTGTAAAAGGCGTGTTAAAATAGTTTCAACATCTTCACCAACATACCCAGCTTCTGTTAATACTGTTGCATCAACAATACAAAAAGGTACATTTAACATTCTTGCGATTGTACGTGCAATTAATGTTTTCCCAGTTCCTGTTTCACCAACTAAAATAATGTTACTTTTTTCAATCTCAACATCATCTTCGTCTTTGGTATTTGGTTGCAATAATCTTTTATAATGATTGTAAACTGCAACAGACATTACGCGTTTTGCCTGATCTTGACCAATCATATATTGGTCTATAAATTCCTTTATTTCTAAAGGTTTTTTCACTATTAATTCTGAGGTTAGTGAAGATGAAGAGTTTTCAGCTATTTCTTCCATCACAATACCATGTGCTTGTTCTATACACTTATCGCAAATATGTGCATCTAAACCCGCAATCAACAAATCCGTTTCTGGTTTTTTTCTACCACAAAACGAACATTCTAAAACTTCATCTTTCGCCATTTTTTAATTTCGTTATTTTTACTTTCTTATTAAAATTTCATCAATCATTCCATAAGCTTTTGCTTCTTCTGCTTTCATCCAATAATCACGGTCTGAATCTTGATGAACTTTTTCCATAGTTTGTCCAGAATGCTTCGAAATTATTTGATATAATTCGTCTTTTAATTTTAAAATTTCTCGTGCCGTAATCTCAATATCACTTGCTTGACCTTGTGCACCACCTAATGGTTGGTGAATCATAATACGCGAGTGTGGTAATGCAGAACGTTTTCCTTTTTCACCAGCGCACATTAAAACTGCACCCATTGAAGCTGCCATTCCTGTACAAATTGTAGCTACTTCTGGCTTTATAAATTGCATTGTATCGTAAATTCCTAATCCTGCATAAACACCTCCTCCAGGCGAATTTATGTAAATTGAAATATCTTTGGAATTATCTACACTTTCTAAAAATAACAATTGAGCTTGTATTATATTCGCTACATAATCATCAATTCCAGTTCCTAAAAATATAATTCTATCCATCATTAAACGAGAAAACACATCCATTTGTGCAACGTTTAACTGACGCTCTTCAATAATATAAGGTGTTACACTGCTAACAATCTTATCGTAATACGTACTACTAATTCCTTGTTGTTTAGTAGCAAACTTTTTAAATTCTTTTCCGTAATCCATTTTATAGTTTTATAAAATTATGGGGGTAAAGATAAGAAGTATTCATGAAATATTGGGACTCTAACAGAAATAGTAAATTTAGAATGAATTTATATAACAGTATTTTAACAAAAAATCGCTATTTTTATTATGCGTGCATAGTATTATTAAGTACCTTTATAATGATATTCTAAAATTTATTAATAAACTAAAAAATATATAATGAAACTTAAATTAGTATTAATACTATTAGTTGTATTTACACTAAATAGTTATGCGCAAGAATTTGAAAAAGGAACTATAGTGACTAAACATTACGACACTATTGCTAATGTGGAAATTAAAAAAATTAGCGATGAAAAAAGCTTGTTACACTTATCATATATTGATCAAGAAGGTATTGAACAAAACCTTGATATAGAAACTATTAAACACTACAATAGAGGTGAAGATGTTTTTTGTAGAATTTATAATTCTGGAGAAATGATTATGGCTAAAAAAGTTGTAATTGGTGAAAAATTAAATCTTTACCAAAGATATTATAATGGTAAAACCGTTTTTTATATTGAAAAAGTGTTTGATGAATTAATAAAAATACCTTCTTCAAGCAATAAATTCAGAAAAGTTATTGGCGATTTTTTAAGTGATGCTCCAAAACTAGCAGCACGGATTGAAGCCAAAGAACTCGTTGACATTTTAGAAATTGTGACGCTTTATAATAAAAGTTAAAATTTTAGATTTAGCTGAATGGGTCTGAAGGTTTTTACTTTCAGACCCATTTTTTTTAAGATTGATTTCGATTTTAAGTATATTTGAAATTCTAAAATACAATACTCCATGAAATTTACTAATAAACTTAGTTTTACTTTTTTCTTATTTAATACCATCCTGTTTGCACAAATAAACAATCAGCAATTTAATACTATAGATGTACAACATTATAAATTAACATTAAATGTTAACGATACTACCAATGTAATTAATGCTGAAATGGAAGTTTCAGTTAAATTTAAAAGATCAGTTTCTGCGTTTGACTTGGATTTAGTCAAACAAGATTCTACTGGAATGGGAATGCAAGTAGACAGCGTTTACCAAAATAATATAGTTGTAGATTTTAATCAGAAAAACAATAAATTATCAATTGAAGCCAAACACGTTTTTCCTCGTTTACCCTATACCTATAAAATTATGTATAGTGGTATTCCAAAAGATGGGTTAATAATTTCTAAAAATATACATGGTGATCGTACATTTTTTGGTGATAATTGGCCAAACAGAGCGCATAATTGGTTTCCTTGTATAGATCACCCATCAGACAAAGCAACTATAGAGTATATAATTAAAACACCGAACCATTACCAAGCAATAGCAAATGGTTTTGAGGTTGAAGAAACTAATTTATCTAATAATTTAAAACAATATCACTATAAAACTGAAGTTCCCTTACCAACAAAAGTAATGGTGGTTGGTATTGCTAAATTTGCTGTTCAAAATATTGGAGAAACACATAATATACCTGTTTCTACTTGGGTATATCCACAAACAAAAGAGGAAGGTTTTTACGATTTTTCAATAGCTAAAGATATTTTAGATTTCTTTATTGAAAATGTAGGAGATTACCCATTTCAAAAATTAGCAAATGTGCAGTCTAAAACACGTTTTGGAGGTATGGAAAATGCTGGAAATATATTTTATTTTGAAAAATCTGTCACTGGAAATCAAGAACATAAAGATTTAATCGCCCACGAAATTGCGCATCAGTGGTTTGGAAATTCTGCTACAGAAATAGATTGGGCACATTTATGGTTAAGCGAAGGTTTTGCAACTTATTTAACCGATTTATACATTCTAAAAAGCGATGGCGAAGCCGCGTTTAAAGATCGTTTAAATGAAGAGCGCACAAAAGTGTTGAATTTTTATAAAGTACAAAAAACTCCTGTTGTAGATACAAAAACAACCAATTATATGAAATTATTAAATCCAAATTCTTATCAAAAAGGTGCATGGGTTTTACATATGCTAAAAAATAAAGTTGGTGAAGAAAACTTTTGGAAAGGCATTAAAACCTATTACGATTTTTACAAATTTAAAAATGCCTCAACTACTAATTTTAAAAATGTAATGGCACAAGTTTCAGGTAAAAATTTAGATGTATTTTTTACGCAATGGCTTGAAAAAACTGGACAACCAAAAATAAAAACTAATTGGATTCACGGGGGCGATAAATTGCGCATTATTGTGGAGCAACTTCAAGAAACTGTTTTTCAATTTCCACTATATATAGAACTTATTTATTCTGATGGTAGCTCGGAAATTAAAACCGTTGAAGTTACTACAAAAAAAGAACCTTTTGTTGTGGTGACTAAAGATTTGGATATAAAAAAGATTAACTACGATCCAAATGTGAATTTACTATTCGAAATAGCTAATGATTAACAGCTATGGAATGCAAACTCTGCAATAGTAAAACAACGTTATTTTATTCAATTAAATATATTGATTATTATAAATGTAGTGCATGCTTTGCTGTTTTAATGGATCCAAATTGTTATCCTTCAATTAATAATGAAAAAAAAAGATACTTAGAACATAACAATAATGTACACGATCTAGGGTATCAAAAATTTGTAGATCCAATTGTAAAAGCTGTTAAAAAAGATTTTAATAATACTGCTACCGGATTGGATTTTGGTTGCGGAACCGGCCCCGTAATTACCAAACTACTGCGCGACAAAAATTATAGTATTACAACTTACGATCCATTTTTCGATAACAATCTAAACGCTTTAGAAACCAATTACAATTTTATTGTTTGCTGCGAAGTTATTGAACATTTCCACAATCCATTACAAGAATTTAAGCGTTTAAAAAACTTATTAAAACCTCAGGGTAGATTGTATTGTATGACCGATTTATTTTCAGAAAATATAAATTTTAAAAATTGGTATTATAAAGAAGACAATACACACGTAATATTTTATCATAAAAATACCTTTAATTGGATTCAAAAAAATGTTGGTTTTTCAAAAGTTACCATGAATAATAGATTGATAACCTTTGAAATATAATTTAAGGTCTATATTTGCAAAAACTAAAAAAATGACTTTTTCCGATTTAAACTTAAACCGCTTTTTACTCGATGCCCTTACTGAAATGGGTTTTGAAACACCAACACCTATTCAAGAAAAGGCGTTTAATGTAATTATGAGTAGTAGAGATATGGTTGGTATTGCACAAACCGGAACTGGAAAAACCTATGCTTATTTATTGCCAATACTAAAACAACTCCCCTTTTCCGAACAAAAACATCCACGTGTTTTAATTGTGGTGCCAACAAGGGAATTGGTTGTACAGGTAATTCAAGAGATTGAAAATTTAACCCCTTATATTAATGTTCGTTTTGCAGGAGTTTATGGAGGTACAAACTTAAATAAGCAAAAACAAGTTGTATATCAAGGTCAAGATATTTTGGTTGCAACACCAGGAAGATTACTAGATTTAGCCTTAGATGGTATTTTAAAATTGAAACAAATTCAGAAATTGGTAATTGATGAAGTTGATGAAATGATGAATCTTGGTTTTAGAGCGCAATTGATCACTTTATTAGATTTATTACCTAAAAAACGTCAGAATATTTTATTCTCTGCAACTTTAACTAAAGAAGTAAATGAATTACTACACGACTTTTTTAAATCGCCTATAAAAATTGAAGTCGCAGCCAGCGGAAGTCCTTTAGATACTATAAAACAATTGGCATATCCTGTTCCAAATTTTTATACAAAAGTTAACTTTTTAGTGCAATTATTAAAAGATAAAGAAACTTTTAAAAAAGTGTTGGTATTTGTAAAAAATAAGAAACAAGCCAATATTTTATACGAAGAGTTAGAAGGTTTAATTCCAGGTGATACAAATGTAATTCACTCTAATAAAACCCAAAATTATCGTTTACGAGCAGTAAATAATTTTGAAAAAGGTTTTTTTAATGTGTTAATTGCAAGTGATATTATTGCGCGAGGTTTAGATTTTACAGACGTGAGTCACGTAATTAATTTTAATATTCCTGAAGAACCTGAAAATTATATGCACCGAATTGGTAGAACAGGTAGAGCAGAACAAGAAGGTACTGCTATTTCATTTTTTAATAAAGAAGAAGCTGAATACTTAGGTGAAATTGAATTGTTAATGAATACTGAAATTGATGTTGAAGATCTTCCTGATCATATTTTAATTTCGACTCAACTGATTGATGAAGAGATGCCAAAAGTTGAACCGGAAAAAAGCAGTAGAAAAAAGACACTAACAGAACCCAGCGGTCCAGCTTTTCATGAGAAAAAAGAAAAAAATAGCAGGGTGAATTTAGGAGGTTCTTACCGAAGAGAAATTGCTAAAAAGTATAAAAAACCTAAAACTAGAGGTCAGAAAAGGAAGTAACAATTATCATTTTTTTTAAGCATTCAACTTGCAATAATCATACTAAATATTAGTACTTTTAATGTAAATTTTTAAGTATGCTTTTTGAAACCGAAAAACTAGAAGAAATACGTATTCAAATAGATTTAATTTTAGAGAAAATCTTAGAATATGAGAACAGGTATAACAGTCAAATTTTAAGTGTCCATCCAAATTATACCGAAAGTGCTAAAAACTTAATTCACTACTTAGCACTTAGAAGTTTTGATAATGCTGTTTTTCAAGATAAATTAAATAAAATTGGTCTGCCAAACACTTCAAGTTCAGAAAGTAGCGTTTTGAATAACTTACTCATTTACAGAAAAATAATCAATAGCTTGTTAAATAATAATGAAATTGAAGATATTCCAAATCATTTAACAAAAAGCGAAAGTAAACACCTATTAAAAAAACACACCAACGCATTGTTTGGCGAAATTGATAGAAACCGAAGAACTCGTGTTTTGGTAACGCAACCAACCGTTGCTGCTGAAGATAAAGAGTTTGCAAAAAACCTAACTAATTTAGGAATGGATGCTGCGCGTATAAATTGTGCACACGATACTGAAGTTGTTTGGAATAAAATTATTACAAATACAAAAAAAGCTAATCCAAACTGTAAAATATTAATGGATTTAGGTGGTCCAAAATTAAGAACTGGTAAAATGAAACCTGGTCATAAAGTAATTCATATAAAACCAAAACGAAATACGTTAGGACAAGTTACTGTGCCAGCAAAAGTATGGTTAGCTCCTTTTGGAATGCTTCCACCAGAAAATGCCGAAGTTGATGCAATTATTCCTGTAAATAAAAAATGGTTGCAAAAAACTAGAAAAGGATCTTATATCACTTTTATAGATTCTAGAAATAAAAAATGTAAAATTACCATTGAAAGTAAAGAAGGATATGCAAGGTGGGGATCTTGTTCAGATTCTGCTTTTGTAACTACTGGTATGCAACTAACAGTGTTTTTAGAGAAAAAATCAACTTCAGAGATTCATACAGTTCACGAAATGTTACCTTTAGAAGAAGTTATATTTTTGTTTGAAGGCGATACCTTAAAATTAAATAAAGTACCCATTTTAGGAGAACCTACAAAATACAATGAAGCTGGAGAATCAATTGAAATTGCACATATTTCGTGTACACTACCTCAGCTTTTTTCTAAAGTAAAAAAAGGGGAATTAATTTATTTTGATGATGGTAAAATTGAAGGAATTATAACCGAAGTAGCAATAGACTTTTTATTAGTTGAAATTACAAATGCTAAAAAAAATGGAAGTAAACTTAAAGCCGACAAAGGAATTAACCTTCCGAACAGCGATTTAGGCATTCATGGTTTGACAGAAAAGGACAAAGAAGATTTAAAATATATTGCTAAAAATGCTGATGCCGTCAATTTTTCTTTTGTGAACTCTAAAAAAGATGTTGATGATTTACTGAATGAATTTAAAAAACTAGAAGCCAACTTAAGCATTATTATAAAAGTTGAAACAAAAAGAGCTTTTAATAACTTACCTGGTATTTTATTAAAAGCAATGGAAAACTATCCTATTGGTGTTATGATTGCACGTGGAGATTTAGCTATTGAAACTGGTTGGAAAAATTTTGCAGTTATTCAGGAAGAAATTTTACGGATTTGTGAAGCTGCACATTTACCAGATATTTGGGCTACCCAAGTATTGGAAAACTTAGCAAAAAAAGGAATTCCAACACGTGCTGAAGTTACCGATGCTGCCATGTCTCAACGTGTAGAATGTGTTATGCTAAATAAAGGTCCCTATATTGAAAAGGCGGTGAAAATGTTAGATAAAATTTTGTGTAAAATGCAATCCATTCAAAAGAAAAAAATGGCTGTTTTACCTAAATTAGAATTTTCGAAAGAGTTATAAGATTTAATCTTAAATGGATTCTTTGTTTCTAGAACTACTAATATTCAATAAAAAAACTCCTTAAATTTCTTTAAGGAGTTTTTAATATTTATTTAAATCTTTTTATTTGTAAACTTCTTTTACAAAAGCTTCATAACTCATTTCTTTTACTTTAAAAGTAATTTTTTCTTTGTAAAAGGCAAGTAGTTTTTGACTTACTAATTGTTCTTGTAAACGTTTTGCTTCGTCTTGGTTACTTAAAACTCTTTGAACAATATCATCCAATTCTTTTTCTTCTGGATTTAATTGACCGTATTGAGCCATCTGAGCTTTTACAAAACCTTTTGTAAAGTCTTTCAATTCTTCAAAATCAAGTTTTATGTTATTATCTTTTAAAACTTTTCCTTCAATTAATTGGTAACGCAAACCTTTTTCAGATTTTTCGTATTCTTCAGCAGCTTGTTCTGCAGAGATTGGTTTTTCACCAGCCACTGCTAACCATTTTTTCAAAAATTCTGCAGGTAAATCAAATTTTGTGTTTTCTACTAAATATTCGGTTACTGCATTTAATAATTGTTGGTCTGCTTGTGTTTGAAATTGCTTTTCAGCATCTTCTTTAATTTTTTCTCTAAGTTCTTCTTCAGATTTTACAACATCTGGTCCAAAAACTTTATCAAATAATTCTTGATTTACTTCAGCAAGTTCAGTAACACTAATTTCTTCAATTGTAAACGTTAATGGAATATCTAAATCTTGAATTTCTTCATGATTTAAACCTAAAGCTCCCATTAATTTATGATCATCATCAAATAAGCCTTTTGATTTTAATTCAATAATGTCTCCAACTTTAGCACCAATAAATTTCTTTTGATTTACTTTTCCTTTTATTGAAGCTAATTCTATGGTAGATTTTTTATCTATTCCTTTTTCTTCATTAGCAAAAGTACCTGCAATATTTACACCTTCTTCTACAACTTCTTGAGGAACAATTTTACCAAAACGTTTTTGGATATTCTCAACTTCTTTATCTAATAATTCTTTGTCTGCAACAATATTGTATTGCGTAATTTTCTTTTTTGCTTCTAAATCAACGTCAAACTCTGGAGCCAAACCTAATTCAAATTCAAAAGAATAATCTTCTGTATCCCAAGAAAAATCATCTTGCATTTTTGGTAACGGATTTCCTAAAATATCTAATTTTTCTTCAACTAAATACTTGTTTAATGACTCTTGTAAAAGTTTATTTACTTCATCAATCATAATAGATTTTCCGTACTGCTTTTTCACCATTCCCATTGGCACATGTCCTTTTCTAAATCCTGGAATGTCAGCTTTCTGACGGTAATCTTGTAAAATTTTCTCTACTTTATCTTGGTAATCAGCAGCTGAAATTTCAACCTTTACTACTGCATTTAATGCATCAACACTTTCTTTTGTAATATTCATTTTATGTTGTTTTTATCTTAAATCATTCAAAATTGGGTGCAAAAGTACTACTTTTTGCGTACTTGACAAATATTTAACCCGTTCAAATTCAACTATTTTTGTTTGCCTTCATTTAAAAATGAGTACAATACAGATTGAAATATTGATAATAGCACACTAAATAATAATGCAATCCAAAAACCTGAAACTGTAAATCCGCTTACAAAGTAATCTGCTAATAAAATAATTACTGCATTTATAACTAACAAAAAGAGTCCTAAAGTTACAATAGTTGCCGGAAGTGTAAAAAATATTAACAATGGTTTTACAGTAATGCGTAATAATCCTAAAACCACTGCAACTAATATTGCACTTGTATATCCTTGAATTTCAACTCCTGGTAAAAAGCTTGCTAAAACTACAACCGCAATTGCAGTTAAAAGTATTCTTAAAATTGTTTTCATGTTGTATTTATGTTTTTAATTTCTCATAAATATAGCGAAAACAATGCCAATTGGTTATTTATGACAAAAATGAAATAACTTCATTATAAAACTGGGTTGGGTTTTCTGCGTGTAACCAATGCCCTGCATTTTTGACAGTTATAATTTTTGAGTTTGGAAAATGTTCCGCTATTAAATCAACTTCATTTTCTGTAATATAATTAGAGTTTTCCCCACTTAAAAATAATGTTTCGCCATCAAATTCTGTATATGAAGGCAACGCTGCTCCCACTTCACTATTATTTACGGTTAAACTTTCTAAGTTAAACCTAAAAGCATAAGTGTCTTTTGATTTTCTATATACATTTTTAAGCAAAAAAAGTAAAATTCCACGATCTTTAATATATATTTTTAGAGTGTCCTCTATTTTACTTCTGGTATTTTGAATTTGAAAATTTACTGCATTTAAGGCTGCTAAAATTTGTTGATGATGCGGTTTGTAGTATTTTGGACTAATATCTGCAACTATTAATTTATCAACAAACTCAGGAAAAGTAACTGAAAAAAGCATTGCTACTTTCCCTCCCATTGAATGACCAAGAAGATTTACTTTTTCTAAATTATGATGTTGGATATACTTAAATAAATCTTCAACTAGCAATTCATAATCAAAATCGTAGGCATGAAAACTACGTCCGTGGTTACGTTGATCTATTAAATGGACTTCAAAAGTTTCAGCAAATTTGTTCGCTAAAGACTTCCAATTGTCACCCATACCAAAATATCCATGTAAAATAAGTAATGGCGAGCCAGTTCCTTGTATTTTTGAATGCAATATCATCTGTTAGTTTTAGTTTTTTAGTTTTAGTTAAAAAAGACAACCTGAATTGGTTTCGGCTGCACTCAACCGCCGTCTTGGTTTTTATTACTTCAACTTTTTAACTTTAAACATTAATACCTTTCAACTTATACTTGTACATATTAATCACATTTTCCAAACCTAAATATAATGATTCGGTAATTAGCGCATGACCAATAGAAACTTCTAATAAATTTGGAATATTTTCTGCAAAAAACTGAATATTATCCAAGCTTAAATCGTGACCAGCATTTATTCCTAATCCAAGTTCCGTTGCTAACAATGCACTTTTGGTATATGGTTTTATAGCATCCTTATTTCCCAACCCATATTGTGTAGCAAAATCTTCGGTGTACAATTCAATTCTATCCGCTCCTGTTTTAGCTGCTGCTTCAATTAATTTAAAATCGGTATCTATAAAAACCGAGGTTCTAATTCCTTTCGATTTAAATTCTGCAATAACTTCTTGCAAAAATGCTTGATGTGTTATGGTATCCCAACCAGCATTTGATGTAACTGCATCAACAGCATCTGGCACCAAAGTAACCTGCGTAGGACGAATTTCCAGCACCATATCCATAAATTTCTGAATTGGGTTTCCTTCAATATTAAATTCTGTAGTTACAATTTTCTTTAAATCGTACGCATCTTGATAACGAATATGACGTTCATCTGGTCTTGGATGAATTGTAATTCCTTCCGCACCAAAATCCTGAATATCAGAAGACACCTTTACTACATTTGGAAAATCTCCTCCTCTAGAATTACGTAACGTTGCAATTTTATTTACGTTTACACTTAATTTGGTCATTGCTAAAATCTTTAAAATTAATAAAGAGTGTCAAATTTACGAAGTAATCCCTATTTAACACAAAAATGTTGCATTTAATCAAAAACTAATTCAATTTATGAATCAGGTATTTTAAAATTAAAATGCTCTAAGAATGTATTTTTGGTTTTATTTTTGATTAATTTGTAGTATAATAGCAAACAAGATGGAAACCGCTCCTTTTATATTAAAAGAATTTAAACCTTTTACACTTGATAGTAAGGTTGCCGATGCTAAATTACTTTTTAAAGAAACTGCTTTTTCACATTTTCCAATTGTAAAAAACAACAAACTTATTGGGTTAATTTCAAAAATTGATATTGATGGAATTGATACAGGTGAAAAAAAATTAGAGGACTTTAGTTATTTAATCAAATTGTTTTTTGCAGAACAATCGGAAAATTTATTAGAATTAATTAAAGTTTTTGCAGCTAACGAGACTAATTTAGTTCCTGTAATTAAAAAAAATCATACATATATAGGTTATCTAGACTTAATAGATATTTTACATGTCTACAATGAAACTCCATTTTTAAACAATGAAGGTGTTGTTATAGCATTGGAAAAAGAAATTCAAGATTTTTCATTCAGTCAAGTTTGTCAAATTGTAGAAACCAATAACGGAAAAGTATTAGGGCTTTTTATTTCTGAAACTTCAGGTGCCATTGTAAAAATTACACTTAAATTTAATGCACAAGAAATAAACGAAATCATACAAACATTTAGACGCTATAATTATAAGGTGCTTTCGAAACACAAGGAGGATTTTTACTTAGAAGATCTTAAAGAAAGGTCTGATTACTTACAAAAATACTTAAATATTTAAGGATGAAGGTTGCTATCTACGGTCAATATTTTAAAATTGAAGACACTCAATATGTTGAAGATTTATTTCAAGTATTAATCAATCATAATATAGAATTTGTAATTGAACACAATTATTACAAACATCTTAAAAAGCATCTTGATATAGCTAAATACAACACTTTTTCATCTTATAAAAAATTAGACAGCACGTTTGATTTTATGTTTACTATTGGAGGCGATGGAACTATTTTAAGGGCTGTAACATTTATTAGAGCCTCTAATATTCCAATTGTTGGCATTAATACAGGTAGGTTAGGATTTTTAGCTACAATTCAAAAAGAAAATATTTCAAATGCCGTTGAATTGCTTCTTAAAAAAGAATATGTGTTAAAAGAACGCTCTTTATTAAGTGTTTCAACTTTTCCAGAAGTTGAAAATTTAAATGCATTAAATTTTGCGTTGAATGAAGTTTCAGTAAATAGAAAAAATACTGCTTCTATGATTACAATAAAGACTTTTTTAGACGATGATTTTTTAAATTCTTATTGGGCAGATGGACTAATTATTGCAACGCCAACAGGCTCTACAGGATACTCTTTAAGTTGTGGAGGTCCAATTATTACACCACGTGCTAAAAGTTTTGTAATTACTCCTATCGCACCTCACAATTTAAATGCAAGACCTTTAGTAATTCCAGAAGACACAAAAATTACATTTACTGTAAGCGGAAGAGAAGACCAATTTTTTCTTTCATTAGACTCTAGAATTAAAACCATTAATAACAATACAGAGATTACTATTAAAAAAGCCGATTTTAACTTAAAAATGGTGCAATTTAAAGAACAAACATTTTTAAAAACACTAAGAGAAAAATTGCTTTGGGGACAAGATACTCGTAATTAAGAGCACATTTATTACAAAAAGTTAAATAATAGCCTCAACAATATTTTTAGTTATAAACAGTTTATCAAAAAAGACATTGTTAAACTTCTAAAAGCAAGTATATTTAATTATATTTGCTCGCTATTTTATTTATGAAAAAAAATATTGTACTTATTGCATTTATCTGTATCACAACAAGTTCCTTTGCTCAAATTCACGAAATTGGAATACTAGCTGGTGGAAGTAACTATATTGGAGATATTGGTTCAGAATATTATATAAACCCAAACAGTTTTATGGGAGGTGTAATTTATAAATGGAATGTAAACCCACGAATTTCATATAGAGGTACTTTTACTTTTACACAACTAATAGCTGATGATGCAAATGCAACAAATCAAGCACGCTTAAACAGAGGTATAAACTTTAAAAACAGCCTAAAAGAACTAGCTTTAGGTTTGGAATTCAATTATTTTGAATATAATTTAGACGATTTTAGTAAAACTAAAACACCTTATTTATTGGTTGAAATTGCTGCTTTTAATTATAAAACAATAGTGAGTGGCACAGATGAGTCTAATTATGAATATGAAACAAACACCTCTTTTGCAATTCCTTTTGGAGTTGGTTATAAAACTAAACTATTTGGCGATTTTGCAATAGCTTTAGAGCTTAAAGCACGCTATACTTTTGTAGATAATCTCGATTTTAATAATGATAAAATAGATTCGTTAAAATTTGGAAACCCAAATAGTAATGATTGGTATATTTTTAGTGGTTTTAATTTAGTATATACTTTTGGAAGACCACCTTGTTATTCAACACCCTATTAATGGAAGCTTTAAAAAACAGCATATTAAAAAATAAGGTCCCAACACATATTGCCATAATTATGGATGGCAACGGTCGCTGGGCAAAACTTAAAAATAAACCAAGAATCTTTGGACATAAAAATGGTGTAAATTCTGTTCGAGAGACCATTGAAGCTTGTGGAGATATTGGTATAGAATACTTAACACTGTATGCTTTTTCTACCGAGAATTGGAACCGTCCAAAATTAGAGGTAAAAACATTAATGGCGCTATTGGTTTCTTCCCTTAAGAAAGAGTTAAAAATACTTCAAGAAAACAATATAAAACTCAACACTATTGGAAATATTAACGATTTACCAAAAAGTGCCCAAAAAGAACTCAAAGAAGTTATTGAAAAAACCAAAAACAACAACGCTTTAACCCTAACTTTAGCTTTAAGTTACGGATCGAGAGATGAAATTGTTAATGTTATCAAAAATATATCAAAAAAAGTTGTTAATAATGAACTTCAGATTGAAGAAATTGATGAAAATATTATAAATAATCATTTATATACGTTTTCTTTGCCTGATGTTGATTTTTTAATTCGCACAAGCGGAGAAAAAAGAATCAGCAATTTTTTATTGTGGCAAATAGCGTATGCCGAAATGTACTTTACAAATACACTTTGGCCAGATTTTAAAAAAGAAAATCTGTATAATGCAGTTTTAGAATATCAACATAGAGAACGAAGGTTTGGAAAAACCAGTGAACAAATTGAAAAAATAAATGAATAATTTAAAAATAGCCCTTTTACTTTTTACCATTATTTTGAGTTTTAACTCGCTAAATGCGCAAGAAGAACAAACCAATAACGCTAAAAATGTCGAAATAAAAAATAGTGAAAATGCAAACGACACTATAAAAAAAGACACTATTCAACCTGTTAATTTAACCACAAATTTTGTTAAAGATAGCTCTTACGAACTTGGAGGAATAACCGTTAAAGGTCTTCAAAAATTCGAAGAACAAACCGTTAAGGTTTTTACTGGTTTAAAAGATGGTCAAGAAATTAAACTTCCCGGAGATAAACTAACAAGTGCCATAAAAAAATTATACGAAACCAAGCAATTTAGCAATGTAGAAGTCTATATTTCTAAAATTGATGGAACTACAGTTTATTTAGAATTTGAAGTTGAAGAATTACCGCAACTTAATAATATTACTATCAGTGGTGTAAAATCAAGCAAGGCAAAAGAACTTCAGCAAGATGCCGAATTAAAAAAAGGAGCTATGGTAACAGACAATTTAATTGTTACCACCCAAAACTATTTTAAAAAGAAATACCAAGAAAAAGGATTCTTAAAAACCAAAGTTTCACTAGACACCAAAAAAGATACTTCTGGAGTAAACATAGTTAATATGCTTGTGCATATAGATAAAGGTGAAAAAGTAAAAATTAAAAATATTACTTTTGAAGGGAATGAAGCTTTTACTGATAAGAAGCTAAGAAAGGCAATGAAAAACACCAAAAAGAAAATGTTTGGTAGGTTTTGGAAAGGTTCTAAATATATAGATGCAGATTTTAAAGAAGATCTTGAAAACATTGTTACAACCTACAGCGAAAAAGGACATAGAGATGCCCGAATTACAGACCATTCTCTTACTTGGAATGATGACAATACATTAAACTTAAACCTTAAAATTGAAGAAGGTAAAAAATATATTTTTGGTGATATTAAATTTATTGGAAACAGTAAATACACCGATGAACAATTACAACGAATTTTAAGAATTGAAAAAGGAGACACCTACAATGGTAAGGTTTTAAAAGATCGTGTTACAGGCGATGGTTCTCCAGATTCTGAAGATATTTCAACCGTTTACCAAAACAATGGTTATTTATTTTCACGTGTTTTACCTGTTGAAACAAGAGTAAATAACGATTCTATTGACGTAGAAATTAGAATTTACGAAGATCAGCAAACTAAAATTAATAAAGTAACCGTTAATGGAAATGACAGAACTAACGACCACGTTATTTACAGAGAAATTACAACTAAACCTGGTTATTTATACAGTAAAGCAGATATTATTAGAACCATTAGAGAAATTGGCCAATTAGGCTTTTTTGATGCCGAAGCAATTTCACCTGATATTCAACCAAACTTTACAGACAAAACAGTTGATATTGATTATACCGTTGCTGAAAAAGGCTCTAGCCAAATAGAATTACAAGGTGGTTACGGTGGTGGCTCTTTTATTGGAACCTTAGGACTATCATTCAACAATTTTTCTACACGAAATATTTTTAATAAAAAAGCATACAAACCGCTTCCAATGGGAGATGGACAAACTTTATCTTTACGTCTACAAAAAAGTAGGTATTATACAACTTCAAGTTTTTCTTTTACAGAACCTTGGTTAGGTGGAAAAAAACCTAGATCATTATCTTTTTCAATTTACAACTCTAAACAATTTAGATACGATTACTTTACAAATAAAGTTGATAAAGACCAACGTTTAAATATTGTTGGTGCAACAATTGGTTTAGGACAACGTTTAAAATGGCCAGATGACTTTTTTACGCTCTCACAAAGTATTAGTTACCAATTGTACGACTTAAAAGATTATCCTATTTCTACTTTTTCATTTTCAACAGGAGAATCAAATAATTTAGCATACAATATTACTTTGGCAAGAAATTCTGCAGGTCCAAACCCGATTTTCCCAAAATCCGGGTCAGAATTTAGTATTGGAGCAAAAGTAACGTTTCCATATTCTTTAGTGAATAATAAAGATTATGCAACCATAGAAGATCAGGAAAAATACCGTTGGTTAGAATACTACAAAGCCAGCTTTAAAGGAAAATGGTATACAGCATTAACCAAAGATTTAGTTTTAATGACCAATACAGAATTTGGAATTTTAGGACATTACAATAAAAAATTAGGAGATTCGCCATTCGAACGCTTTTTTGTAGGTGGAGACGGTATGGCATCTTATCAATTAGACGGTAGAGAAACTATTGCATTAAGAGGTTACGAAAACGGAAGACTTTCATCTATTCAGGGTGGTACTATTTATAATAAATTTCAAATGGAAGTTCGATATCCAATTACGTTAAAACCTTCTGCATCTATTTATGCACTAGGGTTTTTAGAAGCTGGTAACTCGTACGATGGATTTAAAAACTTTAACCCATTTCAACTAAAAAGATCAGCAGGTTTAGGACTTAGAATATTTATGCCAGCATTTGGATTATTAGGTATAGACTTTGCTCACGGATTTGATCCGTTACCCGGAGGTTTAGAAAAATCTGGTTGGCAAACTCACTTTATAATAGGGCAACAATTCTAATGTAAATCTGTTATATTTGTAGATAAATTATAAATTGGCACGGTTTTTTCTAAATACATATTAGTTATGACAAAAAAAGTTCTTTTATTTGCATTTTTAATTTTAGGGTTTTCAGCAATAGCTCAAAAAGCTCAAAAGATAGGTTATATTGATATGGAGTATATTTTAGAAAATATTCCAGAGTATAAAGAGGCCCAATCTAAATTAAATTCTAAAGCCTTAACATGGCAACAGAATATTGAAAAACAACAAAAAGAAATTGAAGCTTTAAAATCTGAATTAAATATTGAAAAAGCTTTAATGACGAAAGAATTAATTTTAGATAAAGAGGAAGATATTCAAATTAAAACGTTAGAATTAAAAAAATTACAAGATTCCTATTTTGGAGTTGAAGGAGATTTATTTTTACTAAGACAACAATTGGTGCAACCAATTCAAGATTTGGTTTACAACGCAATACAAGATATTGCCGTAAAGAGAAAATACGATTTTGTTTTAGATAAATCTACCGATTTAATAATGTTGTACACAAATAAGCAATATGATATTAGTGAATTGGTGATTAAAAGTATTTCAAGAGAACAAAAATTAGATGCTGCTAAAGAGAAAAAAAAGGGAAATAATAGCAATATTGTAAATACAGAAGGTGACAACCAAGAGACCAAAGAGGTTGAAAAAAAATTAACAGATAGAGAAGCAAAAAAAGCTGAGTTACAGAAAAAAATAGAAGAAAAAAGAGCGCTACAATTAAAGAAAAGAGAAGATCTTAAAAAAGCTATTGAAGCCAAAAGATTAAAAAGAATAAAAGAGATAGAAGACGCTAAAAAAGCAAAAGAAACAAAACAAGAATAATTAATTTAAACATCAAGAATAAAATGAAACAATTTAGAACTTTATTACTAATTGCTATAGTTGCATTAGGATTTAATTCAATTCAAGCTCAAACAAAAGTAGGTCATATAAGTACTGATTTATTACTTAGTCTTATGCCGGAAACTAAAACTTTAAATGCAGATTTAGAAAAATTAAGTAAAACTTATGAGTCTGAATTAAAAGCAGAAAATGATAAACTAGAAGCTAAATTAAAAAAATATGAAGCTGAAGTAGGTTCTCAAACAGATGAGGTAAATCAACAAAGAAGTGTTGAAGTGCAACAAGACAGACAAAACTTATACCAAGCATCTCAAATTGCACAACAAGATATTGCTAAAAAAAGAGATGATAAATTAAAACCTATTCTAGAGAAAGCTAGAAAAGCAATTGAAGATGTTGCAAACGAGCAAGGTTTTACATATGTTTTAGACGCATCAACCATTATTGTTGCAAATGGTACAGATTTATTACCAGCAGTAAAAGCTAAATTAGGTATTCAATAAAATAAACAACCTATATATATAAATTAAATCCCGCAATAGCGGGATTTTTTTATACATTTATAGTTCAAAAAATAGTATTCAACGTGAACAAACAACCTATTGGCTTATTTGATTCTGGCATTGGTGGAACTTCAATTTGGAAAGAAGTTGTAAAATTATTACCAAATGAAAATACCATTTATTTAGCCGATAGTAAAAATGCTCCCTATGGAGAAAAAACTTCTGAAGAAATAGTAGCTTTAGCTATAAAAAATACCGAAATCTTAATTTCTAAAGGCTGTAAACTTATTATTGTTGCTTGTAACACCGCAACCACAAATGCTATAAGTTATTTAAGAAAACACTACAATGTTCCGTTTATTGGTATAGAACCTGCAATTAAGCCAGCAGTACTATTTAGTAAAACAGGCGCTATTGGTATTTTAGCAACAAAAGGTACATTGTCTAGTAAATTATTTGAAAAGACCACAAAAGAATATGCTAAAAACAGTACTACTATTGAACAGGAAGGCACTGGTTTAGTACCACTAATTGAAGCTGGCAAGCTCAATTCACAAGAAATTACACAATTACTTGAAAAGTATTTAAAACCAATGCTAATCTATAATATTGACCATTTAGTGTTAGGTTGCACGCATTACCCTTATCTCATTCCACAAATAAAAAAAATAGTAGGAAAAAATGTAAAAATCATTGATTCTGGTGAGGCTGTTGCAAAACAAACTAAAGCTATTTTAGAAAAGCATTGTTTAAATTCAGAAATTAAAAATTCTAAACCTCATAAATTTTATGTTAATGTTGATGAAACTGTTCTTAGAAACATCTTGAATAATGTTTCTGAAGATTTCGTTATAGAATCAATCAATTTTTAACTGCGTTAAGGATAGAACGGTTTGTTTGAGCTCTTTTTGGGGTATCCACTCCAATTAGTCACCCAAAAAAGCGAGTAGTGATAGCCTGACCTGCAAGGTAACGCCCAACTACTAATCTTTATACCAACTTGAATACTTTACGTAATTATTAGCTATTCTATCTATTTCACCTGAAATTAGTTCTTGGCTAATATCTTTTACTTTTTCAGCAGGAACACCTGCATAAATAGCTCCAGATTCTACGTGGGTCCCCTTTGTTACAACTGCACCGGCCGCAATAATAGAATTGCTTTCGACAACACAATCGTCCATTACAATGGCTCCCATACCAATTAAAACATTATCGTGTATTGTACAACCATGTACCAAAGCATTGTGCCCAATAGATACATTGTTTCCAACATTTGTTGGGGATTTCTTATAAGTTGCGTGAATTACAGCACCGTCTTGAACATTTACTTTATTACCTAGTTTTATGTAATGTACATCTCCTCTAATAACCGCATTGTACCATATACTACATTGGTTTCCCATTTCAACCTCACCAATAATCACTGCATTTTCTGCTATAAAGCAATCTTCTCCAAATTTGGGCTTATTGCCATTTAATTCTTTAATAATCATAATTTAAAACTGAATTCTATTAAATTTCTTAAAACATTCTATTCGTTTTCCCTCCTCTTTCGTTCCAGAATCTTCTAGAGCCGAAACAACCAAAATTAAATCCTAATGTTATTTGATGATAACTGGCATCATCAAATAAAATTTCACCTGTTTGTTTTGTGTACGTATAAGAGAACATATATTTTTCAAAATTAACACCTACAATTGGCGTTAAATAATTTAATTGATTGGTATCTGTTGTATCAAAACCTCTTCTGTATGAAAATGCCGCCCAAAGCTTTGCAGTTGGAAGTTCTTTATAAACTTTCATGTTAAAATCAACAAATTTTTCACTGGTTCTTTCAATATATTGAATCATTACAGAAGGTTCAAACTCTATGGTTTTCTTGTTTTTATAATAATCGAAATAATATCCAAGAGAAAGTAAATACCTTCTAAGGTTTAGCGATTCGTAATTACTATTATATAAATTTCTAGCGTTCAGCATTAAATTTTTAACTGTTAAATAACCAAAAAAGTCTACATTGTGGTATGCCATACTAAAATCGGCATTAAAATAACTTTCGCTTTGAACTATCTGAGAAATTACTGGATCTGGTATATCAAATGAAGATTCGTCTAGTTTATTGCTAACCATCATCATAGACAGTCCAAAAGATAGTTGCTTATAATCTTCTATTCTTCCTAAATTTAAATGGTAAGCATACGTTGCTTGGACACCTTGCTGACTGTGGTAGCCATTTTTATCGTTAAATATAACCAGCCCTAATCCTGCTTTCTGACCAAATCTAGAATGTACATTTAACGTTTGTAACGATGGGGCATCTTTTATTCCACTCCATTGATTTCTGGCAGTTAATCTTATATTACCACAATCTCTAAATCCTGCTGCTGAAGGATGTACTAAAAACACATTGTCGGATAAATAATCTGAATATATTGGTAGTGTTTCTTGCCCATAACTAAACGACAAACACAAAAGAAAAAGTACTGAAAAAAATTTATTTTCTAGAATCATCCCAATAATAAACATCAAATATATAATATTATATTGAAATAATTTATAAGAAAATTATTCTAAAATCATAGAAAGCGCATTTACTAAAAACTATTTTGCGTATTGACGTGTGCCCTAACTAAAAACACACGCCTTAAATACGCGTAGCAAATTAAACATCAACACCTTCTTATGGTGAATCAGGCTTTTTCATAGCTTTTTCTTTCAAAGATAAATTAGAGTTTACTTAAAATTTCTGTTTTAAATTTTCTATACCCTCTAATAAAAATTAAATATTGTTCTCTATACAATTCTTGCTGGTTAACATAATACATATCGTAAGGAATATCCATACATTCTAAGGAATTTTCACTTTTATTCCTAAAATCATAAAACAAGCTTAACAAATAATTGTTTTCCTCTTTTTTGTTCATTAATTCTAAATTAAAGTTGTTTTTAAATTGCAATATGTGAATTAGTTTAATTAAATAATTTAATTCTTTTGCAATAAATTCAAAATGTTCAATCCAATTGTCTAACTCAATAAATTGTTGATTTATGGTTACTTCCTCATCTGGTTGATGACTATAAAATAATGGCATATAAAACGACTTTTAAAATTAATATTAAGGAAATATTACTCGTTGGAGATAGTTTTTATTAATACGTTCAATAGCAACCATATTTGCTGTCGTTCGCACTTCTACCTACTGTTTTTGATATTTTTAAAACTATATTAAACGCTTCTTTTATTTTCGATTTAATTTTAAATCAATTCTAATTCAGTTTTTTTTATCACAGAATCATGCTTTCGTGTTGGTTTGTTTACTTCAAACTCACTACAGGACCAAATAAATCGCTTACTCTCTGTAAGTGTGCAAGATTCTGTATAAATACAATTAGAACACAAGCTACTATCTATTTTATTCATAATACTATCTTTTAATTCATCTCTATAAATCAACATTCATTCCAATACATAAAATAATTTTAATAAAACATATAATAAATTGATTTTCAGATTTTTAAAATCAACTTAATCAATATAAGATATATATTAAAGCGAGGAGATTCTCCTCATATGAGGCAAAATTACCCAAAATATAAATAAAACTATTATTGAATTTTTTGACGAAGTGTTTTTCGATCTATTTGTAAAATTTCAGCGGCTTTAGATTTATTATTGCCAGTTGCCTCCAACACTTTTAGAATGTAGTTTTTTTCATACTCTTTAAGCGAAATAAAAGATGTATTGTTAAAGTTAATTTTAAACTTTAAATAGTCTGGTAAATCTTTAACTTCAATTGTATTGGTATCAGCTAAAATAATAGCTTGTTGCACAACATTTTCTAATTCTCTAATATTTCCTTGCCAATAATGTCGCTGCAAAATATCAAGTGCATCATTAGATATTTTTATAAACTTATCTTTATACTCTATTCCGTATTTAAATAAAAATTTGTCTACTAAAAGTGGTATGTCAGATTTTCTATTTCTAAGTGGAGGAACCGTAATTTGAACTACAGTTAAACGGTAATATAAATCTTCTCTAAATATTTTTTTTTGAATTAGCTCTTCTAAATTACTATTTGTTGCCGTAATAACGCGCACATCTAATTTTTCAGATTTTTGAGATCCTATTTTAGTAATTTCCTTTTCTTGTAATACACGTAATAACCTTGCTTGAACGGCTAAAGATGCATTTCCTATTTCATCTAAAAAGATGGTTCCTGCATTTGCCGCCTGAAAGAATCCATTTCTATTGGTGTCCGCTCCTGTAAAAGCTCCTTTCACATAGCCAAACAATTCCGATTCTAATAAGGTTTCTGGAATTGCAGCACAGTTAACCGCAACAAATGGTGCTCGAGCAAATTTCCCCATATAGTGAATAGCTCTAGCAACCAACTCTTTACCTGTACCGCTTTCACCTTGTATAAAAACAGTTGCTTTATTATCTTTAACCCTTTCAATAATTTCAGTTACTTTTTTTAACTCCTTAGAATTACCAATTAATTCGCCATAACTTTGTTGATTTGCCTTATTTAAAACTGTATTTTGAGTTGCATTGGTTTTTACTTTTTGAGAAAACGATTTTACCACAGCTTCTTTTAATTCCTCTTTTGTAAAAGGCTTTACCAAATAATCGACTGCACCTGATTTCATAACATCAACTGCATCATGTAATGACGGATAGCCAGTAACAACCAATTTAGGAAGTTCTGGAAAATGCTCGGTAACATATTTAATCAACTGAAAACCGTCAACGTCAGGCATTTTAAGATCCGTAATTAACAAGTCTATTTGAGTATCTTTTAATATTTGAATTGCTTCTTTTACCGATATTGCCTTAAAACTATGATAATTTAAATCGTGTAAATGCCTTTGTATTAGTTCTAAAATATTAACATCATCATCAACAATTAAAATGTTTTCTTTTTTGAATGGCATAACTATTATAATTTTGGGAAATTAACAATAAAAGTAGTGCCATTAGGAAAGTTAGGTTGGTGTTTAATGGTACCTTTATGACTTTTAATAATTCCATGCACAACACTTAACCCTAAACCAGAACCATCTCCAACAGGTTTGGTTGTGAAAAAAGGTTCAAATATTTTATCTGAAATACTATTTTTTATTCCAGGACCTTGATCAGAAATACTTAATGTTACATTTTTTATATTATCAATAATATTTATAGTAATAGTACTTTCTTCTGGTGAAAAATAAATAGCGTTTAAAATTAAATTAAAAACAACTTGTGTAAGTTGAATGGTATCTGCTTTTAACTTAATTAATGGTGCACTGCAATTTAAATTATATTTTATTTTACTTTTTTTAAAGGTTGGATCTAATAAGTTAATAGCGTCTGATATAACCTCATTAACAGTGATAACCTCCATTTTCTGGGGCATCTCACAAGCGAAGAACATTAATTTTTTAACCACTTCTCTTGAAAATATAGCACTATTTATAATTTTATCAATGTCTTTTTCTGCTTGACTCCCTTTTTTAAATCTATTTTTCAATAATTCTGCAAACCCTAATATATTTGCTAAAGGTGTATTTAATTCATGTGCAATACCAGCTGTAATCTCACCTAAAATACTAATTCTGTCGGCGCGTTCTACCTTTCTTTTTAAAAGTGCTTCATTTTCTTCAATTCGTTTTCGCTCTAATAAATTTCCTATTTCAACACCAATTTTCCTCAACAATAATTTTTCTTCGTACAAAAAATCTTTTTTTGAAAACTTATTGCAATTATACCCTGCTTTTAAAACACCTTCCTGTTTGTTAAAAACAGAAATAGATGAAGAAATATAGGTCCTTTTTTCAGGAAACTCTTCTGTAGAAATAAAAAATTCACTGGTCTTAATTTCAACACAAGCGCCTTCACTAAAACGCAACGCATCTTTCAAAGATAAAACAATAGCTTTTAAACTTTTTTGAATTTCACTGTAATCACAATTTATAATAATTGAGGTTACTTTATACAAACATGTAAGTTCTTTAATGCGCTCTTTTAGCTTCTCTTCTGTTGTAATTAAAGGTGTCATTTAAGTTTAAAATAATGAGATTGTATTTAAATTATAAAATTACTCTTTTTTACTTAAATTATCCTTTTTATTCAACTTGGATCTTTAAAGGGTTTCAGTAATTAACGCTTTTTAAAGTTTTCTTCTATTAACTACTGAGTTACTATCTATTAATTTATTGTAAGGATCTACACCAACTTCCGTTGATTTTTCATTTACAACAATGCTTACTTTATTAATTATTAAAAAAATTTAAGATTATCACATTGAATTGTTGATCTTTTATTTTTGACAAGCACGATATAGGTGTCTTTATCTTATGACCTGATAAACAAAATATTATACAAAAAAAGCTGTCTAAAAAACACTTCTTAGACAGCTTTGATAATTACAAAATAAAAATTACTTACACGTTTTCCGCTAACCAATCTCCAACTTCTTTAGTTCCGTAAGCATTATTCTCTTCGGCTAAATCTTCAGTAACAATACCTCTGTTTAAAGCATTATTTACAACTGCTCTAATGGCTTTTCCCTCTTCTAAAAGACCAAAGTTTTCAAACATCATTGCAGCGGATAAAACGGTTGCCATTGGGTTTGCTATATTCTTTCCTGTTGCTTGTGGATACGATCCGTGAATTGGTTCAAATAAACCAATATCTGAACCTAAAGATGCTGATGGCATTAATCCCATAGAGCCAGAAATTACAGAAGCTTCATCGGTTAATATATCTCCAAATAAGTTTTCAGTGATTAATACATCATAACTATTTGGCCATTGTACTAAACGCATTGCAACTGCATCTACAAATTCGTAAGAAACCTCAACTTCAGGATAATCTTTTTCCATTGCTTGCACAGTTTCTCTCCATAAACGAGATGTTTCTAGAACGTTAGCCTTATCTACACAACACAATCTTTTGGAACGTGTCATTGCTAATTCAAACCCTTTTTTAGCTAAACGTTGCACTTCTTCACGTGTATACACACAATTATCAAAAGCAGTTTCTCCACCATCTCTTCTTCCTTTTTCTCCAAAGTAAATACCTCCTGTTAATTCTCTTAAGAAAACTAAGTCTGTTCCCTCAATACGTTCTCTTTTTAAAGGAGATTTGTCTAATAATGAAGGGAATGTAAACGTTGGACGGACATTTGCAAATAAACCTAAAGCTTTACGCATTTTTAACAATCCTTGTTCTGGACGAACTTTTGCAGAAGGATCATTATCGAATTTTGGATGCCCAATTGCTCCAAACAACACAGCATCTGAATTTTTACAAATTTCATGCGTTTCATCTGGGTAGGGTTCACCAACGGCATCAATTGCAGCTGCTCCAGTTAACGCAGGTTTCCAGCTAATTTCATGATTAAATTTTGTTGCAATAGCATCACATACTTTTACTGCTTGATCAATTACTTCAGGACCAATTCCATCTCCTGCTAAAAGTGCTATATTTAATTTCATATTTTTTAAGCTTTTGGCTGTTCGCTTTGGCAATTTGCTCAGTAAACAGCTATAATTTATTTTAATTTAATTTGTCTTTAAGCTAATAGCAAAAGGCTAAAAGCACTAACTATATATTCAACATTTTTTGAGTGGCTTTAATTGCAGACACTGTTTGATCTGAATCTAAACCTCTCGTTATAAATCTCTTATCTTTTGTTTCCCAAGTAATTATAGTTTCACAAAGTGCATCTGATGTACTTCCTGGTGGAATTCTTACAGCATAATCTACCAATTTTGGTAGCGACATTCCTTTGTTTACATATATTTTTTTAATCGCATTCATAAAAGCATCATACTGTCCATCTCCTTGAGCATGTTCTTGAAAATATTCATCATCTATTGTTAAAGCTACTGTTGTAGAAGGTTTTAATCCTTTTGAGTGTGTTAAAACATAAGATTCGATCGTAACTTTTTCTTGATATAAATTACTATCCAATACATCGGAAATTATATAAGGTAAATCTTCTTTAGTAACCAATTCTTTTTGGTCTCCAAGTTCAATAATGCGTTGTGTTACCTTTTTTAAATCTTCATCATTTAATTGCAACCCTAATTCCTGTAAATTTTTTTCAATATTTGCTTTTCCTGATGTTTTACCTAAAGCATATTTACGTTTTCTACCAAAACGTTCTGGCATTAAATCGTTAAAATACAGGTTGTTTTTATTGTCACCATCTGCATGAATCCCTGCTGTTTGTGTAAACACATTATCGCCAACAACTGGCTTATTTGAAGGGATTCTAACCCCTGAAAACGTTTCAATAAGCTTACTTACAGAGTATAAAGAAGTTTCTTTTACTTGTATTTCAACCTCCTCTTTAAAGAAGTCGTTTATTACTGCAACCACACTTGCCATTGGTGCGTTTCCAGCCCGTTCACCCATTCCGTTTACAGTTAAATGCAGCCCTTTAGCGCCAGCTTTAATAGCTTCCATAACATTTGCTACACTTAAATCATAATCGTTATGTGCATGGAAATCGAAATGTGTATCTGGATATTTTGCTGTAATTTGTGAAAAATAATCAAATGTTTGGTAATGTGTAAGCACTCCTAAAGTATCTGGCAATAAAATTCTCTCTAAAGGAAGTGTCACTAAAAAATCTAGAAATTGAAAGACATATTCGGGGGAATTATGCATTCCGTTGCTCCAATCTTCCAAATAAACATTCGTTTTAATTCCAGACTTTTGAGCTAAATCTACAACTTCTCTTATTTCAGAAAAATGCTGCTCTGGTGTTTTTTTAAGTTGATGTGTTAAATGATTTAAAGATCCCTTGGTTAATAAGTTTTGAACCTTAGCACCTGCATTATTCATCCAATCTATAGAGCTTCCGCCATCAACAAAAGTTAACATTTCAACCCTATCTATATAGCCATTTTTGTTAGCCCAATCTGTAATTGCTTTTACAGCATTAAACTCACCTTTAGAAACTCTGGCAGATGCTACTTCAATTCTATCAACATTTAATTCTTCCAATAACAATTTTGCTATGGTTAATTTTTCCGCTGAAGGAAATGATACTCCGGAGGTTTGTTCACCATCACGAAGCGTAGTATCCATTATTTCTATTTTTCTTTTAGTCATACTAAAAAGGTCTTGAGTCTGCGAACTTTTCTATTTCTGGTTTCATTTTTGTTAAATAGTCAATATCATCATAACCATTTAACATATTATCTTTTTTATAACTATTAATTTCAAAAGACTCTTGAGCTCCTGTAGCTAAAATTGTAATTGTTTGTTTTGGTAAATCAATTTCAATTTCAGTATTTGGATCTGCTTCAATTTCTTTGTATATTTTGTCTAAGAATTGAGCACTAACCTGAACTGGTAAAACACCAATATTTAAACAATTTCCTCTAAAAATATCTGCAAAGAAACTTGAAACCACACAACGAAATCCATAATCGTATACCGCCCATGCGGCATGCTCTCTGGATGAACCTGAACCGAAGTTTTTACCACCAACTAATATTTTCCCTTTATAAATAGGGTTGTTTAATACAAATTGTTCTTTTGGTGTATTATCTGGATTGTATCTCCAATCTCTAAATAAGTTATCTCCAAAACCTTCACGTTTAGTCGCTTTTAAAAAACGAGCTGGTATTATTTGATCGGTATCTACGTTTTCAATTGGTAATGGAACCGCTGTACTTTTTAATATTTCGAATTTATCGTAGGCCATATTATTTGCTTTTGGCTACTAGCATTTAGCTCTTGGCTAATTACCAGTATTATTAATTTTACTTATTAATTTATTTAAACTTCTTTTAAGCTGGTCTATTTTTCCAACTAAATCTATACTATCTATTTCTGAAACAAAATTTAAATCTTTCACAAGAATTAAAAAATATTCCAATTCTGTAGCTGAGCCATTTGCAATAACAAGAAATCTTTTAAACTCAACTTCACTTTCTCTTCCACAGGCCTTCTGCTATATTTGCAGAAATCGACGATGAAGCTCTTCTCATTTGACTTGTTAAGCCATATTGATCATCTTTTGGAAAAACGTTTGTTAATTTATAAACATCTAATGTAATTTGATGTCCTAATTCCCAAACTTGATATTTTCTAAAGTTTCTCATTTTAGTAGATTACAGGCTAATTGCAAACAGCTATTAGCCTTTTAAAAGGGTTCTTGGATCAGTTACAACTCCTGTTACAGCTGTTGCTGCTGCAACTAACGGACTCGCCAACATTGTTTTTGATCCTGGTCCTTGACGTCCTTCAAAGTTTCTGTTTGAAGTACTTACTGCGACTTTACCTGCAGGGACTTTATCATCGTTCATTGCTAAACAAGCTGAACAACCTGGTTCGCGCAATACAAAACCAGCTTCAGTAAAAATATCTAACAAACCTTCTTCTTTAATTTTTGCTTCAACAATATGAGAACCCGGAACTAACCAAGCAGTAATATTATCAGCTTTTTTACGCCCTTTTACAATAGATGCAAACGCTCTAAAATCTTCAATTCTACCGTTGGTACAACTTCCAATAAATACGTAATCTACTGGTTTTCCAATCATTGTTTCACCTTCAGCAAATCCCATATAATCTAATGATTTTTTATAAGTTGCTGCACCACCTATAACTTGATTAGCACTAGGAATATTGTTTGAAATTCCAGTCCCCATACCTGGGTTTGTTCCGTACGTAATCATTGGTTCAATTTCGGAAGCATTGAACGTTAATTCTTCATCAAAAACAGCGTCTTCATCTGTTTTTAACGTTTTCCAATAAGACATTGCTTTATCCCAATCTTCTCCTTTTGGTGCAAATTGTCTTCCTTTTACGTATTCAAAAGTTTTTTCATCTGGAGCAATCATTCCTCCACGAGCTCCCATTTCAATACTCAAATTACAAACAGTCATACGGCCTTCCATGGTCATATTTCTAAACACATCTCCTGCATACTCAACAAAATAACCAGTTGCACCAGAAGTTGTTAATTTAGAAATTACAAACAGTGCAACATCTTTAGGTGTTACTCCTAAACCTAGCTCACCATTTACATTGATACGCATTTTTTTAGGCTTAGGTTGCATAATACATTGTGACGAAAGTACCATTTCAACTTCTGAAGTACCAATACCAAATGCAATGGCTCCAAATGCTCCGTGTGTTGATGTGTGTGAATCTCCACAAACAATAGTTGCTCCTGGCAATGTTATACCATATTCAGGACCTACAACGTGTACAATTCCATTTTGTTGATGTCCCAGCCCCCAGTGAGAAATTCCCCATTCGGCAGAATTTTCTTCTAAAGCTTTCAGTTGATTTGCTGAAAGTGGATCTTCAACTGGTAAATGTTGGTTTATTGTTGGCGTATTATGATCTGCAGTTGCAAACGTTTTATTTGGAAATAACACCGAATTATTTCTACTTTTTAATCCTAAAAAAGCGACAGGACTTGTTACCTCGTGTATTAAATGTCTGTCTATAAACAAAACATCTGGTCCATCTTCAATTTTCCTTACTACGTGAGAATCCCAAACTTTGTCAAATAATGTTGTACTCATTTAAATTTTTTTTGTGTTTATTTATACAACCATGCAATGTAATGCATCGCTGAAAGAATGGCTGCAAATTTAAAAAAAACTACTATGTTCTCAATTTTATTATTATTTTTATACGATACCCAAGAAGAATTTTTAATAAATATTAGTTTAACTCTTTTTTATTAAACATTTCATATGAGAACTAATTCCAAAAACTAAAACTTTAAATAATTGCTAATAGTATTACTCTTGCAACTTTCTAATTTTATTAATTTAATACATTTTACAATGCTAAAAGTTTAATTTTTGAAAATATTTCAACCTAAAAGGTACTTTTATTAATTTTTGACAGAAATTAGTTCTTATTAAAATCTTCATTAAAAGAATTTATTTAAAAAATAGCATTGAATAGAATTACTATAATAATGTAAATAAATCTTCTCAAATATATTATGCACTACGATATCCAAAATTTCTTAAAGCGTTTTAAATCTTTTTTTTACTAAAAAAATGGTATTTTAAATCCAAAGACAAGTAACCTCCTTCTAAAAAAATAGCTAGATAACCTTTAGAGGATTATATTTGCCTAATTTTAATCTTATGAGCTTTACATTATTATCTTCACCTTTACAAGGGTTTACAGACTTCCGATTTAGAAATGCCCTAAACAATCAATTTGGAGGAATTGATACTTTTTATGCACCCTACATTCGGTTGAATGGAAAATTTATTATTAAAAATTCTTATCAAAGAGATTTATTGCCAGAAAATAATGTTGGTTTAGAAGTAATTCCTCAAATTATTACAAATGATGCTGACGAGTTTTTATTTGTAGCAAACTACGTTAAAGAACTTGGTTATAAAGAATTAAACTGGAATTTAGGCTGCCCTTATCCAATGGTTACAAAATGTGGCATGGGTTCTGGACTTATAAACGAAAGTCAGAAGATTAACGAAATTCTAAAAAAGGTTCATTCAGAATCTGATATTTTAGTTTCTATGAAAATGAGATTGGGCTATGAAAACAGTGAGGAAATTTTAAAAACACTTCCAATATTAGATTCATTTCCTCTTAAAAATATTGCAATACACGCGCGCATAGGAAAACAGTTGTATAAAGGCGGTGTTAATTTAGAAGGATTTCAAAAATGTATTGATATTGCAAAGCATACATTGTATTACAACGGAGATATTACTTCGGTTGCAAAATTTAGAGAAATGCAAGAACTATTTCCAACAATAAACCATTGGATGATAGGAAGAGGTTTGATTTCCGATCCTTTTTTACCAAGTATGATTAAAAATAACACGTTAGAATATCCTGAAAATAAAATAGTACTATTTATTGAATTTCATAATACACTTTACCAACAATACAGTACATCACTTTCTGGAGCAACACATATTTTACTAAAAATGTATCATTTATGGGAATACTTTTCTTTGTCTTTCTCCAACCCTCGCAAAACTTTAAAGAAGATTAAAAAAGCAAAAAGCATTAAAAATTACGAAGCAGCAGTAGCTGATATTTTTAATACAGAAAAGAATTTAAGATAACTATTTAGCTTTATTTTTAAATACTTTGTTCGCTTAAAAACAATTTTAAAAAATAATTCAACTATACTATCTGCCATAATTTTAAATTACTTACGCTAACCTCTTAACTTTCAGCTTATAATTATGAAATATATTTGATTATTAATAATTTCTTTTATATTTTTATAGCTTGATTAGTTAACCAACTGTTTACCTTTAATTTTTTATAAATGGAATATATTAAAAAGGATGATAACGAAACATCTACATTTATTAAAGAATTTGCTTTGAAAAATTATAAAACATATTTAGCACATTATGAATCTCGGAATTTAAAACCGATTCCATTTCATGAATTTTTTAAAAATTACACTTCTCATGAAAACTAACTTTTAAAAGTATTTTTTTTTAGATTTAAATTCTACTCTGATACGTATACAAATCAAAATAGCGCCCTTTTTTAGCTAATAATTCATTGTGCTTTCCACGTTCTACAATTTCTCCCTCTTCAATAACCAAAATTTGATCTGCTTTTTGAATGGTACTCAATCTGTGGGCAATTACAAATGTTGTTCTGTCTTGCATTAAAGTTTGTAAACTTTTTTGAATAAAAGATTCACTTTCAGTATCTAAGTTTGAAGTTGCTTCATCTAAAATTATCACTTTCGGATTCGCCAATATAGCTCTGGCAATAGAAATTCTTTGACGTTGACCTCCAGATAATTTCACACCTCTTTCACCAATAACTGTATTTAAACCTTCCTCAAATCTATCGGTAAATTCATTAACATACGCGCCTTTAACTGCTTCTAACAATTGTTCTTCTGTAGCATTTGGTCTTGGAAATAAAATATTTTCTCTAATTGTTCCTTCATATAAAAAATCGTCTTGTAAAACAACTCCTAACCTACTTCTAAAACTATTTAAATTTACTTTAGACATATCAACACCATCTATAAAAATATTTCCTTTTGAAGGATTTAAAAACGATGCTGCTAAACTTGCAATTGTAGATTTACCTGAACCTGAAGAACCGACCAATGCAATTACAGTTCCCTTTGGCGCTTTAAATGAAATATTATGCAATACTTCTTTTCCTTTTTCATAACTAAATGAAACATTTTCAAACAAAATATCCCCTTCAATTTTATCTAAAACTTCAGTTCTCACTTTAGGATTGTCTTCTTCAGTCATATTCATTAACTCTTCGGTTCTATCCAAACCTGCCATAGCTTCGGTTAACTGACTTCCAATATTACTCATTTGCACAATTGGTGCAATTAAAAACCCTAAAAACAATGTAAAAGACACAAATTCACCGTAAGTCATAGTGTTATTCATAATAAAATAACCACCAATTCCCATAATTCCAGCGGATGCTAATCCTAATAAAAACGTTGAAGAACTTGTCATTAGTGCAGTTGCTGTTAAACTTCTTTTCACATTTAAAAACAGTTTTTCCACTCCTTTTTCAAAAGTTTTGTTTTCCTGCGCTTCCGCATTAAAACCTTTAATTACACGAACTCCATTTAAGGTTTCTGTCAACCTACCCGTTACTTCTGCGTTAATTTTTCCACGTGCTCTAAAAATAGGTCGTATATATCCAAATGCCTTTAAAGCAACCACGGCAAAAATAGCTACAGGAACCAATACAAAAAGGGTCATTAATGCATTTATTTTAATTAAAATTACTAATGAAATTATTGCAGTAATAGAGCCTCCAACTAATTGTACTAAACCGGTACCAACAAGATTCCTAACACCTTCAACATCTGTCATTACTCTAGAAACTAAAGCTCCGGATTTATTGTTATCGAAAAAACTTATTGGTAATGTAAGAAGCTTTTTTTGGACTTTTGCTCTTAATAGTGAAATTAAATGCTGTGCTTCTACACTTAACAAACGCGTTAAAGAAAACGATGTTATGGCTTGAACAAGAATTGCAGCACATACAATAATAATTAACGTAGTTAATGCACTCATATCCTTTGACGGGATTACGTCATCAATTAAGTTTTTACTAGCATAAGGCAATACCAAACTAGACAAACTTTTAGCCATTATTAAAATTAAACCTAAAAAAATAATTCGTTTTCTCGGCCAAATAAATTCCTTAAATGCCCACCAAAATGATACGTTACTTTTACTCATAGTATTTTGTAGTCGAAAATCGAGCCAGAACTTTACAAATGACAATTAGGCAGTGAAACAATAACACATTATTAATTGTATTTTTATCGCTTACTTATTTTATTTCCCGAAATTGCTTTTTGACGTGAACATTTAAAACGTGAAATAGCTGAATTTCTTTTTTTTAAATGTTTTTGACTAACTCCACTATTTACTCTTTTTCTCCAAAGCTTAAAACTAGACTCCTTAAGATTACCACGCATTAATATAATAATTTCTTTTTCCGACATTCCAAATTGAAAAAGAATTGCTTCAAAAGGGGTACGATCTTCCCACGCCATTTCTATAATACGATCTAATTCTATTTCTGTAAGTTGTATAGTGTCTTTCAAACTAAAGTTATATTTTTTTCCAAATTTGTTCTGCATTTAAGTAAAAACTTCCTAAAAAATTAAAATTACATTCTTCAGGAGCTATAATAGAAAGAAAAGAATCGCCGTTTTTTCTTTTGTATAAATGATATATTTTTCCAATAATAGGCTCAAAAGTAAATGTTGCGTCAAAAATGAGTTTATTGTATTCAAACTCTTCCATCATTTTTTTGTATTCCACTTTTAATTCTAAATATTTAGCTTCAACCTTACTATTAATTTTATGAATACTTCTATTTTTCCAAGCAACAGTATCTAATGTTGTAATTACAGGTGAACCTGTAGAAATTGCATACGGTTTTAACGCTGCATCGTATTTTTGAGTTTCAGTATTAAAAACTACATTATCTGGTTTTTTATTTGTTGCTACCATTTGTTTAATTTTATTAAGGCAACTTTTCAATTTGATTCATTACTTGCTCAGCTTCGTACACTTTTTGGTCGCTCAATTTTCTGTTGGTTGTAGATAAATTATACGATTCTTTTAAAAGCTCTTCGTATTGCGCTTGTAATTTCTCTTTCACTGACTTTTTTTTAAATAATCCGAACATATTCTTTACAGTTTTAAATTTCAAGAAATTATTTTCTTAAAATAATTGTGCTAATTTACAAAAAATGTTTAACAATTTTCAAAAATTGTTAAACATTTTAATGATTATGTTTTAATTATTGATTACTTTCTTTTTTTCACCGTCTTCAGAGATTGAACCTTTTCTATTAAATCCATCTTGAATTTTAGGCAACACACGTCTTGGAGATCTAAAGTCGACTAAGATCCAAGATGAAAAACCTTGTAACTGTTCAATTCCTTCAAGCATTTTTTATGTTTGAATATATACGTCTTCTTGATATTCTTTCAATTTTTGAAATATATTTTTTGTTTTAATAATTCCTGAGGTTTTCCACCAACTAAGATTTCAAATTCACCTTCTTCAATAATCCATTTATTATTAATCCCAATACTTTCCAAATCTTTAGTAGTTAAATCAAATTCTAATGTTTTTATTTCGTCTGCTTTTAAATTAACTTTATCAAAACGAACTAATTTTTTAGAATCTGGAGAAACCGTTGCAACTAAATCTTTTATAAAAACCTGTACAATTTCTTTCCCTTCTCTTTTACCAGAATTTTTAATAGTAATAGCAACTTTAAATTTATCAGAAGTTGTTAAAGTGTCTTTACTAATTTTTAAATTTGAGTATTCAAAAGAGGTATAAGATAATCCGAATCCAAATTCAAATTGTGGATAAAAACCATTATAACCCCAATCTATATCTCGTATATCTGCTTTTTTATAATAATAAGGCAATATGTTTCCAGTAAATTTTGGATACGTATAAGGCAATTTCCCACTCGGGTTTATAGTTCCGAAAATAACATCAGATATAGCTCTTCCACCTTCTTGACCAGGTAAATAAGCCATTAAAATTCCGTTAGCCAACGGTTCAATTTCTCTGACAATTCGCGGGCGCCCTTGTACCATTACTAAAATAATAGGCTTTCCTGTTTTAGCTAATTTTTTAACTAATTCTTGTTGTACTTTAGGCAATTCCAACTCATTAATATCTGATGGTTTTTCTGAAGCTGGTATTTCTCCAACACATACAACAATATAATCTGCTTTTTTTGCTTTTGAAACAGCCAAATCAGAATTAATATTTTCTAAATAATCTGTTCCTTCTACAAAATCAACATTTTTAGTTCCAACTTGTTTTTTAATTGCATCGAGAATTGTTAATTTACTTGGATCATTATAGGTAGTGTCTCTTCCTAAAAACGATCTTGACCAAGCTCCATTTAACATATTAATTGAATTTGCCGAATAACCAGTTACCAATACTTTTTTATTGGAAGAAAGGGGTAAAATAGCGTTTTCATTCTTTAATAAGGTAATTGCTTCACTTGCTGTTTTATAATTAGCAGCAATGTGCTTTTCACTTCCAAAATCTGGATATTCGTTTGGGTTATTATAAGGAGTTTCAAATAGATTTAAGTAAAATTTTAAACGTAATACACGTGTTACCGCATCATCAATTCTTTCTTTTGAAATTTCTCCAGCTTCAACCAATTCTACAATAAGATCGACTACATCCGCATCATAAGGATTCATTAATAAATCGATCCCTGCATTAACGGCTAATTTAGTTGCTTCCCGCATATCTTTAGCAGATTGATGTGCTGCCACTAAAAATTCAACATCACTAAAATCTGATATTACCACACCTTTAAAACCCATTTCACCTTTTAGAATATCGGTAATATAATAGGTGTTTAAATGGCAAGGAACTCCGTTAACAGCATTTGAACTAATCATTACACCCATTGCTCCATTTTCTAAAGCTTTTTCAAAAGGAGGTAAAAAATATTGACGTAAGCTATTCTCAGGAATTATTGCATTTGCTCTGTCTTTTCCATTTTTTCCAGCTCCATAACCTACAAAATGCTTCATACAAACTGCAGAACTTGCTGAATTTTCTAATCCTTTTTCCTGAGATCCTTTAATATAAGCATTTGTCATTTCTGAAATTAAATATGGATCTTCACCAAAGCTTTCTCCAATTCTTCCCCAAAGTGGATTTGTTGCTACATCTGCATTTGGATTGAAATTCCAAGGAAGTGAGGCCGCTCTAGATTCATAGGAGGTTATCTCCGCTCCAATTCTAGAAAGTTCTGTATTCCAAGTTGCAGCCACAGCAATTTGATGTGGAAACATTACAGAACCATTTACATAATTTGCCCCGTGAATATTATCAATTCCATATAAAACAGGAATTCCTAAGCGTGTTTTTTGCATTGCAGAATCCTGAATTTCTTTTACAATTTTAAACCACTCTTCTTTAGTAGCCGGATATTGTGGCGTGTTATGTATTGACCCAACGGCATAATCAATAATAAATTTTTTAAATTTTTGAGCATCAAAATTAACACTATCTCTTACGTCCCAATATTCACCTTTTAAAACTGAAGGTAAACCAATATTTAGCATTTGACCCGCTTTTTCTTTTAAAGTCATTTTGGTTACTAATTCTTCTATTTTAGCTTCAGTTTCTTCAGTTTGCAAACTGCTTATTTTAAGACTTAAATCAATAGGTTTTTCATTCTTAGCACAACTCATAAAAATTATGATTATTAATGTTATTTGATATATTTTCTTCATTTATATTGAATTATATATTTCTACTTCTTTTAACAACAAAGGAAAGTCTAGTTGCGTTATGTTATAATCATAACCACACAACTCATAAAGAACAGTTTTGGTATGACTAGCAATATCGATATTTAATTTACTTTATTTCTTTTCTGAATTAGGTGCTTTATTTATTGTAAACAGGTCCCTTTTTTCTGGTTCTCGTTCTTCGTCAGATCCTTTCCAAGGCTCATTAAAAGTTTCAAAAACAAAAGTTAGTATTTAAGATTTTCATCTTTATCCCAAATCCCCCAATAGGCTCCAACATCTCCTTCTGCACCAGTTTTCCATGATTCATCAAACGATGAAAAGTAGAAAACATCAATATCCTCTGCTTCAGACCATTGTTGTGTATTTATAAAATATTTCATGGCATTTTCAAAAGAAGGCACTGCACCATAAAAAACTTGCCCTTTATTTGTCCAACCTGTCTCTGTGATAATTACTTTTTTTCCTTTTGCAGCACTCATGGCTCTACGGTACATATCTTTCATATATAATAATGAATACTCCAATTTACAGCCTTCCCAATAAGGATAACAATTGGCAAGTACCACATCACAAGTTGCTGTAATTTTTGGACGATGTTCAAACTCGTAATACGCATCAACATACCCTACAGGTACGTTTGGAATTGCTTCCTTCACTTCCAATATAAATGCCAATAACTCTCCTTCTGTTAAATCGCCTCTGTACATTACTTCATTTCCTACAGCCGCAATATCAACATATCCTTCTTTGGAAATTTTAATAAGATTGGTTATTTCCTTTTTGTTAATTTCATCATTATCACCTAACCAAGCGCCTACCAAAGTTTTAATGCCATATTCATGTGCTATTTTGGGAATTAATTCATTTCCATCAGTACAAGAAAAAGAGCGAATCCATTTTGTATATGGTTTAATAATCTCCATTCTTCTTCTAATTTGTTCTTCTGTAATAATATCACCTGGTTGTTGACCTTCTTCATATGGGCTAAAGCATAACCCATGCATCCCATTATTTAAAGCTTTTGAAAAATAACTTTGTAATTCTTCTTTCGATTTATTTTCGTGGTTAATTCCCGCTAACGATAATATTTTTTCTTTTCTAACTGACATATTTTATGTTTTAAATCCCTTAAACTGCTAATTTTGATCAGAAACACTTTTATAAATTTCTTTTACTACTTGATACGTTTCTTTCTTATTTCTATCTATATCTACAATACCCCAATATTCTTCATTTGGGGTGCCATCATAAGGTACACCACTACTATTTGGCGCCCAACCACCTGGATCTTGGGTGTCTGTATTTCCTGCTTTCCACCATCCATCGGTAAAAGAAAACAATGTAACACCCAAACAAATATCAGACGCTTTAAAAACAGCTTTTAAAATATTTTTATTCGCATCTGCTTGTACTTTTTCATTAATTCCTTGCTCGTAACCATCTTTTGGAATAGTCATATAACTATCTCCACCTGCTTCAGATAAATACATTGGTTTTGAACTAACAGTACTCCATTCTGAAAAAATTGTTGAAGGATCATCCCATCGGTACACATTCAATCCCCAAACATCAATATTAGGACTTAAAGAAAGTGCTAATGCGTCAGGTAATTCTCCATGAGCTGTTGTCACAGGGTGCGATGGATCATTTTCATGAATTAATTGAGCGGCATTATTCATAGCATTATACCAATTTTTTAAATCGCCATCAAACCATTCTGGGTGGTAGTTATACTCGTTACCAAGTTCCCACATTAAAATAGCACTATGACTTTTATATTTATTTACATAATTGATAAAAGTACCTGATAAAATATCATAGTTACCTCCTTGATTGTATCCAAACCCTATAATAACTTTTAAGCCTGCCTTATGAATTTGATCCAAAACAGCCTCATCATCAATTGGAGCATACACTCTTATTGTATTTATTCCGGCTTCCACCATTAAAGCTAAATCTTCCTCAAGATTGTTAAAATTTCTCTGATCACTTCCCTTTGGAACAGGATGGTAGCAAATCCCTTTAATTATATAAGGAATTTCATTTACCAATAATTGTCTGCCAGAAACAGCAATACCTTCTGTTTTACATGAATAGAATATCGAAGCTATCAGTATTAAAATACTTATAAAAGCTTTTCGTTTAAATTTATGCATCCTAATAATATTTATATAGTTAATAGACTATTTTATGGGGTATATGTTAGTCCTTTACATTTTTCAACCAACTCTTTTACTTGCTGATGGGTTATTTCACCATGTGTAATGTATGGATATTTAATTAAAGGATGTTCTACCATAAAACCCTGATACTCTCTTATTTCAGCTTCATCTCCCTCAGTTACAATACCTCTAATCCAATTTGGCATGTATTCCAATAAAATTTTACGTGTTTGTTTGTTGTTCCAGTATTCTAGAAAAAAGGTATATTCATCAAACATTAAAGGTACTTGCTGTGTTGATTGTAAGTTAATAGTTTCAGACAATTTAATAGCTCTTGAAGAAGTTGCTGCTGAAATAACATATTCGCCACTTTCAGCAATCCACAAATTTCTTTTAGCATCAAAATAAGAAAAATCACGACCTTCTAACTTAAAAGAAACTTCTTTTTCTTCACCTGGTGCTAACTCAATTTTCGCAAATTTCTTTAGTTCTTTTTTAGGACGTTGTAATGTGCTTTTTGTATCTGAAACATACAATTGAACAATTTCTTTTCCAGTAACTTTGCCTGTATTTTTAATGGTAACACTCACGGTTAAACCTTCTTTATCTGTGGTGTTTTTTGAAGACACTTTTAAATCGCTGTATTCAAAACTAGTATAAGACAATCCATAGCCAAAAGGAAATAATGGTTCAATTTTTTGTTCATCATAATAACGATAACCAACAAAAATACGTTCTCCATAAAGTACATCACCTTGTTCTCCTGGAAAGTTAAAAAAGGCAGGAGTATCTTCTAAACGCATTGGAAATGTTTCAGCTAATTTTCCTGAAGGATTTACTTTTCCAAATAACACATCTGCAATTCCACCAGCACCTGCTTGACCGCCTAACCAAGTTTCCAACACTCCTGAAACATTTTGAATCCACGGCATTGTAACCGCACTACCATTGGTAAGTACAACTACGGTATTTTTTTGAAGAGTACCAATTTCGTCAATTAATTTATTATGTGAAAGAGGCATATGAATATGCGTTCTATCAATTCCTTCTGATTCATATTGCAATGGTAAACCAGTAAATACCAACACAACATCTGCTTCAGAAGCGACTTTTTTAGCTTCTGAAATTAATGACGTATCGTTATCATCTGCTAAATTGTAACCTTGCGCATAGGTTATTTCAATACCTTCTCCATATTCATTTTTTATAATCTCCAAAACATTATCAAGTTTGGTTGGTTTTACTTGTGAACTTCCATTACCTTGGTAACGTGGCGCAATAGCAAACTCCCCAATAATAGCTACTTTTTTATATTTATCTTTTGAAATTGGCAATATTTCATTTTCGTTTTTCAATAACGTAGCAGCTTCAGAAGCCACTTTTCTTGCAAAAGCATGGTCTTTTTCTACATTTAATTCTACGCCTTCTTTTTGAAGTGCTTTAGCCTTAAAAACAACCGTTAATATTTCTTTTACCAATGCATCAACAACTGCGATATCCAATGCTCCATTTTTAATAGCTTCCACTGCAACAGCATTATTTACTGGACTTACTTTAGGCATTTCTAAATGCATTCCGGCTTTCATTGCTGCAACACGATCAATAACTGCAAACCAATCTGAGACTACAATTCCTTTAAAACCCCAATCTTTTTTTAAAATATCAGTTAGTAAAAATGAACTTTGAGTTCCGTATTCACCTTGAACTCTATTGTAACAAGCCATCACCGTCCAAGGTTGTGCTTTTTTTACTGCAATTTCAAAAGGTGTTAGGTATATTTCATGCAACGTACGTGAGTCAACATTTGAATTGTTAAACATACGCATGGTTTCAACATTATTAGCTGTAAAATGTTTTAATGAAGTTCCTACTCCCTGACTTTGAACTCCGTTTATATAAGCAGCACCCATTTCTCCAGATAAAATTGGATCTTCAGAAAAGTATTCGAAATTTCTACCACCCAATACAGAACGTTTAATATTTACTCCAGGGCCCAAAAGTACACTTACACCCTGCGCCTGTGCTTCATCCCCCAATGCTTGACCTACTTTATAAACTAAATCTACATCCCAAGTAGCTGCAAGTGCAGAAGCAGTAGGAAAACAAGTTGCTGGCAATTGATCACCATAACCTGGTTTATTAGTTGCTGGCGCCCGACGTAAGCCGTGGGGTCCATCCGCTAACCAAATCCAAGGAATATCTAAGCGTTCAATTGGCATTGTACTCCAGTCATCTCTTCCTGAACAAAGTGCTACTTTTTCTTCAATAGTTAATTCAGAAATTAGTTGTGTAATTTTTTTCTGAATATCAATTTCTTGTTGTGTTTGTGCTTTTAAATTCATAGTAATTAACACTAAGAATGAAATTAATACTGCTTTTTTCATGGATTGTTCTTTAAGCATTTATATGAAAAAGATAGCGGTAATCTATTTTTATAGCTATCGATAAAACCTCTGACTTAAAAAAATATTATGAGGCTTGCTTTCTGTTATTTTCATCTTCAATTGCAATTTCCGCACGACGCGTCACTAAAGCTTCTTTAATTTCATGCGCTCTTTCCTCCGTTATATTATATCTCCAAACTAAAACAATGGCAATTAAGGCCGCAACTATAGGTATAATAATATCTGCTAAACGTAAATTAGTTAGCGTATCAGCTGATTGTACTGTAATACTTTCATCAAAACCAACTAGTTGTAAAACAACACCACTAGTTAGCATTGCTAGAGCTGTTCCTAATTTTACCATCCACCAGTAAACAGCACCAAACATACCTTCACGGCGCTCTCCATTATTCAATTCATCTAAATCACAAACATCAGCGGTCATAGACATCATTAGCGTAAATAAACCTCCAATTCCGAAAGAAAGGAAAGGAATAGGCATAAACATTAACCAAGGGTTCCCCGGATCAAATCCCCACCATTTTAAAATATACCCAACAATTGAAAGTAATGTAGCAACTATAAAAGCTTTACGTTTTCCAATTTTGACTGAAATTTTGGTAACTACAGGAATTACTAAAAACATAGTAGCCAATGCACTTACGGTTCCAAACCAAGCTGGCCAAGACCCAGCAGCAGCGGTGTCACCTTGAAATAGATAATAAACAATTATAAAAAACGAAAATTGCGCAATTGTTTGAAATCCGTTAAAAATAAAAAACGTAGCTCCGCACAATTTCATAAACTGCTTGTTTTGGAGCGTTAACACAATTCCTCTAATAAATTCTTTTGTATTTGCCGCCAATTCGCTCATTGAAAGGTTTTTCAATTTACTTTTATCAACTTCCATTTCTTTATTGAAAAGCGCTGGTAAGATTCCTAAAACCATACACAAACCTCCAACCCAAATAGCCATAGTTTTAGCTCCTTCAGGTGCACTTTCAAACAAAGACTGGTCGTAAATAATAACCCAAAACCAAGGTGCAATTACCCAAGCCATTTGCCCCATAAATTGCGAAACCGCCATTAAACGAGTACGTTCATTATAGTCGGGTGTCATTTCATAACCTAATCCAATTAATGGCGTTGCAAAAATGGTGTAGCCTATGTAAAAGAATAATGAAACAATTAAAAAATAGAAAAAATTATACATTTCAGAATCTTCAGGATTTAACTGCCACATAATCATATACGCAACTCCTGAGATAACACTACCTATAAGTATATAAGGTTTTCTTCTTCCCCATTTTGATTTTGTATTATCTGAAATAAACCCCATAATTGGGTCGGTAAGTGCATCTAATAATCTAGGCAACGCACCCAATAAACCAGCTAAAACTGGATTCATTCCTAAAGACATCACCAATACAACCATAAAAACACCTAAAGCGGCAGGAAATAGTTGATTGGCTAAATGGCCAGATCCAAATGCTAATTTTTGTACTAAAGGAACAATATCCTGTGGTGCTGTTTTATGATGATTCATGTGGTTTGGTTTTAAGTTTAATTTGGTTTATTTAACATTTCTCACTTTACAATTTCATAGCGCATAAATGTATTTTATAAATAAATTTTCTTTATTTCCCCTCATTTTCAGTTGCTATAGGTGGCACTAATACATTGTTCATTAATGCTTCCTTATCTCCGTTATACGTTTTAGTAATTGGGTTTCCATTTCTTGTTAAGCCTTCAAAAGTTCCATTATTCACTAAATCCCAAATTGCATATTTAGCTTCTCCTTTTAAATTAATCAACCCAAAATGATTTTCAGAACCCAACGGATTTTGAGCGTCTTTCCATTGCTCGTCAAAGGCTTCAAAGTAAAACAATGAAATTTTTTCTTCATTAGTCCACTTTCTCATTAACTTATAATACGTTCCTGCTTTGTATTCATCGGCTGCTTTTGAGTTTTCACTTCCATAATGTCCATTTGAAACAGTTGCCCAGCCAGATTCTCCAATATGAATGGTTTTTGTTGAATCGACGCTCTTTATATAATTTAAAACATTTTTATATTGATTTTTAGCAAAATCAATAGAACGAAACATTGCTTTTTCAACTTTTTCTTCATCAGAAAGTTCTTGTTCATTTTCAGGAACTACCCAAAACTGTGGATTATAATATGAATTATGCATTGGATATGTATGCATCGAAACATAATCTACTGAATTTATTAAAGCTTCTAAATCTGGTGTACGATAACTTGGATCTCCACCTCCCCAAGATGCAAAATCATCAGAACTGGTTATCCATAAATCTTTTGATAATTCCCCTTGCTTTTTTAAATCTTGTAAATGGTTTACCCATTTTAAAATTACACTTGGCTGCACATAATAACTTGTTGCCCAACGCACCATTGCTTCGTTTCCAACTGCAATAATTTTAACTATCTCTGGATATTGTTTAGCCAATTCAACAGCTGTTGCAATTTCTTTCGCATTGCGTTCGCTTTCTTCATTATGATCTGGCTCTAATTCAGTCCAAGCATTTTTACAATCTATCCAAGCGCCTAACATTACAAACATTTCAAAGCTTGAATCTTCCTTTTTTAATTCAGAAATTGCCTTTAATAGGTTAGATGCTTGTGCTAAATGAACATTGTATGTGCGTAAAATTTTAACATTCATTGCTGCTAAAATTTTCATATCATCTTTTAATTCTTCAATTGTTGGCTGAACATCACGTGTGATTTCTCTATAACCTCCATATGAAATTGCTAAATATTCAGGATTTTCTAAAATATCTTTTGCTGTTATTTCAAATTTATTTTGACTTTCTGAACAACCCATAAAAAATGCTACACTTACTAATAATAAAAAGAATTTTAACCTTGTTTTCATAATTATATTTGCTTTAATTCCGTTTTATTGAAACTATTATTTTTTCAATTTCTCCAGTTCTACTAAAAATTTGATTACTACGCTCCACATCAAGACTTAATGCATCGAAAAGTACGCTTGGACCTTCATTAAAAACCACATCTATTCCACTTTCTGATGCCATTTTATAAATTATAGGAATTTGGCAATACGTAAAACAAAGTGACTTAGGTTCTAATTCAATTTCTTTTGCTTCATTATTAATGTTAAAATATTTAAACGTTTTTGATTGCTTTAAAAATTGCTCATCTCTTAATAATTTTGGATTAAAATGAAGAGTTCCTTGTTTAACAAAAACACCTAATTCACCAAATCTGCTTAAAACATCCTCTTTAACTTGCCCAGTCATTCCTGGTTGCTGAGCACCCTTTCCTCCCGGTGTATGTGAATAAGGATCGGTTGGGAAAGCACCGTATAATTTTGGAGATTTATGAACGCCAATACCCTCATAAATTTCAAAATAATGATCAAACATTTTACCAATTAAAACATCACTTTCCTTATTTTCAATTGCACTTATACAGCTTTCGTGAACTGACAACAATAATTTTGAAACCATATGCCAATAAATTGACCCTAACCCTTCATATCCGAAAAATGTACCTGATCTACCTGTAAATGCTTTATGATTAAATATTTTTTCAAAAACACCTAAAACTACCTCTTTATCTTTTTCAATAAGTGCTTGATATGATTCTGGAAGATTATTTAATGCTTCTTTCAAACTATTTGCATTGTTGAAATTTCCGTTGAAATGGCAATTTCCAAAGCAATCAACTTGTATAATTTGCGTGTTACCATCTTTAGTAAGCTGTTTTAACAATGTTGATTTTTGAACATCAGTTTTAGAAATATTATTTTTATCACTAAATCTTGGTAATTCTTTATTTGGATATAATATATAACTGTACTGATCTGCTCTAAACAAAGCGCTTGCCTTTAAAGCATCTAATACTTCTAAACTATTTTTAGAAGAAAGATACCCCGAACTTAAAACCGCTACTTGACCTTCTAACATTTCTGGCAAGTACGAAATTGATACCTCATCTTTGTTTTCAACAGTCATTAAATTATAAGCGTGGTATAAATTATCGGCTCTTTTATTTGCATCAATTGAATGATCTAGATATTGAAGTGTAACTTTGGTAAAGTGTATTAAATCAGATTTTGAAACCGTGTCTTTATTACTTGAAAAACCTTTTTCATAAACGGTTGCTCTATAATTACTTGCTGCAATTCCTAGTCCGTCTAACACTGTTTTTCTTTCCTTGTCTGAAACTTTTCCAGCTAAAATATTTTTGTTTTTGTTGAGTGTTGCTGTAACTTCATTAAAAAATAGTGCTAATTCACTAGAGATTTCAACAGTATCTAGATCGGACTTTGCAACTACCTCTTCTAAGAATTTTAAAAAGCGTCTTAGATAATACAAGGTTACCATTGAAACTCCATTACCAACCAAAGCATTGTTGGCGTCATTCCATTCTGGGCGTTGTGTATTCATCCAAATACCACCTTCAGGAATTAAATTTGATACTTTTGCCAATACTGTTACTAATAGTTTTTCAACAAGATTTACTTTATAAATAAAATAATTTTCATCGCGTAATAAAGCGCCATCAGCACCTAACTGCGTTTTCTTTTCATTTATAATTGCATCTAATTCTACATCAAATTCAATCGTATCTTTTGGATTTTTTAAAATATCCTCATAACTTTTGATTTTGTAAGGCACATTAGCATATACAAAGATTTCTTCATTAAAATAACTTGATAATTTAGTTGGATAATGATTTTCAATAAATTCTAAAAACTTTAATAAATAAATAATTTGATGATCGCCCCAATACCCAATATATGACCACGGGTTATCTGGCTCTACTGTTTCCCAATCGAAACCATCTTTTGTTACACGGTACGGATTATAACCTTCAAATGTTGTTGCATTTAAAAACTTATGAATCATACTTTCAATAAACGCTGGGTATGAATGCGCTAGAGCTTCCCAATTTTGAAAAATATCTCTCCAGTTTCCTTCATAATCCAATATTTTTGAACCATCAATTTCACTTTTTGTGTTAATAGAAAATTTGTTCCAAGGTCTACTTGGATCTCCATGTCTTCTACTAAATTTCAACGGCATATACTCAAAACAAAGTCTTTTAAAATTTTTATCAACTTGGTTATTTGCTAATTCTTTTAAAAATTCTAGAGAAAATATTTCAGGAAGATTTGTCAAATCATCTTCTTTCTTTTTTAGAACTTTTTTATTTGCATTTGCAATGTATTTTATAAAATCATCTTTTTCAATTTGATAGTTAAAATCAAAAATACCACCACGCATGATGTTGAAAAGTGTGTTTGAAAAATGTCTTGAATTAATTAAATTATCATTCGATAATTGAATTCCATCTGAAGCTCCAGCAAGCTGAATTAATTTAGTAGTACCTCGTTCAATATTTTCCTGAATTTTGGTTGCTAGATTCTTTTCATTTTTAATACTATTCTTAATTTCATTTATATCAACAATGCTTTGATTTACATTGGCAACAAACATCCAGTTTTTTTCTGAATTTGCATTCAAAGTTAGATCTGAACTTGTAAAATAAGCTCCTTTCTCTGCTTTTACATCAACTTCTTGCTGAATCTCTTTCCCTTTTCTGAAATTATTTAATTGAATTGACGATAATAAATAAGTAGGTTTTTCAACACCAACAGACCAAACAATATTCGCTTTTAGCGCTTCACTTGGCTCTGCTTTATCAACAATAATAGCACTTAATGCATAAATTCCTAAGCCTTCATTAACTTCTAATTCACATTTTTTATAGGCATCTACTAAGTTACTACTAGTATTTTGTAAATCGGATGGCACTCCGTAAGGTAAGATATTCTGAATCCCATCTAATACAGTAACTTTAAGTGTTTTGTTAGTATTATTAACTATGGTTGATTTTTTTACAAATCCGTATTTACTACTTGAGCACCATTCATATTTAAAGGTCACACCTAAATTGTGATTAATTTCTTCAAAAATTACTTTATTCCCGTAGCTATTTTTGTATAAATTTCTGCTAATTTTATAAACACCTTCATATCTATTTGAAAATGGTTCCCATAAATAGGTTCTTCCCTCTAAATGAATTTGAACAATGGTTTTACTTCCTGTAATTTCTGCACTTTCTGTAATTTTATCATCAGTATAATATGGGAATAATGCATAATTACTGTTCTTTCTTCCCGCAGTTAATCCACCATTACTAGAAATAAACATCCAATGGTTTGAATTACTTACAATACTCATAAAAAAAGGTCTCATTTCATTTACATTAGAAATTTTATAATAACTTTCCTTCCCAATGGTTACCATGTTTCCTTTTACTTCATTCACTTCATTAGAAGTTTTATTTTCACCTATATACATCACAATATTATTTTACTTATTTTATATAATCTCATTAAAAACCTCTTTCAAATTAGTATTTATAAGGAGGTCGTTTTTAATATGCTCTCTTTTTTTAATTCAATCTGAATGGAATATTAGATGTTGCAGCTTTTTCTTGTCCATCATCTACATATCCAAATAATCTATAAGCTCCCTTTTCAGCGGAAACTTTAAATTTTAATTCACCTTTTTTATCACTTATAACCGTAAAATCAACTACATCTGGTCTATTTTCAAAATCTCCACCATCTTTTAGGTCTGTGCTTTCTTTTAATATTTCCCAACGGTAATTTAATTGATCATCCTCAATATCATTTACTTTAATAATTGCCAAACTTTCTTCGTCTGCATTTAAAATTACATTTTCGTAAGCAGTTTTGTTATTAATTGTAAACGACTCTATTTGAGGCGCTCTATTTTCTGGCCAAGCTCCATTCCATAGATAATGCATTACATCGACAGATTCTGTTTCTTTACCATCTTCTAAAATCACCCCATACCAAGTTGGCGTGCGTTCTTGCTTTTGCCCCCATAAAAACACATACGAACCAACACATTGTAATGAATCAGCTTCAATTGCTTCTTTGTATCTTCTTAAGTAATTTGCTGCTTTCAAAGTGCTATTTTCTTCAATTGGTGCGCCCCACGATGTTTTTGGAACTTCCCAATGCCCAGTTGCACCCCATTCTGTAACCATATAAGGGCCTTTCCAACCAAATTCTTTAATTTGTTTAGGCAACTCAAGTATTTTAGCATACAGCTGTACAGAAAGCAAATCTAAATCTGTACATCGTTCTTTAATTAAATCAATTTCATGTTGAGAAATTCCAGCCAAAGTTGTAGTTGTTAAATGATTGGGATCGACCTCATGGATCATTTTTGAAATATCATTTACGGCATCCCACACCTTAGGGTTTTTTGCACGTAAATTTAGCTCGTTACCTATTGCCCAAATAAATAAAGCAGGATGGTCTTTTAAAGCTATTACCTCTTTTTTAATTCGTTCAAATTGTTCTTTTACAGCAACTTCATCATTATAATCAAAGCCGTGTCGTTCTCTTGCTACTTCAATCCCCATTGTTACCATCAACCCATTTTTAAGTGCTTCATCTAGTACTTCTTTTCCAGATTGCTGACCATTATCTGTTCTCCAAGTTCTAAAAGAATTACCTCCATGTTTAGCAACTGAAGCAATACTTCCAAATTCTAAACCAGCACCTTTAATGTAAAAAGGTTCATTATTTACATACAATTGAAATTGCCCATTATTGTTTTTCAATTCAACTTTTACAGCTTTGCTTTCTGTCATACTTTCCTTTTTAGATTGCTTTGTATTACAACCATAAAAAAGTGAAATGCAAAAAACAATTAGTACTATATTTTTCATACAATCTTATTATGATCTAATTAGTAATTCTTCTACTTCCTCTAATGTTTTTCCTTTTGTTTCAATAACATATTTTAAAACAAATACTAACGATAAAATTGCCATAACTGCATAAATTGCAAAAGTTATTGTTGGTCCTAAATTGGTGAGTTCCCAAGGGAAAAACTGTGTTACCGTATAACTTACCAATGAATTAAAGAAACCTACTACAGAAATTGCAATTCCTTTAACATTTCCTGGGAAAATTTCTGATAACATTGTCCACATTACTGGACCTAATGAAATTGCGAAAGCTGCAACATATAATAATATGGCAATTAGCACCAATGTTGCATTTATATTAATAAAACTTTTTATTTCATTTTGTTTAAATTCTGTAAATTGAGTTTCGTTTAATAAAGGTTGAGCGTTTTCAAATAGTTCATTTTGAGATACAAATGAACGTCCATTTAACGCTGTTAATGCAGTTTTAATTTCTGGGTTACTTATTTTTTCTATAGTAGTTTCATTAAAATTATAAGTAGCATTATTAAAAGCTAATGTTGCCATAGATAAAGCAATTGCCATTGCAGAAGTACCAATTATTAACAATGGTTTTCTTCCTAATTTATCAATTAAATAAATAGCTACAAAAGTAAAAACTAGGTTTGTTAAACCAACAACAATAGCTTGTAAAAAAGAAGCGTCTGTGCTACCTCCTGCTTGTTCAAAAATTGTTGGGGCGTAATAAAATATGGCGTTAATACCTGTAATTTGTTGAAAAAATGCCAAACCAAAAGCAATAATTACAATAACACGCATTCTTTTGCTGAAGAAATCTGCATAGGTTCCTTTTGCTTCTTTTTTGTCGATACCTCTTTGAATTTCACTTATTGTTTTTTCAGCAAATTCTTCACCACCAATTTTTTCCAATGTTTTTTCAGCTACATCAACCTTGCCTAATTTTTGAATTAACCAACGTGGACTTCTAGGAACTAAAAACAATGATAAAAAATAAATAATAGCAGGAATTGCTTCAACACCTAACATCCATCTCCAACTTTCTCCATCTAAATCTTTTAAAAAATAGTTAGAAAAATATGCTACCGAAATACCTAAAACAATGTTTAACTGGTTTAAAGAAACTAAACTACCTCTTAGTTTTGGTGGTGCAATTTCAGCAATATAAATTGGTGCAATTAAAATAGCTCCTCCAATACCAACACCTCCAATAATTCTTGCAATAACAAATGAAATGTAATTTGTTGCAAATGCAGACCAGAGTGCCGAAATTGTAAATAATAATGCTGTTAAAATTAGTATTTTCTTTCTACCGAATTTATCACTTAGCGGGCCTGCTGTTATGTTACCAGCCATGGCTCCAAAAATTACACACCCAACTGAAAAACCAAGTTCCCAATCAGACATTTCAAAATAACTTCTTATTCCGTTTACTGCACCTGATATAACAGCGCTATCGAAACCTAATAAAAAGCCTCCCATTGCTACAATTAAACTTATTGTAATAGTATATGATTTATTCATAATCTTTAGTTGGTTTCGGTTGTCTAAATTAATTCAAAAATTATTTTAATAATAGTGTTTGAATTGCATGGGCTGGCATTTCTACGGTTGCCGTTTTTGAACCTACTGTAACTGTATAAGACAATGCTTCACTACTTTGGTTCATTGCTACAATTACAACAGTATTATCCTCATTTACAAAAGCTGTAGTAATTAATTTATTCGAACTAGAAGCACTTGAAATTCGTTTTGCTCCCGGTCTAATAAATTTAGAAAAGTGCCCAATATAATAGTAAGAATTGGTAAATGTTAATTCACCCGTATTAGTATCTCCGTGCACTGGTGCAAAACATAAATTATTTACATGATTTGGCCCACCGGTTTCGTCCAGCAAAATATTCCAGTCAGTCCATGCAACAGTACCATTATTAAAATCATTTATCATAGATCTTCCGTAGCGTTCTGCTAATTTTGGGTCTTCATTTATAATTCTACTCAAATCATAACCTTCTGTACAACCTTCAGTAAACACTAAGTTTTTATCTGGAAAAGCTTCATAAACTTTAGCAACATTATTAAACATTGGCTCCCCATCTTTCCAATCTTCATACCAATGAAATCCAACACCCCAAACATATTTTGAAGCTTCTGGATCGTTTAATATAGTGCTTGCTCTCTGAAAAATTAAATCGCGATTGTGATCCCATACAATTATTTTTTTATCACCTAATCCTTCGTTTTCTAAAGTTGGACCTAAGTAATTTTTTAAGAAATCTCGCTCTTCTTCAGCTGTATAAATACAAGATTCCCATCGTTGGGTTGCCATTGGTTCATTTTGAATTGTCAATCCCCAAATTGGAACTCCTTCTTTTTCATAAGCTTTAATAAATTTGGCATAATATTTTGCCCAAGATGCAGCAAATTCAGGCTTTAGCTTTCCACCTTGTAACATATTATTGTTCGTTTTCATAAAAGCTGGTGGACTCCAAGGAGATACATACATTTTTAATGTTCCTCCAGCAGCTGCTATAGCTGATTTTATAAATGGCAATCTAAATTCTTTATCGCGATTTATATTGAATGTTTTTAATTCCACATCACCTTCTTCAATATAGGTAAAACTTTCACTTCCAAAGTCGCAACTATGAATGCTTGTTCTTGATAATGAATACCCAATTCCTTTGTCCTTACTGTAATAAGCTTCCAGAAATTTAGCTTGATTTTCTTTTGTAAGTTTATAAAATGTTTCAGCAGAAGCATCTGTTAATGAAGCTCCAATACCAACAAAAGTTTGAAATTTTTTAGTAGGATCTATTAAAATAGAAGCTTCGGTTTCTAAAGGTTGCTTATAATCTGAAAATTCAATAGTTCCTGTTGGTGTTAGCTTAAATTCAGAATTGTGAGCACTTGTAAACACCTGAAGTGTATTGCCATACTCATTTATTTTTTCAGTAGTAATTTCTTCTTCAGAAACAGTTTTTGTTTTATCATTTTGAACGCATGAAGTTAATGCTGTTATCAAAATCAGGACAATAAATAGATTTCTCATTATTCTAATTTTATTATAAATTATTTATTGATATACACGTACATAATCAATTTCCATAGTAGATTCAATAAAGTTGGGGTCAATTGTTCCTCCTAAATTTCCGCCCATAGCAATATTAAGAATAAAGAAAAAATCAGAATTAAAAGGCATGCTACTATTAGTTGTCATTACAAAATATTCTTGGTCATCAACAAAAATTCGAATAGTTCCTTGACTCCATTCCAACTTATAAATATGGAAATTACTAGAAGCATTTGTTATTGACGTTTCTAAACCATAACCCGCATAATTACCATTATTTGACCAATGGCAAGTACCTAAAACCGTGTTTTTATCCCAGCCTTTTTGTTCCATAATATCAATTTCTCCACAGACAGGCCATCCTACCTGATCAAAGTTTGCGCCTAACATCCAAATGGCTGGCCATGTACCTTGAGAAGATGGCAATTTTGCACGCACTTCAACAGTACCATATGTAAATTCGAATAAATTTTCTGATTTTATACGTGCAGAAGTATACCCTCCAGAACCATCATTTTTTGCTGTTATTTTAAGTAAACCATCTTCAACAGTAACATTTTCTGAATTATTTGTATAGGTTTGAAGTTCATTATTACCCCAGCCTCCAGCACCAAGATTATAGTTCCAATTTTTTGGATTTGGTGCTCCATCTTCAAAAAACTCATCTGCCCAAATGGGAGGTGTTCCATTATAAAATGAAACAGTAACTGTTTTAACTATATTTATTGAATTATTAGTACTAGAATAGGCTATAACTTTAATCTCATAAGTTTCAACTCCTTCAATATTATTAAATGTATATTGATGAGATCCATTTGTATTTTGTTCTTCTGATTGATTATCAATTATAAACCCATATTTTACTGCGTTAGTTGCTGTTGCTTTAAAATTTACAACACCAGATCCATCTCCGTAACTATTGCTATCATTTGCACCTTTAATACTTATATCTAGAGATAAATTTGCTGGAATTACATCATCATCACTATTATCAGAACAAGATAATACCAATGTTAAGAATAAAAAAGGTAATACAAGAAATCTTAAAACAGCATAATTTTTCATAAAAACGATTTTAAAGCTGAAGTATAACTTTTAAAAGAAAGGGCTGAATTTATCAACCCTTTCATATTTTATTTAGATTAGTATATTAATTTAAACTATTCTGGAATTAAAGTAAACCACCAATTAAATGCACCATTTCCATCTGTAGATGTGATTACCATTTCATTAGCAGAACGCATATGAATTCTATATTTGTGGTCACCGCCAATATAGTAACCTATAAAAGCAGTACCTGTTAGATTTATTGTCTCTGCGCCTCCTGGTGCAGTTAACGACCAATTAGCAGTATAAGAATCTAATAAATATTGTATAACATCAGCACCTTCTGCTTCTCCACCAGAACCTCCTAATTCGTTAATTAAAACCTCTCTACCAAATACAACCCCATCAGGACCAACATCGTGTGTAAAAGTTCCATCAACATTAAAAGTATATCTGTCATCATACATGCCTGTGTGAGATTTATCTCCAGGACCAGCACCATACCATTCCGCTTGAACTGCTCCACCAACTGGACCTAATCCAAAATGTTTAGCAGCATCAGATGCTATTTTCCAAGTTCTTGAACTATTCGCATGTAACATTTCCTTCAAATCTGCCGGAGCTTCATATAGTGCTAGCGCTTCAACTTCAATAGTTTTACTTGTAGAAATTCCTCCTGTACCATAAGCAATTACAGTAACTGCATATGTGTTATTTCCTAACGTTGTAAACGTATGTTCTAAATACCCATTAGTTTGCAGTTTAGTAGCATTTTGTATAACAAAATGGAAAGATGTTGCATTATTTGCAGTAGCTGATAATTTAACTAAACCACTACCTAATCCAGGTGCAACCGTTTCATCGGGAGATCCATCTCCATTGGTATCATCCAGATAAGTTACAGATATTTCAATATTACTAGGAGCTATAAGATCTCCTATTGTAAGGTCATCTTCCTGACAGCCATTCATTATTGCTAGCGTAAGAAAAATACCTAATATATATTTTATGTTTTTCATTTTATATAATTTTAAAATTAATATTCTCTTACGCTTTTTAATTAGTAAGGGTATAATCATCAAAGTAATATACTGAATCATCACCTACAACGCCAAAATCAAAGAATACTACAACTTTTACATAATCTGCGGCTGGTGCTCCACTAAAGTCATATTCTAAAACTTCCCAATCACCCGATATTGTAGTATTTACATCTACTTCATGCGTTATACTCGCATCAGCATTCTCTAGTTTAACTTTTACTACAGCACCAACTTTTGATGACCATGTTTTTAAACTTATTTTATTATAAGTATCTAAGTCTAATGCAGCGTCTAATTCTCTAGTAACTCCTGCCCATACTTCTGCTCCACTTGTTTTTGTAAATTGGGCTACATTAGCAGTTACAATTCCTAAACCAGAAGGTAAATCATCAAGAGTAATAACTCCTGCAGAGGCATTTCCAAAAGGAAGTAATTCTGCTGTACCTTCAAAATCTTCAAATACTGTTGGTGGAGTTCCGTTATTAAACAACTCTATATTATCATAATAATATACTGAATCATCTCCTGAAACACCAAAATCGAAGAATACTACAACTTTTACATAATCTGCAGCTGGCGCTCCACTAAAGTCATATTCTAAAACTTCCCAAGCATTTGATCTTGTTGTATTTACATCTATTTCATGTGTTATACTAGCATCTGCATTCTCTAATTTAACTTTAACTACAGCTCCAACTTTTGGAGACCAAGTTTTTAAACTAATATTAGTGTACGTAGCAAGATCTAGAGGCATATCTAGTTCTCTAGTAACTCCTGCCCAAACTTCTGCTCCATTTGTTTTAGTAAATTGGGCAACGTTATCTGTTACAATTCCTAAACCTGAAGGTAAATCATTTAATGTAATCACTTCTGCAGTCGCATTTCCAAAAGGAAATAATTCTGCAGCTCCTTCAAAATCTTCGACCGTTACTTTAGCAAAAGCTCCTTCAGAAAGAAAGTCTTGTTTAATGTTATCTATATAAAAAGTCCAATCTGCACTTCCATCTCCAGCTGTTCCTATATCAAAAAATAAAACTACTTTTTGATACGTATTAGAAAGGTCAATACCACTAACATCAAAAGTTACTGTTTCCCAAGCACTGTTTCCTAAGGTTGTTGCTTCTACTTCATAGAAAATACCACCATCATCAAGATTTTCTAATTTTAGCAATACTTTTCCTCCTGCTCTTGGTGACCAAACATCCATTTTAATAGCATTCTTAGTTGAAAAATCTATAGGTGCTGAAAGCGTAATGACATTACCTGCCCATACCTCTGGTGCACCTTTTACAATTTGGCCAACCTTACTTGAATTATTACCATTAGTATCTGGGTTATCAATTACAGCATTAGAAGCACCACCAAAACCTTGAAAAACACTTGCATCAAAAATTTCAAATTCAATAGGTAGTTCAACTGGTGACGATATTGTAACTGTTTGAGTTAATTCTGATGTTGCAGTTCCTCCACTTAAAGCTACCACTTTTATAGTAAAATCTCCTACACTTGGATATTCAAAACTAACTGTACCGTCTAACCCTAGAGGTGTCGGTTCTTCATCTACATTTGAAGTGTCAAAATACACTAAAAACGACGTTGCAAAATCAGCTGTAGCAGATACATTCATAACAAATGGATTAGCTCCATCTATGGCTGCTTTTATAACTATATTCTCTGGTGCTCTAAACGAAACTACTAAATCTTGTGTAGCAGCTGTTTTCAAACCAGTTATCCCTATTGCTTCTATACCAATTGGATAGGTACCTTCAGCATACGTGCGCTGAACACTTTCTCCTTGATTAAGGCTAACTACATCTGATGAACCATCACCAAATGTTACATCATAGGATACTCCTCCTTCAGAATTAGGTGATATTGTAACTAATCCTGTATTATCTTGTTTTATTAAAAACTGAGCAGATACATTTGCAGGTGCCTGAATGTTATCAACAAAGTTTACATCATTAAGATCGTCTGAGCAACTTATAAAGAAGATCAAAGCAAAACTTAATATATATTTTAATGTTTTCATATCTTAATATTTTATTTTAATATCCAGGATTATTTTCCCATTGATTTCCTGATAATAATATTTCTTCAATAGGAATTGGGAAAAGTTCATGTTTACCTACCTGAAATCTATCAATTTCTGCTGCAGCTCTCCCTGTTCTTACTAAATCGAAGAAACGATGACCTTCACCTACTAATTCAACACGACGTTCTTTCCAAATATCAGTAGTTAAATTAGTTCCTGTTGTTCCTACATTACCTAACATTGCTCTATCACGAACCTGATTTAAATATCCTTGTGCTTTTGAATCGCTAATTCCACCTCTATTCAAGGCTTCTGCTGCCATTAGTAACACATCAGCATATCTTATTGCTCTGTAATTATCTGGATTGGTAAGCGCGGCATCACCGTTATTTAAATCGCCTTTACGTGCCATAATTTTTCTATTGAAATAACCTGTTTGCTCGTAACCAGCATCTTCTAAATAACTTGATCCTGGATTTTCCTCTATCCATTTATTAATATCTAAAATTGAATATTCTAAACGAATATCTCCTTCTTCAAACGCATCAACAACTTCTTGAACTGGTACATTAAAACTGTAACCAGCATCAAAATGTCCAGTAGCATCAACAAAACCTCTTGGGCCATTAAAATAGGCAGCATAGTTACCTTCAAGACATTGGAAACAGTCATAGCTACCTCCATCAACATCTGAATACTGAATTTCAAAAACCGATTCTATATTATTTTCGTTATAGCGTTCAAACATATCAGGATATTCTTCTGTAGTTAATAATCTATGCGGTCCATTGTTTATTAAATCTTCTAGTACATTTGCAGATTCTGTAAATTTATCTTGATATAAATAAACTTTTCCTAATAGTGCTTGAGCAGCTCCTTTAGTTACGCGCCCAGTCTCATATCCTGTATAATTCAAATTGTTAGCCGCAAAAATTAAATCTTGTTCAATTAAAGCATAAACCTCTGATTTAGGGGTTCTAGGAATACTAAATTGATCTCCAAATTGTATTCTTTTATCAACTAACATTGGCACGTCCCCCCACCATTTTACTAAAATAAAATTATAGTAAGCTCTTAAAAATCTAGTTTGAGCAATAACATTTGTTTTATTTGAAAAATCAGTTTTATCTTGAAATTCCAAAATATAATTACAACGGTTTACAGCTTCATACATCCATTGCCACATAGTTCTTAATCCACCATCACTTTGACCAACTGCAGAATGAATCATATCATCTATTTGTTGAATATAAGGTGAATCTGTAGCGCTTTCTCCTCCACATAATGCATTGTCAGATGCTATTTCAGCAAATTGAACAAATTTAGATGTTGCTTGTAAGTAATCATAGGCAGCAACTAAAGCATCCTGGTAATCTTCTTCTGAATTAAAAAAGTCTTCAGAATTTGGGTCTAATGAATCCACATTTACAAAATCATCACTACAAGAATAGATGATAAAAACTGTAAAGAGGATATAAATGATTTTTAAATTTTTCATAATTCTTGAATTAAAATTTTAAGTTAACACCTAACAATAATGACGCAGCATTTGGATAAAACCCTTGATCTATTCCACCACCAATTGGTATACCTGTCCCTGCTGTTGGATCATAACCACTATATTCAGTCAAAGTAAGTAGGTTGCTTCCTGAAAGATATATACGTAACTTTTCAACACTAGAATCACTTGAATCTGTATTAAAAGTATATCCTAATTGTACATTTTGTAAACGAATGAATGAACCATCTTCAACATAAAAATCAGAAAAAACAGTATTTGAGGAAGCTCCAGTTGTAACTCTTGGTGAGCTATTACTTGTGCCTTCTCCAGTCCAACGATCTAAATAAAAATTAGGCTTATTAACTAATGCCTGGTTACGTTCGTAATTACGAACAATTTCATTTCCAACTGATGCAAAAGCATAAGCTGCAAAATCCCATTTTTTGTAATCAAATGAAATATTAAGTCCCATTGTAGCATCTGGTAACGGATTACCAAGATCTATTCTATCATCTAAATCTATAACGCCATCACCATTTTGATCTACAAATCTTAAATCTCCTGGCTGAGCTCCTAAATCTGTAACTGCCGTATTATCTATTTCACTTTGATTTTGGAAAATACCATTAGTTTCATACCCAACAAAATAACCTAAAGGATACCCTGCTTCCATTCTTGATATAGCTGGTTGCGATATTCCAAATTGACCTCCTTCAAGATATTCACCATCACCACTTACTGCTATAACCTTATTTTTTATTGCAGTAACATTGTATTTGATACTAAATTTAAAATCATCATTTAAAGTTTCTGAGAAACCAATTGCAAATTCTATCCCTTCATTTTCTACAATTCCTGCATTTACTACAGGAGCAGCACCAGTACCTAATAGTCCTGATACTTGAGGAGATACCAATAAATCTTCAGTTCTTCTTTTAAAGTAATCTGTAGTTATATCAATTTTATTATCTAGAAATCGTAAATCAAGCCCTATATCAAATGTTTTTTGTTTTTCCCATTTAATTTCTGGATTTGAGATTGGACCACTTGCAACACCATAATACTCATCCTCTAAGTCATTTCCTCCGAAGAAATAAGTTCCTTCACCAGTAAGTAGTGATGTAAATCTATAATCAGGAATTCTATCATTACCTAATATACCGTATGAAGCTCTCACTTTTAATAATTGAAAAAAGTTATTATCACTCATAAAATCTTCATCTGAAATAATCCATCCAATTGATCCAGAAGGGAAATATCCAAATTTGTTACCTGGTCCAAATCTTGTAGAACCATCTCTACGAACTACTGCAGATAATAAATATTTACCTTTATAGTCATATTGTAATCTTGTAAAATAGGACAATAATCTAGCGTCAAATGTTGGGTTTCTGCCTAACTCTGCGTAAATATTTTCTTTTTCTAAGGCTTTATCCACAAATGCATTGGCAACATTATTATCTGTAATATCACGACCTATCATGCCTGAGAATGAACCTGTTGTTTTGAAAACTGAAGTACCTAAAAGTACATTAACCTTATGCGTATCATTAAAAGTATTTTCATATTTAATAAAACCATCAAAAGTATAATCTCTATAAACATCAAATCCTTCAAAAACACTACTTCTAACTGTATTAAAAACCTTACCAACACCGTAAAAATCTACAGGATCAAAACTCTTTGATCTTACTTCAGCATAATTAAATTGATAATTAGCTTCAGCCGTAAAATGGTCTAAAAATGTATATTTTAATCCCGCAAAACCGTTATATTTAATTACTCTAGTTGTATTGTATGTATTCTCCATTTGAGCAATTGGATTAATTACTTCGCCCCCTAAACCGTCTGCTAAGGAAAATTCTCCATTTGAATCTCTCACTGGAAGATTAGGAGCCATATTTAATGCATTGAAAAGCACAGAACCTAAAGCATTTTCTGGTAGATTTTTTTTATTTGTTGAGGTTGCAGTAACTCCAGACTTAAATTTAAAATTCTCCAATAAATCCAAATTATAGCTTAAACTTGTAGTAAATCGTTTAAAGTTAGATTTATCTCCTCCAACAATACCATCTTGAGTTAAGTAAGAAGTACTATGAGAATAGGATGATTTTTTTCTACCCCCTTTTAATGAAACGTTGTGACTTTGAATTGGTGCTATTTCAAAAACTTTATTTTGCCAATTAGTTCCAGCCCCTATATCTGATATGTTTGTAAAAGGAGGTGTACTGCCGCCCGCTGCAAAAGCTTCATTAACTATTAAAGCATATTCTGAAGCATTAAGTACTGGCATTTTTCGGGTTGTACTTTGTAATCCTAAATAACCATTATATTCAACAGTTAATGGCATTTCTTTTCGCCCCGTTTTTGTTGTAATTAAAATAACTCCATTTGCAGCTCTAACACCGTAAATACCAGCTGTAGCATCTTTTAGTATATTTATACTTTCTATGTCGTTTGGGTTTACAACACTTAGATCTTCAACAACGTTTCCATCAACTAAAATTAAAGGTCTACTGTCTCCATTTGTAGAAACACCTCTAATACTAATTGTTGAACTTCCTCCAGGAGATCCTGAATTAGTAGTTACATTTACACCTGCAACTTGTCCTTGCAAAGCTTGCTCAACCTGAGTTGGCTTAAGCTTTTCAATAGTTTCAGAACCAACAACAGTTACGGCTCCAGTAATTTCTTTTTTAGTTTGTGTTCCATAACCAATAACAACCACCTCTTCAAGAGATTGTGTATTATCAGCTAAGACTACTTCTAAATAATTTGCATTGTTTATAACAACTTCTTTTGTTATAAACCCTAAATATGAGAAAACTAACACTTCCCCATTTTGTACTTCGATAATTGTAAAGTTACCATCAAAGTCTGTTGAAACACCTTTAGTAGTGTTTTTCACTACTATAGAAACTCCAGGTAAAGGGTTACCTCCTGAATCCGAAACGATACCATTTATTTCGTAGGTTTGTCCTGTGGCTATTAAGCCCATTAAACCAACAAAAATTGATAAAATAATTGACTTCATATATATTTGAATTAAGTTTCTATAAAATTACATTTAATTTTACTTGGCTTTTCAAAAACAACCTATACAATAAACATACAATAATGTAATTTCAAGATATTAATATAACATATTTTATGATTAAAATAGCATCAATAATGTGTAAGTTATAGGAAATACAACTATTTATAAGAAATTTAAAAGTCTTAAAAAAAAGTTAATATTTTTTTTACTAAAAGGTTGTAGTACACTAAATGTTGTGGTGATGTTGAGGTGATTATTTTATTTGTAGCAGTGATAAAACATTTTAAATACACTCAACAAGGCACTTTATATTATCTAAGTTCATTTTTTAACAAATTATACACTAAATAATATATTAGACTACGCAATATATTGAGTTATTCAGAACTCTAAAAAATAGTTAGAACAAAAAAATCTTAGAATCCGATATAACTTATAAATAAACCAAACATTTTAAGCGCTTTTTTAATGTTTTTTATAAACATATTTCCTAAAGAATTATTGGATTAGCAAGAGGCCCTAATTTAAGTATCGAAGTCGCTAATAGGATTGATCGAAAAAGGGTTGGCAGCAATGTACATTACTAAGAACTAATTTTCCCTTCCATATAAGCGCTCAACCTGGTAGTACGCTGAGCAGCACCCTAAAAAAAATGAATAATAATAAAACAACGCATTCTTGGCGCTTTTTAGCGCATCATACATTCTTTAATTTAAAATAAATGAGTAAAAGATAATGAAATATAACAACCAAATAAGACTGAATTATTTACTGCTACTTTCCTATGCTTCGAATAATAAATGAAATTGAGATGTCTATTTATGGTATAACACTATTAATAACCTTAAATTAGAAACGAACGAACAATAAGTAATTCCCCTAATAAAACTGTATCAATCCTGAGCTATTTAATTGATTTAGATTCTTCTTAGTTATTAAAGGTTGCATATTGACTTCAAAAAAATATAATTAAATTTCTAAAATATATTCTACAAGGCTCTTTTCGTGATCTAACTCCATTTTTTTACGAAGCCTATATCTTTTTATTTCAACACTTCTTGGAGAAATATTTAATAATGGTGCAATTTCTTTTGAAGATAAGTTTAAACGCAAATAGGCGCACAATCGTAAATCGTTAGGTGTTAAGTTTGGGTGAACGGTTTTTATCTTCTTTAAAAAATCACTATCCGCATTATTAAAAGCTTCTTCAAATAATTTCCAATCGCCTGTATTAGATAAATTTTTATTTATAATTTTAATTACTGGTTTTATTCTATCTTTTTCGTTAACAAGTGAAAGTTCATTTTTAATAGTATTTAATATTTCATTCTTTTTAATAATATTCATAGTAGAAGCAGAAAGCTCCCTAGTTTTACTATCAATTTCCTGTTGCAATTTTTCATTTTTCAATTTCATAATTACCTTTTCACTTTCTAACTGTGCCATAGAAAACTCTTGTTGCTTTTTATTTAATAATTTCTGTTTTTGATTTGAATAGTATTTTCTATACAGACTATGCACTAGGAAAATCAAACCAATAAATAAAATTGAGTATATAAGAATTAATTGATTAGAAAGATACCACGGTCTATCAATTACAAAAGAATAAGTTGCTGTATTATTTGCTGAATTATTTCCAATTTGAGCCTTTACATTAAAAGTGTAACTTCCATAAGGTAAATTTTTAAAAGACACCTCAGAATCTGTAGACCAAGCACTCCAATTATTATAAAAACCTTTTAATTGATATTGGAAATTAACTTGGCTAAATTTATCAAATTCTGGCACCCCATAACTAAAATATAAATTGTTTTCTTTTGAGCTAAATTTGCTTCCTTTATCCATTAAGGGAACAAACTTTTTTTCTTCATTTTGTGTACTTTTTTCTATTGAATTTATGGTTACTTCAAAGCTGTTATTACTAATCTTTTTTTTATCTAAAAGAAAATAGCCTCTTGAAGTACCGAACAAATACGAATGATTATTTAAATTAACCATACTTTCAAAACCCGGAAGACTACTTCTAAAAGATGCAGGTAAAAATATTTTTGTACTTTGTAGTGTATTGTCTATCTTACCATGAGAAAAATGGATAATACTTTTATTTGTAAAACCCCACAGTGTATTGGTTTTATCATCAAAAACGAGTCTACCAGACACAAATTCATCATTTTCTAAAAAACTATTCGATAAAATAGGATCTTTCTCAAATTCCTTTTTTTGGTCATTATATTTAAAAATCCCTTTATTTGAAGCATATAAAATTTCTCCGTTATATTTAGATATCGCTGACTTTAATGATTTTGGTGCGCTTTCTAATATTTTATAACTTTTAACTTGAGTAAAATCGCTATTAACATCAAGTTTAAACACCCCTTTGTATTCATGATTCACTAAAATACTTCCATCTTTAGTAAAATCAAAGAAACGGCTTGTTGGGCTAAAACCTTCAATTTTATTTCTTAGTTGCCAAGTATTATTAATTTTTTCAATAACATTTAAACCACTATAATAACCCTGAATTAAAATGTTTGGGTAGCCATCCACAGATTTAATTTCCATAGTACCCATAACGTCAGTTATAAGAGTTGCTTTGTTATTATTTACAATAAATGTCCCTTTGTTATGTCCACAAAAAAGTGTATTATCATACTCTTTAAAACACCAAACCTGACCATCAGTTCCTTCAATAAAATCAAAATCGGCATTAGCGTTTAGTACTTTATAAAATAATCCTTGATTAGTGCCTAGATAAAGGTTATTATTAAAAATTGCTGAAGTATATACAGAACCTAGTTTACCTCCAAAATCATTGTAAACCCTATATGGAGAATTCATATTTACAACACTAATGCCATTATCTAAACCAAGCCAAAGGTTTTGATCGACATCTTCAAACATAGATAAAACAGTGTTGTTATTTAAACCTGTTTCCTGATTTATATGCATTAACAAATTCCCTTCTTTATCAAGTTGGTAAATTCCATTTGATATAGTTCCTAAAATAAAACTACCATTTGCCAATTGCAAACTACTGTATACACTTAAAGTAGAAATTAACGAGTTCGATTTAATATCCCACTTTTTAATACCATTTGTTGTTAAGTAAAAGAAACCATTGTTTTGAGTTTGGTAGAGTATTTTTTCATCTGATCTAAAAATATTTACTAAAATCTTATTTTTTAATATGGTATCTTCTGAAACCAATACAGATTCACCATTTTCAATTTTAAAAACACCTTTACCCATTTTTTGAAAATAGATACCTTCATCTACCTTAAATGCTTTCGGAAGCTGCGTTTCTGAAGTTATAATTTTAAAAGTTTCATCTAAAGTATTATAAATATAAATTCTATTTAAAGATTGGAATAATATCCACTTATCAAAATCTATAATATTCCAAAAATCCTCCTCTATTAAAGATTCCTTTAGCTTCTCACTTAATGAAGTATATTCTAAATTTCCAAAATTATTCTTTTCCCAAAAGCCAAATTCCATATAGGCTCCAGTGTAAATCTTATTGTTAATGGCATTTACCGAACGTAAAATAGTATTATTTGGCGATGGATATAGGCGCCATTTTGAACCATTAAACTCTAATAAACCGCTGTTATTAGCTATATAAATAAATTTATGTTCTGATTGAGAAACTGACCAATTCTGATTTTCTCCATCATATATTTTTGATGAATAATTTTCTATAGGAGGCAATTCTTGACCCACTATAAAAAAAGTAGTTAAGAATAATAGAAAACAGAAAAAAAATGTTTTAATATTTCTCATGTACATATTTAATTAAACACTAACTTGTTTACCTTTTGTTACTACTTTTAATTAAAAACATAAAATTAAAAATAAATTATAGCTAAATACCCATAATTTACAAACAATAAATACAATTACAATTTTAAAGGTACTTATTTTAAAGTAACTCGTTTCATATGCTAAAATATATTATTTAAACTTAATTAATAATAAATTTGTAGTGAACTACAAAATAAATATATTTTTTGCGCCTAATTATCTTATTGCCTGAGATGGCTCATTTTCGAGGACTTCTAAAACGTGAAATCGCGGAATTTCGCTTTTTCAAATGCTTTTTACTTAGACACTATTTACTCTTTTTCGCCAATGTTTAAAACAAGCTTCTTTAAGATTGCCACGTATTAATTTAATTACTCCTTTTCTGGCAACATAAACTGAAAAAGTATTACTTCAAGAGGTGGGCGAATTTCTTAAGCCATTTTAATAATACGATCTAATTCTGTAACCGAAAATTTTATAAAATCTTTCAAACTAAAGTTCTATCTTGGAATATAGTGGTGATTATCTTGGAAATGATTGAAAAAGTGGCAACATAACTCGATTTCCTAAAAGTTTAATATTAAGGAAGGAAATTATAAATTACTCTAGTTCACAAATTCCTTTTAGTTGGAATAAAAACTATAATATTTAACAATGATGTTTAGAATAAAACAAAAGTTTACAAATGTATTTGAATTTAACTTTATTGCTCTTCTATTTCTAAATTGAAAGTAATTTCAATTTTATTGTCTACGGCAATGATTCCGAATAGTTTTTTGGGTGGATTTAAGTTAAAATCCGTTAGTTTTATTTTTAATTGTCCGTTTACAATTAAATTTTGATTCTTTATAATTTCTATTGGAATTCTATAATTATGAGATATTCCAGCAATTTTTATAGCTATTTCAGCATTTATTTTAGAAGGGTCTTCTGTTCTTTCAATTTCATTTAGAGTTAAAGCTATTTGAGGATAATCCTCTGTGTTTAACGTTTTTCTAAGATCTCTATTTATCCCATTCCCTCCACAATCGAAAAAAGTATTATTTAAAAGTAAAACTGTTTTATCAAATCTAATTTTATCACCTTCAACAGTGTATTTAATGGGAATAGTTTTTTTTATTTCATCATTATCATAAAGGCAAGAAAAGTTATTTATATTACTCTCTCCTTTTATTAACAAAGTACTTCTTTCTTTAATTATAACTGAAGAGGTCTCGAAAACAGCATTTTTTGATGTAAAAAAAGTTGTCATACCTAAAATAAAATAAACTAAGGTTTTATTGAGAAACATAAAAATTAAAATTTAGGTCTATTCATTATAAAACAAGTCTCACAGTGTCTAAAGTTTTATTAGGAAACTTTTTAGCGACAGTGAGACCTGTTTTTACTTATTCAATATTTTTTAGAAACTAATAACAGCTTCTACCACAAGTCCTTTAAATTTACCATCTTCAAGAAGGTTTCCTGTTGGGTAATCTTTATAAGACTGATTAACGTATTCTGCTTTCATTAATATATTTTTACTCATAAACCAACCTGCACCAGCTTGGAATCTATTAATGTTAACATCATCACCACCAGCTAACTCTGCATTTACTGTATTGTATCTAGTACCTATGTATAGGTTTTCAGACTCACCAAATCTATAAATAAGTTCACCAGCATATTGTTGCGTTTTTCTTCTATCCGTTTCAGCCATGCTTCTACCTGAAGTAATCTCAGCAGTTCCAAAGAACTCTAAACCTCCATATTTAACAAATGGGTTAATCATAATAGCTGTGATTTTGTTTTTAAATCCTGGGTCGAAACGTCCTGATCTAAAATTATCACCAGAAGCCGATGCATCCTGCATAATGCTATAATATCTAGAACCAGCTCTATCTGCTGTGTATAAGTATACATTTTGAGCGTAACCAGTATTGTATAAAGATCCTGTTAGTCTCAATCTTAAGTCATCAGAAAGTTGTTTGTCATATCCTAATTTTGCTAAGAATGCCGCTCCACCAGTTGAACCATCTGATTTTAGTACTTTTTGATTTAATTTACCATTAGAAAATCCTACCATTCCTAAAAACCCACTTTCAGTTTGGTAATATACTTCTGCACCAACTTCTGTAGTAAACGCATCCATAATTAAATTACCTACAAATGGGTTGAAAAGTGCTTGCGCATTATCAGTTCTCCTAAAGTGTGTATCTCCATAATTATTTTCCATATGTCCAATCTTAATCGTAGTATTTTTCATTAAGTCTTCCATAAAACCTTCGCTGACAAAATCTAATTTATCAATTTGTAGATACCCTCCTTTTACATAAGGTTCTGGGTGATGTCTAGAAGATAAATAGGTTCTTAAATGTAAATTAACACCATCATAAAGTGCTACGTCAAAATCTAAATTAGCTGTTGCTAAGTTAAAATTGTAACCAATTTCTTTTAAAGGTGTAATTCCAGAGTTCTCGTTATCTAAAGCTTGATACTGTAATGCAAAGGCACCACCAATTCTTACTTTTACACCATCGAAAGTAGATACAGTATCTTTAGGACTTTCAAATACATTAATACCCTTTTTATCAGGTTGTCTGTAGTTATCTAAATTTCTATTTTGCGCATATAAACCGCACCCTGTTATGAAGGCTAAAAATAAAATTATTGGCTTCATTGTTGTTTTAATTGTTGTTTTCATTGTTCTTCTAATATTAATTGTTTGTTTAATTATTTATTTAAATTTTGTATTAAATGAAATCGTAATGTCATTTCCAGTAGTAACAGTACCAAACAGTGCTTTTGGTGGGTCAATGTCAAAATCTGTCATTTTAATTTTCTTCTCACCTTTTAAAACTGCCTGTTCCCCTTCACTAATTAAAGTAAAGTTTAAAGTAATTTGTTTCTTTACACCAGCAATTATTAAATCACCTTTGGTCTTAATCAAAAAAGATTTGTCGCTTTGCTCTAGAGTTTCTAGAACTTCAACTAAATCAAATTTTATAGTTTTATGTGAATCATACTTTAGTGCTTTGTAGGTATTTTTATCCATTGCTCGCTTCCCACTTTCTAATCCTTCTACATCAACTGCTAAAGAACATTTTGTTATTTCTCCTTTTTGAAAATCTTGAAAAACTAAGATGCCTGATTGCTCGTTGGCTTCAATAGTCCAATCGTGCAAACTAGAGGTCCCTGACACGCTTAATGAAGACTCATTATTAACTAGATTATACTCTTGAGAAAAAGTAATCTGAGATGTTAACAGTAAAAGTGTAAAGAAGCTAATTGCTTTCAACCATATTTTTTTATTATAAATCATTTTAATGTTGTTTTAAATTCAGTACAAAAGTATATCAATAATCCCCAATCAAGAATGACAAAAATCATAATTTTATTAAAATATGACTTTTATCATGTTTTGAATATGGTAGGATATCCCCAAACAAAACAGTGAATAGAGATATATAATATAATTTATTCAATGCGTCTTTGCAAATTTTAATTCATAAAATGACTTTTATCATATTTTGAAATCTTTATAAAATATTCTATGCATTTTTTTATTAATTTATAAAAATTAGTTTTTTGAATTCTGGTGAAATTTTACAAAATGTTTTAATTTATGATATCAATCAATTCATAAAATGATAAAACTCATTGAATTATAAGAATTATTGGTCTTTTTTTGAAAATTAGTACTATCAATCTGAATTTTAATTTTTTAGTTCTAATAACACTTTTTCAACTATAAAATGAGACAGCTTAAAATTACAATACAGCCTACAACAAGAGAAGAAACTTCTTTAGAGAAATATTTTCAAGAAATCTCAAAAGTTGATATGATTTCAGCTGAAAAGGAAGTTGAATTAGCAAAAAGAATAAAATCTGGAGATAACATAGCCTTAGAAAAATTAGCCTTGAGCAACTTAAGATTTGTAGTTTCTGTAGCAAAACAATATCAAAATCAAGGTTTAGCGTTATCAGATTTAATAAATGAAGGAAATATTGGATTAATAAAAGCTGCAAAACGTTTTGATGAAACTCGTGGCTTTAAATTTATTTCTTATGCAGTTTGGTGGATTCGTCAATCAATTTTACAAGCCCTAGCAGAGCAATCTCGTATGATTCGATTACCATTAAATAAAATTGGCACTATTAATAAAATTAAAAAAATAGGTTCATTATTAGAACAAAAAAATGAAGTGACTCCTTCTATTGAAGAGATTTCCGAAACACTTAATATTTCAATAAGTGAAGTACAAACTGCATTAAAAAATTCAACCCGGCATATATCTATGGATACCCCTTTAATAGTAGGTGAAGGTTCAAATCTTTACGATAGTTTAAATTTTAAAAAATCATCAAACCCAGATAAAAAATTACTCTACGAATCTTTAAAAACAGACATTAAACGTGTTTTAAGAACTCTTAAACCAAGTGAGGCTATTATAATAGAGTTGAGCTTTGGATTAGGAAATATACCTTCCAAGAGTCTCGAAGAGATTGGAGAAATTCTACATTTATCTCGCGAACGCGTAAGGCAAATTAAAGAAAAATCTATTAGAAGATTAAAAAGTTTATCGAGAAGCGAAGTTTTAAAAAATTATGTGTAACTAATTTATTTGAATACGAGAATCTACTACTAGCTTGAAAATTCTAATAAATCTCTGGAATTTAATTTCCTCTCTCCTTTCGAAAATTTGAACTAATAACAATTTAAGTTTATAGCTTTAACAGTATTGTTAAATCGACCCTAAAAGACATTGATTTTGTTACAATTTTGCTTTAAAAACAAAAAAGCCCAGTAAAACTGGGCTATATAGTAGCGGGGACTGGACTCGAACCAGCGACCTTCGGGTTATGAGCCCGACGAGCTACCTACTGCTCTACCCCGCGATTTGGATTGCAAATGTACAACCTTTTTTTAAAAATACAAGAAGTTTTTTTCAGTTAAAAATATTAAAGAGTACCTTTGCCGCCTTAAACATTGAAAATGAAACACAAAGCAGGTTTTGTAAATATTATTGGAAATCCAAATGTTGGTAAATCAACCTTAATGAATGCCCTTGTAGGTGAAAAATTGTCTATTATCACTTCAAAAGCACAAACAACGCGTCATAGAATTTTAGGCATTGTAAATGGTGAAGATTTTCAAATATTATTTTCTGATACACCGGGAATTATAAAACCAGCATACGAATTACAAGAATCTATGATGGGTTTTGTAAAATCGGCTTTTGAAGATGCAGATGTACTTATTTATATGGTTGAAATTGGTGAAAAGGAATTAAAAGATGAAGCCTTTTTCAATAAAATCACAAACTCAAAAATACCCGTATTATTGCTAATCAATAAAATTGACACTTCTTCTCAAGAACAAGTAGAAGAAAAATTATTGTATTGGAAAGAGAAAGTACCAAATGCCGAAGTAACTTTAATCTCTGCTTTAGAAAATTTTAATGTAGATGGTGTTTTTACTAGAATTGTTGAACTGTTACCAGAATCTCCGCCGTTTTATCCAAAAGATCAATTAACAGATAAACCTGAACGTTTTTTTATTAATGAAGCCATTCGCGAAAAAATATTACTGCACTATAAAAAAGAAATTCCGTATGCGGTTGAAGTAGAAACTGAAGAGTTTTTTGAAAGTGATAAAATAATTAAAATTCGTTCTGTAATAATGGTAGAACGCGAGACTCAGAAAGGGATTATTATTGGCCATAAAGGCTCCGCATTAAAGCGTGTTGGAGTTGAAGCTAGAAAAGATTTAGAAAAGTTTTTCGGTAAAAAAATTCATTTAGAATTGTACGTAAAGGTGAATAAGAATTGGCGAAGTGATAAACGTCAATTACGTAGATTTGGATATAACGATTAATCCGAATTCATAATTATTAGCTATGGAATTAATACAATAGTTAAGGATTTATTTGATTTTTTAAAAAATCCTCAAGATAATTTTAACGAAACCCTTTCTACAAAACAAAAATGGAAAATTTTATTTTCTATTTTGCTTTTAGATTTTATATTGGTCATTTTTGCTTCAGGAATTACATCATTTATTGATTCTTTTTTGTTTGAATTAGAATCAGACCCTATAGAAGATATTTTTTCTATTAAAAATGCAGTCTCAATTATTTTATTGGCTGCAGTAATTGTTCCATTTATTGAAGAACTAATTTTTCGATTTCCTTTAAAATATGAACGAAATTTAGTATTCCACTTCTTTGATTTTCTTACTAAAAACAAAGCAAAAACCTTCTGGTTTAAGCATTTTAGAATATTCTTCTATTTATTTGCCATTGCATTTGCCTTAATGCATCTTACAAATTATAGCAACACAAATAGTTTATTCTATATTTTAGCGCCACTTATTGTTTTACCTCAAATTATTGCTGGCATTACTTTGGGTTATGTAAGACTTAAACTTGGCTTTTTTTGGGGAGTTTTACAACATGGATTGTATAATTTAATCCTATTTTCTGTGGCTTTATTATTTTTCAATTCAAACCAACTAACAAAAATAAATAATATTGATTATTCACTAGAAATCAACATAGTAGAATTTGGTCTAAATAATCCTATAACATTAGAAACCTACAAATCTGAAGATCGCATAGATTCTATAATTGGAAACAATACAACAGTTAAAGAACTTGCTGAAATTCTAGATTCTACAGACACCATTTTACTTAAAAAATCAAAAAGATTAAATATTCGTTTCATTAATAAAACCAATTCTAAAAACCCGGAAACTATTATTTTAGATGAATTAATAAAAGAGTTTAAATAGAAATTTATATTTTAAACCTTTGAATCTTCAATACTTTACAACTTTCAAACTTTTAAACTTTCTAACCCTAAACCTCCAAGGTTTTCATCATAAATCCATATAATTCATCCATTTGTTTGTGTCCTTTTCTTCTTCCAATTCTTCCTAAAAAATACATAACAATCCACAGAATAGGTAAACCAATCACTATTATTAAAGCCATACTATTATCTTCTTTTAAAGTCCACTGTACGTAGGTCATAATAGAAAAACCAATAAAAGCAGCTGCCATGGCGAAATGAAAAAACATAAATAATGTCCATAGTTGTGGTTTTGGCCCAAACAATCCTTTTACAATTGTTTCATCTCCATTCATTTTTTCAATCTCAATATTTAACTGAGGGGACCAAAAGTGATTTTCATCAACTGGAACATCTATAACTATATGGCCATCAACAATTTTACTACAATAATTACAATTTTCAGATTTTAAATTTTTTTTGAATTTTGAAATTAAAACATCCTGACTTTCACTAAAATTCATTTTAAATCTTGGACGCAAATGAATATCACTATTTAAATAATCTTTCATAAAGTTTGGTTTATTGGTTTTGAAATATAGTAAATTTAATTAAATGTCTAATTTTGAATTGATAATACATCAAATTTCAAATTTAAATTGTTTACTTTTGCAAAAAATTTCAAGACGAATTTTATGAGCAATATTGTAGCCATAGTAGGAAGACCTAATGTTGGAAAATCAACGTTATTTAACCGTTTAGTACAACGTAGAGAAGCTATTGTAGATTCTGTAAGTGGTGTAACACGTGATAGACATTACGGAAAAAGTGACTGGAACGGAAAAGAATTTTCGGTTATTGATACTGGTGGATATGCTGTTGGCTCTGATGATGTTTTTGAAGAAGAAATTAGAAAACAAGTACAATTAGCTATTGAAGAAGCCGATATTATAATTTTTGTAGTTGATGTTGAGCAAGGTATTACTCCAATGGATTCTGAAGTTGCCAAGCTTCTTCGTAAAGTAAAAAAACCAATATTAATGGCTGTTAATAAAGTTGACAATGCCATGCGAGATGCTGATGCTGTTGAATTTTACAACCTCGGATTGGGAGATTATTTTACCATCTCTTCTATTAATGGAAGTGGAACTGGTGAACTGTTAGATGCTTTAGCTGAAAAACTAGAAGATGCTCCTGAAGAAAAAGATGAATTACCAAGATTTGCCGTTGTTGGTCGTCCAAATGCCGGAAAATCGTCTTTTATAAATGCTTTAATTGGTCAAGAAAGATTTGTGGTTACAGATATTGCTGGCACAACAAGAGATTCTATCGATACAAAATACAACCGTTTTGGGTTTGATTTTAACTTAGTAGACACTGCTGGAATTCGAAAAAAGTCTAAAGTTAAAGAAGATCTAGAATTTTATACGGTAATGAGAGCAGTTAGAGCCATTGAGCATTGTGATGTTGCGATTTTAGTTTTGGATGCTACACGTGGTTTTGAAGGTCAGGATGAAAACATTTTTTGGCTGGCAGAAAAAAATAAAAAAGGAATTATAATTTTAGTAAACAAATGGGATCTTATTGAAAAAGAAACCAACACCATGCGCGATTTTGAAGCTCAAGTAAGAAAAGAAATTGCTCCGTTTACAGATGTTCCAATTTTATTTATAAGCGCATTAACAAAGCAACGTATATTTAAAGCAATTGAAACCGCAGTTGAAGTTTTTGAAAACAGAAAAAAACGAATTCCTACTAGTAAGTTAAACGATACTATGTTAGAAATTGTAAAACAATATTCTCCTCCTGCTTATAAAGGTAAATTTGTTAAAATTAAGTATTGCATGCAGTTGCCAACGCCAACACCACAATTTGTGTTTTTCTGTAATTTACCTCAATACATTAGAGATCCGTACAAACGTTTTGTAGAAAACAAATTACGCGAATTGTTTGACTTAAAAGGAGTGCCAATTGTAATTTATTTTAGACAGAAATAACATTCATTTTAATATACAAAAACAGCCTTAACTTTATAAAGTTAAGGCTGTTTTTGTTTTGAACGTAAATACTAATACAAACGCAATTTTATTAAGGATTTGTTGACCATAACGAAGCATTTGCCATCATAGCTCTTCTTGGTAATTTCAATCCTGCTAAAATTAACTGCGCAAAATCTTCTGGCTGTAGCACTTTTTCGACATTTCCATCTGTAATTCCTAATTCCAATGCCATATCTGTAGCTATAGTACTTGGTGTTAAGGTATTTACTCTAATATTATTTTTACGGACTTCTTTCATTAAAGATTGTGACAAGCCAATAACTGCAAATTTAGATGCTGAATAAGCAGAAGTTGATGCATTTCCATTTAAACCAGCAGTTGATGAAACATTTATAATATCTCCTTCGTTTTTTTCAATTAAGTACGGAAGCACTTCTTTAGTAACATAGTACATTCCTAAAACGTTGGTTTTAATAATGTTTTCCCACAAATTAGCATCCATTTCATTTAAAGTTCCGAAAGCTGCAATACCAGCATTGTTTACCAAAATATCAACAGAACCCAATGTCTTAATAATATTTTTGATACCAATTTTAACTTCATCATAATTAGCAACATCAAAAACTTGATAAGTTGCTGTAACGCCAAAAGCTTTTAGTTCAGAAACGGTTTCTTTCAATTTTTCTTCATTTCTGCCTGTAATTGCAATAGCCATTCCTTCTTTTGCAAATGCAATAGCTGTAGCTTTTCCTAAACCTCTACTTCCACCTGTTATAATAGCTTTTTTACTTTTTAATTCCATTATTGTTTTGTTTTTATATTGGTATAAATTAATGTATTCTATTGTTTTTAAAATTCTAATTCAACATTTATTAGGCAAAGTTAAAATTTAAAGGCTTATTAAGAAATAAACTCCACATTTATGCTTGTTTGTTTACACAGAGTTTTCTTTTAATTTGTAATTTTACAACTTTAAATTACCTATTCAACTATAATTTTTTCATAAATGGAAGATATGATTTTCTACGATAGATTGCAATTTGCATTTACTATCACGTTCCACTATATATTTCCACAATTAACAATGGGATTATCTTTAATGATAGTTTATTTTAAATGGAAATTTTTAAGAACTAAGATTCAAAAGTACAACGATGCTGCATTGTTTTTTATGAAAATATTTGCTATTAATTTTACAATGGGCGTTGTAACTGGAATTCCTATGGAGTTTCAATTTGGTACAAATTGGGCTAAATTTTCGGAATTAACAGGTGGGATAATTGGTCAAACTTTGGCCATGGAAGGAATGTTTTCTTTCTTTCTAGAGTCTTCATTCTTAGCACTTTTTATTTTTGGAGAAAAATTAATGGGTCAAAAACTACATTTTTTAACTGGTTTTTTAGTTTTTTTAGGCTCTTGGGCAAGCGGTTGGTTTATATTAGCAACCAACGCTTGGATGCAACATCCAGTTGGTTATGAAATTTTAGATAACGGTAAATTTGTACTTGAAAATTTTTCAGCATTATTCACTAATCCATGGCTGATTCCTGCTTTTTTACACAATCAGTTTGCTTCTGTGGTTACTTCTGCTTTTGTTGTAGCAAGTATTGGAGCATTTTATATCTTAAGAAATAAAAATTTAGAACACGGTAAATTATTTTTAAAAACTGGTGTAATTTTCGGTTTAGTATCAAGTTTATTAGTTGCTTTTCCAACAGGAGATTGGAATGCTAAAAATGTAGCCAAATATCAACCAGCAACTTTTGCTGCAATGGAAGGTATTTTTGAAACTGAGGAAGCCGGAGCTGAAATTGTACTTATTGGACAGCCAAATATGGTCGAAAAAAAATTGGACAATAAAATTGCTGTCCCAAATATTTTAAGCTTTTTAACCTATCAAGATTGGAACAAACAAATTGTTGGAATGGACCAATTTAAAAAAGAAGAATTACCAGATAATATTCCTGCATTATACTACTCTTACCATATTATGGTTGGTTTAGGTACTATTTTTATTGGTATTATGCTATTAGCGGCCTTCTTTCTTTGGAAAAAAAGATTACACACTATAAAACCAATACTTTGGACAATTATGTTTTTAGTGCCGTTTCCTTATATAGCTAACATTACCGGTTGGTATGTTGCAGAGTTAGGCAGGCAACCTTACTTGGTTTATGGATTGTTAAAAACTAGTGAAGGTGTTTCTCCTACAGTTTCTTCAGGAAACACTTTATTTACACTCCTTGGTTTTGTGGGACTTTATATGCTTCTTGGATTGTTATTTTTAATATTGGTTGGTAAAACTATTCATCAAGGCCCTAAACCTATAAAACATTAAATTATGGAACTATTTTGGTATATTATTATTGCACTTGTATTGACCATTTTCTTTATTTTAGATGGTTATAATTTTGGTACGGGTATTATTCATTTATTTTTTGCAAAAAAAGAAAAAGACAAAAAAGTAGTAGCAAAAGCTGCGGGTCTATTTTGGGATTTTAACGAAGTTTGGCTTGTAGCCGGAGGCGGAATGTTATTTATGGCTTTTCCAACATTTTATGCGTCTGTATTTAGCGGCTTTTATTTACCACTAATTATTGTGCTTTGGTTAATTGTTTTTAGAGCTATTGGTTTAGAATTTAGAAGTCAGTTTAACAATACAATGTGGACTGCGATTTGGGATACTTCTTTTGGAATTTCTAGTTTACTATTGGCATTATTTTTTGGAATTGCTTTAGGAAATATTGTTAGAGGTGTAAATTTAGGTGGTGTTGAAAATGAAATATCTCTTTATGAACCACATTACTTTTTTCTTCCTTTATGGGATAGTAGTTTTAGCCCACTAACCGAACACCCAGGTGTAATTGACTATTTTACAATAATTATTGGAATTATTGCCGTAGTAACTTTAGCCATTCACGGAGCCACATGGATACGATTAAAAACAAACGCATCTATTAATAAAAAGCTAAAAAATGTTATTTTTAATTTAAATATTGTGTTACTAGTACTAACCATATTTTCAATAGTTGTTTGGCAGATTGTCAATCCAAATTCATTGGATAATTTTGCTAAAAGACCTTATTTAATTATTTTTCCGATTATTTATTTTACTGGATTATTTGGACTATTTTTTATTAAGAAAATTAAGAAGGATAGTTATAATTTTGCACTTTCAACATTATTAATAATTGGAGGTATTACATCTTCATTGGCTTCTATATTTCCAGTAATTTTACCATCAACAAATTCAATAAATGAATCGCTAACAATTTATAACACAGCAACAACTGACTATGGATTATCAGTTGCTTTTAATTGGGTAATTATAGGTGTTATTTTACTTGTAATTTATATTATTATTCAAAAAAGGCTATTAAAAGGAAAAATTGACAAAATGGATTACGGACATTAATTAAGCAATTATGACCGCAACTTTAATTTCATTAATAAGTATTTTATCAGGTATTATAGGAGCAAATTTAATGGCTGTTGTATTTAAAAAATATTCTTTAGGTAGTATTGGAAATACAATTGCAGGTGTGTTTGGCAGTATTCTTTTTATGAAATCTTTTGGACGATTGGGTTTTGATCCTTTTACAATAGTAGAATCAGGAAACATAAATTTTAACCTCCTTATTTTAAATTTATTAATTTCATTTTTAGGAGGTTTAGTCGCTTTAATTTTAATAAAAAAACTAAAAATTTTACTAAATAAAAATTAATAATTATTCTAATTTGATACTTTGGTTTTATTAAAATAGCCCAAAATAACACCTAAAACCAAGGACCAAATAGCTGCTAAGCCAATTTGATATGGTTTATCTAACATAAATGTTATCGTGTGAGCAGGAATCCAAAACCAAATTAAAGAAAACATTCCTTTATCAATGTTTTCCCAATTATTTTCCTGTGAAATTAAATTATCTAAAAACCTATGAAGAATTACCAACAATAAACCAAATTGTAGATTCATAGCTACAGAAACCGAAAACGCTCTTCCAAACAAATTGAGTTCTGGTAAAAACCCTTGAGCTATTACAACATCAATAAAACCTTGAAAACCTACAAATGCATACTTTATTACTATGGCTAAAAATGCCCATTCCAACATTTTTAAAAAAACAATTCTTAATTTATAAGGCATAAAAATTGTGCCTCGTTGCATCCATTTAGAAAATATGTCGCCCAAAGTTCCTAATACTGTAAATTGAATCATTACACTATAAATAGGATACGTTTTTACTAGTTCAATATAAGTATTCATAATTTTTTAACTCTATTTTGAAGTTATAAACTTACATACTTAATCTCAATAAAAGATAATAATTAATAAATATCCAACTCAACAGGTTCAATACGCTTAATACCTTTTCTATTCATAATTACAAGGTAGCGCTTAAATTCTACTCCTTTTTCAGTATAAAATTTTTGAATTAAATTAATATGGTAAATTCTATTTCCAACTCTGTTGATGATTTTACCTTTTTTTAATAATGAATATTCCTTTTTAGGATCATCCATTTGAGTAGTAAAACGATACAAATTAACACGAGTTATATCCACCATACTATTAAGTCTATTGTCTGAAATTTCTTCACCAAATTTTTTAGGATAAATAACAATTTTCTTTTTGTATTGGATAATTTTCTCTCCCAAAAAGTTATAATCCGCATCTATAAACCTATTTTTTAAACGATGCCTTTTAACTTTTGGCCCCAATTTATTAAAAGGAACAAACGTAAAGTTTTCTCTTACAACTCCTATTAAGTTAGTTCCAGAATCTCTAATTTTTATTTTAAAATCGTGAAATAATGAATTTGCTTTACTTACAAACAATAAGCCTATAGAGGCTTTTATTCTATCTTTAAACATATAACCAACAACCAACGCTATAAAAAATGGTAATGTAAAATTTCCATATACTTGTTGGTAATAAAAAGCAATTCCCGTAGAAAAAACCATTGCTAAACCCGCAGCAATTGCAAATATAGATTGTTCGAAAAATGCACCGTCTTTTCTAACATCTCTATTTAAAAACAATACACCTTCTACATACTTTTTTAATTGACTTCTTTTATGCAATAATGTTTCGTCAAAATAATCTTCTTCACTTGTAAGATCGTAATTTTGTATTTTACGATACGCTTGTTCTTCTTTAAGAAAGGAAATTATTATTTTTAAAATTTCTTTTTCAACATTTATAATTTTGTAATAATCTAATAATACAATAAGATAATAGTTGATACTATTACTCATGTATTCATCTCCGTATTTAATGGTCTTTTTTAATTCTTCTTCAATTTTTAAATGTTCAATGATGCCAACTAAACCTCTATAAAAGCTTAAAAAATTTTTAAGTTTGGTAAAATAATCAATAGAAATAGCAACATTAGATTTTCCAAAATCCTTTAAAGATGGAATTGCAATTTTAAGAGTATTATTTAAAATAACACCCAACATTTTCACTCTAGATTCAAATTCTAATTTATTTTTTTTTGAAACTTTTTTCCCAGATATTTTTTTTACAATTTTAATTAATTGATGTAATGGACCTGTTTTTAAATTAAGAATTTCGTCTAGAGTATATTCGGAAGCATTGTATCTAATATATACTTTAACATCATTATAAAATTTAGATTTTGAATACGTTTGATTATTAATATTTAAACCGTTTGGTATAAAAAGATACGTAAGTGTATTGTATTTAGTTTTCTTCTTTTCTGAAATGTTTTCGTAAATTGATTTTACTTCTAAAGAAAAATTATCGTGAATCTTTACACTGTCTTGAATCATCTAATTCTAGTATTTGCTATTTGCCTGTTCTGTATCTTCAATTTTATATTTTTTTATATTAAAACAAGCCATCTGGTGTAATGTCAAGCCATTTAAAATAAGTCATTGCCATTATTATAGACATAATCCACGCAATAATTTGCATCGTAATTCCATACCTAAACGTATCATTCCAACTGTAATGGTTAGTTGAATACAATAACAATGCTGGTTTACTATTAAATGGCAACGTATATACATGTTCAATTAAAAAAGCAACGGGTAAAGCTAAACTTACAATATCAAAACCAAAACGGGTTGCAATACCAATTGCAATTGGAATAAAAATCATAGCACGCATAGTTTTACTTTGAAAAAATAATGCACTAAATATCATTGCAAATGTTAAAATAAGATACAACACCCAAAAAGGTGTATTATCTCCAATACCTAAACCATCAAAAAGTGCATTTATAGAAATACTTGGTAAATCTGTAACATTAAAACCTGCTCCTAAAGTATAAGCTCCTGCAGAGAACAATAATAAATGCCAAGGAATATCAACATCGTTCCAAGCTACAATACCAATTTTTGGTAACAGTGCAACAATTGCACCTAAAAATGCAACTGCTGTAGGACTTATACCGTGGTATTTATCCGTTACCCATAAACCCAAAATTGAAACAAATATTACAATAGATTTTATTTCATTAAAAGAAACTTTACCCATTTTATGCAACTCTTTTTTTAAAGTTTCCATACCACCTTCAATTGAAGGTTTTTTATCTCCCTCTTTAAGAGGAAATATAATCTTAGTACCAATAACCCAACCTATAATCATTAAAATAAGTGCCCCTGGAAAAGCTGCTACCATCCAATCTGAAAAGAAAATATCACTTCCAATGGCTCCAGCAATTAGTGAAGCTGCTAATAAATTTGCTCCTGAACCTGTTAAAAAGGCACTTGCTCCCATATTTATTTGAAACAAGTTTTGCAATATAATATTACGTCCAAAATTATTTCTATTTCCATTTGAAGCTCCATAAACTGCAGCAATTACCATAAAAATAGGCAATAATATTGCAGCTTTTGCAGTGGTTGCAGAAATAAAAATTGACAATACAATATTAATTAATATGAAACTAAAAAATATAGAAGTTGCATTTTTACCAAATCTTAAAATAAACCATAATGCAAAACGTTTTGCAACTCCCGTGGCAACTAACATGCTTGCTAAAATAAAAGACAATATATTTAACCACATTACTTGGTGCCCTAATTGTGCATATGCTACTTTTTCAGGTAAAACACCTGTTAAAACAAGTGCTATAATTAAAATTAATGATGTTAAATAATTTGGAATTGCTTCCGTAATCCACAAAATTAGCGATGCTACAAAAATTGCTAACATTGCTTTATTAGATTGTACAAAGTTTAACAATCCAATAGTATCAAAATTGCTACTTGCACTCTTACTTAAAGTTTCTAGGTTAAAATTTTTTAAAAAAGGTATATCTATATACATTATTAGTAGAAAAGCTATAATAGCTAAAGGTCCTCCAATTATTCTAAATGTTTTTTCTACTTTGGTAAGCTTCCGAACGGGTAATTTTTCCATTCGGTAGTTACTCATATCTAGTACATTTTTATACATAGTTGTTTATAATTATATAAAACTTTAGCTCCCTTTTTCTACCAGTTTTTATAAGGGTTTTTCATTAACATTGAATTGTAATATTTTACTTGTCCAGTAACTTCTTCTCCAAGCCACTTTGGTTTTATAAAATCTTCACCTTCTGCATCTAATTCAACTTCTGCAACAGTTAAACCTTCGTTCTCTCCATAAAATTCATCTACTTCAAAAGTATGACCGCCAGATTTTACATTAAAACGTGTTTTATCAATTATGCCAGGTTCGCTAATTTTTAATAAATCCGTAGCATCTTCAACAGAAATTTCTTTTTCCCATTCAAAACGTGACGTGCCAGACTTGTTTCCAATTCCTTTTACTGTGATAAATCCTTGATCGCCTTTAATTCTAATTCTTACCGTTCTTTCTGGAACAGTTGATAAAAACCCTTGTACAATTTTAGTTTCTTTAAATGATTCCTGTTTAAAATCGTCGTTTTTTACTAAAAACTTTCTTTCTATTTCTTGTGCCATAATTAATTTGCTAATGGTTTATTAATCCAACCTATTACTCTTTTTATTGCTTGTAAATAATTGATATTTTCTACACCCTCTAACTTACAGTCTGCAATAGTTTTTTTAATATCATCTAACTCTGTAGATTCAGAATTAATGGTAACTACTTTTGCTCCATTAATTAAAACATTTCCTACTTCACAAAGCGTGTTATTTACCATATAACCAAAACGTTGTTTGTAAACTTTTACACCTTGTAGATCTTTGTTAGCATCAATCATCGCTAAAAATTCTTCTAAGGTATATGTGTCTTTAGTTAATGTTGGCAGTGCTACTTGAAATGCTGGAAAGACATCATTTTCTAATACTTGTTTTGCAATAGGAAATTCGCCTTTCATCAAAGGATTCCATTGTTCTAAATCATCTACAGTCTGTACAAAGGTTTTAATATCCATTTTACCATCGCGTATTTTAGTATTATTAATATCGTTGGTTTTAGATAGAATATATATTTCTTCTGAAGTTCTTTCCCAAACTTTTTCTGGAATTGGAACTGATAAGCGTGCCATATATTTTGCAGGAATATCAAAGTTTTGACCGAAAGCTCTAAACTCGAAACGCGGTTTAGAGATTTCTCCTACTTTCATTGATGGTTTTGTCATAATTATATTTTTAGTTGGTTTTTTATTCGATTGGTTTTTTAAACTTAAATAATTTAGAATTTGAATCGCTTACAATATAAATGTTAGAATTTGTAACTGCGATACCTTCTGCTTTAATTACATCTATTGCGTAACTTTTAATTAACGCTCCTTTTAAGCTACATTTATTCACTGTTTTACTTTGATCACTCAAAATCCATAAAATATTTAATTCTTTATCATGAAATATCCCTGAATAGTCTGATGCAAAATCTAAGTCGTAAGATTCAATAATTGAAAAATCACTTTTTAAACGCATTAAAATACCCGGATCTTTTTCATTTAGTACAAAAATGGTGTTATCATTTAAATTAAATGCTATTCCCTCAAGACCACTATTGAAATCTTTATTACTATAATCTACTTTGTGTTTCTTGTAATTTTTTGAATTTAAATCGTATTCAACAATTTCCTTGGTTCTTTCTTCAACTAACAATACTTTAGTACTTGAAACCATAGAAATTCCTTCAACATCATCACCGCCATAAACAAATTCTTTTAAAACAGTTCCGTCTGTAGTAAGTTTATAAATATTTCCAGTATAATCACTTACTGTATATAAATTTGAACCCGAAGTATTAATTGCTAAACCTGAAGCCTCTGATACATTAATTTTTTCACTAGAAATTAATTCGAGCTCATTTTTAGTTTCTTCAATAGTATTTGGGCTATTTTTACATGCTTGAAAAAAGACCATAAAGATTACGGTAAAACTTATTATTTTACTTAAATGTATCATATTTTAAATGTACCAGCTTGTAACTATTCACAAGCTGGTTTTTATTATTTATTGAGCTGTAAATACATTCCACCCTGTTGGGTCACCTTTAAAGGCATCGGACTCATCAATATCATTAAAGTTATCTAAAGCCATTCCATTCGGATTATTACCATAATAATATTCACCACTAGCTGTGGCTATACGCGCATAAAATGAAGTTTTAACTCCGGATTGTGATTGATTAATCATATTAATTGTAACACCAGTTTGTGTAAATGAGGCATCATCTTCACCTGAAATTTTATTTGCCTTAACATACACAGGACTATCTCCTGTAGCAAAATAAATTCTTGCTTCTAAAATTGTTTCAGTACTTGAATACTTTAATTCAACATTTACATCCTCTCCAGGTATTGGATTATTAGGAAATTTAACTGATTGTAATGGACCTTCAGTATAGTTTACAGTAGTAGTTTCAACATCTACCCAAGGGCTAGGTTCAATATACATGTTTTCATCTTCAACACAACTAACTGTAAATATTAGCGTTAGAAGCATTATTAAGAAATATTTAAAATTTTTCATCTTATTTAATTTTTTATTGTTTTTATTAAAAATTCACTTCCAATCTTATTGAAAATTGACCATAATCATCACCACCCTTTCCATCTGCATCGTACACATTAGACCAATCTTTAGTTAAGTTGCCATCTGCATCTTTACCTACAAATAATTTACCTTTTCCGTCAGCATAGCGGTCATGATTGTGGTAAACATAGTTTGCCATAAATTTAATATTTGGGTTTACATAATAGTTTAAACCAACTGAATATCCTTCAGCAGAACCACCATAAATACTAGCATCAAAATCATTTAAATCTATATAGTCATACCTTAAAGCAAGTTCAACATCTCCTTTATCAGATCCAGGAGTAATTCTTGTAAATTCCCCTTCTTTTGTGTTATAATTGTGATTTCCTCCTCTTAACAAGTAGGCCGCTTGAGCATAATATCCTTTAAAGGAAGCATCTACACCCTCAATCATATTAACATTGTGTTCTTTATATTCTCCTTGGAACATAAAACCATTATATTTTCCTGCCAGTTCAAAAGTATATCCAAATACATTGTCAACACCTGAAATATCATCTGTATCTAAGAATTTTTTTCTATTAACTGCAGAATGTGATCGTGTGCTAATTCTATAGGCTCCATCTTCCCAATGTGTTTTTGGAGTTCTATATGTTGCTGCAGCACCGACATGTAACAATCTAGTAGTATTATTAATTGGTGTCCAAACAGCTCTACCAGTTAAAGAATAGCCTTCGTCTTTCCCATTATCTTTATTAGCGTCTTTAGTAAACTCTACTTCTTCAGCGTCTCCAACAGTATTAAAATGAACACCCCCAATTAATAATAGTTTTTTTCCATAAGAATTTACTTGAAAACCTAAATGACGTGAAGGATCGAAAGTAGATGCGAAAGAACGTTCCATAAATAATAAATATCTTGAAGTAGTCGTAGTTTCCATACCATAACCTTCCTTAAAATGACCAGCTTTAAAATCCCACTTTTTCGAATCTGGTGTGTACTTTAAATAAGCATCTTTTATTTCAGTTGCAGAACTTTCAAAATCTAAATCAATTTCTCCATACCAGTTTTTCCAAAACTCAGCTTTAATAGCGAAACGCATTCTACGAATCATGAATCCATTTCCCAATTCATTTAAAGCATCATTTGAGAACATATAACCATCAAGCTGTACCCTATTATCCATCCACATTTTATAGTTTCCATCTTCAGAAAACCATTTTATAAAGCCATCTTGTGCTTCCGTTTTTAGTGGAACAGCGTCCACTTCTTGCCCGTATTGATTTATACGAGTGGTTTCCTTTTTAATTTCTTGAGCATGTAACCCTATTCCAAATAGAAATAATGCCACTACTAGTGTACTTAGTTTATTTTTCATTGTTTTACAGTTTAAATTATATTTAAAGTTTACTTATTAATTCGGTTAAATTATCTTCTCGTTTTAAGTGCATTTTTTTACGTAATCTATGTCTATTTACCTCTACACTTTTTGTTGAAATATTTAAAATTGATGCCATATCTTTTGAACTTAAATTTAAACGAACCAATGCACATAAACGTTGTTCATTTTCAGTTAAATTTGGATATCTATTTAACAATCTGAAATAAAAATCTCTATTTAACTCGTTGATATAAATATTGAAGCGCTGTCTATCTTTATCTACACTTAAATTTTCTACAATTAACTTTTTTAATTTTGAAAGCTCCACCTGATCCGTATCAGATTTCTCAATTATTTTATCAATTTTTGTGCGTAGTTTTTCTAAAAACCGATTCTTTTGAATGATATTTAAAGCAATACTCATTTGCTCTTTTCGTTTAAAATCAATTTCCTTTTCTAACTCAGCATTTTCTGTATTAGCTTTTGCCAATTCCGTTTTTAAAAAGGCCTCCTGTGCCTTATATTTTCGAGAAATATCAGAAGATTCTTCATCTTTAGATTTTAATGTTTTATTTGTTAGTTTTAATGCTAAAACAATTATTACAATAGTTAATATAATAATAATAGTGTATAATAAAGGCTGAAATAAATTAACATTAACAGAAATATCGGTAGGTTTTGGAAAACTATTAAACTCGCTTTTCATTGATTTTAAGGCAGTATTTGTAGTATCATAAACTTGTAATTTAAAAACGTTATCCATAAAAAACAACGACATAAATGAGACAATACCAGCAATTACAGGCGTGGTTATCCAACCTACTGAAATTCTTCCCAAAACATTAAATTTAATTCCTCTACCTCCTTTTAACAAACCAATTCCCATTATTGCTCCAACAATAGCTTGAGAACTTGAAACTGGTACTAACGGAATTGCCGGTAAGCCAAGACTTTGTATGGCATTTGATAAAGATGAAGAAGAAAATATAAACAACACCATAGCATGTGCCAACACAATTACCAAAGCAGCCTCTGCAGACAATTTCATTAAATCGTTACCAACAGTCATCATCACTTTTTTAGAATAAGTTACAATTCCCATTGCTATAGAAATACCACCTATTAAAAACAATAACTGTACGCTATCAAAAATAAAAAAACCAAAATCTAATTGAATATCCGGTACCGAAGGTATAAATACACCCACAACATTGGCTACATTATTTGCACCCAAACTAAAAGCTCCAAAACCACCAATTATTAAAAGAGCATATTTTAAATGGGCATCTAACTTTATTAAATGAATTTTACTTTTTGCTAAAATAAACTTTAGAAGTTTATACATTAAAACAGCAAAAATGGCTCCTAAGATAGGACCTGCAACCCAAGTACTAACAATTTTTCCTAAAACAACCACGTCGGTTACATTACCTGAATAAAAATTCCAACCAATAATAGCTCCAATAATAGCTTGTGAGGTTGAGACTGGCAATTTCAATCGAGTCATCCAAAAAACAGTAAAGCCTGCACAAAGTGCAACTGTAAATGCACCCCCAATAGCATCTACAGATCCCAATTTACCAAGTGTAAGCGATGCTCCAGACCCCTGTAGTACAGCGCCCAAAACAACAAAAATAGAGGCAACCACAACAGCCACACTAAATTTAACCATTCTAGAACCAACAGCAGAACCAAATATATTGGCTGCATCATTGGCTCCTAAAGACCAACCTAAAAATAAACCACTTGATAAAAAGAAAAAAAACATAGGCTACTTTTTATGTACTACATTTTTATTTTAATTACTAATGAAGATAGCATCTTTGCGACTACCTTTGAAGCTTCTGCTACCTGCTCTACGTGCAATGTAAAATAGCGTAAATGAATTTTTTCGCTCAATTTTAAAAAAGGCATTTCTTTAAACAATGTTCTTTTTATTTTTATAGCTAATTTCTCTGTTTCACGTTCGTAAAATATTACTTTTTGTAATTTGTCTTTCACTAAACTAGGCGCGGTAAAAAAAACTCTCGCTGCAGGAATTACATTTTCAGCAGACTCTACAGATAAAGAAACTAATCTTGCAAAATCATTCTTTATATCTTCTGGAAAATAAGGGTCTTCTACATCAAACTGACTTAAATTATCTTTTATCTTATCAATAATATCATCGGTTTTTTCTAATAGGTTCAAAATATCACTAGAATAGTTTGGCATTAAAGAATGCACATAGAAGTCGTTTTCAATTTTTCTAATAATAGCATCTGCAACTTCTTCCTGTTTTTTAACTATATTTAAGTTGTTTTCAAATTCCGAAATATTTCCTTCTAAATAATTATTAACACCTTCTTTAAAATTCAATATTCCTAATTCAATATTATCAAAATACTCATCGATATTAAGTATAACGTTTTTTGAAGTTTTAAATATTTTAATCATCTTTTATATCTTTAAAACAAAGTTAAATTTGCATTCACGCATTATAGATGATATATATCATTTTTGAAGTTTACAAACCGTAGTTGTAGTTTATTATAATAGCTATTTTATTGATATATATCATTTTAATATATATATGTAGTGTTTATTATAAACTTTAAAATCACATTGTAGTGTTTTTTTATGGTTTTATCTTGTCTTTAAAATAGTATGTATATGGCAAATTTTCTTAACAAGGGTTAAAAAAAAGTTTTACTATTTTTAAACCTTTTAAGAGTATAGCGAAATTTTGTTTATAAAATATTTTAAAAGGAAGTTGTAAAGTTATTTTTTTGAAAAATCAAATCATTTTAAGTTACTGTTTAACAAAAAAATGATTAGCATAATTATCATTAAATAGCAACCAATAAATATATTTAGAACTGTTTTTAAACTGGATTTTAAGCTGGATTATGCTCACCATCTTCTAGTTCATGCAATTCATCAAGTTGTTTCAAAAGATCAAAAGTTTTTTTAGCTTCCTCTTCATCAATAGTAGAAATTGCTGCACCAACATGCACAAGCACATAATCTCCAATAGTGGCTTCTGGAACCAATGTTAAGCTTACCTCTTTTATAATTCCATCAAAAGATACTTTTCCTACTCTAAAGGTTTCATCTAATTGCGAAGTAACTTCAATTAATTTTCCAGGTATTGATAAACACATAATTTAGTTTTTGACTATTGAAAATTAAACTTTCTAACTATTGATCCTATTTTCCTTCAACCATTTATACCATTTTTCCATTCCTTGACCAGTAGTTGCAGAAACTTCAAAAAACAGTAACTTAGGATTAACTTGCAACGCATAATTTTTAAGTTTGTCCACATCAATATTTACATATGGTAACAAATCTATTTTATTAATAATGCATATATCTGATGTGTGAAACATATCAGGATATTTAATTGGCTTGTCTTCACCTTCAGTAGTACTTATTATTACAACACGTTTACTTTCACCTAAATCAAACATTGAAGGGCAAACAAGATTTCCAACATTTTCTATCATTAAAATAGCATCATTTTTGATCTCGAGCTTTTTAACTGCGTCATACACCATATCACTTTCTAAATGACAACCTTTTCCTGTATTTATCTGAATTACGGGTATATCAAGCGCATCAATTCTATTGGCATCATTTAAGGTTTGCTGATCACCTTCAATTACATAAAAAGGAATTTCATCTTTCAAATCGGTCAATGTACGTTCTAAAATAGATGTTTTTCCTGAACCTGGTGAACTAACTAAGTTTAAAGCAAAAATATTTTTCGCTTCAAAATAACCTCTGTTTCTCGCAGCTAGAACTGCATTATTTTGAAGAATATCTTGTTCAATCTCCAAAACTTTATGTTTGTGCTCATGTGAATGATCATGAGAATGGTTATCATGATGATGGTGATGATGTTCAGCTTGGTGAGTATGTTCTCCTGGTTTCAAAATTGTAGGACCGTTTCCATCGGTTCCACATCCGCAAGTTCCACACATAATTTTTAAATTTAAATTACTTCTAATGCTTTAACTTTTAATTCTTTTCCTTTTAAAATACCTTTAAAATTACTATTGCATTTCGGGCAGCAATCATAAATGTTTTCCATATCAAACTCTGTATTACAATCAATACATTTGCCACGCCCCTCAATAACAGTAATTTCTTTTTCGGCCCTTTCAAGCACCGTATCTTGAACTACAGATTCCCAAACAAAATTTAAAGATTCTATTTCAATACCAGACAAAACACCTATTTCAAGCTCAATTTTTGTAACCTTGGCTGCATTAACTTTCGCTGTTTCATCTTCAGCAATTTTAACAATTCCTAATGCTATTGATAGTTCATGCATCTTCAAAAACAGATTTAAAACCAAAGTTACAAATTATCTATACGGAAACCTATTCAAAAATATAGCTAAATAAACAATATGATAATTGTCATAAATTGAAGATTAAATAGTCTTATTTTAAAGCGTTCTAAATTAGTGTGTTACATTTGCCTTATTCATTTTTTATTGTAAATTAGATAAATGCTTTTTCCCTCAAAAGCAACAAGATAAATAAGTCTCTTTTTACTTAAAACTTAATCTATGTCTACCAATAATGAAAAACGAAACACATACTATGAAAGTATCATAAAGCAAGGTTATAGCCGTAGAGATTTTATGAAATTCTCTACATACATGGCCGCTTTTATGGGATTAGAATCAAGTATGGTTGGGCAAATTGCACAATCATTAGAAAATACGCCTAGATTGCCCGTTATTTGGGAACACTATCAAGAATGCACTTGCTGTAGCGAATCTTTTATTAGATCCAATCATCCAATAGTTGCAGATATTATTTTAGACCGGATATCATTAGATTATTCCTTAACATTAATGGCTGCGTCTGGGTATCAAGCAGAAACAGCAAAGCATGAAACCATGAAAAAATACAAAGGAGAATACATTCTTTGTGTTGAAGGATCTATACCTCTAGGTGATGACGGAAATTACTGCTGTATTGCTGGTAAATCTGCAAAAGACACTTTTTTAGAAGCCGCAGAAGGTGCTAAAGCAATAATTGCTTGGGGAAGTTGTGCTTCAAATGGATGTGTACAGGCTGCAAAGCCCAACCCTACAGAAGCAACACCTATACATAAATTAGTGAAAAACAAACCAATTATCAGAGTACCGGGTTGTCCACCAATAGGTGAAGTTATGGCTGGCGTAATTATGCACGTAGTTGCATTTGGTCGTTTACCAAAATTAGATCGTTTGGGAAGACCAAAAGCTTTTTATGGTAAAAGAGTTCATGATACTTGTTACAGACGTCCTTATTACGATGCTGGTTTGTTTGCTGAAACTTTTGATGATGAAAACTCAAAAAAAGGATACTGTTTATATAAACTGGGCTGTAAAGGTCCTTTAACATATAATGCCTGTGCAAGTATGAGATGGAATAATGGAATAAGCTTCCCTATTCAATCAGGTCATGGTTGTATTGGTTGTAGTGAGGAAGAATTTTGGGACAATGGGCCTTTTTATGAAAGAACCACAAAAGTACCTGGTTTTCCAGTTGAAAGCAATGCTGATACTGTTGGTAAAGTTACTGCAGGAGTTTTAGCTGGAGGCATTGCTTTACACGCAGTTGGTGCAAATATTTCAAAAAGAAAAGAGCTAATGGATAGAGTAAAGAGAGGAAAAAGTAATGAAAAAAATATTGACTCTTAAAACGTATAATAATGGCAAATAGAATAGTAGTAGACCCAATTACACGAATTGAGGGTCATTTAAGAATAGAAGCAGAAATTAAGGATGGCGTAATTGTAGATGCTTTTAGTTCAAGTACAATGGTTAGAGGGATTGAAAGTATTGTTAAAGGTCGAGATCCAAGAGATGTCTGGGCTTTTGTACAACGTACTTGCGGTGTATGTACTACAGTACATGCATTAACATCTGTAAGAGCCGTTGAAGATGCTTTAGGAATAGCAGTGCCGCCTAATGCTGAAATGGTTCGTAATATAATGGAGGGTGCTTTATACATGCATGACCATGCAGTACATTTTTATCATTTACACGCATTGGATTGGGTTGATATTGTAAATACCTTAAAAGCTGATCCAAAAAAGACTTCTGAAATTGCACAAAGCATCTCTAGTTGGCCAAAAAGCTCACCTGGCTATTTTTCTGATGTACAAAAAAGAGTTCAAAAATTTGTTGAAAGCGGTCAACTAGGAATTTTTGCAAATGGTTATTGGGGGCATTCTCAAATGAAATTGCCTGCAGAAGTGAATCTATTAGCTGTGGCTCATTATCTAGAAGCTTTAGAATGGCAAAAAGAAATCGTAAAAGTTCATACCATATTTGGAGGTAAAAATCCACATCCAAACTACTTAGTTGGAGGTATGGCTTGTGCAATAAACTCGGACGGTGCAGGTGGATTAAATGCAGAACGTCTAATGCACGTTCAGAAATTATTAAAAGAAGGAAAAGAATTTATTGATAAAGTTTATATTCCAGATTTATTAGCTATTGCTTCTTTTTATAAAGATTGGGGAGCTATAGGTAAAGGATTTGGAAATTATATGTCTTATGGAGATTTCCCTACAAATGGATATGCAGATTTATCAAGTTTCAAATTTCAACAAGGAGTTATTTTGAATAATGATTTATCTAAAGTACATGATGTAGATCATAGAAGTACCAATGAAATAGAAGAGTTTGTAAATAATTCTTGGTATGATAATTATTCAGAAGGAAAAGACAAAGGAAGACACCCTTGGGAAGGAGAAACAAATATTAAATATACAGGTCCTAAACCACCTTACAATCACTTAAATGTTGAAGAGGCATATAGCTTTATAAAAACACCTCGTTGGAAAGGAAAACCAATGGAAGTGGGTCCACTTGCACGTTTATTAGTAGGATATGGAAGAGGAAATGAAGAAATTAAAGATGCTGTAAATGGCGCACTTTCTCATTTAAATGTTCCTGTAGACGCGCTATTCTCTACATTAGGTAGAACTGCAGCCCGCGGAATTGAAACTCAATTAGTGGCGAATTGGACTTTAGAATTTTTTGATACTTTAATGAATAACATCAAAAATGGTGATGAACGGATGGCAAATACAGATAGTTGGGAGCCTTCATCTTGGCCAAAAGAAGCAAAAGGTGTAGGGTTTTGTGAAGCGCCAAGAGGAGCGTTGGCACATTGGATTAAAATTAAAGATGAAAAAACAGAAAACTATCAATTAGTTGTTCCATCTACTTGGAATGCATCTCCACGTGATCCTAAAGGACAGCGGTCAGCTTATGAAGCAGCTCTTATTGGAACGCCTGTTGCAGACCCTAATTTACCATTAGAAATTATAAGGACAATTCATTCATTTGACCCTTGTATAGCTTGTGCTGTTCATTTATATGATGAACATGGAAAACACATTTCTCAGGTTCAAAATATTGCTAGTTGTGACAGTTAAAATTTAAATTATGGAAACTAAAAACTTTAAACGAGTCATGGTTTGGGAATTACCAGTTCGGTTTTTCCATTGGTTAAATGTGCTAACAATTACAATTCTTGCAATTACAGGGTTTATAATTGCCAATCCACCAGCTTTACAGTCAAGTGCCGAAGCAACAAATTTACATTCTTTTGGAATTGTAAGATTTATTCATTTTGGTGCAGCTTATATTTTCTTTTTCAATATGATTTTTAGATTATATTGGTCTATTGTGGGAAACAAATACGCTAGTTGGAGAGCTTTTTGGCCATTTAGCAAAAAAACATGGAACAATTTTTGGCATGTGTTAAAAATTGATATTATGCTTTTAAACGAAGATCACCCTGATGTAAAAAATATAAGTATTGGACATAATAGTGTAGCAACATTATCATATTTAGCCTTATTTTTTATAGCGCTTATTCAAGTTTTTACAGGATTTGCTCTATACGCTGATACATCTGGTTGGTGGCTCCCAAAACTTTTTGATTGGGTAAGCCCATTATTGGGCGGTGATTTTGTAACACGAACAATTCATCATATTTCAACTTGGATATTTATATTATTTAGTATAGTACACGTTTATTTGGTTTTTTACCATGATTGGTTAGAAGGTCGTGGAGAGGTTTCTTCTATGTTTGGAGGCTATAAATTTGTTCGAGAAGATAGAGTAAAAAAGGCTATTAAAAAAGAAAACGAAGAATAATAAGACCACAAAGACATTAATAAATTCATCCTGTCACTGCATTTTAAATAGGATGAATTTATTTTTTAAATTTTAAAAAATGAAAATAAAAGAAAGAACACCCATTGCTATTAGTAGTGATTCCTATTTTTTCGAGAAAGATAAAACCAATAGTATTTTAATAATGGGCGTTGGAAATTATTTAATGGGAGATGAAGGAATTGGCGTTCATGTGATTCAAGAAATGTCTAAAAATATAGTACCTGATTACATTGATATTTTAGATGGTGGAACAGGTGGCTTTTTACTGTTAAATTGTTTTGAAGCATATTCTACAGTAATTTTTATTGATGCTACTATGGATGGAAAACCCGCAGGAACTATTTCATTAATTCGCCCGAAATTCGCCTCAGATTTCCCATCAGCATTAAGTGTTCATGATGTTGGATTAAAAGACATGATTGAAGCGGTTTATCTTATGGAAAAAATCCCTGATATTCATTTATTTACAGTTTCTATTGAAGAATTGAATCCAATGACTGTAGAATTAAATGATAAAGTTAAAGCAATAATCCCTAAAATTATTGATAATATTTTAAGCCATTCTGAAGAACTTCACCTAAAAAAATCGTAAATTTATAGTCTAATTTTTATCCTTTAAATTGAATGATAAAATCCTATAAAATTTCCTTTTCTGGTCAAGTCCAAGGTGTAGGTTTTCGTCCGTATGTATATAATTTAGCACTTGAATTCAATTTAAAAGGAACCGTTTCAAACAATGAAGATGGTGTACTAATTTTTGCAAGTGGAGATTCACAAAATATTACTACTTTTTATCAAAAATTAATTAAATTTCCTCCGCCAATTTCAAAAATAAAAAATAGTTCAATCATAGAAATTGAGAATGTACTATTTGATTATTTTAAAATTATTCCTTCAACTAAAAATGGACAATTAAACTTACCATTAACTCCTGATTTTGCTATTTGCAACAATTGTAAAAACGATGTTGAAAATACTGAAAACAGACGTTATAATTACCCTTTTACAACCTGTGTAAATTGCGGTCCGCGTTGGGCAATTACGCAAACTTTTCCTTTTGAAAGAAACAACACAAGTATAGCTAAATTTCCAATGTGTCCCAAATGCGAAAAAGAATATAACTCACCTCCAGATAGACGATTTCATTCGCAAACTAATACTTGTTCAGCGTGTGGAATTCAACTAAAATTGATTAATAATTTAGGCAAAACCATAGTAATTGAGCAATCTAATCTTTTTAAAAAAATAGCTATTTTACTTTCAGAAGGAAATATAATTGCCATAAAAAACACAAGTGGTTATTTGTTATGTTGTAATGCCGAAGACCCAAAAGTTATTCAAAAACTAAGAGACAAAAAACATCGACCACATAAACCTTTTGCTGTACTATATCCGTCTTTAGAAGTACTTCAGAAAGAAGTAATTTTAAATGAAAATCAATTAAAATCCTTAACTTCTGCTGAGTTACCAATTAATATCGTTTCATTAGAAAATTACAATGGAAAAATTGCTTTAAAAGAAGTTGCTCCTGGTCTAAATCAGCTTGGAATTATGTTGCCTTATACAGGTATTTTAAAATTATTAGCTAATGAATTAAGTTTTCCAATTGTTGCAACTAGTGGAAATATTCATGGCTCTCCAATTATTAACACAAATGCAGATGCTCTTAAAAAATTAGAGAATATAGCAGATTATTTTTTACAACACAATTTAAAAATTGAACACCCACAAGATGATTCTGTCGTAAAATTCAGTACTAAATTTCAACAAAAAGTATTGTTCAGACGCTCACGTGGGTATGCTCCAAATTATTTAGAAACTTCAATTAATTCTGAACAGAAAATTTTGGCAATGGGAGCTCATTTAAAAAGTACCATTGCGTTTTATCCAAATTCAAATTTATATATAAGTCAGTATTTAGGTAATCTCGATAATTTTGATGTTTATAAACGATTTACAGAGGTTACAGAAAATTTTATACAGCTTTTTGAACAGCAACCAGAAATTATTTTGGTTGATAAACATCCTACATATCAAAGCACCCAGTTTGGAAAAGAATTAGCTAAAAAAACAACTTCAGAATTAATTGAGATTCAACATCATAAATCACATTTTACAGCTGTTCTAGGAGAGCATAATTTATTTGATAAAAAAGTACTAGGTGTTGTTTTTGACGGAACAGGCTTCGGTGATGATTCAAACATTTGGGGAGGAGAGTTTTTTAGTTATCAAAACAATAAAATAGAGCGCATTGGCCAAGTTGATAACTTTGATTGGTTGTTAGGAGATAAAATGTCCAAAGAGCCACGTTTGTCCCTATTTTCATTGGCTTCAGAGGAAATGAATAAGATTTTAAAGCAAAAATTCACTTCAAATGAGTTAAACAATTATAGTTATTTAAAATCTCAAAATAAGTTAAAAACTTCTTCAATAGGAAGGTTGTTTGATGCAGTTGCTTCCTTATTAAATATTACAGATTTTAATACGTATGAAGGCGAAGCTGCCATTTTATTGGAGAACTCAATATTAAATTACAATTTAAAAACGTGTAAAACTTATTGCCAATTAAATTCATTAGGATTTTCAGCAAAAGAGATTATAAAAAACATCTATAAAGATGTTGAAGAAGGTATTGATAGAACGCAAATAATTTCCAACTTTTTATTTACTTTGGCTACTCATATTTTAAACTTTTCAAAAGAAAAAGGTTTTAATAAAATAGCTTTAAGTGGCGGTGTTTTTCAAAATACAACCTTGGTTGATATGCTTATAGAATTAGCCTCAAAAGAAATAAAATTGTACTTTCATAAAGATTTATCGCCTAATGATGAAAATAGTTCCTTTGGGCAATTAATGTATTATTTAAACATCCATAAATGAAGTATTTAAGTGAGTATAGAAATTTAGCAGAAACTAAAAAGGTTTTAGATGAAATTCACAAAATAACTACTCGTGAATGGAATATTATGGAGATTTGTGGTGGTCAAACACATAGCCTAGTTAAAAACGGAATTCTAGAATTATTACCCGAGAAAATAAGAATGATTCACGGTCCTGGTTGCCCTGTTTGTGTGACTCCATTAAACTTAATTGACAAAGCAATTGAACTATTAGAGCAAGGTGTTATTGTGTGTTCATTTGGCGATATGATTCGCGTACCTGGAAGTAAAAAAAGCTTATTAGAAACCAAAGCATCGGGTGGCGATTTACGTATTTTATATTCACCTATTGAAGCTGTTTCAATAGCAAAAAATAATCCAGACAAAGAAGTGGTGTTTTTTGCGGTTGGTTTTGAAACTACTGCTCCCGCAAATGCTTTATCTGTTTTACACGCCGAAAAAGAGGGAATTTCTAATTACTCCATTTTAGCTTCTCATGTATTAGTTCCTCCAGCAATGGAAGCCATTTTAGATGATAAATTTTGTACAATTAACGCCTTTTTAGGTGCTGGTCATGTATGTGCAATTATGGGAATAAAAGATTATTACCCCCTGGTTTCAAAATATAAAATTCCAATTGTAATCACCGGTTTTGAACCATTAGATTTAGTACAAGGAATTTACATTGCTGTAAAACAATTAGAAGCAGGAAGGTATGAATTAGCCAATCAATACTCGCGCATTGTTAAAGAAGAGGGCAATAAAGCAGCAATTAACGTTATAAATACAATTTTTAAAATTGGAAATAGAGAATGGAGAGGTATTGGTGAAATTTCAAATAGTGGTTATGTAATAAAAGAAGCGTATCGAAAATACGATGCTGAAGTAAAGTTTAATATTAGTACTATAAAAGTTCCTGAAAATCCAAACTGTATTGCTGGTGAAATTTTAAGAGGAATTAAAAAACCGAATCAATGCGATCAATTTGGAAAAACTTGCAAACCATCTAACCCGTTAGGCGCTCCAATGGTGTCTTCTGAAGGTGCTTGTGCAGCATATTATCATTTTTCAACTAATTTAATCGACTAAAATGAACATAGAAAATATAGGCTTTGAAACTATTAATTTGGGGCACGGAAGTGGCGGAGAACTAACTAGAAATTTGCTTGACAAGATAATTTTTAAAACGTTTAGCAATCCTTATTTAGATCAAAAACATGATGGTTCCATTGTTAAATTTGAAGGCGAAATAGCAATTTCAACCGATAGTTTTGTAATTACACCAATATTTTTTAAAGGCGGAAATATTGGAGAATTAGCAGTACATGGAACGGTAAATGATGTTGCAATGTGTGGTGCAATTCCAAAGTACTTATCATTGGCTTTTATTATTGAAGAGGGGCTAAAAGTTTCAGAGTTTATAGAGATTGTACAATCTATAAAAAAAGCTGCTGATGAAAGTGGAGTTCTAATCATTACTGGAGACACCAAAGTTGTTGAACGTGGAAAAGGAGACAAAATATTTGTAAATACTACAGGTTTTGGTGAAATGCATCCGATGGCAAATATATCAGTTCATAATATAAAGGAAGGTGATAAAATTTTAGTGAATGGATTTATTGCGCAACACGGAATGGCGATTATGAGTGAACGCGAAGGATTAGAATTTGAATCTACCATAGAAAGTGATTCAACCAATTTAAACTTTTTAGTAAATGATTTATTAGATACATTTGGCAAAAAAATAAAGCTTTTTAGAGATCCCACTCGTGGTGGTTTAGGAACTGTTTTACACGAAATTGCCAACGATATAAATAAAGGGGTCTATTTAAAAGAGACAGCTATTCCTGTAGAAAAACAAGTTGCTGCAGCCTGTGAAATGTTAGGGTTGGATCCAATGTATGTTGCAAATGAAGGTGTATTTTTGGTAGTTGTTGATCCAAAGATAGAAAATGAGGTTTTGGAACTAATGAGAACTCATAAAAAAGGAAAAAACACCGCTGTAATTGGAGAATTTACTAATGAACACCCGAAAAAAGTTGTAATGGAAAGTTTAATTGGAGGAAAACGAATTGTGAGTCCGCTAGTTGGAGAGCAATTACCTAGAATTTGTTGATCCACTAATCCCAAAGGGAAATTTTAAACCTAACAGGTTTTTAAAAACCTGTTAGGTTTGTTATAAGTTTTAATTATAAAGAATATCTTCAACTTCTATTTTTTTATCATTTATAAAATCGTAAAGTGTAAGTTGCCTTAATACGTAGTAATCAATCCAAAAATCTTGTAAAGAATTTAAATACCGCACCATAGCTTGATCTTTTTTCTCTTGACTTATATTTAAATCTGTAATAGTTACTTTTCCAAGAAAATACCTTTTTTTAGTTATTTCGTAACTTTTATCGGCTATTTCTTTTGCTTTTTGTGAAGTTGTTAAAAAATCTCTTTTGCTCGACCAATTTAATACGTGTAAATATATTTCCTGTTCAAAAGCTTGTTTATCTTGTTCTATATTATTGTTTGTTAAATCTAAATTGGCTTCTGCCATTTTACGTTCAGATTTAGAAACTCCCCAATCAAAAATAGGAATCCCTAAATTTAAGGATACAAATTGTTGCTTGTTATAATTGTTAAATAAATTATTAAAATCATTATCGTTTTGCGAAATTCCCAAATTAGCAATAAGACTCATTTCTAGCTTGTTACTTCCCTTAGCTCTAGCTAATTCACTTTCTGCTTGCAGTCTTTTTCTTCTAAATTCAATAACTGCTTTTCTGTTAGACTGTGCTTCTTCAATAGCTTTTTTTACATCCACATTAAACAGTGCTAACTCATCTGGAACTCTTAATTCTAAATTTTCATTCTCTAGTTCTAAATAACGTGTAATTTCTTGAGATGATCGCTTTAGCTCTATGGTATTTGTAGTTACCTGATTTTTAGAATTTAAAAGTGATAATTCCATTTGTAATAATTCGTTCTCAGCAATTTTACCATTTTTAAAACGACCTTGTGAAATTTGGTATAACGTATCTTTATTTGATACATTTTTTTCAGAGAATTTTAACTGTATTTGAGCTTTTAATAATCTAAAATACCGCCTGCAAGTTGTTATCGAAATTTGTTCCATGTTCTCGATAAAATCTCTTTTAGACTCTTCGTAAATTAAAGGTTCTATTTGTTTATCCCATTTAAATCTATTGTAGAAAAGTGAATTTTGACGGTATCGAATAGAAAATGGCACCACAGAATAATTTGTAATATTATTATTGCCATAAAGATCTACTTTTTCTAAATTAGAATAAAGTGAAAAAGTACCACCTGTAAAAGCAACATTTTGAGATACCGACAAACCTGCAGCTAATAATAGTTGATTTTGATTCACAAAAACATCTTGTCCAGCATCGTTGGTTTGTCTTCTGGTAGAATTACTAAATTCTGGCAATGTCGCATCCAATCTCAGTTGTGGCAAAAAACGTGCTTTGTAGTTTCTAAAACGCCAATAACTTGCCTGATTTCTATTTAAATTGGTTTTGTATTCTGGCGACTTTTTTTGTGCTATAGTAATAGCATCGGCAAGCGTTATTTTTTTTGATTGAGAAAATGTAATTATTGAAAACAGGCCAATAATTATGAAGAGAATTATTTTTTTCATATTTTTTTATTCAGATCTTAAAGCTTCAATAGGTCTTTTTTTAGTAGCTGCTTTTGCAGGAAAAATCCCAAAAATTAATCCAACGGAAACTGCAATAAAAAAGGATAATGCTATTGAACTTAGGGTTATTATAGTTTCAATTCCAGAAACTATTTCAATTATGTATGCTCCTAAAACCCCTATAATTATTCCTATAACTCCTCCACCTACACTAATTAGTACAGATTCGGATAAAAACTGTAAAATTACATCGCCTTCTGTAGCTCCAATGGCACGCATAATTCCTATTTCTTTGGTGCGTTCTAATACAGAGGCTAACATAATATTCATAATACCAATACCACCAATAAGTAATGAAATACCCGCAATTAAGCTTAATACAATATTAAATATCTGTTTTGTTTTTTGTTGCTGTTTTAGAAGTTGAATTGGAATTGATATTTCAAAATCCAATTGATCGTTATGTCTTCGTTGTAGCATTTTACTTAAAACCTCTGCTGTTGATTTAAGTTCGTTAGAATTGGTAACTTGTACAATTAATTTATCAATTTGATGATAATTACCTCTAAGATTACTTCCATTAGGTCCGCCTTGGTTTCCTCCATACCTTCCAATGTTAGTATTTTTTTTACGGTTATTATAACGTACTAAAAAGGTTTTAATAGGTACATACACATCTTGGTTTAAATCTCTTATACCTAAATTTTCTTGTGCTTTTTCCGAAATTAGTTTCTCTTCTATAACCCCAACAACTTGAAGCCAAACATCTTTTACTTTAACGTGTTTACCTAATGCGCTTTCTCCTGTAAATAATTTTTTTTCCACTTTTTTACCAATAATGCAAACTGGTAAAGAATTTATGTGTTGGTAATCCGAAAAGTTATTCCCGTTTTCTATATGGATATTTGAAGCTTCAAAAAAAGAATTGGAAACACCAACTAATTTAACAGCATTTTGTTTTCCGTTATTAATAATATAGGTGTCTAAAATAATTTCTGAACTCACAAGTTTCACACTCGGTATGTTTTCTTTTATACTATTAGCGTCCAAAACATCAAGACCTTTTGAAAACCGTTTTCTATCATTTTTATCACCTTCATTTTCATCGATTTCAGTAGTGCCATCATCTATAATTGGCGTAATAACAATATTATTTACACCTACTAGTTCTAGCTGTGCTAAAATTTCTTTTTCAGCACCATTTCCAATAGCCAACATTGTTATTACAGAGGCAACTCCAAAAATAATACCTAAGCCTGTTAAAAAAGTTCTAACTTTATTGGTTTTAATAAACCAAAATGCTTGACTAAAATTAGTCTTTAATTTTTCTAAAAGTATATTATCTATCATAATTTATTTCAAGAGTGTTATACTTTTAGCATCCAAATCTTGAGGTTTATTTAAATAAATAATATCGTTTTCTTTTAAACCTTTATTTACAATAACTTGATCGTTGTTAGTGAGTCCTAATTCTACTTGTTTTTTTTCAATAGAATATCCAGATTTTACATAGGCATAACTAATTGAATCTTGAGAAAAGATAGCTTCTAACGGTGCAATTAAAACATTTTCTTTTTGATTAATTAAAATTTTATTAGAGGTTGTCATACCTGGTCTAATATTTTTATCGGTTTCGTTTAGTTTAATTAAAACCTGAAAAAGTTTAATATCTGATCCATTGTTACTTTCACCAATGTTAGCAACATCGGTAACTTCACCCTCTAATTCAATATCTGGAAATGCATCAAAACCTATAGTGGCTTTTAGTCCTTTTTTTATTTTTCGTATATCAACTTCATTGCTGTAGGTTCTAGATTCCATTTTAGATAAATCTGGCAGACTTGCAATTGCAGGATTCCAAGGAGAAATAACGGATCCTATTTTCTTTTTACTATTATTTCGTTCTTTAATATAAGTAACCATACCTGGATCTTCAGAATAGATGGTGAATTGTTTTTGTAATTCGGTTAGCTCTTTAATTTGATTTTCTATTTTTAACACTTGATTCCCAACACGAATCATTTTAGCATCTGCCTGCCTCTTTTTTATAAAATAATCTGCTTTTTTTTCTGTTAATTCACGTTTGGTTTTTTCAATCTTGTTTTCTAACGATCTAATTGCAGCTGGAGATTCGTAAGCAGAACGTTGCAACTCCAGTTTGTCTTCTTCAATATTAAATAACAAATCTTTAATACTATTCCGTTCTTGTTTTAAAGATAAAGTCGTGTCGAGTTGTTGAGTTGTAAACCTAGATTGTGCATCTTCAAGATTTATTTCATAGTCTAAAATTTTTCTATTTATTTCAGAAACATCAAGTTTTCCAATGTATTCGCCCGTATTAACTATAGTGCCTTCGGGAACTAAATCTTCAATTTTTATTTCATAAATCCCAAAACGTCTAAAATTACTCGGCCCTTTAATTTCTTTAGAACTTGTAGATTGCGCTTCACCTGATATATACACCTCATTTACAAAAGTACCTTTTGTAACTTTTACTGTAATTGAAATATCTTCATTAGATGTTTTATTATAAAAAGTATAGGTGATAATTAAAATGACTAATCCACCAATTAAATAGGCTAGTTTTCTTTTACTCATAACAATTTTTAAAAGTGAATTTCAAATTTACTAAAAAATACTTGTTACAATAGTTAATTAGTGTTAAAAAGAAGCCACAAAAACAACTTTTAATTCTGAAATTAATTGTTGCTCAAAAGATTAATTAAATTATTATCTGACTTGAAATACAGCCAATTTATAACTATTTTGTTAATTTGCAATTGTCCAATAAACACCAACTACAAGGGCAAACAAACCACCGGCAAAACGAATTCCTTTAAAAAAGGTTTCGTTATGGTCTTTTTTTGAAAAATCTGAGATTCTTCCAATAACAATTGCAAAAGAAATCATTGCAAGCAAGGTTCCTATGGCAAAACCAATTATATATTTTGAAGAATCAAGCATAGAAGTAAATCCAATTACAGGTAAAAAAAGTAAAAAATGAGCAATTCCAGCCAAACCGTGAATAAAACCAACAGATAAAGAAGCAATATTTCCTTGTTTTAAATTTGGATGAGTATGATTGTGTGTGTTCTCACTCGTATGAATATGCTCATGTTTATGAATTACAGGATTATTTTTGGTATGAACATGGGTATGTTTATGGTGTTTTTCAGATTTAAATATTCTTAAAAAAATCCATAGTCCCAAACCAATCAATATGATACCTACAAATTGTTCACTATGTTCAGATATTTTTTCAATAGGAATTAATTCTTTAAAAAATAAAAATAAAACTCCTATAAATAACATTCCTAATAAATGTCCTACACCCCAAAACAAGCCAACTTTCCAGGCTTTCTTTTTACTTTCAATTGCAAAAGGAGTAACCGCTGCCAAATGATCTGGTCCAGCAAGAACATGCACCATTGCAGCAATAATACCGGCAAATAAAGGGAAATTCAACTCCATAACGATTTAGGTGTTTAGAACATTAAAAATACTAAATTTTAATAAAACAACTTAATTTCTTTTCCTTTTATTAAATTTTAAAATTTAGTATCTAAAAAGCAGTAGCGCTATACTTTTGGCTGTATAAATGTTAAAAAAATAATTTTGTATTGTTTTATTTTTGAAAACTATAGTATAGGAAGTGTTATAAAAGAAAACCACCTCATTTTAATGAAGTGGTTAAATCTAAACAATTTGAATATAAATTATTTAATGGTCAATGGCATTGTATATTTCTTAAACTGTTTTCCAGGATTTGCAATTACTTTTTGATTTAAATTTTTTCGAATATAATTTAATATATTTAAATCTTTTGAATCTACATCTAGCACAACTATTTCACCTTCTGAACTAAAAGTAAATGTTATTTTTACTGTAATTTCTTGATAAATAGGAAAATCTGGAGTATTTATTAATGCTACAATCTCATCCCTCATATCATTTACAGAATCATCTGTATTAATGTTGTTTGCAAATAACCCTGCTGATCCAATAAATAATGCTAAAGCTAATAATTTTATTTTTTTCATAATTGTAAGTTTTGTTTTGTTTTTAGTAATTAATATTTGTTTTGTTTATAAACTATATCTTCTATAGTTTCCCCAACTTGCTCTTTTAGTATTTTTGAAGCTTAATGAATTAAATTTTGATTTGCTTAAAGTTGTCATAATAATAAATTTTTTATGTTAGTATACGTAAATGACGTTTGTAAAATTATATTGTTACACTACTATGCATAACAAAGTAGCAATTTAACGAATCTTTAACAATTGTAGAAAAGCTTAACGTTTTATTAAGGGGTATATAAGGCTAAGATTTATTCATTTAAATTATCAAGTGCATATAATGCAACTATATCGCATAAAAAAAGAGTTACATCTCTGTAACTCTTACTATATTTTTAGATTTGAAATTCCTTTTTACGATTGCTCAAACAGAGTAATCATATCTTCTTTAGAAAAAAAAGTGCTAACACCAAAAGAATTCGTTTGTAAATTATTCTGCCTTATTTTCACCATTTTTACTCCTTTTAAACTTTTGTATTCAAGCTTAATTATAGTATCGTTAATTGCTTTAACTATAACTAAATGGTCTTTTGTATTATTAAACCCATCTATAATTATATTGTAAAAAGATTCTATTTTAGGGAATAAGAATAGATTATTTTCTCCTGATTTAATATCAGAATACAATAAGGAGTAATTAGATGCATTTTTAATTAATTTAATAGAGTGCTTTCCATTTTTAACAATTCCCAACTCTTGGCCCTTTGCATAACTGGTTAAAAAAAGAAACACAACAATTAAAACAATTCTCATAAATAGATTTAAAAAAACCTCACTATTTCTAGTAAGGTTTTATATTTTGCTCCCCCTCTTGGACTCGAACCAAGGACCCTCTGATTAACAGTCAGATGCTCTAACCAACTGAGCTAAGGAGGAATGCAATTTGCTTTTGCGAGTGCAAATATACAAGCTTTTCTTATTTTTGCAATTTTTTTTTAAAAAAATTTGTGCTTTTTTTTTACTAATTTTTATAAAAGTTTATAAACACTTGTAAATTACATTTTTAGCAATTAAAAAAAATACTATTTTTATCTACTTTTTATTAATTATCATAAATAAAGTATCATAAAAATCACTTTTATTATGGAATTCCTTAATTTTTATTAATTCTATAATAATTTATAAATTAACTTAATTAAAATGATAGTTTTAGTAAAAGTTGTATTTTTGTCGGGATAACTAAAACATAGACTACTAACATAAAATATGGATAAATTTTCATTTTTAAATGCTGTACATACAGAATTTATAGCCGATTTATACGACCAGTATTTAATAAATCCTGATAGTGTAGAGACAAGTTGGAGAAGTTTTTTTCAAGGATATGATTTTGCAAATGAAAACTACTCATTAACAGATGCCAAAGTTCAAATTCCGGATAATGTATATAAAGAGTTCAAGGTAATTGATTTAATTAATGGTTACAGAACACGTGGACATTTGTTTACTAAAACAAATCCCGTAAGAGCCCGCAGACAATATACGCCTACCCTAGATATCGAAAATTTTGGTCTTTCCGAAAACGATTTAGATACAGTTTTTGATGCTGGTAGTATGATTGGATCTGGTAAAAATACACTTAGAAACATCATAAAACACCTAAAAAATATTTATTGCGATTCTATTGGTGTTGAATATATGTATATTCGAAATCCAGAAGAAATAAAATGGCTTCAGAAACAATTAAATAGAAACTCAAACCACCCAAATTATTCGGTCGACTCTAAAAAATATATTCTTCAAAAATTAAATCAGGCCGTTACTTTTGAAAACTTTTTACAAACCAAATATGTGGGGCAAAAGCGTTTTTCATTAGAAGGTGGAGAAACTTTAATCCCTGCAATAAGTTCTGTTATTAGAAATGCTGCCGAAGTTTATGATGTAGATGAGTTTGTTTTGGGTATGGCACATAGAGGTCGTTTAAACACATTAACAAATATTTTTAGAAAACCTATTCGCGATGTTTTTAGTGAGTTTGAGGGTAAAGATTTTGAAGACAAAACCATAGATGGGGATGTTAAATATCATTTAGGTTTAACTATTAGCAAAACTTTAAAAAATAATAAGGAACTAAAAATGAACCTAGTTCCAAACCCTTCACATTTAGAAACTGTTGGTCCAATTGTTGAAGGTATCACACGTGCTAGAATAGACAAAGCCTACGGAGGAAATAATTCAAAAATTCTACCAATTATTGTCCATGGAGATGCGGCAATTGCCGGACAAGGCTTGGTTTATGAAGTAACACAAATGAGTAAATTACCTGGATACTCAACTGGTGGAACTATTCATATTGTTGTAAATAATCAAATTGGTTTTACCACCAATTATTTAGATGGTAGGTCTAGCACCTATTGTACCGATGTAGCCAAAGTTACATTATCTCCCGTATTACACGTAAATGCCGATGATGTTGAAGCTGTTGTACATGCAACAGAAATGGCCTTAGATTTTAGAATGAAATTTAAGCGTGATATTTTTATAGATTTATTAGGTTATAGAAAATATGGACATAACGAAGGTGATGAACCTCGCTTTACACAACCAAAATTATACAAAGCTATTGCTAAACATAAAAATCCAAGAGATATTTATGCGCAAAAATTAATTGCTGAAGGTACCATTGACGCTGCCTTTTTTAATAATAGTATTGCCGAATTTAAAAACTTACTAGAAAAAGAGTATCAGCTTTCTAAAGAAGCCGAAACTTCTAAGGTTAGAGAATTTATGCAAGATACCTGGGAAGATTTTGACCGACACAGGTTAGATGCCATGTTATTTTCTGAAGATACAAGTTATGAGAAAACTAAATTGCAAGAAATTTCAAAAATCGTTTCTACAGTTCCAGAAGGTGTAAAATTCTTAAGAAAAGCAGAGCGTATTTTAAGAGACAGAAATAAAATGATTTTTGAAACCGATAAAATTGATTGGGGAATGGGCGAAACTTTAGCTTATGGTAGCCTCCTTCAAGAAGGGTTTGATGTTCGTATTTCAGGGCAAGATGTAGAGCGTGGTACGTTTAGTCATCGCCACGCTATTTTACGTGATGAAATTTCTGAAGAAAGAATAAATTTACTGAACACCATTAGCGATAATCAAGGACAAATGTATATTTATAACTCATTGTTATCGGAATATGGCGTTTTAGGATTTGATTATGGATACGCCATGGCAAATCCAAATACATTAACTATTTGGGAAGCTCAATTTGGAGATTTTAGCAACGGAGCACAAATTATTTTCGATCAATATTTATCGGCTGCGGAGGACAAATGGAAACTTCAAAATGGTATTGTGATTTTATTACCTCATGGCTATGAAGGGCAAGGCTCTGAGCATTCTTCTGCACGTATGGAACGTTTTTTACAATTATGTGCCATAGATAATATGATTGTTGCAGATTGTACAACGCCTGCAAATTTTTACCACCTATTGCGTCGTCAAATGAAACGCAAATACAGAAAACCACTTATTGTATTTACACCAAAAAGTTTATTACGCCATCCTTTAGTTACTTCATCTTTAGATGAATTTGCAAATGGAAGTTTTCAAGAAGTTATAGATGATACAATAGCCCCAGAAAATGTAACTAAATTAGTGTTTTGTACTGGTAAATTTTATTATGATTTATTAGCAGAAAGAGCAACTTTAGAAAGAAACGATATTGCATTTGTAAGAATTGAACAACTGTTTCCGTTACATTTAGATAAATTACAACAGATAATTGATAAATATTCAAACGTAAAAAACTATGTTTGGGCGCAAGAAGAACCTGAAAATATGGGTGCCTGGAGTTATATGTTGCAACGTTTTAGATTGGTGCATTTAGAAGTGGCCTCACAACCATTTTATGCTGTACCTGCAGCAGGTTCAACCGCACGTTTTAAAAGAAGACATCAAAGAATATTAGATAATATATTTCAAACTAACGAATAAAAAAATCGTCAATAATAGACTAAAAAATTAACAACATGATTTTAGAAATGAAAGTTCCCTCTCCGGGAGAATCAATCACAGAAGTAGAAATTGCAGCTTGGCTTGTTGAAGATGGTGATTATGTTGAAAAAGATCAACCCATTGCTGAAGTAGATTCAGACAAAGCAACCTTAGAATTACCTGCCGAAGAAAGTGGTATTATTACTTTAAAAGCCGAAGAAGGTGATGCTGTAGAAGTTGGAGCAATTGTTTGCTTGATTGATATGGATGCTAAAAAACCCGAAGGCGCATCAACAACTGAAACTCCAAAAGAAGTTGAAACTCCAAAAGTTGAAACGCCACCAAAAGAAGAAAAAACCACCTATGCAAGTGGCCTTGCCTCTCCTGCAGCTAAAAAAGTATTAGCTGAAAAAGGAATTTCCACTTCAGAAATAAAAGGAACAGGAAAAGATGGTCGAATTACTAAAGATGACGCCGTAAAAGCGGTTCCAAGTATGGGAACTCCTACTGGTGGTTCTCGTGGATCCGAAAAAAGCAAACTTTCTATGTTACGTAGAAAAGTAGCTGAGCGTTTAGTTACCGTTAAAAATGAGACCGCAATGCTTACTACGTTTAACGAAGTAGATATGAAACCTATCTTTGATTTACGTAAAGAATTTAAAGAAGATTTTAAAACTAAACATGGTGTTGGATTAGGTTTTATGAGTTTCTTTACTTTAGCTGTTGTTAGAGCTTTAAAAATGTATCCAGATGTAAACTCTATGCTAGATGGAGATTATAAAATTTCACATGATTTTCAAGATATTTCTATAGCAGTATCTGGTCCAAAAGGGTTAATGGTTCCTGTTATTAGAAATGCTGAAAATCTAACTTTTAGAGGTATTGAAAGCGAAGTGAAACGTTTGGCTATTAGAGCTAGAGACGGACAAATAACTGTTGATGAAATGACAGGTGGTACTTTTACTATTACTAACGGTGGCGTATTTGGCTCAATGCTATCTACTCCAATTATAAACCCTCCTCAAAGTGGAATTTTAGGAATGCATAATATTGTAGAACGGCCTGTTGCTATTAATGGCGAAGTGGTTATTAGACCAATTATGTATGTGGCTCTATCTTATGATCATAGAATTATTGACGGAAAAGAATCTGTTGGTTTCTTAGTAGCCGTTAAAGAAGCGTTAGAAAATCCAATTGAAATATTAATGGAAAATAATCCTAAAAAAGCTTTGGAGTTATAAAATCCAATTCATATAACGTTAAAAATAAAAGCCGGACTATTTGTTCGGTTTTTTTTGTTTTATGATTATTGTCATTCTTATTTAGACTTAATAAAAATAAATTTGTGAAAGTTTATTATATCTAGAATGAAAAAATTATTACTGCCCCTATTTGGACTATTGCTGTTATTTAATTGTCCAACTTCTTCTGCCCAAACCGTTGAAGCTTCTTCCTCAATAACTAAAAATATTTTACAAATTGAACTTGAATCTGTTTACACAATTCAAAAAGAAAATAATTCAACCATAAAATATTGGAGTATTCCAAGCGCATTGTTTAGATTTGGATTAACTGATGGTATAGAACTTCAAATTAATACACCAATAATAAAAGAGGAACTTTGGGAAAATGATCATTTAGTACATTCTTTAAATAAATTTGATGATGTGCAAGTAGGATTTTCAGTAAATTTATGGAAAGAAAAAAACTTGTTTCCAGAAGCATCGCTAATGTTGAGAGCTATTTTACCAACCGATTCAAACTTTAAAATTGATAAATTTGGAAGCTTAACTTCACTTAACTTTTCCAATTTCATATCTGAAAAACTAATCTTAACTTATAATCTTGGATTTGTTTTTGAAACTGACAATTCAAAATCTGCATTTTACATTGCAAATTTAACTTTTGCTGCTTCATCAAAATATCATTTTTATGCAGAATCTTTTGGAGATTTTGCTAACAAAGAATTTACGTCATTTAATGTTGGGACTGGACTTGGCTTTAATTTTAATGAACAATTAACGTTTGATTTGTCTGTTGCAAAAGGAATTAACCACAGTCTGTTTTATGTTGGTGGTATATTAACTTATGCATTAAACACTCAAAAGAATCAATAAAACCTAGATAAAAATTAACTCAAAATCCACATTCGTTAAAAAATATGTACTTATAATATTATTATTTCATTTATTATCTTTTTATTGCCTTTTTATTTAATTATTGATAATTATCATGATTTAAGAAGCCTTATAAATTTAGCTTTGCGCTTATGTTTTAATTTAAATAAAAATGAGACAAATAATAGTATTATTTTTACTAATAATGAATTTAATATCATTTAAATCACAAGGACAAACTGTTATTTATTCTAATAAAGTTGAAAAAGATATTTTTCAAATAGAACTTTATTCAGATCAAACTATTCAACATCAAAACTTAGAAAAGGCAGTATATTGGTCTTTACCAAGTGCCTTATTTAGGTTTGGTCTATCTGATAGAATTGAACTACAACTTGTAACTCCATTTACTTTAGAACAGATTTATAACAACAACAATATCGAAACAAATCATTATATGAATTCAACGCAAGTTGGAGTTCTTATAAACTTAATAAAACAACAAAATGCAATACCAGAAATCTCTTTTACATATAGATCTATAATCCCATTTAAAGAAAATACAGTTGAAACAATATCTCATCTTGTTTCTCTCAATTTTTCGAATAAAATATATCAAGATTTTAATGTAAATTACAATTTAAAATACAAAATAATACCAGAAACATCTGACATAAAACAAGTTGTAATTAATTTAGGTTACAATATCTCTTCAAAATCTCAACTTTTTATTGAAAGTTCTGCTGAATTGATTTCAGATGAAATTGCTTCAAATTTTATTACTGGTGGCTTATCTCATACATTAAGGAAAAATTTATACTTAAATCTCTATTACGGAAACTGTTTAAAACAGAATACTTCTTTAGCTGGTGGAATATTAACTTGGCGATTTAATACAAAAAAAGTTAATAGTTAAAATCAGTTTCAAAATAAAAATAGCCTAATAATAGTATCCTACTCCATATCAAATCTAATCCCTAAAGAAATATTGTTTTGTTTTATAGCTTGGTCTTTAAAAATTGGAGATAAATCGTATTTTACATATACCGCTGCACTTCCAAAAGCAACATAAGAACTTAATCCATACACCAAATCACTGGCATTATAACCTTGCTTAATCTTATCTTTTCCTTTATCGCCATCAATTGTATATTTTAATTTTTGTCGGGTTCCAATATTAAATCCTGCATACCCTCCAATTCCAAATTTAAACTGGTTATAAGTACTATATCTAAAATAAGTATCGTTATTTACGGTTTTTTTAGATGGACCAAACTCAAAATGAATAGGCATTACCAAATTGGTAATATTTAATTTAGATTTATTTAAATTCCCTTCAAAAACTTCAAGAGAAGTTACATCCCCATTTTGAACAAAAAACCTATTATCGGTAGGTTTTAAGCCATTAAATTGCAGCGAAAAACCATACTTAAAACGCATAAAATTTGTGTTTTTAAACACTCTAGTTTTCCAAGCCCAACCAAGTTCAAAAAAACGAGAACCTAGATACTTATAGGGAGAATCATCAAACGCTTCACCTTTAATTATAGCATTGTTTAAACCAATAGCCACAACTATTTCATTATATGTTCTTCGGTCGTACCGCTTTATTTGATTGTTTTCTTTTGATTTAATTTCTACAAAAGTTCCATTTTTAGCAATACTAATTCCTTCGTTAGATATTACTTCATCATTAGCATAGTATCCTTTCTCGTTACGTTCTAAAAGGGAAATTTTATTAGTTAAAATAGCTGTTCTATTTTCAATATTTAAAGCCCGTTTTCTAGCAGCTGCCTTTTTAAGCGAATCTGCCTTCTGTTCGGTAATTTCTCCATTCTTTAAACGCTCTAAAATCGTTGCTACTTCGGTTTTTAAAAAATCGCGTTCTTCTGTAGTAATTTTATCTTTTTGTTCTTTTAATATTTTAATTCTAACACTATTATTAGCTTCTTGAGCTTGTATAAATTGTGTGGTTAAGGCAAGGACTATAAAAAGTACATATTTAGTTATATTTTGCATGGTATTTTTTTTGTTTTAACTTTTACTTATTAATTGTTACGTTGTGCAATTGCAGTTTTAATATTTTCAAAATTCAATTTTAAAGTTTCTAAAAACTTAACTCTAATAGATTTATCTAAATCTGCTTCAACGTCTTGAAGTAATTTATAAGCATTTACTGTTTTAGTATTATCTTCAAATAATTTTTCTAAAGCCAACTTATTTTGGGCATCTTTTAAAAGTGCATCAATATCTGTATCAGTTACCGTTAAATGTTCTGATTTTAAAGCTTCAATTTGAAGAATTAACGCTGTTATTTCTTGATCTTCTACCGTTGTTATTGCATTATCTTTTTTACTATCCTCATTTTTTATTACAGCTATTTTATCTGAAGTATTAGTTACAGGTATTTTTGTAGTTTCTAAAGTTTCATCGGAAGAATTTTTGCTTTTAGAAATTAATATTTTTGAACTATCAACAACCAAACTTGATGCATCATCGTTAGTTTTTATACTATTTAATGTATCATTTTCTGGTGAATTTGTTTCAACCACAATTACTTTAGTCGCAGCTTCTTTTTCAGGAATCGGGCTATCTACAACTATTGGTGTCGTTTTTTCAATATCTTTTTTAAAGAATGTTGAAACCAAAAATAATATACCAACAATACTTACAGCTACACCTAGTAAATACCAAACTCTTGTTCCTTTCTTTTCATTTTTAGAATCTAAAGAACTCGCTAATTTATCCCAAGAATTTTTAGCAGGATTGATAGTACGCCTTTCAAGCTTATTTTTTATGTTCTCTTCAAATTTATAAGGCTCCATTGCTTGTTTTATTTAGTTTAATAATTTTTTTCTGAAGGATTTTTCTAGCTTTAAATAATTGTGATTTTGAAGTTCCTTCGGTAATATTTAACAATGTGGCAATTTCTTGATGTTTGTACCCTTCAATAGCATACATAACAAAAACAATTCTATAACCATCTGGAAGTGCATCAATTAAATTCTGAATTTCAGCAGCATGCATATCGGCATAAACAGTATTAATGGTAGTTTTTTTAAATTCAAATTCATCAGTAACAAATTCAATTTGCTGTTTTTTTCTTAAGAAAGAGATTGATTCTCGAATCATAATTCGTCGAATCCAACCTTCAAAACTTCCTTTATTTTCGAATTTATTTAAATTCGTAAAAACTTTTAAAAATCCATTTAACATGGCTTCTTCTGCAAACTGAAGATCTCTTATATAGTACCTACAAACACTCAGCATTTTTGGTGCGTGGATGTGATACAACCGTTGTTGTGCTTCTCGGTTATTTTGAATCGCCTTTTTAATAAGCTTTTCTTCGTTTTTAAATAATTGAATTATTTTCACAATTTGCAACGGTTTTACCAAAGTGTTTTTGACAACTTTCTTAGGTTAAATTGATAGTATATTTATAAAGACGCAAATTGTATGCAAAAGGTTGCCTGAAGTTGATTTTTTTTAAAATAAAAAATCAATTATAAAAAATAATTGAAAAATGAAACAGTTTTTGTACTTAAAACTTATAAATTATCTTTTTTAAATAGACACATTGGTTTTTATAATCTATAATTGCTTCTCCCCGTTCTAAAATATCGGCGCCAATAATACCATGCACAGCTTTTGCGTTATGTTCGGTTAAAGCAGTATTTACATGAGTTAAATCTAACAATACTAAGCTGAATTTTTTAAACTTATAACCTTTAAATTTAATGGTATTACTTGACGCTATTTTAGTTTCCATTCCAATAGCACCAGCTCCTGCTGCTTTGGTTTCAGATTCTTCTACTTTTAATTTAAATTGATCTGCTAAAGTAATATCCAAACAAGAATTTGAAGCACCAGTATCTAAAATAAATCGTCCTTTCACACCATTTAATCTTGCTTTTACCTCAAAATGATTGGTATTTATCTTCTTCAATTTAATTTTAACGAAGCCTTTTCTAGAAAGAATATTTTTTAGTTTCATGTTCTATTTATTTAGCCCAAATCTACTGTTTTTTAAAAAAACAAAACCACCTAATAGCGCAATAAATACAATAAGAATCCACCAATACTTATTATTTTGTTGCGCAACAGGTGTTACCTCTCCAAAATAAATAAAACTTGCCCAATAATAAGGTGATTTTTTTAGTGCTGGAATAGAAGTATCTTCTAAATAATTTAATTTTGAAATATGTAATGCTTCGGATTTACTTCCTGTTTTTTTATAATTTTTATAAAAATTAGTCATTAAATTTTCTGTAGATTTATCGTTTACTTTCCAAAGTGAGACTATTAAATTTTTAACGCCTGCATACGAAAACCCTCTTGCCAAGCTTAAAACTCCTTCGCCTTTTCTTAAGGTTCCAATTCCTGTTTCACATGCACTTAATACCACTAAATTACAATCTAAATTATAACCATAAATTTCTGGTAAGTACAATGTCTCATTATAAAACTCAATGGCTGGCGGCGAATAAAAATCTCCAGCAGTAGCATGTGTTGAAAGGTGTAAAATAGCATAATCCTCATTTATATTGTTAAAAGCACTTTTTGTAGCGTTTTCAAAAATTAAAAAATCTCCATCAATTACATTTTTAATACTTGACGCTTCTTGTCCTGTATAACTTAATTCAGCTAAATTTCTGTGGTTGTTTTTAAATACAGGAAAAAATCCCAAAATTTTAGCTTCTTTATTCTCATTACTTTTAAAATCGTTCCATAAAATAGAAGCGGAATATCCATAACTAATATTGGTGTTATGTATTAAATATGGTAATTTATCAAAACTTACCTGCTCAACAGGCAGGTTGTTAATTGTTGTTTCTGCCGTTAACAGAGCTTCAAAAGGCATAAATGAAAATGAACCATCTGGAATTATGATTGTATTTTTATTTAAATCTTCATCAAATAAACGACGGTATAAACTAAAAGCTAAGCTTTTGTATTCTTGCATATTATTTTGAATTGCTGTTCCCCTAGCTTCTGAAAATAACGCTAAAAACTGTGCTATTTCTTCCTTAAATTGCGAAGTCTTTTCTATTCTTTTTACTGAAACCGGGTTATTTTTTGAAATTGAAAAAATATAAACATGGGTTGAGCCATCAAAAAATTCTAGCAACAATTCATTATTAACTAAAAATCTTTCTTGTAATGTTTTAATTGTGACAATTTTATTTAAGTCTGATTTTAAATTTGGATACTTTAATTCAATCTCCTGATTTATTAGCTGGATTTCCTGAACCACATTTACGCGCTCCTTTGTTAATGCTGCCAATAAGTTTACTGATGCAGTTTCATTTTTTAACTGTTCAATTGTAATACTCTTATTTAATTGCGCTTTTTTTAATGCCAATTCCTTTTCCTTAATGAATAGACTTTCATTTTTAATACTTGATTTAGTAGCAATAAGTTGTTTGTTTTCTAATAAAACTGAGGCTTTTGTTAGTTCCGCAAATTCAAAAGCTTTTTCAATCCAATTGGTTGCCTTCGTTTGTTCATATAATGTGTAACATAAAGCTATACATTTTTCACTTCTACTTCTATTTTCTTGCTGTTGTTGTAATTTAGCATTCTGACTTAAATATGTGTTATTAAGTTCCTTTTCAACTAAAAAAGAGAGCTCATAATTTTTTATTGCCGCTTCAAAATTATTAATTTGTGCAAATATGTTCGCCCTACCGTCCAACGCTTGAATTAACGTATTCTCAGGATAGAAAAAAGTACTTTTCGGATTTTCAAATTCGTTTTTAGGAACATAATTTGGCAATAAAGTTGTTAATGCCTTTTGATATGTTTCTAAAGCTTTTTTAGTTTCGTTTTGTAGTTTGTATACTTCAGCAATTTGATTGAAAATTTTTGCAACTTCCCTATCATTGTTTCCAAATGCAGTTTTAGCAAATTTTAAGGCTTTTTTAAATTTAACTAAAGCATTATCAAAATCCTTCTTTAAAAGAAAACAACTCCCCAACGTATTAAAATTTCGTGCTAAAATTGATATATCACTATTCAAATTTAACTTGTTAGATAAACTTACATGATATTCGGCTTTTTCAATTGCCTCTAACATAAAATAATTAATTGCTAAATTGGAATTAATTATTGCCTTTTGACTATTTGAATTGGTATTTTCCAGTCCTAAATTTAAGTAATTTATAGCATCTAAATGCGCTCCCTTTGTCCAATAAACTATTGCTAAGTTTAAGTAACCTGATGCAATTTGACCCTTATTTTTTTCAGCAACGGCTTGTTCAATGGTAATTTTAATAATGTCTTCAGCCCTTTCAACATCTCCAAGGCGCGTATAATTATTGGCTAATGGTTTTAGGCAATACTCTATAATATTATAGTTAATTGAATTCTTTTTATAATATGAAAAACCTTTTTCATAGTAATTTATAGATTCAATTACAAACCCCAATTGCTTTAATTGAAATGCATAATTAATATAAAAATAAAGTTGTGCAGTATGTTCGTTTTTATTTTTAGGACTTCTCCATAAGTTAGCCGCTAAGTTTTCAAAAATTTCTAAATTTTGAAGTGTTGGATTTTCAGCAAATTCATCTAAATGTACATAAATATATTCCGAGTAATTATTTTGTTCTTTTAAAGCATTAATAGTTGTTGTAAAACTATTGTTTTGTTGCTGTGCCGAAACTAAATAATTACAAAAGATAAATAGAAAAATTAACTTCTTTTTTAGCATCTTAATTTTTTAAATTTTCCAAATAGCATAAAAATGAAGTTGTGCATTTGGTTCCTTAAAATTATAAATATAACGAGCGCCCAAACTTGGTCCAATTCTGGAGGCCCCTATGGTAATATCACCAAAAATACCGTATTTAATATCTGTAAACGGTTTATTTTCAACTGTAGTTGTTGTGGAAGAAGCGCCTTCAATGTGCTTACCAACCCGATTGTTAAAATAAGTAAAATACTCTATTGAAGTTGTTGTTTCTACTTCATTGGAAACATCTAAAGAAATCTGTGGCCCAATTCCTAATCCAATTATTCCATTTAAATTATATCGAAATGACACTGGAACAACATCAACATTTAACTTATTATTAGTTAAGGAACTCTCTTCAAATTTTATGGCACTATCAACTATTGCACCTGGTATTTCTAAAGTCCCAACCTGCTCTGATATACTTTCAAAATCTAAAAACTCATGTGTACTTATCATAATTTCAGCTTGAAAATACTTTTTGTAAGATTTATATGGAGAAATAGTTGCCCCAACAAAATAGCTTTCCGAATCTTTTAAATCTGGAAAACGATTATAACCTGCTTTTACACCAATTGAAATTCCTGGTTTAAACCTAGAAGTAGAAGTATTGGTAATAATTGGTTCATTCTTGTCAAATATAATTGCAGTTTTACTTTTTGATGTTACCTTATGGAAATCCTTCCCAAACTTTAACGCATATTTCACAAAACCTTTGGTAGAATCTTTATCATATACTCCCTTCTGAGCAGTTCCAGGTAAATAAATATTTTTAAATTGAAAGGAAATTTGATCTTTACTAATAATAGTATCTAAACAGCTGTATCTAACGTCTTCTTCTGGACAAATTTTACATTTTGGATACATATCCAACACTTCTAAAGTAGATTTATCTAACATTTTAGGAATATCAACATTTAACTTTATTAACCTTGCAGGACCTTCTCCATCGTTTTGAAATCGTACTTTATATTTTAATTTCTTGTATCGTACCAATCTATAATTTAGGCGTGTATCATAAACTGCCATTTTATTTGGATCGTGAGACGTTACTATTTCCATTTCCTTTGTTAATACTTTATGCGCATCATTTCCACTTTCTGGAACGTATATACTTCTTATAGAAATAACTGCACTTGTGTCTTTCAACATTTCTGGTGTTGTTTTAAATGTAAAAAACATATTGCGTTCTTCGTTGGCTTGCATTTCATTAAAATCGTACTCTTTTACATCTTGATAGGATAATTTTGCTTCTTCTAAAGTAAGTGGCAAGTTTTGTTTTAATGTATCTGTTACAAATAGTTTGTCATCTAAAAAGGTACTAATTCCTGTAGTTTGAATCAATTCATTTTTTGAAATGTAACGACTATTATCAACTACTATTTTTTTAAAAATTTCTTGTTCGTTGTTATGTAAACGCACGTCTACTAAATCAAAATTTTTGTCTTTATATTTTTTTTCATTAAAAAATAAATACAATGTTCCACTTGTAGCATAGTCTCTATTATTAGCGTAACTAACAATAAATTGCATTTCCTCTTCTGGCATTGGCTCCCTATTTGTTTGCAACCTAAAACCATTATGATCTGTTATTAAATTATGATTTTGATTTGAATCAATATTTTGATTGATGGTTGTTATACTAATATCTTTAGGTCTTGTACTTGGGGGTTTTCCATCATCGTAATTATTAGTTACCGAAAGTTTGGCTGTATAATTGCCTTCATCTTTATAAACGTGTACTGGATCCTTTTTAAAACTATAATTTCCATCTCCAAACTCCCAGTAGTAGGTATAGAATGCCTTTGGTGCACCGGCAATTTGATTTAATTCTGGAGTTTCGGGATTAAAAGATACTTTATTTCCTTTAATTGAATATACGATTGAAGCTTCTCTTGTAATAGTATCATTAACAATAGATTGAGCGCTTATATAATGACAACTTATTACAACAAAAATAACTCTTAAATAACTTTTCATATAATCTCCTTTTAACAAATATAGAAAAACATTCTAAATGACTGTTAAAACCAATTATTTTGCATAAAAAAAGCCACCTTTTATAAGGCGGCTTTGTTATTTTATTTTATAATTTTATTTGCTATTCAACTTTAAAAGCAATAGGTAAACTATATTTTACACCTACTGGTCTACCTCTTTGTTTACCAGGAGTCATTTTTGGCAATAAATTTACAACTCTAATTGCTTCTTCTTGTAACCTTTTGTGAGGTGCACGTGCCATTACATCAGTAATATTACCTGTTCTATCTATCTTAAAAACAACAAAAATACGCTTAACCCCAGGAGCAAGTCCTAAATCTGACGCCAAATCTGCATTAAATTTTCTGTTAACGTGTTTTGTAATTTGTTCTTGCAAACAAGCTCTTAATTCAGCCTTATTTCCTTTACAGCCTGGATATACTGGAACATCTTCAATAATTGCAAAGGGTACATCTTCCATTACTTCTTCTTCCTCCTCAACTTCTATAATTTCCTCAACTTCAATAGCTTCGTCTTCATCTGTTTCAGTAGATTCTATTACAGTTTCTTCAATTTCTTCTTCATCCTCAACAACTTCAATTTTATCTGGAGTTGGTGGTGGTGGAGTTTTTGGCTCAGGCGGCTTAACTTGTTCTATTTCTATTGTTTGCTCTTCATCATCCATATTTAAAACAACAGGTCCTAAATTTTCGATAACTCTATCATACGTTTTTTTCTCAATGGCCAAATAAACCACCAATAATGCTAAAACTAGACCTAATTGCATAAATAACTTGCTGTAGTTCTCTAGATTCGCTTTTGGATTTTTTTTAATCTGCATCTGTAAAATATTTATAGTTCGCTAATTTAATAATTTTATAACAACTTTTACAATAATATTTTTCTATTTCAAAAGTTTTTTTGTGTAAGTACCCTAAAAACTGTAAACCCAAGTGCAATTCCAATAGTATTTGCTACTATGTCTTTAATTTCAAATTGTCTATTAGTTGTAAAAGTTGCTTGTAACACTTCAATAATTATGCCATAAAAAAATATCAAAAAAACTATGTAAGCATTGATTTTCAGAATCTTAAGTTTATTCTTATATGCAATTAACCAACATAATGTTACTATTAGATAGGCCGTTAAATGGATTGCTTTATCTGAAACATTTATATTAGACGAAACAGTATTACCAATTGTAATTAGACTACCCCACCCAATAATTATTGTTATAAAAATTGCTAAAAATAGAAAAAGTTTATCCTCCAATTAATGCTGTATAATCTTCTGCCGATAATAATTCTTCTAGCTGAGAGGCATCTGAAATAGTAATTTTTATCATCCAACCATCTCCATAAGGATCTGTGTTTACTTTTTCTGGTTCGTCCTCTAAAGTCTCATTAAATTCAGTTACTTCACCTGTAATTGGCATTAGTAAGTCTGAAACTGTTTTTACGGCCTCAACTGAACCAAAAACTTCGTCTTTTTCGATTGTTTCATCTAAAGTATCTACATCTACATAAACAATGTCTCCTAGTTCGCCTTGCGCAAAATGCGTGATACCAATGGTTGCTACTTCGCCTTCTACTCTGACCCATTCGTGGTCTTTTGTGTATTTTAATTCTGCTGGAATACTCATTTTTAATTTTATTTTTATTATTGATAATTTATTAATTTCCTAGTACATATCTAACGCTTAACCCTGAACTAACTGATTGTCTTGGGAATGTTGTTGAAATTGCATATTTCGAAGAACTTTGATCGAAGTAAAACGAAGCTGTTAAGTTTTTATTAATTGCATAGTCTGCAAAAAACTTAAACGATAATAAACGTTGACCTCCTGTTACTTGATTATTATCTTCATCAATTGCTCTAATTACTGTTTTATTATCTCTTAAAGATAAATCTGCTCTTAAATCTAAATCTCCTTTTAACTTGGTTAATTTCCCTCCAAATCTAAATTTCATTGCTAAATCTTTAAACCTATAGCCCATTCCAATCACATACTCCATCCCTTTCATTTGGGTAATGGTATTATTATTAAAGTTTAAGGTTAACCTTCTATCCTTATCCACTCTTCCAGTAAATGAAATTGAATTTTTCATTTTCATATCTACTTTTAACAAGGGGCTAAATTCTTCAATTAAATCTACATTTGTAAATAACGTTTTGTTAAAATAATTCCCGACAATATCTGTTTCTGCATAAGGATCTTGAGCATTGTATTCCAAGTTATTACTAAAACTTAATATTGAATATCTAGAATCGTAACTATGTGAAAGTGAAAAACTTCTAAAGGTTTCTTTAAACCATTTCATTTTCATTAATCCTTTATAATTTATGTTCCAACTTGGTATTGGCACATCTCTAAAAGCATTTAAATCTATTTTCGAGGCATCTTTACCTGAATATGCAGCTAAAAAGGCAGGCAGTGAGACTTGCTGACTTGTAGCTCCAAAACCATCTATTGATGCTCCTGATGCTTGTACCAATCTTTGCGCTATAATAAGTCTATTTGCTTTAAATTCTTCAAAATTTTCATCGCTATTTGAAAAGGCTGTTTTTAACATATTATGACTAATCATAAAATTACCAACTTGTGATATTGGTGAATCTGTTAAAACATTATCTACAACATCTAATTGCTGAGAAGTGTTTTTCGTATAGGTTTTATTCCCTCGTAATTCAATATCAAAATCTCGAAATGGTTCTACTGTAATAGTAGCATCAAACTTATTCATATGTGTTACACTGTACGTTTTATTATAGTATGGATCTGTTTCACTTCTGGACAACAACCAGCCGTTTTCCAATGCACGTTCACGAATATCTATTTGACTTCCAAATACAAAACCAAGAGATGGAGCTACACCACCGTTAAAATTATCTTGACCTAAGAACCCTACTTCTGGAATATAACCTGGTAAGTAAGTACCATTATTTTCCGAATAGTTAAAACGAGCCTTTTTAACAGCCGTTAACAAATTGTGAATCCCTTGTTTTATAGTTTCTCCTGAAGACTTCTTCTTTTTACTATTTCTATTTGCAGCAACACTAGTAGATACATTATTAGTAGTTGATTTCTTTTTATTGAATAATTTTGTGAGTCCAATATTTTTATAAAATTTATTAAAATCTACATCTATTCCCAAAGAATGTGTATTTGTATTTTGAATTACATTACCAACTTTATTTATATAAGATTGTGAGGAAGCCTGCCAATCAAAATCCGCTGCATATGTATAATCTGCATTAATAAAATCTAACAATGGTAATTTATTAATCGGGAGTTTATAGGTTCCATTTAATGTTTGATGGTAATGATCCGGCCTTCCTACTGAAAAGAAATTATCGAATATTTGAATCTCATCTACTGCATCAAAATCATCGTACAAATAATTATTAGCTGCTCTAAAATTAAATTGTATGGATTTAGTTAAATTATAGCCTATGGTATAATCCCAATCGAACATAAAATGACGTTGTTTTAACGTTGGAAGTTGCGGTAACCCTTCTATTAAACTTCTTGATAACTGCTCGTTATATGTTCTAAAAATATTTGAATTTACCGAAATTGTTGAAGGAATTAAGTTAACATTTAAATCTTTTATAAACTTAAAGTATTTACTATTTAATCCTGCCCAATTTTTAAAAGGCTCAATACTTTTTGGTTCAAAACTATAATTATAATTAGCTGAGGCCCTTACATTTTGGTCAACAAATTTTTGGACATTATAATCTCTATGGTAGGTTTCGTTATAAGCATAAGAAACAGATAAATTTTCCACATTGTAAAAACGTTGTTTACGCTCAGAATTTGGATTAAATTCTTTTCTAACATTTATTAAACTAATACTTCTCCGTTTTGTATAATCCTGACTACTTTCTCTATTTGGACTGTTTTCTAAATTGGTGTCTTCAAATAAAACATCTTGGTACTGTGAGTCGTATTTTGGATCTTTTACTTCTTCGGAAACACTATAGCTTAATGGTAGTGAAACGCCCCAATTTTTAGGCAACAACTTACCAACATTAACATTTGTTACAAGGTCATAAAGTTTTGTATCTTCTTGGCTACGTTCGTTTACACGTTGTTCAATTCCACCAAAACCCTTAGTTTCCATACGTCCTGTAACCGCTACATCTGCAAAATCTGCAATGTTCGCATCTGCACTTACAACTGCAGCCCAACCTCCATCATTATCAAATTCTGCAACACGCATTTCATTAAACCAAACTTCGGCACTTTGGCTAGCGTTAGAAACGTTTTTAACACCCAACATTATGGTTTTAATGTTTGATAGATTTGGATTTCCCTTTACTCTAATTTCATACCCTTCTAATCCTTCAATTGGAGAAGGCATTCCAACAGCTGGGTATACAATATTTGGAGCAATACCTTCTTCAAACCTCAACAATTTTAATTTACCTAAATCTTCTAAAAAAGCATCTAAATTATTTTCTTCAGGCCATACATCTATTGCCGAAGAAACTCCATAGTCTGAAATGGTTAATAGTTTTTCTATTTGATAATAATTATCGTTTAAATCGCTTCCTAATCTAATTATTGCTTTTAACTCATCATTTTGAACTTGTGGTCTAGTTTGCACACCTTCTGCATGTAAAAACAATTTTAAATGTTTATACATTCTTAAATCTACGCGAACATTTTTAAAGATTGCTCTGGAATCATCAGATTCTAAGTCGGTAACTTTAAGTGATAAAGATTGTTCATTTTGCTTTTGTAACGTTGTACTTCCTCTTAAAATTTCTCTTTTTATTCCAGGAGGTAACACGTAAGGAGTTGGTCTTCGATCTTCATTTTCTTGAATATTAACAACCCCAACTTCAAAATTCTGTAATTCGTTATTGGTTAAATTTTGAGGCGGAACAATATTTTCATCCAATGTTTTTGTATAACGTCTCCAATCTCCTCTAACCAATTGCAATTCTCCAAAACGCAATACTATTGGCATTTTAAATTTGGTTAAAAACATTCGCATAAAGCGAATGGAATTAAAACCTGTAATATCATTTATAACTTCATCTGGTGTACCAACTTGGATTCTAAATTGCAACCATCTAAATTGTTTTTGACTTCCGTCTTCTAATGCTACATTTACAATTTTCTCATCTACAATATTATTTTGCCCAACAACTAAATCACTTTTATTTAATGATACTTTATATTGGTAATAACTTTCAACAGAATTCATTGTTTGATCTTTATCTATATCTTCTGTATCTGGATACGTTGTTGCAGAAGTTGGATAATTTTCAGTTGATAAATTATTAGTTGGTGAGTTTCCTTGTGTATTATTATACTTTTTATAACGTGTAATTATGGAAGCATCAGAGTTATCATACTCTGAACTTCTAAAATAACTATAATTATCATTTGATGGGTCAAGCCCAAAGCTTGTGCCAAATTTCGCTATCTCTTCTTGATCATTTAAACCATCAAATCCAATATCTTGATTTAAACGTTCGTTATCATTATCACTAAATGCATATAATAAAGATTGATTTGTTGGAATTTTACCCCATATAGTTTCATCGGTATTATTTGTACTTAATGGATCTTCTGGCAATCCGTTTTCGTACATTTTTCTACCATCTTTTAAAACATCTTCAGAAATATTTCCAAGGTTAAAATATAATTCTCCTACTTGATTTGTAGGGTCGTTTGGATTAATTCCAGCCGGCAAGCCTTCTGCATTCGTAATTGAATAATGATCATAAGGATCCATCATCCAAAATTGGATATATTCTACGTTAGATTGTTCAAAATTAGTAGTTGTTAATGCTCTTGTAATTCCGCCCCAACGCTCTTCTGGATTTGTAAATTTACCATCTCCTCCAACATTATTCGTATCGTAATTATAACTTCCTCTTTCATTTGGGAAATAGGCTAAATCTAGGGTTCTAACAATTGTAGACTGTGTTAAATCTAAATCTTGCTCAGGAAATAACTCTTCATATCTAATTCTTCTAACTTCTGCTCTAGACAGCTCGTTATTATCTATGTTTCCTGGTTTTAACGTTGAACCACCATAAAAAAGTGGATCTATAATATACCATGATAGTTTTGCTCTTTTATAACCATATGTAATATCAGTAGCGTTACCACCTAAGTCAAATTGGGTTTGATATTGTGGCGTACTTGCCATATGCCATTGTTGAATGGATTTAATTTCTAAAGGAATTTGAGAGCCTTCAAAATCATCTACATACGATGTTGCTTCGCCTTCTAATTCGATTCTTTTTGGTGAACCTGGTCTTAAATAGGCAAAATCTCCTCTAATAGAAAAGTTGGACTCATACTCGGTATCTATATTTGGTAATTTGTTTGCCAATTTTGTTAAAAAAGGAACTTCTGTTCCAAAATTTGCATTCAATCCAAAAATTGTATTGTTTATTGGCTCTTGTCCAAATAACGCTTTTTGAGTAATTGGTTTTTCATTTAAATTTAAAAAAGTAGCACCGGCAATAAACTTATCAGAAAATTTATGTTCAATATCAACCCCAAAAAAACGTTTGGTTTGTAAATTAAATGCTGCATTATTTTCAACAGATACATTAATTGGTGCATTTGAAGCTTCTAAACTAGGGTTTACAATTTGCACGCGACCCATTTGGTAATCTACAACATAATCTACACCTTCAACTAATTCTCTTCCTCCAGTTGTAACTCTTACAGATCCTTGTGGTACATTAAAAGCACCTAAAGGAATTCCATTTGCACTTTCAGATTTATGATACCCTTTAAGTAAGTATTTATCTTTTTCTTGAAAATTATTTCTAGCTTCAGATTGTGTTATTTCATACAATTCATTAAAAATATATTTTTCATCAGCAATATTTGTCAATTTCGATTTTAAATCTTTTCCAAAAGGCTCAACCTTTGGAAAAATAATAAACCCTTTTTCAGAATTTACTGTTGCCCCCTCTACATAATCAAAATAACCGTCTCCTTCTGGTACATAAAACTGACTTTGATCTAACCTATCAATATCTAATAAATTTAATAAGGTTCTATCTGAAATGTTTGGAGTTTGTGCATTCTGCAACACATTAATTGGAACTCCTGTTGCATCATCTGCATATAAAAGTTCTAACCTAAAACCATCTTGTTGCATTCTATAAGTTTGTAGCGAATACACGTTTTTCATCATTAAATCCCACATTGGAATTTGGGTGCTAATAATTTCGCTACGCAGTAATTTTACTACAATATTATCTGGAGCGATAATACCATCACTTGTAAATTCACCAACTTTATATACTTTAGAATCTCCACTAACTGTAAATTCAAAAGATACTGCTAATACATCTGAATCTGCAAGTCTTCTATTTAACGAAATAAAACCTAATTGTGGGTGTACTTTAAACTCGTCTGGCCGTAATTTTATCGCATTTTCTAATACTGAATAATCTCTACCTTGTTGCATTACAAAAGGCGCTAAACCATTACCTACAGTAGAAATTTTTCTAACTGGGTTGGTGTCATCCAAAATTGAAACAATATTATTTGCATCGTTTGAAGGGTATTGAAAACCCGGATTTGGAGTTACATTTGCAGGTCCAATATTTGTTGGATCGCTTTCACCAATATCCGATAAAGCAACAATATTTCTAATATCTTCTGTTGTAGCATTTCTGTTGGTTACCCAAACTTCAACTTTAGTAATGTTTACAGGGCTATTGATTAATGGATAATCTTTTAAAGCTATGTTATAATTATCTCTAAAATATTGTGAAAGAAAAAAGTGTCTGTTTTCATCGTAATCGGTTGCTTGTAACTCAAACTCTTGAATTGTTGAACCTCCTTGCGCTGCAACAGATCTAGTTTGTGATTTTTGTTCTGCAAAAACTCCAGTTACTGTTGTACGCCCAAATTGTAATTGGGTTTTAACACCAAACAAACTTTGTGCTCCAACAATTAAAGAATTTTTTAATGGCATACTAACATTTCCAACTTCAATTTTTTGAAGAATATCGTCTTCCGTTGGTGTGTATTCCAGTTTTATTTGATTTTGAAAATTGAAAGAAGCTTGCGTATCGTATTGTGCTCCAACTTTTAAACGTGTACCAACCTTTGCTTGAATACTGGCACTTATTTGTTGATCAAAATCGAAGGTAAAACTACTTCTATTACGTTCGGATAATTGAGGATTGTCAACTTTTTGATACAAAGCTCCCATTTTAATAGTAACATCTCCTGTTGGATTAACTTCTATGGTATTTCCTCCAAAAATGGATTGAAAAAAATCTGATTCTACATAATACGTAGGCAATAAATTCTTTTGAGCTGCTTCGCTTCCTAATTTTTTACTATTTGTGGCACTAATTTTATTTTTATAGTAGCCTAACATGTCCTTTTTAAGTTTGTACTTTTTATATTCTTCTTGAGACATATAAACGGGACGTTTTATATAATAATCCCCAATTTTCTCAACAATAATATATTTTCCTAACTCGGTATCATAAATGATTTCAGATTTTGCAGGGTCCGATAAAAATAAACCACCTTCTTGTTTACTATTAAACGGATACTTTAATTTAATTGAATCTGCACTCTTTTCAACCTTTAACGTATCTCCTGCTTTTGCCACAGGTGGTGTTTGCGCATTTATTGTTGTTTTAAAAAACAACAATAAAATGATTAAAATATATGCTTTAAATATTAAAGTAGTCTTCTTCAAATCTTACAAATTTTTAAGCGCTTTTTTAATTAAAGCTTCAACACTTAAGGTGTTATCTTCCAATAAAATTTTATCAATTGCTTTTTCTGCTTGTTTTTTAACAAATCCTAAGACTTCTAAAGCAGATAACGCTTCATTTTTATTGGTATTGCTTTTAGAGACAGAAACTTCATCAATAGCATACGTTTTTAGAATCTTATCTTTCAAATCTATCAGTACTCTTTGGGCTGTTTTAGCACCAATTCCTTTTACTGATTGAATTACACCAACATTTTCTGAAGCAATGGCGTGCTGAATTTCATCAGTAGTCATTGAAGATAACATTGTTCTTGCAATACTTGGCCCGACACCTGAAACTGAAATTAACAATCTAAAAATTTCACGTTCAATTTTATCAACAAATCCAAATAATGTATGAGCATCTTCTTTTATTGATAAATGTGTAAATAAAAACACCGATTCATCATTGGTAATTCTTGAATAGGTGTTTAGTGAAATATGTAACAAATACCCTATTCCAGCTGCTGATTCAACAACAACATAAGTAGGGCTCTTTTCTATTAATTTTCCTTTAATATGTGTGATCATTACATTTAAGACTATTAACAGCCAAATGTAGTAAAATAATCTGTATTATTCTTAGCATTTTCTTGTGCATCTACAATAGCTACACAAACCATATTAACAATTTCATCTACACTACATCCTAATTGTAAAATATGTGCTGGTTTTTTTAATCCCATAACAATTGGACCAATAGAATCAATATTATTTAATGATTTTAAAAGCTTGTAACTAATATTTGCAGAATTTAAATCAGGAAATATAAGTCCATTTACTTTTTTCTTATAAATCTTAGAAAAAGGAAATTTTTCATCTCTCATTGTTCCTGTAAGTGCAAAATCTGCCTGGATTTCACCATCAATATTAATTTCTGGAAAATGCTCGTGCAAAAGTGCAACTGCTTTTGAAACTTTATTGGCAGATTTTAAATCTGTAGAACCAAAATTAGAATATGATAAAACAGCAAAATGAGGGTCTAATCCAAATATTTTCATAACTCTATCAGTCATTCTAGCTATTTGAACTAGCTCTTGTTCTGTTGGATTAATATTAAATGCTGTATCAGAAAAAAACATAGGACCTCTATCTGTCATCATAATGTTTGTTGCGGCCACTCTACAAACACCTTTTGCCATTCCAATAAGCTCAATCATAGGTTTTGCAACACTGGGATAGCTTCTAGAATATCCTGTAACCAATGAATCTGCTTCCCCTTCATTCACCATCATGGCTGCAAAATAATTACGCTCACGCATCCATTTCTGTGCATCTAATAATGTTATCCCATTACGTTGGTGTTTTTCCCAGTAAATTTTTGCAAACCTATTTCTTCGTTCTTTTTCTTCATCAGATTTTGGATCAATTATAGGAACATCGGCTTCAAAGTTTAATTCATCCATCAATTCTTTAATAATAACCTTATTTCCCAATAAAATTGGATTTCCAATGCCATCATCATACACAATTTGTGCAGCTTTTAAAACATCTAAATGATCAGCTTCTGCAAAAACAACACTTTTAGGATTTGCTTTTGCGCGTTCGGTAATCATTCTCATTAATTTACTACCAGTACCTAATCTTTCCGCCAAAGCTTCTTTATAAGCATCCCAGTCTTTTATTGGTTCTTTAGCAACACCTGATTTCATTGCAGCTTTTGCAACTGCCGGAGGTACTTCTGTTATTAATCGTGCATCAAAAGGTTTTGGAATAATATATTCTCTACCATATTGAATATTTACCTCTCCATAGGTTATATTTACTTGCTCTGGAACAGATTCTTTTGCCAAATTAGCCAACGCATGTACCGCTGCCATTTTCATTTCTTCATTAATTTTTGTTGCTCTAACATCTAAAGCTCCTCTAAAAATAAAAGGAAAACCAAGTACATTATTTACCTGATTTGGATGGTCTGAACGACCTGTTGCCATAATTACATCTTTTCTTGTTTTTACGGCCAAATCGTATTCAATTTCTGGGTTTGGATTTGCCATTGCAAAAACTATTGGATCTGATGCCATACTTAATAGCATTTTTGGGGTAAAAACATCGGCAATGGATAAGCCAATAAAAACATCGGCATTTTTCACAGCTTCTTCAAGAGTATAAATATCTCTGTCTGTTGCAAATTGTGCTTTCTGAGGCGATAAATTTTCAATATCTTTTCTAATTACACCTTTACTATCACACATTACCAAATTTTCACTTTTGGCACCTAAAGCTAAATACAAACGTGTACATGAAACTGCTGCAGCTCCCGCCCCATTTATAACAATAGAAACTTTAGAAATGTCTTTTCCGGTTAATTCTATAGCATTTTTTAATGCTGCTGCAGAAATTATTGCTGTTCCGTGTTGGTCATCATGCATAACTGGAATATCCAATTCTTCTTTTAACCTTCTTTCTATTTCAAAAGCTTCTGGTGCTTTAATATCTTCTAAATTAATTCCTCCAAAAGTTGGTGCAATATTCTTTACTGTTTCAATAAATTTATCTACATCCTTTGTATCAACCTCAATATCAAAGACATCAATATCCGCAAATATTTTAAAAAGCAGTCCCTTTCCTTCCATTACTGGCTTTCCTGCAAGAGCACCAATATCTCCTAATCCTAACACTGCCGTTCCATTCGAAATAACAGCAACTAAATTACCTTTTGAAGTGTATTTATAAGCATTTTCAGGATCCTTTTCAATTTCTAAACAAGGCTCTGCAACTCCCGGGGAATAGGCTAAAGACAAATCTTTTTGTGTTGCATATTTTTTTGTAGGAACTACTTGAATTTTTCCTGGAGTAGGTTTTGCATGGTATAATAAAGCCTCTCTTCTTTTTCTTGAATCGCTCATAAAGTTCATGTTTTAAGTATGAATGGACAAATTTAATAATTAATTACACAAACGCACTTTATTTACAATATATAGTGCAAAAACGCAATGATTGTTACGTAATATGCATAATTAAGAATGAATTATTTAAAAATATTTATTTTATAAATGAAATATTTCGAGTTAGACCCGAAAATTTAGCACGTTTCACTGCCGATTTTTTAAATACTTTTTTAAAGACTGTTTCAGTAATTTCCTCCCAATCATTTTTAGTCATTTCTAATAAATCAGGATGTGGATTAAATCTTTCTTCGGAATGTGGTGTTGAAAAGCGGTTCCAAGGACAAACATCTTGACAAATATCGCAACCAAACATCCAATCTTCAAATTTCCCTTTTAATGAATTTGAAATTTCACCTTTTAATTCAATAGTGAAATAGGAAATACATTTGCTTCCATTTATTGAGTTATTGGGCAAAATTGCCTCCGTTGGACAGGCATCTATACATTTTGTGCAAGTACCGCAATGATCGGTTTTAAAAGGGTGATCGTACTCCAATTTTATATCTAAAATTAATTCTGCTAAAAAGAAAAAGGAGCCTTTATTTTTTTGAATTAGCAATGAATGTTTTCCTCTCCAACCCAAGCCGCTGTTCTGAGCCCAAGCACGTTCCAACACAGGTGCAGAATCTACAAAAGCTCTACCGTTAATTTCTCCAATTTGGTTTTGAATAAATAAAATAAGTTCTTTAAGCTTGGATTTTAAAACATAATGATAATCTTTTCCAAAAGCATATTTTGCAATTTTATAAGTATCTTTTTTTGAAGTTTTTCTGGAAAATAATTAAAGGATAGACTTATTACAGATTTTGCGTCTTCAACCAATAAACGCGGATCCAAACGCTGGTCAAAATAATTTTCCATGTAATGCATTTTACCGTGAAATCCTTCTTTAAGCCATTGTTCTAGATTGTTTGCTTCTTCTTCTAAAAAAGTTGCTTTTGAGATACCGCAACTTTCAAAACCCAATCGTTTTGATTCTTGCTTTATTAATTTTGAATATGTTTTGAGATTTTTCAATTAAAAATTTACCTTTTTTGAAGCAATCAAACACTTATTGTTTTTCCATTTTTTTAAATCTTCTTCTAAAATTATAGCCCCATCACAAGTTAAATAATTCCCTAAACTATCTTTTTTTATAACTTTTAGATCACCCCTTTTAATAGCATTTACAATTTTATAAATAAGTCCTTTTTTAGAACGTTTATCTCCTTTAAATGTGTATTTCAACCCCATTTTATTGTTGAACATATCCATTTCTTTTGATACAAGATCAGAAGTAATACCATCTTCTAAATCTCCTTCTTTAAAGGATTTATAATTTGCTCTTTCATAAGATTTACCCAAAGAGAATGTTGCTTTTTTCCCAATTTCTATTTGTAAAATTGCCATCCAATATGCATGTCTAAACGCATCAACTTGCCCGCCTGCTTTATCTTTATCTAATAAATTAGTAGTTGCTATAGAATCCGATACTTTAATTACCTCATTAGAAATTTCGAATGCCTTTTTTGCTTTTAACGGATACAATAAAGCCCACATTTTAAGTGGGCCAGATTGACTTTTAAATAATTCCCAGTTTGATTGTGCTTGCAATTTCAAACTCAAAAAAACAAATACAACCAGTAATTTAATTTTAAAACACTTCATATAAATTAAATTGTTGAGATTAGATTTTTTCGTTTTATAACCTCTTCTTACAACGGGTAGATTCCTGCCTTTGTAGGAATGACAGCGATAAAACAACTTCAATTAAAATACATTTTTACATATATAATTTATTTTACTTCAAAAGGTTTTTTAATATCTCCTATTTTTATAAAGTATTTTCCCTTTGATAGGTAAAAGACCCCATTTTTAGCTTTCTTATTTGAATTATCTTTCATAGATAGCTTAACAATATTTTTCTTTCCTTTTACTGATAAATTATAGTCAAAATAATTAAACCCTTTATCTGTATTAATTACAAAAGAGTTCAATTTTGTGTCATCTTCTGCTAAAATTTCTAAAGTATATTCTCCAGAATTTGAAGTATAAAAAGGAATTGTAATAATTGGTTCAAAAGGTTGTGACCATTTACTCCAGCTACTTCCCCATCTTGTTGAAAACCTAATTGAAGGAACCTTAAAAATAGCAACTGACGCTGACTTAACATCATTATACTCTTGCAGGGCAGCAATATTTGCTTTATAAATTGAACGACCGTGGGTACCGATAAGCAAATCTTTTGCATCATTTTGTATTACCAAATCGTGCACAGCAACTTTTGGTAATCCGTTTGAAAATAATTGCCATGTTAAACCTTTATCAAAACTTACATAAGCTTCATTATCTGTACCTAAATATAGTGTGTTTTCATCTGAGGGGTCTTCTTTTATAACATTTACCGGGTAGTTTGGTAATTTACTACCAATGTTTTTCCAAGTAACACCTTTGTTTTCACTCATAAAAACATAAGGTTTAAAATCATCATTTCTATAACCGTTTAACGTTATATACACCCTATCTTTTTCATGTTGAGATGAAATAACCCTAGAAACCCATAAACCTTGTGGTAAAGTATCGGAAATTCTTGTCCATGTTGCTCCTCCGTTTTCCGTAATATTAATATAGCCATCATCGCTTCCAACATAAATAAAACCAAATTGAAAAGGACTCTCAGAAATGGTTGTTAGTGTTCCATACGGTACATTTCCCTTTTGTCCGCCAGTTGTTAAATCATTAGAAATAACATCAAAATTTTCACCTTTATCCATAGAACGTAATAATTTATTAGCCCCCATATATAATATATCTTGATTATGCGGTGATAATAAGATTGGTGCTTGCCAGTTGTAACGATAAGGAGTTTCTCCCAATTGATGTGTTGGATGAATACTTAAATAAGCATCTGTTTTTAAATTTATGCGGTAATAATACCCAAATTGAGAACCAGCATATACTACATTATTATCTCTGCTATCAATTTGAACTTGCATTCCATCTCCACCACCAATACTTTTGTATGGATAGTTTCCACTACCTTCCCAACGCTTTGAAGCCTTGTAATTGCTTGGCCCATACCAAACTCCGTTGTCTTGTAAACCTCCAAAAACATTATAAGGTTTTTGATTGTCAACATTTATATAATAAAACTGCCCAACGGCGGGTGAATTGTTTTTAATCCAGTTTTCACCATTATCATACGATATATTTACACCTCCATCGTTTCCGTTAATTAAATGACCTTCTAAAGTTGAATTTACCCAAAGTGCCTGATGATCAGAGTGTACATTTTCTTTTCCAATGGAAGTCCAGTTTTTACCACCATCATCTGATTTTAATAAAGGAACGCCACCAATATAAATTTTATTTTGATTTGTTTTATTCACCGCAATTGTTCCAAAATAATAACCATAAGAACTGTAAACTCCATCTAGATAATCTTTATGAGTTTTTTCCCATGTTTTTCCACCATCAACAGACTTATAAACCTCCGCTCCAATTACTTCAGAATTCAACAAAACATAATTAGCATCTTCTAAATAGGTTGCCAAATCATTTGGAGTAACTGTGCCTTTTTTAATCGCGGCTTTTACACTTTTAGCAGTATATCTTTTATCAAAATTGTTGGTTTTTAAATAGGTATTTAATATATCATCATCTAAATTTAAAACTTTCTCTACAGACATTTTTTTAAAATCGTCTTTTTGCAAACCCTTTTCTTCCTTTTTTTCTTTTTCAGGTCTCATATATTGATTGTCCAAAAGCGCATAAATAACATTGTTATTAAACGCTGCTAAACCAATTCTTCCAACACCAGCTCCTGTTGGAAAGCCACTTTTTTCATTTGTAATTTTGATCCAAGTTTCTCCTGCGTTTGTGCTTTTATAAATTGCAGAACCTTCTCCATCTCCATCAAAGTTCCATGCTTTTCTGTTACGTTCCCAGGAGGCAGCAAATAAAATGTTAGGATTTGTTGGTGAAACACTGAGATCAATAACTCCGGTATTTTCATTAATAAATAGGGTGTTTTTCCAAGTTTTACCGCCGTCTGTAGTTTTATAAACACCCCGTTGTTTGTTTGAAGTGTATAAGCTTCCAATTACAGCTACTACCACTTCATCTGGATTATTTTTATTTATTATTATACGACCGATATGTTGTGAATTTGGAAGTCCAACATTAATCCAAGTTTTACCATTATCTACACTTTTAAGAACTCCAATTCCAGAATAGGATGAACGCGAAGAATTACTTTCTCCTGTACCAGCCCATATTGTTCCATTTTCCCAATCTATGGCAATTGCTCCCATATTTTGAGTAGGTGCGTTTTCAGAAACTGCTTTAAAAGATGTACCATTATTATTGGTGTACCAAAGACCTCCTGAAGCATAAGCAACATAAAACTCTGTTGGATTTTGAGTGTTTACTGCTAAATCAACCACACGACCACTCATTATTGCTGGCCCAATATTACTAAAAGGCACATTTTTTACTAAAGAAATTTGAGCATTTATTTCAAAGATTAGAAATAAAAAGCTAAAAAGAAAAATTAGTTTTTTCATTATAGAAGTTTATATTAAAAATTGCTATTTATTGTATTAGTCCAAATTTAATAATATAAAATTAATAGCGAGATGTTTAGAAAGTAAAGTTTACATCAATCTACACTTCGACTTCGCTCAGGGACCAATTTAAGAATGACCAATTTTATTGAAGTTAAAAATTAGATTGATGAAGTGCTAAAAACGGTGTTTTGGAATAATAATTAAGTGTTGCCTTTTGTGGTCTAAATAAAATTTGTTCTAATAAGTTCAAATTTTTTGCTGCTAACACAATTAAATCTATATTTTTTTCATTTATAAATTGCTCTAAAGATTCTTCAAAGTTTTTATTTATTTCAGAGTGAAAACTGTGTTGTTTATCTGCAAAATAATCTTGTAATGTTTCTTTATTCCAAAGTTGCTCTTTATTGAGAGTTTTGCTCAATTTATTAAGGTATAAAAAACGAACTGCGGCATTGTTATAACCAGATTTAGTAGTTAAATAATGCAATAGTTTAGCCTCATAATAATTAGTATAATCTGTTGGAAATACAATTTCTTTTACCCCAGTAAATACAGCAATTTCTGGCACCACTAAAACAGAACATTTTACTTTTGTAATAATTTCTTCGGAAATTGAATTTCTGGTTATTTGTCCTTTAGACGGTATATCGTTTGCACCTATTACTATTAAATCAATCTTTTTAGTTTTTACTTGATTTCTAGTTGCTTCAACAATATTGTTTTCTTCTAAGATTGGAATAAACGTGTGGTTTTCTTTTATTTTTAAAGTATTAATTTTAGTGATTAAGGCCTCTATTTTTCTTTTTGAATCTCTTTTGGACTTAACTTGTATTAAATCAACTTGATTATAAAAATTATCATCTTTCTCATTATCGTTCCTATTTTCAGCATTAAGCAAATGAAAATTACATTGCTCGTTCTGAAATAAACCTAACGCATAGATAATTGAATTCCAAGATTTCTTAGAAAAATCAGTTAAAATTAATATGTTCTTCATTCCATTTATTATTAATACAAACTTAAAAAAAGCCGTACTTATAATAAATGACATTAATCAGTAAAATTTGGAGTAACGCTCGTGATTTTTTGTTTAACTATTATAATATTTAATAAATAGCCGCTAACTGTTCTAGGTTAATAATTCTAATATTTCTTCCTTCAATTTCAATAACTCCTTCTTTTTTTAAATCTGTTAAAGTTCTTATTAAACTTTCGGTTGCAATACCTGCAACACTTGCAAGGTCTCGACGCGAAATATTTATATTATCAGATGGTCTATGTTTCATCTTTTGGGCAAATTTCAAAATTGTTTTTGCGGTTTTTCTTCGCATAGAGCCATATGCCATTTGTAATAATTGATCTTTAACTTCAGTTAAATTTTCATTAATTAATTGAAACACTTCTAAAGATAAATTGTAATTACTTTTTAAAATGTTTTGTACAGTTTTTTTAGGAACGCACATAATTTCTACCTTTTCCATTGCAATTGCAGACTCATAATTATAGGAGTTTTCAAAAATTGCTGAAAAACCAAAAAAGTCATCATCTTTATTAATGGTAATAATTAGTTCTTTGCCAAACTCATCAATTTTAACACCTTTAATTTTCCCTTTATAAACTAAATAAACATTATTAGTTTTTTCCGATTCTTTATAAATTACTTCACCTTTTTTAAAAACTTTGGATGTGCCAAAATCGCAAAAATAATTTTTAAGATCATCTATGTTTGAAATATCTTCAAACGCGTCATCATCAGATTCAGTATTTTCTTTTTCTTCAACTACCAAAGATTCATTTAAAAGGGCTGATTTTGCCAATCTACTTTCAATAGCACTTAACAATAGTTCTTCTTCTACTGGTTTGGTTAAATAATCATCAGCGCCTAAATCCATTCCTTTTCTAATATCTTTTATTTCTGTTTTAGCAGACATAAAAATAAAAGGAATTTTTTTTGTTGTTTCGTCTTCAGAAAGTAATTTAAAAACATCGTAGCCATCTAATTCTGGCATCATTATATCACAAATAATTAAATCTGGAAGCATAATTCTAGCTTGCTCAACCCCTCTTTTTCCATTTGCTGCAACCACAACTTTATAATCTTCTAACTCTAAAATTTCGGCAGTAGTTTCTCTTAAAACTGAATCGTCTTCAATTAGTAATAGTGTTTTCATTTTTTATTAATTAATGGTAATTCAACAAAAAAAGTGGTGCCTTTTTCGGCAATACTTGTAAACCTAGTAGTTCCTCCCAAACTTTCTAAATGGGTTTTCACTATATTTAATCCAATTCCGGTACCTTGGTTTGTAAGCGCATTTTCGGCTCTAAAATATCGGTTAAATATGTGTTTTTGATCTTTTAATGGGATTCCAATTCCTTGATCCGCTATTTCAAAAATAATAATTGCTTTTTTAATGCTTATTTTAAAATCTATCTTACTATTTTCTGGAGAATATTTAATTGCATTATTTAAAACATTAGATAAAATTAATTCTAATATTTTTTCATCTTGATATACATCTATATTATCAATATCTTTTGGGTAAATAATATATTGTCCACTTTTTAGCATTAAATTGGCGTTATAAATAACTTCATTTACAACTTTATTAAGTTTAAAATTGCTAAATTTATAGTTAACTTTTCCTGACTCCAATCTTTCTACAGATAAAAAATCATTTAAAATTCCATCTAAATAATGTACCTTATTTTTAATAGTAAGTAAATGTTTTTCTCTTTTATCTTGCATTTCAGTTTTCTTATATTTTCCAACTAAAACTGCTGCATTTAGCATACCACTTAATGGTGTTTTAAATTCGTGAGAAACCAATGAAAGGAATTTAGTTTTTAACTCATTTAGTTCTTTTTCTTTTTTTAAGGCCTTTATTAATTTAGATTCAGCTTTAACACGTTTTTTAATTTCGCTTTTTAAATTGTCAACCGTATTGTTAAGTTCTAAAGTTCTTTTTGTAATTTTACTTTCTAATAAAGTATTTAATTCTCGTATTTTTGCTTCCGAATTTTTACGAGCTGTAATATCTAAAACAATTGCCATTACAAATTTTTCTCCACTAATTTCAAACGGATTTAACCCTACTTCCACTGGAAATTTATGTCCATCTTTATGAGCACCAAACAAATCTCTATTAGCTCCCATTCGTCTAGTGGCAGATTTTTTATAAAAAGAATTAAAGTGAGCTCCATGACCCGAATGGTAATTTTTTGGAATTAAAATATGTAAATGCTTGTTTTGAAGTTCGTCTTTAGCAAAACCAAACATATTTTCGGCAGCAGTATTGTTTGCAACAATTGTTTGATTTTGGTCAACAACAATTACACTCTCCGAAACGGCTTCAAAAAGCACATTAAATACATATTCATTTTCATGAAATAAATTAGGCAATGGTATATTTTTTTAGTTTTTTAGTAAAATCGAAAATACTAAAAATTTATGAACTTCAATATTAATTTTAAGCCAAAAATAAAACTTCGTTGGACTGAACTGAGAATGAGCTAATTAATTTTAAAGAATCAGTACCAAATATTGAAAATGATTAAAAAATAAATTGTTAATTTTTTAATTAATACGTTTTAGTCATTGATGGAGGTACAACAATAATAAAATCGGCTTTTAATTTATTTTCTTTATTAAATTTTTTAATATTTTCTTGTTCAATTACACTTACTGTGCTAATTTTTAAAGAACTATTTCCTTTTTTTAAATACCAATTAATTCCCTCGTAGTCGTCTGAATGATACGAACCATTATAATGCACAAACAGTGAATTTGGCTCGTAATTTTCTAATATAAAATAACCCATTGTAGCATCCTTTACAGCTTGTGCTTTTGGCAAATTATCACCCCCGTGACCACCCATCATTTCTTTCATTTTAACATAACCTGGCAATGTTTTATCATAGGCAATTGGCAACGGAGCAATCCAACTTTTTTCTTCTACAGAAAGGTTTTCCAACACTTCAAAACCACCCCTAAAAACTTGACTTGCATATCTTCTTGGGATATTGGTTGCAACAAATTTTATGGCTTTATCTTTCGCAAAATCTACCAAAGGTTTATAATCGGTTTTAAAATTATTCCAAAGTCTAGCCAACGTATCTAATGCCTTTGCATCTATTGTTTCAGCTAAATAGTCGTTTAATTCATTTTGATTATCTGCTTCAAACATTTCTGCTCCTAGAATTAATTTTCTTTGTGTCTGTAGATCTTTAGTAGCTTCTAATTGCAACCAATGTACTATAGGATTGTTATGGTGTTCTCCAAATAAAACCACATCGGCTTTACTCATTTTTTTTATCATCTTTTTATACGATACTTTGTTCCCTTTTGCATTGTATAATTTATATGCTGGTTTGTTTTGCGCATATGATACCACCGAAAATGTAATTACTAGAAAATATACTATTAGTTTTCGCATAAATATTATTGGTTTTTTAACAGTTGGTTTTGAACAAATTTATAACTTTGTTACTAATTATTACAATTATTTCTTAATAATGAAAAACTAGACTTTTAATCAGTTAGTTTATTAAGATTTAAATAACATATTAAAACCTATTAAAGATGAAATACCTTCCAATTAACAATCAACTTTTTACAAAAAATAGAGCTAAATTTACCGCTCAAATGAAACCAAAATCTATTGCGGTTTTTAATTCCAATGATACCTTTACAACTGGTGCAGACAGTACACTTCCGTTTAAACAAAGTAGTGATTTATTGTATTTAAGTGGTGCAGATCAAGAAGAAAGTATTTTAGTACTTTTCCCAGATGCCATAAATCCAAAACACAGAGAAATTTTATTTTTAACTGAAACAAGTAAGTTAATAGAAATCTGGTATGGTGCAAAATATTCTAAAGAGGAAGCCACTCAAGTTTCTGGAATTGAGACTATTTATTGGTTGTCTGAATTCGATAAAGTATTTTATGATTTAATGACTGAAGCAGAAACTGTGTACTTTAATACAAACGAACATTACAGACAATCTGTTGTTATAGAATCTAGAGAAGACCGATTTATAAAAAAATGTAAAGCAGATTTCCCTGCCCATAAATGGGAAAAAAGCGCTCAAATAATGCTGAATATAAGAGGTGTAAAAGAACCTGAAGAAATTGAACTTATACAAACGGCTTGTAATATTACAAATAAAGGTTTTAGAAGAGTATTACCGTTTGTAAAGCCCGGAATTATGGAGTATGAAATTGAAGCTGAATATATGCACGAATTTTTAAGAAACCGTTCAAATGGTTTTTCATACACTCCAATAATTGGTTCAGGTTATAGCGCCTGTGTTTTACATTATATTGAAAACCGTAAAGAATGTAAAGATGGAGATATGCTATTAATGGATGTTGGTGCAGAATATGCTAATTACTCTAGTGATATGACACGTACAATTCCTGTAAACGGACGTTTTACTGAAAGACAAAAACAAGTTTACAATGCTGTTTTCCGCGTTAAAGAAGAAGCAACTAAAATGTTGGTTCCGGGAACGGATTGGGCTGAATACCATAAAGAAGTTGGAAAATTAATGACGAATGAATTGTTAACTTTAAAACTACTTGATAAAGCCGATGTACAAAACGAAGATCCAAATTGGCCTGCGTATAAAAAATATTTTATGCACGGAACTTCGCATCATTTAGGTCTAGACACACACGATTATGGTGCGTTAAAAACACCTATGAAAGCTAATATGGTATTTACCGTTGAACCAGGAATTTATATTCCAGACGAAAATATGGGAATTAGACTTGAAGATGATGTAGTAATTCAAGAAAATGGCGATCCTTTTAACTTAATGAGAGATATTCCTATTACAGTTGAAGAAATTGAAGATTTAATGAATGGTTAACTAATGTCACCTTAATTTAACTAAAATGTTATAAAAAGTAAAAAACTCGAATCTTTAGATTCGAGTTTTTTTGTTAACCAATAAATCATCCATTCATAGAAACTTATGCTGTAGCGAAATCAAAAACATACTTATTTAGGTGTTTTAATGCCAAATTTTTATCGTTTGTATTTACCAAAAGTGAAATATTATTATTACTTCCACCATAAGAAATCATTCTTACAGATATATCTTGCAATACTTGAAACAATCTATGCGTTTCGTGATGTTTAACAACCTCATTTCCAACCAAACAAATAATACTCTGATTTTTATCCACTTCTACTATGGAGAATTTTTTCAATTCTTCTACAATGGCATTTAAATTTGTGTCATTATCAATAGTTAACGAAACTGCAATTTCTGAAGTAGTAATCATATCAATTGATGTTTCATATTTTTCAAATATTTCAAACACTTTTTTTAAGAAACCGTGCGCCAAAAGCATTCGTGCCGATTTAATTTTAATAGCCGTAATATTATCTTTTGCCGCAATTGCTTTTATTCCTCCACCATCTGTATCCTGTGAAATTAATGTCCCGTGAGATGTTGGTTCAATAGTGCTTTTTAAACGTACTGGAATATTTGCTTCGCGCGCAGGCATAACTGTTTGTGGATGCAATATTTTTGCTCCAAAATATGCTAGCTCCGCAGCTTCATCAAAAGATAAGTTAGAAATGGCGTGCGTATTATCTACAATTCTTGGGTCGTTATTATGCATTCCATCTATATCGGTCCATATTTGAACCTCAGCTGCTTCTATCACTGCTCCAATAATTGTTGCAGTATAATCACTCCCTCCACGTTGTAAATTTGCTATGTTTCCGTAAGCATCTAAACAAATAAATCCTTGAGTTATATAAATATCTGCAGGTAAACTCTCATCAATAATACGATTTAAATTTTGTTTTATATAAAAATCATCAGGCTCATTAGATTTGTCGATTCGCATAAAATCCAATGCTGGTAATAACCGCGCATTTATGCCGTCTTGAATTAAATATTTAGTAAACATAAAGGTTGACATTAACTCACCTTGTGATACAATTTTATTGTATAAAAATTCGGTATGTTTTTCTGAAGTTAAACCTATCAAATATTCAAAAACCTGATCAATATAATTACTAACCGTTTGCTTTAATTCGGAAACTTCAAACAATTCATCTATAACAATTTCATATTTTCCTGCTAAATTTTCAATATCCTGCACAGCAGTTTCTATTGCTCCATTTTTTATGTGTTCAGAAATTTTTACCAAATCATTAGTAGTTCCTGACATTGCAGATAAAACAACAATTTTTTTATCACCGTCATTAATTATCTCTTTTACACTTTTTATATTTTCAATAGAACCAACAGAGGTTCCTCCAAATTTTAAAACTTTCATTTTTTCTAATTTAATAGCACAAATGTAAAATCATTTTCAACTTATTGTGTATATTTAAAAACAATACACTAATTTTGCACAAACTGTTAACTATTTAACAATATGAGAACCATTGCAACCTGCGTAGAAGAAATTTTAGTTTCGCAACCTTTTTTAGAAGATGCTTTAACCAGAAATATTTTAAATTTCAGTGCGTTAGCCGAAGAACTGAGAGAACCTATTTCTAAAATGTTACGAAAACCAGTAAAATCTGGTGCTATTATGATGGCATTGCGCAGATACAGTCCGCCAAAAGAAATGGCAAATAAGATCAAGTTAAATAAAGTACTTCAAAATTTGGGAGATATTACGGTACGTTCAGATTTATCGGACTATACTTTTAAAAACTCTAATTCTTTAATTAACTGTCATTTAAAAACATTGGAAATAATTAAAGACGATCCGCATATATTTTATACTTTTACACGTGGCGTACACGAAAGTAACGTACTAATTACCACAGCCTTAAAAGATAAAATTGAAGCATTCTATAAGGATGAAACGTGTACTGAGGCAAAAGATCATTTATCTGCAATTACAATAGGTTTACCAAAAGAAAATACCAAAATTGCGGGATTGTATTACCAGTTTTTTAAACGTTTGGCTTGGGAAGGAATTGCTTTATACGAAGTGGTTTCAACAACCAACGAGTTTACAATTTTAGTTGAAGATGATGTTGTTGACAAAGCTTTTTCAGCCATAAAGGGATTAAAAAATTAGATTTTAAGCACTATGCATAATGACATTCTCTTATAAAAACACATCGGTTTACTATACCTCAAAAGGAATAGGTAGAGCTATAGTTTTACTACATGGTTTTTTAGAAAATAGTTCTATGTGGAATATAATTTCTGAAGAACTTTCAAAAAAACACCATGTTATTTGTATTGATTTATTAGGGCATGGGAAAACCGAAAATCACGGTTACATTCATACTATGAAAGAACAAGCAGAAATGGTTGTAGCAGTTTTAAAACACCTTCGCTTAAGAAAATATATAGTAGTTGGTCACAGTATGGGAGGTTATATTGCGTTAGAATTTGTAAAATTAGTTTCAAAAAATATTAAAGGCTTGTGTTTGATGAACTCAACTGCGTTACCAGATTCTGAAGAAAAGAAAATTAATAGAGATAGGGCTATTACAGCTGTAAAACAAAACCATAAAACATTTATAAGAATAGCAATACCAATGCTTTTTTCAGAAGAAAATAGAACTGTTTTTACTACAGAAATTAAGGAAATAACAAACGAAGCTTTAAAAATGTCTCCACAAGGTATTATTGCAGCATTAGAAGGTATGAAGATTAGAAAAAATAAAGCTTCAATTTATAAAAATGCAGATTTCCCTATTTTAATGATAATTGGAAAACAAGATCCTGCTTTAGATTACAATTCTTTAATTGCTCAAACTAAAAACACAAAAGTAGAAGTTGTTGAATTTCCAGACGGACATATGAGTCACATAGAAAATAAAGATGCGTTAACTACTTCTTTAATTTCTTTCGCAAAACATTGTAACTAATTCAGCAAAAAAATATAATTAGATATATTAATATGCTATTTTATTCTTCTTTTGGAATATAATAACATCCTCCGGGAGATTTATCTGGTGTAAATGCTCTATTAAACCATAAAGGTCTGCGTTCTCCGTTTGGCCCAGGTGCTGGTCGGGTCATCGCAATCCATTTTTTATATATTTCATGAGATTTATTAGTGTCTACAAAGATATCACCATAATTCTCACCTTGTTTTGGTTTTTCAATACGAACACGCTGGTGCCAACAATGCATCCCACTTATAGGATCTGGATGCACAGCGTGTGTTATATTTTGATGCACCCCTCCGTCTTTCCAGAAAATTCTTTTTGAATCTTTATCATCTGATTCAAAAGGTTTAACTCCTGAAATTGTATTCATTTTCCAGCCACCTTTGCCATCACCTTCAATATTTACAGTATTTGTTGCCCAACGATTACCGATTTTATCTTGCGGTCTGCGCCAACGTCCAATATGATGTGAACAAGCAACAACACCTGGCTTCATACTTTGTGTTACCCAAACTTTATCTATAAAATAACCTATATCTGTATTCATTTTCACCAAATCTCCTGTTTTAAAATTCCATTTAGCAGCATCATCTGGATGCATCCAAATTGGATTTCTATTAGAAATTTCAACCAACCATTTTGCATTTCCAGATCGTGTATGAATTAACGTTGGTAACCTAAATGTTGGCACCAATACATATTCTCCTTTAGATTTATCTAAATTATCATTATGAATATGGCTTTTTATATATTTTGGAGTAGCGTATTCTGGCCACTTCCAATCTACCATGGTTTGAGAATAAAATTCATTTTTACGCGATGGTGTTGGAAAACCAACAACAGCTTTTCCATTCACCATAACTCCAATAGCTTTTCCATCTTTAGAAATTACATCTGTTTCTGGATCTGTAATTGAACCTTTTAATTGTTCAGCTGAAAGTTCATTTTCATTTACTTTATAAGACTCTCCTTTTTCAATTTCAAAAGCGCCATATTTTTTCATGTATTCTAAGGCTGCAAATTGCCCAATAAATCCATCTGCTTTGGCTTTTTCATTTAACCCTTTAACTCTTTCAAAAATATATTGATAATATTCGTCAATTGTAATTTTTTCTCCTGGTCGATAAGGGGATTCAAAATGTTTTCGAATTCCCATGCTTCCATCAGGATCAATTCTCCAGCTTAATTCAATCCAAAACTCATCTTCTTCCCAAACTTCACCAGGATTTGATTGGTATGTAAATTCAACGGGTTTACCATTTCTTCTTGCAGCTTCTCTTAAAACTGGCTGACGAAAAGCAATCCAAGTTCCCCCATGTGTAGCATAACTATTTAAATCGTGTCGTTCAGATGCTAATCCCATTGGCAATACAAAATCGGCGTAAAAAGCGGTTTCGTTCCAAGTAGGGGTTAATGCAGTGTGCAATCCAAATTTGGTTTCATCGGCAAGCATTTCCATCCAAGTAAATCCGTCAGGATAGGTCCAAACAGGATTGAATACTCGTGTAAAATAGACATCCATTTTACCTCTTCCTTCTTTTAAGAAATGTGGCAATAACTGACTCATTTCAAAAAATGCCAATGGATATTCTTTTGGAAAATGCAATTCATTCCAAAATTTTTGTGGTTTTGGTGGATTTGGTTGTGTAGGCTTAAACTTATTCCAAGAATTAGGTGAAGTTCCTCCTTTTGCACCAACAGCACCAGTAAGCGCCGTTAAAAAATGTAAACAACGAGCAACTGCCCAACCACCAAGGTTTGAAGCTCCTGCAGCGCGCCAATTATGAGATGCAAAGCGTTCACCTGCCTCACCAATTTTTTGAGCAATTTCAACAATCATTTCAGCTTTTACACCAGATTCTTTCTCGGCATATTCAGGTGTAAATTCTTTGTACTCATCAATCATTGCAGCAATGTAATTTTCAAAAGTAACTTCCTTATCAGAATGTCTTGCTTTTAAATATTCTTGCCAGTTAGTCCAATTTTCTAAATATGGTCTATTGTATAAGTTGTTTTGTAAAATATACAAAGCCATAGCCAATAAAACTGCTGCCTCAGTTCCTGGGTAGGAAGGCAACCAGTAGTCTGACATAGATGCGGTATTAGACAAACGAGGATCCATTGTTGCCAATTTTGCCCCTTTCATTTTACCTTCTATAATACGTTGTGCATGTGGATTGAAATAGTGTCCAGATTCTAAATGTGCAGATACCAATAAAATAAATTTCGCTTCTGCATGGTCTGGTGAAGGTCTGTCGTAACCATACCATAAATTATACCCAAAACGCGCTCCAGAAGAACATATATTGGTGTGTGAATTATGACCATCAATTCCCCAACCTTGTAAAATCCAATTCATAAATTTCTCATGTCCTGGTCTTCCTACATGGTACGCAATTTCATTTTGACGGTTTTCTTTTAATGCTTTTCTAATTCTTGCAGCAATAGTATCTAATGCATTATCCCAAGTAACGCGTTCCCATTCTCCATCTCCACGCTTTCCTTTTCTTTTTAAAGGAAATAAAATACGATCTGGATCGGTAATTTGATTAATAGTTGCTGGGCCTTTAGCGCAGTTTCTACCTCTACTTCCAGGATGGTACGGATTTCCTTCAAACTTTTTAACTTCTTGGGTTTCCTTATCAATAAAAGCAGTTAAACCACAAGCACTTTCACAATTAAAACAGGTTGTTGGTACAATTTGATAGGTTTTTTTCTCTTTTTTAGGCCAAACTTTCGGATTGTATTCTACCCAATTATCCCATTTTTCTGGTGGAGGAAAGTTCTCATACATCTGAGCTACTTCTTCATCTGTAAAGTGACGCATATCTTGGTCAAATTCTTGATAGCCTTCTTTATGCAGGTTTGGAATTATTCCTAATTTTTCAGCTATTCCTTCTATAAATGATGGTTTTTTATATCCCATGATTTTCTGTTTTTTTTTAAATTAAGCTAATGGAATTCTTTGTGGTGCTTCCACCCAAATTTTCTCCGTTATAACAATTCCAATTAAAACACATATTCCTGATATTACAGCAACTAATTCCCCTGTTCCTAAAAACAATAATGCTAAAGGAATAATATTTCCAATTATAACCGTACCTAACCAGAACAACCTACTATAACGTCCTTTAGTTATCATTTTAACCACCGCTTTTGCTGATGTTGTTGGATGCGTTATTGTTAATTCAGTTATTAAAGTGAATAAATTAACTGCCAATGCAATTATCATCGTATTTTTAAGAATACCCATCCAATTTTCATTTCCTAAAATTAAAGAAGTAATTACAAAAATCGCGGTTCCAGCCATAACACTATGCACTAACATATGTAATGGTAATGTTGGGCTTTGCCAAAAATCACGACCTTTTGCTTGAGCAAATAAGAAAGCTGTATACACTGCTAATAAAATAGCAAAAACAGCTGTTACCCATAATAAAATGGTTTCACCAGTTTGTATTTCAAAAAATGTTAGTGCTCCCCAAATGGTTACTAGCAAACCGAAAACTGTGATTGTATAACCACCTTTTACCAGCCAAGAGTTCCATTGCGGTCTTAAAAGCACATTTAAAAATCGATCTGGTCTGTCTAAATCCATCACTAAAAATAATCCGGTTAATGCTAAAAACACCAACGAAATTCCTGCAGACCATAATTTTGCAGTCGGCGAAACTTCATAACCTAACATAATAGCTAAAAATGGAATTAAGAAAGCTCCAGCTGCAATTGCTTTTGTAAATACATACGCTGAAACTTCCCAACCCCAAAGTATTCCTTTATCTGGGGTGTCGTAGACTCGGCGAGCTTTTCCTGTTAAAACATCAATATAATTAGGGTTTTCTGTTTCCTTTCTTTGATACGCAGCTTGAATATCGTTGTCGATACTCATTTGTAATAAATCCACATCATCATTGGTATACATCATTTTTTCAGCAGCCTTTGCAAAATGACCAACGCCACGCGCTTGAGAATTCCATAAACCTGGACCCGATTTAGCTGTTGCTTCAGGTACTAATGAAGCATCATCTCCATCTATATAAAATAAATTTGGATTAGTCCCTTTTTCTGGTTTCCGCACTTTTACAGCTTGACGTGCCAATAATTGCGAAATTTCTGTTGTTGGATTGTGCATATCTCCGGCAATAATTGCGTGTTCTGGACATACCGTAACACACGCTGGCTCACGACCAACATCAACTCTATGCGCACAATAATTACACTTAGCCGCTGTGTTGTTGTCTGGATCAATATACAAAGCGTCGTAAGGGCAGGCTTGCATACAAGACTTACATCCAATACAACGATTGTTATCAAAATCTACAATACCATCTTCCCGAGTGTAAAGTGCTTCAACCGGACAAATTTCCACACAAGGAGCATCTGTACAATGATTACAACGCATTACAGAAAAAATTCTTCGGGTATCTGGAAATTCTCCTTTTTCAACTTGCTTAACATAAGTTCTGTTAACGCCAACCGCCACATCGTGTTCCGATTTGCAAGCTGTTGTACAAGCGTGACAACCAATACATTTTCGATTGTCAATTATAAAACCATACTTCATTTTTTAGAAAATATTTTGAACTTCAATCAAAGTTAGGTAATAGATATATTAGTTTTGTAACTAATATCACACAATCTAGCTTTAAAATTTATTTAAAATGATTCTAAATAGTTATTATTCAAAAATGAATTACTTTTGTATTAAATTGAATAAAACTAATGGAAATTCAACTCTTATTTTTTGGAATAACAACAGATATTGTTGGCGTTAATAAAATGAAATATACCTTAAAAGAAGGCGCTACCGTAGGCAATTTAAAGAAATTATTAATCGCTAAATATTCAGCATTAAAAAATATAAATGATTTTGCAATAGCAATAAACGAGGAATACGTTAAAGACACAACTATAATTACTAAAAATGATATAGTTGCAATTATTCCACCTGTTAGTGGCGGTTAAGCTCTTAAATATTTTTTATCGATATAAAATGTTCCAAAAGGAATTATTGATGCAGCCAAAACAGTAATAAAAGTTTTAGAATTCCAATTTAGTTCATATTTCATCGTTACTGCCAGCACAACATAGGCTATAAATAAGAGTCCGTGTGGCATTCCAAGTATTTTAACAAATATATCGTTTCCTACAATATATTTAATTGGTGTTGCAATAAAAAGTAATAATAAATAAGAAACTCCTTCTAAAATACTTACAATTCTAAATGTTTTTATCATAAATTCAATAATTAGTAGCAGCTGCGAAAATACACTTTAGATTTATTAAATTTGCAAATAAATAGTTAAAATGGTCAAAAGAACTTCAATTCTAATAACATCAGAAAAATTAAACCTGCAAGATTGCTACAGTTTTGTACAAGATGCTTCCTGTGGCGGTATTGCGTTGTTTGTTGGTACTGTTAGAAATTCCACACAAAACAAAGAAGTTACTTTACTCGATTTTAGTGGTTACGAGCCAATGGCGATTAAAGAAATGCAAAAAATTGCAGACCGCGCTTTAAAGAAATTCGACATTCATAAAATTGCAATACACCATGCAGTTGGAGAACTTAAAATTGGTGAAATTCCAGTAATTATTGCTGTTTCTTCTGCACATAGAAAAGCCGCTTTTGAAGCTTGCGAATTTGCTATTGATACTTTAAAAGAAACTGTACCAATCTGGAAAAAAGAGCATTTTGAAGATGGTGAAGTTTGGGTAAATTCGCATCCATAAAAACTAAACAATTTTCATTTTTTTCAATAAAAAAGAAGCATTCATATTTTTGCAAATTCCATCTTTTAATTGGTAATCAAAATTTAATTCGTCGCTTATAATCTCGGCATCAAAGTAGTAGTTTTTAACTTCGGTTAATTCTTTTTCAATTTCACACAAACTTAAATCGTGCGTTGCAATAATTCCTGTTGAATTTGAAGCCACTAATTTTTGAACAAATTTCTTTGAGCCAATTGCTTTATCGGTACTATTTGTGCCTTTTAAAATTTCATCTAAAATTATAAAATAATCATCGTTTTCAATTTCATCAACAATAAATTTTAACCGTTTTAATTCTGAAAAGAAATACGACTCATCTTCAACTAAAGAATCCGATGTTCGCATACTTGTTATTAATTTAATTGGGCTGTATTCAAAATGTTCTGCACAAACTGGTAGTCCAATATTGGCCATAACAATGGATAAAGAAACTGTTCTTAAAAAAGTGCTTTTTCCTGCCATGTTTGCTCCCGTTATTATAAAAAATTGCTGATTTTTAATAGTAAAATCATTATCAATTCTTTGCCCTTCTTTTAACAAAGTATGTCCTAAATTAGTTGCTTTTATTACATTATCATTGTTTTTAATTTCTGGAAAAACATAGTTTGAATGGTTAAAAGCAAAGTTTGCCAACGAATTTTGAGCATCGAAAAAGGCAATTACTTTAAACCATTGTTCAACTTTTGTTTTATAAGTTGCAATCCAATTTTCAATTTTATAAACTTGGTGTAAATCTCTTAGAAAAAAACCATTTCCGAGCACCGCAATAATAACATTATTTCTCTGATCTAAGGCATCTAATAATTTAGAATATTCTTTAAAAATAGCAGATGCTTTTTTTGCATCAGTTTGAATTTCTAGTTGCTTGTTTTTTAAAATTTCTGAAGTAAAAGTGGTCTGTTCTATTTCATTTAACAATTTATGATATTGCTTAAAAGTATCTTTTGCATTGTCTGTATTTCGAGATAATTCGTTTACCTTTTTTACATAAAATCCGGAAATTCCTAAGCCTATAAAAAGCCAAAGTAATAGTATTATTTCAGGAATTAACTGCAAGACTAACACTACAATTAGTGTTAATGATAAAACTGAAAATACTGCTGGTAAATATTTAAAATATGTTGGAAAAACAGCTTTATAATTATGAATCCAATTTATAATTTCTTTTGCAGGATGTTCTACTTTAACCAAACTTGCAATAGCCGAAAAATGCTGTCTCCATATTGGTTTTTCACTTAATTCTTTTATTCCAGATTGTTTTTCTTTAATGGCTGAAATTGAGTTAGATGTCAATTCCGAAAACAATTTGTCTTTACCTTCAACGGTAACTGTTCTATTGCAATATTGAAAAAAAGAACCTTTCCCAAATAAATCAATATCGTAACTATAAAAATGTTTAGGATTTAAAAACTCACTTCCGTCATCTAAGTTTAAATAATCCCTTTTTAGAACGCTTAATTCTGTTTGATTAATAGAGATTAATGTTTTATTTAGGTTGAAATTATACTGTAAGTCGCTGTGTTTTAAAACTAAATAAATAAACACAATTATACCAGTACCTACAACTAATAACATAGCTGAAATATTTCCAAAAAACAGGTAAATTCCTAAAATAATTGCTGAAAACGTGAGAAATCTTAGAGTGCTTGAAATTGAAAGTTTCTTTTTTAATTGAGTAGATTTTTGCTCAAAAATAGATTTTTGACTGGTATAAAATTCTTGTGGATCTTGCATTTAGTAGTTGTCAATTCCATTAACTAAACTAAAAATAGTTAGTTGTGGAAATTTTTCTTTTAATTTTAAAGTAACGTCGTAACTTGTAATTCCCTTTTTACAAATTACCACATATTTTTTATCGTAATCTGGATTAAAATCTTCTGCATTAAATGTTCTGTATGGAATTTTTTGATGCACTTTAAAAGGAATTAGCGCATCTGTATGATTTAAAACACTAACAACTTCCGTTGAATTTTTAGTCTCAATTTTTAAAAATTCTGAAGCTGAAATTAATAATGAAGCATCTTGAGTTTCGCAATATGTTTCTAAATAATCTGAATTTTTGAAAATCTCCTCAATATGAATCGAATCATTTTTACGTAATTTCATTTTAAACTGCGAATTCTCAAGCGCATTGTAAATCAACAACTGATTTACCAATAATATACCAGTTTTTGTTATTAATTTTAACACTTCGTTCACTTGAAGCAAGGCAATAATTCCTACAATAGGATTTAAAGTTCCTGCTTCTTCACAATTTGGAATATCCGTTGCTATTTTTGGAAAAGCATCTCTTAAATTACAGCTAAAACTACCATCTTCATTTTGATAATTAAAGGTAGCTACGTAACCATCAAATTTATACAATGAACCATAAATCAACGGTTTTTTCAAGAGCACACAAGCATCATTTATTAAATATTTTATAGACAAGCTATCGGTACCATCAACTATAACATCAAAATTTGAAATTAAGTCTAAAACAGTGTTCTTAGTTACTGCTTTATCGGTAAATGAAACGTTTGTAAACGGAGCTCTTTTCTTCACTTCAGAAGCTAATATTTCAGCTTTTGATTTTTTAACATCTTCTGTTTTAAAAAAAACTTGACGATGTAAATTAGAAACAGAAACTGTATCAAAATCCACCAAATGTAACGTTCCAACTCCGCTAGTTGCCAAATAAATAGCAATTGGACTTCCAAGCCCGCCACAGCCTATCACCAAAACTTTTGCCTTTTGCAACAGCTGCTGTCCTTCGTTACCAATTTCTGATAACGTAGTTTGACGTTTAAAAAATTCTTCGCTTGTAATGTTCATTATTTTTGAAAAACCAATTGCCCAAAGATATTTAAATAATATCAAATAAGTATATTGCTACTTTTATTGAAATATACTATTCGTTTATTTCTCTTTTTGCTGCTTTATACTCTTCTGGAGTATTAATATTTCTAATAAAATCATCATCAATCTCAACAATTTCAACATCAGAATTTATCAACACTTTACGCGGACAAGAATAGCCTTGAGCTAAATAATTTAGTAATAATGGATAACTTTTCGGCTCCCAAATAGTAATTAAAGGTTCTGGAAATTGCTTGTCTTTTCCTTTAATTGTAGTTGCTGCCTTTGAAGGATTTCTATGTTTTAACAATAATTGAATCACATCATTAGTAACAAAAGGCAAATCGGTAGCGATTACCAACCAAGCCACATCTGGATTTTCTTGAAACGCAGAACAAATCGCTCCAAACGGACCCAAGCCAATAAATTTATCGGTTATTTTATTCTCAATTGTAATTTCTTGTGCTGCTCTAACAGATAAAAATGTCTTCAAATTGTTACTCTCTAACAATTCTAAAGCAACATCACGTTGATTTTTTCCGTAAAAATTAAGTCTTCCTTTATCAGTTCCCATTCTTACACTCTTTCCGCCAGCCAAGACCAAACCGTTTATTGGAGCAATTTTTTCTTTGATAAGATTTTCTATATGTTTTGAAATTTTATCAATCTCGTCAATAGCATAACATAGTAAATTTTTAATTTGAGGATATTTTTCTTCTAAAAAGTCGAAATAATTAGCATCATCGTTTAGTTTAATTACAAACTGAATATTGTTTAATTGTTCTAATCTTTTTAAAATCGAAGCTTCTTTTTCGTTGTCTAAAATTAAAATTTGTTTTGCTCCTTGGTAATGATTTCCATTGATAAACACAAAATCGTATTGAGAAAACTGAACCCGTTGATTGAATTTGTTTACCTCAAAATTAATTGAATTTTCAGCAGACCCTTTGTGATGAAATGTAAACGTTTCTAAGGTATCTTTTCCAATATCTTTTGAATGTGAGGCATCAAAATAAGCCAATCTATAACTTGCTAGATTTTCAGAAACTTTTGAAACCAGATTTGAAATATTAGTACAATTTGTTCCTAAAATCGAAACTTCATTGGGCGCAAAATTGTCGTTATCCCTTAATTTTAATTTAGCGTGTTTTTGATGTTTAGCCATTTTTTATATCGCTTTTACCACCTGATTTTTCAAGTAATTTAACTTCCTTAATTACCATTTTTTGAGAAATTGCTTTACACATATCATACACTGATAAAGCAGCAATGTTAGCTCCAGTAAGTGCTTCCATTTCTACTCCAGTTTTACCTTCAATACTAACTGTACATAAAATTTGAATATCTGTTTTATCAATAATTTCAATATCAATTTCCACTCCGTTTATCAATAATGGATGACACATTGGAATTAACTCTGATGTTTTTTTAACTGCCTGAATTCCTGCAATAATTGCTGTTTGAAAAACTGGTCCTTTTTTTGTAACCAACTCATCTCCTCTAAAATGTGCAATAATTTCTGTCCCTAAAAACATAGTTGCTTTTGCAGTTGCAGAACGTTTGGTAATTTTTTTATCCCCAACATTTACCATTTTAGGTTGGTTTTTTTCGCCAATATGTGTGAATTTGTTTTTCATAAGAATAAGATTCTGAAACAAGTTCAGAATGACCTTGTTTATCTAAAAGTTAAAAGAGGAAATACCTGTCCTTTGGTAAAATTACTGTTATCATCTGGCAATTCCAAAAAAGCATCAGAATCTACCAAGTTAGTTAAATCTCCCGAGCCTTTTCCTGCTATTGGTGTGGCTATTAATTTCCCATTCTCTTGCTGAAGTTTAACTTGTAAAAAATAGGTTAAATTAGGTTTAAAATAAAAATCTTCGCTTAAGACTGCTTCCTGTTTGTTTTCAAAATTCAATCCAATAGATTTGTTATACCAAGGATAAAAATATTTTAAACAACTAACAAAAGTTGAAACTGGATTTCCAGGAAAAGCGAAAACAGTTTTAGCACTTCGACTCCGCTCAACGACCGTTTTTTTACCAAACCAAAATGGTTTTCCAGGACGCTGTTTTACTTTATGAAATAATTTTTCAACATCCAAATTATCCAATACTTCTGGAATAAAATCGAATTTTCCTTTAGAAACCGCACCGCTAAAAAGCAGCACATCATATTCATTTAAAAACGAAGCAATTTTAGTTTCTAATGTTTTTTTATCATCTAAAATATGTGCAGTATCTGCTTTTATTTGTAAATTTTCTAATAAAGAAACTAATGTATAAACATTACTTCTTCTAATTTGATATTCAGCTGGAGTTTCAGAAACTTCTACCAATTCATTTCCAGTAGAAACAATTATTACTTTTGGCTGTTTTGCAACTTTTACTTTAGATTTCCCTACAGTTGCAAAAACTCCAATTTCAGCAGCAGAAATTAAGGTGTTTTTTGGAATTAAGACATCGTTTTGTTTTCTATCTAAGCCTTTTTTATGAATGTTTTGGAAACTTTTTACTGTATCTAAGTTTACAGTTGCAAAACCATCTTTAATTTCTAACAATTCATATTGAATTACAACATCTGAATTAATTGGAAGCATTGCTCCGGTCATTGCTTCAATGCAATTGTTGGTGTTTTTTAATGTTAGTTGTGGGCTTCCTGCTGCTTGTATTCCTTCAATTTTAAAGCTTCTGATCCCTTTGTTAAACGCTTCTTCAGCAATTGCAATTCCATCCATACTAACGCGGTTAAACGGAGGAAAATCTCTATCTGCAACAATATCTTCTTTTAAAACACGTCCTACTGAATTTATAAAATCTACTTCCTCAATTCCAAAGTTTACCGAATTGTTTAAAATTATTGTTGTTGCTTCTTTTACTGTGGTTAAATTCATAGAATAAGATTCCTGCGTATGCAGGAATGACATTTTTTAATTACTTTATTTGTGGTTAAATAAAATACGAACGCTAATTTTTAATTATTCATTGTCAATTTTCAATTGAAATCACCCTCCAATTGTAGACATACTTTCAGAAACATCGTTATCTCTAGATGCTTCTGCAATAAATCCGTTTTTAGGTTTTTTATCTACTGTTTTAATAAATAATTCTTTCAGATCATCATCACTTGCGCCATCTCTAATAAAATCACGTACATTAAAAACACCACCATCAAACAAACAGTTTTTAAACATTCCGGTCGCTGTAATTCTAATTCTATCGCAATCGTTACATATAGTACGTGTAAAAGCCGAAATTATTCCAAAAGTCCCCCTATAATTAGGTATTTTATAGTTTTTTGAAGTTGAAGATTTTTTTGAAAGCACATTTTCAACTTCAGAATAACTTCCTTTAATATGATTGATGATTTTATTGAAATCCCAAACTTCCTCCATTACTCGTTGTCCTTTTCCGTTAAAAGGCATTTCTTCAATAAACCGAACGGCAATATCTTTTTCTTTAGACAATTCAACAAAATCGATAATTTCATCGGTGTTAAAACCAGATTGCACAACAATATTTAGTTTTAATCTTAGTTTACTTTCTTCTAATTTTAATAGTGTATCATAAACATTTTCATAAACATCTCTTCTTGTAATTTTAGTAAATTTTTCTCTTTGCAAACTATCAATACTTAAATTAATTGAATTTATATTTAATTCCTCTAATTTTTTGATGTGATTTGAAATTAATGCACCGTTTGTTGTAATATTTATTTCCTGTAATTTGTCGTTGAAAGAAAGTGATTCTAAAAAATTTACAAAATCTCTACGCACAAAAGGTTCTCCTCCTGTAAGCCTAACTTTATCCACTCCTAATTCTGAAAGCACTCTAATAATTCGATACATTTCTTTATAAGTAAGCAACGCTGTTCTTTTAACAATGTCAATGCCGTGAGCTGGCATGCAATATTGACATCGTAAATTACATCGGTCTGTAATTGCCAATCTTAAATACGAAATTTTTCTACCAAATTTATCTGTTAACTGCATTAATTTAATGTTATTTTATTTCTTCCTAAAGTTACAACTTCTTCTTTTTCTAATTTTTTTAAGATTCTTGAAATAGCTTCTCTTGAAACTTTTAAATCTCTTGCAATATCAAAATGCTTTCTATTAATAGTGTTATTATTGTAAATTAAACTTGAATTTTCTATATATTTTAAAACTCGAAATTCTAAATTTTCAAAAGCGATATCATTAATTAAATTTAATAAAGATGCTGTTTGCTGTTGGTTTAATTTTAAAAAAAACAATCTCCACGAATTGTATTTATCAAACCACGAATTTACAATTTTTGTTGGTATTGCAATGTAAGTAATATTGCTTTCGGCTTTTATTCTAATTTCATTCTCTTTATTTTCAAGCGCATACGAAATTGCAATCGCACTTGTTTGTATATTTGACAAATAATGTAGGAAAATACCGTTTCCTTTTCCGTCACGGCGCATAACTTTTGCAACTCCCGAGACAATTAAAGGAATAAAATTTGCATCTCTGCGTATTTCTAAAATAATTTGATCTGGTTCAGCCTGCTTTAAAATACCATATTTACAAAGTTCTTGTTGTAATTTTATTTCAAATACTTTTGAAAAATGGCTATCAATTATTTTATTAATTTTCATGTGTCTGAATTATTTTTTAAAGGTCACATGTTATTTGTAGTTTAAATTTTATTAGAGCAATAAACTTTTTAACCTAATTGCTTTTCAAAAAAAACTATTTAGTGAGGTAGTTTATCCTTAAAATATCCATATAAAAAAGCACCAAGTGTTGCCCCAAAAATTACAACTAAAATTGATACAACTCCTTTCCCTATAAGAACAAACATTGGGCCTGGACAAGCACCTGCCAACGCCCAACCTAAACCAAATAAAATACCACCTAATAAATTACGATACAATCCTGATTTTTTTGGTGGCACATGAATCTCATTTCCTTCAAATGTTTTTACCATTTTCTTTCTGAATAAAAACATGCTTATCATTCCTAAAAGAACTGCTGATCCAATAATTCCATACATATGAAACGATTGAAATTTAAACATTTCGTATATTCTGTACCACGAAATTATTTCAGCTTTACTCATTACTATTCCAAAGAGTATACCTACTAAAAAAAACTTTATATATTTCATGTTTCTCTTTTTAAAATAATAATGGTAAAATAAACCAAGTCATAATTAAGCCTCCAATAAAAAACCCGATGACGGCTATTAACGATGGAAGTTCTAAATTACTTAGGCCCACAATTGCATGGCCAGAAGTACAACCACCCGCCCAACGAGCACCAAATCCAACCATAATTCCTGCAATTAACAGAATTAAAAAGCCTTTAAGTGATAACATTGTTTCAATGCTAAAAATTTCTTCAGGTAAATAAGTAGCTCCTGCATTTTGAATTCCAATATCCGCTAAATCTTGAATTGTTTGCGGGTTTATAGCAACAACATCTGTTGGTGAAAGCCATTGCGAAGCTATAAAACCTCCTGTAATTCCACCGGCAACAAATATTAAATTCCAAGAGTTTTGTTTCCAATCGATTTTAAAATAATCAACAAATCTTCCAGCTCCACCTATAGAGCATAACGTTTCTAAATTTGAAGAAACTCCAAAACGCTCACCAAAGTAGTACAGTAAAAACATGACCAAGGCTATAATCGGTCCAGCAACATACCAAGCCCAAGGTTGTGTAATAAATTCCATAATTTATTTAATTAGTTAGAACTATAAAAGTATTGTATAAAATACGTTGTTATGTAACTTTTGTTACGTATTTAAAATTCTAAAATCTCAATTTTATTTCTGTGTAGCTTAATTTTACCTTCATTCTCTAATTGTTTTAACAACCTTGAAATTACTACTCGAGAGGTATGCATATCGTAAGCAATATCTTGATGCGTGGTGTTTAAAGTAGTTTCACGCAATATTTGAGCTTTATCTTTAAGGTATTTGTACAATCGCTCATCCATTTTCATAAATGCCAAAGTATCTATGGTTTCCATCATTTCATTTAGACGAATATTATAACTATCTATTACAAAATTTCTCCAACTTTTGTATTTAACTAACCAATCATCCAGTTTTTCCTTTGGAAGGAAAATTATTTCAGATTCTTTTTCTGCAATTGCTCTAATACCACATTTTCCATTTGAAATTGCGCTAGCAAACGAACTTGCACAGGTATCGCCTTTTTCCAAAAAATAAAGCAATATTTCTTCACCTTTTTTATCTTCTCTTACAATTTTTATAGCACCATCTAATAATAGTGGAACTCCTTTCATTTGATCACCTAAATCAACTAACAATTCGTTTTCACGTAATTTTTTATACACTCCAACTTGCTCAATTTCATCTAATAATTCTTTTTCAAAAACATAAGAATAAAAGTTCTCTAATTTTTCTCTAATCATTTTAAGTATTTTAAAATTTTTGCGGTAGACCCTGTTTTATTAATCACATAATTCAATGCTTTTGAACCTGTTTCTAATCTTTTAATTTTATCACTAAAAAAACTGCTTAAAAGTACGGATAATTTTTGAGAATTATTTACTGAAAAACAAGCCTCTTTAGCAACTAATTCTATTACTTCAATAAATTTACTATAATTTGGTCCAACAATTATTGGTACACCAAAAGTTGCTGGCTCTAACACATTATGGACTCCAGATTTTGTATAACCTCCACCAACATAAGCAATATCAGCATAACTGTACACTTTTGTTAAAATCCCGATAGTATCAATAATAAAAACTTGATATTCTTGAAGCTCTCTATCTTCTTTTTCTGAAAATAAAACAACCTTTTTAGTAATCGATTTTTTTAATTCTTGAATATCTTTTGCATTTATATTATGAGGCGCAATAATAAACTTTTCTTTTGCTGAAGCCTTGTTATTTATGTAATCAACTAGTAATTCCTCATCTTCTTTCCAAGTGCTTCCTGCAACCAATGTGTAGGTATTATTCTTAAATTTTGAAATAAAATCGAGTGTATTATCTTGTTTTGTAATTTCATAAACTCTATCAAAACGAGTATCTCCACAAGCTCTCACATGCTCAATTTTTATACTTTTTAATAAGTTTTCAGATGATTTATCTTGCACAAAAAAGTAAGAGAATGCTCTTAAAGCTTTTCGCATAAAACCGCCATACCATTTAAAAAACACTTGATTTTTTCTAAAAATACCTGAAATTAAAATGGTGTCAATATTTCTAACCTTTAATTCTTTTAATAAGTTTGGCCAAAATTCATATTTTACAAAAATTGCAGTTTCTGGATGAATAATATCTAGAAATCTTTTAGCATTTTTAACAGAATCTAACGGTAAATAGCATACTACATCTGCTCCGTTGTAATTTTTTCTAACCTCGTAACCCGATGGCGAAAAAAAAGTTAATACAATCTTTTTTGTGGGATATTTTTCTTTTAATTTTTCTAAAATTGGTCTGCCTTGTTCAAATTCTCCTAATGAAGCACAATGCATCCAAATTACATGGTCTGTTTTTTTAATATGCTGTTTTAATTTTGTAAAAGTTTGTTTACGTCCATCAACAAAAAATTTTATTTTTTTATTGAAAAGTGCCAGTATTTTTAAAATTAAACTGGCTTTAAAAATAAGTATGTTGTATAAAAAGTACATAAGATAGCAAATGTACAAAATAAGCTCATAAAAAAACCCCCAAACTTTTTACTAGTTTGGGAGTTTTTAAAAATTTAAAGAAAATTATTTCTTAAGCTTCAAAAGGCTCAATAGAAACATAAGATCTGTTGTCTTTTTTCTTTTGGAATTTTACCAAACCATCCACTTTTGCGTGTAAAGTATGATCTTTTCCCATATATACGTTTTCACCAGGGTGGTGTTGAGTTCCTCTTTGACGGATAATAATGTTACCTGCAATAGCAGCTTGTCCGCCAAATATTTTTACTCCTAGTCGTTTCGATTCTGATTCTCTACCATTCTTCGAACTACCTACTCCTTTTTTATGTGCCATGATGTTATGGTTTTAAAATGTTAGTTCTTATTTACTTAATGCTTCAATTAACTCAGCTTTCTTTAAAGAAGTGTAGCCTTCAAGACCTTTTTCTTTAGCTAAAGCTTTTAATTCAGCAACTGTCATTGAACTTAAATCGTTCGATGCATCTGCCTTTGGTTCTACAGCTTTCTCTGCTTTTGGAGCTGCTTCTTTTTTAGGAGCTGCTTTTTTAGCACCACTTTCAGCAATACTTTCAATTTGAATTTCAGTTAAAGCTTGGCGGTGACCATTCTTTTTTCTGTATCCTTTTCTTCGTTTCTTTTTGAAAACGATTACTTTATCACCTTGTAAGTGACCTAAAATTTTAGCCGTTACTTCGGCTCCTTGGATAGCTGGGGCGCCAACTGTTACTGCACCATCGTTATCTAAAAGAAGAACTTTATCAAAAGAAACTTTGTTTCCTTCTGCTTCTTGTAAACGATGTACGTAAACCTTTTGGTCTTTCGCTACTTTAAACTGCTGCCCTGCTATTTCTACAATTGCATACATACGTATAGTTTTTATTCGCTTTATTAATAAATAATTACCTTTTCAATTAAGGCGGGTGCAAATATAAAGTTTTTTTCTTATTCAGCAAAACAAAATTAACTATAAGAAAGTCCTCATTTTTAACCTCTTAAACTATATTCTCTTAATGTTTAGTTAATTTATTCGAAATGAACTTAAAAAGGATAAAAGTTTTTTAAATTTGATTCTTAAAATTCAATTTAAAGAATCCTACATCTTCTTTTAAAAAAAATGTAACAAAAAGAAAAAACATGCTACAAGTATGTAATATTTAATCTTAATTCTATCAAATCAACACCTATGAGAAAATTTTATTGTTTAAGCTTTTTCGCGCTAATTTTAAGTTTTAACACTTTTGCGCAAAAAGTAAATTTAGAAGAACCATTACCTGTAAACCAGAAAATTAAAAAAGGGGTACTAGAAAATGGAATGACTTATTATATTTATAATACGGATGTAACTAAAAATGCAGCTAGTTATTATATAATTCAAAATGTTGGTTCAGTATTAGAAAATGATGACCAACAAGGGTTGGCTCACTTTTTAGAACATATGGCATTTAATGGAACAAAGAACTTTGCCGGAAAAGGTATTTTAAATACGCTTCAAAAACACGGAGCTGTATTTGGAAAAGACATTAACGCATACACAGGTTTTGATGAAACTGTGTATAACTTAGACAACATTCCTACTAAAGATGGTTTAGTAGATACTGCCTTATTAATTTTAAACGATTGGTCTAATTATCTGTTGCTTACCGACGAAGAAATTGATGCCGAAAGAGGTGTAATTAAAGAGGAGTGGAGAACAAGACAAAACGGACAAATGAGAATTTTAGAACAAACACTTCCAGTTATGTTTGGCAATTCTAAATACTCTGAACGTTTACCAATTGGTTTAATGGATATTGTAGAAGGTTTTGAATACAAAGCTTTAAGAGACTTCTACCATGACTGGTATAGGACAGATTTACAAGCAATTGCAATAGTTGGAGATATTGATGTGGATGAAATTGAGCAAAAAATCATCAAACAATTTTCAAATATTCCGGCTGTAGAAAACCCAAAAGAGCGTTTTTTAGTTGAAATTCCGGATAATGAAGAAATGTTATTTACAGTTGGTATGGACGAAGAAGTAACAACTTCAAATATTTCATTTACCATAAATCATCCTAGATCGTTAGCAGATCAAACCGTTAAAGATTTAAAAGAATCATTAATTAATAGCATGGTTCGAACCATGTTATCTTCTAGAATAAGTGAAATAACTGAAAAACCAGATGCTCCTTTTATGGCGGCACGTTTTAATTATGGAAATTTTGTAAGAACAAAAAAACAACTTAGCCTTGCAGTTTATCCTAAACCAAACCAACAACACGAAGCTTTTAAAGCTGCTTTAACAGAGTTAAACAGAGCAGTTAAATTTGGTTTTACTGAAGCAGAAATAAGCAGAACAATTGCTCAAATAAAAAACAACTACGAAACTCAAATTGCTAAAATAAACGATATTTCTCACGGAAGAATTATTAGAACAATTCAACAAAATTACCTTGAGAATGAAACAATGACAGATCTAGTTGAAGAATATGAAATTGCAAAAAATATTCTTGAAACTATTGATTTAGAAGAGGTTAACAATTTCCTAAAACCATTATACACAAAAAACAATAGAGCTATTGTTGTAACTGGTGTAAAAGGAAATAATAATTTAACTAAAGAAAGTACTTTAGCGATTATTAACGAAGTGGAAAATGATAATTCAATAACTGCTTATAAAGATTCTTTCAGCGGAAAAACACTAATTTCAGGTGTAGAGATAAATGAAGGTAAAATAGTTTCAGAAAACTTTAATAAAGAAATTGAGGCAACTACTTTTACCTTAAGTAATGGCATAAAAGTTCACTATAAATTTGCTGATAAGAACGAAAATGACGTAAAATTAAGTGCCATAAGTTACGGTGGAAATTCGTTAATAGACGATGTTTTATTGGCATCTGCAGCACTTACAACTGGTGTAGCCCAGTTTTCTGGTTTAGGAGATTTTTCAAGAACAGATTTACCTAAAGTACTTGCAGGAAAAACGGCATCTACGTCGGTTAATATTTCTTCTTTATCTGAAAGTGTTTCAGGATCATCTTCAACAAAAGATGTTGAAACAATGCTTCAAATGGTTTATTTAACTTTTGAAAAACCTCGTTTTGAAGAAGATGCATATAAAGTTTTAATGGAAAATGTAAAAAACTATCTGATTAGAAGAAGCGAGAATATTAGTGAAAAAATGAACGATAGTTTAACAACTACACTTTACGGTAAAAATCACCCAACACAACGTATTTTTAACCAAGATTTAGTAGATGAGATGTCATTTGAAAAATCTAAACAAATTTATTTAGAGAGATTTAATAATGCAGCTGATTTTGAATTTTTTATTGTTGGAGATGTTGAAAAAGAGAGCCTAAAACCTTTATTAGAAAAATATATTGCTAGTCTAGACACAAATCAAGAAATGGAAATGTGGAAAGACAATTCTGTTAACTGGGTTTCAAATGCCATTGATAAGGATATTTTTCTTAAAATGGAAGACCCTAAAAGTTCTGTAAGAGTTTCGTATAAAAACAACATGAAATACTCTCTAAAAAATGCGATGCTTGCAAAAGCTTTAGGAGATATTCTGCAATTGAGATATACCGAAACACTTAGAGAAGAAGAAGGAGGAACTTACGGTGCTTCCGCTAGAAGTAGTATCTCTAAAAGACCAATAAATGAAGCTTCAATTTCCGTTTCGTTTGATTGTGATCCAGAAAAAGTTGAAAAGCTAGTTGGTATTGTTCACAATGAAATTAAAAAAATAGCAAACGGAGATATTCAACAATTAGATCTTGATAAAACATTAACTAATTATAAAAAAGAAAGAGAAGATCAAAAAAATTATAATAGATATGATATGAGTTTATTAAGAAACTTTTACCGTGAAGATTATAATATGAATGATCCTGAAAATTTCGAAGAAATTGTTAATAACATTACTATTAAAGACATTCAAAAATATACAAAGAATTTAGTTACAAACGCAAAAACTTACGAAGTAATTTTTAAACCAACCGAAGAGTCAATTTTAAAAGCAGCAGCTGCAGCCAAGAAAGCTTCAGAAAAATCAGTAGCAATTGCTGATGACGTTACTAAGCAATCTGTAATTGATGGTTATTTTAATGCGATTGGTGGAGCAGATAAAATTAAAGCTCTAGAAAGCACACTAGTTACGTATGAAGCAGAAGTAATGGGTAGTGTAATTTCAAGTACTGAAAAAAGAACAGCTACTAAATATGCTAACGAAACTAGTATGGGTGGTAATGTAATGCAAAAGATAGTTATGAGTAAAGACGGTGTTACTATGAACAAACAACCATTACCAGAAAATATGGCTTCTGAAATGACAAACACTTTAGGTACTTTCTTAGAAATGGGGTTACTAAACAACGAAAACTCAAAATTGTCTGGTATTGAATCTTTAGATGGTAAAGATGCTTATGTAATATCTACAAAAGGAGAAATTGTTTCTACTGATATTTATTTTGATGTTGAAACTGGTTTAAAAGTAAAAGAAGTACAAACAGTAAGTATGGGTGGTCAAACTCAAAAAACTGAAGCAACCTATAGCGATTATAAAGAATTTAACGGAGTTAAATTTGCAGGAACAAAGACTGGTAGTTTAGGTCCTCAAAAAGTTGAATTTAAATTAATTGATGCTAAAGTAAACGAAGGAGTTTCTGAAGAAGATTTTTAATACTTCAACTTCTAAAATATTAAAAAAAGGCTGTCTAAAAAGAAACATTTTTTAGACAGCCTTTTTTATTTAGATTTGTTTACCAAATAAACCCCAAACATTATAATAGCACCTGAAACAACTTGAAATAAAGTTATTTTTTCTCCATCTAAAATTCCCCAAGTAATTGCTACAATTGGTATTAAGTATGTAACTGAAGATGAGAATATTGGTGTAGATATTTGTATTAATCTGTTAAACATAATTTTCGCCAAACCAGTACCAAAAACAGCTAAAATTGCTAAATAAAACATCCCTTTTTTAGTGGACTCATTAAGTTCAAAAGATTCAAAAAAGTTTGTAAACCACAACACAATTAAGGTAGGAATTATAAGCAATACAAAATTAGCTACAGTAATACTTAAAGCATCTAGATCAAATAAATACTTTTTTAAAATATTAACATTTAGTGCATAACCAATTGAAGCTATTAAAATAAAACTTGCATAAAAATAATCTTGATTGGGATTTAACTCAGCCCCTTTTAAAATAAGCATTAAAGTACCAATTAAGCCAATTAAAACTCCTATTAATTGTCGTTTCCTAAAACTAAATCCAAAAACCAGAGCTCCAAAAATTAACGTGTTTAATGGTGTTAAAGAATTTAAAATTGAAGCAATAGAACTGTCAATTTTATCAATGGCAAAGGCAAACAAAAAAGCGGGAAAAAAAGTACCTAAAAAACCATTTAAAGTTAAATAATACCAATGACGTCTTTTAATTTTAAATATTTTTTTACCTCCAATTAAAATTAAAAATATAGCTGTAAATAATGTTCTTAAGGCACCAACTTGTATTGGTGATAAAACTAATAACGCTCTCTTCATTAGAATAAAAGAGCTTCCCCAAATTAAAGCAAGTGTAGCTAGATAAACCCAACGTAAATTTTTATTTTCCATTGTTGTTAATAAAATGCAAAATTCGGATAAATATTCGGATTTGAAATTATTAGTTGCTACTTTTGTTTAAATATTTAAAATTAAGCTAATTATGAAAAAGTTAATCGTTCTTCTTTTTATTTTTGCAGCGTTTTCTTGTAATGAAACTGAAAAAAAATCTTTAGAAACTAAAAACGAAACTGAAAAACCTGAGGTGGCAGCCAATTACAAAAGTATTGAGGTTGAAATTGAAGGAATGACCTGCGAAATAGGATGCGCTAGGTTAATACAATCTAAACTTTCTAAAGTAGAAGGTATTACCTACACGAAAGTAGATTTTGAATCTAAAAAAGGACTTTTTACTTTTGATTCTAACAAGTTAAATAAAGAAGCTATTGCTGAAAAAATCAACAAAATAGCAGGTGGAGATTTATACTCGGTATCTAAATCTACAGAAATAGATTTAATAATTAAGGAAACTTCTGAAAATAAAGATGTTATAGAATAAAAATTCAAAAATTATATTCTTAGTAAAGAATTTGTTGTTAATTTGTAATTAATTAATTCAAAAATCAATTTAAAAATGAAAACATTTAAACTATTAATTGCAATTGCAATAGTTAGTGTAATTACAATTTCTTGTAAAGAAACTGAGAAGAAAGAACTAAAAGACGCTGTTTCAACTGAAGTTGAGGCTGCTGCGGATGGTGTTAAAGATGCTGCCGAAGAAGCTAAAGACGCTGTAGAAGAAGGTGCAGAGAGCCTTAAAGAAGGTGTTGAAAAAGCTGTTGACTCTTTAAGTGCTGATGCAAAAGAAGCTTCGGAGACTGTTAAAGAAACTGTAAAAGAAGGTGCCGAAGCTGTAAAAGAAGGAGCTGAAAAAGTTAAAAAAGAAGTTGAAGATGTTATAAAATAATAAATTCTTTTTTTAAAATTTTAAAACTCCAATTATTAAATTGGAGTTTTTTTATTCTTTTGTTCCCTTAAAGAGTAATTTAAAAACAACAAACTTATTAAAAATAACACACCCACCAATTGGTGACTTGTACCTAAAAACAAAGGTATTTTACCCTCAACATTAAGTACCGTTAATATTCCCAAAACAACTTGTAATATTAGTAAAAACAAGATAGTATTCAACCAGTTCTTACTAAATACTGTAATTTTATTACGAAGCTTCAAAAACATGTAAATTGTAATTACTAATAATAAATAAGCCAACATTCTATGCGTAAATTGTATAAATGCTGGTGCAAATAAATAGCTATCGTAATTTATCATATTTTCCCAAATCCAGTTTTCAGAATTTAATAAGACTGCTGGCAAAAATTCACCATTCATATTTGGCCAACTTGGATAATACAAACCAGCTCGCATACCAGACATTAGTCCTGCAAAAATCATTTGAATAAAAGTAATTACCAAAACTAATGAAACTATTTTTCTAGATTTGTTTGCTTTACGCGTTCCAAAATTATATACATCTGCAATAGTTTTTACCATTGCTGTTATTACTAACAAGGCTAGCATAAAATGTATTGTGAGTTTGTAAGCATTTACCCAAGGCCTGTTTACCAATCCGCTTTTTACCATAATCCAACCAGCCGAAGCAGTTAAAATTGTTAAAAAAACTACTAATCCAAGTCTTTTAATTAAATAGCCATTAATTTTTTTTCTAACCACAAAAATTAGAAAAGGGATTAAAAATATAAACCCTAAAGCGCGTACCCAAAGTCTATGAAAATATTCCCAGAAATAAATAAATTTAAAATCTTGTATAGTAAATGTAGAATTTATTTTGTGAAACTGAGGTGTTTCTTTATATAAATTAAATTCATGCAACCATTCTTCAGCATTTAGTGGTGGAATAACTCCTGTAATAATATCCCAACGTGTTATTGAAAGTCCAGAACCCGTTAACCTAGTAATTCCACCAATAATAACTTGTCCAATTAACATTATCAACCCCAACAAAAGCCAGTTTCTTATGGTTTTTGTGTACTTGTATTTTTTGTTTGATTTTATTTCCATTCTAAAGTTTCAACTAAATGAATAATATCCTTTTCTATATATTTTATAGCAGGTAAAATTGAATCATAATTTGGTTTTGTATAAAAATATAAAGAGCCTGCAAGCACATTTTTTACACTATCTGTTGCCATAAATTGAATGTTTGAAGCTACATTTCCTTCAACATTATACAATTTAGCAAATACATTTTTATCAAAATTTTCATAAGGCAACGCATTTGGAATAGCATCTGCTTTTATAGTATGTTCGTAGGTTAGCTTTTCAATTTCTCTTAAAATTTCATTTAAGTTATTGTTAACTTCTCTATACGTAATATGAATTGTTGCTTTTAATCTTGGATATTTAATAGTTGCCCAACAGTTTTCTTTTAAAGAAATTATAGCCATTTCAGAAAATTCAAAAATATAAGGACAATCTGAATTAAATTTTGAATATGTAATTTCTGGATACTGTAATTTTAAAAAAGGTTTTGGTTTTGGCAACGTATTATTTGTACAAGAAACAATCATTAAAATAACTGCTAACATTAAAATAAAATTTCTCATTCTACTCTATTTGTTTCTATTAATGGTAACTTTTATTTGTTTGATTCTTTTTTTATCCATAGACTCAATTTTAAACGTATAAGAACCGAACTTTATTATTTCATTCTTTTTAGGAAATTTTCCACAAATTTCTAATATAAACCCAGCAATTGTTTCAGATTCGCCTTTATTTTTATCAAATATTTCTGTGTCTTCAATTTCTAGTATTTTATAGAAATCTTTTAAATTGGTTTTACCATCAAACACATAGTTATTTGCATCTAATTTAGAATAAGAAATATCGTCGTCATCAAATTCATCATTAATATCGCCCACAATTTCTTCAATAACATCTTCAAGAGAAATTACACCACTTGTTCCGCCGTACTCATCCACTACAATTGCTAAATGATTTTTCTTTTCTTGAAATTCTTTTAACAGGTCGTCAAGTTTTTTATTTTCTGGAACAAAATAAGGCTCTCTTATAACATCTTGCCATTTAAAATCTTTTTTATTTAAATGAGGTAGTAAATCTTTGGCATATAAAACACCTATTATATTGTCGGTATTTTCATTATAGACCGGATTTCTAGAAAACCCTTTTGTTACAATTTTATCTATAATAACATCGTAAGGTTCGCTACTAGAAAGTGCAAAAACATCAATTCTAGGAGTCATTATTTGACCTGTTTCAGTATTCCCAAAATTAACAATTCCCTGTAAAATTTTTTGCTCGTCTTTGGTTGTGGCTTCATTTGAAGTTAATTCTAACGCTTGAGATAATTTTTCTACAGATAGGCTAGATTTTTTCTTCCCCAATTTATTTTCAATACTATTAGTTATGCTCATTAAAGGCAGACTAACAACTGATAAAAGTGAATTTAAAACTTTTAATGGAACCGCCATAAAAGTTGCAAATTTTAATGAATTTCTGGTTGCATAAACCTTTGGCAAAACTTCACCAAAAAGTAAAATTAAAAAAGTAACTAATACAACTTCAATTAAAAATTTTAGCAAATCTGATGCAATATCACTAAAAATAATTTCACCTATATAGGCAAAAATCAATACCACTAAAATATTAATAAAATTGTTTGAAATTAATATAGTAGCCAAAAGTTTTTGCGGATCTTTTAACAAGTCAACAACTGCTTTTTGTTTGTCAGAGTCCGATTCTAACACATCTGATAGTGTAGCTTTAGAAAGTGAAAAAAAAGCAACTTCTGCACCAGAAATTAAAGCTGAAAGAATCAACAATAAAAATAACACTGCAAAACTAATAAGTAGCAAAATATTTAAGCTTTCGATAAAATTAGTGATTAAAAATGTGGGTTCAGGATCCAATTATTTTTTATTAAATTAAACTTAGAATGGTAAATCATCTTCAACTTCATTGGTAGAAGTCTCATTTTTTGGAGTTTCAACCTGTTTGTTTTCAACACTTGATTGTGGAGAATTCAACTCCTTTTTGGTAGACAAAAAAGTCATATCTGCAACGTGAATTTCTGTAGTATATCTTTTAGAGCCATCTTCACCTTCCCATTGACGTGTTTTTATTCTACCCTCGCAGTAAACTTTGTCTCCAGTAGTTAAATATTTTTCGCAAATTTCGGCTAATTTATTTCTAACAACAATATTATGCCATTCTGTTGTTGTTACTTTATCACCTGTTTGTTTATTGGTATAGGTTTCATTAGTGGCTAAAGGAAAACGACCTATTGAATTTCCACCTTCAAAATAGTGCATTTTAACGTTGTCTCCTAAATGTCCAATAAGAATTACTTTGTTTATTGTTCCAGCCATTTTTTTATGTATTATTGATTAATCAAAAGTACTAAAAATTTTAGTTGTAATTAAACTCATTTAAAAAATTATCTATTAAAACTGGAACAGGATATTTTTTAATATCGCTCCATGAATGTCTAAATTTTAATGAATTAGGTGTTTCTATTATCCAAAACTTTGTATAAATATGTTGATGAGATAATTTATGTGGTTTTACACTTTTGGTATGTAGTTTAATTGTTACAGTATTAAAATCAACTAATTCATTAAAAGTACTGTGCTCAATTAATTCTTGTTGATTTATTGGTTTATCGGTTTCAACCAAGGGGAATTGGTACATATTTAACCAAATTCCTTTTTCTCTTTTTACAAGTTGCGTTGTTTTATTTTTAGTTTTTATTACCAAATAATTAAAGTATCGCTTTCGTATTTTAAGCTTTTTTTCTTTTACAGGTAATGTTTTTATTATGCTTTTAGATAAAGCAACACAACTATTATTTAACGGACAGTTATTGCAATCTGCGTTTTGCGGCTTGCAAACTGTTGCTCCAAATTCCATAACAGCTTGGTTATGTGTTCCAGGAATTTTAGTATTAATAAGTGCTTGCGCTAACTGTTTAAACTCTTTAATTCCATTTGATGAATTAATAGGTGTATCAATTCCGAAATAACGCGACAAAACTCTATATACATTTCCATCAACAACAGCTGTAGGTTCATTAAAACAAATAGACGCAATTGCAGAAGCTGTATAATCTCCAACACCTTTTAAATTTAAAAGTTCTTTATATTTTGAAGGGAATTCACCTTGCAACTCATTAACCACATATTTTGCTGAAAAGTGCAAGTTTCTAGCTCTAGAATAATACCCCAACCCTTGCCACAATTTTAAAACTGTTTCTTCTGAAGCGGCAGCCAAATCAAAAATACTTGGAAATTGCTCCACAAACTTAAAATAATAAGCCATTCCTTGGTCTACTCTAGTTTGTTGCAAAATAATTTCTGACAACCAAATATAATATGGATTTTTAGTTGCTCGCCAGGGCAAATCTCTTTTATTATGTAAATACCAGACTGTTAATTGGTTAGAAAATTTCATCACTTTATTTAAGAAATGCAATATTACATGTTTTAATTGATTAAATTTTAATGAATTAACTTTTTGATTTTGATTATTATATCCTATATTTGCCGTCTTAATTTTATAATAACATATATAAATATATTTAAAAATGACGAAAGCAGAAATCGTATCAAATATTTCAGATAAATCTGGAATAGAAAAAACAGATGTTTTAGCAACTGTAGAAGCGTTTATGGACGAGGTGAAAACTTCCTTAGAAAAAGGAGATAATGTTTACTTAAGAGGATTTGGTAGTTTTATAATTAAAACAAGAGCTGAAAAAACTGGAAGAAACATTTCTAAAAATACTACAATTAAAATACCAGCACACAACATACCAGCTTTTAAACCTGCAAAAGTTTTTGTAGAAGGTGTAAAAAGCAAGGTTAAAGTTAACTAATTAAAAAGATTTATTAATACTAAATAACATTCTATTATGCCAAGTGGTAAAAAAAGAAAAAGAGCTAAAATCTCTACTCATAAACGTAAAAAAAGAGCAAGAGCTAATAGACACAAAAAGAAAAAGTAAGCTTAGCTTACTTTTTCTTTGACTTTAAAGAAAGTTCATTGAAATAGATAGTTGCTACTAGTAACTATTGTTGGGTAAAAATTCCTGTAAAACTTAATTATAAATCGTTCAAATTTTTAATTTGAACATAAAAACAATTCAGAGTGAAAACAGAATTAATTATACGATCGAATTCCTCTGATATTGATTTTGCCTTATTAAAAGATGGTAGATTAACTGCCTTAAATAATGAATCTAACGAAAATAAATTTTCTGTTGGAGATGTTTTTTTAGCAAAAATTGGTAAAGTATTGTCTGGCTTGAACGCTTCGTTTGTGAACGTAGGCTTCGAAAAAGACGGTTTTTTACATTATCACGATTTAGGTGCACAGTTAAAATCATTAAATAAATTTATAAAAGGTATAAGCACAGGTAAAATTAAAGATTACACTTTAAAAAACTTTCAGCTAGAAAAAGACATTGATAAAAATGGATCTATAGCTGATGTATTAAAAACAGGTCAAAACTTATTAGTTCAAATAGTTAAAGAACCTATATCTACAAAAGGACCCAGAATGAGTTCTGAAATTTCAATAGCAGGTAGGTATTTGGTTTTAGTTCCTTTTTCAGACAGAGTTTCCGTATCACAAAAAATACAGAACCCAGAAGAAAAAGAACGATTAAAAAGACTAATTAAAAGCATTAAACCTAAAGGTTTTGGAGTTATTATTAGAACTGTTGCCGAAGATAAAAAAGTAGCAGATTTAGATAAAGATTTACAAAACTCTTTAGAAAGATGGGTGGTAATGTGTAAAAAAATTAGAAATACTAGAGGACCACAAACACCTATAAAAGTATTAAGTGAGTTAAATAGAGCCTCTTCAATTTTAAGAGATATTTTTAATGATTCTTTTACAAGTATTGTAACAAATGATGAAACAATGTATTTAGAAACCAAAGAATATCTACAAGAAATTGCACCTGAAAAAGAGTCTATTGTATCCTTATACAATTCGAAACATCCAATTTTTGAAAAATTTGGAATCGAACGTCAAATTAAAACATCTTTTGGGCGTACAGTTTCAATGAGTAAAGGAGCTTATTTAGTTATTGAACACACCGAAGCACTTCATGTAATTGATGTAAATAGCGGTAATAGATCTAATAAAGCAATGTCTCAAGCAGATACTGCATTAGAAGTTAACTTAATTGCTGCTTCTGAAATTGCTAGACAATTACAATTGCGTGATATGGGAGGAATTATTGTTGTAGATTTTATTGATATGCACACAGCAGAACATAGACAAAAACTCTATGATCATTTAAGAAATGAAATGGCATTTGATAGAACAAAACATAAAATATTACCTCCAAGTAAATTTGGTTTAGTTCAAATTACAAGACAAAGAGTACGACCTGAATTAGTAATTAAAACTCAAGAACCTAATCCGAGTGGTTTAGGAGAGGTTGAGGCACCAATTGTTCTAATAGACAAAATTGAGGCTGAATTAGAAAAATTAATTACATTAAAAGATCATAAAAAGCTTGTACTAAATGTACATCCTTTTATTGCTGCCTATTTAAAAAAAGGTATCCCATCTATACAACACAGATGGCTTGCAAAACACAAAAAGTGGATTAAAATTTTACCAAGAGATGCTTATCAATATTTAAATTTTGAATTTACCAATAACAGTGGTGAATTAATTGAATAATGCATACAATATCTTATAAAAGTCCTGCTTAATTGTAGGGCTTTTTTTAAAACCAATACCCAACATTAAAATGCCAATACTTTTTAGAATGATCTGGAGACCAAGAATAATTTATTTCAATAGGTCCTAAAAAAGTGTCTATTCCATAACCTACCATATAACCAGATTTGGTGTTTTCAAAAACCCTTCCTTCATTAAATAAATCGGGCTCTACTCTCGAATAATTAGCTGTTGCGGAAAAATAATTTTTAGGCAAAAACTCATACCTTAACGTTAAACCAGATTTTAAAAAAGCATCAGCTGTTAATTCTGCTAGATCATATCCGTAAAATGGTATAAATGAATTTATAAAGTTTTCGCCATACCCACCAACATTATAATCTAAGGCTCTATTATTATTATCACCAATTGTAAAACCAGCTTCTGAAATAAAATGTGTTGTTAATTTATTGAAAAAAGTATGCGCAAAACCAAACTTTCCTTTTAATTGAGAGAAGGAATTAAAGTTATTACCGTAATCACTAGAACTTAAAAACCATCTAAAACCTGTATCTAAAAACACTCCATGCTTTTGAAAATACTTTTTGTCATAGGTATCAATTTTTAAATATGCAATTAGATTTAAGTAATGTGAATTATCAAAATACAACCTTTTTTCTCTATTTGCAGTTATATTAGAATTAAGTGATGATATTGTTTCTGTAAATGCTTTTAAATGTTTGTGTTCTCCACCAATTCCCAAAGCGAACTCTCTATTAAAAACGGTTTGAAAATATATTTGGTTTGTAAAATCTTCATACACTAAATTTATTTCATTAACATTAGACTCTTCAATATTTGAATTCGTTAGCTCAAAATTTATATTTGCATTAAAACTATTGTACCTCGATTTTACACCAAAACTAGTATAAAACCCATTATCAATAAAATAATCGAAATTATATCGAATATTATCACCTAAAATTATGTCAGCGGAAATTATATCGTTCTTATTTAAAAGGTGTTTTGCGGTTGAATTGATAATAATACCTGTTTTGTATAAGTCATCAAAATGTGCCCCAAGTTGCAAATAATTAGAAATTCTATGCTCTTTAACTTTTAAGCTTAAAATACTACCTTCTTCATTTTCGGTATCATCTAAAATTTTATATTGAATATTTTCAAAATTGCCAGTAGCATAAAGGTTATTTATACTTTGAATTAATTTATTATAATCTGTTTTATCTTGCTTTTTTAGATTTAATTTACCAAGAATATATGCTCTTGTATAATTTAAATTCCCCTGAATCCTAATATCACTAATATCGTATTGTAACTGTTTTGTATCTATTTTAGCAGTTTCTTTGGTGGTTTGTTGTTTTGCTATGGCCTTAAGATTGACAATTTGTTCTCTAGCAGCAACATCACCTGCTTTCATAATTTCATTAATCTTATCAAAAGAAATAACGTTATAATTAGTCACATCTGGTTTTATAAGAACATCAACCTTGCTATATTTATAATTTAATGTTTTATACATCTGAAAACCAACTATTTGGTTTATTATTGCTACAGCCGAGTTCAAATTATCTTTTTTATCTAACCCACTTTGAATATCTACACCAATTATAACATCAGCACCCATACTTATAACTTCATCAACAGGAAAATTATTTACAATCCCTCCATCTGTAAGTATTTTTCCATCACTTTCTACAGGAGCTAATAATGTTGGGAATGAGCCACTTGCCTTAACCGCTTCGGGTAAAAAACCTGAATTTAATACTTCTTGTTTTCCTGTTTCTAAATTTGTTGCAATACAAACAAATGGAATTGGTAGTTTATTAAAATCGTTAATATTATTAACATGTTGTGTTAATTTAGTAAGTAAATTTAGTACACTTTGTCCTTCAGACAAAGCCCTGGGAATCCCAACTCTTTTATTTTTAACTGGTAATGAAAGTGCATATTTTTCTCCAATTTCTTTTTCATAAAATGGTTTTGATTTTCGTGGCATTTGATCCGTTAGAATAATATCAAAATCTATTACTTTTAATATTGAATCCAATTGATTTGCAGTATATCCTGAAGCATAGAGCGCACCAATAATTGCCCCCATACTTGTGCCTCCAATATAATCTACTCGAACTCCGGCTTCTTCTAAAACTTTTAAAACGGATACATGCGCGAAGCCTTTTGCTCCACCACCACTTAAAACAAGACCCACTTTAACATCTTGATTATTAGGTTTTTCTTGGGAAAAACTTACCAAAAATGTAAGAAAAAAAACAAAAATTAAAGTTCTTTTCACTTTGTTTTTAAATTTTTATAGTAATTAATTATTTTTATTGCCCGTGCTTTTCCAACTATTTTTTCTAACTCTTCAATTGAAGCCAAACGAACTCTTTTTACAAACTTAAAATGCTTTAATAAAGATACAACAGTTTGTTTTCCAATACCAGAAATTTGCGCTAATTCATTGTCTAACGCTTTTTTACTTCTTTTATTTCTATGGTGCGTTATGCCAAACCTATGTGCTTCGTTCCGTAATTGTTGTATTATCTTTAGCGTTTCAGATTTTTTATCCAAATATAACGGTACTGGATCTTCTGGATAATAAATTTCTTCGAGTCTTTTTGCAATTCCTATAATTGCAATTTTATTTCTTAGCCCTAAAATATCTAAACTTTTTAAAGATGATGATAATTGTCCTTTTCCACCATCTATTACAATTAATTGTGGCAAACTCTGCCCTTCTTCTAATAATCGTTTATATCTTCTAAAAACTACTTCTTCCATAGAGGCAAAATCATCTGGGCCTTCAACAGTTTTAATATTAAAATTGCGATATTCTTTTTTACTAGGTTTTCCATTTCTAAAAACTACACAAGCAGCAACCGGGTTTGTTCCTTGTATATTTGAATTATCAAAACATTCTATATGCCTTGGTTCGGCACTTAAGCGTAAGTCTTTTTTCATTTGCGACATTAACCTTTTTACATGTCGATCTGGATCTACAATTTTTATCTGTTTAAACTGCTCTTGTCTAAAATATTTTGCATTTCTAATACTTAAATCTACAATGCGTTTTTTATCTCCTAAAACAGGGACGGTAACTTTTAAATCTTCACCTAAATCAACTATAAAAGGCACATAAATTTCTTTAGATTGCGAATTAAAACGTTGACGAATTTCAACAATTGCGAGCTCTAATAACTCTTTATCTGTTTCGTTCAACTTCTTTTTAATTTCTATGGTGTGCGATTGAATAATTGAGCCATTTGATATTTTAAAGAAATTCACATAACTATAACTCTCATCCGAAACAATTGAAAAAACATCTACATTTGTAATGGAAGGATTAACAACGGTTGATTTTGACTGATAATTGGCTAATAAGTCAATCTTTTCTTTAATTTTTTGAGCCTCTTCAAATTCCATTTTATCTGCAAAATCAATCATTAATTGATGAAAAGATTTGATAGATTCTTTAAAGTTTCCTTTAATTATATTTCTAATTGCTACAATATTGGTATTATAACTTTCTTGAGTTTGTAAACCTTCACAAGGGCCTTTACAATTTCCAATATGAAAATCTAAACACACTTTATATTTTAATTCAGCTATATTTTTTCTACTTAAATCGTAATTACAAGAGCGTAATTGATACAATTCTTTAATTAAATCTAATAATGCTTTTGCAGTTCTTACGGAAGTATACGGGCCAAAATATTCCGAACCATCTTTTATAACATTTCTTGTTAAAAACACACGTGGAAATCGTTCTTTTTTAATGCAAATCCAAGGATATGTTTTATCATCCTTTAGCATCACATTGTATTTAGGCTGGTACTTTTTTATTAAGTTATTTTCTAACAATAAAGCATCCGTTTCCGTATTAACAACAATGTGTTTAATGGTAGCTATTTTTTTTACTAAAACCCTCGTTTTTCCGTACTCGTGGTTTTTATTAAAATAGGAAGCAACTCTCTTTTTTAAGTTTTTAGCCTTTCCTATATACAAAATAGTCCCGTTTTTATCGTAATATTGATAAACACCTGGTTGATTTGGTAAGGTTTTTATTTGAATCTCTAATTCCAAAAATTTATTGTTTTAAAAAATAAAAGTACTACTTTTTATATGGATTTTAGTTTCCTCTTAAAAATCTTCATAAAATTAATTTAATTACAGATTATTTATATATTTTTGCGAAATATTTAAAAAACATATTTATTTTACGTGTTTTTTACATAATTCATAACTATGGTTAACATGAAGTATTGGAAAAAATATTCAAAAGAAAAATTAATAAAAAGAATTGATACCGCATTAAATGCAAATGTAAATTTTCAAACTAGTAAGGCTTTGGGCTATCCTGTCTCAAGGTTAGATGAAAATGTATTTAACACCAGTGGTTCTTTTTTAGATGAGTCGCCTTTATTAAAATCATTTATTGCAAACCCTAACAATATTGGTTGTCATACTTTAGGAAAAAGTGAAGAAGCTTTTAAAGGTTCTCAAGAATTAGAGCGTGAAATTATTCAAGTTTTAGCTGTTGATATTTTTAAAGCAAAAGAAAATGAATATGATGGCTATATTGCTACCGGTGGTACCGAAGCAAACATTCAAGCATTATGGGTTTATAGAAATTTATACAAAAAAGAATTTAATGCTACTTTAGATGAAATGGTGATTTTATCTTCTGAAGACACTCATTATTCTGTTCATAAAGGGTCTAATTTATTAAGTATTGAAAATGTAAGTATTCCTGTTGATTTTAATTCAAGGGAAATTTTAAAAGACGAATTAGATAGTATTGTTAAAGATCTTATTTCGAATGGAAAAAAATACTTTATGGTTATTTCTAACATGGCTACAACTATGTTTGGTTCTGTTGATAATCCAGATATGTATGCAGAAATTTTAGAAAAATACAATGTTGCTTTCAAAATTCATGTAGATGGTGCTTTTGGTGGTTTTATTTATCCGATTTCAAACAAAAATTCTACCATAAATTTTGAAAATCCCAACATTTCATCTATCACAATTGATGCACATAAAATGTTACAGGCTCCATACGGAACCGGTGTTTTTTTATGTAGAAAAGGACTAATTGAAAATGTGTTAACCACAGAAGCACAGTATGTAGACGGAATGGATTTAACCATAGTAGGTAGCCGCTCAGGAGCAAATGCCATTGCGGTTTGGATGATATTATTTAGCTATGGTTATTACGGATGGTTCGAAAAAATTAATACCTTATTACTGCGCACCAAATGGTTTACAAAACAAATGGATGCATTAAATATTGAGTATTTTAGAGATCCTTTTATGAATATTGTAACTCTAAAATCGGAATATATTCCTAAAAATATTGCTCATAAATTTGGACTAGTTCCAGATACTCATAATGGTGCAAATAGTTGGTATAAAGTTATTATGATGGATCACGTTGAAATTGACGATTTAATAATTTTTGTTGAAGAATTACAAAAAGAACTTGTTTCGCTTGATATGAATTAAAAAGCGTAAAATAAATCAAAAAGTCTTATCCTCAACCATTTTTAACTTCCAAAAACAAGAGACTTTAAGTACTCCCAATTTGAAAAAATAGCTCTAAATACTAAAAATGTAACTACAAATACAATACCCGCTACTAACAGTTTTTTCTTTTCACTCATTTTAGACTTATTTATATTAACGACGAATATTTCTTAACTTCATTAAAAACTATTTTAACTATTTATGTAATGCTCCTCCTAAATAATAACCTATATCATACATATAATTCAGCAAAAGTAGTAAAAGCAATATGGATATTAACACTGTTAACAATAGATAAATAGGATTTCTAAATAATTTTTGAAGTTTAATCATAACTCAATTTATTTTCTACTAATTTAAAAAATTAAAAAACGTTGGCAAAAATAAAAATGTAATACACTCCTGTAATTACAAAAACAATTCCTGCAATAGTACGTGTCCATTTTTCAACTTGAGCAATTCTATTATAAAAAACACTTATTTTCGATGCTGCAAAAGCTAATAAATAGGTAAATACAATTACAGGAATTCCTGTTCCTATTGCAAAAACAATAGGCAAATACAATCCGTCAAGACTAGAAATTGTCATAGGAATTAACAATCCAAAATACAATGCGCCACTATATGGACAAAACGCTAAAGCGAAAAGAACCCCTATTAAAAAAGAGCCTAATAACCCTTTATTAATAAATTTTTTTGATAATTTTTCGGTAAAATTAAATTTTCCTAAAAAGTTTAGCCTAAGTATATTCAACATAATTAAGCCAAAAATAATAAGTAACGGTCCTAAATATTTTTCGCCATTTTGTTGAAAAAAACGGCCAACTTGAAATTTACTAGACCCAAAAAATAAAACAAGTCCAATTACAGTATAACTAAAAGCTCTTCCTAATGAATAAATAACACCACTTAAAAAAACCTTTCTTTTACTTGCAATATTTTTTGAAATAAAAGCTGTAGCTGTAATGTTTGTTGCTAAAGGACAAGGACTAATACTTGTCATTAAGCCCAAAACAAAAGCCGATAAAATTGGGATATTATAATTTTCAAGTAGTGCCTGTAAGAATTCCATTAGATTTTACTCAATTGCTTTTCGATTCTGCTTTTCAATCTTTTTGTAAATTCTGCTGTATTTTTTCCATACATAAAACCAAACTGCGTTAAATCTATTTGTTTTTCCTCTCCATTAGAAATTACATTTAAAAATAATGCGGTTCCAGTAGCTTGAAATTTTTCGGCAAGCTTATAATTATTTTCATCATCAACATTTACTACTTGAAAACTGATGGTACCATCTTTCAATTCTTTTTCAAAATTAGTTTCTAGCACTAATTTAGTATTCGATTCAATTGCTTTGCAAGTAATACATCTGTGTGTTGAGTGAAAATCTATTACTTCAATTTTGTTAACCGATTGTCCATACCCTGAAACAAAAAGCAAACAAAATACTACTACTAACTGTAAATTTTTCATTTTGTGAAATTTATATAATTAAAAAATAATATTAAATACATACCCCGAAATTATAATACAAACTGTAACCACAGAAAAGAAAATGGCTATTAATTTAATAGTCATTACTTTTTTTAATAACATTGCTTCTGGTAAAGACAAGCCTACAACACCCATCATAAAAGCAATCGCCGTACCTAAAGGAATTCCTTTTGAAACCAATACTTGAATAACAGGTAAAATTCCTGAAGCTCCAGAATACATGGGCACAGCCAACAACGTTGCAATTGGTACTGCAAACCAATTATCTTTACTTAAATACTCTTCAAAAAAACCATCTGGAATATAACCATGCATTAAACCGCCTATAGCAATACCTACAATTACATAAGGTACTATTCCCTTTAAAATAGTGCTGGTTTCTTTCCATATTGAAGGTAAACGATCTTTTAATGACATTCCTTCCAACTCAAAACGTTCAGTTTCTTTTTGCGAATTCTCTAATACTTGTTGTACCCAAGGTGTTAAATATTTTTCAAGCTTTAATTTTTGAAGAATTATACCAGAAATTGTCCCTAGTAAAACACCACTTATTACATAAATTATTGTTGTTTTTAATCCGAATAAACCTATAAATAAACCAATAGCAACTTCATTAACCAAAGGTGAGGTAATTAAAAATGCAAAGGTAACTCCTAAAGGAATTCCACCTTTTACAAAACCAATAAATAAAGGTACAGATGAACACGAACAAAATGGAGTTACAACACCAAAAAGTGAGGCCATAAAATACTCAAAACCATATAATTTTTTACGTGATAAATAATTTCTAACTTTTTCAACGGGAAAATAACTATTAACAATTCCCATAAAAAAGATGATTACAAAAACAAGTAATAGAATCTTTATAGAATCGTAAATAAAGAAATTTAATGCTTCCGTTAAATGTTTCCCTTCTTCTAATTTAAAAACATCAAATACCAACCAATCTGCAAATTGTTGAATCCAATCGAACATAACTATTTATAGTATTTTTTCTTTAACCACAATGAGACTTTCACCAGTAAAATTAAAACTGGAACTTCAACCAAAGGTCCTATAACACCTGTAAAAGCTTGCTGAGAATTAATGCCAAAAACCGCTATTGCAACTGCTATTGCCAATTCAAAATTATTTCCTGTAGCGGTAAATGCAACGGCAGCATTTCGTTTATAATCTATATTCATTGCTTTCCCAATAAAGAAACTCACAAAAAACATTAGTATAAAATAAATAACTAAAGGCACCGCAATTTTTAGCACATCAAAAGGAATTTCAACAATTAAATCGCCTTTTAAGCTAAACATTAAAACAATTGTGGCTAACAACGCAATTAAAGTAATTGGTGAAATAAAAGGAATAAATTTTCGATTATACCAATCTTCACCTTTATATTTTGTTAGATATTTTCTACTTAAGAACCCAGCTATTAATGGAATTCCTAAATAAATTAAAACACTTTTAGCAACTTCAAAGATTGTAATATTTACATCAAAACCTTCTAAACCAAAATAATTTGGTAAAACAGTGATAAACAACCACGTATAAAAACTGTATGTTACTATTTGAAATACACTATTTAAGGCAATTAATGTAGCACCGTATTCTCTGCTTGCTCCAGCCAAATCGTTCCATACAATTACCATTGCAATGCAACGTGCTAAACCAATTAAAATTAAACCCGACATGTACCCAGGTTCATCTCTTAAAAATATTATTGCTAACACAAACATTAAAATTGGACCTACAATCCAGTTTAAAAATAAAGACATGGACATTAATTTTGTGTCTTTAAAAACTGTTGGAATTAAGCTATAATCAACTTTTGCCAATGGTGGGTACATCATTAGAATCAATCCAATTGCTAATGGTATGTTTGTTGTGCCAACTGACATAGATTCAGTAATTGTGGAAGCTTGAGGAAAGAAATAACCGATGGCAACTCCAATTGCCATTGCTAAAAAAATCCACAAGGTTAGAAATCGGTCTAAAAATTTAAGTCTCTTTTTCATTATTTCTTTATTTGAGAAAATACAAACAACATTTCCGACGCTATTTGATTGCTTCTTTCTATATACTTTTCAGCTTGTTGGGGCGTATTATCAAACGCTTTTGGATCTTCATACCTAACAGGTATTCTACTTTCACAACCTAAAATTACAGGACAATTTTCATCGGCATGAGAACAAGTCATTAATGCTGCAAATTCTCCTTGAGGATTAAATTCACTATCATACGTTTTAGAAAATCCTATTATTGGATGTTCATTTTCAGCATATTTAATACTGTAAACGGGGTTTTCTGTTTCTGATATTTTCATAATTTGAAAACCAACAACACTTAACGCTTTTACAGCCATTGGAAACATTGCAGTAGCTTCGGTTCCTCCCGAATAACAATACACATTTTTTATATTACAATAATATGCAGCAGCTTGTGCCCATACCTGAGACAAATGACTTCTACGTGAATTATGTGTGCAAATAAAGTTTAGATTTACATTCTTTCCTTTAGAAACTTTAGATTGGATATAATCTACAAACGGTTGCAAATCTGCTTTTCTTTCTTCTGAAATAGGACTATCTTTCAATGCTTCAAAAGTGTTCTTAATTTCTTGAAATAACATAGTTGGTATTTAGTTAGTTTTATTAATAATTAGCAACAACCCGTTTCGCTTTCGTCAGTTGAGCAACAAGAAGATCCTGAAACTTCATCAGAACAACATGCGTTATTTGCAAAATTATCTACCAACAATGCTTTCAATTCATTTTTGCTTGGCACTTTTCCTTTTATCATTACTTTATTATCAATAACAACTGCTGGAGTTCTCATAACGTCATATGCCATGATATCCATAATTTCAGTTACTTTTACAATTTTAGCGTCAATGTTTAATTCATTTACAACTTCTGTTACCACTTTTTCAGTACTTATACAACTTGGGCAACCTGTTCCCAATATTTTTATTACTTTGCTCATAACTTATTAATTTTTATAATTTTAATTTGAGAATGCTATGCATTTCATTTTAAACTATTTTATATTTTAATATCTCTTTAAATTTAATTAACAGCAATTTGAATTAGGTAAACAACAATTTGAAACTTCACTTTCCAAATTTGAAAGATTAACTTTTGTTTTTTCTTGTGGAATACCACAATTATCCTTCGCTAAACAATCTGTTTGTTTTGTTGTTAATAAAAAGTTTGTACCATCAAAATCCAATCCATATTTTCCAATTGTAGTTGCTTGGTATTCTACTTCAATTTCTAAATTGCCAAGATCTAATAACTTATCTGACAACTCTATAATATGAATTAATTTTTCAGGATGTAATCGGTGATCATAATCATTTGCTTCCCACAACTGAAAATTTGCAACAACTTCATTTCTAAGTGTTCCTCCGCAATCTATAAAGTGCTTGGTTACCTTACCTACTTCGGTCACATGAAAGTGGCTGGGCACTAAACTACCATCGGGTAATTGAAAGGCTATAGCGTTTAAATTTTTTAGATGCTCTTTAATTTGTTGAATCCTCATTTCCTATTTTTTTTAAGTTAGTTAATCGCAAATACACGATTAAGGTTGTTAATTTTTTTTATTCACAAGAAACTATATTTCTATCACTAAAAAAGTTATTAAATAATTGCTTTGCCTTATCCCAATTTTCTTGGTTTATACAATATTTAATTTTTGGCGGATTTACTTCTCCTTGAATTAAACCTGCAGCTTTCAATTCCTTTAAATGTTGTGAAATTGTTGATTGTGCTAACGGAATCACTTCTAATAAATCTCCCGTAAAACAACAACTTTGATTTTCTAAATAATTTAAAATTTTAATCCGTGTTGGATGCCCTAAAGCTTTAGCAAATCGTGCCAACTCTTCAGTTTCAGCCAAATAATCTATGGTGTTAGTAGTTCTTCTCATAAGTTCATCGCAAATATACGATTAATAATTACATAAATTAAAATTTCCCTTAGTATATTTAATGAAAAGAATTAGTCGTGTTTTGGAAATGCCTTTTTATTAAAAACAATTAATATACCAACTGCCGTAGAAATAGCAGTATCGGCAACATTAAAAATAGCATTAAAAAAGGTGAAAGGTTTGCCTCCCCAAATAGGCAACCATTCTGGTAAATCACCACTCCAAATAGGGAAATAGAGCATGTCTACTACTTTTCCATAAAATAATTCGCCATAAGGCTTTTCGGCAAATAATGTAGCAACTCCATTTATGGGTGTGTCAAAAATTACCCCGTAAAAGACAGAGTCTATAATATTACCCATTGCTCCTGCAAAAATTAGTGAAATGGCTACAATTAAAATATTGGGTGCGTTTTTTTTAACTGAAGAATACAACCAATAGCCAATACCTGCAATTGCAAATAATCTAAATATTGTTAAAAATAATTTTCCTGATTTCCCGCCAAATTCAGCTCCCCAGGCCATCCCATTATTCTCAATAAAATAAATACGAAACCAATCAAAAACCACTACTTCCTCTCCGTAAAAGAAATTAGTTTTAATATAAATTTTACTAATTTGATCTATTAATAAGATGACAACTATTATTGCTATTGCTTTTTTCAACTTTTTTGAGCTTTTGTTTGATGTCAAAAAAATGAAGCTTTCAAATTAAGAAAGCTCCCTTTTTCTTTAAAAATTATAGTTCTTATTGTTGCATGTTTTTAGCTTCAATACTTAATGTTGCATGCGGAACTAACTTTAAACGTTCTTTTCTAATTAGTTTTCCTGTAACACGACACACGCCATAGGTTTTGTTTTCTATGCGTATTAAAGCGTTTTTTAAATCTCTAATAAACTTTTCTTGACGAATAGCTAATTGTACATTTGCTTCTTTAGACATTGTTTCAGAGCCTTCTTCAAAAGCTTTAAAAGTAGGTGAAGTATCATCAGTTCCGTTATTGCTATCGTTTTTAAATGAACTTTTTAATAAGCCTAAATCCTCTTCAGCATGTGCAATCTTATTCAAAATTATTTCTTTAAATTCAGCTAAGTCTTTATCTGAATATTTATTTGTGTTTTCATTCATAACTTACATTTTTTGAATTAATATTTTGGTATTTACATCGTCAAAAGCAATTTCTGTGCCTTTTTCTACTATTTCTTCAAACACCAACTCACTTGTTAGGGTTTCTGTTTTTACATAATCTTGATTTGCTTCAATTGAGCGCTCTAATATATCATTTTTTTGAATAATCAACTTAATTTTGTCATTTACTTCTAAACCAGATTCTTTTCTAAGGTTTTGAACTCTGTTAATTAATTCACGTGCATTACCTTCATTTCTCAATTCATCTGTAATTGTAACGTCTAAAGCAACTGTTAAACCACCTTGATTAGCTACTAACCAACCTTCAATATCTTGTGATGTAATTTCTACTTCATCTATTGTTAAATTTACAATTTTTTCGTTGATATTTAAAGTTATTTCGCCTTGTTTTTCAATAGTTGCAATGTCTTCTTGTGTTAACTTTTGAATAGCCTGACCAACAAACCTCATCTCTTTCCCAAATTTAGGTCCAAGTACTTTAAAATTAGGTTTTATTGTTTTTACTAACATTCCAGAAGCATCATCAATTAATTCAATTTCTTTAACGTTTACTTCAGATATAATTAAGTTTTGAACAGCTAAAATTTCTTCTCTGTCAGCTTCATCCAAAACAGGAATCATAATTCTTTGTAATGGTTGACGCACTTTTATCATTTCCTTTTTACGTAACGATAATACCATTGAAGATATTTTCTGAGCTTGTTGCATTTTGTGTTCTAATTTCGCATCCATCAAACTTACATCAAAACTTGGAAACTCCCCTAAATGTATAGATTCGAAATCTTCTTTACCAGTTACCGAAATTAGATCTTTATATAGATTGTCCATAAAAAATGGTGCAATTGGAGAAGCTAATTTAGCAACATTCAACAAACACGTATATAATGTTTGGTATGCTGAAATTTTATCTTGCCCGTAATCACCTTTCCAAAAACGTCTTCTGCTTAAACGAACAAACCAGTTACTTAAATTTTCTCCAACAAATTCTTGAATTGTACGAGCTGCTTTTGTAGGTTCATATTCTTCATAGAATTTTTCAACATTTTTTATTAATGTGTTTAATTCAGAAAGAATCCAACGGTCAATTTCTGGTCTATTTTCAATAGCAATTTCATCTTCAGCATAGGTAAAATTATCTAAATTCGCATACAATGAAAAGAATGAATAGGTATTGTATAATGTTCCAAAGAATTTTCTTCTAACTTCATCAATTCCTTCAATATCAAATTTTAAGTTATCCCAAGGATTTGCATTTGAAATCATATACCAACGTGTAGCATCTGCACCATATTTGTCCATTGTTTCAAACGGATCTATGGCATTTCCTAAACGCTTACTCATTTTTTTGCCTTCTTTATCTAAAACAAGTCCGTTAGAGACTACATTTTTATAAGCTACAGAATCAAAAACCATGGTTCCGATTGCATGTAATGTATAAAACCATCCACGAGTTTGGTCAACTCCTTCTGCAATAAAATCTGCCGGGAAGAATTCTTTATTATCTATAAGCTCCTTATTCTCAAATGGATAATGCCATTGTGCATACGGCATTGAGCCAGAATCGAACCAAACATCAATTAAATCGCTTTCACGTTTCATTGGCTGTCCTTTTGGAGAAACTAAGGTAATTGCATCAACCACATTTTTATGAAGGTCAATTTTATCATAGTTTTCTTCGCTCATATTTCCAACTTCAAAATCATCAAAAATATCAGTTTTTAATAATCCTGCTTCTACTGATTTTTTCATTTCAGCTTTTAGTTCTTCAACAGAACCAATCATAATTTCTTCCGTTCCGTCTTCGGTTCTCCAAATTGGTAATGGAATCCCCCAATAACGAGAACGTGATAAATTCCAGTCGTTGGCATTTTTTAACCAGTTTCCAAATCTACCTTCACCGGTTGATTTTGGTTTCCAGTTAATAGTATTATTTAATTCAAACATTCTATCACGTTTGTCAGTCACTTTTATAAACCAAGAATCTAACGGATAGTATAAAATTGGCTTATCAGTTCTCCAACAATGTGGATAGCTGTGACGGTATTTTTCTACGTGAAATGCTTTATTTTCTTCCTTTAATTTTATAGCAAGATCTACATCTAACGAACGTTCTGGAGCTTCGCCTTCATTATAGTATTCGTTTTTAACATATTTTCCTGCAAATTCACCCATATGTTTGGTAAACCTTCCTTGTAAATCTACCAAAGGAACAGGGTTTCCATTATCGTCTAACACCAACATTGGTGGCACTTCTGGACTTGCTTGTTTCGCCACTAGTGCATCATCAGCACCAAAAGTTGGCGCTGTATGTACAATTCCGGTACCATCTTCTGTGGTTACAAAATCACCAGCAATTACCCTAAAAGCATTTTCAGGGTTTTTATATGGCAATGCATATGGCAATAATTGTTCGTATTTAGCTTCTAAAATATCTGTTCCTTTAAATTCATTAACAATTATATAAGGAATCTTTTTGTCATTTTCTTTGTACTCTAAAAGTTGTGCTTCACTTTCAACAACAAAGAATTTCTTAGTGAATTGTTTTCCTACTAAATTCTTAGCTAGAATAACATTTATTGGTTCAAACGTATATTGGTTGAAAGATTTCACCAACACATAATCTATCTTTTTACCAACTGTTAATGCTGTGTTAGAAGGCAACGTCCAAGGTGTTGTAGTCCAAGCCAAAAAGTGTACATCTCCCTCAATATTTTGCAACATTTCTGGTAAGGTGTTTTTTACAGCTTTAAATTGTGCAACCGCAGTTGTGTCAGTAACATCTTGATAGGTTCCTGGCTGATTTAATTCGTGAGAACTTAACCCAGTTCCTGCCTTAGGCGAATATGGCTGAATGGTATAGCCCTTATAAATTAGGCCTTTTTTATACATTTCGGCCAATAACCACCAAACAGTTTCCATATATTTTGGTTTGTATGTAACATATGGATCTTCCATATCTACCCAATACCCAACACGTTTTGTAAGATCGTTCCAAACATCGGTATAACGCATTACGGCTTTTTTACAAGCTTCGTTATACTCTTCAATCGTTATTTTTTTACCAATATCTTCTTTGGTAATTCCTAATTCTTTTTCAACACCTAATTCAATTGGCAATCCATGTGTATCCCAACCTGCTTTTCTTTTTACTTGAAAGCCTTGTAAGGTTTTATATCTACAAAAAATGTCTTTTATTGCCCTTGCCATTACGTGATGTATTCCTGGTAAACCATTTGCTGAAGGTGGTCCTTCAAAAAAGACAAAAGGTTTATTTTCACTTCTTGTAGCTATACTTTTTTCGAAAATATCTTCCTTTTCCCAAAACGCTAAAGTTTCATCTGCTACTTTAGTGAGGTTCAAACCCTTATATTCTCTAAACTTTTTACTCATTTTTATGCTTTAATTCAATTAGTTTGCGAAATTACGGATTTTATTGAAAATATCATTTTATAAATTGTAAAAAATTTAATAGTTAATTCACTGAATTTAACAGATTTAAATTAAGTTTACATTTGCATTCATTTTATATCCAAATATGATTCAAAATATTATATCTATTTCTTATAAAAAGGCTAAAAGAATTCCTCTAAAAAAGAACTCAAAATTTATATTTTTTAGTGACTGTCATAGAGGTGATAATAGTTATGCTGATGATTTTGCCAATAACAGTAATATTCATTTCGATGCGTTACAAAATTACCTCAAAAATGATTTCACCTATATAGAATTGGGTGACGGAATTGAGTTATGGGAAAACCTATTTTTTAACGAAATTTTTGAAGCACATAAAAATTCATTTATGTTATTACGTGAGTTTCATTTAAAAAAGAAATTACACATGATTTGGGGAAATCATGATATGACTTTAAAAAGTAAAAAAAAATCTGCCAAACTTTTAAATACCTATTTTGATAAGATTTCTGGAACCGATAAAGATTTGTTAACTGGTTTAATTTTTAATGAAGGAATTATTTTAGAACCAGAAGGGTTTGATAAAAATATATTACTAATTCACGGTCATCAAGCAGATTTTTACAATTATGTATGGTGGAAATAGAGTCGGTTTTTAGTACGAATTTTATGGAAACCTCTACAAGTAGTTGGCATAAAAGATCCTACAAGTCCTGCTAAAAATTTTAAGGAATTAATTAAAGTTGAACGCAGACTTAAAAAATGGATCTTAGCAAATAACAACCAAATGGTAATTGCAGGTCACACACATAGACCTCGTTTTCCAGAACCAAATGAATTGCCTTATTTTAATGATGGAAGTTGCGTACATCCACGTTCTATAACAGGAATTGAGATTGTTGATATGAAAATTTCATTAATAAAATGGCATATTATTTCTCGTGAAGATGGCACCTTACAAATTGTAAAAACAGTTTTAGAAGGACCAACGGCTATTGAGTTATATTTAAAATAAAAAAAAGCGCCTCTAGAAAGAGGCACTTAACAAAATTTGGGGCTAAAATAATTTTAACCAAACTAAATTTCTTCTAACCTTAAATTGGACAAACAGTTTATAAATGGGTCTCCTTTATTTTATAGAATTTATAAACCTCTTTCTTTTTGAATTTGTTCGTAGGCTTTTTGTACTTGTTTAAACTTATCTTCAGCACCTTTTACATGTTCATCTCCTAAATGTTGTAATTTATCTGGATGGTATTTTTTTACCATTTTTCTATAGGCTTTCTTTAACTCATCGTTACTAGCAGTCTTTTCAATTTCTAATATTTTATAAGCACTTTCAGAACTATCATAAAACATGGCCTTTATTGATTCAAAATCATATTGGCTTATGTATAAATAACCTGCAATTGTTTTAATGGCATTTACTTCTGCTTCAATAACAGCACCGTCAACTTTTGCAAGTCCAAATAAAAAATGAAGTAATTGTAATCGTGAAGCATGCGTCATATTTTGACGAATTTGCATACAAATTTGGCGCGTAGAAATATTGTTGTTCTTTATAAATCCCTTAAATAGTTTAAAAGCATTATTGGCTCTTTCTTCGCCATACATATTTTTAAAATGCAACCTTACAAAAGACAATTCACGTTGATCTATTTTACCATCTGCCTTAATAACAATTGCCGAAAGTAATAATAAACTTATTTCAAAATCTCCCGATTGTGCATTCCTACTTGATGTTGAATACGTGGTTGCACGCTGCACATCACCAGCCGTAAATCCTTCAATAAAATTTCCAACTACGTATCCTAAAACACTTCCTATTGGCCCTCCAACTGCAAAACCCAGTCCAGCACCCAACCATTTAATAAAATTTGCCATATTATTTTTTTGAAAGCACAAAGATACATTGAAATTTTAGGATAGCTAAAGTCAACTTTAGATACAGTTGTTAAAAGTTTAATAAACTTTTAGTAATTAAACCCTTATATTTGCGACAAATTACGTCTAACAAAAAAATTAAAAATATGTATCCACCAGAATTAGTAAGACCTATGCAGCAAGAATTAGAAAATGCAGGTTTTATATCGTTACACACAGCTCAAGAAGTTGAACAAATATTAAAAAATGAAGGAACAACTTTAGTAGTTGTAAACTCGGTTTGTGGTTGTGCTGCTGGTACTTGTAGACCTGGAGCTGTAGCTTCTTTACAAGCTGACAAAGTACCAAATAATTTAGTAACCGTATTTGCAGGAGTTGACGCTGAAGCAACTGGAAAAGCAAGAGAATTTATGATTCCTTTTCCTCCATCTTCACCAGCAATTGCATTATTTAAAGATGGAGTTTTAGTTCATATGCTAGAACGTCATCATATTGAAGGAAGACCAGCAGAAGTTATTGCTTCTAATTTAGCAGGAGCTTACGAAGAGTTTTGTTAAAAATATTTTAAATTAAAAAAATAAAAATCCATTCTGTTTTGAATGGATTTTTTTATTTTTAAAAAATGAAGAAAGATTATATAATTTCAAATACTGTATCCTTTGTAAAAGAAACTTTAAAAGATGCTGAAGGAGGTCATGATTGGTTTCACATTTTACGTGTTTGGAACAATGCAAAACAAATAGCTAGAAATGAAAATGTAAATAGTTTTATTGTTGAATTAGGTTCCTTATTACACGATATTGCAGATTCAAAATTCCACAATGGCGATGAAACTATTGGCCCAAAAGTGGCAAGAGCGTTTTTAGAAAGTGAAAAAGTACCGAATGAAATTATACTTCATATTGAAAATATAATTAACAACATTTCTTATAAAGGAGGAAATTTTGAACAAAATTTTACTTCGCCAGAGTTAGATGTTGTTCAAGATGCAGATAGGTTAGATGCCATTGGCGCTGTAGGTATTGCCCGCTGTTTTAATTATGGAGGGTTTAAAAATAGGCAGCTTTACAATCCTGAAATTGCTCCAAACTTAAACATGACTAAAGAGGAATATAAAAATTCTGAAGCGCCAACGATTAATCATTTTTACGAAAAATTATTACTGCTAAAGGATAAAATGAATACCGTTTCGGGTAAAAAAATTGCCGAAGAACGTCACCAATTTATGGAAAACTTTCTTCAGCAGTTTTATAATGAATGGGAAGGAAATTCTTAGATTTCATTACTTTTATATTGAAATACATTATATGGTAATGCTTTTCCTTTTATGTTAAGCACTACAATACCATGAGCTGGCACTTCAAAAGAAATTTTATTATTTGTAGAAGCAGGAAAATCTTTTTTCGACCATAAATCGCGCATAGTATAAGACGCAGTTGCATCTAGACCTACAGATTCTAAATTAAAAGAAATTGCTGTTGCCTTTTTAGACCTATTTAACAATCCAACTGCAACTTCCCCACTAATAGTTGAAACCAATGGTTTTGCCCAAACTTCCAAATCACCATAATCTACCATACGTCTCGCTTGGTATACAAAATCTGTTTGGTTAAGTGCAATAACTTCTTTATTTGTAATTATTTCAGTAGTTTCTTTACTCATTGTAGATAAATCGTTTCCTAATAAAAGAGGAGATTGCATTAAACACCACATAGAAAAATGTGCCTTATCTTCTTCATAAGTCATACCTCTACCAACTTGTAGCATATCCATATCATTGTATCTCCCGTAAGAACTATGTATCCATAAATTGGCATTTATATCTATAATTGCCAAAATTGAATGAAATTTATTATCAATATCTCCAGAAATTCTCCAAGAATCGGCAACTTGTGTTACCCAAGTTCCCGGGAATTCCCATCTACAAATATTATATACTGTACTAGGTTTAATTTCTTTTATTATGTTACCAATTTCGGTATACCTAGTTTGTTCATCTAACCCTAACCAATCACCTCCACACCAATCTACTTTTATAAAATCGTAATCCCATTCTTTTAAAAATAAGGTTAAATCATTTCTATCGTGTCCGTACAATCCCATTCCAACGCCAATAGTATCTTTATCCCAATAAGAGGCACAAGTATTAATACCAGCATCTGAGTAAATACCAGCCTTTAAACCTTTGGAATGGATATAAGCTGCAAGTGATTTCATACCATTAGGAAAACGTTCTTTATGTACTAATAAATTACCATTTTCATCTCTTCCTCCAAAAAAACCATCGTCTGTATTAATGTATGAATAGCCAACATCTTTTAACCCTTTTGCAACCATTGCATCTGCCTGAGATTTTATAATATCTTCATTAATATTAACTCTGTAATTATTCCAACTTGCCCAACCCATAATAGGTTTTTTAGAAGTTTTAATTTCAGATTTGCTGTTAAATGTCTCGGGTGTTTTTAATGCAGTTGATTTATTACAGGCTGCTAAAAGTACTGCTAATGCAAGTGTTAATAATTTATTCATTCTAATATGAGTTTCAATTTAGTTTTAAAATTTTAATTCGTAAAATAATCAATATTCGTTATAAATTTTACCAACTGTAAATCTAATCAATTTTGATTGTTTTGAAACAAAAAAGCTGTCTTAAAATTTAATTTTAAGACAGCTTTTTTGTATTTTTTAGTATCCGTTAATTAGAAAATAACTTTACTATATCATTTCCATTGGCTAATAAAAGTAAAGCAATTAGAATTAAAAACCCTGTAATTTGGGCGTACTCTAAAAATTTATCGTTTGGCTTTCTACCTGTAATCATTTCATACAATGTAAAAACTACGTGACCACCATCCAGTGCCGGAATTGGTAGTAAATTCATAAACCCAAGCATAATTGATAAAAATGCTGTAATACTCCAAAATGATTGCCAGCTCCATGTTGCTGGAAAAATATTTCCAATGGCAATAAAACCACCAATACTAGTAGCTCCTTTTTTGGTAAATACGTATTTAAATTGCGTTATATAATCTTTTAAAGTCCATATAGCTAAAGAATTTCCTTTTGAAATACTTTCTAAAAAGGAAAAGTCTTTATGTTGAACATCTATACCACTTTGTCTATAATTTGAAACACCAATAGTTCTATCTTCATTAGGAACTATTGAGATTGTATTAGAAACTCCATTTCTCTCAACTTCAACTATTAACTTATCTTCAGTAGAATTTGCGGCAATTTCAGAAAAATCTTGCCAAAAAACCACTGGTGTATTGTTAATTGATATTATTCTATCATTCTTTAAAATTCCAGATATATCTGCTGGAGAACCTACAATAACTGTATCAATTACTGGATTTGTTCTTATTTTAAAAGGTTCCATAACCCCTTTTTCCCACATGATACTTCCTATATCTTCTGGAATTGCAATAGTTGCTGTTTTTCCATCTTCATGAATTACATCTAAAGAAGTAATATCTCTTAAAAATAAATGTTTATTTACATCGGTAACATCTAAAGGGGCTACCCCATTAAATTTTGTAATTATATCACCATCTTTAAATCCGTATTCTTTAAAAGTTTCGTGAACCGCAAATCCATTTTTTACTCCCTCTGGTTTTACAAAATCTATACCCCAAACAAAGGTTATCATAATATAAATTACAATACCTAAAATAAAATTAACAGTTACACCACCTAACATAATAATTAAACGTTGCCAAGCTGGTTTAGATCTAAATTCCCAAGGTTCAGCAGGTTTGTTAAGATGTTCGGTATCCATACTTTCGTCTATCATACCAGATATTTTTACATATCCTCCTAAAGGAATCCAACCAATACCATAAACGGTATCGCCAATTTTCTTTTTAAATAATGAGAATTTATAATCAAAAAATAAGTAAAATTTTTCTACACGTGTTTTAAATATTTTTGCAGGAATAAAATGTCCTAATTCGTGCAGTACTATCAAAAACGATAAACTTAAAATAAATTGTGAAGCTTTAATCAATATTTCCATAAATGTATTTTCAAAAATCTAAAATCGCACAAATGTACGGTTTTAAATACAGTTTTAAAAAACGAATAATTCGATAAATGAACCTTTTAACAAACATTTAGAATAGTTAAGTAACTAATAGGGCTATTTGTTTTAAATTTGTGTTTTAATTTTACACATAAAATGGATTTAAAATTCTTCAAAAAATCGGTTCCTACATTAATTATTATGGCATTTTTTTCTGTAATAATGATTTATGCTATCTATTCACTATTAACGCCTGAAAAAAAACTACCAGTTTATAATCCAGCAGATGTAAATCCAAGATTAGTTGATGAAAGTTTGGTACATATTAGAAGAAATCATAAAGTGTTAGATTTTAAACTTATCAATCAAAATGGTGACACCATAACACAGGAAGATTATAAAGATAAAATTTATGTTGCTGACTTTTTCTTTACGAGATGTATGACTATTTGCCCAGTTATGACAAACAATATTGCTAAATTACAGGATGTTTTTATAGATGATGACGACATTAAATTTATCTCACATTCCGTAACTCCAATTATGGATAGTGTTCCAGTTTTAAAACAATACGCTATAGATAAAGGTGTAATAGATGCTAAATGGAATATTACAACAGGCCCTAAAAAACATATTTACGACCTAGCTCGTAAAAGTTATTTCGCCGTTTTAGATGAAGGCGATGGTGGTTTACAAGATTTTATTCATACCGAAAATTTTATATTAGTTGATAAAAAACGTCAGATTAGAGGTTTTTATGATGGTACTGACACTAAAGATATACAACGTTTAATTGCAGATATTAAACTTTTACAAAGTCAATCTAAAAATTAAATGATAATTGTCATTGTTTAGAATGATTCTAATTTAGTATATTTGCTTATTATTTAAAATCATTCTTAATAATGCTAAAAACAATTGCAAATTTAAAAATTGGAGAGAAAGCTTTTATAGAAAAACTTTGTCTAGAAAACATTCCTCTAAAATTGCTTGAAATGGGTTGTTTACCTGGTATTGAGGTGCAATTAATTCAAGTAGCACCAATGCAAGACCCTCTATATATTAAAGTAAATGGTAGTCACTTAGCAATTAGAAAAGAAACAGCAGAAAAAATATCAATTGTTAATTTCTAACAAATAATGAGTATTAACAATACGGTAAAAGTTGCTTTAATTGGAAATCCAAATACTGGAAAAACTTCACTATTTAATCAACTTACTGGTTTAAAGCAAAAAGTAGGAAATTATCCAGGGATTACTGTTGATAAAAAGCAGGGTTTTTGTAAATTAAATGAAACTACTAAAGCTGTAATAACAGATTTACCAGGAACTTATAGTATCAATCCAACATCAATGGATGAAACCCTGGTTTTAGATAGCCTCTTAAACGAAAAAAACGATACTTTCCCAGATGCAATTGTTGTAGTTGTAGATATAGAAAATATAAAACGTAATTTACTTTTATTTACACAAATAAAAGATTTGAGAATACCTACAATATTGGTTATCAATATGGTAGATCAAATGGATCGTAAAGGAATTAAAATAAATGTACCTTTATTAGAAACACAATTAAAAACAAAAATTGTATTAGCAAGTGCACGTAAAAGAATTGGCATTGAGCAAATTAAAGCTGCTATTTTAGATTATAAAAATCTAAATACAGCCCCAATTAGTAATATAACAGATAGAATTGATAAAGATTATTTTACAAATTTAAAAAATGCTTTTAAAGAATTTCCTCTTTACAAATCGTGGTTATTAATTACCCAAATACAAGAATTCGATTTTTTAAGTAATCAGCAAAAAGCATTAGTATTAAAATTTAGGGAAGATATTTCATGCATAAAACGTTATCAGCACAAAGAAACCATTTTAAGGTATCAAATTATTAATGATATTTTAAAAGAATCGTTTATTGTTGATACTTCAAAAGCTAGTGACTTACGTGGAATATTAGATCGTATTTTAACACATAAAATATTTGGTTATGTAATATTTGCGTTAATATTACTATTTATTTTTCAAGGTATCTTTGAATGGGCAAGTTATCCCATGGATTTAATTGACACTGCTTTTGCTAGTTTAAGTTCTTGGGTAAAAACAGTTATGCCACCTGGAACTTTTACAAATTTAATTGCTGAAGGTATAATTCCAGGTATTGGTGGTGTTATTATTTTTATTCCCCAAATAGCCATTTTATTTACGTTTATTTCCATTTTAGAAGAAACTGGCTACATGAGTCGTGTAGTATTTTTAATGGATAAAATAATGCGAAAATTTGGAATGAGCGGCAAAAGTGTAATCCCTTTAATTTCGGGTACTGCTTGTGCAATTCCTGCAATTATGGCTTCTAGAAACATAAACAGCTGGAAAGAACGGTTGATTACTATTTTAGTTGTACCATTTACAACTTGCTCTGCAAGATTACCTGTATATGCAATTTTAATTGCCTTAGTAATTCCAAATAAAGCTGTTTTTGGCATTCTTAATTTACAAGGTTTAACAATGATGGCATTGTATTTATTAGGTTTTACTGCAGCAATCGCATCATCTATTTTATTACATAAAGTATTAAAAATAAATACCAAAAGTTTGTTTGTAATAGAAATGCCCAATTATAAAATTCCTTCATTAAAAAATATTTTTTATGAAGTAATTGAAAAAACAAAAGCTTTTATTTTTGGTGCTGGTAAAATTATATTGGCACTTTCAATAGTACTATGGTTTTTAGCTTCAAACGGGCCAGATACTTTTAAAAATGCGGAACAGACAATTACTTCTAATATTAAAAATAAAGATATTTCAACAAAAGAACTTCAAAAAAAGATAGCTTCCTATAAATTAGAAAATTCTTATATTGGGCATATGGGTAAAACAATTGAGCCTATTATTAAACCAATGGGATACGATTGGAAGATTGGTATTGCATTGATTAGTTCATTTGCTGCTCGTGAGGTTTTTGTAGGCGCCTTAGCTACTATTTATAATGTAGATAGTGATGGAGAAAATGCAAGCACTATAAAACAACGCATGTCTGCTGAGATTAACACAGAAACAGGAGAAAAAAGATTTAACATACCTACTGGAATTTCATTACTACTATTTTACGCATTTGCAATGCAATGCATAGGTACTTTGGCAATAGTAAAAAGAGAAACTAACAGCTGGAAATGGCCACTACTTCAATTAGTAGGTATGGGTATTTTAGCCTATATATCAGCATTTTTAGCCTTTAATATTTTAAGTTAATGCAAGACATTTTAGTTTATATAGCCCTAGGTTTAGCCATTGGATTTTTAGTTAAAAAATATTTTTTCAAATCTAAAAAGAAGCGCAACTGCAAAACTAATTGCGGCTGTTAATCTGTTCTAATTTAACTTATAGAAAAAAGTATTTCACTGTTTTGGTGATTGTGGAAATATTATCAATAAAAAAAGCTCTGAAATTAAGAGCCTTTAAGATTTTAATATTAGTATTGTAGATTAATCTACAAACTTAGCCACATTCTGCCAAGGCCCTCCGTTGATTACATCAATACCTTGTTGTTTTAAAAATGAAGTCGCTTGTCCGCTTCTTGCGCCACTTCTACAAACAGCAATCACTTTCTTATTTAATGCCTTAATTTCATTAACTTTTGATGGAATTGAATTTAAAACAATATTTTTTGAACCATTTACATGGCCGCTTTCATACTCATCTATTGTTCTAACATCTATAACTACTGCACCTTCTTTTAAATATTCTTCAATGGATGATTCACTAGTACCTCCTCCAAATAATCCGAAAAAACTCATTCTTTTTATATTTTTAATTTTGGGCAAATATAAGTTATAATATATAAAAATTAGTAACAGTGGTTACTAATTATTCTTTAAAATCAACTTTAATCCGCTATCTAATAAATTCGCATACTCCTCATTATGTTTAAGTTGCATTAAATATTTATAGATTTCACCACTTAAATCTGTTTTTAAATTATGTACTATTTCATACATTTCTAATGGTAAAAGCCATTCGTTCGGATATTTTTCTTTTAAGATTTCTAATATTAAATGTAAGCGCTTAGTCTCAATCTTTTTTGAACGCATTTCAGCTATTTCAGCATACATTTTATGCAGTTCTATTTCCTTTTCTGAATAGGTAATTTTATGGGTTTTAGTATCAGAAACCTGTCCCATATCCTGAAAAGATTGTGCATCAGCGGGTCCAGCATATGCCGAAACAATTTCTTTACCAATTGCCATATCGTATATTCCCCATGCTGGTCTAAACAGCACTGTATCATTATGAGTTACGGTACAATTTTTAAAAGAAATTAACAGAATTTTACCTTTTAAATCGCGTTTTCCAGTAATAACTTCACCTTCAACTTTAATATTTCCTTCAAACAATAAGGTTGTTTTTTTACCTTCATAAATACCATACACTTCCAAATCTTTTGGAAACATATTTTCAATTGCCAAATTAATTCCTTTTAGCTTACCAATAGGACTCCCAAATCCATCTGGATGAGAAGTTCGTCCATGTCCAATTAGTTCCTTGTCTCTGCTTGCCAAAGCAGTTGGTCCAGTTGTTTGAATGTAGATTGGCTTGTTTGTTCCATTATCAATTACATTTGTAAAAACTCCTGAAATTTGAATTCCAGTACTTAACTCTATAGTTCCTAAATTATTGGAGTCAATTAATTTTTGAACGCCTGTTAATCCACCTTTACGCAATGCCATTTTATTGGCAAATTCTTCTAAAACAAAACTCAAATACGCAAAATCTGGTGTTACAAATAATTGTGGTTGTGTTTGTGTAATGTCAAAATTTTGTTGAGCAGCTTCAATGGAATATGGTACTTTTTTTACTTTATCGGTTAAACACAATTTACTTTCTCCAATAGATGATAATAAGCCTGCTCCGTATATTTTAGGATTTTCTAAAGTTCCAATCAACCCGTATTCAACCGTCCACCAATGCAAATTTCTTATTTGAGCCATTTCAGAAAGTTCGCCCATATTATTTTGTAAATCTTCAACAGTTTGTTGTGCATTTTCAATTTCCACTTCAGTCGCATTTGGATCTTCCTTTAATATTGAAAGTAAACGAATGGCTTCATACATTTCAAAATCTTTTGAAGAAGAAATTGCTTTACAACCAATTTCTCCAAAACGTCTTAAATATTCGGCATATTCTGGATTTGCAATTATTGGAGCATGACCCGCAGCTTCATGTATAATATCTGGTGCTGGTGTATATTTAATATGGTCTATAGTTCTAATATCTGAAGCAATTACCAACACATTGTAAGCTTGAAATTCCATAAAAGCATTTGGTGGTATAAAACCATCTACCGAAACTGCTGCCCAACCTATGTCTTTTAAAATACGGTTCATTCCTTCCATTTTTGGAATAGCATCAACAGAAATACCAGTTTTATTTAAACCCTCTAAATACGATTTATGAGCAACTTTGCTTAAATAATCTACATTTAACCGCATAACATACCGCCAAACTGCTTGGTTTTGCGCAGTATAGAACGTATAAGGTTGCTTTACAATAAACTTATGTAAATGTTTTGGCAATCTTTTGGTAACTTTATTAAATTCTATTGAGTTTTTCATAAAAATAATTCTGGGTTCAATTTACAATTTTTTCAAAATGCTGATATCTATTTCACATAAATTTAACTTTGTATATTTACAACGCTAGGTAATATTTTTAAGATGAAAAGAAAAGGGAATTCTAAAATTAAATTGCTAATTGGAGCTGGTATTATTATTTTTTCGCTATTTCAATACTTTTCTAATAGTGAAGTAAATGAATTTACAGGCAAAAAACAACATATTTCTATCTCTGTGGATGATGAAATTGCTATCGGTTTACAAAGTGCACCAACTATGGCGCAACAACATGGCGGTTTGTATCCAGATCAAAAATACCAACAATTTGTAGATCAAGTTGGCAGAAAATTGGTTCATAATAGTATCGCCAAACAAACTAACTATAAATACGATTTTCATTTATTAAAAGACGCGCAAACAATAAATGCTTTTGCTTTACCTGGTGGACAAATTTTTATTACTTACGCACTATTTTCAAGGTTAGAAAATGAAGATCAATTGGCTGGTGTTTTAGCTCATGAAATTGGTCATGTTGTAGGCAGACATTCGGCAGAGCGTATGTCTAAACAGAATTTAACTGAGGGAATACTAAGTGGTGTTCCCGTTGGTATAGATCCAAGTACAGTGCAAGGAGCGGCTGCATTGGCTACCATTATTAATATGAGTTACGGCAGAGAAGATGAATTAGAAAGCGACGATTTAGGTGTAAAATTTATGATAGATGCAGGCTACAATCCTATTGAATTAATTGGCGTTATGAAGATTATAAAAGAAGCTGCAGGTCCAAATAAAACAAATGAAAGATTAAGTACACATCCAGATCCCGAAAACAGAATTGAAAAAATTAAAGAAGCTATTAAAAAATATAAAAATAGTAGTTCCTAGTATTGAGAATAGGTTATTTCAAAATTCAGGTAGTATAATGCTCATAACTTGTTAAAAAATGTTAAAAATTTGACTTTTTCAATTAAATCTGTATATTGTTTATATGACACAACCAAAAGATAATTATAAAATTTCTGTTATTTAGACTTTAATAAGGTCTAACTATTTATCACCCCAACCTTTTAAATTACCACCTTAAAAATCAATTTTGCAATGTTACCATCTTAATTTAGGTGGCGTAACTTGCGTTCATTATTAAACACTATAAAAACATGGAAACTCTTACAAAAAACACAAATACAACATCAAAAAAAACATATAGAAAATTAGGATTTACCTATTTAGAAACAGCTGAAATTGTAGTTCATTTGAATGAATTAATTGCTAATTACATTGTACATTATCATAAACTAAGAAATTTTCATTGGAATGTTGATGGTCCCGATTTTTTCGAATTACATCAAGAATTTGAAGATGAGTACAATACCGTTAAAGAAAATATTGATGTTTTAGCCGAAAGAATACGTGTATTTGGTATTAAACCTTCAATGACAATGACAGAGATTTTATCCGTTTCTGAAATTAAAGAAGCCAATGCAGCTAAAATGTCACCAATTGAAATGGTAACCCAGTTGCTTAAAGATTATGATATTTTGCACCATAAAATGTTAAATGTTGTAAATGCGGCATTAGATACTGGAGATAATGTAACAGAACAAATAATAACCGATTTTATGAGAGCACTAGAAAAGAGAAACTGGATGTTTACCTCTTGGACTAAGTAATACTAATAGTTTCTTATAAACTACTTAAATAAAAAATCTCAGGTTAAAGATTTAACCTGAGATTTTTTATTTATAATGGCAATCAGTTATTTCTTTTTTCTCTTCTTATTTTTTTCGTTTTGAAGCGCATCTTTAATTACATTGTATGTTTCTTTAGCATTTGATGTTTCGGCCCATTTAAGAGCTGTAAAACCATTATTAGTGGCTTTAAGTTTTAGTTTTGCACCATTATCAATAAGTAATTTTGCAATTTTGGTTTTGTTATACCTTGCAGCAAACATTAAAGGTGTTAAGCCAGTTGATCTTGCATTAACGTCTTCCCCTTCTTCAATTAATGCTTGTACAGCATAAAAATCTCCCATTTGTATTAATTTGCAAAAAGCATTTACACTTGTTGAAAATTTATCAGGAATTTTTTCGGTTAAATCAGTTTTGGCTGAAACTAAAAATACAGATAATAATAAAACGATAGATAAGATTGTTTTTTTCATAATGATTCAATTAAAAATTTATTTATATTCAAAAGACTTTATGTTTTAATTCTTGTTACAAGAATTTCTCTAATTAACAATACTTTAACCTTGTCTTAAAATTAATTATATCGCAATCGTTTTAGTAGTTTTAAGAGTAATTTAATACCTAATTACAAGGTGCTTACCGTGAATACTTCGTATATTTGAACTTCAAAATTAAATAGATTTAAGAATGAATAAGAAAGTAATTTTAATGATTTTAGATGGTTGGGGAATTACACAAGACCCTAAAGTTTCTGCAATTTTTAACGCAAAAACTTCCTATATAGATAATTTATACAATTTATACCCGAACGCTAGTTTACGTACTGATGGTGAACACGTTGGGTTACCTGAAGGACAAATGGGAAATAGCGAAGTTGGACATATGAATTTAGGTGCTGGTAGAATTGTTTACCAAAATTTAGTTCGTATTAACATGGCAGTTAAAGATAAAACTTTAGGACAAGAAAAGGTTTTAATAGATGCCTTAACCTACGCAAAAGAAAATAATAAAAATATTCATTTATTAGGACTCGTTTCTAACGGAGGCATTCACTCACATATAGATCATTTAAAAGGGTTGTTAGATGTTGCAGCTGAAAACAATGCTGAAAATGTGTTTTTACACGCATTTACAGATGGTAGAGATTGCGATCCAAAATCGGGTAAATTTTTTATAAATGATATCCAAGAACATATGGCAAAAACAACTGGAGAATTGGCAACAATTACCGGGCGTTATTTTGCAATGGACAGAGATAAACGTTGGGAACGTGTAAAAATAGCGTACGATGCTTTAGTAAATGCAACTGGTGAGAAAAGTAACGATGCCATTAAAAGTATTGAAGCAACCTACGCGGAAAATATAACCGACGAATTTATCAAACCTATTATTATGACAGATGATAATGGCAACCCAAAAGCGCAAATAAAAGCTGACGATGTTGTTATTTTCTTTAATTATAGAACTGATAGAGGTCGTGAATTAACAGAGGTCTTAACTCAAAAAGATTTTCCAGAATTTGGAATGAAAACCTTGATGTTACATTATGTAACAATGACTAACTATGATGAAACTTTTAAAAATATCAATGTTATTTACAATACCGATAATTTAGAAGATACATTAGGTGAAGTTTTAGAAAAAGCTAATAAGAAACAGATTAGAATTGCTGAAACTGAAAAATATCCACACGTTACCTTCTTCTTTTCAGGAGGGAGAGAGCAAGAATTTAATGGTGAAAAACGTTTACTATGCCCATCACCAAAAGTTGCCACCTACGATTTAAAACCTGAAATGAGTGCGTATGAAATTAAAGACGCAATTATTCCTGAACTTAAAAAAGGAGAAGTAGATTTTGTATGTTTAAATTTTGCAAATGGTGATATGGTTGGACATACAGGAGATATGGATGCTGCTATAAAAGCTTGTGAAGCTGTTGACCAATGTGTTAAAGAGGTTATTACATCGGCTAACGAAAACAATTATACTACTATTGTAATTGCAGATCATGGTAATTGTGAAACAATGAAAAACCCTGATGGTTCTCCACATACAGCACATACAACTAACCCAGTTCCTTTTATAATTGTAGATAACGATATAAAAAACATTAAAGATGGTGTTTTAGGTGATATTGCGCCAACAATTTTAAAATTAATGGGCATTGAACAACCAAAAGCAATGACAAGACATTCATTAGTTTAATGTACTGCAAAAAACATTGAATTAAATATTTTAAAATGAGAACTTATGTAAGCATATTGTTCTCATTTTTTTGTTTAATTTTCACAAAAAATAAATAATTTATGAAAAAACTAACTTTAATTATTTGTGTATTGGCTTTAAACCTTAGCTGTGGTAGTCAGCAAAAATCAACAACCACTACAACTCCAAAACCTCCTGCTGTTCCAGAAATACAAATACCATCACCTACTATTGATGCTCATGGAAATTTAATTGGTATAACTGCTAAAAGTAATTTTTTAGAAGCTCCTTTTAATGATTGGTTTACTTTTAATTATGAAAACTATGAATTAAATACTGAAACCATTACCACCTTAAAACCATTGCTAAAAAACGTAACTATTAAAGCTTTCATGGGAACTTGGTGTGGAGATAGTCAAGAACAAACACCTGTTTTATATAAAATTTTAGATGCCACAGATTTTCAATATCAAAATTTAGAAATGGTTGCGGTAGATCGTACTAAAAAAACACCTGATAATTTACAAGAAGGTTTAAATGTTTTTAGAGTTCCTACTTTTATTTTTTACAAAAATGACACAGAAATTGGTCGTTTTGTTGAATATCCAAGAGAAAGTGTTGAGGAAGATATACTTAAGATTGTTAGCGGTGAAGCCTACAAACATTCATACGAAAATTAAGGTTTTAGACTATCCCATCCTTAAATATAGCTACAAGTTAAAAATTGATGTACCCTGTTTTAAAGTAAATTAATCCTAAAAATTAACAAAAAAGTCTATTAAAATTTATAATAGACTTTGAATTATAATGCCAAGAAACAATGAAATATGTACTTATTTTTTAACTAAGTTCTTTGTTGACAATTGGCTTTTTTATTTTGAATAGGCACCAGAAGAATATGTTAGTTCATAACTATGAGTATAGATTTCAAAAACAATTCCAAATGGATCTTCCACATAACACATTTTGAAAGGCTTGTCATTCGGATAGTATTCTCTTATTGGCATTCTTTGTTTTCCACCATAATCCAAAATTTTATCAATCAGTTCTTCAATATTTGGGTCTTGTATACAAAAATGAAATAGACCAGTATTGAAAGGATTAAATTCAGGTGCTTCTTTAATTCCATTCGGAAAAGAAAATAATTCTATTCCAATTCCGTCAGAAGTTGCTAAATGAGCAATTTCAAATTCGGTCCAATTATCTCCGAAAACATCAATACACATTTGACCAATGGCAGTTTCCTTTTCCTTTTTGACTTTTGAAGGCTCCATAATTATATACCAGCCCATTACTTCTGAATAGAATTTTACAGCTTCTTTTATATTTGGAACTGTGATTCCAATATGTGAAAATGATTTTGGGTAATTTTTAATAGTTGTCATAAATTATATTTTAGATTGCAAAAATAGATTATATTTGCCTAATAGGCAATAACTTACAAAAAAGTAGTATAGTTACCTAAACGAGTAAAATAGTGATAATCAATACCATAAATAAAAAATTTGAACAAAAAAAATAGTTGCCCTTTAAATTACACAATGAATTTAATAGGAACAAAATGGAAACCTTTAATTTTATTTCATCTATTAGAAGGCGATCTGCGTTCAGGAATATTGCAAAAGAAAATTCCAGAGATTTCAAATAAAATGTTTACCCAAACCGTAAGAGATTTGGAAAAAGATGGGCTTATATCCAGAAAAGTTTTTCCTGTAGTTCCGCCCAAAGTAGAATACAGCTTAACTAATAGAGGAAAATCACTAGAGGATATTTTAAGAAGTCTAGATAAATGGGGTTTAGAAGATTGTCAGAATTAATATAATAGACTGGTATTCCTACAAAAAAGATTACAAATTTAAGCGGCTCGTTTAATCTTGTTTTTTAATAATCTTCTTTCTGTTTCTAAAGGATGTCTAGTCCTGAAATATGGCTACAGGTTAAAATTGAATTTAAGCTGATAATTTATATACCATATTTGGTGTTTTAAAGTCTAAAGATAAGTGTAATCTTATTTGGTTGTATAATTTAATTGCATTTTTTGCAGCTCTTTTAGCGTGTTCTGTATTCATAAAGGTTTGATCTAGGTAGAATTCATCTTTCAATATTCCGTTAACTCTTTCAGCTAGTGCGTTTTCATAACAATGATTTTCCTCTGTCATGCTAATGTTTATTTTCTTTCTTTTTAGGATTTGAGTGTATACATTGCTGCAATATTGAATTCCCCTGTCTGAATGATGAATAAGACCTTTGATGTTTTTAGCTTGATATACGGCTTTATTAAGAGCTCTCACACAACCTTTAAGTTCTAAACTGTCACTTAGGTCGTATCCTACAATTTTCCTTGAATACATATCTGTAATGAGCGCTAAATAACAGAATCCATTTAAGGTTCTGATGTATGTTATATCAGCTGCCCAAACTTGATTTGGTTTTGTGACTTCCATATCTTTAATCATATTGTTATACTTATAAAATCTGTGATAAGAATTTGTAGTTCTACAACTATATTTCTTTCTTAATGTTAGCATATTATTCTCTCTAAGTACTTTAAATAAGGTGTCTCTACCTACTTTTAGGTTTTGTTTTTTAAACTCCAGGTTCAAGGACTTGATAAGTTTTCTAACGCCTTCTCTAGGTAAGGATTTGCGTCTTTTCTTAACGATCTGAATGATTTGTTGCTCTATTAGAATACGTTTATCAGCTCTGTTTTTGTATTTATAATAAGCATCTCTTTTGAGGTTAAAACATTCACAAATATTAGAAATTGATGCAAATCCTTTGTTTTTGTCTATTGCAATACCTAAAGCTAAATATTTAGTTTTTTTTTAAGTTCTAATACATTTTTGTAGCCTAGTTTTTTAGCAGCAACTTCTAAATAAGATTCTTCTACCATTTGGTCTAAATCTTTTTTAAGAAGTAGTTTTTTGAGTTGTTCAATCTCTTTTTGAAGTGCTTTTATTCGTGATATTTCATCATTAGTTTCTACCATAACTCTTGTGTTCATAAGGTCTTTACGGTCATATTTTCTAATCCATTCATTGATGGTAGTAGGAGCAATCCCATAAAGTTTACCAAGTTGATACTTATTATACTTTCCAGTACTAAGTTCGGCTAAAATTTTTAATTTAAAAGGTTCGCTGTAACGTCTGGTTACTCTGTCGTTTTTATACATAATGTTTAAAATTATGTAGCCTTTATTCAGGACGAGTCAGAATGTTGTACAACGATTTAGAGTATGAAAAGTAGCATAAAAAACACACAGAATTTCGGATTAGTAAACAGATTTTTTAACAGCATAAAACTTTGGTTTCGCAATAGGAAGCTATTTTTTATACGCAGTGTTGCCCACAGTAATAATCGTAAAGGTTGTTCTGAATCTGTCATAAATAATAATCCTACTCAAATTTTCGTTGAAGGTAATTGGGTTCGATATGTCAATCTAACAGATAATATTTCCTTTATGATTTCTCACGATAATTTCATTCAAATGTATAATGAATATTGTACTAAATATTTTCCAAAATCTCACGATGGTAAGGTATTCAAAAAATTAGTTATATCTAATCGTAATTCATCTGATAATAAAGATTCTTCCTTAAAAGAGTAACCTCCATCAAATATAATTATAAAATTCTCAACACACGTAATATCATCAGGGCAACTTTCAATGTAGTCCTGATGTTTTTTATTCAACTCTATTAATCCTAACTCAAATGCGTTCTTGCTATTTTCGTTTTTAAAAGGAATATAATCAGGTATTCTTTTTTGAGCTTCTTGTTTTAAGTACTCGTTATTCTTTTTTTCTTGTTCTTCTCTTTCCATAGTGTTCGTTATTGTGGGCAACGGTTTCGTGTATGAAAAGTGCGGGTTTGCGTCAGAGGATTTTCGGAACGAAAATCGGAAGAAAGCAAACACACACTTCCTTTTGGTTAAGCACTAAAATAAGCATTTTTTATACACAGTGTTGCCAACAGTATTTTATTCTTTATATTCCAATTCAATAATTTCGTTGTTAATTATAAGTGTTTTTATAATTTCATTCTTATCAAATGAAGGTCTAAATTCTACGGATATTTTTCTTTTTTTATTTGGCTTAAGTGTTTGTTGTAATTTATTAGTTCTTGCTGTCATTTTCATAGCCATAACAACAAAATCTATATGGTGTAATTCGGAATTCTTGTCTTTTATAAATATTTTTTCAAAATCAATTATTTGATTTGTTGAAGAGTTGTTTTTAAATTCAAACGTTATTGATACAAACCTTTTTCCGCTTTCTGCAATAATTGTATTCGAATAATTAGCAGAACCTCTGTCAATCATTTTTGCTTTTTTAAGTAAATAAATTCTGAATTCAACATCTTCAGAATAATTGTAATAAACATTCTTGTTGATTTTTTGTGCAGAAGTTGTGAAAGAAATAAAAAATAAGATTATTAAAACTCTATTCATTTGGCGGTGTTTTGGTTAATATTGTTGGCAACGGTATCGGCTATGAGTAGTTGCGTAGATTAGCACGTAACTTTGCAAGTACACACCAAACTGAAAATCCGCGAGGATTTTCAGAAGTAGGCGAGAACAAGCAATTACTTATAGCCATTGTTATGTGCTGGCTTTTCTAAGTTCAGTTTATCAAAATATTCATTCATTGTATCCCAAACTGCATAATATTCTAGTTCCTTCGCTCGTTCATCATTTCCCATATCTGTATTAATTACAATGTATCTGCCCGTTTTTTTCTCTTTGTCAAAATACATCCAAGTTCCTACACCTGCATCTCCTCCTGAATGCCCTATATAGCCCAATGCACTATGTCCAATGAATATCGAAGGGCTATAGTCTCCGTTATAAGGATTTCCAGCATTTCGTGATTCAAAGTTTTTTTCTTCTAATTGCTCTGTAAAGAGTTCTTTATAGCTTTCTTTTGAAAGTAATATCCCTTCTCCCGAATAACCTTTAACTAATTCAGCAAGGTATTTAGCCATGTCACTGCTTGATGAAATCAACATACCATCAGGATAAGTGATGGCTGTATAAAAGGGTAGAAGTGTATTATCATTTCTATATAATCTTGAATGCTTTTTTATATCAACATTATCTAATGACCAACCCGATGAATTCATTTCTAATGGTTTTAGAATGTGTTCTTCAGTAAATGCATCAAATGCTTGACCTGTTGCTTTTTCAATAACAAATGCACACAATGTAGCACCTATGTTTGAATAGTTATATCTTTCTCCTGGTTTGAAGTTTAAGTAATTATCATCTTGATAATATGCACCATTAATCTCCAAGTATCCTTTTAAATATTTTTCCATTGGAATATCAAGTTCAGATGGGTTCAATCTTTGAGCTGGATAATCTGTACTTACTTTGGTTAAGTCTTGGTCTTTTGTAAGAATCCAAGCTCTTTCCATATACTGTTCTTCAGTATCACTTATACCAGAAGTATGTGTCGCTAATTGTCTTATAGTAATGGTTTCATTAGGATAATTTGGGTTTATTACCTTAAATGGCAAATAATCCTGAATTGGGTCGTCTAAATTTAGTTTCCCCATTTCTTTAGCTTTCATTAAAGCTATACCAATCAAAGTTTTAGAAACCGAAGCAATATGCTGTATTGTGTTTTCCGTATATCGCTCTTGTGTCTCAAGATTAGCTAACCCAAAGCCTTTCTCATAAAGCACTCCGTTTTGGTCAACCATTGCAACTGCAAATCCATTTATTTGCCCATTTTTTTGAATGGAATCCAATTTCATTGTTAAAGAATCAAGAACAATTTGGTTTTGACTTTTTGGGCTTTTAGTATGTTTTTTGTTTTGATTACACGATGAAAATACAATTCCTATTATTAATATTAAAGCTAATTTTTTCATTTGTTTTTTGTTTTCTTAAGGACTAAAAAATTGGGTTATTGTTACAGTTTCCTTTTTCAGCTTGCACATAACGTTAAAGTATAAATGCAGTAGCTGACTTACTGTCTAAAGTTTAAATTTAAAAACAAATATTATTTATTGCAATAGCCTTAATGTTAGACACCAACACAGCTATTGCTTTTATACAGCTTAAGTTTGTCTTTTAATAAATTTGATACTTAATCAGAAAGAATAAAAGAGAGAATTAAGGTTAATATATACGGT
>NZ_BMNS01000006.1 GCF_014646675.1 Lutibacter litoralis | reverse complement strand
CCTTTTTGTTTTACTCATAATTCAAATATATTAATTTATGAGCTGTTTTAACTGTAACTATAAATGTAGGTATTCCAATACACTTTAAAACAATTACAAAAACAAACGTTTTGCAACCTAAGAAACCTCGTAAGTATTATGCCCAATCTGTAACAACCGGTGAGGCACATTTTAAAACATTACTACAAGAAACAGCCAAAGCTTGTAAAATGTCACAAGTTGATGCGAACCGCTTGTATTATAATTTAGAAGCCATCATTCAACAAGAACTGGAAGCTGGAAAAGTGGTTCGGTTAGGTGGTATTGGTAGTTTTCAAATTGGAATTAGCTCAAATGGATATGATACTCCCAAGGAAGTAACCTCAAACCAAATTACAAAAGCAAAAATTAATTACCGACCAGGTAAACCCTTTAAAGAAATGTTGAAAGCATTAAATTTTAAAAAAGTATAGCTTAGAAATTTAAATAATGGTTTCCTTTAGTTTTATTTATAGTTCTACTTTTCAAAATTTCTGGTACAATTCTTTTTATTAATTGAAACTCTTTAAAATAAAAAGTTGCTTTATTAAACTGAAATTTAATTACTAATTTTAGAATCAACCTTAATTTTTTTTTCTGCTGATTATTTAATTCATTATTTATATCAAAATTAATATCTGCCCATTTACCCTTTAAAGATAGCTCTTTACGCATTAATTTATCTTTTACAGAAATTAAATTATTATTTTTCCTAAACTCTCTATCATGAAGCATGTACATTTTTGGGACTACTCCAATTTTATAACCATGGTATAAAACACGCTGACAATAATTATCATCTTCTCCATAATGAAAAAATATAGGGTCAAAACCCCCAACCTTAACTAATGTTTCTTTTGGTAATAACCAACCAGCGGCATTCACAAAAGGCACTTCATAAATTAATTTTGTAAAATTGTATTGTAAAGCATCAAATAATAATGTATTGTTAGCCTTTATATAATTAGAAAAGTTTTTATCTAAACTTTTGCCACTACCATTTAAATGAATAGGACTTATGATACCATATTCTTTATTTTCTTTATGAATATTAATTAATTTTTCAATTGTATTTGTTTCTAAATAAGCATCTTGATTCAATAAAAAAACATAGTCTGCTCCATTTTTTAAAGCATAAGAAATACCAATATTATTGGCTGCTCCAAAACCTAAATTTTCTTTTTGTTGAATTAATATAATTGAAGGATAATTTTCTTGGATAAATTGAACTGTAGCATCCGTTGAATTATTATCTACAACTATTATATTATAAGTTTCACAACTTTTTAAACATTTAGGAAGCCAAGACATTGCGTTGTAAGTTGCGATTATTATGTGAGAATTTTTAAACATGTTCACAAACTATTATATGCTGAAAAGTGACTAAATCTTTATCAATTAACCTCAACAACTTATACTTCCAATCGAATTTAGAGCCAATTGCATCACGCGACCTATAGTTTCTTTCATATCTAATAATCTTCAACTCTGAATCTTCAATTAATTTGTATGCATCTTTTTTAGTAAACCACCTTAAATGCGTTTTATCAAATATTCCTCTCGAGTTTTGAGGGAATGTACCTTTGAAATATACTTGAATAAATAATTCAATATGGGCAATATTAGGCAATGAGATAATTACTTTACCTTTAGGTTTTAATAGTGCCTTAAGTTCATTTAAAACCTTAAGAGGGTAAACTAAATGTTCTAAAATGTCACCAAATAATATATAATCAAATTGAGGAGCATCATCCAAAATGATTTTTCTGAAAATTTCAGAATTTAAATCTCCACGAAATATTTTAGTATATGATTTTTCAGCTATAGAGCTCATTTCATCATCATATTCGATACCATAAACAGTGCTTGCAATTCCCTTATCCAATAAATATTTCCCATTCACTCCACTTGCACAACCTACGTCAAGTATGCTTTCAGCACATCCCTTGACATGTTTTAACAAATCGTTTCTAAGTCCTATGTAGGATTGATTGAATAAACTCATTTTTAATAAATTTCAATTTTAGTATCAAAAAAAATATCACCCCAAGATTTATTCCATTTTATCACATAATTATCTACAACATCTTCATTTAGCACCTCAAAACCTATTACTTCATATGCGTGATCAATAACTTCAAGATTAGAATTTTTAATATCTCCAATTGATATTGAGATATTTAAATAGTAGTTTCCTATAGAAAGGTTATGATTAATAATAGATAAATTTACAACTATCTCATCTTTAGAAATTAGAAACGGTTTTGAGAAAAATGATCCTAATTCCATTTCTTTATCATTACAAATAGTGCCCGTTAAACAAACTTTTCTATCATCTTTTTCATTAACTTTTAAATAAATATCAAAATCCATTTCACTTCTAACAGTTATATTCGTACATTTTGAAACTATTTTAACTAATTCAATTTTTCTTGATGTTATTCTTCTTCTATGAGAATCGTCAATTATTGATATTCCTCTCTTTATGCTTCGTGTGTTAGATAGGTAGTAATTAAGACTATCCTCTGTTTCCCCTTCAAAAACAATACCTCCATGTTCCAAAACAACACATTTAGTACACAAATTCTTCACAGCTGCCATATTATGACTCACAAACAATACCGTTCTCCCTTCTCCTCTGCTAATATCTTGCATTTTACCAATGGCTTTTTTTTGAAATTCGGCATCACCAACTGCTAATACTTCATCTATTACTAAAATATCAGGTTCTAAAAATGCAGCTACCGCAAAAGCTAAACGCACTGTCATTCCACTGGAGTAACGTTTTACAGGAGTATCTATATAACGCTCACAGCCAGAAAACTCAACAATTTCGTCGTATTTTGCATTAATTTCGGCTTTGGTCATTCCTAAAATTGCCCCGTTTAAATAGATGTTTTCTTTTCCTGTCAATTCAGGATGAAAACCAGTACCAACTTCTAATAATGAAGCAATGCGACCTCTAGATTTAATACTACCCGTAGTAGGTCCTGTAACTTTCGAAAGTATTTTTAATAAAGTAGATTTTCCTGCGCCATTTTTACCTATAATACCAAGTGCTTCACCTCTTTTAACTTCAATATTAATATCTTTTAAAGCCCAAACATAGTCTGAAGTTCCTTTAGATGCCCTATCATTGGTATCTCCAATTTTTAAAAACGGATCTTCTTTTCCACGCACCTTATGCCACCAACGGTTTAGGTCGTGGCTTAACGTACCTGTACCTACCGTTCCAAGGCGGTATTGTTTGCTTAGGTTTTCTATTTTTAATATAACTTCGTTCATTGCATTCACTCGTTATTTCGTGAAACGTCTTTTCGTCAGACGTGAGACGGTTGTTCGTAAGACGTATTTTCGTCAGACGTGAGACGGTTGTTCGTAAGACGTATTTTCGTCAGACGTGAGACGGTTCCTCACTTCTCACTTCTCACTTCTAACTTCTGACGTTTGACTTCTCACTTTTCACTTCTAACTTCTAACTTCTAACTTCTGACGTTTGACTTCTCACGTTTTTCTTAAATAATTTCTAAATCCTAATATTAACCTTTTAACATCGTTTATTAATACTTCAATATTATTATTTTTCTCAGTATAATTTAACCTAACTGCAATTAGATATTGAGTTTCTATTTCAGAAAGGGAACCTAAAGCAATATGAAGAAACTGAACAAACTCTTTATCTCCTTTTCTTCCTGCACCTTCTGCAATATTTGAAGGAACTGAAACAGCAGCTCTTCTTATTTGACTAGTTAAACCAAACTTCTCATTTTCTGGAAATGAACTTGAAAATTTATAAATCAATTCAACCAAATCCATACTTTTCTTCCAAACATCTAACTCTTTATGATTCATTTTTTCTTATTTTTTCGTGAGACGTATTTCGTGAGACGACTTCTCACTATTGACGTCTCACTATTGACTTCTGACTTCTCACTTCTCACTATTGACTTCTCACTATTCACTTCTCACTTTCGACGTTCGACGTTTGACTTCTCACATACTATACCGTATCAATAAAACTTTTCTCCGTCTTATTAAAAATCACCAATCCAGCTAAAAAAACAACAAGTGTAAATATAACTGAAAACAAGATTCCCTTACTGTTTAAATCTCCTTCATTTAATAACATATACCTGGATGTTTCTATAATATGTGCCATTGGGTTGTATTCCACTATCCACGAAATATCACCAAGTTTTTCTTTTACTATAGACATTGGATACATTACAGCTGAAACATACATTAGTAATTGTACACCAAAGGTTACCAAAAACGATAAATCTCTATATTTTGTTACCATAGATGAAATTAGCATTCCCAATCCAAGTCCTAATAAGGCCATTACAACCACCAAAAATGGTAAAAATAGTATGGAAATATTCGGACTTATTGCAAATCCCTTTAATATAAAATAGCCATAGAATCCTATTAAAATAAGTAATTGAATTCCAAACTTCAATAAATTAGAAATTACATTAGATAAAGGCATTATAATTCTTGGAAAATATACTTTCCCGAAAATTCCAGCATTTTTTTTAAAAGTATCTGATGTTGAAGTTAAACAAGCCTTAAAATAATTCCAAGAGGTAACTCCTGCTAAATTAAATAAGAAAGGAGGAATTCCGCCTGTTTTAATTCCTGCAATATTATTAAAAATGATGGTAAAAATAATAGAAGTAAACAACGGCTGAATTAAATACCAAAGTGGTCCTAAAATGGTTTGTTTGTATACTGTAATTACATCACGCTTTACAAATAGCATTAATAAATCACGGTATTGCCAAACTTCTTTTAAATTTAAGCTAAGTAACTTATTTTTAGGAGTTATTTCAAATAACCATTCATCTTTATTTGACAGTTTTGTATTCATATATGAAGATAATACTCACTCGTTGTGCATTTTGGTTATTTAAATTAATGCAACGTCAGTTCGAGTGATTTTTGATAAAAAATTGTATCGAGAACTCTTTTGTGTTTCAATAAGACAGCTATTCTCGATACTAATTTTAAGCCTAAAAAGGCTGAAAATTCATTCGAATTGACGAAACTTAATCATAGTATACAACAGATAATACTCTTTTATAAGGGTTTATTTTTTACTAATGGTAAATATACTTTTTTTCAACGGGAAAATAAAAGGAATTGTGTATATCAATGAAATGAACATTTTTTTACAAAAAACAGATTGCCACGATTTTTTATCAAAAATCTCGCAATGACGGTTCAAATAGCAACGTCATTACGAGGAGTGGCACGTCGAAGTAATCTTTTGAATATAGCTTACAATGTTACTTTCGCTCCTAACTAACAGATTGCCACGATTTTTATCAAAATCTCGCAATGACGTTCATAATCCGTACTTCTATGAATGTCTTCCTTCTAATATTTTTACAATATCTTTTAAAGTATAACCTTTAGCCTGAAGTAAAATTAAATAATGAAATAATAAATCTGCACCTTCATTTAAGAATAATTCATCGTTATTATCTTTAGCCTCAATTACTATTTCTACAGCTTCTTCACCTACTTTTTGGGCGATTTTATTGATACCTTTTTTAAATAACGAAGCAACATAGCTCTTTTCAGCATCTGCATTTAACCTTCTTCCAGTTATGACACTTTCAAGCTCCGAAAGAAATCCGAAAGATGGTTCGTTGGTTTCATCCCAACAAGTATCTGATCCTTTATGGCAGGTTGGTCCAACTGGTTTTACCTTAATTAAAAGTGAATCGCTGTCACAATCATTTTTTATAGAAACTAGGTTTAAAAAATTACCACTTTCTTCACCTTTTGTCCACAATCTATTTTTGGTTCTACTAAAAAAAGTTACTTTTCCTGTTGCAACAGTTTTTTCGTATGCTTCTTTATTCATATAACCCAACATTAAAACCTGTCTTGTTACAAAGTCTTGAATTATTGCTGGTACTAAACCATCGCTGTTTTTGTTGAAATCTATTTTCATTTTATATGTTGTTTACTTTCTTGTTTTTGTCATTCCTGCGTAGGCAGGAATCTATTTTTTACATTATATGGATTCCTGTTTTCACAGGAATGACAGTGTAAATCAATTTTGTCATACGTCGTGCTGAACTTGATTCAGCATCTCATCATCTATGACTAATTATGATGAGACCCTGAAATAAATTCAGGGTGACCTTAATTTGTTGTTTAATCTTTTGTCATTCCTGCGTAGGCATGAATCTATACTAGTCTATTAAAATATCGTTATACCAATCATTCGAAAGATCGAGCCATTTTTTATTTTCTTCTTCAATCAATTTAATTTTCCAATCACGCTTCCATTTTTTTAAATTCTTTTCTCTGTTTATTGCTTCATCAATACTTTGAAAAGTTTCGAAATACATTAATTTATGTACTCCATATTTTTGTGTAAATCCTTCTATACCTCCAGTTTTATGTTCATAAACTCTTCGTTGCAAATTGTTCGTTATTCCAATATATAATGTTCCTCGTATTTTACTTGCCAAAATATACACATAATATTGATGTATCGTTTACATTTACAATGATTTTTATAGATTCCTGTTTTCACAGGAATGACAACGTTATTTAATCTTGTCACTGATGTCATTCCTGCGTAGGCAGGAATCTATTTTTAACACTCTATGGATTAGCTAGGCTGAACCTAAAGATTTGTCTGTTTATACAGACACTATTGCTACACCATTAATTTATTCACGAAGTACACTAATATCTCCATTCTCAGCTACTTTTAAAATAGTAGATGATTTCTCGTTTACCGCTTCGCGCTGCAAATTTACACTATAGTCCACGCTGTTCAAAATTGATTCCTCTATTTCTTTAAAACTTTTTGGAGTTTCATTTCCACTAACATTTGCAGAAGTTGAAACTATGGGTTTTCCAAACTGAGCAATTAATTCTTGGCAAAATTTATTTTGAACAATTCTAATTGCTACGGTATTATCTGCAGCAACAACGTTTTTTGCCAAACCTTTTGGCTTGTTATAAATTATAGTTGTTGGCTTTGAAGTTGTAGTCAATAACTTAATAATTTTATTGGAAATAGTAGGTACATAGTGTTGTAACATTTCAACACTGTCTACTAAAATTATTAAACTCTTACTTTCTGCACGTTGTTTAATGTTATAAATTTTTTTTACTGCTGGTTCAGAAGTCGCATCGCAACCAATTCCCCAAACAGTATCAGTTGGATATAATAAAACTTTATCCTGCTGAAGTGTTTCTAGGCTATTTTTAATTTCTTGTAACATTTATAGTATACTCTTAAAAAACTGTAATAATTTTATGCTCTTCTGGAATTTTTGGTAAAGTTAAATAATCACCAATAATACTATTGTATTTATGAGGTGTGAAAATTTCTTTACCATCTCCGGGATAAAAAGTCATTTCTCCAAAAATAGTTTTATGATTAACTGAATAAAAATCTACTCTCACAAAAGGAAGATCATCTGCTAAGATTTTAGCCAACGTTTTCATTTCTTCAAAGTTTGAAGGTTTTGGAACCTCACAATCTATTTGAGTTTTAGTTACGATAGAAAATGGCAATAAATTCCAATCTAAATCGTAAAAACACCTAAAATCTTTAATACCACGTTCAATATCTATTTGTAAAAATTTAGGTTCGCCATTAAAGCAAAAGAATTTGTAATCGTACAAAACCTCTTTCCCTTCCTCTTCTAAAAATTTTTCTGCAATTATTTTAGGTTCAATATTTTTATAAGCCCATTCTAAGCCAACTTTTTTATATTGGCAATGGCTCATCCATTTATTCATGGCTTTTTTTGCAGCTGTAATGTCTAACTTACTTTTATCTTTTACAATTAAATTTAAGCTGCTACCGTGTGCACCTTTTAACACAAAACTATTAGGAAGTTCATCAAAATTTATATCGTCAACATTATAATACACTTTGTATAATTCGTTTAAATACTGATTCCCTATTTTTTTGGAAACATACTCTCTTACCAAAAATTTGTCAGCTAATTGGGTTAAAATTGGTACGTGAAAATGTAATTTAAGCCAGGTAATCTTTTCATTAAATTTTTTAGGATGTTCAAGATTTAGCTTTTCATCTGTATAATATCTATACCTTATTTTAAGCAGTCTTCTGTTAGGAAGGAATTTAAAATTTTTTAAAACTCTATAGGTTATTCTTTTTAATTTCATCTATTGCTTTTTAATGCTTTTTAGAATTCAGATGGAATGTCCAAATTACAATTACAGTTTGTTTATTAATTTAAAATTTGCTTTTTAGGTTGCTATTATAATCAATTAAAATTTAAAATAATTTAATTTTTTACACATTTTATATTTTCTAATAAGGTTTAAAGGCTTGGGTTTTAATTTTTCTAATTCGTTATTATGTATAAAATTTCCCACAGCGTCAATAACTCTCTTGCTAGACTTACCATCAAAATAAGGATGTTCTTCCAATACAAATTTTTCAATCTTTTGCATTAACTCTTCTGGTCTTTTTAAGGCATATTCAATACTGCTTTTTAAGTCATCAGCAGTTGTTATATTGATAAAACAATCATTAGGAAGGTTATTATTAAATGTAATTACTGGTTTTTTTTGAATAATAAATTCGGTAATTATTGACGATGTATCTGTAAACATTACATCGGCTTGTTTTAAAGGTTCTAAATCTTCTAAATACGGAAGATAGGTGACATTCCTATAGCTATTTAATTGTTGAAATTTATGTACAATTGTTATATCCATTTTTGGATGTAAGTTTACAATCCAATTCCAATCTTCATTTTCAATAAGTTTTACTAATTCATCAAAAACTTCAGAATTATGTGCTAAGCTCAGTCTTTCTGTAAAAGTTGAAGCAATAAAAATAGTAGGTTTAGATACTGCTACATTTTTAGTTACGTGAAACAACACATCTACTTTAGACCAGCCAGTTTCAACAACTTTAAAATGTTTGTGCTTTTTTTCTAATGCTTTAAAATATGTTGTTGTAGAAGGTCCTTGCGTACAATATAAATCGAAAAAACCTCTAATTCTAAAATGTCCTTTATCTTTTGAACGTTTATTAACACTGAATCCGTGAAATAATTGCACTTTAATTCCTGGGAAAAAGTGGGGCACCTCATTACTGGCAACTAAAACAGCATTTGGTTTAAAATCTAATACTTCTTTTACTGTTTTAAGTAGTTTTTCAGAAGATTTTAATTTTTTCTTACTAGCTTCATTTTCAATATACCAAGCTACTTGATACCCCCGTTTTAGAATTTCAGCTTGTAATGGTCGTACTATTGGAAAACCGTATTCAAAAGATATATAGATTAAAAACTTCATAAATTTATTGTAACAATGGTTGCAAAAATAGTATTTTCAAGTTACTTAACTAATTTGAAGTTTAAATATTGGATATTTTACATAAAAAAAGCTGTTTTAATTATTGAAAATTAAAACAGCTAATAAAGATGTGATTCATCCTTTGTCGGAATGACAAAAATGGTTGATTTGTCATTTCGAACGGCAGAGAGAAATCTTATAATTTCAGCAATTATATAGTTACGTCACCAACAACTGGATTCAAGGTTACATTTATGCTAAGATGCTGAAATAAATTCAGCATAACGCGATTAAAAAGTATTTAAACAGCAACATCATTTTCACGAAGTGCATCGTTTAAAGAGGTCTTTTTATTAGTACTTTCTTTACGTTTTCCAATAATCATAGCGCAAGGAACATTAAATTCTCCTGCAGGGAATTGTTTTTTATAACTTCCAGGAATTACCACAGAACGCGACGGAACTCTACCTTTCATTTCAATTGGTTCAGGCCCTGTAACATCTATAATTTTTGTACTCATTGTTAATACAACACCAGCACCTAAAACGGCTTCTTTTTCCACACGAACTCCTTCAACTACAATACAACGCGAACCTACAAAAACATCATCTTCAATAATTACGGGTGCAGCTTGTAAAGGTTCTAAAACACCACCAATACCAACACCTCCGCTTAAATGCACATTTTTTCCAATTTGTGCACAACTTCCAACAGTTGCCCAAGTATCTACCATAGTTCCTTCATCTACATAAGCACCAATATTAATATAACTAGGCATTAAAATTGTACCTGCAGAAATATATGAACCGTGACGCGCAACTGCATGTGGCACAACACGAACACCTTTTTCTTTATAACCTGTTTTTAATGGAATTTTATCGTGGTATTCAAAACAACCCACTTCTATAGTTTCCATTTTCTGAATTGGAAAATATAAGACAACCGCTTTTTTTACCCATTCGTTTACTTGCCATCCACCTTCAATTGGTTCAGCAACTCTTAAAGTTCCAGCGTCTAATAAAGCAACCACCTCTCTTATGGTGTTTTGTGTTGCTTCTTCTTTTAACAATGCTCTATTTTCCCAAGCATTTTCTATAATTTCTTTAATTTTATCCATTCCTTTAGTTTTGTTAAAACGCAAATATAAAATTAAAATAACAATCTATTTCAAAATGACTAAATTTGCACAACTTTAAAAATTCTGTTATTATTTTGGGACGTGTTTTGGCTTTTGATTTTGGTGAAAAAAGAACTGGTATTGCAGTAACGGATGAACTTCAAATTATTGCTTCTGGACTTACAACTGTTGACACCAAAAAAATATTTTCATTTTTAACTGAGTATTTAAAAAAGGAAACTGTTGAATTATTTATTGTTGGTGAGCCCAAACAAATGAACAACACTGCCAGCGAAAGTGAACAATTTATTCAACCTTTTTTAAAAAAACTAAGCACCACATTTCCTAAAATTCCAATTAAAAGAATTGATGAACGTTTTACATCTAAAATGGCTTTTCAAAGTATGATTGATAGTGGTTTAAAGAAAAAACAACGTCAGAATAAAGCCTTGGTGGACGAAATAAGTGCTACGCTAATTTTACAATCTTATCTTTACAATAAGTAATTGATAATTTTTTTACAACTACTCTTTTTTAAACACGCTTAGTTATATAGTATTTACATTAAATAAATATCCAACAAGTGCCGTTAATCCCATAGCAACAGTTCCCCAAAATGTAATTCTGATTATTGCTTTACCTATACTTGAACCTCCAGTTCTTGCTGATATAACACCTAAAATAATAAGAAAAATAATAGCAAAACCATACAGGTAATATTCCATGTATTTTAAAGGAAGAAACAGCGCAACTAAAAGTGGAAGAATTCCTCCAACGGTAAACGCAGCACCTGAAGCAAAAGCAGCTTGGATTGGTTTAGCCTGACTTATTTCATTAATACCCAATTCATCTCTAATATGAGCTCCCAGTACGTCATGTTCTGTTAATTCTTTTGCAACTGTTAATGCCGTTTCTTTTTTTAAACCCCTTTTTTCATAAATCTCAGCCAATCGTTGTAATTCAATTTCAGGGGTTTCTATTAATTCTTGCTTTTCACGTTCAATATCGGCATTTTCAACATCTGTTTGCGAACTCACAGAAACATACTCTCCAGCTGCCATTGACAGCGCCCCTGCAACCAACCCTGCAACAGTTGCAATTACAATTGGCTCCCTTAGATTACTGGCTGCAGCAACACCTATGGCAAGACTGGCTGTTGATAAAATTCCGTCATTTGCACCAAGAACTGCAGCACGAAGCCAATTACTTCGGTGTATAAAATGATTGTCTAAATAATTATCTATGTTCTTTTCCATTAATTTTGTTTCTCTTACTTATGATGCTTAAATGGAGTTTTTATTAAAAAAAATATTATAGATTCATAATAATTTTTGGTGTTCAGAAACTTTTAAGATTTTTTATTTCTTAAATTAGTTCAGATATTTTTTCCTTTAAAATACTTACATCTATCGGTTTTTTAATATAGCTATTACAGCCAACTTCAATCACTTTTTCTTTGTCTCCGATCAAAGCATAAGCTGTTTGCGCAATAATATTTACTTTAGGGTTAAACTTTCGTATTTCTTTAGTAGCCTCAAAACCATTCATTTCGGGCATCTGAATATCCATCAATATCAAATCAATATTAGGATGCTTACGACAAGCTTGTACTGCTTCAACACCATTTCTTGCAACAATAATTTCCTTAGCGAATTCTTCAAGGCTAATTGAAAGAATCATTTCTGAAGTTTCATCATCATCCACAATTAATATTTTTAACTTTTTAGTTAAACTTATTTCAGCAGGAGCTAAAACTTCTATTTTTTTTATTTTATCTGAGATTATTTCAGTTTGGTACGGAAGCGTAAAATAAAAAGTACTTCCTTTTCCTTTTTCTGATGTTACCCATAAATCTCCCCCTAAAATTTCTACATATGCTTTGGTTATTGACAAGCCTAATCCGGCTCCCTGTTTTGCATTTTTATTAGAAATATCAGCCTGAATAAAACGTTCAAATATAGCTTTTTGTCTATCTTTAGGAATCCCAATACCTGAATCCTTTATATAAAACTGTAAAAAATTATCCTTTTTAAAGTAACCTAACTCAATAAAACCCTTTTCTGTATATTTAATAGCGTTTTTCATTAAATTTGTTAGTATTGCAAATACTTTCTCGCGGTCTGTATAAATTATAGCCTCATTGAAAGATATTCCATTTTTTAATAAAAATTGCAGGTTTTTGCTTTCAATTTCAGGTTTAAAGAAATTATAAATAAATTCTACCTGTTCATTAAAATTAGTTTCCTCTAAATGTACACCTATGAGTCCGGATTCTATTTTAGAAATACTTACAATATCATTGATAATATTTAACATACGTTCCCCGCTTTTTTCAATAACATCAATATATTTTTGTTGGTTTTCACCGCTAAGATCTTGTGTTTTTAACAATTGAGCAAAACCTAATATACCATTCATTGGTGTTCGAATTTCGTGACTCATATTGGCTAAAAAGGCTGATTTTAAACGGTCGCTTTCTTCGGCATGTTCTTTTGCTAATTTTAAGTCCGAAATTAAATTTTGGCGCTCACTAATATTTCGTATAATTCCTAAATTCCCAATCCATTTGTTATTACTATCAAATAATTTAGTTCCAAATGTTTCTCCTGGAAAAACATCATTATTTTTATCTTTATAAAGAGTAACATATAAATTATCTGAGCTTTTTGCATTTTTATCAAAAAGGGCTGTACCCGTATCTGCATATTTTAATGAATCTGCATACAGTAATTTTGTAGATTTTCCCATTAGTTCTTTTGGTTTAAATCCGAATGTGGTTTCCATACCCTTATTTGCCAAAATTATTTCTCTTTTTGTATTCGTTATTACAACACCATCGGTGATGGTATTGAACATGGTTTCAAACAATTTTTTTTGATTATGAACCTCTAACGATGCTCGTTTATAATCGGTAACATCTTTTGCTACAGTTATTACAAGCTTTCTTCCATCACTAAATGTACCAAATGGAGCTGAGTTAAAATCCCAAACTAATTTAGTACCTTTTGAAGTTAGCACTTCAAACTCCCCTTCTTCAGCCTTTTTATCTAGATCATACAATTTATAAATACTTATCTCTCTTTGTTCACTTTCATTTCCAAACGCCTTTTTTGTCCAATCAGAGATAGTAGGAATATCTTTATGGGAATACCCTGTTAATTTCTCCCAATTTTCATTTATTATTAACACTTCCCCATCATTGGCATGAATCATTGTTGGAAATGGCAATGCCATAATTGCTCTACTTAGTTTCTCTTCATTTTCTTCAGCCTGTTCTTTAGCTTCAAGCAACTTTTTATTTTTATGAATTAAACGACTGTTTTGTAAATCAACTAAATCATTTAATTCCTTCTTTTGACTTATTTCAGCTACTAACCATTTTCTAATAAGAATTGTTACTATAATATAGGTAGTAATTAAATTAAACATTTTAGGAACAAAAACAATTTCCGGTTGGTTCAAAAAATTAAAAATTGACCTCGGTAAAAGTCCTGAAAAAGAGGTGTACCATAAACCAAAATAAGTACTTTCAAAAAAAGATCTAAAGGCATCTATTGCCAAAATAATTAAAAGCAACCTTAATAAGCTATCTTTAGTTTTAACTGATTTTACTTTTAGCATGTAAAAACCAAAAATTAATGCCCAAGTGATTATTAATAACCAATAAATAACGGGTGTTGCATATTTGAAAAATGAAGACAGATCCATAAGCTTTTATTTTACTAATAAATATAAAGAAATTAACTCATGCAATACATCAATTTTAATAGGCTTAGAAATATAGTCGTTACACCCCACTTCCATTGCTTTTTCCCTGTCTCCTGTTAAAGCATAAGCCGTTTGTGCAATAATGGAAACTTGGGTATTAAACTTACGTATTTGTTTAGTGGCCTCATAACCATCCATTTTAGGCATCTGAATATCCATAAATACCAAATCAATATCGGGATTATCTCGACAAATTTTAACTGCTTCTAATCCATTTTTAGCAATGATAATTTCCTTAGCAAATTCTTCAAGAGCAATAGAAAGAAATATTTCTGAAGATTCATCATCATCCGCAATCAATATTTTTAACTTTTTAGTTGAACTTTTTTCAGCAGGAGCTAAAACTTCTATTTTTTTTGTTTCTTCAGTAATTGTTTTTGTTTGGTATGGAAGCGTAAAATAAAAAATACTTCCTTTTCCTTCTTCAGACTCTAACCATAATTGCCCACCGAGCATTTCTACATATGCTTTGGTTATTGACAAGCCTAATCCGGCTCCCTGTTTTGCCATTTTATCTGTAATATCAGCCTGAATAAAGCGTTCGAATATTGCTTCCTGTCGGTCTTTTGGAATGCCAATACCTGAATCTTTTACATAAAATTCTAAAAAGTTATCCTTTTTATAATAGCTTAATTCTATTGTTCCATTTTCAGTATATTTTATGGCGTTTTTTACTAAATTTGTAAGTATTGCATATACTTTTTCACGATCTGTATATATTTGAATATCAGAGAGATGATTTTCATTCTTCAATAAAAACTGTAGGCCTTTGCTTTCAGCCTCGGGCTTAAAAAAGGTATAAATAAATGCTGCTTGTTCATTAAAACTTGTTTCTTCTAAATGAATATTTACAAGTCCCGATTCTATTTTTGAAATATTAACAATATCATTGATAATATTTAACATGCGCTCCCCACTTTTTTCAATAATGCTAATATATTTTTGCTGATTTTCTCCAGTGAGCTCGGGTGATTTTAATAGTTCAGCAAAACCTAGTATACCATTCATTGGTGTACGAATTTCATGAGACATATTGGCTAAAAAAGCCGATTTTAAACGGTCTGATTGTTCTGCCTGTTCTTTCGCTTCAATGAGTTCTATTTCGGTCTGCTTTTCTTTGGTAATATCCCTAAATTCAACACTTCTGGCTTCTTTCCCTTTATAAGGAATATTTCTGGCTTGTAAACGCATTGGATATTCTTCACCGTTTTTACGTAAGCCAAATGCTTCATACGGTTTATCGAACGCTATTCTAATATTATTTATTACCTGTTTTCTGGATTTTTTTGCTATTAACATTAATCCGTTCATTCCAATTAATTCGTCTACGGTATATCCAGTAACATCTGATAAACCTTGATTACAATCTGCAATAATTCCTCTATAATGTATTGCTATACCTCCAAATGATGCATTATGAAGGGCTTTAAAACGTAATTCGCTATCTTTTAATGCATCTTCTGCTTGCTTATGCTCGGTAATATCTCTAGCTACTGTTATAACAACATCTCTCCCAAAATAAGTTCCTTTATATTGTGATACTATTTTAGGAAATTCTTCCCCGTTCTTTCTTTTACCCCAAAATTCAAAAACCTGAGGAGTTCCTTGTTTTACTTTATTAAAGCTTTTAAAAACAGCTGACATATTATTCTTACCAGAAGCTGAAAGAAATTTAGGAGTATTACCAATTAATTCTTCTCTAGAATACCCATACATATTTAAAACTCCCTTGTTTACATCTAAAAACTTAGCCTCATCATCTTGTATATAAATAGCGTCTCCAATAGTATCAAAAAGTGCTTTATAACTTTCTTGACCATCTAAGGCTTTGTTTTTAATTTCTTCTAAGTTATAAATTAACTCTTTTTGTTTTGTAATATCTTCCTTAACCGCTAGATAATGCGTTATTTTTCCTTCAACATCTATAATTGGAGAAATGGAAGCAAATTCCCAATATAATTCACCATTTTTCTTTTTGTTATGAAATTCTCCAAACCATTCATTTCCACTAGAAATTGTATCCCAAAGATTTGCATAGTACTCTTTACTTTTTTCACCAGATTGAAACACACGTGGATTTTGACCAATTAATTCTGACAGTTCAAACCCAGTAACTTCAGTAACTTTAGGGTTGGCATACTCTATATTACCATCTAAATTTGTAATTACAATTGAAACAGGACTTTGTTCTACCGCACGCGATAATTTTATTAATTCTTCTTCAGCTTTCTTTTTATGGGTTATATCAAGTATCAGCCCAAGAATTGTGTTATTGCTTAGACTTAAACTTAATAAACAATGGATTACTTTGTTGTTTGCATCTAAAAAATCAATTTCTAAATTTGAAATAGACCCCTCTTTTTTAAGCCTCTTAATAATTGCATCTCTTTGGGTTGGAATAAAATAACTTTCAGAAGCATTCCTACTCATTAATGAATTTATATCTTTAAACCCACCCCTTTCAATTAAATATTTATTAACAAACAGTATGTTCCCTTCCATATCCGTTTCATAAACACCCACAAGTGCATTCTCTATAATATTTCCATATTTTTGTTCAGATACTTTTAATTTTGCTCTAGTTTCGTTAACAAGTGTTACATCCTTTGCCATGGATATTACATATTTTTTACCATCATCTATTTTACCTAAGCCTGCAGAACTAAAATCCCAAACTATTTTCCTTCCATCTGCAGTAAAAATTTCAATTTCATCCAGAGCATCTATTTTATTACTATCATAAAGACTTCTAATATGTTCTTTTATTATTGTGCTATTTTTAGGATGCGCTTTATTACACCAATCTGAAATTGTAGGAATCTCTTCATGTGAATATCCAGTAAGATCAGTCCAAGCTTGGTTTATAGAAACAACCGCTCCATCTTCTGCATGAATCATAATTGGAAATGGTGCAGAAACAAAGGCTCTTCTGAATTTTTCTTCGCTTTCTTCAGCTTTTACTTTTGCATTATAGAGTTCCGCTTCAATCATCCGTTCTTTTGTAACATCTCGTGCGGTAGCATAAGTAATTCCTTCTTCTTTATTATAGCACGAACACCAAGATAATATTATGTAACTGCCATCTTTTCTCTTATAACGATTCTCAAAATTAAGTGTATAGCCTATATTATTTCGTCCTGCTTCATCAAGTGTCTTTTGTTTGTCTTCAGGATGCACAAAATCTATAAATGGTTTTAAAAGAAGTTCTTCTTCTGAATAACCGAGTAACTTGGTTGTGGCAGGATTAACTGCTTTAAAAACTCCTATTGGGTCTGAAATCACCATAATATCTGGAGAAACTTTAAAGAAGTTAAAAAACTGTTCGCGTTCTTTTTCTGCCTGCTTTAGTTCTGTAATATCATTAAATGCAGTTATAAAATATTCTGGATTATTATTAGTATCCCGCTGTAAAAAAGTAGCTATTTTTGCGCATACGATAGTACCATTTTTATGAACATACCTTTTTTCAAAATGTGCTCGTTTAATGGTACCCTTCAATAATAATTGCACCATTTGTTCTGATTTCTCAATATCTTCTGGATAGGTTAGTTCTTGCCATTTTATAGTTTCCAATTCATTTTTAGAATACCCTAAAATATCGCAAAAGGCTTTATTTACCTGCAATAAACCATCAAGTTTGGTTATTGATTTTGCAATTAGTGAATTATCAAAAAGGTTTTGAAATTTCAGTTCATATTCTTCTATATTATCTTTTGATTCAGATAGCTCTTCTTGAAGCGAAAGCGCTAGATTAGCTATAATCAGTTCAGCAATAAGTTTTTCGCTTTCATCTCCTTCTATAGCAATCTTTATTTTTGCTAGTATTAATTCTTCAGCTGGATTTCCTTTTTTCTCTTTTTGAAAAGAAAGTTTTTTGTTATTAACAATTAATTCTAAATCATGTTGTCGTTTTTCTTCATTTTGAAAAGCAAGTTCCACTTTCGAAATTAATGCTGCTGCTGCCCGTTGCCGCTTTTCTTCATTTTGAACATCTAATTCTATATTTGCAGATTTTAAGGCACTAAATTGTTTTCCTTTTTCTCCTTTTTGAAAAGCAAGTTCAACGTTCGCAATAATTAATTCTTCAGCCCTCTTTTCTTTTTCTTTGTTTTCTAAAAGAAGTGCTCTGTTCGATTTAATTAATTTTGATGTAAGCTTTTTATTCTCCTTAATAGTAAAGTCTAAATCATTTTGTAGTATATAAACCTGTTTTTTAAGTTTACTGAGCTCACGTTCCAATTCTTCATACGTTTTTTTGTATCCCATAGGTTGTTCAGTTTCGTTTTTTAAAAAACGATTAAATAATTTGGTTCACGAAAACTAGTTTCATAATACTAACTCTTACTAAAGTAGTAAAAAAAATACTAGTACCTCTTAAAAAGTATACGATGCTAATAATTTAGAATCGTTTTAATTTAGCATTAATTGGTTTTACTTTAATCAGAATAATTTATACCCGTAGCTATTTATTATTTTGTTTATAAATAGCTTCGGCAAATTTCAACCTAAATTTATATACTGTGCTATCATAATGCAAAGTATATAAGTATTTATAATAGTGCGTATTTTTTACAATTGCGGCACTTGTATCCTTTCTAGCAAATTTTTCTTGATCATATATTGTTATGTTTATACTTAATAAGCCATAAAGTATTACAAATTATCTAGTTTGCTTTCTACTCATATTTTATTTACGCTATTATAATATAAATAGCCTATAACACTTAATTACGTTTTTCATAATTAGGTCGTTTAGGCATTTTAAAACTTTTATCACTATCTAATAACCTCAAAACTTCCTTAATCCCCGCTTCTAATTGCATATCTATTCCATTAGCTAATTGTTGGAAATCTTCAACAACTTCTATATCAGGATCTACCCCATGTCCTTCTTTAAACCAGACACCATCAGGGTCATACATTCTAAAGGTAGGCATTGTAATACGACCATTATCAATTAAACTAGGTGCTCCTGAGATTCCAATTAATCCTCCCCACGTACGTGTTCCAATCAACGGACCAAGATCTCTTTTTCTAAAATAATCTGGAAAGGCATCTCCTCCTGAACCACTAAATCCGTTAATAAGCATCACTTTAGGTCCAAAATTACCTGAAGGCGGCCAAGCCCAATCTTTACCATCTCTCACTGCAAAAAAGGCTAAAGGATCTCTATCAAGTAATTCAACAAATCTGTCAGGTATTTGCCCACCACTATTAAAACGTTCATCTATAATCAACCCTTCTTTATTCATTTGAGCATAAAATTGTCTAATTAACTCATTTTGACCATCACGACCTGTACTACGAACATATATATATCCAATTTTACCATTGGTTGCATCGTCTACACGTTTACGATTATTTTCTATCCATGCTAAATGACGTAATCTAGTTTCAGAACCCATAGGTTTAATTATAACCTTTTTCGCTTTTATAGATGACGGTGTGCTATTTACAGTAATTTGTACAGTTTCATCAGCAAGACCTTGTAAGGCAGCCGATATTGGTTTTGTAGTATCTATTGGAAGTCCATTTACTGCTAAAATATAATCTCCTTCTTTAACTGCTGCGCCCGGTTTTGCCAGCGGTGATCGCACTTCAACATCCCACGGTGCACCAGTTATTATTTTTTTAATTCTATAATACCCATTTTCTAAACTTATATCTGCGCCCAAATAACCAACATTCATTCTTTTTGCAGGTGTTATATCACCACCACCAGTATATGTGTGAGATGCATTTAACTCTGCAATAAGATCTCCAATAATTATATTTACATCATTACGCGAATTAGATTGATCAATTAATTGACCATAACGAATTCTCATAGCATCCCAATCAACACCATGCATATTGGGATCATACAAATAGTCTCGCTCAAATCTCCAAACATCATTAAATAGTTGTTTCCATTCTTCTTTAGGTACAATATTCATAACCATCTTTTGTAATGGAACTGTTTTATCTATTTTTTGCTTCTCTTTAATATCGATAACTGCAAGTTTCCGTCCTTGCATAACAAGTATTTTCTTGCCATTGGCAGCAACACTAAAATTAGATACTTTAGAAATAATAGTTTTTACTTCTCTTTCTTTAAAGTCATAATAATCAAGAGATGAAGAAGCTTCACCTGATGCGCCTGCGTTTGGATAACGGGTAAATAATAGTTTACCTTCCACAGCAACTAAATTGCCTAAATTACCAGGTGTTATGTCTAACATTTCAACACGCATTTCAAACCCATCAATATCAATCATAGTTTTTTTCAACTCTTTCTCATCGTCACTATTCTTATCAGCACCTTTTTTCTTTTTGGTTTTATCTTCTTTCTTATCAGTTTCATCGCTCTTTTTAGACACCACATAAGCATCATTTTTAATTTCTATCAACGATTTCTCTGATTTGTTTAAAGTTCCAACGGCAATGCTTGTTGCATTTGGGTACACAAAAGTGTTATCTAAATCGGAATACACTGGGTTGAACGTTCTATTCGTAGCAAAGAAAAGATGATTTCCGTCTATACTAAAGGCAGGAGCATAATCTTTATAATAACCTGATGTAAGCTGTGAAACTTTATTATTTTTTGAATCATATAAAAATATGGCAGCAGTTGCAGGATTATCAGTTGCACGACTATAAGCTATCCAGTTGCTATCTGGAGACCAGGAAACACTAAAGCTACGTAAACCTCCTTCTAACATACTTTTACCTTTATCTACTTTCGTTACCTCACCTGTAGTTACATTTATACAATTAATGCGCATCGTTTGATCTACATACACAATTTTTTTACTATCAGGTGACCAAAAAATTTCATAATTAAATCCACTTTTAAAATTTGTGACTATTTTAGGCTGTTTTTCACCAGACATATCATATAATAGCAATTGATATTCACCATTAACATCGCTCCAACAAGCTACAAAATTACCATCTGGAGACCACGATGGTTTACGCTCTGCACTCCCTGAAGTGGCTGAAATATTTGCAACATATCCTTCTTCAGCTGGCAAATTAAATAACTCTCCTCTTGCTTGTACCACAACCCTATTTCCATCAGGAGAGATGGTTGCACTCTGCAAATAAGAAGCAACATTTTTTTGTTGCGTTATCAGCTCTTTTCTATCTGAAACAATATTAATAGTTACCTCTTCCGTATTGGCCGATGCTACATTGTAAATGTATAATTTTCCACCCGCTTCAAAAATAATCTCATTAGCCCCTTTTTCTGGAAAAGTAATATCAAAGTCTTTAAAACTTGTTAATTGGGTATTTTTTTTAGTGGTTACATTATACTTCCATAAGTTATTTCTTTTATTAGGACCATTATCAGACATATAATAAATTGCATCTCCGTGCCACATTGGCAACTCATCATTTGCTGTATTATTGGTTATATTTTCTGTAGTATAGGTATTAAGATCGAAAACAGAAATATCAGGAGCTGTTCCTCCACGATATCTTTTCCAATTTCTATTTACTCTAGATCTATCTGTATAAGCTATTTTTAATCCATCTGGAGAAAATGAAGCGTATTCACCATATGGTATTGGTAATTTTGTTGGTGTACCTCCAGTTACAGGAATGGTATAGAATTGGCTATATCGCTGGCGACCACTTTCTCTTGATGATGCAAACAACACCGACTTTCCATCTGGTGTCCAACCTAAAACTCTATCAAACATGCCATGATAGGTAAGTCGCATAGGTATTCCTCCTGTTGCATTTATAAGATATACATCACTATTTCCATGATAATTAGCGGTGAAAGCAATTTTACTTCCATCAGGAGAAAATCTAGGATAACTTTCGGAACCTTCTGGAGAGCTTAATCTATGAGCATTGCCATCAGATTTTGCTGCAACCCATACATCATCACCATAAACAAATGTAATGTGTGTTTCAGATACATCTGGATATTGCATTAAACTTCCACTAATTTGAGCACTTATTGATCCATAAATGAAAAAGAGCACTAAAGCTGAATAAAAATTCTTCATAATTTTGGTTTGAGTATTATATAGTTAATATCTAAAAATCTAGCTTTTCTAATAATTGTTAGTAAATTCATTAAATAAAATCATTTATTTGAATTTTTGCTAAATCTGTAAAAATCGCATGCATACATAGCTGAATTTATGGATGATTGCTATTTTGCGATATCTAAAGTAATATAAATGTTTTGATATTCATAATCCAAGCCAATTTGCAACAATGGATGTCCTAAAAAAAATCAAGAATTTTTAGCAAAAAGAACTAAAGTTATTATTAATATACTTTGTAGTAGTTGATAATTTTTTATGGTTTTATAAATTACAATTCTCAACATTTTATTATTCATCTAATCTTTTGTACTTTTGCAATCCAAAAAAAAGAAAATGATTTTACCAATTATGGCTTATGGTGATCCTGTTTTAAGAAAAGTAGGAAAAGATATTGATAAAGATTATCCAGATTTAGATATTCTTATTGAAAATATGAAAGAAACAATGGTAAATGCTAGTGGTGTTGGTTTGGCGGCGCCACAAATAGGAAAAGCTATTAGATTATTTATAATAAATGCCACTCCTTTTAGTGAAGATGATGATTTAGAAGAGGATGAACGCACCTTTTTAGCAAATTTTGATAAAGTATTTATCAATGCTAAAATTTTAAAAGAAGAAGGTGATGAATGGGTATTTAATGAAGGGTGTTTAAGCATTCCTGATATTAATGAAGATGTTTTTAGAAAAGAAAAAATTACTGTTGAATATTTAGATGAAAATTTTGAAAAACATACAGCTGTTCTTGATGGATTAGCTGCAAGGGTTTTTCAACACGAATACGACCATATTGAAGGAATACTGTTTACAGATAAAATTTCCTCATTAAAAAAACGATTAATAAAAAAGAAATTAGAAAATATTTCAAAAGGGAAAATAAATCCAAAATATAGAATGAAATTTCCCTTATTAAAAAGAAAATAACTTTATGGAATTAAAAGATATTGTATCTGTTAACGGTAAACCAGGTTTGTTTGAAATTAAAGCACAATCTAAAGGTGGAATTATTGTAGAATCTTTATTAGATGGTAAAAAATTTCCAGTAACTGTTACTCATAATATAAGTGCCTTAAACGAAATTGCTATTTACACCTATGAAGAAGAAGTTCCGCTTCGTATCATTTTAAAAAGTATTGGTGAAAAAGAAGAAGGAAAAGAAGCTATCAGTCATAAAGAAAGTGGTAAAGTTTTAACTTCATACTTTAGAGAAGTTTTACCAAATTTTGACGAAGAACGTGTATATACTTCAAACATAAAAAAAGTATTGCAGTGGTATAATTTATTAGCTTCAAAAAATTTCGACTTTGCTGCAATAAAAGAAGAGGAAGAAGAAACTGAAGAAGCTTAAATTATGAATTCTCGAGAGCAGCAACTAAAAGCATTTGGTCGATTGTTAGACATTATGGACGAGTTGCGTTTAAAATGCCCTTGGGATAAAAAGCAAACTTTTCAATCACTTCGTCATTTAACTATTGAAGAAACTTATGAATTAGGCGATGCCATTCTTAATAACGATTTACAAGAAATTAAAAAAGAATTAGGCGATGTATTACTTCATATTGTTTTTTATGCAAAAATTGGTTCAGAAACCGATGCTTTTGATATTGCAGATGTTGCCAATTCAATTTCAGAGAAGTTGATTTACAGACACCCGCATATTTATGGAGATGTTACTGTAAAAGACGCAGAAGAGGTGAAACAAAACTGGGAACAGCTAAAACTAAAAGAAGGCAAAAAATCTGTTTTAGAAGGTGTTCCCAAATCGCTACCAGCTATGGTAAAAGCCAACCGAATACAAGACAAAGTTGCAGGTGTAGGGTTTGATTGGGAAAAACCCGAGCAAGTTTGGGAAAAAGTACAAGAAGAGTTAGATGAATTAAACGCAGAAATTAAAAAAGGAAATACCGCTAATATTGAAGCTGAATTTGGTGATGTATTATTTTCTATGATTAATTATGCGAGATTTATAAAAGTGAATCCTGAAAATGCTTTAGAACGCACCAATAAAAAATTCATTAATCGGTTTCAATATTTAGAAACAGCAGCTAAAAAAATTAATAAATCTCTTCACGATATGTCTTTAGAGGAAATGGATGTTTTTTGGAATGAAGCAAAGCAATTCTATAGTTAAATAAAAAAATAGTTATATTAGTATAGTTAAAACTACAACTATGCACATTGCAGCAAAAAATCCCGAAGCGTACATTTCTAAAATTCCCCAAGAAAGGATTCCTTATTTTAAAACACTAAGAAAAACTATCTTAGAAAATATACCAAACGGATTTGAAGAGCAAATGAGTTATGGTATGATTGGCTATGTGGTTCCTAAAAGTTTATATCCAAGCGGATACCATTGTGATACAAATTCACCATTGCCTTTTATTAACATTGCTTCTCAAAAAAACTTTATAGCTTTGTATCATTTAGGAATTTATGCAAACCCTAAATTACATGATTGGTTTGTAAATGAATATCCCAAACATTGCAAAAGAAAATTAGATATGGGTAAAAGCTGTATTCGATTTAAAAAAGCTGAAGAGATCCCTTTTAAGTTAATAGCAACATTAATTCAAAAAATAACACCAAAACAATGGATCGCATTGTATGAAAAAAACATAAAACGTTAAATGGAAAAAATACTTATAATTACTGGAGGAAGTAAAGGTCTTGGTTTAGGATTGGCAAAAGAATATCACAAAAATGGATATCGCATTATTTCAATTTCAAGAAGTACAATTAAAAAATTATATGCAGTAGAACAATACCAATGTGATTTAAGTAACACCGAAACCATTGAAAATGTGATTACTGAAATTTTTTCTCATTTGGATAAAGATACTACTAAAGTATTAACCTTAATAAATAATGCGGGCGATTTAGGAACTGTAAATACTCTGGAAAACATTGCACCAAAAGAAATTGATTACACTATAAGAGTAAATTTAATAGCGCCATTAATTTTAAGTTCATTATTTATAAAATTATCAAAAGGCTGGGAATGCAAAAAGAAAATTATTAATATTTCTTCTGGTGCAGCAATAAATCCTTACGAAAGTTGGTCGTTGTATTGTGCCTCAAAAGCGGGTGTTGATATGATGACTAAAGTACTTTCTAAAGAACAAAAGAGACTTAAAAAAGGGGTGAAAATAATTTCAATTTATCCTGGAATTGTAGATACAGACATGCAAGAAAAAGTAAGAACTACACCTAAAGAAAATTTTAAATCTGTACAACGTTTTATCGACTTTTACGAACATGGTGATTTATTCTCTCCAGAACAAGTTGCCCAAAAAATTTATCAGCTTGAAATTGCAGGTAAATTAAAAAATGGGCGCATATTAGATGTTCGAAATGAATAAACCATAACCACCATAAAAATTAAAAACAGTTAATAATTCTGTGTAATAGTAACAAAAACAGCCTTAAACAAGCATAACTACTTCACAGAAATTTCATCAACAAAAACCCAAGCAGCACCTTTTCTAATATGCCATTCTGGGAGTACCCCCCTATTTTTTGCAATAATTTTTATAAAACCGACTTGTTGTTTTTCGAAATTAGCTTCAATTTTTTTAATTATTGGATCTCTTTTTTTAGTAGTTGGTAATATTTCATTTAAAACAGTTGTATAGTTTTTACCATCTTTAGAAATTTCAACAATTATTTCTGTAGGCAACATAACCGATGTTGCTGCAATATGCTGGAAGAAATTTAATGAAATATAAGATAACTCAGAAACGCTTCCAAGCTCTACAATAACATCAAAATCTTGTTGTTGAAATCCTTGCCAATTCGGGTCGTCACCACGAGAAATTGCAAATTTACTATTAAATAATGCTTTATCACCACCGCCACTATAACCTTCGTTGTACGCATTTTTATAAATTACTTTACACTGGTCGCTAAAACTTGTAGAAAACATTTTTTGCAAAGGATAACCAATAGGTTCGCCATTTCTAAAACAAAATGCAATTAAATTTATAGGCTTAGAATAATTAATTGGTTTCGTATATAACATTGAATTATTTGTTGGTGTTGAGCCGTCTAATGTATATCTAATTTCATATCGGTCAATTTCATTTTTTAATGAAAGATTAAATTCTTTTGTGTCTTTATTATAAGTTACGTCGTATTCTGGGCTTAACGCACTTTCAGCGAAATTATATCCTTGTGCTACCAATCTATCAAAATAAACATCTAATTTATCAATAAAATATTCTTTATCTTTTTGTTCTGAATTTGTCCATAAAGCTTCAGAAAGTGCAGATAAACGGGGTAACAACATATATTCTATATGATGCAAGGTTTTAATTTGTTCTGTCCATAAATTTGCTTGTCCACCTAAAATATGATGTTTTTTATCCTCTGAAATTTCTTCAGGAATAGGATTAAAATCGTAAACACTTAACAAATTATTATATCCTCCCCACGACGGTGGCTCAAATTCACTTTTCCCCTGACTATGATCGAAATAACATGGAAATCCTGGAGACATAACCACATCATGTCCCGCATTTGCAGCTTCAATTCCACCTTCTACACCTCGCCACGACATTACTGTTGCTCTTTCTGGTAACCCTCCTTCTAAAATTTCATCCCAGCCAATTAGTTTTTTATTTTTTGAATCGATAAAAACCTCCATTCGTTTTACAAAATAACTTTGTAATTCTTCAGCAGTTTCCAACCCTTCGGTTTGCATTCTTTTTTGACATTTTTTACACTGCAACCAACCTTCTTTACCAACTTCATCTCCTCCAATATGTAAGTATTTATACGGAAATAACTCTACTACTTCTGAAATAATATTTTGTAAAAACTCAAAAGAACCATCATTTCCAGCGCAATAAACGCCAGAAGATTCGGCTCCAATACAAGTAAACTCTGGATAACATTGTAAAGCGGCTTCGGAATGTCCTGGCATTTCAATTTCTGGAATTACATCTATGTATCTTTCTGCCGCATAAGCAACTAACTCTTTTATTTCATCTTTTGTATAAAAACCTCCATAAACCTCATCTTCATCATTCTGAGAACTAATTTCAAAATCTTCCCAAGGCTTTTTATTCTCTTTTACCTTTCGCCAAGCACCTTTATTTGTCAACTCTGGATACGCATCAATTTGAATTCTCCATCCAATTCCATCTACCAAATGCCAATGAAATTTATTCATTTTATGCATTGCTAAAATATCAATCACTTTTTTTACCGAATCTATCGGTTGAAAATGTCTAGAAACATCTACCATTGTTCCGCGCCATCTAAACCGGGGTACATCATTAATTTCAACAAAATTTAAAATTGGTTTTGAAATTTTAGTTTTAGGTGTTAAAAGTTGCTTTAAACTTTGAAAACCATAAAAAATCCCTTGATATGTAGCAGCTTTAATTTCGATTCCCTTTTTTGAAACCGTTAAATTATAAGCTCCTTCTTCTTTTATTTCATTTGATTTTAAAAGAGAAATTGCATTTTCTTGTACTTCTGTAGTTACCTCTAATTCTATATTGAAATTAGTTTTTAGAAAGGTATTTAATTGGTTTGAAATACGCTTTAAATCTTCAGAATTATCAATTACAATTACGGTTTTAGAAGTAACTTTAAATTGTCCTTTTTGGTATTTTATACTGTTTGGTTGTGGAATAATTCCTGTATTTACTATTTCAGGTTTTTCACAAGAAAAGAACACTGCTAAAATTAAAACCAGTAATAAATTGAGATTTTTCATATTTTAATAAATTAAACTATTTTGCTTTCTATTTTGTTATTTAAATATAGTGTTACGTCAGTTCGAGTAATTTTTGGTAAAAAATAGTATCTAGAACTATTGTTTTTTTTATAAAATTTCTATTCTCGATACTAATGCTTAGCCTAAAAAGGTAAAATATTCGCTCGAGCTGACGAAGTTTAACCAAAAAAAACTAAACTACTTCTTAGTAAGCCCTTTAGCTTTTAAATAATTATCTAAATTTTGTTGCGTTAATTCATCACTATCACCATATTTAGCTCTTAAATCTTGTAGCTTTTGATGCATATCTTTTTGGATAGCTGCATATGCTGGGTTGTTGTAAATGTTATTCATTTCAGAAGGATCTTTCTCTAAATCATACAATTCCCAAGTATCAATATCGTAATAAAAATGAATTAATTTGTATTGTTTTGTTCTAATTCCATAATGACGTTTTACGTGGTGTTCACCTGGAAATTCGTAATAGGTATAATAAATAGCATCTCTCCATTCACTGGCTTCGCCATTTACCAATTTTCTAAAAGATTCACCTTGAATATCTTTAGGAATATCAATACCCGCATAATCTAAAAACGTAGGTGCAAAATCTAAATTCTGAATCAATTCGTTTACAACAGTTCCTGGTTTAATTTCTTTTGGATACTTCATTAAAATAGGCGTTCTAAAAGATTCTTCGTACATAAAACGTTTGTCGAACCAACCGTGTTCTCCTAAATAAAATCCTTGATCTGAAGTATAAACTATAATTGTATTTTCAGTAAGTCCGTTTTCTTCCAAATAATCTAAAATTTCCCCAACACCATCATCTACAGATTGTATGGTGCGCAAATAGTCTTGCATATATCTGTTAAACTTCCATTCGGCTAATTCTTTTCCTTGGTAATTTTTTTCTTTAAAATCGTTTATAATTGGAGTATAATATGCATCCCAAGCAGCCTTTTGAACAGAGTCCATTCTATTGTACTGGTTTTCAAACCATTTTCTATAGCCTGTTTTTATTTCTCCTTCTTTGTCTAACATTTTAAGGTCGTACACAACATCTAAATCTTTATAGATACCCATTTCGTGTTTTGCAGCGGCAGGTCTTCCTTTGTAATCATCATAAAAGTTAGCAGGAAGTTCAAACTTTTTATCATCAAATAAGGTAAAATATTTTTCTTCTGGCATCCATGTTCTGTGAGGTGCTTTTTGATGGTATAATAATAAAAAAGGAGCGTCGGCTTGTCTTTTATTTTGAAGCCAGTCCAAAGCAATATCTGTTGTTACATTTGTAACGTAGCCTTGGTATTGTTTTTTCACGCCGTTTTCAATAAAATCTGGGTTGTAGTAATCTCCTTGTCCAGGTAATACATTAGAATAATCAAATCCTTGTGGCAATCCATGTAAATGAATTTTACCTACCATAGCCGTTTGATAACCAGAGTTCTGCAATTGCTTAGCAAAATTATCTTGATCCCAATTAAACGGTAAAATATTGTCAACTTTTCCGTTTATATGACTATGTTTACCAGTAAGCATTACAGCCCTACTTGGAGCACAAATTGAGTTGGTAACATACCCTCCGTTAAAAATAACACCTTCTGTTGCAATTCTATCAATATTTGGAGTATTGTTAAGACCGTGACCATAAGCACTAATTGCTTGATACGCGTGGTCATCACTCATTATAAAAACAATGTTTGGTTGTTTGGGAGTTTCTTTTGTTGTTTTAGTTTTAGTAGTACAACTTATTAGATTAACTAAGAAAATACAAGTTAAAATAAAGGAAATAGGTTGTGATTTCATATTTAATTATATTTTTAAGAATTAATTGGTGCCTTTTTATGTAAACATAATAAGCAGTAAATTTAATTAAAAATAGCTAATTTATAATTGTATTTATAACATTTAATTTGAGTTTCACATATGGTTTTATTTCGTTTTAAAATAGTTATAATTTATAGTATCTGCATTTGAACCCCACTCAGTAACCTCATGGAAACGACACAACAAGAAATATCTTATATATAACAAACCCATTATTACAATTTCAGGCTTATGAAACAGTAATAATGGGTTTGAAACTTAATTATTAACTCAAATAAATAATTAATGTATTACCATCCAGGGTTTTGAGTAAGTGTACCATTACTTAAAACCAATTGTTCTGTTGGTATTGGACTTAAATAATCTCTTTCAGGATTAAATCCAAAACCAGCAGGAATTGTATTTTTGTAAGGATCTATATATCCATTTTCATCAACAAGAATAGTAGGTCCAATTAAATCGCTAAATTCAGTTTCTAAATCACTACCAACAATTTTAAAACCTTTTAATCTTTTACCTACAAACTGACTATGTGCTCTCCATCTTAATAAATCGTCTAGTCTTTTACCTTCTAAAGCTAATTCAACTCTACGTTCACGTCTAATTTCATTTATTAAATCGCTTAATTCTGGAAATGCCTTATTTGGATCTGAAACTATCGAACCAATTACCATTGCTGGCATTCCGGCTCTTGTTCTTAAAAGATTGATAGATTTATCAAGATCTGCTTGAGATAAAGTTCCTAATTCAGCTTTAGCTTCAGCATAGTTTAATAATACTTCAGCATACCTATATATAATTGATCCCATTTCACATTCTTCACGTTCTGTTGGATCTGTAGTTCCACCTTTATAGATTTGGAAACCTGTTGTACAAATAACTTCATTATTATCACGAAATGTAGGAAACTCAAAAATATCATCATTTATTCCACCATTATCAGTAATTAAATTACCTGGTTCACATATAAGTTGCGATAATCTTGGATCTCTAGTGGACGCAATAGTTCCTAAACTTTTTTCAAGCTCTGGAGTATACAAAGGACTAACAGCTATTGGCTGACCGTCTGTACATAAATAACTATCTACTAAAGACTTTGTAACACCAGTACCAGAACCATTTCTAGGAATGTAATGACCAACTCTGTGACTTACGCCATCTAACTTATCATACTTCTTCCAAAGCATTACCTCACTTACACCTGCATAATCTTGTTGGATAAATAAATTTCTATAATCTTCATCTACATTTCCTGTATTATAAAGTGTATAGTTACCTTCATTTATTAGAGTGTTTGAAGCTTCTGCTGCTAATTGTAAATATTTTTGACTATTATTTGTTTCAGCTGCAAACGTTGTTCCTGCATGGTATTTTTCCCAGGTTCCTTCATACAAACAAATATTTGATTTTAAAGCTAAAGCAATTCCTCTATGAACTCTAAAATTTTCTGCGTTATTTCTAGGCTTTAAGTTGGCAATTGCTAAATCTAAATCTGCAATAATTTTATCAACTACTTCATTTCTAGGCAACCTTTCTGAGTATAACTCTTCAGAATCTGTTCCTAAAGTTTTATCTATATAAGGTAGATCTCCAAATCTTTTCACAAGATCAAAATAGATCATAGCTCTAAAGAAATAAGCTTCACCATTAAAGTGTTTTATATCTTCTTCACTACCTTCAATATCTGAATTATTTTCTAGATAGAAATTAATTGCACGTACAGATCCCCAATTCCAGCCACCACCAGTATTAGGTACTGTTGAATTATTACCTACAAACCTTTCGTTAATCCAAAAACTGGCAAGGTTATCACTATTGTTATCTGTTTCAAATGTACCACCACTCCATCCACTATGAACTGGAAAAGAGGTATAAAACTGGTTTAAATATAGCTTTAAGTCGTTAGGTGTTTTCCAATAATCCTGTGGAGAAATTTCATCCTGAGGGAATCTATCTAAAAAATCTTCGTCGCAAGAAATTGAAACAACCGTCAACAAAAGCAACATTATAAATATATATTTTTTCATTTCTTAATTGTTTTTAAAATTGAACATTCATTCCTATTGCAAGTACTTTCTGCAATGGGTAAATTTTACCACTTCCCCAATAACCACCTGTAGTTTCTGGATCGAACATATCTGCCATTTTTGTAAATGTTAATACGTTTTCTCCCGACACAAATACTCTTAATTTACTAAGGTTTAAAGTTTCTAAAATTGTTTTTGGGAATGTATAACCTAAACTAATATTTTTTAATCTTAGGTATGCAGCATTTTGTAAATATCTTGTTTGAGTTTCTTGATTTCTCCAAGAAGATCTAAATGAAGGACGCGCGTAATAAGCATCTGTATTAGTTTCTGACCAATAATCTAAATGATCTACAAAACCTGCAGATTGCCATAAATTACCTTGAACACCAAACATATAAGGACCACCAATATATAAGTCTCTTTTTCCAATACCTTGCCATATCATAGATAAATCTATTCCTTTATAGCTTGCATTCATATTTAAACCAAATTGATATTGAGGTGTTGAGTTACCAATAATTTTTCTATCTCCAGGATTGTCTGTAGTTGAATCACCCCAGTCAATATGACCATCATCATTTAAATCTTTATACTGAACATCTCCAGGAAACCATACACCGCCATACATTGTAGATTGGTCTGCACCATTATCTATTTCTTCTTGGCTTTGGTATAACCCAACAGTTTCAAATCCCCAAATTTCACCAATAGTTTGACCTTCTCTATAAGTATTTAATAAATTATTTGGATTCTTATATTCTAACACCGTTGTTTTAGCATTTGAAATATTAAAACTTGCTCCGTATTTAAAATCATTTATTTCATCGTTCCATTTAACTACTAAACCAAAACCTTTCGTTTCTAAAGAGGCATTATTAGATAAAGGGGCTCCAGTACCTAATAAACCTGGATATTTCTCAGCTGGCCCAAACATATCTTCAGTTTGTCTTGTAAATACATCTAAACTTGCAGATAATCTACTGTTCATTGCTGAAACATCTACACCAAAGTTTGTAGTTGAAACTTTTTCCCAAGTAATATCTGAACTAATTAAACCAGGCGTTGTGGTATAATTAGGTCTTCCAGAGTCAGTTACCCACCATAAGTTGGTATTAACTGGCATTCTTGGTACATACAAGTAATTTGAAACATTTTGATTCCCTAAATTTCCATAAGAAAATCGAAGTTTTAACATTCCAATTTGGTCAACATTCCAAAAATCTTCTTTGGCTAAATTATAACCTGCAGAAACTGAAGGAAAAAATGCCCATCTATCATCTCTTGCAAATTTTGATGAAGCGTCATAACGACCATTAAACTCAATTAAGTATTTTCCTTGATAATCATAAGATAAACGTCCAAAATAACCTCTAGTTGCATAGTGTCCAACCCCATCATCTGTTTGGTCATCTCCAACTGCTGTGCTTATTGAAGGAACATTATCTGTAATTAAATCGTTTCTTTTTCCCCATAAGTTTGTATACTTATCTTCTTCTTGCTGGAAACCTACAACTCCACTAAAATTATGTGTTTCATTATTTAGTGATTTATTGTAAGAAATAACTAAATTAGGAGATAAATAAGTGCTCTTACTTGCATACTTACTAACATCATTCCAAGCTCTATTTATAATTTCATTTCCTGCAGGTCCTGTTGTTGAAACTTTTGCATTGTGGTTGTTATAGATATATTGTGTATTTCTATAAAGCAATGTTGCAGTAACTTTTAAATCTTTTATTGGTTCAAAAATGAAATTTAAATTTGTATTTGTTGTTTCATTGTCATTATTATAACGTCCTCCGTCCATAACAAAAGGAATCTCAGAACCATCTGAATAACTACCGTTTGGCATGATTATACCATTAACTGGCCATCTTCTAGCAATATTATGTAAGTATAAACCTCTATCATAACTTGGTCTTTCAATAGAAGTTTTTGATAATCTAATATTAGCATTCATTGAAAACCAATCATTTACTTCTGTATCAATTTTAGAATTTAACGTATAACGTTGGTATTCATCATCGCCATATTCCATAATACCATCTTGGTCGAAGAAAGATCCAGAAAGAAAGTATTTTACTTTATTTTGCTTTCCTGATAAACTAATATTGTGTTGTTGTCTTGCAACTACATCTTTGTACATAGCATCAAACCAATCTGTATTCGCATTTGAACCTGTATATTGTTGGTATCTATCACCTGATGCATTAGGTACAGTATTTGGATTATTTACAGGATCTTCAGCATATGCAATTATTCTAGCCATTACTTCATCACTAAAAACTTTACCACTACCACCATTAGTTGCAGATAAGTTAAAGAAGTTGGCAAAATCTACCGAATTCATCATTTCTGGTAGTTTTAACGGTGAGGCAAAAATAAAGTTATTAGAATATGTAACATTTACACCATCTGAAGCACTTCCGCTTTTAGTTGTAATAAGTATTACTCCAAAAGCTGCCTTAGAACCATAAATTGCAGTTGACGCAGCATCTTTTAATACAGAAATGTTTGCAATATCTTCTGGGTTAATATTGTTAATTTCATTTGGATTATCTAAAGGCATTCCGTCAACAATTACATAAGGACTGTCGTTTCCAGATAAAGAACCAACACCACGTATGCTAATTGCCATGTTTGCACCCGGTTCTCCACCAGAATTACCAACACTTAACAACATATTAGGCACTGCCCCTTGAATTGCATTCATTACATTAGAAACAGGTCTAGATTCAATTTGCTCAGCAGAAACCGTACTTACAGCTCCTGTTAAGTTAACTTTTTTCTGAGTTCCATACCCAACAATAACAACTTCTTCTAATGCCGAAGAATCATCATCTAAAGAAACGTTGATAGTATTTGAATTACCAACAGTAACTTTTTTGGTTTTCATACCCATGTAAGAAAACTGTAAAACATCACCCTTTTTAGCTTCTAATGTATAGTTACCATCAAAGTCTGTGTCAGTTCCTTTAGTAGTTCCAACAATCATAATACTTACTCCTGGTAATGGATTACCGCTAGCATCGGATACCACCCCAGTTATTGTAACAGTTTGGGTTACATTTTTAGGTGAGTTTTCTGTAATTAGGTTTTGTTTTTCATCAATTGAAATTTCATTCAAACTACTATTTACAGATACATTCATTAAGTTTGTTTTAGAATGTACTGTAGTTGCCGTAATCTGAAAAATTGAAAAAAGCAGTATAAATACTGATATTTTCATTTTTAGTTTTTTAATTTCCATATTTTGTAAAAATTAAGGTTTGTACTTGAGTTAGTTAATTTTGATTTGATTTTTTAGAAATAGCTTACTATTTCCTTTAAGTAGAATTTTACATAGGCGTGACTTTTAAAGAAAGGTTAATATTTGAGTTTGTATTTAGTGTTGCTTTTGCTTGTATTACTTTAAATTTTAAATTTTTAGTGCTACAGTAAGTTTTTAAAGCCTTCAACTGAATGTTGAAAAAAAATTTAAGTTTCGGTTTTAAACAAATCCATTTATTATAAAATATTTCTTGTTCACTTAATAGTGAATTATATATTTTTTTAATTAAAAAATGTTGTCTATTAACAGCCATTTTATACAAATTATTACGTTAAAAATTAATTTGTTTTTATGTATGACGTAAAACTATATAAAATCCCTTAAACTTTAACCGTATTTTTAACATTTATTTAATTTATTTTTTTTAAACCATATATTTTAGAACAACTATAGTGAAATAATAGAATTACAAAAGGTGCTATATGTAATTTATAATCAACCTATTATAATATATTTAGTAAGTTTAAAATTGGAAATTTATATCCATAACTGTAAAATTTATTTGTTAATTATTTTAACAAAACATGATATTTATCAGAAAAAAGCAGTGGTAAAAATGATTAAAAATATAAAATCTGAGTAAATTTTAGCTCAAAAAATGAATAAATATACTTAAAACATAAGCTATTATATGTATTTTATACATTTTATTCTAAAAAAACAATAAACCATCGCTTAATTTAAATAAGAAAAAAATAGGCTATATTATTAAATGGCTACCAAAGTGTAATTAATAAACCTATAATGTAATCGGAATTTGGTCTAACTAAAATTAATTTGACAACAATATATGAAGTAACCTAACCAAAATATTGATTAGATTCTTAATAAAAAACATATAAAATCTTCTATATTTGAACTAATTCCAAATATTAATAAACCTGTTATTTAGAAATAAATACTATTCCGAAAACCTAAATTGTTGAATTGGAGACAGTACACTTTCTTCCTTAAAAATTTTCAATGCTTTTTCAATTATTTCAGGATTTTGTGCAGCAATATCATTATTTTCTTCAGGATCTATTGTTAAATTATAGACTTCAAAAGGTAAGAATTCTTTGTCTTTTACTTTTCGTAACACTTTCCATTTACCATTAATAATGGTTGCTTGAGCCGATTTAGAACCGTGAAACTCCCAATATAAAAACTCGTGTGTTTGTTGCGGTTTATTTAACAACGTTGGTAAAAATGAAATACCATCAATATCTTGGGAGATTTTTGCATTTGATATTTCTGCAAATGTTGGTAAAACATCCCAAAAAGCAGAAACATGGTTACTTGTAGTTCCTTTTTTAATTTTAGCTGGCCAACTTGCAATCATTGGTACTCTAATCCCTCCTTCATACAAATCGCGTTTATATCCCTTAAATTTACCATTACTATTAAAATAATTTGGATCTGCGCCACCTTCCATATGTGGTCCATTATCTGAAGTGAAAATAATTAGAGTATTCTCAGCCAATCCAAGCGCTTCTAATTTATCTACAATTTCTCCAACTTGCTCATCTAATAAATATACCATGGCTGCAAATGCTGCGTGTGCTTCTGGCTGACTTCCATATCCTCCAATTTTATAAGATTCACAATCTTCATCGCAACCTTTATATTTTTTTTCTGGTTCTACAGTACCTCTAAATTTTGCTAAGTATTTTTCTGGTACTTTTAATTCGGCATGTGGAATAATACTAGCCACATACGCAAAAAATGGTGTATCCTTATTATCTTCAATAAATTTTAATGTTTCTTCATGTATTTTTATTGGAGCATACACATTTTCTAGGGATCCAACATTTCCTTCTAAAACAACTTTCTCTTCATTATCCCATAAATGATACGGGTAATAATTATGTCCTAAACGTTGACAGTTAAAACCATAAAAAGTATCAAATCCTTGCTTGTTTGGAACTCCTTCTGAACCTGGATATCCTAATCCCCATTTTCCAAAAATACCGGTTGTATACCCCTGTTTTTGAAGCACTTCTGCAACAGTTACAACTTCATCGGATATTGGATGTTGCCCTTCTGGACTAATTTCTTTGTTTCCTCTAATTGGTGTATGCCCAGTATGCTGCCCGGTCATTAAAGTACTTCTAGAAGGTGCACAAACTGTTGAACCAGAATAATGTTGTGTAAATAGCATTCCTTCTGAAGCCAACTTATCAATATTAGGTGTATTAAACTTTTCTTGACCGTAAACACTTAAATCACCATAACCTAAATCGTCAGCTAAAATGTAGATGATGTTTGGTTTTGTTTGATTTGTAGCAATTGCTTGTTTTTTATTTGTTTCTTGACAACTGTATAAAAATTGAAAACATAGTAAAAGAATTAAATAAAAAAAAAGTCTATTTTGTAATCTCATCTCCTAATTGTTTAATTTTAAATTTGTCTAATTCAGCTGGTGTATGTTCATTTTTCATGATAGCTTCAATTTTAGAAACTATTTCAGGATATTTTAATGCTACATCTGTAGTTTCTTTTAAATCGTTTTTTAAATTGTACAATTCAATGTTCATATTTCCTTTAAAAATATTTTTACGAATACCTTTCCAATCACCCATTCTAACCGCTTGTTGTCCTTGGTAACTTGGAAACTCCCAATATAAAAATTCGTGATTTTGTTGATTTTCGTTTCCTAATAAGGTTGGTAAAAAACTGATACCATCAATATCTTCTGGAACTTTTTCATTTACCAATTCACCTAAAGTTGGCATTACATCCCAAAAAGCTGAAATATGATTTGTTTTGCTTCCTGCTTTTATTTTTCCTGGCCAACTTGCAATCATTGGTACTCTTATACCTCCTTCGTAAGTGAAACCTTTAGTGTTTCCATATGCATTATTAAAAGGTTTAGCACTGTTAAAATATTCAGCATCAACACCTCCTGTATAAGTTGGTCCATTATCACTCGTAAAAACTATAATTGTATTTTCATATAAACCTAATTCTTTTAACTTGTGAACAATTTCACCAACTTGATCGTCTAAATAAGTAATCATTCCTGCATAAGCTGCATTTGGATATCTGTTTGGAAAATAACCTTTATCCCCTAAATAAGGAGGTTCTTCTCCAAATAATTTTACATATTTATCTACATATTTTTGAGGTACTTGAAGCGGTAAATGAGGTAACGGAGTAGCATAGTACATAAAAAATGGTTGATCTTTAGTCGCTTCAATAAAATTTAAGACCTCTGCTTGCATCTTTGCAGGTGCATAATCCTGTTGCTCAAATTTACTATAACTAGTAAGATCCATAGGATCCGCACCTTTATCTAATTTTACAGTTGGTGCAATTAACTCATTATTAAGCCATTCTTTCTCATTATTTTTCCATAAATGCTTTGGGTATAATTGATGCGCTTGTCGCTGACAGTTATAGCCATAAAAAAAGTCAAATCCACTTTTGTTCGGAATTCCTTCAGTTAATGGAGCACCTAAGCCCCACTTACCAACAACAGCGGTTTTGTAACCTGCTTTTTGCATTACTTTACCAATAGTTTCTGTAGTATTTAAAATTGGACGTTGACCTTCTAAATTGGGATTATTAACAGCGGCTTCAAAATTCCAAACATCGCCTCTTTCAGCCCACTCATCATTTCCTCTAATTCTCGCATGTCCTGAATGTTTTCCTGTCATTAACATATATCTTGATGGAGCACAAACCGGAGCTCCAGAATAATGCTGTGTAAATAGCATTCCAGAACTTGCTAAGGCATCTATATTCGGAGTTTGTATTTTTTCTTGTCCATAAACTCCTAGTTCACCATAACCTAAATCATCTGCCAATATGTAGATTATATTCGGTTTTGTTAAAGTGCTATTAGAAGCAACATCTTTAATTACTTCTTTACAATTACTAAAATTTAAAGCTAAGAGTAATAATAGAACTACTTTTTTTAAATTTTGTATCATTTTCTTAAAATTTAATTGTGATATTAATTCTGTAAAACTACTAATTTATTTAATAAATGTATTAAATACTATTATTAATATTTTATATTTAAATCGTTGGTCCTAACTTCAAGTAACTTGTTTTTTAACTTACGTTTCATTTTTTTTACAATTCTCTTGTATTTTGAGACCTGAGCTAAATTTGTAAATTGTTGTGGATCTTTTTCCATATCAAATAATTCTATTCCCGAAGCTGCATCTTCATCATATTGAATATAAGCCCATTTTTTTGTTCGTACTAAAAATGATCTCCCTCCCTGACTTACAGAAAAAGCCATTTTTCTAAATTTTTTATTTGGATTTTTTAATAAAGGGGCTAAATCTTTTCCTTGTAAATGTTTAGAATAGTTAAGATTTGCTAATGACGCTAAAGTTGGATATAAATCTAACAATTCAGTAAAAGAGTTACACACTGCAGGATCTCTTCCTGGCGCTTTAATTATCATAGGAACTCTAACAGATTCTTCATGTAAACTAACTTTCATCCAAAAATCGTGTTCTCCTAAATGAAAACCGTGATCTGAAGTAAAAACAACAATAGTATTGTCTTCTAAACCTTCTTCTTTTAACGTTTTTAGCACTTTTCCAACTTGAGCATCCATATACGAAACACTTGCATAATACGCTGCAATAGCCTTTTTCTCTTGCTCTAAATTCATTTGAGCATTTTTACTAGTAACGTAATTAATACCTCTTTTTGGAATATCATCCCAATCTCCTTTTAATTTTTTAGGCACTTCCATTTTTTCAAAAGGATATGGTTTGAAGTATTTTTTTGGAGCAACAAAAGGAACATGAGGGCGCACAAAACCAACTGCTAAAAAGAAAGGTTTATCTTTATGTTTTTTAATTAATTCAATTGTTTTTTGTGCCGTTTTACCATCAGAATGTGCTAAATCATCTCCTTTGGCTTTAACAATTGTCATAACATTTCCTCCTTTACGTTCTATTTTTCCATCAGGATTCCCTTGCACTAATTCTGCTTCACCATCAGCTTTCCATTCTGGCCCTTGACTGTTAAAACGCTCTGTCCAAGAGTCGGCATCATCTTCACCATTTGAACCTGTTTCAATATCTATCGGAACACCCATATGATAAATTTTATTCACTCTAGCTGTATAATACCCATTATTTTTAAATAATTGTGGCAAGGTATTTCTCTCATTACCAATATTCTCTCTTCCACTTACATACCCATATGTTTTAGTTGCACTTGGATAATACCCCGTTAATAAAGAGGCTCTTGAAGGTCCACAAACTGGATATTGGCTATACGTTCGAGTAAATTTTATGCCTTCGGAGGCTAGTTTGTCAATATTAGGTGTTTTACAAACCTTATTCTCATAAGAAGAAACACCTGTTGCAGTTAAATCATCTGAAATAATAAATAATATATTAGGCTTTTTCTTTTGCTGTGAAAAAATTGTTGTTACTGTTAAACTAAGAATTAAAAAATATTGAAACTTCATTTGAATTATTTTATAACTTTAAAAGTACTATTATTTTTATTTTATATAAGTTAAATTTAGACGAATAACACGCTACAACAATTAAACCTCTAAAAACAAACAGATAATTAATCTTTATTTAAATTTAAAAAACCTATTTAATTACCCTTTTATGAATCCAAAAATAGCATTCGTCTAAAAGTTATTACTTCCACAAAAAAAAATATTAAATTTAAAACTTTATCTTTTTAATTATCATTTATGAAAGTGAATTATAAAATAAGTGCTCTAAAATTATTTTGGATACTCCTATTAATATGGTGCCAAACAACTATTTTTTCCCAAGAAAAAAAACTCCCCAACATTATTTATATTTTGGCAGACGATTTAGGTTATGGAGATATTTCACATTTAAATAACGGTTCTAAAATTATAACACCAAGTATTGACAAACTAGCCTCCGAAGGGATTTCTTTTACCGATGCGCATAGCAATTCAGCAGTCTGTACACCAACACGTTATGGGGTTTTAACAGGCAGGTATGCTTGGCGCACTTGGATGAAAAGCGGTGTACTTTGGAGCTATGATAAGCCTTTAATTGCTAAAAAAAGAGAAACAGTTGCTTCCCTGTTAAAGAAAAAAGGCTATGCAACAGCTTGTATTGGAAAATGGCATTTAGGATTGGGTTGGCAAAAAAATAAGGACAGTACTATTAACTTTAAAAAAACTATTAAAGAAACTCCGAACGATATAGGTTTTGATGAATTTTACGGCATAACAGCATCTCTAGATATTCCACCTTATTTTTATATTGAAAACAGAAAAATTACAGCATCCCAAATTAGCACTATAAACGCTACTATTGGCAAAGGTTTTTGGAGAGAAGGTCCCATTGGAAACGATTTTAAACACGAAGACGTGTTACCACATTTAACCAATAAAGCTATTAAATACATTAACAAACAAAGCAAACGCAAAACGCCTTTCTTTTTATATTTGCCGCTACCTGCACCTCACACACCAATTTTACCAACACCCGAGTTTAAAGGAAAAAGTAATGCTGGGGAATATGGAGATTTTGTTTTAATGGTTGATAATGTTGTAAAACAAGTTGAAGAAGTTTTAAAAATTAACGGTATTTCTGAAAACACCTTATTAATATTTACGAGCGATAATGGGTTTGCTCCTGCTGCAAATACACAAGAACAACTTGCTTTCGGACATACACCTAGCAAAAATTATAGAGGTTATAAGGCTGATATTTACGAAGGTGGCCATCGCATCCCTTTTATTGCAAAATGGCCTTCTCAAATAAAAAAAGGAATTACTTCAAACCAAACCATTTGTTTAACAGATTTAATGGCAACAACTGCAGCAATCACAAAAACTGAACTACAAGCTAATGAAGCTGAGGATAGTTACAATATTTTACCTGTTTTGTTAGATGAAAAACTAAAAAATCCAATTAGAGAAGCTACCATACATCATTCTATTGATGGTGTTTTTGCTATTCGTCAGGGAAAATGGAAGTTAATTTTCGGTGCTGGTTCTGGAGGTTGGTCGTATCCGACTAAAAAAGAAACACAAAATTTAAAATTACCTTTACTTCAATTGTATAATTTAGAAACTGATGCTTCAGAAACCACAAATATTGCAGAAAACAATCCGAAAATTGTTGAAAAACTAACTATTTTAATGAAAAAATATGTTGATAATGGCAGAAGTACACCTGGTGAACCTCAAAAAAACGATACAGAAACAATAATTTTACCTAAAAAGTAACACCATGATTTTAAATAAAAAAAACTTCATAAAATCTATTTCAATTATTTTTTGTGTACTAATTAGTTCTTCAAATTGCATTGCACAATCACAAAAGAAACCAAATGTAATTATTATTTATACAGACGATCAAGGTGCTGTAGATTTAGGAAGTTATGGTTCAAAAGACATTTATTCTCCTAATATTGATAAATTAGCCAAAAGCGGTACACGTTTTACTCAATCGTATGTAGCTGCACCAGTTTGCGCACCATCAAGAGCCGCACTTTTAACAGGTAAATATCCACAAAATGCGGGTGTTGCAGGAAATACTTCTGCTACACCAGGTTCAAAAGGCTTAGCGGCTTCCCAATATACGATGGCTGAACTATTTAAAGACAATGGTTATACAACTGGGCATATTGGAAAATGGCATTTAGGAATGGATTACGAAAGCAGTCCTAATGCCCAAGGTTTTGATTATTCTTTTGGTCATTTAAGAGGTTGTATCGACAATTATTCGCACTATTTTTATTGGGAAGGTCCAAACGTTCATGATTTGTATGAAAACGGAAAAGAAGTATTTTATGATGGTGTATATTTTCCCGATTTAGCCTCAGAAAAAGCAATCAATTTTGTTAAAAATCAGAAAGAACAACCATTTTTTATGTTCTACGCTATAAATATGCCGCATTATCCTTATCAACCTACTCAAAAATGGCGTGATTATTATAAAAACACTCCAAAACCAAGAGGTGATTATGCTGCATTTATTTCTACAATTGATGAACGTATTGGATTTTTAATCGACACGCTTGAACAATTAGGAATGCGAGAAAATACAATCATTATTTATCAATCAGACAATGGTTATTCAACAGAAACACGGGCTTTTAATGGTGGTGGCAATTCTGGTCCATATAGAGGTGCAAAAAGCAGTTTGTTTGAAGGTGGAATTCGACTCCCTACAATTATAAACTGGAAAAACAACCTCCCAGAAAATACCGTAAACAATCAATTTTTGATGAATATAGATTGGATGCCAACGTTGGCACAATTATGTAATTTAACCACTTCTATAGACTCAATTGATGGCTTAGATACTTCTGAAATGATCCAAAATTCTGCCGCTATTTCCCCAAGAACCTCAGCTTTTTGGAAATATGGAAATCAATGGGTGGTTAGAAAAGGAAATTGGAAACTTATTGGAAACCCGAAAGATACATCAAACAAAGGAAAACTTGATTTTGATAAAGATGCGTTATTTTTAAGTAATTTAAGTGTTGATGTTTCGGAAATGAAAAACCTTGCTGATACATATCCTGAAATTGTAGAAGAACTTATTGCAACATATATTTCTTGGGAACATGGAAGTAAAGACGACATTCCAAAAAAAATTCAAACAGTATCCCATATTGGAACAACAGGAGAGATTTTAGCAAAAAGTGAACTACATTCCAATTATAAAAATATTGAAGTTTTATTAGACGGAAAACTAGGCTATGCAGATTATAGTACAGGACAATGGATTGGACAAGAAGGCAAAGATTTGGAATTTATTATTGATTTAAAAACAACCAAACAACTTTCAGAAATTAGTTTGAGTTACCTGTCTTCTTTTGGTAATTGGGTTTTTCCTCCAAAAAAATTTGAAGTCAGTTTTTCTGAAAATGGAAAAGCGTTTAGCAACGCTAATATTAAAGAAATTGAACTTTCAAAAAAAGAAAATAACACAAATACTGCTTCCCTAAACCTAAATATAAAAAGTAGATACGTAAAAATATATATTAAAGGAATTGGAGCTTGTCCAGATTGGCACACAGGTGCTGGAAACCCTGCATGGTTTTTTATTGATGAAATTATAATAAAATAAATTAGAATTTAATGAAATTACCAAGAATAGCTTCAATTGATGTTTTAAGAGCAATCACAATGTTCTTAATGTTATGGGTAAACGATTTTCCTACCTTAACAAATGTTCCTAAATGGTTAAGACACGCAAATAATAATGAAGATTATTTAGGTTTTTCAGATATCATTTTTCCGCTGTTTTTATTTATTGTTGGCTTAAGTATTCCTTTAGCTATTGAATACAGAATAAAAATTGGAAAAAGTGTAATTTCAAACTTAAAACATATTACTATTAGAGCTGCATCCTTAATAATAATTGGCATTTATATGGTTAATTATGAAACAGGACATAGTAAAAGTATGTTAATTAGTATATCCTATTGGTGTATTTTAATGGCATTAGCTGTATTCTTAATTTGGATAAACTGGAGTAAAAGTCCCATTCCGTTAAAATGGCATAACTATTTAAAAGGATTTGGGTTTTTATTACTACTTTTTTTAGCAATTATTTATAAAGGCGGAACAGATGGAACCGAATGGATGACAACTCAATGGTGGGGAATTCTTGGATTGATTGGTTGGGCATATTTTATAAATGCTTTGGTGTATCTTTTTGCAAATAGAAGCTTAAAATTAATGGTTATTTTATTCATAATTTTTAGCTCACTTCAATTACTGCATGCATTTGAAATACTTCCTAAATCAAATTCAATTTTATCAATATTTAACACCATTTATGGAGGTACAATTCCTGCTTTTACAACTGCTGGTATTATTGCTACCTTACTTTATAAAAAGATTGCAAACAAAAATGAGTTTATAATTTTTGGAATCTTTTCACTAATAAGTATCTTTTTTATTACTTATGGTTTTGCAACAAGACCGTATTGGGGTATTTCTAAGTTACAGGGCACACCAGCTTGGTCGGGAATTACTATTGGTATTGGGTTCTTCTTATTTTATTTGTTCCATTATATTGTAGACGTAAAAGGCAAGGTTAATTGGGCAAAAATAATTGAACCAGCAGGAACTGCAACTCTAACTTGCTATTTAATACCTTACTTCTATTATCCAATACGAGTAATTACAGGTTTTCGATTACCCGATTTTTATAATTCAGGTAGTATGGGGTTATTTATTTCTTTAATTTATGCATTATTAGTAGTCTTATTTACTGGATTTTTAGCACGAAAAGGTTTTAAACTTAAATTATAATGAATGCACTAAAAGTTATTCCTAAAAGAATTGAAATACTGACAATCTTATTTTTATTAATAAGTTACACTTCTTATTCTCAACAAAAACCTAATATAGTTTATATAAATATTGATGATTTAGGATATACAGATTTAAGTTGTTATGGAAGTACTTTTTATGAAACTCCTAATATTGATAAATTAGCAACAAAGGGAATAAAGTTTACCAACGCTTACGCTTCTGCCTCAAATTGTGCACCGAGCAGAGCAAGTTTATTTTCAGGAATGTACAGTCCAAGACATGGTATTTATACAGTTAATAGTTCTGAAAGAGGAAAAGCCACACACCGTAAACTAATTCCTACTCCAAACAAAACAATTCTTCATGATAGTATTATTACTATTGCCGAAACACTTAAAAAAAATGGCTACACAACAGCATCAATTGGAAAATGGCATTTAGGAGAAGATCCAAAAACTCAAGGGTTTGACATTAATATTGGAGGAACGCATGCTGGGCATCCTAAAACATACTTTAGTCCTTATAAAAACCCTAACATTAAAGATGGTCCTAAAGATGAATATTTGACTGATAGGTTAACCAATGAAGCCATTTCATTTATCAATAAAAACAAAAACACTCCTTTTTTCTTGTATATGACTTACTATACAGTTCATACACCAATACAGGGTAAAAAAGAATTGATTGAAAAATACCAACATAAAAAAGTAACAGAAAACCACAACAATCCAACGTATGCCGCTATGGTTGAAGCAATGGATTTTAATGTTGGCAAAATATTAATTACCCTTGAAAAGTTAAATTTAATAGAAAATACACTTATTATTTTTACATCAGATAATGGAGGACTTTATACGGTTTCAAAACAAGCTCCTTTAAAACATGGAAAAGGATCTTATTATGAAGGTGGAACACGTATACCGTTAATTGTTAGTTGGAAAAACAAAATAAAACCAAAACTTACAACTGAAACCCCGGTAAGTAACATCGATTTTTACCCTACATTTTTAGATATCACAAATACACCTCCTCATAAAAAACAAGTATTGGATGGTATTAGCCTCGGTCCTATTTTATTTGAAACAGGAAAAATTAAAAAACGTCCTTTATTTTGGCATTTTCCTATTTATTTACAAGCCGAAAAAGGTTTTAATAAATATACCGGTAGAGATCCTTATTTTAGAACAAGACCTGGAACTACAATGCGCTTTGGTAAATGGAAATTGCATCACTATCTTGAAAATAATGAAATTGAATTGTATAATTTAGAAAAGGATATTTCAGAAGAAAACAATTTAGCAAAGAGCAAACCAACGCTAACCGCAAAGCTTCTTAAAAAAATGAATACTTGGCGAAAAAAAACCAATGCACCAGTTCCATCTCAGCTAAATCCTAGCTATAAAAAACAAGATTAATATGAACTATTCAATTAAAACAACTTTCATTAAATCATTAATATGTATTTTTTACCTACTAGCATTTTCTAGTTGTAAATTTACCGAAACTGATAAACCCCCTGAAAAACCCAATATACTTTTTATAATGTCCGACGATCATACTTCACAGGCTTGGGGAATTTATGGTGGCGTACTAAAAGACTATGTGCACACTCCAAATATTTCGAAATTAGCAGATGAAGGAATTGTTTTAAATAACGCCTTTTGTACTAATTCTATTTGCACACCAAGTAGGGCAACTATTTTAACAGGACAATACAGCCATAAAAATGGTGTTTACACATTAAACGACCCGCTAGAACCAGATAGCTTAAATATCGCTAAAGTTTTAAATAAAAATGGTTACGAAACAGCAATTATTGGGAAATGGCATTTAAAAAAAGAGCCAAGTGGATTTGATTATTACAATATTTTACACGATCAAGGTAGGTATTGGGATCCTATTTTAAGAACCGCAGAAAATTTTAATAAACCCGCTGAAGAATGGGATATACATAAAGGTTTTTCAACCGATGTAATTACAGATTTATCCATTAAATGGTTAGAAAAAAGAAATTCCAATAAACCATTTATGCTAATGACGCATTTTAAAGCTACCCACGAACCTTTTGATTTTCCTGATAGATTTAAAGATTTATACAATGAAATTGAAATTCCTGAACCTCAAAATTTATTCGATTTTTCTCCTGAAACAACAGGCAGAAGTTTTGTGGGGCAAAAATTAGAAAGTTTAGGTTCAAGATGGGAAACCGCTTCTGCTGATCCAGAAAGTTGGTGGTGTAAATATCCTGAATTACCATTTTCAACTAAAGGGTTAGATAGCATTACAGCTCGAAAAAATATATATCAAAAATTAGTAAAAGATTTTATACGTTCTGGCGCAGCAATTGACGATAATATTGGAAAACTCCTAGATTATTTAGAAAAATCGGGGCTTGCCGAAAATACTGTCGTAATTTATACTGCTGATCAAGGTTATTTTTTGGGAGAACACGGTTTTTTTGACAAAAGAATGATTTATGAAGAATCCTTAAGAATGCCGTTTGTAATTCGTTATCCAAAAGAAATTAAAGGTGGGCAAAGAATTGATGATATTATTCTAAATATAGATTTCCCTTTATTGTTGGCAGACTATGCTGGAGTGAAGCCCCCAACTTCTATGCAAGGTAAAAGCTTTAGAGAAAATTTAAAAGGAAACACCCCTAAAGACTGGAGAAAAGCAGCTTACTACAGGTATTGGCAACATTATCCAATAAGACCAGCACATTTTGGAATTAGAACTGAAAGATACAAATTGGCTTTCTTTTATGGTCTTGCACTTGACATGACTGGATCTTCAAATGAAGGTACAGAACCTAACTGGGAATTTTACGATTTAAAAAATGATCCTAAAGAAAATACAAACCAATATAATAATCCTGTTTATAGTAATATTATTAAAGATTTAAAAGAAGAGCTAAAAATACAAAGAAACCTTTTAAAAGATAGCGATGAAAAATACCCCGAAATGCAACAATTATTTATAAACAATTAAAATTCATTTAGTAATAACAAATAATATTGTCTGTTTTGCTATAATTTTAATAATAAATGTAATTATTACGCTTTTACTTTGAAATCTATTTTATAATATATAGATTTGTGTTCGAGCACATATATAAACTGAGGAAAAATAAAAGAGCATTATGAAACTTACATATGTACTACTTAAAAAAACTAAAAGTATTATAATTCTTAGTCTTTATCTAAGCACAGCGTTCATAAATGCCCAAAAAAAAATAAATACTGCTGATAGACCTAATATTATATTAATCATGGCCGACGATTTAGGTTGGGGAGATGTAGGTTTTAATGGAAATGAAATTATTAAAACTCCTAATTTAGATCAACTTGCAAATAGCGGTATTACTTTCAAAAGATTTTATGCTGCTGCACCTGTTTGCTCCCCTACAAGAGCAAGTTGCCTAACTGGAAGAAATCCATACAGACAAGGTATTTATACAGCTAATACAGGGAAATTAAAACTAGATGAAATAACACTTGCTGAAATTTTAAAAAAAGAGGGATATAATACTGGTATTTTTGGAAAATGGCATTTAGGAACCCTAACTACCAAAGAAAAGGATGCAAACAGAGGGAGACCTGAAAATTATAAACATTACACTACTCCAGATATGCACGGTTTTGATGAGTATTTTGTAACTGAATCTAAAATACCAACGTTTGATCCTTTAGTGTACCCTGAAGTTTTTGATGAAAAGAATGGAGAAAGTTGGAGGTATGGCTGGTCAGCAATAAAAAATAAAAAAACAAAAGGTTACGGAACCTCCTATTGGACTGGTAAAGAAAAAAAAGCATTAGAAATAGATATAAAAGGGGAAAACACTAAAATAATTATGGATAAAGCCATTCCATTTATGGATAAAGCCATAAAAAACAAAACTCCTTTTTTTACCATAATTTGGATCCATACCCCACATTTACCAGTGGTAACCGATAAAAAAAACAGAGATCAATATTCCAAATACACGCATCAAGAACAGTTGTATTATGGAAGTATCACCGCAATGGATACCCAAATTGGAAGATTACAAGATTTTTTAAAAAAGCAAGAAATCTCAAACAATACAATGATATGGTTTGCTTCTGATAATGGTCCTGAAGTAAATACTCCTGCAACTGCCGGAATGTATAGAGGGAAAAAAAGAGATTTATATGAAGGTGGTTTGCTAGTTCCTTCATTTTGTGTTTGGCCTCAAAAAATTTCATCAGGTAAGATAACTAATATAGCTTCGGTAACTAGTGATTATTTCCCAACAATTTTAGCAATGCTAAACATTAAAAATAAGAATACTTACCCTATTGATGGAATTGACTTAACCAATGCAATTTTAGGAAATCAAAGAGTAAGAAAAGCCGCTATTGGGTTTCAATACCCAGATAGGATGTCTTGGGTTAATGATACTTACAAACTCATAAAAAATGGAAAGGATATGGATTTTGAAATGTATCATCTTATAAAAGATCCTAAAGAAAAAAATAATATTATTAATAAGTATCCAAAAATTGCCAATCAGTTAAAAAAAGAGCTATTTGAGTGGGTCGAATCCTGCAAAAAAAGTGAAAAAGGCTTTGATTATCATAACGCAAAAATTTAAAAAACTACCTTATGAATTATAAATACTACAACCTTCTAATCTGTGTTTTCTGTATTTTTTTAATTTCTTGCTCCGAGAAAAAAAAGGAAACAATCTTAAAAGATAAATCTCCCAATATTATTTTAATAGTTGTTGATGATTTAGGGTTTGCAGATATGAGTTTTACAGGCTTAACTAATGATGTAAAAACACCTAGTATAGATGCCATTGCAACTAATGGTGTTTATTTTTCAAATGCATATGCAACTTCATCAATTTGTAGTCCATCTAGAGGTGGTTTAATTACTGGAAGTTACCAACAACGTTGGGGAACTTTCTGGTACGGCGGTAAAGGAATTCACAATCCTGAATTTAAAACCATTCCTGAATTATTAAAAGAAAAAAATTATTCAACTGGTTATGTTGGTAAGGTACATTATGGTTCGTATGAATCTGATGTTACTAACAGAAGTTTTCCATTAAATCACGGTTTTGACTATTATTACGGACATACTTCTCCAAGAAAACACTATTTAAACCATAGTGATGTTCTTGAAAATGCCTTTAATAAAGTAAAAACTACACATGAAAAAAAGGGACAAAGTTTAAGACAACAAGCTTTGTGGAACAATAAAGAAAAGGTAGATACTATTGGTTTTTCAACAGAAATATTTGGTTTAAAAGCTAGAGACTTTATTAAAAAAAATAAAAACAATCCTTTCTTTTTACAACTATCTTTTAACGCTGTTCATAATTTTACGCATCAATTACCTAAAGAATATTTAGAGAAAAATGGTTTAAAGGGCTATCACGACTGGGATCCTTCAAAAGAAGATTATTACGATTGGTATCAAAAAGGACGTTATCCAAACAACGCTGAAGGTCGCGCACATTATTTAGGTCAATTGCACTTTTTAGATAAAGAAATTGGAAAAGTAACAGATTATTTAGCTGCAAATAACTTAGACAAAAACACTGTAATTATTTTTATAAGTGACAATGGAGGCTCTACTCCTATTTACGCAAATAACAGTCCGTACAAAGGTTCGAAATACACTTTATATGAAGGTGGTATTAGAGTTCCATTTATAATTTCTTATCCTGAAAAATATGAAAAAGGCACTACTTCAAATAACCTAATTAGTGCAATGGATGTATTGCCAACGTTATGCGATTTAACAGGGATTGAAATTCCTAAAAATATTAACGGAAACAATATTACTGAAGTATTAACTGGTGCAAATAAAACTATAGAACACGATTTTTTAGTGTGGGATAACAATACACAAACTGCAGTAAGAAAAGGAAAATGGAAATACAGATCGGCAAGTGATGCAGCAAAACGCAACGCTGATTATGAAATGGTTGAACTAGAATATGGCGAATATTTATACAATCTAGAAAATGATCCCGGCGAAACCACAAACTTAAAAAATGAACATCCAGAAGTATTTAATGAGTTAAAAAATATTCATAAAAATTGGAGAACGTCTATAAATTCACAAAATAACTAAAACCCTATAAATGAAAAAATCAATCCTACTTTCAATATTGACAATGCTATTTTTAAATACTATAATAGCACAAAATACTGCAATTACAATTATACCAAAACCAAATAATATAACTGTTTTAGATGGTGAATTCACTATTGATAAGAAAACCAAAATTGTTGGTGATGCAGTTACTAAAGATGTTGTAAAACTAATTCAAGATTATTTTAAAAACACTAATAATATTAGTGTTAAAGAATCAAAAAAAGCAACAAAAAATACAATTCATTTAAAACTTGATACGCTATTAGAAAAAGAGGAGTATAAATTATCTGTTTCTAAAAAAGGTATTGAAATAATTGGTGGAACTACAACTGGTTTATTTTACGGATTTCAATCTTTAAAACAATTATTAAATAATGGAATTAAAGTTCCTTTTGTAATAATAGATGATGCTCCTCAATTTAAATGGAGAGCATATATGATAGACGATTCTCGTTATTTTCATGGCGAAACCAATGTAAAACAAATGTTAGATGAAATGGCATATGTTAAAATGAATACGCTGCACTGGCATTTAACCGATGACGCAGGTTGGAGAATTGAAATAAAAAAATATCCTTTACTTACTGAAGTTGGTTCTAAAAGAAAAGATACAGAAATCGGAACTTGGAAAAGTGGTAAAACGGCTGGTGAACCACATAGTGGATTTTACACACAAGAGCAAATAAAAGATATTGTTGCATATGCCGCAGAAAGACATATTACAGTTGTACCAGAGTTTGAAATGCCTGGCCATGCAAGTTCTGCAATTGCCGCATATACCTGGTTAGGAACGGCTGGGGAAGATATTGATGTTCCTGTAACTTTTGGTCGTCATTACGATAATTACGACGTTACAAAACCAGAAGTTATTCAGTTTTTTAAAGATGTTTTATTAGAACTTTTCGAGCTGTTTCCTTCGCAAGTAATACATATTGGTGGAGATGAAGTTGGTTATAAGGTATGGGAAGAATCTGAAAGTGTTCAAAAATATATGAAAGAAAAAGGTTTGGAAACTCCTGCTGATTTACAAATTTATTTTACCAATAATATCTCAAAATTTATTGAACAAAATGGTAGAAGAATGATGGGATGGAACGAAATTATGGGTAAAAATATTCATAAAGGTTTTGCTGAAAAAAAGAACGATAAAGAAGCTACAACCTCCCTTGCAAAAAACGTAGTTGTGCATTTTTGGAAAGGAAATTTAGATTTAGTTACTGAAGCTGCCGAAAAAGGTTACGACATAGTAAACTCCCTACATAGCAGCACTTATTTAGATTATGGCTACAAAAGTATTAGTTTAGAAAAAGCCTATAGTTTTAACCCAATTCCTGATGGTTTAGACCAAAAATACCATCAAAATATTTTCGGTTTAGGTTGTCAAATGTGGAGCGAATGGACTCCTACTAATAAAGATGTGCAATACCAAACATTTCCAAGAATTGCTGCGTATGCAGAAGTTGGTTGGACTGCGAATAAAAATAAAGATTTCAAATCTTTTGAAAATGCATTAGAGAAATTACTACAACGTTGGAATTCATTAGGTATTAATTATTCTAAAAAATACTAATTAAACATGTTTCGAACATCAATTTATGTATTTTTATGTGTTTTAATGCTGCAAAGTTGTGCAACATCAACTAAAAGTTTTGAAACTTCTGAAATAGCTCTAATTCCAAAACCAAATTCGTTTCAATTACACGAAGACGTTTTTCTATTTAATGCATATACTGCTATTTCAGTAGAAAATAAGGTTCAAGAAAAAGCTGCAAAATATTTGGTGAATTTATTTGCTCCGGCTGCTAATTTTAATATCAATAGTAATAACAACCGAGCTTCTATTTATTTTATAGAAGAAAATAGTTTAGCTCCTGAAGCATATCAATTAATTGTAACGCCTAAAAAAATAACTATAAAGGCAAGTAGTTATGCAGGTTATTTTTATGGAATTCAAACAATTAGACAATTATTACCTGTAAGTATTGAAAATAATACTATTAAAACTAATGAGTGGTTAATACCTTGTGTCACTATTAAAGATGCTCCACGTTTTATGTGGCGCGCATTTATGTTAGACGAAGCGCGCTATTTTCATGGAGAGAAATTCGTAAAACAACTATTAGATGAAATGGCCTTGCTTAAAATGAATATTTTTCATTGGCATTTAACGGATGATTCTGGCTGGAGAATTGAAATCAAAAAATACCCATTACTTACTGAGATTGGCTCAATAAGAGCAAATTCTGAAATTGAAACTTGGGGAAGCGGAAAATCTTCTGGAAAAGCACACGGCGGATTTTATACACAAGAACAAATTAAGGTTATTGTTGCTTATGCAGCTGAAAGAAATATTACTATAGTTCCAGAATTTGATGTTCCAGGTCATTCTAGTGCTGCAATTGCAGCCTATCCGTGGTTGGGAACAGTTGGTGAAAAAATTGAAGTTCCTATTATATTTGAAACTTTTGATGTGTACGATGTTACTAAACCTGAAGTAGAAAAATTTGTAAAAGATGTTTTATTAGAACTTTTCGAGCTGTTTCCTTCACCTTATATTCATATTGGTGGTGATGAAGTAAACTATAAATTTTGGAACGAATCTCCTACTGTTCAAAGTTATATGAAGCAACATAACATAAAAACACCTGCAGATTTACAAATTTCGTTCACAAATAATATTTCTAATTTTATAGAACAAAGCGGACGTAGAATGATGGGTTGGAACGAAATTATGGGTGTAAATATTCATAAAGATGTTGCTGCTAAAAAAAATGATAAAAATGCAGAAACTTCTTTAGCTAAAAATGTTGTAGTTCACTTTTGGTATGGAAGTTTAGATCTTGCTATTAGGGCTGCTAAAGAAGGTTATGGTATTGTAAATTCATTAAATAGAATTACATATTTAAATAAAGATTATGAAGCTATCACGTTAGAATCTGCTTATAATTTTGAGCCTATTCCAGATGGTTTGGAAGCTAAATATCATAAAAATATTTATGGCTCTGGCTGTCAGTTATGGAGTGAATGGACACCAACTTATAAAGAAGTTGAATATCAAGTATTCCCCAGAATTGCTGCTTTTGCAGAAGTTGGATGGACTTCAACTAATAATAAAGACTTTAAATCATTTCAAAAATCATTAAAAAAAATTCAAAAACGTTGGGCCCTTTTAGGAATAAATTATGCTCAAGTTTTGAATAACTAATTTATAATACGAAAATATTTAATTATGAAAAATATATACTATCTTTTTTTATCACTATTAACAGTTGCTTGTACAACTTCTTCCCCAACTTATAGTGAAGCCGATATTGCATTGGTTCCAAAGCCACAGGAATTTCAGTTAGATAAAGCCTCTTTTAAGTTTGATAGCACTACAACCATTTCAATTGATAATGATGAACAGCAAATGGCTGCAAATTATTTAACTGATTTATTTAAAAAAGCTGCTGGTTTTGATTTAAATATTTCAAAAGATAATGGCATTGTTAAGTTTCAAAAAATTGAAGGTTTACAGTTAGAAGCTTACCAATTAAAAGTTACGCCTACCGAAATTATTATTAAAGCAAGTGATGCTGCTGGTTATTTTTATGGTGTACAAACACTGCGTCAATTATTACCTGTTGAGATTGAGAATACAACCGTAACCTCTATAGATTGGTTTGTACCTTCTGTAACTATTAAAGATGCTCCAAGATTTGCCTGGAGAGGAATGCAAATGGATTTTAGCCGTCATTTTTTTAGTTTAGACAATGTAAAAACCTTTCTTGATTATATGGCTTTGTATAAATTAAATACCTACCATATGCACTTAACCGACGATCAAGGTTGGAGAGTTGAAATTAAAAAATATCCGCTTTTAACTGAAAAAGGCGCTTGGAGAATAGAAAGTTCGCACGATAAATATTGTAATGAAATGGCCAAAACAGACCCTTCATTTATTATTGATGAACAACATTACCATGATAGAGATGGACAAAGAATGTATGGTGGATTTTTTACGCAAGAACAAATTAAAGAGATTATAAAATATGCTGCGGCTAGAAATATTGAAGTAATTCCAGAAATTGATATGCCAGGACATTTTAAGTCTGCTATCGACAATTATCCATATTTATCGTGTACTGGTGAAGCTGGTTGGGGAGAACACTTTTCTATTCCAGCGTGTTTAGGGAAAGAAACCTCTTATGAATTTGCTAAAGATATTTTATCTGAAATAGCTGATTTATTTCCTTCGGAATATATTCATATTGGTGGTGACGAAGTAAATACTAAATCGTGGACAGCGTGTGCAAATTGTCAAAAAGCGATTAAAAAAAATAATTTAAAAAACGAACACGAATTACAATCCTTCTTTAATAAAGACATTGAAAAGTTTTTGCATACAAAAGGAAAAAGACTAATTGGTTGGGATGAAATTGTGGACGGTGGTTTATCTAACGATGCAACAGTTATGTGGTGGAGAAATTGGGCTCCAAAAGCTAGGTATATTGCAGCAGACAATGGATCGAACATGATTATTTGTCCAGATTTTGAATACTATTTCGACTTTACAAACGAGGCTACTCCACTAGATAAAGTGTATAATTATGAGCCTGTTCCTGAAGATTTTACCAAAGAACAAGAAAAACACGTACTTGGTGTACAAGCTAATTTATGGGCTGAAAGAATTCCTAATTTTAAAAGATTACAGTACCAAGCATTTCCACGTTTATTAGCGTTGTCAGAAACTGGTTGGACATCAAAAGAAGCTAGAAACTTTGATGATTTTCAAGAGCGCATGGCATTACAATACCATAGATTAGATCAATTAAATATTAAATACTACATTCCTTCTGTAAAAGGTACAACTGATAAAATCGCATTTTTAGAAACAACTACCATTACCTTAGTAAGTCCATTAGAAGATATGGAAATTTACTATACATTAGATGGTACAAAACCTTCTAAAAACTCAACTAAATACACAACTCCTTTTATAATTTCAGAGAATACAACTCTAAAAACTATTGCTTATCGTGGGGATGTTGCAAGTGAAATTAAAACTTCAAATGTTGAGAAACAATTGTTTATTGAACCTTTAAATGTGCAACCTACCAAAGGAAGTTTAAAGCAATGGTCCGCACTTAAAAAGTTTACCGTTGTTGAAAAAGTAAATTTAGACGAAAAATCAAATTTTAAACTTGTAGGAGCTATTGATTTAACTGGTTTTGAAAATATTGAACACGTTTCTTTAGTCTTTAAAGGTTATTTTATGGCAGAAGAAGACGGATTATTTGAATTTTCAACCAAATCCGACGATGGTAGTTTGTTATATATTAACAATAAATTAGTTGTAGATAATGGTGGTAATCACGCCGCGGTTTTAAGATCTGGAATGGTTGCTCTAAAAAAAGGATGGCATCCAATTACACTTACATTTCACCAAGGTGGTGGTGGAAGTGAATTAAGTGTTAAGTTTAAAAGCCCTTCAAATGAAGAAAAAGTATTGACTAATGAATTCTTAGGATACTAATATGTTTCAATCTAAAAAAAACTATTTTAAACACATACAAAGTATAGCAATTATATTTTGTATGTGTACAATTGCCTGTAAAAAAACAGACTCTAAAACAACGGATACTACAACAAAACAACCAAATATTATTTTATTTATGGTTGATGATATGGGCTGGCAAGATACATCTGTTCCTTTTTGGAAAGAAAAAACTCCTTTAAATAAAATCTATCATACACCAAATATGGAGCGATTGGCAAATGAAGGAATGAAATTTACACAAGCGTATGCTACACCCGTTTGTACTCCTACCAGAGTAAGTTTAATTTCAGGGATGAATGCTGCCAGACACAGAGTTACTAATTGGACTTTTAATCGAGATCAAGATCCTGTAGGACCCGTAGAAGGATTAAAACATCCTAAGTGGAATGTTAATGGTGCCCAGCCAACAGATTCAATTCCTTATTCTGTAGAAATTACTGCTTTACCACAAATATTAAAAGATAATGGTTACCGAACAATTCATGTAGGAAAAGCACATTTTGGAGCTATAAAAACTACTGGTGAAAACCCTTTAACTTTTGGTTTTGATATAAATATTGGAGGCTCGTCTGCAGGACAACCAGGTAGTTATTTTGGAAAGAAAGATTTTAAACAATCGCCTAACAAAAATACTAGATGGGATGTACAAAATTTAGAAGAATATCATGGTAAAGAAATATTTTTAACCGAAGCTTTAACTCAAAAATCAATAATTGCTATAGATGAAGCCATAGCACAAAATAAACCTTTTTACTTAAATATGGCGCATTATGCTGTTCATACACCAATACAAGGAGACCCTAGGTTTGAACAAAAATATTTAGACCAAGGTTTACAACCAACTGAGGCTAAATATGCTTCAATGATTGAAGGTATGGATAAAAGTTTAGGTGATTTAATAAATCATTTGGAAGAAAAAGGCATTTCAGAAAATACTATAATTCTTTTCATGTCTGACAATGGAGGCTTAAGTGCTTATGATCGTGGTGGAGAAAAACACACTCATAACAAACCCTTATCTAGCGGAAAAGGTTCCGTACACGAAGGTGGAATTAGAGAACCAATGCTTGTAAAATGGCCTAGGGTAACCAAAGCAACATCAGAAAGTGATAGTTTTGTAATTATTGAAGACTTCTTCCCTACTATATTAGAACTTGCAGGAATTTCTGAATATAAAACTGTTCAAAAAATAGATGGTAAAAGTTTTACAGATATTTTAAAAGGCACAAATAATACAACTAATAATAGAGCTTTATTTTGGCATTATCCTAATAATTGGGGTCCAACAGGCCCAGGTATTGGAGCTACAAGTACCATTAGAAAGGGTGATTTTAAATTAATTTATTATCATTTAGATAGTTCCTTTGAATTGTTCAATATTAAAGATGATATTGGGGAAACAACCAATTTAGCAATCAAAAATAAAGAAAAAACAACTCAACTTGCTAAAGAACTTGGAACCTATTTAAGAAGTGTAGATGCTCAAATGCCAACAAATACAGAAACTGGAAAATTCGTGGCTTGGCCAGATAACACTCCTATTTTAAACAAATAAACTTTTATATTATGTCTTTTATTAAAATTTATTATTACCTATTTATAATTGCACTTTTAGCAAGTTGCGTGCCTAACAAAGAAATTAATGTAAGTGCTACCTACCCAGAACCTGAAGATCCAATTGAAACCGACATTTCAGCCTGGGATTCAATTTCATCAGGATTAAATGCATCTTTTGCTTCAGTAAATACACGGTTTGTAAGAAACACCTTACCTAATGTTGTCCAAGAAAACACTTGGAATGGTGTTGCTTGGAAAGCTGAAAGAATTGCTGCACAAATAGTTTTATGGAGTAAAGATAGTAGCACAAATGTAGCTGTAGAGTTTTCAGATTTTATTTCAAAAGATGGGAATAAACTTCCTAAAACTATAGCAGAGGCACGTTTTGTTAAATATGTTATTACAGATGAATTTGCTGGTGGTTGTGGTTATAGAAAACCAGAAGATTTTGCTGCTTCATTGGCTGCTGATGCTTTAGATAACGTCAGTTCTTACGCTGTAAAAGCATATGAAACAAGACCATTATGGCTTACTATAAACATACCTGCTGATGCTAAAATTGGAAATTACACAAGTACATTAACACTAAATATAGAAGGTGAAAAATCTCAGGTCTTTACATTAAATATAGAAGTACTTCCTAAAACTTTACCTGCACCAACCGACTGGAAATTTCATTTAGACTTGTGGCAAAATCCATATGCAGTTGCACGTTTTAATAAGGTACAACCTTGGTCTAAAGAGCATTGGGATTTATTAAAACCAATTATGAAACAATTAGCCGATGCAGGACAAAAAGCAATCACCGTTTCATTAAATAAAAGACCTTGGGGAGGACAAACTTTTGATCAGTTTGAAGCAATGATTACTTGGAAAAAGAAAACTGACGGTTCTTGGGAATATGATTATACCATTTTTGATAACTGGGTGCAATTTATGATGGATTTAGGTATCAAAAATCAAATTAGCTGTTATTCTATGGTTCCGTGGGGAAATGAATTTTACTATTTTGATGAACAAACAAATGAAGAAGTAAAAATTAAGGCTGCTCCTGGTTCTAAAGAATATGATGATTTGTGGACACCTTTTTTAATACAATTCAAAAAACATTTAGAGAAAAAAGGCTGGAACAACATTACTAGAATGGCAATGGATGAACGCAGTCCAAAAGAAATGATGGCTATGTTAAGCTTATTAAACAATATTGCCCCAGAATTTGGTATTGCATTTGCCGATAATCATAAAAGCTATAAATTATATCCTAACGAATTAAAAGATTTATCCGTTGCTTTTGGTGCAACCATAGACGAAGAAGATTTAAATTTACGTAAAGAAAATGGCTATATAAGCACACATTATGTATGTTGTTCAGACGGTTTTCCTAATGTATTTACATTTTCTCCACCTGCGGAAGGTGTGTTTATTGGCTGGTACAGTATTGCAGCAAATTTCGATGGTTTTTTACGTTGGGCTTATAATAGTTGGGTAGAAAACCCATTACAAGATTCTAGATTTAGAGCTTGGCCTGCAGGTGATACGTATATTGTGTATCCAAAAAATAGAAGCTCTATCCGTTTTGAAACTTTAAGAGAAGGCATACAGGATGCTGAAAAAATTAGAATTTTAAGAGAAGATTTTACAAATAGAAAAATGACTAAAGAATTAGACCTTTTAAATAAAACTGTAGCAAAATTCAATATTACTACAAAACCTGATAATTTAGAAGTTCTTTTAAGAAATGCAAAATACACATTAAACTCCTTAGCTAAAAAATAGGCGTTTAGCTAAATTTAAATATATAGTCAATTTTAAAAAGATTACATTTTTTGTGTAATCTTTTTTTTATTTATATTTTGCATCAACTCAATTATTATTTTATGTCGATTAAAATATCACGTCTTTTTGATTTTGCTTATTGTCAATTAGAAAAAAATAGTAAACTAAATATATTTAATTCTAAAGTAGCTTCTAAATGGGTTGCTACTACTGTTAGGGAATATTTAGAGAAAGCCAATAAAATTAGTAGAGCATTAATACATTTAGGTGTAAAACCAAATGATAAAATTGCAATAGTAACCTCAAACAATAGAGTCGAATGGAGCATTCTAGACATTGCAATTTTACAAATTGGAGCGGTAAATGTGCCTTTATACCCTACTATTACATCAAAAGATTACGAATATATTATAAACCATTCCGATGCTGTTTTATGCTTTGTATCTGATAAAGTTTTGTATGATAAAGTTGCTGTTATAAAAGAAAATACCAAGCTAAAAGATATTTATACATTCGATACTATTGAATCGATATCTAGTTGGAATTCCTTACTAAATCTAGGAGAAAACACAAAAAATCAAACAGAGGTCGACTTGTTAAAATCAAAGGTAGCGCCTTCAAACCTAGCAACCATTATTTATACTTCTGGCACAACAGGTACGCCGAAAGGTGTAATGCTTTCTCATAAAAATATTGTAGAAAACACTTTAGTAAGTGCTAAAGCATTAGATTTTGAAGCACATAAACACAAAGTTTTGAGCTACTTACCGGTGTGTCACATTTTTGAACGTTTTGCTTTGTATTATTATCAAATGATGGGTTTCGAAATTTATTTTGCAGAATCTATTGATAAGTTGGGAGATAATTTAAAAGAAGTACAACCTCATTTTATCCCAGTAGTGCCAAGACTATTAGAAAAAATTTACGATAAAATTGCAGATAAAGGAAGTCAACTAAAAGGTTTAAAGCGATTGTTGTTTTATTGGTCCATAGATTTAGGAAAAAGATATGAGCCTTATCAAAAAAATGGTTGGTGGTTTCATTTTCAATTAAACATTGCCCGAAAGTTAGTATTTAGCAAATGGCGAGAAGCTTTAGGTGGAAATATTAAATTTTTAGTATCAGGAAGCGCACCATTGCAGCCTGTACTTATTAGATTATTTACAGCCGCAGGAATACCAATTTATGAAGGTTATGGAATGACCGAAACTTCCCCAGGAATATCAATTAACGATTTCAGAAATAACGGTTTTAAAATTGGAACCGTTGGAAAAGCATTAGATGGTATTCAAATTAAAATTGCCGAAGATGGTGAGATTCTAGTAAAAGGTTCGAATATTATGTTAGGCTATTACAAAAATGAAAAATTAACAAAACAAACTATACAAAATGAATATTTACATACCGGGGATATTGGTATATTAGATAAAGAAGGTTTTTTAAAAATTACCGACAGAAAAAAAGAAATGTTTAAAACATCTGGTGGTAAATATGTTGCTCCAGCAGTTTTAGAAGGTAAATTAAAAGAATCTCGTTTTATTGAACAAGCTATGGTAATTGGAGAAAACGAAAAAATGCCAGCTTCAATTATCCAACCTCATTTTGAATTTTTAACTGAATGGGCAAAATTAAAGAATATAAAGTATGATGGTACTTACAATTCCATTATTTCAAATAAAAGAGTTTTAAAACGAATTCAAAAAGAAATAAATAAAGCCAACGAAAGTTTTGGAAATTGGGAACAAATAAAAGCCTTTGAATTAACTCCAGATATTTGGACTATTGAAAATGGACTCCTTACACCAACTATGAAAATGAAACGTAAAGTTGTGAAAGAAAAATACCAGAATTTATATCAAAAAATATATCAAAAAAAATTAGAATAGTTATGTAATTTAAGTATTTGTGAATTCCTTTTTATTTTTATACTTTGGGCCTACCATAATAATTTACAACAAATGCCAAAAGAAATCAAAAGATTATTCGATTTTGCCTACTATCAACTAGAAAAATTTAATTTAGAAAAAGCATTCACTACAAAATATAATGGAGAGTGGGTATCAATTTCTTCACAAGAATTTATAAGCCAGATAAATACTGTAAGTAGAGGTTTATTAAAATTAGGTGTAAAACCTGGTGATAAAATAGCAATAATTTCATCAAGTAATAGAACCGAGTGGAATATAATGGACTTGGGTATGTCTCAAATTGGTGTTGTTAACATCCCAATTTATCCAACTATTTCTGAAAGTGATTTTGAATATATTTTTAATCATGCAGAAGTTACGCATTGTTTTTTATCCGATAAAGAGCTGTTTGATAAAGTAGATGCTGTTAAAAATAAGGTACCAACACTTAAAAATATTTATAGTTTTGATACATTTGATGGCTGCAAAAATTGGTCTGAGATTTTAGAACTTGGAAAAGATAAAAGTTTACAAAAAGAGGTTGATATCATAAAAGATACTATTAACCATTTTGATACGGCAACAATTATTTACACTTCTGGAACAACGGGAAAACCAAAAGGGGTTATGTTATCACACAACAATATAGTTACCAATGTAATAGATAGTTATCCTAGATTACCATTACCAGCCGGAGAAATAACTGCACTTAGTTTTTTACCTGTTTGCCATGTTTTCGAACGTATGCTTCATTACTTATATCTTTATTCGGGTACATCGGTCTATTTTGCTGAAAGTATAGAAAAAATTGGTGAAAATATAAAAGAAGTAAAACCACATTTTATGTCTGTGGTTCCAAGGCTACTTGAAAAAGTTTATGATGGTATTATTAAAAAAGGTTCCGAATTAACAGGAATTAAAAAAATGCTATTCTTTTGGGCTGTAGAAGTAGGACTCAAATATGAACCTTATCATAAAAATGGTTGGTTCTACGATCAAAAATTAGCCATTGCTAATAAATTAATTTTCAGTAAGTGGCGAGAAGCTTTAGGTGGTAATTTAACAACTATGGTATCTGGTAGCGCCGCATTACAACCTCGTTTAGCAAGAATTTTTACTGCTGCTCGTATGCACATTATGGAAGGTTACGGACTTACAGAAACATCACCAGTTGTGTCTGTTAATATGTACAAAGACAATTTAATGCGCATTGGTACTGTTGGAACAGCCATAAATAATGTTGAAATTAAAATAGCTGATGATGGAGAAATTTTAGTAAAAGGTCCAAATATTATGCAAGGCTATTATAAAGATCCAGAAAGAACTGCAAGTGTTATGAGCGGCGATTATTTTCATACTGGAGATAAAGGCGAATTAGATGCCGATGGATTTTTAAAAATAACAGGTAGAAAAAAAGAAATTTTTAAAACTTCTGGAGGAAAATATGTAGCTCCTGCCCTTTTAGAAAACGAAATGAAACAGTCTCGTTTTATTGAACAAATATTGGTTATTGGTGAAGGTCAGAAAATGCCTGCTGCCTTAATTCAACCAAATTTCGAATTTTTAAGAGATTGGGCTAAAATCCATCACGAACCAATACCAGGTAACAATCAGGATTTAATTGAAAACCCTCATATTATTAATAGAATTCAACTAGAGATTGATAAAGGAAACGAAAATTTCGCAAAATGGGAAACCATAAAAAGGTTTGAACTAACACCAGACGTTTGGGGAATAGATAATGGTCTATTAACTCCAACTATGAAACCAAAAAGAGAAGAAATTATAAAAAATTACTTGCATTTGTATAATAAAATATATGTTGAAAATCCGAGATAGTTTTAGGGTTTAGTTGCTGTTCAGTTTTTAGTTACTAATATTACAACAACAAACATTTAACTTTTTACTTTTCATTTTTTTGAGTATTTGGCTAAAAATATCCTTTAGTTTATATATTTTTGTAAAACAACTAAAATAAAGTAAATGGAACAATTTATAGTATCAGCTCGAAAATATAGACCTCAAACATTTGAGGATGTTATTGGGCAAAAAGCGATTACAAATACGCTAGAAAATGCTATAAAAAACAACCATTTAGCACAAGCACTTTTATTTACAGGACCACGTGGTGTAGGTAAAACAACCTGCGCTAGAATTTTAGCAAAAAGAATAAATGAAAATGCAGGAGAAACTAGTGAAGATGATTTTGCGTTTAATATTTTTGAATTAGATGCAGCATCAAATAATTCTGTTGATGATATTAGAAGTTTAACAGATCAAGTAAGAATTCCTCCGCAAACAGGAAAATTTAAAGTGTATATTATAGATGAGGTTCACATGTTATCTCAAGCTGCTTTTAACGCATTCTTAAAAACTTTAGAAGAACCACCAGCGCATGCTATTTTTATTTTAGCAACTACCGAGAAACATAAAATTATTCCAACCATTCTTTCTCGCTGTCAAATATTTGATTTTAAACGAATTGGAGTTTTAGACGCAAAGGAATATTTAGTTAAAATTGCTGCCCAAGAAAAAATTAATGCCGACGATGATGCGCTTCATATAATAGCTCAAAAAGCAGATGGAGCAATGCGAGATGCCTTATCTATTTTTGATAGAGTTGTAAGTTTTTCAGGCACCGAGTTAACAAGAAAAGCAGTTACAGAAAATTTAAATGTATTAGATTACGACGAATATTTTATTACTTCAGATCTACTGTTAGAAAACAAAATACCAGAAGTTTTAATTCATTTTAACACTATTTTATCAAAAGGATTTGAAGGACATCATTTTATAAATGGCTTGGCTTCTCATTTTAGAGATTTACTAGTTGCAAAAGACAAAATTACGTTAGATTTATTAGAAGTTGGAGACAATGCTAAAAAGAAATATTTAGAACAATCTCAAAAAAGTGATTTACGTTTTCTGCTGCAAGCTATTGAATTGGCAAATGAATGTGATTTAAAATACAAGAGCAGTAAAAATCAACGGTTATTGGTGGAACTTACCCTAATGCAATTAGCCTCTATCACTTTTGATGGAGAAAAAAAAAATAACAAACCATACATAATTGCAGCTATTCATTTTGAAAGTAAGGTAAAAAGACGCACTTTTTCTAAACAAATTCCTGCATACCAAAAACCTGAAAAAGTACTAGTTGTTTCAAAAGCAGTTGCTAAACCTGTAAAAAAAGAACCAAAACCAATCTTAGAAACATCAATTAGAAGACGTTCTTCTCTATCATTAACCAGTATCAACAGGAAAAAAGAATTAGAAAAGATTGAAGTTGAATACGATCAAGTTGAAGGATTACCAACAGACAGTTTTACTGAAAGTGAAGCAGTTTTAGCATGGAAAAAATATGCAGCATTACTTTTAGAGAAAGGTAAAAAAAGTTTAACTGCTGTTATGAATGCTAATACACCATATTTAAAAGATAAAAATCTTCATTTCGACCTTCCAAATCATTTAATGAAAGACCAATTGGAACGTGGGAAACATCCACTTTTAAAGTTTGTTAGAGAACAATTAAATAATTTTAAAGTAGATTTAATTTTACACGTAAATGAAGAGGAAACTAAAAAATATGCATATACACCTCAAGAAAAATATGAGAAATTAAAAGAAAAAAATAAGGCTATGGAGTTATTAAAAAAAACGTTTGATTTAGATTTATGAATAATAACCACATACAATAAAAACTTAATTCGCCATGATGCTTGGTTTACAATTTGAAACAGGAACTTCCTGGGCAGAGATTGCTAAAAATGACTTACAACAAATATTAACAGATCACGCGTATGCCGAACAAAAAGCTTCTTCAAACGCAACTTCTTTAATAATAAATTATTCCGAAGAAACTGAATTGGTGCAAGAAATGGCACTTATTGCTATTGAAGAATTAGAACATTTTAAAATGGTTCATGATATAATGGTGAAGCGTGGAATGACTTTAGGAAGAGCACAAAAAAACGATTATGCTATTCATGTACAAAGTTATTTTCCAAAAACAAAAGATAGATTGGAAAGCTTGATTCAACGATTACTTGTTGCTGCTCTAATTGAAGCAAGAAGTTGCGAGCGTTTTAAAGTTTTTGCTGATAATATGAAAGATGAAGAACTTTCTAAATTTTATTTAGACTTAATGACCTCAGAGGCAAATCATTATGTGACTTTTTTAAACTTTGCCAGAAAATATCAGGATAGAAAAATTGTTGATGAAAAGTGGAAAGGTTTGGTTGAATACGAAGCAGCCTTTATGAAAAAAAGAGGCGTTAAAGCAAAGATACACGGATAATGTTTAGTAAAGAAGAATCTGCACAATTAAGAAAAGAATTTTGGACTAGTTTCGGAAAATCATTTCCTAGAAAATGGGTGCTTTATAAAACTAAAATAAAAGACTTTGGCTTTAAGTTTGTAGCTGATAAAAAACAAGCGCTGGTTTGTTTAGACATTGAATCTTTCGATAGGACTAAAAACGAACTGCTATTTGACCAAGTTTTAGAATTAAAAAACATATTAACTGAAGATTATTTACCAGATGTAATATTTGATGAACTTTATGTTTTAGAATCTGGTAAAATTATTCATAGAATTTATGTAAAATATAACGGAGATTTTAATATCCACAACAAAAATACTTGGCAAAACGCGTATTATTTTTTTAATGAAGCAATGCATCAGTTTGAAGAATTTTATGAAGACTATGAAGATTTTATAAAAAGAGCTATTTATTAAATAACAACATTCAATAATTAAGGGTTTATAACAATTCTAAAATTCCTTCTTTAGTTGTTTTTTTTTATTGAATCCTATTATTTTGTTTTACTCAACTCTAACTGACTTTTTAAGATTGGTTTAGACAATGTGTCTGAAGTATTTAATCGCCAAGCGTCCAACATCCAAGATGTTTTTTCTATATCTCGTATATAACCACCAATCAAATCAGCAGTACCATCATCATTTGCATTTTCTGCGGCTCTCGCACTGTTTCTCAATTGATTTATTAATAATGTATGATCCTTTAAAAGGCATTTAACCATTTCAACATCAGTAATATCCGATTTACTTTCTTTTAAATCAGAAATTTTTAGGTACCCAGAATAATTACTTAAAGGTTGGTATCGAAGTGTTAAAATTCGTTCTGCAATTTCATCAATCTTCTTCTGCGCATCATTATACATACTTTCAAACTTTTCGTGTAGATCAAAAAAGTTTTTACCTAAAATATTCCAATGAAAGTTTCTTAATTTCTGGTAATAAATATGATAATCGGCCAAAAGTATATTTAATTCAAATACTGTTTTTGAAGTTTTTTCTTTGTCTAAATTTAAATAACTCATATTTTTTTTAATTTTTTATAGTTAAACATTCACTTACCTTAATATACATTTTTCATTTAAAAAATCAAGTTTTAAATAATTAAATCTAATTTTTTAACATTTTTTAAAGCTATATGTTAAAAAATGTTAAATAGTTACTTTTCTTTATTCTAAATAAAACTCATACTTCGACAAAACAACTATTGTTATCAAAAAATGAAATAGTATTTTTGCAAAAAACAATTTATGATTCAACAAGATACCATTATTGCTTTAGCTACACCTTCAGGAGTTGGTGCCATTGCTGTTATTCGTTTATCTGGTGAAAAATCAATTGAAATTGTAAATCAGTTTTTCAAATCTAAATCTGGAAAAAGAAAGCTTACTGAGGTTAAATCTCATACAATTCATTTAGGTAATATTATTGAAAATGATAGAATTATTGATGAAGTTTTAATATCTGTTTTTAAAAATCCAAAATCTTATACTGGTGAAAATGTTGTAGAAATAAATTGCCATGGTTCCGTTTATATTCAACAAGAAATTATACAACTTTTCTTACAAAACGGTGTAAGAAATGCTGACGCAGGTGAATTTACACTTCGTGCTTTTTTAAATGGAAAAATGGATTTAAGTCAGGCAGAAGCTGTGGCCGATTTAATTTCATCAAACTCAGCCGCTTCACATCAAGTTGCATTGCAACAAATGCGTGGAGGTTTTAGTACTGAAATTAAAAATTTACGTCAACAATTACTAAATTTTGCAAGTTTAATTGAGCTAGAGTTAGATTTTGCTGAAGAAGATGTAGAATTTGCAGACCGTTCCGAATTTAAAAATTTAATTGATAAAATTAGCGCGGTCTTAAAACGTTTAATAGATTCCTTCGCTTTAGGAAATGTGCTAAAAAACGGAATTCCAATTGCAATAGTTGGTGAGCCAAATGTTGGGAAATCCACTTTATTAAATGCACTTTTAAATGAAGAAAAAGCCATTGTTAGTCATATTGCTGGTACAACAAGAGATGCTATTGAAGATGAAATTAATATTGAAGGCGTTGCCTATCGTTTTATCGACACTGCCGGAATACGAACCACAGAAGATTTTGTTGAAAATATTGGAATTCAAAAAACATTTGAAAACATAGAAAAAGCACAATTAGTATTACAATTAATAGATGCTTCAAACATAAATATGCTTGAAAAAAACATTACTGAATTAGACGCAAAATATCCTTCAAAAGAAATTTTAACAATCGTAAATAAAGCAGATTTATTAACTGAAAAACAAATTTCAACACTTAAAAATAAGTTTGAAAATCTTATTATTTTGTCCGCAAAACATAGAACTGGTATTCAAAAACTTACTGAAACACTTACACACTTAGTAAATAAAGGAGCATTAAGTAATAACGAAACTATTGTTAGTAACTCTAGACATTTTGAAGCATTAAACAATGCATATAATTCTATTAAAGAGGTTCAAAAAGGATTAGATTTAAATATTAGCACCGATTTATTTGCTATAGATATTAGACAGGCACTTTTTCATTTAGGTGAAATTACTGGTGAAGTAACTACCGAAGATTTATTGGGTAATATTTTTGCTAATTTTTGTATCGGGAAGTAACTACACTACTCTTGCTTGTTAAGTATCTGTTGTTCTGATATTTAACTACTCTTATTTATTGGTTTTCTGCACTTATTTAGTTATATTTGTTGTATATCTGTTGCCAAAAGGTTTAATTTGTTGCCTTTTTTACAGATATAAAATAAAGGCGAAATGATGCACCATATTGCTACATAAAGCCCCACAATTACATAAACAGCACCATTATGAGCAGCAATCTACAAATTCCTAAAACTTGCGAATATTGCGGTAAAGCATTTATTGCACGTACTACAGTTACAAAATGTTGTAGTGATAATTGTTCTAAAAGAGCATACAAAGCAAGAAAGCGACAAGAAAAGATCCAATCATCAATTGAACAAAATGTAATCAAAACTAAAACAATTCAAAAAGAGAACACCCCTTCCCCTACTTCTTTAAACTCTAAAGACTTTTTAAGCATTTCAGATGCATCTCAATTAATTGGTGTTAGTAGATGGACCATTCAAAGAATGGTAAAAAGAGGTCAACTTACAGCTGTCCAATTCGGCAGAAAACATATTATTAAACGGTCACAAATTGAAAATTTATTTGTTTAACGAAAAACGATTCAAATAAAATTAATAAATTACTAACCAATTAAATTGCTATAAATGAAAGTTACATTAAGACAAAGAGTTAAAAACAACAAAGTTGTTTTATATCTGGATTACTACAACAGAGGTAAAAGAAAAATTGAATCCTTAAAACTGTTCTTACATCACAAACCAAAAACAACAGAAGAAAGAACTTTCAATAAAAAGACACTTGCATTAGCTGAATCTATTTGGGCTCAAAAACAAATCGAAATTCAAAACGGTATTTATGGCTTTCAAGATTTAGAAAAACTAAAAGGCAGTTTTTTTAAATATATATCTGACTTAATAGAAAAGAAAAATTCAAGCTCAGGTAACTTTGGTAATTGGGAAAGTATGTTTAAACATTTAAAAATCTACTCACCTAACGGTATAAATTTCCAAAACCTTGATAAAGAATATGTAGAGGGCTTCAAAAGTTATTTAGATAAAAATGCTAAAACTAAAGCACAAAAATTACTTTCTCAAAATTCAAAATACTCTTATTTTGGAAAATTTAAAGCAGCACTTAAACAAGCTGTAAAAGATGGTTTTTTAAAGACAAATCCTTCTGAAAGTATTTCGCATTTCAAACAAGGGGAACCTCAACGAGAATTTCTAACATTAGATGAATTACAATCTGTTGTAAATGTTGAATGTGAAATTCCATTATTAAAAAAAGCCTTTTTATTTTCTGCTCTTACTGGATTAAGATGGTCAGACATTGAAAAACTAGTATGGTCAGAAGTGCAACATTCTAAAGAAATGGGATATTACATCCGTTTCAGACAAAAGAAAACTAAAGGTGTTGAAACTTTACCTATTTCAGAACAAGCCTACAGTTTGTTAGGTGAACAAAACGAAAAATCTAATAAAATATTTGAAGGTTTAAATTACAGTGCTTGGTCTAATTTAAAACTACAACAATGGGTTATGAAAGCAGGTATTTCAAAAACTATTACATTCCATTGCGCCCGGCATACCTATGCAACGCTACAGCTTACAATGGGTACGGATATTTATACAGTTTCTAAACTATTAGGACATAAAGAATTAAGAACTACACAGATTTACGCAAAAGTAATTGACGATAAAAAGAAAGATGCTGCTAACCGTATTAAATTGGATTTATAATGGCAAATGACTTATTTTCTAAAATAGTTTCTATTGGTTTTGGATTGCATAAAGACAATAGAACTAGCAATCAATACCAACAAGAGTTTCAAAAATTGAATTATAAAATTAATTTTAGTAAACCTCCTGCATATAAACTTGACATAAAACAACCATTAGGAATTAAGGAAAAATACTACTTCAAATCAATTGATGTAAAATGTCAAGATATTTACAATGAACTAATTGAAGCCTTTCATCCGGATGCAATGCACCCAGAACTACACTATACATACGGTGTTTTTTTTAATCGACTAGAACAATACTTACTTGACATTAATAATTACATTACAAGTAGATCATTAAATAAAACCGAAACAACAATCATAAATTATTTAAAGGCAAATGCAATTTTATTATTTATGGAACTTCAAGAAAAATTCAATAAATATTCCTCTAAAGAAATTATTGAAATTGAAGATATTTACTATCATTATTTTAATACAACGCATCCTGAAAATGCTGAAATAATACCTTCTGAATTTACAAATGAAAAACATATAAAGGCAACTTCATTTCCTATTGATAATGATAATTTATTCAAACCAATTAAAGGAGATTTAGATTTTAGAAATACAAAAAAGAACATTTTACCTTATGATAAAATCATTGCTAAAAAAGAAAGATTTGCCCGAGCTGAAGAACTATTATTTGATGCAGGAATAATAGATAAAGATTATAATTTCATACCAAATAGAGCTAGAAAAAACAAAACCTTAATTGCTGCCTTTTACCATACAATAATTGATAAATTATATTTTAATGATAAAGTTTTTGAGCCATTTAGAGTAATTGACCATAAAGAATATGTGAGATTTTTAAACCATAGATACAATACAAATACTTCTAAAGTATTCAATACCCTTACAAACTCTCCAGACGAATTAAGTGAAATTCTTTTCGTAAACCTTTGGTTTAAAAGCATCCCAAAATAAATTCAGAAATAACTCATTTATTTCCAACAGCTAATTCCAACTTATATTTTAACACTTTAACATACAAGGTGTTAAACCAATTTCTATTTCCAGTTTTAACTACCATTCCATCTTATCCCATATTTGCCTTGTCAATGATAATCATTGATACGTTTGGCCAAGCGTTCATTTTCAATTTAATCTTTAAATAAGATGAACGATAACATTTTATCACAATTAGACCGCATCGAAAAAATGCTGCAAATACAGCAAGTGATGCAAAAGCAAGTATTAAACTTTAATGAAACTTGTAAGTATTTAGAATTATCACAATCGCACTTGTATAAATTAACAAGTACGGCAGCCATTCCACACTATAAACCGAATGGTAAAAAACTCTACTTCCAACGTGAAGAATTAGACCAATGGTTACTGCGTAACCGTATGGATTCTCAAGACGAAATAGAGCAGCAAGCTGCTAATTATTTAATGAATAGACCTAAAGTTAAATTATGATAGAGTTAGCAGACTTAATCCTGGCACTCTCTCAGGAAATTAAAGAATTAAAAGTATATGTAGAATTATTCAAACAATCGAGAGCTGAAAGATTGAAAGATGCTTGGTTAGACAATCAAGACGTAATGCAAACCTTACATATTAGTAAAAGAACATTACAGACCTTCCGTGACAATGGAACATTACCATACAGCAAAGTTGGTGGTACATTTTATTACAAAGTGTCAGATATAGAACACGTATTGCAAAGCAATTATTACAATCATAATTATAAATGCGATGCTAAATAGAGAAGCTATCCTAGACAAAACACAATGCGGTATAAAAATTTATGCCTTTGTGTTGAGACAGTTTTATCCTAACAAAACAGTTCTTACCCTTTCGGGTAAGGATTGCAGGATAACTAAAAACCCTTATAATAGTAATAAGGAAACCTTAGCTATCAGCATTGTAAATAATGTTGCTATCTACACAGATATAGAGTTAAAAAACTTTAAAGGTGATACGTTCGATTTTGCACAGTTGTATTTTAAAACAACAACAGAAAATGAGCTACTAACTAAAATTAGTGAAGCATTACATTTAAGACTAAATACCGAGAAAAAACCTGAACCAAATTGGTTAGATGAACCCGATGATACTTGGTATGCATTAAGTAGTTTTTACAAAGCTCCTATTCGCAATGTATATCCATATAAAAAGCTCAAATTACACGAAATACATTCGTTAATTACAAGTGATAAATACAAAGAAAACACGCTTAAATTAAGAGAAATTAAAGATGTAAAAGAGAAACGAAAATTCAAAGCCAACAACTTTGATTATGTAACTTTTTCGGGAGAATTTGAACGAAGAAACGATACTAATTTAATAAAGCATTCCTCTTTAATCACCATTGATTTTGACCATTTACCAAATATAAATGAAGTAAAAAAACAATTATTAGAAGATGCTTATTTTGAAACGGAGTTATTATTCACCTCACCTTCTGGTGATGGTTTAAAATGGATCATTAAAATTGACCTTTCTAAAGCTACACATCAAGAGTTTTTCAAAGCAATTGCCAATTATTTACAACACACATATAAATTAGAAGTTGACCAATCGGGTAAAGATATTTCAAGAGCTTGTTTCTTATCATACGACCCAGAGGCCTTTCTTCATAAAAAACATAGTATATAATGACAAAGAATATATTTAATCCAACAGATTGGTTAGAAACTCCTAAAATAGAAGTCCCTATAAAACCAATTCATAAAACAGCAGCTACCGTACATACGGTAGTTGCTAATGACATTGAATCGTACATAGCAGCCATTGAACAAAACGCAATAGACATCACAAGCGGTTATGCCAATTGGAGAGATTTAGGCTTTGCTTTTGCCGAAGAATATGGAGAAACTGGACGAAACTATTTTCACAGCATAAGTAAGTTTAATAGCAGTTATAATGCACAAGAATGTGACGAACAATACGATAAGTGTTTAGCTGCAAAAGGTTCAGGCATTACAATTGCAACATTTTATTATCTAGCCAAACAAGCAGGAATAACTGTTGTAAAAAATGAACCGCAAACGCAAATAGTTCCGAATGTTATAGAAGAAAAAGCAGTAAAAAAACTACCAACGTTTCCAAAGTCAATAGTTGACACATTGCCACATTTTTTACAACAAGTTGTAAAACCAACAACAAGTCCAGAAGAAAGCGACATAATGTTATTGGGAGCATTAACAACTTTAAGTGCTTGTTTTCCTAAATTATTTGGTATTTACGATGGTAAAAAAGTATTTGCTAATTTATTTTTATTTGTAACAGCTCCTGCATCTGCAGGTAAAGGGCGATTAACTCAGTGTAAAAATTTGGTCACTCCTATTCATAAAGATATGAGAGAACAAGCATCTGTATTAAAAAAACAATTCGATGCTGAAAATGCAGTGTATAATATGAATAAAGGGAAGAATGAAAATTTAGAAAAACCAAGTAAACCACCTGAAAGAATGTTATTTATACCTGCAAATAATAGTACTACAGGAGTATTTCAATTACTATCAGATAATGAAGGTAAAGGACTAATATTTGAAACTGAAGGCGATACATTGGCACAAGCATTTAAAAGCGATTATGGTAATTATAGCGATGGTTTCAGAAAAGCATTCCACCACGAAACTATAAGTTATTACCGTAGAACAGATCGCGAATATGTAGATATTGAAAACCCTTGTTTATCAACTGTATTATCTGGAACACCAAAGCAAGTTTCATCATTAATTCCAAATGCAGAAAACGGCTTATTCAGTCGTTTCATATTTTACTATATGAACATCACTCCTATTTGGAAAAATGTTTTTGAAATTCAAACAGAAAACGGATTAGATGAATATTACAATGCATTAGGCACAACTTTTTTAGGATTCTATAAAACCTTAAAAAACAATCCTCCTATTCAAGTAACATTTTCATTACAACAACAAATTAAGTTCAACCAGTATTTTTCTAAAATTCAAACCAAATACCTTAACATTCAAACCGAAGATTATATTGCAACCATTAGAAGAATGGGAATAATTGCCTACCGTATTGCAATGCTGTTTACCGCTTTAAGAATTATGGAAGATGGCGATGTAAATACAAAAAGAGAATGCGAAGAAGTAGATTTTAACAATGCAATGGCAATTATTGCAATATTAATTCAACACAGCAGCCAAGTATTTAACGCATTACCAGCAGACACCAAGCTACCAACACGTAGCAATAGAAAAGAACGTTTTTTAGAAAATTTACCAAGCCAATTTTCAAGGCAAGATTATTTAGATACTGCAACAGCCCTTAGTATTCCTCATAAAACAGCAGAAGGTTACATCACCAAATTTGTAAAAGCAGGTTTAATCCATAGAGATACGCAAGGTAAATACTTAAATAACACCAATCAGGAAACTAAGGAAGTTGAGGAACTCAAGAAAAACGCATAACTGTCATCCTCGCTTAGGCGGGGATCTCATCAATGAAAACTCAAATCCATCGTCCCCCTGAACTCGGTCATTGAGCATAGTCGAAATGTGTTTCAGGGTCTCATCATATAAAGCGTAATTGTTGTAATCATTATAAACTACGACATTGTGAATACAGTGAAGCAATCTGCTTATTAGGATACGTCATCCCGCACTTGATGCGGGATCTTTTCATTTGAAAATAAATCATAGTTGCAACCCCAAAACCCCTCACTTCCTCAACTTCCTCAAAACCCTTAACAAGCTATAAATTAAGGAAAACCATAATCCTTTACTAACTATAAACCAACAACAAAAAACCAACAACCATTTTACACTTCTTTTCTTTAATACTTCCTTACTTTTTATTACATTAGTTGCTTCATTTAGTGTAATATCAATTGCTATGGAGTTACAACGCAATCAAAACATATTTTATAAAATTCGAGGGAATCGAGTAATGCTCTTTTGCGACCATTTAATACAACAAAACCAAAGGCAAGAATAAAAGATTTATATTTTAAATATTTCAAAAAAATAGCTATTTATGGCATCAATCAATACAGTAATTAATAACATTTCTAATCAAAATATAAGTTTATTTTTCGAGAACATTATCACATCTTTTAAACCAGAAAGGGAAGTTTTTGTAAATACCGTAAATGAGGAAGCCCCTTATTCAGACCCTATAAAAATTGGTCACGCAGAACTTAAAAATCACGAAGAACTATTAGTTTTTACCTGCGAGTATAACAAAGAGTTAACCGTTAGAAGTGCTAAAAAGCAACAATTCGAAATCGCTAAAAAAATACTAAAAGAAGATTTTAAAGATGGTGCTATTTTTATTTTTTACGATGCACAAGGTAATTTTAGGTTTAGTTTTATTCGCAGAAACTACGGCGATAAATCCTCTAAATATTCTACTTGGAAACGATATACCTATTATGTAAATCCTTCTGAAACCAATAAGACATTTAAAAATAGAATTGATAGCTGTTCATTTAAAGATTTAGACAGCATTCAAGAAGCCTTTTCAGTAGAAAAATTAACAAAAGACTTTTATAATGAACTTTTTGCTTGGTATAAATGGACCTTATCTGATGAAATTGGGGTAACTTTTCCTAACAATACAGAAACTTCTGAAGACGACCGAGTAAAATTAGAAGAGCAAATTATTAGGTTAATTACCAGACTTCTTTTTGTTTGGTTCGTTAAACAAAAAAAATTAGTGCCAAATACATTATTTGATACTGATGAACTATCAAAAATTTTAATAGACTTTGAGCCTAATGATAAAAATGATGGTAACTATTACAACGCCATACTTCAAAATCTTTTTTTTGCTACCCTAAACAAGGAAATCACAGAAAGAACATTTGCTAAAAAAGTAGATGATAGAGATATTAAAACAAACTACCGCTATGCAGAAATGTTTAACCTCTCTGAACAGGAAATTATGGACTTGTTTAAACCCATCCCTTTCTTAAATGGTGGGTTGTTTGAGTGTTTAGATAAAACAATGAAAATGGATGGTGTGCAATACGCATTAGATGGTTTTAGCCGTAATGCCACTAAAGCTGCTAATGGCAATTTTAAGCATCGGGCTTTAATACCCAATTGTGTGTTTTTTGATGAAGAAAAGGGCATTATCCCATTGTTAAAACGGTACAATTTTACTGTGGAGGAAAACGCACCTAACGAAATTCAAGTGGCTTTAGACCCAGAATTATTAGGTAAAGTATTTGAAAACTTATTAGGCGCTTTTAATCCCGAAACTAAAGAAACAGCTCGTAAACAGTCAGGTTCTTTTTACACCCCACGTGAAATTGTGGATTATATGGTTAATGAAAGCCTGTCGTCTTATCTGCATACGCATTTCCCAAAGTTACCAGAAACGCTTATCCAAAGCCTCTTCCAGGAAGAAAACTTGCCTACAGAATTAAAAAACAACCATCCACTTTGTGAACAAATTTCCAACACACTGCGACACATAAAAATATTAGATCCTGCCTGTGGCTCTGGGGCATTCCCAATGGGGATTCTTAATAAAATGGTAGCCATTTTAGAAAAACTGGATTGTAAAAATGAACAAACAGTACACGACTTAAAACTACATCTTATTGAAGAGTGTATTTATGGTATAGATATACAATCTATTGCAGTTCAAATTAGTAAGTTACGCTTCTTTATTGCTTTGGTTGTAGAACAAGAAGAAATGGATGTCTCCAAACCAGAAGATAACTACAACGTACTTACCTTACCAAACCTAGAAACCAAATTTGTAGCAGCAAATACTTTAATAGGCATAAAACGAAAACCTATACAAGGTAACCTGTTTGAAGACCCACTCATTGAAACCACTAAACAACAACTGCTAGCTATACGGAAAGAACATTTTTATGCAAAAACGGTGGGCGCTAAAAAACGCTTGCGAGAACAGGATGCTGTATTACGTGATACATTAAATAAATTATTAGATACCAATAAATCTGTCGCAACAGAAGATGCCATACAATTCTCGCAATGGAATCCTTATGACCAAAATACCAGCTCGCCGTTTTTTGATACCGAATGGATGTTTGGTTTAGAAGATGGGTTTGATGTGGTGATTGGGAATCCGCCTTATATTAAAGAATATACTAATAGAGAAGCATTCAATGGTTTTAGAAACACTAAATACTATCAAGGCAAAATGGACTTATGGTATGGTTTTGCTTGTGTTGGTATAGATTTATTAAAAGATAACGGTACAGAATGTTTCATTGCTCAAAATAATTGGGTAACAAGTTCTGGTGCTTCTATTTTTAGAAATAAGGTTTTGCGAGAAACAAAAATAAAACTCTTTACAAATTTTTGGAATTATAAAGTATTTAAATCGGCTGGAATACAAACAATGATTTATTTGTTAAAAAAGGAAGTTCCAAAAAAATCGTATCCATTAAAATATTCATTACTTAAAGATGATTTAATCGAAGAGAATGAATTGGTTAACTTTTTAAATTTCAATTATAATACTGAAATTGATGAAAAACATATATTAAACTTTAATGGAATTTCATTTTTAAATTCAATTATAACATTTAATAACCCAGAAATTGATAATGTTCTTAATTCAATTCTTGATAATGAAATTGTCTATTTAAATAACGACGATATTGCCCAAGGTATTGTTTATCCACAAGATAAGTTAAACAGAAAAAATGCTAAAGTATTAGGGGGAAATTTTAGAATAAATGATGGTATTTTTCAGCTTAATCAAGAAGAGTTAGACAATCTAAACTTAAACAATAATGAATATAGTATTATAAAACCCTTTTATTCAACTTCTGAACTACACAAATATTATGGAGATAAAGTTAATAAGGAATGGATTATATACGCATCAACAGATGTTAAGAATAATATAGATTCATATCCAAAAATCAAAGACCATTTAAATAGATTTTCTGAAATAATCACTTCTGACAACAAGCCTTACGGTTTACATAGAGCAAGAAATGAAGCTTTTTTTATTGGAGAAAAAATAATTTCTTTAAGAAAAAACCATCAACCCTCATTCACTTATACAGATTTTGATTGTTATGTTACACAAACTTTCTTTTCTATAAAAACTAAAAGATTTGATTTAAAATATCTAACGGCACTTTTAAATTCCAAATTAATTGCTTTTTGGTTACGCTTTAAGGGTAAAATGCAAGGAAATAATTATCAAATAGATAAAGAGCCTTTAGTAAATATTCCAATAATAAAAGCAAATTCTGATATTGAAAATTTAATAATTAGTAAAGTCAATCAAATCCTCGAAGGCAAAAAAGTAGGAGAAGACACTTCAACATTAGAGCATCAAATAGACGTAATGGTGTATCATTTATATGTGTTAAACTATGAAGATGCACTTGTAATAGATGAACATTTGAGTAAAGAAGATTTTGAGAGGTATAGAATATAAATTACCAATCGTGCTATAAAAAGACCCAATTTTTAAGTCTTAACGTAACGAAAAAGGTAAAAAAATGTCATTAAAAAACGGAGTAATGTCTAAAAATAGTATCTTTACCATTCGTGTAACAATAGACCCCAATTTTTAGGGTTTATCGCAACATAAAAGGCTATGGCAAAAAGCACTTACATATCAGAAAGTTTAAACGAAGACCAAATAGAACTTCTAAAATACTTAGAAGACTACGAAATCTTGTATTTTAAGTTAAAAAACTTGGGGTTACAAGTACCCACAAAACTAACCAATAACCTAAATGAGTTGGTAGAAAACCTATACCAAAAAGGCTTATTAAACCGTATAGAACGTGGGGTTTATGCAAAAACAAACTATACCAATGTAAATGTGTTGGCAACGTATATAAGTAAAAACAGTGCCATAGCGTATTGGTCGGCATTACATTATCACGGTCTTACAGAGCGGTTTCCAAACACCCTATTTATAAAAACCACCCAACGAAAAAGAGGTACAGAAATTTTAGGTACAAACATAAAATTTGTAACCGTAAAAACAACTAAAAATATAGGCACTATACAAGAAGGCTATGGCGATAATAGTTTTAACATAACCGATATAGAAATGACCTTGGTAGACTGCTTCGACCAAACACGGTATGCAGGCGATTTTGCAGACCTTATAAAAGCATTTGCAACAGCAAACTTAACCAACAATAAGCTTATAGCATATACCAAAGCGTATAACAACATTGCCGTTACTAAACGTTTAGGATTCTTGGCAGAAATATTTCATAGCAACAAACTAACTAGCTTTATCAATTACGCCAAATCAAAAGTAAATAAAAAATACAGCTTAATAGATGCGGGTGGTTTACAACAAGGCGAGTTTGTTAGTGATTGGAAATTACGTTTAAACATTAGCTATCAAAACTTATTACAAATAGCACAAAACGAATATTAGTTGAAATTATATGATACTGCAAAAAGAAATTACAGATAAAGCCCAAGAATGGAAAGTACCACCAACCACGGTAGATAAAGATTATGTATTAGGGCATTTTCTCTCAGTCTTTGTAGCGCATTATAAAAACGATTTAGTATTTAAAGGTGGTACCTGCTTACGTAAATGTTATATCGAAAACTATCGATTTTCAGAAGATTTAGACTTTACATCTTTAAATAAGACGTTTGTATTAGAACAAAAAACACTCGATGCAGTTGCCAAAGAAGTAACAAAATTTACGGGTATTCAATGCTATACGGAGCCTGTAAAACCTATTCTTTTTAACAATCAATTGAAAGGCTTTCAAGTAAAAATAAAATATTGGGGAGCCAACCACTCTAAAAACCAACCACCACCACCACACAATCGTTGGAATACCAAAATAAAATTAGAAGTTAGTACAGATGAGTTAATGCTGTTAGATACTAATTTACAAAATATTATGCACCCCTATTCCGATGCATTAACTGGCGAAGAACAAAGTAATTGTTATAGTATTACAGAAGTGGTAGCAGAAAAATTAAGAGCCTTAAAACAACGTTCATATACTGCACCAAGAGATTTTTATGACCTTTACCATTTAACACAAGAATTTACCAATGAAGATTGGCAAAATATAAAGCCAATATTTCTCAAAAAAATGAAGCATAAAAACTTGGAGTATCAATCACCCAATGATTTAATAGACGATTCAAAATTAATCAATGCAGAACGGGCTTGGAAAACCAGTGTAGAACATCAAATTAAACTAGGTCATCAACCAGAAGCAGTAGAAATTATTAAAACTGTAGAAGAACGCATTAAAACTTATTTATAAATATGGCAAATAATTTTATAGCAAATAAAAGTCCACAAAAAACATTAAGTGGTCGATTAAACAACATTATAAAATTCAGTACAGAGTTAAGATGGCTGGTAGGTTTCTTTTATTTCTCAGGTTGGAAAGAGGTGTGCCAAAACCTTAAAAATAATCCAGAGATAAAAATAAAGCTATTAGTGGGCTTACAAGTGGGTAACCATTTACAAAACATTTTTGAGCACGATGTTCAGGAACTAGATTTAAGTAGCGACGAATATTTTAATGATTTTATGTCCTCAATGGGTTTTGCAGTCAATAACGAGCAGCAAGACACCAAAGAATTTTATGAGCAAGTACATTTTTTCTTGGATATGATTCGTCAAGAACGTTTAATCATTAAAAAAACAAGAGAACCCAACCACGCCAAATTGTATTTGTTCGAGATGAACGAAGAAGAACGTTCTAAACACAATTTTGATGGGTATTTAATTACAGGTAGCAGTAACTTAACACGCAACGGTTTACAAGGTCAACAAGAGTTTAATGTTGAGATTAAAGATTATGGGTACGAAGAAGCTGTAGCTTATTTTGAAGAACTATGGGAATTGGCAATCCCTATTACCGATATAGACCAACGCAAACAACATTTAATAGATTTTATCATACACCGCTCTCAAGCAGCATTAGTCCAACCTTTTGATGCCTATGCATTAGTATTAAAAACGTATTTAGACCTTCAAAAACAGAAAAAGTTAAAACCACAAGTAGAACGTTTGCTAGAAGATAGTGGCTTTAATAAATTCTCTTACCAAATAGATGCCGTAAACCAAGCATTAGGTATTATTGAGGAGAACAACGGTGTAGTTATTGCAGATGTGGTAGGGCTTGGTAAATCAGTAATCGCCTCTTTAATTGCGCGTAATCTAGATACAAAAGGTATTATTTTATGTCCACCAGGTTTAATTGGTGATTATAGCGATAAAACAGGTTGGTGGGGTTATGTTAGAAATTTCAACTTAAACGGATGGCACGTGTACAGTCGTGGTCAAGTAGAAAATCTAGCAGAAGATTTAGACGATTCTGATATTGATACAGTTATTATTGATGAAGCACATAATTTTAGAAATCAAGATACCGCTGCATACGAAGCACTCGCTCAAATTTGTAGAGGGAAACAAGTTATTCTATTAACTGCAACACCATTTAACAACTCCCCAGCTGATATTTTTGCATTACTAAAACTCTTTATTGTACCAGGGTTATCAACAATTACATTGGAGAATAATTTAGAGGGTTTATTTAGAAGTTATAGTTATAGATTTAGCAAATTATCTGATATTTTAAAAAATTACAATGCTAACAATCCAGATAAACGTGATAAAGCAGAAAAATTATATGTTAAGCTATTAGATGAAGAATTACCTGTAAACCCTCAAATTGTACGTCAAGCATCAGCTAAATTGGCAAATACTATTAAAGAGGTAATTTCACCAGTAGTCATTAGAAGAAATCGTTTAGATTTAGAAAATGATCATCAATATAGTGCTGAAATTGGAGAGCTACCTAAGGTAGCACCACCAGTAGAACTGTTTTATTATTTAACGCAATCACAATCCGAATTTTATGACCGTATTGTTAGAGATTACTTTGCCGAAGATGGGTTGTTTACAGGAGCAATATACCAACCTTCAAGCTACGAAACCATTGCAGATGAAAGCGGTTTAGATATGGAAGGCAATAGAACCTTTCAACAACAACGTAACTTATTCGATTTTATGCGTAGGTTATTGGTAAAACGTTTTGAAAGTTCGTTTGGTGCGTTTCAAAAAACCATAGAACGCTTTATTCAAGTTCACGAAGTAGTGTTGCAATTTATTGAAAACACAGGTGGTAAATATATTTTAGATAGAAATCTAATAGAAAAAATCTATGAATATGATGAAGATGAAATTTTAGATATACTCTATAAATTTGAAAATGATTTACTGAAGAAAAAAACACCAAAAAATACCACCGTTTATAAAATTAAAGACTTCCAAAAAGCCGATGAATTTTTAGAAGATATTAATAAAGATTTAGACCTTTTCAAAAAAATAAGGAGAGAAGTCGAAGAAGAAAAATTGGTGGCTAACGACCCTAAAAGAGAAACCATTTATCAAAAAGTTTCAGAGATTTTAGAAAATGAGCCTAATCGAAAAGTAATATTATTTACTGAGTATGTAGATACGGTATTGCACCTTGAACCTTATTTTAGAGAAAAGTTTGGCAATAAGTTAATTATCTGTGATGGTAAAGTTTCAAAAGCTTTAGCGAAAGATTTAGAGCGAAACTTTAACGCGCAATACGAAGGTACAAAATACGATAATTTTCAAGTATTAATTACTAGTGATAAATTATCAGAAGGGTTTAACTTAAATAGAGCTGGAGTCATAATTAATTATGATATTCCTTGGAATCCAACACGTGTTATTCAGCGTGTAGGTCGTATTAACCGTATTGGTAAAAAAGTATTTGATAAACTGTATATTTTTAACTTTTTTCCATCAGAAACAGGGGCTGATTTTGTTAAGTCTAGAGAGATTGCACAACAAAAAATGTTTATGATTCATAATGCATTGGGTGAAGATTCTCGTATTTTCCATCCAGATGAAGAACCTACAGCAAGTGGTTTATATAAAAAAATGAATGATAACCCTGAAGATGATGAAGAGTTAAACATTATTACGCATATCAGAAATAAATACAATCAAATAGAAGAAGAGCATCCAGATGTTATTGAACGTATATTAAAATTACCAAATCGGGTTAAAACGGCTAAAAAGTTCAAAGATGCCAATGTAAATGTACTACGTAAAAAAGGATTAAGTTTATTTGCTCAACAAGCTGAAATAGAAGAAAATCCAAAGGTAGAAAGTTTAACTTTTGAAAATTTTTTACAATTTATAGAATGTGCACACCGTACAAAACGAGTACCTATGTCAGAAGATTTTTGGCCTATTTACGAAAAAATAAAAGACCATAAAGAAAGAGTACGTTCTAATACTTCAGATTTATCAATTGAAAAGAAAGCACACGACAATTTAAAAGTAGCTTTAAAAATAATTGATGCTTCAGAAGAAGAAAATATAAACTTTATTAAAACCATAATAAAGGATATTAAGCATTATTATACAATGCCTAAATACACCCTAAGACGTTTAGCACTTGATGTATTATCAGCAAGTTCAGCAAAAGCAAAATGGAAACAATTCTTTGAAGAGTTAGACTACATCAAAGATCGTTATGGTTTAGATTACCTAGATAAGGTATTAGAAAAAGTAAAAGACAAAAAAGATGAGGTAATTATTGCTATTGAAAATAGAAGCTAAATGTAAATAATAAATTAACAAAAATTACTATGACAAAACTTGAACAACTTTACAATTCTATCGAAAACCTAAAAGAATTAGGTGTACAACTACCCGATAAACTGATTGAAGAAACAAATCGTGTAGAAGAAGAAATTATTCAAAAAGAAGTAATTCCTGCACTTTCAAAAGCCATAGACCCAATTATTTCTCAAATACAAAGAGAGTTAGTATTGGTTATAGATTATATTCCAAATGAGCCATTACAAGTTAAAATGACTCGTAAACGTAGTTTTAAAATAACACCTGAAGAGGAAGATAAAGTCCTAGCAAAAAGAGAATCGTTTAAAAAAGAAACTGGCTATACTGTAAGTCCTCATACAAAATCTAAAAAGACAAACTTGACAGTTCAATTTCCAAATGGTAAAATTATAAGCAATCGTTTCGCTTATCAAACATTGTGTGATGTAATTGAAATAGCAGGTGCTCAAAATGTAGAAAAATTAGGAATAATTCAAAGTGGTGCTCCGTTGGTTTCAAAACAGGAAGACGATTTTTATCAGCAACACACTATAAAAGGCGGTTATTTAGTAATCACACACTCATCTACACTGGCAAAAAAACAGCACATAGAAGATATTTCTAAACGTTTAAATTTAAACCTAAAAGTAAAGATTGAAAAATAGTTGCTATGCAAAATAAATTTACAAATTGGATAAAATGGGAAGATAGAAACAACCTTAATGGTATTAATTATCCTGGTATTTATTGTATTGCTGTTTCAGATAAATTACTTACAGAATTTAACTTTATCCCAGAATTAGAATATGTTGGTATGACCAATTCTAAAGGTGGTTTAAAAAGTCGTTTAAATCAATTTGATACAACAATTAAAAAGAAGAGAACCAATCACGGTGGTGCAGATAGATTTTTATACAAGTATCAAAACTATGATGCAATAAAAGACAGTATCTATGTTGCAATACAGTCTTTTAAATGTAATACTAAAAACCCTTTACCCCAAGATTTAAGAATTATGGGTGAAATAACAAAATGCGAATACGATTGTTGGGCAATGTATATTGAAAATAACGGTAGATTCCCAAAATTCAACGATAAAAATAACGCTCTAAAATTTAGTAAAATTAGAACATAAAATAAGACATTAACTTTAACAAAAATCCATTTCACCGCTATGAACCAAGATTTATATTTTAACGTACTTAACTTTAACTACCCTAAACAAGCTATAACTTTATACATTGCTTTAGAAGAAATTGGAGAGTGTTTCTCTATTTACAAAACAAAATTTCCAGAAGATATTGGAAAGTCTTTTCCAAACACAGATTTCAATAAATTAGATGAAATTTATACAACATTTGATGTTCCAGCCGAAGGTTATAAACCACATCAAGTTATTTTTGACAAATTCAATAATCGTTTATACAAACAATATCTTAAATTCAAATTAAAAAAACACTTTTTGGCAAAAGGTTTTATCTGCAAGAGAAATTTTGTTAAAGATACGCAAGTATGGTTACCTGCAATTAATACAGATAAAATCCCTTACAATCTCAATTATAAATTCTCATTAAAAATTCAATTTAATAAAGTTAGTCATTATCCAGAATTAGTAATTAGTTACGATGGAAGTACTAAAATTCTAAAAAAATCAATAGAAGAAATTACAAGAACTGACTTAATAAAAACAGCCATTCACCAACAAACTGTATTTAATTACAATATGTCTACTGAAAAAGATTGGGAAAAAGAACTTTGGAATAAATTAGAATGGGAAAACTCCTACCCTATCCTAAACAGAGAATTAGCCAATGAATATCAAATTGAAATACCATTAGACAAACCAGATAATAAATACAAAACGTATATGAAATTGGTAAACGGTTTCACTAAAAATGAAATATTCAACGATGATTTTAGAAGTATAATTGACATTCGCTCTAAAAATTGGGTAAAAGTACCTGAATACCGTTTAGACAATGTAAATCCTGAAATAAATCTATTACAATACCGCAATGGTACAGGCAGAATGCCTCAAATTGAAATGGTTCGTAATAAATGTTTTGAACGCCCTAAAAAATACCAAGTATTTTATATTTTTCAAGAAGATCATAAAGATTTTGTTGGAGAATTACACACCCAATTTCAAAAGGGCACAGGTAAATTCTATCCTGGTATGGGTAAGTTTTTAGATACACCTTTTCATTCAGAAAGTAAAAATGCCATTATATTTAAAAATCCCAATGAAATATTAACAACACTAAAGCAACGTTTAGAAGAAATTGTTTTCGATGAAAAAATAACGTACGCTGCAATTTATATCAGTCCATTTTCAAAGAATGATAAAGATATAAACAACCGTAAAATCTATTACAAAGCAAAGGAGTTATTACTAAAAAACAATATAGTTTCTCAAGTAATTGATTACGAAAAAATGGTAGGTAATTTTGAAGATTACACCCAACAATTTACATTAAGTAATATTTCATTAGCCTTATTAGCAAAGCTACAAGGCATACCTTGGAAACTAAAAACACCTGATAAAAAAGAATTAATAATTGGTATAGGTGCTTTTAAAAATACAGATGAAGACATTAATTATGTTGGTAGTGCTTTTAGCTTTCAAAATAATGGAACATTCAACAGTTTTGAATATTTCAAAGATTATGAAACAATAGATTTAGCAGGTAGTATAACCAAAGCAATAAGAACATTTTATGCAATATCTCATTCAGATAAAGTGGTGATACATTTTTATAAAACAATGGGTTATGAAGATTTACAACCCATTTTAGCAGCAATGAAAAGTTTAAATTTAGAAGTACCATTATATATTTTAAACATTAACAAAACAGATTCAGAAGATTTAATTGCACTTGATAATAATTGGTATAATAAATTAATGCCAAAATCAGGAACATTTATTAGAGTTGGATACAACCAATATTTACTATTCAATAACAGTCGTCATACCAATATGCAAAAATATAATGATAGAGACGGGTATCCATTTCCAATTAAAATAGAAATTTCAAGTCCAACAGAAGGAGCTTTAGATGATAATACCATAATAAAAGGATTAATTGAACAAGTATATCAATTCAGTCGTTTATATTGGAAATCTTTAAAACAACAAAACGTACCTATAACTATAAAATATCCTGAAATGGTTGCACAAATAGCACCAAATTTTGATGGGAATATCCCCGAAGATGCTAAGGATAAATTATGGTTTTTATAAAAGAATGTATAAATTAGTATAATTACACATTAAAAAAAGAGTATTTTTATTTTAGAAATCAATTATTCTGTTTAATACATTAAAAATAAAAATGTCTAACATTTTCAAAGAACAAATAAAAATTATAACTGAAAAAAACCTAAAACAAGAAATTGGTTTTAGTAAAACATACCTTTCTTCTAAAACAGCTATATTTATTGTAAAAAAAGGATACTTTTCGTTTATAAATTCATTTAAAAAAATCACATTAATAGAGAACAATATTTATTTATCTTTTCCTCGTAACGTTTTTCAACTTATTAATGTAAGTCCTGATCTTGAAATTAATATTGTTGCGTTAGATGTAGATTTAGTTGATAATTTTTCACTAGATTTTAATAGATTAGATGCGTATCAATTTTTTATTTCTAATTATTTAAATCACTTTAATATATCAAAACCATCACTAATCGAGTTGGATGGATTAGTAAATTTACTTCAATTAAATGTATACAAAAAAAGCAATAGTACTTTTAAAAAAGCCATTGTTTTAAACCTTATTTCCGTTTTAATTTACACAGTACTTGATGCTATAAATGCTCAAATTAATATTGACAATAGAAGTAAAACAAATAGAAAACAAGAATTAGTTTTAGAGTTTTTAAAATTACTCTCTATTCATTTTAAAAATGAACGTAACCTCTCATTTTATGCAAAAAATCTTAAAGTTACAATACGCCATTTATCTGCAACTATAAAAAATGTAACAAAAAAAACAGCAAATCAAGTTATACATCAACAAATAATCTCCGAATCAAAGTTTTTATTAGCTTCTACAAATAAAAAAATTACTGAAATAACAGCAGAACTTAATTTTAATGACCAATATTATTTTAGTAATTTCTTTAAAAAAAACACCGGGTTAAGTCCTTCCCAATTTAGAACTCAAAATAAAAAAGAATACATTTACACATCTATTTAGTAATATTTGCTATTTTTTAGTACTCCTAATAGCTGTAATTTTGCACATTCTTATAAATACGTAATAATGTATAAAATAAAATATTTTCTTGGCTTACTATTTATTCTTATTTATAGTATAGGATTTTCTCAAGAAATCTACTCACAAAAGTTTAGTATAGACGAGATTGTTAAATTGGCTATAGAAAACAATCAAAAACTAAAAGTCTCTAAAAAATCTGTTGATATCGCTCAGCAACAAACTGAAATTTATAAACAAAATCAATTACCCAATGTGTCATTTAATGCTACAGCAATGTATCTTGGTGATGTGGAGATTTTAGATAAAGATTTTTCAAAACAAACTACGGTAGATATGCCTCACTTTGGCAATACCTTTTCTTTACAAGCTCAACAGTTAATCTATAAAGGCAACGCCATAAACAACAGTATAAAAGTTGGATCTTTACAAGAACAATTAGCAAATTTGAATGTTGATAATGATGCCATTGTTATTAAATTTTTAGTAATTTCAAACTACTTGGATTTGTACAAGTTATATAACCAAAAACAAGTTTTTTTAGAAAACATAAAATTAGCACAAAAACGAATTGAAAATGTTAATAGTTTTTACAAGCAAGGAATGGTAACTCGTAATGAGGTTGTTCGTGGAGATTTACTTTTAGCCTCACTAAATCAGGCAGTTGTAACTATAAATAATAACATTACTATTTTAAATTACCAATTAACAACAGCATTAGGATTACCTAACAATATAGAAATTATTCCTGAAGATGAAACGCTAAAGTTAGATACTTCTTTACAAGACTTTAATACTTATCAAGACCTCCTTTTAAACAAGCATCCATTAATAAAATCAGTTCAGTTGCAAGAGAAACTAGCAGAAACAGGTTTAATCATTACAAAATCAGAAAAATTACCTGTTGTAGCAGGTTTTGCAGGTTATAACATGCAACGCCCATTAACCAATTCTATACCTATAATAGATATGTATAGCAACAGTTGGCAAGTTGGAGTATCATTAAACTACAATATAGAATCGCTGTACAAAACATCTAAAAAAGAGGCTTTAGATAAACTTAAAATAGAACAAGTACAAGAACTAAAAACATTAACAGAACAAAATTTACAGATAGCTATTAAAGCAGCATATTTAAAATACAATGAAGCAATTTCGCAAAAGGTTACTTATTTTGAAAGCAAACGATTAGCAAATGAAAACTATAAAATTATTGAAAATAAGTACTTAAATCAGTTAGCTTTAATAACCGATATGTTAGATGCCAGCAATGCTAAATTAGAAGCTGAACTTCAATATGTTAATTCAGAAATTAATAGTATCTACGCTTACTATAATTTATTAAAAACAACTGGAGAACTATAAACCTTATAAAAGAAATATAAATGTCAAATAATAAAACTCAAACAGAAAAAAAATCAACCAAAAATAAGAGATTTGTTTTTTATACAAATCTATTGGTTTTTATAGTTGCAATTACAGCGCTGATGCTTGTTGTAAAGTACTATTTTCATATAGGGGATAAAAATTTTACGAATGATGCCCAAGTAGAAGCCTATATAAACCCAATTAATACAAGAGTATCAGCTTATATTAAAGAAATAAAATTTGAAGAAAATCAAAAAGTGAAAAAAGGCGATACGCTTGTTATTTTAGACGATAGTGAGATAAAGGCTAAAGTTACACAAGCAGAAGCAGCCTATTTAAATGCATTAGCTGGAGAACAAACAACACTATCTTCTGTAAATACCATTTCAAATAATACACATATAATTGAAGCAAATATAGCAGGAGCAGAATCTAACTTATGGAATGCCGAGCAAAACCTAAAACGTTTTGAAAATTTATTGAAAGAGGAGGCAGTAACCCAACAACAATACGATGGTGTTAAAACACAATATGATGCTGCAAATGCACAGTACAAATCCTTATTGGGGCAACGAAAATCTGTTGATTATTCACTTAAAGAAATGGCTGGTAGAATTGAAATGAGTAAAGCAGGTATAAAACAAGCCCAAGCAGCTTTAGAATTAGCAAAATTAAATTTATCATATACTATAATTACTGCACCTTATGATGGATTTATGGGTAGAAGAATTGTAAACGAAGGACAGCTGTTAAATCCTAGCCAACAAGTAGCAAGTATTATAACGAGTGATAAAAAATGGGTTATAGCAAATTTTAGAGAAACTCAAATGGAAAGCATAAATATTGGTACTGCTATAAATGTTAAAGTAGATGCTTTAGGCGGAAAAAAGTACATGGGAAAAGTTACTTCAATTTCTGCGGCAACTGGTTCTAGACTTTCTTCTATTCCTGTTGACAATTCTACAGGTAATTTTGTAAAAGTACAGCAACGCATTCCTGTTCGAATTGATTTTACAGAAGAAAACGCTATAGAAGATTTAAAACTACTTAGAGTAGGAATGAATGTTGATATTACTTTAAAATAACAATGTATAACAAAGGACTTTTTAAAGATTGGGTTCCTAAACCTGTAATGTTATTGCTTATTATTTTGTATCTATTTCCTATTTTGGTAGTTAGTGGTATTTATACAGCAAATTTTAGTGAAATGATGAGTGATTTAGGAATATATTCTGAATATTTATCATGGGCAAACTATGCTTCATTTATTGGTATGGGAGCGGCACTACCCCTTTTATTACGCTTTAAAATGCGCTTTAGAAGTAAAGAATTAATGATTACTAGTTTGTTGTTAATTGCCTTATTTTCTATGGTTATTGCTACAACTGTAAATCCTTATGTTATTATATTTTCAAATTTTGTAATTGGATATTTTAAAATTATAGCACTTATAGAACTTATTCTTCCTATTATGTTTATTATAAGTCCAGATGGGGATAGAACAAAATTTTATGCTGTATTTTACCCTTTAAGTATTTCAATAGCTCAATTAAGTTCTTACTTGTTTGCAAAAATTGCGTACAATTTAGAGTGGCAATCAGTGTATGTAATAATGGTAATTATACTACTAATATTAGTGTTAATATCAGTTATCTTTATGCACAACTTAAGGTTTTCTAGAAAACTACCTTTATATCATATAGATTGGCTCAGTATTTTACTTTATATAATTTCTTTTTTATTACTTAGTTATGTATTAGTATTTGCAAAACAACAAGGTTGGTACACTTCACCTAATATACAATGGTCTTCAGTTGGATTTATAATATTTTTCACATTATTTTTAATCAGACAAAATGGTTTAAAAAGACCTTTTGTTCCCTTAAGTGTTTTTAAAAGCAAAAACTTTATTCAAGGACTGACGTTATTAATGGGCTTAGGTATGTTTTTAGCATCTGCAGCTGTTCAAAACACATTTACAGTTGGTATTTTAGGCTATAACTCAATTACAAATAACTTGTTAAATTATACGATGATTCCAGGTATTATTTTAGGAGGGTTCTATGCTTTTTATTGGTACAAAAAAAATTATCCTACAAAATTTTTAATTATTTCAGGTATTCTGTTTTATACATTGCATTTTGTTAGTATGTATTTTTTAATAAGTCCACAAATTGAAATCTCAGATTTAATATTCCCTCAAATATTGCGCGGATTAGGTATGACTATTTTATTTATTAGTATATGGTACTATGCCTTGGATGGTTTTGATATGAATGAAACTTTGGCTGCAGTAGCATTAACAATTGTTGTACGCTCAGTAGTAAGCGTTGCTTTTGCTGGCGCAATATATTCTTGGATATATTACAAATTACAATTACAAGGCTTTGAAAATATTGCACATCATTTAGATGCTATAACCTTATCTCCAAAAGGTGGTGGTCTTGCCGTTTATGGTAGAGCAAAATTACAAGCTATTTTAACTGCTACAAAAGTCTTATATGGTTATTCTATTATAGCTGGAGTAATTTTTATGATTTACGCTTTAGCTTTACGTTTTGAAAAAACCCATTATCGAAGATTAATTTTAATTCGTAAACTATTAAAAGGAGAATCTGTAAAAGGATATAACTTAAGAAGAAGAAAAAATACAGTTGAATCAATTGCTGCAGGTGTTGGTGCAGTTTAATTCCACTCGTTGATCACTAAATATAATATGGTGAAGAATTAGAAAACTATAGTAATGAATAATAAATGAAATTTTATGAACTCTATTAGCAATATTATAGAATATACAATAGGTTTATTAAATGATACTTCTAAAACTAATGTTTATACCAACATCAATCGTTTTTATAGAATAGATAAGAATGTCATAAATCATAAAAAACAACAACCTTATAATTATTGATATTAACTTATTAATGCTTGCTAATTGTGCTTTTTCATTAGAACATGCTAATAGTGAAGCAAAAACATTAGATTTTAGTCATAATGAAAAGGTGCTAAACAAAATAATAGTACTTTTTCAACAAAAAGGATTAGAACCTCAAACAGCCTCTAAAGTAAAAGAAATTGTTATTCAGGCATATCCTTATCAGAAATATCTTCATTTAGAATCAAAAATATTAGCCGATGCAAATATTATGGATTTTGCTGGGAGTCAAGGTAGAGGTCGATTAAAAATTCTGTATGAACAAATGCTTTTAAAAGGTTTCGAACTATCAAAAACTAATTGGTTCGATACGCTAATACTAATTATAGAAAGTTATAAAATATCTTCAGAATATGTCATAAACATAGTTTAGCACAAAAAAGAAAAACTTAAAAAAGAAAGAAAAGAAATTGAGAATAAAAAAAATCTGATCCTACAAAAAGAACTTAAAATAAGTGATGTCGAAATCAAAAATTTAAAAAAGAAATTAATTAAAACAAAAGATAGAGACGATAGAGGAATACAAACACTCTTTAGAAATACTTCACGTAATCATTATACATTAAATAGAATAGTTGATGGTAAAGCACAAATAATGATTACAGTAAACTCTATTATTCTATCTTTAATTATTGGAAGTGTAATAGGTAAAGATTTTTCCCATTTTGAAAATTATATTTCAGCTCTATTATTTGCAATTGCTAATTTAATATCCATAACATTTGCTATTATAGCAATTACTCCAAATAGAACTCAAGGAAATTTTACTGAAGAAGAAATAAGAAGTAAAAATGGAAACTTACTGTTCTTTGGAAATTTTCGCAATATGCACTACAGTGATTTTGAGTGGGCTTTTTTGTAAATGCTTAATGATAAAAACTATTTATTTACATTTATGATTAGAGATTTCTATTACCAAGCTCTAACGTTACATAAAAAATACATTTATATTAGAATTTCTTTATATGTTTTTTTAATAGAGTTATACTTAATCAATTTTTAGCTATATTTGAAAACAGGATTAAACTTTAAATAATTTAACCCTGAAATTTTGAACTTACACAGATTTTAGGATAGTGTCATTTTAATAGGCTATTGCAATATCAATTTATATAATCAAGCTAGTTTTAGTTATTGATTATAAAGTAATTATATATAAAATATTCAAATAAAATAATTTAAGTGTCTTGTTACTATTTTATTATGCGTTTTTAGCCAGAAAACACACACTGTCCTATTAAAGAATGGTAGAATTAATATATTTTGCAGTATATTGTAAAGTGATAATACGTCCAAATTAAATTTAAAAGTATGATTAAAGATTTTCATAGAGAAATTACACCTCTTGCTCCTGAAGATAGTTTTCAAGTTTTTGACCGTATTAAGGATGATTTTGATTTCCCTATTCATTTTCACCCAGAATATGAATTAAATTTTATTGCCAATGGTCAAGGTGTGCGTCGCATAATAGGTGATAGTATAGAAGAAATATCAGAATTAGAACTTGTGTTGGTGGGTCCAAATATAGAACACTGTTGGGAATTACATAACTGTAAAAATAAAAAGATTCATGAAATTACTATTCAATTTCATAATGATTTATTTGATAGTAAAATGCTTTCTCGAAGGATATTTAAACCTATAAAAGACATGTTCGATAGATCAAATTATGGAATTGTTTTTTCTAAGAAAATAACTCTTGAAATGAAGGATAGAATTAAGGCACTTTCAAAAATTGATAGCATTGATTATTTAATGGAACTTATTTCAATTTTACAAGATTTGGCAAATTCTAGAAATCAAAGAATGCTTTCCACCTACTCTTCACAAAACAAAAATTTTGAAAACAGTGATAAAATTAAAATAGTATATGATTTTATTCAAGAGAATTTTCATCGTAAAATTTTACTTTCTGAAGTGTCAGAAATTGTAAATATGAGTAGTGTTTCATTTAATAGGTTTATAAAAAAACGTACTGGAAAAACTTTTGTAGATTACATAAATGGAACTAGAATAAGCTATGCAACAAGATGGTTAATTGAAACAGATTTAAGTATAAGTGAAATTTGTTTTAAATGTGGTTTTAACAATATAGCTAATTTTAATCGTGTTTTTAAAAAATCCAAAAATTCAACTCCAAGTGAATACCGTGAAAAATTTGAAGGAATAAAACGAGTTCTATAAATTTAGATCAGTAGCGGATTATTTTTTTATTTTATTAGAAATAGTATCATTTTTTGATGAATTTGATGAAGTATATTAATATGGTATTTTTTAATTTTAAATATTTAATATTTAATATTTATTATATATGAAGTTCCCTAAAATTTTTGCAACTATAATAATAGTTTTCGTTTTTTTTATTGGATGTAATAAGAATAAAAACAGCAGCTTAAATTTTTATTCCCCTGAAAACAAATTATTTACATATTACGGAAGGTTTGAAATATTACAAGATAATTCTGTCGCTCTAATCAGTTCAGCATCTTTAGTTGAATTTATTGTTGAAGGAAATTCATTAAATATAAAACTTAAATCTGCTAATAATACACATAATTATATTGCTATTTCAATTAATGAACAGTATCAAAAAAGATATAAAATTAATTCAGATTCTATTACAAACATCTCAATATATTTATCTAAAAACCAACAAAATAAAATTCAAATTTTTAAAGCTACTGAAGCAGCTAGTGGAGCTGTAATTTTTCATGGTGTTGAGGCCCAAAAAGTGATTTCAGTTCCCAAAAAAAAGAAACGTACAATCGAATTTATAGGTGATTCGGTTACTTGTGGTGCTGCAGCCGATCCAAGCTATGTGCCTTGCGGCGAGGGAGAATATTTAGATCAGCATAATGCCTATTTAGCGTATGGTCCAAGAATTGCTAAAGCGCTAAATGTTAATTTTATGTTGAGTTCGGTTTCAGGAATTGGAATATATAGAAATTGGAATGATGAAAACATTGAAGAACCTATAATGCCAGAAGTCTATGAAAATTTATATTTAAATAAAGATAATTCTAAAAAATATGATTTTTTAATAAAACCAGAAATTGTAAGTATTTGTTTAGGAACAAATGATTTATCAAATGGTGATGGAATTAAACCTCGCTTACCTTTCAACAAAGAAAAGTTCGTCGCTAACTACATAGATTTTGTAAAAACAATTTTTAAACGTTATCCAAATACTAAAATTGTTTTACTTAATAGTCCGATGATTACTGGTGAAATAAATGATTTATTGATTTCTTGTTTAGAAAAAGTTCAAAATTATTTTGCCAAAGACAATAGATCAATATTAATATTTGAATTAGAAAAGGCATATAATAATGGTTGTACAACACATCCAAATATTGACGATCACAAAGATATCGCGGATACATTAACTCCTTTTTACAAAAATATTCTTAAATAATATATTGAAATGTTAAATAGATTTATATACGTATTATTGCTGTCGGTAAATATTTCATTTGCAAATGTAATTATTCCTGCACAATTTTCAGACCATATGGTTTTACAACAAAATGATGATGTAAAATTTTGGGGATGGGCAAATCCAAACGAAGAAGTTTTTATACAGCCATCTTGGACTTCTGAAATATATAAAACAAAAGCAAACAATCAAGCTTTATGGGAGTTAAAAATAAAAACACCAGATGCTGGTGGACCGTATATCATTAAAATTAATGGATATAATGAGATAATTTTAAAAGATGTTTTAATTGGTGAAGTTTGGTTGTGTTCTGGGCAATCTAATATGGAAATGTCTGCCGCTTGGGGTATAAAAAATGGAGATGAAGCAATTAAAAATGCAAGTCACCCAACTATTCGCTTTTTCACAGTTCCAAAAACTTCAGCAATCTCACCTCAAAATAATTTACATGGAAATTGGGACGTTTGCTCCCCTGAAACAATGAAAAATTCAAGTGCTATTGCTTATTATTTTGCACAAAGATTACAAGAGGATTTAAAAGATGTCCCTATAGGTTTAATGGTTTCAGCTTGGGGAGGAACCCCAGCAGAAATTTGGATGCCAGAAGAGGTAATTGAAGAAAATAAAATTTTGAAGGAAGCTGCAAATAATTTAAAACCAACAGAATGGGGGCCAACTAAACCTGCGCGAGCATATAACGCAATGATTCACCCGTTAGTTGGTTATGAAATAGCTGGTGTGCTTTGGTATCAAGGCGAATCAAATGTTGGAGCCTCTAATTATGATAAAACTCTTGAAGCATTAATAAAATCTTGGAGAGCTAAATGGGAAAATGATTTCCCGTTTTATTATGTTCAAATTGCACCGTATGATTATGGAAAAGATCATTTCGGCGGTGTAGAAATTCGAGATGCTCAACGTAAAGTTTTAGACAAGGTTTCTAAATCTGGAATGGTGGTTATTTGTGATGTTTCACCAACAAATGATATTCATCCAAAAGATAAAAAACCAGTAGGAGTTCGATTGGCAAATTTAGCTTTAGCAGATTATTATAAAACCTATTTTAAAGAAGTAAATGGACCTTTATTTAAAGGAGTTTCTATTAAAAAGAAAAATGTTGTTGTTCACTTTGACAATGCTGAAGGACTGTATCTTACAAATAAAAACACATCATTATTTGAAATTGCGGGTGAAGATAAAATATTTTATACGGCAAAAGTAAAATTAAAGAAGAATGAAATAACCATTTCTTCAAAAAGGGTTAAAGCACCAAAATTTGTCCGATATGCTTGGGGAAATACAAGTGTTTCAAACTTATTTAATAAAGTAAATTTGCCAGCATCAAGTTTTACAACAGAATATTAAACAAAACTTATTAAATAATTAAGAGTATGATTAAATTTCCAAATGATTTTATTTGGGGTACTGCAACTTCTGCTTACCAAATTGAAGGGGCTCATAATACTCATGGTAAAGGACCATCTATTTGGGACTCTTTCTGCACTATTCCAAACAGAATAACAAATAATGAAAATGGAAATATTGCCATAGATCATTATCATCATTATAAAAAAGATGTTACATTATTAAAATCACAAGGATTTAAAGCCTATCGTTTTTCAATTTCTTGGTCTAGAATAATGCCAGAGGGTAAAGGTGAAATAAATGAAGAAGGAATTCAATTTTATTCAAATTTAATAGATGAATTGCTAGCAAATGATATTGTTCCTTGGGTAACATTATACCATTGGGATTTGCCATTAGCACTACAAATGGAAAATGATGGCTGGTTAAACCCTAATATTATCAATTATTTTGAAAACTTTGCAAAAGTTTGTTTTGAAAGGTTTGGAGATCGTGTTAAAAATTGGATTACTTTAAATGAACCTTGGGTTATAGCAATTTTAGGCTACGGACAAGGTGTTTTTGCACCAGGTAGAATTTCAAATTCTGAGCCTTATTTAGCAGGGCACCATTTAATATTAGCACATGCGCAAGCAGTAAATTTGTATAAAACAAAATTTAAATATCAAAAAGGTTCTATTGGAATAACAAATAATGGTGATTGGAGAGAGCCTCTTACTAAAAATCATTCTGACATTGATGCAGCAGAACGTGCTCTGCTATTCTTTTTAGGATGGTTTGCAGATCCAATTTATTTAGGAGATTATCCTCAAGTAATGAAAAATAGACTTGGTGATAGATTACCAAATTTTACTGAAAATCAAAAGAAATTAATTAAAAATTCTTCAGATTTTTTTGGACTCAATCATTATACAACAATGTATGTTGCTAATGACGATCATACTGGGGAAGTAAGTAATGTTTATGGTAATGGCGGAATTTCTGAAGATCAAGATGTATTATTATCACAAGATAAAGAGTGGACTTTAACTGCATTTAATTGGGCAGTTGTTCCTTGGGGTTGTTACAAGTTATTGGAATGGATTAGTAACAGATATAATCATCCCAATATTATTATAACGGAAAATGGCTTTGCTTGTAATGATACATTAAAAGAAGAGGGAGTTGTAAATGACCTTGACAGGTTAGATTATTTTAAACAATATTTAGAGGCTTGCAATAAAGCAATTGCCAATGGAGTAAAATTAAAAGGCTATTTTGCCTGGAGTCTCTTTGATAATTTCGAATGGGCTTCTGGTTATTCAGTTAGATTTGGAATAAACTATATAGACTATAAAACACTTAAAAGAATTCCGAAAGCTTCAGCAATGTGGTTTAAAAAAATCATTAAAAATAATGGCTGGTGATATTTTAAACCCAGTTTAAAAATACTTTTAACAAATGAAAAGAATACTATTATTAACTGCTATCAGTTTATTTTTTACAAGGTGTGAGTACGCAAAAAATCAAACATCGAACAATACTAAAAAAAGTATTGAGTATAAGATTGATTCTCTTTTAAAAATAATGACTATTGAAGAAAAAGTCGGTCAAATGAATCAATACAATGGTTTTTGGGATGTTACTGGTCCTTCACCAAAAGGAGGTAGTGCTGAACTTAAATATGAGCACCTTAGAAAAGGGTGGGTTGGATCTATGCTAACTGTTAGAGGCGTTGAGCAGGTAAAAGCAGTTCAAAAAATTATTACAGAAGAATCTAGATTGGGGATTCCGTTAATTATTGGATTTGATGTTATTCACGGTTATAAAACATTAAGTCCTATTCCTTTAGCTGAAGCTGCAAGCTGGGATTTAGAAGCTATAAAAAAATCGGCAAGTATTGCCGCTAATGAGGCTTCAGCATCAGGAATAAATTGGACATTTGGCCCAATGGTTGACATTTCTCGTGATGCACGCTGGGGAAGAGTCATGGAAGGAGCAGGAGAAGATCCATTTTTGGGAAGTAGAGTTGCTGAGGCAAGAGTAAAAGGATTTCAAGGCGATGATTTAGCTGCTGATAATACTATCGCAGCTTGTGCAAAGCATTTTGCAGGATATGGTTTTTCTGAAGCAGGAAAGGAATATAATACTGTTAATATTGGAACATCAACATTACATAATGTTATTTTACCTCCGTTTAAGGCAGCAGTTGACGCAGGTGTTAGAACATTAATGAATTCTTTTAATGAGTTAAACGGTGTGCCTGTCACTGGTAGCTCATACTTGCAAAGAGATATTTTAAAAAATAAGTGGAAATTCAATGGATTTGTAATTTCAGATTGGGCTTCAATTTCTGAAATGATTACTTGGGGGTATGTAAAAGATAAAAGGGAAGCTGCAATAAAAGCAGTTACTGCTGGCTCAGATATGGATATGGAAAGCCATACATATATTCAAGAATTAGCTCAATTAGTTAAAGATGGTGTTGTTTCTGAATCACTTTTGGACGATGCAGTAAAAAGAATTTTACGTGTAAAATTTGAATTAGGTTTATTTGAAAATCCTTATAAGTATTGTGATGAAAATCGTGAAAAAGAAACTATTGGAAATAAAGAAAATAATGATGGTGTCTTAGATATGGCAAAGAAATCTATTGTTCTTTTAAAAAATGAAAATAATTTACTTCCATTAAAAAAAGAAGGTCAAAAAATTGCATTAATTGGAGCCCTAGCTGCAGATAAAGATAGCCCTTTAGGTAGTTGGAGAATTGCATCTGAAAACAACACTGCTGTTTCAGTTCTGGAAGGAATGCAACAATATAAAGGAAATTCTTTAGTTTATAAAAAAGGTACTGATGTAATTATTGGAGAAGCTACTTTTTTAAACGAGGTAAAAATTAATACAACTGATAAAAGTGAATTTGCTGAAGCCATTGATGCGGCTAAAAGCGCAAATGTTGTAGTAATGGTTTTAGGAGAACATGGATTTCAATCTGGAGAAGGAAGAAGTAGAACAGATTTAAACTTACCTGGTTTACAGCAAGAGTTATTACAGGAAGTTTTTAAGGTAAATAAAAATATTGTTTTAGTGTTACAAAATGGTCGTCCACTAACTATTAATTGGGCAGATAAGCATATTCCCGCTATTGTTGAAGCTTGGCAATTAGGAACTCAAACAGGTAATGCAATTGCTCAAGTGTTGTATGGAGACTACAATCCTAGTGGGAAATTACCAATGACATTTCCAAGAAATGTAGGACAAATCCCTATTTATTACAATTATAAAAATACGGGAAGACCTGTAGATAAGGATAAAAATGTATTTTGGTCACATTACAGTGATGTTGAAAATACACCTCTCTATCCATTCGGTCACGGGTTGAGTTATACCACATTTAAATATTCCGATTTAAAAATAAGTAACCCTTCCTTTTTAATAGGTGATGAAGTTAAAATATCCGTAAAAGTTAGTAATACAGGGAATAAAGATGGTAAAGAAGTTGTACAATTATATATTAGAGATTTAGTTGCAAGTATTACAAGACCAGTAAAAGAATTAAAAGGTTTTGAGTTGGTTGAATTAAAAGTAGGAGAAACTAAAACAATAAATTTTACATTAAATAATGAAATTTTAGGGTTTTTTGATAATGAAGGTAATTTTATTGTTGAGCCTGGAGCCTTCATGGTATTTGTTGGGGGAAGTTCTATTACAGAACTTGAAGCAGATTTTGAACTAAAATAAATCTACACTTTACAATAAATTAATAAAAAAATAAGGGAGTTACTCCAAAAGTAAACTCCCTTATTCAAACTTAACTAAATGGTAATTTTATTATAAATCAGTCGAAAGCTACCTGTAAAAATTCAACCTTTAAACTATTCAAACAATTTAATATTAGCCTCTTTTATTATTTCTAATGTTGAAACATCAGAAGTAAATACAGAGTTTAAACCTTGTGGTTCTTGAGGTGGATCTGCCGTAAAATCATCACCATGTAGCCATTTTCCATTTTCCGCATTCGTTTTAGCATAACCTGCAAATCCCCAGAAATTTAAACCTGCTAATTCACCACTATTTATTTTACTCTCATTAATCTTTTCAAAAATAGCTTTATAAAAAGTATTTCTATTTTCAACTGAAGCATCTAGAGATAAACTTTCTTTTTTACGAGGAAACCCAAATTCTGACATTACAATTGGTTTTTGAAGTTTTTTAGAAACCACAATATGTTCATCCATATAAGCAAATGCTTTTTCTATAGATAATAGTGTTGATTCTTTTTCGTTATTAATATCATACCAACCCCAGTTTTTTGGCCACATATGCATTGTTAAATAATCAATATCTTTATTAGCATGCAATCTTTCATACATATTTATATCTTGTAAAAATCCATGTTTTCCTTCGGTTCCAGTTGAAATTAAATGTGTTGAGTCTAATGATTCTATAATTGAAACTGTTTCATTTAACCAAGTACCAAATGCTTCTTCATGCTCTGGAGTCATTAATACTCTTGGCTCATTTGCAACTTGCCAAGACATAATGGTATTATCGTCATTATACTTTTTTCCTGTGTATGTATTTGTTCTTCCAATAATAAATTTTAAATGCTCATAAAATGCTTCTTTACAAGGTTCACAAGAATGAAATTGCTTGGTGTAATTCATATATTGATCCCACGTATGTTCTTCTAAAAATGGGTTAGGAACTGTTCCGTAACCATTCCACTCAAGATATTGAGACATTCCACCAGACCAAATCCAGTTGTTATTTAAATATAATACAGCATACATATTTCTTTTGCGCATTTCTGCCATTAAGAAATCTAAACCATCCAATAAATCTTCGTTGTAAACACCTTGTTTCGGTTGTAAAGCTGGATGCACTCTAGAATCTTCTCCAGCTCCTTCAGCTCCAACTAAAATACGTAGGTTATCAATACCTACTTCTTTCATTAAATCTAATTCTTTTATTAATCGGTCTCTATCGCCAATATTTTTTGCCGCAATTAGAGGTCCATACCAATAATTTGTGCCTACAAAATAATAAGGATTTTCTCCTTTAAAAAATTGAGATCCTTTTACAGATATAAGTTCAATGTTGTCTTTTGAATTTTCACTCTCTTTTTGAGCTGTTTCTTTACTATTATCTTTACAAGAAATAAGTAAAAAAATACTTAAAAATAAAAGGATTGAGTTGTTAATTTTCATTGTATTTGTTAATTAGGTAAATTGTACATGTCAGGTAATTCATTTTGCAATAAAGCACCCTCTTTATTTGTAAATTCAATAAAATCAGCAGCATCTGATGTTCCTGGAGTTGGAGTATAGTAACCATCATTGTTGTTATTCCAATACATAACAAAGCTTATTTCAACATCATTATTTGTTAAAGTGCTATAGTAATATGTTGAAAATAAATTGGCAATTGGATTTGTTCCACTGGTAACTCGGTAACCCGTTTCAGTTAAAGCCGCAATTTTAACTTTATCAATAGCTAGATCAGAAATAATTTTAAGTCTGCTGTTAGCTCTATTTGCACCAGTTTGACCTTGATTATTAAAATCACCGTAATTATCCATACCCAAAATATCTACATATTCATCGCCAGGATAACGTTCTAAATAAACTATTTCTGAATCGTAATGATTGTCTGGTGAAAATGCAAATAGCATATTATTCACTTGTTTTTCATCACGCAAATATTCAACAGTAAATTGATATAATTGAATATATTCAGCGGCAGTACAGTAATTTTTACCCCACCAAAACCAACTTCCATCAAACTCGTGAAATGGTCTAAAAATAATTGGAACTAATTTACCATCTGAACCTACCATTCCTTTTGTTACTTCAGCTACTTTATCTAACTTGCCTTTGTAGTAATCATGATTAGCACCACCAGGTAAAATACTTTTTAAAGCATTCTCTCTTTGAAATTCAGTCATGTCATCTGCATAAAAATGGTCTCCTTCATAAGGTTCTCTTAAATGCCAGCAGAAAGTATTTACCATTCCTTTATTATAAGCTTCAATAGCGTCAGCTGTAATGATTTGTTCTTGTTGGTAAAACCAGTTTGAAGAATTTCCATTATTATTATCATCGGTAATAAACATAAAATCAGAACCTAATAAACCTGGATCACTACCTGTTGTTTTTTTAATATCGGAAGCTCCAGTATTGTCATTATAAAAAGAATTAAAAGCATCTTGTTGCCCAATTATAAAACTAGTTTTAGACACTGTTTTTAAGTTATAAAACAGGGCTACAGTTTCATCCGTTGCATTTGGATTTACCATATATGATCTGGTTTCTTCTGGTAAAAGAATGAATTCTTCTATAACCACAGGCTTATCTTCAATGGTAACAATAGCTTTATTAGAAGCGCTTATAGTTACATTATTATTGTTTGTACTTGATAGTGTAATAATAACAGTTTCATCGCCTTCCTCTTCGTTATCCTCTATAATAACAACTGGAATTGTATAGGTTGTTGTTTCTTTAGGAATTGAAATACTACTCGCAATAGTTTCATAATCTGTTCCATTTATTGCACTTCCAGATATTGAAAATGAAACATTTGTAACCGTGCTAAGAGACTTACTTAAAGTAATTTTAAACTCTCCATTTGTTGCAGGTTCTGATCCTGAAAAACTTGTTGTAATTTTAATAGTTGCAGTTTCAATTTGTGGATCAAGATCTGGAGTATCTGAACTTTCAGAACAACTATTCAAAAAAGTTATAGAAACAATAAATAGTAATAATATTAGATTTTTTTTCATTTTTTAATTGTTTAATACAATGCAGGCTCTGGAATTATGATAAGGAGCTTTCCACATTCCAATTTTGTATTCACTTGTATACGATTTTCCATTTTTATCAACTCTCCAAAACCACTCACCATTTTTATGGTCAATGATTTTTGTTTGAATAAAATTTAAAATTTTAGATAATATTAAAAGGTATTTTTCATCACCAGTTATATTATAAGCATATCGAAGTCCAACCAGCGCTTCGGCTTGTGGCCACCAATGTTTGTCACTGTCTAAAACATTTGTTGCGGGCTCAAATTCATTCATAACACCTCCATCAACATCTATACCATGTTTTATAAAAGTATCAGCAATTAACACAGCAATCCTCTCTGTTTCCGACAGTAATTCTTTATTTTCAATAACCTTTGCAGCCTCTATTAATAACCATGCTGTTTCAATATCGTGACCGAAAGAAATAACACTACTTTTCAAATTCCATTGTTCGTCGAAAAATAAATTTAAGTTATTATTTGAGTTTAAAAATTTGGTTAAAAATAAATTTATAAGTTCTGAAAGATCATTTTTTAATTTTTCGTTTTTATAAACTTTATAAAGATTTGTATAAGCTTCTAAAACATGTAAATGAGTATTCATTGTTTTAGCCTCATTCTCATCTTTATCACTTAATCTCATATCTTCAATTGGAGACCAATCTTTATTAAACGCTTCAATATATCCTTTATATGTAGTGTCTCTGGCATTTTTTTCAATTAAATTATAGAGTTCTATAGCCCAATTGATGGCTTCTTTATTTTTTGAAAACATATAGTATTCAGACAATGCATATATCATAAATGCTTGTGCATAAACTTGTTTTCGGGTATTTATAGGATTTCCTTTGAAGTCTAATTCCCAATAAACACCGCCAAATTCTTCATCGTTAAAGTGAGTTTTTAAATAATTATAAGATTGTTCACAAATCGAATTATAGGCATCGGTTTTTAAATGATTTGAAGCGGCTGAGAACGACCATAAAATACGAGAATTTAAAATTATTCCTTTTGATGCATTAGGTATAAGGTTATTATTATGATCACGTTCTCCTACAAAACCTCCATTTATTTCATCAATAGTATTTGTACTCCAATATGTTAGTATATTTTGAAGCTCCTTACCTAATTCAATGGATACTTTTTCTGCTAATGGATGCATCAATATAATCCTTTATTTTTTTCAATTAAATCTAAAATTGTTTGAACTGAACCTGCTGATGTAAATGTATCTTCAGGACTGTTTGTTACATAATCAACTAATTTTTCAACTGAAGAAACTGCAACGTGCATTCGAGTATCTGATGATGCATAGTAAATATAAACAGAACCATCTTCATTTTCAATCCAACCATTTGTAAATAAAACATTGGAAACATCACCTAATGTTTCTTTATAATTTGGTGCCATAAAATAACCTGCAGGATGATGAATAACTTTAGTAACATTATCTAAAGCAGTCATAAACATATATAAGGTATATCTTAAACCAGCTGCAGTATTACGAACCCCATGAGCTAAATGTAACCAACCTTTTGATGTTTTTATAGGTGCAGGACCTTGTCCGTTTTTTAATTCATAAACAGTATGATATACTTTATTTGTGAATATTTTTTCATCTGTCACAATTGGGTTTGTTATGTCTTTTACATAACCAAAACCAATTCCACCGCCACTTCCAATGTCAATAAATCCATCTTGTGGTCTTGTATATAAACCATATTGTCCGTTTATAAATTCCGGATGTAAAACAACATTACGTTGTTGACCAGTATTTGATACCAAATCAGGTAATCGTTCCCAGGTTAATAAATCTTTTGTACGTACAATTCCTGCATTAGCAATAGCAGAACTTGTATCTCCATCAGGAGCATTTGGGTCTTTTCTTTCTGTACAGAAAATACCATAGATCCAACCATCTTCATGTTTAGTTAAACGCATATCATATACGTTTGTATCTGGGTTTCCTTTAATTTGGGGAATTACACAAGGTTTATCCCAAAACTTAAAATTATCAATACCATTAGGGCTTTCAGCTATTGCAAAAAATGATTTTCTATCATTTCCTTCAACTCTTGCACATAATAAGAATTTACCGTCTATTTTAATTGCACCTGAATTAAAAGCAGCATTAATCCCAATTCTTTCTTGACCAAATGGATTTGTTTCAGAGTTTAAATCATACCTCCAATGTATTGGTGTATGATCTGCAGTTAATACAGGGTTTTTATATCTTTGATAAATTCCGTTTGTTTTTGAAACAGTTTTATTTTTTCTGCTAATTAATTTAGCGTGTCTTTTTATGATATTATCAAGAGTTTTAATCCTCATATTAAGTTCCATCTTTTGTATTTTTTAATCTAATTTTTCATTTAATTTATTCCACCAAAATTTTTTCAATAATAATAAACATACTACCAATACAGCTAGTGAAATATATGCAGGGGTACTTTGTCTAAAAATTATATACATTGGTATAATTACCAATGCAGTTTGTGCAACAATACCAATTGCTACATTAAACATATCTAATTTAAAGTCTTTATTCTTTTTAAAGTTTGGATTTTCTACAACCAAAAGATCATTAATTGGCCCCCAGAAACCCCAAGGTCTCACATTTTTATAAAAATCTTTCAATACAGCTTCTTCAGTTGGAGGTGCAGAATAAGTTCCAATGATACTTCCAATTATTGATACTGCTAATAATACAGGAAATAAGTACAATTCGTTTTCTACATGAATTAACATTGGAGCAAAATAAGCTGCTAATAGTCCGGCAACCATTCCCCAGAAAAATCCTTCACCATTAAATCTCCACCAGTGCCATTTTAAGATATTTGCAGCTACATAACTACCGTATAATACAGATACAATTATGTTTAATACTGAATTTACATCTTCAGCGAAAAAACCTAAAACAATACTAACTACAACAACTACAACACCAGTTAAATAGTTCATGTTTTTAATTTGATTTGTGGTAGCGTTAGGTTTTGCATATTTTAAATAAATATCGTTAACCAAATAAGCTTGAGCAGCATTTAATGTTCCTGCAAAAGTTGACATAAATGCGGCAATAAGTCCAGCCAATAGTAATCCTAATAAACCAACTGGAACAAATTCTTTTATTGCTGTTGGTAGAATTAATTCGAAATCAATATTGCCAGCAGAATTCATTAAATCTAATTTTTCATAATAAATTAATGCTAAAGCGGCAAAACCAGCAATCATTAAATATCTAATTGGCATTAATATTACAGATACAAACCCGCTCATTTTTGAAGCTTCAACTGCATTTTTAGTAGATAATATTTTTTGCATATCGTATGTTGGAGCAGGTCCAGCAATACTTACTAGAATTCCTTTAAATACCATCATTATAAAGAAGTAGGTAAATAAACTATACCCATCAGACCTTATTTTATCATTTACTTCTGGGATAATTTGTGCCCAATCCATATTTAATTCAAAACCAAAGAATGGACTTAACCAGCCATCAGGCACGTTTAAGGTATGTTCTCCAATTGCTTGGAATCCTAAATAACCAATTACTAAAGCAGCAACCGTCATAATTGCAAATTGAACAACATCTGCCCAAACAATACCAGACATACCACCTAATAATGAATAAAATACAGCAAAAAGAGTAAAAATTACACCATAAAAATGAGGAACATATTCTGGAGTAACTGTAAAAGGAACATAGTTACTAACAACCTCCCAAGGAATAAATATTTCAATAAATTTTCCTAAACCTATAAACCCATATGCTAAATAACCCAAACAAACTACAAGAGCAAAAACGACAACAATAATATGAGATAGTTTTGCGCCTTTACCAAATCCGAAACGTGTCCCAATCCATTCAGCACCAGTAGTTGCATTAGATCGCCTCAGCCACTTAGAAAGATAAACCATTAAAAATATTTGATTAAAAACTGGCCAAATCCAAGGTAACCAAGCACTTTTAATTCCGTAAACAAACATTAATGTAACGAGCCAAATGGTACCTGAAATATCAAACATTCCAGAAGCATTAGAAAGACCAAGCATGTACCAAGGAATAGATTTTCCTCCTAGCAAATAGTCGTCTTTACTTCGTTGTGCTCTTTTTCGAAGTATTAGTCCTATTATAACTATTGTAACCAAATACAATAATATAATAAGTATATCTATAGAACTGAGTAGATTCATAAATTTAGTTAAATTAATTTTTTATTTTTTTCACATCTTTTAAAAAGAGTGTTTTAGGAAGCTCTTTAAATGCTTTGAAATCCGATTCACTTGAATGGCCCTTGTAAGGCATATAATGATGAGTTTCTACATGATTTCTCCATATTAAAACCCACGATATTCCAGAGTTTTCAATACTTGGATATAAGACTTTAGTAAACCATTCTTTAGTTGGAATTTTTTCTAGTCCAGTTTCAGTAAATGCAAATAACTTTCCTTTCTCTGTGGCTATTTTTTTAACAAGTTTTAAATCGTGAACAACGGATTTCATATAATCATCAGAGTTATTAAAGTCATAAATATCTATTCCTAAAATATCAACAAACTCATCTCCAGGATAATACCTCATATAGTCGTCATTTGGATTTAATTTGTTTGGAGAATATGCATATAATAGATTGTGTACATTATGTTTATCTCTTAATTGCACAACTGTTTCTCGCCATAATTGAATGTAGTCCTCAGAGCTACAGTTACCTGCACCCCACCAAAACCATGAACCATTCATTTCGTGAAAAGGTCTAAAAATAATTGGAATTAATTCACCATTAACTTCTAAAGATTTAAAAAAAGTTGCAACTCTTGAAATCCATAATTCATATTTATCTCTATGCGTACCTTCCTTAATAATTTCTGATACAGCAGGTGTGCTATCCCAAGAATCTCCGCCAGATACCGGATTATCAACATGCCAACTTACTGTAATTATTCCATCATTTTTATAAGCATCAATAATAAGTTTTTTCATATCATTAAAAGGAACTGCATCTAAATTTTTATCATAAGAATGTTCAATTCTCCCAATATCAAAGCCATAAACTGCAGGAAAATCTCCTACTACTTCATTAACATCGCTCTTAATTATTCTTGAATTGTCTCCATATCTCCAACCTAAACCATAAGAAGTTGCATCTTGATGGCCAATTGCAAACCCATTTTTTGAAATTAAAGATAGTTTTTTGTGTAATTTAATGGTGCTAGTGGAAGCAGATTTATTAACAACGGTAGGTTTTTTAAATTTATGTTTACTTATCGGATCACATGAGTATATGTTAATCAAAACAATTAAAAGTCCTAAAGTTTTAAAAAAGTGGTTTTTAATTTTATATTTAAAAAAAAATATCATTTTTAATAATTTTTTAATTGTTGAATAAAAATATATCAATCTATATTGAATGTGAATTACAATTTTCAAATTTAGTTATATACTTAACTAATTGTTGATATTATTTTATCAAAACGCTAAAGTATAATTTCATTTTGTTAATTTTATTTGAAATACATATTTATATTCTTTGACTTTAATGCATATGATTTATAATGAATTATATTAATCTTGAACTTTATATTATTAGATGATAAAATAATAATGTTTTTAGCAAAAAATGACTAGATGAAATTATTTTATCGATATATGACAAAATAATATTAACATAAACTTAGCAATTGAATTAATTTTGAGTTGTTAATTAAATACACAAACTTGTTAATTATATATACAATAATTTAATGTATTTAAAAATTAAAATTAATTAGCAAAAACATCAAAAAATATGCAAAAATTTAATTTAAAAAACACTTATTTTGACTCGAAAAGATACTTCTTTTTAATGCTGTTTTGTTTTATTGGGCAGCTTATGATTGCTCAAAATCAAGTAAGAGGAGTAGTTTCAGATTCAGGTGGTACAGTACTACCAGGAGTTAATATCCTTGAAAAAGGGACAAGTAATGGAGTTATTACAGATTTTGATGGTAATTTCACAATATCAGTTCAAAGTAATGCCACTTTAGTTTTTAGCTATGTAGGTTTTGAAACTCAGGAAATTTCGGTTTCTGGAAGGTCAATTATTAATGTAGCCTTAAAAGAAAACCTTCAAAGTTTAGAAGAGGTTGTTGTTATTGGTTATGGTTCTCAATTAAAAGAGGATATTAGCGGGTCTGTTGCCACTGTTGACACAAAAGCTTTAGAGAATGTACCACAAGTTGGTATAGACCAATTAATACAAGGGCGTGCAGCTGGTGTATCTGTAACCTTAAATTCTGGACAGCCTGGTGCAGCTGTTTCTGTAAAAATTCGTGGGGTAAATTCAATTCAAGGTTCTAGTGAACCACTTTATGTAATTGATGGTATACCTGTTTCTGGAGATTCAAGAAATATAGGAACAAGTGGTAGAACAGCTTTAGACAGAAGTAGTGAAGGGCAAAATGGTGTAAGTCCACTTGCAGCAATAAACCCAAATGATATAGAGTCTGTTAATATTTTAAAAGATGCGTCTGCAACAGCAATTTATGGATCAAGAGGTTCTAATGGAGTTGTAATTATTACTACAAAAAAAGGTAAAAACCAAAAAGGAAAATTAACGTATAGTACATTTTTTGGAATACAGCAACCAACCAATATTATGGATGTATTGGATTTACCGGGTTATGCTAAATTACAAAATGAAATGGGTGAAATTTTTGGCTTAAATGAAAGTATAGAATTTTTAAGACCAGAACTTTTAGGAAAAGGTACCAATTGGCAAAAAGAAATTTTTGACATAGCTTATATGAAAAGTCATCAATTAGCTTTTTCAGGAGGAAGTGATGGTACAAATTATTACTTATCAGGTAGTTATATGGATCAAGAAGGTACTGTTATTGGTTCTGGATTTAATAGAGCTTCAATAAGATTAAATATTGAATCTAAAATTAATGATAAATTAAGAGTAGGAGCCAATATTACTGCAAGTAGAACAGATGAAGATATTATTATGAATGGTTATAGTAGAGGAATTATTTCTTTAGCGCTACAAAATAATCCAGCATTAGCAGTATACAATCCAGATGGTTCTTATGCAGGACCTGTTACACCAGATGAAATTTCTTTAGCTGTTCAAAATCCTATTGCTACAGTAAATAGTGTTTCAAATACATTAAAAAGAGATAGAATTTTTGCTAATGTTTTTGGTGAATTTAAAATAATAGATGGTTTAACATATAGAGCTGAATTTGGTGGTGATTTTGGAAATAACAGAAACGATAGATTTCAAAAAACATATTCTTATGGAGAAATTTCTGTTGATGCAAATGGTTTAATTAAAAGAAGAGAAAACAATGATTTTTGGGTAATTAAAAACTTGCTAACCTATAATAAGAATTTTAACGAAAAACATGACTTAACAGTTTTAGTTGGTCAAGAGGCACAGGAATCAAAATGGGGTGGTATAATTGCTAGCGCAGTTGGTTTTGTTGATAATGATGTGCCAACATTAGGCTTGTCTAATACAAGTGGAGATACCAACGATGAGTATAAAGGAAGCACATCTTTATTGTCTTATTTAAGTAGAGTAATTTATTCTTTTGATAATAAATATAATATTACAGCATCAATAAGAGCGGATGGTTCTTCTAAATTTGCCGATGGTCAAAAATGGGGATATTTCCCTTCAGTTTCAGCATCTTGGAAATTATCTAATGAAGAGTTTATGAAAGATTTTGATGCTTTGAGAAATATTAAAGTTTATGGTGGTTATGGTGAAGTTGGAAATCAAAATATACCAAACTTTGCATATGGATCAAGGTTAAATGCTGTTTCAACAGGAATTGGTACTGGTTTTGAAATTGCGAATTTTGCAAATCCAGAACTTACTTGGGAATCTTCAAAACAAATAAATTTTGGTGTTGATTTTTCAGTATTTGATTCAAGATTAAATACAACTATTGAAGTTTATAAAAAGATTTCAAGTGATTTCTTATACCAATTGGCATTAACTTCATTTGTTACTGGAGGTATTGGATCTCCAGGATCTATTGCAGCTCCTTGGGTAAATTTAGGTGAAATGGAAAATAAAGGGGTAGATGTTACTTTTAATTATAATACTGCATCGGGTAACGATTTCTCTTGGAATTCTACATTAACATTTTCTCATTATAAAAATACTGTAAACGAATTAGTTGGAGATTATACTATTAACGGTTCTACAAGTTTAGATGATGTTAATCAGATTTTAACAAGAACTAAAGTTGGTGATCCAATTGGAATGTTTTATGGATACAAGGTTGAAGGAATTTTTAGAACAATGAGCGATTTAGAATCGGCGCCTATTCAATTTGGACAAGCAATTGGTGATAATAGCGTAATTAGTAGAACTTGGCTAGGTGATATTAAATTTAAAGATGTAAATGGAGACAATGTTATTGATGAAAATGATAGAACAGTTATTGGAAATCCACATCCAGATTTTACATTTGGTTTTCAAAATACCTTCAGATATAAAAACTTTGATTTAGCAATGTTTCTTCAAGGTTCTTATGGAAATGATGTTTTTAATGCTATTGGACGTACACTTACTGCTACTAATTTAACATACAGAAATCAACTTTCTTCTGTATTAGATTACTGGTCTGTTGAAAATCCAAATGGAACTGCACCACGTTATACAAGTAACTCAACGCCAAACATAAATATTTCAGATAGATACATTGAAGATGGTTCTTATTTAAGAATTCAAAATGTAAGATTGGGGTATTCTTTACCTTCTGATGCTATTGGAAAAATTGGTATGTCTAAATTAAAAATATACGGAAGTATACAAAATTTATACACGTTTACAAACTACTCAGGATACGATCCAGAAGTAGGTTCATTAAATCAAAATGCTTTATTAATGGGCGTAGATAACGGTCGTTATCCTACACCAAGAACCTTTACAATAGGTATTGATGTTGAATTTTAATAATATAAGTATTGATGTTGGATTTTAATAATTTTAAAAAGAAATACACAATGAAAAATATAATGAAAAATATAATTAAAATAAAGTTTCTTGTACTTGCCTTGGTTTTTTTAACTTTTGGTTCTTGTACTGAAGACTTTTTAGATAGACCACCAGAAGATTCATACAATGTGGCAGATTTCTACAAAACAGTAGATCAGGTAAATACAGCAACAAATACACTGTATTCAAAACCTTGGTTTGATTATGTGTCTAATGTATCATGGTGTATTGGAGAATTAAGTTCAGGAAATGGAAGAACTTACGATGCAAGAAATCAAGATTTTATGACATTTGCCATCACTGGTAATCATAATACATTAGGACAAGCTTGGACATCTTTATACGCTGTAGTTGCACAATCAAATGCAATAATTAATACAGTACCAGATGCAGCAGGTGAAGATGTTCCTGAAGATTTGGTTAATAATGTAGTTGGAGAAGCAAAATTTATTAGAGCAACTGCTTATTTTTATTTGGTTAGAATATTTGGAGCAATTCCAATTATTTTAGACAATGTAGAATATGTTGATAAAGCTGAAATTCCAAGAAATACAGTTGAAGATGTTTATGCACTTATAAAAAAGGATTTAGAGTATGCTGTAGCTAATTGTTATACTAAGGTAAGAGGAAGTAATTATGATGCTAATGCTAAAGTTTCTAGTGGTTCAGCTAAAGCTATGTTAGCAAAAATATACTTATACGAAGAAAACTATCAAATGGCCTACAGTTTATCTAATGAAGTTATTTCTTCAGGTGAATTTAAATTATTAGGTGGAACAGAAGAAGATGGATATCCTGGTAGTTATTATGATTTATTTTTAACTAAAAATGACAATAATCCTGAAACTATTTTTTCATTACAATGGGGAACATCAGGTGAATATGCAGAAGGTAATGCTGTGCAATCATTGTATGGAGCTTCTGGAATAACTGGTTTTTCTGATGGTTGGGCTGCAATAGGTCCATCGTTAGATTTACAAGATGCTTATGAAGATAAAGTTAAAGATGAACGTTATTATGCAACTATTATGGATCCGGATTCATACTATCCAGATTTAAATGGAGGATATACAGCATCTAGTAATATTAATTTTCAGGATACAGGTGTAGGTATTAAAAAATATGTTGTAGGTAATCCAGCTAATTTAGGTGGTGGAGCACAACAAAGTTATCCTAATAATACATACGTTTTAAGATATGCTGAATTATTACTAATACATGCAGAAGCAATAATTAAAGGTGGAGGTGGATCTTTGGCTGAAGCTAAAAGATCAATTGATAAAGTGCGTAACAGAGCAGGTTTAGATGATCTTGCATCTGATCCAACTTTTGAAGATGTTTTTCAAGAAAGACGTATTGAATTAGCTTTTGAAATGGAGTTTTGGTTTGATGTTGTAAGACTTGGAACTACAGAAGCTATTAATTATTTAGCCGATAGAGAACGAGGAACTTGGAATACAGATACAGATCCTAGAACTGTAAATAGTTTACAGTACACACCAACAGCAGATAAATTATTGTTTCCTTATCCAACAAGTGAAACAATTAATAATCCAGCATTATTATTACCTCCTGTAAATTTCGACTTTACTAAATATAACTAAAATGAATGTCATGAAAAAATATATAAATTTAAAGAAATTCGGATTTCTTATACTATTTTCAGTAGGATTTTTTATTACATCCTGCGAAAATGAGTTTGCCGATGATAAAGTTTCACATAGTACAAAACCGCCAGTTATAACAAGTGTAAGTGAAGCAAGAGAGGATACACCAGTGCAACAAGGTGTGCTAGAAAATGTATATTATATTAGAGGAGAGGCATTATCTTCTGTAGTATCAATTAAATACAATGGTTACGAAGCTGGTTTTAATCCAGTATTTGTTTCAGATGATTTAATTATTTCTAAAATTCCTGAAGGAGCACCTTATATAAGTGATTCTAACACGCTTACAATTGAAACTCTTTATGGAGTTGTAAATTATGATTTTTCACTTTTATCACTTGAAGAATTTACTGAAGAAATAGTTGATGGCAAAAGTGCTGTTATACTTCACGGAGGTGATTTTACTGATGTAAATAGAGTTATTTTTCAAAGTGGAACTGAAGAAACAGGAGATTTAGTAGAAAAAGAAGCTACCATAATGTCAGTTTCTCAAACTGAAGTTGTTGTTGAGGTTCCTGCAGGAATAGTTCAAGCATTTATTTATGTTTTTACTTCAAGAGGGGCAATTGTACAATCCGCATCTTATGGATTTAATTATCCAATGTTTACAGATGAACTAAGTCCTGGTTGGGAAATTGGTGGATGGGATGGAGACAATGCGCTATCATCTGCAATTGCATTAGGTTCTACATCAATAGAAAGATCAGCAACTGCTAACTGGGGAGGTTTAACATTTACACCTGGAGATGATTCTGAAACTTTATTTTGGGGAGACTACAGAACGGTTTCTTTCCAAATTTATTCGGCTAATTCATCAACCAAAAGAGTTAAGTTGGCATTTAATGATTTTTCTAATGCTGAATTTTATTTAACATTAGTGCCAAATCAATGGACTAAGTTTGTATTGCCATTATCTGGTTTTTATCCAGCAGGTACAGCTCCGGAAACTATAACTAGAATTGACTTTCAAATGGCGGCAGAAGATGGTGATGCAGGGCCTTATTTATATTATTTAGATCAATTCGGATTTATACAATAGTTAAACTTAAAAAAATGATTATGGTTAAAATATCAAAAATTTTATATAAATATATGTTCGCATTTATTGCGTTAACATGTATTACCTCTTGTGATGAAGACGAAGTAAAATATCCTCTTTTAGGAGAAGAACCGAGAAATTTGACAGAAATTCTAACAGAAACTGCAGATTTATCATCTCTTTTAGCAGCATTAAATCAAGTTGGATTAGATGAAACTTTTGAAACAGAAACTACTTTTACAGTTTTTGCTCCTAACAATAATGCTTTTGACGCTATTAATGTTTCTTCTTTAGATTCAACAGCGCTTAGAAATGTATTATTAAATCATGTATTAGAAACTACTACTGCAGATTATACATCAACAATGTCCTCTGGATATTTAACAACAATGGCAACTGGTCCTGATGGTAACAACCTGAGTTTTTATACGAATACTGAAGGAAACTTAAAGTTTAATGGTGTTGCATCATTAGTAGCAGGAATGTACGATAAAGGAGCAACTAATGGTATTTTACACGAAGTTGATGCTGTTTTAGCACCACCAACTATTGTTGATCACACATTGGCAAATCCAGATTATTCTATGTTAGCTGAAGCAATAAATAAAGCTGATTTGGTTGAAGCATTGTCTGGAGCAGGTCCGTTTACTTTATTTGCACCAAATAACGACGCTTTTAATGCATTTATGTTAGAAGTAAATGGTGCTTTTGGATGGTCTACTTTAGATGATATTCCTGTTGATGTTTTAACAGAAGTTTTATTGTATCATGTTGTTTCAGGATCTAATATTGTTTCTGCCGTAATTGATGGTAGAACTCCAACTACAATGCAAGGTGAAACATTTTCAATATCTGGAACAACAATTGAAGATTCAAGTTATTCAAATACAAATATAGTTTTAACAGATGTTCAAGGTGTTAATGGAATTGTACACGGAATAGACAAAGTTTTATTACCTGAAGATGTATTCCAATCAATTTTAAGTGCTACACTTAATATGGCTGATAGATGTGCTGATAAAGGATATACTACATTTTTAGCAGCAATTGATAAAGCTGGAATGACAGATGATTTTAAAACAAATGAATTAACAGGGTTTATACCAACAAATGATGCGTTTACAATTTTCTTTGTAGGGATTGAAAATTATTCAAGTTTAGATGATTTTGTAACAGAAGAAGACATTGCATTATTAAAAAGTTTATTAGAATATCACCTATATGCAGGTAAGTTACTATCAAGTAATTTAACAAATGGAGGAACAATTTCAACTGTATTTGGAGATGACATAACTGTTGATTTAAGTGGAGATAATCCTAAATTAATACCTTCTTTTGCAGATGGACCAAAAGCAACTATTGAAGTTTCAAATATAGGCGCTTCTAATGGCGTTATTCATCAAATTAATAAAATATTAATACCAAGTGATCTTACTCAAGGTTTAGGTGTTGCTGGAGCTGGTGGTTTACAACCAGTTGCGGAAAATGCTTTTGTGTATTTTGATTTTAATGGAACAGGAACGTATGATTCTTGGTGGGGTGATATGGCAGATGTTAATGATGCTGCAGCTAGTTCCGATGGAACAATATTTAAAGACTTTAATGGTGCTCAAGGTGGTGATTGGACTGGAATGTTCTTTAGAAATGGAGGAAATAATTTTACTCCAGCAGCTATTGGAACAGACTTAGATGCTTATGAATTTAAATTTGATATTAATGTTAAAGCTCCGGCTACAGGTGTAATTAAATTTAGATTTCAAGGATCTATTGGGGATGTATTCTATGATTGGGATATTTCTCAAATAGAAGAATCTGGTTGGGTTACAGTGGTTTTACCTGCAAACTTATTAGGAGTATCTGACTTTAGTTTGGTAGATGGTGAATTTGGAGCAGCTTATAGTGGCGATTCAATGTTAAATTTCTCAATTGACAATGTGAGATTTGAAGAAGTTAAAGGCGGAATAGAGCCAGTTGCTGAAGATGCAATGGTATATTTTGATTTTAATGGTACTGGATATGATTCTTGGTGGGGAGATGTTGCTGGAAACCCAGTAACTGATGCTGCGAATAGTGCCGACGGAACACCATTTTTTAAAGCTACTGGAGTACAAGGTGGTGGATGGACTGGATTATTCTTTAGAAATGGAGGAGATAATTTTACACCAGCAACAATAGGTACAGATATTAATAATTATGTGCTTAAATTTGATATTAATGTTGTTGAAGCTTTTGCTGACGGAGTAATTAAGTTTAGGTTTCAAGGTTCAATAGGTGATGTGTTATTTAGTTGGGATCCTACAGAAATTGAAGGTGGTAAAGGTTGGCAAACAATTACTATACCTGCAGCTACAATAGGTGTCTCAGATTTTAGTCAGGTGGATGGTGAGTTTGGTGCGGCTTATAGTGATGGAACTTCTATGTTAAACTTTTCTATGGATAACATTAGATTTGAAAAATTATAATAATTAAATTAATTTTATAATGTAAAAGCCCTGATAAATTATTTTTCAGGGTTTTTATTTAACAGATATAATATGAAAAAATTAGTAGTAGTATTTGTTGTTTTCTTTTCAATAAATACATTTTCACAAAAATTTGAAGGTTTAGCAGAAACTCCTCCATTAGGTTGGAATAGCTGGAACACATTTGCAACTGATATTAATGAAGAATTAGTAAAAGGAATTGCAGATAAATTTATTGAATTAGGTTTAAAGGATGCAGGTTATGAGTATATTGTTTTAGATGATGGATGGATGGCAAAAGAACGTGATGAAAACGGCAATTTAATTGCCGACCCAATAAAGTTTCCAAGTGGAATGAAAGCTTTAGCAGATTATATTCACGCTAAAGGCTTAAAATTTGGTCTATACAATTGTGCAGGATCTAAAACTTGTGCTGGTTATCCAGGTAGTCGTGGGTTTGAATATCAAGATGCTAGATCTTATGCTTCTTGGGATGTAGATTATTTAAAATATGATTGGTGTAATACTGAAAAATTAAAAGCAGAAGGAGCATATATTACTATGAGAGATGCTTTAAAAGCTGCAGGAAGACCAGTTGTGTTTAGTATTTGTGAATGGGGAGATAACGAACCTTGGAAATGGGCAAAAGATGTTGGCCATGCGTGGAGAGTAACAGGCGATATAATTAATTGTTGGGATTGTGAGGTTGGTCATGGATCTTGGTCATCTTGGGGAGTATGGAAAATTATTAATATGCGTAAAAATATACGTAAATATGCTGGTCCAGGACATTGGAACGATTTTGATATGATGGAAGTCGGAAATGGAATGACTGATGCTGAAGATAGAAGTCATTTTGCTATGTGGAGTATGCTATCTTCTCCTTTAATTATGGGAAATGATTTAAGATCTGCAACCAAAGAAACAATTAAAACACTTACAAATAAAGAAGTAATAGCCATAAATCAAGATAAATTAGGAATTCAAGGATTCCGTTTTTCAAATGAAGATAATTTTGAAATTTGGTTAAAACCGCTTGAAAGTAATGCTTGGGCAATGACCTTTGTTAATATGAGTGATGAAACTCAAAGTCTAGATTTTGACTGGGTAAAATACAATATTGGAGATGATGTAAATGGAAAACAAATGGATGTAAAAAACAACACATATAAAATTAGAGATTTATTTAATCAGAAAAATTTAGGAAATACTTCAAATAAATTAAATGCCGAAATTGGATCCCATGATGTTTTAATGATTAAATTAAGTAGACTATAAAAAATGCAAATGGAATTATATCCTTTAAAATTTAAACCATTATTTCATTATAGAATTTGGGGAGGCGATAAACTCAATACACTTCTGAACAAAAATTGTAGTAGAGAAAATATTGGTGAATCTTGGGAAATATCTGATGTTGAAGATAATCAAACCGTTGTTTCTGAAGGACCTTTAAAAGGTAAAACTCTAAAGCAATTAATACAAAAATATAAAAGTAATTTTGTTGGTGAAAAGGTGTACAGTACTTTTGGTAGAGAATTTCCGTTGCTTATAAAATTTATTGATGCTAAAAAAGATTTATCAATACAGGTACACCCTAATGATGAATTAGCAAAGGAAAGACATAATTCGTTTGGTAAAAATGAAATGTGGTATGTAATGGAAGCCAGTGAAAACGCAAAATTAATAGTTGGCTTTAATAAAAAAATCACAAAAGAAGAATACACTACAAGCCTGAAAAAAGCTACAATTACAGATATTTTAAATGTTGAAAATGTAGTAAAAGGCGATGCTTTTTATATCCCAACAGGGAGAGTTCATGCAATAGGAGCAAATGTGCTACTTGCAGAAATTCAACAAACATCAAATATCACTTACCGAATTTATGATTATGAACGTATAGATAATAAAACGGGAAAAAAGAGAGAATTACACGAAAAATTAGCTTTAGAAGCTATTGATTTTAAAAAATATGATAGCTATAAAACAGCATATTCTCTCGAAAAAAATACATCTAATAAATTAGTTCATTCACCATATTTTAAAACTAATATTATAGAAATAGTTGGTGAAATGAGTAAAGATTATTCAAATTTGAATTCTTTTGTCATTTATATATGTGTTGAAGGGAATTCAACAATTAATTACAACAATAAAATATATAATTTAAATAAAGGAGAAACCATTTTACTTCCTGCAACTATCAATAATATAAATATAATAGCTACATCTTCAAAAATACTTGAAGTATCATTATAAAATAAATGTAATAAAAATGAAAAAAACATATTTAATAGTATTCGCATTATTGTTTTCAGTTTTAGCTTGTAATATCAAAGAAGTAAAGAAACCTGCAATAAATCAAACTTCTAAAATCTCAAAAATAAGTGTAAAAGAAAATTCCTTTATAAAGGAAGACGGAACACCTATTGTTTTTAGAGGTGTAAGCACTAGCGACCCAGATAAATTAGAAAAAGAAGGTCACTGGAACCTAAATTATTTTCGTGAAATGAAACAATGGGGAGCTACATTAACAAGGTTTCCTGTTCACCCGAAAGCTTGGAGAGAACGAGGAAAGGAAGCATATTTAAAAATATTGGATGACGGTGTGAAATGGGCAACTGAAGTAGGCTTGTATATTATTATTGACTGGCATAGTATTGGTAATTTACATGAAAACAAATATTTTATGCCAATGTATGAAACCACCTTAGAGGAAACTCAAGATTTTTGGATAACAATGGCAAACCATTACACACACAACAACACTGTTGCTTTTTTTGAATTGTTTAATGAGCCTACACTTTATAATGGAACTTTAGGTACATGTAGTTGGAGTGATTGGAAGCTTATTAATGAAAATTTAATTGCTTTAATTCGAAAAAATGGTTGTGACGCTATCCCCTTGGTTGCTGGATTTAATTGGGCATATGATTTAACACCAATAAAAGAATTTCCAATAAATGCAGAAGGTATTGGTTATGTTAGTCATCCATATCCACAAAAAAGAGAAAAACCTTGGGAAGCGCAATGGACAGAGGATTGGGGATTTGTTGCAGATAAATACCCTTTAATTTTAACTGAAATGGGGTTTTGTGGACCAGACGATAAAGGTGCTCATATACCTGTAATTAGTGATGAATCTTATGGTGATGCTATAACAAAATATGCCGATGAAAAAGGAATATCATATATGGTTTGGGTTTTTGATCCAGATTGGTCACCAATGATGTTTACTGATTGGGATTTCACTCCATCAAGACAAGGAATATATTTTAAAAAAATATTACAAGAATACCATAGCCATAATAATTGAAAGTAAATTCTATAAAAAATGTAGCATTTCTTTTCTGATTGTAATACCATTTTTTATTTTTACGCATTAAAGAATTATTCTCAAATAGAATTACTGCTTTTATTTATGCTAAAATATTTGAGTATTATGCAAAAATAAACTTCATATATTAACAATAAACAAGGAACGGAAGTACTGTCACATTGCAATAAATCTTTTAATAAAATAATTTATGCCGAAAAGGTAACAAAAAATAGAGAAGTTGATAGATGTAATTTTATAAATTGTGATTTTTCAAACGGTTTATTCCTTTCTAATTTATTCACAAATTGCAAATTTATAGGCTGTAATCTTACAATGGCAAAATTTAATAATAGTCAATTGATTACATCACATATAAAGAATGTAAATTATTAGGAGTGAATTTTAGTTATTGTAATGACTTTCTCTTTTCATTAAAATTTGATGGTTGTAATTTAGATTGTTGTTCTTTTGTTAGAAAAAAAAATACATAAAACTCCATTTGTTAATTCATCTATTAAAGATACAGATTTTTCAGAATGTGATTTAACTAATTCTGTATTCAAAAATGTAGATTTAGCTAATTCTATTTTTAGTAACTCTAACCTTAAGGGTGTGAATTTTCTAACAGCAAAAAATTATAATATTGATCCTGAAAGAAATAACATAATGAAAGCTAAATTCTCCCTTATGGTGTGGTAGGATTATTAAACAAATATGATATTAAAATTGAATAAAGCCAATTACCGCAATGGCAAAAGTAATACTTCAATTTGCTTCATTTACCATATTCTTTAAAGTCAATCGTAAATTAATCAGACCTATTTAAATTAAAACCTACACCTATAAATAGTCTTAATTTATTTGTGCTATTAACCCACGATAAATCAATATTTACAGGTCCTAATATAGAATTATAAGACAATGTTGTGCCGGCTGATAAAAATAAACTAGTCTCAATTGCTTCTTCCCATTTTCCTTTTGCTGAAAAAGCGTTTGTTATATAGTTATCAAAATCATTAAAACCTATAGTAGCTATATGTGTATGTGGTGTAACATATAATTTATTTATCGGATTAAATTGCATTCCAATTGAGATTTTCATAAACTGACTTGCTAACAATTCTCCTTCATATAAACCTGGTAAAATGTAATTATCATTTCTTGGCTCCAATAAAACCCCTCCCAAAAAATATTTCCCTCCTACTCCATATTCTGCAAAAGAAATAGAATTGGAGCTTATATCATCTTGAAATATAAATCCACTAGTCGCCCCTAATACAACTGTTGTTTTGTTAGTTAATTCAAATCTTTTTTCATAATCTAAAATAAACTTACTAAAACTATTTGTCTTCCCATTTATATTAGATTGTTCTGAATTAAAAAATTTCAAATCAATCGAATTATTTAATGACCTGCTCAAATATCCCTTAAAATAAGTTCCATTGTTTGCAAAAAAAACTTTATCAAAACTATTATGCACATAATGCATATTTAATTCTAAGTTGTTAAAATCATACAATCGTAGATCGTAAACATTATTGTTATAATTCGGATTTACTTTTGGTTTAAAATGAGTGTTTTGATATTTAATACCAACGCCCATATAACTTTTTAAGGAATTTAAATTTCTATTTACTTGATTGTTAAAATCAATAAATCTATATTTTAAATTTTCAACACTTTCTCCACTTATAAAAATATCTTGCTCCAATTGATGACCATAAACTTCTGTTCGCCACCACCATGCTCTATCTAATCCAAAATTCTTTTGGTGCTGTAGTCTTAATCTTGGTTCTTCAGCAATATCTAGTGTTATAAGTGTCCTAGAAGCTCCTCCTAAAACATTTCTACCTCTAAAATTTGCAATAATTCCAAAACCGTGGTAACTATCATAATGTAGTGAACCATTAACTTGATGTTGTGATCTTTCAAATCCAGTAAGCTGCAATCCCTTTTTTTTATTATCAGTATAACCGTCAAAGGTTAAATGGCTAAAAATGGTTGTTCCCATAGCTCTATTAATCCCGTCAAAAATATCCTTTCTGCTATATTTTTTATATGGTTGAATGTTAGTTCTTGCTTTTACAAGCGCCAAATTACTTTTACTTATATTTTCATATAAAATAGTGTCCAAAACAATTTCATCTCCTACTTTGGGTAAAATAACTTTTTTTTGCTGATATACTTTTAGTTTTTCTGCTATTGCAACTAAAGATGTTAATTTTTCAAATGGGGCAATTTTCCCACTTTCATAAATAGGGATACTTTTATCAAAATCACCAGTACTATACAATATATGCGGTGTATGGTCAATTAAAACATCACATAATAACCTGTTTTCAGGATTTTTAAGATTACTATGGAGCATTCCTGTTTGAAATATTAAGGCACTTATGTTATCCAATTTATCTTTAGGTTTCATTCCTCCACCAACATCACTTCCAATAATAATATCAGCTCCTAAATTTTTTGCGACGTCGACAGGAAAATTATTAAGAACCCCACCATCAACTAAAAGAGTATTTTCATATACAACAGGTGAAAAAGCTCCAGGGATTGACATACTGGCTCTCATCGCAAATCCTAAATTGCCTTTATCAAGTATTACTTCTTTACCATTTACAATATCCGTTGCAATAGCACGAAATGGTATCGGTAAGTTATCGAAATCTGAAATAAAATATACGGGATAAATTAAGTCAGAAAAAAAGGCTCTAATGTTTTGGTCGTTAATTATAAATGAAGTTTGTTTTATTTTTCCTTTCACTATATCCATTCCAATTAAATATTTGTCAAATTCACTTTTTTCTTCAACACTAACATCTCTTAATGCAACCCCTCCACCAATAAGTTTATCCCAATGTGCATTTTTTGCAATACTTGCAATACTATCTCCTGAATATCCCATTGCATATAAACCACCAACAATACTACCCATACTGTTTCCAACTATTAAATCAGGTACAATACCTAAAGAATCTAACTTTTGAAGCAATGGTATATGTGCAATACCTTTTGCGCCTCCTCCACTTAAAACTAAAGCAACCTTTGGTTTTCTATTTGAATCAGTATTCTGAATTATATTCTGTGCTTCAAAACTTTGTGCACTTAAAAACAAACTAAAAAGTATCAATAATATTTTTTTCATACATGAAAAATACTTCAATTTAATTAATTCTCCTAATACTTTAAATACATAAAATATATACTATATTTGAAATTAAATTATTCAATTTTAAAGTGAAAACCGCACACATTAAAAAACATACCATAAGCGACATTATTGAAATTCTTGGAGAAAATCCACAATATGATGGACTATATATACATATCTCAAAAAATAAATTTAAAGAAAGCCCAATTTCTTACCCTTTTAGATCAGATAATTTTACGTTTATCTGTATTAGTAATGGCGAACTTAACATTCAACTAAACCTACTTAAATATTCAGTTAAAAAAAACGAAGCAATAGTAGTTGTACCTAATTCTGTTGTTCAAGTTTTAGAAATTAGTTCGGAGCTAGAAATTATGACAATTAGTTTTTCATTAGATTTTTTGTTGAAAAATGCTTTTAATAAAACAGATCTTGATGCCCTTAATTTTTTAATGACAAAAAACATTTCTAAATTAATATTAGACAGTCAGGAAATAGCTGTTGTAAAAAATATTTCCCACTTAATAAAAACAAAATTAAACGATAAACTTTTATTTAAAAATGAAATAATCTTGCACGGTTTTAATCTTTTAATGTACGAATTGGCATCCATCTATAAAAAACAAATAAACACTTCTGAACAATCTTTTTCCAGACAAGAAGAATTAACACTTCGTTTTTTTAGAATACTTGAAGATAACTTTAAAAGCGAACGATCTGTTAATTTTTATGCCGATATATTATGCGTTACACCTGGTCATTTATCAAAAGTATTAAAAGAAGTTGCTGGTAAAACAGCTTCGCAATTAATTGATGATGTTGTAATTATGGAAGCCTGTATTTTATTAAATAACCCTTCAATAACCATTGCACAAATAGCCAATGAACTCCAGTTTAGTGACCAATCATTTTTTGGAAAATACTTTAAAAATCAAATTGGAATTTCTCCTTCAAAGTATCGCAACCTAAAAAGTTAAATCTTTAAAAAATACCAATATTTTGTAATATTTATACTTATTTTTTAATTACTCCATTTAAAAATAATTGATTTAGACCAATTATAGCCTTTTTTATCCCTTTTACATACCTGTTTTTCTCATCAATTTTGCCAAAAGAAATTTAAATTAATAGGTATATGTATTTTAAACAGATTATTTTATTACTTACAGTAACAGTTTTAGTTAGCTGTAATAATTCAAAAGAAAATAACGCAATAAACGAAAATAAAGGTGCAAAGCATACCGTTGAGGTATTAAAAATTGAAAACACATCTTTTGATGAACAAATTAATTACAGTGGTTTTATTGAGCCCAAAGTAACTATACCATTAAGTTTTTTAGTTCCGGGAACTGTTGTTGCTGTTCATATTGAAGAAGGTGATAAAGTAAATAAAGGACAAATACTAGCTGAATTAAATAAAACTACCGCAAACAATACTTATCAAGGAACATTGGCAACATTAAATCAGGCAACAGACGCCTACAAACGTTTTAAAGAGGTGTATGATAAAGGAAGTTTACCTGAAATTCAAATGCAGGATATAATTTCAAAATTAGAACAAGCCAAAGCTGCCAATAAAGTTGCTTACCAAAACCTTTCAAATTGTACGTTAAAAGCTACAGAATCAGGATTTATTGGAAGCCGAAACATTGAAGTAGGTTCTAATACCATACCCGGAAATCCTATAATTGATTTAGTTACTTTAAATGAAGTGTATGTAAAAATTGCTGTTCCAGAAAATGAAATCAATAAAATTTCTAAAGGCCAAAAAGCAACGATTGTTATTGCCGCACTAGGCAGTAAAGAGTTTGAAGGTGAAATAAAAAAAGTGGGGGTAATTGCCAATAAATTATCTAAAACGTATGAGGTGAAAATCCTTATTCCTAATAATAATCTATTAATAAAATCGGGAATGGCGTGCGATGTTAACTTAAAAATGCAAGCATCTGAAAGCAGGCTAACAATACCGTATAGAGCTGTTATTAAAGATGAAAACGATAAAAATTATGTATTTAAAGTAAACGTTGAATCTAAAACTGTTTCTAAACAATTTGTTGAACTTGGTACTTTTTCAAACAATCAAATTGAAATTAAATCGGGACTATCAAATGGAGATTTAATAGTTACAGAAGGGCATCACCAATTATTAGAAAATGACCAAGTGAAATTTTAAATTTCTAACAATACTTTAATAACATAATCATATTTATATGAAAAAAGGAATGAATTTTATAGAAGCAACTATGAAACATTATCAAATAGTGGTTTCTATTGTGGTTGTATTAATGATATTGGGTGCAATTGGCTTAAAAAATATGCCCAGACAAGAGTTTCCAGAGTTTACAGTGCGACAAGGAATTGTAGTTGGTGTTTACCCTGGTTTTACATCGCAAGAAGTTGAGGAAAGACTTACTCAAAAAGTGGAAGATTATATTTTTGGATATGAAGAAGTAAATAAAACTAAAACTTATTCGCATTCAAAAGAAGGGCAAATGATTATTTATGTTGAATTAAATTCAAATGTAAAAAATGCCGATAAATTTTGGACAAAATTACGCCACGGATTAAATGAATTACAAGTGCCAAATGGGGTTTTAGCACTTATTGGCACAAACGATTTTGGTGATACTTCTGCGCTATTAATTACCATGTCTTCCGATCAAAAAACGTATCGAGAGTTAGGTGAAATTATGAAAAATTTAGAGGCTGAAGTAAGAAAAATCCCCGCTGTTTCAAAAATAAAATCTTTTGGAGAGCAAAAGGAAGAAATCTATGTATACATAAAACCTGAAAAACTAAAACAATTTAACTTAAAACCAACCACAGTTTTAGCCTCATTTCAATTACAAGAATCTATTAATTTTTCTGGAACTTTAGATAATAGCGACTTAGAATTACCGATACATTTACCCCCAAGATTTGAATCTGTAGAAGATTTAGAAGAACAGATAGTGTATTCAGATCCTCTTGGAAATATCATTCGTTTAAAAGATGTTGCCTATATAGAAAAACGCTATGAAAAATCAGAGAACTATATAAGAAATAACGGCGCAAATGCTTTACTACTTTCGTTAGAAATGCAAAAAGGTAATAATATTGTACATTTTGGCGAAGACGTTCAAGAGGTGCTCTCAAAATTTTTAAAAAATACAGATAGTGATGTTAAATTAAACACCATATCAAATTTACCTGAAGTTGTTGATGATTCTATTTCTCATTTTTTAATGGAATTTATGATTGCTATTATTGCGGTAATTATTGTTACAATGCTATTATTACCTTTTAGGGTAGCAGCCGTAGCAGCAGTTTCAATCCCAATTTCTATTTTAATAACTATTGGAATTATGCAAATGGCAGGGCTGCAATTACACATAGTAACTTTGGCAGCTTTAATTGTAGTGCTAGGTATGGTGGTAGATAATGCTATTGTTGTAATAGATAGCCACGTTGAAAAATTAGACCACGGAGACACTCCTTGGAATGCAGCGTGGAAAGCAGCCACAGAATTATTCATACCTGTTTTAACAGCTTCTGCAGCAATATGCGCCGCGTTCTTCCCTCTATTATTTTTCTTAACAGGAATTGCAGATGATTTTGTTGGAAGCTTACCTGTAACTATTGGCATTGCTCTAACTGTATCAATGCTAGTAGCTGTATTATTAGTGCCTTTTATGTGTTTCGTATTTATTAAAAAAGGACTGCATCAAGAATCAAAAAGTGATGAATCTACTCAAAAGAAAAGTTTATTAGATCGTGTCCAAAATGTATTTGATAATGCCCTTTCATTTTGTTTTAGAAATCCAAAATTAACAATATTAGGAGGTGTTTTATCCATAGTTTTTGGAGTACTTTTTTTAATGAATGTTGATCAAAAATTGTTTCCAGAAATGGAAAGAAAACAATTTGCTATAGAAGTGTATTTACCTGAAGGAGCTTCCATAAAAAAAACAGAAAATGTAATTGACAGTTTAGAAACTATATTAAGTAAAGACAAACGTATTACAAATATTGCAAGCTTTATAGGAAATGGATCACCAAGATTTAATGCCTTATATGCACCACATTTACCTGCAAAAAATTATGGACAATTATTGCTAAATACAACCTCAAACGAGGCAACAATTGCTATTATTAATGAATACAGCGCAAAGTATAAAAATGCCTTTCCAACAGCTCATGTGAAATGGAAACAATTAGCAATGGAAGATTTTAAAGCGCCTATTGAAGTTAGAATTGCATCAAATAATAGTAGAGATTTAAAAACAGTTGGAAATCAAGTTACAGCTATTTTAAAAGCAACTAAAAATATAGATTGGGTAAGAAGTGATTGGAACGAAAAAAGACAAGGAATTTCTGTAGAATTATATAAACATAAGGCAAATCAGTTAGGGTATGCAAAATCGTTAGTCGCTTCATCATTATTAATTTCATTAGATGGTATGCCATTAACAACCGTTTGGGAAGAAGATTACCCTATTAGTGTTATGCTTTCAAAAGAAGATTATCAAAAAAATAGTATTGATGATTTAGAAAACCAATATGTTACATCTCCTTTAACACTAGAAACCTTACCATTACGTGCAATAGGTGAATTAAAACCAGAATGGACAGAAGGAACTATTGTTAGAAGAAATGGAGTGCGAACCAATACCATTTTAGGAGATATAGTAAGAGGTGGTGTAGCAAATACCATTTTTAGTGATGTAAGACCTTTAATTGATGCGCTAGAATTACCTGAAGGAACTTCCATTTCTTATGGAGGAGACTATGAAGCAACACTTGATAACTTTATTCCAATGTCATATTCTTTGGGTGTAAGTATCATTATAATATTCTTTATTCTAATGTTTCAATTTAAAACCGTACGCAAATCATTATTAATAATGTCAACAATGCTTTTAAGTATTTTTGGTGCAGGTTTAGGATTGTGGCTAATGAATTATCCTTTTAGTTTAACAGCTTTTATCGGAGTAATGGGGCTAGTTGGTATTGTGGTTAGAAACGGAATTATACTTATAGATTACGCAAGCCATTTGGTTCATTCTCAAAATATGTCGTACAAAGAAGCTGGTTTAGCAGCTGGTAAACGCAGAATGCGTCCTATTTTTCTTACTTCTTTAGCTGCAGCTGTTGGTGTAATACCAATGATTCTAAGTGGTTCGCCATTATGGGGGCCTCTAGGAACAGTAATATGTTTCGGGTTACTAACAGGTATGGTATTAACCTTATTGGTCTTACCAGTATTATATTGGAAATCTGTAGGAGCTGCTGAAGAAAGAAAAGCAGCAAAAGCATTAAACGTTAATTAATAATTTTTTGAAAAAAGAATAAAATGAAAAAATTAAGTATAATAATTACACTGTTGTTTTTTAGTATCGCCTCAATTGGGCAAACAATTACACTAAACACTTGTAAAGAATTGGCGATTGAAAACAATAAGCGTTTAAAAGAATCGCAATTAAAGCTAGACGCTTCAGAAAAAATAAAAAAGAATGCTTTTACCAAATATTTTCCAACAGTAAGTGCCTCTGCAACCGCATTTAAATCGTCCAAAAACTTTTTAGATATAAAAACAGAAGCAATGGATTTACCAGTGTACGATGGGAATCTTGCCAATTTAGGTACAGCTACACAATTTGCTTATGTGCCCCCAATTAGTATTCAAACATTAGATTATGCCAATACAGCTATGGTTACAGCAGTACAGCCATTGTATACAGGTGGTCGTATTAGAACAGGAAAGAAATTGGCTGAATTAAATGGAGAGGTTACCCAATCTAAATACAATTTAACCAAATCTGAAATATTGGTAACTACCGAAGATTATTATTGGAATTTAGTTGCCTTAAATGAAAAAACAATAACTCTTAAAAACTATGAAAAACTCTTAAAAGAACTACTAAAAGAAGTTGGTGATTTTTATGATGCGGGCTTAGTTAAAAAAAGTGATTTGTTAAAAGTGCAATTAGAACTAAATAAAGTGGAGGGAAATAAATTAAAACTTACTAACGGAACCGATATTTTAAAAATGGCGTTTTCTCAACATTTAGGAATACCACATACTGAAAACTTTAATGTACAAGATTCTTTAACAACCATAGTGCCTCCTCAAAACTATTATGCAGAAACTGGTTCAGCATTACAAAATAGAGAAGAATTTAAAATGCTAAACAAAGCTGTTGAAGCTGAAGAATTGCAAAAGAAAATGACAAACGGAGAATTGTTGCCCCAATTAGCTGTGGGTGTTGGTGGAATGTATTTAGATATGATTGATCAGGATAATACCTACGGATTAGCTTTTGCAACGGTATCTATTCCAATTTCAGATTGGTGGGGAGGCACTTACAAAAAACAAGAACATAAAATTAAAATTGATATTGCCAAAAATAATTTAGCCCAAAATTCTGAATTATTACAATTGCAAATGTCTAAAGCTTATAAGGATTTAACGGAAGGTTATAAACAAATTGATATTGCACAAACATCTGTAAATCAAGCTGTAGAATATCAAAAAGAAATGGAAGATAATTACGATGCAGGCTTAACCAGTTTATCAGATTTATTGGAAGCCAGAGCCATAACCCAAGAAGCTAAAGATGCAATTATAGATTCAAAAACAAAATATAAAATAACAATTGCAAAATATATACAGGCTATTGGTGAAACTCAATATTAATTTAATTAAAACCTTTTATAAATAGCAATATAGCTTAATAATGTATTAAACAATCCCTTAAAATGGAAAATAAAAAAGTAGTTCTAATAGAAAAATCCACAGAATTATTTCTCGCATATGGAATACAACATGTATCAATGGATGATATTGCTGATAAATGTGGTATTTCAAAAAAAACTATTTATAAATTTTTTGAGAATAAAAACGATTTATTACTTCACATTATTACAATAATAAATAAAAAAACTAAAGCAAATTTTAAAAATATATCCAAAAAAGCATTCCAATTCAGTAAAAGTGTTATATACACTTTTTGAAGATATTAAGTTTATAATGAATAAAATATCTCCAATTTTATTTATAGAAATAAAAAAGCATTATCCAAATATTTTTATAGAAATATTAAAAATAAAAACCTACACTTTATTGCCTTTTATTTCTGAAAATATTAAACAAGGTAAAGAAGAAAAATTATACAAAAATAACTTAAAAGCTACGGATTTATGTAAATCATATGATACAATGTTTAATATGATTTTCATGAATTATTACAATAATTCTAAAAGTGAACAACAAACATCTATATCTTTTTTAAACAATCTTTTTCTACATCGCTTAGTTACTACAAAAGGCTTAGAAGAATTAAATAAATTATATCATAAAAATTAAAATCTAAACCTTTTTATTTCACTTTTATTTTGTTACTATTATATAATTCAAATAAACATTTACAGCAGTATTTTTCAATCATTATGTCACCCTGCATTTGTTTCAAGGCCTCAACAATTACAGTTTATATCACTTTAGAATGAAACTAAAAATACAGCTTTCAATTCCGCTCAGTAAGAACTTGCTAAAAAAGCAAGCACTTACTCTTTGCCTTTGCGCTCTCTGAAATTCGTTTCCATTAGGATATACAGAACAAATCACAAACATTCGTGCAGGTAATAAGGTCTTCGTCATTTATTCCATTTCGTTCCATAAAATACAATTAAAAACACTCCTTTGTCGCATTTGTACTTGCCGTTCGTTGCACTACAATTTGTGCTCCAGTGGGTGCTCATTGCAGCGCACTCACTTATTTTATTTCACACACTACACGCATTCCTCACCCACAGCTACTTTTGTACCCAAACCCTTTAATGTTTTGCTACGCAAATCTTTTTATTGGGTACAACCGCTGTTTCATAATTTGGCTCGCCTGCTGCTCACTTCGGGCTAAAAAAGGGTGTCACAGTTTTGAAAAGCAGCCATTTTGCATATAAAATAACCGTTGCAAGTAACCACCTAATTTATTTGATTTAATAATCATTCAACAATAAAATAACATTCAACAAATAAGCATACAACGGATTATTACATATTGCAAACGCACACAAGAGCAACGCATTCAATCAGCTATTTCAGCCATCCCTCCTGCAGTTGTAGTAGCCATAGTTATCCTTTCCCTCAAATTCCTTAAACTCCTCAAATTCCTTAGCCTAAATAAGTCAGTACAACTTTAAGCTACACAACCGCAAACCATCCTTCAATAGCTTCAATCAATTGTTGCCCTTGTTTTTCCAATAGCTTCAAAAACTCCGCCACCCTTGCGTGTACCACGTAGTTGTTGCACGCACTTATGCCGAAAAGGCAACGTGCTTTTGCCCCAACACCCTATGTTCGAACTCGCTGGCGGCTCGCCTAAATGCTATCGCATTTGAGCTCTCGATTACCTGTTTAAACTAACATTTTTTCTTTGCAAGATAATTATCTACATCATTTTGAATTTCATCAACAGTTTTGATTTTTTGTTTTAATAACCACTCGTCAATCTCCATTTTACTAAAATATAATCTCTTACCTCTTTTTAAATGTGGTATTTCTCGTGAACTCGTCAATTTATAAATAAGACTTTTAGACATACTTGCATAATCAGCCAATTGCTGTAAAGTCATTATTTCAGCAACACCTAAAGATTCAGGTTGATGAATAATTTTAGATTCTATATTAATTAATCAATCTTCTTTCAATTGCTATTAGTTTTTCAATGATAATTTCAAAAGGATTTTCCATACTATTATAATTTAGGTTCAAATAAAAAATAAAAAAAGATAGCAAAAGTACGCAGTTTCCTTCTCCAGCCTCAAAAGGCTATAAAGGTCAAGCCCTACGGGTTTTGAAAAAAATCTCCACCTCACTAAAGTTCGTCTCCGTTTTTTAATAAAAACACAGGTTGTATTTTTCTCAAAAACCTTGACAGCCTTAGCCACACTGCCTAAAATTACAGCTTTCTTTTTTTATTTTCTTTTAAAATTATGTGCGAAGCGCAGCGAAGCATAACTTTAATTGCGTACCTATGTCAACTTTTGAAATCAAAACCTATCGAAGCGGAAGAACCTATAATTTACCGCACTTTTTTATTTTATCTAAAGGCTTAAACAGTGGAAAACCGATGAACAAACCCTGTCCGAATTGTTTTGTAATTACAACCCATTCAGAAGACGCCCGGGAATCATTATTCTACCTTTGTTTATCCCTTAAAATTGGTAGATTTTTCGGTTATTATTTAAAAGGAAGTGTTATTCCTTTTATCTGCATTTCAGATGCTAAAAAAGTAATTAATGAAGCTTTAAAAAGCAATCAAAAACAACAATGGATTTTAAAAGTTGAGAAACTAAAAAAAATTAATGCTTTTGAAGAAAACTTAAAAATGCAACTTCAAACAATTCAAAAACTAAAATTAGCCCTACTGACAACTTAACAATTTACAAGAGTCTATTATTATACAACTCTAATAAAAGAGCAAAAGAATGCAATACAATGAAACAGAAACAGATATGAAAGTATTGCATACTTATTGCCATATATTACACGGAAACGGAAAGACTTCAGGCCAAAGTCGTACCAAGTCCGAATAAAATTTTGTTTAATTTAATATATAAAAAAATGGGTAAAATAGCTCAAGGTATTTTAGGAGGTTTATCTGGTAAAGTAGGTAATATCATTGGTGGTAGTTGGAAAGGAATTGACTACATCAGAATCAAGCCATCAAGCGTGGCAAATCCAAGAACAGTAGGACAAGTAAATCAAAGAAACAAGTTTTCTGCTACATTAGAATTTTTACAACCAAATAAGGATTTTCTTAATGTTGGTTATAAGAATTTCGCAATTAAGAAAACAGCATTTAATGCTGCAATGTCTGAAATATTGGCAAATGCAATTACAGGGGTAGCTCCTGATTTTACAGTAGATTATGAAAATGCATTATTGAGTAAGGGAACATTACCAGGTGTTTTAGATCCTGCGGCTTCATATACAACTCCTGGTCAAGTAGGGTTTAGTTGGACAGACAATTCAACAGGAATAAATGCCCTAGAAACAGATAAAGCTATGTTATTAGTATATAACCCTGCTAAAAAAGAATCTGTAGCAAATATGGTTGGTTCTACAAGAGTAGATGAAGGTTTTTCATTAGCTGTACCAGCTAATTATGCAGGTGATTTACTTTATACATATATTGCTTTTGTTTCAATAGATGGTAAAGTTTCAAACAGTAGTTATATTAGTTCTGGTGTTGTGTCTTAGTTTTAAAATCTAAAAAACTATTTTTAAAACCGTTGCATTAATTTGTAGCGGTTTTTTATGCGTGAATATTTTAACTATTTACCGTTAAGAAAGTCATCCCTATTAATTATCTTTATTTACCCTCAATTAACACTTGTTAAACTATAATTGTTGCCTATTTGTTGCCAAATACACTACAAGCCTTATTAAATAGGCTAATTACATATTGTATCGGAAAGTAACAAGGTTATTGATATATCTTAAACTTATCGAATAAATTTAGATCCTAAAAAATTGAGGTTCTTTTATATTTGACTTATCTTTGCAAAAATTACTACGTACTAGTACGTTCCTTTTCACATCACAACCTCTTGTTATATAAATTCAATATTAACTTTTATTTGTTAATTTCAGTTTTTTTTGTTTTTATCACTATTTTATTAAAATAATTATATGTTAAAAAAAATTACTTGTTTGCAATTCTCAAAAACTTTTTACCTTACAGTGTTAGCATTGTTAATGGTATTTTCTATAATGGCACAGGAAAAACCAGAAGTCAAAATTGGTGGAGCATTGCGTTTCAATTATAATTTATCTTCCTGGAAAGAAGGCCAAAAAAAACGTGGTGGTGATTTTGGATATGATATGTTTAGAATAAATACCAAAGCTGCTTATAAAGGACTATTTCTAAATGCAGAATACAGAATGTATGCTGATGGGTTTGGAGGTGGTTTTCTAAAGCAGGGTTGGGTAGGTTACAATTTTAATGAACTAGAACAAATTCATATTGGTTTAACTCAGGTTCCTTTTGGTATTCAACAATATAACTCTCATAACTGGTTTTTCAACCTAACCTATTATGTAGGAATGGAGGATGATCACGATATGGGTGTGAAATACTTGCATACAGGAGAAAAATTTGAATATCAATTTGCATTCTTTAAAAATGCTGAAGAATTAAGATTTGGCAACAACACTGAAACTTCTCCAAACCGATATTCTTATGATATCGCTGGAAGAGACAAAGAAATAAATCAATTAAACGGAAAATTTGTTTATAAGTTTGGAAAAGAATCTTTAAGCAGATTGGGTGTTTCTTTAGAATATGGTGGTCTATATAATCTTGACACAGAAGAAATGGGAGATCACGCTGCTTTTGCTGCTCATTACGAAATAACCAAGGGAAAATGGAATGGAAAAGCACAATTTATTACTGCTTCTTATAACCCGAAGAAAACAGAAGGAGAATCAACAGATGTAGTAACTATGGCTGCCTACGGAGCTCCTTATGAAGTTGCAGCCGATTTTAATTTGTACTCTTTGGCGATTTCTAGAAATGTTGCTGTAGAAAAGGGACCTGTATCAAATTTACAATTTTATAATAATTTTGCTTTTATGCAAAAAAAAGCTTCTGGTTTTACAGATTCTTATATGAATGTAACCGGAGTTTTAATCTCTGCAGGAAGTGTATATACGTATATTGATTACGCCGCTGGATACAATCATTCTTGGTTAGGGGGAAATTTTGTAGATGATTTCTCAAAAGGAAATGCAGATGTTGAATGGGAAGCAAGGTTTAACATTAATATTGGTTACTATTTTTAAAATTCATATAATAAGGAGAATTTCAAACTCTCATAAAAATTAATTTACATTAAAAATATCATATTTTATGGCTAAGAAGATAATAAGAAGTGATGAAAAAAAATCCATTTTTGGGTTGAACGTAAATGGTCCTGTATTCTTTACCTCAGCAATTACTATAATCATTATCATTACTTTAACACTGATGTTTAAAGATAGAACAGAACAATATTTTACAACAATTCAGAATTTTGTATCAAACAAAGCGGGTTGGTTTTTTATATTAAGTATAAATGTATTTCTAATATTTATGATTTATCTGGCCTTCAGTAAATTTGGAAATTTAAGAATTGGAGGACAAAGCGCGAAACCCGAATTTAAAACAATTTCATGGTTTGCAATGTTATTTAGTGCGGGAATGGGAATTGGATTGTTGTTTTGGAGTATTTCAGAACCAATTTACCATTTTCTAAGTCCACCAATGGCAAAAGGTGGAACTGCTGAGGCAGCCAAGGAATCTATGAGATTTACCTTTCTACATTGGGGTTTCCACGCTTGGTCAGTGTATGCGTTAGTAGGGTTATCACTGGCATATTTCACTTATTCTCGTGGGCTTCCCCTAACTATCAGATCAATTTTTTATCCTTTTTTAGGAGATAGAATTTACGGAAAAATTGGAGATGCAATAGATATCTTCGCAGTACTAGCCACTTTATTTGGTCTTGCTACATCTTTAGGAATGGGCGTACAACAAATTGGGGCTGGATTAAATCACCTCTTTCAAATAGACGGCAGTGTACAAACTCAAATTATATTAATTATTGGTATAACCTTAGTTGCCACTATTTCAGTAGTTTTAGGAGTAGATAAAGGGGTAAGAGTTTTGAGTGAATGGAATATGAGAATTGCGGTACTATTTCTCTTGGTAGTATTAATATTAGGACCAACTATCTTTATTTTTAAATCATTCATACAAAATACAGGAAGTTATTTCTCTGGTTTTCTAGAAATTGCAACTTGGACAGAAAGTTATACTGGTTCTAATTGGCAAAATGCCTGGACAATTTTTTATTGGGGATGGTGGATTGCCTGGTCTCCTTTTGTAGGGATGTTTATAGCCCGTATCTCTAAAGGACGAACTGTGAGAGAGTTTATTTTAGGCGTTTTAATAGCACCTTCCATTGTAACTTTTTTTTGGATTTCCACTTTTGGAAGCACAGCAATACATGAAGCTCTTCTTGGAAATGAAACAATTGTAGAAGCAGTAAATAATAATATTGCTACTGCTCTATTTGTGTTTTTAGAAGATTATCCTTTTGCATTTATTCTTAATATTATTGCTATAATTTTGATTTCAGGATTCTTTATAACTTCTTCAGATTCTGGATCTTTGGTGGTAGATAACTTAACCTCCGGAGGTAAACTAGATGCGCCAGTAGGTCAAAGAGTTTTTTGGGCCTTTGCAGAAGGTGGTATTGCTGCGGTTCTTTTAATAGGCGGTGGTTTACAAGCGCTTCAAACAGCTACTATTGTTACAGGATTACCCTTTGCCATAATCTTAATAATTATGTGTTTTTCTCTATATAAAGGTTTGAATGAAGACCTTCGAAAACTAAAAAAGCGAGAAACTCAAAAAGAACTAGAAAATTACGAAGAAATTGTTTCTACCATAGTTAAAAAACGAAATATTAATCAGCAAAACAACATTAAATAATCCTTATAATGACAGAAATAAAAAACATTCTAGTTGCCTTAGATCTTTCAGGTATAGACACTACTTTAATTGAGTATGCATCATTTATAGCCGAAACTCTTAAGGTTGAAAAAGTTTATTTTGTACACAATATCAAAAAATATGAGATTTCAGAATTATTTGAAGAACAATTAAGGGATATTAACCTTGATGAAATAATTGGAGATGAGTTAAACGAAAAAGTAGAAGAAAAATTTACTTCTTCAGTAGAATGGGAAGTTCTTATTTCTGAAGATCCTTATTCTGAATCCCTTATTAATTATATTGTAAACAAATATAAAATTCAACTTGCTTTAATTGGAAATAAAAATGGTTTAAAAGGTTCTGGAGCAGTTAGCGGAAAATTACTACGTCTACTTAAATGTAATATTTTGTCTATTCCCAAAAATGCGAAACCAGCTATTAGTAATATTTGGGCCGGAACAGATTTTTCAAATGCTTCAAAGAAGGTTTTTGAAGTTGCTAAAAGTATACAGAAAGCTACTGATGCCCAAGTAAAAGCAGTACACGTTTACAGTGTGCCAATTCAATTCTCACCTTACATTCCAAAAGAACATCTTGATTTGAAGATAGAAAATCATTTAAAAGAAAAATATAACAAATTCATTAAAAAAATTGGATACAAAGGTGAATTATCTTCAGAAATTATTCCGGGAAGAGAGAACGGAGTAGCAAATAAACTAAGTTACAAAGCAGAAATTGCTAAAGCAGACCTTTTGATTGTTGGAGACAAAGGAGGAAATACATTCTCTTCTTTAATTGTAGGAAGCGTTACTGAGGAGCTTTTTAATCAAGACTTGGAATTGCCTTTATGGATTGCAAAATAAAAATCTGAAAAATAAAAATTGAAGATAAAACTATAAACAAAACCCATAACTCCAATATTTTGAGAAATAGGTTTTACATAAAGTATGAACCTTTCTTCGACCTAGTATCTAAGGAAATAAAAATTGATAATCAAATAAAAAACCTTGCAGAATTGATAATTAACAATTTTACAAGGTTTTTTTAAAATTATAAAAACGGAATAATTAAAAATTAATCGCTTGTCATAATAAATAGCGGATTCATTTCAAAACTATTATATGTTGGGCAAAGTCTATCTGTATTATAAAACTTTTCAATATTTACAACTTTAGATTCTCCAGTAACAACATCAATAGGAACATTGTCATAACGTCCATTTTTTAATACTACCAATCTACCATGCACACCTTTTAAAACTAAATCTAAAGCTAAATTTCCATAAGCCATAGGCACAATAGAATCAATAGCGTCTGGATCACCACCTCTAACTAAATATCCTAATTTTTGATTGATTACATTTACTTTTTTACCATTGTTGTATTTTGGCGATAATTCTTTTAAACGCTGAGAAACTAATTCTCCTATACCTCCAAGTTTTGCATGTCCAAACTGATCCTTTTCACCATCTTTAAACACCATTTCTCCTCCTTCAAACATAGCGCCTTCTGAAACTAACACCACAGAATATTTACTTGGATTTTCATTTCTATCTTCCATTAACCTTTCTGTAAGCTTATCTATACTAAACTTAAATTCTGGAATTACACAACGGTTTGCGGCTCCTGCCATTGTTGGTAACATTGCTGTATAACCTGCATACCTACCGAATACTTCTAACACTAAAAATCGCTCATGAGAGCCAGCAGAAGTTCTTAAAGTATTGGTCATATTTATAGTTCTAGTAATACACGTACTAAAACCTATACAATAATCTGTTCCAGGAACATCATTATCCATAGTTTTAGGAATTGCAACAACTTTTACACCTTCCTTATACAATCTAACAGCATAACTTAAAGTATCATCGCCTCCAATTGGAATTAAATAATCTACACCCAAATAGTTTAAATTGTCTAAAACAACTTTCGTTAAATCATTATATTCTTCTTTATAGGTATCTTGTAAATGCTTAGGAACGTTTGCTTTTGGTAAATGACTTGGACGTGTTCTTGAACTATGTAAAAAAGTACCACCTGTACGTCCTGCTCTATTTACAATAATTTGTGTAAGTTCTACAAAATTATTGCTGTTATCAACTTTTTTATCTTGTATAAGTTCTACAATTCCTGCCCATCCCCTTCGTAAACCAATAACTCTATAACCTTCACGTATTGCACGAATTGTTATTGCTCTAATTGCAGGATTTAAACCAGGAACATCTCCGCCTCCAGTTAATATCGCAATTGTACCTTTAATTGTTTTTGCCATAGTATTTTATATTTAAGTAAATTTTTTATGAATTATTTTTATGAATTATTTTTCAATCTAATTTTTTTTACAATACTTAAAAATCACAACATCAAAAAGTATTACCTTTAATAGATACACTTCCAAATTTACATTTTTTATTCAAAAATATCATACTAATATATCCTAAATTTTTTATATAAGACTTTACCAAATAACTGGTAACATGGTTTAATTTTAAAATTTCAACATTTTTTAAATTCATTAAAAATTTTATATATTTTTAGTATATTAGCTAAAAATATTAGCAAATTAAGCTTACAAATTTAGCAACATGAATTTTTTATCAAAAAACATAAAACATCTCAGAACCTTAAAAGGGTTAACCCAAGAACAATTTGCAGAAAAATTAAATGTTTCACGTTCAAGAATAAGTTCTTATGAAGAAAATAGGGCAATGCCTTCCATAGATTTTTTAATGGAACTATCAGATTTTTTTGATATTTCTATTGACTTATTGGCTAAAAATGATTTAACAAAAGCTACGGATTTAAATTTTCTAAAAATTGGAACTAAAAGAGTATTATTTCCAATATCTGTTGATGGTCAAAACGAAGATTTAATAGAAATTATTCCTGTCGAAGCTTCTGCAGGTTATTTAAGAGGTTATTCAGATCCAGAATATATTGAACATTTAAATAAAATTAAATTGCCATTTTTACCAACTGGAACTCATAGAGCCTTCCCTATTAAAGGAGATTCTATGCTACCTGTTAAAAGTGGTTCTTATGTGGTTGCGCGGTTTGTTGAAAATATTCGGGAATTAAAAAATGGTAAAACATACATTATTATTACCTTAAATGATGGTATTGTGTACAAACGCGTTTTCGATAAAATAGACGAGCATAATATGCTGCTTTTAGCTTCAGACAACAAAAAATACGATCCTTATTATGTGCACATTGATGAGGTTTTAGAATTATGGGAATTTACTTGCAGCATTAACACCCAAGAATACGATGAGCACGAATTAAAAATCAGCAGCATTGCAAATATGTTAACCCAATTGGGCGTTGAATTAAAAGAACTTAAAAAATCAATAAATTAAATGTACGCAATTGTTGATATAGAAACTACGGGGCATAGTTCAAAAATAACAGAAATTTCTATTTTTATTTTCAACGGTAAAAAAATTATTGATGAATATACAACACTCGTAAACCCTGAATGTGTTATTCCGCCTTTTATTACAAATTTAACTGGTATTACAAATGCTATGGTTGGTGGTGCTCCAAAGTTTTATGAAATTGCAAAAAAAGTACAAGAAATAACTGAAGATTGCATTTTTGTGGCGCACAATGTAAATTTTGATTATAATATTATTAACAAAGAATTTAAGGATCTTGGTTTCGAATTTAAACGAAAAAAACTATGTACAATTCGCTTATCTCGTAAATTAATTCCAGGATTGAAATCGTATAGTTTGGGTGCCCTCTGCAATTCTCAAAATATTGTAATAAAAGACAGGCATAGGGCAAAGGGAGATGCGGAAGCTACCACAATTTTATTTGAAAAACTTTTAAAATTAGACACTTCACTACTTACAATTAATTCGTTTTTAAAACCGCGTTCACGCCAGGCAACATTGCCGCCAATGCTTCCTAAAGAAAATATTGATAATCTTTCAGAAAAAGCCGGTGTTTATTATTTTAAAAACATAAAAAATGAAATTATTTATGTTGGTAAAGCAAACAATATAAAACAACGTGTTGTCAGTCATTTTTACGATAAATCAAAAAAAGAAGTAAAAATGTGTTTAGAAATAGCAACTATTACTTTTAAAGAAACTGGAAGCGAGTTAGTTGCCTTATTACTAGAATCTTCTGAAATAAAAAAAATATATCCCAAATATAACAGAGCCCAACGCCGGTCAAATGAAATTATAGGATTATTTAGCTATGAAGACAGAAATGGCGTACTCCACTTAGCATACAACCGATTAAAATTGATTTCCAATCCATTACTAAAATTTTACAACCTTACGGAATGCAGGTTATTTTTAGAAAAATTATGTGAAACATATAAATTATGTCCTAAATATTGCCATTTACAAACCAATGTTGCTACTTGTTTTCATTACCAGATAAAGCAATGTAAGGGTATTTGTAAAGATGAGGAAGCTGCTAAAAGCTATAATAAGAGAGTATTAGAAGCAATTGAATCAGTTAAATATAAAACTGAAAACTTTATAATAAAGGTGGCTGGAAGAACAGAAAATGAAAATGCTTATATACTAATTTTAAATGGAATTTATAAAGGATATGGTTATGCAGATAAAACGGAACAACTTGAAAATGTTGACGATTATAATAAGATTATAACATCGCAAAAAGATAATAATGATATTAAGCGAATTTTAAATTATTACATTAAAAATAATACTGACACTATTTATAATTTTAAAAAGGAACAATTAGCTGAAACTACGTTCAACTTGTTTGCTAGTTAAGAACAACCTGTAAACTTAATAATTAACAAACTGTTAAATATTGTTATTTTACAAAAATATATTTTAATAATTAAAAGCATTTTCTATTTTTGGCCTTTAAAAAAAAATGAATGGATAATCAATTATTAGTGTCACTTTCAGAAAAATATGGAAGTCCGTTGTATGTTTACAACGCTGAAAAAATTACTTCACAATACGATCGAATTATAAATGCTTTTGAAGGCGTAAAAAATTTAAAATTAAATTATGCCGTAAAAGCAAATACCAATATTAGTATATTAAAATTATTTAAAAAATTAAATTCAGGAATTGATACTGTTTCTATTCAAGAAGTAAAGTTAGGATTAACAGCTGGTTTTGCTCCTGAAGATATCATATTTACACCAAACGGTGTTTCTTTAGAAGAAATTGAAGAAGTTGCTAAACTTGGTGTCCAAATAAATATAGATAATATTTCTATATTAGAACAGTTTGGTCACCACTACCCTAACGTTCCAGTTTGTGTGCGCATCAATCCGCATATTATGGCAGGTGGAAATCATAAAATTTCTGTTGGTCATATCGACTCTAAATTTGGAATTTCAATCCATCAAATTCCGCTTATTAAACGTGTTATAGAAAATACTGGTATGAAAATTAACGGAATTCATACGCACACAGGCTCAGATATTTTAGATATTGATGTATTTTTAGCAGCCACCGAAATTATTTTCAATTCGGCAAAAGATTTTAAAAACCTTGAATTTATAGATTTAGGTAGTGGTTTTAAAGTACCCTATAAAGAAGGTGATATTTCAACAAATATTGAGGAACTAGGAGCACGTTTAACAAAACGATTCAATAAATTCTGTAAAAATTACGGAAAAGATTTAACCCTAATGTTTGAGCCAGGAAAATTTTTAGTAAGTGAAGCTGGTTCGTTTTTAGCAAAAGTTAACGTTGTAAAACAAACAACTTCTACCGTTTTTGCAAGTATAGATTCTGGATTTAATCATCTTATACGACCAATGATGTACGATTCTTATCATCATATTCACAATGTTTCAAATCCAACAGGACGCGAACGCTACTACTCTGTTGTAGGTTATATATGTGAAACTGATACCTTTGGCTCTAACCGAAGAATTAGTGAAATTAGAGAAGGTGATATATTATGTTTTAACAATGCGGGAGCCTATTGTTTTTCAATGGCATCTAATTACAATTCACGTTTTAGACCTGCGGAAGTTCTGGTGTATGAAGGAAAAGATTACCTTATTAGAAAAGAAGAATCTTTTGAAGATTTATTGCAAAATCAAGTAATTATAGATTTATAAAAATAATTAAAACTCCGAACTCAGCTTCGGAGTTTTTCGTTATTCATAAAAAGTCACACAAAATAATGAGAAGTGTATAGAATTTTTAAGTATAAAATAATATTTTATTAAAATTCGTATAAAAGTATTGTTGTTTTAAAAAAATAGTTAATTTTACCCAATGCAACTAGCAAAAACATATAAGTTACTACAAAACGCATTTCAAATGCGCAACTTAATTATTGCTACAACTACTACAACAACCCTTTAGGGGTTTTATTCTGTTATATCATCCGTACACATTCGTTTTCATTATTTTGAAAACAAAAATTACAATTCAAAAAATTCATTATAAAACATTAATATGAAACGAGCATGTTCAAAATTTTATCACCTATGAGAATGATTAATAGCGAACAGCATGTGACCATTAAAAAAACAATAAATATAAACACATGAAAGTATTAAAATTTGGAGGCTCGTCGGTAGCATCTTCAGAAAATATAAACAAAGTAATAAGCATCGTAGAAAAAAGTTCTAAAAAAAATAAGATCGCTGTAGTTGTTTCTGCTCTTGGTGGTATAACAGACTTATTGTTAGAAGCTGGTAATTTAGCCTGTAGCGGCAATAAAGATTATAAAAAAACTTTTGAGACTATAGAAGAAAAACATGTTCAGGTTGTACGAGAATTAATCCCTATAAATAATCAAAGTAATGTTTTAGGGGAAATAAAAAAAATGTTGAATAAATTAGAAAATACACTAGAAGGTGTCTTTTTAGTTAATGAATTATCAAATAAAACTTCTGATAAGATTGTGAGTTTTGGCGAATTATTTTCTTCTTTTATTATTGCAAATGCAATGCAATGCAACAATTTAGATGTTATTCTAAAAAATTCACAAGAATTGATTGTTACCAATAATAATTTTTCAAACGCTGCTGTTTTATTTTCTCAAACAACTTCTAAAATTAAAGAATACTTCAAGCAAAACAATTCTAAAATTGTTGTACTTCCTGGTTTTGTAGCTAAAACAGAAAATGGAGAAGTTTCTACTTTAGGTCGTGGTGGATCAGATTATACTGCAGCAATAATTGCAGCCGCAACCAATGCTTCAATATTAGAGATTTGGACCGATGTAAGTGGCATGTATACTGCCAATCCTAAGTTTGTACGTGAAGCATTTCCGATCCCAAATATTTCGTATCAAGAAGCCATGGAATTATCGCATTTTGGCGCAAAAGTATTATATCCACCAACCATTCAACCAGTACTTAAAAAAGAAATTCCTATCTGTATAAAAAACACGTTTGAACCAGATGCCGCAGGAACTTTAATTACACAAGAATCGTCAAACAAAAATCCAATTAAAGGAATTAGTCATATTGAAAATATGGCATTAATTACTTTGGAAGGTAGTGGAATGATTGGTATTCCTGGAATTTCTAAACGTTTGTTTGAAGCCTTATCTTTAGAAAAAATTAACATCTCGTTAATTACACAAGCATCATCTGAACATTCAATTTGTTTTGCAATTAGTAATAATGATACAATTAAAGCTAAAAATGCAATTGATACAGAGTTCAGTTATGAAATTGAACACGCTAAAATTAAACCTGTAATTGTTGAAGAAAACAATGCAATTATTGCTTTAGTTGGTGATAATATGAAAAGTCATCAAGGTATTAGTGGTAAAATGTTTAGTACTTTAGGGAAAAATAATGTAAATATTAGAGCTATTGCTCAAGGTGCTTCTGAAAAAAATATTTCAGCAGTAATTCTGCATAAAGACATTAAAAAAGCATTAAACACCTTACATTCAGAATTCTTTGAAAACCAAACAAAACAATTAAATTTATTTGTGGTTGGCGTTGGAAATGTTGGTGGAAAATTATTGGAACAAATTAAGCAGCAACAAGCTTATTTACTAAAGAATTTAAGGTTACAAGTTAGAGTTATTGCTTTAACAAACTCTAAAAAAATGATATTCAATGAAGATGGTATCGATTTAAAAGACTGGAAACCAGCTTTAGAAAAAGGAACAGCTTTGAATATGGATTTGTTTCATCAAAAAGTAACCGATTTAAACTACAGAAATAGCATTTTTATAGACAATACTGCAAATGAAAATATTTCTAAATTATATGCTAATTATTTAAAAGAAAGTGTTGCAGTTGTAACGTGTAATAAAATTTCCTGCTCTTCCAATTACACTAACTACCTAAATTTAAAACAATTAGCGCGTGAATACAACGCTCCTTTCTTGTTTGAAACAAATGTAGGTGCCGGGTTGCCAATAATTGACACGTTAAAAAACCTAATTGCATCTGGTGATAAAGTTAATAAAATTCAAGCAGTTTTATCGGGAAGTTTAAACTTCGTATTTAATAATTTTAATGAAGAAAATTCTTTTTACAATGTAGTTGAACAAGCAGGAATTCAAGGTTATACAGAACCTGATCCTCGTATAGATTTAAGCGGTGTAGATGTAATGCGTAAGATTTTAATTTTAGCGCGAGAAAGCGGCACAATATTAGAGTTAAATGATATTGAAAATGATTCTTTTTTACCAAAAGCTTCATTAGCTGCAGATACAGTTCCAGAATTTCTAAAAACTCTAAAATTAGAAGCTGAACATTTCAACAAAATCTATAAAAAAGCTGCCTCAAATAATTGTCGACTTAAATTTGTTGCAGAATTTGATAAAGGAAAAGCCAAAGTAGGTTTACAAGAAATCCCAGCAGATCATCCGTTTTATAATTTAGATGGAAGTGATAATATTGTATTATTTTTTACTGACAGATATCCTATACAACCGCTAATTATTAAAGGTGCTGGCGCTGGTGCAGATGTTACTGCCTCTGGCCTATTTGCCGATATTATTAGAATTGGAAATAACTAATTATTTTAGAATTTAAAATATACTAAATGGTTATTTAACCTAGTTGAAACGACCTAAACTAAAGAATAAATTGTAATTTTAATAGTAGCAAAATAAATAACTCTGCTTCGATAATGAAAAATGAAGAACTAAAAATATTTGCACCTGCCACAATAGCCAATGTATCTTGTGGCTTTGATGTACTTGGCTTGGCATTAGATAATGTTGGCGATGAAATGCTTATCCGTAAAGTTGCAAAAAAAGGTGTGACTATTACAAAAATTATTGGTCAAGATTTACCTTTAGAAACGCATAATAATGTTGCAGGAGTTGCTGCGTTAGCTCTATTAGCTGAAACGGAAAGTGATTTTGGTTTTGAAATTGAAATTGACAAACGTATAAAACCTGGAAGTGGAATTGGAAGCAGTGCTGCAAGTTCTGCCGGGGCTGTTTGGGCAATAAACAAATTATTAGGAAATCCTTTTAACTCTACAGATTTAGTGCGTTTTGCAATGGAAGGTGAGCGCTTGGCAACTGGGGTAGCACACGCAGACAACGTGGCTCCTGCCCTTTTTGGTGGTTTTACATTAGTGAGAAGTTACAATCCATTGGACATTATTAGTATTAATACGCCTTCAAAATTATATGCAACAGTAATTCATCCGCAAATAGAAGTAAAAACTTCTGACGCCCGTGAAATATTAAAAACTAATATTCCTTTAAAAGATGCCATTAAACAATGGGGAAATGTTGGAGGTTTAATTAGTGGTTTATACACAGAAGATTACGAATTAATTGGTCGTTCTTTAGAAGATTATATTATAGAACCTATTCGTTCTATTCTCATTCCAGCTTTTGATCCTGTAAAAAATAAATCTCTAAATGCTGGAGCCTTAGGTTGTGGAATTTCTGGTTCTGGACCTTCTATATTTGCATTAAGCAAAGGCAAAGAAACTGCTTTAAAAGTTGCCGAAGCAATGAAAAGTGTTTATGAAAAAGTTGGAATTGAATATGATGTCCACGTTTCAAAAGTTAATAAACAAGGAATAAAAGAATTATAAAAATCAAACCATCGTCATAATGAAGTTTTTAAAAAAATGGTGTAATCTAACTCATTAACAAGAGGTTACCTCATTAAATTTAAATTTACTTCGCAAAAACAGTAAAAAAATTAAACTATTCAAACAATTAAACAGAAATAAAAAAATGCAGTATTATAGTTTAAATAAAAAAGCACCAAATGTATCGTTTAAGAATGCAGTTGTTAAAGGAATTGCACCAGATAAGGGGTTGTATTTTCCTGAAAGTATTTCACCTTTAGCTAAAGGTTTTTTTAATCATATTGAGTATTTTAATAATACTGAAATTGCATATGAAGTGATTAAACAATTTATAGGTGATGAAATTCCTGAAAAGGAATTAAAAGAAATTATTAATGATACCTTGAACTTTGATTTTCCAGTTGTACAAATCAAAAAAAATATTGCAACATTAGAATTATTTCACGGACCAACAATGGCTTTTAAAGATGTTGGAGCTCGATTTATGGCACGTTGTTTTGGGTATTTCAACAAAGACAAAAAAGCAACAAAAGTAACTGTTTTAGTGGCAACTTCTGGAGATACAGGAGGAGCTGTTGCAAGCGGTTTTTTGGGAGTTGAAGGTGTTGATGTAGTGATTTTATACCCAAGTGGAAAGGTTAGTAATGTGCAAGAAAAACAACTAACTACTTTAGGGCAAAATATTAAAGCATTAGAAGTTAATGGTACTTTCGACGATTGCCAAGCAATGGTGAAAAAAGCTTTTTTAGATGAGGAATTAACTTCAAAAAGAAATTTAACCTCTGCAAATTCTATTAATGTAGCACGTTGGTTACCACAAATGTTTTATTTCTTTTTCGCCTACAAACAATTGAAAAATAAAAAGAAAGATCTTGTATTTTCTGTTCCAAGTGGTAATTTCGGAAATATTTGTGCGGGTCTAATGGCACAACAATTAGGCTTGCCTGTTAAACAATTTATTGCTGCAACCAATGCAAACAATATTGTTCCAAATTATTTTGAAACTGGAGTTTATACTGCAAAACCTTCAAAACAAACTATTTCAAATGCAATGGACGTTGGTGATCCAAGTAATTTTGTTAGAATTCAGGAAATTTATGACACTGATAAAGAGTTAAAAAAACATCTTACCTCGTATTCCTTTTCAGATGATGATACACGAGACGCCATGAAAGAAATAAAAAAGAAGTCTGGTTATATTGCAGATCCTCATGGAGCAGTTGGGTATTTAGGTTTGAAGAAATATTTAAAAAATAAAAAAGGTCAAGGCATATTTTTAGAAACTGCCCACCCAGTTAAGTTTCTAGATGTAGTTGAACCCGTATTAAATGAAACTATTGAATATCCACAACAAATAAAGAATGTAATTGATAAGGAAAAAATTTCAATTAAAATTTCAACATATCAAGAATTAAAAGATTATTTAGTAACAACTATGTAATTGTTTTTCTTAATAAATAGCATTAGTTTAGTAAGGTAATTTATATTTTAAAATGAAAAACTTTTTAGCCTCGTTATTATTTCTAGTTTCCACTATATTATTATCTCAAAATACGGTAAAACTAGAAGGTAAAGATAGTCCAGATGCTGGTATAGAAGATGTGGCTTGGATTACCGGTCATTGGCAAGGAGAAGCCTTAGGTGGAATTACCGAAGAAGTTTGGACCGCTCCATTAGGTAAATCTATGATGGGATCATTTAAATTAGTGGTAGATGAAGTTGTTCAGTTTTATGAGTTATGTACAATTACCGAAGAAAACAGAAGCCTATTACTTCGTATTAAACATTTTGACAAAGATTTAAAAGGTTGGGAGGAAAAAAATGAATCTATTGAGTTTCCACTTGTTAAAATAGAAAAGAATAAAGTCTATTTTGATGGACTTACTTTTGAAAAACTAAATGAAGATGCATTAAATATTTATGTTATATTTAAATATGAAGACAAAAAAGAAGTTGAAATGAAATTTAACTACAAATCAGCAAAATAATAAAATGTCCAAACTTATTTCTGTAACCAATTTAGTTGGTAATTATACTATAATTGGTAGTAATCAAGATGAAACAAATAATACTTATAAAGGCACTTTAACATTATCAGTAGACGATAATAACAGAATTATCGGTAAATGGCTGATTAATAACTCACAAAAACAATTTGGAACAGGATTTTTTAAGGATGGTATTTTAGTTATTAACTTTAATTACCAAGGTGAAGATTTAAACACCTATAAAGGTGTAGTTTTTTATCGTTGTATTTCAAACGATATTTTAGATGGGTTTTGGTCCGAAGAACATGGAAATCCAGCATATTTAGGTAAAGAACGTTGTTTTAAAGTTAAAGACACTTCCTTTAATATAAATTAGAATTTTATAAAAAATCACATAAAAATACTATTCAATGAAACCAAAATTTGAAACTTTAGCTATAAAAAGTACAGAGAATACGTTTTCAGATGTTAATCCTGTTAGTATCCCTATATACTTATCAAGTACTTATAAAAGAAATGCCAATGGTACTTATAATAACGATTTTGTATATTCTAGAAATGACAATCCAAATAGACAAGTTATTGAGAAAAGTATTGCTAAATTAGAAAACGGTAGATATGCTTTTGCATTTTCTTCTGGAATGTCAGCGGTTAGCGCTATTTTACAAAGTTTAAAAACAGGAGACCACGTTATATTACCTGATGATATTTACTTTACTATTAAAAAATTATTTAATGAAGTTTTAAAACCTTGGGGATTAAGTTATAGTCAAGTTGATATGACTGATTTACAAGCTCTTGAAAACGCCATAAAACCAAATACCGCAATGATTTGGGTTGAAACACCTTCAAATCCTCAATTAAAATTAAGTGACATCAAAGCAGTTTCTAAATTAGCACATAAAAACAATGCATTATGCGTTGTTGATAATACTTGGTTAACTCCTGTTTTTCAAAATCCTTTAAATTTTGGTGCAGATATTGTAATTCATTCTACAACAAAATATTTTGGAGGACATAGTGATGTTTTAGGAGGCGCTGTAGTTTTAGATGATGAAAAAATTGCATCTAAAATAAAATCTATTCAACAATTAAATGGTGCTGTACCTGCTCCTTTTGATTGTTGGCTTATTGGTAGAGGAATTCAAACCTTACATTTGCGGGTTTCTAAACAAAGCGAGAATGCTTTTAAATTGGCTAAATATTTAGAAAAACACCCAAAAGTTAAACAAGTGAATTATCCTGGGTTAAAAAGTCATCCACAACATAATTTAGCAATTAACCAACAAGATAATGGTTTTGGTGCAATGCTATCTATATTAATTGATGGCACCAAAGAAGAAGCATTTAAAATTTCAACAAAATTAGCATATTTTACAACTGCTACTAGTTTAGGTGGTGTTGAAAGTCTTGTAGAACATAGGCAATCCGTTGAAGGTCCTGATAGTTTAACTCCAAATAATTTACTTAGAATTTCAGTTGGAATTGAGCATATAGAAGATTTAATAGCTGATTGGGAACAAGCATTAAATTAACAAAATTATTTCTACAAAAAACTTTGTATAGCTAAATCGTAACTTTTTAAACCAAAACCTGCTATTACACCCTTTACATTAGGAGCAATAAATGAAATATGTCTAAAATCTTCTCTAGAATGTACGTTTGAAATATGAACTTCAATTACAGGAGTTTCAATACCTTTTATAGCATCTCCAATTGCAACAGAGGTGTGAGTATAAGCTCCAGCATTTAAAACAACTCCATCAAAATTAAAGCCTACTTCATGTAATTTATTAATAATCTCTCCTTCAATGTTGCTTTGAAAATAATGCAATTCTATAGTCGCAAACTTCTTTTCTAAGGATTTAAAATAAGCTTCAAAAGTTAAACTTCCATAAATTTTAGGTTCACGTTTTCCTAACAAATTTAGGTTTGGACCATTTAAAATTAATATTTTCATAAAATTGTTGTAAATAATTTAGAAGTTTATCCTTCTGACTTCAAAATTAAAAATTATTATTAAATACAGATGTTTCATTAAGTTAATTATCAAATTTATATGCCAAACCTACTTGAATAAAATTAAGCTTTTTATTGGTACGATTACCAAAATCCATATAATTAGAAATTGCCATATTGTAACGTGCATCAATACTAAATTCATCTGAAACTAAAAAACCAACACCAGCACTAGCGGATAAAATAAATTTCTTGTAATTTTTATCTTTACTAATATCCTGCCCTTCAACAGAAAGTAAAAATTGAGATTCTGGACCTGCATAAAGTTCTAATCTGTTCCCTAATTTATATTTTAACAGTACTGGAATATGCAACAATCCAACGTTTTCATCAACTTTATTATTATTTGCAGAATAATACACTTCTGGCTGAATAGAAAAATTTACACTTCTTCTAAACTCAATAAAAGCACCTAAATAAAACCCTGTTTTATTTAAATGTATAATTCCATTGTCACTTATTTTATCTCTAATATCAACTGAATTAACTCCAACTTTCACACCAAATTTATTTAAACTTTGTGCTTTTAATGCATTAAAATTTAATATAAAAATTAAAACTAGGATACTTAAACTATAATTTTTCATAAAAAATAAATTTAATGCAACTAAGATACTTATTTATACGTAAACACTAAATTAAAAAATGTTTTAATAATCAACTTTGTAAATGATTATATTTACAAAATGAAATGGAATAGTGCATTCATAGATTATATTACTTATTTAAAAATTGAAAAAGGGTTGGCAAAAAACTCTATAGATAGTTATGGTCGTGATGTGAAAAAATTAATTTTTTACCTAGAAGATAACAACATTGTTATTTCACCAATTGATATAAATGAAACCACAATTCAAGAATTTATTTACAGCATTTCAAAAACTATAAATGCACGCTCACAAGCAAGATTAATTTCTGGAATTCGAAATTTTTTTGATTATTTAATTTTTGAAGAATATAGAAAAGACAATCCTACTGATTTAATTGAAACACCTAAAATTGGATTAAAATTACCCGACACATTAGCTCTTGAGGATATTGACAAATTAATAAATGCAATTGATTTAAGTGAGCCTCAAGGTGAGCGAAATAGAACTATTATTGAAACACTATACAGCTGTGGTTTACGTGTTTCTGAATTGGTTAGTTTACAACTTTCAGATTTGTTTTTTGAAGAAGGTTTTATTCGGGTTTTAGGGAAAGGAAACAAACAGCGTTTTGTACCAATAAACACACAAACTCAACAATACATTATAAATTATATAAATGATATTAGAGTTCATATAAACGTTAAAAAAGGATTCGAGGACACTGTTTTTTTAAATAGAAGAGGGAAAAATTTAACACGTGTAATGATTTTTACCATTGTAAAAAATTTAGCTATTAAGGTAGATTTAAAAAAGAAAATAAGTCCGCATACATTTAGACATTCATTTGCTACTCATTTATTAGAACGTGGGGCAGATTTAAGAGCTATACAACAAATGCTAGGACACGAAAGTATTACAACCACAGAAATTTATATGCATTTAGATAGAAGCTTTTTAAAAGAGGTGGTGAATACTTTTCATCCTAGAAAATAAAAACTGTAGAAAAAGTTTAACCTTAACTACAGTTTTTAATAAATGAAAAACCAAATTAATTATTTTCTATACAACGGATCTGCTCCAATGGTACCTATTAAATTTTTCAAATAATTTTCTGATTTCGCTTGTTTATAAAGTTCTTTAACATTTTTAAGTTTTCTCAACAAATCTAATTCTATAACAATATCTGCATTGTTAGAATTTGAAATAAATGTCTCTAAATACAAAATATGTTTTTTATAAAAGGCTACATCTTTTTGTTGCTTAATAATTAAACGTTCTCTATACCAATTTCTATTTAAAGTATACTCTCTTTCAAAAAATGCTCTTAAATCAGGGTCACTAATATCTTTACCTTCATAATGTCCATAAGCCATAATGTGTAACAATATTTTTAAAGGAGGAATGGCAGCTTCAATACTTCCATCTTCAAAATACCTTAGTGCTACTTTTTGCTGAGCTTCAACAATGTTATTTATTCCATCAACATAGTCTTCGAAACCTTGTAACTCGGGTTTTAACATTTTTTCATTGAATACCGCGTTTGGCTCATCAAATAAACGGTTTAAACATCTGTATGAAAAAGTACTTGTAATTCTATATCCTAATCGGCTTGCCAACACTTTTTTACCTTCATACTCAAAATCGTTTAATTTTTCGAGAGATCCATTTTTAATTAATGCTTTTGGATCTTTATCTTCAGGTTCTAAACGTGCCCATATTTCAGGAATTAATAAACTAATATCGTGATCTACCTGGTTTTCAGCTCCAACATAACCTGCAGCAGTACTAAAACCATTAGATTCTGTTAAAATATGAGATAGTAAAGCATTGTTTAAATCGGTGGTAGGTGTTAGCATATTAAAAGGACCTTTTGTTAATGCGCCTTCAGAACCCGCTCCAGTTGTTGATGGCGATTTACCTGTTAAACTACAAATAAAGTCCATAAATAATTCTGGCGTTTCTTGGTAGTGAATTGGGTTATAAACAGCTAAAGGACGAATTCCTGCTTCCTTATCAACAGGGTTGTTTCTTCTTCCAGGTAATACTGCGTTAACAACATTAATAACAGGATCTTCCGATTTTATTTTTCTGTGCAAACGAACTCCTATTTCAGCTAAATAGCTATCTTCAGTTTCGTTATGGAAAATATTCTTTTCTAAATAACGAGGGTTTTTTGTTGGAACACCGTCTACAATTCTTGGGTGTGATGGCAAACAAAACAATTCATCTTCATTTGGACTATTAATTACACTTAAAATTAAATCTTTTACAGGTTGTGTATACTTATCAAAATTTATGGTGTCTTCATAAATATCAATAGCATCTTGCTTTGTTAATTTCTCATAATTTGTTAAAAATACTTTGTCCGATACTAAATCTCGTTCTGCTCCTTCGTCGTATCCTCTAATAATTGCTTCATCAGGTCGTTGGAATAAATGTGCTTCACAATTTGCAACTACTTTTAAACTCTTATTTGTATACTCAGGATTTAAATTTTTAAGTTGATTTCTTGGAATTGTTATGGAAGCGGAAATATCATCTTCCATTTGAATTTTTGCTGAAGCTGCAAAATCCGATCTTAATTTATTTAGCATCCATCTTCCTTCTTGGTTAAATCCAATTCTTACATAACTTCCAATTACCGGATTATCGAAGTACCAAAGAGCTGTTCCTTTTTGACCGTTAATAATTTGAACCGACATACAATCTTTCCAATTTAAATTCCCGGGATCTTGACGGTACAACCTTTTTACAAAAAGCACTAATGTTCTAATATGATTTGGTATGCTTTTTAAGAATTCATTAAACTCGTCAGTATTTCTATCGTTTGGGGTTAACAACATAACCGCTGAACCTAAGGTTCTTTCTGGGCTTAAAAATGGTTTCGATTGCGGTAAAGTGGAATCATAATTTTTCCAACGTTTTGAATAATCGTATTCAATAATTTCATCAGCTTTTTTGAAATCTTCATCAATATCTACAATATTAAATGTATTATACATTATTGCGTTTAACATTGATTTTGAAATTTCAGATTTTCCTCCACCTGAAACCGTACAAGGTTTATGACAAAATATTCCTTCGGCAGCAGTTTTAACAATTCTCCAAAGCGAAACAGCCTTATGTCTTTCAAGCTTAAATTTAGTTCCTGTAGGGTGAATATATGTTTTATAAGGTGATAAAATTAATTTGTGCTCTTTACCTTTAAAAGTCCAAATAACATCATTGGTATTTGCATTAATAAGTGCATTTTCTGGAAGATACACTAAATTCGGATACTTTTTATCGATGGCATAATTAGACTTTTTTACATCAATTCTATCGCCCAATAGTTGTTCTACATCTTTAAATGTATACTTTTTATCAAATTTAGAAGAAAAAACTTCACCATCAAATAAATCACCCATTACACCTCTTGGAAACGCCATTGCACCACCTGAATGTTCTTCTTCAACTAAACCGTATAGGTTTGCAGAATAACTAATTTGTGTTTTAATTTCTTTTTTTGAATATCCATAATAGTTATCAGCAATCAATGTAACAACAACTCCTTTTTCATTTCTGCAAGATATTTTAAAAGCACTTCCATCATTGTAAAGTTCTTTTTCATCTTTCCAACACATTCCATCATTTTTTTGACGTTCAGTTGCATCATCAAAATGTGGTAAGCCCACTTCTTTTTTAGTTAATGTTTTTAAATGTGGTGCTAAAACAATACAACCGGTATGACCTGTCCAATGTTCAATATCTAAAGCGGCGTCGTTCTGTGCTAAATTAGGATCTCCAGCATTTCCAAAAATAGATTCAACAAAATCTAAATTACTCACTAAACTTCCAGGAGCAAAAAAACGTACTTCTAAACTCTTTTTTGAAATTACACCTTTAACTTCAGGACAAACCATTGGTCTCATTAACATTGAAACCATCACTTTTGCTGGTTCAGTTTGATTTGAAGTAAAAGGCAAGACATTTAATTCCTCTGGTGGTAAAAATGCCGCATTTAAAAAATGAGCAAACGCTACTTTTGGAACTTCTTTTTTATCTAAAGGTACAGGCAAATTACTTTCAACAATGTGAAAAGTACCTTTTGTTGTTCTTTTATCGTGAATAGGGTTATTTAAAACACCTTGTTTTATTCGGTTTGAGGTAATTATCTCATTCTGAAACGTATTACCATTTGGTGGTAAACTAGCCTCACGTGCATGACCTGGCTGATTTAGAATTAACGTGTCATTTGGAATTAAAATTGGTTTATCAATTTTAACATCCTTTAAATAATCACTTATAAAATTTTGAATTCTTAAATCTACTGGTGATAAATGTTGTGAGAGTAGTCTTGATTTTTCTTTAAAACTTTTAATTAAGCCTTGAGTTAATTCCATAAACTTTGGATTACAAAGTTTTAACTTGTCATCCTCATTATCATTAAAAATAGGTTGTCCTAAAGATTCTAATTGTAAGTTTATATACCTAACTGTATCCTTCCTTAATCTAACATTAGGGTCTTCAATTTTAGTACTCTTGTTCATCTGCTGTAATATTAATTCATAATAAAAAATAGTCCAAAATCAATCTGATTTTTTCGTTACGAATTTACGAAATTTAGAACTCTTTTTTTAAGGTTTTAACAGAAATGAACGAAATCGTATTAGTTACATAAACAGCTAACAGAGAGTTGTTTACATTATTTTGATTGTGAAATTTAAACTTGTTTAAAAAACATCATTGAACTTATAAAATAGACGGTTTTTAATGAAATGAGGCACAAAAAAAATCTCACCTTGGTGAGATTTTTCTATTCTATTTAGCAATAAATTATTTTGCAATATTTACAGCTCTAGTTTCTCTTATTACAGTAACTCTAACCTGACCTGGGTAAGTCATATCATTTTGAATTTTTTGTGAAATTGTAAAAGATAATTCTGCTGCTTTCGCATCATTTACTTTTTCACTTTCAACAATAACTCTCAATTCTCTACCAGCTTGAATAGCATACGCTTTTTGAACTCCAGTAAAACCGAAGGCAATATCTTCTAAATCTTTTAAACGTTGAATATATGAATCTAAAACTTGACGGCGAGCTCCTGGTCTTGCTCCAGAAATTGCATCACAAACTTGCACAATTGGTGCTATTAAGGTTTTCATTTCAATTTCATCGTGATGTGCACCAATAGCATTACAAATCTCTGGGTTTTCATTATATTTTTCAGCCCATTCCATTCCTAACAACGCATGTGGTAATTCACTTTCTGTTTCTGGAACTTTTCCAATATCATGCAATAAACCAGCTCTTTTGGCTAATTTGGCATTTAATCCAAGTTCAGCAGCCATTAAACCACAAAGGTTTGCTACTTCACGTGAATGTTGCAATAAATTTTGACCATAAGAAGAACGGTATTTCATTCTACCAATAGTTTTAATTAATTCTGGATGTAAGCCGTGAATTCCTAAGTCTATTACAGTACGTTTACCAACTTCAATTATTTCTTGTTGCAATTGTTTTTCAGTTTTCTTTACAACTTCTTCAATACGAGCTGGATGAATTCTACCATCTGTAACTAATTTATGCAAAGATAAACGTGCAATCTCTCTACGCACGGGATCAAAACACGATAAAATAATTGCTTCTGGGGTATCATCAACAATTATTTCAACTCCTGTTGCAGCTTCAATAGCTCTAATGTTTCTTCCTTCTCTACCAATTATTCTACCTTTAACATCATCTGATTCAATATTGAATACAGATACGCAATTTTCAACAGTTTGTTCTACACCAACACGTTGAATTGTATTTAATATTACTTTACGAGCTTCTTGTTGAGCGGTTAATTTGGACTCTTCAATAGTATCTTGAATATGTGCCATTGCATCTGATTTTGCTTGATCTTTTAAAGATGTAACCAATTCTTTTTTAGCATCTTCTGCCGATAAACCAGATATTACTTCTAAATTTTCAACTTGTTTACGATGTAGTTTTTCAACTTCTTCTGTTCTTCGTTCTAAAAAATCAAGTTTTTTAGTATAGTCGTTTATTTTAATTGTGATTTCTTGATTTAATTTTTTATTTTTATCAAGCTCTTGTGAAACTTGAGATTCCTTATCTCTTACTCGTTTTTCTGTCTCTGAAATCTTTTTATCACGACCAATAATTACTTTTTCGTGTTCAGATTTTAATTCAATAAACTTTTCTTTTGCTTGAAGTATTTTATCTTTTTTTATAGCATCTGCTTCAATTTGTGCTTCTCTAATTAAAGATGTCGCTTCTTTTTTTGTATTTCTTAAAATCTTAGTTGCTTTCTTTTTTTCAAGCGATTTTGCAATTACGTAACCAATTGCTAGACCTATTACTATACCAATAATAATTGGCATTATATATTCTATCATATTTCAAATTTGGATATAAAAAAACCTACAATAGTTTGGTTTTATGTAAACTCCTAAAAAACAAGTTTAGAGCTAACTAACTGGTCGAGGATCCGTTCTAGACGGCTTGCTCTAATAGTATAGACTCACTCTTCATAAAAATGTGACGTTGAGTTTAACAAACAATAACTAATGTAGGCAGTATTATTAATTAATATTATTTTAAAGAACTTATTTGTTTAAATGTTTATCAATTAAAACATTTAATTTATTCATTTTTTCTAGTGCTTCAGATAAATCTTCTTTTTTATTAATGGAATTCACTTCAATAAGCGAAGCAAATTGTAAAGCACACATAGCCAAAACATCCTGTTTGTCACTAACAGCATAATTTTGTTCATAATTACTTACCAAATCATTAATCTTAGTAGCTGCTTTGCGCATTCCCTCTTCTTCATTTGCATTTTTTACTTTAAGTGGATACACTCTTCCTGCAACTGTAACTTTTATTTTTAACGATTCTCCCATTTATTTAAAAGATCTTATTCGCTTAATTGAGTGATACATGTATCAATTTCACGAATTAAAGCATTTATTTTGAGTTTTGTTTCTCTTCTATCTTCTTTACTGCCTTCTATAGTTTTTGCAATTTTTAATGTTTGATATTTTTTTTCAATTTCATTATTAAATTGCTTTTCTTTTGTAATTTGATGTTCTAAAACTGCTATTTTATCATATAAAATTTCGTTCTCTTCTTTTAAAAAACTATAATTTTCTAAAAGTGTTTTGAGCTTATTTTCAAATAAATCAACAACTTCAATTATATTACTCATATATACCTAAAGAATATAAACTATAAATACAAAGTTAGTGTTAGTATGTCAATATTACAACTGTTTTTTTTGCATTCTAGAAAAAACTTACTTTATTTAATAATAATTCATTGAAATTTTAGACTTTACAAAAAATAATATTTAGTATTTTAGCATAAAATAATGAATTTGAAAAAAGCTTTTTTAATACTATTTATATGCACTTATGCTGCTGGTTTTAGCCAAGGTAATGCTACTACAGGTAAAGTATATCCTGAAAATTATTTTACAACACCTCTTAAAATTCCATTAATATTGTCTGGAACATTTGGAGAACTTAGGAGTAATCATTTTCATGCTGGTTTAGATATAAAAACCTTAGGAAAAGAAGGTTTAGATGTTTTAGCATCTGCGCAAGGTTATGTTTCTAGAATTAAAGTTTCCCATTGGGGCTATGGAAAAGCGCTCTATATTACACATCCAAACGGTTATACTTCTGTATATGCACATCTTCAAAAATTTAGTGATAAAATAGAAGATTATGTAAAGAAACAACAATATAAAAAAGAAAGTTTTGAAATACATTTATTTCCATCTGCCATAACTTTGCCAATATCTAAGAATGAAATTATAGGACTTTCTGGTAATTCTGGAGGTTCTGGTGGTCCACATTTACATTTTGAAATACGCAATACAAAAACCGAAAAACCAATTAACCCAATGTTATTTGGTATTAAAGTAGATGATTCTAAAAAGCCAAGAATTAGTACGTTAATAGGTTATTCTTTAAACAATAATTCTCATATAAATGCCATTTCAAAACCAACTCAAATTTCTTTAATTAAACTTGAAAACGGTGATTTGCTTGCTAAAAAAATAAAAGCACACGGTACAATTGGTTTTGGTATTAATGCCTATGATCAATTAGATGGTGCTTATAATAAAAATGGTTTGTATAGTTTAACGCTCATGGTTAATGGCAATAAAGCACACGAGTTTAACGCTGAATCTTTTTCTTTTTCAGAAAGTAAATACATTAACCTGTTAATTGATTATGAACGTTTTAAAACTATAAAACAACGTGTCCAAAAATGTTTTATTGAACCTGCAAATAAATTAAGTGTGTATCAAAAAACCAATAATAATGGTTATTTAACTATCGAAGATGGTATGGATTATACAGTGGAAATTATTGCCAAAGATTTTAAAGGGAACGGTCAAAAAATTACAATTCCAATTATTGGAAGTAACGACAGTATTTTAGTAAAAGAAACTATTAAAAAAACGCCTTATAAAATTAAACGAGATATTTTTAATGTATTTAAAAAGGAGGGGGTTACTGTTGCTTTTCCAAAATTCACATTTTATAACGACTTTTATTTAGATTTTGAGGTACAAGATTCTATAGTAAAAGTGCACTCACCAATAATCCCTTTAGATAGAAAATACACCTTAACTTTTGATGTTTCTAAATATACCCTAAGTGAAAAAAAACAGCTTTACATAGCTTCAATAGATGATAAAGGCAGGACAGATTATGAAACTACTGTTAAAAAAGAGGCTACTTTTTACACTACGACTAAAAGTTTAGGAGACTTTACTCTAGTTTCGGACACAAAAGAACCAATAATTCAACTGGTAAATTTTAAAGATGCACAATGGCTAACAAATTTTAATGAATTAAAAATAAAAATTACAGATGATGAATCTGGTATAAAATCATATAAAGGTGAAATTGATGGTGAGTGGATTTTATTAGAATATGATCCAAAAAAAGATTTGCTGGTTTATAATTTAAACGATAAAATTTTTACAACCGCTAAACACAATCTAAAAATAACCGTAACAGATAATGTTGGAAATTTAACTACATTAAATACTACTTTTTTTAGAAAAAAATAAGCGCCACAATTTGAGAACTTGTAAACTACTATTCTTTTTTATATTTATTACAGCTACTTTAAGTGCTCAAAAGGCAACTATTAAAGGAACCATAAAAAATACTGATAAAAAACCTATTGAAGGCGTTTCAATTAGTTATTCTAATTACGGAACTACCTCAAATAAAAAAGGTGAGTATGTATTACAAGTGCCTGCCGAAAAAGAAATTTCAATTATTTTTAGTCATATTTCGTATTCAACATTTCAAAAAAACATTTCAATTCCTACAAACAAAACATTACGCTACTCTCCTACTTTAAATTTTAAAGTTGAAGAAATTAACGAAGTAATTATTGAAGATCGTAAAAAAGACGCACAAGGAACTTTAAAAATAACAACAGAAAATATTTCGAAAATACCAGGAGCCAATCAAGGTGTAGAAAATATTTTAATGACTTTACCCGGCGTAAATAACAACAACGAATTAAGTACACAATACAATGTTAGAGGTGGAAATTTTGATGAAAACTTAATATATGTAAACGGAATTGAAGTTTACAGACCTTTTTTAGTAAGATCTGGTCAACAAGAAGGTTTGAGTTTTGTAAATAGTGCTATGGTTCAAAATGTTAACTTTTCTGCTGGTGGTTTTCAAGCAAAATATGGCGATAAACTAGCATCTGTTTTAGATATTACATATAGAACTCCAAAAGATTTTAGTGCGCTTATAAATGCAAGTTTATTAGGTGGAAGTATAACCGCTGAAGGAGTTTCATCTAACAAAAAATTAAGTGGGTTGGTTGGTGTTCGATACAGAAATAACAGTCTTTTTATTAATAGTAAAGATATTGAAACCAACACGAATCCTAATTTTACAGATGTTCAAGCATTTTTATCATATTTGGTAAACCCTAAATTAAAAATCGACTTTTTAGGAAATTATGCACTTAACAATTATAACTACATTCCTAAAACGAGAAGAACAAAATTCGGAACAATTGCTGAACCGCAAGAACTAATTGTTTATTATAACGGACAAGAAAAAGACAAGTTTAAAACTGTTTTTGGTGCTTTAAAAGGAAGTTATAATGTTAATAAAAACTTAGATTTATCGTTAACAACGTCTGCATATCATACAATTGAAGAGGAATATTACGATATTTTAGCAAGTTATAATATTGGTGAAGTAAACAACGATTTTGGTTCTGATGATTTTGGTGAAGTTGAATTTTCTGAAGGAATTGGCTCTCAGTTAAATCACGCTAGAAATGCTATTGATGCCTTAATAAGCAATACCGAATTTAAAGCAACGTATAAAAAAAATAACTATGAATTTAATATTGGGTTAAAATATCAAAATGAAGATATAAAAGATCGCATAAAAGAATGGGAAGTTATTGATTCTTTGGGTTTTAGTGTTAGACCTCGAAATTTCACAACAAATAATCAACCTTACGAGCCCTTTACTGAAGAGTTAACACCTTACCAAAGTATTGATGCTCAAAATCATGTAAAAATTAACAGATTTGTTTGGTTTGCGCAATACAGTAAAAATAGCGAGTGGAACAATCATAAAATATGGTATAATTTAGGTTTGCGTTCTCATAATTGGAATGTAAATGGCGAAAACATTGAAACTTCAAATCAAACAATTTATAGTGTTAGAGGTCAGTTTGCAATAAAACCAGATTGGGAAAAAGATATGCTTTTTAGAATAGCTGGTGGAACGTACAACCAACCTCCTTTTTATAAAGAATTAAGAGATTTCGATGGAGCAATTAATGCACATGTAAAAACTCAAAAATCAATACAGGTAGTATTAGGAAACGACTATAGCTTTTCTATTTGGAACAGACCTTTTAAATTAATTTCAGAAATATATTATAAAAATCTAACCAACGTTAATACATATACTATTGATAATGTTAAAATTAGATACAAGGCAGATAATAATGCAACGGCTTATGCTACTGGCATAGATTTAAGGTTAAACGGTGAATTTGTTCCAGGAACTGAAAGCTGGATGAGTATTGGGTTTTTAAAAACTGAAGAAAATTACAACAACCAAGGTTCTATTTCTCGACCAACGGATCAGCGATTTAAATTTGGAATTTTATTTCAAGATTATGTTCCAAATATTCCAAATATTAAAATGTATTTAAATTTAGTTTTTAATACTGGCTTGCCCGGTGGAGCTCCTTCTTATTCTAATTCTTATGAATATCAAAATAGATTAAACGCATATAAAAGGGCTGATATTGGTATTTCTTATGTTTTTGCAGATGCCAACAATAAACACAATATAGGTTGGTTAAAAAACGTAAAAGAATTTGCTCTCGGATTTGAAATATTTAATATGTTCGATGTTCAAAACTCTATAACAAACACTTGGGTGCGAGATGTTTATTCTAAACGTTTTTATGGCATTCCAAATTATATGACTCCTAGAGTTTTAAACATTAAAATGGATATAAAGTTTTAGTTAATTTTAGATTTAGATCACAATACAATTACATAAAATTATATGTGTTATTGAAAAAAGAACTGTTGAAACAACTATTTATTCTGTTTCGTAGCGTTTCATTTCTCTATCGTAAAATTCACTAGCTTGATCTATAAGTGTGGCAACTTCTAATTCTAATTCCTCACGATCCGCACCTTCAAAATCCTCAAGCCATTCAATTTCATCATCGATTAAATTAATTATGAATCTTGGAAATTCTGTATGAATTACAAAAATATCATTTAAACAATCTGTATTATCTCCCATTAAAAACTTAGGTAATTCCATTTTTTTCTTGAATTAATTTATTCGTTAAATAATTAAACCTTATAAACAACAATAATGCGGATGACGTTAACGCTACTAAAAGTCCAATCCAAATTCCAAATGTACCAAAACCTGCTTTAGTTCCCAAATAATAACTTATTGGAAAACCTATAATCCAATATGCAATAAATGTAAGGCCAGATGGTACATTTACATCTTGTAAGCCTCTTAAAGCCCCTAAAATAACTGCCTGTAATCCATCGGATAATTGAAATAGGCCTGCAATTACTAATAAACTCGAGGCAATTTTAATTACTTCTAAATTTTCAGTAAATATTAAAGGTAAAAAATCTTTAAATACTATAAATCCAATTGCAAAAGCAAACATTATAATAAATATCATTAAAAAGTTTGAAAATGCAATACGTCTTAATTCAAAATAATTTTTTAACCCTTTTTGATTTCCAACTCTAATAGTTGCAGCAACACCTACTCCAACCGCTATCATAAAAGTTGTAGATGCTAATTTTAAAGCAATCTGATTTGCTGCCTGTGGAAATGCACCTAAAGTTCCTGCCAACAAAACCGATGCTGTAAATAAACCGACTTCAAAAAGCATTTGTAAAGCCGTCGGAAAACCTAGATTTATAATTTTTAAAAAACGTTCTTTTTTTAACTCTTCAAATTTTAGTCTTTTTAGATAAATGGTGAATTTATCTTTCTTCATTAATACAATGTATATAAAAAACACCATTACAGTTCTAGATATTAATGTACCTAAAGCTGCTCCTACCAATTCTAATCTTGGAAAAATCCAGAATCCATAAATTAAGGTAAAATTTAAAATAACATTTACAATATTTGTTAATATAGTTGCCCACATTGCATACTTTGTTTGAGACAAGCCATCGGCAAACTGCTTAAATCCTTGAAAAATCATTAAAGGAATCATAGAAAAAGCAACTATTTCATAATACGGAATTGCTAAAACCACCACCTCTTCTGGTTGATCTAAATGGTACAAAATTGGTTTCAAAAATAATAATGCAATAAACATTACTAAACCAATTATTGCAGTTAAAATAATACCGTGCTGAAAAATACTTCTACCCTTTTCTTTATCGCCTTCACCATCAGATTCCGCAATCAATGGTGTTATAGCAAAAGAAAAACCTAGACCAACAGAAAGGGTAATAAAAAATATACTATTCCCTAAAGAGGTAGCTGCCAATTCCACTGCCCCTAATCTTCCAACCATTATATCATCAATTAAACCAACCAATAAATGTCCTAAAGAACCCATCATAATTGGCGTTGCTAACCTAATGTTGTTTTTAAATTCTGATGTGTATTTTTTTAAATTCAATTAAAATATTTTAGGTTGCGAATATACAAGATTTTAAACTTTAATACTTTTTAAAGATTAGGAATCTTAAAAATTTAAAATCATTAAAAAATCACAAATAAATTCGTATATTTTAGTTTTTAAACTAACTTTGATTTTTTAACTAAAAAATATAACATATGGCTAAAATAACACTTAAAGGAAATCCTTTTAAAACATCTGGAAAATTACCAAAAATAGGTAAAAAAGCACCTAAATTTTCATTAATAAAAGCTGATTTATCAAAATCAAAATTAAAAGATTTTAAAGGGTCTAAATTAATATTAAATATTTTCCCAAGTTTAGATACTGGCACTTGTGCTGCTTCTGTGAGAAAATTTAATGAAGAAGCTTCAAAATTAGAAAATACTAAAGTACTATGCATTTCTAGAGACCTACCATTTGCTCAAGCACGTTTTTGTGGAGCTGAAGGTTTAGAAAATGTGATTACATTGTCTGATTTTGCAAAAGGAAAATTTGGAAAAGCTTATGGATTAACAATTGAAAACGGTCCGTTAGCAAATTTACATTCTAGAGCAATTGTAGTTGTTAATGAAGAGGGAGTTGTTACCTATACCGAACAAGTTCCAGAAATAGTTGACGAACCAAATTATGAAGCTGCTTTAAAAGCACTTTAATATATGAATGCTGAAAGTAATTTTATTTTAAATAGAATAAAAGCTGTAAAATATGCAGCTAAAGGGTTTTGGATTTTAATTACTTCAGAAAAAAGTATTATTGTACAAGTAATTATTGCTATAATAATGACCATTTTTGGTTTTATTATGCATCTTTCTGCTACCGAATGGATGTTCCAATTTTTTGCAATTGGGCTTATTTTGGTAGCAGAATCTTTAAATACAGCTATAGAAAAAATGGCTGATTTTATACACCCAGAACATCATAAAAAAATTGGAACTATAAAAGATATTTCTGCAGGTGCTGCTTTTTTTGCTGCAATATTTGCCGTTATTATTGGTTTTATAATATATATACCTAAATTATTTTAGTAATATAACTGCAATCGCAATAATTTTATATTTTTGTGACATATAAATATCAATGGCAAAAAAGAAAAAAACAATAACTAAAACGGAACGTAAACCTCGTTTTCAAAAAATAAAATCGTTTTTTGGAAATAGACAAACTCAAACAATACTAGGCTCTTTTGCTGTATTATTTGCCGTTTTTTTAATAATTTCATTTTTTTCGTACTTTTTTAATTGGCAAGAAGACCAAAGTCAGCTCGCTAATTTTTCTGACAAAAATACCTCCGTAAAAAACTTATTAGGAAAAATTGGTGCAACTATCAGCCACTTTTTTATTTATGATGGTTTTGGAATATCTTCAATCTACATTCCTTTTTTATTATTTTTCTCTGGTATTGCCATATTTTTAAAAGGTAGTTTAAAAAGTGTAAGAAAATATTGGGGCTGGGGTATTTTAGCAATGATATGGTTATCAGTTGCAATTGGCTTTGTTAGCTCAAACAATCAATTATTACCCGGAATTATTGGGTACGAATTAAATAGTTATTTACAACAGTTCTTAGGAAAAACTGGTTTATTATTGGTGTTATTATTTTTATTAATTTCATATTTAGTAATTCGATTTAAACTAACACCAGAAAAAATAAAAAGTATTTTCCCTGTAAAAAAAGCAGTAAAAACTTCAAATGAAACAACTACTTCTGAAGAAGTTAAAAAATCAATAGAACCAATAAAATCAACTGAAACTAAGGAAATTTTTACAGCCGATTTTGATATTCCAATTGAAAATAAAAAACCTTCATCTAAAAATTTAGAGTCTACTGAAAGAGGGGAAATAGTTAAAATTGATGTTGAAAAAATTGTTGAAGAATCACATGTTGAAGAAAACATGTCTAGTAAATTAGTGAAAGATTTTGGAGAATTTGATCCAACTTTAGAATTAGGTAATTACACTTTTCCTACCTTAAATCTTTTAAAAGATTATGACGAAAGCATTTCTATTGATCAAGAAGAATTAGAAAGTCATAAAAATAGAATTGTAGAAACACTAAACAATTATAATATTGGTATTGCCAGAATAAAAGCTACTGTAGGACCAACAGTTACATTATATGAAATAGTTCCAGATGCTGGTATTCGTATTTCTAAAATAAAAAATTTAGAAGACGATATTGCACTATCACTTTCGGCAATGGGAATTAGAATTATTGCACCAATTCCAGGAAAAGGAACTATTGGAATTGAAGTACCTAATAAAAAAGCCACTATGGTTTCTATGAAATCTGTTATTTCTTCGGCAAAATTTCAAAATTCTGAGATGGAACTTCCTGTTGCTATGGGAAAAACAATTTCTAACGAAACATTTGTTTTTGATTTGGCAAAAATGCCACATTTATTAATGGCTGGTGCAACAGGGCAAGGAAAATCTGTTGGATTAAATGCTGTTCTAACTTCACTTTTATACAAAAAGCATCCAGCTGAAGTTAAATTTGTTTTGGTTGATCCTAAAAAAGTAGAACTTACGTTATTCAATCATATTGAGCGTCACTATCTTGCGAAATTACCAGATACTGAGGATGCAATAATAACAGATACCACTAAAGTAATAAATACATTAAACTCTTTATGTATTGAAATGGATGCCCGTTACGATTTGCTTAAAACAGCTATGGTTCGTAATATTAAAGAGTACAATACTAAATTTAAAGCTCGTAAATTAAATCCAGAAAATGGTCATAAATTTTTGCCATACATTGTGTTGGTAATTGATGAATTTGCCGATTTAATTATGACGGCTGGTAAAGAAGTTGAAACCCCAATAGCACGTTTAGCGCAATTAGCACGTGCCATTGGAATTCATTTAATTGTAGCAACCCAGCGTCCTTCTGTGAACGTAATTACAGGTATTATTAAAGCAAATTTCCCGGCCAGAGCTGCTTTTAGAGTAACATCAAAAATAGATTCCAGAACAATTTTAGATGGTGCTGGAGCAGATCAATTAATTGGAAAAGGAGATATGCTATTTACAAATGGTAACGATGTTATTCGTTTACAATGTGCGTTTGTGGATACACCAGAAGTTGAAAAAATTACAGATTATATTGGCTCACAAAGAGCGTACCCAAGTGCATACCTTTTACCTGAATATACTGGTGAAGAAGTTGGCACAAGTCTTGATATAGATATCAGCGAACGAGACGTTTTATTTAGAGACGCAGCACTTGTAATAGTTCATGCACAACAAGGTTCTGCATCGCTATTGCAGCGTAAGTTAAAATTGGGATACAATAGAGCGGGTAGATTAATAGATCAATTAGAAGCTGCGGGAATTGTAGGTCAGTTTGAAGGGAGCAAAGCTAGACAAGTTTTAGTTCCAGATGAATTAGCTCTCAATCAATTATTAGACGGAGAAAAAGAATAAAAGTTAATGTTTACATGTGAATTATGAAAAAATTAATAATAGTACTAAGTGTTTTTTTATTTACTATAAATTCCTTTAGTCAAGAATCAGCAAAAGCAAAAGCTTTGTTAGATGAAGTTGCTAAAAAAGTAGAAAGCTATAAAAATATCTATCTCGAATTTAACCATAGATTAGATAATAATGACGCCGATGTACATCAAGAAACGATAGGAAGTGTTACTCTTAAAGGAGAAAATTACCATTTAAATTATATGGGTACCGAACAAATTTTTGATGGTAAAAAAACATATCTTATTATCCACGAAGACGAAGAAGTAATTATTCAAAATACTTCAGAAAATAATAATACTACGTTAACACCTTCAAAAATGTTTTCATTTTATAAAAATGGATTTACCTATAAAATGGATGCTCTAAAAACTATAAAAGGTATTAAAATACAATATGTAAAACTAATTCCAATTGATAGCAATTCTGAAATTAAAGAGGTAATGGTAGGAATTGATATAAAAACAAAACATATTTATAATATTATTGAAATTGGAGATAATAACACAATTACAACACTTGAAGTAAGAACTTTTAAAACAAATCAACCTATTTCAGAAAAGCTTTTTATCTTTGACAAGGCAACCTACAGAGATCAAAAAAAATATACAATCTCTGAACCAAATTAAATAGTGTTGAAAATATTTGATAAATACATTTTAAAAAGCTTTTTACAGCCTTTATTAGCCACTTTTTTTGTGGTTCTATTTGTGTTGGTAATGCAAGCACTTTGGTTGGCCTTTGACGAAATAGCTGGTAAAGGAATCGACATCTTTTTTATTTTAAAATTTCTCGGTTATTTATCACTTATTTTAACACCTACTGCCCTTCCAATTGGTATTTTGTTATCATCTATTATGGCATTGGGTAATTTATCTGAAAATTATGAATTTGCAGCAATAAAATCTGCCGGAATTTCTTTAAAAAGAGTAATTAAACCATTAATTATTTTAACAATCCTATTAAGTGGTTTAAATTTTGTGTTTTTAAATAATGTATATCCTTGGGCAACATTAAAACAAAAGAATCTTTATTTAAATATGAAAAAGAAAAAACCAGCATTAGCACTGGTTCCAGGAGCTTTTAATACAGAAATACCTGGCTTTAACATAAAATTTGATGAAAAATATGGAGAAGAAGAAAATTTGCTTAAAAAAGTTCAAATTGCAGATTTAACACTTAGCCAAGGAAAAGTAAAAATAATTACTGCCGAAAAAGGTGAGATTTCTACAGAAGAAGGTAGTAAATATATGACCTTAACATTGCAAAATGGTAATTATTACGAAGAACATAGCAAACGGTCAATGTCTCAAAATGAACGGAAAAAAATGCCCGCTTCGGCAGCTACGTTTGACACATACACAATTAATATTGATATATCTTCATTTAATAATGATAAAGATTTAGATAATGAAGATATAACCCAACATCATGGTATGTTAAGTATTAATCAATTAGATTCTATTTCAAAAGTAGAAAAATCTAATTATGACAAATATTTAGAAGAACGTTCTACTAATTTTTATAATATTGTTAAAGCAAATAGATTATATAAATATCCCGACTCTATTAGAGATACTATTTTAAAACCCGAAATATTAGATAATTTTTCCATAGGAAATAAAACAATTATTCTGGGAGAAGCCCTTCAAATATTAAAACGTGCTACTGACAGAATTAATAACCAACAAGAAAAAATAAAAAGAGACCGAAAACGTCTAAATTTATATGATTACGAGTATAACTATCGTTTTTCTTTTTCTTTAGCTTGTCTTGTTCTATTTTTTATTGGGGCTCCTTTGGGCTCGATTATACGAAAAGGAGGCTTTGGATTACCGATGATTATGGCTATTACAATTTTTGTAATTTACTTTTTCATATCACAATTCGGTAAAAATTTATCAGAAGAAAGTGCTATTACCACCTTATTGGGCGGTTGGATTTCAACACTAATATTACTTCCTTTTGGTATTTTATTAACGCGAAGAGCTACACAAGGAATGGGTATATTTAATATAGATTCTGTATTGGATTCTATAAAAAAGTTTTTCAATAGATTTACTAAAAAAATCAATTAATCAATTATGAAAATGTCAACAAAAGAAATAAAATTAAATACTATTGAAGAAGCTATTTCTGATATAAAAAATGGAAAAGTAGTAATAGTAGTTGATGATGAAAACAGAGAAAATGAAGGCGATTTTGTTGCTGCTGCTGATAAAGTAACTCCAGAAATGATTAACTTCATGGCTACTAACGGTAGAGGACTTATTTGTACTCCAATTACAGAAAAAAGGTGTCAAGAATTAAATTTAGACTTAATGGTTGGTCTTAATACCGATCCTCTTGGAACTGCATTTACTGTTTCTGTTGATTATCATGGAAAAGGTGTTACAACTGGAATTTCAGCACATGACAGAGCAATTACTGTAAAATCGTTAACAGATAGCGCTACTAGACCGCACGATTTAAGCAGACCAGGACATATATTTCCATTAAAAGCACGTGAAGGTGGTGTCTTGAGAAGAACTGGACATACGGAGGCTATTATAGATTTAGCGCGTTTAGCTGGGTTAAAACCGGCAGGGGTTATTGTTGAAATTATGAATGAGGACGGTACAATGGCAAGACTTCCTCAGTTAGCAAAAATTGCACAACAATTCGATTTAAAAATTATTTCGATTGAAAAATTGGTTGAATATCGAATGCAACACGATTCTTTAATTGAACTTACCGAAGAATTTACAATTAATACTCGTTTTGGCGATTATAGATTAAGAGCATACAAGCAAACTACCAACAAACAGGTACATTTATCTTTAACTAAAGGTACTTGGAATGAAGATGAAGAAGTTCTTGTTAAAGTTAACTCTACCCTTGTAAATAATGATATTTTAGGAACGCTTACTAAAAACCCAGATGACAAATTAAAAGGTGTATTTGACGCAATTAATAAAGCTGGTAAAGGTGCAATTGTATTTATTAATCAAGAAAATCAATCTTTTAATTTACTTGCGAGATTAGCAATCTTAAAAGAAAGTCAAGCTAAAAACCAAACCTACATTCCAAATTTAAAAATGGATGAAAAAGATTTTGGTATTGGCGCTCAAATATTACACGATCTTGGAATTACAAAATTAAAAGTACTTTCTAATGCTTCAACTTTTAGAAAAAGAGTTGGTATGACAGGTTATGGTATTGAAATTATTGAATATGTAAATTACTAAAACTATTACTTTATTTCATATTCAATAAGTTTCTTGTGTAATATTCTTTAAAAAAGTTACAGCAATTCTTATATAGAAGCTAGTGTTATTAAAATAATTTTTTTTAACAATTAACAATGAATATAAATTTCACAACTACACTAAAAAAGTTATTTTTTATTTGTAGTTGTGCTCTTATTTTAATGGCTTGTAAAAATGAAACTCTTCCAAAAAATAAAATAGTTTCTTTTAAAAAAAACACCTTTAAAATTAATGGAACATTAAAAAATTTTTATCCTCAAAAAGTATATCTCAATAAAATTTTCGAAAATTCTTTAATCATTATAGATTCGTCAAATGTAACTAACAATAACTTTTTATTTAATGGTTTTGTTGAATATCCAGAACGTTTTGCTCTAAGCTTTAAACATTACTCCAACACCGTAATATTAATAGTAGAAAATGCAGAAATAGCAATACAAATTGACGCTAATGATTTGGAAAACAACCTTATAAAAGGATCGAATTTAAATACAGAATTTAATAATTATCAATCAAATTCAAAAAAAATATTTAAAAAAATTAGTTATCTATTTCCTCAATTTCAAAAATATAGATTAGAGAATAATGTTGAAAAATTAGCAGAAATTAATAATCAAATGAAAACTATTGAACAAGAACATATTGAGTATAGCTATAATTATATTTCACAAAACAGTAATTCTTATATTGCTGCAATGCTTTTGAGAGATCAATTACAAAACACAACTATTGATACTTTAAGAGTTATTAATTCCTATAAAAATTTAACTGAAAAAGTTAAAAAATCTCCCGATGCTCAAATAATTGCACTTACTTTAAATTTACATTAAAAAGTTCAAATCTGTATCTGGCGGTAACTCAACAGGTTGTTTTCCTTTTTGAAATAGCCTTGCAAATAAAGACCCTTTTAAAACAATTTTAGTTCCTTTTACGTGTATCCAACTTCCTTCTCTTAGACCTAAAACTGGAGTACTATTTAGCGTATGAAACTCATTTATTCGAGTTTCTCTAGTTTCTCCCATATGTGTTGAATTTGGATCAGGATCCAAATAATGCGGATTAATATTAAAATTTATAAACCCAAAAGAAGTAAAACTAGGTGGGTAAATTATTGGCATATCATTGGTATTTTGGATTGTTAAGCCTGTAATATTACTACCTGCACTTGTTCCAAAATAAGGTGTACCGTTTTCAACCACATTTTTTAAACTTGAAATCACTTTAGTATCATACAATTGTTTTAGTAACAAAAAAGTATTTCCTCCACCTGTAAAAATTCCTTTAGCACTATTAATAGCTCCAAACGGATTTGTAAATTCATGAATCCCCCTAACTCTTATATTAATTTTTTCAAAAGCAGCACTGGCTTTTTCCGTATAAGCATCGTGTGAAATACCTCCAGGTCTTGCATACGGAATAAATAAAATTTCATTTACACCTTTAAAAAACTCAGATAGCTCAGGTAAAATATATTCTAAATAACTTTTACCATGAACTGTAGAAGTACTTGCAATTAGTAATTTCTTCATAAAAATAATATTTTATCAAATATACTGATTTTATAGCTTTTAACATAAGTTTACAATAGCCTTAATAATATTTTAAGATATCATTAGCGTTCTTTGTTTTAATGAAATTATCTTTAACCAACTTTACTTTTTTTATTTTTATTGCTACAAAGGTCTTTTCGCAAGAAGAGTCAGTTTCTATATCTGGATCCATTTATAGCTCAAACAAAACCGTTAAAGATATACATGTGGTTAATTTAAATAATAGACTTGGTACCATTAGTAACACACAAGGTTCATTCGAAATTTTAGCAAAAGAAGGTGATGTAATACTATTTTCTTCAATTCAGTATCAGAATAAAAAAATAACTGTTTCAAAATATAATATCGAATCAACTTCAATAATAACAACTTTAGTTCCTATTATTAATATTTTAGATGAAGTTTTTTTACACGGTTTAACAGGGAGTTTAGATGTAGATTTTAAGAAAACTCCTAAGGATACCACTCCAAAAGCTAATTTTACCTATAAATTAAGTGATTTAGATAAAAAATTACCTGGCGATGAGTTTGGCTATCAAAAAGATGTTAATGCTGAATCTTTTACAAATCCTGTTTATTTAGCTGGAGGTGCACAAGGTAGTAAATACAATAAACAACTAGAAAATGAAAGGGCATTAAAACGAAAACTAGAAAAAATGAAAGAATTCCCCTATCAACTTAGAAAACGATTGGGTGATGATTTTTTTATAAAAAGTTTAAAAATTTCTAAAGAAAAAATTTATTTGTTTATTGATTATTGCGAATTTAAAGATATTTCTACTAAATATTACAACAATAGATTATTAGAAATTATTGAGATTTTAAAAGAAGAAAGTAGCAATTACAACAAAATTAAAGATTAAAAATATTAGAAACAGTTTTTTTGTGATTATTTTAAAGATTTCTGAAGATAAAATTTATAACTTTAATAAATATTGTGGGACATAAAATATGGTAATTATAAAGCATATTATATAATGAAATTAACTAAAAAACTAAAAACCGCTTCACTCCTATTTTTATTTATAAGTGTGCATTTATTTGCGCAAAAATCACTTGTAAAAATAGAAGGTGTTGTAAAATATGATTCCATTTTTTTAGAAAATATTAATATTCTTAACCTCACCCAAAACTTTGGAGCCTCAAGTAACAGCAAAGGTGAATTTACATTATTTGCTAAACTCGGAGATTCTATTATGTTTTCTTCAATAAGTTATACCAACAGAGTTATAAAAATTTCAGAAATACACATTAACGAAAAAAAGTTACTTATTTTTTTAGAACAAGATTTAAATGAGCTCGATGAAGTTTTATTGTCACCAAAAATACGATTGGATTTTGGCAACTTAGATGTACAAAAAGGAATAATTTTAAACAAAACAGAAAATAACCAAAAGAAAGGACCGGATTCACGCAAATTAACCGACCCAACTTATGGAAATACAGGTGTTGATTTTGTTTCTATTTTTAAATTAATAACTAAAAATTTAAGAGCAAAAAATAAAGAAAGAAAGGCAGCACAAAAAGAAAATGAAAGACTTATAGAAGATTTTCCTGATAAATTATTCACACTCTATAAAGCCAATTTTTTTACCGATGTATTAAATATTCCCGATGATAAAATTTATTTATTTTTAGAATATTGTCAAGAAAATGGCTTAAATAATCATTTAAATAGCAACGAGTTTCAAATTAAAAACTTTTTAATAGTTCAAAGTAGAAAGTTTAATCAAATTAAAGAATAGTTTTTTTCTCAATATTAAATTATAGTATTTTAAAATGCTTTTTGTTTATTAGCAAAACGGTTTCAAAAACTTATAAGTTCTAACGTTTACAATTGAAATATTAACCAATGAAATTAAAAAATTATTTATTTTTTTTCCTTTTAGTACCTCTTTTTGCTTTTTCTATCCACAAATACTATTTAAGTTTATGCGAAATTGAATATGTTAAAGAAAAAAAATCCATTCAAATTATCATAGGCTTTTTTATTGATGATATAGAATTTACCCTAAATAGAGATTATAACACAATCCTTAAAATAGCCACAAAAGAAGAATGTGAATCTATTGATGAATCTTTTGAAACTTATTTAAATGAACACCTAGAATTTACTATAAATAATAAACTGGTACCTTATCAATACATTGGCAAAGAATACGACGATGATATTGTGCGCTTTTATTTAGAAATTACAGATGTACAAACGTTAAAAACGCTGGAAATAACTAATACTTGTTTAATAAGAGATTTTGAAGATCAACAAAATATTATAAAAATAAGTGCAAACAAAAAACACAAAACTTTTTATTTAAATAAAAAAACACATAAAGGTTTGTTAAAATTTTAATAACATTCTAAATTTATTGTTAAAATTATTAAATTTCAAGTCTTAACTAAATCCTATTTAAGATGAAACAACTATTTGTTTTATTACTTTCCTCAGTAATAATTTCAACTTCGGTTTTTGCCCAAGAAGATCAACAAAAAAATGGGGAACGAGCACACTACAATATTAGTAAATTTAAACAATTACACGAAGAGTTGCCAACTCCAAATAAACAACATACAGCTTCTGGAGCGCCTGGATATGAATATACTCAACAACAAGTTGATTATAAAATGGATATTGCTTTAGATACTGAAAATCATAAAATTAGTGGTAAACAAACAATAACCTATCATAATAATTCGAAAGATAATTTAGAATATTTGTGGGTTCAGCTTGATCAAAACGTTCGTGCTGCCGATGCTAAAGGAAATGATATAAATGGTGGTGGACCAAGAGTTTCTTATTCCCCTAAAAATTTTATAAAAAACTTTATGGGAAAACCTTTTGATGGAGGTTTTAAAATTGCAACATTAACAGATGTAAATGGAAAAGATTTAAACCACACAATAAACAATACTATGATGCGAATTGATTTACCAAATTCGTTAGCATCTGGTAAAACGTTTGTTTTTAATATAACATGGTGGTACAACATAAATAATTATAGGGAAGATAGAGGAAGATCTGGTTTTGAAATTTTTGAAGACGGAACAGCAGCTTATGCAATTGCACAGTTTTATCCTCGTTTAGCAGTTTATAACAATGTAGAAGGTTGGCAAAATATGCAATTTTGGGGATCGAGTGAATTTGCTTTAGAATTTGGGAATTTTGATGTATCAATTACAACTCCAAAAAATTATATTTTAAATGGAACCGGTGTGTTAACAAACCCTAAAGATGTTTTGTCAAAAGTTCAATACAATAAATATCAACAAGCGCAAACTAATTACAACAATCCAATGTTTATTGTAACACCTGAAGAAGCAATGGCAGCTTCAAAAGAAAAAAGCAATAAAACTAAAACATGGAAATTATATGCAGAGAATGTCCGTGATTTTGCATTTGCTACTTCTTCCAAATATATGTGGGATGCAATGGCTGTTAAATTAAATAACAAAACAGTTATGGCGTATTCTCTTTACCCTGAAGAAGGCAAAACCTTATGGCAAGAACATTCTACAAAAGTAGTTGCCAATACTTTAGAAGTCTATTCTAAACATACATTTGACTATCCATACCCACAAGCTACATCGGTAAATGTACAAATGGGAATGGAGTATCCTATGATTTCTTTTAACTATGGAAGAACCGATAAAAATGGTAATTATACTGAAAGAGCAAAAAAAGGTTTAATTGGTGTTGTTACGCATGAAGTAGGACATAGTTTTTTCCCAATGATTGTTAATTCCGATGAACGTCAATGGACTTGGATGGATGAAGGCATCAACTCATTTGTTGAAATTTTAGCAGAATATAAATACGACTCTATCCTTTTTCCAATGACCAAATATCCAAAAAATATAGTTCGTTATATGAAAGGAGATCAAAGTAGGTTAGCTCCAATTATGACTCAAGGAGACAATGTTTTCAACTTTGGATCTAACGCTTATGCAAAACCTGCTGCGGGACTTTTTATACTCCGTCAAACCATAATGGGACCAGAATTATTTGACCACGCTTTTAAAACCTACGCAACACGTTGGAAGTTTAAACACCCTACTCCTGCCGACTTTTTTAGAACCATGGAAGATGCTTCGGCAATGGATTTAGATTGGTTTTGGAGAGGTTGGTTTTATACAACAGGAAACAATGATATTGGTATTAAAGAAGTAAAAAAATATCATATTACCAACAAACCAACAAAGGATGCTATAAAAATTTATGAGCGTTATAACATTAATAAAGATGCTATTCCACCTTCATTATTTTTAATTTCAGAAAATAGCGAAGAATTTACAGATGATTTAAAAAATAATAAAGCAGAAGATTATAGTATATTAACCAATTATATAAATCAAAATTTTTCTTCTGAAGAAAATACTACAATGAAAGCTCCAAAATATTTGTATGAATTAAAATTCGAAAAACCTGGAGATTTAGTAATGCCAATTATTGTAGAATTTGAATATGAAGATGGCTCCAAAGAACGCAAACAATATCCCGCTCAAATTTGGAGAAAAAATGACACCGAAGTAACTAAAGTTTTTCCAGTAAGCAAAGCCATTAAAAAAATTACAATTGATCCAGACCAACAAACCGCTGATGTTGATTTAAGTAATAACAGTTGGCCGAAAACCACTGAAAATAAATTTGAACAGTTTAAAAAAGAGCAAATTAAAAGTTAATAACTAACCTAAAATCTTTTAGTTACTTTTTTTAAGGAGTTTATATATAAAATTATTTGTGTTTTAATTAAGATTACCAATAAAAATTACGACATCAATAAAATTGCAAATTTTATCTTTCTGAAATGAAAAAATATTTTTTACTAGTACTATCATTTTCTATAATTTCAACTTCGCTTTTTGCTCAAGAAACTGAGCGTCAAAAAGGACATTACAATATAAGCAAGTTTAAACAACTTCATGAAGAATTGCCTACACCAAACGACCAACATACGGCTTCTGGAGCACCTGGCTATAAGTACACCCAACAAAAAGTAGACTACAAAATAGCTATTATATTAGATGATGATAACCAACGTATTTATGGTGAAGAAATAATAACATATCACAATAATTCACAAGATGCCTTAGAATATCTATGGCTTCAATTAGATCAAAATAAAAGAGCCTCAGATTCTAAATCTCCTGACATTCAATCAAGTGTATTAAATACACTATATACTCCTTCACAATTTTCAAAAACATTTATTGAAGTAAAATTTGATGGAGGATTTAAAATAGAGTACGTAAAAAATATGGACAATAGTGATGCGTCATACCTTATCAACCAAACAATGATGCGTTTAAATCTAGAAACCCCATTAGCTTCTGGAAATTCACACTCTTTTAAAATAAAATGGTGGTACAATATAAACAATCACGTTACACAAGGTGGAAGATCTGGATTTGAATATTTTCCCGAAGACAATAATAACAGTTATGTAATTGCACAATTCTTTCCAAGATTATGTGTTTATAATAATGTTGAAGGTTGGCAAAACGACCAATTTTGGGGTCGTAGCGAATTCGCTTTGGAATTTGGAGATTATGAAGTTTCAATTACAACACCTGCAGACCATATTCTTGGAGCAACTGGTGTTTTAATGAATGAGCAAGAAGTACTTACTAAAATACAACAAAAAAGGCTTGCAAAAGCTAGGAAAACATATGACAATCCTGTATTAATTGTTTCTCAAGATGAAGCTGTAAAAACAGAGCAAAACAAATCTAAAAACACGAAAACATGGAAATTTTTTGCAGAAAATGTAAGAGATTATGCTTTTGCATCATCTAGAAAATTTATTTGGGATGCTATGGCTGTTGATATTAATGGGAAAAATGTAATGGCATATTCTTATTATACAAAAGAAGCAAATCCTTTATATGGAGATCATTCTACAAGAGCGGTTGCGCAAACTTTAATAACGTATTCCAAACATACTTTTGACTATCCTTATCATAAAGCAATATCGGTAGATGGACAAATGGGAATGGAATATCCTCAAATTTGTTTTAACCCTGGAAGACCAAATCCAGATGGAACTTATTCCGACAGAACTAAATATAGAATGCTCGGAACAACAATTCATGAAGTTGGTCATAACTTTTTCCCAATGATTGTAAATTCAGACGAGCGTCAATGGACATGGATGGATGAAGGTTTAAATTCATTTGTTCAGTTATTAGCGAATCGTGATTATGACAAAAATTTTCCTTTACGCCGTGGAATTCCAAAAAACATTGTTCCATATATGAAAGGAGATCAATCAAAATTAGCACCAATTATGTCAAAAGGAGATGATTTGTATGAATTTGGAAATAATGCCTATGCAAAACCTGCAACAGCTCTCTGGATTTTACGACATACCATAATGGGACCAGAATTATTTGACCACGCTTTTAAAACCTACGCAACACGCTGGAAGTTTAAACACCCTACTCCTGCCGACTTTTTTAGAACTATGGAAGATGCTTCGGCAATGGATTTAGATTGGTTTTGGAGAGGTTGGTTTTATACAACAGGAAACAATGATATTGGTATTAAAGAAGTAAAAAAATATCATATTACCAACAAACCAACAAAGGATGCTATAAAAATTTATCAGCGTTATAATATTAATAAAGATGCTATTCCACCTTCATTATTTTTAATTTCAGAAGATAGCGAAGAATTTACAGAAGATTTAAAAAACAATAAAGCTAAAGATTATAGTCTGTTGACCGATTATATCAATCAAAATTTTTCTTCTGAAGAAAAAGCTACTATGAAAGTTCCAAAATATTTTTATGAATTAAAATTTGAACAACTTGGAGATTTAGTAATGCCAATTATTGTAGAATTAGAATATGAAGATGGCACCAAAGATCGCAAACAATATCCTGCTCAAATTTGGAGAAAAAATGACGCCGAAGTAATTAAGGTTTTTCCCGCAAGTAAAACCATTAAAAAAATTACAATTGATCCAGATCAAGAAACAGCTGATGTTGATTTAAACAATAATAGCTGGCCTAAAACAACTGAAAATAAATTTGAACAGTTTAAAAAAGAGCAAGTAAAAACTTAATTCTTTAATCTTTTTTTTCAAAGTTTATTCAATATTAATATAAAGTGTTAACAGGTTACGTAACTATTTGAATAATAAATCTTTCTTTTTTAGGTTATTTCAATAGTTGGCATTATCTTTGCCTCATATAATTAATATAAAATATTTTAACATGAGTAAAGGAACAGTAAAATTCTTCAATGAAACTAAAGGTTTCGGATTTATTACAGAAGAAGGTTCAAACAAAGAACATTTTGTTCACATTTCTGGATTAATTGACGAAGTACGCGAAGGCGACGAAGTTGAATTTGATTTACAGGAAGGTAAAAAAGGATTAAACGCAGTAAATGTAAAAGTAATTTAATATATACTTCTTAATTTTTTACAAAGCTCATCTTAACAGATGGGCTTTTTTTGTGCTTTTTTTTTATAATATGTAGAAACCTCTAAAAGTATTCAAAGAAATACTTATATCATATGTAAAATACAAAAAGAAACCATTTCAAACACAATTTATTTATTTTATAATGCAATAATTGAGATTTTACTCTAAATTTAATGCTGAAATAATAATCCAATCTGGTATAAAAAAATGAATGATAACTTTATAGAAAATAACGTTTTTAAAGGAAAAGATTATACTGTAAATGGCTTTCCAAAAGGTGAATACGACAATTGTACTTTTATTAACTGTAATTTTTCAAACCTCCATCTTTCAAATAATGAATTTGTAGAATGTAATTTTGAAGATTGTAATTTCAGTAATTCAGACATAAAAAACACATCTTTTAAAGAGATCATATTTAGTACTTGCAAATTGGTAGGTTTAAATTTTAGTGAATGCAATCCTTTTTTACTAGCTTTTTCTTTTAACAATTGTCAATTAAACCTAGCTTCTTTTTATCAGTTAAAACTTAAAAATACCAAATTTACTAACTGTAATTTACAAGAAACCGATTTTACTGAAGCCGATATAACAAATTCATTATTCGAAAATTGTGATTTAAAAAAAGCTATTTTTGAAAACACAAATTTAGAAAAAGTAGATTTCAGAACTTCAAATAACTACTCTATCAATCTAGAAACAAACAACATTAAAAATGCCAAATTCTCTTTAAATGGAATAGCTGGTTTATTAGAAAAATACAATATTTTAATAGAATAATATGAAACATATTTCAATTATACTTGTTATTACAATTATAGTAAACTCTTGCGTTAACAAAACTGAAAAAAGTGTGGAAACTAAAAATACCTCTAAAACAGAAAACTTAATTCAGTATGTAAATCCCTTTATTGGCACAAAAAATATGGGACACACATTTCCTGGAGCTACAAGCCCGTTTGGAATGGTTCAGTTAAGCCCAGAAACAAACCAGCAACCAATGTTTAAGAACGGTAAATACAACCCTGAGACTTATAAATATTGTGCAGGTTACCAATATGATGATACTACAATATTTGGGTTTAGCCATACTCATTTTAGCGGAACAGGTCATTCGGACTTAGGCGATTTTTTAGTAATGCCAACAACTGGAAAACTAACATTAGAACCTGGTGATGCTTCAATTCCTCATAGTGGATTTCATTCTCAATTTTCACATAAAAATGAAGATGCAGAACCTGGCTTTTACAAAGTTAAATTAGATGATTACAATATTTTAGCTGAATAAACAGCATCAGATCGTGTTGGATTTCATAAATATACGTTCCCAAAATCTAAAGATTCACATATAATTTTAGATTTAATTTCAAACATTTATAATTACGAAGATAAAAATGTATGGACTTTTATACGTGTTGAAAATGACTCATTAGTAACGGGTTATCGCCAAACAAACGGTTGGGCACGCACTAAAAAAGTGTTTTTTGCAATGCAGTTTTCAAAACCTTTTAAAAGTTACGGTCATAAAAAATATGATGCTGTTCAGTACAACGGATTTTACAGACGTTTTAACGAAGAAGAAAACTTCCCAGAAATGGCTGGAAAAAATCTTCGAGCCTATTTTAATTTTAATACCGAAGACAGTGAAGAAATAAAAATAAAGTTTGCGCTCTCAAATACAAGCACTGCTGGCGCTTTAAAAAATTTAGAAGCTGAAATTCCACATTGGAATTTTGAAAAAACAAAACAAGAAACGCAACAAAAATGGAATAATGAATTGAATAAAATAATTGTAGAAACTGAAACTAAAGCACAAAAAGAAACTTTTTATACCGCATTGTATCATACAATGTTAGGTCCAATTATTTATGAAGATGTTGATGGTTCTTATAGAGGTTTAGATCAAAATATCCATCAATCTGAAGGTTTTACCAATTATACAGTATTTTCACTTTGGGACACTTATAGAGCGTTGCACCCACTTTTTAACATTATCCAGCCTACAAGAAATAATGATATGGTGAAATCTATGTTGGCACATCATAACCAGAGTGTTCATAATATGCTGCCAGTTTGGAGTCATTATGCAAATGAAAATTGGTGTATGGTGGGCTACCATTCTGTAACTGTAATTGCAGATGCTATTGTAAAAGGAACTACTGATGTTGATATAAATGCAGCACTTGTAGCTTCGAAAAACACTTCAACACTAACCTATTTTGATGGTATTGGAGATTATATAAAACTCGGTTACGTTCCAGAAGATAAAAGTTCATCGTCGGTTTCAAAAACGTTGGAATATACTTTTGATGATTGGTGTATAGCTCAAATTGCTAAAAAAGCTGGAAACAAAGAAGTTTATAATACGTATATAAATCGTTCTAAAAATTATAAAAATGTTTATGATTCGAAAATTGGGTATATGCGTCCAAAACTAAGCAACGGAATTTGGCGTAAAGAATTTGATCCAATTGATACACACGGTCAAGGTTTTATTGAAGGAAATGCGTTAAACTATGGTTTATATGTTCCACATGAAATAGACAACATGATTGAATTAATGGGTGGAAAAGATAAATTCTCAGCACATCTAGATTATATTTTTACTACAGAAATTGATGATAAATACATCGAAAAGAATGAAGATATTACACGCGATGGAATTATAGGAAATTATGTACACGGAAACGAACCTGGACATCATATACCCTATTTATACAATTGGACCAACCATCCGTTTAAAACACAAGAACGAGTTAGAATGATTTTAGATACCATGTACAGCAACGGAGAAGATGGTTTATGTGGTAATGATGATGCGGGACAAATGAGTGCTTGGTATGTATTTAGTGCTTTGGGGTTTTACCCGGTTACCCCAGCCTCAAATGAGTATGCTATAGGAAGTCCAATGGTAAATAAAGCACAAATTAATTTAGAAAACGGAAAAACAATTACGATAAATACTGTAAACCAAAATAAAGAAAATGTGTATGTTGAAAAGGTTACTATAAATGATAAAATAATTTCAAATTTTCAGTTAAATTATAACGACCTAAAAAATGGAGGAAACATTACTTTTTATATGCAGAACACTCCAAAAGGGAACTAAAATTAAAACTTGAAATGAGTACAGAACACTTTAATAAAAAAGCTAAAAAATGGGATAACAATCCTGAAAAAATAGAAAGAGCTAAAATTGTTGCTAAAAAAATAGTTGATTTTATTCAACCTTCAAAAAAAATGAAAGCTTTGGAATTTGGTTAAGGAAGATGGATCATTTCATCCAACATCACAAAATTTTACTGGGCACAATGGTTTTAATAAAATAGAATTAACCAAAATACTTAAAAATAATGGATTTAAAACCATCCACTACACTATTTGCTATGAAATTGAAAAAAACGATAAAAAATATCCTCTTTTTCTGTTAATTGCTAAAAAAGTATAACTATTAATTTACTTCAATAACAAGTTCATCATAAGCTAAAAATACATTTTCTGGTAAAGTCCTCTCTACTTCTGAGTGAAAACCGAGATGGTGGCTAATATGTGTTAAATAAGTTTTTTTAGGTTTTAGTTCATCTATTAATGTCAAAGCTTCCTCTAAATTCAAATGAGAATCATGTGGTTTATAGCGAATTGCATTTATAATTAACACATTTAAATTTTTTAGTTTTTCCTTTTCAACAGCATCAATAGATTTTACATCAGTTAAATAAGCCATATCCTTAAATCGATATCCAAATATTTTTAATTTTCCGTGATTTACTTCAACAGGAGTAACCTTTATATTACCAAGTAAAAAAGGATTGTTTTCAAGTACATTTTGTTGCACACTTGGAGCGCCTGGATATTTATTTTCATCAATAAAAATATAATCAAATCGCTTTGATAAATTTACTAAAACTCGTTGTTGTGCATAAATAGGAACACCACCCATTTGAAAACTATACGGACGTAAATCATCTAATCCAGCTGTATGATCTGAGTGTTCATGAGTAAACAAAACACCGTTAATTGCACAAACATTTGCCCGCAACATTTGGTATCTAAAATCTGGGCCACAATCAACCACATACGTATAGTTATCCCATTCAACCAAGATTGAAACACGCAACCGTTTGTCTCTTTTATCATTTGACAAACAAACAGGATGCTTTGAATTAATTACAGGAATTCCTTGTGATGTGCCAGTACCTAAAAAAGTAATTTTCAAATTAGAGATTTTTGTAAAAATACAAGTATTCCTTCAAAATTTATAATTTTAAAAATAAATTAAATTATAATCTTTATTAATAGAAATATTTTTCACATTATCCTTTTGTAATAATTATTACACAATCAACAATATATCAATCGTTTAATATAAATTAGCTAATAAATGTGATTTTTATCAACCTTTAAAAGCTTTAAATTATTTACCTTTACACATTACTATCGAAACAAGATATAGTTATAATGAAAACTAAAAAATCAACCCCTTCCTTATATCGAATATTTCGTATTTATTTCGGTTTAATTAAGTTTAATTTTTTTAAATATAAGTTCCTTTTTAAAACTGGCTTTTTTGCTGGTTTTCTTTTTTTAAAATTTATTCAATATAGAATCCAACTTAACAATAGTAATAATAAAAACATTTTTAATTCATCTTATAATACATAAATAAATGAAAATAGGCATATTAAAAGAAACTCAAAAAGGCGAAAGACGTGTCTGTATTTCTCCAACTATTGCAAAACAGCTTATAGAAAAAGGCTTTGAAATATTGGTAGAAGAAGATGCAGGAGTTAATTCTTCTTTTAAAAATTCTGATTATGAAAAAATTGGAGCTAGCGTAGAAATTCGAGGAGTGGTTTTTAAAGAAGCTAAAGTGCTTGTAAAAATCAATCCTTTTGATGAGGAAGACTTAAAACTTATAGATAATTCTCATATTCTAATGAGTCAATTATTCCATAAATCGCACCCAGATTTAATTAAGGCAATTGCTGAAAAAGGAGCTACTGCTTTTTCTATGGATGCAATGCCTCGTATTTCAAGAGCACAAGATATGGATGTTTTAAGTTCTCAAAGTAATTTAGCGGGTTATAAAGCTGTTATTTTAGGAGCCTATGAAATGACTAAAATATTTCCTTTAATGATGACTGCTGCCGGAACAATTACACCATCAAGAGTATTAGTTTATGGTGTAGGTGTTGCTGGCTTGCAAGCAATTGCAACTGCAAAAAGATTAGGAGCTGTTGTAGAAGCAACTGATATTAGAATGGAAACAAAAGAGCAGACAGAATCTCTTGGAGCTAAATTTATTTCAGTAGACAACTCTGGTGAAGAAAAAGCAGAAGGAGGATATGCAAAAGCTGCATCTGAAGATTATGCTCGTAGACAAAAAGAGGCCGTTAATAAATCGTTATTTCAAGCAGATTTAGTAATTACAACCGCAATGGTTCCAGGAAGAAAATCTCCTATTTTAATTACAGAAGAGCAAATAAAACAAATGAAAAATGGTGCTGTAATTATTGATTTAGCAGCTGCGCAAGGCGGAAATGTTGAATTAAGTAAATTAAACAAAACTGTTATAAAAGATGGAGTAAAAATAATTGGAACTACAATTTCTCCTGAAAGTGTTTCTACAAATGCGAGTGATTTGTACGGAAAAAACATGTTTAACTTCCTAAAGCATCTTATAAAAGACAACGAGTTTGTTTGGGATTTAGAAGAAGAAATTACAGATGAAACATTAATAGTGCATAACGGTAAAATAAGAAAAAACGGAAAAACTGAATAACTATGACTGAATTTATAGATTTTATTAGCAATAATCTCCAAATGATATATATCGTAATTCTTATGATATTTGTTGGAGTTGAAATAATAGGCCATGTTCCTGCTGTATTGCATACACCCTTAATGTCTGGTGCAAATGCCATTCACGGTGTTGTAATTATTGGTGCAATATTGGTAATGTTAGGTGCAGAACCAGATAATATTTTAGCATTATCACTAGGATTTGTAGCTGTATTACTTGGAACTTTAAACGTAGTTGGTGGATTTGTAGTTACCGACCGCATGTTAGAAATGTTTAAAAAGAAAAAATAATGGAATATATATTTAGTCTAGAGTTTATTTATTTAATAGCATCCGTAACTTATATTTTAGGTTTAAAAATGCTAGGACATCCAGAAACGGCAAGAAAAGGTAATTTAATTGCTGCAGCTGGTATGACATTGGCAATTATTGGTACAATCTTTTTATACCAAGGAGAGGTAGCTTCTATTATTTATATTTTAATTGGAATAGCAATTTTAATTGGTACCGTAATTGGTTGGATGGTTGCTAAAAAAGTTGGAATGACCAAAATGCCAGAATTAGTTTCTATATTTAATGGTATGGGTGGTGCAAGTGCTGCATTAATCGGATTGATTGAATTTCATCATTATATTGGAGATCAATTATCAATTTTAACCATTATTGCTGGAATGATTATCGGAAGTGTTTCATTCTCCGGAAGTATGATTGCTTGGGCAAAATTAAATGGAACCTTGAATAAGCCAATAAGATTGCCAAAATACAACATATTAAACAATGTGTTTTTAATTGGAATTTTAGGTTTTGGAGCATTTATGGTATTTAGTGGTTCAGATAGTTCTTTATTTTTATACTTACTTTTCTTTGCTGCCCTAGCCTATGGAATATTATTTGTTTTGCCAATTGGTGGTGCAGATATGCCTGTTGTTATTTCATTATTAAATTCATTTACAGGTTTAGCAGCTGCATTTGGTGGTTTCTTATACGGAAATATGGTAATGCTAACAGGAGGAATTTTGGTTGGTTCTGCAGGTACAATTTTAACACTTGCAATGTGTAAAGCAATGAACAGGCCACTTTCTAATGTAATATTTGGAGCATTTGGTGAAGGAAGTTCTGCTGCAGCTAGTACAGGAGGAAAAATTGGAGGAAGTGTAAAAGAAGCTTCTGCAAGTGATGTTGCTATTTTAATGAACTATTCTAACAAAGTTATTATTGTTCCTGGGTATGGCTTGGCAGTTGCACAAGCACAACATATTATTCACGAATTAGAACAATTATTAGAAAGCAAAGGAATAGATGTAAAATATGCAATTCATCCAGTTGCTGGTCGAATGCCAGGTCATATGAATGTTCTATTAGCAGAAACAAATGTAGATTACGACAAATTAGTAGAAATGGAAGATGTAAATCCAGAATTTAAAAGTACTGATGTAGTTTTTGTTGTTGGAGCGAATGATGTTGTAAATCCAGCTGCACATAACGATCCATCTAGTCCAATTTACGGAATGCCAATTTTAGATGTAGAAAATGCGAAAAATATTATTATCAACAAACGTAGTATGAAACCTGGTTATGCAGGTATCGAAAACGAATTATTTTACAATCAAAAAACATCAATGCTTTTTGGTGATGCTAAAGTAGCATTAACTAAACTGGTTGCTGAACTTAAAAATATGTAACATTAATTTCAATATATTTAGAATAGGGTAACAATTAAACCGTTACCCTATTTTTTTTGGGCCAATTTTATTTCATACTTTTGCAAAAAAGAAAAAAGATAATGGCTTTAATTTTAAAAGGTGATATAGAAATTAACGAGGTGAAATCCAGTAAAGTAAAAGCTTTAAAAGTTAATTTAAATAAACGTACCTACGGAACCTTTGCAGAAATTGGAGCTGGACAAGAAACTGTACGTCATTTTTTTAGAGCCGGCGGTGCTTCAGGAACAATAGCAAAAGCTATGAGCGCTTATGACAAAGATTTTTCTGATGCCATTTATGGGGTCGAAGAAGATGGACGCTATGTTACAGAAAATCGTCTAAAAAAAATGCTAGCTTATGAAATTGAAGTTATTGAAGAACGGTTAAACAGAAAAACGCATCCAGATAATATTTTTTTTACCTATGCTAATACTGTAACAACTATAGATTTTGTTAAAAAATTTAAAGGTCATGGTTGGGTCGGAATTAAGTTCCAATTAGATCCATTAGAAGATTATAGCGAAATTATATTACATGTTAGATTTAAAGAAACTGATGCTAAATTACAACAAGAAACTCTTGGTATTTTAGGTGTTAATTTAATTTATGGTGCTTTCTATTTAAATGATAAACCTAAAGAATTATTAAAATCTCTCTACGATAATTTACATAAAGTGCAGTTAGAAATTGATATGATCAATTTCTCTGGCCCTCGCTTTTCTTATGTAGATAATAGATTAATGAGCTTGCTTTTAGTGAGAAATGGTATGACTAATGCCGTAATGTTTGGTCCTGATGGTAACAACTTATTACCTGCACAACAATTATACAGAGCAAACATTTTAGCGTTAAGAGGTAGTTTTAGACCTGTTACTAAAGTAAATATGAACATGTATAAGTTGGCGCAACAAATGTTTATAAATGAAAGTAAAGTAAAAGAAGAAAATGCTAAAATTATTTTTGAAATTACCCTCACAAACTTAAGTTCCGAAGGTGAAATTGATGAAAGAGATTTCTTAGACAGAGCTGAATTACTTTGTTCATTAGGGCAAAATGTAATGATTACAGATTTTCAGGAATATTATAAATTAGTTGAATATTTTTCTGAATTCACAAAAGAAAGAATTGCTTTAGCAATGGGTGTATACAGTTTTGTACAAATATTTAATGAAAAATATTACCGTAATTTAAGTGGTGGTATTTTAGAAGCATTCGGAAAACTTTTCTTTAAAGACTTAAAAGTATACTTGTATCCACTTAAAGATCAGCGTACCGGAGAAATTAAAACTAGCGAAAATCTCAAAGTGCACCCACGTATGAAAGAATTATACAAATTCTTTAAATACAACGGGAAAGTTGTTGATATTAAAGATTTTGATCCTGAAATATTAGAAGTTTTCTCTAAAAAAGTATTGGATATGATTTCCAATGGCGTTCATGGTTGGGAAGAAATGCTTCCAAAAGGAATTGCTGAAACAATTAAAAGCGAACGTTTATTTGGTTATTCAAGAAGAAGATTTTTAAAAAAGTAATTTATTTTGGTCATCAATTAAACCTTTCTTAATTTTATGTGTCAAATAAGAAAATTCATACGTGAATAACGATGCATTATTAGTTGCACAACTAAAAGATAAAAAAACTCAAGAACAAGCTTTTCGAAAATTAATGTCTTTATATAAAGAACGTTTATATTGGCATATTCGTAAAATTGTTTTTATACACGATGATGCTGATGATGTGCTACAAAATACCTTTATTAAAGTTTTTAAAAACATTCATTCTTTTAAAGAAGAAAGTAAATTATTTTCTTGGATGTATCGTATTGCAACCAATGAAGCCATTACATTTATAAATAAAAAAGCTGCAAAAAAACAAGTAGATTTAAGTGAATTACAATTAAACATTGTCCAAAAATTAAATAATGATATTCATTTTTCAGGTGATGAAATTCAACTTCTACTTCAAAAGGCAATAATTACACTGCCACACAAACAGCAATTAGTATTTAATATGAAATACTTTGATGAAATGAAGTACAAAGATATGTCCGAAATTCTAGACACATCAGTAGGAGCGTTAAAAGCGTCCTATTTTCACGCTGTAAAAAAAATTGAGGAATTTTTAAAAAACCATTAAACCTTAAATAATTAAGAAAGTCTAATTAATAGTAATGAAAAAAGAAGAAGTACATAAAATGGCACCAACCCTAAGTAAAATTGGACATAAAGACCGCGGTTTTAATGTGCCTAGTACATATTTTAATACTGTTGAAAATCGTGTGTTTGCCGAAATTAATACTTCAAAATTAAACACGGATAAACCAATTTATAAAACACCCGATACTTATTTTGAGACTGTTAAAAACTCTGTAGTTACAAAACTTAAAGCGCAAACTTTTTACAATGAAATTACACATTCAATTCCAGAAGGTTATTTCGAAACCTTGGAAGATCAAGTTTTCAATAAAATTGAAAAGACTTCAAAAGTAAGAACGCTTACAAAGCTTTCTAAATATGTTGCACCAATTGCAATTGCTGCATCTTTATTAATTATTTTTATTTTAAACAGTACTTCAAACAATATTACCTTTGAAACTTTAGCAACTTCAGAAATTGAAGAATTTATTGAAAATGGAAATATTTACTATGATGCTGAAAGTTTAGCGAGTATTTTTCCAGAAGTAACTATAGAAGACACTAATTATATTTCTACATTATCAGATAGTGCTGTTTTAAATTATTTAAATGAAAAAGATTTAGAAACATTGATTATAGAAAATTAAACATTTTTAGAATGAAAAAACTACTATTTATAGCATTTCTATTATTTCTAACTTCAAGCTCTGTAGTTAGTCAGAAAATGAATCGACAAAAAATTACGATGTTAAAAACTGCATTTATTACTGATGCCATTGCATTAAAACCAAAAGAAGCTGAAAAATTTTGGCCTGTTTATAATCAATATTCTAAACAACTGCAACAGTTAAAATTCAAAATTGAAGGTGGAAAAATGCGTGAAATAAAAGCGGCTGGAGGTACAGAAAACCTTTCAGAGGCCAACGCACAAGAAATTATTAACCAGTCTTTAATTTTTGAAAAAGAAATTTATGAAACCAAAATTAAAATGGTGAAAGAACTTTCTAAAATAATTTCTGCACAACAAATTGTTAAACTACAAAAAGCTGAGCGCGATTTTAATAAACGAATTTTACAAGAATACGGTAAAAGAAAAAGAATGGGACAATAACTATATACTATTACCTATTTTCTATAAAAGAATATGCCTACTATATATTTTAAAACTAGACATTGTTCTTTTCTATTTGGGCAATTTAATTTTAAGTGCTTCAACTATATTATATGCAGCCGGACAAATTTCAGTATTTTTTAATGTAAGGTCTGTAATTTGAATAAATTTTCGTCTATCGGTATGTGGATATTCGCCACAAGCTTTCGGACGCACATCATAAATCATACACATATTATCATTCAAATCTAAAAAAGAGCAGGGAGCCGTTTTCAACACATAAAAATCATCGCTATCACTCTCTAAATATTGGTTTGTAAAATCTAACACTTTCATTCTAAAATGTTTTGAGATACGCTCAATATCTTTATTTGTAAATATAGGACTTGTAGTTTTACAACAATTTCCACACGTTAAACAGTCTGTTTTTTCAAACTCTTTTTCGTGTAAATCTTGCATTACCACATCTAAATTTTTAGGAGTACGTTTCTTTAACTTTTGAAAATACTTTTTGTTTTCAATAAGTTTTTCTTGAGCCAATTTTGGTAATTCTTTTAAAAATTCTTCCATTTGACAAATATATAAATGTTATTTCTGTAAGTAGCTATTAAACTTTTTAATTATAAAAATGAAAAAGTATTAAATCTAATAACTAGCTTAAAAAAATCCTTATTTTGAACCTGAATTGGCACAGCCACTTTTTTTCAGCATCTCAACATACTATTATTCAATTACTAATTGAAACTGAAATAAAGAATACGTTAAAGAAAGTATTGTTAAATAATTTACTTTATAATTGAATTTTCACATAATTTGATTTTATAAAATCGTAAAAATAATTTGAAATTTAGTACTTTTGCACCTCAAAATAATTTAGCAAAAAATATGCGCAATAGTTTAGAAATAGCTGTTAAAAAAGCTTTTAAAGAAATTTACGATACAGACATTCAATCTGTTGAATTTCAGGCTACTAAAAAAGATTTTAAAGGTGACATCACCATAGTTGTTTTTGCTTTTTTACGCTTTGTTAAAGGAAACCCTGTTGAAATTGGTACTAAAATTGGAACCTATTTGTTAGAAAATGTTTCAGAAGTTGCAGATTTTAACGTAGTAAAAGGTTTTTTAAACATAGAAATTGCAGATTCTTACTTTATTAATAATTTTAATTCAATATATAAGACTCATAATTTTGGTATAGTTTCTCCAAATAAAAATGAAAAAGCTGTGATGGTTGAATATTCTTCACCAAACACAAACAAACCACTTCATTTAGGTCATATTAGAAATAATTTATTGGGATATTCTGTTGCTGAAATTATAAAAGCTTCCGGTAAACAAGTTTATAAAACTCAAATTATTAATGATCGTGGTATTCATATTTGCAAAAGTATGTTGGCCTGGAAACGTTTTGGTAAAGGGGAAACACCTGAAAGTTCAGGTTTAAAAGGCGACAAACTAGTTGGTAATTATTATGTTGCATTTGATAAAGCATATAAAGAAGAAATTTCGCAGTTAATTTCTGAAGGAAAAACAGAAGAAGATGCAAAAAAAGGAGCACCTATTTTATTAGAAGCACAACAAATGTTATTAAAATGGGAGGCTGGAGATAAAGAAGTAGTGGATTTATGGAAAACTATGAACCAGTGGGTTTATGATGGTTTTGATATTACTTATAAGGAATTAGGCGTTGATTTTGATAAAAATTATTACGAAAGTAACACCTATTTACTAGGAAAAGATATTGTAGCAGATGGATTAGAAAAAGAAATCTTTTACAAAAAAGAAGATGGCTCTGTATGGATAGATTTGACTGATGAAGGTTTAGATGAAAAAATTGTATTACGTGCAGATGGAACTGCTGTTTATATGACGCAAGATATAGGAACGGCAATTGAACGTTTTAAAGATTTCGACCTGCAAGAGTTGGTTTACACAGTTGGAAACGAGCAAGATTACCATTTTAAAGTTTTATTTCTTATTTTAGACAAATTAGGATTTGAATGGGCTAAAAACTTATATCATTTATCTTACGGAATGGTAGATTTACCAAGTGGAAAGATGAAATCTAGAGAAGGAACTGTTGTTGATGCAGATGATTTAATGATAGAAATGACGGATACTGCAAGAACAATATCTCAAGAACTAGGAAAACTTGAAGGATATTCTGAAGATGAAAAAGAACACCTTTACAAAACTATAGGTTTGGGAGCTCTTAAATATTATATTTTAAAAGTAGATCCTAAAAAACGTATTTTATTTGATCCTGAAGAATCTGTTGATTTTGCTGGTAATACAGGTCCTTTTATTCAGTATACGTATGCTAGAATACAATCTATTTTAAGAAAAGCTACTTTTGATTATTCAAAAGAAATAACGGCTATTAATTTAGATGCAAAAGAGCGGGAATTAATTAAACAAATACAACTGTTTCCTGAAACTATTCAGAATGCAGCTCAAAATCACAGTCCTGCAATAATTGCAAATTACACATACGATTTGGTTAAAATATACAACTCATTTTACCAAACAGTGCCAATTTTAGGATGTGAAAACCAAGATGAAAAGATTATTAGAATACAACTTTCAAATAAAGTTGCAGAAATTATAAAAGCAGCCTTTAAGTTATTAGGAATTAATGTTCCAGAAAGAATGTAAAAGCAACATATTAGGTTATAAAGCTAAAGTCAATAAAACAAGTAAGAATATAAAAAATATTCAATCTGTTAAACGATTAAAAAATAAATAAACGATTAAAAAAATAAAAACACATGAAATACGACGTACTTATTATAGGAAGTGGCCCAGGAGGATATGTTACAGCCATTAGAGCTTCACAACTTGGATTTAAAGTTGGTGTTGTTGAAAAAGAAAACTTAGGTGGAATCTGCTTAAATTGGGGATGTATCCCAACAAAAGCTCTGTTGAAAAGTGCGCAAGTTTATGATTATTTAAAGCACGTAGATCAATATGGTTTAAAAGCTGAAGCTATTGATAAAGATTTTGAAGCGGTAGTTAAACGTAGTAGAAATGTAGCTGATGGAATGAGCAAAGGTGTTCAATTCTTAATGAAAAAAAATAAAATTGACGTTATTGATGGTTTTGGAAAAATTAAAACTGGAAAAAAAGTTGATGTAACAGATGCCGATGGTAAAGTAACTGAATACAGTGCAGATCATATAATTATTGCTACAGGTGCTCGTTCTAGAGAATTGCCAAACTTGCCTCAAGATGGTAAAAAAGTTATAGGATATCGCCAAGCAATGACACTTCCAACACAACCTAAAAAAATGATTGTTGTTGGTTCTGGAGCAATTGGAGTTGAGTTTGCTCATTTTTATAATGCTATGGGAACCGAAGTAACAATTGTAGAGTTTTTACCAAATTTAGTGCCTGTTGAAGATATTGATGTATCAAAACAATTTGAACGTTCTTTTAAAAAATCTGGAATTAAAGTAATGACAAACTCTTCTGTAGAATCTGTTGATACTTCTGGTAAAGGTGTAAAAGCAATTGTTAAAACTAAAAAAGGAGAAGAAATTTTAGAAGCAGATGTATTACTTTCTGCTGTTGGAATTAAATCTAATATAGAAAACATTGGTTTAGAAGATGTTGGTATTGTAGTAGATCGTGATAAAATTTTGGTAAACGATTTCTATCAAACAAATATCCCTGGTTATTATGCAATTGGAGATGTAGTTCCTGGTCAAGCTCTTGCTCACGTTGCTTCTGCTGAAGGAATAACTTGTGTTGAAAAAATAGCTGGTTTACATACTGAAAAAATCGACTATGGAAATGTTCCTGGATGTACATATGCGTCTCCAGAAATTGCTAGTGTAGGTTTAACCGAAGAACAAGCAAAAGAGCAGGGTTACGAACTAAAAGTTGGTAAATTTCCATTCTCTGCTTCTGGGAAAGCAAAAGCCGCTGGTACACCTGATGGTTTTGTAAAAGTTATTTTTGATGCTAAATATGGTGAATGGTTAGGTTGTCATATGATTGGTGCTGGGGTAACTGATATGATTGCGGAAGCTGTTTTAGGTAGAAAACTAGAAACTACAGGACACGAAGTTTTAAAAACAATTCATCCACACCCTACTATGAGTGAGGCGGTTATGGAAGCTGTAGCAGATGCTTATGATGAAGTAATACACTTATAAAAGAATTGTCATTCCTACGTTGGCAGGAATCCATTTCAAACTGTTTGGATTCCAATTTTCATAGGAATGACAAGATTCTAATAAGGCTGTTAAAAAAGTAATTTTTTATGACAGCCTTTTTTAAATTTAATCAAAGAAATACTAAACATTCAAGAAATTTAATTTTTAGTATATTTGATTTTTTACATTTAAAAAAATAAAATTAACTTATGAAAACTTTTAAATTTCTTTTACTTCTTATTTTTGTTACATCAATTTCTTGTAAAGAAGAAAAGCCAAAACAAAAAACTAACATTAATAGTAAAGTAGCGGTTAAGCATTATATTTGCTTAAATAAATGTGAGAATAGTGGGTCAGATGCACAAGGCGTTTGTCCAACTTGTAATACTCCGTACACTCATAATGTTGCTTTTCATAATGATGATTTATTGAAAAATGGACCTTTAAAAGTTCCCATTAATACACCAACTTCTAATCAAAATAATGCAATCACGCCGCCTGCGCCAGCTGCTGCACAAAATGCTGCTGGTGTGTATCATTATACTTGCACCAACGGATGTGTTGGGGGCGCTGGATCAATGGTAGATTGTAAATCTTGTGGAACTCCACTCGAACATAATCAAGCATATCATAATAATTAATAATTTCTCAAATATAACATATGGCATTTTCATTTTCTAAACTATTTAATAAGCCAAAAGAGGTTCCTTCAAATTCGGAAATCATAGAAAAAATTGATTTTAAAGGGGGTACAAAATATGCTAAAAATGAAACCAATATTGTGTATGCAGATATTGAGGAATTAGGAGGATTCCCTTATCTTAAAACTGTTATTATTGGTGATACTTCTGTGAATATTAAAAGAACAGGTTGTACAGTTTCATTTAATTTTAACAATGAATCTATTAAATTAAATTCCGATAACACGACTATAGAATCTAACAAAATTAAAAATACAAATGTTTATTTTACTGAAATAGATTTTGAATTAAATGAACAAGAAGCTGCTAAAATTAAAGGGAGCAAAGTAACAACTATGGAATACGGTTTTAAAAATAAAATTATCCCTTTTAAACCTCTTTAATATTCTACTACTGTAAATTCCAATTTTAGTGGTTGCAGTGCATCTAGCAACATGGGAATTAAATCAATACCTAATTCTAAATAAATTTCTGAAAAATTGCGTGTCCGCTCCTCTAAACTTTGATTTGGGAATAACTGGTTTTGTATAAATTCAATTCTAGTAACTATATCTGCTAGTTTTCTTTTTTGAGCTTTTAACAATCTTTTTTCTAAATTATCAAGTCCATTTAATTGCTTTTGCTCTTGTGCATTTACAGCTCCAATAAACGATTTATCCGTTCGCTTTGCCAATTCTTTTAAATCTAAAAACTGTTCTTGCAAAAACAACCTCTGCTCTGAAAAATCAATTTTTATATCTGAAACTTCTTTTACTTTTTTATTAATTAACATTTCTTGCTTATAAAAAAGCTCTTGCAATGTCACTTTTAACTTATTTAACTTAACTAATTGTTTTTCAGAAATTAACAATACAGAATTTCGTAATAATAAAATTGGAAATGGCGTATTCAGTTTTGAAAAGTAATCTTTTAACTGAAACCAATATGCCAGTTCTCCTCCTCCACCAATATAACATAAATTAGGTAAAATTATTTCTTGATACAACGGACGCATAATCACATTTGGACTGAAACGCTCTGGAAAATTAGTAACTTCATTCAATATCTCTTCTTTAGAAAAAATAATTGATGTGTTGTTTATTTTATATTCATTATTTTCATAAATAATACGTTCTCTTAAATTACCTTTTAAATAAAAAAGATTAATTTCTCTTGGATTTACCTGAATACTATAATTCTCGGCTAACTTTTTACTGGTTTTAGATACCTCACTATAAGAAGTGTTATTTAGTAATTCATCTTTAACAATTGGACCAAACTCTTTTTTTAATGCAGCATCATCACCATCAATAATTACCAAGCCATATTCACCAAAAAGAACGTTCACTAAATATCGGGTTGCGTCTGTTAAATTAGTGTGTTTCAAGTACGCACTCTCAAATATTTTTTTTATTGAATTTGCATTATTTGAGTTTCCTAATTCTTCTGAAAAAGCTTTAAAGATCGTATCAAAGCCATCGGTTTTTAACCTTCCAACTGCTCCACTACTCTCTCTATCCCAAACGACCTTCTTTCCTTTAAAATTAAAATAATTAATTTCATCAAAATCGTGATCCTCAGTGGCCATCCAATATACTGGCACAAAATTATACTGTGGAAATTGAATTGCTAATTGTTTTGTTAGATTTATGGTAGAAACTATTTTATACAAAAAATACAAAGGACCTGTAAAGATATTTAATTGATGTCCTGTTGTTATTGTAAAGGTACTCTCCTCTGTTAAAGAACTTATATTTTTCTCGGTTAAACCACTTTTATTTAGACTATTATACTGTCTTATAAGTGACTTAACTAAAATTTCTCTGGATGATTCCCCAAATGAAGACCGCTTTAATTCTAGTTGTTTTTTAAAACCTTCCATATTAGGAAAATTCCCATAAAATTGACCTAAATTGGAACTTTCATCTAAATAATCACCTATTAAATTTGAAAAATATCTTGTTTCTTGAAAAGGTATATGGTGTACTTTCATTAAATTTTAGTGTATTCTTTTAAATAAGGTATATACATATTCTCTGGTATTTCCAGATGGCTGTGTATATGTGTAATCAAACGATTTTAGTAATTCAAAATTTACTCCTAAACCTTCTTGCAACATTTCTTCATTATAATTAAAAATATCTAATCCACAGCATTTTTTGGCACCTTCTAAATTAAACTGGGCCAAAATTACGTAACCATTTAATTTAATTAATTTTCTTAGTAACTGAAAATAATTTTCTTGTTGGTGTTTTTCAGTAAAAAAGTGTAATACCGCTCTGTCGTGCCATACATCAATATTTTTTAATTTTAATAATGCTGTTGGGTTTGTTAAATCATCAACTATAAATTCAACATTGGAATTTGTTTCAATTGTTAAATTAGATTTTAATGCTGTTAAGGCAGATGCTGCAATATCATTTACAATAATATTTTTATAACCTAATGCTAACAATTTACTTATTAAAGTAGTAGCCCCTGCTCCTGCATTAAAAATAAGGGCATCTTTTGGTAAATTGCATTCCTCAATTAATTTTAATGATGGCGTAGGATTTTCTTCATACCAACCTAAATTATCTATTGAAGATTTTTGGTATGCATTGTTCCAATGTTTTTTAAAATTATAATCTGAATTTAAGTCATCATTATTCATAAAACACGTTACTTGATACGAATATATTTTTCAATAATATACCTTTTCATATTTAACTCTTTAACTTCTTCTGTTCCAGATTGAATAAGAGAATCTCCTTTAATCTCTACTTTAAATGGAAAAGTATGGTTTCTAAATTGTAAATTATCAATATAACTAAGTTTTTCAACATAGTCATTTCCATTTAAGGAATAAGTTCCAGCTCCACCATAAAAACCTTCTGAAGATTCTTTTTGTTGGTTGAAAAATGCGAAATGAGTTTTATTAATTATTTTTATAAATTCTGACTTTGAAATATCCCTAATTTGAATAGAGTCATTTTCACGAATTTCACCGTAAACAAGTTTCCAGGTACCTTCAATTTTACTTAAATCTTCTTTACTAGAATCTTTCAAATTATTAACATTGCTATTACACGCAGTTAAAAATGTAACAACAAACACTATAACAATAATATTTTTCATTGTAACTTAGTTAATTTTAATTAAAATATAAAAGTAAACAATTTATGTAGTATGTCGAAACCAAATTAAACATCTAACAAATTTTTAACTTATTTTAAAAAATACACTAAAAAAAAGCTGTTTAAAAATTATTGCGTACTTTAAAACAGCTTATTTATTTGTTTTAATAACTATTAAATTACTCGGTTTTTTTCACTCTCTTTACTGTTTTTAATAATTCAATTGAGATAGGGTCGTATTTTTCAATACTATACACAATGGTATCTTTATTTTTTGGATTAATGGAATTTTTATTAACAATGTTACCATTAGTATCACGCGCCAAAACAATTAAATATCCAAATCTTATTTGCGTATCCATAGCTAATTGTAAATCTTCTAAATCAGCAGCATTTTGCATTTCTTTTTTAAACACTTCTTTTTCAGCATCATAAAACTGTTTCTGATATTCTATATTTTCCATTGCAAGTAATCTTTTGTAAAAATCTTCTTTATGCTCTAAATTATTCTTTTTAATTGTAGTAATTAATAAGTTAATTTCTGCATAATCATCTGGAATATTAAACTTATACTTAGGCTCACAAGATGTAAACTGCATACAAATAAATAGCAATAATCCTTTTTAAAATAATATTTCTCATAACTTAGTTATTGTTTAATTACTCAACTTTAATATCATTAATATATAGTGCTGAGGTACTGCCGTGCAATTTTTTATTTTGAAGTTCCATAGCTTTTTTATATAATACATCATATTTTTCAATACTATACGTTAATACAGTTCTTTGTTCTAATGGAACAGCATCAAAATTAACAATGTTATTATTAGTATCACGTGCTAATAAATTTAAATAAGAATATTTAGTATGCACCTGATTAGAAAGTTCAACGTCTCCTAATTCTTTTGATTTACCTAATGCATCGAAAAAATTGCGTTCTTCTTTATAATAAAAATCGAGCTTTTCATCATCAGAAATATCTGATACTAAAATTTTATAAAAAGGCTCTTTTTCATCTAAATTATGTTTTTTAATAGTGGCTATAAATACATTTAACTTTGTTAATCGTTGTTGTTTATCCATTTCATAATTCTGTTTAATAAGTGGAATGGCCTTTTCAATATTAGACATAATTTCAGAATGGTTTAAACCTTCATAATCTGCTTCTTCTAAAACAACTTTAAAATATGCTGTATTTTTAACACCCTTTTTTAAGAGTTCACTTTTAAAATAATCAACATAAAATTGATCAGATTTTTTTAACATTAAGTTTTCTTCCCTTTTTGTATCACAGGACATTAATATCATAAATATCCCAAAAAATAATAGTGTGAAATTTTTCATAATTATATTTTTTAATTTAATTCACTACCTTTATAATAATATCTTGTTGCAGATCCGATACCTACACCATCCGCAAAATGATATGAATATTGTGGAACTCCCATTATTACTAATTTTCTTTGAATCTCTAGCCAATACATTGCACTATAAGTTACCCTACTAGCCCAGTCTGGAGTTTTTACGTGTGCAGGATTATCGCATGAATTATAATAGTTTGGATAAGTTCTAACTAAACAATAATATATTACATAAGAACTATCATTTATTGATAATCTCTTATATTTTTCTGTATATGTATAAGTAGTACTTGGAGGTGGCATACCATCTTGGTATACATATTCATAAATACTTACATTAGGCCCTGAATACATAATATTTGAATTTATACTGTAATTATCAGTAAATGGATATAAATTTGAAGCTGAATATAATTCTGCATTATCAGTCCCCCAATAGGGTTGAGGATAATAGCTTTGAGAAAAAATAGAACTAGTAAAAAACAGCATTAATAAAATTAAGATAAAATTATTACAAACTGATTTTTTATGTTACACTCCCTAAGCTTTGTGTGTGTGTGTGTGTCTTTCATAGTAAATATTTTATAAATTTATAAACTAAAATTATTAAATATAAAACTGAAATTACATGATAAATATCATACTTTAATAAATTTCACAATACCAAAACTTGAATCCCACATATCTTCTTTTTCTGAAGGATATGTTTTTAACTCTTTTTTTCCAATTTGAAAAGCTATTAGATTTTTAAAAATTGGTCCATCGAAAACAAAGGTATGAAATTCACCGTTTTCACCACAAACATCTGCATTTTTAGGTAAATCACTTATAAATTGTTGATTAAGAATTCTTCCAACAAAACTTATGTCCGACAAATTAGTATTTGCAGAAACCGTTATTATCTTAAAAACCAGATCAATAAATTATTTTCTGTAAAATTTTCTGAAATGCTAAGGCTAAACCCTTTCCTATATTTCTATTAATATATATATTTTATATGATATCAATTTATAGGTAAAAATAAAACATTCTTCAGTATTTAATCAACAAATTAATTAAGTTTATTTAAGTACATTTGGAACTTTAATTTTTATAATTTATGAAGAAATTACGACTTTTACTTATTTTTAGCTTATTTATTACAATAGTTAGTTTTGCGCAAACAATACAATCTCCTTCTGAATTTTTAGGATATGAATTAGGTTCCAGATTTTCAAACGATCATAAAGTGGTTGACTATTTTTTGTATGTTAGTGAAACTTCAAAAAGTGTACAGCTTCAAAAATATGGCGAAACAAACGAACATAGACCGTTATATGTATCATATATTTCTTCTGAAGAAAATATTGCAAATTTAGAAAAAATTAGAGACGCTAATTTAAAAAGAACAGGGATCTTGCAGGGCCAACATGATTCTGAAATTGGTATTGTTTGGCTAAGTTATAACGTACACGGAAATGAAGCTTCAAGTTCTGAAGCTGCTATGTTAACACTATATAAATTAATTACCGAAAAGCAAGATTGGCTTAAAAATACAGTTGTAATTATAGATCCGTGCGCAAATCCTGATGGACGCGATAGGTATGTTAATTGGTATAACCAAACAAAAAGTACTCCCTATAATACAAATCCAGATGTTACAGAACATAACGAACCTTGGCCTAGCGGTAGACCAAACCATTATTTATTCGATTTAAACAGAGATTGGGCTTGGGCAACACAAATTGAAACACAACAGCGCTTACACGTTTATAACAAATGGATGCCACATATTCACGTAGATTTTCACGAACAAGGATATAACAGTCCTTATTATTTTGCTCCTGCAGCAGAACCTTTTCACGAAATTATTACAGACTGGCAACGAGAATTTCAAATTCAAATTGGAAAAAATCACGCAAGTTATTTTGATAAAGAAGGTTGGCGGTATTTTACAAAAGAATCTTTTGATTTATTATACCCAAGTTATGGCGATACCTATCCAACTTATATGGGAGCAATTGGTATGACCTACGAACAAGCAGGGCACGGAAGAGCGGGCTTAGGAATTATTACTGAAAACACAACCGTTTTAACCTTAAAAGATAGAATTGCACACCACACAACCACAGGACTTTCAACAGTTGAAGTTGCAGCTAAAAATACATCAAAAATGCTTGATGAATTTTCAAAATTTTTCGATAACTCTAACTTAAAACACAAAAATTACATTCTAAGAGGTGCTCCTGAAAAAATTAAAAGTGTAATGAAGCTTTTGGAAAAACACGAACTAAAGTTTTATTTTTCTGAAGGGAAAAGCGTAAAAGCATATAGTTACAACACTAAATCAACTGAAAATTTTAAAACGAACAAAAACGATTTAATAATACCTACAAACCAACCAAAAGGAAAAATGGTAAAAGTTTTGTTTGAGCAACAAACTAAACTTTCTACTCCAATAACATACGACATCACAGCTTGGAGTTTAATATACGCATACGGTTTACAAGGTTTTGCTACGAAAAACACTATAAATATTGAATCTAATTTAGCACAAATTGATAAAAAATTTATTACAAATAATAGTGCAAAAAACGCATATGCGTACCTGCATAAATGGAATGAAATTTCTGATGCAGAATTGTTAGGAGATTTCTTAGAAGAAGGGTTTAATGTGCGATTTAGTGAAAAAGATTTTAAGGTTGAAGGAAATCAATTTAAAAAAGGTTCATTAATTGTAATGCGAGGTGAAAACGAACACATTTCTAATTTTGATGAAATTATTGTTGAAATAGCAAACCGTTTACAAAAAAAACTCACTACAACAAACACTGGTTTTGTTAGTAGTGGGGCCGATTTTGGTTCTTCACACGTAAAACTTATAAAATCCAAAAACATTGCAGTTTTAGCCGGTGAAGGGACTTCCTCTTTAAGTTTTGGTGAAATTTGGCACTTTTTTGAAACACAATTAAACTATCCATTAAATGTTATTAATACTGAGGATATTAACCGAATTGATGCGTCTAAATATCATGTTTTAATTTTGCCAAATGGATATAAAACCAATGAACAAGCATTAAAAAAGTTAAGTACTTTTGCCACTGAAGGTGGAAATATTGTTGCAATCGGAAACGCCGTTAGTAATTTTGCAGACACAAAATCATTTGGTTTAAAAACAAAAAATGCTAGCGAAAAAGATACTACCAATTCCAAACCAAATTTAATCCCTTACGATCAACAAGAAAACGAATATATTAAAAAAGCAATTACTGGAAGTATCTTTAAAAGTACTGTTGATGATTCGCACCCATTAGGGTTTGGTTACAGCAATAACTATTATAGTTTAAAACAAAGTTCAGCTGCTTATCAATTGTTAGAAAAAGGTTACAATGTTGCTTATTTCCCTGAAGATTTTAAACATATTTCTGGTTATGCGGGTTCAACTGCTTTAAAAGAAATTCCAAATTCACTGTTATTTGGTATTGAAAGAAAAGGTCGTGGAAATATTATTTATATGATCGACAATCCTCTATTTAGATCATTTTGGGAAAACGGAAAACTGTTTTTTGTAAATGCAATATTTTTGAACTAACAAAAAAAGCGAGCTAATGCTCGCTTTTTTTATTGTTATTTTAAAATTAACTTACTGGCTCTCCGTACAAATCAAATTCAGTAGCCGAAGTAATTTTTATTTGAGCAAATTTACCAACTTGAACATAATGCTTAGTTGCATCAATAAGCACCTCATTATCAACATCTGGAGAATCAAATTCAGTTCTTCCAACAAATTCGTTTCCATCTTTTCTATCAATAATTACTTTAAAAGTTTTTCCAACCTTTTCTTGATTTAAATCCCAAGAGATTTGACTCTGAAGTTCCATTATATCGTTAACACGTTGTTGTTTCACTTCTTCTGGAACATTATCTTCTAAATTTGCAGCGTGTGTGTTTTCTTCGTGAGAATATGCAAAAGCCCCTAAACGCTCAAAACGCATTTCTTGTACCCAATCTTTTAATTCTTGAAAAGCTGCTTCAGTTTCACCTGGATAGCCTACAATTAAAGTTGTTCTAATTGCCATATTCGGAACCGATTTTCTGAATTCTGCAATTAAATTCGTTGTTTTTTCATGTGAAGTTCCTCTTCGCATAGACTTTAAAATTGCATCATTTATATGCTGCAACGGAATGTCTAAATAATTACACACTTTTGGTTCGTTATGAATCACTTCCAGCACATCTAAAGGAAAACCTGTTGGGAATGCATAATGTAGGCGAATCCACTCAATTCCTTCAACTTTAGCCAATTCTTTTAATAAATCTGCTAAGGCTCTTTTTTTGTAGATATCTAATCCGTAGTAAGTTAAATCTTGTGCAATTAAAATAAGTTCTTTAATTCCTTTTTTAGCTAGTTTTGAAGCTTCAATAACTAGGTCTTCAATTGGAGTTGAAACATGTTTTCCACGCATTAACGGAATGGCGCAAAACGAACAAGGTCTATCGCAACCTTCAGCAATTTTTAAATAGGCATAATGCGTAGGAGTTGTTGTTAAACGCTCACCCACTAATTCATGTTTATAGTCTGCTTCTAATACTTTTAATAAATTAGGTAAATCATGTGTTCCAAAATACTCATCAACATTAGGAATTTCCTTTTGTAAGTCTGGTTTATAACGTTCACTTAAACAGCCCGAAACATATACTCGATCAACTTCACCTAACTCCTTTTTATTTACGTAATGTAAAATTGTATTTACCGATTCTTCCTTTGCATCACCAATAAAACCACAAGTGTTTATAACTACAATATTGCCATCATCATTTACATCTTCGTGTACAACATTTTTGTTATTTGCTTTTAATTGCCCCATTAAAACTTCACTATCGTAAACGTTTTTTGAGCAACCCAAAGTTACTACGTTAATTTTATTTTCTTTTTTTGACTTAGTTCTCATCTTTGTTATTTAAGGTTTGCAAAAGTACTACTTTTCAACTTTATACCATAAAATAAGCTAAACTCTTTATTTATAACCTTTTGGAAGCTTTCTTACCTTAGTTAGTTTTTCAAAAGCATATCCTAATTGTAGCAATTTTTGTTCTTGATAAGGTTTTGCAATAAATGTTAAACTAATAGGTTCTCCTGATTTCTTATAACCCATTGGTACGGTTAAACAAGGGTATTTGGCAACTGCGGCAAAACCTGCATGGTAATTATTTATAGATAAAATAGCATCTAAATTATAAGCTTCCATCGGAGTACTTAAATATTCAATGCCATTTTTATTTAAATTTTGTTTTACCAATTCAAATGCTTCAGTTGAGGTAGTATCATTTATAATCCCTTCAAATAATTGCTGTCCATAAGGTGCACGTGATATTGAATCGAGTAAGTTTAAATTAACAACATCTTCAACAGAGGAAATTTCAACAGTTGAGTCCGCATAATTTTTTAAATAAATAGGTAAATCATGTTTCATATCAATATTTAGTAGCGTTAAGAAACCATTTAACCTAACTTGAGGTTGTTCAAATTCAATAACCTCTGCTCCTGCTCTTTTTATAATTTGAACAGTTCTTTTATAAATTGAATCTGTTAATAATTCTTTAATTACACCCAATCTTTTTCCCTTTAAAGTTGAAGCTTTTAAAGAATCTACATAATTTAGTTGCATATTATTTCCTTCTGTTGCCATATCTTCGGAATCCTCTCCTAACATAGCTGAAAGAAAAATTGCATTATCTACAACACTTTTAGTCATTGGACCTGGTGTGTCTAAAGTGCTTGAAATTGGTACAATTCCAGTTCTACTTAACAAGCCAATGGTTGGTTTTAGTCCTACCACAGAGTTTTGACTAGATGGTGATAAAATTGAACCAGAAGTTTCAGTACCAACCGCTGCAACTGCAAAATTGGCTGCTACAGTTACACCACTTCCAGAACTTGAACCTCCAGTTTCAAAAATTTTTCTTCCGTAAGGATTAAGCGTTTGACCACCAATGGCACTATAACCAACTGGGCAACCGCTGCAAAAATAATATGCCCACTCACTTAAATTGGCTTTTCCTAAAATTAATGCACCATTTTCCTTTAATTTTTTTACTATAAATGCATCATCTGTAGTGGTATTATTTTGTAGAGCGAATGCTCCAGCAGTTGTTGCCATTCCAATAGTATTAATATTATCTTTTAAAAGTATTGGCAAGCCGAAAACTGTGTTTCTCAAATTTGAAGGTCGTTTTCTATCTTTTTCACGTGCTTCTTTAACAATATTTGAATTTAAAGCAATAATACTATGCAATGCTAAATCATTATTACTTTCAAATTTTCTAATTCTATATAAATAAAATAATACAATTCTTTCATAGGATAAGATGCTATTATTCACATATTCTTGTATAGTTGGAATATCTTTTTCTAAAATAAAAGGAACTAAATTTTGATAATCTTCTTCAGAAAAGTAAGCCAAATCTTCCTCAAATGGTTTAAATACTTCATTCATATCTAAATACTTAGATTGAATTAGTTTAAATTTCATTCTATTAATTTCGTGATTTTGTAGTGCTGCTATTTCAGAGGTTTCATCATATTTTATAAACGTAACAGAACTTTCTTTTTGCTTGCAGGATGTAACTAAAAGAACTAATAATACAACTAAGGAAAAAAGGTTTTTCATGTGATTAGTTTTTATGGAAAGTATAAAAATAAAAAAACCTCTTTAGAAAAAGAGGTTTAAAATATTTTATTTATACTATTTTATTTGAAAAAAGAATCTACAAATTCAATTTTATTAAAAACTTGTAAATCGTTTACCCCTTCGCCAACTCCAATATATTTAACAGGAATTTTAAATTGATCTGATATTCCAATTACAACACCTCCTTTTGCGGTTCCATCTAATTTAGTTACTGCTAAAGAGGTTACTTCGGTTGCTAGTGTAAATTGTTTTGCTTGTTCAAAGGCATTTTGACCAGTTGAACCATCTAAAACTAATAATACATCGTGCGGTGCATCTTCTACAACTTTTTGCATTACACGCTTTATTTTAGTTAATTCGTTCATTAAATTTACTTTATTGTGCAATCTTCCGGCTGTATCAATAATAACTACATCTGCATTTTGAGCTACGGCAGATTTTAAAGTATCAAACGCAACAGAAGCAGGATCACTTCCCATTTCCTGACGTACAATTGGAACATCTACTCTATCTGCCCATACTTGCAATTGATCTATTGCAGCTGCTCTAAAAGTATCTGCAGCACCTAGCACAACGCTTTTTCCGGCCTTTTTAAATTGTGAAGCCAATTTACCTATTGTTGTAGTTTTTCCAACACCATTTACCCCAACAACCATTATTACATAAGGTTTTTTTTCTATTGGAATTGTAAAATCTGTTTCATTACCTACATTTGTTTCCGATAGTAAACCTGCAATTTCTTCTCGAAGAATTTGGTTCAATTCATCTGTTCCCAAATATTTATCTTTGGCAACTCTAGCTTCAATTCTATTAATTATTTTAAGCGTTGTTTCAACACCAACATCTGAAGATACTAGTACTTCTTCTAAATTATCAAGAACATCATCATCAACTTTGGTTTTACCCGCAACTGCCTTTGATAATTTAGAGAAAAAAGAAGTTTTTGTTTTTTCTAAACCTTTATCTAAGGTTTCTTTTTTCTCTTTTGAAAATATTTTTTTAAATAAACTCATTTTCTACAATTTTACACTATAAATATAAAAACAGAAAAGCTACCTTCAAAAGTTTGAAAGTAGCTTTAAAATATTTTAAAAACAAAAATTTATTTTTTGTTCAAAAAGTCTTTTACGTTTGCTGGATCTACAATAGCTTCTACAAAAGTATAAGCACCTGATTTAGGTGATTTTACCATTCTAATAGCTTTGGTTAATCTTTTTGATCCTGTTTGTAACGATGCTACTGATTTCTTTGCCATGGTCTTTGTTATTTGATGTTTTCTAAATGAAAACCTCTAATTATTTAATTTCTTTATGAACAGTCATTTTCTTCAAGATAGGATTGAATTTTTTAATTTCCATTCTATCAGGAGTATTCTTTTTATTCTTAGTAGTAATATATCTAGAAGTACCAGCTTGCCCTGAAGCTTTGTGCTCAGTACATTCTAAAATTACCTGAATTCTGTTTCCTTTAGTCTTTGCCATTACTTATTATTTTTTTAAAAAACCTTTTTCTCTTGCGTCTTTAATAACAGCAGAGATTCCTAATTTATTAATATTCTTTAAAGCAGAAGTAGATACCTTTAAAGTAACCCACTTATCCTCTTCAGGAATATAAAAACGCTTTTTAATTAAATTAGCGTCAAATTTTCTTTTTGTTCTATTCAATGCGTGAGAAACATTGTTTCCAACCATTGCTTTTTTTCCAGTAAGTTCACAAACTCTTGACATATTTCTGTACCTTTTTTATGTATTCTCAAAACGAGATGCAAAATTAATTTTTTAAATCTAAATACACAAACTTATTTGACTAGTTTTTTAAAATTTCTTTTCTAAGCAATTCTAATGCTTTGGTTGAGGCTCTGTTTATTACCTTTTCTCTTGGTTTTCCAAAAAAGTATTCTTTAGAAAAAACCATAGTTGGAGTAGCAATTGCAATAAAAACTGTTCCAACTGTTTTATCTGTTAAATCAGTTGTAGGACCAGCGTTTCCGGTGGTTGCAATTGCGTAATCCGATTTATATTTTTGCTGAATTCCAATAGCCATTGCTTCTGCAACTTCTGCACTTACCACAGAAAAACGCTCAATTAATTCTTTGGCTACATTTAATTCTGAAATTTTTATTGATGCCTGATATGCTACAATTCCTCCCAAAAAATAACCTGATGCACCAGGAATAGCCGTTAACATTTTAGAAATTGCTCCTCCAGTACAACTTTCTGCCACTGCTAAAGTTTGTTTTTTTTCTTTTAACAACTTACTAATGGCAACCTCAATTGTTTCAGTATCATCAAATCCTATAATTATTTCCGGAATTATTTTAAAGAGTTTTTCTACCTCCAAACGTATGCTAGTTTCCAATAACTCTTTTTCAATTCCTTTGGCTGTTAACCTTAGTCGCAACTTTCCGTACGCTGGCAAATACGCTAATTTTATAAAATCAGGCAAATTATCCTCCCAAGTTTCTATGCGCTCGGCAACCATACTTTCTCCCATTCCATAAGTAATTATGGTTTTATGAATAATAAAAGGCAACTTAAAAGTTTTAATCAATTTTGGCAACACACTATCACCCATTAATCCCTTCATTTCATTTGGAACGCCAGGTAAAGAAATTATAACTTTATTATTAACACAAAACCACATTCCTGGAGCTGTTCCCCAATTATTTTTTAAAGGAATACAAGTTGAAGGCACCAACGCTTGGTCTCTATTTATAGCAGAAAAAGGATAATTTAGTTTTGCAAACATTTCTTTAATGTTTGTAACAATTTCTTCATTCAAAACTAATTCATCATTGAAATATTCAGCTAAAGTCAATTTTGTAATATCATCTTTTGTAGGACCTAAACCACCAGTTAAGATAACAATATCCGAATTTAGTTGTGCTTCATTTAAAACTTTTAAAATATGTGCTTTTGAATCTTGAATGGAAGTTATCTGATACACTGAAACTCCAATTTTGTTTAATTCTTCTGCAATCCACTTCGAATTTGAATCTAAAATTTGTCCAATTAAAATTTCATCTCCAATGGTAATTATTTCTGCTTGCATTTTTTTATAAAAATATTTTGATAAAAGTACTAATTCTAACGCAACCTTTTATAAAAATATACATCTAACATAATAAAGAGAAAGTATTAATTAACAACTATTTAGAACGCTATGATTGCACCTGATGAATTAAATGACAACGAACTTATTGAACAAATTGAAAACTGCACCCTAAGCCCTTCTTTTTTTACTCACGAAGTTTTGCTGAGAATGGCATATATTTTAATAGAAAAATATGGACTTGAAACAGCAATTGTTAAAAACTGTGAATTAAAAGAAAATTATTACAAAACAGCTTTAAATAGCAATAAATTTAATTATACGTTAACAAGAGCTTACACCGAAATTTTATATTACTTTATGAATAATTCTAAAAACGGCAGTTTTAATAAATTATTAAGGAATTTTCCAAGGTTACAATATAATTTTAAAGACTTAGTTAAAACGCATTATGGCTACGATATTATGAAAAATCATAGAAAGGAAGCGGAGTATAAAGGACCTATTTTGTTTACTTTTTAATATATTTTAATTTAAACCTCAATATTATCTAAATTTACATTGTAATAAATTTATGCCGTAAAAAAACACTGCGAGCTATTATTTTATTTTTATTGAAAACGCTTCATTTGTAGCTATTGTTCCGTTTAAAACATCATTTTCAATAACTTTTCCAACACCTACTGGAGTCCCTGTAAAAATAATATCACCTTTTTTTAAAGTAAAAAATTGTGAAACATACGCAATAAGCTCGTCTATTTTCCAAAGCATTGCACTGGTGTTTCCATCTTGAACTAGTTCATTATTTTTAGACAAGGTAAATTTTAAATTAGTTAAATCTCCCAAGCTTTCTTTTGGAAAAAATTCTCCAATCACCGCGCTTCCGTCAAAACCTTTGGCTTTTTCCCAAGGCAATCCTTTTTCTTTTAATTTACTTTGTAAATCTCTTGCAGTAAAATCGATTCCTAACCCAATTTCATCGTAATATTTATGTGCAAATTTTTCTTCAATATATTTACCAACCTTATTAATTCTTACTAAAACCTCTACTTCATAATGAATGTCATTAGAAAATGGTGGTATAAAAAAAGGTTGATTTTTAGCTAAAATTGCAGAATCTGGTTTTAAAAATATTACCGGGTTTTCTGGTTTTTCGTTTTGTAATTCTTCTATATGTTTGGCGTAGTTACGCCCTATGCAAATTATTTTCATATTTAATAAGTTTTTATCTTATCCACTTTTTCATTTTCGGAAATTCTTCTTTATTACATAGAGACATCCATTCCAATAACGGTAATCCTAAGTAGTTTTTGTTGTTAAATTGTTCAATTATCCATTTAGAGTCATTTTTATATCCATTCGGGTGAAAAACAATTTCCAAATCAAGATTTAGAAAACAGGAAGCAGCATAAGACCAAAGAATTGCAGCAATTTCTTCGCCATCAGTTGGCCATTTATCTCCAATTTCAGGAGTGCCAATAAGTGGTCTCATTTTCTCTTCTGTTATTGCTATATGGCCAGCCTCATGCAACAGGTCTCCTGGGTATTTTAATTTATCTAAGTCCATTAATATTAAATTCCCTAAAACACTCAGTCCTGGTAGAAATGTGTCATTTGGTAATTTCTGTTCAACTACTATAATGTTTATTGAATGAAGAAAATTAACTATGGTCTCTATAATATTTTGATTATTATTCAATTTTATAAATCTATAGATACATTTTTTAATGAAAATAATTCATTATATAACAATAAAATCTCTTATTTACCATCTAAATTTACAGTATAAGAAAAATAATATTACGGCAAATATTTCTTATCAAAGTTTGGTTTTCTTTTTTCTAAAAAGGCATTTCTTCCTTCTGTTGCTTCTTCTGTCATATACGCTAAACGTGTTGCTTCACCAGCAAAAACTTGTTGCCCAACCATTCCGTCATCGGTTAAATTCATGGCGAATTTTAACATTTTAATAGATGTTGGAGATTTTTCTAAAATTTCTTGTGCCCATTCATAAGCAGTATTTTCTAAATCGTCGTGTGGAATTACGGCATTTACCATTCCCATTTCAAAAGCCTCTTGTGCAGAATAATTTCTTCCCAAGAAAAATATTTCACGTGCTTTTTTTTGTCCTACCATTTTAGCTAAATATGCAGAACCGTAACCACCATCAAAACTGGTAACATCGGCATCGGTTTGTTTAAAAATTGCGTGTTCTTTACTTGCTAAGGTTAAATCGCACACTACGTGCAAACTATGTCCGCCACCAACAGCCCAACCAGGAACCAAAGCAATTACAACTTTTGGCATAAAACGAATTAAACGTTGTACATCTAATATATTTAACCTATGATAATTATCTTCACCTACATAACCTTGATGTCCACGTGCTCGTTGATCACCTCCACTACAAAAACTATACACACCATCTTTAGTACTTGGTCCTTCGGCACTTAATAAAACCACGCCAATATTTAAATCTTCTTGTGCGTCGTGAAATGCTTCTAACAATTCGCTAGTTGTTTTTGGTCTAAAGGCATTTCTAACATTTGGTCGGTTAAATGCAATACGAGCAACTCCCCCACTTTTTTTATAGGTTATATCTTCAAATTTCTTTACTGTCTTCCAATTTATAGTACTCATGTTATAAGTTTTGAAAGGTAAAAATAATTCATTTTAATGTTTATTTACAAGCTATATTAAAAAATATTAAACACAATGTAACATAGGAAACTGGAATTCGTCATATTTACTGTAATTTTGAATGCTTTTGAGCGACAAAATTTGCGCTTGGATGCTAATAAATATAGAAGAAATGAAAATTATACCGTCAAACAATACAACTAAATCTGAATTACCTTTAAAACATAAAATTAGTTTTGAGGCCATTTTTATATATTTAGAGACTATTGCTAAAGATAAAAATCATTTATTATATAGTTTTGCAGTGCAGCTTTTAGAGGAATATAAAAACTACCCAGAACTTAGAGATGGTTTTGAAGATTCTTGCTATTTAGAAAAATACAATGTTCAAATAGATCGTTTATTAGATATTCTTTTTCCAGAATTGTTGCAAACAAACGAAATAAAGGCAGCAAGTATTCCTTTTGAATTTACAACCTTTAAATTATCGAAACGTTTTGAGCAGATTCTTAATGATGCAGGCGAAGATTATACATTTGAATTACGAAATTATGCAAATGAGAACATTTACATAATGGCATGTACATTTATTTTAGCCTATTGTTATGATACTGTTGTAGATTTTAAAAGACCTTTTTATTATGATATTCCAAACAAGAAAACAGGAATTATAAAACACTACAGAACCTTGTATAATGGTGATTTCTTTAAAGTTTCACCCTCTGAAAATGCTCCTAAAATTACAGAAGATGATATTAAAGTATTGTTAGATAATTTTAATAATATTGACCTTTGGAAAGAAAAATTCCCGCCAAATAGCTATAATTTTAGTGGTTTTGGAATTGTAAATTTATTTGATGTTACACAAGATGAATCCTTGTCTAAAATAAAACAAGATTTACTTAGAAAAGATAATAATACGTCTAATGAGCTTGAAAAAAGCATTGGTAGCTTATACAATTCTAAAAATATAAAAATAGGTTTTTCTACTTATAATTCGAAAGAGAGAGATATTCTATTTAAAAATTACAATAACCAAAATAGTTTTATCCAATCTGTAAATTGTAACGAAAAGTGTAGCGATTTCTTTTGTTCAAAAGTCTTCGAAAACCTATTTGAAAAAAGCGAATTAGTTTCAATTTCTGATATTGAAAGATATGGGGAAGCAAGCAATTATAATAAGTTTTACAAAGCCTTAAAAAAACATCAAATAGAAAGCATAATTTTAATTCCGCTCCAGATAAAAGAAGGATTGTTGAACGTTCTAGAAATTGTTTCTACTAAAAAATTTGAACTTAACTCTATAAATGCTAATAAACTAAGAGATATTATCCCTGTTTTTAAAATTGCTATCCATAGATTTATGGATGAATACGAAACTAAGTTAGAATCTATTATTCAAGAAAATTATACATCGCTACATCCTTCTGTAAAATGGAAATTTTATGAAGCTGTAGAAGATATTTTGTTTGAATCTGAAATAAATAACACAAAAGTTAATAATTTAAAAGATATTGTTTTTGAGGATGTAATTCCGCTATACGGCCAAAGTGATATTAAAGGTTCTTCAACCGCACGAAATAATGCCATAAAAGAAGATTTAATTAAACAATTAAATTTAGCTCAAACAATTATTAAAAAAGCGTTTGAAAAATTCAAATTACCTATTTACAACGATTTGTTATTTAGAATTAAAGAATGTCAAAAAAACATTAAAAAAGGATTAAGCTCTGGAGACGAAAATATGTTAACCGATTTTCTTCAAAAAGATATTTACCCTGTTTTTAATCATTTAAAAACAATTGATTCCGATTTAAATGCAGCTATTTCTGATTATATGAATGCCATTGATGATAAGCTTCATGTAATTTATAATGAAAGAAAAAAATACGATGAAAGTGTAAATAAACTTAATGAAACTTTGGCTAGTTTTATTGATGCAAAGCAAGAAGAAGCTCAGGCAATGTTTCCTCATTATTTTGAACGTTACAAAACTGATGGAATTGACCATAATATGTACATTGGACAATCATTGGTTAAAAAACACAAATACAACACTTTATACTTAGAGAACTTGCGCCTTTGGCAATTGCAAATGACATGCGAGTTAGAACGCAAAGCACATGAGTTAAAGAATGTGCTAGAATATCCTTTAGAAATTGCCTCATTAATTTTAGTGCATAGCAATCCGTTAGCAATTAAATTTAGAATGGATGAAAAAAAATTTGATGTAGATGGCGCATACAATATTCGTTACGAGATTATTAAAAAACGTATTGATAAAGTAAATATTAAAAACACGAACGAGAGATTAACCCAGCCAGGAAAAATTGCTATTGTTTATAGTCAGCAAAAAGATATGAATGGGTATATGAAACATATTAAATATTTACAATCTAATAATCTTTTATTGAATGAAGTTGAAAATTTAGAACTGGAAAACCTGCAAGGAATTTCTGGTTTAAAAGCACTTAGAGTTGCTATAAATTACAAAACTAATAATGAAGATGGTATTTCTTTAAAAAAAATAATGGATGTTATTAATAACAAAAATTAACCATTTTTCATATATTCAAAAGCTATTACAAAAGCTACTACAGAAATAATAATTCCTACCATAAAAATGGTATAGGCAATCCTTAAAAGTTTGTATTTCTTTTCTAAAACCAATCCTAAAAAATATAAGTCTTTCATTAATGATTTATATAAATAATCACGATCTTTCATTATTTCTTGCATTCCATCTTGAAAATCTTCTAAAGTCATTTTATGAAAATTTCCAAAAAACAATAAATTCACCTTTTTCTGAGCCACATCTTCCTTCGTAAACTTTCCTGAAGTTACTTTTGGTCTGGTAGATAAAATACTGAATACCATAGTAACAACAGTAATAAAAAGAAAGATTAGTGTTGGATAAATTAAATAATAATTACTGGGTTTGTCTAATTTTGGAAATAATGTTGAAAGTGCTATTGACAAAATAATTGCACTAACAGATAATAAAATATTTGCTTTTGTATCTGCAATGTCACTTAATTTTATATGATTTTTAAGCGTAACTCTAAACATTGTTTCAATACCTCTCTCGGGTCTATCGGCTTTTTCTTGTTTTCTTTCTAAATCCGCTTTTTTTAAGCGCTGTTTTTCTTCAAGCTCTGCTTTCTTTGCAATCGCTTTTTTTACATCCTTTTTAACTCTTAACCAATTTTGTGTTTTCTGGTTATTTAGTTTTTTAAAAGCATAATCCGTAAAATAAGTATGATTACGAATAAAAATTTCATTCTGTTCAATCCATTCAATATCTGTAAAAGTTTTATTATTACAACCTTCCCATTCGCTTCGTAATAAATTAGATTTCTCTTTAAAGTTCTCAGTGCCTAAATGATATAAATCGGCATCGCAAATTATTTTTTCTAACAGATTTGTTGGTTTCTGTGGTATTTTGGTTGCATCTATAATTTTACAAATTTTAACTATTAACTCCTCCGGATAGTTAATCTCTTTTAAATATTTTGCAGCAATTTCTTTACTACTTTCTTCGTGGTTTTCTATATTTTTTATAAAGCCAATATCATGTAACCAAGCCGCTAGTAATAAGACTTCTAAATCTTTTTCAGAAATATTTTCTGCTTGTCCAATTTCTAAAGCAGCATTCACCACTTCTTCGGTGTGCGTAAAATTATGATATACTATTTGCAAAGGAAGTTTCTTTTTTAAACTTTCAAAAACAAATTTTCTTACCTCAATAAATAATTTGCTGTCTAACATCTGTAAAACTATTTTATTCAAAAATACATGTTTTTTTGTACTTTTAGAGCATATTGACAATACTTGTATGAAAGCCGTTTTTTTAAAATTTATCACATTAGTTTTTTTTCTATTTACTTTCTCTAATTGTGCTACTTATGATATCAATTATAAAGAAAGTGAGGTAAACTGGAAAACAGCTATTAAAAAATATGATTCTGAAATTGAGCATACATTTTATTTAATTGGAGATGCTGGAAACGCCAACTTAAACGAATCATTAACTCATTTAGAAGTTTTAAAAAATGAATTAAAGAAGGCTTCAAAAAAGTCAACTGTGTTGTTTTTAGGTGATAATATTTATGAAAAAGGAATGCCCAAAAAAGAGCATCCTAATAGAAAATTATCTGAACATAAATTAGATGCACAATTAGCTATTGTTGAAGATTTTAAAGGAACTACTATTTTTATTCCAGGAAACCACGATTACTATTCAGCTGGTGTAAAAGGTTTAAAACGTCAACAAGATTATATAACTAAAGAATTGGGAAAAGATTCATTTCTTCCTGAAAATGGCTGTCCGCTCGAAAAAGTTAATATTTCAGAAGATATTGTTTTGTTGATTGTTGATACCCAATGGTATTTAGAAGATTGGAATAAGAACCCAACAATGAATGATGATTGTGAAATAAAAACCAGAGAAAAATTCTTTGAGGAATTTGAAGGTTTAATTAAAAAAAATGCAGCTAAAACTGTGTTTATAGCATTGCATCATCCAATGTTTACAAATGGAAACCATGGTGGACAATCTTCATTAAAACAGCAACTTTATCCTGTTCATAATAAATTTCCGTTACCTATTTTTGGAACAATTGTAAATGTTTTGAGAAAAACAAGTGGAATTTCACCTCAAGACATGAACAATCCTTTGTATTTAGAACTTAAAAAAAGAATTGTTACCATTTCACAGAAAGCACCAAAAGCTATATTTGTTTCAGGACATGAGCATAATTTACAGTACATAGTGCAGGATAATAAACCTCAAATTGTTAGTGGAGCTGGTTCAAAAACAAATCCGGTAAGAACAATTAATGGTAGCAAGTTTTCTTATGGCGGTTTGGGATATGCAAAAGTTGAAGTTTATAAAAATGGAGCTTCTCAGGTTTTTTTCTATTCAGAAGCATTAAATAAACAAGATTTAATTTACAGTACTGAAATTTTTGAATCTGATGTAAAAAATCAAATTGCAACATATCCTGAAAGTTTTCCCGCGTATAAAAAAGCCTCTATTTACAGTGAAAAAGAAGTTGCCAAAAATGGAGTTTTTAAACTATTTTGGGGCAATCATTACAGAAAATATTACGGTACAAAAATAAATGCAAAAACAGTATTATTAGATACTTTAATGGGTGGCTTAACTCCAATTAGAAAAGGTGGAGGAAACCAATCCAAATCACTACGTTTAGAAGATAAAAACGGTGGTGAATTTGTAATGAGAGCCTTACGAAAAAGTGCCACACAATATTTACAGGCTGTTGCTTTTAAAGATCAATATGTTGAAGGCCAATTTAACAATACATACACAGAAAGTCTGTTACTTGATATTTACACAACTGCACACCCATATACACCATTTGTAATTGGTGATTTATCTAGTGCGGTTGGTATTCTTCATGCAAATCCAACGTTGTATTATATACCAAAACAAAAAGCGCTAAAACATTTTAATAATGATTTTGGTGATGAACTTTATATGATTGAAGAAAGAGCAACTTCTGGTCATGGTAAAGTTGCTAGTTTTGGATATTCAAACGAACTAATTAGCACCGATGATTTACTAAAAAAATTAAGAAAAACTGACAACAACGTATTAGATGAAGATGCTTATATAAGAGCCCGATTATTTGATATGTTAATTGGAGATTGGGACAGACACGAAGATCAATGGCGCTGGGCTGAATTTGAAGATGGAAATAAGAATATTTACAAACCAGTTCCAAGAGATAGAGATCAAGCATTTTCTAAAAACGATGGATTTATACTTGGCTTTCTTACACGTGCTATTCCAGCTTTAAAATTAATGCAAGTTTATGATGAAGATATGAGAAACGTAAAGTGGTTTAATTTAGAACCATATCCGTTAGATATGGCATTGCTTAAGGCTTCAACTTATGAAAATTGGGAAACGCAAATTAAATTTATTCAAAAAAATCTTACTTCCGAAGTCATAGAAAAAGCATTTAATAATGTCCCTGATGAGATTAATGATGAAACTATAACAGAGATAAAAACCAAGTTAAAAGGAAGACTTAAACAACTTGAAAAAATTGGGAAAACATATTACAAACATTTAGCCAAATTTGCGGTTATTACCGGAACAGATAAAGATAATTGGTTTGATATTGAACGCTTGAAAAATGGAGTCACTTCTGTAAAAATTTACAATATAAAAAACAATAAAAAGGGTAGTAAAATTTCTGAAAAACAGTATTATAAAAAAGAAACTAAAGAAATTTGGGTATATGGTTTAGATGATACAGATGTATTTAATGTAACTGGTTCTAAAAAAGATATAATTCCTTTAAGAATTATTGGCGGTCAAAATAATGACGAATACAATATTAAAAACGGTAAAAAAGTTACAGTTTATGATTACAAAACAAAGAAAAATACCTTTACTAATAATAACGGAAAAGCGAAACTTACAAACAACTACAAAACAAACACTTACAATTATAAAAAAATAAAATATAGTCAAAATCAACTCATTCCTTCAATTGGTTCTAACCCAGACGATGGCATTAAACTAGGAGTTAAAAATATTTTTACAGTGAATGGTTTTGAAAGAAATCCTTTTACCCAATTACACACGCTAAATGCTGGTTATTATTTTGCCAATAAAGGATTTGATATTGAATACAGTGCAGAGTTTGCAAATTTATTTACCAATTGGCATTTTTTAGTTGAATCTAAATTCACAAGTTCTAACTTCAGTATAAACCACTTTGGGTTTGGTAATGAAACTATAAATTTTGAAGATGATTTTGGAGAAGATTACCACAGAGTTCGCTTTAGCACCTACGCAATTGCCCCAACTTTAAAATGGAAAGGTCGTTTTGGTGCAACTCTAAAAATGGGAGCTACATTTGAAAGTAATGAAATTGAAGGCACGACCAACAGATTTATAAATACACTTGATTATACATTAGATAATAGAAAAAACTTTGCTGGTTTAAGAGTATCCTACAATTTCGAAAACTACGATAATAGGGTATTTCCTACTCTTGGAATGCATTTTTCTTTAGCATCTGGTTGGAAAACAAATATAAAAAACACTGAAGAAAATCATGCTTTTATAACACCTTCTTTTGGTATGAATTATAAATTAAACTCAAAAGGTTCTATCGTTTTGGCATCAAAATTAAAAAGTAACATAATAATTGGTACTAATTTTGAGTTTTATGATGCAGCAAGCATTGGAGGACTAGACGGTTTACGTGGCTATAGAAATCAACGTTTTACTGGAAACAGCTCTTTTTATCAGAATAGTGATCTGAGATTTACCTTACGAAACGTTAAAACAGAATTAGTACCTTTACAACTAGGTATTTTTACTGGGTTTGATTATGGTAGAGTTTGGTTTAAAGATGAAAAATCTAAAGATTGGAAAACATCTTACGGAGGTGGGTTCTGGCTTGTTGCCGCAGATTTAATTAATTTAAATGTTACTATTTTTAATTCTAAAGATGGTGCTTATTTTAATTTAGGACTTGGTTTCGGTTTTTAAAAAAATATTATAAACATATGAAAAAAATTCTTTTATCAATTTTAATAATTTTCAATAGTACAATTCTTTTTTCTCAAAATATTGAAACTAAAAAATTTAATTCAGAAATACTACAAAACGATCGGTATTTAAAAATATACGTTCCTCCTAGTTATACTTTTGAGACTTCTAAACAGTATCCTTTAACAATTGTTCTGGATGCAGAATATTTGTTTGATATGTATGTTGGAAATTCCATTTTATTTGCTTCTAAAGATAAAGCACCAGAGCAAATTATTGTGGGGATTGACCAGAACTACAAAGGAGAAAGATATGAAGATTGTGGCTATCAAAAAGGAAATAGCTTACCAACCCAAGAAGCTGAGGTTTTTTATCAGTTTATTAAAATTGAATTAATAGAGTACCTCGAAGAAAATTATCGAATTTCACCATTTAAAACAATTGTAGGCAACACTTTAACAGCAAATTTTACCAATTATTTTTTAATTGAGCAATATCCAACTTTTAATGCATTTATAAATATAAGTCCGTATTATGCATTAGATATTCCTGTTTTATTACACCAAAAATCTACAAATATAAAGGACGAAAATATTTATTATTATTTATCTAATAATAAAGATAATACCGAAGAAAAAGAACAAATTATAAAAGACACAGACACTATTTTAAAAAGTGTAAACAATATTAGGTTTAAATATAAATATGATGCTTTTGAAAACAGCTCAAAAGTTGCTGCAATAGGGCAATCTGTTCCAAGTGCGCTCGCTTTTATTTTTGAAATGTATTCCTCTATTTCTAAAGACGAATTTGAAAACAACATTAAAAATTTATCTCCAGCGGATGCCATTGCATATTTAGAAAATAAATATGTAGAAATAGAATACCTGTTTGGAAGTAATCTAAAAATTAGAGAAAAGGATATCTTTGCAGTTGAAGCCATTATTTTAGATAAAGAAAATGGAGATTATTTAAAAAACTTTGGTGAAATGATTAATAAATTATACGAAGAATCACCCATTGGAGATTATTATATTGGACGCTATTACGAAACTGGTAAAAAATATAAAATGGCCTTAAGGTATTACAAAAGTGGCTATATGAAATTGCCTGAAGGAGATCCAAATTCTGATGGATATTATGAAAATATTGAACGCGTACTTCAAAAAAGAGATGGTATGTATATTGAACAAAACCCAAATAATTAACTTATGAGAAACATTTATTTAACCCTAATTCTTTTTATTTCAACTACATGTTTTTATGCACAAGAAGACACTGTAGTAAATGTAAAATTGCCAACTGAACAAAAATATGAATTTACTCCAATTATAGATATTGAAGCTTCTGCGGTTAAAAGTCAAGGAAATACAGGAACTTGCTGGAGCTATGCAACTTCTTCTTTTTTAGAATCTGAAATCTACAGAACCTCTGGCGAAATGATCGATATTTCTGAAATGTATAACGTAAGACACACTTATTTAAATAAAGCTTGGAATTATGTTATGCGACAAGGTAAAATTCAGTTTAGCGAAGGCGGTTTAGCCCACGATGTTTTTAACTCAATTGCAGTAAATGGTTTGGTTCCTGAAGGTGCCTATTCTGGACTACACAACGATGCGATAAAACACGATCATTCTAAAATAGTTCCTGAATTAAAGGTTGTTTTAGATGCTTATATTAAAGATGACAAAGATTCTCGGTATCCAAATTGGAGAACTTCTGTAGATTCTATTTTAGATATTCATTTAGGTAAAATACCTGACGATTTTTATTTTGAAGGAATGACCTATGACCCGCAAACTTTTTTAAAAAAAACCAACATACAAGCATCAGATTATGTTACTTTAACTTCATTCAAACACCAACCTTACAATTCAAGTTTTGTATTAAATATTCCTGATAATTTTTCTAACGGTCTTTTTTATAATATTACTTTAGATGAGCTAGTTTTAGAAACAGACAATGCCCTACAACAAGGTTATACCGTTGCATTAGATTGTGATGTTTCCGAAAAAACTTTTTCTTCAAAATTTGGTGTTGCTGTAATTCCAAAAAAATTAGGTGAACACGAAAAATGCTTAACATATATTGTTGAAGAAAACACAATTACTCCAGGATTTAGACAACAAGAATTTGAAAATTACAATACCACAGACGATCATTTAATGCATATTGTAGGAATGGTAAAAGACCAAAATGGAACTGAATATTACAAAGTAAAAAACTCTTGGGGTAGTATTGGTGAGAAAATTGGAAACAATGGCTATATTTATATGAGTAAAGCTTTTTTTAGACTTAAAACCATCTCGGTTTTAGTACATAAAAGTGCATTGAGTAACGATTTAAAAAGTGACCTAAAGATTTAATATTCTTATAAATACAAAAAAAGCTACCTTAAAGTATCTAAACCCTTCATTTTGAATTTATTTCAGAATCTCATCATATTACTATTCAATTAGTTTGAGAACCTGAATCAAGTTCAGTTTGACGTAAATTTTACTTTTAAGACAGCTTTTTTTTATTAAATATTTATTATCTAAACAAACTTTATTCCTTCCTCTGAAATAATAATTAATTTTTGACGGAACAACCCTCCAATAGCACTTTTAAAAGCCTTCTTACTCATTCCTAATTGGTATTTTATTTCATCTGGACTACTTTTGTCGTGCAACGCTAAAAATCCATCATTTTTTCTTAAAGCATTTAAAATTGCAATTTCATTTTTAACAATCGTATGCTTAAAACCAACAGCTTGTAAACTTACATCTAGCTTTTCATCATCTCGTATTTTCTTTATAAATCCTACCAACTTTTGACCTTCTTCAATTTTTTGGTATAATTCATTTTTATAAAGCATTCCTTCAAATTCTTCATTTACTAAAACTGTAAATCCTATTGCCGTATTTCTAACAACAATTAAATCTACTTTATCTCCCACTTTTAAATCCATAATTATTTTATTTTAAATTGTTGAAATATGCTTTTAATATTAAATCGTTTTCTTCTCTTGGTGTAAAAATCTCTAATAATTTAGGAGTTTCACTTGCATTATAAAAACTGTTAAGTTCTTTTTCTAATTTATCTTTATTCGTAGCAGCCGTATAATCAAAATTATACATTTTACATAAATGTTCAGCTGTTAAATTGTGCGGTGCTTCAAAATAATCCAAGGCACTAGATTCTTTTGGCCCAGGAATAAACCTAAAAATTCCTCCTCCATTATTATTAATTAAAATAATTCTAAAATTTTTCGGAATATAGCCATTCCAGAGTGCATTGCTATCGTAAAAAAAACTAATATCTCCTGTTATAAAAATCGTATTTTCTTTTACAGCAGTTGCAGCCCCAATAGCAGTACTTGTACTCCCATCAATTCCACTAGTTCCTCTATTACAAAATACAGGTAGCGTTTTATTTATTTCAAATAATTGTGTGTAACGAATTATAGAACTATTACCAATTTGCAATTGTGAATTTACTGGAATAGATTTTAATACGCTATCAATTACTTTTAAATCTGAAAACTTACAATCATCTAAAAATTTATGATGTTTTTTTAAACGTTTTGCCTTTTTTTGAAGCCAAAATTCTTGATAATCACTCTCTAATGGTTTGGTTAAAAAGAAAAACTGGCTAAAAAATAGTTCTGGTGAAATTTTAAAATGGTGATTTAAACTAAAAAAGGTGTCATATGCTTTTATAGCATCTATATGCCAATGATGTTTTGGCTTTAATTTTCTTAGATGCTGTTTAATTTTTTTTGAAACGATTAAACCTCCTAAACTCAATAAAATATCTGGTTGAAAATGTGATAATTCGTCATCTTCCAAAGGAAAGATTAATTTATCTATACTATTAATAAATTTTGAATTTGAAACATTTGCTGTATTTTCTATCAATACCAACACCGATGGATCTTTAGTTAAATGTTCTAGCTGAATTTGTAACAATTCACTAGGGTAATTAGCACCTACTAATACCATTTTTCTTTTTGAAGTATTCCAAATTGCTGCAAATTTTTCTAAATAATCTACATCTAAAGGAGCTTCTTCAAAATTATTTAAAATTGGTTCAAAATATATTAATTTATTTGTTGTTTCATACAAAGGCTCATTAAAAGGCACATTTATATGCACAGGCCCATTTTGCTGAAATGAAATTTTTAAAGTTTCATCTATCATTTCTTTAATAGAACCATCAATATTAAGGTTCTCATTTAAACTAATAGATGCTAAAATATGATTTTCAAATACGTGCTCTTGGCGTATTGTTTGTCCATCACCAATATCAATTAAATGCGCAGGTCTGTCGGCTGAAATAACCACTAAAGGAATATTACTATAAAAAGCTTCTGCAATTGCTGGATAATAATTTAAAAGTGCCGAGCCCGAAGTACAAACAATTGCAACTGGCTTTTGTAATTGTTGTGCAATTCCCATGGCAAAAAATGCAGCACAGCGCTCATCAACAATACTATAAGTTTTTATAGCAGAAGAATTGGTAAAACCTATAGTTAATGGGGCGTTTCTAGAACCTGGAGAAATTACAACATGCGATATTCCATTAGCAATACAAGATGCTATAACAATTTGAGCCAATTCGTTTTTAGGAAATTGTGGCATTTAATTTTAAGTTTTTTAAAAATGCAAAGGTACATAAAGTTATTGTGATTTTTTATGAAATAAAACAAGATACGTTCTTGATTATTATCATTAAAAATTGAACTCGTTCATTGTAACTTTAAATAATAAAAACATGAAATGCTAAGTTTTTAGTTGAATTATTTGAAATTAATTAATGAAAGTTATTCTAATATGTTACCCCACAACACATCTAGAATTTAAATGCTGTAATAAATACTTTAAATTTAGTGTTTCATCTTTTACAACACTTGCTTCATTATTTCAGCCTTAGCAACAGTTTCATCCCATTCATTTTCTGCAATACTTTTATTTGTAATACCGCCTCCAATATAGAGATTTGCTTTGTTTTCCTTAATTTGCATACACCTTAAGTTTACAAATAAATTGGTAGCATCATTTATGTTTAATTCTCCTAAATATCCCGAATAAAATGCTCTATTATAGTTTTCATTTTTCAAAATAAATTCTGTAGCTATATTTTGAGGAATTCCGCAAATTGCAGGTGTTGGATGCAAAGCATTAATTAAATTACCCAATAAATTTGGTGCTTTTAAAGTTGCGGAAATATCTGTGAGTAAATGCAATAAACTTCCTGCTTTTGTTGTATAAGGACCTTTAGTTTCTATTTTGTAAGTATTATCTTTTATATTCTCTAAAATATAATCTGTTACATACTGTTGTTCTAATAATTCTTTTTCTTCCCATTTTACTTCCAGGGTTCCATTGAATTTTTGTGTTCCTGCCAGTGCCATTGTTTTTAAATTAAGTTGTTTATCAATGCTTATTAAACGCTCTGGTGTTGCTCCCATCCACAAACCAACCTTCGGATGAAACCATAAATAAACAAAAGCATTTTTATAACTATTTAGCATTTTTTTTAACACATTAAAAACTTCAATCTCATTACAAGAAACTTTCTCTCCTCTTGATAAAACTATTTTTTTTGCTTGATTAGTATGTATAAAGTCTATAGCATCTTGTACTATTGACATGTGCTGATTCTTAGCTTCTAAGTTTTCATCAAATTTAAATTCTGATACGATTTTAGAAACGTTGAAATCCTTTTCTATCACAGCAGAAAATTTATTACAGTTATTAGACGGTAATAATATTTTAGATTCGTTTTTATTAAATGGTGAAAAAATAAAACCTGACTCTTCAAATGATTTTAATAAATAAAGAGCTGATGAATTTTGATACAATGCAGTAATTTTTGTGTCGTTTGGTTTTCTAAAAACAACAAACGGTACACTCGTGTTGTAAACATCATTAATTTTTTCAAAAAAAGTATCAATATTACTGCTTAAACTCATTAATTTGAAGGGTGTAGTAAATGTTCTTAATTTTTTTATCTTTTTGCTAAAATATAGTTGGTTATTTTACAAATAGAAATCAATCTACCTCTATCATCTTCAATCTTAATTTCAACCAAATGTAGTGTTTTTCCTTTATGAATAATTTTTGCCGTAGCGGTAACAAATCCTTTTTTAACACTTCGTAAATGATTTGCAGAAAATTCAATACCGCGCACACTATATTTATCCATATCTATTGCTAACATTGAGGTTGGACTTCCAACACTTTCTGCCAAAGCCATAGTTGCACCACCATTTAAAATTCCATCTGGTTGGTGTACTCTAGAATCTACAGGCATTCTGGCAACTAAAAAATCTTCACCTAAATCAATATATTTTATATTTAGAGTTTCGTTTAAGGTGTTTTCACACATCTTATTTAAAACCTTTAGCTTATTTAAAGCTTCTTCTTTAGTATTCATATTTATAAAAATTAGATTGGTAAAAATAAGAATTAAAACTTTAAATACTACCTTTGCAAATAAATTGTACCGTATAAAATGGCATATAAAATTAGAGTAATATTAGATGTTGAGCAAGATGTTTTTAGAGACATTATTGTAAATGAAGCTATTAATTTAGAAGAATTGCACTTTACAATAGCAAAATCGTTTGGATTTAAAGGGCAAGAAATGGCTTCTTTTTATTTGACCGATGCTACTTGGGAACAAGGTGAAGAAATTCCTTTATTTGATATGTCTGAAAATGAAAACTCTTTTTCTATGTCAAATTGTATCACTTCAATGGTTTTAAAAAAGGAAGGAGATAAACTTATTTATATTTATGATTTCTTCTCTATGTGGACTTTCTTTTTGGAATTAACTGAGATTATAGACGATATTAATGAAAACTTGCCACTAATTGCCCTTTCCTTTGGAAATACACCAGACGAAGCACCAGAAAAACAATTTATAGGTGAAGATTCTGAAAAAGATGATTATGACGCTTTTGATGATAAAAATAATTTTGAAGACATAGATAATATTGATTTTGACAATTATTAACAAAAAGCAACTGTAAACATTTGGCTTTAACCCTTCAATACTTTTACCTAATAATATACGTATTTACATTTTCGTAATTTCTAGTAACAAAATCAAAAGCAACTTTTAAAATCTCACCCATAGTATTGCATTTTTTAAAATCCATATCTAAGGTATAATTATACAAGTCCATTTTTAGTTCATCCGTTTTTTCTTGTGTAGAAATTCTATCATTTTTCATACACGCTAATAAATCATTAATACGTTCTTGAGAACCTCTAAGTCTTCTTGCAATTGCAGAACGTTCTTCTTTCTTGTATTGTTCAACTGATTCATTTTGTAAGTTGTCTGAAACCATTTTAACAAACGGATAATTTTCTTTAAAATATTGAGGAAAATAAACTTTTAAATTACCTTCAAAACTTTGTTGGTCAAAATCCATTGCCCTAATTCTATATTCTACTTGGTCAAAATCGTACGAAGCAACAATTACATAATTATAACTACGCATATCACCCAACAAACGAATCATACAACGTTCGTTAAACTTTACAAACTCTTTAGAAAGCCTTTTTTTACCACTTTCAGAAACTGTATTTAAGTTTTCAACCAAAAATTGATCGCCTGGAATTCCCAAAACATGTTCTTCAATCAGTGTATCTTTATACACTAAAAAATTGATATTATTTGGTGATAATATATGTTCTAACTCCAAACCATAAACCCTCGATGCATCTGCTTTCTTAATATATAAGTACGTATGGTTATCATTTAAAATATTTCTAATTTTAATTCTAAAAGGTTTCGAGTTTCCAAATGTGCAATAATCTATGGCATCTACAGTTAAAAACGGTAAGGAATCTTCACTTCCATCACCATGCAGTATTAAATACATGCGTTTTAAACTTAAATCAATTTCATCACGTTCATATTCTGCGTAATACACCCGCACCCACAAAGTATCTTCTCCATTTTTATCATACACAACAATAGCGCCTGCAAAACGTAATAAGTCATCATAAAAAACAGGAATTTTAATACTTCTATTGTATTCTGTTAAATAATCATACAGTTGCTCGTTAATTGGATATGCTGGTTTTTTTTGTGAAATTAATTTTTGTTCTTCCATTCTAAATTGCTTCTAAAATTCAAATTTACTATATTGCTGTAACAAATTTAAATAATCGTCGTCTTAATTTTATAAAAACTATTTTATATTGGAAACTATTCTCTCTCTAAAAAATCTAAATAAAAAATTCGGAAAAATACATGCTGTAAATAATTTATCTTTTGATATTAAGAAAGGTGCAATTTATGGTATTCTAGGTCCAAACGGAAGTGGAAAATCAACAACCTTAGGAATTATTTTAAATGTTGTAAATAAAACTTCTGGCGAATTTAGCTGGTTTGATGGTAAAATATCAACGCACCAAGCCTTAAAAAAAGTAGGAGCTATAATTGAGCGACCTAATTTTTATCCTTATATGACGGCTATTCAAAATTTGCAATTGGTCTGTAAAATTAAAGAAATTCCAACTACTAAGATTGAAGAAAAACTAAAAACTGTCAATTTATTTGAACGTAGAAATAGCAAGTTTAGAACCTTTTCTTTAGGAATGAAGCAGCGTTTAGCAATTGCTTCTGCCCTACTAAACGATCCAGAAATTTTGATTTTGGATGAACCTACAAATGGTTTAGATCCGCAAGGGATTCACGAAATTCGTGAGATTATTAAAAATATTGCTGCTAATGGAACTACTATTTTATTAGCTTCTCATTTATTAGATGAAGTTGAAAAAGTATGCACCCACGTTGTTGTAATTCGAGAAGGACTTAAGTTATATTCTGGTAGTGTTGATGAAATGACTGCTTCTCATGGCTTATTCGAATTAAAAGTTGAATCCGACTCATCCAAACTACTCGAAGTTTTAAGTCAATTTGAAGGGATTTCTGCTATAAAAGAAGAAGAAAACACCATTATAGCTACACTAAGCAAACCTATTTCTGCTTCAGAAATTAATAATTATTTGTTTAAAAACAATGTTGTTTTATCTCATTTAGTAAAACGCAAGCCTAGTTTAGAACAACAATTTTTAACACTAACCAACAACAAATCATAATGTTACGATTATTAAACATAGAACTTCATAAACTAAAATACAATAGTGCAAGTAGAATATTAATTCTAATTTATTTTATTTTGCTAACTTCAATTGCCCTTATTGCAGCAATAAAATTTGATATTGGTCCCATTCAATTTCATTTAGCAGAACAAGGCATTTTTAATTTTCCATATATCTGGCATTTTAATACGTTTATGGCCTCCATTTTTAAATTCTTTTTGCTATTAGTAATTGTATCTATGATGGCTAATGAGTACAGTAATAAAACATTAAAACAAAATTTAATAGATGGTTTAAGTAAAAAGGAGTTTGTGCTTTCAAAGTTTTACACTGTAATAGCACTTGCTTTTGTATCTACATTATTTGTATTTCTAGTGTCTATTATTTTAGGATATAGTTATTCCGATTTTAACGAATTTTCTATTGTAACAACCGATTTAGAATACTTATTTGCATTTTTTATAAAATTAGTTGCATTCTTCTCTTTTGGTCTTTTTATGGGTATTTTAGTAAAAAGATCTGCTTTTGCAGTTGGAGGAATTTTAATATGGTTTTTTGGAGAAAGTATTTTAAAAGGTTATTTATTTTGGCAATTTAAAGACCTTGATGAAACCAGCGAACGGGTAAATAGCATTATGCAATTTTTACCTTTAGAATCCATTTCTAACTTAATAAAAGAACCTTTTACCCGCTTAAGCGCAGTAAAAACAGTTGCACAACAAGTCGGAGAAAACTTATCTAAAGATTTTTCTGTTCAACCTACAGATTTATTAATTGTAAGTGTGTGGACAGGCTTATTTATTTACTTTTCCTATGCGTTATTAAAAAAGAGAGATTTATAAGATAATAAATAACTATGGTCTTAAACCTTAATAATTCGAATAGTTATTGAGGTTTCCTAAGTTATTAATATATTTGAAAATTATCTTTAATCTTAGTATGAAAAAATTAATAGTTCTAATTTTCTTATGTTCGTTTTCATTAATATATGCCCAAGGAGAAGCTAATATTTGGTATTTTGGGGAAAATGCAGGAATTGATTTTAACGTTGGGACGCCAGTTGCAATTTCTGATGGTAAAATAGATACTCGTGAAGGTTGCTCTTCTTTTTCTGATGCAAATGGGAATCTGTTATTTTATTCTGATGGTACAATTGTTTGGAATAAAAATCATATCCCTATGCCAAATGGAATTGGTTTAAAAGGGAATGCTTCAAGCACACAATCTGCCATGATAATTCCAAAACCCAAAAGTAGTACCGAATATTATTTATTTACCGTTGGTGCAAGAGTTAATGGTGGTGAATATGGTTTTTATTATTACACAATAGATATGAGCCGAAATCATGGTTTAGGAGATGTTGTTGCTGGACCTATTGATTTAAATGAAGGGAAATCAGAAGATTGGTCTGAAAAAGTTGCTGCTATTAACGGTAAAGAATGTGAAACTTTCTGGGTGTTATCCTATGTTCAAAATCAATTTAAAGCTTACAAGGTAACTAATAATGGCGTTGCCAAAGATCCTGTTACATCAACTGTAGATTACTTTGCAAATGACAAGAGAGGTTATTTAAAAATTTCTCCTGACGGCAAAAAAATAGCCATTGCTCATATGGGCGATGAACGATTTATTTTATACGATTTTGATAATGAAACAGGCTTAGTCGCTAACCAACAAATTTTAAATTTAACAGCTCCAAATAACGCACCTTATGGTGCAGAATTTTCTGGTAATGGAGAAAAACTATATGTTACTGGTTCTAACGACTTTTACAGTGAAAATGATTCAGAATATAACAATCCAGAAAACCACACCTCCACATTATACCAGTTTGATATTTCAAAAAATACAACTGCTCAAATAAATAACTCAAGGGTTGTCTTAGATTCCAGAAATTTATTTAGAAGTGCATTACAGCTGGGTCCTGATCAAAAAATTTACAGGTCTATGTCTGCAACTTATAATGCAGGAATACCTTTTTTAAGCGTAATAGAAGATCCTGAAAATGATGGAACTGATAGCAATTATAAACATAATGCGATAAACTTAGGATCCAAAAGATCAACTCAAGGGTTACCTCCTTTTATCGCTTCAATTTTTTATTTAATTGAAATTAAAAATCAAGAAAATGATGAAATAATTACCAATCAAAATATTAATTTATGTTTAGGTAACAATTATACTTTTAATACTGAAAACTTACCTGGAAACCCTATATTTAACTGGGAGTTTAATGGTTCAACTATAGCAACTACAAAGAGCCTAACCATTTCAAACATACAAAAATCAGATGCAGGTTTGTACAATCTTGAAGTAGATTTGGTTGATGATTGTGGCAAATCGATACTTTATAAAGGTAAATTTGAAATTGAAGTATATGATCCACCAACTGCACCTCCAACAATTATTTACGATCAATGTGATGTGGACGAAAATAGTTTAGATGGTATTACACTATTCAATCTAAATTCTAAATTATCTGAAATTACAAATAATAATACAGATTTAGAAGTACTATTTTTTGCTTCGGAAAACGACTTTGAAAATGACAAGCCAATTACAAACCCTTCTGAATATATTTCCGCTTCTAACTCAAATATTGTTTTAAAAATTACAGATAAAATATCCAACTGTTTTTCAATTGGTACCATGGAAATAAATGCCTATCCAACCAGTTTAGATGTTTATGAATCACATTATCTTTGTGAAAATGATTTGGGAATTGGAACAAACTCAAGTATAGAAAGTGATGTAGCTCAATTTGATTTTGAAGCAAAAAGAGCCGCTATTAAAACTATTTTTTCCAATTATGATATTGTAGTGGAATTGTACCACAACATAAATAATCTCCAACTTCAAACCAATCCAATATTAGGAACTCAAACATTTCCTAATAGCGAAATTTTTGTAAGAATCTCTAATAAAGATAATAATAACTGTATTTCTGTAGGAAAATTTAATTTAGTCATAAATAAAATTCCTTTACCAAATTATATGAACGAAGAAGTTATTTTATGTATTGGTAATATAGAAGATACTCCACAAATTTATACTGTAGAACTCGATGGCAACACTAATATAAACGGTGATGAATACCAATGGTATTTTAACAATATGCCAATTATTAATGCTACAAATCCCGTTCATTTTGCTGAAAAAGAAGGGGTGTACGAGGTTAAAGTATTAAGGAATTATGAAAATAATACAAGTACAACGAGTGACAATAGTACTTGTGAAGGTTTTAGTGTTTTCAATGTAAAGGAATCAAACATACCAGTTTTGTATTCAGAAGATATAACTATTCAAGATGATTCTTCTAACAATACAATTACAATAAATACCGATAATTTAGGACTTGGATCTTATGAATTTGCTTTAAACAATTTTAATGGAAATTACCAAGACGAACCATTTTTTGAAAATATTCCTGCTGGTTTTCACAAAATATATGTAAAAGATAAAAATGGGTGTGGGTTTACCGTGCTAGAAGTTTCGGTAATTGGTTTTCCAAAATTCTTTACTCCAAATAATGATGGAATAAATGATACTTGGCGGATTCCCGGTGCAAATAACCATTTTTATCCAACTTCAAATATCTATATTTTTGATAGATTTGGTAAAATAATTACATCCTTAAATCCAAATGAGAAAGGTTGGGATGGAACTTTAAATGGTAAATTATTACCTTCTACAGATTACTGGTACTCAGTAGAACTTATTGATAAACAAGGCAATACTAGAGTTAAAAAAGGACATTTTAGTTTAATTAGAAGGTAATTATTGTTTTATTAAAACAGCCTTTTGCCTTCCGTTTACTAAATAAGAATTTACTTTTGGAATAGTTTCTCCTTCAAATAATTTATTACCTGAAGAAGTTCTTTTCTTTCCATTGGCTGAAATAATCTCAAAAATAATTGAATTTCCTTTTCTAGAATATGTTGAAACAATAAAAGAATCTTGTACCTCAAAAAAACTGGTTAAAATGTTAGCTCTAAAATATGAATCTATTACAATTGTATTTTTCTCATCAATAGTATAATGCCCATTTTTTGCATCTATCAACTTTAAAATATAATCTCGCACGTCTACTTTTCCTTTAAAATTATATGTTATTTTCCATTTAAAAATGGAATCAGACTTTTTCTTAATATTAAGTATCATAGTCACTCGCATTGCAATAGAATCTACTCCATATATTTCAAGATCTCCTTTATAATTTCCTTCCCAAGAAGCTGGAAACGATTCTTGAGACCAACTCTTAAAACTTAGAAATACTAATACCAAACAAGAAAAGAATACTTTTAATTTCATACTATATTTTTAGAAAAATTAAAATTACACATTATTACCAAATTTTATATAAAACCTTTAATAATAAATATTTGTTAAATAAGTATCCCATTTAAATATGTATATAAATTAGCTTATTTTTGCACTATGCTACTAAAGTTAGAATCTAAATTTAAACCTACTGGAGATCAACCTGAAGCTATAAAACAGCTTGTATCTGGAATTGAATCTAACGAAAAATTCCAAACACTGTTAGGTGTTACCGGCTCCGGAAAAACATTTACAGTTGCTAATTTAATTGAAAAAGTACAGAAACCAACATTGGTTTTAGCTCATAATAAAACCTTAGCCGCTCAATTATATTCAGAGTTTAAACAATTCTTCCCAAATAATTCGGTGGAATATTTTGTTTCATATTACGATTATTACCAACCAGAAGCATTTTTACCAACAACTGGAACGTATATAGAGAAAGATTTATCTATAAATGAAGATATTGAAAAGCTAAGAATTAGTGCATCTTCTGCCCTTCTTTCTGGTAGACGGGATGTAATTATTGTGGCATCTGTTTCTTGTATTTATGGAATTGGTAATCCGGTTGAGTTCAAAAAAAATATTATTACAATTGAAGTTGACCAGGAAATACCACGCACTAAATTTTTACAATTATTGGTTACAAGTTTATATTCTAGAACAGAAACTGAAATTAGTAGTGGAACTTTCAAAGTAAAAGGTGATACTATAACTGTATATCCTTCGTATGGCGAACATGCATATCGCATTCACTTTTTTGGAGATGAAATTGAAGAAATTGAAAGTTTTGATGTTACTAATAATCAGGTTGTTGAAAAATTTGAACAGCTTACCATTTATCCAGCAAACTTGTTTGTTACCTCGCCAGATGTTTTACAAAACGCAATCCACGCCATACAAGAAGATTTGATGAAACAATACGAATACTTCAAAGAAATTGGCAAACATTTAGAGGCAAAACGTTTAAAAGAGCGAACAGAATTTGATTTGGAAATGATTCGTGAATTGGGTTATTGTAGTGGAATAGAAAATTACTCGCGTTATTTAGATGGAAGAAATCCCGGTTCAAGACCTTTCTGCTTGCTAGATTATTTTCCTGACGATTATTTAATGATTATTGATGAAAGCCATGTAACTGTGCCGCAAGTACACGCAATGTATGGTGGTGATAGATCTAGAAAAGTAAACTTAGTAGATTATGGTTTTCGATTGCCAGCAGCAATGGATAATAGACCTTTAAAATTTGAAGAGTTTGAAGCCATTCAGAATCAAGTTATTTTTGTGAGTGCAACACCTGCAGATTACGAATTACAAAAAACTGAGGGAATATTTGTAGAACAAATTATTAGACCTACTGGTTTATTGGATCCCGAAATTGAAGTTCGCCCGAGTATCAATCAAATAGATGATTTATTAGAAGAAATACAAATTCGAGTTGAAAAAGACGAACGTACTTTAGTTACTACTTTAACCAAACGTATGGCCGAAGAATTGTCTAAATACTTAACTAGAATTCAAGTTCGTTGTAGATATATTCATTCTGATGTTGACACTTTAGAACGTGTAGAAATTATGCAAGATCTACGAAAAGGATTGTTTGATGTTTTAATCGGAGTAAACCTATTGCGTGAAGGGTTGGATTTACCAGAAGTTTCTCTAGTTGCTATTTTAGATGCTGATAAAGAAGGTTTTTTACGTTCTCACCGTTCTTTAACACAAACCATTGGTAGAGCTGCACGTAATGTTGAAGGAAAAGCAATTATGTATGCAGATAAAATTACAAAAAGTATGCAATTGACAATAGATGAAACTACTAGACGACGTGAAAAACAAATTACTTTTAACACTGAACATAATATTACACCTACTCAAATTAAAAAAAGTATAGAAAACACCTTAGCAAAAAATACGGTTTCATCGTATCATTATGACAATGCTACCAATTTAGCTGCTGAGAAAGAATTAGATTATTTATCTAAAACTGAAATTGAAAAACACATTCGAGCAAAAAGAAAACAAATGGAGACAGCTGCAAAAGCCTTAGATTTTATTGCGGCTGCTCAATTACGTGATGAAATAAAGCTACTTAAAGAGAAGATTTGAGAAGCTTAATTAAAAACAGCGCCTAACTAAACATCTATTAAATTTTAAAAAAGATTGTAATCATTACACTTGTTAACAAGTGTAATGATTACAATCTTATATTTTGTTAATTGATTAATTCAAAAGATTGTTTGGCAATTTCCAACTCTTCATTTGTTGGAATAACTAATAATTTAACTTTAGAGTTGTCTGAATGAATTTCTGTTAATTTTCTAGCCTTAATATCATTCTTTTGTTCATCTATATCAATTCCAAAGAAATCCATATTTTCACACACCATTTTTCTAAGAACTATAGAATTTTCACCAACACCTGCAGTAAACACAATGGCATCTACACCATTTAAATTAGCAATATAACCACCTAAATAATGTCTAATTCTGTAAGCGCTCATTTCTAAAGCAAGTTGACACTTTTTATCTCCCTTTAATGCTTCAGCTTCTATATCTCTATAATCTGATAGACAGCCCGTTAAACCAATCATACCACTTTCTTTTTGAAGCATATTATTAACGTCGTTTAGCTCATAGCCCAGATTGTTAACTAAGTAAAAAATGATTGAATTATCTATTGAACCACTTCTACTTCCCATAATTAAACCTTCATTTGGACCAAAGCCTAAAGAAGTATCAACACTTTTTCCATCTTTTACAGCAGTTATACTGCACCCACCACCTAAGTGAATGGTAATTATTTTTTCACTTTGTGCTTCGCCTAAATAAGTACGTGCTAATTTTGCTACATATTTATGGCTGGTACCATGAAAACCAAACTTACGAATTTTGTGTTCTTCTAAAAATTTATTTGGAATGGCATACTTGTACGCTTCAATAGGCATTGATTGATGAAATGCTGTATCAAATACTGCAATTTGTTTTGCATCTGGAAAAATATTTTCTGCAACAACAATACCTTCATAATTAGCAGGGTTATGTTGTGGAGCCAAAGAAAATAGCTCCTTAATTTTAGCTTTTACCTTTTCATCAACAAAAGCGGTATCTGAAAAAGCATCTCCACCATGTACAACCCTATGTCCTACCGCTGCAATTTCAGAAGTAGTTTTAATAACTCCTGTCTCATCATCTAGTAATAATTTTACAACTTTTTCTAACCCTTCTGCATGATTAGTTATCATACAAACTCTATCAATTGCATGATTTTTTGATTTGTAATGTATTTCTGGATTGGCTAAACCAATTCTTTCAACTAAACCTGAACAAATAACCTCTTCTTCTGGCATCTTAAATAGTTGATATTTTATAGAAGAACTACCTGAATTTATAATTAAAATTTTCATTTCTTATTTAATATTTTTTTAGCAATTACAATTACTAATGGTACATTTTTTTAATTTTAAATATGCAAAATGCAATTTATTCTATGTCTTGGGCTTGAATTGCAGTTAATATTACTGTGTTAAAAATATCATCAATAGTACAGCCTCTGCTTAAATCGTTTACAGGTTTATTTAAACCTTGTAACATTGGTCCAATTGCCAATGCTCCAGTTTCTCTCTGTACAGCCTTATACGTATTATTACCTGTATTTAAATCAGGAAAAATTAATACGTTTGCCTGTCCTGCAACTTCAGAATCTGGTAATTTACTTTTACCAATAGTAATATCTACTGCAGCATCGTATTGTATAGGACCTTCAACTTTTAAATCTGGTCTTTTTTCTTTAACAATTTCTGTAGCTCTTCTAACAATATCAACGTCAGCACCTTTTCCAGAAGCTCCTGAAGAATAAGAAAGCATTGCTATTTTAGGCTCCATACCAAAGTTTATACTAGAATCTGCTGATGAAATAGCAATCTCTGCCAATTGTTCTGAATTTGGATTTGGATTAATTGCACAATCACCAAAAACAGAAACTCGATCTTCTAAACACATAAAGAAAATTGAAGAAACTACTGAAACACCTGGTTTTGTTTTTATAAACTGTAATGCTGGTAAAATAGTATGTTGTGTTGTGTGCGCTGCTCCAGAGACCATTCCGTCTGCTAAACCTTTATAAACCATCATGGTTCCAAAATAAGAAACATCGCCAATTAAATCTTCTGCCATATCTATTGTTAAACCTTTATTTTTTCTTAATTCAAACAAAGTATTGGCAAAATCTTTAAAATAGTCAGAACTTACTGGGTCAATAATATTAAATTTATTGATATCAACTGTTAAACCTAGACGATTGATTGAATCAACAATTTTATCGTAATCACCTAATAAAGTTATATTAACAATATCCATTTGAACTAACCTTGCAACAGCAGTAATAATTCTATCATCATTCCCTTCTGGCAAAACAATATGTTTACGTTGTTGTCTAGCTCTTTTCAATAAATTATATTGAAACATTCTAGGCGTAATACTATCGTTTTTAAAGGTTATTAATTTTTCATTAAGTTTATCTACATCAACATATTTATCAAAAATATTTAATGAAGTTGTAATCTTTTCTTTATTTTCTGCATACATATGAGAACGTACAGCTCCAATTTTATTTGCAACAGCAAATGTACCTTCATTAACTGTTAGTATTGGCACTACTTGAGCCAAACCATCTATTAGTTTAATAATTGGTTTTTCTGGAGTGATTCCTCCTGTAAGTACAATTCCAGCAATTTTAGGGTAGTTTGAAGAAATATTTGCTTGTAGTGCTCCTAAAATTATATCGGCTCTATCACCTGGAGTTATAATTAAACAGTTTTCACATAAATGTCCTAAATAATTTCGAAGCTGCATTGCTCCAACTATAAATTTAGAGGACTGGTTGTTTATATGCTCTTTTCCAAATAATATTTTTGCATCTATTGCTTTCGCAACCTCTTTTATCGTAGGGTTATTTAGAGATGTTATTAAGGGAATAACACTTACAAAAATATCTTTCGGTAAATTTTTCTGAATACCCTCTTTCGCAATTTTAATATTTTTTTCTTGAACTTTATTTGCAATAACAGCTAAAACTTCAACTTCCTTTTCTTTAAAAGAATCGTATGTTATATGCACTCCATTTACAAATTCTTCTAAAGTTTTATCTACACCACTTGAAACAATTACTGCTGGTATCCCTAGGTTTTTAGCAATTAATATATTAGCATCTAATTCAATGGCTGCACCTTCTCCAGAGAAGTCGGTACCTTCTACCAACATAAAATCATTAATTTCTTCTAAGGCTTTGTATTTTTCTATAATCTTATCAAATACTTCTCCTTCTTTACCTTCATTTCTCTTTTTTATGTATTCTGTTCGCGTATAAGCAAAAGCATCATTTGGATTTATATCTAAATTAAAATGAGATATAATTGTACTTATATGATTGTCTTTTTTTCCCTTATTAACACCATCAATAATAGGTCTGAAATAACCCACTTTAGCAGTCTTACCTAATAGCATTCTCATTAAACCTAAAGCTACAATAGATTTTCCACTATTTGCTTCGCTGGTTGCTATATATATAGCTTTATTCATTATTTTATTTTTTTGCAAAGATAATCGAATCTATCTTTTAAGCCTTAGATATATAGGGGAATTTTAGTGACTTTTGTCACCTTTTTTAAAAAAATAAGTACTCTAATTTTAATATTCTTTAGAAGAAAAATTTATAAATCAAAAATATTAACATTAACCGTTACCTGTTAAACAGTTTTTTAAAAAATGATTTTTTTTCTACGATTGTATACCCTTCTGAATACTTTCCAGAACCATAGCCGTAGCCATAACCATAGCCATAGCCGTACTTAGATTTTATCTTAAAATCATTTAAAACAATACTAACTTTAGAAACTGAATCTTTTTTATATTTATCATTTATAATTTTAAGCATTCCTTTTTGAGAATAATCTTGCCTTAATACAAATATTGTAGCATCTGTAAATTTTAAAAGTTCTAGTGCATCACTAACCAAACCAATTGGCGGTGTGTCTAAAATTATATAATCGTAATCTTCCTTTAATTTGGCAATAAGCTCATCCGTAGCAGTGTTAATTAATAATTCCGAAGGGTTTGGAGGTACTGGTCCTGATGTTATAATATCTAAATTCGGAATTTTAGATTTTTGAATAACCTCTGAAATATTCTTTTCACCAATTAAATAATTTACAACACCTGTTTTGTTTGTTAAATCAAAATCACCAAATATTTTGGGTTTTCTTAAATCCAATCCAACTAAAATAGTTTTTTTACCACCTAATGCAAAAACAGTTGCCATATTTATAGAAATAAATGTTTTTCCTTCTCCTCCAACTGAGGAAGTTACCAAAATTGTTTTGGAACGATCTTTTAATTTTCTATCAAATAAAAACTGAATATTAGAGCGCAAGGCTCTAAAAGACTCAGCCACCATAGATTTTGGTTTTAGAAATACTGCCAAATTGTTACTTGCCATATTTTCCCCAACAACACCTAAAACTGGTATTGGGGTCAATCTTTCTATATCTTCTGCTGTATGAATTTTATTATCCAAAATTTCTTTAGCAATCACCACAAAAAGTGGCAAAATTACACCCAGCAATAAGGCTATCATGTAATTAAAAGAAACTCTAGGCAAAATAGCTCCTTGTCCAGTATCTTTTGCAGAATCTAACACCGAAATATCTGAAACGCTCGCTGCAATTGCAATGTCAGCTTCGTATCGCTTTTGCATTAAAAACACGTAATTAGATTCTGTTAAACTATATTTTCTTTGGTAATTTAATAATTTCTGTTCTTTATTTGGAAGCTTATTCAACTGATAGTTGTAAGAATTTAAACGTTCTCTACTATTTTTTAAACTTACTAAAGTAGCTTTTTTTAAGGATGACAAGTTTTCAAGCAATACATTTCTTGTTGTTTCAATCTCATCATTATTTAATTTTAAAGAAGGATGATTTGGCGTTACTTCTTTTGAAAGTTTTTCATTTTCTATAGATAATTTTGTTAACTCGCCTACCATTGCAGAAATTGAAGCATCTTCTATATTAATTATTGCTGGAGCTGGTATTTTTGAAAAATTGGTGTTATTTTTTATATACGATTCTAAATTATCAAAATACTCTATTCTGTCTGTAAACTGTTTTTGTAATTTATCTAAACCTGTAGTTTGAGAAAAAATTTCTCCTCCTTGTGCCGATAAATTATAAATAGAGTTTTGCTGTTTAAATTTCTCAATATTAGTTTCAATTAGCTTTAAGGTATCTGAAGTATTTTTAAACTGTGCATCAATAAAATCTTTAGTACTTCGTGCATAGTTTGTTTTTTGTTCTAATTCTACTTCTGCTAAAACTTCTACTGTTTTATTTAAAAAATCAACAATTCTATTTTTGTTTGAACCCGTTAAAGAAAGTTCAATTAAAGAAGTACCAGACAACCCTTTTGCTCTAACATTCTTATACTTGCTGGTTACACTATTTAATGAATTTATTTTTATATAAAATATATTGGCTTTACCTATTTTAACTACTTCGGATTTTAATACCTGAGCTTTTAGAAATGGTAAATTTATATATTCATCAAATGAATAGGATTTTGAAAAACTAGCATTTTCAGGAATAAATCTTTGAGTAGTTTCACTTTTATAATTTATTAAATTATAATCTTCTTCAGTATCAAAATCAACCGATAATTTAAAATTACCTTCATCAATAATTTCAATTTTAATAAGTGTATTTAATAATTGATATTGGTTGGGTTGTAACTTTATTTCGAATGGCGTTTCTTTATAAACATCTTCCAATCTAAACCTGCCTTCTTTTAAATAATCTATATAAAAACCAAGCTCTTTAATTACATTTTCATTATGAGATCTAGATGTTAATGCTTTTCTAATAGATTCTACTTTATCACTTACACCTCCCCAATTAAAAGCAATATTGGTTCCAGTAGAAAACAGCGGATTTTGTTTCTCTTTAACGGCAATTGTTGTTGATAAACCATAAATTTTTTCAGAAGAAATATTAAAATAGTATGCAATAGCAAATGCCACTAATATTGCAAAAACAAACCATTTCCAATTAGCAATTATTCTAAATAGATAATCTTTAATATCAGAAATATGTTCGTTGGTCTGCTCACTAAAACTAAACTTACTATCCATATTATTACAAATTTTTAACTAATAACACAGAACTTACCAAAAAAGATAAAATTGTAACCACTGTTGTAAAAGATTGAAACCCCGTTGTACCTGTTCCCCACGACTTTTGTTTTAAAGGTGCTACGTAAACAATATCATTAGGTTGTAAATAAAAATTTTCTGAATCAAACAGTTCAATTTTTGTATAGTCTAGTCTGTACTTTTTAACACCGTCAATTGTTTTTCTTATAATTGTAACATTTTCTCTATTACCAAAAGGTGTAATTTCACCAGCATTAGAAATAGCATCAATAATAGAAACTTGATTTTGCATCAAATTTATTGAACCTGGTGAACCTACTTCTCCGGTAACAACAATATTTATACCTGCTAGCTTAACATTAACAAATAGTTGTTCTGGGTTTTTAAAAAAAGTTTCTAGATTTTGTTCTATTTTTATACGGACTTCTTTTTCTGTATAACCTAAAACATTTACATCTCCCAAATACGGAATTCTAATATTTCCGTGTCTATCAACTGAATATCCTGTAAAATATAAATTTTGAGTGTTACTTGCAGTACCGCTTGTATTTTCTCCACTACTTGTAAACATTGCCACAATTTCTGGATTGCTACCTTTAATATCTATATATAAGATATCATTAATTTGAAGTCGATAAGGCTCATTATTTAATTTATAAAGTTCTGATTTACTAATAGGTTCACCTTGAAAATACGTCATTTGCTTTGTAGAAATACAAGATGTAAAAAAAGTTAAAAATAGTATAATCAAAAAAAGATGCTTCATATAAAAATTGTATAGGGCTATCACAAATATAATTTTTAATAGCAGATTAAAATAATTTTTCAGCTATTTTCGCAATATATTATAATAAGTATGTGGTTCAAATTAAAGTCGTATTTTTTATTTTTTAAAAAGTCAACTAATAAACACGGTGTTCATTCTCCTTTTGTTTACAATTTAGTTACTACATGTTTTAATAAAAAAACTGCATCAGACAGTCTAAAATTAATGAATTCTATTCTAAATTATTCTTACAATAATAACACTCATATAGTTGTAAATGATTTTGGAAAAGGATCTAAAATTTTTAAAGACTCGAATAGGGAGGTCGCTAAAATTGCAAAAGTTGCTGGGATTTCAAAAAAACGTGCTGTTCTATTAATTAGACTTATTACTTATTTTAAACCTAAAACCATACTCGAATTAGGAACTTCTGTTGGGCTAAGTACTGCTGCATTAAGCATTGGAAATCCAAAGGCTTCAATTATAACTATTGAAGGTTGTAAAAATACCGCTAAAAAAGCTGAAGAATTGTTTTCTAAATTTAAACTCTCAAACATTAAGCTAATTAATAGAGAGTTTAAAGATGCATTACCAAAATTGGTAACCAATACCACTTTTGATTTTATATATTTTGATGGAAATCACCAAAAAGAAGCAACATTAAACTATTTTAAACAATGTTTGGTTGCTGCAACTAACAATTCAGTCTTTATTTTTGATGATATAAACTGGTCCAAAGAAATGCAAGAAGCCTGGGAAGAAATTAAAAAAAATCCAAAAGTTACTATTACAGTTGATACTTATTTTTGGGGAATTGTCTTTTTTAGAACCCAACAAGCCAAACAACATTTTACAATACGTGTTTGAGTTTATTAAAAAAGTGAGAAATTAAAAGTTGAAAGTTCGAAAACTTCATATCCTTTTAGCTCCTCACTCCTCATATCCAATAACGAATTATGTGATACTAAAGATAATTACATTTTAGAATCAATATACTCCATTACTTCATTTTCAATTTGTATTGTTTTATTAAAAACAGTCTTCGCTTTATTCAATATGTCTTCAGCATAAACTCTATCTTTTATGTCTTTTGCATTTATTCTAACATTAAAATAAGCGCCAATTACAGCTGTTCTAGCACATAAAATCCCCACTCCAGCATCAGAAAGTGAAGTTTGCATTCCTTCAGCAATCATTGCTTGCATAACTTCCATAGAATTAAAAGCAGTTTCCATTACTTGAAATGGAATTTCAGTAGCATATTTAGTTGCATTTTCTATGGCTTCTTTACGAGCTTTAATTTCTTCGTTATTAGATTTTGGCATTCTAAAACCATCTATAATTTTATTGAAAGCATTGGTATCTTCATCTACTAAAAACAATAATTTATTTTTATAAGCTTGCCCTTTTTCAGCCCAATCTGAATAAAATTCCCATTTTGCATCCCAACCCGCTTTGTGTGCAGAAAGATTTGCAACCATAGTTCCTAAAGAAACCCCTAAAGTACCAACATACGCTGAAATAGAACCTCCTCCTGGCGCCATAGATTCTCCTGCAGTTTCTTCTGCAAAACCTTTTACAGTAAAATCTATTAATTTTTTTGAGCCAGTATCTTCTAACAAGTATTCAATAATTTTCTCTTTTGGGTTAAAAGGTTTCAAATCGTCCAATCCTAAGGATTTTACAGCAATTTTTATTTTTTCTTCTTCTGAAATTCCTAAAGAACGTTCTTGCTTTCTTAGAAAATAATCTCCAGCATCTAACATTGCTTTTAATGGAATTAATCCAATTAATTCCGAGCCTGTTACTCTTAAACCTCTTTTGGTTGCGGACTTTACAGTTTCATCAAAAGCTACGTGCATAGATGTAATGCTTATATTTGTTAAGTTATACGAAATTTGTGCAATTCCGTATTCTTCAATATACCAACCCATTCCTTTTACAGCTTTTAATTTTCCAGGAATACGAACGGGCTCTCCATTTTTGTCTAATACTTTTTTTCCAGTAATTCCATTTTCATATTTTACACGTCCAGCTTCACGAATATCAAAAGCAACCGCATTTGCTCTTCTTGTTGAAGTTGTATTTAAATTTACGTTATAGGCGATTAAAAAATCACGTGCAGAAATTGCGGTAGCACCACTTTTTGCAACAGCAGCATTAAACTCAGCTGGTCCAAAATCTGGTTTCCATTCAGGATTTCCTAATTTTTCTTTTAAGCCTTCATACTCACCAGAACGACAACTTGCTAAATTTTTTCTTTTATCTTGTTTTGCCGCATTTTCATAAAAATAACCAGGAATACCAAGTTCTTTTCCAACTCTTTCGCCTAATTTATGAGCAAAAACAGCAGTTTCTTCTAGTGTTATTCCTGAAATTGGAACTAACGGACAAACATCTGTAGCTCCAAAACGTGGATGTTCACCAGAATGCTTGCTCATATCTATTAATTCCGCAGCTTTTTTAATCAATAAAAATGCAGCTTCAATCACATTTTCTGGTTCACCAACAAAGGTAATCACCGTTCTGTTTGTAGCCTTTCCAGGATCTATATCTAATAATTTAACACCTTCAACAGTTTCAACTACAGAAGCGATTGTTTTTATTTTAATAGCATCTCTTCCTTCGCTAATATTTGGTACACATTCTATTAATTTTTTATTCATTTTTTACATTTTTTAGTACTTCAAATTTAAGCAGTTATTTTGATAAAATTTAGTATTATATCAAAATAAATACTGCATATATGAACCGTTTATTGTAAATAATTCTATTTTTGTTTTATTAATTTTGTTTTATCCTTAGTTGGACATAACTGACCTAAAAAACAACAAATGAATTCCTTTTTTAAATTTTCTTTGCTTTCATTTTTTATGCTATCGTTTTTAGGTTGTAAAGAGCAAGAAAAACCATTAAACCCTCAAAAAGAAAATCGTAAAAAAATTGAAATGGTAACCAATTACGGTACTATGGTTATAGAATTATACAACGAAACCCCTTTACATAGAGATAATTTTATAAATCTTGCTAATAATAAAGCTTATGATAGTCTCTTATTTCATAGGGTTATACATAATTTTATGATTCAGGGAGGCGACCCAGATAGCCGAAATGCAAAGAGAAACGATACACTTGGAAATGGCGATGCGCCTTATATGGTAAAAGCTGAATTTAACAATGCGCTGTTTCATAAAAAAGGAGCATTGGCTGCTGCCCGAGACAACAACCCTGAAAAGGCTTCAAGTGCGATGCAATTTTACATAGTACAGGGAATAATTTGTAATGATAGTATATTAGATGTTGCAGAAAAATATACAAATAGAAATAAAGCTCGAGATTATTTTAAAAATGTTATTGAAAAAAAATTGCTATTAGATTCAATTCAATTTGCCATGGATAATAGAAATTTGGAACATTATAATATTCTAATGGATAGTATTTTAAGTTTAGCATTATCTGAAGAAAACTATAAACCTTATGCTATGCCTAAAGAGCACCGCACGGTTTATAAATCTATTGGAGGTTACCCAAAATTAGATCAAAACTATACCGTTTTTGGTGAAGTTATAAAAGGTATTACAGTATTAGATTCTATAGCAAAGGTTAAAACGGATGATTTTGACAGACCTATAAATAATGTAAGAATACACTCAATTAAATTATTGAAATAGCAATTCATTAAAAAAAGAAAAATAACAAGCTGTAAAAAACCAACAAAACAAATGAATATAAAAAACAAAAAAAAAGTTCTAATTACTGGAATGGCTGGCTTTATTGGTCATCATTTGGCAAAATTATTACTTAAAAACAACTATACAGTTGTTGGTTTAGATAATATTAATGATTATTACGATGTAAATTTAAAGTTCGCACGTTTAACAAATTTAGGTTTTAATATTTCTGAGATTTCATATAATAAACTGTTAAAAAAAGATGCTATTGCATTTATTAAATTAGACTTAACAGATTTAGATAATTTAAAACAATTATTTAAAGAGCAACAATTTGACTATGTTGTTAATTTAGCGGCACAAGCTGGTGTAAGGTATTCTTTAGAAAATCCACACTCTTATGTAGATAGCAATATAACTGGGTTTTTAAATATTTTAGAAAGTTGTAGAGCGTATCCAGTTGAACATTTAGTTTTTGCTTCTTCAAGTTCTGTTTATGGTTTAAGTGAGGATATTCCATTTCAAGAAGATAATTGTACAGATCATCCATTAGCAATGTATGCTGCAAGTAAAAAAGCAAATGAAATGATGGCACATTCGTATGCGAATTTATTCAATATTCCTGCTACTGGATTGCGCTTTTTTACAGTATATGGCCCGTGGGGAAGACCAGATATGGCATTGCATATTTTCACCAAAGCTATGGTTGAAGATAAAGAGTTTGAAGTTTTTAACAATGGCGATATGAGTAGAGATTTTACCTATGTTGGTGATATTGTTGAAAGTATAAAACGTCTGTTACCATTAGCTCCAAAAGAAAATAATCCTGCTTTTAACCCTAAAAAACCTACCTCTTCAAAAAGTACAAAAGCCTATCAAATTTTTAATATTGGAAATAATAGTCCTATTGCTTTAATGGATTATATAAAAGCACTTGAAAAGGTTTTGGGTAAAAAAGGAAAAATCATTTTTAAACCAATGCAACCTGGCGATGTAAAATCTACCTATGCAAATGTTGAAAGCTTATTTAATTATATAAATTTCAAACCTGAAACTAACCTAGAAGATGGTGTTAGAGCATTCGTTAATAAATATTTAGAATTGGAGAGACTTAAAAATAGTTAAAAGCTGAAAACATATTCTTTAATTTATTAAAGATCCTAAACTTTAATTACAACTAATTCAATAACAACTTATGAAAAAAACATTTTTAGCTACAACAACCTTATTGCTTCTTTTTTTAGCTACTGTTCAACTTAAGGCTCAAGAAAAAGACGAAGAAAAAGACAAAACTCGTTGGACACCAGAAGATATTGTAAATACCGAATCTATGCGCTCTGTATCTATTTCTCCTGATGAAACTATGGTGGTTTGGACTAAAAATAAGGCTGTAAAAAAGAAAGACAAATTTGTTTCAGATATTTATTTAACACGCTTAGATATTCCTGAAAAGAATACTTTTAAAACCATTCAACTTACAAATGCAGATGAAAATGATTATAGTCCTATGTTTTCCAAAGATGGTGAATATATTTACTTTTTATCAACACGCGATAAAGGAAAAAAATTATGGAAATTAAGCATTTATGGTGGAGAACCTAAAGAAGTTAAAGAGTTTAAAAATGGCATCTCTAGTTTAGCTTGGCAAAATAAAAACACCTTACTTTTTAAATCTAATGAAGGAGAAACTTTGCATGAAAGTAAGTTAAAAGAAAAAAAAGATGATGTAATTGTGGTTGAAGACTCACTACATTGGAAACCCTCTAGAGTGTATGCTTACGATATTAAAGAAAAATCAATAAAAAGAATTACAAATAACAAAAAACCATTAGAAAGTTATACTGTTTCTCCTGATGGAAAATGGTTAATTTACAGCACTAGTAGAAGTAGAAGTTATGCTTCTGATGCCCAAAAAGATCCTTTTTATTTTCTTCAAAATTTAGAAACAAAGCAAGTAACACAAATTATAAAAGAATTAGATTTTCCATCAAATGGATTTGAGTTTAGTAAAGACAATAAAGGTTTTTATTTTACATCATCTCACTCTTCAGATCCAAAATGGAATGGTGCAGGTATTTCAGAATTATACTATTTTACCTTAGAAACCAATGCGTATAAAAAAGTAGATTTAGAATGGGATTTAGGTATTGGTCGCGGTTATAATGTTGTTGGAAATGATGTAATTGTGACCCTTGCAAATAAGGCATATTACAAATTAGCATATTATAAAAAGAGTGGAAATTCTTGGTCAAAAAAATCTATTGATTTAGATGAAAAAGACAATCACACTACTTTATTAAGTGTTTCTGAAAACGGTTCTAAAGTAATTTACCAATATTCTACAGCTTCAAAATTACCGAAATTTTATGTCGCAGATATTTCAAAAAATAAATTTATTAATGAAAAGGAAGTTATTGAGTTAAATAAAAATTTAGCTAAAAAACATATTACAAAAAGTGAAGTATTGGTCTGGAAAGGTTATAATAATGAAGAAGTTACAGGTATTTTATACTATCCGGAAAACTATAAAGCCGGAAAACGTTATCCTCTAATTTTATCTATTCACGGAGGTCCTTCTGGCGTAGATACCGATACTTGGAGCGAACGCTGGAGTACCTATCCAAATATTTTAGCACAACGAGGTTCTTTTGTTTTAAAGCCAAATTACCATGGTTCTTCTAACCACGGGCTTTCATTTGTTGAAAGTATTAAAGGAAATTATTACGAACCAGAATTAGAAGACATTACCAAAGCAATACATCTTTTAGATAAAAAAGGAATGATTGATAAGGATCAATTAGGAACAATGGGTTGGTCTAACGGCGCAATTTTAACCACAATGTTAACAGTTCGCTATCCCAATATGTTCAAATTTGCTGCACCAGGTGCCGGTGATGTTAACTGGACATCGGATTATGGAACGTGCAGATTTGGAGTGAGCTTTGACCAATCTTATTTTGGTGGCGCTCCTTGGGATGATTTAAATGGGAAGTTTTACAATGAAAATTACATTATTAAATCACCTTTATTTGAAATTGAAAAAATAAAAACACCAACAATTATTTTTCACGGAAGTGAAGACAGAGCAGTTCCTAGAGATCAAGGTTGGGAATATTATAGAGGTTTACAGCAAGTAAATAAAGCTCCTGTGCGCTTTTTATGGTTTCCAGGGCAACCTCACGGTTTAGGAAAAATAACACATCAATTACGTAAAATGAATGAAGAATTGGCTTGGATAGACACCTATTTATTTAACAAACCTTCAACTAAAAATGAAGCCTTTAAAAAGGAAAGTCCATTAGCTAATTTATTAAAAATTGATAATGTAAAAGTAACTGAAAATGGTAATTTTGGAATTGAACTAAATAATGTATTAATCCCTGAAACTGTATCAGTTAAAAAGGATTCAATTTCAATTGGAAGGTTTGAGGTAACCAACGCTCAATTTAAAGCCTACAATCCAGAATTTAATTTTGATGCTGGGTTAGACAATTATCCTGTTGTTACTTCTAAAGAAGAAGCTTTAAAATATGTACAATGGTTAAGTAGGCTAACTGGAGATAGTTATAGGTTACCTTCAGAAAAAGAAGCTCAAAAACTTCAAAAATCAGCGCATAAAGCTGCAGCAAAAGAAAACACACTAAACTATTGGGCTGGTTATGAAATTACTATTGATGAAGTTGAAAAACTAAATAAAAAAATAACAGAATTAAAATCGCACTTATTTAAAAAAGTTGGTAAAAATAAGACCACTAAAGTTGGAGAAGCCGAAGTTTATGACTTGGGAGGAAATGTTGCAGAATATTTCGAAAATGGAATTTACGGTTACAGCGCCTACGATTTTTATGATACTAACAATACTGAAATGATTAAAAGTAAGTATGTTGGGATAAGAGTTATAAAAGAGTAATATTAAAAATTATATAGAATAACAAAAAAGATTCCTCAAATTGAGGAATCTTTTTTTATAAATAACTGTATTTTAAATAAACTATCTTGAATAATTTGGAGATTCTTTTGTTATAGTAACATTATGCGGATGACTTTCTCGCATACCTGCAGCAGTAATTTTCACAAACTGTGCTCTTTTTTGAGTATTGATATCTTTTGCTCCACAATATCCCATTCCTGCTCTTAAACCACCAATAAATTGATGCATTGTTTCTTGTAACTCACCTTTATAAGGAACTCTACCAACAATTCCTTCAGGAACTAATTTTTTAATATCGTCTTCAATATCTTGGAAATAACGATCTTTAGAGCCTTGTTTCATAGCTTCCACAGACCCCATTCCTCGGTAAGATTTAAACTTTCTTCCTTCAAAAATAATTGTTTCCCCAGGAGATTCTTTTGTTCCAGCTAACAAAGAACCTAACATTACACAATCTGCACCAGCAGCAATTGCTTTTGGAATATCACCAGTATAACGAATACCGCCATCAGCAATTACAGGAACACCAGTTCCTTTAATCGCTTCAGAAACCTCTAAAATTGCAGAAAGTTGAGGAAAACCAACACCTGCAACTACACGTGTTGTACAAATTGAACCCGGTCCAATACCAACCTTTACCGCATCAGCTCCAGCTTCTACCAAGTATTTAGCGGCTGCACCTGTAGCTATATTTCCAACAATTACTTCTATAGTTGGAAACTTGCTTTTAATTTCTTTTAAAACAGTAACTACTCCTTTTGTATGTCCGTGAGCTGTATCAATAATTAAGGCATCAACACCTGCGGTAATTAAGGCATCTGCTCTTTCAACAGCATCTCCAGTTACTCCAATGGCCGCAGCAACTCTTAAACGTCCGTATGTGTCTTTATTTGCATTTGGGTTTTCACTTACTTTAATAATATCTCTAAAAGTAATTAACCCAACTAATTTATAATCATCATCAACGACAGGTAATTTTTCAATTTTGTTGTCTTGCAAAATTACTTCAGCTTGTTTTAATGAGGTACCAACAGCAACTGTAACTAAATTTTTAGAAGTCATAATTTCTTCTATTTTACGAGTGTTATCACCTTCAAAGCGTAAATCTCTATTTGTTACAATACCAATAAGTATACTTTGACTGTTAATCACAGGAATACCTCCAATACCATATTCGCGCATTAAACTTTTGGCATCAAAAACAGTTTTATCTTTAGTAATTGTAATAGGGTCTATAATCATACCTGATTCAGATCGTTTTACTTTTTTTACCTCGGCTGCTTGTTTTTCTATAGTCATATTTTTATGCAGAACACCAATTCCGCCTTCACGAGCCATAGCAATAGCCATATCTGATTCTGTAACAGTATCCATTGCAGCAGATACAATTGGAACGTTTAAAGTTATATTTTTTGAAAATTTTGCTTGAATATTTACCTCTCTTGGAAGTATTTCTGAAAAAGCAGGAATAAGTAATACGTCGTCGTAGGTTAAACCTTCTCCTACAAATTTATTTGGATGTGAAATCATAATGCAATCAACTTAGAAATTAATTGCGAGCAAATTTACACTTTTTAATTGAAATATATGAATATATTATTTTTTTGAAACTAATAATTGATAAAGTACTGATAGTGTTGACACTAAAAAGGTCGCTGTCATTAAAGATCCTGAAAATATAACAACATATTTAAACCAAACAACTCCTCTCCAAAGCAAATAAATACCTCCAAAGGTTAAAAGTATTGACAAAAAAGGCTCAAACATTAAAAAATATTTCAACTTTTTGTTAATTGAAGTTGTTGCTAAAATTAATGAAAGTAAAAAGAAAATTACGGATAACGAGAGTATATGATTATGAACTACTGTAAGAATTTCACGTTCACTCTTTTTGAATTTCATAACTTCAGCATCCTCATCTGCTTCATTTCCTAAATAATGTGTTTCAACACCAGTTGAGCTCATTGAAGTTGTATTATTTACAAAGCTTAAACCACCATAAAAACCAATACTTAAAACTACAATAAAAACAACTATTAGTAATTTTATCTCTTTTGGAAACTGATGAATTAAACCGTGAACCTGCATTATAAAAGTTGTTTTGTATTTAAAATATATATTGTTTCCAGTAATTTATTTACTTCATTTGTCATTGACTTCGCAGAAATTGTTGCTCCAGAAATAGCTGCAATATCTTGTTGGTATTTTAATTGTGTTGTTGTTTTTGTTCCAATAAACTGTTTTAACCAACGTTTGCTGCCTACTTCTCCACCGTGATTTTCTCTATAAACTAAAACTTTTATTTTTGAAACTATTAAATTTGCATCAAAAATAACAATAAAATCGAAATAATCTGCTTTACCATACGCTTGTCCCAAATAATAATATCCTATTTTTTTGTTATTAGAGTTAATTTTAAAAAAATTTGTATCTGTAATTTGTATTGGTAAGGTCGTATTTATTTCAGACGAAATCTTAATTAATTCCTTCGTAAAAGTTTCAATTTCAAAAACGGATTTAATTTCTTTAGTTATCATTGCATCAACACGTTTAGAAACGGTAAAACTTGATATAAAAAAGACTAAAAATGTTATAAATATTGTTTGCTTCATATTTTTAAATTTTGAAACTACTATTTTTTTGATAAAAACTCAAATATCAAACTGAGCTAATTTACTAACTAAAAAAGCTCAATTTGACATATTATTATGTTACTATTTTAATAATTTAAAACCAGATAGCAACACCTGCATTAAATTGTTTTGCAGCATCACTTCCATAAACCGCATTATTCATCAATTGATAATCAACCTTAAAGGCTGCTCCTTCAGCTACTTTATAATTTAATCCGAAAATTAATTCATCTCTATCATATGCCTTATTGGCTATTAAACTTCCTGCTGTATCGGCATGCGTATTGTGCTTTTCGTATCTTAAAAATGGTGTTAATTTTTCAACTCCTTTTAAATCAAAGTTATAAGCTACTTCTGCATATAAACCAGTCAATTTAGAACCTAAATCTTTACCTGTTAAAGTATTATATTCATCTGTATCAGATAAATTAGTCGTTATATATTGGCCCCTTAGTTCTAAATTATTGTATTTGTAACGTGCATCTAAACCTAGCATAGAAACTCCAACAGTTGAAGCTTCAATACCACTGTCATCGGTTTGAGTTTTCCCAAAATAACCAGACAATCCTACTCTAAGACCCATAATTCCATAATAATCTAATTTTGCAGAAAAATTAGGTGAATTTATAACAGATTCTGCACCCTTCTGACGTCCTTTTCTTAAACCATCTGAGCCACGTAAAATTCCAGCTCCATCTGCATAAGATTTAAATCCGTTAAATAAATACGCTTGATATTTTAATGAAGCATTGTTAATATTCCCTGAAATACCAACACCAAGTTCTCTCCAAGTTGTTGGAACAATGTATTTATCAACATTTGGGCGCTCTACTCCGTAATATGTTGTTGGTTCGTGAAACTCATTAATAATTCCCATTGGAACTAACATTAAACCAGCTAATACGTTTACATTTTCATTGGCTTTATATTTTATATAGGCTTGCTCAACGTACACTTCCTTAACATGCTCATACTCTACTTCTGTTAAAAAACTTACTTTATCGTTAAACTTATAACCGAATAATAAAACCAATCTGTGTATATCTAGATTTCCTGGTAATGCCCCATCTGGTTCATTATAATCTATCTGTCCATATCCACCAATTGTTACTCCTTTTGGTAAATTTTCACCTAATAATTTAGTGCCCGCATTTTCGTAATTATTTTGTATTTCGTCTTGTGAATACCCCATTATACTAACTAAAAATGCTACTACAAATAATTTTAAATTTTTCATTTTTGTTTCTTATGTTTATTTAGACTTGTTTCAAATAACAGTGCAAATGTATGTAACGAAAGTAACATACCAAAGTCTTATTTAGAATAATTATAAATAGTATGATATATATCATACTCTATAAAAGAAGAAAAAATTAATTATTTGAAAACGAATAAATTATGAAGATGAAAATATTTTTAAAGCTTCATTATAAGCACTTTCGAAGCTCATTGCTTTAATATTTGTAAAAGCTTTTTGTTGATTAAAGTATGAAATAAGTTTCTCGGTTGGCATATTTCCAATAAGTTCATCTTTTGCCATTGGACAACCTCCGTATCCTTTTATAGCACCATCAAAACGATTACAACCTGTTTTATAAGCTGCATCAACTTTTTCAAACCAAGTTGCAGGGGTAGTATGCAAATGTGCACCAAACTCAATTGATGGATATAGCGGTATTAAATTTGAAAACAAATACGCTATAATATCAGGAGTTGAACTTCCAATGGTATCTGACATCGAAATTATTTTAACACCCATTTGTGCTAACTTTTCAGTCCATTCCGCAACAATATCAACGTCCCATGGATCTCCATAAGGGTTTCCAAAACCCATTGATAAATAGGCTACAACTTCTTTATTAGTTTTTGAAGCAATGTTTAAAATTTCATTTAAAATTACAATAGATTCTGAAATAGTTTTTCCAGTATTACGCATTTGAAAGTTTTCTGAAATAGAAAAAGGATATCCTAAATAATTAATTTCTTCAAATTGTGAAGCATCTGCTGCCCCACGTACATTTGCAACAATTGCCAATAATTTACTTTCGGTTTTACTTAAGTCTAATTTAGAAAGTACTTGCGCAGAATCTCGCATTTGAGGAATTGCTTTTGGGGATACAAAACTTCCAAAATCTATGGTATCAAAACCTACACGTAACAATGCATTTATATATTGTGCCTTTGCTTCAGTAGCAATAAAATGAGATTTTATTCCTTGCATTGCATCACGCGGACATTCTATAAGTTTTACGGTTTTCATACAAATTCAAATATACAATATCTTCTCAGTGTCTAATTAGAAAAAAGTATAAAAATAGCAATCCCAATAAAAACAATAATTTTAAACCATTTAATGTTTGAATTAAATGTTGGATGCTTCTTCAAATAGGAAGCAAAACTACCTGAAAGCATAGCAACTAACGAAAAAATCAACAACGCTTGGAACATAAAAAGCAGTCCTAATACATAAAATTGAACTACAGTACTTTGCGTGTTAGAATATAAAAATCCAGGAAAAAATGCTAAAAAGAAAATAGAAACCTTCGGATTTAAAACATTCATAACAAAGCCTTGTTTAAACAATTGTAACAATCCTTTTTTGTCAGCTCTATTTTGTAACAAAACCTCTTCATTCGACTTATAAGTTACATACGCCAAATACAATAAGTACAACGCTCCAAACAATTTTATACCAAAAAATATAGTTTCCGATTGTTTAATTATTGCTGAAACCCCAAAAGCAACCAAGGTAGTATGAATAATAATTCCAGAAACCAAACCGAATGCAGTTGCAATTCCGTGTTTTTTGCTATTGGTAATACTTTGCACCAATACATAAATAATATCTGGGCCTGGTGTTATGGTTAACAACATTGAAGCTGCAATAAATGAAATAAGAGTTTCCAATATTTAGTTGCTTGTTGATATGTTGATCATTCAGAGTAAATAACCACTTAATTAATTCAATTTTCCTGTTTTGAAGATTTATATCTATAAAATCAAATTTACAAATTTCATTTAATATTTACATAAATTTATAATATTATATTCTTAGCTTATTTTTCAAGTTGTTCCAACCTCTGATATCAATTTGAATTTGTAAATTTGCTTTTAACTAATTTCTTTTTGATGAAATTTGTCTATTTCCAAACAAACAAAAACAGGAACAAACAAAATAATTTCTTATTTAATTCATTCCTGTTTTTTGAAGTCTAATTTACTTAATATTTACATTTAGCCCATAGTACAGAAGCTAAAAAGCGACTTTATTTTTAAAAAATTAAGTCCTTATATGGCCATCACCAAAAACATAGTATTTATTCGTAACTAGTTGTTTTAATCCTAAAGGACCTCTATGATGCAGTTTGTCTGTACTAATTGCCAATTCTGCACCAACTCCCATTTGACCACCATCTGTAAACCTTGTAGATGCGTTGTGATATACTGCTGCACTATCTACTTGTTCCATAAACTTTTTTGCTAATACTTTGTCTTCAGTTAATATTGCTGCTGAGTGTCCACCAGAATATTTATTAATAATATCAATAGCGGTGTCGGTATTGTCTACCTCAGCAATTAATAATTTCATTGCTAAAAACTCTTCGTACCAAATATCTTGATTGGAAATTATATTTTCATCTGGAAGAATTTCTCCTACATTTTTATCTACAACCAATGCTACTTTTAACTTCGTCAATACCGTTTGAAGTTCTTGAAGCTTTTGTTCATAATTTGGAATATTCTTATCTATTAAAACCTTATCCAATGCATTACAACCAGATATTTTATCGGTTTTTGCATTGATAATAACTTTAACTGTTTTTATCCAATCTGCATCTTCTGCAACATATAAAAAGTTATTACCACGACCACTAATTAAAACAGCACAGGTTGCATTCGCTTTTACAAAATTAATTAAGCGCTCACCACCTCTTGGCACAATAAGATCTAATTTTTCTGTTGGATTTTTAAGAAATTCCTGAGTTTCTTCACGTTTTAAATGGAGTAATTTAATCCAATCTTTTGAAAGACCATTTTCCTCTAACGCCTCGTGCCAACATTTTTCAAGAATAAGATTACTATTTAAAGCTTCTTTACCTCCTTTTAATAAAATTTTATTATTTGCTTTAAAAGCTAAAACAGCAGCTTCTATTGTAACATCTGGTCGAGATTCATAAATAATTAAAATAGTTCCAAAAGGAGCGGTCTTGTTTGTGATTTTTAAACCGCTATCTAAGGTTAAATCAGATATTTCTTGCCCTACTGGATCTTTTTGGGCTTTTACTTCATCAATTGCCTTAATCATTCCATTAATTTTAGCATCATCTACAACAAGTCTGTCATAAAGTGCTTGATCATCTTTGTTAAAAGCATCTAGATCCTTTTTATTGGCTTCTAGAATACTAATACGCTCTCTATCAATAATTTTAATCATTGAATTGAGTACTTTATTTTTTATTTCTGAACTTAATAATTTCATATTTTTTTAGAATATTTTTAAAGAATAAATTTTGTTCCAACTTCTTTATTGTCAATAATATCAACAATTACATTATCACGTTTTCCATTAGCTATATATGTTGGAATATTTTTTTTAGCTGTATGCTTTGCAATTTTTAATTTGGATTTCATTCCACCCCGTCCTTCTCCTTCTTTTTTATTAGAAGCCTTAACGTAATGTTCTACATTTTGTTCAACTGTTACCTCGTTTAACTTTCTAGAGTTTTCATCATCTGGATGTCCAGTGTACAAACCATCGGTGTCAGATAATATAATTAAACGGTCTGCATCTAATAATTCTGCTACTAAACTCGCTAGCTCATCATTGTCTGAAAACATAGACATTGTTAAAGAAACTGCATCATCTTCATTGGCAATTGGAACAACACCTTCCGATAATAAACCTTCATAACAATTAATCATATTTTCTCTATGTTTTCCTATATCAAAATCACGTTTCGTGGCTAAAACTTGTCCACATCGCATTCCATAGTCACGGAAAATATCATAATAATTTCTCATCATTCTTGGTTGACCAACTGAAGAATACAATTGTCTTCTAATGGATGGATCTTTTATTTTTGTATCTCCAAGCACTTCCTTCCCTGCAATGGTAGATCCTGAGGATACTAATATTACCTGAATATCTCGTTCATATAATACTGCAATTTGCCGTACTAATTCTTTTAGCACAGGTCCTAAAATTCTACTGTCTTTATTAGTTAATACATTGGTACCAACTTTTACTACTATTCGTTTTGTTTCCATGTTATTTTTTTCCTAGTTCTACAGCTCGATCAAAGGCAGCATAAGCCGCATCTTTAATAAGCTCTTTTATATTATTGTCTTCCATAGAATCTATAGCTGCTTGTGTTGTTCCACCTTTTGATGCTACTTTATCAATCCAAGATTTTGGAGAAAAACTGTTTTGCTTAAATAACTCAATAGCACCTTCAAATGTATTGCTCACCAAAATTTTGGAGTCGTAATCTGAAAACCCCATTTTAAGAGCAGCTTCTAACATTGATTGCATAAAGTAAAATACATAAGCGGGGCCACTACCAGAAATTCCTGTTGAAGCATCAATAAACTTTTCAGTTGCAACGTGTATAGAGGCTCCAGTAGTGTCTAATAAATTTCTTACCATAAGTAGTTCTACTCTAGAAACTTCCTTAGACTCTGTATATGATGTTACACCTTTACCAACTTGCGCTGGAAGATTTGGCATAGTTCTAATAACTTTTTTTGTTTCAAGTTTTTCTTGAATACTTTCTATTGTTACTCCAGCCATAAGCGACACAAAAAGTTGTTGATTGTGAATTTTAGACTTCATTTTCTCAAAAAGAGCATCGCTGTGGTAAGGCTTAACTGCTATAAAAACAATATCCGCTTTTGGTAAGCAATCTTCTAAATCATTATAAACATAGAATCTTTCGTCTTTGCCTAAAGTTTCCATTATTTTTGGATCGATATCAAAAATCCTGAGTTTATGTTTTGAGAGCATTGGTGAAGTTGCCATCCCTTCAGCATAGGTCAAACCCATATTTCCTGCTCCAATTACTAATACTTTCATATTTTAAATGTTGATTATTAAGATTAATGTAATTATGCGCAAGGACCGTACAAAGCCACCTGAAAAAAAATTTAATTTAAAAAATTAGATAATCTTAAATTATATAAGTTAATTATTATGATATTATAAAAATAGCCCTCTGTAAATTGTAAAAATAGAAATTACCAATTTCTTAAAAATTTAATAACCGACAAATTGTCGGTGACAAATTGTTAGTTTTTAATATTATTAGTGAGTAAAAAGCTAAAATAAACTAAAAAGTAAAAATCTGATATTTGATAAACGGATATATTTTAACTAACAATCCTACTATTTATGAAAGAATTCAAAAAGAAATTACAGCTTTTTTTAGTAAATTATAATTAGCAATTATTTATAACGTTCAGGCGCTTTTAATACATTTCCGCTTTTTAATCATCAATTCCTTAACTGTCTTCCAAAACAGCCTTATTAATCCTTTTAACCAAGGCAGGTCCTTCATAAATAAAGCCTGTATAAATCTGAATTAAATCTGCACCAGCATTTATCTTTTCAAGTGCATCTTGGGCTGAATGAATTCCACCAACTCCAATAATTGGAAAAGCCTTGTTAGATGTTTCAGCTAAATATTTAATTACTTTTGTACTATTATCTTTAATTGGTTTTCCACTTAATCCTCCATTTCCAATTGCGTCTAATTGTTCTTTTGAAGCTAACAATCCATCTCTGTTTGTTGAAGTATTTGTTGCAATTACTCCGTCTATTTTAGTTTCTGAAACTATTTCAATTACTTCATCTAACTGAATTTTATTTAAATCTGGTCCAATTTTTAGCAATATTGGCTTTTGCTTGCTAAATGTTTTGTTTAATTTTTGAACAGTTGTAATCAATTCAATTAAATAATCTTTATCGGTTAATTTTGCATGGCTTCCAACATTAGGGCAACTAACATTCAATACAAAATAATCTACAAAGGGATGTAATTCCGAAAAACATTTTAAATAATCTGCAGTATAGCCATCTGGCATTGTGTCGGTATTTTTGCCTATATTACCACCAATTACAAGTTTTCCTTTGTTCTTTTTTAATTGTTTAATTGCAGCTTTTAAACCTTTATTATTAAATCCCATTCGGTTAATAATGGCTTTGTCTGCCTTTAACCTAAAAACTCTCTTTTTAGGATTTCCCGCTTGTGCTTTTGGAGTTACTGTACCAATTTCAATAAAACCGAAACCAAAATTTGCTAATTCATTATATAAAACAGCATTTTTATCGAACCCTGCTGCCAAACCAACTGGATTTTTAAATGTTAATCCAAATAATTTCCGTTCTAATTTTTTATTGTTAATTTGATACAAACTTCTAAAAATTGCTGGAATTCCAGGTATTTTAGACAAGATTCTAATTAACGAAAAAGTAAAATGATGAATTTTTTCTGGATCGAAAAGAAAAAATAAAGGGCGAATAATAATTTTATACATAGAATTATGTTTGTGCAAAATTAATAAAAGCTATTTAATTGAAACGAATTAATTATGAAGAAATAAAAAATTTGTATTTCCTTAAAAAGCAGTAATCAATTTTTACAGTATATGGATCGCTGCCTATTAAGGAATGATAAAGCTAAAACAACTTGGTTTAACTAATTGGCTACAACCTTGCTTCAATTCCATTTCGACTCCAATCAATAACTAAACCCAGCAGCCAATAATTTTATTCTTCTTCTAAATTATCAGCATCAGTTTCATTATTCTTTTTTAGTTTTTTTGCTTTTCTACTTCCTTCATAAATATCATATCGCACATAAACACAATCTAAATCTCCATTTTTTAACGGAATTCTTTTTGAAGTTCTTAAACCAACGTGTTTTATAGCTTCTTTGTTTGAAGTTATAAACCAAACTGTAGAATCTGGATATCCACCTTTTAAAGTATCTCCAATATTTTTATAAAACTGATTGATATCAATATCTAACCGTTCACCATAAGGTGGATTGAACAAAATGGTTGTTTTACCAAAAACTTCTTTGGCTGAATTGAAAAAATTTATATGATGTACACCAATAAACTCGGATAAATTAGCATTCTCAATATTTTCTTTTGCTTTTCTAACAGCAGAAGGAGCTTTATCAAATCCCATAATTTTAAAATGAGAATTGGTAATTTTCTTTAAAAGCACATCTTGAATTTTAAAAAACAAATCTTCGTCATAATCTTCCCAGTTTTCAAAACCAAATTCTTTTCGGTTAATATTTGCCGGAATATTATTAGCAATCATTGCAGCTTCAATTAAAATGGTTCCAGAGCCACACATTGGGTCAATAAAATTACAATCGCCTCTATATCCAGAAAGCAACACCAAACCAGCAGCCAACACTTCGTTAATTGGAGCAATATTGGTTAAATTTCTATATCCACGTTTGTGCAAAGAATCTCCCGAACTGTCTAAAGAAATGGAACATAAATCTTTGTGAATGTGTACATGTATCTTTAAATCTGGATGTTTTACATCTACATTTGGTCTTTTATGGTATTTATGTCTAAAATAATCTGCAATGGCATCTTTAGATTTTAATGATATATAATGTGAGTTTGTAGTAAAATTCTTTGAATTTACAACTGCACCAATAGCAAAAGTACTATCCACATTCATAAAACGTTCCCACTCTATTTGCTGAATCTTTTTGTACAAATCATCTTCATCAAAAACTTTAAAACGTTTAATTGGTTTTAAAATTCTAATGGCAGTACGCAACGCAATATTGGCTTTGTACATAAAACCTTTATCTCCAACAAATGAAACGTTTCTTACACCTATCTCAACATCTTGAGCTCCTAAATTAGTAAGTTCGGTTGCTAAAACTTCTTCCAAACCAAACATGGTGGTAGCAACCATTTTAAAATTATGATACATATCTTTTAATTTTTGCAAAAGTACTTAAATAATAGGTAAATTGTTCAATGTTTTTAATCATACCCTAAAAGTTCCTTTTTTGTAAATTATAAATAAAAGATTAAAATTTAAGCACTACTATTCATAAAAACAATTTCAATTCATTATTTTTGCTCGCATTAAACAATTATGAATAAAAAAACAGCGTGGTTTGCTTCTTGGTTCGACACCAGTTATTATCACATTTTATACAAACACAGAGACGACACAGAAGCACAAGAATTTATAAAAAACATAGTTTCTTTTTTAACTATTAAAAAAGAAGCAAAACTGTTGGATTTAGCTTGCGGAAAAGGAAGACATTCTATCTTTCTAAACCAATTAGGATATAATGTAGTTGGAGCAGATTTATCTAAAAACAGCATCTCCATTGCAAAAAAATTTGAAAATGAAAGTTTACATTTTGTTGAACACGATATGCGTAATTCATTTACATCTAAGTTTGATGTAGTTTTAAATTTGTTTACCAGTTTTGGTTTTTTTGAAGATGATAATGAGGATATTAAGGTTTTACAAAATATAAAAAATAGATTAAACCCGAATGGAATTGCCATTATAGATTTTATGAATGCCAAAAAAGTAATTCAAAATTTAGTACCTGATGAAATTCAGATAATTGATGGCATTACATTTAACATAAAACGCTATGTAAAAAACGGATTTATTGTAAAAGAAATTAATTTTGATTCCGATGGTGAACATCACACCTATTTTGAAAAAGTAAAATGCTTAGATTTAACAAAAATAAATTTATATTTAGATTCTGTTGGCTTTAAAATAAAACATACTTTTGGAAATTATCAATTAGATACATTTAATGAGAATAATTCAGATCGTTTAATTTTAGTTTTAGAATGACATACATTGCCCTTATTTTATCGGTTTTAATTGGAATAGTAATTGTTTTTGGGTTAAAACCCAGCGCAAAAACGATACAATTATTATTAGCTTTTAGTGGTGCATATTTACTATCTATTACAATACTTCATTTATTTCCAGAAGTTTACGATTCAAAAAATACAAATATTGGGTTATATATACTTTCTGGACTTTTATTGCAACTAATTTTAGATTTTTTCTCAAAAGGAGCCGAACACGGACACATTCATATTCAAGAAAATATTGATTTCCCTTGGGGATTATTTGTCAGTTTAGGAATTCACGCATTTATGGAAGGTATTCCTCTAGGGCACAATCACCATCATCATGAACATTTATTATGGGCAATAGTAATTCATAAAGTTCCAATTGCAATTATTTTAGGAACATTTTTTGTAAAATCGAACATTCCAAAAATAAATGCTGTACTATTTTTATTAGTATTTTCCTGTATGTCTCCTTTAGGAAGTTTAGCTGGAGGAAACATACCTTTCTTATTGACTTATAGAACAGAAATTACTGCAGTAGTAATTGGAGTATTATTGCATATTTCAACCATTATTTTATTTGAAACCTCTAAAGATCATAAATTTAATCTTTATAAATTTATTGCAATACTAATAGGAATGGTTGTAGCTTATTTGGCTTAAAAACACCATTTATCACTATAAAAAATATTGTATTAAAAGGTAACAATAATGGGCAACTACACCTGCAAAAATACCACCAATAGTATGAGAAATTAAAGCTTTAGATGTTAATTCTCTAAATTTTAAAGTATCTAACATTGCTGTATGAGTACTTAAATAACCACTCCAACACATTCCCATTGCTGTGAAAACTGCGATGGTATCTCCCGTTACAATACCATCTGCAATAAATGCCTTAACTAATGAAAGTGACGCTCCAACTGCACCTAGTGAGGTTATTGGAAACGCAATTAGTTCTGGGTTTTCAAAACCAAATAAACCTTCAAAAAGCCACCATATTTTTCCTGCTAATTCTGGTAGTAACGGAACTCCTTCATACGCTAAACCTTGATAACCAATAGCAGCATCTTTTACACCAAAAGTTAACATCATAACCATTGTAGAAATAATTAAAACCCCTGGTATAATTGCCAAACCTAAACTTACCCCAGATTTTCCTCCGTCTAAAATCGAATTTAAAAATCTAATAAATACACTTCCTTCACTCTTAAAACTTATGTTTTCTTCAATTTTATGAACTGAATTAGTATCTGTTTCTTTAATTTTACCTTTAATAAAATATTGCATTAGCCTTGTTGAAATTACTGCTCCCATTAATGCTCCAAAAAGACCTATCATTGCTGCAATCAATAAATTATCGGTATTCCCTGGTATTTTTAATGTGGACATAAAAGTTATTACAATTAATCCCATTCCAAAAGCAGTTCCAAAATTTGTTAATGAAATAAGTTCAAATTTTTTGAAATATTTATTGAAGTTTTTATCATTTGATAAACTTATAATTGCTGGATTGTCTGATAAAAAAGTTAAAACACCCGCTAAAGATGCAACTCCTGGTAAATTGAATAAGGGACGCATTAAAGGAGCTAAAATTATTTCTAATAAACGTACTACTCCAAATTCTATTAATAATTTACCCAAAGCACCCGATAATACAGTAATACCCATTATATAAAATACGGTATTCATTAGTAAATCCCATGCAGTATTCATAATGGTATTTAACATATTTGAAACTCCCATAGTTGATCCCATGTATCCAAATATTCCAAAAAACACAAGCAAAAACAAAACGGCTTCATACATTCTTTGCTGTAAAAAGTTAGATTTTTTTATTGATTTTAAAGCACTCATTCAAAAAAGTTTATGACTATAATTATTAATATTTACCGTGTTATTTATAAACAACAATTTGTTTTAAACGACAGGTAAATTTAAAAATATTAAGAAAATTCAATATAAAAAAAACCCTTAAAAATAAGGGTTTGAATGTTTTATGAAATTCTAATTTAACTTTAAAATTATGTGAAAATATGTAAGCTTTTTTGTTTTAAACCTAGATATAATTAGGTAGAATTAATAATTAATTATCAATTAATTAACAATACTTTAGTTCGCAACCTGACTTATAAACTTAATTCTCATTAATCTTAATTCTTCTTCGTCGTAATCTCCATCAAATTCATCTAAAGCATTTTGAATACTGTCGTTTTCAGCTTCCATAAAATATTCAAAAATTTCTTCTTGTTGATCTTCGTCTAACAACTCATCAATACTATAATCTATGTTAATTTTTGTACCGCTATATACAATACGTTGCATTTCTTCAATAAGCTCGTTAAACTCTAAACCTTTAGATTTTGCAATATCTTCAAGAGGTAATTTTCTGTCTGTATTTTGAATAATATATAATTTTAAACCAGAGTTAACACCTGTACTCTTTACTATAAAATCATCTGGTCTTATAATATCATTTTCTTCTACATACTTTGAAATTAAGTCTATAAATGGTTTTCCAAATTTTCGAGCCTTGCCCTCTCCAACTCCATAAATATTTTTTAATTCATCTATAGTAATTGGATATTTTAAAGCCATATCATCTAAAGAAAGTTCCTGAAAAACAGCATAAGGTGGAACACCATTCTTTTTTGCAACAGATTTTTGTAAATCTTTTAACAATTTAACTAATGTTTCATCGGCAGCCGCACCACTACTTTTTGTATTGGTAATAATAGCCGCTTCATCGTTTTCATCATATTTATGGTCTTCAGTCATTAAAAAAGTTGTAGGATTTTTAATATAATTCTTACCCGCTTCAGTAATTTTAACAACTCCATACTGCTCAATTTCTTTTCTTATAAATCCAGCAACTAGTGCCTGTCTAATAAGGGCCATCCAATACTTTCCATCACGTTTCGCACCAGATCCAAAAAATGGTCGTTCATCTGTTTTATGAGATTTTAATAATGCATTAACTTTACCAGTAAGTGTATTTACAACTTCTTTAGATTTATATTTTTCATTGGATTTTGTTACAACTTCCAATAATAGTTTTAAATCGTCTTTCGCTTCATGCTTTTTCTTTGGGTTTACAACATTGTCGTCCATATTTGCACCCAAGCCATTAACTTCGTCAAAATCTTCACCAAAATAATGCAATAAATACTTTCTTCTAGACATGGAAGTTTCAGCGTACCCAACAACTTCTTGTAATAAGGCATTTCCAATTTCTTGTTCCGCAATTGGTTTACCCGACAAGAATTTTTCTAATTTCTCAATATCTTTATAAGAATAATATGCCAAGCAATACCCTTCTCCTCCATCACGTCCAGCACGTCCTGTTTCTTGGTAATAACTTTCTAAACTTTTTGGGATATCGTGGTGAATTACAAAACGCACATCTGGCTTGTCTATTCCCATTCCAAAAGCAATAGTTGCTACAACAACATCTACTTCTTCCATTAAAAACATGTCTTGATGTCTTGATCTTGTTTTTGCATCTAAACCTGCGTGATATGGCACTGCTTTTATTCCGTTAACTTGTAAAACCTGTGCAACTTCTTCAACTTTTTTTCTACTTAAACAGTAAATAATACCCGATTTATTCATATGTAAACGAATAAATCTAATAATATCTGAATTTACGTTTGCTGTTTTTGGACGCACATCATAAAATAAATTAGGTCTGTTAAACGATGCTTTAAATGTTTTTGCATCAGACATTCCTAAGGTTTTTAAAATATCTTCTTGAACTTTTTCTGTTGCCGTGGCAGTTAAACCTATTATAGGAACTTTATCTATTTTTTCTATAATGGTTCTTAAGTTTCTATATTCTGGTCTAAAATCGTGACCCCATTCAGAAATACAATGTGCTTCATCTATAGCTACAAAAGAAATTTCTTGATTTTTTAAAAAATCTATATACTCTTCTTTGATTAAAGATTCCGGAGCTACATACAATAATTTAGTAATTCCGTTTTCAATGTCACTTTTAACTTGAGCAACTTCAGTTTTATTTAATGAAGAATTCAATACATGTGCAATTCCTCTATTGGCAGAAATACCTCTAATTGCATCAACCTGGTTTTTCATTAAAGCAATTAATGGAGAAACCACAATTGCAGTACCCTCTTTTATTAAAGCTGGTAATTGGTAACAAAGGGATTTTCCACCACCTGTTGGCATTATTACAAAAGTATCATTTCCGTCAATTAAACTTTTTATAACTTGCTCTTGTAAACCTTTAAACTTATTAAAACCAAAATAGTTCTTTAATTCTTTGTGTAAATCAACACTTTTCTCACTCATTATTTATATTTGATTATCATTTAAAAAATAAGATTGCATTTTAAATGTTAAAAATACAACTCAAATTTTTATTTTTTTAATAGTTTATTCAATTTCTAATTAAATAAATATATTTTTGTTTGAAACTAAAGATAAAACTTTTTTTAATAGTAAAACTTAATCTTTTGAAAAATAAAAATACAATTATTGATATTGCAAAGCAAACAATTATTGAAGAAAGCAAAGCAATTGCGAATTTAATAAATTTTGTTGATGATAATTTCACAAAAACTGTTAATTATATATTAGCCTCTAAAGGAAGAGTTATTGTTACTGGTATTGGCAAAAGTGCCAATATTGCAACAAAAATTGTTGCTACTCTAAATTCTACTGGGACGCCTGCCATTTTTATGCATGCCGCAGATGCAATTCATGGAGATTTAGGAAATATTCAAAAAAACGATACCGTTATATGTATTTCTAAAAGTGGAAACACTCCAGAAATTAAAGTTTTAGTGCCTTTAATAAAAAATTATGGCAATAAAATAGTAGCAATTACAGGAAACATTCAATCTTATTTAGGAACAAATGCTGATTTTGCTCTAAACTCTTATGTTGAAAAAGAAGCATGTCCTAATAATTTAGCACCAACATCTAGCACAACCGCACAATTAGTTATTGGAGATGCTATTGCAGTTTGCCTGTTAGAAAAAAACAATTTTTCTAGTAAAGATTTTGCAAAATACCATCCAGGAGGTGCACTTGGCAAAAAATTATATTTAAGAGTACGAGATTTAATTTCTAATAATGAACTCCCAATGGTAACACCAACAACACCTATTAAAGATGTTATTATAGAAATTTCTAAAAAAAGATTGGGAACTACTGCTGTAGTTGAAAACAATAAAATTGTTGGTATTATTACAGATGGAGATTTAAGACGTATGTTAAAAGACAATACCGATATTAGTGTACTTTTAGCAAAAAATATTATGGGTAAAAATCCTAAAACTATTTCTGTTGATGCCATGGCAATTCAAGCTTTAGAAACTATGGAAAATAATAATATCACTCAAATTTTAGTAGAAGATGGCACAAAATACGTAGGAGTTGTACATTTGCATGATTTATTAAAAGAAGGAATTTTTTAAAATGGCGAAAGTAGAAAAAGAAATGTCGTTTTTAGACCACGTTGAAGAACTAAGATGGCATCTTGTAAGATCTAGTATGGCAATATTTTTCTTTGGAATTATTGCTTTTGTAATGAAAGGTTTTATTTTCAATACAATTTTATTTGCTCCTAAAGATGCAAATTTTTTAACATATCGGGTATTTTGTCAAGTTTCACAATTTTTTGGTACAGAAGGACTTTGTATTGAAGATATTCCATTTACATTTCAAAGTTTAGCAATGGCAGAACAATTTAGCGTTCATATTTGGACCTCTATTACTGTTGGTTTTATTCTTGCCTTTCCTTTTATTCTTTGGGAAGTTTGGAAATTTATAAGTCCTGGATTGTATGAAAAAGAAAGAAAAAGTGCTAAAAGCTTTATATTTATTTCATCATTTTTATTTTTTATTGGAGTATTATTTGGTTACTATGTTGTAACACCACTTTCTGTAAACTTTTTAGGAAATTATTCTGTAAGTGATGCTGTTGAAAGAAATATTAAAATTGGCTCTTATATATCTTTAGTGCGATCTTCATTACTCGCTTCTGGATTTATTTTTGAATTGCCAATAATTATGTATTTCCTAACTAAAATGGGTTTAATTACTCCCGATTTTTTAAGAAAATACAGAAAACATGCATTGGTGTTAGTATTAGTTTTAGCAGCCGTAATAACTCCGCCAGATATTATTAGCCAAATAATAGTAGCAATTCCTATTCTTATGTTATATGAATTAAGTATTTATATATCAAAAATTGTAATAAAACGAGAACTTAAAAGAAGTAAACAGAATGCCTAATCAAGTTGAAGAGTTTAATGCGTATCGTTTAAAAATGAACGATAAAATTTTAGCTGATGACAATAAAGTTATAAAGCGTATTTTTAATTTAGATACAAATGCTTTTAAAGAAGGTCATTTAGATGTTAAAACAAAAGAATTATTAGGTTTAGTGGCATCTGCTGTTTTAAGATGCGACGATTGCGTAAAGTACCATTTAGAAACCTGTTTTAAAGAAGGTATTACCAAAGAGGAAGTTATGGAAACTTTATCCATAGCAACTTTAATTGGCGGTACAATTGTAATTCCACATTTAAGACGTGCTTATGAGTTTTGGGAAGAACTGGAAGCTGGTGAGAAGTAAAAAGTGAACAGTGAGATGTGAGAACTTTTTAAAAATTAAACAACAATTAAAAATGAAACTAAGAGCAGAAAATATTAAGAAAAAATACGGTAGCAGATATGTGGTAAATGGAATTTCTCTTGAAGTTGAACAAGGAGAAATTGTGGGTTTATTGGGCCCAAATGGAGCTGGAAAAACAACTTCTTTTTACATGATTGTTGGAATGATAAAACCAAATGAAGGCGATATTTACTTAGACGATGAAAAGATTACTGATTTCCCAATGTATAAAAGAGCACAAAAAGGTGTTGGTTATTTAGCTCAGGAAGCTTCTGTTTTTAGAAAATTATCTGTTGAAGATAATATTATGTCGGTATTACAATTTACAGACCTCTCTAAAAAAGAACAAAAAGAAAAATTAGAATCACTTATAGAAGAATTTAGCTTAGGCCATGTGCGTAAAAACCGCGGAGATTTGCTTTCTGGTGGCGAACGTAGAAGAACTGAAATTGCGCGTGCATTAGCATCTGATCCTAAATTTATTTTATTAGATGAACCTTTTGCAGGTGTAGATCCAATTGCGGTTGAAGACATACAAAGTATTGTTGCTCACCTTAAAGATAGAAATATTGGTATTTTAATTACCGACCACAATGTACAAGAAACCTTAGCTATTACAGATAAAACATATTTAATGTTTGAGGGTGGTATTTTAAAAGAAGGAACTCCAGAAGAACTAGCAGCAGATGAAACCGTTAGACGTGTATATTTGGGTAAAGACTTTGAATTAAAGAAAAAGAAATTTTAAACTCAATCTTTTTCTTTTTTTAATTCTTCCATTAAAAACCCATATATGAATGCATTTTCTTTAATAATCGAATTTGCTTCATTTGCTCCAAAATGCCCCGTATTATCTTGTGTCCATAAGAGAATAGGATTTTTCTGCTCTAAATTGCTTTGTAACTTTGCAACAAACTTAAAAGAGTGATATGGAGGAACTCTCGTATCATCACTCCCAGTAACAATTAACATTGAGGGATAATTTACTTTTGAATTTATATTGTGATATGGAGAATAAGACAATAAGTTTTTAAATTCTAACTCTTTACTCACTGAGCCAAATTCATTTATATTGGTAAAAGTTGAACCTACTGCGGAGTTTTCAAACCTTAACATGTCTGTTACTCCAACATCAATAACTGCAGCTCCAAATAAATCAGGTTTTTGAATGATTGCCGCTGCTGTAATTAGCCCTCCATGAGATGCTCCTGTAATTGCAATCCTTTTTGGTTTTGTATATCCCTCATCAATCAAATATTCCGCAGCACTTGTAAAATCTAATATGGAATTTTTTTTATTTAATTTTTTTCCAGCTTCCCGCCACTTTTCTCCCAATTCTCCACCTCCTCTAACGTGAATATAAGCATAAGCGCCTCCATTTTCAATAAAATAAATTACACCAGGCTTATATGCAGGTTTTGCAATTTGTCCATATCCTCCATAAGTATTTAATAAAAAAGGGGTGTTGCCATTTTTAGGTAATGAATCTTTATAAACAATAAACATTGGAACTTTGGTCCCATCATGTGATGTGAAATTCTTTCTTAAAAACTTATATTTTTTGGCATCAAACCCAACTTCAACTTTTCCAAGATACTTAAAATTATAATTCTCTAAATCTAATTGACAAGTTACAGGTGGCACAGTGTATGAAGATAATTTAAAAAAGAATTTATTAAATTCTTTAGAAAAATTTAAACTACTTACGCTTAACCCTTCTGGTGTAACCACCTCCCCTAAAACTTTTGCATTATAATCTATTATTGAAATGAAAGATGATGTATTTGACTGATATGCAACTACAATCTTATCTTCCAGTAGTTCATAATCTGTAAATACTGCATTTTTATATATAGGGGTTAGTAATTTCCATTTTTTAGGTTGTTCTAACGGAAATGAAATAATGTATTTATTCTCTTTAATTTTAGTTAAGGCATAAACTGTATCTGATTTAAAACCAATAATATTAATATTGTACTTAATTTCTTCAAACATTGGCTTAAAATCATAATTTGATTCTTTTGGATTTAAATAATAAAAACTAAACTTTTCTTCAAACTTATTCGATTTTTTTATAATGAATAAGCTTTGTTTTGGAGTACCATAAATATTTAGCTCTTCTTGTTCACTATTTGTATTAAAAATTAATTGGTCTTCTAATTGTTCTGTCCCTAATTTGTGGTAATAAATACTTGGAAAATTTCTCTTCCCCAATGCTGAGGTGTATCTATATTTTTTATAAAAAAACCCTTGACCAAACCAATATATTTCCGACGTAATAATATGTTTTAGCGTTTCTTTAAAATAATGTCTATTTTTTAATTGCACTATTTTTAACTCTTTCCAATCACTTCCATTTCTATTGTATTGATAAGCTAAAAATCTTCCATCTTTTGAAGGGCTTAAAGATGTAAAAATTATATCATCTTTTTTTGAAATTGAGTTTGGGCTAATTAACCTTTCATATCCACCTTTTAAACCTTTAGAATAATAAATACAAGGTTTACTATCTGCTCCCGGATACATTAATGTAAAATATAATTTCTCGTTATCAATTGCTTTTGATTCTTTATCGTATTCCATATCGTAATACATGAATCTATTCATTTGCCTGTTTGCGCCAATTTTTCTGTTAATTTTATTTAAAAACTTTTCTGATAATTTATTTTGAAGGCGAACCCATTCTTTAACTTCAGGAGATTCTATTTCTTCTAACCACTGATAATCATCAACAATTTTTGTAGTATGATATTGGTTTTCAGTAGTTTTTTTTAAAGTATTTGGATATTTAATTTGAGCATTTACTATACTAACACTTAAAACTAAAAGCGAACTAACAATATATTTCGTAATGTTCATTTTGCAATTTTTATTCTAGCTAAATTAATCTAATAATCAAGGCATAAAGTTATTATTAATTACTCAAATTCACTTTATTTATTAGAGGTTTTTCTTATCAAAAAGAAGAATTTACTTAAGCTCTTTAAAAAAAATTGAAAGAAGTATATATAATAGTATTACCAATGGAATTGCAATAAATTGCAAACTAATAACTAAAATAATTGTCAGTATTAAAAATACATATTTAATCCTGTTGTTTTTCCAGCTATAATCTTTAAATTTTAAAGAAAATAAAGGAATCTCAGCATTCATTAAAAAACTTAAAACAGCTGTTAAACCAATTAAAAACCACTTGTTTTCAATTAGAGTTGTTGCAAATTCTAATGAACTATAATTTAATATTAATGGTAGCGATAAAACTACCAACGCTGCTGCAGGAGTCGGTAAACCAATAAATGAACTTGTTTGACGCTCATCAATATTAAACTTTGCCAATCTATAGGCTGCCGCCAGTGTAAATATCAATCCTAAAAAAGGAAGCAATTCAATATCTTCAGTTTTCCAAGAAACTATTTCAGTATTAAAAATTTCAATAGACTTTTTAGTTTGCAATAATTTATAAACTACAATTCCCGGAACTACTCCACTTGTAACAACATCTGCCAAGGAATCTAACTGTTTCCCTAATTCACCTTCAACGCTAAAAATACGTGCTGCAAATCCATCAAAAAAATCAAAAAATATGCCCAATAAAACAAGATAAGCGGCTAGTTCTAATTCGTTATTAACTGCAAAAATGACTGCAATAGTTCCACAAAGTAAATTTAAGAGCGTTAATAAATTAGGAATGTATTTTTTAAGCATCATCTTTTTTAAATTTTTGTAAATTTAGCAAATTGTTTTCAGTAAATTAATTTATACTTATTTTTTAATAGTTCGTGTCTATGCCAATAATTGAATCTAGCTACAAACCTTCTCTACTTTTTAAAAACACACATATAAATACTGTTTATAAAACATTATTTTATAATGGAAATAATAACTACAAGAGAGAAAGAATTTCAACCGATGATAACGATTTTTTAGATTTAGATTTTTCTACAAATAATGCGGAAACGCTCGTTATTGCAATGCACGGTCTGGAAGGAAGTTCAAAATCTAAATACATAATTTCAGTTGTTAATCATTTAAACAACAATAACATAGATTGTGTTGCTGTAAACTTTAGAGGTTGCAGCGGAGAGGATAACAATCATATTTATTCATACAACAGTGGTAAAACAGACGATGTAACATTTATTATTAACCATCTTTTAAAAAAATATACATATAAAAATATTGTGCTTTTAGGATATAGTATGGGCGGAAATATAACCTTAAAATATTTAGGTGAAACTGATGAAATTCCGAATCAAATTAAAGGTGGAATTGCAATATCTACACCCTGCGATTTAGAAGGGTCTTCAAATTCTTTATCAAACTGGTACAATGCAATATATTTAAATCGATTTATGATAAGTCTTAAAGAAAAGACGTTGGTAAAACTAGAGAAGTTTCCAGACTGCAAACTCGATAAAGATGCAATTGCTAATGCCAAAACATTTAGAGATTTTGACAATGCAGTAACTGCTCCGCTTTTTGGCTATAAAAACGCAAGTGATTATTGGTCACAATGCAGTTCTAAACAGTTTTTAAAAGACATTAAACTTCCTACCTTAATTATAAATGCCTTAGACGATTCTTTTTTATCTAAAAGTTGTTATCCGTTTAAAGAAGCATCAGCAAATAACAACATAACTTTTGAAGTTTCAAAATACGGTGGACACGTTGGTTTTAACTCTTCCTTTTTAGGTAAAGATTTATTGTGGAGCGAAAACAGAATTTTAAATTATATTAATCATATTATTTCTTAATAGTGAACGTTACTTTATAAAGTTTTTTTACTTTCGTTTAAAAATAAATCATCTTGAAAAAATATTTATTACTTATTTTATTTTCAACCCAAATAATTTCAGCACAAACTGTTCGTAAATATTCCAACGAATTTTTAAATATTGGTGTAGATGCAGCTGCTTTTGGTATGAGTAAAGCTGTTGTTGCCGCCAGTAAAGATGTAAACTCAATTTATTGGAATCCTGCGGGTTTAGTGAATATTAAAAATTACCAAGGTTCTATAATGCATGCTGAATATTTTGAAGGAATTGCAAAATATGATTATGCTGCATTTGCAATGCCAATTGATGAAAAAAGTGCAGTTGGAATAGCAATAATAAGATTTGGTGTTGATGATATTTTAAACACCACAGAACTTATTGATAATGAGGGGAATATAGATTATAACCGTATTAGTTTATTTTCTGCTGCCGATTATGCTTTAAATCTATCGTATGCCAGAAACTTAAATATTGAAGGGTTGAATGTAGGCTTAAATACTAAAATTATTAGAAGAATTATTGGGGAATTCGCAACTTCTTGGGGTTTTGGTTTAGATGCTGGAGTTCAATATAAAAAAAATAACTATAAATACGGGTTAATGGTTAGAGACATTACAACTACCTATAATTCTTGGAGTTTTGATGAAACAGAATTTGATAAAATACAAGATGCTATTCCAGACCAAAATCAAGAATTACCCGAATCTACAGAAATTACACTTCCAAAAGCACAAATTGGTGTGGCTAGAAAATTTAATATTTCCAAAGATTTTAATTTACTTTCAGAACTGGATTTAAACATGCGATTTACAAAAACAAACGATATAATTTCTTCAGACTTTGTAAGTGTAGCTCCTGCTTTAGGTTTTCAATTAGATTATACAGACTTGGTGTATTTAAGAGCTGGTATTGGCAATATTCAAAAAGAATTGCAATTCGATGCAACTACTGAAACTTCTGTTCAACCAAATTTTGGCGTGGGTTTTAAATACAAAGGAATTCAAATAGATTACGCTTTAACAAATATCGGTAGCGTGGGTGCAGCACTGTACTCAAATGTTTTTTCTATAAAAGTTGATTTTGAAAATTTTAGATAATTATGAATCCTAAATACACTATATTTTTAGTTTTATTATTTTTTTACATACCTTTTAATGCGCAAATAAACCTTTCAGAAAAAGCAACTATAAGTGTAGTAACTTGTGGTCCTGGCAGTGAACTATATTCAACTTTTGGGCACAGTGCTTTTCGCGTTTTCGACCCCATAAATAAGTTAGATAAAATATATAATTACGGAACTTTTAATTTTAATGCGCCTAATTTTTATTTGAATTTTGCCAAAGGAAAACTAACGTATCAATTATCAACTTCAAGATATGGTTTATTCTTACAAATTTATAATTATGAAAAAAGATGGGTTAAAACCCAAGAGCTAAACTTAAATAAAGAACAAGTACAAGCAACGTACAATTTTTTAGAAAACAATGCAAAACCATCTAACAAAGACTATCAATACGATTTCTTTTACAACAATTGCTCTACCAAAATAGAAGAAGTAATAAAAAGTATTTTAAAAGATAGTGTAGCATTTAATAATAACCATATTTCCACACATAAAACGCACAGAGATTTAATTGCAGATTATACTCAAAAACAAAAATGGGGGAAATTTGGTATTGATTTAGCTTTGGGTTCTGTTATAGATAAAGAAGTATCAAAAGACGATTATAAATTTTTACCAGATTATATTTTTTACGCTTTTGAAAATGCAACAATTACTACTAACAATGGAACACAACCTTTGGTTAATGAAACTAAAACAGTGCTAAACCCTAAAGAAAATGAGGTTTTAAAACCATTTAGTTTTATAACTACACCACTCTTCGCTATTGCTTGTATCAGTTTAATTATACTCTTTTTAAGCTATAAAAACTTTAAAAATAATAGCAGATCCAAATGGTTAGACTTTTCACTTTTCTTTATAACAGGAATTATAGGAATTGCTGTTTTATTACTTTGGTTTGCTACCGACCATACCGCAACGTATAAAAATTTAAATTTTTTATGGGCATTCGCACCCAATTTAATAGTTGCTTTTTATCTATTAAAATCTAAACTCCCAAAATGGATGTATTATTATAATGTAGGTTTAATTGGCCTAATTGCCGTAATGTTACTCGTTTGGATTTTTAAAATTCAAGTTTTTAATACTGCAATGCTTCCTTTATTAGTTGCATTACTAGTGCGCTATTTATTTTTAACCAACTATTTGAAAACTAAATTTTAGATACCGATTAGCGTCAATTAGAACTTGTTTGAGTTCCACGTAAAATTTTATCCATTTTACGTCCTTTTGCTAATTCATCTATTAGTTTGTCTAAATATCTTACTTGTTGTGTTAAAGGATTGTCTATTTCCTCTATGCGATATCCGCATATTACTCCTTTTATAAGCGCTGCATTTGAGTTTAAGGTTGCTTGTTTAAAAAATGTTTCAAATGTTACTTGCTTATCAATTAATTCTTGTGTTTTCTCTTTACTAAACCCTGTTAGCCAGGCTATAACTTGATGCAACTCTTTCTTTGTTCTACCTTTCTTCTCTACCTTTGAAAGGTAATGAGGATATACTGAGGAAAATTTCATTGTTGCAATGCGTTCATTATGTTTTGCTGTAACTTTCATTTTTTATATTGCTTTTTAATTCTAAACACAAGAAGCGGGCTTCTTGTACTTCAAATATATTTATTTTATAGTATTCAAATAGGCTTTTTTACTGACATAATAACAAAGGTTATCACTACTCGCCCAAATTATCTAGGTGATTAAAAATCAGTTTTCCATCCTTTTTCAACTGTATGTCGTTGCCTTTTCCTCTCAATTCAAAATGGTCATTTACATACCAAATACCAGATGCCGCTATTTTTCTAATAAGTGCTGTTTGTTCTCCTTTAAATTCAATGGTTACAATACTTCTTGCATTGTCAAAAGTCATTTTAAGTGTGTATCCGTTTTTATCTGTCAGCGATTGGGTTATGATATTGTCCGAATCCATTGACATTGTTTCGGTTTTTGTTGATTCTTGATTTACTTTTTTAGTTTTTTGATTGCATGCTATTATGAATACCATTGCAACTAAAGCAATTGTTAAAAGTTGTTTTGTCATTACTTTTTTTAATTATATTCTTTCCTTACTAAGGCATTCACACCAAAACAAGTATATTCCTTATTAGGAAATGAAACATCAAATGTTGTTTCTATTTCATTTTGAGAAACCTTTTTAATTGTCCAACGTGCTTTCCCTCCTAGTATAAAGCTTTCAATAATTTCTGTTTCAAAAACTAAGGTTGAATCATTTGAGAGCTCATTGTTTAAAATGTATTGATTTATATAGCCTTCATTATTAAATTGTCTGAAAACTATTGTATTTCTACTTTTGTCAAAACTTATAAATCCCTTGTCAATATGATGTTCCCCCTTTGGGATTCTTTTCAGTCGGCTCAAACCAAGATTCATTTTTTACTTCAATGTATTGTTCATTCATGACTAATTGAAAACTTGATTCAATCTTTGAAGTATCATCTCCAAAACCACTTCCTATTCCAGTCCAATTTCCAATGGTAAAGCTTAATTTATCAAAATGGTTACTTTGTCCAAAGGACAATGCAACTGTTAGTACTAATCCTACTATTGAAAATGCTTTTTTCTCATGACTAGGTTGTCTTTTAAGACTGTAAATTTTGTGTTTTTATTTTCTACGTTCGATTAATGTGTAACTACTTTCAGTCCAATAATTGAGGTAATTAATGTTGTAATAAAAAATAGTCTCCAAAATGTTGCGGGTTCTTTAAAAACCAGAATTCCAACCAAAACTGTTCCTACAGCACCAATTCCTGTCCAAACCGCATAGGCAGTTCCTATTGGTAGTTCTTGAGTTGCTTTTACAAGCAGCAACATACTTATTCCTAAACAAATCAAAAATCCAATAAACCAATAAGTTGTTTCAACTCCTGTTGATTCTTTTGCTTTTCCAAGACAAGCTGCAAAAGCCACTTCAAATAGTCCGGCAATTATTAATAGTATCCAATTCATTTGTTATTAATTTCTTTTTAAGTCTTCTGTTATATATGTTCTGCCCTAAAAAATAGCTCAAGTTAAAATTTTATTTTGCAATGCGTTCATTTTACATATTGACTTTCAAATTATTAAAGTTAATATATGATTTAGCTGTGTTGTTTGGAACTAAGTTAGCAAATATAAAACGAATAGAAAATGAAGTTCACCCAAAAGACTAGACAAATTTATAATTAATTTTAATAAGAATGAGCTCGATATTCAATCGGGCTCATTCTATTCTTTCATTATTATAATATTTTATGTACACTTTAATGTCTTTTTTCAATTAAGATATCGACTTATATCTATTTAGATAAAATAATTCAGATTTTAGAATCATTTAAGAATGGAAGTTTTAGTAGTTTCTTAAAAATTTAAAACCGTTTCAATGTACTTATAATTATGAATGAGAAATTAATAATTTAAATAATTTATTATTATGCAAATTTTCAAAATGTTTTTCATTATGCAGTTCGTCTTGAAGGGTGTCAGACAGTTCAAGTGCCGTTTTTATATCTTTTAAAGCTTCATCTTGCTTATCCAGTTTTGCATAAGCACAAGCTCTTTGCCAGTATGCCAAGGCGTACTCATCATCATGCTCAATAGCACTATTTGAAAGATTTAATGCCCAGCGTACTTCTCCTATTTCTAAAAGTGTATCAGCCTTATAGGTCATTGCTTCAATATCATTCGGTTTTATGTTTAGTATCTCATCATATATTAATATTTTATCCTCGTCACTTTTTTCTAGACCAGCACGCAACCATAAGGAGTGTATCGAATTTGTTTCTGTTATATTTTGTTGGGTTTCTATTATTACTTTTGAACGTTCGGTCATCTTCACCTCAATTTGCTGTAAACGTTTTTCATAATCTAGAGTAAGCGTCTGTATCTTTTTTGACATATCAATTTTTAAGCTTTTTTTGATATCGTTTAGCGAGCGCCAACCTAAAAGCACAAGCAAAGAAGCTGCTGCAGTAATAATATAAAATATATTATTTATTGTACTTGTTGTATATTCTATTGCTCTGTCTGATGACTCTAATTTAGCTTCAGAAATTTGTTTTGTGACTTGAGCTCTCAAACTCAGATTTTCCTGCCTTAAACTTTTTATTTCGTCAAGTATATACCTTTCAATAAACGGCTTGAATAAAGGCTCTTGAATAGTGTCAGCTTTATTAGTGTTTTTTGAAAATAAAACAAAAGGCATGATTAAAAATGTTAATGCTAAAAACAATTTTGACATAATATTAGTGTATTTTTTACATTATTAATTTCTCTGCAAGTATTATACTAATATTTAACATAGCCAATTTTTTCACCTACTTTCTTATCAGATGTAAAAGCTATTTGTCACTATACTCAGTTCAATGAAGTGCCTTTACACAAAGCTAAGGATGAAAGCCAAGCGGCATGTCTTCAATTAATTAGATTGATATTTACTTCAAACAAAGCACCGCTATAAAGAATAAAATATACGGCGAAAAAACCTTAGAAATCTCTTCTAAAGTGGTGTATCGTTCCTTAAATCGTTCTTTAAAATCAATTAAAAAGGAAATAGGTTTATTAGAAGATCGTTTGAATTCATTAGTTAAAGATTATCAACAAAAGCAATTGACTTTATTGAAAAGCATTCCAATAATGGGTAACAAAACAGCTATAATGCTTATAGTAATGACTGATGGATTTAATCGGTTGGAAAATTCAAAACAGTTGTGTATTTATGAGATTATATCCCCAACAATCAGACATTCAGGCAGAAGTGTTAGAGGAAAAAGTAGGATTGGTAAAATGGGCAATCAAAAAATGAGAAACTTATTATTCTTATGTCGTTTTTCAGCCTGTAGATACTATAAGCGCTGTAGAGAAATTTATGAGCGAGTTGTATTGAAAGGAAAAAGTAAATATTAACAAAAAAGTCTATTAAAAATTATAATAGATCTTAAATTATAATGTCGAAAAAATAATGAAGAATTTACTTATTTTTTAACTCAGTTATTTGTTGTGGTTAGTGGTTTTTTAGGATATCAATTAGTTTCGAGTTTATATAAATAGTTACTCTTCCCATTAATCAGTCGTATTAACAGTATTCAATAATCTATAATATTCACATTTATTCTCATTAATATATGAACTTAAATAAAGTATTGGGATATCTAATAATTCATTGATTATCAAATATAATATATTTAATAATCTGCCAGTTCTTCCATTCCCATCATAAAAAGGGTGAATGCTTTCAAATGGATGTTTGTCAGTTTGTATTTAGTTTAAATATAAGCATAAGTTTTATGAGGTATTGTGTGTAGTATTTTAAGTTTTACTTTCTCAATCTACTCAAATTTCAAATTCAATATCTCCATATCCAGGAACACAGTTAGAATCATTACAAGTCATAAACTCAATTTCTCCAATTATTTTGAAACGATTCTTATTATTCAGTTTAATTCTCTGTTTAAATGTAGTTTTAGTATCAAAATACTTAATTTTTAATTTAAAAACTGGGTCATAAATCGTGTGTCCTTTTTCCTCAGTTGTACTTCCAATCAATTCATAATTATTACTTTTTTCAAATATAAAAATAGTTGGAAGAGGTCCATCATCTGGCACATTTTGAGAGTATAAATGATAATTTTTTTCAATCGTTGCGTTAATTATCAAATCGTATTCAGTATCTGATATTTTTTTTGCTTCGGTTGTCCATTTTACAGGTTCAAGGATCTGAGAATAACTAATCGTTGTTATTAAGAGTAATAAAGTAAGTGTCTTTTTCATTCAATTTTGGGTAATTCTATAATTGTATTCTAATTTCTCAATTTATGTTAAAATCTGTTTTCGTATTACACACGACATTCTAGTATATGAAAAGTCCGTCTTTTTGTGCACAATTTTTTCAGTCGTGACTGATTGTTAAAAATAGGGCAGAACTCTAAGATAGTCAAATCTGGAGCATTTTTTATATGTGTTTTTTTGGGGCGTATTCAATCATTCAAAATTTATACTTACCTCCAAAATTTTCTTATACAAAATTGCTATAGAAATCAATTTTAGAATCCATATTTCCTAAAAGTTAAATTAATTCTTGGTTTTTTACAATTTAAATCTAGCGGTAAGGCATGTTCATATCGATCCTGGCACCCCTCTCCCATAATTAATAAACTGCCATTTTTTAATAGGATTTCATGTACTTTCTTGGTTCGTTTTTCTCTCAAATGGAATATTCTTTCCTCACCAATACTTACTGACGCAATATTAGTAGTATCGCCAAATGCAACTTGGTCAGAATGATAATCAATACCGGTATTTCCATCGGGATAGTAGATGCAAACACAAGTTTCAAATTTATGTCCTGTAAAACTTTCTATACGATCTTTTACTAATGTCATTTTATCCGACCATATTTGGTTTGGTCCCCATATTGATTCTGGAAATCTCTTTTCTTGAATTAAGTTTCTGTCAATGAACATCATCTTGCCATAATTTTCCTGATACCGTTCTCCATTTGCCATTTCCAAAGTAAACTTGCTGGTAAGTTTATTGTATGTCAATAATTCATTGTACAATTCAATAGATTCAGAAATATTCATAAATGAATCAAAATACTCAGCCTTACAGTTTAAATCTAATTTCATTTTTTCAGCTTAAAAGGTTCTAAATACCGTCTAATTACTTTGTCATTTCTATACATAATTTTTAAAATTATGTAGCCTTATTTCAGGACGGGTCAATAAGTTTGCCAACGGTTTAGAATAACCAAAGTTGTGTTTTGGTTATCGCAATTTTTCGTTTTATAAAACTAATAAAATTAGTATTAAGAAACATTCTATTCTACTAAATGCAACAATTTTGGTTATGCATTGTTGTAGCTAGTATTTTTTTAATCTTCTTTTATTCAATCTAATTATAGTTTTTAGAGATAGATTTAAAAATATTTCAGTCATTTTATATTTAACTTTGTGTTTATTGGCATCTAGATATAATTTCCTCTCATTTTTATCAATTTTTTCCTTTTGCTTTTGAATATCATTTTTCCATTCTTTTTGTTTTAAAAGATTTCCATTTTTATTATTTCCTGCAGCGTTAGAAACTAATATTTCCGTGTTTAAATTATTTATATGATTGTAAAGAATTGATAAATGTAAATTATAGTATTTTAAAAAGGAAAAATACTTTTTTTCTTTAATTGATTCAATAATTAATTCTCTTAAAATTATAGTTATATCATCCAAAACACTATGAACGGTTAAGATGTAATTTGAATACGCACTGCTTATATTTTTGTAACTTGGTTTAGTTAAATGGGTTAAAACTATATTCGAATTGTGATTACTTAAGTATCGCTTAAAATATTCTTTTTCAGCGGTGTTGAATCCATTAAAAGAATTAATAATTGGAATTTCATTTTTTTTGGTTTCTATTAAAAAGAATTTATGGGAGTATTTCATTTCCAATTCAAGCCATCTATTTCTTACTTTTAAATAGTTTCTCGTAAATACTTTACTTAAGTTTTCAATATATTGATATTCTCTTAAGGTTTTAGCAATATATTTTTTATCATCAAAAACTAATGATTTTCTTTTAGATAGTAAAAATAAAAATTTCTCAAGCTTTTTATCCTTTCCTATTTCTTTCAATTGGGAATCAAATATTAAATCTGTAATCTCAACAAGAGTAGCCCAATTATGGTCAAGTCTATTCCTTAATTGTACTTCTATAACTTTATTATCATTTGGAACTTGTATGTATAGATGAAGAGATTTATAACCGTTTTCTTTCGGAGTTTTAATGTAATCTTTTCGTTTTCTAACAATAAATATTTTTGAAATAAGTTTTTCTAATTTATAAACTTCTCTATCATTGTCAACTATACACCGACATCCTGAGATATCCCACATTCTAGCAAATAGTTGTTTTTCTTTCGTTTTTTTCTCTCTATTCAATTTACCAATTATAGTTTCAATCCTCTTTATTCGGTAAGTTATAATAGCGTTTTTATTTACTCTCTTGCTTAAGGAACATAAAGAATTAAATGTGGTATTTGTTGAGTCTTTAAATGATATTCTGTGCTCTTGAATTTGTTCTTTTGTGGTATCCTTTATTTCTGGGAATTCAAGTCTAATTTTATCTCCGAGTCTATTTATATCTCCATTGGTTTTCAATGTTTTGTTCATTTATTCAATAATTTTCATAGTATTTTTAATATTAGCTACAACTTGTTATAAAATCATATTACATACGTTTATCCCCAAAAAATTATCGGGATGAGGTGTATAAAAGTTTAAAATATTTATTGTAAAATCCATAGCATTTTGGAGTAACATTCAAATATAAAAAATTTAATCTAATATTAACACAACTATTGTAATTTTATAAAGCGCTGGTTTCTTTTCAAATAGTCATTTTTATACTTATTAATTTTATATTTTTTGCAGTAATAAGTGAACAAAAATATGCTTTAATAGTATAATTATACCCTTGCCAATTATTTATACTATAAATGTTGTATATCTATACGTATAAACGTTGTCATCTATACTATACATTTTATAATCTATACTATAAACAACATTAAAAATACTGGTATTTTTTACAAAAAAAACTAATATAGCTTTATAAAGTATGCTTTTAAAAGCTTTTATATTGGTAAAAATTAAATATGGTTTTAAGCATTCTATGCAATTATTTATGAATAAAAAACCAGTACCGTTTTTAAAACACTTTTAAAAAACAAAAACTCTTTTTAAAGAGTTTTTGAAGTTTGTTTTATAGTATGTTAAGATTTTGCGGTACACTTATATTTAGCGTAATGTTGCACCCACATTTTTTTCAAATGTTTGTTGCAATTTCTGCATAACCTTGTCTATTTGCTTATCGTTTAAGGTTTTGTTTTCATCTTGTAATAAAAAACTAACTGCGTACGATTTTTTTCCTTCCTCTAATTTATCACCTTCATAAACATCAAACAAATCAACTTGTTTTAGTAACTTCTTTTCTGCTTGAAACGCTAAATTATAAAGTTCGTTAAAAGTAACTTCTTTGTCTAGCAACAAAGAAAAGTCCCGTTTTACTGCTGGAAATTTAGGTAAATTAGAAACATTAATAGATGATTTTCCACCAACTTTTAAGATATTCTCCCAATTAAAATCTGCAAATAATACTTCTTGTTTTATTCCAAATTCTTTATTTATAGCTCGCTTTACTACACCTAAATCTACCAATTTAATCTTTCCTAAACTTAAGGTAATTCCTTCGGAGAAAACATCGTTTTTTGTAGGTATTGTTTTAAACTTATCAATTCCTAAACGTTGTAACAATGCAGTTACAATTCCTTTTAAATAAAAGAAATCAGATTTTTTTTGAACAACATTCCAACGTTCTTTTGCTCTTGCTCCAGAAACAAATAAGGTTAAATGCTTTTGTTCAGCATAACCGCTTTCAAACTTATGGTATGTTTTTCCAAACTCGAAGAATTTTAAAGCATTGTTTTTTCGGTTGATATTATAAACAACAGATTCTAATCCACTAAATAACAACGACTGACGCATCACATTTAAATCGTTGCTTAGGGGATTTAACATCACTACATTATGCTCTTCATTTAACATTTCAGACAATGAAACATAGTCTGACTTTGTTAAAGAATTTGCCATAGTTTCATTAAAACCTTGAGCAACTAATTGGTTAGAAATAACGTTTTCTATTTTTACATCATCAAATTCAGAAAAAGAAATTGAAGTATTTAATTTGTGCGAAAATTCTACATTGTTATAACCATAAACACGTAAAATTTCTTCAATAACATCGGCTTCTCTAGTAACATCTACACGGTACGCAGGAATTGTTAAACCAATACCTCCTTCGGTTACGCTATTGAACTTAATATCTAACGAAGCTAAAATATTTTTTACGGTTTCTTTTGGAATTTCAGCTCCAATTAAACGGTTCATTTTTTGATAAGACAAGAACACCTGAAAATCTTCAAATTTTACAGGATAAAACTCTGCAATTTCAGATGAAACTTTTCCGCCTGCAACTTCTAAAATTAAATTAGCAGCACGTCTTAAGGCATATTTTGTAATTGAAGGGTCGATTCCTCTTTCAAATCTAAAAGACGCATCGGTATTTAAGGCATGTCTTTTAGCAGTTTTTCTAATTGTAATTGGATTAAAATAAGCACTTTCTAAAAATATTGAAGTTGTATTTTCCGTAACTCCAGAATTTAAGCCTCCAAAAACACCTGCAATACACATTGGTTCTTCATTTCCATTACAGATCATTAAATCTTCCTCGTGCAATTCGCGTTCAACTTCGTCTAAGGTTGTAAATTTTGTTCCTGTAGGTAAGGTTTTTACAATAATTTTATTTCCTTTTACTTTTGAAGCATCAAAAGCATGCAATGGCTGACCTAATTCGTGCAGCACATAATTAGTAACATCAACAATATTATTTATTGGAGTTAATCCTATCGCTTTTAATCTATTTTGAAGCCAATCTGGCGAATCTTTAACTGTAATATCTGAAATAGTAACACCCGCATATCTTGGCGCTTTTTCTTCATCTTCAACTATTACATCAAATTTTAAAGTTCTATCATCTACATGAAAATCGCTTACCGAAGGAGAAATTAATTCTAAAGATATCCCTTTTTGAATAAGCCCTGCGCGTAAATCACGTGCAGTTCCATAATGGCTCATGGCATCTGCCCTATTTGGTGTTAAACCAATTTCAAAAACCTCATCTTTTTCAATATTAAAAACTGTAGCAGCTGGAGTACCAGCTTTTAAAGTTTCGTCCAAAACCATAATCCCATCGTGACTGCTTCCTAAACCTAATTCATCTTCGGCGCAAATCATTCCGTGACTTTCTTCTCCTCTAATTTTACCTTTTTTAATTTTAAAACCTTCACCATTAGCATCATACAACATTGTTCCAATGGTTGCAACCGGCACAGTTTGACCAGCAGCTACATTTGGTGCTCCACAAACTATTTGTACTGGTTCACCATTTCCTAAATCTACAATTGTAATTTTTAATCTGTCTGCGTTAGGGTGTTGCACGCATGTTAAAACTTTACCAATTACAATGCCTTCTAAACTTCCTTTAATAGATTCTACAGTTTCAAGACCCTCTACTTCAAGTCCTAAATCGGTTAACAATTCTCCTGTTTTTTCAGCTTCCCAATCAACCTTTAAAAACTGTTTCAACCAATTGTATGATATTTTCATCTTTAGATTTTATTTTTAACAAGATGCAAAGATAAACAAACCAACTTTAAACTTAAACCTTAAGCAACTTTTTTGATGGTTGTTTATAAATAAATTTAGCTAATATTAGACCAAATTGTACTGTTTTTACTAATTTCTTGGTAAGCAATTCTAATAAAATTGTTTTCAGGCAATTTTAATAAAGGATCTTTTGTGAGCACATCAATTGCAATAGCTCTTGCTTTTTTTAATAACTGTGTGTCTTTCACAATATCTGCAATACATAAATTTAACACACCACTTTGTTGGGTTCCCATTAAATTTCCTGGTCCTCGTAATTTTAAATCAACTTCTGCAATTTTAAAGCCATCACTGGTATCAACCATTGTATTTAAACGAATTTTAGCATCTGCAGATAGTTTAAAACTGGTCATTAAAATACAATAACTTTGTTCAGCTCCACGTCCTACTCTACCGCGTAATTGATGTAACTGAGACAAGCCAAACCGCTCAGCACTTTCAATAACCATTACACTTGCATTAGGAATATTTACTCCAACTTCTATTACGGTTGTTGCTACCATAATTTGAGTATCACCATTTATAAAGCGTTGCATTTCGTACTCCTTATCAGCAGGTTTCATTTTACCATGTACAATGCTAATTTGGTAGTTTGGCAATGGAAACTCACGTGCAATACTTTCGTATCCGTCCATTAAATCTTTATAATCCATCGCTTCAGATTCGTTAATTAACGGATACACAACGTACACTTGGCGCCCTTTTGCAATTTCTTCTTTTAAAAATTTAAATACAGATAATCGGTTCGCATCATATCTATGTGCTGTTTTTACTTCTTTTCTGCCTGGAGGTAATTCATCAATAACAGAAATATCTAAATCGCCATACACACTCATTGCTAATGTTCTTGGAATCGGAGTTGCTGTCATTACCAACACGTGCGGTGGTAATTGATTTTTTTGCCACATTTTAGAACGTTGGGCTACACCAAATCTATGTTGTTCATCAATTATTGCAATGCCTAGATTTTTAAACTTTACTTTATCTTCAATAAGCGCATGGGTGCCTATTAATATGTTTAATGTGCCATTTTCTAATTGTTCGTGTATAATTCTTCGTTCTTTTGTTTTTGTAGAACCTGTTAGCAATTTTATAGAAATATTTAAACCCTCTAACAATGCTACCAGCGAATTATAATGCTGTGTCGCTAAAATTTCGGTAGGCGCCATTAATGCTGCCTGAAAACCATTATCTAAGGCAATTAACATTGTTAACAATGCTACTATTGTTTTTCCAGAGCCTACATCTCCTTGCAGTAAACGATTCATTTGCGCATTAGAACCTAAATCTTTCCGTATTTCTTTTAGCACTCTTTTTTGCGCATTGGTTAAATGGAATGGTAGTTTATTAGTGTAAAAATTATTAAAATTATCGCCTACTTTTTCAAAATTGAAGCCTTTAATTTTCGACTTTCTAACTAATTTTTTTCGAATGAGTTGTAATTGAATAAAAAACAATTCTTCAAACTTAAGTCTAATTTGTGCTTTAGTTAATAATTCTTGATTTTGTGGAAAATGAATATTTAAAAGTGCTTCCTTTTTTGAAATTAAATGAAGTTCATTTATAATTGAAGCTGACAAGGTTTCTGTAAAATCACCTTGCACCTCTTCAAACAAATTCTGAATCATTTTAGACACAATTTTATTTGAAATTCCTTTGTTTGTTAATTTTTCGGTTGAAGGATAAATGGGCTGCATTGCCGTTCGCAAACTTTTTTTATAATCTACAAGCAATTCCATTTCTGGATGTGGCATAGAAAATAAGCCATTAAAAAAATTAGTTTTTCCAAAAATTACATACGGAGTATTAATTTTTAATGCATCTTTTATCCATTTTGCACCTCTAAACCAAACTAATTCCATGGTTCCAGTACCATCGGTAAAAGTTGCTGCCAACCTACTTCCACGCTTTTGTTGAACCGTTTTTATAGTGGTTATTTTTCCAATAATTTGAACTTCAGATGTGTTATTTTGAAGTTGATTTATCTTAAAAAACTGAGTTCTATCTATATACCTATTGGGAAAAAAATTAATTAAATCGCCAAATGTATGAATGCCTAATTCCGATTTAAGTAAAATAGCTCTATTAGGTCCAACACCTTTTAAATAAGCTATAGCAGTATTAAGTTTGTAGTTTGGCATTTTTTAAATGAAAGCACGAAGGTAATAATTAGATCAGCAATAAACAATCTCTAAATTTAAAGCCTAACTTCTTAGCTACAAATTATGTATCTTTGCAGCCTTAAATTTTTAATATGAGATTACACAGAAATTTAGTATTTACAGTTGTAGATGCCATAAAATTAATTTTTAATGAAGGAGAATATGCAGATAAAGTGGTTCAAAAAGCATTAAAACGCGATGCGCGTTGGGGAGCGAGAGACCGCAAATTTGTTGCAGAAACTATTTACGAAATGGTACGTTGGAAACGATTGTACAACGAAATAGCTGGAACAAAATCTCATTATTCAACAGAAAATGTTTGGAAAAACTTTGCTGTTTTTGCTATTTTAAAGGGTTATAAGTTACCAGATTGGAATCAGTTACAAGGAGTTCCAGAAAGAAGAATTAAAGGTAAATTTGATGAACTTCAAAAAGTTAGAGTCTTTAAAGAGTCTATTCCAGATTGGTTAGATGAGTTAGCTATAAAAGAATTAGGCGAAAAACACTGGTCTAAAGAAATTACGGCTTTAAATATGCAAGCTGAAGTTATTTTACGTACAAATACGCTAAGAACCAATAAAGCTTCACTTAGAAAAAAACTTGCCGATGAAGGAATTGCTACTACTTTTATTGATGGCTATCCAGATGCGTTAAAATTAGTGGAACGTGCCAATGTTTTTAAAACAAGTTGTTTTAAAGACGGACTTTTTGAAGTACAAGACGCTTCCTCTCAATTAGTGGCCGCTTTTTTAGATGTAAAACCTGGTATGAAAGTTATTGATACGTGTGCTGGTGCAGGAGGAAAAACATTGCATTTGGCTGCTTTAATGGAAAATAAAGGAAACATTATTGCAACGGATATTTACGAAAGTAAATTAAAGAAATTAAAAATTAGAACGCGGAGAGCTGGAGTTCACAATGTTACAACAAAGGTATTGGATTCTACAAAAGTACTGAAGAAAATGAAAGGTACTGCCGACAGAGTTTTAATTGATGCTCCGTGTAGTGGTATTGGAGTTTTAAAAAGAAACCCAGATAGCAAATGGAAATTAGAACCAGCGTTTGTTGAAAATATTATTAAAACTCAAGCCGAAATATTAGAAAACTATTCTAAATTAGTAAAAGTTGGCGGAAAGTTGGTATATGCAACCTGTTCTATATTACCTTCTGAAAATGAAAAACAAGTAAAGACTTTCTTAAAAAACAATCCTAATTTTACTATTATTAAAGACCATAAAGTATCTCCTTTTAAAACAGGTTACGACGGATTTTATATGGCATTGTTAACGTGTAACAGTTAGTTAACTAATAGTACTACTTATGGTTTGCTGCGCTGCTAGCATCAAAAACAAAGGATAGTTTGTTTTATAAAATAGAAAAAAAGGTTATGTAAAATTTATTTTTACATAACCTTTTTTAATCTAAAATTGACACTCCATTCAAATCTGTGGTGAGTATTTCACTCATATAATCAAAATAAGGTCGCATTGCTTTAAAACTAGCATTTACTTCATCCATAAAATTAGGTGCCAACACTTCTTTTTCGCTAAAATTACGCACTACAATAAACTGTTTCATTCTAATTAGGTCAATATCTTGATGTTCTTTATCAAAACCTCTTGGCGCAGTTTTTAAAGATTCGCCTTGTAATTTTTCAAAATGTTTCACAAATGTTTTGTCGCTTATTATTGCTCTAATTTCAGAAGTATCCATTTCAAATTCTTTTCTAATTCGCAATAAATCTTCTTTATTAGGTTGCCAAAATCCACCAGCCACAAAACTTCCTTCCGGACTAATATGTAAATAATAGCCACCTCTTAATCTATTGGTTGCTCTAGAAAATGATCCTGAAAAATGAATTTTATATGGAGTTTTATCTTTAGAAAATCGTACATCTCTATAAATTCTAAAAAACTTAAAAGCATCAATTGCATCATGCAATTTTAAACGTTCCATTAAAGTTTTATAAAATTCTTTAGTCTTTTTTTGTTCAATTTGAAATTGAGGTTTGTTTTCTGTAAACCAATCTCTATTATTATTTTCTTTTAAATTTTTTAAAAAAATGAATGTTGATTTATCTATGGTTATCATTTATATATATTTTAGAAATTTCAATGTACAAAAAGAGTTTTCAAAAACCTGAATTCAACCTACTATTTTTTCATTTTATACTTAATTTTGAGTAAGGTTAAAAAATGAAACTATTGTTAAAGTTCTTACTTCAAAATTGATATATATCATTTTATCAGTTTGCTTTTTTGGGTAACTTTCATAAAGATTTAATAAAAATATGAATAGAGGCATTTTATTTCTAATACTAATTATACTATTGATAAGCAGCTGTGGGTCGTTTGTTTATATTTCAAAAGCAGGCAACATTCCTCCTCCAGCATGGTATTATCCAAATAAGGTAGAAGCCATTAGATATATTTATTTTCCAGATTATGAAATTTATTATGATTTTTATTTGAATAACTACTTTTACCTCAACGATGGAAATTGGCTAAGTACTACTATTTTACCAAAAAGATTTTATGGAATTAATTTGCATAGAAGCAAACAGGTTAGAATTACAAATTATTATGGAGATGATCTAAAAAGATACCATTTAGAAACTATTATTAAACGAAGAAATTCTGATCCAAAACGGTATCATTAGTAGTTTAGATTTTAGTTAAAATTCAATATTTTTTATCTAAATTTTTAAATATGAAAATAGAGCATTTAGAAGAACGTGTTAATGATTATAAAAATTCTATTAAAACCGTTGTAGAAAAAAAAATATGTTGGCAAACGCAAACAAAAAATTTACTTATTGCTACGCTAAACACTATTACCAAAAAATATACTATTGGGTGGCGTGTTCAAGAGCTCAACTGGATAAACACCAACGAGGCGATAAATATAACATTAGAATCTTTTCCAGATGATTTAATTGAAAGTACAAATAAAATACCTTCTTACCAGTTTATAAAAGGAGGTTCTTTAGTGTTTTCACAATCGCATAATGGAGATGTAAATATTTTTATTCTATTCCCAATAGTTGAGAACGCAATAGACAACCATAATGAAACAGAAATAGAAACTTATGCACCAGAAACAATTAATGAAAAACTAATTATAGAAAAAGTAGACGAATTTTTAAAAGAAATGATAAATTGGGAAGTTCCTTCATTAAAAAACAAAGTGGGGTTTTAATTGTTGAGTTACTTTTTTTTAAGTGTAATACATGTAATTTCTGGGCGCATCCCTAGCCTGCCAGGATATCCCAACCAGCCTAAACCACGATTTACATATAAATATTGCTGTTTAACCTTATATAAACCTGCCCAATGTTTATATTTATATTTTATTGGACTCCATTTTTTACTTTTTATAGAAATACCTGCTTGCATACCGTGCGTATGCCCGGAAAGAGTTAGTGCGATATCGGTTTCTTCTAATACTTCTTTACTCCAATGTGATGGATCGTGAGAGAGTAATATTTTAAAGACCCCTTTAGGCACATTATGTAATGCTTTTTGTAAATCTCCATATTGTTTAAAAGGTGGCAGTCCCCAGTTTTCAACACCAACAATTGCAATATTGGTGTTTTTAAGTTTAACCAATTCCGATTCATTTAACAATAATTTAAAATCAATTTTCTTAAAAAAATAATGAAGTATTTCTTGATTTGTTAATTTAGCCTTTTCAGATTTCCAGAAACTGTAATCGCCATAATCGTGATTTCCCAATACTGCAAACTTACCTGTAGTTGCTTTTAATTGCTTAAAAACAGTGCTCCAACCTTTTAATTCCCAGGCATAATTGTTCACCAAATCTCCCGTAAAAAAAATAAAGTCGGGTTTTAACTCATTTATTGTAAGAATTGCCCTATCTAAAATATGATATCTAAAATTAAAACTTCCTAAATGAAGGTCTGAAATATGAACTATTTTTAAGCCTTCTAAATCATTTTCTAATTTTTTAAACCTAATTGTAACTTTATGTGTTTTAAAGCGATATAAGGCTCTAAAAATACTATAAACTATTATAAAAAAAGGTAAAAACCCAGCAAATAAACCAAGCAATGCCACAACAATTAAAGAAACTGCGTCAGATAAAAAAGTATTGGTAATATTAATTATGGTGCTAAAAATTATAAAAATAAATTTGGGGATTAAAGACGAAATTACCAACCCATACAACCAAGAAGTAATTAATTGTTTTCTGTGAGGATTAAATGCATTTAGGTTTACTTTTAAAAAAATAATTGAACTAATTAAACCTATAGTAAAGAGCCAAAAAAATATATAAATTAATATTTTTAAAAAAGAAAAAGGAATTAGTTGTGTTATAGAAAGCAACCAATAAAAAGTAACTACATCAATAATAAGAATTAACAAACACAATAAAATTATAATATAAAGTGGATAACTTCGCATACAATTTATGTTTTTTTACTTCTACGTTTATCTTTTATTGCCCAATAAATTCCTTTAACACCAGCTACCCAATTATCGTACATAAAAATAAGTGTAATTTCTTCAATAGTTTCTAATATTCCTATCACAATCATTACATAAAATAACCAATACACTGGTTCAAAAAATAACAACCAAAGTATAAAAGCACTTTGTACAATGGCAGATAATTTTGCTAAATATGTATGAAATGCTGTTGCCTTTCCATATTTTATAAAAGCAATTAACATTTGAATAAGGTAGGGAGAAAATGAAATAATTATTAACACATAATTGGTTTTAATAAAATCATACTCAAAAATTAAAATACCCACCAAACCAAGTATAAACGTAATTTGATCTCCAAAAGAATCTAACTGAGAACCTCTAGGGCTTGTAATTTGTAATTTTCTGGCAATAAAACCATCAATTGCATCTGTGCAGTAACTTATTAATAAAAACCACGTAAAAAGGTTTCTTTCATTTAAAATTAACATGACAATTAATAAAGGTGCAGCCGCAATTCTATAAAATGAAAACCAATCTGCAATATTATAATTTTTAAAGGTTAGCATTTCCTGTTTTTTTGTTTAATCACTCATTAGTTGTTTTAAATAGCACAATTGAAAATGATATTCAACATAAATTTAAAGCCTAATTCAACAATACAAAATGATAATTATCAATTAATTATTAAAATAAAGTACAAAACATTCTATAATTAACAATTTTTTTCCGAAATTTAAAGAAGTATTAAACTATTTATAATACTATGTTTTTTCAAAATCGAAATATTTTTAATATTCTTTTTGAAGCAATACCAGAAGGAGTAATTATTGTTGATGAGTCTCAAACTATTTTAGCGGCCAATTCATCAGCAGAAACAATGTTTGGTTATACTAACCAAGAACTTTCTAATAAAAAATTAGATGTTTTAATCCCTAAAAAATTCCATACTAACCATAAACATCATTTTTCTAATTTTATTAAAAGTAATAATATTAGAAAAACAACACACAATTCAAATTTAACAGGTATTAAAAAAAATAATAAACAGTTTCCTATTGAAATTGGTTTAAATCCATTTTCGGTTGAAAACAATAATTTTGTACTTGCTTTATTAATTGATATTACCGTAAGAAAACAAAATGAACTTAAAATTGAAACTTTAAACACACAATTAGAGCAAAAAGTAACACAAAGAACCTTACAATTAAAAAATACAATAAAACAATTAAAACTACTTAATTTAAACTATAAAAAAGAAATAGCTAAAAGAGTTGAAGCAGAAAATAAGATTAAACTTACTTTAAAAAAAGAGCAAGAACTTAGCAACCTTAAAACCAAATTCTTAACCTTAGTTTCTCATGAGTTTAAAACACCCCTAAGTGGTATTTTAACTTCAACTATGTTGTTAAATAAATACCAGCTAAAAAGTGAACAAAACAGAAGAGAAAAACATATAAAAACAATAGAAAGTAAAGTGCATTATTTAGATAATATTTTAAACGATTTTTTATCTGTAGAACGTTTAGATGCAAACCAAGTAAACTATAAAATCACAAAATTTAATTTAAGTAAAGTTATAAATGAAGTTATTTACAATACAAATATGCTCTTAAAAAATGGACAAAAAATTAACATACCCCATAACATCGATGACTTTATTTTAGAACAAGATGAAATTATTTTAGTACTAATTTTATCTAATTTAATGTGTAATGCTGTAAAGTATTCACCAGAAAATTCAACCATAATCATTAAAATAATTAAGAATGGAAAAAATATCTCATTTGTAATTATTGATAAAGGAATTGGAATCCCCTTAAACGATCAAAATTATGTATTTAATCGTTATTTCAGAGCTGAAAATGCACTCAATATCCAAGGCACCGGCATTGGTTTAAGCATTGTAAAAGCTCATGTAGAGAATTTAGGCGGAACCATAAGTTTTAAAAGTAAAGAAAACGAAGGTTCTGTATTTATACTTAAAATACCTATAATAAACAAGTTATGATAAAAGTATTACTAATAGAAGACGATACGGTTGTAAGAGAAAACACTGCTGAACTTTTAGAACTCGCGAGCTATACAGTAATTACCGCCGATAACGGAAAAACTGGAGTAGCCGAAGCTAAAAAACACCTGCCAGATATAATAATATGTGATATTATGATGCCCGAATTAAATGGCTATGGTGTGCTGCATATACTCTCTAAAGAAAAATCAACCAAACAAATACCTTTTATATTTCTTTCAGCTAAAACAGAATATAAAGATATTAGAAAAGGAATGGATTTGGGGGCTGATGATTATATAACAAAACCTTTTGATGAATCTGAAATTTTTAGCGCTATTGAAAGTCGTCTCGCAAAAGTAGCTATATTTAATGAAAATAGAGAAAAACAAAAAATTAAAATAACGACAGAAAATGTTGAAGAGTTTTTATTTCAACCAAATGAAATAAAAACAATAGATCAATTAAGAAGCTATTTTACAGAAAATGTTGAAGAGTTTTCATTTCAACCAAATGAAATTATTTATAATGAAGGAGACAACTCTAATTACGTTTACCTAATTAATACAGGGGTAGTTAAAACATATAAAATAGACGAACAAGGCAAAGAATTAATAACTTCTATTAATAAAGAGAATGATTTTTTTGGGTTTACATCATTTACACATAACATAAATTATAAAGAAGCTGCAGCTGCAATTGAAAATGTAACAACTTTTAGGTTAACAAAAAATGAACTGCAAAGTTTATTAGAAAAAAATCATTTTTTAACATTAGAATTAATAGATTATTTATCTGATAATGTATCTGAAATAAAAGAACATTTATTAGAAATGGCATACAGTTCCGTTAGAAGAAAAACAGCAAGTACGATTTTACAATTTTCAAAAAAAATAAAAAAATCTCCGACCGATAATCCTAAAATTTCGAGAAGCGATTTAGCAAGTATTGCTGGAATTGCAACTGAAACATTCATTAGAACACTTTCCGATTTTAAAAAAGAAGGTATTATAGAAATTGAAGGAAGAAACATAAAAATTATTAATCTTGATAAATTAAAAAAGATTAATTAGGTCAATATTTTGTTAGAATTGATAATTATCATTTAACACGTTGTTTTTCAGTCTTAAATTAGAGTATTCATTCAATACTTTATAAAGATGAAAAATATACTAATACCTACCGATTTTTCAGAAAACTCTTGGAATGCAATTAAATATGCTTTACGTTTTTTTAAAAAAACTCCCTGTAATTTTTATTTATTACACGTAACATTAATTCCAAATTATGCTGCCGGAGATGTGCCTATTATTCCAACAGAAACTGTACTCGAAAACACACTTTTAAAGCAAGCCAAAAAAGGATTAAAACAACTGCAAAAAAAGATTCAAGAAAATATTTCCAATCCAAACCATCACTTTTTCTCAATTTCTAAATACAATTTTTTTATAGATGCTATTAGAGAAGAAATAAAAGAAAAAAATATTGACTTAATTGTGATGGGAACCAAAGGTGCTTCGGGTTTGGCTGAAGTAATTATTGGAAGCAATACAGGCGATTTAATAACAAAAGTTAAATGTCCAGTTTTAATAATTCCCGAAAAAGCAGTCTTTAAAATTCCTGTAGAAATTGCATTTCCAACCGACTATAACATTTTCTACGAACCTACAATTTTAAAAAATATTTCTGAATTTATAAAAATGTATAACTCTTCAATTAGAATATTACATGTAACTAAGAAAAACGAAACATTGTCCGAATTTCAATTGGGAAACAGAGAATTTTTAAACGATTATTTTTTAGATGAAAACCATAGTTTCCATAGAGTTACTTCTAATAAAATTGAAAATGGTGTGCAGTGTTTTGTTGAAAGTAGAAATATTGATTTAATTATAATGGTTGCAAAAAACCTTAACCTTTTTCAACGTATTTTATTTAAACCTACTGTGGAAGAAATTAGTTATCATATAGAAATACCATTTCTTGTGTTGCACGAATAAATTTTAATATTATGGAACATATATCACTTTTTTTAGCAAAATTTTGGGGTTGGTATTTAATTATCTTTTTCTTTATTTTAAGTTTTAACCCAAAAAGAATTGTACAAATAATTAAAGATCTCGAAGATCAGAAATTTACAATTCTTATTTCATTTTTATCCATAATTATTGGGTTACTAAACATTTTATTCCATAATTTATGGAAAGGTGATTACAGATTAATTATAACGATAATAGGTTGGTTTGCTTTATTAAATGGACTGGCACTATTTATATTTCCAAAAAATACCATATCCTGGATAAATTATATGAATATAAAATTTGTACAAATTTTATATATCTTATTATTTTTTATTGGTGTTTTTTTATTAAGCATGGGGTACGGTATTATTTTCTTTTAATAAAATAGCTGATTACAATCATACTTATAATTGATGGCAATCATATTATTTTTAAAAACACCACCCTACTTTTGAGTAATCAATAAAAAAAGTTCATTGATAGTTAAATTAAACTTTTTTTAAAACATTTAATGTAAAAACATTTAAAAAAATTAAGGTTTTAAGAGCGTATTTATAGGTTATAATTTTAGTATTGTTTGTAAAAAAATCAGTTTTAAAGTTGTTTAAATGGATAGTTTACACTTAAAACCTTTTAAAAGAAACAGGAAGTTCTAACTTCCTGTTTCTCAAAAAAATAAAGAGTTTTAGTAATTTTTAATTAGTAGATTTTTAGAATAGCTAATTATTTAAGCTCTTTTAGAAGAAGTTGTCTAAAAAATTTAAGTAGTTATTTGGAGTAAAAAATCCGTTTTATATAAAGTTAAATTAATTTGCTGTTTCTATAAATAAAACGTTTTATACAACTTCTTCTTATAGTAATTGAAATGAATTAGAGAAAGTAGCGCATAAAGTGTTATGCAGAATATTAAAGAGTGTAAAAATACTATTTAATTGCATTTGTTTGGGTTAATTTTGGTATAAAATATATTCAAAATGGCAGCTTAAATGGTAGAATTAAACTCTTTAAAAGGAAGCAGGGAACGTAAAAAATTCCCTGTTTCTTATTTTAATTTAAAATATAAAACTATGAAAATTAACGTACAATTTGAAAAAATGCCAACCAATCAATCTGTTGAAAATCTGGCAATTAAAAAACTTCAAAAACTTAACAAAAAATTTGATTGGATTATTGCTGCAAAAACATTTTATAAGTTAGAAAAAGACCCAAAAGGAAAAGGGAAAATCTGCCGTATAGAATTAAGTCTTCCCGGACCAAAAATAGTTGCATTTTCTAACGAAGAAACCTTTGAAGAGGCTACAGACGAAACTATTCGCGATTTAAAAATACAGTTAAAAAAAAGAAAAGGTGAAATGAAACCCTTTGCTTAAAAATGAAGCTCATCTATTTTTAAATTTGCATTCGCTCGTTTTAACAAATCAATAACTTGAGTATCATCAACCTGTTTAAATTCTTCAAAAAATTGACCAACAGCCTGAAAACTTCTAGGTTCTAATAAACAAATAGTCATGTATACAGCAGATAAGGCTTTTATCCTTTTTAATGCTGAAGGAGGAGCTACTGGAAGGGCTACAATAATTTTTATAGGTGCTGCAATTTTAATTAGTTCTATACTTGCAATTAGGGTGTTTCCAGTTGCAACACCATCATCTACAATAATTACAGTTTTATTTTTTAAATTAATTGTTTTTTTTGAACCATAAAATAACTGCTGCCTTTGTTTTAAAATACCTCTTATTTTTTTAATCTCCTTTTCAATATATTTGTTTGAAATTCCCGGTACAGCCTCACTTAAAATATAACTATCTAAAGTTACCGCCCCTATTGCGTATTCCTTATTAAAAGGGTGTCCTATTTTTTTTGAAAGAACAATTTCTAATGGAAGGTTTAATTTTTTACAAATTTGGTAACCTACAGGAACACCTCCTCGAGGAATTGCTACAATTACAGTATCTTTTTTATTACTATAATTTACCAATTTATCAGCCAATAAAATACCTGCTTCTTCTCTATTTTTAAACATCATATATATTTATTAAACCAATCTCCGGAAAGTTTGGCTACAATTTCTAATTTACCATATTCTTCAAACAAATGAGAAGCTCCTTTAATAATTTTAAGTTCACAAATACCTGTTATTTTAGCTTTTGCAAGTTTATTTAATTCAATTACCGCTTTATCTTTTTCTCCAACTAATAATAAAGTTGGTGTTTTAACTTTGTCAAGTATGCCAAGTGCAAGATCTGGTCTACCTCCTCTTGAAACAATAGCTTTAATGTATCTATCATCAGACATACTCGCTGCAGTTAATGCAGAAGCCGCACCTGTACTAGCTCCAAAATAACAGATACTTAAATGTTTAGTTTCTTTATTAGAACGCACCCATTTAGTAACCTTGGCTAATCTTTCTGAAAGTAACTTAATATTAAATCTGTTTTCGTAAATAAGATCTTCTTTAGTTGTTAAAAGATCAAAAAGCAGGCTAGAAAAACCCATATTTAATAGCAAACCTGCAACATAATTATTTCTAATACTTAACCTACTACTTCCGCTTCCGTGAGAAAAAATAATAATTCCTTTACTATTATCAGCCAAACGTAAATTCCCTTTTAATTTAACGGAATCTATATTTAAATCTATTTCTTTATATATTTCTTTTATTGCATTCATTTTAAACTTTTTAGAACATAAAATTATGATATACTATCGATTTTAAATCTTTTGGTAATTCACTTCTAATATCTTCCAATTCACCTAGAGAAATAAATCTACGCAATAGAATAAATGTAGTGTGTATGTAGTTCTCTACCTGTTCATCATTTTCTAAATCATGGAAAGAAGTTATCCCATTAAAATCTCTAACCAAATCTATAAATTCTTCCATATTTTTTATCTTATTTTTCCTATGGCTAGACCATCCATTTACATAAACTGCCTTTAAAAACATTGGAAACTGGGCTATTAACTGCAAAGATTCTTGTATTGAAATAATTTCACGCAAACCGTGCAAAATAGATGTTAAAATTCTGCCTGCTTTATCTGTATCATTCTTAAGGTTTAATTCCTTAGCGTATTCTTTTAAAAAAGAATTCGCTTCTGCTGCAAATTGATTGAAATTTAGTGACATACTTTTTTTAAGTTAAAATTGATAAACATCCCATTTCATATCGTGTTTTTGAACAGCAACAATTCCTGGTGCAATAAATTTAGAATGAAATACTGGCGGTACTATAGATTTTCTTTTTTGCAAATTATACTTAAAAGGGTTTTCTAAATATCGTACTTTTTCACCCATAGTATTAATTACAAATTCTTCAATATTAGAAGAAATTATATCTTTATTTAAAAGCTTATTAAAACCAATAACCTCTTTAGATGGAGCAATAACTAGTGCATGTCCGTTTTTAAAATTAGTAGCGTTTAAAAATTGTGGTGCTATAACTATTGTACCCGTGTTATCTATATATCCAAAATAATAAATTTCATCAATTAGTTTTTTAATTAAACATCTATTATTTTTAAATACTGGATAAGAACTTGAATTGCCTAGATTATTTGTTACTACCAAATCACTTCTATAATCAATTACTAACTCACCTTGTTTATTAATAAAACCCCATTGATTGTTTTTTTGCACTGCAGCTAAATCTTCTTGAAATGGATAAACCTCATCAACATTACTCAATATTTGTGCAATACTTGAAGTGGCAATTTGAAGGAAAAAAAATATAATTAGTAAATTTTTCATGACACTTTATGTTTATATTTCCTATAAAGCTATATATAGCATTAAATTTTTAAAATGATTTTGCTCAATTTTAAAAAAAAATGTACAAGATTAAAGCAAAAAAATAAAGCTTATTAGTTTCTAGACTTGATGAATATCATTTTAGAATTAGGTATTCTAACGTAATTTAGAAAACCTTAATATAAGAATCATGGCAACCAATTTAAATTTTAGTAATAAAAATAAGGATGATTTTGTAGGTAAATTGGAAAATTGGGTTTCATATCTAACTTTTTTTAAAACTGAAATTGATTTTTTAAAAAAAATTATAAACACCTACCCTTTTTCAACAAATGCTAGAAACTTGTTTGAAAATATTCAAATATATAGTAAAAAATTAGATGATTTTAATTTTAATAGACTACTGATTTTAAAGAAATTAACCCTCGTAAATCAGGAAATTAAAAAAAATAAAAAAGAGAAAATTCATAAAAAAGATTCTCACCTAACAAATGAATTTAACCTACTCGAAGATGAAATACTAACTTTTATAAAGTCTTATAATAATTTAAAAAATACAGTTTACAACTATGTTTATGCACTATTACCAACTTAGTTTATTAAAAGCTAACACAAATACTATAAAATGATGCACATCATTTTTAATACACCAAATAGTTCTTAATTTTAGAATACATAATTTATTAAAAATATATAAAAATGACGACAATTTTAAAAAGTAAAAAAAGTGGGAGCTCAAATAATAAATCCATTGAAGAATTTCATGAAGATTCTAAAACGTGGCTCTCTGAAATTGATTTTATCAGTTATGAAATTCAATTTTTAAAGCATCTGTTAAGTGCAAAATATATTGACTTTTTAGATGCTGGATTATATGAACGCATTAAAGAAGTTACTAAAGAAATATTTGAAAAAAAGAATGATTGTGTAAGTCTTAAAGAAAAAGTGCTAAATCATGAAGTAAAAATATCCGATTTAGTTGATAGAGCTGATAAAAGCAAGGAAAACTTTTTAGAAACGCATAACAGTCTAGCTTTAAAAATAAACAAATTTATAAGTAGTTATAAATATTTAAAAATGCAAATATTTGAAATAGTAGAGAATACACTTGAAAAAAATAAGCAAAAGAAGTTAACTTAAAAAACTATTCTTGGTAAACCGGTAAAGAAAATACAAACTCACTACCTTTATTTAACGTACTCTTAACCCAAATTTTACCACCATTTTTTTCAACAAAATCTTTACAGAGAATAAGGCCAAGGCCAGATCCTTGCTCATTAGCTGTACCTATACCAGAGTTTTTGTTTTCAATATTAAATAAATCTTCCATATAAGCTTGGGTCATGCCTACTCCAGTATCTTTAATAGAAACAGTTGCAAAATTATCTTTAATACTTGAAGTTATATAAATTTCACCTTTAAGTTTTGTAAATTTAATTGCGTTAGATAGTAAATTTCTAAGAATTGTATTTAACATATTTACATCAGCATTTACAAACAAGTTATGATATACATTGTTGTAAATACTAATTTCTTTATTAATTGCCTGAATTTCAACCAAAGAAATAACATCTGAAACTTGTTTTACCAACTCTATTTTAACTGGTTTAAATTTTAGAGTTCCCGATTGTGAATTTGCCCAGATTAATAGGTTATTTAATAAATCTGAAGCCTTGGTTGTTGAACCTTTAATAATTTTTAAAAATTTGAGGCGTTTTTCTTCATCATAGGTCGCCATGTTTTCTATCAATAATTCTGTAAAACCTCTAATAGAATTAAATGGATTTTTTAAATCGTGGGCAATTATTGAGAAAAATTTATCTTTAGTATCATTTAATAATTTTAAATTATCTGTTTGAAGTTTAATTTCCCTATTCATTCTTTGAATTTGATAATTTTTAAATTCTAATAAATTATAGGCCTTCTTTTTTGATGTTTGTTGGTAAATTAAAACAATAACTAAAAAACCAAAAATTGAAATTGCAATAACTAAAAAATACATTATTTTCTTTTCATTTTCATTTTTTAATGAGAGTTCATTAATTTTGAAATTTGACTCCTCTAATTTATTTAAAGCATTAAACAATAGTACCTTTTTTCTTTTATTGGTTTTTAAAATAGTATCATTTATTACTGTGTATTGTTTTAAAATATCTAAGGCTTTTAACTTATTGCCTCTTTTTTCATATATAAACGACAAGTTTTTTAAATTATCTTTTTTTATATCTAACAAACCTAATTTATTAGATATATCAAGACTTTTATTCCCGTAAAATATTGCGTTATTATAATTCTCAATACTTTTCTCTAAATCTGATAGGTTTAAATAAATTATTGCTTTTAATCCTTCCTTATTTGTTAACTCTGTTGTTTTTTCAAGAGCTTTATTAAAATAAACTTTAGCATCATCATAGTTATTTAATTTCATATAATAATCTCCAATATTATTATAATTTAAAGCAATGCCTTCATTATCTTCAATAGACTCCTGTAATTCAATAGATTTAAAATAATATTCAACCGCATTAGAAGTAGCGTCTGAGTCTGTTATTGCATTTGCAATATTTGTATAGGTTAATGAAATGCCAAGGGTATCTTTTAAATTTATATAGATATCTAAGGCATCATTATAATATTTTTCAGCAAAATTATAATTTTCATTCTCATAATATAAATTTCCAATATCAACAAAATTATAAGCCTCTCCTTCTTTGTTATTCAATTTGCGGAAAAGAGTTAGAGATTTAAAATAATAATCAATTGCTTTATCTCCCTCTGTTAAAGTTGAATAATTATACCCAATTAAATTTTTAATTTGGGCTACCATTTTCAAATTGTTTAACGCTTCATAATGTATAAGTGCCTCGTTAAAATACTCAATGGCTTTATTAAATTTATAGGTTTCTTGATGATAATATGCAATATTAAACAAACATTCAGCTATTTGAGATTTAGAATCTATCCGTTTAGCCAATTCTAAAGCATTTTTATAAAAGTAATACGATGAATCTATTTCTTCCTTATAATAATGTTTATTTCCAATTTCAATAATTTCTGCAACTCGAATAGAATCTGCATTTTTATTATTAAGATTATTTGGAATATCTTTATTGTTACTTAAAAAAATAAAAGCACTGCTTTTAAAAGTAATTAAAAATAGAATTAAAAAAGCACTATTTTTTATCATTTATAGGGTGATATGACTAAAATTTAAATTAATGACTTCTTCTTTATTTTATTTAAAACTCAAATTTAATCTATTTTTTTTAAATACAATATTACTCGACCGAAATGTTAATCATCTAATAGACTAGGATTTATATCCAAAATGTTTTCTAAAGAATATTTAACTATAAATTCTCTTGTTAAATATTGGTTACCATTTAATTTTAAATTTTTATAAAATGTTATTAAATCTATTCTTTTAAATGCATTGAGCATTGGCTTAGATAAAGGCTTGTAGGTATAATGCCATGGCTCATATTTAAACCCTTTTCTTTCTAAATTATTAGTATAAACCAAATAAAACCCAAAAGATTCAGCGTTTTTATCCATCCATTCTTTTAATTCAAAATATGCACCATCCTTCTCATAATTAATTTTATTTAATAAATTACTAGGAGCTTGAACTGAGGCATCAATAATATCAATATCTGTTCCCCAATGATGCCTTGAAGAACCGGGAAGCGTAGAGTATTCAATTATTTTTTGTAATGCTTCATCTGGCATTAAACCCTGTGATATGTATGAATTGTATTTTCTATTCCAAATTTTTTTTTGGCGATTAAAGCTTCTGTAACCAGAAACAATTTTAATAGTAATACCTTCTTCTAAAGCTGCTTTTTTCATCTCTTGAAAAGCGTCAAAAGCTTCTTTTTGTAATTTAAAAGATGTTCCTACTAATGTTAAATCTCCTCTACCCGTTAATGCTTTTGCACTAAATTGATTTTGAGATAAAGTCTTAAAATTCATCATAAAAATAAAAAAACATAAAAAATATCGTAGCATAGTTAAGTTAAATATTTATACATACTATAATGACCTCCTATTAAAGGAATATCAAACACCTCTCCAAAAGTTTTAAAACCTTGTTTTTTATAAAAATCAACTGCAATTACACGTGCATTGCACCATAAACAGTCAATATTTAGTGGTTTTAAAATTTTTTCAGCCTTTATAATTAACTGTTTACCTATTCCAAAACCTTGATATTGCGTTAAAGTAGCCATACCTCGTAATTGGTATTGCAACCCTTTAAAGTTTCTATTTTTTACTTTCATAAAACTTGAAACAGCTATTAACTTATCCTCTTTAAAAGCTCCAAGATGAAAAGTATCCTTATCTAAATCTCCATTAAATTTATAAGGTAAATCTATATCTTTTCTTAATACTTCTAATCTAATAGCATAGGTTTCTTGTGCACTAATATTTTTAATTTCTATCATTTTAATTGTATAATAAACCTTGATTTAAAACTGTTTATAGTTTTCTATGAGTCAGCCACAAATTACCAGCCCTCAAAAGAATAACCCGGACAGCTAATTTAGTATTAAAAATAAACTTATTAAAGATAAATTAATTCAAATAATATTTAAAATAAACCTTAAAAAGGTATCACTTAAAAGTTTAAATTCTCTAACACAAAAAAAAACTAAATTTCTTAAAAAAACGTTTGCTAAAGTTAAAAAGGATTGTATATTTGCCTCACCAATTGCGAGAGTAGCTCAGTTGGTAGAGCTTCAGCCTTCCAAGCTGACTGTCGCCGGTTCGAGCCCGGTCTCTCGCTCAAAAAAAAGCCAAACATTTGTTTGGCTTTTTTATTTTAAACGATTTCCAAAAAGCAACAATAACACAATTGGTACTCCTAAAATTAAAACCGTAAAAGTACTATTCAAAAATACTTCTGGATACACTAATAGTGTTAAAGCAAAACCACCTATTGCGCCACCTAAATGCGCTGTATGTCCAATATTCCCCAATTTCTTTTTCATTCCATAAACAGAATAAAGTATATAACCAATTCCAAAAATGTAGCCTGGAATAGGTATTGGCAATGGAAAAATCATTAAACTCATTGATGGATTCAACAAAATAGAGCCATAAATTATACCAGCCACTGCTCCAGAAGCTCCAACAGCACTATAATACAATTCATTTTTATGATATGTTAGCGTTAAAAGACTTCCAGCAATTAAACTTCCAAAATAGAGTATTAAGAATTTAATAACTCCCAATTTTAATATTATTATTGGCGCAAAAATGTACAAAACATACATATTCAAAATTAAATGCAAGTAATCTACATGCAAAAACCCTGAAGTTAACATCCTAATTTTTTCACCTCTATTTATAGCTCCAATCTGAAATTTATACTTGTCAAAAAATATACGATCACTAAACCCCTTAATAGAGGCAATTACATTAGCAATAATTAGAATTAACAGTATTTTATCTATATTCATTTAAATTATTTTTAGACGATTGCACGAATGTATAAAAAATTGATGATATTGAATTAATTGTTCACCAAGAAACAAAAATTAAATGCGATATTTGCATCAATCAATATGAATTTACTTATTTACATACTCGTTTACCCAATAATTTGGTTACTTTCTATTTTACCTTTTAGAATATTATATATTATTTCTGATGGTCTTTATTTACTGGTATATTATATAATTGGTTATAGAAAAAAAGTGGTTTTTAATAATTTAAAACTTTCTTTTCCAGAAAAGACCGATAAAGAACTTGTGAAAATTAGCAAAGAATTTTACCGGCATTTTGTTGATGTATTTATAGAAATGATAAAATCGTTTACGGTATCTAAAGAAGCAATCTATAAACGATACAAATACCCAAATATTGATTTTTTTAAAGAATTGTATAAAGACGGGAAAAGTGTAGTTTTAGTTGGCCCGCATTATGCAAATTGGGAGTGGATAATGAGCGTAGATTCTTTTGTTTCTTATAAAGGATATGCCGCCTATACAAAAGTAAATAACAAGTATTTTAATAATAAAATATTAAAATCTAGATCTAAATTTGGAACTTCCCTAGTACAAACTTCAAAAATTATTGCTGAAATTAAATCCAATCAAAAAAATAACATACAAGCTATGTATGGTTTACTTAGCGATCAATCTCCACAATTAAAAAAGACTTTTTATTGGAATGAGTTTTTAGGCGTTAAAGTTCCTATTCATACTGGGGCAGAAATGCTTGCAAAAAGATATGATTTAAATATGGTATTTATGGATGTAAAAAAAGTAAAACGTGGCCATTATGAAACCACTTTTAGTTTAATTACAAATGACGCTACTAAATATGAAGATTACCAATTAACCGATATTTTTTTAGAAAAAGTTGAAAAACAAATTAGAACAAATCCAGCGTATTATTTTTGGACACATAAACGCTTTAAACACAAAGATAAAGCACCTGAATAAAAAAATTACAGTAAATTCCTATTAATTCGTAACAGCTAAATTATGAGTAAAAAATTTAAATATGAAGCAGACGCTTCGAGATATAACAAAATGAATTATAGAAGAACAGGAAACAGCGGTTTGTTACTTCCTGAACTTTCGCTAGGCCTATGGCATAATTTTGGCAGAAATGACGATTTTCAGAATGCAAGAAATCTACTAAAGTGTGCTTTTGATAATGGAATAACTCATTTTGACTTAGCAAATAATTACGGTCCACCGTACGGCTCTGCGGAAACAACTTTCGGAAAAATATTAAAAAAAGATTTCAAAAAATATAGAGATGAATTAATAATTTCTTCTAAAGCTGGCTACGATATGTGGGATGGTCCTTATGGTGATTTCGGTTCTAAAAAGTACCTAACTGCTAGTTTAGATCAAAGTTTAAAACGTATGGAACTAGATTATGTAGATATTTTTTACCACCACCGTCCAGATTATGATACCCCTTTAGAAGAAACTATGGGTACACTTGATTTAATGGTGAGGCAAGGTAAAGCATTGTATGTAGGTATCTCTAACTATCAACCTGAAAGAGCAGCAGAAGCTTTTAAAATTTTAAAAAAATTAGGAACTCCTTGTTTAATTCATCAACCAAGATATAATATGTTTGACCGATGGGTTGAAGACGGGTTGTTAGATTTGATTGAAAAAGAAGGAGTTGGTGCAATTGCTTTTTCTCCATTAGCACAAGGAATGCTTACTGACAAATATTTAAATGGTTTTCCTGAAGATTCTAGAGCTATAAAAGATGGACGTTATTTAAAAAAAGATCAAATAGAACAGCAACTTTCAAAAATTAAGCAATTAAATGAAATTGCTCAAAACAGAAATCAAAGTTTGGCACAAATGGCCATTTCTTGGATTTTAAAAGATGACAGAATTACATCTGTATTAATTGGAGCAAGTAAAACCGAACAAATTTTAGATAGTTTAAAGGCTATTAAAAATACTACTTTTTCAAAAGAAGAAATTGAAAAAATCTCAGAATAACTTATACACTGTACACAAATATAAAAACACTAAAAAAAGCGGCATAATTGCCGCTTCTTTTTATAATCTTTATTATTAAAATTTATTTAAACTCTAAAATTGTCTTTTTTATAATTGCAACACATTCTAACAATTGTTCTTTAGTCATTACTAGTGGGGGTGCAAAACGAATTATATTTCCGTGTGTAGGTTTTGCTAATAAACCATTATCTCTTAATTTAATACAAATATCCCAAGCTGTAGTGCTATCTTCAGTGTCGTTAATTAAAACTGCATTTAACAATCCTTTTCCACGAACTGCAGTTACCAAATTGCTTGAATCAACAATTTTTTGCATTTCACTTCTAAAAAGTTCACCTAAAATATTTGCATTTTCTGCAAGTTTTTCATCTTTAACAACTTCTAAGGCAGCAATTGCAACAGCACACGCCAAAGGATTTCCTCCAAATGTAGAACCATGTTGTCCAGGTTTTATAACATTCATTATCTCATTATTTGCAAAAACAGCAGAAACTGGATATACGCCTCCGCTTAAAGCTTTTCCTAAAATTAAAATATCTGGTTTAACTTCAGGTGTTCCCGAACAATCTTTATTTTCACAAGTACAATTACCGCAAGTTGCTAATAAGCGTCCAGTTCTTGCAACTCCTGTTTGAACTTCATCTGCAATAAACAGTACATCGTATTTTTCGCATAATGCTTTTGCTTTTGCTAGATATCCTTCAGAAGGGACATAAACTCCAGCTTCACCCTGAATTGGTTCTACTAAAAACCCTGCAATATTTTTGGTTGCTTTTAATACATTTTCTAACGCTTCTAAATTATCATACTCGATCTTTATAAACCCAGCCGTAAACGGACCAAAGTTTTTACGTGCATCTTCATCATTAGAAAAAGAAATAATTGTAGTTGTACGTCCGTGAAAATTATTTTCGCAAACTACAATTTGCGCTTCATTTTCCGGAATTCCCTTTTTCTCATACGCATATTTTCTACATAATTTTATAGCAGTTTCAACTGCCTCTGCCCCTGTATTCATTGGCAAAACCTTATCAAAACCAAAATAATCGGTTACGTATTTCTCGTAATTCCCTAAGACATCATTATAAAATGCCCTAGATGTTAGGGTTAATTTACTAGCTTGTTCTGTTAAAGCATTAATTATTGTTGGGTGGCAATGCCCTTGATTAACTGCGGAGTACGCAGATAAAAAATCATAATACTTTTTTCCTTCTACATCCCAAACAAATACACCTTCTCCTTTACTTAAAACTACAGGAAGTGGATGGTAGTTATGTGCTCCGTATTTGTTTTCTAAATCAATTGCTTGTTGTGATGTTAATTTTTCTGAAATCATCTCAATAAAATTCTAAATTATAAAATAATCAATTCCTCATTTAAGGAGAGAAATCATCCTAATTTCCTCGCAAATTACAAAATATTTTATGGATTCTTAAAACTTCAAAAAAGAAGTATTAAAACAAAGTAAAAATGTCGTAAAAATTACATAATGTTAAAATTATTTCGATAAATTTGTTATAAATTATAATTAAATTAAAAAAAATGAAAAAATCAGTTTTAGTGTTAGGTTTAGCTGCTGTAATATTTACAAGTTGCGGAGAAAAAAAGAAAGAAGAAGTTAAAAAAGAAGTTGAAACAAAAGTTGAAGCAGTAGAAGAAAAAGTTGCTGATGCTGGAGACAATATTGAATTAGGAAAACAATTATTTTCAGATAAAACATGTACAACATGCCATCAACCAGATGCGAAAGTTATTGGCCCATCAATTAAAGAAATTGTGAAAGTTTATGATGAACAAAATGGTGATCTTGTAAAATTTTTAAAAGGAGAATCTCCTGCAATTGTTGATACTGATCCAGGTCAAGTTGCAATTATGAAAGCTAACTTAGACGGTTTTGTAAAAGACTTAACTGGTGATGAATTAGCTGCACTTGCTGCTTACATGAGAAGTGTAAAATAACACACTAAACAATTTAATTAAAAGCATCTCTTTTCGAGGTGCTTTTTTTGTGTTAAAATATTACATTTGCAACATGGCAAGAAGAAAGAAACAACTTATTTTTGAAAACATTGAAGTAATAGATGCTGGCGCAAGAGGAAAAACTGTTGCAAAAGCACCTGACGGACGTGTTATTTTTTTAACAAACACAGTTCCAGGTGATATTGTTGATATTAGAACTGGTAAAAAAAGAAAAGCGTATTTTGAAGGTACTGCAATAAAGTTTCATAAATATTCAGATAAAAGAACAGAACCTGTTTGCGAACATTTTGAACATTGCGGTGGTTGTAAATGGCAAAATATGGACTATAAGCATCAACTTGCTTACAAAGAAAATGAGGTTAAAAACAATCTTATTAGAATTGGTCATTTAGAATTACCTGAAATTACTCCTATCTTAGGTTGCGAAAAAACCTACTTTTATAGAAATAAAATGGAGTTTTCGTTTTCAAATAGCCGCTGGTTAACCTTGGAAGAAATAAATTCTGAAGAAGAAATTGATAATAGAAATGCTTGTGGATTTCATATTTCTGGAATGTGGGATAAAATTTTAGATGTTTCTAAATGTCATTTACAAGAAGATCCATCAAATGATATTCGTAATTTTATTAAAAATTATGGAATAGAAAATGGATTGGAGTTTTACAATCCAAGAGAACAATCTGGTTTATTGCGAACTATTATGTTACGAATTTCTTCAACTGGAGAAATTATGGTTGTAATCCAATTTTTTAAAGAGGATAAATTAAAACGCGAAGGTTTATTAAATGCCCTTGCCCTAGAATTTCCTCAAATCACATCACTTCAATATGTAATTAACGGTAAAGGAAACGACACCTTATACGACCAAGATATTATTTTATTTAAGGGAAGAGATCACATTTTTGAAGCCATGGAAGGGTTGCAATTTAAAATTGGACCAAAGTCATTTTATCAAACAAATTCAACACAAGCTTACGAATTATATAAAATTACACGAAATTTTGCTAATTTAACAGGTAATGAAGTGGTGTACGATTTTTATACAGGAACAGGAACAATTGCGCAGTTTGTTGCAAAAAATGCTAAAAAAGTAATTGGAGTAGAATCTGTACCAGAAGCAATTGAAGATGCTAAACTAAATGCACAATTAAATAACATTGAGAACGTTGAGTTTTATGCAGGTGATATGAAAGATGTTTTTAATAATAGTTTTATAAAAAAACACGGACAACCAGATGTTATTATTACAGATCCACCAAGAGATGGAATGCATAAAAATGTGGTAGCAAAGATTTTGGAAATTTCACCAAAACGTATTGTTTACGTTAGTTGTAATTCGGCAACACAAGCACGTGATTTAAGTTTAATGAAAGATCAATACAACATTATTAAAACGCAAGCTGTAGATATGTTTCCGCAAACGCATCATGTCGAAAATGTGGTTTTATTAGAATTGAAAGGATCTTAAAGATATTTTAAAATTTTTACTACCGTAAAAATGCCGAAATACTATTGAATTAAAATAATTATGAAAAAATATAGTACATTAATAATTTTAGCACTTATCTTAATGTTAAGTTGTGAAAAAGATGACATTTGTTTGGAAAACACAACCCCCTATTTAATGCTTAAGTTTTATAATTTTGAAAATGATACACTTGTAAAAACTATAGATATAGATTCTATTAGAGTACTTAATAAAGAATTAATTTCTGATTATACCGCTAAATCTTTTGATTCAATAAGCATTCCTCTTGATATAAATCGATACAAAACAAGTTATCAAATAACATCTAAAAAAACAACAGATACTATTTATTTTAGTTACGATAGAAAAGATATATTTGTATCTAGATCATGTGGCTACAAAACTAATTTCGAAAATTTAGCCATTGATAGCACAACAAACAACTGGATAAAAGCATACAATATTAATACTACAATTATTGACAATGATACAACGGCACATATTAATATTTATCATTAGTATTCTAGTTCATTTTTCGGCAAATTCACAAGAGCAGAAACAAGAACAAGAAAAAGAACAAGATTCTGTTAAAACAAAAATTAATTATGCCATTAGAGTTGGTGTAGATATTAGTAAACCTATTATATCATTTTTAGATCAAGATTCTAAAGGATTGGAATTAACGGGAGATATGCGCATTGTAAACAATTATTTTGCAGCTGTTGAATTAGGTTTTGAAGATGTCTTAAAAACTGAAGATTATATAAATTTTACCACAAAAGGTTCTTATATAAAATTAGGCGTAAATTATAACGCCTACGACAACTGGATTGGAATGAACAACCAAATATATGTGGGAGCGCGTTATGCTTTTAGTTTTTTCGAACATACTTTAAACAGCTATACACCTAATGTTGATGGTACTTATTTTATTCCAGATTCCGTTAATGCAGGAACAAATTTTAAAGATTTAAACGCACATTGGTTAGAGTTTTTGTTTGGAATGAAAGTCGAAACTTTTAAAAATATATTTTTAGGTGCTCAGTTTAGTGTTAAAAAAATGATTAGCACCCAAGAACCTGAAAATTTTAAAAACTTGTATGTGCCAGGATTTAATAGAGTTTTTTCTAATGATTTAGGTATTGGTTTTAATTATACCATCAGTTATAATTTACCCATATTTAATAAGTACAAATAATTTTATTACTTTTATCTGTAAACATTTTTTTATGAACAATATACCTAGCGTGGATTTGTCAGACTTTTTAGCTGAAGATCCTTCAAGAAAGCAAAAATTTATTAAAGAAATTGGTGAAGCCTATGAAGAAATTGGTTTTGTAGCATTAAAAAGTCATTTTTTAACAGATGAATTAACTACAAATTTATACGCAGAGGTAAAACGTTTTTTTGAACTTCCTACAGAAATAAAAGAATCCTATGAAATTGAAGGTATAGGTGGACAACGAGGTTATACATCATTTGGAAAAGAAAGTGCTAAAGGTAAAAAACAAGGAGATTTAAAGGAGTTTTGGCATTTTGGACAAGAAGTAATTGGCAATGACACTTTAAAGACTCAATACCCTAAAAATGTTCTGGTTAAAGAGGTTCCAAATTTTAATAAAGTTGGAATGGAAGCCTATAAAAATTTAGAAAAAACGGCTATCTATGTGTTACGGGCACTTGCCTTATATATTGGTTTAGATGAATTTTATTTTGATAAATATGTAACTAATGGTAATAGCATTTTACGTCCGATACACTACCCTCCTATTCAAGGAGAACCAAAAGGAGCTGTGCGCGCAGCTGCACATGGAGACATTAATTTAATAACATTGTTAATGGGTGCATCTGCTGCTGGTTTAGAAGTACAAAATAAACAAGGTAAATGGATTCCAGTAACGGCTTTGCCAGAACAATTGGTAATAAATGTTGGAGACATGTTAGAACGCCTTACAAATAATAAATTACGCTCTACCATTCATAGAGTTGTAAATCCACCAAGAGAAGAATGGGGAAAATCACGATATTCTATTCCGTTTTTTACGCATCCAATTAGCGAAATGTCTTTAAACTGCTTACCAGAATGTATTACAGAAACCCACCCAAAAGTATATGACGATATTACTGCTGGAGCGTTTCTAAATGAACGTTTAAGAGAATTAGGCTTGATAAAATGATTTCAAAAAAAGTAATTTCATTTTTTACATTCGGAGTATTTTTAATAATTGTAGGTGCTATTTTAAAATTCACAAAAAATCCGCAAGCAAACTTAATTATGGCTATTGGTTTATTATTTGAACTTTTTGCTGCTTTGTTATTTATTTGGAATAAACTTAAAAAATAAGACTAGTTTTAGTATTTTTGTAAGTACAATTTTTGAATAAAAATGGGTAAAAAGAAATTAAATAGTCTTGAAGATTTAGGTGGATTTGTCTTTTCTACAAACAATGATTTTGACTTAAAAAAAGAAACTACTACTGAAACTTTAGCACCAAATAAACAATTTTTAGAAGCACACTTTTCTAACAAGGGAAGAGGTGGAAAAACAGTAACAGTTATTACTGGTTTTGAAGGCGCGGAAGCCGATTTAAAAGCCTTGGGAAAATTACTTAAAACTAAATGCGGCGTTGGTGGAAGTGTAAAGGATAATGAAATTATTATTCAAGGAAATTATAGAGATAAAATAATGCAACTTCTTAAAAAAGAAGGATATAATATAAAACGCGTTGGCGGATAGCTTATGAACAAAATAGCAGATTCAGAATTAATTTTAAATCCAGATGGTAGTGTTTACCACTTAAATTTAAAACCAGAAAATATTGCACACACTATAATTTTTGTGGGTGACCAAAATAGAGTTCCAAAAATTACAAAACACTTTGATTCTATAGAGTTTGAAACTCAAAAAAGAGAGTTTAGAACAATTACAGGAGTTTATAAAGGCATTAGAATGTCTGTAATTTCAACAGGTATTGGACCAGATAATATAGATATTGTACTGAATGAATTAGATGCATTAGTAAATATAGATTTAGAAACTAGAACGGTAAAAAAGCAACATACACAGTTAAATATTGTTAGAATTGGTACTTCTGGCTCTTTACAAAAAGACATTCCTGTAGATAGCTTTGTATTAGCAAAATATGGTTTAGGTTTTGATGGCATGTTACTTTCCTATGATTGTGACCACGTACTTGAAGCCGATTTTGAAAATGCATTTATAAAACACACTAATTGGAGCGACAGAAAAGCAAGACCTTATATTGTTAAAAACAGTACTGCTTTAGAAAAAAGATTACTGAGTAATAAAGTATTTGCTGGTGTAACCGCAACGGCTGGTGGGTTTTACGGCCCACAAGGAAGAGTATTAAGATTAGCAATTCAAGATCCTGAACTAAACAGTAAAATTGATAATTTTGAATACAAAGGTGTTAAAATAACGAATTTAGAAATGGAGACTTCCGCAATTTACGGCTTGTCAAAATTATTAGGACATAATGCCTGTTCTATGAATGCTATTATTGCAAATAGAGCCAACGGAACTTTTAGTGAAGACCCTTACAAACCTGTAGAAGAACTAATTATTTATACATTAGATAAACTTAGCTCGTAAAATATTTTGTATATTTCATCGTTGAAAATAATAAAACCCCTATTTAAAATGAAAAAATTTATAACTTCTATAATAGCAATTACGTTTACAATACTTTTGTGCGTTTCTTGTGGATCTTCAAAAAAAGGATGTGGCTTAACTGCTGATGCTTCTGTTATTGAGTCAACAACTATAGAAAATATTGTTGTAGCCCAAGCTAAGTAAGCTATATGTTAATACTTCTGCTTATTCCGAAAAAATATAATTTATGAATAAAGTAAGAATTTTAGGAATCATATTATTAATTTTAGGAGTATCTTTATTTCTAATATACGATAATAATGGAATTGACTTTGCTTTTGGATTTTTGTCTGCTTTAGGATTGGTTTTAGCCATATCAGGTACATTCAAAAACAATTCTCCAAAAAAAATATAATTTAGAAGATAAATATGATTAGAAATTATTGTTATTGGAAAATTTAAATTTTAGGATGTGAAAAATTCATAATTTAAACTACTAATAACTCAGCTAATTAAATTAGAATTCATTTTAAAATAGCTTCAAAAAATTAGCAATGAGTTTAATTACAATTAAAAAATCACATATTGAATCCGATTTACTAGTATTTAAAAGTAAATTAGAGTCCGAAGGAATAAAGTGTTCCTTAAAGAATGAATTTACAACTCAAATAATGAATTATCTACCATCTTTTGAAGTTGAACTTCAAATTTCAAGTTCAGATTTAGACCGAGCCAAAGAAATATTTAATGAAATGGAGCAAATCTAGAAACATTATTACAGATTGTTGTTTCTAAATTAACAGAATCTAAAAATAACATGCACTATTTTTTATCTCTTTGTTAACATTATTCCCTTTTATAAACCATAATAAATTGTATTTTTACAACTTAAAATAACTCAATATTCTTCTATGGGAAAAATTATTGCAATTGCCAATCAAAAAGGTGGTGTTGGTAAAACTACTACGACTGTAAATTTAGCAGCAGCTTTGGGCGTTTTGGAAAAAAAGGTATTGCTAATTGATGCAGATCCTCAAGCAAATGCATCTTCTGGACTTGGTATTATTGTTGAAGATGTTGAAATTGGTACTTATCAACTATTAGAACATGCGGCAACTGCTAAAGAAGCTATTATTCCTACAAATTCTCCTAATGTAGCTATTATTCCAGCACATATAGATTTGGTAGCTATAGAAATTGAACTGGTTGATAAGGACAACCGGGAGTTTATGCTGAAACAAGTATTGGAAGAAATTAAAGATGACTACGATTATATTCTCATAGATTGCGCACCTTCATTAGGCTTAATAACCTTAAATGCGTTAGTTGCAGCAGATTCTGTAATTATCCCAATTCAATGCGAATATTTTGCATTAGAAGGATTAGGAAAATTATTAAATACTATAAAAAGTGTTCAAAAAATACACAATCCAGAATTGGATATTGAAGGCTTATTATTAACTATGTACGATTCTCGTTTAAGACTTTCTAACCAAGTAGTTGATGAAGTTAAAAAACACTTTCAGGATATGGTGTTTAAAACCATCATTCAAAGAAATGTAAGGTTAAGTGAGGCTCCAAGCTATGGTGAAAGTATTATTGCTTATGATGCAACAAGTAAAGGTGCCATAAATTATATTAACTTAGCTAACGAAATTTTAAAACAACACGCTAAATAAATATGGCAAAAGCACTAAAAAAACAAGCACTTGGAAGAGGATTATCTGCCCTATTAAAAGAAAACACAGATACTATTAATTCGGCAAATGATAAAAATGCAGACAAAGTTGTTGGGAATATTATTGAAATTGAATTAGAAACGATTGAAGTAAACCCTTATCAACCAAGAAGTTATTTTAATGAAGAAGCATTACGAGAATTAGCGAGTTCAATTAAAGAGTTAGGTGTTATACAACCTATTACAGTTAGAAAATTAGAAAACAATAACTTCCAACTAGTATCAGGTGAGCGTAGATTTAGAGCTTCTAAATTAATTGGGAACAAAACGATACCTGCTTATATTAGATTGGCAAACGACCAAGAAATGCTAGAAATGGCATTGGTTGAAAACATCCAACGGAAAGATTTAGATCCTATTGAAGTTGCCTTATCTTACCAACGTTTAATAGATGAAATTGATTTAACACAAGAGGAAATGAGCCAACGTGTTGGAAAAAAACGTTCTACTATAACTAATTATTTGCGTTTATTAAAACTAGATCCTATAATTCAGACTGGAATGCGAGATGGCTTTTTATCTATGGGGCACGGGAGAGCACTAGTTAATATTGAAAATACAGAGGAACAATTAAGTATTTATGAAAAAATACTAGCACAAAAATTATCTGTTAGACAAACTGAACAACTAGTAAAGCAGCTTAAAGAAGGTATTGAAAAACCTAAAAAAACAATTACTAAAAATAGTGAAACTCCAAAATTTATTTCTAAAGGATTAAAAACTTTTAGCCAATACTTTGGACATAAAATTGACGTTAAATTATCTGGGGCTGACAAAGGAAAGATCCTAATTCCTTTTCATTCCGAAGAAGATTTTAATCGAATAAAAAAATTATTAGAATAGTGCTGTATAAAAAGTTTTATATTTTATTAGTTGCTAGTTTGTTTTTTACTATTGACTCTTTTTCTCAAGAAGATTTGATAATAAAAGCTAAAGACACGATTTATACCTCTCCAAATGAATTTGATATGTTATCTCCTGCAAGAGCTGCATTTTATTCTGCGATACTTCCTGGTTTAGGACAAGCCTACAATAAAAAATATTGGAAAGTACCAATTGTATATGGAGCATTAGGTACTGGTGTATATTTTTATGATAGAAACAATACCAATTACAATAGAGCACGCACTGCATACAAGTTAAGATTAGACGGAAAACCAAACGAATTTGATGGAGTTGGAGGGAATATATTTTTATCGGACGATGCACTTGTTAGAGCACAAAAATCGTACAAAAAAGATAGAGATTTATCTCTATTAGTAACGGTTGCTCTTTACGTTTTGCAAGTTCTAGAAGCCAGTACAAATGCACATTTATTACAACATAATGTTGATAATAACTTAACATTATCTCCACAAATTATTAAAGATGCTACCAACAACAAATCTGTAGTTGTAGCATCATTAAATTTTAAATTTTAAGATTAATACGAGCATGCTAAAAACTTATCGCACAACACAAATGATTCTTAGCAAACAGCAAGTGAGCATTAAAAAACAAATAAAATAAACACATGAAAATAGCTTTATTGGGTTATGGGCGAATGGGTAAAACAATTGAAAAAATTGCTTTACAACGAGGCCATAAAATAATTTTTAAGGTAGATGAAAACACCAAAGAGTACGATATTAAAACTGCAGATGTTGCTATAGATTTTAGTATTCCATCAGCAGCCTTTAATAATATTTCTAACTGTTTAAATAATGATGTTCCTGTAATTAGTGGAACTACTGGTTGGTTGGATAAATACCCAGCAGTTACTAAACTTTGTAATAAAAAAGATGGTGGTTTTATTTATGCTTCAAACTTTAGTTTAGGTGTCAATATTTTCTTTGAATTAAATGAGCAACTGGCAAAAATGATGCACCAATTAGAAGAATATAACATTTCTATGGAAGAAATTCATCATACTAAAAAATTAGATGCTCCAAGCGGAACAGCAATTACCTTAGCTAATGGAATTATAAAACACACCAATAAAAAAAGTTGGAACTTAAATGTAACAAATAGTGATTCTCAAATACCTATAATTGCGAAACGTATAGATGATGTTCCAGGAACTCATACTGTTGCTTATAATTCGGAAGTAGATTCCATTGAGATTAAACACACCGCACATAATAGAAGTGGTTTTGCGTTAGGAGCAGTAATTGCTGCAGAATGGTTATATGGTAAAACAGGAGTTTTTACTATGAAAGATGTATTGGGCTTAAAATAATATTAAAAATAGTTTATTATGACAATGATTGAATGGTTTATCTTTTTTCTAATAATACAAGTTATTCACTTTTTAGGAACTTGGAAATTATATATAAAAGCAGGTAGAAAATCTTGGGAAGCAATTATTCCAATCTACAACGCAATAGTTTTAATGAAAATAATTAAAAGACCTACTTGGTGGGTTATTTTATTATTTATTCCTATTATAAACTTATTAATGTTTCCTGTAATTTGGGTTGAAACTGTTAGAAGTTTCGGAAAATATAAAACTATTCACTCTATACTTGCTGTTGTAACATTAGGTTTTTATAGTTTTTACTTAAACTATATAGAAAATGTAACTTATATTGAAGACAGAAGTTTAAAATCTAGAACCGAACTTGGTGAATGGGTAAGTTCTATTATTTTTGCTATAATTGCAGCAACATTGGTGCATACCTATATTATGCAACCTTATACAATTCCTACCTCTTCATTAGAAAAATCGTTGTTAATCGGTGATTTTCTATTTGTAAGTAAATTTCATTATGGTGCAAGAACTCCTATGACAACTGTTGCTGCGCCAATGGTACACGATTCTTTACCTTTTATTGGCACTAAATCTTATTTGCAAAAGCCTCAATTACCCTATTTTAGAATTCCAGGTTTTCAAGATATTAAACGAAATGAAATTGTTGTTTTTAGCTGGCCTGTAGATACCGTTCAGCGCTTTTTTGATACTTCAAATATTCATATTAAAAAACCAATTGACAAAAAATCTAATTATGTTAAGCGCTGCGTTGCTATTCCCGGAGATTCTTTAGAAATTAGACAAGGATATATTTATATAAACGGAGAAAAAACTGTTTTGCCTGATAGAGCAAAAACACAATATATGCACAAAGTTGTTACTAAAGGACAACAATTAAGTGGAACTACTTTAAAAAGATATGGTGTAACAGAAGGTCGTAATTTTGGAGAATATTACAGCCTAAACCTAACAGATGAAAATGCTGCAAAACTTAAAAACAATCCACTTATTAAAAGTGTTACCAAACAACTAACTCCAAGCGGAACGTACAATTCAAGAGTTTTTCCACATAATGAACAATACCCTTGGTCCGATGATAATTATGGCCCTATTTATATTCCAGAAGCAGGAAAAACAGTTGCTTTAAATTCAGAATCATTACCATTTTACAAAAGAATTATTGAAGTGTATGAAAATAATAATTTAACGGTAAATGGAAATGAAATTTTTATAAACGGAAAAGTTGCTACTGAATATACCTTTAAACAAAATTATTATTGGATGATGGGAGATAACCGTCATAATTCTGAAGATGCTCGCTATTGGGGATATGTTCCTTTTGACCATGTTGTAGGAAAACCTGTATTTATTTGGTTCAGTTGGGATACGAATGGAGAAGGCATTACAGAAAAAATCAGATGGGATCGTGTTTTTACAACAGTACATGGTGAAGGAAAACCGGTATCGTATCTATATTATTTTTTAGGAGTTTTGGTACTTTGGTTTGGTTACAGTACATATAGAAAACGTAAAAGAGAAGAAGAATAAAATAAGTTAAAAGTCAAAAAGTCTAGGATCTAACATTTAAAGTATTGCCAGATTACTAGCTACAAAATACCAGATGCCAAAATCTATGATTTTATTGCAGCCAACTTATTTTTCACCTATAGTTCAATATGTAGCGATTTCTAAAAGCGAAAATATCTGTTTTGAGGTTGAAGATAATTTTCAAAAGCAGACCTATAGAAACAGGTGTTATATTTATACCGCAAATGGCACACATTTACTAAATGTGCCCATTCAACACAATAAAGGTATTAAGCAAAGAACAAAAGATGTAAAAATTGATTATAAAGACGATTGGAATAAATTACACTTAAAGACACTAATTACAGCCTATAGTTCCTCTCCTTTTTTTGAGTTTTATATTGATGAGTTACTTCCAATATTTAATAAAAAACACATTTTTCTATTGGATTTAAATCTATTAAGTCATCAAGTTATTATGGATGCCTTACAATTAGAAATTACCACCACTAAAACCAACGAATTTATAAAAGAAACCCCCTTAAATGATTTTAGAAAATTGGCTATTTCAAAAGGAGAACCAACATATAATTTAGAAAGATACATTCAAGTATTTGAGCAAAACCATGGTTTTATTTCAAATCTTAGTATTTTAGACCTAATTTTTATGGAAGGCCCAAACGCTTTGAATTATTTAGAATCTCAAAATTTTAATTTGTAATTTGGATATTCTTCGTTTTATTACACACTACCTAATGCACTTCATAGTGCCAGGGATTATTGCATATTTATTTTTTAGAAGTAACTGGAAAAAGGTTTGGTTTATTTTTATTTTAACAATGTTAGTTGACTTAGATCACTTGCTAGCAACTCCTATTTTTGAGGCTGAGAGGTGCAGTATAAATTTCCATCCGCTCCATTCATATTATGCTATTTCCATTTATTTTTTATTATTAATACCTTCTAAAACAAGAGTTATAGCTATTGGATTACTATTTCATATGCTTACAGATTTTACAGATTGCTTCTGGATTCAATAAGCTTAATTTTACAATATATTCAGTGAACTATTTGTACTAGCAATAACTATTTTTTACAAAATTAAATTCGTCTAAAATTTCCTTAACAATTACACCCGCAGGTTTTATTTCGTGAATTAAACCGGCAATTTGACCAATTTCTAATTCTCCCTTTTCTAAATCACCTTCAAACATTCCTTTTTTAGCTCTTGCCCTACCCAATTTTTCTTTCAATTGCTCAACAGTTGGATTTTGTTGGTACAACTCTTGAAGTTCCGTATAAAATTTATTTTTTATCAATCTAACTGGAGCCAATTCTTTTAAAGTTAATTGCGTATCACCGTCTTGCGCTTTTACAACTTCATTTTTAAAATTTATATGTGCCGAAGATTCGTTACTTGCAACAAATCTACTTCCAATTTGAACGCCATCAGCTCCTAAAACCATTGCAGCCAACATACCCCTACCAGATGCAATTCCTCCGGCAGCAATAACAGGAATAGTTAATTTTTCTTTAACCATTGGAATTAAAGTAAAGGTGGTAGTTTCTTCCCTTCCATTATGTCCACCAGCTTCAACCCCCTCTGCTACAACGGCATCAACCCCAGCTTGTTCAGATTTTACAGCAAATTTTACACTACTTACAACATGCACTACTGTAATTCCGTTTTCTTTTAAAAAAGGAGTCCATGTTTTTGGGTTTCCTGCTGAAGTAAATACTATTTTAACACCTTCTTCAACAATTATTTGCATAATTTCTTCAATATTAGGATATAACATTGGTACATTAACTCCAAATGGTTTATCTGTGGCTTTTTTACATTTTTGAATGTGTTCTCTTAAAATAGCTGGATACATAGAGCCCGCTCCAATTAATCCCAAACCACCTGTATTGCTAACTGCAGAAGCTAATCTCCAACCACTATTCCAAACCATTCCTGCCTGAATTAATGGATATTTTATATGAAATAATTCTGTTATGGTATTTTTCATGTATCTCTCTTATTGTTTTTTAACGGTCACTGCTGTTCGCCATCAATCATTTCGTTGGATAACAAACTTTTTAGCCTGCACGTTTTAATTAGTTTTTAAGAATTTTAAATGTCTTAACCTCATGATTATACTTAACTTGTAAAAAATATAATCCCTTCTTTAGGGAAGAAATATCAACCTTAGGATTTGATTTTAAAATTTTACGTTCAAAAATAACACCTCCCAAAACACTGTAAATAGTAACATTTAAGCCCATTATCTCTGTTGGAAAATTAAAGTTTACATTAGTTGAAATTGGATTGGGATAAAGGCTTACCAAATCTTCAAAATTAATTTCTTTTGAAAAAACACCTTCACAAGATATATTTGTTTTTACTTCAATTAAATCACCCTGCTTTACAGGTAATTCAAAAGCCATATTCATGGTTCTAATTTTTTCTATTCCATTTAAATAAACCTTAAACGGAGGTGTTCCTTTGTTTAAGGTTATTAAAGCAAATTTTGAAGAAACTTTAACTTTTCCAGAAACGGATTCGCCTTTTGCAATATTTACATTAAAACATTGATTAAAATTTTGATTTTCAATAGAAATACAAATTTCATAAGGCCCAACTGCTAAATTTGTTAGCGCTAAAGCATTTTCATCAGTAAATGAATAATTTGCTCCATTAATATTTGCAGTATAAATATAAGGTATAGTGGCAGAAATATTAATTTTTCCATTATTCTTGTCAATACAGGTTTCGTTAATCACTTCAATAATAAAATTATTTGAAGGCATATAAAAACATCCTGTTTCATCTACAACAGTTCCTTTTGGTGAATTTGGGCATGAATCAACTAAATTTTCTATTCCATCTCCATCGATATCATTATCATCAACATAATTAGTTTCAAAAATTGATTTGAAATTTGGAATACCATAACCTTCTTGATTGGTAAACGACGGAAATAGATGTGCAGACTCTTTTATTAATTGTGTAATTTCAGCATTCGTTTTATCCGGAAAAGCTTGCCATAGACAAGCAACAACACCTGCCAAAACAGGCGATGAAAACGAAGTCCCATTAGCTGTAACCACCCTTCCAGAAGTATTAATTAATGACGTAGCTTGTCCTTGTGCACAAACATCTGGTTTAATTCTATCATCTGAAGTTGGACCAAAAGAACTAAAAGAAGCAATATTTCCTGAAGCATTTACAGCTCCTACTGTTAAAACTGATGGTGCGTCGGCTGGTGCATTAATATTAGGCCAAGCAGTATCATTCCCTTCATTACCTGCTGCATTAACCAATATCATTCCACGAGAAAAAGCAATTTCAGCCCCTCTAGATATAAAAGTAGTTTTCCCATCCATATCACTGTAAGTATAATTATGTTCAGGATTATCAAAAAACACAGAGTAACCTAACGAAGTATTAATAACATCAACGCCTAAACTATCCGCTTTTTCAGCTGCTTCTACCCATAAACTTTCTTCTAGTTTAACTTCAACTGGTGCGTTTTCTGTTCTAAATAAATAAAAACTGGCATCTGGGGCTGTACCCACAAAACTTCTAGTCGCTCCATCAACTCCATCTTGTAAATAACCTGCAATTGTAGATAAGACCGAAGTTCCATGTGAATCTCCTCCATAAATATTAGTACTTCTATCTACAAAATCGTAACCTCCCAAAATTTGTCCGTTATCTATAATTCGTTTAAATGCTAGTATTGTATTTACATTGGGAAAACCTGCATCTAAAATTGCTATTTGCATTCCAAAGCCTGTAAAATCATTTTGATGCAACGTTGTACCCCCTAACATTAATAACTGATTTTCGGCATTTCCATACGTAAAACCTGTTGTAGTTTCTAATTGCTTTTTCTTAGTTCTTGGTAGTCGCTTAGAACTAATAATTGGCTTAGAAGCATTTAATCTTCTATTGGCATACTCAATAGAATCTACAATTAAAAAAGTTGCTAATTCTAAATTCAACAAGGCATCTATATTACTTTTTGTTCCTTGAATGTGCAGGGCGTTTAACCATTTAGATTTTGCTAAAATAGTTATTCCAGATGCATTTTTAATAGCAGAAATATATGACGATTCTATTGGGACATCTTTAAAATCTATAGCAATATTATAACGTGCTCTCCTATTTAAAGAGCGTTGACTTAACATAGTTAATGGAGCAGCATAAAACGAAGCTTCATTTGGTTTGTCTTTAAGATATACCCATGCATCTTCAACTTGCGAAAAAGCACTTGAAATTGGAAATAAAAACAATAATATAAAAATAGTATTTTTCAAAATTTTTAATTTATTACATACTGAAAAATACACAATTTTAATGATAAAATAATGTAATATCAATTATTTAACTAAGCAATTACCCCAGAACCCAACAATTCTTCATTTAGGTACCAAGCTACAAATTGACCTTCCGTAATAGCAGATTGTTTATTGCTAAACTCAACATACAATCCTGTTTCTACTTTGTATAAGACAGCCTCTTCTAATGCTTGCCTGTAACGTATTCTCGCTTTAACTTTTAAATGCTCTCCTGACTTTAATACTAAATCCGTTCGGATCCAATGCAACTCTTCATTTGAAACAAAAAGTACGTTTCTGTATAAGCCTTTATGATTTTTTCCTTCACCTACATAAATAACATTATCTACAACATCTGTATCAATAACAAACAACGGTTCTTTTGTTCCTCCAACAGCCAATCCCTTACGCTGACCTTTTGTAAAATAATGAGCTCCTTGATGTTTTCCTACAATTTTACCATCTAATAATGAATACTTATACTTTGTCGCAAAAAAAGCCAGTTCTTCTTCTTTTGAATAAAAATGTGGAATTTCTCGATTGTAAACTGGAGAATTTTCGGGAATTTGAACTATTACACCTTCTTTTGGTTGTAATTTTTGTTGTAAAAATTCCGGCAAACGCACTTTTCCAATAAAACATAATCCTTGAGAATCCTTTTTATCTGCAGTAATTAAATCTTGCTCAGTTGCAATTTTTCTAACTTCTGGTTTTGTTAATTCTCCAATTGGAAACAATGCTTTTGAAAGTTGTTCTTGGGATAATTGACATAAAAAATAAGACTGATCCTTATTTCCATCTTTTCCTGCAAGTAATTTATAAACAGGTTTTCCTTTATTTATTTCTTCACCCTTTCTGCAATAATGTCCTGTGGCAACATAATCAGCTCCAAGGTCTAAAGCTATTTTTAAAAAAACATCAAATTTAATTTCCCTGTTACACAATACATCTGGGTTTGGTGTGCGACCCATTTCATATTCCTTGAACATATAATCTACTATTCGCTCTTTGTATTGCTCACTTAAATCAACAACTTGAAAAGGAATTCCTAATTTATCAGCAACTAACATAGCATCATTACTATCTTCTAGCCAAGGACATTCGTTAGAAATAGTTACAGAATCATCGTGCCAGTTTTTCATAAACAAGCCAATAACTTCATAACCTTGTTCTTTTAAAAGATAGGCTGCAACACTACTATCAACACCTCCAGAAAGTCCAACAATTACGCGTTTCATTTTTAAAATTTTAGACTGCAAAGATACTGATAACTTTTAGTACCTAAAAAGTTAATTTTATTTTTACTTAAATTTAATATAAATATAAAACTATTAAAGTTTAAACTTATTAATGAAATAAATTAACAAAAAAAAAGCCTATCAAAAATGATAGGCTAGACATTAAAAAAGGTGAATTATTTATATTAAATAACTTTTACATTTACTGCGTTCATTCCTTTTCTACCTTCCTGTAAATCGAATTCAACTTCATCACCTTCGCGGATTTCGTCGATTAAACCAGAAATGTGTACAAAATGTTCGTTGTTCGAGTCGTCTTCTTTTATGAATCCAAATCCTTTAGCTTCATTGAAGAATTTTACTGTGCCTTTACTCATTATTAAAAATTTTAATTTATATATTATTTCGCAAATATAATCATTTTTATTTAACAACATTATTTTTAGTGTTTTATATAGTGCTTTTTAGAAGTCTTACAAACCATTTATTTATCTCATAATATTGTTTAACCACCTCTTTAAAATATTAAAATTTTGTTAAATGTTTTAAATTTTTAATTAAACAAAAAAATATTAAAATGAGTTCACATATACTTTAAAGTACTTAATTTTAGTGTTTTATATTTATTTTAGTTAATAAAATTAAATCCCAAAAAGAATCATGATAAATTTTTTTGTTTATTTTTTTTGTTATTTAGTTAAACATTATTAAATTTATTTATATATTTGTCGAAACTAAAACTAATTAAATCATGAAAAAATTACCTTACATTCTTACTTTTATTCTAACATTAATGTTATCTATAGGTTTAACTTCTTGTAATGACGATGATGATGACATAGTAAAAATTCCTGAAATAAAAACTATTGCTGATTTTGTTGTTGCGAATTCAGACAACTATAGTAGCTTATTAGCTGCTTTACAAAAAGCTAATTTAGTTGAAACTTTAAGTGGAGATACTATGTATACCGTATTTGCTCCTAATAACGATGCTTTTGCAGCTTTTTTAACAAGTGCTGGATTTGATTCTTTAGATGATGTTCCTGTAGATGTTTTAACTCAAATTTTATTAAATCACGTTGTTGCTGGTAATGTTCAGTCCGGAGATTTAGCTACTGGATATGTTAATTCACTTTCAACTGCAACTCCTAACGGTGCTAATATGAGTATGTATATAGA
>NZ_BMNS01000005.1:332279-376801 GCF_014646675.1 Lutibacter litoralis | reverse complement strand
CGTCATTTCCAACTTGACTGGGAATCTGATGAATAAGATAAATAAACAAGAGACCCCCAGTCAAGCTGAGGGTGACGATTTATTAATCAATTGGTTGCGTTGAATTTTAAACGAGCGTCATTCCCAGCTTGACTGGGAATCTCATGCTTAGTAATTCCAAAGTTAAAAGTAATAATCTAGAGATATCGCATCAAGTGCGATATGACAAACTAAAAAGATAGGTTTTCTCAATACTACCGTCATTTCCAACTTGACTGGGAATCTGATGAATAAGATAAGTAAACAAGAGACCCCAGTCAAGCTGAGGGTGACGTAATGTTAATTTTTTTGATGCGTATAGTTTTAAACAAACGTCATTTCCAACTTGATGGGGAATCTCAAATATAGAAGTTAAAATATATTGAGAAAGCCCTCGATATTCCATATATTTGAATAAAATAGCACAATTACATTTGAAAACAATTAAAACCCCTATAATTCCAATAAATCAGACTTTTGCAAAGATAAAAGCACCTCACGAATTACATAAAGAAGCAATATGTATATTTGTAGCAACAGGTTTTTTTCTAGATCAAGATACCTATTGGAAAGATGAAGTGGTTTTAAGACCAGCCACTATAAACACCTTAGATGAAAATGGTTTTTTAATAGAAAGTACCCCTTGGTTTCAATGGCATTATACACCACAGCAATGCGAATTTTCAGAAGCATTGCAACAATTTACGTCGCTTTTTGAAACGATTGTTAATGAGCAAGTGGGAGATAAGAAAGTGATTTTGCCTTTATCTGGAGGATTAGATAGCAGAACGCAAGCTGTTGCTTTAAAACACTTACAAAAAGATGTAAAAAGTTATAGTTACGAGTTTAAAGGGGGTTATCCAGAAACAAAAATCGCAAAAAGAATTGCAAAAGCTTGTGATTTTGATTTTAATGAGTACCAAATAGAAAAAGGATATTTATGGAACTGTATCGAGGAATTGGCAGAACTAAACCAGTGTTATTCAGAATTTACACATCCACGTCAAATGGCCATTGTAGATGAGTTTGAAACTATGGGGGAAATTTTTTCACTAGGTCATTGGGGAGATGTATTGTTTGATAAAATGTGCAATGAACATTTAAATGAACATTTAAATGAACATGAAGAACTAGCAGTTATTTATAAAAAGATCATCAAAAAAGGAGGATTGGAATTAGCAACTGCATTATGGAATGCTTGGGAATTACCCAATACCTTTGAAACGTATTTAAAACAACGCATTCAAAAACTACTCAATGAAATTAATATTACAAATTCGAGTGCAAAAATAAGGGCATTTAAATCCTTGTATTGGGCACCTCGTTGGACTGCAATAAATTTAAACGTATTTCAAAAAAAGCATCCTATCACACTGCCCTATTTTGATGATAACATGTGTGAATTTATTTGTACCATCCCAGAAAGTTTTTTAGCAGATAGAAAATTACAAATTGAATATATTAAATCAAGAAATAAAAAATTAGCAGCCGTACAATGGCAAGCTCAAAAACCTTTTAATTTAAATACGTATAGCTATAATAAAGTTCCATATAACCTGCCTTATAGAGTTATTGGAAAGCTACAAAGAGTTTTAAGTTCAGCAATTGGAAAACCTTTTATACAACGTAATTGGGAGTTACAATTTTTGGGATTAGAAAATGAAAAGCATTTAAAAAACTATTTAGAAGCTCCCTCATTTCAAAAGTTAATTCCAACAGCAGTTACAAATCAGTTTTATAAGGCTTTTAAAAAGGGCGATAAAGTGGTATATTCACATCCTGTTAGTATGTTATTAACCTTGGCTTTATGGAATAAAAAAACAATAAAGGTAATGGATAAACAGCAATTAAAAGTGTCTGTAGTATTGCCTATTTTTAATGGGGAAAAAACACTTGCGGATACTTTAGATAGTTTAGAGGTTCAAACATTTAAAGATTTCGAGTTAATTGCTTGTATTTATGGTACAAATGATGCTTCTGAAGCTATTTTAAACACCTATAATAGTAAGTTTAAGAAATTAGTAATTCTTAAGAATTCTATAAATCTAGGACTTGGCCCAACAATGAATCGTTTAGTAGCAAATACTTCTGGTGAATATATTGCAATTGCCGAACAAGACGATTTCTATTATCCAAAACGTTTAGAGTTACAAGTGAACTTATTAGATTCTAAAAAGGATGTAGGTTTGGTTTCAGGAATAGCTGAATTTTGGGATGGAGAAAAAGTTACTGGGAAATTCCCGGGTTTGTTAGTACATGGAAAACAATATCCAGAAGGTGAAGAACTATTTCTATTAAATTACAGAAATCAAATCAAAGTAGTAAATAGTTGTATGATGATTAGAAAGAGTGTTCATATTAAAAAAGGACTGTATTTTACAAAGCATTATCCAAGTATTAGTGTTGATTGGACTTATATTTTACGTTTTTCTTTAATTTCTAAAATTTATGGCATTAATGAAATTCTTGTTAGGTTAGATAGAAGACCTGAACGTAATTCTGTAACTACTCATAGGGAACAAAGTTTTTTAGCAACAAGGGAATTAATTAGATCTTTTAAGTATGAATATCCGAAAATAATAACTGAAAAGGATTATAAGTTTGCATTAAGAACTCAATATTTGATGGAAATGAATACCAAAGCCTTTATAGGTTATCTATGTCTGTTTATGAAGAATGTAATTATGTGTCCCTTCGAATCTCGTTATTATTTAAGTTTAAAGAAAAGGGTTTTGAAAAAAATCAGCAGTTAATGAAAAAAATTAAAATATTATATACCATTCCAAATTTCGATACCGCAGGAAGTGGAAAAGTAGTGTATGATTTAGTTAAAAATTTAGATAAAAATAAATTTAAACCTGAAATTTGTTGCTTTCATAATAAAGGAGGCTTTTTTAAGGAGGTTGAAAAGTTAGGTGTAAAAATTCATATAGTTCCTTTTACTACCTCTTATAAACCTTATGCAACATTTCCAATGCGAGTTTTAAAAATAAGTCGATTTCTTAAAAGGAACAAATTCGATATTATTCATTCTTGGCATTGGAGTTCGGATTTTTCAGAACCATTGGCAGCAAAATTGGCTGGTATTAAATACGTATATACTAAAAAAGCCATGAGTTGGGGAAATAAGGCCTGGGTATGGCGTTCTAAATTAAGTAGTGAAATTATAACTATTAATAATGATATGTTGCTGCAATTTTTTAATGCGATGCAACATAAAATTGTTCAAATCCCATTAGGTGTTGACGTTAATTATTTTAAACCTATTCCTAAAAGCTATAAGTCACCCGAAATTATAGAGTTTAAGAAAGAAGATTTTATTATAGTTTCGGTTGCTAATTTAGTAGCCGTTAAAGGAATCGAATTGCTTTTGACTGCAATTAAAAATTTGGATGATGCAACAATTAAAATATTAATTATTGGAGATGATAGTAGTGAATACGGTCAAAATTTAAGTAAGCAATTTACTCATAAAAACATTTATTTTTTAGGAAAAAAGATGGATGTAAGACCGTATTTAGCACTGGCAGATTTATTTATAATACCAACAAAAGATGAAGGAAGAAAGGAAGGGATGCCAATTGCTCCACTAGAAGCTATGGCTATGGGAAAAATAGTTCTTGGATCAAAAATATCTGGTATTAAGGATATATTAAAAGAATTTCCAGAAAACTTATTCGAAGCTGGAAATATAATAGAATTAGAACGTAAAATTGTTGAAATTAAAAGTATGGACAATAATACTAGAAAATTATTGGAAGCAAAAACGAGAAAGTATGTAGTTGATAATTTATCTATAGATAAGTTTATTTATAACCATGAAAAATTTTACACTAATTTAATGATATAAGGCTCATTTGCATCTTAGTAAAAGTGAAGAATTATTTTTAAAAAGTATATGATTGAAAAAAATAATAATATTAGTTTTATTATACCCGTTTTTAATGGTGCTTCTTTTATTGAAGATGCATATACTAATATAATTAATCAAAAAATTTTAAACTTTGAGATAATTTTTATTGATAATAATTCAACTGATAATTCGGTTTCTAAAATTTTAGCTTTAAGATTAAAAGATGACAGAGTTCATTTTTTAACAGAAAAAAGACAAGGAGCAGCAGCAGCGAGAAATAAAGGAATTAAAGAAGCTAAAGGTGAGTTTATTCATTTCTTTGATGTGGATGACAAGCTTTTTGATGGAGCAATTAATGTATTAAAAAAAGTTTTAGCTGAATATCCAAAAGTTATGAGTGTTTTTGGAAAGTCAATTAGAACAAACCATAAAAATATAGATTTATCAATTGGTAAACAAGATTCAAATGAATTAAGAGTATACAATAATGGTGAATTAGGTATTTTATGGTTGAAACATAAGAGTAAATTAGCAGGAACACCTTCTTTTTTGCATAGAAGAAAAGTATTTAAGAAGATAAAAGGATTTCAAGAAGACTTGTTAATAGGGGAAGATGCTTTTTTTCATGTTCAATTAGGAAATGAATTTTGTATAGCTTCAATTAATAGGCATATTTTTCATTATTATAGGCATGCATCATCAACAATAGCAAGAGAAAATAAAAGAGAAAGTGAAAAAATATTTACCTATTGGCCACAAACAATAAAAGCTTATTTGCCCTATAGTAAAACAACTAAAGTATCGGAAGAATTTAAATTGGAAGTTTTAAAACAAATATATGGTTCAATGGGGAAAATGATTTTGTTAACAAATGGTTTTAGAAATAGAGTAAAACTCAAAAATAAATTTATTCAAGAAATTACTCCGTTAAAGGTACCTGTATTTATAAATATGTTTTTACAACTTCTAGTTTTAACAAAGAGTTATTGGTTATATAAGCTTTATGTGTATTATATTTTAGATTTTTATATTAAGCAATTTAATAAAAATTAAATAATATTTTTTATAATTTGATTTGTTTTTCAATATGAGGAAATTTAAAATGAAAAGAGCATTTAGAAAGATTAGAAAGAGGGCTAAACAATTTAAGAAGCATCCTATTACAAAAAGGAATAGAGCAAGGGCTTTAATGAGTTATATTTTTTTTAATATAGTAGTTTTATTTAAAAATGAAATAATTTATAATTGGCTTGGTGGATTGAAAATTTATATTAGAAAAGGAGATGCAGGTATTGTTGGAAATTTATATTTTGGATTGTATGAATTTAATGAATCGATGTTTTTACTCCACTTTTTAAGAGAAGATGATGTGTTTCTGGATATAGGTTCAAATTTAGGGCATTACTCTTTACTGGCATCAGGTATACATAAATGTAAGTCGATTGCGATTGAACCAATTCCTAAAACATACAAACAACTTCTAAGGCAAATTAATTTAAATAATTTAGCGGGTTATATAAAAGCTCTTAATATAGGAGTAAGTAGTGAAAATTTAGAAATGTATTTTTCTACAAATAGAGGAACTATGAATAGAATTGTTACTAAAGGCTATAATAATTCTATTAAAATTCCAGTTAAAACAGTTGATAGTATAATTAATGAAGATATTAATTTGATTAAAATTGATGTTGAAGGGTATGAAAAATTTGTACTTTTAGGTTGTAAAGAAACATTACAAAAGAGCAGTCTGAAGGCTATCATTATTGAAATTAATGAAAGTGGTAATATTTATAATATTAAAAATGAAGAAATTGAAAATATTTTATTTGCTCATGGGTTTATACCATTTAAATATGATCCAATAAATCGTAAGTTGATAAATTTAAATAGTTATAATAAGGAGCAGTTTAACACGATTTTTATTAGAGATTATGAGTTTGTTAAAGAAAGAATATTAAAAAGTAAATCAATAAACATTTGGAATAAAAAAATATAATGAAAATCGGTCTCGTACTTTCCGCTACACCATCCTATTCAGAAACCTTTTTTAATTCAAAAATTAAAGGTTTGCAGGAAAATGACTTTGAGGTAGTCTTATTTGTACAACATAAATCTCCTAGTTTTAAATTGTGTCCAGTTTATAAATCGCCCAAAGTTTTTAAAAATCCGATGCTTCAGTTTTTTTCAATGCTAGTTGTTTTTTTAAAATTAGTACCGAATTCAAAAACAATTATAAGGTATATGCGTTTAGAAAGACGAGATAACAATTCTTGGTTTCAAATAGTAAAAAAAATCTATTTAAATGCTCATATTTTAAGTCAAAAATTAAATTGGTTGCATTTTGGTTTTGCTACGATGGCATTGGGCAAAGAAAATGTAGCTAAAAGTATAGATGCTAAAATGGGGGTAAGTTTTAGAGGTTTTGATTTGGCAATTTATCCGTTAAAACATCCTAATTGTTATAATCTACTTTGGAAACGTTTAGATAAAGTGCATACAATTTCAAATGATTTATTAAATATTGCTTATTCTTTGGGATTATCAAAAAATATGAATGTTGAGAAAATCACCCCCGCAATCGACATTGAGTTTTTTAAGAATGAGGATAAAAATATCAAACCAAACCAACATAAATTACAAATTTTAACAGTTGGGAGATTGCATTGGAAAAAAGGAATTGTTGCTACATTAGAAGCTTTAGCAAAATTAAAAGATGAAAACATTGATTTTACCTATTCAATAGTTGGTATGGGAGAAGATTATGAAAGAATAGCTTATGCAATTGTAGATTTGAAGTTAACTAATCATGTGAAATTATTTGGAAAAAAAAGTAGAAATGAATTGATACAAATTTATAAAAAATCAGATATTTATATTCAATATAGTATTTCTGAAGGTTTTTGTAATTCAGTAATTGAGGCACAAGCAATGGGGCCTCTATGTATAGTATCTAATGCTGAAGGTTTAACTGAAAATATTGAAAATAATAAAACAGGTTGGTTGGTAAATAGTTTAGAAGCCCCTACATTAGCGTTAAAAATTATAGAAGTTTTAAATTTAAATGAACAGGAAAAAGAAATGATTCGTTCTAATGCAAGAGAAAGGGTACTAAATTATTTTAGTTTAGAAAAACAAAAAGAGGCGTTTAAGAGTTTTTATAGTTAGTTGCTTTATGAAATTATTAAAATGTCACTTCGAGTGGTATTTTCGAAATGCAATGGAGAAATAGCGTATCGAGAAGTATTGCGTACCAGTTCTTGATACAACCTTGCGCACTCGGTCACGCGAACTGACGAAAAGCTATTGTTAATAGGCCGATAGGTTATAATAAAATATAATAAGAATCAAATGAAAAAAATTTTAGTAACAGGAGGTGCAGGTTTTTTAGGTTCACATTTGTGTGAACGCTTGTTAAAAGAAGGAAATGAAGTTATATGTGTCGATAATTTTTATACAGGTGGAAAATCCAATATCATACATTTATTAAGTAATCCATATTTTGAGTTGATCCGGCACGATGTTACATTTCCATTGTATATTGAAGTAGATGAAATATATAATTTAGCTTGTCCGGCAAGTCCTGTTCATTATCAGAACGATCCTGTACAAACTACCAAAACAAGTGTGCATGGAGCTATTAATATGCTAGGGTTAGCAAAACGTTTAAAAATTAGAATTTTACAAGCATCTACCAGTGAAGTGTATGGAGATCCTGTAGTACATCCTCAAAAGGAAGATTATTGGGGCAATGTAAATCCTATTGGACCAAGAGCTTGTTACGATGAAGGGAAACGAGCTGCAGAAACTTTGTTTTTTGATTATTATAGACAACATCATTTAGAAATTAAGGTAATGCGTATTTTTAATACCTACGGTCCTAATATGCATCCAGATGATGGCAGAGTAGTGAGTAATTTTATAGTGCAAGCTTTAAAAAATAAAGACATTACTATTTATGGAACAGGCAAACAAACACGTAGTTTCTGTTATGTAGATGATTTAATTGATGGTATGATTGCCTTTATGAATTCCCCAAAAGAAATTACTGGCCCTATGAATATGGGTAACCCAACAGAGTTTACCATTTTAGAATTAGCGCAAGCAGTCATTAGATTGACAAATAGTCAATCAAAAATTCGCTTTGAATCGATGCCTCAAGACGATCCGATGCAACGTAAACCAGATATCGACTTTGCTAAAAAAACACTTGGTTGGAATCCTACAATTCAGTTAGAAGAAGGCTTGCTAAAAACCATTCAATATTTTAAATCCATTTAAGTGATTCGTATTTATTATCCCAAAGATCATTATATTAAAAAACACCGAGGTGAATTATTTCCTTTGTTAAAAGCATTTATTAAAGGAACTTCTTTTACAGATTTGGATAGAATTGCGATGTATGGGGTTACTGAAAAAGACTATCAATTTGTAGATAACATTGCACAAAGCGATATCGCAATTTTAACAATGTCTTGGAATTATTACCAACGTACAAAACAACTTTTTTTAGCCGAAGACTTTATAAAAGAAGCCGAAAAATTTCATAAAAAAGTGTTCACACATACCACAGGAGATTTTGGAGTAACAATTCCCTATTTTAAATATTGTATTGTGTTGCGTCCAAATGGTTATGTGTCTAAATTACCAAGCAATCATGTTGGAATTCCTATTTTTATTGAAGACCCTTTAAAAAATAATAAATTTGAAACGAAACCGCTATTTGAAACAAATATAGATACACCTTTAATTGGTTTTTGTGGACAAACAAATGCATCCTTATTAAATGCTTTGAAAGAAATAGGGCGCGTGTGTGCACGAAATTTAAAGTTCTATTTAAAACTGTCTATTAACAGTCCTCAAAAAATAATGTCATCTTCTTATTTTAGAGGGCAAACATTAAAAATAATTAAAAAAAGCAGTTTATTAAACAATAATTTTATAGAACGAAAAAAATACAGGGCTGGTGTAAGAACTTCAGAAGAAAGAGCAAAAACTACGCAAGATTTTTACGAGAATATATACAACGCTATGTACACTGTGTGTGTTCGTGGTGGTGGAAATTTTTCTGTTCGTTTGTATGAAACCTTGGCTATGGGGCGCATTCCTATTTTTGTAAATACAGATTGTCTTATGCCTTTATCTCATGTAACAAATTGGAAAAACCACCTAGTTTGGGTTGAAGAGAACGAATTAAATACATTGCCAGAAAAAATAGTTGAGTTTCATAGAAAGTATTCCTTTAGAGAAAAAGAATTACGTATGAAGCAAAATAGGTTACTTTGGGAAAAAAAACTATCTTTTGATGGGTATTTTAAAACATTGTTTGAAAGTAACAAGGAATAATTTAAAATAATATCGTCACTTCAAGTGCTATTTTGCAATGGAATGGAGCAATAGTGTGTCGAGAAGTATTGCGAGAGGGTTCTCGATACAATTTTAAAAAGAACTAAGGTTCTTATCAAAACCACTCGAACTGACGGTGTAGAGAATTCCGTCACTTCGAGTGTTTTTTGTGGAGTGAAACGAAACAAAAAATGTATCGAGAAGTATAATTAAATAATAAGAAATTAAACAACTATGAAAAAGAGTTTTGTTTATATATTAAAATGTATAGATAATACCTACTATACAGGAATTACAAGTAATTTAGAAAATAGACTATTTCAGCATTCATCAGGTTTTTATAAAAATTCTTATACTTATAAAAGGAGACCCGTAACAATGGTTTTTTATACAGAATTTATAGATATAAATTTAGCAATTGAAAAAGAGAAACAAATTAAAAAATGGTCAAGAGTTAAAAAAGAGGCCTTAATTAATGGTGATTATGATGATTTGGTCAATTTAGCAAAGAAGAAATTCGAGTAGTATCTGGTGTAGGTTCTCGATACAACCTCGCGTACTCGGTCACTCGAACTGACGAAGATCCAAGTACGTCACTTAAGTTAAGAAAAATGTTCTAAAAAAGTAATCCACATAACAGGTTCTTTTATATTTGTATAAAATATATTATCAAACTAAATGCTCTTCAAATTTCTAAAATACGTTTCACCTACAAATTATTTCAATTTAAAGAGAAATAACAACACTATTGTTTTTCCAGATTGGGATGCTTTGCCTAAAAATATACAAGCACAAATAAAATTAAACAAAGCTTATAGTAATATAGAAATAAGTAAATTGGATGCAGGGTATCAAGCAGTCCAGAAAGGGTATATTGGAACTACAAAAACGATTAATTTTAAAGTACAAATTCCAATTGAGGATGAATACCGTTTTATACGAACGTATTTTAATAAATTATGGGTGTATTATACGTTACTCTGGCGTTTAATAACCTTGCATAATCCCTTTAAGGAGTTGCAGGCTTTTTTAAAGACTAAAAACGTAAGACAAGTAAATGTATTTAAAGAGTATATAAGCTATTTTGAATGGAATAACTTTAAAGGTGAATTGTTAAAACAACAGCCCAAAGTAAGTGTGATTATTCCTACCTTAAACAGGTATGCATACTTAAAAGATGTGTTGTATGATTTGGAAAAACAAGACTATACAAATTTTGAAGTTATTGTAGTTGATCAATCGGAACCATTTAACGAGTCTTTTTACAAGCAGTTTAAATTGAGTTTAAATATAATCCACCAAAAAGAGAAAGCACTATGGTTGGCTCGGAATACAGCAATAAAAATCTCAAATGCAGAATTTTTATTACTTTTTGATGACGATAGTAGGGTAGCGCCTGATTGGATTGCAAACCATTTAAAATGTATTGATTTTTTTAATGCGGAAATTTCTTCAGGAACTTCAATTTCAGTTGTAGGTGCAAAAGTTCCAGAATCGTATCGTTATTTTAAAGTATCTGAACAGCTAGATACTGGAAATGTTCTTATAAAAAGACAAGTTTTTAAAACAATAGGATTGTTTGATCGGCAATTTGAAAAACAACGTATGGGTGATGGCGAATTTGGATTACGTGCTTTTTTAGCAGGTTTTTTAAATATTTCCAATCCAACCGCAGAACGCTTGCATTTAAAAGTGGCAACCGGTGGTTTACGACAAATGGGAAGCTGGGATGGTTTTAGACCTAAAAGATGGTTTGCTCCACGACCAATTCCTAGTGTAGTATATTTATTTAGAACCTATTTTGGGAATACATTAACCCGGTATGCTTTACTTAAAGCGGTACCACCTTCTTTAATTTCTTATAAATACAAAGGAAATGTAAAAATGATGTTGTTGGGTTATATGCTTTCTGTACTTTTATTTCCGTTGGTATTATTTCAAGTATTAAAATCATGGAAGTTGGCAACAATAAAACTAAAGAGAGGAGCTAAAATTGAAATACTCTAAAAGCACACTAATCATAACTTCAGAATTCCCTCCACAACCGGGAGGCATAGGAAATCATGCCTATAATTTAGCAAAACAGCTGCAATTGCACGGATACATTGTGACTGTTTTAACCGATGTCCGTTCTAAAATAGGTATTGAGGAAGAACAATTTGACGCTACATTACCATTTAAAGTGATTAGAATTAAACGTTATGGCTTTATTTTGTTTACATATTTAAAGCGCATTTTAATGTATTGGAAAGCAGTAAGTAATTATGATTTGGTACTTGCTTCTGGAAAGTTCCCTTTGTGGATGGTAGGTTTAGATCCTTTATTAAACAATAAAAAGAAATATGCAGTAATTCATGGTAGTGAATTAAACCTAAAAGGGTTCAATAAAAAGCTAACAAACAATGCATTGTTGAATTTTAATAAAATTATTGCAGTTTCTAATTTTACAAAGTCATTAGTATCGCATTTAAAACATAGTTGTGTTGAAGTTATACCAAATGGATTTAATTTAGAGAATAGTACAAATGAGCAACCTACAATCAAAACTTTACGGGAAAAAGAAAATCCAATTTTACTTACGGTTGGAAATGTTACAGAAAGAAAAGGTCAGTTAAATGTAATTAAAGCATTGCCATTATTAAAAGAAAAGTATCCTAAGATCCACTATCATATTGTAGGAATTCCAACAAGGCAGCAAGATTTTGAAGTGGTTGCTAAAAAACTAAATGTAGCAGAACATATTACTTTTCATGGCTTGGTTACAGAACAAAAAAAACATCAATTATTACAAGAGAGTACTATATTTGTAATGTTGAGTAATAAAACGACAACTGGAGATGTTGAGGGCTTTGGAATTGCTATAATTGAAGCAAATGCTTTTGGGCTTCCTGCAATTGGATCTAATACTAGTGGTATTGTTGACGCAATTAATAATAATGTTTCAGGTAAATTAGTGGGTTCTAAAAATAAAGAGGCAATTTTAAATGCTGTAGCTGAAATTAGTAATAATTATAACAACTATTCGCAAAATGCAATAGTCTGGTCAACCCAATTTAAATGGGAGCTCATCATAAAAAAATATTTAAAAGTTTTTGAATAAATTATTAATTATATCGCATACCGAGCATTATAAAAATGCAAATGGAGTAATTGTTGGTTGGGGACCAACGGTTACTGAAATCAACTATTTATCACAAATTTTCGATAAAATATGGCACGCAGCACCCTTACATCAAAATACTGCTCCAAAAAGTTCGAAGCCTTATGTCGCTGGAATTGAATATGTTCCTTTAAAACCATCTGGCGGGAAAGGAATTCAAAAGATGTCTATTATTCGTCAAATTCCATATAATTTAAATCAGATTAGCAAGTATGCGCCTCAAGCAACTATTATTCAGTTTAGAGCGCCAACTGGTATTGGAGTGTATTTGTTACCTTGGTTAAAATTTATAAATAATACGGACTATTGGGTGAAATATGCTGGAAACTGGGGGGCTAAAGCACTACCTTTAGGTAATCGTTTACAGCGTTGGTGGTTAAAAAACATGCTTAGTTTAAATACAAAAGTTACTGTTAATGGTTTTTGGGCAAGCAATAAAAGAAATATAATTTCATTTGAAAATCCTTGCTTAACGGAAGATGATAGAGCGCTAGGGAAACAGCTAATAACTAGTAAAAAGCCTACTAAACCTTATAATTATTGTTTTGTTGGAGGATTAAATAACAATAAAGGAGTAGCATTAATAATTGATGCCTTTTGTAAAATAAAACATTCCAATATAGGTACGTTACATATAGTTGGTGATGGTATCTTAAGAACTCAATTAGAATTAAAAGCAACAAAAATACAGACCCCAATTATTTTTCATGGTTTTTTAAACAAAGCAGCGATTGTTGAAATTTATAAAGCCTGTCATTTTATACTATTACCTTCTAAAAGTGAAGGTTTTCCAAAGGTAATAGGTGAGGCCATGAATTTTGGTTGTATTCCCATTGTTTCTAATGTTTCTTGTATTGGGCAGTATATTCAAAATGAAAAGAATGGATTTTTAATTAAACCTCTAAGTGAAGAAAATATAATGAATGCCTTACAGCAAAGTTTATCAATTTCAAAAATTGATTTCAAAAATTACATTGAGCATAATTATAAAAAGGCTGAAAACTTCACGTTTAACCACTATTTAGAAAGGATTCAAAAAGAAATAGTTGGCTAAATGGTTCATAAAAACTTATTTCATTAAATTTGAATTTGTGATGTCATAATTAAAGATATAGAATTAATATAACAATCTCTTGGAATACAATAAAAGTTATAAAACTGAATTTATATTAGTGTTACTTCATCTGATGCTTGGAGCATTGCTTTTAGTTGGATTTGTATCCAAAATCTTATCGTTGTTAATTTTTTTTGCCGGTCTCATATATATTATTAAAACAAAAAACAGGAACAATCAAGCAATTTTTTGGAGTGCTTATGTAGTTGGTTCAGAAGTTATGTTTAGAATGACTGGAGGCACTTTTTTATATGAATTACCTAAGTATTCAGTCTTATTGTTTTTATTTTTGGGCTTGTATGTTGAAAAAAAACGACACCATGTTTCAATATCATATTTAACAATCATTTTACTTTTATTAATTGGTATTGCTTTTGTAGACATACCTTTTAACGAATCTATTCGGAAAGCCATCGCATTTAATTTAAGTGGTCCTATATTGTTATGTGTTTCTGCGTTGTATTTTTATAAAAGGAAAATAGCCATTTCAACGTTGCTTAATGTGTTGTTTTACATGTTATTACCAATAATTTCAATGGTAATTCTCTTATACCTTAAAACTCCAGAAATTGATAATATTAGGTTTAGTAGTAACGCCAATTTTACTACATCTGGAGGGTATGGTCCCAATCAGGTAGCAACTATTATTGGTTTGGGTAGTTTTATTGTGGTGGCACATTTGTTATTTAAAAAAAGAATTTTTCCGCTATTATTTATTGACATGTTTTTGTTTGTTTATATAATCTATAGAGGGCTTATAACCTTTTCGAGAGGAGGAATGATAACCGCTATGTTGGCTATAAGTGCATTTCTATTTTTTTATATACTTGCTAGAAAAGATAAAATACAGCAATTATTTAAATATACGGGGCTTATTATGCTTTTTGGGATAGCACTATTTGTATATACAGCTAATCTAACAGGAGGAATGTTAATTAATAGATATACGAATAAAAATGCTGCGGGAATTACTAAGAGTGATTTTACTACTGGTAGAATTGATTTATTTAAGAGTGAATTGGAAAATTTTTTTGAACATCCTTTTTTTGGAATTGGAGTTGGTGGTTCTAAATATGAGCGTTTTGAAGAAACGGACGTTTTAGCGGCTTCACATAATGAAGTGAGTCGTTTACTAAGTGAACATGGAATGATTGGTTTGATTGTTTTAATTTTATTGCTACTTATTCCAGCAAATCATATTTTAAACCAGCCTTATTTGGCAAGGGCTTTTTTAAGTGCTTTTTTAATATTTTGGTTTTTAACCATTAACCATTCAGCCATGAGGGTTGCGTTTCCTGCATTTATTTATGGCATGAGTGTTATGATTATTACTTTTAATACTGAAGAAGAGGAAGAAATTACTAAAATAACTTAAGCAGCAAAAAGTTGAAAAAACTTGTTTACATAGGGAATAATTTAGATTCAAAGAATCCTACTACTATTGTTCTACTTTCAAAGTTGTTTGTACAAATGGGCTTTAAAGTTAATATGTATTCAAACAAAAAGAATAAATTAGTCCGTTTGTTAAATATGTGCTATGGAGTTATCGAACATAGAAATTCTGATTATTTATTAATAGATACTTATAGTACTTCAAATTTTTATTATGCAGTGATAACTTCACAATTAGCCCGTATGTTTAATTTGAAATACATTCCTATATTGCACGGCGGAAATTTACCAAAGCGTTTAAATAGTAGTCCTTTTTTATCGAACTTACTGTTTAAGCATTCAAAAGTAAATGTTGCACCTTCAAATTATTTATTAGAGAAATTTAAAGAACATGGTTTTAAATCGAATTTTATTTCAAATGCGATAGAAATAAAAAAGTATAATTTTAAATTGCGAAATAACTTGCAACCGAAATTATTATGGGTTAGGGCTTTTCAAGAAATATACAATCCGTTAATGGCCATAAAGGTTTTGGAAATATTAAAAGAAAAGTATCCAGAAGCTGTGTTATGCATGGTAGGTTCAGATAAAGATGGTACTTTAAAAAAAGCGAGACGAATAGCTCAAGAAAAAGATCTTTTAAGTTCAATTGAATTTACAGGGTTTTTAAAGAAAGAAAATTGGATTAAAAAATCTGAAGCATTTGATATTTTTATAAATACAGCTACAATTGATAATACTCCTGTGAGTGTACTAGAGGCTATGGCATTGGGCTTGCCAGTGGTTTCTACTAATGTTGGTGGAATTTCATATTTAATAAACAATGGTGTTGAAGGGCTTTTAGTTGAAAATAATAACGAACAAGCCATGGCACAAGCTATTTTAAAACTTATTGAAAACCCCATTGAAACCCAAAAAATGACTCAAAATGCACGAACTTTGGTTGAAGGTTTTGATGTTGCAATGGTGAAACAACAATGGTATAAATTATTAAGTGAATGATAGCTAAAGCAATTTTTAAACTCGGTCAGAAATTAAGAAATCCATCATTAAATAAATGGTATTTATTTTTGAAAAGTTCTGAAAATTGGACGTTGGAAGAACTGGAAGCCTATCAATTAGAAAAGTTGAAAGGATTGATTGTTAATGCGTATACAAATTCCGAATTTTATAGAACGGCATTTCAAAAAGCAGGCATAACCCCTTCAGCTATTATATGCTTGAATGATCTAAAAAAATTACCCATAATTACGAAGGAGAATTTAATTTCTGAAAATCAGAATATTCAACAAAAAACAAATTCCACAAGATTTTTTAAAGCGAGCACTTCGGGTACAACAGGCGCATCTCTAATTTTTAAGAGAGCAGAAATTACAGATTCTTTTAACAGAGCTTCGTTGTTTAGAGGGTATTCTTGGTACAATGTGAAGCCTTGGGAAAGGAATGGTTATTTCTGGGGATTTAATTTTTCAAAAAAAGCAAAATTAAAAATCAAATTTTTAGACTTTTTACAAAATAGGTTCAGACTTTTTAATTTTGACGATAAACAATTAAAAAACTTTGCAAGAAAGTTACATAACTCAGGGTATATACATGGATATTCTTCTGCTATTTATGAAACTGCTAAAAAAATAAATAGGAAACATTTTAAGAAACCATTGCGTTTAAAAATGGTAAAAGGTACTTCAGAAAAAATATTCGAAAGCTATCAAAGTGAGGTTACACAAGCGTTTGGACAAAAAATGATTAGTGAGTATGGTGCTGCTGAAACGGGCATAATTGCGTTTGAATGCCCAAAAGGATCCATGCATATCAATATGGAAGGTGTGCTTGTTGAAGAGGTTGATAATGAAATAATTGTTACCAATTTGCAACAGTACTCTTTTCCGATTATTCGTTATAAATTAGGAGATATTATTAGACTGGCTCCTAGATCTAAGGTATGTGCATGTGGAATGCCTCATTTAATTTTAGAAGAAGTAACAGGAAGAGTTGGGGCAGTGGTTTATGGTAATACAGAAAGTTATCCAAGTTTGTATTTTTACTATATTTTTAAAAATTTAGCTAAAAAAGGGCTACTTTTAACGTATCAAGTATTACAAGAGAAAAAAGGGAAACTGTTGTTTTTAATTGAACAAAATTTAAAAAGTACAGAAAAAGAGGTATTAATGAATGAGGTAAAATTGTATTTTAAAGAAGATATGGTTACTGAAATCAAAGAGAATGCAACCTTCATTAAAGGTAAACACAAACAAAAAAGTTTTATTTCAAATATTGATTAAATGAACCCCTTAGTATCAATTATAACTCCAAATTACAACGCTTCAAGATACATTGCGGCTACCATAGAAAGTGTTCAAAATCAGGGTTATGAAAATTGGGAGTTATTAATTGTTGATGATTGCTCTACAGATAATTCTGTAGAAATTATTAAAACATTTCAACAAAAAGATGAACGAATAAAATTATTAGAGTTACCACAAAATGTTGGTCCGGCTATTGTTAGAAATAAAGGTATAAAACAAGCTCAAGGTAGTTTTTTAACATTTATAGATTCAGATGATATTTGGTTGCCTAATTTTATTGAAACATCCTTAAATAAGGTAATAAATACTAAAGGGTTTGTTTTTGCATCTTATCATAGATTAGACGAGGATTTAAAACCCTGTTATAAAGATTTTATAGTACCTGATAAAGTAAATTATTCTGACATTTTAAAATCGAATTCCATAAGTTGTTTAACCGCTTTTATAGATATTGACAAATTAGGAAAATTATATATGCCAGAAATTTTGTACAGACAAGATATGGGTTTGTGGCTGCAGTATTTAAAAACTATAGATGTTGCTATTGGCATTAAACAGCCCCTGGCAATATATAGAATTCGAAAAAAATCGCATTCCAGAAATAAATTAAACTTATTAAAACACCAATGGGAATTTTATAGAAATGTTGCAAAACTCTCTATTTTTAATTCATTGTATTATTTTTGTAGTTGGATATTTTTTGGTATTCGTAAATATTATTTTTAAAAAATGACAACAGTAACTCTAAGTACGTATCTTTATAAAATATTTAATTAGATAGTTATATGCCCCAAAAAAACATAAATTTTTCAATTTCAGAACGCAAACTTTTATTACGAATTTTTGATGTAGTAATTGTAATTGCGGGATTGATGTTGTTGTCTTATTTGTTTAATTTCCATTATTTTAATATCCAAAAAGTAGGTATTATTAAATATATGCTAGTTTTAAGTACTTATTTATTGTTGTTCGGAGAAATATTTGAAATGTATAATTTAAAAGTTGCCAATGATAAGTATCAAATTTTAAGAAGTACTGTATTAACGGGTTTTTTAACCACACTATTTTATGTGTTTACACCACTTGTTACGCCAATATTACCTGAGAACAGGTTACAAATTATGTATCTTTTTTTAGCAATTACGGTATCAATTTATAGTTGGAGATTTGCTTATATTCAATTTATATTTTCACCCTTATTTTTTAATCGAATTTTAATTATTGGTTCTGATAAAGATGCTGTAAATAACTTAATTAAAATAATAAAGGCCAAAGCACCTCATAATTATATTGTGGGATATATATGTCCTACAGAAATTAAAAATCAGTCAGCAAAGTACCTGAATGCAAAAAAAATAGTACTTAAAGAGCTTGTTACAACAAATAAAATTACAGAAATTGTAGTTGAGAATTTTCATAAAAGTGAATTTATAAATGCATTTACGCCGCAACTGATTTCACTTTTTAAAAGTGGAGCTATAATTACTAGTTCAGAAAAATTTACTGAATCAATCACTAAACGCATTCCAGAGGTCCATTTAAACCAAAATTTTTACAATCACTTAAACTTTAGTAAAAGTCATCAAAATAGAATTTATCTAATTTTTCATAGAGTATTTGATATTGTTGTATCAATTTTAGGAATCTTTTTTTTAATTTTTATTATTCCGTTTATTGTTATCGGAAATCTATTTTTCAATAGAGGCTCATTATTTTATTTTCAAGAAAGAGTTGGAAAAGGAGGTGCGTTGTTTAAAATTATTAAATTTAGAACAATGGTTCCCAATGCAGAAAAAAATGGAGCTGAATGGGCTACAAAGAATGATAGTAGAATTACAAAATTTGGTAGATTTTTAAGAAGTACCAGGTTAGATGAAGTACCTCAGTTTATTAATATTTTAAAAGGTGAAATGAGTATTATTGGACCACGACCTGAACGACCAGAATTTGTAACTGAATTGAGTGTAAACTACCCTTTTTATAAAATTAGAAATGTAATTAAACCGGGCTTAACTGGTTGGGCACAAGTAGAATATCCGTATGCGAGTTCTAAAGAAGAGCAGTATACTAAACTTCGATACGATTTATACTATATTAAAGAGCGTAACTTATTATTAGATTTTAAAATTATAATTAAAACAATAAGTACAGTGTTATTTTATCGAGGAACTTAGTTTAGTCTAAAGTCTCAATTTGAAAAGTTTTGAAAACGTCATTGCGAACGTAGCTTTTGCGAAGTGTGGCAATCTGTTAATTTGGAACTAAATACATAATTGTAAGTTCTTTACATGAGATTGCTTCAGTCGTACCTCCATCGCAATGACGTTGATTTTATATTTGAACGTGGAATTATTTCTATTATCTTAAAATTTTGACAAAAAAAATATCGGAGTAGTGAAACCCCGATATTTTGTTAGCTAACCATTGTAAGTAACTAACTAACAAATTATAAACTTCTTCTTTTTCTTGTATTTTCTGAAGTGGTACGTGCATTGTTTTTTGAACTTCTAGTTGTCATTTTAACAACATTTCTTTTTTGCTGAGTTCTAGCTGGCTTATAAGCTGCACTATTTTTTGTCCTTTTTTTTGTTACAGTTGTTTTTCTGTTTTGTGAAGATCTAACAGGAGTGCCGTTTGTTACCTTTTTGCTACGCTCATTTGTAATATTATAATTTCTTTTTTGAGCGGTTGCATTACGGTTTCCAATAGAACGATTGTTACTATTAGAACGGTTATTTACAGATGAATTTCTAGTTGTTGCATTTTTACTACGCTCATTAGCTGCATTAGAATTTCTTCTTTGAACAGTAGTATTTCTATTAGTACTGCTGTTATTTCTAGTTGTTGCCGTTTTATTCCTTTTTATTTGAGTATTTGATTTATAACGGATATCATTTCTTTGTGTTACATTATTAGTCCTCCTTTTAGGTACTTTATTTGTAGCATAACGATTTTTAGAATTATGTCTGTTGTAGCTACGGTCATTACGGTTTTTACTATAATAGTTGTTTTTACTATAATACTTGTTTCTTGAATGATCTCTGTGATATTTATACCTATTTACTTTATAATGATTTCTATAAGGTTTGTAACTTACAATTCTAAAATCAAATAAAGGTCTAGAAAAATAATTGTGATAAGGATGATACACATAATTTCTATTGTAACTATTTATATATCCTGAAAAATGGGTGTAAGATCCATAATGGTTATAATATACTCTCAATCCACCTAATCTTACCAATCGATCGCGATTGTAATTGATGTCAATATTACCAACTCTAGTAACACGCCCATAATAATCATAATAAATAGGAATATCTTCAACTTGAATAACAGCCCCAAAATCATCATATTGCACGTAAGCATCGTAATTATAGCCAGAATTGTAACTAATATTTATACCATTTCCTTGATAACTGGCATTAAAGCTTTTGCGAGGATTAATGTAAAAATCAAATTCTCCATTCTGAAAAACAGAAAACGTAACGCCTCTTTCAACAAATGTGAATGAATTTCCATCATTATAGTAATAATTGTTTGTTGTAGTTGAATTTGTTGTGTTAGCAGCAAAAGCTCCTAAGCTCACAAATATAAAGGTTGCGAATAAGAATAATTTGTTTTTCATAATATTGGGTTTTTAAGGTTATTACTAAAATTACTGGCTAGCATTTTCATTGTTCTAATTACAAACAACGTGCCAAAACCCTTTTTTATATGTAACCTACTGTAATGTAGGGTACTAAAATAATAGTATTAAAAATTCAAAATTAGTATCTTTAAAATATTCAATTAATTATTTTTGTAGTTCAAGAATATTAAAATTATAGCTATTAATTATACCAACGTAATATTACCAATTCCATTGCAAAAGTTATTTACTTATAAAATAACAGCAGCCGAAGCTAACTTTTTAAAGCCTGGGATGCGGGTTGCAGTAGAATTTGGAAAATCAAAAATATTTACCGCGTTGGTCTATAATATTCATAATACAGCGCCTGTTGGATATGAAGCAAAAGAAATTTACCAGATTTTAGATGAAGTACCCATTGTGAACGAATTGCAATTAAAACATTGGGAGTGGATTGCCAGTTATTATATGTGTTCTTTAGGTGAAGTTTTTAGAGCAGCCTTGCCAAGTGCATTTTTATTAGAAAGTGAAACAGAAATACAGTTAGTTGCTGGTTTTAAGAATGAAGAACTACTATCTGGTGAAGAGTTTTTAATTTTTGAAGCCTTACAACATCAATCGCAATTGTCAATTTCTAAAATTATTGAAATATTAGGAAAGAAGAATGTGTTTCCAATTATTAAAACTTTAATTGAAAAAAATGTTATTGTAGTTAAAGAGCAAATTTACGAGCAATACAAACCTAAACTTGTTAAATACATTCGATTAAAAGAACCTTGGAGTGCAAGCGAGAGGTTATCGGAATTATTAGAAACTTTAAGCAGGGCAAAAAAGCAACGTGAACTTATTTTAACTTATTTTCAGCTACAAAGTTTAAAAAAACCTATTAAAGTTGCACAGCTTCAAGAGAAAGCATCGGCTTCTAGTGCAGTAATAAAAGCCTTGCTAGATAAAGATATTTTCGAATTATATTTTATTCAAAAAGATCGAATAAGTTTTAGCGGAAAAACTTCAGAAATAAAAGAATTAACAGCACATCAACAAGAAGCTTACAGTGCCATAAAGGATACTTTTAACACCAAACAAGTAACGCTCTTAAAGGGAGTTACAAGTAGCGGTAAAACAGAGGTTTACGTTAAATTGATTAAACAATTACTTGATGATGGAGAGCAAGTGCTTTATTTACTGCCTGAAATTGCCTTAACAACCCAATTAATTGAAAGATTGCAACATTATTTTGGGGAATATTTATCTGTTTTTCATTCAAAATATTCTATGAATGAACGCGTTGAAGTTTGGAATAATGTATTGGAAAACAAACAAAAAGCACAGCTTATTTTAGGAGCACGGTCCTCATTATTTTTACCATTTTCAAATTTAGGATTTGTTATTGTAGATGAAGAACACGAGCCTTCTTTTAAACAATTCGATCCTGCGCCACGTTACCACGCTAGAGATGCAGCAATTGTTTTAGCCAACTTACACAATGCAAAAGTATTGTTAGGTTCTGCAACTCCAAGTGTTGAAACTTTTTACAATGCACAGCAAGGTAAATATGGTTTGGTGGAATTAAACAGACGTTTTGGAGATGTGTTATTGCCAGAAATAGAGTTGGTTGATGTTAAAGAAAAACATCGTAAAAAAAGAATGAAAGGCCATTTTTCTGATAGGTTGCTAGAAATGATTCAAGACGCTCTAGACGAAAAAGAACAAGTTATTTTATTTCAGAATAGGAGAGGTTTTGCTCCTGTTGTAGAATGTGAAACTTGTGGAGTTTCACCTCAATGCCCCCAATGCGATGTGAGTTTAACTTTTCATAGTTTTAGAAAAGAATTACGTTGCCATTATTGTGGTTACAGACAAGCGATGCCTCATAATTGTGGCGCTTGTGGAAGTGAAAAATTAAATACTAAAGGTTTTGGAACAGAGCAAATTGAGGCGGAATTAGAACAATTATTTCCAGATACTTCAATTGGCAGAATGGACTTAGATACAACACGAGGAAAATATGGGTATCAAAAAATTATCGGAAAATTTGAAGCTCAAGAAATAGATATTTTGGTTGGTACACAAATGCTTTCAAAGGGATTGGATTTTGCAAATGTATCATTAGTTGGAATTATGAGTGCAGATAGTATGCTTAATTTTCCAGATTTTAGAGCCCATGAACGTAGTTATCAATTAATGGTTCAGGTTGCAGGAAGAGCAGGAAGGTCTAAAAAAAGAGGTAAAGTAGCCATACAAACATTTAATCCTTACCATCAGATTTTACAACAGGTCTCTACCAATTCTTATAATGAAATGTTTAAAGAACAATTGGATGAGCGTTGGCAATACCACTATCCGCCATTTTATAGAATTATTAAAATTACGTTACGTCATAAAGATTTTATTAGAGTAGATGAAGGTGCGAATTGGTTAGGGAAATCACTAACAACTATTTTTAAGAACCAAATTTTAGGGCCTACAACACCCGCAATTTCAAAAATTCGCAACTATTTTATTCGTCATATTATTATTAAAATTCCACAAAAACAATCGTTAAGCGCCACTAAAGCAAACATTTTACGTGTTAAAAACTCATTTCAAGCGGTTAAGCAATTTCGTTCTATTAAATTTAATATAGATGTTGATAGTTATTAAGTTAGATTAATAGTTGAAAGGTTGAAGATGGAAAAGGGATAAAGAATTAAAGTTTATGGCGGATAAGCGGAGTCGAAGCTCCCTTACGGATTTATATTTGAAGAGGGTAAAGGTTACATCGGCTAAATATTTAATATTAGGAAAGTAATATAAAGACTTCATTTTTTATTAAATTTCCCCTTGCCAAATAATAATAAAAGAGTATATTTGCACCCTTAAAAGTAAAACTTAAAATTTTTAATTATGAATCATTACGAAACTGTTTTCATTTTGAATCCCGTTTTATCTGATATCCAGATAAAGGAAACAGTAAAGAAGTTCGAGGACTATCTTGTTTCTAAAGGTGCCGAAATGATCTCAAAAGAAGACTGGGGGCTAAAAAAGTTAGCGTATCCAATCCAAAACAAAAAAAGTGGTTTTTATCACTTATTTGAATACAAGCTAGACGGACAAGAAATTGCCGCTTTTGAACTTGAATTTAGAAGAGACGATAGTATTATGCGTTATTTAACTGTAAAGTTAGACAAACATGCTGCTGCTTGGGCTGAAAAAAGAAGAGAAAGAGTTAAAGCAACTAAAAAATAAGAGTTATGTCTATAGAACAACAAGCAAAAGGAGGAAAACAAGGTGATGTTCGTTACCTAACTCCATTAGATATTGACACAAAACAAGTAAAAAAATACTGTCGTTTTAAAAAGAACGGTATCAAGTATATTGATTATAAAGATGCTGACTTTTTATTATACTTAGTAAACGAACAAGGTAAAATTTTACCACGTCGTTTAACGGGTACTTCATTAAAATATCAACGTAAAGTTTCTGTAGCTATTAAAAGAGCACGTCACTTAGCTTTAATGCCATACGTTGGCGATATGTTAAAATAAAACTGAAAGGAATCATGGAAATTATATTAAAACAAGACGTTGAAAACTTAGGTTTTATAGATGATATTGTAACTGTAAAGAATGGTTACGGTCGTAACTTTTTAATTCCTCATGGATTTGCAGTATTAGCAACTACATCAGCGAAAAAAGTATTAGCTGAAACTTTAAAGCAACGTGCTTATAAAGAAGAAAAACTAATAAAAGATGCAACTAAGATTGCAGATGCAATTAAAGAATTAGAAATTAAAATTACAGCTAAAACTGGTGATGGAACTAAATTATTTGGTTCTGTTAATAACGGAAACGTATCAGAAGCTTTAGCTGCTGAAGGTCACAAAGTTGATAAAAAATACATTAAAGTTGAAGGTGGAAACATTAAAAGACTAGGAAAGTATAATGCAACTATAAGATTACATAGAGCGGTAATTGTAGATATACCTGTTGATGTAATTGCAGAAGCACAATAAAATAAAATCATAAGATTTTTATATATTTAATGAAACCGCCCAACTTGGGCGGTTTTTTTGTTTAAAAGTAGCATAGAAGTACTAATAGTTTCATCTTTACAGCACTTAATCAGCAAAATATAAAAAAGATATAATTTAATATTTTTATAAATCGAACTTGTTTAAATTTTTATCATTTAATGAAATACAGACAACTTACAAAAGAACAGTTCTCTGAACTGAATACGGAGTTTGCTAAATTTTTAGCAACACAGCAAATTGATGTAAAAGAGTGGGAAACCATAAAAAAAGAAAAGCCAACAATGGCTGAAGAAGAATTGAATATTTTTAGTGATGTTGTTTGGGAAGATGTGCTTACTAAAACAGAGTATTTAGAACATATTTCTAAAAACGATATTAATTTATTTAAATGTTCTTCAAAAGAAATAATTAGAATTTACATTAAGTTAAACGATACTTCTAAAAGTTTTTTAGATAAAAACGACTTCAACTGGTTTTTAAAAAATCCTGTGAATGATGATATAGACTATTTTAAAGCATCAAAAAAATATACTCAAGAACGAAATGTAGAGCTTTTTAAGTTGATTGAAATGGGAAGTGTTATTTCAAAAGGCGATTTATTTAATGCTATTGGTCAATTAATTCAGTAACAACCTTTACAACTCCTGTAGAGGCCTTTTCAGCAAATACTTTTAAATTTGGAAAGTAGTTTTTCTGTATTGCTGGTTTTGGATCAATAAAATATACTGGAATTTGGGGTGTGATATAATGTATCAAATTTGCAGCAGGATATACTTGCATAGATGTCCCTATAATCATTAATATGTCGGCTTTAGAAGTTATTTCAATAGCTTTTTCTAACATTGGAACTTCTTCTCCGAACCAAACAATATGAGGTCTTAATTGCGACCTTTCTTCACACGTATCACCTAATAAAACATCTTTATTCCAGGAATAGATTAAATTAGGGTTTTTGATACTTCTAACTTTTAACAGTTCTCCGTGCAAATGCAATACGTTTTTACTTCCAGCGCGTTCGTGTAAATCATCTATATTTTGCGTAATAATAGTTACTCGATATTTTTCTTCTAAGGCAACCAATGCTTTATGTGCTAGATTTGGAACAACTGTTAACAATTGTTGTCTTCGTTTATTGTAAAAATCTAAAACAAGTGCTTTGTTTTTATTCCAGCCAATAGGAGAGGCAACCTCCATAACATCATGCCCTTCCCAAAGTCCATCAGTATCTCTAAATGTGCTAATTCCACTTTCAGCACTCATCCCAGCACCCGTAAGAACAACTATTTTTTTCATATCAGTAATTTATTCAAAAGTAAAAATTTATCTTTGAAAAAAGGTAATTTTTGAATGGTAGATAAAAAGTATACAGTATATTTAGAACAGTTTGTCACTGAAAAAAGAAAAGCATTATTTAAAAAAGTGCTAAACGAACGTACAAGGCATTTTACAGTGGCGATTGAAGATATTTTTCAACCACATAATGCAAGTGCGATGGTGAGAACGTGTGATATTTTTGGAGTTCAGGACATGCATGTGATTGAGAGTAAATATAAATTTTACGCATCTAGATTGGTTGCAAAAGGAGCCCAAAAATGGGTGGATTTTTCTATGTACAATCAAAAGGATACCAATAATACACTAAATTGTATTGCTGCTTTAAGAGAAAAAGGTTATAAGATAATTGCTACAACACCTCATAATGAATCCTGTTTATTACAAGATTTTGATATTACTCAAAAATCGGCATTCTTTTTTGGAGTTGAAAAAGAAGGACTTTCAAAAGATGTAATGGATAATGCAGATGGTTTTTTAAAGATACCAATGGTTGGTTTTACTGAGAGTTTAAATATTTCTGTGGCTGCAGCAATTATTCTTCAAAATATGAATGAAAAATTAAAAGCATCTACTGTTAATTGGCAATTATCGGAACTAGAAAAATCGGAAAAATACCAGGATTGGTTAGAAAAAACGATAAAAAGCATTATAAAAATTAAGGAAAATTATTATGCTGAAAACTGAATTTAATTAAGATTTTATTTTATCATTCCTGCGTAGGAAGGAATCCATAATTGGTAGGTTGATGACCAGAGACTTAAAAAGTTATACACCTAAAAAATTAAGTTGATTATACTCCAAAATTGTGTTTTGTATTTAAACAGAATAGTTTAGATTCTTGCCTACTCAGGAATGACAGTAGAGTTTAAATAAATTGTTATATATAGAGGATTTGCTGCAATCCGTAAAATTTAAATCATTAATATTTAGATTCCAATCGAAGAAATAGCAGATTTAAACCAATAAAAAATTACTCAATCTTAATATCTTCAATTATTGCCATAGATTCGCAATTGGTAACCGTTAAGGTTATGTTTTTTAATTCTTGTTTTCCTTGAATAGTGTATGTATACAAACAACTATCTAATTTAATTTTATTTCTTAAATCAACATCACCTTTTTTAAGGACTTGAGATATTTTAGCAGTATCAATTTCATAAGTATTTAGAATAGCTAAAGCTTTTTCAGAAAACACACGTTCTTTTAAGCGTATATTTTTTAATACGCGTGCATTTGGACCATAATCAAAAGTGGTATTCTTTTTTTCAAATACAAATACTACAATAATAATTCCTATGGTTAATCCACCTAAAAAATAAGGCAAGCGTTGTTTAAAAGTCATACTACAAAAATAATAAGTTTATATCTCTAAAAGGAATGTTAAACCAATCTCCTACAGATTTGTTAGTTAAAATTCCGTGGTAAAAATACATTCCTTTTTGTAAACTTTTATCAAATCTCACAGCATTTTCAAATCCACCTTCTTCTGAAATATTTGAAAGGTAGGGTGTAAATATGTTACTTATTGATAATGAGGCCGTTCTAGAATATCTAGATGGGATATTTGGCACGCAATAATGAATAACCCCAAATTTTTCTACAATAGGATTTTTATGCGTTGTAACTTCAGAAGTTTCAAAACATCCACCACGATCTATACTAACATCAACAATTACGGCACCCGTTTTCATTTGTTGCACCATGGCTTCAGTAACTAGTACAGGTGAACGAGAATTTCCTCTAACTGCTCCAATAGCTATATCGCAACGCATTAAAGCCTTTTGAAGTGTTTTTGGTTGTATGGTTGAAGTATAGATAGGTCTTCCTAAATTGTGTTGTAAACTTCTTAATTTAGTTAAAGAATTATCAAAAACTTTTACATTTGCACCTAAACCAATAGCGGATCTAGCTGCAAATTCTGCAACGGTTCCTGCACCTAAAATTACAACTTCGGTAGGAGGTACACCACTAATATTTCCTAATAGCAATCCATTACCTTCTTTATCTTTACTCATCATTTCAGCTGCAATTAAAATAGAGGCAGTACCTGCAATTTCACTTAAAGATTTTACTACTGAATATATTCCTTGTTCGTCTCTAATAAAGTCAAATGCTACAGCTGTAATATGCTTCCTTGCTAATGCTTCAAAATATTTTTTAGTTTGTGTTTTAAGTTGTAACGCAGAGAATAAAATACTTTGCGGATGTATTAACTGTATTTCATCTAACGAAGGTGGTTCTACTTTTAAAATAATATGACAACCAAAAACTTCTTTAACATCATATGATATTTTTGCACCAGCTTCAGAATATTCGTTGTCAGAAAAATTAGCACCTTCACCTGCACCTGTTTCAATAATAAATTTATGACCTTGATTTGTTAACGCTGCAACAGCATCTGGTGTTAGGCAAACACGCTTCTCTTGATAATGTGTTTCTTTAGGAATTCCAATAACAAGGGAGCCTTTTTGTTTGCTAACTTCCAAAGTTTCCTCTTGCGGAATTAGCTCTTGTTTGCTAAATGGTGAAGTAATTTTTTTACTCATTATTTCTAACTTCTATTGTTCGTAGCTGATTTTCTAATGCTGTAATTGTAATAATTACTGAGTTTAAAGGTAATAAATTTTCTACTTTATTTGGCCATTCTACTAAACACCAGTTGTTACTGTAAAAATATTCTTCAATTCCCATATCCATAGCTTCCTCTTCTTTATTAATTCTATAAAAATCGAAATGATAAACTTTTTCATTTTTTGAACAATGGTATTCGTTAACTAATGAAAAAGTAGGGGAGCTTACTGTATCTAAAACACCTAATTGTTTAACAATTTCTTTTATAAGTGTTGTTTTTCCGACACCCATTTCTCCATAAAAAAGTAGTACCTTATGTTTTGAAAAATCAATAACTTCTTTAGCAATTTCTGGAAGTTGTTGTAGTGTGTAGTTTTTAATCATATTTTAAAGGCTAAAGGCCATAAGCAAAAAGCTAATAGCCGAATTATTTCGCTACAAATATAGCACATGGAATTATCATTTCCTCTAAAGAAATACCTCCGTGTTGGTATGTATTTCTATAATATTTTACAAAATGATTGTAATTATTAGGATATGCGAAGAAATAATCTTCTTTTGCAAAAATAAAAGAACTATTCATGGATAAAGAAGGTAATAAAATATCTTTTGGATTTTTAATTGCAAAAACTTCTTTATCTTCATACGAAAGGCTTTTACCGGTTTTGTATCTTAAATTTGAGCTGATATTTTTGTCGCCAATAACCTTTGAAGGAGCTTTTGAATTTATAGTTCCGTGGTCAGTTGTAACAATTAATTTTAATCCAAGTTTTTGTGCTTTTTGAATTATTTCTAATAAAGGCGAATTTAAAAACCAGCTGTTTGTTAAAGACCTATAGGCTTTGTCGTCTCTTGCTAATTCTTTAATAACCTCCATTTCGGTTTTTGCATGTGAAATCATATCAACAAAATTGTACACAATAACGGTTAAGTCATTTTCTTTTACACTATTAAAGCTATCAGCTAATTGTTTACCAGATTTTAAATTGGTAATCTTATAATATTCAAATTTTAAGTCTTCTCTAAGTCGTTGTAGCTGTGCTTCTAAAAATTCTTTTTCATATAAGTTTTTACCACCCTCATCGGTATCGTTTTTCCAAAAATCTGGATGTTGTTGTTCCATTTCTAAAGGCATTAAGCCCGAAAAAATGGAATTTCTAGCATACTGTGTCGCTGTTGGTAGAATACTTAAATAAGGAACTTCAAATTGTTTTTTATAGTATTCAGTAATTGTTTTTTCAATGATATTAAATTGGTCGTATCGTAAATTATCAATTACTACTAAAAGCGTTCCTTTTGAAGTTTTAACCTCGGGAATTATAATTTTTTTAAACAAAGTGTTTGATAAAATTGGAGCTTCTTCAGGATTTTGAATCCAATCTTGGTAATTCCTTTTAATAAATTTAAAGAATAACGAATTCGCTTCTTGTTTCTGACTCTCTAGAATTTCTACCATTCCAGAGTCGCTAATGTTTTCAAGCTCCAACTCCCAGTAAACCAACTTTTTATAAACTGTAATCCATTCTTTATAAGAATTGACCATAGCTAAATCCATTGCTATTTTTCTAAATTCTTGTTGGTAATTAGAAGTGGTTTTTTCTGAAACTAGGCGAGAATGGTCTAAATTCTTTTTAAGGCTTAATAAAATTTGATGCGGGTTTACAGGTTTTATTAAATAATCGGCAATTTTATTTCCAATAGCATCTTCCATAATATATTCCTCTTCGCTCTTAGTAATCATTACAATTGGAAGATTTGCGCGTTTGCTTTTAATTTCGGACAAGGTTTCTAATCCGCTTAATCCTGGCATATTTTCATCTAAAAAAACAATATCGTAATTGTTTTCTTCACATAAATCAATGGCATCAGCACCATTATTACATTTTGTAACAGCATATCCTTTTTTTTCTAAAAATAGAATGTGTGGTTTTAATAAATCAATTTCATCATCAACCCATAAAATACTTATTTCACTCATATTGTTTGTTATCTTTGTAGCATTATTAATAAAATAATTGTTTTGAACGAAAAAAACACGAACAAACTTAAAATATTAAACGATCCAATTTACGGTTTTATTACCATTCCGAATGCTTTAATATACGATTTAATAGAACATCCTTACTTTCAGCGTTTAAGAAGAATATCTCAAATGGGTTTATCGCATTTGGTATATCCTGGAGCGCATCATACAAGATTTCATCACGCCTTGGGTTGTATGCATTTAATGCAGAAAACTGTACGCATCTTAAAATTTAAAGGTGTTGAAATTTCAGACGAAGAGGCAAATGCACTTTATATAGCCATTTTATTGCATGACATTGGTCACGGGCCATTTTCACATGCGCTAGAGCAAAGTATTGCTACAGGAATACATCATGAAACAATTTCTTTAAAGTTTATGGAAGCTTTAAACGAAGAGTTTAAAGGAAAATTGACTTTGGCAATCACAATTTTTAGAGGAGATTACAATCGTAAATTCTTTTATCAATTAATTGCTAGTCAGCTAGATATGGATCGATTAGATTATTTAAAAAGAGATAGTTTTTATACAGGAGTTTCTGAAGGGAATATAAATTCGGAACGTTTAATTACTATGTTAAATGTGAAAAATGATGATTTAGTTGTTGAAGAAAAAGGGATTTATTCAGTAGAAAAATTTATTGTTGCAAGGCGTTTAATGTATTGGCAAGTTTATTTACACAAAACTGGCTTGGGGGCAGAGAAATTATTAGAAAAAGTGCTTTTACGAGCTAAAGAATTAGTGTTTGAAGGAGCTAAATTACCTGCTAGTAAGGCGTTTAATTATTTTTTAATCAATCAGATAAGCGAAGAAAATTTTAATTCAGCAACACTTAAAATATTTGCAAAATTAGATGATTATGATGTGTTGGCTTCCATTAAAGAATGGATTTCTAATAAGGATTTAATTCTTTCAAAATTATCGGAGAATTTAATTAATAGAAAGTTACCAAAAGTTGAATTGCAAAATCATCCATTCACTAAAGAAGAAATTGAGAGCGTAAAAAAACACTTAAAAAAGACATTTAATTTAAATGATGACGAAGTAAATTATTTAGTTTATAGTGGTAAAATTAGCAACCAAGCTTATGATTCAACAAAGAGCACTATAAAATTAGTTTTTAAAAATGGAGACGTTAAAGATGTTATTGAAGCATCAGATCATTTAAATATTCAAGCACTATCTAAACCAGTAAATAAGTATTACTTGTGTTATCCAAAGAAATAGGTATAGTGATACTTTTTTTTTACTTTTGCATCAAATGAAATTTACAGCAAGCCAAATAGCAGAAATTTTAGGAGGAGATATTGAGGGGGACGCAGACGTGGAAGTTTATAAACTTTCTAAAATTGAAGAAGGAGAAAAAGGTTCGTTAACTTTTTTGTCCAATCCAAAATATACACCGTATATTTATTCAACAAAAGCATCTATTGCAATAGTTGGGAAACATTTTATTCCAGAAAAGGAGTATAACACAACACTTATAAAAGTTGATGATGCCTATCAATCTTTTGCCTTATTATTAGAATATTATAATCAAGCTAAATCTCAAAAATCAGGTATAGAAGAACCTTCCTTTATAGCAAAAAGTGCCAAAGTTTTAGAAGATATTTATATTGGAGCATTCGCATATATTGGCAATAATGTTAGTATTGGGAAGAATGCAAAAATTTATCCGAATGTCTATATTGGAGATAATGTAAAAATTGGAGATAATGTTGTTTTATTTTCTGGAGCTAAAATATATTCTGAAACTGAAATTGGCAATAACTGTGTTATAAATTCAGGAGCAATTATTGGCGCAGATGGATTTGGCTTTGCACCGAGTAAGGATGGTGTTTATGATAAAATTCCTCAAATTGGAAATGTAATAATTGAAGATTATGTAGATATTGGTGCGGTAACAACAATTGATAGGGCAACCTTAGGTTCAACAATTATAAGGGAAGGCGTAAAGTTAGACAACCAAATTCAAGTAGCGCATAATGTTGAAATTGGTAAAAACACTGTAATCGCTGCACAAACAGGTATTGCAGGTTCCTCAAAAATAGGAGAAAACTGTATGATTGGTGGACAAGTAGGTATTGCGGGACATTTAACAATTGGGAATAATGTTAGGATACAAGCACAATCAGGAATTGGTAAAAACATAAAAGATGATGAAATTATTCAGGGCACACCTGCCTTTGGATATTCAGATTTTAATAAATCGTATGTTTATTTTAGAAAATTACCAAGTATTGTAGCAACAATTAATAGTTTAGAGAAAAAAGTAAAAGCTTTAAAAGAAAAATATGAGTACTAAACAAAAAACAATTAAAAATGAGGTAACGCTCTCTGGAGTTGGTTTGCATACAGGTAATAAAGTTACTATGACATTTAAACCTGCACCAGTTAATTATGGGTATGCTTTTGTTAGAATTGATTTGGAAGGAGAACCTGTAATTGAAGCAAGTGCAGAATATGTTGTTAATACACAACGTGGTACAAATTTAGAAAAGAGAGGTGTTTTTGTAAATACATCTGAGCATGTTTTGGCGGCAGTTGTTGCCTTGGATATTGATAATATTTGTATTGAAATAAATAGTGCGGAACCTCCAATAATGGACGGTTCTTCTAGGCAGTTTATTGAAGCACTTGAAAAAGCTGGAATTCAAGAACAAAAAGCAGAAAGAGAAGAATATGTAGTTAAAGAAATAATTTCTTACAAAGATGAAGAAACTGGCAGCGAAATTATTTTAATGCCTTCTGATGAGTACCAAATTACAGCAATGGTAGATTTTGGAACAAAAGTTCTTGGCACACAAAATGCCACTTTAAATTCGTTAAAAGATTTTAAAAAGGAAATTTCAGATGCACGTACTTTTAGTTTTTTACATGAACTTGAAATGCTGCTAGACAACGATTTAATTAAAGGTGGAGATTTAAACAATGCCATAGTTTATGTAGATAAAGAAATCTCAGAAGCAACTATGACCAAATTAAAGAAAGCCTTTAACAAAGATACGCTAACTGTAAAACCTAATGGAATATTAGATAATTTAACGTTACGTTGGGCCAATGAGGCAGCAAGACATAAATTGTTAGATGTAATTGGAGATTTAGCTTTGGCAGGTACCAGAATTAAAGGAAAAGTTATAGCAAATAAACCAGGACATTTAATAAATACTATATTTGCTAAAAAACTTCAAAAAATTATTAAACAAGAAAAAAGAAATAAAGTTCCTACTTTTGATTTAAATCAGCCACCACTTATGGATATTCATGAAATAATGAATATTTTACCACATAGGCCTCCATTTTTATTAATAGATAGAATTATTGAACTTTCAGATACTCATGTTGTTGGTATGAAAAATGTTACAATGAATGAAGATTTTTTTGTTGGACATTTTCCTGGAGCACCTGTAATGCCCGGTGTATTACAAGTTGAAGCTATGGCACAATGTGGAGGGGTTTTAGTATTGAGTACGGTACCAGATCCAGAAAACTATTTAACATATTTTATGAAAATGGATAATGTTAAATTTAAACAAAAAGTATTACCAGGTGATACCTTAATATTTAAAGCCGAATTAATATCTCCTATTAGACGTGGTATTTGTCATATGCAATCTTACGGTTATGCAAATGGAAAATTAGTTGTGGAAGCCGAATTAATGGCACAAATTGCAAAAAAACCTAAAGAATAATGAATCAACCTTTAGCATATATACACCCAGGTGCCAAAATTGCTACCAACGTAGTAGTAGAGCCTTTTACAACAATTCATAATAATGTTATTATTGGTTCCGGAACTTGGATTGGGTCTAATGTTACCATAATGGAAGGTGCAAGAATTGGGAAAAATTGTAGAATTTTTCCAGGAGCAGTAATTTCTGCAATTCCACAAGATTTAAAATTTGATGGTGAAGATTCTTTAGCAATTATTGGTGATAATACAACCATTAGAGAATGTTGCACCATTAATAGGGGAACTAAAGCCTTAGGGAAAACACAAATTGGAGATAATTGTTTAATCATGGCAACGTCACACATTGCACACGATTGTGTAATAGGAAATAATTGTATTTTGGCCAACGGTTCTGTAATTGCTGGACATGTTACAATTGGTGATTTTGCAATATTAAGCGGATTGGTAGCGGTACATCAATTTATTCATATAGGAGAACATGCAATGGTTTCAGGTGGGTCTTTAGTTAGAAAAGATGTTCCTCCATATACCAAAGCTGGTAAAGAGCCACTTTCATACGTAGGAATTAATTCAATTGGATTAAGAAGAAGGGGATTTGACACTGAAAAAATTAGAGAAATACAGAATGTATTTAGGCTTTTATATCAAAAAAATTACAATACTTCACAAGCGGTAGAAATAATTGAAGCCGAAATGGAAGCTACAAAAGAAAGGGATCAAATATTACTTTTTATAAAAAACTCACAAAGAGGTATTATGAAAGGATATACAGGGAGTTAATTATAATCTACAAATTTATAATAAACTTAAAATTAAAACTTAGAACTTAAATAAAACAAATGGCAACAACATCAGATATTAGAAACGGTTTATGTATAAAATATAATAATGATATTTTTAAAGTAGTAGAATTTTTACATGTAAAGCCAGGTAAAGGACCTGCATTTGTTAGAACCAAACTTAAAAGTTTATCTACAGGAAAATTATTAGACAATACATTCCCAGCAGGAAGAAAAATTGAAGATATTAGAGTAGAAACTAGAAAGTATCAATTTTTATATCCAGAAGGTGATATATTTCACTTTATGAATACAGAGGACTACAATCAAATTACTTTAGGCAAAGAAACACTTGATACTCCAGAACTTTTAAAAGAAGGAGAGGTAGTTACGGTTATTTTTAATACTGAAGATAGTATGCCTTTATCAGTAGAAATGCCTTCTAGTGTAATATTAGAAATAACGCATACAGAACCTGGTGTTAAAGGAAATACAGCTACTAACGCTACAAAACCAGCAACTGTAGAAACAGGTGCTCAAATTAATGTACCTTTATTTATAAATGAAGGTGATAAAATTAAAATAGACACTTCAAAAAGCTCATATTTAGAAAGGGTTAAAGAGTAAAACTATGAAATTTCCCCAAAAATATAGTTTGTTGGAAATTGCAAAATTATTAGAGGTTCCATACATTGGTCCAGATGATTTTCCAATTTATGGGTGCAACGAAATTCATGTTGTAGAAGATGGTGATATCGTTTTTGTTGACCATCCGAAGTATTACGATAAAGCTTTGAAATCAAAAGCTTCTGTTGTTTTAATTAATAAAAAAGTAGCTTGTCCAGAAGGAAAAGCATTATTAATATCCAAAGATCCTTTTTCAGATTTTAATAAACTTACCAAGTATTTTAATGCTTTTAAACCAGCTAATAAAGTAATAGCTGATTCAGCTGTTATAGGAAAAGGAACAATTGTTCAGCCGAATGTTTTTATTGGAAGTAATGTTACTATTGGAAAAAACTGTATAATTTATCCAAACGTTACAATTTATGATAATTGTACTATTGGTAATAATGTTACAATTCATTCAGGTTCAATATTAGGAGCCGATGCATTTTATTATAAAAAACGTAAAACCGGTTATGATAAATTAATTTCTGGTGGAAGTATTATTATTAAAGATAATGTAGATATAGGTGCATTGTGCACCATAGATAGAGGTGTTTCAGGAAATACTACAATTGGCAAAGGAACCAAGATTGACAATCAAGTTCAAATAGGTCATGATACAATTATAGGTGAGAATTGTTTGATAGCTGCCCAAACAGGTATTGCAGGCTGCGTTATTGTTGAAGATAACGTAACTTTATGGGGACAAGTTGGGACAAATAGCGGAATTACTATAGGAGAAAATGCAGTTGTTTTAGGACAAACAGGTGTTACAAAATCTATTAAAGGGAATTTAACTTATTTCGGCACACCCATTGAAGAGTCAAGAAAAAAATTGAAAGAAATTGTTGCGATTAAACAAATTATAAAAAATCAAAAAAAGTAAACTTTATTTTAAGTTAAAGTTATAAAATAAATTACTTTTGTAATAGTTTAAAAATAAAATACATACAAATGAGCGTTTTAGTAAATAAAAATTCAAATATAATTGTACAGGGTTTTACAGGAGGTGAAGGAACATTTCACGCTACCCAAATGATTGAGTATGGAACTAATGTTGTAGGTGGTGTAACTCCAGGAAAAGGAGGTCAATTGCATCTTGAAAAACCTGTTTTTAATACAGTACAAGATGCTGTAGATAAAGTTGCTGCCGATACGTCAATTATATTTGTACCACCAGCTTTTGCAGCAGATGCAATTATGGAAGCTGCTGCCGCAGGAATAAAAGTTATTATTTGTATTACAGAAGGAATTCCAGTTGCCGATATGGTTAAAGTTAAAGCATATATAGCAACTAAAGATTGTAGATTGGTTGGACCTAACTGTCCAGGAGTAATAACTCCAGAAGAAGCTAAGGTAGGTATTATGCCAGGGTTTATTTTTAGAAAAGGTTCAGTTGGTATTGTTTCAAAATCGGGTACACTAACATATGAGGCTGCTGATCAAGTTGTAAAACAAGGCTATGGAATTACAACTGCTATTGGTATTGGTGGAGATCCAATTATAGGAACTACTACTAAAGACGCTGTGGAATTGCTTATGAATGATGACGAGACAAAATGTATTGTAATGATTGGTGAAATTGGAGGTCAATTAGAAGCAGAAGCCGCGCAATGGATAAAAGCTACTGGAAACAAAAAGCCAGTTGTTGGTTTTATTGCTGGACAAACAGCACCAAAAGGTAGAACCATGGGGCACGCTGGAGCAATTGTAGGTGGTAAAGATGATACAGCACAGGCTAAAATGAAAATTTTAAGAGAAAATGGTATTCACGTTGTGGATTCTCCTGCAAAAATTGGAGCTAAAGTAGCAGAAGTATTAGGTTAGATTTAATCGTTATTAAAATAATATAAAAAACCTTTGATTTTCAAAGGTTTTTTTGTTTTTATTGTGAATTCAAATGTAACTTCTTACAAAAAATTTATCATCAGACTTTTTTTGATAATTCTTAATTTACAATTTGAAAATCAAAATTGTAAGTCAATTATTTATCAATAACTTTTATGGTACTTCCTTTTTTTATTGCTTTGTAGTTTTCATAGCATAATAAAACCGCTTCAATTAACTGTAAATCGCTAGCTTGTTTAATAAAGTAATCAGAATAATTACACTCATTCAATAGTTCGGTTAATTCTGCTGCATCCATTTCAAGATATTCCATCATTAACTCTCTATTAAATTTTGCTTCTAAAAGTTGACGTAATTCATCATTATCACGCATTTTTTTAAGCTTCTTTAATTGTTTTGGTTTTTTTCCAAACATATTATATACAAAGTCAATGGGTCTAAATAAGGCATCCACGGGCGAATTAAACTCTTTTCGTTGTCTTGTGCCAACTTCATAAGTTTGTGGTAAACCATTAATATGAATTCGTGAATATTTATCTTTTGGAACATTTTTAGCATCTATTTCTAAAACACCAATTAATTTATGAGACTTTACTACAACCTCACTAATTTCTTCGGCTTTTTCATAGAGTTCTATAACCAATTCGTTTCCTTTTAATAAATCGTTCGTTATTTTTAATTTAATAGATTGATATCCTAAGTAAGAAACATAAATAGTATCACTTACGGCAATAGCGATTTCAAAATCACCGTTTTCATTTGTAATAGTTCCAAAAACATCATTTAGGTTAAAAATATGGGCACCTTTTAAAGGTGTTTTATCCAGCTGATCTACAATTTGTCCTTTTAGAGTAACATTTGTAATACTGTTTCTGAGAGAATCAATTTTAGTTGGTTCTTGTGAAAATATTTTTACAGAAACTAAAAGCAGTACTAAATAAATAATTCTTTTTTGCATATGCAATAATAGTAATTATTAGTTATTAATTAAGTTAAAGATTTGAGAAATTTTAATCATCTTAGAAATTAAAAAGCCTTTATTTAGTACTAAATAAAGGCTTTAATTTTTAAAAATTGGTTGTTTAATTAATCGGTTTTAAAATTCCATACCTGGCCAATTGTTTCGCCACCTTTATCATCTTTTACAACAATTTTCCAATAATAAGAAGTTCCTCCTGTAACATTTACATTAAATGTTTTAGCAGTTTGGTTTGAGGCAACAATTGTTGTTGGTGTTTTAGCTGTTCCAAAATAAACATCAAAAGAAAGCGGATCGTTATCCACGTCAGAAGCATTCCATTCTAATATTGTACTTGTTTCAGTTACTGTTGCGTTTAATGTTGGGGCAACAATCTCTGGTGAAAAAGGCAAGTAATTTGAAACACCTTCTCCTTCCGTATAAAATGAATTTACAGTTGAATATGCACTGGCTAAATTCTTGTTATCCTTTGCACTTACTCTCCAATAATAGGCTACACCTTTTTCTAGTGAAAATAATTTAACTGTAGAAGTATTAGATACAGATTGTACTATTTGAGTAAATTGATTGTCTTTAGCTATCTGAATTTGGTAGGTAACAGGATCATCATCAGGATCTGTTGCAGCGTTCCATTTAAACTCAATTGAATTATCAATACAAAGTAAGTTGGCTGACGGATATACTAACGTTGGAATGTTTGGAGCATTATTCTCTGGTTCTGGGTCTGGAGAATCTCCACCTGAACCACCACACGACCATAATAATGTTGATAAAACTATTGTATAAATGTATTTTTTCATTTTTTCTTGATTAAGCAATAAAATTAATCATTTTTAAAATAGCCACAAAGTAAAGCTATGTAAAAATAATAAAAAAAGTTAGGTGTTTTTAAGTGTGCGCATAACTGGATTCGAACCAGCACGTTCTAAGCGAACACCAGCCCCTCAAGCTGGCGCGTCTACCAATTCCGCCATACGCGCTTAACTATCTTATACAAAAAAAGTTAAGTAAAAACTTAACTTTTTTTGTGACCTGGCTGGGGCTCGAACCCAGGACCACCTCCTTAAAAGGGAGGTGCTCTACCAACTGAGCTACCAGGTCTTTCCTTTTGCAATTGCGAGTGCAAATATACTATCTAATGTTTAAAATACAAGTTTTTTTTTGTAGTTTTTTAAACGATATTTGTAATCTTATTTTTTTAGACAAATTTATTATATGAAAATTGTATTATTAGGCTATATGGCATCAGGGAAATCAGCGGTTGGGAAACAACTTTCTGAAAAATTAAATATTAAGTTTATAGATCTAGATTTTTACATTGAAACCTATGAGGAAGCTTCAATAACATCAATTTTCAAAACCAAAGGAGAAATTTATTTTAGAAAAATAGAAGCTAAATATTTAGAACAACTTTTAAATCTACCTGAAGATTGTATTATTTCATTGGGTGGAGGTACCCCTTGTTATGGTACTAATATCGATTTTATTAAAAAGAAATCTAAGTCATTTTACTTAAATGCCTCAATAAGTACAATATTTAATAGAATAAAGGGAGAAACTTCGCAAAGACCGCTAGTAGCAACAATTGGAGAAGAAAATTTAATGGAATATATAGGTAAACATCTTTTCGAACGTACTCATTTTTATTCCGAAGCGGATGAAATAGTTACAGTTAATGATAAATCTATAGCAACTGTTGTTGAAGAAATTTCAGCTTTACTCTAAAACTGCTTGGGCACTATTTTTATCGAAAATTACATTTATATGTTCTTGCATTGAAGTTGATAAGGAAATTCCTTTAAAATCTGCTTTAACAGGATACTTTTTGTGATTTCTATTGATTAAAACAGCAGTATTAAATCTTTTTAGAGGAACTTCTAAAAAGTGCTTAATTCCGTAAATTAAAGTTGTACCTGAACTTAAAACGTCATCAACTAAAACCAACGGTTTATTCTTGTATGCTTCTGATTTTATACTAGTTGTAATTTCTTTCCTAGGATTTTTTTTGTCAATTTTCACTTCACATAAAACAACATTAAGTTCAGTAATATCATTTAAAATAGCTGCAATATTTTGAGCAAATACATAACCATTACCATTAATTCCAGCAATTATAATTTCTTTTTCATCACAATTGGTTTCATAAATCTGATAAGCAATACGACGTGTTTTGTTTTTAATTTGCTCGTTTGTTAAAATAATTGAACTTTCCATTGTTGTTATTTTTTTTCAAAGATAAAAAAGAATTCTTTTCCTTGTCTTGGTTTTATAGAATTATAACATTTTTCAAAAACCTTAATTTCAAATTTAGCGTAAAATAATTGAATGTATTCAATTAGATCTCCACCAAATGGAGGTCCTTCTTCGGTTAATTCAAAATCAAAAAGTAATCCTACTAATTTTCCGTTTTTGTTTAATAAACTGTGTATTTTATCAACATAATTTGTACGTAAAGAAGGAGAAAGTGCGCAAAAAAAAGTTTGTTCAATTATTAAATCGTACGTGGTTGTATGCTCAAAAAAGTTTTGATTGATTAAATGTTTAGTTGGAAAATGCGGAATTCTGGTTTCAATATTTTTTAATGGTTGTTGTGCAATATCCAAAACACTTATATTTTTAAAACCATTATCTATTAAGTATTCAGCTTCGTGACTATTACCTCCACCCGGAATAAGAATTTTTAGTTCCTTATTTTCAAGTTGATCTATGTATTCTTTAATAGGAGTAGAGACATATCCGATATCCCAACCGGTTTTATTGTTTTCATATTTGTGTTCCCAATATTCTTTATCAAGATCTATTTTATTCTTCTTGTAATTCATCTATATCTCGTCGATCTTTTTTTGTTGGTCTTCCAGCTCCTTTTTTACGGTAGTAGTCTTTAGCATATTTTAAAAGTTCAAATTTTTCAAACTCTTCCTTGGGAGTCATATCTTTTCTATATAAATCTACCAATTTAGCACTTACTCTATTTGGAGGAATATCCAAAACTTCAATTTTATAATTTATTTGATCTTTTCTAATTGTAATATGTTCTCCATTAAATATTAATTTAGAGGCTTTTACACTAGCATCATTTATTTTTATATGCCCTTTTTTACAGGCTTCTGTAGCTATACTTCTAGTTTTATACAACCTAATACACCATAAATATTTATCAATTCGCATTTAAATACTATAATAAAGTTAAATTTTAGCTTTTCTCTTTTAACAAAGGTATGAAAATAGTATCTTGCGCACCTTAAAATTAAATTAAATGAAAATTAAAAATATATTAGTATTATTTGTAATTGGGTTGGTTATTTTTTCTTGTAAAAAGGATGATGATGATTCAGATAACTATGACGCTGCTGGACAATCAATTATAGACGATAGTGTGTTAATTGACTATTTGAAAACACATTATTTGAATGAAGAAGACGGAGGTATTTGGACCATAACTAATGGTGAAACTCCGCTAATAGGGCAAGTAAATACTCAAGATATAATCTATAATGATGTTGCATATAAATTATATTATTTAAGACAAAATGAGGGTTCATCTATTGCTCCTTCAGCGGTAGATTCAATTTACGCAACATATACAGGAATGTTATTAGATAGTACTGTTTTTGATTCGAAGACTACTTTTTCTTGGAATATAGGTTCTAGTCCAGCTATTTTAAGTGGATTAATTCCTGGGTGGCAATATGGTTTTTCAAATTTTAAAGGAGGAACTGTAGTTCAAAACGAGGATGAATCTTTTGATTTTGAAGATTATGGAAAAGGAATTTTATTTATACCTTCTGGTTTAGCCTATCGTAATATTAGTCAAGGTTTGATTGAAAAAAATTCACCGTTAATTTTCGAAATTGAGTTAAAAAATGTAAACTTAATTGATCACGATTTAGATGGTGTAGATTCAAAATTTGAAGATTTAAATGGTGATAATAATTTTACCAATGATGATACAGACGAAGATGGTATTTATAACTATTTAGATGATGATGATGATGGAGATGGTGTGCTAACGATAGATGAAGATGCAAACGGTGATGGAGATCCAACAAATGACGATTCTAATAGCAATGGTATTCCAGATTATTTAGACAATACTACGAAATAGCGGTTTTAAGTTATAGAACTTATAAATTGTGATAATATTTAAATAAAAAACTCAGGATTAATTTAATTCTGAGTTTTTTATTTTTATACATTTTTTAACGTTTGACCATTAAATACTGAAATTAATCTTCATCTTCTAAAGCTCTTTCAAGTAATTTATCGTTAAAATTTTTAGACCCGATTGCTCCTAATTTTTTAATGGTTTCTACTTTTCTAATAAGATTTCCTTTTCCAGTTAATTTTTTCATAGAAGTATCATAACTTCCTTGGACCGTTTTAAGCTGGTTGCCAACTTTAATTAAATCGTCTGTTAAATTAACAAATTGATCATACAGCCGTGTGGCTTGTAATGCAATTTCAATAGCGTTACGTTGTTGTTTTTCGTTATTCCACATACTATCAATGGTGCGCAAAGTTGCTAACAAGGTAGTAGGTGTAACAATTACAATATTTTTTTCGAATGCTTTGTTATACAATTGATTATCGCTATTTAAAGCAACAGCAAAAGCAGGTTCAATAGGTATAAATAGTAACACAAAATTAGGAGAGTCTATTTGGTAAATATCTTGATAATTCTTTTCACTTAATTGTGTAATATGTCGTTTTAAAGAGTTTATATGTGCTGTAATTGCTTGTTCTTTATCTAAAGTTGATTCTGCGTTTACGTATTGCTCATAAGCTGTTAGTGACACTTTAGAATCGATAATCATTTTTTTATTATCTGGTAAATGAATTACGATATCTGGTAAAATTCGTTTACCATCAGCATTTGTAAAACTTTGCTGTACAAAATATTCTCTATTTTTTTCGAGTCCAGATTTCTCTAAAACACGTTCCAATACTAATTCTCCCCAATTTCCTTGGGTTTTACTATCTCCTTTTAATGCTTTTGTTAAGTTCAACGTTTCTTTACTCATTTGTAAATTCAACTCTTTTAAACCAACTATTTGCTGACGTAAAGCGGCATGGTAATCTATACTTTCTTTATGTGTATTTTCAACTTTTTTTTCAAAATCGTGAATTTTTTCTTGTAATGGATTTAGAATGCTTTTAATATTTTCTTTGTTCTGCTCTGTAAATTTTGATGATTTTTCTTCCAATATTTTTGAAGCCAACAATTCAAAATCTTTTGAAAACTTTTCTTGTAATTGAGCTATTTCTTGTTTGTTTTCCGTTAATTTTTCGTCTAAGTTTTTTAACTCAGAAACCTTCTGAGTATAACGTAAATCAATTTCATGTTTCTCATTAGATAAAACAGATTTATCTTCATTTAATTTGTTGATTAAAATAATATTACGTTCCTTCTCTTCAAGTAATAGTTTATATTTAATTTCTAATTCTGAAGTAATTTTTTGTAATTTATTTTTAATAATTAAGTAACTAATTGTATAGCCAATTATAAAAAATAAAGCAGCAATTAAACTATAGATTAAAAAAGGATTCATAGTAATAAAAATTAGTTTATAAAAGTAAGATTTTTATATTTGCGACAAGAACTCATTAATTAGAAATTAAAGTTGAGTTATTAACATCAGATGAAAACAATTGCAAAATTTATTTTACACACGTTATTAGGATGGAAAATTATTGGAAATTTTCCTAAAGATTTAAAAAAATATGTAATTATTGCTGCTCCTCATACACATTGGCTTGACTTTCCTTTAGGTATTTGTGTAAAATACGCTACG
>NZ_BMNS01000005.1:324619-332269 GCF_014646675.1 Lutibacter litoralis | reverse complement strand
GGAACACCTATAAATTATATTGGTAAGGCTTCATTGTTTAATCCTCCTTTTGGATTTATTTTTAAAAATCTCGGTGGAACGCCTGTAAATAGGAGTGAAAGCACGAATAAAGTACAAGCAATTGTTGACGTATTTAATGAAAATGAAAAATTTATTTTGTCATTATCACCAGAAGGAACCCGAAAAAAAATTGACCCTTGGAAAACAGGTTTTTATTATATTGCTAAAGGCGCAAATGTTCCTATTGTTATGGCAACGTTAGATTTCGGAAATAAACAAGTCAAAATATCAGAGCCTTATTCTTTAACAGAAGATATTGGAAAAGATTTTGAGCATTTTTATTCCTATTATAGAGGTGTAAAAGGCAAAATACCTGAGAATTTTAACTTGTAAGTGTAAGCTGGCTTTATACTTATTGTTGGTTTAAAACACTTCGACTCCACTTAGTAATCAGATTAATTTCTGGATTCCTCTGCGAAGTCGAAGTATAGGTTAACTAAAATTTAATCTTTTAGACAACCTCTATTTTACTATTCTATTAAAAAAGAATTTTACCCTTTATAAAATGGCAATCTAACAATAGTTGCAGGAATTGCTTTTTTACGAACTTGAATAAAAATTTCTGTATCTCTTTTGGCGTATTCTTTGGCAACATAACCCATTCCAATTCCTTTTTTAAGTGAAGGGCTCATAGTACCTGATGTTACAGTTCCAATTACAGTTCCATTTTCTGTAACAATTTCATAGCCTTGACGTGGAATTCCTTTTTCAGAAATTTCAAAGGCTATTAATTTTTTTGTTACTCCTTCTTCTTTTTGTTTTTTTAATGCTTCAGAGTTTACAAAATCTTTAGTGAATTTTGTAATCCACCCCAAACCAGCTTCAATAGGTGAAGTGGTGTCATCTATGTCATTTCCATACAAACAGAATCCCATTTCTAAGCGCAAAGTATCACGAGCAGCCAATCCAATTGGTTTAATTCCAAATTCAGCTCCGGCTTTAAAAACTGCATTCCAAACAGCTTCTGCATCTTTATTTTTTATATAAATTTCAAATCCACCAGAACCTGTATAGCCAGTTGCAGAAACAATTACATCTTTACAACCAGCAAATTCACCAATTTTAAAAGTATAATAAACCATAGTTGAAAGATCAATATCTGTAAGCGATTGTAGTGCTTCAGAGGCTTTTGGACCTTGCACAGCTAATAAGGAATAGTCATCAGAAGCATTTATCATTTCAACACCTAAGTCGTTATGTTGCGAAATCCACTTCCAATCTTTTTCAATATTAGAAGCATTTACAACAAGCATAAATTTTTTATCTGAAATTCTGTAGACTAATAAATCATCAACTATTCCACCATCATTATTTGGCAAACAACTGTATTGAATTTTACCATCAACAAGCTTAGAAGCATCGTTACTAGTAACTTTTTGAATTAAAGCCAATGCATTTTCTCCTTCTAGAAAAAACTCTCCCATATGGGAAACGTCAAAAACACCTACGCTATTTCTTACTGTTTCGTGTTCAATGTTAATTCCTTCATATTGCACAGGCATATTATAACCTGCAAATGGTACCATTTTAGCACCTAATTTTTCATGTATGTGAGTTAAAGCAGTATTTTTCATTATGAACTATTTTAGTTTTGCGAAATTAATAAAATATCAGTTGATAAATTAGTATTAATTTACCTTATTATAAACCTAAATTTGAGACTTTAATTTAAAATTAAAGTTGTGTTCTTTTTATTTTATATACAAACTATTAGAACGATTTAAATAGCTCTAATTAGTTCTTTTTTAAGTGATTTACTAATTTTAGTTATAATTTAGAATCATTTTAAGTAATTTTTTAGTTAAAAGAATCAAATTTATTCATAAATTTATAACAACTATAAATAAAATTATGAGTACTAACGGAATAAAATACACAGTTAATTTAAGTTTTGAAGAAATAAAATTACCTCCTTTTGAAGAAATGTTAGTTTTAGGTAAAAATTCTCCCCACGGAAAACAAGGAGTTTCAAAATCTTTTGATCTGTTAATCCCAAATGGTTTCACCATTATTGAAACAAATCATGAAAATGTAGATTGCGTATTTGTTAATAAGAGAATTTTAACAAAAATGCCAAAAGAAAAAATATTGAAGATATTACAAAACAATGTATTTCCCCATGTTTCTGAGCAAGAAATTTTAAAAGTTGATTTTAAAGTTAAAGTTTCTCGTAAAATTGTTGAGGAAGATTAATTATAAAATTAATCATGAAAATTGAGCATTTAATACGAAAAGATTTTTTAACAGTAAATCCTTTTTATGGTGTAAAGTCAATAAAAAAGGATTTGTTAAAAAGACGTGCGCTTGTTGTTCAAGATCAAAACCAGTTTTATGGAGTTTTAACACCAAATGATATACTTACAAACTCTAAAGTTTTAGTAATTGATTGTGTGTCAATTAAAAAGTTAGTTAATTTTGAGCAATCTGTAAAAGAAGTTTTATCTGAAATGGATGTTTCTAATGTAGATGTATTACCAGTTGGAAAAGATGGTAATTTCATAGGATTGGTCTTTAAAAAGGAACTTTATAATTATGTGTCAGAATATAATTTAGAGTTAGAAACAATTATTAAAGAACGAACAAATGAACTAAAGAGAGCATTGGAAACTAGAGATTTATTGTTTTCTATAATTGCTCATGATTTAAAAAGTCCATTTAATGTTATTTTAGGGTTTTCAGATCTATTAAAAAATAACTTGCGCAACTATAGAATTGAAAAATCTGAAATTTTAATTAATCAAATGAATGCTCAAGCGAAAAGAACACATAACTTACTTGAAAACCTACTAAATTGGTCGAGAAATCAATCTAAAAAGTTAGTGCTTAACCATACTTACTTTAACATTGGAGCTGTTATAGACGGAATAATAGATGAACTTAAAGAGTCAGCTCTAATTAAAAATATTACTTTAAGAAGTTTTTATCCAGAAAATTTAAATGTAAATGCAGATAAAAACATGATGGAAGTAATTTTAAGAAATCTTATCTTAAATGCAATTAAATTTACTGAAAATAATGGATTGGTGGAAGTATACGCAATGGTTTTTGATAAAGATATTGAGATAACAGTTTCAGATTCAGGTATAGGAGTAGAGGATAGAAATAAAATTAAAATATTTACTATAGACAACAATAAAGTCAAATTAGGAACAGCAAATGAAAAGGGAAGTGGTTTAGGCTTGGTTGTTTGTAAAGATTTTGTTGAGAGCCATCATGGTAAAATATGGGTTGAAGATAATAAAGATAAAGGTAGTTTATTTAAATTTACACTACCAACTCAAGTATTTAAAGATTCTAGTTTTAAACCCAGAAATAAACCAATTATTAAAATTGAAGAATAATTATTTCAGTATAGTTATTATTTATATTAGACCAACTATAAAACTTTTCTACTTGTTTTATTGAGATTTTAACCAACTGCTTAATTTTGTTGAATTATAAATAGTTTATTAAACTAAAATATTCTTTTTTATTCTATTAAAATGTTTTCAAAAATTAGATTTTAATTTGTTTTATAGTATTTAAATCAATTATAGATTGCTTTTATGATTTTGCTATATTTGAGTTTCAATAAAACTAATAATTTATTTAAATATGAAATTAAACAATACATTTTTAGTATTTTTCTTTGTCTTTTTAACAAGTTTTTCTCAGAACAATGAACTTCCTCAAGATTATTTAACAAAAGATTTTCATAAAGATAGAAGGGAGCAACTTAGAAAAAAAATGCCGAATAATAGTGTTGCTGTTTTTTTTGCAAATGCCGTTAGAAATAGAGCTAATGATGTAGATTATGTATACCATCAAGATCCAAATTTTTATTATTTAACAGGGTATAAGGAGCCACACGCAATGGTTTTAATTTTTAAAGAAAATCAGAATGTTCAAGGTAAAACATTTAATGAAGTTTTATTTGTGCAAGAACGAAGCGAAAATGCAGAAATGTGGACTGGAACTCGATTAGGAGTGCTAGGAGCGCAAGATCAATTAGGTTTTAGAGTTGCCTATAATGGAAGGGAATTTAAAAGTTATGCTATTGATTTTTCTAAATTTGATAAAATTTTATTCTATAATTTTAAAAATGATGTGAGAGATTCTAAAGATGATGCCGATTTGTATGATTTAATAAAAACATTTAAAGAAAAAGTATCTTTCGATTTAATTCAATTAAAGAACCCAGCTGGTGACAATATGCATAGGGAAACTAAAAAAAGAATAGATACTCCATTATTAAAAGGATTCATGGCTTCTTTGCGTGAAATTAAAACCAAAGAAGAATTGGTGTTGTTAAAAAAAGCTATTGAAATATCCGCAATCGGACAATTGGAAATAATGAAAGCAATGCATCCAACTATGTCAGAAACGGAAGCGCAAGGTGTGCACGAATTTGTTTATAAAAAATACGGAGCAGAATATGAAGGATACCCTTCAATTGTTGGAGCTGGAAATAATGGCTGTATTTTACATTATGTAGATAATAATAAAACATTAATTGGTGATAACAATTTGATTTTAATGGATTTAGGGGCTGAATATCATGGGTATACTGCTGATGTAACAAGAACAATTCCTGCAAATGGAAAGTTTTCTCCCGAACAAAAACTGATTTACGATTTGGTCTTTAAAGCCCAGGAAGCTGGAATTGCAGCATATAAAATTGGAACTAAAATGGACAAGCCAAATGCAATTGCAAAAAAAATAATAAACAAAGGTTTGGCTGATTTGGGAATTATTGCTTCTGAAAAAACAAGGCATTCCTATTTTCCACACGGAACTTCACATCATATAGGTTTAGATGTCCATGATCCTGGTAATTATAAAAAGTTTGAAGAAAATATGGTAGTTACAATGGAGCCAGGGATTTATATTCCAAATGGTAGCGATTGCGATGAAAAATGGTGGGGGATTGGTGTTCGAATTGAAGATGATATCTTAGTTACAAAAGAAGGTCCAGTAAATTTATCTGCAATGGCCCCAAGAACATCCTCAGCAATTGAAGCAACAATGAAACTTCCAAGTGTATTAGATAGTTTTGTGTTACCAAAATTAGATTGATTTTTAACTTATTAAAAGCTGAATTATGCTAAATTCAAATTACATGAAACGAGCAATATTAGAAAGTAAGCACTTAACAAAATGAATAATAGCAAACAGCATATACTGCTGAAAAGTAATAAAGACGTATGAAAATTCAAATGCATAAATTTAATTCCGTAAAACAATCAATGCTTTTTTTAGGAGTTTGTTTGTTTATTTTTTCTTGTGAATTGGAAAAAGAGTTTAGCTCTATTAAACCTATTAATTGGGAAAAAAGAGCTATTGATTTAAATAAAAAAGACACACTTACCTCTGGACAAACTTATTTGTCAGTGTATTCTCAAATATACAGTGGTACAGAGCATAGAACACATAATTTAACGGTTACCGTTAGTATGAAAAATATTAATTTAAACGACTCTGTGTATATTGAAGAAGCAACTTATTTTGACACCAAAGGAGATTTAATTAGAACTTATTTTACTAAACCTATTTATTTAGCACCATTAGAAACTGTTGAAATTGTAATTGATGAAGTTGATAAACACGGAGGGACTGGTGCAAATTTTGTTTTTGATTGGAAAAAGAAATCAACTGTAAACGATCCTCATTTTGAAAGCGTTATGATTTCGACTTCCGGCCAACAAGGAATTTCTTTTACTTCGCAGGGAATTAAAATTGAATAATTAGTTGAAGTGAGTTAGTTTGGTTTTTAGTTTTATTATTTCTACAAAAAAGAAACTTAATTAGGTTACTATTTTCTGAAAATAGCTTTTTTTTAATTTATATGAATTAAAAGTTAGTTTAAAAAACGATAGAATTTTACTTTCAAAGTTCTTTTAAAAACAATTAATTAACTTTTTTTATAGTTTTTTTTAGGAATGTTTTCACTTAAAAAAGTGATAATTAGTCTTGATTTTTTACAATTAATATATTTTTTACTAAAATTAATTACTTATTGCAGAAAATTACTAACCCTTATAATATGCAACAAATGACTGTTTTACCTAATAAATGGTATGTTTTTTACAACAAATGGTAATTTTTATGTTTTTTTCTTGGTTTGTATGTTTATATTATATATATTTGATGTATAAATTAAAACAATTAAAAAATTATAGACCCAAAAAAATAAATTAACCCCAAAACTTTAACCCCAATAAAAATAAATCAACCCTAATTACTTTACCCCAAAACCCCAAAAACCCCAAAAAGATGAAAACTTCAATTTTTAATCTATCCTTTCTATTTCTTTTATCAACTATCTTATTTTCATGCTCCGCAGAAGATGATGGTATCTATTTTAATGAAAACAAAGAAGTAGTAAATACTGCCAGTGTTAGTTATTCTGATATAGAATATGAAATTTTAGACCTAGTGAATGCTCATAGAGCAGATTTAGGCTTAACAACACTTGTTAATTTAAATGTAATTTCAGTAGAAGCAGATGTGCATACAGACTATATGATTAAAACTAATTCTGTTAATCACGACAATTTTAACAAAAGAGCGGAAAATTTAATGACTAATGCAGGAGCTAAAATTGTAGGAGAAAATGTAGCTTATGGATTTAGTTCGGCTCAAGGTGTTTTTAATGGCTGGTTGAAGAGCGATGAGCATAGAAAAATTATTGAAAACCCAAGTTATACTCATTTTGGTATTTCAACGAATACAAATTCCCAAAACAGAAACTATTTCACTCAAATTTTTATTGAAAAGTAAGAATTAATAAACCTATTTTTTTAACCCCTAGAAATTTAAATTATGAAATCAACCTCAAAAAAGTTAACAGCCTTAGATTCTCATTTAAAGCTTATTAAAAGTAATTCGGAAAGCAAAAAGCCTAACAAAAAAGTTATCAATAGGATTTACATTAATACATTAATGCCTGATTTTAAGTATGTCAATCATTTAGGAGAATTAATTACACCTAAAAAATGTGTTTTGTTATAGGTTAAAATTAAAAGTTGTCCCCGCAACGTTAGTTTATTCAAAACCAACATTAGTTGTCCTCACAATGGTAGTTTAAATAATATTTAGTCGTTCCCACAACGTTAGTATTAAAGAGTAATTGTGTGTCCCCACAACGGTAGTTTAAAGAATAATTAGTTGTCCCCACAACGATAGAAATAAAAGAACAATTTTGTGTCCCCACAACGGTTGTTATTAAAAACTAAAAATGTAGTCCTCACAACTATAATAATTTACAAAAAAAGAATCACAGTACTAATTCTATTCAGAATTAAAAAAATCAATTTTTTTTATAGTAAAATCATTTTCAAGTTTACCTTGAATAAAACTTTTTTTTGGGAAAATTAGGGAAGTCTATGTGCAATTGTAAGGGGTTACAATATTGTAATAATGGCTTCCCTTATTTATTATAAGAAAATTTAATAGTGTTTGTTAGTTCATTTAAGTTTGTATAGTTTCAAGCAAAAAGTTAAAAGTTTTCAAAAACACCCAACCCAAATAAGGCAAAATCGTATTTAACAGGATCATTTTTATCCATTTTTCTAAGTGATGTATCTAATTCATTTAAAGCTTTAGCATCAT
>NZ_BMNS01000005.1:25292-324483 GCF_014646675.1 Lutibacter litoralis | reverse complement strand
TTTGTTTTCTTATTAACAATCCTAATTTTCGTGCTACATTTCCAGAATGAACATCTAATGGACACGATAAAATTGATTTTTTAATGATACGGCGACCACCGAGATCTACACCGGCTGTATCATTTCTAATCATCCATCTTAAAAACATATTTATACGTTTTGCGGCAGAACCTTTTAACGGATCTGAAATGTGTTTTTTAGTACGTTCTGCGTGCGGAATTTCAAAAAAAAGTTCTTTTAATTTATGAATTGCAGGTTGCGTTGATTTTTTTGTTGAATAATTAGAAAACACACTTTCTAATCCATTGTGGTTTTTATAAATATGCTGCAACGCTTTCATAAAATAAGAAGCATCTGTACTATTAAAAGTTCTATGTACAAATCCTTCAAAATTATCTAAATGGTGTGGTTTATAATTCATTACAAAATCATAAGGTGAATTACCCATAATTTCCATCATTTTTTTGGAGTTTTTAATAATCATTTTCCGATTTCCCCATGCAATGGTTGCAGTTAGAAGTGCTGATATTTCAATATCTTCTTTTATGGTAAATTGATGTGGTATTTGTATAGGATCACTATCAATAAATTTTGGTTGGTTGTATTCTAGTACCTTTTCCTCAAGAAATTCTTTTAGCTCTATTATATTCACTATTTTGCTATTTAACTGGGGAAATATACAATTTTAAATTAAATGTGTTTATATGTTTTATAGTTGGTAATTAAAAACTAAATTAACCTCAAAACATAATAACATTAATTGTGTATTATAATTATGTAAATTCTAATTGTATTGAATTCGAACAGCTAAAATAACCGTTATAATTGCAAGAATTATTAAAACCCAAAAAACAGGAAGGACAAATCGAATCCATTTGCCAAAAGAAATCTTACCTATCCCAAGCATCGCCATTAGCACTCCATTCGTTGGAATTACCATATTTGAAAACCCATCACCAAAAACAAATGCCAGGACAGCTGTTTGTCTAGAAATACCTAATAAATCTGATAGGGGAGTCATTAGTGGCATTGAAACCAATGCTTGACCAGAAGCAGATGGAATAAAGAAATTTAAAAATGATTGGAAAACAAGCATTCCTGAAACAGCTACAGATTGCGATTGATTTGCCAGTGTGCTTGAAAAATAAAACAATATGGAATCCATAATCTGACTATCAACCATTACAATTGAAATTCCTCTTGCAACACCAACAATTAATGCTGGAATAATCATAGACTTAAGTCCTTCAATAAAAACTTCCATTGATTTATTACCCGACCATCCACTTATAAAAATAACTGCTATACCAATTGCTATAAACCCAGCGCTCATTTCTATTAGTCCCCATCCCATAAACTGAACTGCAGATAAAATTAAAGCATAACCTACCATTAAAACAAGAAGAATTAAAATGTGGGTACTCGTTAATTTAACATTCTTAATCTCATCTTGGCTATCAATTTCATTTGTATCATTTGAAGTTAAGGACGTGATTTTTTTTCTTTTAACATTATTCCCATACCTCATTAGATATGAAAACCCAATAATAATACCTATTATAAAAATAATAAACCGAAGTCCAAAACCACTCCCAATAGGCAATTCAGCAATTTGTTGCGCAATTTGAACTGTAAAAGGATTTGTTGTTGCTGTGGACCACCCAATATAAACAGGAAGTACTCCAAGTGCAAAGCCAAACATAGGATCATAACCTTTTTGTTTTGCTAGCATTATTAAGATTGGGATAAGTGGTATTAATTCGATACTAATCCCCATAAATGCACTACCTGTAGAAATCGTTAAATAAATTAGAAAAAATAATAAAGTAGGATTTTTACTAAATTTTTTTATCAATTCACATAAAAAGGCGTGAATAGTTTTAGTTTCAACAATTAGATTGAAAACTGCTCCTAAAATAAAAATAAAAAAAATTAATGTTGCCGATTGAGTTAACCCTTTTGGAACAGAAGTTAATATACTAAAAAGTGAATTTGGCGAAGCATGTTTTTCTACATTTTCTCCAATTAAGACGCCCTTAAAAGATATGTTTTTCGGTATTTCAGTATAACTTCCAGACACAACAACACTTTGTTCTATTTTATGAATTACCTTTTTCTCCCGATCAAATCTACCAGAAGGAATTATATAGCTAAGAATTGAACAGAAAATTATTATTTGAAAAAGAAAAATGAAAACATGGGGAATTCTAAACTGGCTGAATTTCATAAGTTTTTTATAGTTAGTTGATTACCAATATAATTAATATTTTCAATTAATCATATTTATTAAAATCTAACCAAGTAACGATGACATTTAGAATTCTTATTTTTTTTATTAAAAGATCGTTTAAACTGATTAAAATCATACTGTTTTTTTTAATTACAAGCGTTAAATTGATACGCATCATAGCATATTAATTTTAAAATTTAGTTCTTCAAATAAAATTTTAAAATATGTATTTGGGCATTTTTTTAGTTCTGTTTTTGTTGTTGGTATTATATTTATTAGTTGCTCCAATTGTAATTTATTTAGATACAACTGCGAATACATATTACTTAAAATTAACACATTTTTTTAAAATTAGTTTGGAAAGTGATAAAGTAGCAGTTTTAAAAATTCGAATGCAACTCTTCTTTTTTAAGTTTTATTTCTATCCACTAAGATTAAAAAGTTCCAATAAAAACAAAAAAACAAAAAAGTCAACTGGATTAAGGCAAAAAAGGCGTGCTGGACTAAAAAAAGGATATAAAATTTTAAAAACATTTAAAGTAAAAAAACTACTTGTAAATATTGATACTGGAGATTGTATACTAAATGCAAAGTTATACCCTGTTTTTGCAGTATTGAATTATAATTTTGGAAGTTTTAACATCAATTTTGCAGGTAAAAATCAAATGGTGTTGCGCATACAAAACAGACCATTTAATATTATTAAAACATTTATTAACAATTAACAATTAACAATTAACAATTAAAAATTATGGATTTACATTTTGAAGAATTATTAAAACAAATTACAGATTTTATGAAGACTGAAGCAAATACAGATACTGTAATTGGAAAGCAATTTGATTTAGGAGCATTTAAATGTGTACCAGTTATTAAAGTTGGTATGGGTTTTGGCTCAGGCGGAGGAGAAAATCATGAAAAGAAAGATCGTAGCGCCGAAGGAATTGGGGCTGGTGCTGGAGTTGGCATAGAGCCAATTGGTTTTTTGGTTACCAAAGGTGATCATATTTCGTTCCTTGAAGCAGGAAAAACTCATGGGATTGCTGCTTTATTTGAAAAAGTTCCAGACTTAGTTGAAAAAATAATTAAGGAACGAAATAAAGAGCAGGCTGAAGTTTAATTTAAATTTTAAAGTTGTTTAAAATTTGAAAAAAGACTGTTTAAAAAGAACTATTAAGTTATTCTTTAAACAGTCTTTTAATCTATTAATGTTTAAAATTTAGTGTTAATTGGAGTCTCTTTTTCAGAAGCCCATTCTGTCCAAGAACCATCATAAACCGCTTTTGTATTGTTTGAAACAAGTTCGCTTGCAAGCATTAAAATACAAGCGGTTATTCCAGAACCACACGTAAAAATTAAAGGATTGTCATCAATTTGTAAATTGCTAAAAATAGTTTTAAGAGTTTCTTTTTGTTTAAATTTTCCATTTTCAAGCACCGCTGTATAAGGCAAATTTATAGAGTTTGGTATATGTCCACTTTTTAAATCTGGTCTTGGATCTGGAGCAGTACCATCAAATCTTCCTTCAGAACGAGCATCAATTACCAAATTAATTTTAGTAGTTAAATTTGTTTTTATAGCTTCAATGTCTTTTACTAATGCTGGATGGAATATTGCTTCAAAATCACCTAATTTGTAAGTGCTTTTAGTAATAGGTTCTAATTCAAAACCTTCTTGATTCCAAGCTGGTAATCCACCATTTAAAATAGCAATATTAGTATGTCCCATAGTTTTAAATAGCCACCAAACCCTTGGACTGGTATAAATTCCTAAGTTATCGTAAACTACAATTTTACTAGATTTATTAATACCAAGTTTTCTACATGCTTGCTCAAAATCTGTGGGATCTTGAAGCATATTTGGTAAATCAGTATCATTTTTACTAAACGAATTTTTAATATCAAAAAAACGAGCATTCTTAATTTGTAAACCCTGAAATTTCGATGTTGTGTTAATTATAGTTTTTGTTTGACTCGCATCCAAGATAATTAAATCAGGATCATTTAAATTTTTATGAAGCCATTTTACGGATACTATGGTCTTTTGCATATATATAAGATTGTTAATAGTTTTGGTAAAGATACACTCAATTTTAATTCTTGAAAATAATTGCTATTTCACGTTATTTAGTATTATTCTATATTAAATCAGTACCAAAATTCATTAAATAAAATGTTTATTTTAGTAGACTAATTTAATTTTATCAATTTAAACACAATTTTATGTATAATATCAAAAACAAAAGTTGGATAGTTTCAACTATTTTATTGTTGTTTTTTATTTTTTCTACGCAACAAACTATTGCTCAAAAAAGAAAAAAGAAAACGGACAAAACTTCAGAGCAATTCGAACTTAACAACCAAACATTAAACATGTTTAGTTTTAGAAGTATTGGTCCTGCCGCATATTCAGGTAGAATTTCAGATTTTGCTGTAAACCCAGAAAACCCTTCAGAATACTATGTAGGTGTTGCTTCAGGCGGTTTATGGAAAACTATAAATCACGGAACAACTTTTGAACCAATTTTTGATAATGAATCGGTTTTTTCAATAGGTTGTTTAGCAATGGATCCTAACAATACGAATGTACTGTGGGTAGGAACTGGTGAAAATAATACACAACGTAATTTGGCCTACGGAGATGGTGTGTATAAAACAACCGATGGAGGAAAATCGTTTACCAATATGGGACTTAAAACAAGTTCTCAAATTGGAAAAATTATGATTGACCCAAGAAATAGTAACATTGTTTATGTGGCTTCTCAAGGTCAAGCTTGGGGTCCAGGTGGCGAAAGAGGTTTGTATAAAACAATTGATGGTGGAAAAACGTGGAATAGAATTTTAGAAATAGGAGAGTACACGGGAGTATCTGATATGGAAATGGATCCTAGAAACCCAGATGTTTTATACGCAGCTTCGCATCAAAGAGAACGTAGGGTATATTCAAAAATTAATGGAGGGCCAGAGTCTGCCATTTATAAATCTGAAGATGCAGGTGCTACTTGGAGAAAATTAACAAAAGGATTGCCTTCTGGAGATGTTGGTAGAATTGGTTTAGCACTTTCTTCTAATCCAGAAATTGTTTATGCTGTTATTGAACTTCCGGGAAATAAAGGAGGCGTTTACCGATCTAATGATAGAGGTGAAAGCTGGGTAAAAAGAAGTGATAAAGTTTCTAGTAGCCCACAATATTATAACGAGTTGTATGCAGATCCTATTGATCCAGATTTAATAGTTTTAATGGATACTCGTAACGGTTTGTCTGATGATGGTGGAAAAACTTGGGAAAACATTGAGGGTAGAAATAAACACGTAGACAGTCATGCACTTTGGATAAATCCAGATGATACCGATCACTATTTAGTAGGATGTGATGGTGGTATTTATGAAAGTTACGACAGAGCTAAAACGTGGCAGTTTAAAAGCAATTTACCAATTACACAATATTACCATGTGCGTACCGATAATGATTATCCGTTTTACAATGTTTATGGAGGCGCTCAAGATAACGGTTCTTGGTTTGGACCTTCGCAAACGCATAGAAGAAATATTGTAAATGCAGACTGGACGTATACTATTGGTGGTGATGGATATTTATCGATTCCAGATCCTGAAAATCCAGATATTCATTATTGCGAATCGCAATATTGTGGATTAAGAAGATACGATAGAACTACTGGAAATAGCATCTCAATTAAGCCACAACCTACTGAAGATGAAGAGTATAATTGGAATTGGAATACGCCATATTTTATTAGTAAATTCAATAATAAAACCCTTTATGTTGGCGGAAATTATGTGCTAAAAAGTACAGATATGGGTGGCACTTGGAAAAAGGTAAGTGGTGATATGACTCGAGGAATTGATCAAAATACCTTACCAATGATGGGTAAAATGTGGCCACCAGAAGCCGTTGCAAAAAACATGTCAACTTCTAAATTTGGAAATATTTTTGCCTTGGCAGAATCTCCTTTAAAACAAGGAATGTTGTATGTGGGAACTGATGACGGATTGATTTGGACTTCAGAAAATGATGGTGAAAATTGGACACGTTACGATAAGTTTACTGGAGTTCCAGAAATGACGTTTGTAAATTATATTTTACCTTCTCAACACACACAAGGTACTGTGTATGCTTGTTTTGATGGAAGAAAAAACAGCAGCGATTTTACACCTTATTTAATTAAAAGTACAGACAACGGAAAAACGTGGAGTTCTATAGCTTCAAATTTACCTTCAGGAACTGTGTATTGTATTCAAGAAGACCACGTAAATCCTAACATTTTATTTATTGGAACAGAATGGGGCGTTTGGACAACAATAGATGGTGGTAAAAAATGGGTTCAAATTAAAAAGGGAATTCCTACCATTCAAGTAAAAGATATCACCATTCAAGAAAGAGAAAATGACCTTGTAGTTGCTACTTTTGGAAGAGGATTTTATGTGTTAGATAATTATGCGGCATTGCGCGAATTAAACCCTTCAATTCCTGAAAAAGAAGCACATATTTTTGAAATTGATGAAACCTTATTATATTTTCCTTCAAGTAATTTAAACTACCAAGGGGATGTTTATTTTAGAACTAAAAATCCAGATCCGGCTGCTACTTTCGAGTATTATGTAAAAAATGGTTTTGAATCTTTGAAACAACAAAGAATTAAAAAACAAAAAGCTTCAGAAAAATCAGAAACTTACTATTATCCTTCAGAAGAGGAATTAAGATTGGAAAGTGATGAAGTAAAACCAAACTTAGTGTTTACTATCTACGATAATGCTAATGTTATTGTACGCAAAATTGAAGCGCCACTTAAGAAGGGATACAACAGTATTTCTTGGGATTTAAGTTACTTAACCAATAGAGGTATAAAAGTACCACCAGGAACGTATAAAGTAGCCTTAGATAAGAACGAAAATGGTAAGTTTACTAGACTGGTTGAACCAAAAGCATTTAAAGTAATTTCATTACCAAACGCATTAGGTACTCCAAATTACGAAGCTAATTTTAATTTCTTAAAAGGTGTGTACGATTTAAACGCAAACGTAACTGCGGCTAATGGAAAAATAAGAGATATGAATACTAGAATTTCTAATATGAAAGCAATTCTAGAAAAAACACCTGTTGAAGCAAATACACTTGTAACTAAGTTAAATGAAGCTCAAAAGGAAGTTGATAAAGTAGCTAAAATAATTGTTGGAGGATTTGGAGCTAAGAATTCTGTAGCATCTCGTAATAGATATGCGTTATATACCACATATTCAGCACAAGTTGATATTACTGGAGCGCAAAAAGAGCAATTTAAATTAGCGCAAGATGCTTTTAATGGTATTTCAGGCAAGTTGAATGCGTTATTTACAACTGAAATTCCAAGTCTTGAAAAAGAGTTTGAGAATGCTGGTGGTGTGTTGTTCAACATTTCACAGCAACGAAGATATTACGAAGAATAAGTACTGATAAATAGTTAAAAAAGCCAAGTTATTGTACTTGGCTTTTTTTATTTCTTGACATTTGTCATAAATTTACTGAGCCTAACTAACTAAATTTGAGTATGATTTTAATAAACTTCAAAAAAATGATGCTATTAAAAACAAATATATGTTAAAAAACCTATAATTAAAGATGAATTACTGGCATTAGTTCAAAATCTAATTAAAAGAACCTGAAATTAAATAAAAGAGACCGTTACTATTCTTATATATTTAGACACTAAGTATGATGCTATCTATAGATGCTTAGGATATTAAAACTACTTTTCTTTATTTATCGCCCCCTCTTTTTGTAGAAATTAGTACTACACCATTGGCACCTCTAGAACCGTATATTGCTGCAGAACCACCTTTTAAAATATCAACACTTTTTACATTAATAGGAGCCAAGGAAGATAATTGAGACATAGTGGCATCTATACCATCTATAACTATTAAAGCAGCACTAGAACCATTTAAAGAACTTTCACCACGAATTATTATCCCACCATTATTAATTGTTATAGAAGGCGAACTATTAACTATAAGTTCTATTATATTCGAATACTTTGTGAATTCAAAATTGTTTTCATTTTTAAGGCTTGTTATTGCATAAGATCTATCTTTTTCTTTAATATGTCCATAACCTACAGCTACATCAATATTTTTTTCCCCACGTTTAAAAATTAAATTTATAAGTACTTCTTTAATTGATTCGTCGATTTTAACTTTTTGAGAATAAAAACCTTCGGCACTAATTTTAATTTTATCGTTATCTAAACAATTTATTTTAAAATTCCCAAGTGAATCAGTTAATACAGTTACCTTACTACTTACTGCTTTAACTTCAGCATTAACTACTGCAATATTTTTTAAAGTTGTAACAACTCCTGTAATTGTTCTTTCTTGAGCATAGAAAACGCTTGTAAAAAAGCATAATAAAATTAGTAAAAACGTATTGAAAAAGGTTTTTTTCATGATTTAATTTTAATTGAAGTATATAAATATACGAATATATTAATTAATAGGGGCAATGTAAAAGAGTTCTAAACAATCTTGAATTGTAAAAAATAGTTTTAATTTGAAAATAAGTAAAAAAAAATTGAAAAAGATATTATACGTTATAAAATTAAAAGTGAGTATTTTTTATTAAAGCATATTGAAAATTTATTGGATGTTGTTAAAAAACACCAAATGCATTATGTGCAAATTAACTCAACCAATTATGGATTTGTATTAAGATTCTTTAAATAATAATATAAAATATTTTTAGAAAACGTTAATTTTAAACTTTGTAAAATAATAGTTTAAAAACGAGATTTTTTAGAATATTAATTGTTTATTAGACATCGGATTTTTTTTAATTTAATCAAAAAATTTTTGCTTTATATGACACAGATTCTTAAAAATGAAAATCTTGAAATTCATGTCGATTTACCAAATGAAAATTATAATTTTTCGAGATTTGACTGGACAGGGAAAATTACAGAAGTTAAATTTCAAAACATTTCTTTGTCGAGTGTTGAAAGAACTGATTGTAAAAATGAGAATTTTTTTGGAAGAGGATTTTATAATGAATTTGGAATTGATACGGCTTTAGGTTTTAATGATGTTGAAATAGGAGGTTGGTTTCACAAAATAGGTGTGGGATTATTAAAAAAAGATGATAATACCTATGAGTGTACTAAAAAATACGAGATTTTACCAGCCGAATTTAAAGTTATAAATGAATTAAATAAAATATTAATTATTTGCAAGTCAAAAAATGTCAATGGCTATTCTTATGTATTAAAAAAGGAGATTGAAGTACATGAAAATAATTTTACAATCAAATATTATTTGCATAACACAGGCGAAAAAGATATTATTACCGATGAATATGTGCACAATTTTACGGCGATTAATAAAAATTTAATAGGTCCAAATTATTTGTTGAAATTTCCATTTAAATTAAAACCGACATTTTTTAAGAAAACGGTAAATCTTGAAGAAAAAGTTGATATTGGGCAAAATGAAATTAGTTTTAATGGTTCACCTAATGAGCAATTCTTTTTTAGCAATATTTCAGGCGGTGAAAGTAGCAATGCGGCTTGGGAATTAATAAATAAAAAGAATGGAATTGGAATCAGTGAAATAGGAAGTTTTCGGACACATAAAGTTAATCTTTGGGGATGGAAACATGTGATTAGCCCTGAGTTATTTTTTAATATATTTATTAAGTCTAAGCAATCAGTAGCATGGACAAGGACTTATACTATTTTTAACGTAAATTAATTTTAAATATAATAGTTGTACTATAATTTACAACTACAATTAATAAATATTTGATATGGAATTTTTCCGAATTATTAGAGTAAAGACAACAGAAAAGAGGATTCAAGATAAACTTACTATTGCAAATTTAGAATCTATTAGCAATGAGCTTTTTGTTATTGGGAATCAAAATACAACTGAAGCTGAGATTGGAAGTGTTTGGGGTGAATTCACCTTAACAAGAAGCCTAATTAGGGGAGGAATACGTTTAGCATTGGAAGAGTGTCCAAATGCATTAGCTTGGACTATTACAACAGGAATTAAACCAGATCCAGAGGTAATAGTTATTCATTTAACCATAAATCGTAAAGAACAAACAGCAGATTTTATTCAAGAAATTGAAGCATTTTTAGATGATCAAAGTAGTTGCTTGCAACAGTATTTTAAAGCAACTACATAAAGATATAACGCTTTAAACCCAAGGATGTGTAATAGGTATAATTGGGTACAATACAGCTGTGAATATTTAAAAAAAGCGCACTAATTCAGTTATTTAAATATACAGTTTTAATTTTATATTATGCTTGAAAAAGCGGACCATATTTTTCTCTACTAGAGTACATTAAGAAAAGGTTCATTCCAACTACCAATACTGCAGGTAGTATATTTTCAGGATCTAAAAACATATGAAATAATAATGCGTTTAGCAAAATTGGAAATAGTATAACTAATGCTAAAGCTCTAAATTTATTAGTTGCAATAAGAATACCTGTTATAATTTCAATTATTGCCACAATAGTCATTCCATAACCTACTTTTATAAATGCTCCCATAAATTCCAATCCTGGAGCTGACAATTCCATTACAGGCATAAAATTAAAAAATTTGTTTAGTCCGAAAATTATTAATGTAATCCCAAGGAGTATACTAATGATTGTTGATGCTTTTTTCATTGGTTTGTTTTTTTAGTTGTTGTTAGTAGTATGTATTTATTTATTATATGGGTGTTAAAAAAAATAATTTAGTTTTTAAGACTATCCTGTTGGAGTTGCTACAGTAAAATAAATCACATTTATATCTAATGAAAGATAAAAAGTTATATTCTGGATATAGATTTATTTTCTGTTTTGAGTATTTAACTGAGCCTACAAAAATTAGTCTAAATTTGGAGCTGCCGCACCTATTCTTCTTAAACTTATTTTAAAAGATATTAAGAAATTTAAAAAGTGTATGTAAGACTAAATTACAGTCATTATGTAATTCGTGTGCTATTAAAATTATTCTAAATTTTGACAGATGAGACAGACCTCATTATTATAATTAAAGATTTTTACAGAAAATTTCCATTATCATCTGTTTTAACTCTTTTATGTTCTCCATTTTTTTGTAAAAAAAGTTTGTAGGTTTTACTAATTTTTTCATCTTTTATATATTTTACCAAATAAATATCCCCCTCAATACTCCAACCCGGGTATTTTTCTACAATAGCATTAGACACTGCTAATGGTAATCTAATATCTTTAAACTTTTCTGAGGTACGCATTATTTCCCCGTCTTTATCATATACCGCTAAAATTTTACCTACCGGAATCTTAAAATATACAAAATATTCATTTTCTTCATCTTCATAGCCATCTATACTTGTTAAATCAAAATTAGCAACTTTTTGTTCTAATATTTTTACAGGTTTTGCTACAAATCCGTCTCCAAGAGCATCTAAATATTTATAATTGACTCCTGTTACTTCAACTTCTTCCAATGCTACTGTTTTTTCTTGAGCAAAACTTATTGCTGTGCATGCAGTAATAATTAAGGTAATAATTAAATTTTTCATGATAATAATTTTTTGATGTTAGTAATAAATAATTTAGTAGTAATAAAATATTAAATAGTGTTATTGGGATGACAATTAAAATATGTTATAAAATTTTTTAAATGTATTTTTAAAATAGTATTCTAGATATGAGGTTTGTATTAGCTTAAATTTTAGGGACAATATTGCTATCACATGCGCTCTTAATAGTATTTTTTTTAAATAAAATTGCCATTTTCATCAACTTTAATAACTCTTTTACCAATATTTGTTCTTTCAATAAAGAGTTTATATGTTTTATTTAATGCTCCATCTTTTACGTACGTTACTCTGTAAATATCATTAGATATTTTCCAGCCAGAATATTTCTTAACTATAGCATTTGATACCGCCAATGGTAAACTAATATCTTCGAATTTTTCTGATGTTCGAATAATTTCACCGTCGTTATCATATACTGCCAAAATTTCACCTTGTGGAATTTTAAATTGTACATAATATTCTTGTTTTTCATAATCTGCTTTTAAACAATTGGAGTACTCCAAATCATACGAAACTGCTTTTTCTACTAAAAATTTTACAAGTTCTGCAGCATCTCTATGGCCAATAGCGTTAAGATAGTTTGTATTAGTGTTAAAAATTTCAACTTCATTAAAAGTCACTTCATATGTATTTGATGAATTTTGAGCAAATATTGATGTTGTTAAACCTATAAAAATTAAGTAAATAATTAAATTTTTCATAATAAACAGTTTTAGTTAATAATATATTTAGGGATTTATAGACTGAAATTTTGTAAACTGAGGTTTTATTTTATGTATCAAATATACATTACAAATAGAGTAAATGTTACTACATTAAAATGTAGTTGTATAAATAAATTACTAATAATCAAATGTGTAAATTATTTATCTTATATTTATAAATATAAAATAATAAAGCCTCTTTATTATTAAGTACCCCAATTAGATATTACTAATATGTTATTTAAAAGGTACAGATTAATCGATTTTTTTTGTATTTCCTGTTGTTTTATATTAAATATAGGAGCTCAGGATTCTACATATATATTGAATGGAGTTACAGCCAATAAAAAAGAAATTCACGTTGAGAATCAAGATAGCTTAATAAAAATAGCTGCTGAAAATTTAAAATTAAATTTCGAAAAAGTGAGTTGGTATAATTCTAGCAAAAAATCAACTAGTATTATATTTTTTGAAAACGATTTTACGGGTATAAAATTACCATATAACAATGCCTTTGTAAAGTTTGAATTTGCTACCACAAACTTTCCAATAACAACTAACTGTAAGTTTAAATACAAACTAAGAGGTTTATATAGTAGCTGGATAACTTTAGAAAAAACAAATGAAGTTATTTTTACACATCTTCCTCCTGGAGCTTATAATTTAGAAATTGTGTATTCTACAAATGAAGATAATTGGAAGATGAAAACGATGGGAATACCAATAATTGTTGATCAAGTTTATTATAAAAGATGGTGGTTTGTAGTAATTTCTATATGTTGTTTTGTATTGCTTTTATTCTTTATAAGAAAATATGAATTAAATCATCTTAAAAAGATGGAAGCGTTAAAAATGAAAATTTCAAGGGATTTACATGACGAATTAGGAAGTGCTCTAACAGGAATTGCAATAAAATCGGATTTGTTACTTGAGCAAATAGATAATAAATCTAAAAAAGAATTTTTATCAGAAATTGCTGAAGAAAGCAGATGCGCAGTTGATGCGTTAAGTGATATTGTATGGGTAATAGATTCAAGTAATAACAGTATTCAAAATCTGTCAGATCGTATGGAAAGTATATTGTATCAATATCTTACTCCATTAAATATTGAGATTACATTTCAATCTCTTCAAACTAAGAAACAAATACTTATTAATCAAGATTGTAGGCAGCATGTGTTTTTAATTTTTAAAGAAGCTATAACAAACATAATGAAGCATTCTAATGCAACCAAAGTTTTTGTTTCAATTACCAAAAACAGAAAAAACCTTAAACTAACTATTAAAGATAACGGAACTAGAATCACCAATAAATTTAGCACTCTAAATGGAAATGGAATAAAAAATATGAAATTAAGAGTTGAAAAAATACATGGAGAAATACAGTTTTATTATAATAAAGGATTTACTATAGAACTATTATTTAACTACTTAAATAAATAAACTACATGAACATGTAATTTTAACGTTTCATTTTTAAGTATATTTAGAAAACCAACTAAACCAACTAAAATAATTATTTTGAATATAGCAATTGTAGAGGATCATAAAGGAATTAGAGAAGGCTTAGAGGTGTATTTTAAAAACCGTCCTGAGTTTACTTGTGACATTGTTGTAGATTCTGTGGAAGCATTTCTTAAAAGCATAGGAAGGTGTCCTGAATTAGAAGTAGTTTTACTAGATATAAATCTTCCTGGAATGACAGGTATTGAGGGGATTCATCATATCAAACATCAGTATCCAAATGTATCCATAATTATGCTTACTATTTATAAAGACGAAAAGCATGTATTTGATGCTTTAAAGGCTGGGGGAGATGGGTATTTACTAAAAAATACACCTTTAAAAAAAATTAAAAAAGGACTTCTCCAAGTTTTAAAAGAAGGGGCTCCAATTTCGCCATTAGTAGCAAAAAAAGTAATTAACTTTTTTAATCCACAAAAGAATATTAAACAAAATGGATTTGAAGAATTAACATCTCGTGAAATTGAAGTACTTCAGGCATTATCAGATGGTTTAGCTGCAAAAAATGTAGCTAATAAATTATTTGTTTCTATTGATACTATTCGTTACCACACAAAAAACATTTACAAAAAATTACACGTGAATAGTAAACTAGGGGCCGTAAAAAAATATCTGAATTTTGTTTCTTTGGAATAAAAAAACTAATTATTTATTTATAAATGTTAAGATTGTTGGGTTTTCAATTAAAAAAATTAATGATATAACGATTCAATTTTAGTAATTATTTCATAAATATCAGTTTTAAAATCGAACCAATTAATAGAAGTATCTTTTTTATTCCAAGTAACTTGTCTTTTTGCAAATCTTCTGGTATTTTTTTTAATTTCTTCTATGGCAACATCTAAAGTATATTTACCATCTAAATAATGAAATAATTCTTTGTAACCAACTGTTTGAAGTGCATTTAGGTTTTTATGAGGATACAATGCTTTAGCTTCATTTAATAAGCCTTGTTGCATCATAATATCAACACGTTGATTTATGCGATTATACATAATTGTTCTATCAGCAAAAAGTCCAATTTTTATGGGCGTAAAATTACGAGTGGCTTTTGGCTTGTTTTTAAATTCAGAATATTTTTTACCACTTCCAATACAAATTTCTAAAGCTCTAATTAATCGATGAGGATTTTCAATTTCCAATGTGACGTACGATTCAGGATCTAATTCTTTAAGTTGATTTTGAAGTTTTAAAATACCATCGTTTTCAAGTTCACTATTTAATTTCGTTCTAATTTCTGGAGCCACTTCAGGAAAATAATCTAAACCATTTATAACTGCATTGGTATATAATCCACTACCACCAACCATAATAACTGTATTGTTTTTTAAAAAAAGGCTGTCTAATTTTTGTAAAGCATCTTTTTCGAACTGTCCAACGCTATACGTATCAAAAATGGATCTATTTTGAATAAAATGATGTGTTGCAGCGTTTAATTCTTCTGAAGATGGAACAGCAGTTCCAATATTCAATTCTTTATAAAACTGACGCGAATCGCTGGAAATTATATCAGTGTTAAAATGTTTTGCAAGTTGTATGCTTATTGCGGTTTTTCCAATTGCAGTTGCCCCAACTACAGTAATTAAATAGTTATTCATCGTGCAGTATTTTTCCACAATTATTACAGAATGTCGCGTTGTCTATATGCTTATCTGTTCCACAATGTTTACAGTGTAGCGTATTTGTATGAATTGAATCTTTTCTAGTCATTTCAGATGTTACAATACCAGTAGGAATAGCTATTATTCCATAACCTAAAATCATAACAATACTAGCAATAAACTGACCAAAAGGTGTATGAGGTGAAATATCTCCATAACCCACTGTGGTTAAGGTAACTATAGCCCAGTACATGCTGTATGGAATACTTGTAAAGCCATTCTTAGGACCTTCAATTAGATACATAACAGTGCCTAAAATAACTGTTAATAATAACACAACAAATAAAAAAACGGCTATTTTAATTCTACTTGCTTTTAGTGCACCTGCTAAAGTTATAGATGCGCCTAAATAACGCGTTAATTTTAAAATTCTAAAAACTCTTAAAAGTCTTAATGCTCTAAGTGCAACAAGTGCGTGTGTACCAACAAATATTAATGAAAGATATTTTGGTATTGTTGCCAATAAATCTATAACACCGTAAAAACTAAATATATATTTTCTGGGCTGTTTAATAGAAATTATGCGAGCTATATATTCAATAGTAAATAAAATGGTTATAATCCATTCAGAAATGTTAAGAAAATCATGATATTTATTATCAAAACTTTCAACACTTTCTAACATTACCAAAATAATACTGGCAATAATTGCAAGAATTAAAATGATATCGAATAATTTGCCATTAGGTGTATCAGCTTCATAAATAATTTCATGAAGTTTGATTTTCCAATGCCTTGTATCTTTTTGCTTTTCCAATTTAGAGTATTACTTAATTTTTTACTAAAATAAATGAATTATTTTAATTAAAATCGAATTAGCCTTTCAACATTATTTCTTTGGAGGTATTTTTTTATAGTACACCTATTATGAATAGAATCTTCCATAGGCGAAATAAGGGTTCTTAAAATTTCAATATTGGTTGTTTGATGGGCTAATTCAGTATAACAAAAACCTTTAAACTCGTTATTTTCAATTAATAAAACCGATTTTTCTCCAACGTTTCTACCTTTATCAATAACAAGTAAGTTGGTGTTACTAAATTCAATTTTTGTAAAATTAGGCTTTTGTTTAAAATTAAATTTAGGTTTATTTATTTGAAGTTCCTTTATATGTTTTAATTGTGCAATTAGTTCGCTTCCTGTTACTTCAAAAGTAACTGAAACAACAGCGGCTTGTAATGTTTTAGCTTTTTTTGAAGTTCTTAAAAACAATTGATTAACAGTCTTTTTAATATTTCTTCCTTTTCCAATATACAAAATTGTTCTTTCTACATTATATACATAAAACAATCCGGGTTTGGTAGGTAATTCATCTAGAATTGTTAATAATTTTGGCGCTAATTTTCTAGAATTATCTGTTTTTATTGCTTTTTTTATAATTTGTTTTTCAAAATCTTTATTAAGCAATAATTTAAACAATTGTACGGTTGCAATGGCATCTCCATCTGCTCTATGTCGGCTTGACACCGGAATTCCAAGTGCTTTGCACAATTTTCCTAATTTGTATGAATCTTGTTCAGGAATTAATTTCTGACTTAATTCTACGGTGCATAAAGTTTCTCTTTCAAAAGCAAATCCCAAACGTCTAAATTCAGTAGTTAAAATTCGATTGTCGAAATTTGCATTATGGGCAACCAGGATGCAGTCTGTAGTAATTTCAACAATTCGTTTTGCTACCTCATGGAATTTTGGGGCATTTTTTAACATGCCATTATTAATTCCAGTTAAATTAACAACAAAAGGTTGAATGTCTTTTTCTGGATTTACCAAACTAATAAATTGATCTACTATTTGATCTCCATCAAATTTATAAATCGCAATTTCAGTAATTCCCTCTTCATCAAATTTACCACCAGTTGTTTCTATGTCGAGTATTGCGTACAAATTAATTATATATAGTTTCTTGTTCCAAATATAGCACTTCCAACTCTAACTAAAGTACTACCTTCTTCTATGGCTATTTTATAATCGCCACTCATTCCCATTGAAATTATTGTTGGATTGAAATTTGATGAACTTAGTATTTTTAAGTTATTAAAATAATTTTTTAAAGTTTTAAATTCGGCTCTTACAATTGTTTCGTCATCTGTAAAACTTGCCATTCCCATTAAACCTTGAATATTAACGTTTGAAAGACTTTTAAATTCCTCAGAAATTAATATTTCTTCAACTTCTTTAATTGAAAGCCCGAATTTGGTATCTTCTTTAGCAATTTTTAATTGTAATAAACAATTAATAACTCTATTGCTTTTAATTGCTTGTTTGTTAATTTCTTTTAATGTTTTTAAGCTGTCAACTCCATGAATTAAATGTACAAAATTGGACATATACTTCACTTTATTGCGTTGTAGATGTCCAATCATGTGCCATTCAATATCTTTCGGTAATTGTTCAAACTTTTCAGCCATTTCCTGAATTTTATTTTCACCGAAAGCTCTTTGCCCAGCATTGTAAGCCTCTAATATTTCAGAAACAGGTTTTGTTTTTGAAACAGCAATTAACTTAACATGTGCTGGTAATGTATTATTTATAGTATTTAAATTAGATTCAATGCTCACTAAATTAATTTAATTTATTAATTACTAATCCTGATCTTAATTTTGGTTCAAACCAAGTAACCTTTGGAGGCATAATATTTCCAGTATCGGCAATATTCATTAATTGATTCATACTTACTGGGAATAGAGCAAAGGCAACAGCCATTTCTCCGCTATCTACTCGTTTGCTTAACTCACCTAAACCGCGAATTCCACCTACAAAATCAATTCTTGTATCTGTTCTTAAGTCTTTAATATTTAAGATTGGTTCTAAGATACATTTAGATAAAACACTTACATCTAAACTTCCAATAGGATCATTATCATTATAAGTGCCTTCTTTTGCAGTTAAACCATACCATTTTCCATCTAAATACATAGAAAAATCATGAAGCTTAGAAGGTTTTATAATAGATTCACTTACTTCTAAAATTTTAAAACTTTTAGATATTTTATCTAAGAATTTAGAAGCGCTTAATCCGTTTAAATCTTTTACAACTCTATTATAATCAATTATTTTAAGTTGATTATCTGGGAAATGAACAGCCATAAAAAAGTTATAAGGTTCGTTACCGGTATGATTTGGATTATTATTAGCAAATTCTTGGCTCATTCCTGCAGCTGCGGCAGTTCTATGGTGCCCATCAGCTACATAAGTACAAGGTACTTTTTCAGCAAAAAGTTGTTCTAAGGTATTATTTATTTCTGAACTTTTAATAACCCAAAAATGATGACCAAAACCATCTTCTGCAGTAAAATCGTAATCAGCTTCATTATTTTTTACAATATCAGAAACAATTTCATCAATTTCAGGAACAGCTCGGTATGTAAAAAAAACAGGTTCAATATTTACTTTTAGATAGCGCGTTAATACTTTACGGTCTTCTTCTTTGTCTGGACGTGTTAACTCGTGTTTTTTAATTTTTCCATCCAAATAATCTTGACAAGATGCAGCCCCAACAATACCATACTGAGTATTACCGTTCATTGTTTGTGCATAAATATAATAATGAGTTTCTGTATCCTGAATTAAAAACCCTTTCTTTTGAAAAGTATTTAAATTTTCTTTAGCTCGTGAATATACTGGATCACTATGAGAATCTGTGCCTTTTTCAAATTCAATTTCGGCACGTGTTATATGTAATAGAGAGGCATCTTTACCTTCAGCCATTTTAAGGGCTTCTTCTGAATTCATTACATCATAAGGTAAACAAGCTACTTCTTGAACAAGTTCTTTAGGAGGTCTAACTCCTTTAAATGGTTTAATAATTGCCATAATTAAATATTTCTAATATATGTTGGTTAAAATTAAGCTATTTAATACAAAAAAAGGCTGAAATATGACAGCCCTTTTTATAGTATTTAAGAGCTAAAATTACTTTAAAATTTCAATAATTTGTGCAGCTAATTCAGTTCCAATTCTATCTTGTGCTTCACCCGTTGCTGCTCCAATATGCGGAGTAAGGGATAGGCTAGGATTCATTAATAATTGAATTTCTGGATTTGGTTCATTTTCAAAAACATCTAAAGCTGCTCCAGCTATTTTTCCACTTTCTAATGCTTTCACCAAAGCGACTTCATCTACAACACCTCCACGCGCTGCATTTACTAGAAATGCTCCATCTTTCATTAATTCAAGTTCTTTTGTTGAAATAACATATTCTTTTTGTGCAGGAACGTGCAATGAAATAAAATCTGCTTGTTTTAATAATTCTTCTTTAGAAATTGTATTTATATTGAAAAACAACGATTGTCCGTCAAAAAATTCTATTTCTAAGTTTACATTATCAATAAAAGGATCAAAAGCAATTACATCCATTCCAAGCCCTAAACCAATTTTTGCAGTAGCTTGTCCAATTCTTCCAAAACCAATTACACCTAAAGTTTTTCCTTTTAATTCAGTACCTTTTGCATACGCTTTTTTTAATACTTTAAATTTAGAATCACCTTCTAAAGGCATGCTTCTGTTAGAATCATGTAAAAAACGTGACATTCCAAATAAGTGTGCGAAAACTAATTCTCCAACTGAATGAGAAGATGCTGCAGGCGTATTTATAACGTGCAACCCTTTTTCGCGTGCATATTCAACATCAATATTATCCATTCCAACACCACCACGTCCAATAATTTTTAATGAAGGGCAATTGTCAATAATATCTTTTCTTACTTGTGTAGCACTTCTAACAAGAATTACATCAATTTCATTTTTATTGATATAATCTACCAATTGATCTTGAGCTACTGTTGTTAAATCTACTTCAAAACCATTTAACCCTAATGCTGCTATTCCGCTTTTGGCTAATCCGTCGTTTGCTAATACTTTCATTTTTATTAAGATTTTTATAGTTTATGAAACTTGCTTTTCAAATTGTTGCATTGTATTTATTAAAACTTGTATGCTTTCAATAGGCATTGCGTTGTATATACTTGCTCTGTAACCTCCAATTGATCTATGGCCTTTAATACCGCTGATACCCGCATCATTCCATAGTTTATCAAAAGTTTCTTTATGTGCCTCATTGGCTAGGGTAAAAGTAACATTCATTAAAGAGCGATCTTCTTTTGCTGCAAATCCATTAAATAGTGGATTTCTATCGATTTCAGCATATAATAACGCTGCTTTTTCGTTATTTATTTTTTCAATTGCAGCTATACCTCCTAAGTTTTTTAACCATTCTAACGTTAACATAGAAACATATACTGGAAATACAGGTGGTGTATTAAACATACTATCTTTACTAATATGTACTTTATAATCTAACATTGCAGGAATTGTTCTTCCTGTTTTACCAAGAATCTCATCTTTTACAATTACCAATGTTGTTCCAGCTGGACCCATATTTTTTTGCGCACCTGCATATATCAAATCAAATTTAGAAACATCTATTTGACGAGAAAAAATATCAGAACTCATATCACATACTAACAAGCTATCTGTTTTTGGGAATTCTTTAAATTGCGTACCAAAAATTGTATTGTTAGATGTAAAATGAATATAATCTACATCTGTAGGAACCGTATAATTTTTTGGAATATGGTTAAAGTTGTCTTCTTTTGAAGAAGCTATAACATCTACCTCTCCTAATAATTTTGCTTCTTTAATAGCTTTAGAACTCCAGGTTCCAGTATCTAAATAACCTGCTTTTCCATCAACTTTTAATAAGTTATAGGGCGTCATTAAAAATTCAAGACTTGCTCCACCTTGTAAGAATAGTACTGAATATCCTTCAGGTACATTTAATAATTCTTTAACTAAATTACGTGCATTTTCCATCACTTCAACAAACTCTTTGCTTCTGTGTGAAATTTCAATTAACGATAAATCAATACCGTTAAAGTTTACAACAGCATCTGATGCTTTTTTTAAAACTTCTTGTGGTAAAATGCATGGACCTGCACTAAAATTATGTTTTTTCATTTGTATAGAATATTATTAATTTCTCTTACAAATTTCGTAAAAAAAAGAGAAATATAAGCACTATTTTTACGAAAAATATTATTATATTTTTATTAAAAAATCAATTGTATCTATATCATCTGCATAATTCCATAATTTCGGGTATTGAGTTTTGCCGAATTTTACGAAATCTACAACGTTTTCGTTACACGCTATACATTGTATTTCTTCACTTTCTAAAGATAATCTTTGCTTTAGATTTTCAAAGGAATGGTAAAACTCGTAAAATACAGTTGCAATTGGTGATGCGTAGTTTGGGTCTTCTTTTAACATTACAAATCCGTTTTCTATAATATTAAATTGGCTCATTATATAAACTGCTTTATTATAATCGTAATTATTTTCGTATTTTTTATAATTAATAATTGTATTAAATTTATATAAAGCATTAAAAAGGAGGTCAAAATTATAATCTTTTGGAACAAAAATTTTAGAAACACTTCTACAGCCTAAACCAAAATATTGAAAAATATCTTCTCCTAAAGCTTCTAATTCTTCGTTAGTTTCTTTTCCTGTTAAAATTGCTACAGAATTTCTGTTTTTTCTAATTATTGAAGGGTATTTACCAAAATAATGTTCAAAATATCGTGCTGTGTTATTGCTTCCAGTTGCAATAACTGCATCAAAATCAGTTAATTTATTTTCAGTGAATGTTATTTTATTTTTAAAATAAGGATTTAGATGTTCTAAATATTTTGCAATTAAGGGTAAAAAATGTTTATCGTTAGAAGATTGTTTAACAATTGTATTATGTCCACTTATTAGTACCGATAAAAAATCGTGAAATCCAACCAAAGGAATATTTCCAGCCATTATAATAGCAACGTTTTTTACATCTGACGATTTACTAAAATTATATATTGAAGTCCATTTGGTTAAGTTTTCTTGGGTAAGTGCAATATGCCAACTTTCAAAAGCTTTTAAAACATTATTTTTTGTAAACCAACCATTAAATTCTTGGGCTCGTTCAATTTGCATTTTAAAAGCCTCATAAAACAAGGTATTAATTTCTGAAGTATTTTTTTTTACAATTCCGTTAGTAGTAAACTGTCCGAAAAAATCTCCAAGTTTAGCAAAAGCTTCAATGCGTTGCTCTAAATTCATATTTAAATATAATTTTATATTTGCAAAAATAATGTAAATAATAGTATGGCAATAAAAATAACAGACGAATGTATAAATTGTGGTGCTTGTGAGCCAGAATGTCCAAATAATGCAATTTATGAAGCTTCTGAAGAATGGCGTTTTTCAGAAGGTACAGTATTATCGGGAAATGTGGTGTTACCAAATGGTAAAAAAGTTGACGCTGATACTTCTCAAGAGCCTATTTGTGATGATGTTTTTTTTATAATAGCTGATAAATGTACAGAGTGTAAGGGTTTTCATACCGAGCCTCAATGTGCCGCTGTTTGTCCTGTAGATTGTTGTGTTCCAGATGATGAAAATATAGAAACAGAGGAACAACTATTGGCTAAAAAGACCTTTTTACATAAGGAATAATAAGTTGTAGATTATTCCAGTATAATCATTAGAATTTTAAAATAGCATTTATTGATTGTTCAGGATTATGAGAACCTTAATTAAGTTCTGTAAAGTTTAACAACATGTTATTTTTAAACTATATTTATGTAACTGTCAATTTTTCAGTAGAATAATTTTCAAATTCTTTGGTTGTAACAATTTCTGTGATTCTAATTATAGCTTCATATAAATCTAGGTATGACGTATAAAGTGGCGTAATTCCAATGCGAATTAAATTTGGAGGTCTAAAATCTGGAATTACAATTTTTGTACTTTTATCTCTAGGATCAATCATAGCTCTATTTATTCTATAGCTTTCATCATGTGTTATTGAAATGTGTGAACCTCTTTGAGACTCATCTAATGGCGATGCAATTTCAAATTTTAAAGGAATAAGATACTCCTTAATTAATTCAATTAAAAAGGCACTTTGTTTTTTGCTTTTTACTTCAATAGTTGACATTCCAGCATCTAAGATTATATCTAAACCAGGTTCTATTGCTCCTAATGAGAGAATGGAAGGTGTGCTAATTGCAAATTTTTGTATTCCAGAAGTTTCTATAAAATTTGGATTAAAATCAAAAGGTTTTTGATGTGCAAACCAAGACCAAATAGGATTGGTAAGTTTGTCTTGTAAATGTTTTCGTACATACAAAAAAGCAGGCGCTCCAGGGCCACCATTTAAGTATTTATAGGTACAACCTACAGCCATATCTGTATTAGTTTCATTCAGTTTAATGGTTGTTGCGCCAGCAGCATGCGATAAATCCCAGATTACTAAGCTATTTTTATTGTGTGCTAAATTATTGATAGATTTCATATCATATAAAAAAGAACTTTTGTAACTAACTAAACTTAAGGTGATTAATGATGTATTTTTATTAATAGCTTCACGAACTGTGGCAGGATCCATAAAAATTTCATCTGTACTTTCTAGAATTTTTAACGAATGATTTTTAAATTGTTGTTTTATAAGTCCTTGAATAATATATAAATCTGTAGGGAAATTTAAATCATCTGTAATAATTTCAGTTTTTTCTTTTTGAAGAGCAAGTGAAGCAACTAATAATTTATACAAATTTAAAGAAGTTGTGTCTCCAACAAAGATTTCATCTGGTTGTGCTCCAACAATTTTAGCAATTTTTGTTGCAATATCTTTCGAAAGGTCTATCCAATGTTCGTTCCAACTTCTAATAAGATTCTTGCCCCATTGGTTTTCTATAATATTAGTAGTAGTTTCTATAGTCTTAATCGGTAATTTTCCCAGTGAATTTCCATCTAAATAAATTAAGGAAGGGTCAGCTACAAATTTATCTTTAAAACTTTTTAAGGAGTCTGTTTTATCTAGTGTTTCTGCTTTTTCTAAAAAACGATTCATATTAAAATTCAGTTAAAACAATTTCATTATTTCATTTACCCAAAGTTGATGCATTGCTCCAGAAAAATGCAAACCATCACTCGCAAAATATTCAGGTTTATTAAGCGCTTGCCTTGAAACAGTAGTTATATCAACAAATTTAATATTCATTTTAAGTGTCTCTTCTTTTTTAACAGCATTAAAAAGGTCTATTTCTTTGCTGATTTTATTTAGATCTCTACCAGCGGCAAAAGGACTTACTGCCCAATCTGGTATTGAAACTACAATTACATTTTTAGTATTATTTCCAGCAAAAGAAATCGCCAAATTTAATAATTCAATAAATTCAGTTCTAAAAACATCGATAGAATTTCCTCGGTATTGATTGTTAACGCCAATTAATAGGGTAACCAAGTCATAGTTTTTAGAAATATTCTCCTGTAAAATTGCATTTTTTAATTCACCAGTAGTCCATCCTGTTCGGGCAATAATTCTAGGAGCATTATAATTATATTCTTTTGTATTTAAGTCATTTACAAGTTGCACAGGAAAACGATTATTTTCAGGAACGCTTTGTCCAATGGTATAACTATCTCCAAGTGTTAAATAGTTTTTAGTTGTATTACTTTCTGGATCCATTTCGCTGGTTATTTCTATTTCTGTTAATGGAACTTCTGTTTCAAAAAGCTCAATTTTCTTAGATTTTTCATTACAAGAAATTACTGCTAAAAATAGCATTAACATTATTTTAATTTGAGTCATTTTAGCTTAAACTTTAATTTTAAAATATTTCGATAAATATAAATTAAATTAATTACAATAATTTAATTTTACTTATTTAACATTGTCTAACCTAAATTTTTTTATGAATATTGAAATTTGTATAAATTCACTTGAAGGCGCAATAATTGCTCAGAAATATGGTGCTAAACGTGTTGAATTATGCTCGGCATTAAGTGTTGGGGGATTGACACCCAGCTATGGTTTGATTAAGCAATGTGCTCAAAAAAAAATAGTTGATGTTCATGTGATAATTAGACCAAAAGAAGGTGGGTTTGTTTACAATTTTAATGATATTGAATTGATGAAAATCGATATCTTAGAAGCAAAAAGGGCAGGAGCCATAGGGGTGGTTTTTGGAGTTTTAACGGTAGATAATACTGTTTCAAATTACAATGCTATATTGGTTGAATTTGCAAAATCTTTAAATTTAGAAGTTACATTTCATAGAGCTTTTGATTTTCTTACAGATTATAAGTCGGGTATAGAAAAACTTATTGAGATTGGATTTGATAGGGTATTGACATCTAGTACGAAGCCCACAGCAATTGAAGGAATTGAAGTAATTACTTCTTTACAGAGATTTTTTGGAGATAAAATTCAAATTATGGCAGGAAGTGGGAAGTGGTGTGAACCCAAAAAATGCTTTGCAATTAGCTAAAACTGGAATTGAAAACCTACATTTTACAGCACAAAAACCAACTTCTATAAATACACAATTCTCAATGGGAGAAGTTAAAGTAGTTGATGAAGAAAAAATTAAAAATATTATTGATTTATTTCGATAGATTTTATATTCAATAACAAAAAAGCTGAATCGAAAAGATTCAGCTTTTTAAAATAGTATTAAGTTTAATTTTTATTTTTCAGAAAAAGAAGATATAAAACTTGTACTTTTTCTAGCAAAATAGAAAATATAGAAATAACAAAGTACCATTAAAAATAATGCTGGTTTAAAGTCAAATTGATCGGTTAATAAACCATACAAAGGAGGAATTATTGCACCACCTACAATTGCAGTACATAAAATACCAGACGCTTGTGGTTTGCGTTCTCCTAAACCAGTTAACGATAAAGAGAAAATTGTTGGAAACATAATAGAGTTGAATAAACCCACTAATAAAATAGACCACATTGCAACAAAACCGTTTGTTAACATAGAAATTGCTAATAGGGAAATAGCCATAGTAGCAAAAATTGCCAATACTTTGGCAGGAGCAACAATTCTTGTTAAATAGGCTCCTATAAATCTACCAATCATTGCGCCGGTCCAGTAAAACAATACAAATGCACCAACTATTGCTTTATTATCTACATTGGCCAAATCTTGTTGCACCACCATTTCAGATATTGCAGACATCCATTCGCTGTTTCTAATTAACTCAGGCATTCCCATACTTAAAAAGTAATTTACCAAATAACTACCAATGGCTACTTCTGCACCTACATATAAAAAGATACCAAGAGCACCCATTTTTAAAATTTTGTGTTTTAAAGCTTCTCCATAGCCCAAGCCTTCACCTTCTTTCTTATCTAAAATATTGGGTAACTTAATAAAAGAAACTATTAAGGCTAATAATAGTAAGGAGGCTGCTAAAATTATAAAAGGACTTTGAACAGCAGAAGCTTCTTGTAAATAATAAGCTTCTTTTTCAGTTGAACCTAAACTGTTAATGGCGTCGCTACTTTTTATAGAATCACTTAATAAAAACATAGCCCCAATAGCAGGAGCAATGGCCGTTCCTAAACTGTTAAATGCTTGAGATAAATTTAATCTACTCGAAGCTGTTTCTTCGCTACCTAGCACTGCAACATATGGATTAGCAGCAACTTGAAGTACAGTCATTCCACCAGCTAACACAAAATATCCCAATAAAAATACAGGAAAAGTTCTATAGGCGGCAGCTGGATAAAACAATAAACAACCAACTCCCATTATGGTTAAGCCCAATAAGATACCTTTTTTATAACCTATTTTAGAAAGTATAAATCCTGAAGGAATAGAAAGTAGGCCATAAGCCGTAAAAAAAGCAAATTGTACCAATCCAGCTTGAAAAAAGGTTAGCTCAAAAACTTCTTTTAACCTTGGAATTAATGAATCTACCAATACGGTAATAAATCCCCACATAAAAAAGAGTGAGGTTAATACGTAAAATGCCTTGCTGTAATTTTTAGTTGTATTCAAGTTATAGTTGTTTTAAGGTTTGTTATAGTTTGAAGTTATAAATATATAATTATTATTACAAAGGATAATTGTTTTTATACCAATAACGAATGAAATTAGATGAAGGTTGTTTTTAACAAGGTAGTTGTCAACTTTTTTAGAGAAAGGATATCAAAATTGTAAAAACAAATAAATGCTTTTAAACTTAAATCTTAATAGTATATTTGCACCGCTAAAAAATAATAGAGAAATATGAAAGCAGGAATTGTAGGATTGCCAAATGTTGGAAAATCAACATTGTTTAATTGTTTATCAAACGCAAAAGCACAAAGTGCCAACTTTCCGTTTTGTACTATAGAACCTAATGTTGGTGTTGTAAATGTGCCAGATAGCAGAATTGCAAAATTGGAGGAATTAGTGAAGCCGGAACGTGTTCAAATGGCAACAGTAGATATTGTTGATATTGCAGGTCTTGTTAGAGGAGCAAGTAAAGGTGAAGGATTGGGAAATCAATTTTTAGCAAATATTCGTGAAACTGATGCGATTATACATGTAATTCGTTGTTTTGATAACGATAATATTGTACATGTTGATACAACTGTAGATCCTGTTAGAGATAAAGAAACTATTGATATTGAACTTCAATTAAAGGATTTTGAAACTTTAGAAAAAAGGTTAGAGCGTGTTAAAAAAACTGCTAGAACTGGAAATAAAGAAGCTCAAAAAGAATTAGATGTACTTTTAAAAGTAAAAGAAGGTTTAGAAGCAGCAATTTCGGTTAGGGCAATTGATTTTACAGAAAAAGAGCGAGAGGAGTATATTAAGCCCTTACAATTTATTACAGACAAACCTACATTATATGTTTGTAATGTGGATGAAGATGCAGCCGTAGATGGAAATGCATATGTTGACGCTTTAAAAGAAGCAGTGAAAGATGAAAATGCTGAAATTATTATGCTAGCAGTTGGAATGGAAGCTGATATTACCGAATTAGAATCTTACGAAGAACGTCAAATGTTTTTAGAAGATATGGGTTTACAAGAGCCAGGCTCTTCTGTATTAATTAGAGCAGCTTATAAATTATTAAATCAGCAAACCTATTTTACAGCAGGCGTAAAAGAAGTAAGAGCTTGGACTATAAATATTGGAGATTCTGCACCACAGGCTGCTGGAGTAATCCATACCGATTTTGAAAAAGGATTTATTAGAGCCGAAGTTATAGCTTATGATGATTTTGTGAAATTCGGAAGTGAAGCAAAAGTGAAAGAAGCAGGTAAAATGCGTGTTGAAGGTAAAGAGTATATTGTAAAAGATGGAGATGTAATGCATTTTAGATTTAACGTCTAAGAGTTTTTATTAAAAATTTAGTTAAAAACGCTGTTAATAATTATTTTAATAGCGTTTTTTTTATTTCTTATTCTAAAATAGTACTTTAGCACATCTTCAAAAGCAGCACAATTATAAATGGCAGAACAAACATCATATACCGAGGATAATATTCGCTCATTAGACTGGAAAGAACACATTAGAATGCGTCCAGGTATGTATATTGGAAAATTAGGTGATGGATCGTCGCCTGACGACGGTATTTACATTTTAATTAAAGAAGTTTTAGACAATTCTATTGACGAGTATGTAATGGGAGCAGGTAAAACTATTGAAGTTTCCGTTAAAGAAGATACCGTAACAATACGAGATTATGGTCGTGGAATTCCTTTAGGAAAAGTTGTAGATGTTGTTTCCAAAATGAATACCGGTGGAAAGTATGACTCCAAAGCATTTAAAAAGTCTGTTGGTTTAAATGGAGTTGGTACCAAAGCTGTAAATGCACTTTCATCGTATTTTAAAGTGCAATCTTTTAGAGATGGAAAAACGGTGTTTGCAGAATTTGAAAAAGGAACAATTACTCTTGAAGAGAAACCTCAAGTCTCTACAAATAGAAAAGGAACAAAAGTAACTTTTGTACCTGATAGAAGTATTTTTACAAAATTCAAGTATAGAAGTGAATATATTGTAAAAATGATTAAAAATTATGTGTACCTAAATACAGGATTAACCATAGTTTTTAATGGAGAAAAGTACTTTTCCGAAAATGGTTTAAAAGATTTACTTGAAGAAAATATAGCCGATGAGTTTATGCTTTTTCCAATTGTTCATCTAAAAGGTGAAGATATTGAAGTTGCACTAACCTACAGCAAAGCCCAATATAGCGAAGAATACCATTCTTTTGTCAACGGGCAGCACACAACACAAGGGGGAACACATCAAAATGCTTTTAGAGAAGCTATTGTAAAAACAGTACGTGAATATTTTGGTAAAAATTATGAAGCTTCAGATATTCGAAAATCAATTGTTTCTGCTGTTAGTGTAAAAGTAATGGAACCTGTTTTTGAAAGTCAAACAAAAACAAAATTAGGTTCAACAGAAATGGGAGGAGGCTTACCAACAGTAAGAACTTTTATTACCGATTTTGTAAAAAGAAATTTGGATAATTATTTACATAAAAATCCAGATGTTGCTGAAAAAATTCAGAAGAAAATATTGCAAGCTGAAAAAGAACGAAAAGATTTATCTGGAATCAGAAAACTAGCACGAGACCGTGCTAAAAAAGCAAGTGTACACAATAAAAAATTACGCGATTGTAGGGTTCATTTAAACGATTTAAAAAAGGAGAATCGTTTAGAAAGCACCTTGTTTATTACTGAGGGAGATTCTGCGAGTGGTTCTATTACAAAATCTAGAGATGTTAATACACAAGCTGTCTTTAGTTTACGTGGAAAACCATTAAACTCATACAATATGAGTAAAAAAATAGTGTATGAAAACGAAGAATTTAACCTGCTTCAAGCAGCGTTAGATATAGAAGATGGTTTAGAAAATTTAAGATATAATAATATTGTAATTGCAACCGATGCCGATGTTGATGGAATGCATATTAGATTGTTATTAATTACGTTCTTTTTACAATTTTTTCCTGAGTTAATTAAAGAAGGACATTTGTATATTTTAGACACGCCGTTGTTTAGAGTTCGTGATAAAAAACAAACATTTTATTGCTATACGCCTGAAGAAAAGCAAGATGCAATTAAAAAGTTAAAGGGAAAGCCAGAAATGACTAGATTTAAAGGTTTAGGAGAAATTTCTCCTGATGAATTTGTGCATTTTATTGGGAACGATATTCGTTTAGATCCTGTTATGTTAGATAAAGAAACATCAATTGATAAATTACTCGAGTTTTATATGGGGAAAAATACTCCAGATCGACAAAAATTTATCATCCAAAATTTAAAAGTAGAATTAGATATAGTTGAAGAATAGGGTTTTAATGATCAATTAAATACCAGATGCCAGATACCAAATACTATAAAAATAATAATGCAAGAAGAAAATAACGAGTCAATTAACGATGAATTCGGAAACCAAGAAACCATTACCAAGGTAACTGGAATGTATAAAGATTGGTTTCTGGATTATGCTTCTTATGTAATTTTAGAACGTGCAGTTCCGGGAATTCGAGATGGTTTTAAGCCAGTACAGCGCAGAATAATGCATTCAATGAAAGATTTAGACGATGGTCGTTACAATAAAGTTGCAAATATTGTTGGGCACACAATGCAATACCATCCGCACGGAGATGCTTCTATTGCAGACGCAATGGTACAAATCGGTCAGAAAGAATTATTGATCGATATGCAAGGTAACTGGGGAAATATATTGACTGGTGACCGCGCAGCAGCATCACGTTATATTGAAGCACGTTTGTCAAAATTTGCGTTAGATGTTGTTTTTAATCCTAAAACCACAGAATGGCAAGCTTCTTACGACGGAAGAAGGAAAGAACCGATAGATTTACCTGTTAAATTTCCAATGCTATTGGCGCAAGGTGCTGAAGGAATTGCAGTTGGACTTTCAACAAAAATTTTACCTCATAATTTTAATGAATTAATAGATGCTTCCATAAAACATTTAAAAGGTAAAAGTTTTACATTATTTCCAGATTTTGTAACTGGTGGAAATGCAGATGTTTCAAATTATAACGATGGAAAAAGAGGTGGAAAAATTAGATCGCGTGCAAAAATATCACAGCTCGATAAAAAAACATTGGTAATCACTGAAATTCCATTTGGAACAACAACATCAAGTTTAATTGATTCTATTTTAAAAGCAAATGATAAAGGCACCATAAAAATTAAACAAATTGAAGATAATACGGCTGCAAATGTTGAAATTTTAGTGCATTTACCAAATGGAATTTCACCAGATAAAACCATTGATGCATTATTTGCGTTTACAAATTGCGAAAATTCAATTTCTCCGTTGTGTTGTGTTATTGAAGATAATAAACCTGTATTTATTGGTGTTTCAGAAATTTTGAGACTTTCCACAGATCATACGGTAGATTTATTGAAGCAAGAGCTTGAAATTCAGTTAAATGAATTGGAAGAGCAATGGCATTTTGCATCGTTAGAACGTATTTTTATTGAAAATAGAATTTACCGAGATATTGAAGAAGAAGCAACTTGGGAAGGTGTAATTAAAGCAATTGATAAAGGTTTAAAACCACATATAAAACATTTAAAAAGGGATATTACAGAAGAAGATATTGTTAGATTAACAGAAATTAGAATCAAAAAAATATCGAAATTTGATATAGATAAAGCAAAACAATTTATAGAGAGTTTAGAAAAAAAAATAGCACAGGTAAAACACCATTTAGCAAATTTAATAGACTTCGCTATTGATTATTTTAAAAATTTAAAAGCAAAATACGGAAAAGGAAAAGAGCGCAAAACTGAAATCCGTTTATTTGATGATATTGTGGCTACAAAAGTAGTAATGAGAAACACAAAACTATATGTAAATAGAGAAGAAGGTTTTGTTGGAACTTCTTTAAAAAGAGATGAATATGTAGATGATTGTGCTGATATAGATGATGTTATTATTTTTAGGAAAGATGGTGTAATGATGGTTACCAAAGTTGATACAAAAACCTTTGTAGGGAAAGATATTATCCATATTGCTGTGTTTAAAAAGAGAGATAAACGTACTGTTTATAATATGATTTATAGAGATGGCAGAAGTGGACCTAGTTATATGAAACGATTTAACGTTACCAGTGTAACACGTGATAAAGAATACGATTTAACGGCTGGTTCTAAAGCTTCAGTTGTTCAGTATTTTACAGCAAACCCTAATGGAGAAGCAGAGACAGTTACTATTAATTTACGGGCTGTTGGAAGTATAAAAAAACTAAAATGGGATATCGATTTTTCAGATTTAGCAATTAAAGGAAGAAGTTCAAAAGGAAATACAGTTACAAAATATGCTATTAAAAAAATTGAACTTAAGGCTGAAGGTGTTTCTACGTTAAAACCTCGAAAAATTTGGTTCGATGAAACTGTACAACGTTTAAATGTTGATGATAGAGGAGAACTTTTAGGAGAATTTAGAGGTGAAGATAGGTTGTTAATAATCAATCAAAAAGGACAGGTAAAAACAGTAAAGCCTGAACTTACCACACATTTTGATTCGGATATGATTGTGCTGGAAAAATGGATCCCTGAAAAACCAATTTCTGCAATTTATTTTGATGGTGAAAAAGAACGTTATTATGTAAAACGTTTTATGATTGACAATCCAAACAAAGAAGAAGTTTTTATTTCTGAACACCCAAAATCGCAATTAGAGATTGTATCTACAGATTATAGACCTATGGCTGAAATTCAATTTTCTAAGAGAAGTATAGAAAACATGGAAGTTAATTTAGAAGAATTTATAGCTGTAAAGGGAATTAAAGCCTTAGGAAATCAATTAACTACCGATAAAATTAAAAATGTTAATATGTTAGAACCCTTGCCTTATGAAGCTCCAATAGTTAATGATGTTGAAGTTAATGATGAAGAGGTATTAGACAATTCTGTTAGCACTAAAAACTTAAAATCAGATCTTAAAAAAGGTGATTCAAAAAAAGATGAAGATGGACAGATAACAATGTTTTAAGTTTCAAAAAAGAGAGTTTTTAACTTAAAATCCATTTAGTAGTAGCTTCAAAAGTGCTAAAAGGTCTAGAATCATATTCATTATCTTTTGTGTTTACTAAAATTGGAATTACAATACCTTGAGGCATAATTATAATTACAGCAATTTTAGAATTACCAAATACTTCTAGGTTATTATTGTAAAAATTAGCTATTTTTAATGTAGTCATCTTAATCCGTTTCTAATTTAGCCTCTGTGCAACTAACAATAAAACCTTTTGTTTTTTTTGGAATTGAATTATTCTCAAAGGCATAATTTATATATAAGAGAATAACTATTTGTAACTTTTACTTTTAAAGGGGGTTTCTTTATATCCAGTAACTTGATTGATTAAAATAGTTGCTGAAAAAAAGTAATTACAAAGTAAATTGGCAAATTTTGGTAAAATTTCTGAAACTTCTATTTGTTCTTCGTTATGTATCTTTACCATTAACCGAATTGCTTGTTTACACATTGAAGAACACTTATTTAAGACTCCTACAGGTGAAACTCCACCAGGTAAAACAAATCCAGAAATAGCATTTTTGGTTATGTTTTTTAGGCTTCGATAATTTTCTAATAACTGTTGATGGTCTTCTTCTGTAATAGCTAATTTACCTCTAATAGAACCGTTTAAATGAAAACAAAGAGGTAATATCCAATTAATTTGATTTTCAAGGGTTTGTAATTCAATATTTTCAGAGTACTGTTGTCTTAAATTTCCAAGATCATTAATTGCCCAACCAACCATTCTAGTTAAATCATCAGTTAATATTTCATAATCACAAAGTAAAGAATCTTCATAAATATATGGATAACAAAGTTCGTCTATATTAGATTTTGGTCGAAGTTTTTTCATTAACATATCTAGTTTAATTTTTTATAAAATGTGAATTCATAATCAGGTAATAAATTTGGATGTGCAATTTTAATCAAATCTTTTAATACTAAATCTGGTCTAATTGGAGACAATTCGAAATACCAAATACCTCCCTTTTCACCTTTTGTGTTATTATAAGAGTAAATGGATTTATTTTTAAATGCTTTCATCTTAGAGGCTACTAAATTAGCTTTTTCAAGGTCTTCTAAGGTTTCATAAAAACCAGGAGAAGTCCAAATATCAGCATCTTTTCCTTTTTCAAAAACATTTTCAATATTTAATGATAAGCTTCCTTGCCCTTTAGAGTCTTTCCATAAATAGTTAATATTCGCATCTTTTAAAAATGTAGCCTCAAAACTTTCCCCAGCAGGCAAGTACCAAACATCTCTATAAAGCCCTCCACATACAATAGATGGTTTGTTTTTAGATTTTAGTGCAATAGCTTTTGCGTCTAAATAGTTGTTTTTTATTTTATTAAAAATGCTGTCAGATTCTTTTTCTTTGTCAAATAAAACTCCATAAAACTTAATCCATTCAGCTCTTCCAATTGGCGTTTCCTCTAGCCAATCTCCATTAAAAACTACTTGAATTCCAAGTTTTTCAATATTTGAAAACATTTTATTATTGCTATTAATAGCAAAACCCATAACTAAATCAGGGTCTAAATCTAATAGTGTTTCAGTATTAATTTGCTCTGGGTGTCCTAGTTCTTTAACTAAGTTTTTATCAATTAATTTTCTAGTTTTTATTGAAGAAATAAAATCCGTATTTGGAAAACCCACTAACTTGTTTTCAACTCCTAGCAGTTCTAAGGCTGGCACATGTGTAGAACTAGTTACCACAATAGAATTTAAAGGAACTTGTATGGTGTTTTTCTTATTAGATTTTTCAGAAACAATTGTATAAACTGTTTCTTCTTTTGCGTCTGGATATGGTGTTTTAATAATTAATTTTGTTTCATTACCGGTTTTTATAATATCAAAACCTTTGGCATATTTAATGTTTGAAACTTCTTTTTTTTCTCCTGTTTTTTTTGAAGTATCTGAATTACAGGAAATTAAAATAAAAATGGTTGAAACTATAAAAAAGGTGGTTTTAAAAATCTTCATAAAAAATGGTTTAAAGTAGTGTAAAGGTATTATTATGTTTTTTAAGCTTAATTACTTGACCGTAATCAACTTTTATATTAAAAGAGTCCTTTAAATGCATATTATTTAGTTTTGAAAGAATACTTCTAATTACTCCGGCATGTGTTGTAATAATAACTTTTTTTGCTGAAGTTGAAGTGATTTCGGTAAAGGCTTCGTATGCTCTTTTAGCTAAATCTATATATGCCTCGCCGTTTGGAGTAGAAGCTGTTACAAAATTATTCATCCAAATTGTTGATGCTTCTTTTGGTAAATTGTCCCATTTTAGTAATTCCCAATCTCCAAAGTTTAGTTCCATCAATCTATTATCAGTTATAATGTTTTTTGAAAATTTAAAGGCTAATTTCGAGCATCTTTTTAAGGGACTTGAATATACAATAGTTTTATTATCAATGGCTAATGACTCTAAAATGATGTTTGCTTCTTCTTCAAAAGTGGGGGCAACATCAAGGTCTGATTGACCGTAGCAAATACCTTTTTCTATATTTGGAGTTGTATGTCTAATTAAATAAATTTCCATAAACCTAATAAACTTAAATAAAATACAACTTCACTTATTTGTTGGGTTGCACCGACACAATCACCAGTTTGACCACCAATCCATTTGTTAAAAAATCTTCCTAATAAAAGCATTGCTAAAAATGGTGGAATTAATGCTAAAAACACCCAATAGGTTTTAAAAAATAATAAAGGTAAAATTCCAATTATAATGTTAACTATTAAATACGATAATTTAAAACTACTTGCTACTGCCTTAGATTTACTACTTTCATCTGTTCTGGCGTATGGGTACAAATATAGAATAAAGGATGCAATACATCTGCTTACACTATGGCCAGCAATAAGTACTATTAAAAGCTGACTGTTTATTTCTGATAAAGTAAAGAACTTAAGTGTAAATAAGCAAATAAGTCCAACAATACCGTAGGTTCCAACTAAAGAGTCTTTCATTATTGCTAATATTTTATCTTTAGTCCATCCTCCACCAAAACCATCGCAAACATCAGCAAAACCATCTTCATGAAAAGCTCCTGTAATCCAAATTGTAGCAATATAACTTAATAAAATAGCAATATTTTGAGGTAAAATGTAAGAGGAGCTCCAATAGGTTAATGCGCCAAAAAAACCTACAATTATACCAACTAGAGAGAAGTATTTTGTGCTTTTTTGCATGTTACTACTAGAATGATCTATCCATTTTGGACAAGGGATTCTTGTAAAAAATAGCATGGCTGTAAAAAAAATAGTTATCTCTTTTTTCATAACTAAATTATTGAACGGGGTTAACAACACCAGAGCTTTCAAAACTAGCCATTTGATTTATAAAAATTTCAGCAGATTGAATGATTGGATAGGCAATTACCGCTCCAGTTCCTTCTCCCAAACGTAAACCTAAATGTAAAATTGGTGATACATTTAAAAATTTCAACATTTTGATATGTCCTTGTTCGTTTGATTGGTGCGAAAACAAGCAATAATCTATTATGTTTTTGTTTATTACTTGAGCTATTAATAAAGATGAAGTAGCAATAAATCCATCAATAATTAGTGTCATTTTTAATTCAGCAGCTTTTAACATAGCTCCAGTCATCATTGCAACTTCAAAACCACCAAAGTTTTGTAAATTTTCTAATGGATTTTCACTAACACCATGCAATTGTTGAACCTTTGTAAGAATATCAATTTTTTTAGATAAGCCTTCTTCGGTTAAACCAGCTCCTACACCTATACAAGATTCAATAGATTGCTTTGTAACAGCACTCATTAATAGTGATGCAGACGATGTATTTCCAATTCCCATTTCACCAAATGAAATTATATTACTTCCATTTACGTATTTTTCGACAACAATTTCACCGGCAATTTTAATGGCTTTTTCACACTGTTCTTTTGTCATTGCAGGTGCTAAAGAATAATCTTTAGTACCATAAGCAATTTTAGCATTTATAAGCTTTTTATTTGATTCAAATTCAAAGTTTACACCAGCATCAATAACACTTAAATCAAAACCATGTTGCTTACAAAAAACATTAATGCCAGCGCCTCCTTCTAAAAAGTTAAGGACCATTTGATGAGTTACTTCTTGCGGACAAGAACTAACCGGTTGATTTTTTACAATTCCGTGATCTCCAGCAAAAACAAGCATTGTTGGTTTGTTTAATTTAGGAGTTAATGTGTTTTGAATTAAGCACAACTTTTTAGCAATAATTTCTAACGTACCTAAAGAACCTAAAGGCTTTGTTTTATTGTTTATTTTATGAATTATTTCTTTACTAAATTCTTTATTTGTTGGGGTGATTTTAAACATATTTATGTGGATGATTTATTTTAAAGTTAGTTGCAATCCTGAAACCATAAATATAGCTTTATCTGCTTTTTTTGCAATACGCTGGTTGGTCCAGCCTTGTAATTCTGTAAATTTTCTTGCGGCGTGAGTTTGGGCGTGAACGCCCATTCCAATTTCATTAGAAATAATAATAATTTTACTGTTTAATTTAGATAAATTTTCAATTTCATAAGTTGCAAATTCTAATGCTTTTTCAACATTTTGTTCAAAATCCACGTATAAATTAGTTAGCCAAAGCGTAACACAATCTATTACAATTACACAGTTTTCAGGAATTACTGTAGAAATTTTGGTTTCTTCTTCAATAGTTGACCAGCGTTCATCTCTATCGTTTTTATGACGTTCTACGCGATTTTCAAAATCCTTATCCCAAATTCTTGAAGTGGCCAAGTAGTAAGGTTTTTCGCTTAAACCTTCAGCTAATTTCTGAGCGTAACTGCTTTTTCCAGATCGTTCGCCACCTGTAATATAATATATCATTTATAAATATTTTTCGGCAAATGTAATATTTTAATGAAATATTGATGCTAATTAATCTTAATTAATTAATTTCGCGGTCGATTATGGTTCTCGAATTTTATTTTAGATAAAACGAGTTAAAAGGGAATTCGGTTAAAGACCGAAGCTGTTCCCGCAACTGTAAGCTTAGTCGATTATATCGATGGTTGTTATAAAGCTTAAACCACTGTTAATAACGGGAAGGTAAATAACAATACGTAAGCCAGGAGACCTGCCACAATCTAATTAATTAAAACTTTCGGGAGAAAGGTTATTATGACTAGATATTTATTAATTATTTTTATTTTTTTGTTTGGAAGCAAAGGTTTTGCTCAGTTAGATAGTATTCAACAGTTAAAAGTTGTAAACTTAAATACAGTAAAACTTCATAAGCATTCCAAAGGTTATAAAGTTTTCGCTTTGTCTGATTCCGTTATTGTAAAAAATACAGAATCTTTTACGACTTTATTGCGTTTTAATACACCAATTTATATTAAAGAGTATGGTGCCGGCGGAACAAGTACAGCTAGTTTTAGAGGTACAAGTGCACCAAACACAGCTGTTGTTTGGAATGGAATTAATATAAATTCAATTAACAATGGGCAAACTGGTTTTAATGCATTAACCGTAAATTTAATTGACAAAATTAATGTGAGAAGTGGTGGTGGAAGTATTGAATTTGGTTCGGGTGCTATTGGGGGAACTATTCATTTAAACGATCAATTACAATTTGGGAAACATATAGAAAATCAATTTGTTTCTTCTGTAGGAAGTTATAATACTTATAATAATTTATACAAATTTTCATTTGGTAATGATGCTATAGCGGTAAAATTTGGTGCTTCTTACAATATATCTGAAAATGATTATAAATGGTTGGGTACGGATGGATTAAAAAATGAAAATGGAGCTTATGATAACTTAAGTTTTACTTTAGGGTTTGCTTATAAATTAAATAAATTTAGCAAGTTAAGTTTGTTTTCTTCGAAATTTGCTGGTAATCGGGAATTTTCTGGAACTCTACCAAATCCTTCAGCAGCAAAAGAAAAATATAAAGATTATAATTTTAGAAACTTAATTACGTATAAGTACTATAAAGATGAATTTACACATGTTGTTAAATTTGCTTTTTTAACTCAGGAATACCAATATTTTGCTAATAAAAATTTTGACAGTTTTAATTTTGGAAATTCTAAACGATACTTGCTGAAATATGATCTTAACTATAAACTTTCATCAAACTCAAGTATTGAAACATTTTCTGAACTAGAATCTGTTTTTGGAAAAACCGATGAAATTGAAGAAAAAAACAGAAAACAATTTTCTCAATCAATTATTTATACCCATCAGATTCAAAACATAGGTTCAATAAATGCTAAGGTTAGAAAAGATTTTAACTCAAATTATAAAATCCCACTTGTATTTGCCTTAGGTGCTGAATTAGCGCCACTAAAAAATACGTTTTTTAGACTTAATGGTTCTAAAAATTACAGAGTTCCTACGTATAACGATTTGTATTGGCCTGCTTTAGGAAATTCAAACTTAATTCCTGAATCTTCTCTACAAGGTGAATTTGGCTTAGGATATAAAGCAAACAAGATTAAATTAGATGTAGGAGTTTACTATATAAATTCTAAAGATAAAATTGTTTGGACGCCAGGTGGCGACCCCGAACGACCAGGTGTTTGGACTCCGATTAACGTGGCCGAAGCAACAAATAAAGGTGTAGAATTTACAGCTACTTTAAACAAAGCAATTAATAGACATATTTTTAATTTCAATTTAAATTATAGTTACACTATCGCAAAAGATAAAAGTACAAACAACTATCTAACCTATGTGCCAAAGCATTTAGCTAATGGAAGTTTAGGGTATTCCTACAAAAGGTTTAGTGCTTTTTATCAGCACTTATTCACGGGTAAAATATATACAACAACAGATAATTTAGACAATTATACAGTGCCGTATTACAATGTTGGAAATGTAGGTGTTAATTATAATATTTTAAAAACAAATAACAATCAGTTGGGTATAGGAATAAAAGTAAGCAATGTATTTAATAAAGAATACCAAGTGCTACCAGGTAGACCAATGCCCAATAGAAATTTTAATATAAACATAAACTATAAATTTTAAATTATGAAAATCAGTAAATTTTTACTTAGCATGTTCTTACTAAGTATACTATTCGTGTCGTGTGATGATGACGATGAACTAGAATTGCCAAAAGGTGATTATGAAAACGGAATTATTATAAGTGGTGAAGGTGGAGCGAATGGTTCTGTTTATTACGTATCGGATGATTATGCTACAACAGAAAGCTTAATTTATAAAAAAGTAAATAATGAAGATTTAGGTCATTACTTGCAGTCAATAGCTTTTGATAATAGTAATGCATATATTCTAGTGGATAACGTTAACACAATAACGGTTGTTGATAGATATACTTTTTTAAAGAAAGGAACAATTAATACAGGTTTGTTAAATCCAAGATATATGACTGTGGCTAATGGTATGGGCTATGCTACAAATTGGGGAAGTACGAGTGATGCAACTGACGACTATGTGGCTATAATTGATTTAGATTCTTATACTGTAACTAGTACTATACCTGTTGGTAATGGACCTGAACGAATTGTTACAAAAGATGGTAAATTATATGTGTCTCATAAAGGAGCTTACACTACCAATAATAAAGTAACTGTAATTGATATTGCATCGAAAGCCACTTTAGAAATTGAAGTGAAAGATAATCCAGACGAATTATTTTTTGACAATTCAGGTCATTTAGTTGTGTTGTCTGAGGGTAATACAATTTATGATAGTTCTTGGAATGTTATTGGACAAACACAAAGTGCTATTTCAAAAATTAATACTTCAACAAATAATATTGATGAAGAAATAGTTTTTCCAGAAGGATTAAATCCTACATTGTTAGTAACACATGGTACTAATATGTATTATAATTTAGGAAGTAAAATTTTTAAATTAGGTAATTCAGATTCTAGTTTACCTTCTACTGAATTTATTAATACTGAAGCAGCTTACCTTTATGGTATGGAAGTAAATGATGAAAGTTTATTTATTTTAGATGCTAGTTTTTCGCAAGAAAGTAAATTAGATATTTATAATTTAGCAACTAAAGAAAAAACTATTTCAGCTGCAGCACCAATTTCTGCGTCAAAAATATACTTTAATTAAGTATTTAAAAATTATTAAAAAAGAGGAAACTCGTTTAATTTTGCAACAGTTGATGTAAATATTAAACGAGTTTTAAATTTTAAATAAATATGTAAAAATGGAACAACACAAAGCAATTTTTAATTGGAGTAGTGGTAAAGACAGTGCTTTGGCATTGTATCATGTATTACAAGAAAAAAAGTTTGAAATTACAAATTTGGTAACTACTGTAAATTCGAAATATGATAGAATTTCTATGCATGGTGTAAGAAATGAATTGCTAACTGCACAAGGGAAGGAAATAGGCATTCCAATAAAAAGGATTTTATTGCCAGAATCTCCTTCAATGGAAGATTATAATGCTATTATGAAGGAACAGCTTTTAGAAATCAATAAAGAAAAAATAACACATAGTATTTTCGGCGATATCTTTTTAGAAGATTTAAGGGAATATCGTGAAAACAAACTAAAAGAAGTTGGTTTAAAAGCTAATTTTCCGTTGTGGAAAAGAGACACGACACAACTTGTAAATGAATTTATAGATTTAGGTTTTAAAACAATGGTTGTTTGTTGTAAAGCAGAACTAATGGGAACTGATTTTGTAGGAAGAGTTTTAGATAAAGACTTTTTAAAAGACTTACCTAAAAATGTAGATCCTTGCGGTGAAAATGGAGAATTTCACACCTTCGTTTTTGATGGTCCAATCTTTAAAAACCCTATTAAGTTTGAATTGGGTGAAAAAACATTTAGAGAATATGCAAAACCTAAAGTAAATGATAGTTGTTTTAAAAATGTACCTGATGAGTCGTTAGGTTTTCATTTTTGTGATTTAATTCCAGTTTAATTTAAACCAATACTTTTTAAAAAGAACAAAAAGTGAATGCTTAAATAAAACTTTTAACCTCATTTTTAATAAAAGCCAAAGCAGTTAATGAAGGTGAGGTATTTTCTAACATTTTTGTTAAGATTGCTTCACGTAAATCTTGAGCAGTTTTAACTTCTTCATTTAATTCAGTTTGTTTTATTAACTGAATTGTTGCGTTTTTTGAAGCAATAATTACACTCCAACATTTTTCTGAGATATATATTTGTTGAGATAAATTGTGTTCAAATTCTTGTTCAATAGTGTTTATAATACTTAAAGCATACGCTTCTTTATCGTTATTTATGGACGTAATTCTTAATAACAATTTTGCAGGATTGATACGCTCTAAAAATAAAGTCATTCTCTCATAAGCTTGCAACCTTATTGGTAGAGAACCTTTCTGATTTTCTTTCAACAACATTAGTTTTATTCGTTGTTGTTCAAAGTTCGTATGATTCATAAAAAAATAATAAGCTACGGCTCCTGTTATAATAGCAGGAATAGTGTATGTCAATAATTCAATAATTTTTTCCAATTTTCTTTTGTTTAAATATGCTACAAAAATAGACTTACTAAAAGAATTATACAATTAACTAGATAAAATTATAATATCTTTAATTATTGGTTGAAATTTTATAAAAACTAGAACGTCTACATATTATATGTAACAATCATTACATTTCAAATTGATATTAATGATAATTATCAGCAATTATGGTTATTTAACGATATAATTTTGTTTTAAATTAATTGTAAGTATTAAAATATAGACAAAACAATTATTTCAAAACTAATAAACAAACAATATTATGAAAAATTTACTAAGATTAGCAGTTTTATTATTTACAACAGCTACCTTTTCTCAGGCAGGACATATTATGCAGGGAGTAGGATCTGTCAATATGTCTATGGGTGGAGCTGCAACAGCACAACCAATTGATATAAGTGGAGCTTTACAATGGAATCCAGCTTCAATTTCAACCTTTAATAGTAAAATTATAAATTTTGATTTAGGAATCTTCTTTTCTTCACCAGAATTAAGCGCTACTTTACCTGCAGGAATGTTAGGTGCTGGAGCTCCTTCTGTTTCAGGTATTACTAAAGATGATAGAGGTGTTTCTCCAATGCCTGCTTTAGCAATGGTTTGGGGTAATGAAGATAGTAAACATACCTTTGGTGTTTCAGCCTTTGGTATTAGCGGATTTGGAGTTACTTTTCCAGAAGAAGCGAACAATCCTTTAAGTCCAAGTTTTAATCCAATGGAAAACTCAAACCCAATTAATTACCCTCAACAAGCAATGGGATTTGGACTTTTAGAGTCTGATTATATGTTGTTACAGATTGGTGTAACTTGGGCATATGAAATTACAGATAACTTTTCAATAGGAATTGAGCCAACACTAAATTATGGAGCACTAGAATTAGCTCCAAATCCAACTGCCAGTCCTACTGCTGCTGGTTATGGAATAAGTGATAAAGCTTCTGCAATAGGCTTCGGTGGACAAGTAGGTTTATTTTATGAATCTGATGGAGGTTTTAAATTAGGGGCTTCCTATAAAACTACACAATCATTTGGCGATTTAGAATTTGAAAATACGCATTTAGATAACCAAAAAACTTCTAATAGTTTTAATATGGATTATCCTGCTATTCTTTCTTTTGGTACTGGTTATTCTAACGAAACAATAGATTTTGCATTGGATTACAGAATGGTAGATTATGAAAATACTGATGGTTTTGCAGAAAAAGGATGGACACAAACAGGGTCTGTAGCAGGTTTTGGTTGGAAAAACATTAACATTATATCAGTTGGTTTACAGTATAAAGGAATTGAAAAATTACCATTAAGAGTTGGTTATACATATAGTAGCAATCCAATTGATGAAGAATTAGCATTTTTCTCAACTCCAGCAACTGCAATTATTGCAAATGCATTTCAATTAGGTTTTGGATATCACTTTAACGATAATTTTACTTTAAACGGAGTGTACCACCACGGATCAAGTGATGGAAAAACAGAAGGACAGGTTTTAAACCCAATGATGGCCTCTGCTTCAAACCCTTATGGTGCTATTCCAGGATCAAAAGTAGGTTATGAAATGACTACAGATATGATAATGGTAGGATTATCTTATACTTTTACTAAATAGTATTATTTTCAAATTACAACAATCAAAAGACCTGATATTTATATTAAATATCAGGTCTTTCTTTATAAAGCTATTTTAAAACAGGATCATTTTTTTAACGTACCAATCATATCTGATGGTTTTACCCAAGCGTCATATTCTTCAGCAGTAACATAGCCCAATTTAACAGCTGTTTCTTTTAAAGTTGTTCCGTTCTTATGTGCAGTATTTGCAATTTCTGCAGCTTTATAATATCCTATTTTGGTATTTAAAGCCGTTACTAACATTAAAGAGTTAGTTACCAGTTCTTTAATTCTAATGAAATTAGGTTCAATACCTCTAGCGCAATTTTCTTCAAAACTAACACAGGCATCACCAATTAAACGTGCAGATTGCAAAAAGTTTGCTGCCATTACTGGCTTAAAAACATTTAATTCATAATGTCCCTGAGTTCCTGCTACAGAGATTGTAACGTCATTCCCTATAACTTGTGCACAAACCATAGTTAATGCTTCAGATTGTGTTGGATTTACTTTCCCAGGCATAATAGAACTTCCTGGCTCATTTGCAGGAATAATTAATTCTCCAATTCCAGATCGCGGCCCAGAAGCCATCATTCTAATATCGTTTCCAATTTTATTTAAAGCAACTGCTAATTGTTTTAACGCACCGTGACTTTCAACAATAGCATCGTGAGAAGCTAAAGCTTCAAATTTATTTTCAGCAGTAATAAAAGGTAAACCTGTAAATTCGGCTATTTTTTTTGCAACTAAAACATCGTACCCTTTTGGAGTATTTAATCCTGTTCCAACAGCTGTTCCTCCTAAAGCTAATTCAGCTAAATGAGGGAGTGTGTTTTTTAAGGCTTTTAATCCGTGATTTAATTGTGAAACATAACCAGAAAATTCTTGACCAAGCGTTAATGGCGTTGCATCCATTAAATGTGTTCTACCAATTTTTATAACACTTTCAAATTCTTTAGATTTCGATAATAAAGTATCTCTTAATTTTTCAATTCCAGGAATAGTAACATCAATAAGCATTTTGTAACAAGCAATATGCATTCCAGTAGGGAACGTGTCGTTACTTGATTGAGATTTGTTAACATCGTCATTTGGTTGAATTGTTTTTTCGCCTTCTCCAATAACTTTTCCTGCTAATTCATGTGCGCGATTTGCAATAACTTCATTACAATTCATATTACTTTGTGTTCCAGAACCAGTCTGCCAAATTACCAGCGGAAATTGATTATCGTGTTTTCCATTTAAAATTTCATTACAAATAGTTGAAATTAAATCTCTTTCTTCTGAAGAAAGCACTCCCAAATCACAATTTGCATGTGCTGCAGCTTTTTTTAAGTAGGCAAATCCATATATAATTTCTATAGGCATTGAAGCTATTGGTCCTATTTTAAAGTTATTTCTAGACCTTTCAGTTTGTGCTCCCCAATACTTATTGGCAGGAACTTTAACTTCACCCATAGTGTCTTTTTCTATTCTATATTTCATAAGATTATATTTATTATTTTAATAGAGCTATTTCTAGTTTTCATTTAAATATAAGCATTAATTATAAATATTATAATCAGCATGAAATTTAACTCTAAAATTCATTTAAAATATCTTTAAAAAAGAGTTATTCTAAATCTGTTTTTGTGATAATTTAAGATAAATAAATCTTTTTTCTAATAACTATTTTCTACATCAATTGTATATTTGTACGAGTTAAAATTGAATTACAATAAAATTATATAAGATGTCTGAATTTAAATACCAAAAACCGTTTCCTATTACTAAGGACTCTACAAAATATCGTTTATTAACTAAAGATCACATTTCTGTAGTAGATTTTGATGGTCGAAAAATATTAAAAGTTGCACCGGAAGGCCTTGAGTTACTTTCTCAAGCAGCATACCATGATGTATCCTTTTATTTACGTGCTTCTCACTTAAAAAAATTAGAAACGATTCTAAAAGATCCAGAAGCTACAGATAACGATCGTTTTGTAGCTTATACAATGTTGTTAAATCAAATGGTTGCAGCAGCTGGAGAATTGCCAACCTGTCAAGATACAGGAACTGCAATTTGTGTTGCAAAAAAAGGAGAAGATGTTTATACTGGTGTTAATGATGCTAAATATATCTCAAAAGGAGTATTTAATACGTATCAAACTGATAATCTTCGATTTTCTCAAATTGTTCCTCAAACAATGTTAAAAGAGAAAAATTCAGGGACTAACCTTCCTGCACAAATAGATATTTATGCTGAAACTGGTAATAAATATGAATTTTTATTTATAACAAAAGGTGGTGGTTCTGGTAATAAAACTTATCTATATCAGATGACTAAGTCATTATTGACAGAAGAGAATTTAACCAACTTTGTAAAGAAACATATTATGGATTTAGGAACTTCTGCTTGTCCTCCTTATCACTTGGCATTTGTTGTTGGGGGAACTTCAGCTGAAGCGAATTTAGCAACAGTTAAGAAAGCTTCGGCTGGTTATTTAGATCACTTACCAACTGAAGGTAACGATGGCGGTCAAGCTTTTCGTGATTTAGAATGGGAAGACAAAATTACAAAGATTTGTCAAGAAAGTGGAGTAGGAGCACAATTTGGCGGTAAATATTTTGTGCACGATGTTCGTGTTATTCGTTTACCTCGTCACGCAGCATCTTGTCCAGTTGGACTTGGGGTTAGTTGCAGTGCAGACCGAAATGTAAAAGGTAAAATTACAGAAGAAGGAATTTTTCTAGAAGAATTAGAAAAGAGTCCAGGACAATTTTTACCAAAAGAAGCACCACACTTAAAGGATGCTATTGAGTTAGATTTGGATCAACCAATGGATAAAATTCGTGAGGAACTTTCAAAATACCCTGTAAAAACACGTTTTAGTTTAAGAGGAACGTTAATTGTTGCTCGTGATATGGCACATGCAAGAATTAGTGAAATGCTTGCTAATGGTGAAGAGATGCCTCAATATTTTAAGGATCATCCAGTATATTATGCAGGTCCAGCTAAAACACCTAAAGGAATGGCTTCCGGTAGTTTTGGACCAACAACAGCAGGTAGAATGGATCCGTATGTAGATGCTTTCCAAAAAGCAGGTGGTAGCCTGGTAATGGTAGCAAAAGGAAACCGTTCACAGCAAGTAACAGATGCTTGTAAGGCAAATGGAGGTTTTTACCTTGGTTCTATTGGAGGGCCAGCGGCAATTTTGGCTAAAAGCAGTATTAAATCTGTTGAAGTTGTAGACTTTTCAGAATTAGGAATGGAGGCTGTTAGAAAGATTAGAATTGAAGATTTTCCAGCATTTTTATTGGTAGATGATAAAGGAAATGATTTTTTTGCAGATTTTAAATAATCAACCAAAATTATCTTTAAAAAATAAAATTAAAAAGTACTGTTATTAATAAAAAATAAATATTATTTTTGTAAAAATTAACATTTACAATTAAAAGTTATGGATTTATCTCAATTTTCTGGTTTTTTAGTATTTTTAACAATCTTTACAATGGGATTTTGGTTAATGATATTTTTGTTGACATTTGCAATTCCTTATTGGTTAATAGGGTATTTTAAAGAATCTTGGAAATATAGAAAAGAAGGCAGAGCAATACCTAAAAAGTAATTTTTGGTATTTAATATATAAAAAAAGGGCAATTTTTAAATTGCCCTTTTTTTAGTTTTATGCTTTAAACATTTCTTCTTCACCGCCGCCATCATAGCCACTTTGTGATCTTTCTCGTTTCTTTTTCTGGTTAAATCTATATGTGAAATTTAACATAATTTGACGTTCTCTCCATTGAAACTCACCCACAGATTCTGTTGTTGGTGAATAACTTGTTGATTTTCTTTTACGTGTATTAAATAAATCGCTAACGTTTAAAGAAACTGTTGCGTTTTCTTTAAAAATATCTTTACTAAAAGCTAAATTTACCATTAACATACCGTCTCTTTTAGATTGGGCTCCTTCAGATGGTCCCATATAAAATCCAGTTGTTTGCCAATCTATTTCTCCTGGTAAAGTTACTCTAGATACCATTCTAGTGAACCAACTAACATCGTCAGAATCGTAACTAATATTATTAAATTCACCATCAGTAACAGATTTAAAAAAGTTAAAACTATTGTTAAGCCTCCACCATTTAAAAGGGTTGTAGTTTGTTGTAAATTCAAATCCATAGCGATCTTGCGAGCTAAGGTTAATAGGGTTTCTAATTATTACCAAAGTTGGAACTCCATCAATATCTCTAACATCTTCCGTTTGTACCCAATCTATATTATTAATGGCATGTTGGTAATAAATTGAAGAATTTAAGGTGAATTTATCCCATCTTTTTAAATAGCCTAAATCAAATGAACTTGTATACGTTGGGTCTAAATTTACATTACCTTTTCTTATATATGTTTCACTTGTACGAGATTCAAACGGATTTAAAAACCAACTTCTTGGTCGTCTTAACCTTTTGCTATAACCTAATGTTAAACTTTCAGAATCATTAAATTCTAAGCCTAAATTAACTGTTGGAAAGAACTCAGTAAAATTTTTATCATAACTTTCATTAGTTTGCTCCAAATTTATTTTTCTATCAGTAGTTTCAGCTCTTAATCCTAGTAAATAAGAGAATTTATTTATTTTTTTTCCATATTGAGAATAGATCGCATATACATCTTGTTCAAAATTTAATGTATTAGAGAAATTGGTATTATTAAAAAACTGATTGGTATTTTCATCAAAATCTTCAACCAAATAATCGGTTGTTAATTCGTTTAAATCAGCTTTAAAACCAAATTCAAATTGTGCATTTTCTCCTATTGGTAACACATAATCTGCTTTTATTAAAATATCTTTAGATTCTTCATCTGTATTGTTTCTTTCAGGATTGTTTTCTAAGAAATTAGGGAAGGTGTCAAAATCAGAAATGAAAGCATTGCTATTTTCAGTGCTTTTTCCATACTGAAAATCAAAAATTAGTTTGTGCCCATCTGTTTTAAAATCTTGAGTAAAATTAAGAGAATATTCAATAGTTTCATCTACTTCATCTTCTTCTTCAACACGCTGATATGTTCTATTTAGATTATTATTAGCATCTAATTGGTTGTTAATATTTGTAGCAATATCTTCACCATCAGATTTTCTATAAAGTACAGTACCAGTTAAGGAGCTTTTATCAGTTAAAAGATACTCTACACCAAACCTTGTATTAAACCTATTATTTTCTCTTTCGTAGGTTGTTTTTTCATTTCTAAAACTCGAAATACTTCCATTTTCATTGAAATAAGTTGTGCTGTTGCTTGAATTTCCTGGAGCATTTCTATAATTATATCCTGTACTATTAAAAAAGTTAGCTTTATTAGTACGATAATTTAGGTTAATAGATGCTCCAAAATTATCTGGATCTCCGGCATTTGCAGATAAGGAACCATTAAAACCTTGTGCTTTTCCTTTACGTAGAATAATATTTAATATCCCAGCAGTACCTTCAGCATCATAACGAGCGGATGGACTTGTTATAACTTCTACTTTTTCAATTGCGTCGGCAGGTAATTGTCTTAATGCATCTGTACCACTTAAACCAACTAAACCAGATGGTTTTCCATTTACTAAGATTCTAACATTTTCATTTCCTCTTAAACTTACATTTCCTTCAACATCAACAGTTACGGAAGGGACGTTGTCTAAAACATCAGAGGCGGAACCACCTTTTACAGTCATATCTTTTCCAACATTATAAATCTTTTTATCTAAACGAATTTCTACAGTACTTTTTTCTGCAATAATTTCAACTTCACTTAGCGCTTGAGCATCCATTTCTAATGAAATTACACCCAAATCAGTTGTTTGTTTAATTTCTTGATTTAAAATTGTAAAAGTTTTAAAAGAAATATATTCTATAGATATATTATAAAATCCCCTAGGAACTCGAACATCAAACAAGCCATTAATATCTGTTATACCACCGGTTATAATTTCATCCTTTAAAGATTTTATTACAATAGTTGCATATTCTAGTGGTTGTTGAGTTTCTTTATCTATCACCTTTCCAATAATAGAAATCTTTTCAATAGGTTCGTGATTTTTAGCAATTAATGTGTTTACACATAAACTAAGTAAAATTATTAGTACAATATTTTTCATGAATTATCTTTTAGTTAATACTGTGCAAATATAGGTTAGTATTAACTCTTTTAGTGTTAACTAGTGTTAACGTTTGTTTAAGGTAATATAATTTAAGTTAAACAGTATGAGTTCTTGAAATATTCATTTAACATGTGATAAATCAGTGTGTTATAATATTTTTAAAGAATTTTATTTCAGAAAAGATGGGAATTAAGCTTATTCTATGCTGTTAAAAAAAACTTAAATTTTATAAAATAGATTTTATGAGTTCAGGTGGACGACCAATAACAGCTTTTCCATTATTAATTACAATGGGTCTTTCAATAAGTTTTGGATTTTCTACCATTGCAGTAATAACTTGAGATTCAGATAATTCTTTTCCTTTATAATTTTCTTTCCAGATAGCTTCGTTTTTTCTAACTAAATCTATAGGAGAAATATCTAATAATTTAATAATATTAGATAATTCTTCTTCTGAAATAGGAGTATCTAAGTATTTTATTGTTTTAAAATCAAGTTTAGAATCTTCTAAAATAGTTAAACCTTGTCTACTTTTGCTGCACCTTGGATTGTGATATATTTTCATAATTAATTTTTTTCAAAAATAAACAATTAATAGGTAGGCTTAATATCTTTTTTATCAAAATCTATTATTCTGTCTTTTTTACTTTGGTTAAAGCGATAAGTAAAAGAAAGTAATATAGTACGGTATTTATTTTTAAATAAACTTTTTGAAAAATAATTAGTGTTAAATCTATCTCTATTGGTTTCATTAGATAAAAATAAATCATCTACTCTTAAGCTTAAAGAGGCATCACTGTTAAATAAATCTTTGTTAATAGCAGCACTTGCGTAGGTATATGCTTTTCTAGTTGAATAGGAGCCAACAGATTTTAAAGTATGCTTTGCATTTAGTTGAAAATTAAATGCTTTAGGTATTTTTATCTGTGTAAATAAACTAAATGAACCATTTGTACTATTGTCATTATAATCTAAAATAATAGTTTCATTTGCGTTATTTACGGTTGTAAAAGTTCCAGTTTGATCAAGATTATAAATGTTTATATTACTTGTAAAACTCAACATATTATTTGCTCTAAAAGTAGTATTTATATTTAGACCGTAATAATCTAATTTACCTAAGTTAACAGGTGTTGTTATAACTTTGTTTACTCCATTTATTTGTTCACCAGTTTCATAAGTTACATCTTGCCAATAATCATTAAAAATTTGATAGAATAAGCTTGGTAAAAATGTAATTTTGTTTCCAAATCTTGCAAAGCCTAGGTTAAAATCATCTACATAAATTGGTTTTAAATTAGGATTACCTATAAAAGCAGATGTTTCGCTAAATTTTTCTTCAAAAGGTTTTAATCGATCATAAAAAGGAGTCAACATTTTTTTAGAAAAACTTAATGATAAACTTTTTGTATCGTTTAAATTATATTCTAAATAAACCGAAGGTAAAACTTTATCAAAATTATTTTTTTGTAAGTTACTTAAGCTTAAATAATCAACCTTCATATCAATAAATTCTGCTCTTAATCCAATGCCATAATAAAACTTTTCAGATTGATTTTCAAATTCTATATAAGCGGCATTTACATTTTCACTGTAATCAATATTATTCATTAAAGTAGAGGCGGTGTATTTAAATGGTAATTTAATATAATCGCCTTTAAAACCAAAAGTATAGGTTGATTTTTCACTTATTGGATTTGTGTATTTAAATTTTATGGAAGTATTTGTTAATTTATTCTTTTCAATAGAGTTTTCGTCAGTAAAATTTAAATTTGTATTGTTAATAGAATCATCAAATTTATCTGAATCTTTTGTATGTGTTATTGAAGTTGCAAGAGCTTCACCTTCCTTTTTAAAATTATGTGTAAAATCAGCAACAAACTCTACCATTTCATTATCAAAATTTCTTAAAAGAGTTCTATCATTTAATTCAACTGGATTATAAGATGCATCAAAAATTTCAGAAGTTGTTAAGGTATTGTTTTTGATAGTAGTATTCAAAAAATTGATACTTGTACTTAAAGTACTTTGTTTTGATAAGTAAAAGTCAGCACCAACTGTACCATAAAAAGCATTTGTGTTGTTATTAGATTCAATGTTTTCATTTAAAAATGAAGTGGTACTATTATTACTAAAATATTCTGATTGAGAAGACGACGTTGTTATAGGGTTGCTATGATTATAAGATGCGTTTATGTAAAAATTTACATTTTTATCTTTATTATTGATGGTAAACAATCCACCAGAATAATCTTTGAAACCAGCTGTAGCGGTTAATGAAGCGTTTAACCCTTCATCTTTACCTTTTTTTAATATTATATTTATTACACTTAATGCAGAACTACTATACTTAGCACCAGGATTTGTAATTACCTCAATATTTTCAATGGCACCAGCAGGAAGCGATTTTAAAGCATTCGCACTAGATAGAGATGATGATTTTCCATTTATTAATACATGAACATTTCCTTGTCCTTGCACGGTAATATTTCCATTAGGACTTATAGAAACAGAAGGAATATTATTTAACGCATCTGTAGCAACACCACTTGCTGCAGCAATATCTTTTTCAACGTTATAAATTAGTTTATTTGGTTTTAAGTCAATTGCTCTTTTTTCTCCTATAATTTCAATTGCTTCTAAAAATTCAATATCAACCTCTAACGCAATAATACCAATATTTAAATCTCTATTAATTTTTGTAATATTAATTTTTTTTGATTTAAATGAAATAAATTCAACAGTAATATTGTAAGAACCTTCTTCTATTTCAATTGAAAATTTACCTCGTGAATTTGAAATTCCACCGTATTTTATGGTGTTTGAATCGAGATCTTTAAATATAATAGTAGCATCTTCTAAGGCTTTTTTTGTAGTGCCATCAATTATTTTACCTGTTACTGTATATGTTTCTTTTTTTAAAGTTTGACTATAATTAATTAGTGGGGTTAAAATGATTAGTAATAACAATATTCTTCTCATAAAATGATTTTTTATTAAACATAACAATTTTTTGTGCTAAAAAAAGATAATAAATTAGTTTTTCATAATTTCAAAAATACAAAATATTAATAAATACCCACCATTTATTTAATATTATTTACGTTTTATGTACATCCTAATGATCTAATTATTAATTAATGAGCTTAGTTTTTTAATAATGAATTTAATTTTTGAGTTAAGCTTAAATTTTTTGTAAAATGAATTCCATTAATATTTAAAGAGTTTGCAGTTACAATATTTTCCATATTATCATCTATAAAAATAGTTTTTATTGGAGTGATAGCATATCTTTTTAAAATAAGTTTATAAATTTCTGGGAAGGGTTTTCTCATTTTTTCTTGACCGGAAACAACAACTCCGTCAAAATCTTTGAAAAAAGGAAATAACGCAACACCTTTATCCCATTTTTCTGCACTCCAATTTGTTAATGCATAAATTTTATAGTTTTCTGAGACTTTTAGTTTTTTAAAAAGTTTTACGTTCTCTGTTATTGGTCCAGAAAACATTTCTTCCCATCGCTCATAAAAACTTAAAATCTCTTTTTCATATTGAGGGAATTCTACTATTTTTAAGGCATTAGCTTCTGCAATAGTTCTACCAGCATCTTGTGCTGCATTCCAATCGGGAGTACACACGTTATTTAAAAACCATGTTACTTTTTGTTCATCATTATTAAATATTTTTCGATATAGATACTGTGGATTCCAATCAACTAGAACACCTCCAAGGTCAAATATTAGGGTATCAATTTTTGTGTTCATCACAATTCATTTGTATCATCTACTTGTCCTTGCTGCATTAAATACGCTTTTATAAAACCATCTATTTCCCCATTCATAACGGCATCTACATTACCAGTTTCAAAAGATGTTCTAACATCTTTTACCAATTTATACGGATGCATTACATAATTTCTAATTTGAGAACCAAAATCAATTTTCATTTTTCCAGCTTCAATATCGCTCCTTGCTTCTTGTTGTTTTCTAAGTTCTAACTCATACAATTGAGATTTTAGCATTTGCATAGCTCTATCTCTATTTTCGTGCTGTGAGCGAGTTTCGGAACAAGAAATTTGAATACCAGTTGGTTTGTGTGTTAGTTGTACTTTTGTTTCAACTTTATTTACATTTTGTCCACCAGCACCGCTAGAACGTGAAGTTATTATTTCAATATCTGCAGGATTAATTGTTATTTCAATACTGTCATCTACAAGTGGATACACATACACTGAAGCAAAACTTGTGTGGCGTTTTGCATTGCTATCAAAAGGTGAGATTCTAACCAAACGATGCACCCCGTTTTCTCCTTTTAAATATCCAAAAGCAAATTCACCATCAATTTCTAAGGTAACAGTTTTTATTCCTGTAACATCGCCTTCTTGATAGTTGAGTTCTCTAATTTTAAAGCCTTGTTTTTCAGCCCACATTAAATACATACGCATTAGCATAATTGCCCAATCGCAGCTCTCTGTGCCACCAGCACCAGCTGTAATTTGCAGTACTGCACTTAAATTATCACCTTCTTCTGAAAGCATATTTCTAAATTCTAAATTTTCTAGGAGTTCTATGGTTTTGTAATATACTTTTTCAACTTCTTGTTCGGTTGCTTCTCCTTCAGAGTAAAAGTCTAATAGAATAGAAGTTTCTTCAAAAAAAGTTTTAATGGCTTCAAAATCTTCTACCCACTTCTTTTTAGATCGTAAATCCTTCATTACAACTTCCGCTTCTTTTGGATTGTTCCAAAAATCTGGATTTGCAGTTTTTTCTTCCTCGTTTGAAATTTCAATTAATTTTTTATCAATTTCAAGGTAAGTTTTTAACTTGTTAATTCTTTCTTGTAATTTATTTAGTTGTTCGTTTGATATCATATCAATGTTTAAGATACACAAAAATAACCTTTCATTTTTAAACAATAAAAATTAATTAAATACATATTGAATAAATTTTAACAACAATATTTTAGTCACTATATTTGAGTTATTAAAATTTAAAAAATGCAAATAAACTTAATTAGTGATACGGTAACAAAACCGACCAAGGGAATGTTAAAAGCAATGATGGAAGCAGAAGTTGGAGATGATGTTTTTAAATCTGATCCAACGGTAAATAAATTACAACATAAAATAGCTGAAATGTTTGGTATGGAAGATGCCTTGTTTTTCCCGTCAGGTACTATGGCAAATCAAACTGCTATTAAAATTCATACGCATCATGGAGATAAAATGTTTTGCGATAAATATGCTCACGTTTACAATTATGAAGGAGGTGGAGCCGCAGCTAATTCTGGAGTAACATCACATTTAATTGATGGGCAAAGAGGAACTTTTACAGCAAAACAGTTACAAGAAGCTGTTTTGGGTGGTCGTTCAGACATTCATACACCATATGCTAGGTTAGTAGCTTTAGAAAACACAACTAATAAGGGAGGTGGGACTTGTTGGGATTTTGAAGAGATTTTAAAAATTAGAAAAGTTTGTACTACAAATAATTTAGCATTGCATTTAGATGGTGCAAGACTTTTTAATGCGTTGGTTGCTAAAAAAGAAAGCCCTGAACAATATGGGGAAGTTTTTGACACTATTTCAATCTGTTTATCAAAAGGGTTAGGAGCACCAGTTGGTTCGTTATTAATAGGTTCAAAATCTAAAATAGAACAAGCATTAAGAGTTCGTAAAATTTTTGGAGGAGCTATGCGTCAAGTTGGTTATTTAGCTGCCGCAGGAATTTATGCTTTAGACAATCATATAGACCGATTAGCAATTGACCATACTCGAGCAAAAATTATTGGAGCTGCACTTCAAAATTGTGCATTGGTAAAAAATGTTGAGCCTATTGAGACTAATATTGTAATTTTTAATGTAATAGATTCCATAAACGAACAGGATTTTATAAGTAGATTAAATGATGCTGGTATTGGATTAATATCTATGGGACAAGGAAAATTACGAATGGTGACACATTTAGATTTTAAAGAAGAGATGTTAGAGTCTTTAGTACATACTATTGAACATATTTAAATAAATTAGAAATATTGTAAAAAGGTTAAATCAATTTCCAGGAAAATTAATTTTCAATTCGATGTAATTAAATAAAATATTCTTCGACTTATATCGAAATACAAAAAATGAAGAAATATTTTTTAGCATTAATTATTGTTAATTTTTCAATTATATCAGTAATTGGGCAATCTATTAAACTTACTAATACAAAATCAATGACAACTATAGAAACTGCAACCGTTGCAAATGGTTGTTTTTGGTGTACAGAAGCTATTTTTCAATTATTAAATGGTGTTGAAAGTGTTACCTCAGGATACACTGGAGGAACTCTAAAAAACCCAACTTATAACGAAGTAATTACGGGTAGAACAGGACATGCCGAAGCTATTCAAATAAAATTTGATACATCTAAAATAAGTTTTATTGAAATTCTTGAAGTTTTTTTTAGTACACACGACCCAACAACATTAAATAAACAAGGTTATGATGTTGGTACACAATACAGGTCAGCCATATTTTATAATTCTGAAACACAAAAGAAAGAGGCAGAAGAATTTATAAAAGTACTTTCTGAAGCCAAGGTATTTGAAAATCCAATTGTTACGGAAGTTACTAAATTAGATGTTTTTTATATAGCAGAAAACTACCATCAAAATTATTACAATAATAATAAAACACAAGGCTATTGTGTGGCTGTTATAAATCCTAAATTAGAAAAATTTCTAAAACAGTTTAAATCTATAATAAAGAAATAAGGAGCAGTCTTGTTAAAATTTAGGTAAATTATCAAGTTTTAAACAATGAATAAAAATATAAGTATCTTAGGCTGTGGTTGGTTGGGAAAACCTTTGGCAATTAAATTAATAGAAGGCGGATTTTCGGTAAAAGGATCTACAACTTCAATAAGTAAATTTGATGAATTTAAAAATTTAGGAATTAGTCCATTTTTAATTTCATTAGAAAATATAGCTATAGAAATTAAAGAGTTTTTAACTTCTGAAATTCTAATAGTAGCTTTACCTTCAAAAAATATTGAGGGTTTTAAAAAATTAATACAATTTATTGAAAAATCACCTGTAAAAAAGGTGTTATTTATCAGTTCAACTTCAGTGTATGTTTCTAATAATAATGTTGTTAATGAGTTTTCCGAACTTCAAGATATACCTTTAGTTGCTATTGAAAATCTCTTAATAAAAAACAAAGCATTCGATACTACAATAGTGCGTTTTGCAGGGTTGTTTGGTTACGATAGAAAACCAGGTAATTTTTTTAAAAACGGCCGAACAATTCCAAATCCAGAAGGTTTTGTAAATATGATTCATCAAGATGACTGTATCTCAATCTTAGAAAAAATTATAGAAACTAATTTATGGAATACAATTTTTAATGCCTGTGCAGATACACATCCAACAAGAAGAGCGTATTATATAAAAACCAAAGCAGATTTAGGAAACGAACCACCTGTTTTTGCTAAAGCTGAAAACACAGTTTTTAAAATTATATCAAACGAAAAGATAAAATCAATATTAAACTATAAGTTTAAATACAGTGATTTAATGAGTTTTAATTACGGTAGTTACGATATTTGATTTATTTATAATTTATATTTTATTTAGGCGAGTATATAAACTAAAACTGGCATCCTAATTGTTATTAAATTAGAAAGAATATATTTATTTATGAAAAAAAAATACAAGTTATTATTGTTAGGATTACTATTTGATGGTATTGGGATGTTGTCATTTATAATTCCAATTATTGGTGAATTTTTTGATATAATTTGGGCACCAGCATCAGCTTTTTTTATCTATAAAATGTATAAAGGAACTGAAGGAAAAGTAGCTAGTATTGTTTCCTTAGTTGAAGAAGCTGGCTTTTTTGGTACAGATTTTATACCAACATTTACCTTAACATGGATTTACAAATACCTAATTATAAAAGAAAAAAAGGATTAAATTTCTTTAAAAAAACTTTTAAAACCCATTCTCATCAACATTTTTTTTGTAAATAAATTCCAAAAGAATTTAAACTGTCCGAAGCAAAAACCAACTAAGGGGAGCGTAATTTGATAAATTATAAATATTAGTAAAATTCTAATAGGCCAAAAAATCCAAGGATTTGTTGTTGCTTTTTCTAATCCAATAAATTCAGTAAGAGGTTTGGCAATATAAGCTGCAAAAGAACCATTTATAGCAAAAACAATTAGTATAAGAACTATTTGAAAGTTTGATTTTAATCCCCAACGTTTTTTTAACTTCTCCATTTATAAAAATTTCGTTGCAAAAATACATTTTAATTTTACAATGAAAATTTAATCATAAAAAAAGGTCAAACTTTATAGCTTGACCTCTGTTTGTTATATAGTTACAAATCTATTTACCTCCAATTAGTCCGCCAAGTCCACCTTTCTTTTTACTATTGCCTCCTAAAAGCATTCCTGCCACATCATCTATTACACTTCCGTCTCCATCAGCATTTAATAATTGAGTTACTAAACTTTATTGATTTTGAGAGGCACCGCCAAGCATTCAACCTAATAAATCTCCAATTTCATTTTGATCAGCAAGACCTTTTTGACGTGTTTCTTCACCTAAAGCTTCCATAACCTATGGACCAGTAACTTTTAAAATATTTATAGTTGTACCTATATCTATACCGCTATTTTTATTAACAGCTTAAGTAACGTTTTGTTCTTTACCTTTAAAAACATGTTTTAATATTCCAGCACCATCATTAAGTGAGTGTTTTACCAAGGTCACTGTTTAATAAATCTAAATTCCTGACATATTGTTTTTAATAAATTAATTAATACTTCGTCTAATTTAATAAATAATTACATAAAGTTTGACATAACAATTATAAATAAGTCACATTAATAATAAAATTTTACAATGAACGTTGTCCTTTTCATGGAACAAATCTTGTTTTAAAAGATTATATAATTATTAAAAAATAAATATTATGAAAAAATTAATATTAGTTGTAACAGTATTATTAGGTGGAATGTTTTGTATGAGCGCACAAGAAATTTCTGAACATGCTCTTGGGATTAGATTTGGAGATAACGATGGTTTTGGAGGAGAACTATCGTATCAAAAAAAGTTAGAATCGAATAAAAGGTTAGAAGTAGATTTAGGTTATAGAAATCATAAAAATTATGATGCTTTTAAACTTTCTGGAATTTATCAGTGGGTTTGGAATATAGAGCAAGGTTTTAATTGGTACGCTGGTTTTGGTGCAGGAATTGGATCTTGGAGTTATAGTAATGGCATTATTAGAGATAATGATGATGGCTTATTTATAAATGCTGATGGTAATGTTGGAATTGAATACAATTTTGATGCTCCTTTTTTGATTTCATTAGATTTTAGACCAGAAATTGGAATTATTGGAGATTATGGAAAAGATACAGATCTAGATTTAGCATTGTCTCTTAGGTATCAATTTTAATATAAAGTCAGTTAATTAATAATAAAAGCACTTCATGTGCTTTTTTTATACCTAAATGGTATGAATGTTTTCATGGATTTTTTATCTTCCCCTAAATTTTAAAACTTTTTAATGAGAAAAATAGCATTACATTGGCAAATTATTTTAGGAATGGTAATTGGAGTAGTGGTTGGAATTTTAATGACTCAATTTGATGGTGGAAAAGAAATTGTACAAGACTGGATAAAACCCTTTGGTAAAATATTTATAAATTCATTAAAATTAATTGCAGTACCCTTAATTTTAGCTTCGTTAATAAAAGGAGTTTCTGATTTAAAAGATATTTCAAAATTATCTAAAATGGGAGGTAAAACAATTGGTTTATACCTAATTACCACAGTTGTTGCAGTTTCAATTGGTTTACTTTTAGTAAGTGTTATAAAACCAGGTAATTCAATATCTGAACAAACCAGATCAGAATTAGTAGAAAATTACACAAACGATACTGCAAAGTATAAAGAAGAAGCTTATAAACAAAAAGATAGTGGCCCCTTACAGGCACTTGTAGATATTGTTCCAGATAATATTTTTGGCGCGGCATCTGAAAATAAGAATATGCTTCAAGTAATATTTTTTGCAATATTTTTTGGAATCGGGTTAATTTTAATTCCTAATAAAAAATCAAAACCAGTAAAAAAATTCTTTGACGGTTTTAATGAGGTTATATTAAAAATGATTGATTTAATAATGCTTGCAGCACCTTATGGGGTATTTGCATTATTAGCAGCTTTAGTTGTAGAATCTCCAACTATAGATTTATTTAAAGCATTAATATGGTATGCTTTTACAGTTGTTTTAGGATTGTTAATGATGATTTCTTTTTATAATATTATTGTTTGGATTATAATCAAAAAAAATCCTTCAACATTTTTAAAAGGAATTTCACCAGCTCAATTATTGGCATTTTCAACAAGTAGTAGTGCGGCTACATTGCCCGTTACTATGGAAAGAGTTACAGAGCATTTAGGAGTTGATGAAGAAGTAAGTAGTTTTGTATTGCCAATTGGAGCTACTATTAATATGGACGGGACAAGTTTATACCAGGCTGTTGCTGCTGTTTTTATTGCGCAGGCATTTGGAATGGATTTATCTCTAGGCGCCCAATTAGGAATTATTGTAACTGCGACGCTTGCAAGTATCGGTTCTGCTGCAGTTCCTGGTGCTGGAATGGTAATGTTGGTAATTGTTTTAGGTCAAGCTGGTATTCCAGAAGCAGGATTGGCACTTATTTTTGCAATAGACAGGCCTTTAGACATGCTTAGAACTACCGTAAATGTTACAGGAGATGCTTCGGTATCTATGTTAGTTGCAAAGTCTATAGGGAAATTACACGAACCAAAAGTGAAAGACTGGGATGATGATTATCCTAAACATAAATTAAAAAAATAGAGGTTTCTTTTAAATTATTCTATAAATCTTTTTTTTAATTCTTTAGTTGGAATCATACAACTATCTTTTTTTCCAAACCATTTATAACGGTTTTTGGCAATATAATTATATACCCAATCTCTTATAAATGTTGGAATTATAATAAATACATACAATATTTTAAAGCCCCCATTTAATTTTTTTGAAATTATTATCGCTGCAGTAGATTTTTTATAGAAAGTGCCATTTTCAATAAGTATAATAGAATCCATTTTAATTTTTTTCGCTTTGTATTGTAACAATAGTTCTTTTGCAGCGTCTGATTGAAGAGAAGCAAATTTAAAATGTGCCTTTTTATCGTGTTTTATAATGAAATTAACCGACGCATTGCAAAGGTTACAAACACCATCAAAAAGTAGTATTGATTTGTTTTTTAAATTGTCCACTAGGCAAAGATACATGTTAAACGAATAAGTTTCTTTTAACATAAAATTAATACCTAGTTTCAATAGCAATTTATAATTTCGTTAAAAACAACAACCAAATGATTAAGATTGAAAAACTGCATAAATCATATCCAATAGGAAAAGATTCTCTTCATGTTTTAAAAGGTTTAGATTTACATATAAAAGAAGGTGAATTCGTTTCCATTATGGGTTCATCAGGTTCTGGAAAATCAACCTTATTAAATATTGTTGGGTTATTAGATAACCACGATGAAGGTAATTATTATTTAAATGGACAAAAAATTGAAAAGTTAGATGAAAAGAAAGCTGCAATTTTAAGAAATAAATTTCTAGGCTTTGTTTTTCAATCATTCAATCTAATTACCTACAAAACAGCTATAGAAAATGTTGCGCTTCCACTGTATTATCAAGGTATGGGAAGAAAAGAACGTCAAAAAGTAGCAATGCAATATTTAGAAAAAGTTGGATTAAAAGATAGGGCCGACCATTTACCAAGCGAACTTTCGGGGGGTGAAAAACAACGTGTTGCCGTTGCTAGAGCGCTGGCTACAAACCCAAAGGTAGTTTTGGCAGATGAGCCAACAGGAGCATTAGATTCTGCAACATCAGCTTCTGTAATGCAATTACTAAAAGATATTAATAGAGAAGGAATGACTGTTTTTGTAATTACGCACGAAGAAGACATTGCAGAACAAACAGACAGAATTGTTCGTTTAAAAGATGGTGTAATTATAAGCGATGAGAAAGTTAATAAAAAAGTAAACGCTTAATTATGTTCGATTTAGACCGTTGGAGAGAAATTTTCCAGTCATTGAATAAAAATAAACTAAGAACAGCACTTTCTGGTTTTACAATTGCATTTGCTATTTTATTGTTTACCTTATTATTTGGCGTAGGAAATGGATTAAAGCACACTTTTGAAGAACAATTTGCAGGAGATTCTCAAAACTCTATTTATGTAAATTCTGGTTTAACCACAAAACCCTATAAAGGCTTGCAAAGTGGGAGAAGAATTCAATTTAGAAACGATGATTCAAAATTTATAAATCAAGAATTTTCGGATAAAATTCAATTCTTTAGTCCGAATATTCAGAGAAATATGCAAGTTATTTATAAAGGTGAGCAAAATAGATATACGGTTAGAGCTGTATATCCAGATTATCAACCTTTAGAGTCAGCAGAAATTATAGATGGTAGGTTTTTAACCTATTTAGATGTCGAAAGAAAATCTAAAGTTGTTGCAATTGGAAAACTTGTTGAAAAAGATTTATTTGGAAATTTTAGTGCTCTTGGTAAAAATTTAAATATTGAAGGTATATCCTATAAAGTGGTAGGTGTTTTTAAAGATCCTGGTGGTGATAATGATGAGCGCTATATTTATACGCCCTTTTCAACATTTCAAGGAATGTACAAACCAAATGATGAATTAGATTATATTGGAATGACTTTTAGTCCAGATTTAAATGTTGATCAAGCAATAGCCTTTAGTAATCTTTTAACTAAAATGTTGAAAGAAAAACACAATGTTGACCCAAGAGATCAAGGTGCTATTAGAGTTCGTAATTATGCTGAAGGTACCAAAAATGTGCAACAATTTATGATTGTTTTAAATGTAATAATATTATTTATAGGAATTGGAACTTTGATAGCGGGTGTTATTGGTATAAGTAATATTATGGTTTATATAGTGAAGGAACGTACTAAAGAATTAGGTATCCGAAAAGCACTAGGAGCAACACCTAGATCCATTGTTGGAATGATTATGATGGAATCAATTTTTGTTACAGCTATTGCAGGTTATTCTGGTTTAATGATTGGTGTTTTTGCGTTAAAGGCGATAGGAGATACTTTAGAAGAAAAGTATTTTATTTTAAATCCAAGTGTAGAAACCTATGTAGTAGTTGGTGCAACAATAGTATTAATTATTGCAGGAACCATCGCTGGTTATATTCCAGCTAAAAGAGCAGCTAGTATAAAACCAATTGTAGCATTAAACGACGAATAATTATGTTAAAATTTTTAATTGATAAAGACACTTGGCAAGAAATTTATAGTAGTATTCGTAAAAATAAAATGCGAACTGGTATTACCATTATTGGTGTAATGTGGGGTATTTTTTTATTAGTTGTTTTATTAGGAGCCGCTAAAGGTGTAGAAAATAATTTTAATAAAATATTTGGAAGTTTTGCAACAAATAGTGTTTTTGTGTGGGCACAATCTACAAGTAAACCATTTAAGGGATTTCAAGAAGGTAAAAGACTTACCTTAAAAGTGTCTGATTTAGAAAATATTAAAAAAGAAATTGAAGGACTTGAGTTTGTAGTACCACGTCATCAAACACAAGCATTAGCTGTAAATAATTTTAAGTCGGGAAATTTTGGAATATTTGGAGATTACCCAGAATTGGATAATGTGCAAAAGAAAGACCTAGTTTATGGCAGATTTATTAATGATAATGATATTAAAGAAAAGAAAAAAGTTTGTGTAATTGAAGAAGAAATATACAAACAACTTTTCGATAAAGGTGTATATCCAATAGGTACTTATATTAAAATTAACAACATAAATTACAATATTGTTGGAATGTATAAAGAAGGTCAAATTGGTGGTGGTGGACCTCAAGGAAATATACATATCCCTTTTACAACTTTTCAACAAGTTTACAATAGAGGAGATAGCGTTGGTTGGATGATGGTAACAGGGAAACCAGAGTATGATATTACCCAAATTGAGGCAGATGTAAAATTGCTTTTAAGAAACTTGCATAAAGTACATCCCGAAGATGAAAGAGCTTTTGGTAGTTTTAATTTAGGGGAACGCATTGCACAAGTAACAAGGTTTTTAACAGGAATGCAATTTTTAACTTGGTTTGTAGGTATTGCCACATTAATTGCAGGTGTTTTTGCAATTGGAAATATACTTCTTATTACTGTTAAAGAGCGTACTAAAGAAATTGGAATACGAAGAGCATTAGGAGCTAAACCTTGGGAAATAAAAAGACAAATAATTTTAGAATCTGTCTTTTTAACAAGTATCGCCGGAGCTTTAGGAATTATTTTTGGAGGCTTAGTACTTATGTTAATTGATGCAACAATAGGTAAAGGACCAGATGCAGCTTTAACAAATCCAACTGTAGATATACCAGTAGTATTAATTGCTGCTCTAACTTTAGTAGTATTGGGAACATTAATAGGGATGATTCCTGCACAAACAGCAGTTAGTATAAGACCAATAGAAGCATTAAGAGAAGAATAAAGATAGAAATTAACTAATAAGAAAATAATTAACTAATGAAAAAAACATTAATTTTTGGAGGAATAGCAGTAGCACTTATAGCTGTTTTACTTTGGTTCGGGGCAAAAAATAGTCAATCTCCAATTCAATACGAAACTGAAACGCCATTTAAAACAAATATTATTAAGAAAACAGTTGCAACTGGTAAAGTTGTTCCTTTAGAAGAAGCTGAAATAAAACCAAAAGTATCAGGTATTATTGAAGAAATTTTTGTTGAGGAAGGAGCGGAAGTAGCAGTGGGAGATTTAATTGCAACAATCAGAGTAGTTCCAAATGTACAAAGTTTAAACAGTGCACAAGGAAACGTTAAAAATGCACAATTGCGTTTTGATAATGCAAAAACAAATTACGATAGAATTAAAGGCTTATTTGAAAAAGGTGTTAAGGCGCGTTCAGAATTTGAAGCTGCCGAATTAAGTTATAATAGTGCACAACAAGATTTAAGAAATGCAAAGGACAATCTTCAAATAATAAAAAAAGGTTCAACAGCAGGTATGGGTAAAACAGCAAATACCAATGTGAAAGCAGAAATTTCTGGTACTATTTTAGAGATCCCAGTACGTAAAGGAAATCAAGTTATTGAAAGTAATACATTTAATGCTGGTACTACAATTGCAACAATTGCAGATATGACCAAAATGATTTTTGAAGGAAAAGTTGATGAGGCTGAAGTTGGTAAAATTAAAAATGGAACTGTTTTAGAAGTTTCTTTAGGAGCAATTGAGAAGAAAAAATATCCTGCAAAATTAAATTTTATAGCACCAAAAGGAACAGAAGAAAATGGGGCTGTACAATTTAAAATAAAAGGAGATGTAACATTAGATGATGAATTTTTTGTAAGAGCAGGTTACAGCGCAAATGCAGATATAGTTTTAGAAAAAAAAGACAGTGTACTTTCCATTAAAGAAGCATTACTGCAATTCGATAAAAAAACTGAAACACCTTATGTTGAAGTAAAAATAGGTGATCAAGAATTTGAAAAACGTGATGTAGAACTTGGTATCTCGGATGGAATTAATGTAGAAATTTTATCTGGTGTAACTATAGATGATGAAATTAAAATTTGGAATAAAACTTCTAAGAAAGAAGAAGAAGAAGGTAATAACTAAATAATTATTGATTTATAATTTTTTAAAAGTGTTTTAATTTTTATTAAAACACTTTTTTTATATCTTTATACTAATACTTTTAACCACATAAAATTATTTTTTATGTATGATTTTTATCAGATAAAATTTAAATTAAAAGTTCGAAATTTATTATATAAAATTTTAAAGCCAATATGAATATGGAGAGTCAGTTATTATTCTTAAGTGATCTAAACTTCAATCTTGAAGTATGGAAAAGAGAGTTGAAATTTCAAGAAAGTGAAATGGATTATTTTGAAGAAAAATTAGAGTATGTTGCCATGCGAAACCTTGGAAAAGATGTTATGATACAACTAGAAGGTTTTCAAAATAAAATAATTCGAGAAAGAGAAGTAATGGGGCAGTTGAGGCATCGGCTTAGAATGAAAAAACGCGAAATAGCACAAGCTAAATACCAAAATAATCCAGAAGTTAAATTTCCTGAAAAACAAGTAACGTTAAAGGATGAAATGAAAACATTTGTAAGAATGCATTATGATTTAAAAGAGGATATGATGGATTTTTTCTTAAAATACCTTTAATTAAAAAAAACCTTTCCAGAAATGGAAAGGTTTTTTTTAACAAGTAGTTTTTTTTAACTAAATTGTTTTGAGATTTTTTCAGCTTTTCTATTCTCAGTATAATCATAAAATCCTTCACCCGTTTTAATACCTAATTTACCTGCTTGTACCATATTTATAAGTAACGGACAAGGTGCATATTTTGGATTTTTAAATCCATCGTAAATTATATTTAAGATAGATAGACAAACATCTAACCCAATAAAATCGGCTAATTGTAATGGCCCCATTGGATGTGCCATTCCTAACTTCATTACAGTATCAATTTCATAAACTCCAGCTACGCCATTGTACAGGGTTTCAATGGCTTCATTAAGCATTGGCATTAAAATTCTGTTTGCAACAAATCCAGGGTAATCATTTACTTCAACAGGAACTTTACCTAAACTTTCTGAAAGTTTCATGATTATTGAAGTAACTTCTTGAGATGTTGAATAGCCTCTAATAATTTCAACCAATTTCATAATTGGAACCGGATTCATAAAATGCATTCCAATAACTTTTTCTGGTCTGTTAGTAACTGCCGCAATTTGTGTAATTGAAATAGATGAAGTATTTGAAGCTAAAATTGCTTCTTTAGGAGCAACTTCATCGAGTTCTTTAAATATTTTTAATTTTAAAGCTATATTTTCAGTCGCAGCTTCAACAACTAAATCACTGTTTTTTACACCATCAACAATTGATGTGAAAGTTGTAATATTATTTAGAGTTTCTTGTTTTATGATCTCCGTAATTTTATCTTTTGCAACTAATCTATCTAAGTTTTTAGTAATTGTAGCCAAACCTTTACTTAAAGATTCTTTCGAAATATCAATTAGTTGAACTTTATAATTATTTTGCGCAAATACATGAGCAATTCCATTGCCCATTGTACCAGCTCCTATAACTGCTATATTTTTCATATTAATTAGATTATTAAATTATTAATTCTCCTTTTAAAAAAGTGATTGCTTGTCCACTTATTTCAACTCTTTCATTTAAATAGTTGCATTTTAAATAACCTGTTCTTTTTGAAAGCTGAATTGCAATTAAGTTGTTGTTATTTAGTTTTTTAGCCCAGAAAGGAATTAATAAGGTGTGCGCAGAGCCAGTAACTGGATCTTCATTAATACCAATTTTTGGAGCAAAAAATCGAGAAACGAAATCTACTTCATTTCCTTTTGAAGTTACTATAATTCCTGGAGCTTCAAGTTCCGTTAATTTTGAAAAATTTGGAGTCAAGTTTTTTATAATAGCTTCATTCTCTAATACAACTAATAATTTCCAAATTCCTTTAAAGGTTTTTAAAATTGGAGTATTTAGCGCATCTTTTAAAATTTGAGGAGTTTCAATTTCTTCAATTGCTTCCGAAGGAAAATTAAGGGTGTACCAATCTTCATTCTTTTCAACTGTTAAAACACCGCTTTTTGAACTAAATTCTAAAACCGATTCTTTATAATTTAATTCAGTAAAAATAATGTGGGCAGCTGCTAAAGTTGCATGTCCACATAAATCTACTTCGCAAGTAGGGGTAAACCACCTAAGCTCAAATTGAGTGTTTTTATTAACAAAAAAAACTGTTTCAGATACATTATTTTCTTCTGCAATATGTTGCATTAAATCATCTGAAATCCACTCTTCTAAAGGACAAACCGCAGCTGGGTTTCCTTTAAAAGTTTCATTTGTAAAAGCATCAACTTGATAAATTTTCATACTAGAAATCATTAATAATCATGTGTGCAACACGCAATGCTTCTGTACCTTGTTCTAAAGTAACAATTGGTGCTGTATTAGTTACAATTGCATCAGCAAAAGTTTCCAATTCATCTAAAATCGCATTGTTTGTAGCTATTGTAGGATTTTCAAAATAGATTTGTTTTTTAATTCCTTCAGCATTTTGTAAAATCATATCAAAATCTCCAGGTACTTTTGGAGCATCTTTCATTTTAACAACCTCAGTAGCTTTTTCAAAAAAGTCAACAGCTATGTACGCATCTTTTTGAAAGAAACGAGATTTACGCATATTTTTTAATGAAATTCTACTAGCAGTTAAATTGGCGACACAGCCATTTTCAAACTCTATACGTGCATTTGCAATGTCTGGAGTATCACTAATTACAGAAACGCCGCTTGCATGTACACTTTTAACTTTTGATTTTACGACACTTAAAATAATATCAATATCATGAATCATTAAGTCTAAAACAACAGGAACATCCGTACCTCTTGGATTAAATTCTGCCAACCTATGTGTTTCAATAAACATTGGATTTACAATGGTATCTTTAACAGCGATAAAAGCTGGATTAAATCGTTCTACGTGTCCAACTTGTCCTTTAACAGTATGTTTTTCAGCTAATTTAATAATGGCGTCAGCTTCTTCAACAGTTTTTGTAATCGGTTTTTCAATAAAAATATGTTTTCCTTTTTCTATTGACTCTTTAGCGCAATCGAAATGTGAAAGCGTAGGAGTTACAATATCAACTACATCAACAGCATCAATTAATTCTTGGACGGAATTGAATTTTTTATACCCAAATTCTTCCGCAACTTTCTGTGCATTTTCCTCAATTGGATCATAAAATCCAACTAATTCGTATTTTTTTGATTGGTTTAATAATTTTAAATGAATCTTGCCGAGATGACCAGCTCCTAAAACGCCTGCTTTTAGTATCATAAGAATGTATAATTTTATGTAAACAAAAGTAACAATCTTTATGCATTTATTCCTATTTTTAGCCTTTCAAATTTTAAATAAAAGTGAAAGATACTCACAAACATCAAGGACTTAGAAATCAATTAGTCACCACAATTAATGAGAAAGGTATTATTGATAAGAATGTTTTAAACGCTATTGCCGCTGTACCACGACATTTATTTATGGATTCTGGGTTTGTTGATTTTGCTTACCAAGATAAAGCATTTCCTATTGCTGCAGAACAAACAATCTCGCAGCCTTATACTGTAGCCTTTCAAACTGAATTATTGCAGGTGAAACCAAATGATAAGGTTTTAGAGATTGGTACTGGATCTGGTTATCAAACGGCAGTTTTACTGGAAATTGGTATACGAGTTTATACTATTGAACGCCAGAAAGAGCTCTTTAAAAAGACCAAATTATTTTTACCTAAATTAAATTACAAACCAAAAAAAATTATTTTTGGGGATGGCTATAAAGGATTACCAGAAGAAGCGCCTTTTGATGGAATTATTGTAACAGCTGGTGCTCCATTTGTACCAAAACCCTTATTAGCACAATTAAAAATAGGAGGTAGGTTGGTAATCCCTGTTGGAGATGAAGTGCAAACGATGACGTTATTTGTTCGAACTGGTGAAAAAGACTTTGAAAAACATGAATTCGGCAATTTTAGATTTGTTCCAATGTTAAAAGAGCGTAATTAACTGTAAAATTGGTTTAAAACTTTACGCTATAAATACGTTAAAAAAACCTAAAAGTAATTTTTAATATAGGTGAACATATAAAATCCAATCTAAGTTAGGCATATGATACCGAATTTAGTATTGGATTTGTGCATAGAATTTTCAAGTAAGTTTTTAATTTTATTCTTCAACTTTATGCCAAAATTGTGTTCTTCCAAGTAAAGCAAAACCTACATAACCTCTTACCTTAAGTTTGTTTGTCCCATCTAGAGTTATATAACATTTATACTCTTTTCCAGTTTTAGGATCTAATATTTTGGCGTCATTCCATTCATCACCGTCTTTAGAAAGGCCATTAATTATTTCCATTCCTTTAATAGGTTTGTTTTTCTTAGCACCCTTACATTCTTCACAAACTTTATCTTCTTTTCCTTTTTCAAGGAGTTCAACAATTTTTGCATAGGCTTTTCCATCTTTTTGATAGATTTCTACAATAGATTTTTCATTTCCTGTTTCATCATCAATAGTTTTCCATTTTCCAAAAATAGATTGAGATTGCACGGAAAGAATTCCTATAAAAAATAGGCAGCTAAGAATTGAGATTGTTTTTTTCATGTGTTTGTGTTATTTTGGTTTAATAGTCACATGCTACTCGCTATTCGTCATTTCATTAGTCGATAAACTTTTTAGCATGCTCATTTCATATTTGGTTAAATAAATGTTGTTTATAAAGTAAATTTATTATTAATCTGTTTGTGCATCAAATTGTTGCATCCATTTTCCTTGAACTTTTAAAACCTGTTCAATAACATCACGTACACAACCTGTTCCTCCTTTTTTTTGTGAAATATATTTTGAAATATCTTGAATTTCAGGTACTGCATCTTTTGGACAACAAGGCAATCCTACGATTTTCATAACAGGAAAATCTGGAATATCATCACCCATATACAACACATTTTTGGGATTGATATTGTTTTTGGTAAAATAGTCTTCTAATTGAATGGTTTTGGTATGTGTTCCTAAGTAGATATCAGTGATTCCTAAACCTTCTAAACGCTTACGAACACCTTCATTGCTTCCACCAGAAATAATACACACATTATAACCAGCATTTACAGCAGTTTTTAGTGCATAACCGTCCTTAATACTCATATTTCTAATCAATTCTCCGTTTGTAGTTATGGTAATAATACCATTGGTTAAAACACCATCAACATCAAAAATAAATGTGTCAATTTGTGGCATTATTTCTTTATAACTTTTTTCCATAAGTGTTGTAAATAGATTGGGTGAGCAATTTATAAATTTCTTTTTGATTTTTAGTCAACATAGCTTCGTGTTTTTTGAGTGTTTTTTTGTCGTTTCTCTTTGCTGGACCCGTTTGAGCATCAAAAGGAGTTAAAGTTTCAATTTTTGAAGCAGTTTCTTTAATTATAGGGTGTAAGATTTCAAAAGGAATGTTATTTTCTTCACAAATTTGATTGCCAATAAAATATAAATGATTTACAAAATTATTGACAAAAACCGCTGCTACATGTAATTTTTTACGTTGTTCAGAATTAATACTATAACAGTTTTTCGAAATAGTTTTAGCCAAATTTTCCAGTAATTTTAAATCTGGTTTAGATGTAGCTTCAATACAAATTGGGATATTAAAAAAATCAATTTTTTTATCTTTTGAAAAAGATTGAAGTAAGTAAAAGACACCCTTGTTTGCTTTGCATTTTAATTCTTTCATTGCTACACTTCCCGAAGTGTGAACGATTAATTTATTGTTGAAATTCAGCTTTTCTGAAACTTCTGAAATAGCATCATCTGCAACACAAATTATATAAATATCAGCTTCTTTTAATTGATTTAAATTAGTTGTTACTGAAGTAACATTTTTTAAATACTGAATTTTGTCAAGCGTTCTGTTATAAACCTCAATTAGTTCAATATTTTTTGATTTTAACAAAATAGCTGCTAAATGATAACCAACATTGCCACCACCACCAATTATACTAATTTTTATCATATCACGAAGATACTTTAAATGAAGAACAAAAAAAACTCCAACTTTTAAAAGTTGGAGTTTTTTATCTATTAACTAAAAACTACTATATTAGGCTTGTTTTTTAATTGCTGCTTGCGCTGAAGCAATTCTAGCAATTGGCACTCTATATGGAGAACAACTTACATAATTCATCCCTGTATTAAAACAAAATTCTACAGAACTTGGTTCACCTCCGTGTTCACCACAAATACCAACTTTTAAATTTGGTTTTGTACTTCTACCTTTTTCTGTACCCATTTTTACTAATTGCCCAACACCTTCTTGATCTAATACTTCAAAAGGATCAACTTTAAGAATTCCGTGTTCAATGTAAATTGGTAAGAATTTACCTGCATCATCACGAGAATAACCAAATGCCATTTGTGTTAAATCGTTTGTTCCAAAAGAGAAGAATTCAGCTTTCTTAGCAATTAAATCAGCAGTTAAAGCTGCTCTTGGAATTTCAATCATTGTTCCAACTAAATACTCAATAGTATCATTTCTTTCTTCAAATACTTTGTTTGCAGTTGCTCTAATAACAGCTTCTTGATTTTCAAACTCAGCTATTGTTCCAATTAATGGAATCATAATTTCTGGTTTCGCTTCAATACCTCTTTCTTTTAAGTTTAAAGCAGCTTCAATTATTGCTCTTGCTTGCATTTCTGTAATTTCAGGATACGTAATTCCTAATCTACAACCTCTATGACCTAACATTGGGTTAAATTCTTCTAACTCAGCAATTTTATTTTTAACAGCTTCTAAAGAAATGTGCATTTCTTCTGCTAGTTCTTTTTGTTGTGCTAAAGCGTGAGGAACAAATTCGTGTAAAGGTGGATCTAATAAACGTACTGTAACAGGTAGTCCGGCCATTGCTTCAAAAATTCCTTCAAAATCTTCACGTTGCATAGGTAATAATTGGTCTAAAGCTTCTTTTCTACCTTTAACAGTGTCAGATAAAATCATTTCACGCATTGCTTTAATACGGTCAACTTCAAAGAACATATGTTCAGTTCTTGTTAAACCAATACCTTGTGCACCAAACTTAACAGCAACTTTTGCATCTTTTGGAGAATCAGCATTTGTTCTAACCTTCATAGTTGCAAACTTGTCTGATAATTCCATTATTTCTGCAAATTCACCACTTAATTCTGGCTCAATAGTTGCAACTTTTCCTTCAATAATATTTCCTGTAGAACCATTTAAAGAAATCCAATCACCTTCGTGATATTCATGTCCATCAACTATTAATGTTCTGTTTTTATAATTAATTTTTAATGCTCCTGCACCAGATACACAACATTTACCCATTCCACGTGCAACAACAGCTGCGTGAGAAGTCATACCTCCACGTGCAGTTAAAATACCTGTTGCAATATTCATACCTTCTAAATCTTCAGGAGATGTTTCAATACGAACTAAGATGCTCTTTTTAAATTTGTCTGCTTCATCAGCAAAAAATACAATTTGACCAGTTGCAGCTCCAGGAGATGCAGGTAATCCTTGAGCAATTACGTTTGCAGATTTTAAAGCTTTAGGGTCGAATACTGGATGCAATAATTCATCTAATTTATTAGGCTCAATTTGCAATATTGCTTGTTCTTCAGTTATAAGTCCTTCTTTTAATGAATCCATTGCAATTTTAACCATTGCCGCACCAGTACGTTTTCCATTACGAGTTTGAAGAATCCAAAGTTTACCATCTTGCATGGTGAACTCCATATCTTGCATATCTTTGTAATGTAATTCTAATTTTTGTTGGTATTCATTTAATTCATTATAAATTTCTGGCATTAACTCTTCTAATGAAGGGTATAATTCAGCTCTTTCAGCTTCTTCAACTTTTGCTAATTCAGCCCAACGCAAAGAACCAATTTTTGTAATTTGTTGTGGAGTTCTTGTTCCAGCAACTACATCTTCACCTTGTGCATTAATTAAATATTCACCATTAAAAAGGTTTTCACCTGTTCCTGCATCACGTGTAAAACAAACACCGGTACCAGAGTTATCACCCATATTTCCATAAACCATTGCTTGAACATTTACAGCAGTACCCCATTCACTTGGATAACCATTCATGTTTCTATAATATACGGCTCTATCACCGTTCCAGCTATTAAATACAGCTACAACAGCTCCCCAAAGTTGATCCCAAGGGTTTGTTGGAAAATCGTGTCCAGTACGTTTTTTTACAGCATCTTTAAAATCGTAACAAAGGTCTTTTAAATCTTGAACTGTAAAATCTGTATCTAACTCTATATTACGTTTATGTTTTAAAGCTTCCATGATTTCTTCAAAAGGATCTATATCTTCTTTTGATTCTGGTTTCATACCTAAAACAACATCACCATACATTTGAATAAATCTTCTGTAAGAATCCCAAGCGAAACGCTCGTTTCCAGATTTTTCAGCCAAACCAACAACAACTTCATCATTTAAACCTAAGTTTAATACTGTATCCATCATTCCTGGCATTGAAACTCTTGCACCAGAACGCACAGAAACTAATAACGGATCTTCTTTGTCTCCAAATTTAGATCCCATTATATTTTCTATATTTTCTATAGCATCTTCAACTTCCCTAGTTATCATTTTAACAACCGCATCTTGTCCAAACTTGTTGTATTCTGTACAAACTTCTGTTGTAATTGTAAATCCAGGAGGAACAGGTATTCCTATTAATCCCATTTCAGCTAAGTTAGCTCCTTTACCTCCTAAAAGGTTTTTCATTGTACTATTACCGTCTGCAGTTTTATTTCCAAACTTGTAAACTCTGGTTTTCACTTCTTGTAGCGTCTCCATCTTATTTTATTTGTTTATTTATTAATCTTCTTGTTATAATGGCTACAAATTTAAGCACAGTCTATAAAGTATAATATGATTTTTGTCATCATATTTTTCGGTTTTCAACACAAAGTAATTTTTGTTACTTTTAAAATAGAAAGTATTTGCTGGAATTATCAATTCCTGATGATTTTTAAGATTTTTATTTAACCTGCTGTATATAAAAAAGAAATTTATTAAAAAAATAGCATAGAAATAGTCAAAAGGTTTGAAATAAAAATTTTGAATAAAACATAGAAATGTATTAAATATTAAGGTTAGAACGTATCTTTCTTAAATTTTTTAAAATGTTTTGTGATGAATTCCTAGATACTTTGAATTAATAAAAGCTAGTTAAAAACTGGTATTAAGCAATTCTCCAGAAATTTGTAATAATATTAATTCTGCATTTTTAGCGTCGTATTTCGCAGCATTTAAATTAGATTGTGCGTTTAATAGGTTTATTTGAGCTTGTCTAAACTCTATAGAAGTTGCTTGTCCTAACTTAAATTTTTCTTCAGTTCTTGAAAAATTGTTTTTATTGGTTTCAACATTTTTTTCTTCAGCATTTAAAATAAACAAAGAATTATTATAAACCTCTAAAGCATTTGCTACGTTTCGTTCTAGTTCATTTAATACTTTTTCTTTTTGGACTTTTAAATTATCTTCATAAATCTTTGCATTTTGGATTCGTGTTTTTGAAGCTCCGCCATCAAATAAATTCCAATTTAAACTCAAACCGGCATTTAAACCCTGAGAAAATTGTGTTGCGTAATTAAAACTAGCATCGTTATCAAATTTATTAAAACCATAAGAACTATTTAAGTTTAAAGTTGGTAATAAAGTAGATTTGTTAATTTTTATATCAAATTCACTTAACTCTAAGTTTTTATTGACTTTTTGAATTTCAATATTGTAATTTTTAGCTTTTTCTAAAAGTGTATTTAAGTCAAAATCTAAATTAAATTCAATATTTGTTTCTACTGAAAAATCTGTATAAACATTTCTTGCTAATGCTAAATTCAAATCTCTTTTAGAATTTGCTAATAAACGACGTGTATTTATGTATCTAATACTGTCGTTATTAACATCAACTTCTGCATTTAACACTTGAAGTTTTGTGTTTTGACCATATTCAAAGCCATAGTTTGCTCTTAATAAACGTTGTTTAGAAACGTTTAAAGATTCACTAATATTTCTACTATCCTCAGTCAATTGTGCTACATTATAGTAAATTGAAAAAATTTGTAATAATGAGTTTTCAATTACAGTTTGTGCTTCTAGTTTAGATAAATTATGGATTTCTTTTAATTTTTTATAATTGTAAGATCTTCCTAAACCATCAAAAAGTGTGTAATTTAAGCCAATTGATGCGTTGTAAGATTTAGATTCTGCGCCATTGTTTTCTGAAATAGTGCCGTTTTGTAATGTGTTTTCAGTATCATTTAAATTATAGTTAGCACCTGCATTTGCAGTTATTCGAGGTAAATAACCACTATTATTTAAGTTTGAATTGTTTTCAGCAATTTTAACATTATTTTTTGCAATTAAAATGCCATAATTATTTTCTAAAGCTAACTTAACGGCGTCTTCTTTAGTTAGTTTTTCTTGAGCAAAACTGCTTGTAAAACAAAGTAAAAATATAATTACTATCTTATTAATATAATTCATCTTCCTTAATATTTGATTCAATAATTGCTCTTTCAACTTCTTCTTTTGTAACTTTTTCACCAGTTCTTAACCATTTTAAAAATACTTTTATAGAATTACCTAACGATAATAATAAGGGTAGCATAACTAAAGTTAAAATGGTAGCGATTCCGATACCGTAAGAAATGGATAGTGCCATTGGTTTTAAAAATTGTGCTTGTCTGCTCTTCTCTAATAAAAGAGGAGCTAAACCAGCAATTGTTGTTAATGATGTTAAAAATATTGCTCTAAATCTAGAAATTCCAGCTTTAAATAATGCCTGATCATATTTTAGTCCTTGTTTTAAATTTGAATTTACCTTTCCAATTAGAACTAACCCATCGTTCACTAAAATTCCAATTAATGCAATTATTCCCAACGCAGATAGCACATTTATGGGGAATCCGTGAATCCAATGTCCCCAACCTACACCAATTAAACTAAAAGGTATCATAATCATTAATAATAAGGGCTGATCATAAGACCTAAATGTAAATGCAATTGTTATATAAATTAACAATAGTATGATAGGAAATGTTTTTGATGCTGAACTAGAAGTTTTTTGAGCCTCTCTATTTTGTCCTTCATAAATAGCTGATACTGTTGGATATTTTGATAAAATTTCTGGAATAACAGTAGTTTTAATATTTTCAATTGCATCTACGGCACTACCTTCTGGATCTTTTAAATCTGCATTTACTTGAATTTCTCTTTTTCCAGCAAGGTGATTTATAGCAACTTCACCTCTTTGAATAGTATAAGTAGCAATTTCTCCAAAAGGAACGCGATTTCCTGTGGGTGTTATAATCCACATATTATCTAAATCTTTTATAGAAGATCTATCCTCTTTTAGATAACGTACCCAAACCTTAATTTCATCTTGTCCACGTTGAAAACGTTGTGCTTGATATCCAAAAAAACCTGCTCTAACTTGGCTCATTACTGTTTGTAGATTTAGGCCTAATATATATGCATCGTTTTTTAATTTGATTTGTACTTCTTTAATACCTTGAGGATCATTATCCGAAATATCTTTTAATTCAGGGTCTAAACTTAAAGCAGTTTTAAGCTCTTCTTTTGCAGCTTTTAACTCCTTAATATTATTTCCTAAAAGAGAAACAGCAACAGGACTTCCTCCAAAACGACCACCAGAACCGTAGGTTAAACTTTCTGTACCATAAAAAGTTCCAGCTTTTTCTCTAATTGAATTTGTAATTTCAGGTGAAGAAAACTCTCTAGATTCACCAGGTAATAGATTTACGGTTAATGAAGCATTTGAAGTTCCAGGACCAATACGTTTAATTACATTTTGAACAACTCGCTGATTATCAGATTGTTTTTCGGTATATTCTTCGCTTACTAACCACACAGCTTTTTCAATTTCAGAAATTATAGAATCTGTAATTTTTTCATTAGTTCCTTGCGGCATTGTTAAGTTAATTGCGACTCTATCACTTGCTATTTTAGGGAAAAAGTCAGTTTTAATAATACCTCCTTTTATACTAAAAATTGTAAAAATTAATAATGCTATTGGAATTGCAAACCCAGCAATTTTATTTCGTAAAAAGAATTTTAAAAAAGGAGCATAGAGCTTATCTCGAATTAAAAATAAAAAACTTTCAGATTTTCTATTAATAGCTGAGAAAATTTGATTGATTTTTGTTTTCTTTTTTTCTTTTCGAACCAATGCCTTAGAATGTGCAATATGTGCGGGTAAAATAATTAGAGCTTCTATTAAAGAAATAGCGAGCGTGAGTATTACTACTGACGAAACTTCACCAAAAAATTTACCTATTCTTCCATCTAGAAAATAAAATGTTGAAAAAGCTAATATTGTTGTTATAATTGCAGAAACAATAGGAGGTATTACTTCTAAGGTACCGTCAATGGCTGCTCTAATTGGAGATTTGCCTTTTTCGTAGTGATTGTAAATATTTTCACCAATAACAATACCATCATCAACCAAAATACCTATAACGATAATCATTCCAAAAAGTGATAATACATTTATTGTAATATCTAAGATTGGAGCAAAAACAAACATTCCAAAAAACGAAATTGGTAATCCAGCTGCTACCCAAAATGCTAATCTTGGATTAAGAAATAGTGATAAAAAAAAGAGTACCAGTAAAATACCTATAACACCATTTTTTACAAGTAATTCAGTTCTTTGAATTAATGTTACAGAGCTATCGCTGGCAACATTAATTTTAACATTATTGTATTGTTGGTTAAATTTATCGATATATTCATTTACGATACTAGCAGATTTAATCAAGTCTTCATTGTTAGTATTTGTAATAGAAATATTTAAAGCAGCTTCACCATTAAAGTAACTTCTATCTGGAGTTTCAGACCAAGTATCTTTTACTGTTGCAACATCGCTTAATCTAATAATATTGCCGGAATTATCACTTTTTACAGGAATATTTAATAATTCTAATCCTTGGTATTTTTTATTACGCGCTCTAATTAAATAATCCTCATCAGTTGTTTTTATGTTTCCACCAGAAATTAAAATATTTGCATTTGAAACTGCCTGAGCAACTTCTTGAAATGAAATATTATAAGCTCTTAAATCACTTTCCTTTATTGCTATATCAATTTCTTCAGCGGGAAAACCAGTTAAAGCTACTTGAGAAATGCCTTCCATTGCTCTAATATCATTTTCTATGGTTCTACCATATTGTTTTAAAGTTGCCAAAGGTAAATTGTCCCCACTTACTGTAAATGAAATGGTTTGCCTTACACTTTCAATTTTTGAAATAACAGCAGGTTCCATTCCAGAAGGAAAGGAGGGAACTCTATCAACTGCATTTTTTACATCCGCTAAAACAACATCAATATCTTTTCCTTTTTCAACTTCAATACTAATAGAAGCTGAATTTTCTCTAGAAACTGAAGTAACTCTATCAACACCAACAATACCTTTTAAATTATCTTCAATTTTAAGCACAATACCTTCTTCCATTTCTTCAGGTGATGCTCCAGGGTAAGATACACTTACACTTATGCTATCTGAATCCGTTAATGGAAAAAAGGAAGATTTCATTGAAAGTACCCCAAATATTCCAAAAATTATAAATGCAATAATAAAAATATTAACTGCAACCGGGTATTTTATAAAATAAGTAATTACTTTTTTCATAGTAAATTAGTTGTTGTTAGTTTCATTAATTGTTTTAACTAACATGCCATTATAAGCTCCAGGAAGAGGCTTGGATAAAATAGTTGTTCCATTTTCTAGTCCTTGTATAATTACAGTATTATCATTAAAGTATACAGGGTTTACGGAAACTAAGTTTAGGCTTGAATCTTTTACTATGAATACTTTGGTGTCATCAACTAATAACTTTCGAGATATTTCTATTGCATTTTTAATTGATTTAGATTCTAAATCAGCAGTTAAATACATACCTTCTCTAAGTTGATTTCCTGTAACTTGTAAATAGGTTTTTACAGTTTGTGTAGCTTGGTCAATTTTTCCATTTACTCTTACAACTGTTGCTTCCCAGCTACTAGTTTTATTAAGATTGTAAATAGTAACTTTGATTCCCTTTTTAAGTAAGTTAGCACTAGATTCATTAATGTTTACTTCCATTTCATAAACCGATGGGTCAATATATTCTCCTAATTTTTGACCTATTCTAACCAAAGAGCCTTGAGTTACCATTGCCTCTGTTAAAACGCCATTAAAAGGAGCTTTTAAGGTATATTTAGCATGTTTAACTTCTAAATTTTTAACATTATAATAATTTGTAATAATGCCTCTTCCAGAAATAAAGAACTTTTCTTTTTCAGAATTTGTTTCAGGAAGTTTAGAAGTAGTTTTATTGATATCGAAATTATTTAAATATGATTTCCACTTTAAATATTCATTTGGATAATCTAATTGAATATCTGGCATTATTGCAGTAATAGCATTAAATAAATTACTTTTTTGTGCTTTTAAGTTTGCATAAAACTCGTCACTATTTATGGCTATAATAGTTTCGTTTTTTACATATTGAGTTCCTGTTTTATAATTTTTTGAAGTCTGTTTTAAAATTCCTTGAACTTCAGAAAATAACTCAATTTTGTTTTTTGCGGTTAAACTACCACTTGCTGTTATAATAACAGGAATAGCTTTGTTTTCAATTGTAGTTGTATAAACAGTACTTACTATTTTATTAAAGGTTGGTTTTCCTTTTTTGTTGCTGTTTGCAATAGCCATACCGCCAATAATTGACAGCGCAATAAGTAAAAGGCTTAAAATTGTAATAATTATTTTTCTCATAATTTAAATGAATGTACTTTAGAAATATTTAGTTGAATTTTTTTAATAGTATCAATTGCTTGAAAAATTTCAGTATCAGAAATTCCTTTTTGAAATTTTTTAATAGTTTTTTTTAAGAGAGGTAAGGTAGTTAAGTATATTTTTTCTCCGTAGTTAGTTAAATAAATAGTTTTAACTCGTTTGTCTGTTTTTATGGATTTTCTAGAAATAAGCCCTTTTTTTTCCATAGTTTTAATAAGTCGAGATAATGATGTTTTATCACTTTCTGTAATAAGCGCCAAATCGTTTTGAGTTTTACCGTTGTTCTTTGTTAATACATTTAAAACTATAAATTGCTCTATACTTAGATCAATAGAATGATCTTTAAAGGTTTTATTAATAAAACAAGCTTGCATTTTGGCAATAATACCAATCCAAGGGAAAATTGAGGTTTCTAAGAACAATATATTTTTAATTTTAGCAAATATAATATTTATTAACATAGTTGCACCTACAACTATGTTAATAAATGTTAACAAAGCACTAATTTTTAAGTATTTTAATTAATTAAATAGTTGTCTGAATAATTAGCATAAATTTTCAAAAATAAAAATGTTATATATTTGCTTTAAATAAAAATTTATGGATTTAAAATTAGATGTTTTAGCTGTGGGAGCGCACCCAGATGATGTGGAACTAGGCTGTGGAGCTACCTTGGCTAAAGAGATTTCATTAGGAAAAAAAGTTGGAATTTTAGATTTAACACGTGGAGAATTAGGTACAAGGGGTTCTGCTGAAATTAGAGATCAAGAAGCTAAAAATGCAGCAACTATTTTAGGTGTCGAAATTAGAGAAAATTTAGCTTTTTCTGATGGTTTTTTTAGTAATGATAAAGCACATCAGCTTGAAATTATTAAAATAATACGAAAATACAAACCAAATATTGTGTTATGTAATGCTTTTGACGATCGGCATATAGATCATTCAAAAGGCAGTAAAGTAGTGTCTGACGCTTGTTTTTTATCAGGTTTGGTTAAAATTGAAACACATTTGAATGGTGATATACAAGATGCTTGGAGGCCGAAACAAGTATATCATTATATTCAATGGAAAAATTTAGAACCTGATTTTGTTGTTGATGTGTCTGGGTTTGTTGAGACTAAATTATCAGCGGTAAAAGCTTATAGCTCACAATTTTATGATCCAAATAGCAAGGAGCCAAGTTCTCCAATTTCAAGTAAGAATTTTTTAGATAGTATTGTTTATAGAGCGCAAGATTTAGGTAGGTTGATTGGCACATCGCACGCAGAAGGTTTTAATACAGAGCGTTATGTAGCTGTAGAAAATTTAGATAAATTAATTTAATAAAATGTTTGTATAAAATTGAACAATGTTTTACATTTGCATCCGCGATTAAATGGTGGTTGTAGCTCAGCTGGTTAGAGCGCCGGATTGTGGTTCCGGAGGTCGCCGGTTCGAACCCGGTCTTCCACCCATATTAAAAGGTCTGTTTTTCAGACCTTTTTTTGTTTTTAATCTTTCTTTTTATGATAAATAATACAATTTCTAATAATTATTTTAATAGTTTTACAAACTATAAATTAAATTATTAAAATGAAAAATTATATCTACATTGTTGCTTTATTAATTACAACTTCCATTTTGGCTCAAACTACAAGTAATATTGAATTGCAACAGCAAAAAATAAAATTGGCTTTAAGTTATAATGATAAAGATGCTGCAGCAGCTGCAATGTATTCTATTATTGCAATTGAAGGCGAGCAAAGCACTTATAAAGATAGTTTGGCTTATATGTATTTTAATGATGCTAAATATATTTCTAGTTTTTTAGTAACCAACGATATTTTAAAAAACAAACCTGATAATTTAGAATTATTAGAAATGAATGCCATTTCTATAGAAAATATGGGTGCTTTAGAAAAAGCCGTTGAAGTATATTCTAATTTATTAGCTAAAACTAAAAATAATTATCACGCGTATAAATTAGCAACTTTACAAGTTGCAACCAAAAAATTTGTTGATGCCTATAAATCTATTAAGGGAGCTGATTTACTTGAAGATACAGGGGAAATAAAAGTGAATTTTCAAGTAAATAAAAATTATAACCAAAGTGTAGATTTAAAAGCTGCTATTGCTTATTTAGAAGGTATTATTTTACTTAATTTAAATAAACAAACAGAAGCTAAGCTAAGTTTTATGCGTGCTGTAAATTTATTTCCAGATTTTGTGCTTGCTAAAAGTAAAATATCGACCATAGAAAATTCAGAGAAAAAAGAAGAATAGGGTCTTTAATTACGAATCATCAAAGTCGAAAACACGAATAGATTTCAATTTTTTACGAATTTAATTTTTCAGCTAAATAAGGTGCTGTTAAAGAATCTTTACATTTTATAAGATCTTCAGGAGTTCCTTGAAATAGGAGTGAACCGCCATTTTTACCACCTTCTTTACCCAAATCTATAATATAATCTGCACATTTTATTAAATCAATATTATGTTCAATTACAATTATTGAATGTCCATTTTTTATTAAAGCGTTAAACGACTTTAATAATTTTTTAATATCGTGAAAATGTAATCCAGTTGTAGGTTCATCAAAAATAAACAAAGATTTGCTTTGTCGCGTTCCTTTTACTAAAAATGAAGCTAATTTAATACGTTGCGCTTCACCTCCAGAAAGTGTAGAAGAAGATTGTCCTAATGTTACATAACCTAAACCAACATCTTGTAAAGGTTGTAGTTTTTTTACAATTTTAGTTTCGTTGTATTCTTTAAAAAATGCAATAGCATCATCAATAGTGCTATTTAAAATATCATTTATTGATTTTTTGTAGAATTTAACTTCTAAAACTTCCTTTTTAAAACGCATTCCTTTACAGGCTTCACATTCTAAATGTACATCAGCCATAAATTGCATTTCTATGGTAACTTCACCTTCACCTTTACAAACCTCACAACGTCCGCCTTCTACATTAAATGAAAAATGTTTTGGTTGGTAATTTCTAATTTTTGATAGTTTTTCTGAAGCAAACAAAGCTCTAATGTCGTCATAAGCTTTAATATATGTTACAGGGTTTGACCTGCTTGATCTACCAATTGGGTTTTGATTGATAAATTCTATATGTTCTATAGCTTTAAAATCACCTTTAATTTCGGTGAATTGTCCAACTTTTTCTCCATATCCACCAATTTTTTTTTGAACAGCAGGAAACAATATTTTGCTTACCAAGGTACTTTTACCACTTCCAGAAACACCTGTAATTACAGTTAAGCAATTTAAAGGAAATGTAACATCAATATTTTTTAAATTATTTTCTCTCGCTCCAATAACTGTTATTGCATTTTTTGAAATTCTTCTTGTTTTTGGAATTTCAATTTGCTGTGTATTATTTAAATATTGTGCTGTTAATGAGTCAGATTTTAAAATCTCTTTAAAAGTGCCTTCTGCAACAATTTCTCCACCAAAAGTACCAGCCTCAGGACCAATATCAATTATTAGATCTGCAGCTTTCATAATATCTTCATCATGTTCAACTACAATAACTGTATTCCCTAAGTTGCGCAAATCTTTTAATACTTTAATTAAACGTCCTGTGTCTTTTGGATGCAAACCAATACTTGGTTCATCTAAAATATACATAGAACCCACCAAACTACTTCCTAAAGAAGTTGCTAAATTAATACGCTGACTTTCACCACCAGATAAAGTATTTGAAGTTCTGTTTAAGGTTAAATAGTTTAAGCCAACATCATTTAAAAACTGTAATCTGTTGTTAATTTCAACCAATAAACGTTTTGCTATTTTTTCTTCATAAACATCAAGTTTTAGGTTTTTAAAGAAATCAGCTAATTCATTTAAAGGTACATCAACCAATTCACTAATATTTTTAGTATTAATTTTCACATAGTTGGTTTCTTCTCGTAATCTTTTGCCTTTACACGTTGTACATTTAGTTTTTCCTCTATAGCGAGAAAGCATTACTCTATATTGAATTTTATAGCTTTTTTCTTCTAAATGTTTGAAAAAATGGTTTAATCCATTAAAGGAACTATTTCCATCCCAGATAAGTGTTTTTTGAGTTTCTGTTAGTTCAAACCAAGGTTTGTGAATAGGAATGTCAAACTTATAAGCGTGTGTAATTAATTCGTTTTTATAATGATTAAAGGAATCTGTTTTCCAAGGTAAAATAACATCTTCATAAATTGATAGTCCGGTGTTTGGAATTACCAAATCTTCATCAACACCAATAACATTTCCATAGCCTTCACAATTTGGACAAGCACCATACGGATTGTTAAAACTGAACAAATGCGTGTTTGGCTCTAAAAATTGAATGCCATCTAATTCAAATTTATTATTAAAAAGGATTTCCTTTTTTGTTTTTAGATTTTGAATTATACACTCGCCTTTTCCTTCGAAAAAGGCAGTTTGAATGGCATCACCCAAACGATTAAAAAAATCTTCATCATCTTTTACAACAATTCTATCTATAACAAGGTGAAAATCGTGTTCAATTTCTGCTGTTATTTCTTCAATTCTAATAATTTTTTCTTTATACTTTATTCTTGCATACCCTTGTTGCGCTAATATTTTTAATGTTTGAAGGACACTTCTTTCATCTGGAATATGAACAGGCGAGAGCAATAGTAATTTTGTGTTTAACTCTATTGTTTTAATGTGATTGATAACATCACTAACCGTATGTTTTTTTACTTCATTTTCTGAAATAGGAGAGTAGGTTTTACCTATTCTGGCGAATAATAATTTTAAATAATCATAAATTTCTGTTGAAGTTCCAACGGTTGATCGTGGATTTGTAGAATTTACCTTTTGTTCAATTGCAATAGCGGGTGCAATTCCTTTTATATAATCAACTTTTGGTTTGTTTAGTCTTCCCAAAAATTGACGAGCATAAGACGATAAACTTTCTACATATCTACGCTGACCTTCAGCAAATAACGTATCAAAAGCTAAACTAGATTTTCCAGATCCAGAAAGACCCGTAATTACAACCAATTTATTTCTTGGGATTGCAACATCAATATTTTTTAAATTATGAAGTTTAGCACCTTTAATTAAAATGTTTTCTTTTGGATTTAATGCGGCAAGGTTTTTCGTCATACTTTTGAAAAAATAAATAAAAGCAAAGATAATTACAATTAATGAGAATTTTAAGAGCTTTGGAAAACATAATTTAAAAAATACACATAGTTCTTTAAGTTTTATTTGTAAATGTTAAAAATATGCTGCATATTTGAATAATAATTCTAAAAACGAACGCTTATATAACATATTTACTTTTATAAAATTATAAAATACAAGTTTAACCCCATAAATGTATTTAAATTATGCAAAGTAAAGTTATTGCCGATAGCGTTCTAGTAAGCGACTACATAAACGGAAACGAAAAATCTTTAGAAATTTTAATCATTCGTCATAAACAACGAATTTTTAGTTTTGTATTGTCTAAGATTTTGGATAGAGAAATTGCCGAAGATATTTTTCAAGATACTTTTATTAAAGTTATAAATACTTTAAAAAAAGGGAAGTATAATGAAGAAGGTAAATTTTTACCTTGGGTTATGCGTATAGCTCATAATTTGGTTATTGATCATTTTAGAAGAAATAAACGAATTCCAACATTTAGAAATACAGATGAATTTGATATTTTTACAGTAATTAGTGATGAAGTTTTAAATGTTGAAAAACAGTTAATTAAAGATCAGATTTTAAATGATATTAGAGAGTTAATTGTTGAATTGCCTGAAGATCAAAAAGAAGTGTTAATTATGCGTATGTATAAAGACATGAGTTTTAAAGAAATTGCAGAAAATACAGATGTAAGTATAAATACAGCCTTAGGAAGAATGCGATATGCACTCATTAATTTAAGAAAGTTAATAGAAAAACATAATATAATTTTGGTTAATTAATACTAAAAGTAAGTTTTCATCGTTACTTTAATATAAACCAGTTAAATATGATGAAACTTTACTCTGAAAAGTCTCCATTAGTGGAGCAACCAAGACCTGAAATAATTCAATATTTACTTAATTACTCTAAACAAATGAGGGTAATTAAAACCAACAAAAACAATTATATTGAGTTACATTTGAATTAATGTTCTTTAAGCCCATTTTTAACCAAAAATGGGCTTTTTAGATTTTTTTTATTTAAAACATGATTTTTTGTTAATCATATTTAGGTTTTTTATCCCTTTTTGCAGCCTTTTTTTCTTTTGTAGTTTTTAAAGGCTCTTTTTTGACATTTTTTTTTGCATCCTGACTTTTTGCCATTGTTTTAGTTTTAAAAGTTAAATAATAACTATTTTATATTAATTTATAAAAGCTATTAAATATGAAGATAGTGCATTTATTGTTTTTAAGGATTAAAAAGCTAAATTATTTGAGAATTTATATTTTGTTTATAAATAGACTTATTCTTTAACTAAAATAATTACAATCATTTATTTTCCTGAGACCTTTTAACAATTGTTTTTAATCGTTCTTTGGTTGCAATTTTTGAAGCTTTTAATTTACTTTTTTTCTGGTTCATTAATTTAGAATGTAAAGCTTTATTTTTAGTGTTTTTTACACTTCCTTTTTTAGCCATTTCAACTATTATTTAGTGTCCTTAATAATTTTATTTAAAACAGATTTTCTTCCAATTGTTTTAGTAATTATATCCTTATCAAGATCCCAACCTCTTGATGGAGAATATTCTCTTCCATAAAAAATAATTTGTAAGTGCAGCTTATTCCATAATACTATCGGAAATAATCTTTTAGCATCTTTTTCAGTTTGTACAACATTTTTTCCATTGCTTAAACCCCATCTATAAAGCAATCTATGAATATGGGTGTCTACAGGAAAAGCTGGAATTCCAAATGCCTGACTCATAACAACACTTGCTGTTTTATGGCCAACTGCAGGCAATTCTTCTAAATCCTTATAATTTTGTGGCACTTTTCCATGGTGTTTTTCAATTAGTATTTTTGACAATCCATAAATCCCTTTAGATTTCATAGGAGATAAACCAACAGGTTTTATGATTTCTCTAATTTCTTCAACAGAAAGTTTTACCATATCGTAAGGGTTGTCAGCTTTTTTAAATAATATTGGTGTAATTTTATTAACACCAACATCGGTACTTTGAGCTGACATTAATACAGCAATTAAAAGAGTATAAGGGTCTTTATGATCTAAAGGAATAGGAACTTCGGGATATAATTTTTCAAGTGTATTAATTACAAATTGAACTTTTTCTTTTTTTGTCATTATTTATTTGTTGAAAAACTAAAATACAAAGTTTCTTAAAACTTAAAGATATAATTCTTAAAAAAGTTTTAATTGTTATAATAACTTTTTATCTTACAACTTTAAAATAATTTATACATGACAACATTAAAAGTAGGTGATAAAGCACCAAATTTTGAAGCATTAGATGAACAAGGAAATACCATAAAATTATCTGATTATACTGGAAAAAAATTAGTGTTATTTTTTTATCCAAAGGCAAGTACACCGGGCTGTACAATGGAAGCCTGTAACCTAAGAGATAATTACAAATCGTTTTTAGCTAAAGGATATGATGTTTTAGGAGTTAGTGCTGATTCTGCAAAACGTCAACAAAATTTTATTAATAAAAACGAACTTCCTTTTCCTTTATTAGCTGATGAAGATAAAGCGGTAATTAATGCTTTTGGAGTTTGGGGACCTAAGAAATTTATGGGAAGGGAATATGACGGAATTCACAGAACAACATTTGTTATTGATGAAAAAGGGGTTATTGAGGATATTATTTTAAAAGTAAAAACAAAACAACATACGAGTCAGATTTTAGAAGAAATGAATTAATTATTCCAAATTAATTTTTTATTAAAACTGCATTAAAAAAACCTAACAAATGGCATAATTCGTTAGGTTTTTTTAGTTTAAAATAAAACTCTATTAGAAGGCGTATTACAACTTTCTTAAATATAATTTAAATAAATTATTCAGGAATAATATACATTTCTTTAGCATATTTCTTTTTATCCAGAGAATTAAATAAAGATGGACCAGTTTCAAACATATTTTTCTTTGCTAAACTAGGTTTAGAAATTATACCAGATATATGATCTAATGCTGTTTTTAATAAAGGTTCTTCAACATCTCCAAAAGGTTTTATTTGGGAAGCAAATTCAACAACTTCATAATCTGGAGTAAAACCTAACGTATAATCACTTTCATCAAATTTATTATAAATTTGAAACACAATAGGTTGTAAAGCATTTGTATGAGTAGTATTAGCGCCTTCCTTTTTAAAATCTGAAGAATCATATAAAGTAATAGAACCAACATTTTTACCATAGGTAGTAGTTCCTACTTTTATTACGGACATATAAGGTGTTAACCCATTAATTATCATTTCACTAGCAGAGGCCGTACTTTTAGAAGTTATTACATATAATTTCGTAAGAGAATTTAACCTATTAATAGTAGCCTCATTTCCAGAATATTCTCCATCTTTATCATAAATATATGCTTTGTTAAAAAATGAATAATATCCTCCTTCACCTGAGTGTTTCGAATTATAAATTAATTTGGCAAATACTTCGTTTTCTGAGGCTCCACCATAAATCATACTTGCTAAATAAGCTGAAGTTAACACAGAGCCACCACCATTATAACGTAAGTCTAACACTAATTCTGTAATTCCTGCACCTTTAAAATCTGCAAAAACATTATTTAACTCTTCGTGAAATGTATATTTAAAACCATTGTAGACCAAGTAGCCAATTTTTGTTCCAACATTATTTGTAATTATATCTGAATAAAGTACTGGATTTTCTACTACTTCTCTAATAGTTAATGTTTTTTCCACATTATTAGGCACAATAGTTCCATTTTCTAATGTATTAAATTCCATTGAAATGGATGTAATTTCATCATCATAATAATTATTTACAACTCCATAATTATCAATATTCAGTTCAACTCCATCAAATTTATAAAATAAATCTCCACGCTGGATTCCTGCGTCTGCAGCCGGAGAATTTGGAACAACGTAGGTTACAAATCCAATAATTTCGGAACAATCTCCACATAATCTTGCAACACCAAACTCAAAGCCGTAAGTATCATTAACACCTCTAAATGATGCACCTTGTTTATTAAAATCTTCAATAAACCAAGAGAATCTATCTGTATTACCTTTGTCATATAATAAGGTTTCAAATAAACTTTCAGGAGTACCGTAACTATTCAAATAATCGTAATATGATTCTAGATTGTCATCTTTAGAATCAGCTAAATTTGAGACGTTTGGTTGCCAATTATACCAAGAATTCATTGCTTGCCAGACAAAATGATTAATTGGATTGTCAATTTTTGTTTTATCAAGAATACGTCTCGGCGGGTCATCATCTTTAGTACAACTAACAAAAGCGAAAGTTAAGGCTAAAAAGAATGCTAAAAAGGTATTTATTTTTTTCATATATCTGTATTATAATATGTGTATTTTGTCGCAAGATAAAAATTTAATTACAAAAATTAAACCAAAGTGTAACAATAACGAAGTATGTTCGTCATAATTGTAACAACACATAAAAAAACAATAAATCAAACTTAAAATGAAGCAGTCAGAGTTTTTAAAAACTGTAATGCCTTTTAAAGATAAAGTGTTTCGAGTAGCAAAAAGACTACTTGTTTCTACTGAAGAGGCTGAAGATGCCACTCAAGAGCTTTATTTTAAGTTATGGAGAAATAGGTCTAAATTAAAAGACTATAAAAGTATTGAAGCGTTTGCAATGACGATGACTAAAAATTATTGTTTTGACAGATTAAAATCGAAACAAGCCAGTAATTTAAAGTTAATTCATAGCAATTATCAAGAAAAAGATACGCCATTACAAAGGCGAGTGGAACTTAATGACAGTGTAAGTTTGGTTCATAAATTAATTGAAAACTTACCAGAGCAACAAAAATTAGTAATACAGCTTAGAGATGTTGAAGAATATGAATTTGATGAGATAGCTAAAATGTTGGATTTACAACCAACAGCTGTTAGAGTAACATTATCAAGAGCAAGAAAAACAATTAGAGAACAATTAACAAAACAACATAATTATGGAATTAGCTAACATAGAAGAGTTGTTGGAAAAGTATCTAGATGCAGAAACTACCGTTGCAGAAGAAAAAGAGTTAAAAACTTATTTCTCAGGAGACAATGTAGCGCCACATTTACAAGAATATCAAGCGATGTTCGGATATTTTTCAACTAATAAAAATGAACGGTTTACAAAAACCATCCAATTAAAAAGTCAAAAGGTGAATTGGAAATGGTTATCCGTAGCAGCTTCAGTAGTTTTATTAGTAAGTGTTTACACTGGTTATCAAGATAACCAACAAAAAAAGGCTGAAAAAATATATGCAAAAACCCAAATGGCTTTTGGTATGTTGGCAGCAAATTTAAACAAAGGAAATGAAGCAATTTTACAACTGCAACATTTTGAAGACACAAAAAATAAAATTTTTAAACAACCTAAAAAGTAAAAAAATGAAAAATTTAATAGCATTATTAGCAGTAACCTTAATATCTTTTGGCACGTATGCTCAAAATTCGATATTTGACAAATTTGAAGAAATGGATGAAGTTTCATCTGTAATTGTAAATAAAGAAGCATTTAGAATGCTTGCAAAATTTAAAGGTGGAGGAGAAGAAGGACAAGAATATTTAGATATGGTAAAAGGGTTATCTTCCTTTAGAGTATTTACAACTGAAAACCCAACAATTGCTCAAGATATGAATACATTAGTTTCTAAGTATTTAAAATCTTCTAAACTAATTGAATTAATGAGAGTAAAGGATGAAGATACTAACGTTAAAATTTATGTGCGTCAAGGAAAAGACGAAGATCATGTAAGTGAATTGTTAATGTTTGTAAGTGGTGCTGGAAAGTACACGAAAAATTCTGATAGTCCTGTAAAGGCAGAATCTGTAATACTTACGTTAACCGGTGAAATTGATTTAAACAAAATATCTGAATTAACAGAATCTCATGTGCCAGGAAGTAGTAAGCATTTAAAAAAACAATAAAAAAGTAACCTTATGAAATCAATTATAAAATTTTTAGGAATAGCTTTTATTGCAATACTCTCATTTGTTTCTTGTGATAATAATCCGTCTTTACAGAAATATTATGTAGATAGTAAAGAAAATAATGCTTTTATTTCTGTTGATTTACCTGCAAACATTCTGCAACTAAAAGATGAAAATGTTTCAGAAGATGTTAAAAACACATTAGAAACAATTAAAAAAGTAAATTTTTTAGCATTGCAAATAACTGAAACTAATGAAGAATTATATACTTCAGAAAAAGTTAAGGTAAATGCAATTCTTAAAAATCCGAAATACAAGCAATTAATGCGAATGAATATGGGGAAAGGAAGCGTTAGTGTAAATTATTTAGGTGAAGAGGACGCAATAGATGAGATTGTTATTTTTGGATCGGATGCTTCAAAAGGATTTGCTGTAGTAAGAGTTATTGGAGAAAACATGAACCCGAGTGATATAATGAAAATAGCTCAAGAAATTAAGATGGATGGAGATTCTGAACAACTAAAGCAACTAGGAGGTTTGTTTAGTAGTTTAAAATAAAAATTTCAATAAAATAAATTATAAAAGCCATACTTTATTAAAGTATGGCTTTTTAACTATCTATTAACTTCTTAAAAAAAGAAAAACATTATTTTTGACGTTTTAATTTAGTTTTTGAAAATGAAGAATATATTTGTAGTACTTATTTTACTTTTTACAATTGCTTTAAAAGCTCAAGATAAAATATACCAACCAGAAAGAGATAAAATCAACAATCTGGTACATACGAAATTAAAAGTCGATTTTAATTTTGAAAAAAGTCAGTTAAATGGTGAAGCCTGGATTACATTAACACCGCACTTTTATCCAACAAATAAAGTAACCTTAGATGCTAAAGCGTTTAAAATAAATGAAGTAAAAGTAAATAACACAAATGCAGCATATAACTACTCCGACAACGAGCTTACCATAGAGCTCAATAAAACTTATACTAAAGGAGAAGAGTACATCGTTTATGTAAATTATATAGCTAGACCTGAAGAAGTTACCCAAAAAGGAAGCGAAAGTATTAAAGATGCAAAAGGATTGTATTTTATAGATCCTTTAGAGGAAGATCCTAAAAAGCCTACCCAAATTTGGACTCAAGGAGAGACCGAGGCAAGCAGCTGTTGGTTTCCTACTATAGATGCTCCAAATCAAAAAACTTCACAAGAAATTTATATGACAGTTCCAAGTAAATTTGTAACACTTTCTAATGGAACATTACAATCTCAAATAGAAAACAATAATGGCACTAGAACTGATTATTGGAAAATGGATCAAAAACATGCACCGTATTTATTTTTTATGGGTGCAGGAGAATTTAGTATTGTAAATGATACTTGGAATGGAAAAAAAGTTGATTATTATGTTGAACCAGAATATGAATCAGTAGCGAAAGATATATTTGGAACAACTCCTGAAATGCTAACTTTCTTTTCAGATTTAACTGGTATTTCTTACCCTTGGGATAAATACAGTCAGATAGTAGTTAGAGATTATGTTAGTGGTGCTATGGAAAATACTACTGCTGTTGTTCATGCTGAAGATGCGCAACAAAAGAAAGGACAATTAATTGATGAAAATGAATGGGAAGGTACTATTGCACACGAGTTATTTCATCACTGGTTTGGAGATTTAGTAACAACTGAGAGTTGGGCAAACTTAACAGTAAACGAATCTTTTGCTACGTATAGCGTTTATTTATGGTTTGAACATAAATATGGAAAAGACAAAGCTGCTGCTCATATGTTTAAAGATGTACAAACGTATTTGCAAAGTGAAAGTGAAGATAAAATATTAGTGCGTTTTCATTACCACGACAAAGAAGATATGTTTGACACCGTAAGTTACCATAAAGGAAATGCTATTTTGCATATGTTGAGAGATGTTTTGGGCGATGAAGCTTTTTTTGAAGGTTTAAGGAAGTATTTAAACGATCATAAATTTGGAACAGCAGAAGCACACGAGTTGCGATTGGCATTGGAAAAAGTAAGTGGTAAAGATTTAAATTGGTTTTTTAATCAGTGGTATTATGGCAACGGACATATAAAAGCTGTTTTGACATACGATTACAATACCATAAATAATACTGTTACCGTAAACATAAATCAACAAGATAAGGTTTTTACGTTTCCTTTATCTATAGATATTTATGAAAGTGGTTTAAAAACTAGACATAATGTGTGGGTAAATAGCAAACAAAATTCATTTACATTTCCATTTAGAAAACTTCCAAGTTTAATAAATATCGATGCCAAACATGTATTGTTAGCTGAATTTTCAGAAAATAAAACACTAGATAATTATATATATCAATTTAATAATGCACCCCATTATTTAGATAGGAGATTGGCATTAGAAGAAATTGTGAAACATCAAAAGGATAGCAAAACAGCATTAAATACAGTTGTTAAAGCTTTTGATGATCCTTATTATGAAATAAGAGTTTTTGCATTAGAGAATTTAGATTTGTTTCAAAAATATACCAAAAGAGATATTATTTCAAAAGTTGAGAAAATAGCTCAAAATGATAAAAAAACCTTAGTTAGAGCTGCGGCAATTAGCGTTTTAGGAAAATTAATAGAGCCTATCTATAAACCTTTATTTGAGAGAGGGTTAGAAAGCGAATCATATGCAATAACAGGAAGTTCATTAACATCATTATATCAAATTGATAAAGAGAGTACCCTAAATAAAATTAATACTCTAAACGAAACTATAAAAGAAAGTTTAGCTGATGCCATAACAAGTATTTATATTCAAGAAAAAGACAAATCAAATTTACCTTTTATAGCAAACCATGTATTAAATGGAATGTTTTTAACTGAAAACACTAGAACTCAGCAATTATATAGTGAGGCTTTTAAATGGATAGCTGAAAGCGATAATAAGGAGGCAATTACTAATTTAACCAATAATTTTGTAGAATTAGGACTTAAATATAAAAAATACAATTTTGATAAAATGGCTGTAAATATGCTAAATCAAATGGTGTATATGCAACAGCAATCTACAAACATTAATAAAAACGAATTGATTTTAATTTTGAAGATTGGAATGTCTAAACTTATTGAGTAAGAAAGAGCATAGGGAATTTTTTATAAACTTTAAGATTAATAATACTTAGACGTCAGTGTCAGTTTGAGCATGTTTGCCGAACAACCCAGTTTATTTCAGCATTACATTAGTACTACATTTCTATTACTATTTTACGACGAATAATTTTTAAAGCTACCATCTTTAAAAAAAATAACAATCCTTTCAATTTCAGTATTATTTTCTTCTGTCGTTTTAATCGGAGCTGTTTTTTCAATGGTATTGTTTTTTTCAATTGAAAAAAGAGTAGGAGTATCCTGATTACTTTTTGTAGTTGTTGTTTTTGGAAAATTTCCAACTCCATTTAATAACCAATACAATTCAACTTCAGGAAATGTTTTTAAAATTTTTAAAACAAACTCTAAGCTTGGTTTATTTCGACCAGACAATAGGTGAGATATACTTGAGCGTTGAACCTCTATTTTATCTGCCAACGATGCGGCAGATAATTGATAAAAATCCATAATAATATTTAAGCGTTTGGCAAATTCTTCTACGTTTATCATAAGTTACAATTGTAAATCAAAAAGTATATTACAAATGTAATCAAATTAAGACTAGGAAGCAAAAATACACTTGAAGATCTAATATTTAGCGTCTTTATGGTTAAACTTAATGTTTATGCTACTCTGCTCAAGTGATTTATTAACAGCTGCATATGTTTTGTCAATAACAAATATTTATAGTTACTTTTAAGAAATTAAAATACAGTAGTCTATTCGTGTAGAAGCGAATTACAATTGTATAATTAAACGTCGAATGGTATAATTACAATTGTAAATTAACTAGTATTTACAATTGTAATTAGTGTGAGTTTTGAAAATAAAATGTGTTGATGGAATTAAAAAAATATATGCTTATTTTTGTCACATGAAATTAATAGATACAACCATTTTAGAAAATTGGTATAACGCTAATTTTGAATCTAAATTAAAAGGTAGAAGAATTTTATTTGATGATATTGAGCCATTAATAAAAAGTTTATCATCAAAATTTAAAACAGAAATTATAGGATATTCTGAAAATAATATTCCCATTTATAAAATTTCTATTGGCACAGGTGCTATAAAAATACTATCCTGGTCGCAAATGCATGGTAATGAAAGTACTGGGACAAAAGCGTTATTTGACTTATTCAGCTTTTTTGAAAGAAGTGATAGTGACACCACTCTAAAACGTATATCTGATGTGATAATAAAAAATTGTACGCTTCAATTTATAGTTTTATTGAATCCAGATGGTGCTATAAAATTTACTCGTGAAAATATTAATAATATTGATTTAAATAGAGATGCCGTCGCTATAAAAGCAGTTGAAAGTAAATTGTTACGCTCAGTTTTAGATGAGTTTAATCCTAAGTTCTGTTTTAATCTGCATGATCAGCGGTCTATCTTTAATGTAGAAGGTACTTCAAACCCCGCAACAATATCATTTTTAGCTCCATCCGAAGATGTTGAGCGTACTTTAACAAAAGGTCGCAAAGAAACTATGAGTGTTATTGTTGCAATGAATGCGCTGCTTCAAAAGTTTATCCCTGATCATATTGGCAGGTATACAGATGAGTTTTACCCAACAGCGACTGGAGATAATTTTCAGAAATTAGGACATAATACTATTTTAATTGAAGCTGGCCATTTTAAAAATGATTATGACCGAGAAATTACAAGAAAGTATAATTTTTATGCTATTTTACAGGGGTTATTTTATATGGCGATGGCTGATAATTTTTTAAATTACACACCGTATTTTAATATTCCTAATAATGATACTTTATTTTTAGACATTATTTATACCGATTTAAAAATTAAAAATAATGACATAGTAACTATTGAAGATGTTGGAATACAATTTAAATTTAAAGTAGAAGACGATAAATTTGTAATGTATAAATCGATTGAAAAACAAGGAGATTTATCTAAATATTTTAGCTACAACAAAATAAATGCAACAAATATGAATTTTGAGGAATTAAAATTATCAAATTCGTAAATATTTTAGTTAAATATCAGTTTTTTTTAATAAATTTGTCATATATTTCTATATTATTATTAAAAACAAGTCATGAAAAAATTTATTTTAGACGAAATAGATCATCAAATATTAGATATTCTTATCGAAAATGCGAGAACGCCATTTACTGATATTGCAAAAAAACTAGTTGTTTCGGCAGGTACAATACATGTGAGGGTTAAAAAAATGGAAGATGAAGGAATTATTAAAGGTTCTACATTAACATTAGATTACGAAAAAATGGGTTATTCATTTATTTCGCACGTGGGTATTTATTTAGCAAAAACTTCTAAAACTAAGCAAGTTATAAACGATTTAAAGAAGATTCCTAATATTACTATTGCTTATATAACTGCAGGAAAATACAATGTTTTCTGTAAAATTAGAGCTAAAGACACAACACACGCAAAAGAAATTATTTTTGAAATTGATGATATCGATGGTGTTTCAAGAACAGAAACAATGATTTCTTTAGAAGAAAGCATCAATGATAAAACTAGATTAATGCACTCTATTTTTAGAGAAATTTAAGATACAAGTACTTATTATATAGAGACTGCCTAAAAGTTAGATCAATTTTCATTATCGAGAAGGGATTTTATTTTTAGGCAGCCTTTCTTTTTGCGTAATTCTGATTTATTATAAGATTATAGGCTTTTAGTGCTCCTTTTTTCCACAATTACAGTTGCAGCCAGATACCGAATTTGAAATAGGTGACATTGCCTCCAAAGTTCCATTTATTAATTTATTAATAGCTAGATCTGGATCAGACTCCTCAATTTTATAACAAGCAATCCCATATTTAGCTAATTTATCTATGGCTCCATTACCAATACCTTTAGTTAATAATATATCAGATTCAAATAAAATGCTATTTTTTATACCATTTTCTTCGTGAAAAAAGGAATGCAATGTTTCATTAATAGATAGATTTAGTAATCTTTTACTTTCGATAGTTGAATCTTTTATAGTATATATTAAATAGTTCCTGCATTTTCCAGTATGATTAAATATGGTTTTTTTATTTTGAAAAGTAACTGCTACTATGGTTTTCATAATTTCTTTTTATTAATCATTTATTCAAATTTAAAACTAAATAGAGTGGGGGACTGCAACTTAGGTTACCATTCTAAAACGTGGTTAAAATTAGGAATCAACTATTTATTTGAAAAATTTGTTTAATTTTTTTTGAACCATCGGGTAAAATTATATTCTATAATACTCTCTGTTATAACACCTAATTAAGCAAGAAAAAGTAAAATTCATTAAGAAATTGATGTGGTTATTAACAATATTTTAAATAATTCTAAAATAATTATCAAAAATTTTCGACTTTTTTTAAATAATTAAGCTATTGTTTAATTTCTTAAACTAATAAACTAAATAAAAATTATAAAATACTGGTTTACAGGGCTTAAAATGGTGATTCAATAGGTGGGATATTTGAAATCACCAGTTTATTTTTACTTTAAAACACAAAAAAGATGAAATTTTCGTGCAAAATAAAGAAGTTTTTAACAATTTTATTTGTTTTATAAAACATTTGTATATACATTTGTTGTCTATACAATAATGGTGTAGAAAAAAGTTGTCCCCCCGAAGTTGAATAAAAATGATAAAAAGGAAGATTTAAATTTACCTGATTTAACAATTGCAAATATATTGCAAACAGGTAACTGGATGAATGAAACATTTTCAGATCATCTCAAACAATTTGCCTTATCTATTCAACAATACCAAGTATTACGTTCTTTAAAAAAATTAAATGGTCAACCAGCCGATTTGCAATCTTTACAAGCTGAAATGGTAAGTAAAAATAGTAATACAACAAGATTAGTTGAAAAATTACGATTAAAAGGATTAATTACAAGGTTTCAAAATGAAGAAAATAGGAGGAAGGTAGAGATTAGAATTACTGAGCAAGGTATAGAATTGTTAGCAGAAATTGAAAAAATACAAGATCAATTTGAAACCGCAGTTGTTGGCAATTTAACAGAAAAGGAAATTTTAATTTTAAATAAATTATTAATAAAAATTAGGAATAAAAATTGACCCCAAACCCAAAATTAGAGCTAGGAAGCAATTAGCACCCCAAATTGCTTCTTAGAAATAATTTTAAAATTGAAATATTGATGAACTAAAATAGAGGTAGTCTCACTGTAGTCACATACTTAAGAAGCAATCCGAAAAGCTTTTACAAGTTAGATGGTTAGTAAGAACTTTGATTCTACCTCTTATTTTAAAAAAATTATGTATATAGAAATAAATTAATCCCAAACCCCAACTAGTCAAAACCCCAAAAATATGAGTACCCCAATTTTAACATCTTCAATAGTAAGTATTTCTACCAAACTCTATAGTAGAATTTTTAGAGGAAGTATTCTATGCTATTTCCAGTCCAATTTCCTTAGTACATTTTTTTATAATACATTGTTTTATCCCAATTTAAACAATTATAAGAAACGTATGTACCTTATTAAAAGCAGTCGCAATCAATTTGTCACCTAATCAAAGTTCCCACAACGGTAGCTGACAATATTATTTTGCGGCTGTCTTTAATACTTATAAAATAACCCCTGTAAAAACCCCTCTTTTATGAAAACTATTTTAAATAAACTAGCAATAGTGTTATTTGTCTCTACACTTTATATTTCCTGTGCTACTGAAGACGATGGTATTTATTTTAATAAAACGACAGAAACTAAAGCAACATATTCACCTATTGAAGATGAGATTTTAAATCTTGTCAACCAATATAGAGAAGAACAAGGTTTAACTACTTTAAGTAGGTTGAATTTTATTTCTTCAGTTGCAAAGACACATACAAGCTATATGGTTGAAGTAGGAAAAGTCAACCATGATAATTTTCCTGAAAGACATGAAAAACTAGTGAATAATGCTCAAGCAATTTCTGTTGGAGAAAATGTTGCTTACGGATATAATTCGGGAGAAAGTGTTGTTAAAGCCTGGTTAAATAGTCCTAGCCATAAAGAAATAATTGAAGATAAAACATTTACTCATTTTGGTATATCTACAGAAAAGGATGCCAACGGAAGAAATTATTTCACACATATTTTTATTAATAAATAAATTATAATTATGTTAGTTTTAGAAAAAAAAGACTTTAAAGTACTTAAAGCAACAAATAGAATTTACATAAATACACTTATACCTAAATTTTATTTTAAAAATAAAATAGGTAAGATAGTAAATATGAGTAATTCTTGCGTAAAATTATAGATTGTGGATATGTCGTCCCAAAAAAAAACAGTTGTAGTATCTTTAATTGTCGTCCCCACAACGGTAGTTTAGTAAGATATAAAAATTACAACTGTTTTTATTATTAGATTAAAAGAAAAAAACAGTCGCAAAATCTTGAAAAACTGTCGTCCCCACGATAATTTTTTTTGCACAAGTATCACGACTGTAAATTTTTAACACTATTTAAAATAAAGTTAAAAATTTAAATGTTCTCGAACTTTTAGGTGCTGTAAATTTATAATTTAACATTAATAATTCCAATATTTTTTTCTTTTATTTAGAATTTTTTTTTTGAGTAAAAATGAGCTGTATATTTGTTCTTCAATTTCAAGGAATGCATTTAAAAAAAAATTATACCTATACTTTTAAAGTTGACAAAAATTCAATAGACGGTTTAGACCATGTAAATAATGTAGTTTATTTAGACTGGGCTCAAATAGTTGCTGAAAAACATTGGAACCAATTAAGTGAAAAACTTATAAACAATAATTATGTTTGGGTTGTGAAGAGACACGAAATAGATTATTTTTTTCCAGTATTTTTAAATGATGAAATCACCTTAAATACTTATATAGGAGAATCTTATGGTGTTAAATCTGAAAGATATGTAAATATAATAAAGGATGAAAAGATAGTCTGCTCGGTAAAAACTATTTGGTGTTTATTAGATAAATTTACAATGAAACCTGTTAGAATACCAATTGAAATTTCATCTCTTCTTGACTCAAATAAATTAACTTAGGTAAATAATTAATATTATTTTTAGATAAATAAACAGTTTTAGAAACTTCACATATGTATAAATCTTTAGTTTTATTTTTGGAGAGTAAGAATATAGAAGAAACTAAAATAAAAACAATTTGTTCTTTTTTTAAACTTAAGAAAACTAATAGAAACCAAATTTTAGTTGATTATAATGAAGTGTGTCAACATTATTACTTTGTAAATAAAGGCTGCTTAAGAATTTTTACTATCAATAAGGAAGGTCTAGAGAATTCTCGTTATTTTGCTTTTGAAGGTAATTTTGGAACAGCATTACCCAGTTTTATTGATCAAAAACCTGCTTTAGAATATTTACAAGCAATAGAAAAATCAGAATTATTGGTAATTACGCGCCATGATTTTTATTTTTTGGTACATTCTATACCCGAGTTTTCAGCAATTTATAGAGAGATTTTAGAATTAGGATTTATAAATGCCCAACAGCGAATTTATGGTTTTCAAGGATTAGATGCGCTTGAAAAGGTAAGTTGGACTATTAAAAACAACCCGAAATTATTATTACGAGTTTCAAATAAAATGGCCGCATCCTATTTAGGAATGTCACCTTCAACATTAAGTAGAATGAAATCAAAATTATAAAAACGTTGACTTAGGGCAACGTTTAAGGAATTAATCGTATTTAAATTTGCATAAAAAATATATACGATGAATTTAAAAAAACTACTACTAATTTTATTATTTCCAACTATTTTAATTGGACAATCAAAAAACACTTATACTAATAGTGTTGAAAACGAGTTTATTACGCAAAAACCTAATTTAACCTTAAAGGCTGCTTTTGAATTAACAAAAAGAGTTCAAAGTGTTGCAGATTCTTTAAACACTAATGTAAGTTTAGCAATACTTGATGCTGCTGGCATTACAATTTTACAAATTAAGGGAGAAAATGTTGGTCCTCATAATACTGAAGCAGCAAGAAGAAAAGCGTACACTTCATTATCTACAAAAACTCCAACGTTACAACTTTTAAGAGCAGTTAAAAAAAGTAGCGATTCTCAAAACTTGGCGGAATTACCTGAACTTTTACTTTTAAGTGGCGGAAGTCCAATATATTGGAACGGACATATTATAGGAAGTATTGGAGTTGCAGGAGGAGGAAGTGCAGAAAAAGATGATTTATTAGCTAAATCAGCTCAAATCTTAGAGTTTGGAATTAATACAACTAAATAAAATTATTACTAATTAATATAAATCAAAACAAATGAAAAATTTAATTTTTATCCTTGCATTATCATTATCTACAATTGGTGCTTATGCGCAAACAACTAATTATCAATTATCAAGTCATATTCTAGATGTTTCTAAAGGAACTCCAGCGGCAGGAGTAACCATTCAACTTGAAAAATTGAATGTGACAAACAATAAATGGACACAAATAGATAAAAAGGTAACAGACAAAAACGGTAGAGTAGGTTCGTTCTTAGAAAGTTCAAAAAACAATACAGGAATTTACAAACTTACTTTTTTAGTAAGCGATTATTTTAAACAAAAAAACACGGACTCTTTTTATCCTTTTATTGATGTGGTTTTTGAAATTAAAGACAATCAACATTATCATGTGCCAATTACCTTATCGGAATTTGGATATGCAACTTATAGAGGAAATTAAAAAAATTTAACTACGAGATACCGGTTTTAAATTAGCTTAAAATGCAGCAAGAAAAATTATCAAATTCATTATTGTATTTAATGGCGATTACAGCTGGTTTAGTAGTTGCTAATATTTATTATTGCCAGCCACTACTATCTCTTATAGCAAATGGTTTTAATGTAAGTGAAATCGAGGTTAGTAATGTTCCTTTATTTGCGCAAATAGGCTATGCTACCGGGTTGTTATTTATGATTCCTTTAGGAGATAAATATGCCACAAAAAAGATTATTACAATAGATTTTTTTTTAATTATAGTTTCTTTACTAGCAGCTGCTACAGCAACTACTTTAATGGTATTTGTTGTTAGCAGCTTTTTTATTGGATTCTCTTCCTCGATTCCTCAATTGCTAGTTCCTATGGCTGCTCATTTATCAGATAAAACTAAACGAGGAAGAGCTATCGGCGTTGTAATGAGTGGATTACTAATAGGAATTTTAGGTAGTAGATTTATTAGTGGGTTTTTGGGCGAATATTTGGGTTGGCAATTTGTTTTTTTTGCTGCAGCATTTATGATGCTCATTTTATTAATTACTATTAGTTTTAAGTTGCCAAATATTAAACCAGATTATAAATCTAATTATTTAAAATTAATGCAATCTATATTTGTTATTTTTAAAAGTGATACAAATGTAAGGTTGTCAGCCTTAAGAGGGGCTTTGGGATTTGCAGGTTTAAGTGCTTTTTGGGCAACATTGGTTTTTTTATTAGAAGAATCTTTTAACTATGGAAGTGCAGCAACAGGTTCTTTTGGTGCTTTAGGCATTGTTGGTGCTTTAACTGCTAATATCATAGGGAAAAGGAATACTGATAATAATAAAAACAAACTTATTACCATTGCTACAATAATACTTGTAATTTCTTGGTGTGTTTTTTTAGTTTCTGCTACTTCAATTATTGGTTTAGTAATTGGTGTTTTATTAATTGATATGGGGTTTCAATCGTTACATATAACTAATCAAAGTTGTATTTTTTCAAATAACCTGGAAGCAAAAAACCGTATTAACACCATTTACATGGTTAGTTTCTTTATTGGTGGATCTCTCGGGACCTTTTTAGGAGCTATTGCTTGGAGCTATTTTAAATGGTATGGTGTATCAATAGTTGGATTAAGTTTTTCGTTAATGATACTAATGGTACATTTAATTTCTTTAAAACGAAAAGTACTATTATAAGTTCTTAATTTGTTATATAAAAAAAGAGTTGAAATAAATCAACTCTTTTTAAACATCTAATTAAGATCCTTTAATTAATTCATGAAAACAAAGTTTAATTTAAGATGTTTATTAATTTTATTTAAATAATTCTTCTAATTTCTCATCTAAAGCAAAACCTCTAATATCATCTCCAGAGGCTACAATTGTACCATCGTTTGCAATTAAAAAACTCGCTGGAATTCCTTGCACAAAATAGGCCACAGCAGCATCACTTTTAAAATGTTTGAAATCTACTACATTTATCCAAGGTGTATCTTCTTCTTTAAGTGCTTTCAACCATCTATCTTCTTTATCGTCAAGCGATAAACCATAAATTTCAAATCCTTTAGAATTGTAAGTTTTGTATGCTTTTTTAAGATGAGGAAACTCACCACGACAAGGTCCACACCAACTTGCCCAAAACTCTAATAAGGTATATTTATTATTTTTAATAGTTTCAGAAAGCGCAATTTCTTCGTTATTTATATCTTTTGCAATAACTTCTTTAAAAGGTTTTCCTGGTGCTATAGATAATTTTTTTTCTTCGATAATTTTATAATCTGTTAATGTTTGTATCATTTCATTTGCAACAGGATGTGATTGACTTAAAGCCTCATTGTATGTTTTATAAAGTTCAATTCTTTTATCAGCATCATAATTTTTCCAATCGTAGTTGTCGCTTAATGTATAGATTTTTGCCAATTCAGAATAGTCACCTTCTAAAATAGTTTGCATATACTTATTCTGAATTTTATAAGTTATAGCTGTTTTTTCATTATTTTTTGCACGTGCAAATTCAACTGCTTCTTTATCTAGCCAGTCGATATCTTTAAAAACAATTTCAGCTGTTTGTTTGGCATCACTTTTCGCATTCTGATAATCTGTTTGTTGCAAATAACCATATACAATTTGATTTAAATTACCACCTTTTACATATTTTTGAGTATCATTTAAAACAACATTGTACGTATCATTTTCTAATATCATTGGAATATTTGTGTGCCCAACAAATAATAACACTTTGGTCGGTTTTTCTACATTTCCTGTAAGCTGAAAACTACTATCTACTAGATTTGAAATAGCAATAGTATCTGTCTTAGTTTCATTATTAAATAGTACTATTGAAACTTCTTCATTGTTAGTGTTTTCGATAGTTCCGGAGATGGTAAAACTTGTTTTCTCTGGGGTACAGCTTGTAACTGCAAGTGCAAGTAATAATACTAAATAACTATTTTTTATAATTTTCATATTTTATGAGATTTTAAGATATTGTAAATAAAATTTAATTCTAAGGCTGTTTAGAAAGTTAAATTTTTGTCATACTATTATTTCAGTTTCTAAAAAAGATTAATTTTCAATATGACGAGCAAGGTTTAAAGACTTTCTAAACAGCTTTAATTTTATTAATATCCTGGATTTTGAATTAATTCTGAATTTCCAGCTAATGCTGTTCTTGGAATTGGCAATACATATTGTTCAACAGAGTTTAATGTTGATTTTATTGTTGAAGCATCAACATCTCCTAATCTATCATATCTAATTAGGTCGTACCAAGTTTCTCCTGTTTCGGAAAATAATTCTAACATTTTCTCTTCTCTAATATTTTGCAACAACATTTCTTTTGTTGAAAGTGTTTTTAATGGCATTCCAACTCTGTCTCTTAAAATGTTAAGTTTAGCCAATGCATCATCTAAATCTCCTCCAGCACGTCTTGCTTCAGCTTCAGCATATACCAAGTAAAATTCTGCTAAACGTAAATAAATAATAGTATTTACTCCTTCGGTACTATTGCTTGAAAATGGAATTTTTCCGTTTGAATTAGGACCAGCAGTGTCAAAAGCATTGTAAGCATATAAGAAGCGAGCATCGTATCCAGCGGTATTATAACTTGGATCTCCATCACCTGGGATTCCATCCTGTGCATCTGCTAAAGCTCTAAAATAGGGGCTAGGTGAAATGTTATATCTTCCAAAAGAAACATCAGCGTATGTATATTCTCCTTCTACAGAATTTCCATAAACTGAAAACAATATTTCTTCTCCAAAATTAGAGGTAAAAATTGTACCATAGTCATCTGCTAAATTATAACCATCAGCATTATTAATAACTTCTAAGGCCGTACTTGCAGCATTTGTAAAATCTCCCGTGTATAAATATACTTTAGAAAGTAAAGCTTTTGCTGTAACGGCAGAGAAATAATAATGTGCAACCCCGCTTGAGCCGTTTTGAGAGGCAAACTTTAAATCATCTAAAATAGCATCATAACATTCTTGTACCGTATTTCTTGGTAAACTCTCAAACTTTCTAGCTGGTTCTAATCTTAAAACTATTCCATAATCAGAATTTAAATCGAAAAACTGACCAAACTGACGTAACAATAAAAAGTGAGAGAAAGCACGAATTGTTTTTGCTTCAGAAATTAATTCGTTTGTTCTTACTTCTCCAATATCAGTAGCTTTACCTTTTTCAAGTCCATCAATTGCGAAATTTGCATTGTTAATAGCAGTGTATAAATTATTATAATTATCTGCTAAAAGAATATTATCATCTTGTACGGTATTTTGATTAAACCCTTGGCTTCCATAGAAATTACCAATGGTTTGTTCGCCTCCAGCACCCATTAAACCTGCATAAAAGTTAGAGAAAAAGAACTCTCTAAATTTTATATATGAGGTGTTTAACATTGCTTCTGCTGATTTTTCGTTATGAATTACATTCTCTTCTGTTAATTGATTTATTGGTTCAATATTGTCGATACTACAACTAACTGAACTAATAAGAATACATAAAACGATTGTAAATTTTATATTTTTTAGTTTCATAATTTTAATTTTAAAATTTAAGATTAACACCCAAAGACCAAGTTTTAGCAACCGGATAAGGATCTCTATTGTCTGTACTAGTTACTGATGCGAAACCACCATCTTTAGAATCTGGATTTAATCCAGGGAAATCAGTTAAAGTCCATAAATTAGAGCCAGTAACAAATATTGACAATCCTGTAGCTGAAAATTTCTCAATTATTTGTTGAGGGAATTGATAACCAAACTGTAATGTTTTTAAACGTAAAAACGAAGTGTCATATACCGTTTTATTGGAAATTCTACTATTAAAGTTAGGATCTGTAATTATAAATCTAGGATATTCAGCATCTATTCTTTCTGGTGTCCATGTATTTTCATAAAACATTGAATATGTATTTATATTTGGTGAGTAAGACAATTTATTTCCATAACTAGCCCATAAACTTTCACCACCTAAAGAATAATTAAAATAAGCTCCTAAAGAAAATCCTTTATAGTTTACTTCCGTATTAAAACCACCAAAGACATCTGGTTGAGAACTTCCTAAATATTCTCTATCGGCCGAAGTAATTCTGCCATCATTATTAAGATCTTTATATTTATAATCTCCAAGACCTGTTCCATATTCTTGGTAGAAACCAGTTGAAGAACCAGCATTAAGGTTATCTAATTCTGTTTGATCTTGAAATATTTTTTCTACAACATACCCTTTAATTATATTCACTTCTCTACCAATTTCATATCTATCGATTAAAAACGAAGAGATTCCGTTTTGATTGAATTTATCTAAGGTATTTTTATTTTGAGAAATATTAAAGTTAGCAGCCCATTGTAATTCATCAGTTCTAATAATATCTCCACCTAAGTCTAATTCAAATCCTTTATTTGTTAAATCAGCAAAGTTTGCTGTATAGGTATCAGCCCCAGTTTCAAAAGGAAAAGGAGAGGGCATAAGCGCATCGGTCGTTTTTCTATTATAATAATCTAAGCTACCTCTAATTCTATTGTTGAATAAACCAAAGTTTAAACCAACATTCATTTCGTTAGTAGTTTCCCATTTAATAGCTTCATTTGGTAAAACACCTGTAAGTCCAATAGCTTGGTTTCCGCCATAATTAGCATCGCTATTAATACCTGGAGCAAAAAATTGTAGGTATGCAAAATCTCCAACATTGTTTGATCCTGTTTTACCAATACTTGCTCTTAAACGCAAGCTATTTAGTGTGGTGTTATTTTGTAAAAAAGATTCGTTTGAAACTTTCCAACTTAACGCTAACGATGGGAAAAAAGCACGTTGATTTTCTGGTCCAAATTTAATTGATCTATCTGTACGTAAATTTGCAGTTGCAAAATATTTATCATCGTAACTATATGTTAAACGACTAAAAAGAGAGTTTAAACCACTTTCATATTTAGTACCTGCTTTACTTGTCACTAATTCTCCAGAGGTAACATTAGTTAATACTTCATCATCAGGAAAACCTTCTAATCTAAAAGTTTCTCTATCTGAATAATTTCTATCCCAAGCAGCACCAATTAAGACACTAAAATCGTGCTCATTAATTGAAGCTGTATAATTAGCTGTTAAATTAGAAACTACGTTAGTAGTAACAACATTACTAGTTGATAAACTTGATCTAGTTTCTCCATAAAGATCGCTAATAGTTCCAACAATAGAAACTGGTCTAAAACTATAATCATCTGTTGCAAATAAAGCAACATTTACATCTGACTTAATTTTTAGATTTTTTACAACTTCAAATTCTGCATAGGTATTTCCTAATAATGTAAATCCTTTAGTTTCATTTATACTACCTGTCATTAAAGCTAATGGATTCGGTTGTAAAGTTTCAAAAAAACCATATTCAACAGATTTTACTCTCGTAAAATCGCCATTTTCATCTCTTGGAGCAATATCAGGTCTTGCAGATAATTCATTTCCTAAATCGCCATTTAAACTTCTATAACCAGATTTAATGTTAGAAACTCCAATATTAGCAGTAGCTCCTACTTTAACTATCTTATTAATTTGAGAATCTAAACCTAATTTAAAGCTATACTGTTTATAGTTTTCTTCTAAAATTAATCCTTCTTGGTCTGTATATCCAGCAGAAAGAGAATAATTTGTTTTATCGGTACCTCCTAAAACAGATACATTGTATTGGTTTGTAATTGCTGGGTCTCTAAAAACTACATCAGCCCATGTTGTATTTTCCGTTCCATAATAATCTTCATTAGGTCCTTCATAACCAATAGTATATGTCCACCAATCAATAGGTAAATTAGCCATATATGAGTAGTCACTTAAGAAAAATAAATCTATATATGGGTTTTCATTTGCAGCTTGTGCAGAATATTTAAAAAACTCATCATTAAAAGACTTCCATTGGTCTGTAGATAAATAATCATGTGTTTTTATTGGTCTGGCAAAAGTAGTAGAAGTATTTACTGCAATACTCATTTTTTCACCTTTTGTACCTCTTTTAGTATTTACAATAATAACACCATTTGCACCACGAGAACCATAAATTGCAGTTGCAGCGGCATCTTTTAGAACGTCTATACTTTCAATGTCACTTGGATTTATAGATTGTAAAGGATTCGCAGTATTTACATACGATGTGTTATCATTACTACCAAATATGTTTGGGTTTGTTTGAACTGGAACACCATCAATTACAAATAAAGGATTGTTATCTGCTCCGGCAAATGGAGACGTAATACCTCTAATATTAATATCTACACCAGAACCCAATTCTCCGGTGCTTTGAGAAATATTAACACCTTTAATTAAACCACTTAGAGCGTTATCAAAACTTGTTACACCAACAATGTTTTGTGTTAATTCTTTAGCTTTAACAGAAGAAATTGCACTTGAAACTTCTTCTCGTTTTTGAGAACCGTATCCTACCAATACAACCTCGTTTAATTTACCTGTAGCTTCTTTTAAAATTACATTAACTATCGTTTGGTTTTGAATAACAAATTCTTGTGTAGCAAAACCCATATATGAAAACCTAATAATTTCTCCTTTAGCACCTTCAATAGTATATTTACCTTCAAAATCTGTTACAACACCTTTAACAATATTATTACCTTTTTTACCTACCAAAACATTAACTCCTGGAAGCGGATGATTAGATGAATCAGTAACAGTACCTGTTATTTTTTGCTGAATTTCTTCTAATTCTTCAACTCCTGCTGCAGCAGTTTTTACAGCCTTCTTAGTTAATACAATAGTTTTATTGTCTAAAAAAAGATATGTTAAATTAAGGTTGTCTAAACTTTTATTTAATAGTTTAGAAGTGTTAATACTTCCTTTTTTTAATTCAATTTTTGAAGCATTTTTAAATAAATCTGTAGAATATACAAACGTGTAATCTGTTTGTTGTCTAATTAAATTAAAGACTTCGTCTACAGTTAAATTTAGATCTGATTTAATGTTGATTTGTGCATTTTGAGAAAAACTACTATTGGGAGTAAATCCAAAAGTAAAAGCACAAAATAAGAAAATAGATAATCTCATAATTGTTTTGAATAAGTTCTTCTTTGAATAAAAAAGAACATTGGTAAATTTAAATTCCATAAATTTGCTATTGATTGGTTAATAATTAGTTAATTAATCGCTAAATAGGGATGAAGTTTAAGTGGTAGGATACGAGAACTTCACTCCCTTTTTTATTTTATATATATATGATTGTCTTTTATTTTATAGTTTATATTTTCAATATTTTTAAGTGTAAATAAAAAGTATTCTACATTTTGATTTTTACTAATAACTCCATTAATTTTAAACTGTTCTAAAGTTTTATTTTCAAAATGAAACTCAATATTATACCATCTTGCTAAAACTTCAGCAACTTCAACAAAAGCTTTATTTGTAAAGTTAAAATACCCTGTACGCCAAGCAGTTTCGTAAGAAACGTCAACAGTTGTAACGTTAATAGATTTTGTTGTTTTATTATAGGTTGTTTGTTCAGAAGGTTTTAACATTTTGGTAATACCGTCTATTTCAACTTTTACTTTTCCTTCGGCAAGTGTTGTGTAAATTTCTTTGTTTTCTTTGTAAGCTTTTACATTAAATTGAGTTCCTAAAACTTCAATTGTTTGCTGTTGTGTGTGTACTTTAAATTTATCGCCATTATGATTTGTACTAGGAGAAACTTCAAAATATGCTTCACCATATAATAATTCAACTTCACGGGTTTTTCCTTTGACAAAAGCAACTGGATACTTTAATTGAGACTCTGAATTTAACCAAACTTTTGTATTATCTTCTAGTACAATATAAAACTCTCCACCTCTAGGAATGGTTAAATAATTATACGTAATTTCTTCTGTAGTAGTTGTTGAATTTGAATTGTAAATTATTTTTTCACCATCGCTATTAACAGTTCCAGAATTAAATACTTTTCCTTTTTCTAAGGCAATATTTGTACCATTTTCAAGAGTTAAGGTAGCTTTATCTGTACCAATTTTAATTTCGTTTACAATTTTAGGAGTGTTTGATTTGTTAAAATTATTTTTAAAAAAGTAAAAACCCGTACCAATTACAACAATAAAAATGGCCGCATATTTAAATAAGCTTCTTAATTTTATTATTTTTTTAGGTGCTTTAGCGTTCTTTTTTGTAATCTCTTCTAAAGCACTATCTAAAGGATCTTTATAATTAAACTTTTGATATTTGTAATTTAACGATCTATTTAAGACAATATATTTCTTAAAAACTGCCTTGTTTTCAGAATTATTTAACCAATTAACTAAAGTTTCTCTTTCAGAATCATTTAGTTCATCATTTAAATATTTTATTATTAAATTATGTATTTCGCTAATAGCCATAATATCTCTTTATTTTATCCTTTCACTTTAATTAAGACGAGGGTAAAAATTAAAACCCCCAAAGATTTTTATTTTTTTTATGTTAATTTTAATGTAATATTTGTAAAAATAAATTTCAGTCTTTGAGCATACATCAAAACTATACAGAGTTATTTACGAAAATAAAGAACGATGATATAAAAGCTTACGAAAGTGTTTATCGTATTTTTTATAATAAACTGTGTCGATATCTTTCAAATTTTTGTTCAGAAAAAACTATTGTTGAAGATATAGTGCAAGATGTATTAATTAAATTATGGGTTAAGAGAAGGGAAATTGAAATAAACACTTCATTAGAAAGTTATTTGTATAAAGCTGCTTATTTTTCATTTTTAGATTATTACCGAAAGCATAAACGCATAAACGAAAATTTAGAACAAATTAGATATTCTTTGGTGAATGAGATTGAATCTGAAATTGCTGAAAATAACGAAAAACAGATGAAGATCTTACATACTGCAATAGAAACATTGCCAAATAGGTGTAAAGAAATTTTTATGTTGAATAAATACGAAGGTTATCGTTATAAAGAAATTGCTGAACACCTAAATTTATCGGTTAAAACGGTTGAAAACCAAATGGGACGTGCATTTTCTATTATCAGAAAATATATTAACTCAGCTACTATTAGTCTACTTTTTTATTCTTTTCTTCAATCCATTTAGACATATATTTTGTACTTTTTAAAGTATGATATTGCAGCATAGCACCAATAAAATTATTATCTCTATGGTTTTTCAAATTATTAAATGTAGTTTCAATTTTTAATATTAATTCATTCCCAAATTTCCTTTTTGAAAAATTAGAATTAATAATTTCAAAACCATTTTGCTGTTTTTTTAACCATGTTTCTTCAGTTTTATATAATGTAACCGCTTTTTCAATAAAACTATTAAAATCGTTTTCAATAAAACCTGCCCAAGGTAAATCTTCAAGTATTCCTTCAGCACCAATTGAAGTTGTTATAGAGGGTGTTCCATAAAGCATTGCATCTATAAGTTTTCCTTTTAATCCTGCCCCAAATTGTAGGGGAGCTAAACAAATTCTGACATTTGAAAATACCTTTTCTTTATTATCAACCCATCCTTCGATTAAAAATCCTTCATTTTTATTATGTAACTGTGTAATACTTTCATTATTTCCATAAGCGCCATAAATATGAATTTTCGCTTTTGGTATTTTTGATTTTATTTTTGGCCAGATGTGTTTTTTAAGTGTTTTAACTGCTTCTAAATTAGGTTTATGTTTAAAATTACCAATCGTCATAAAATCAACTCTCTGGTTAAATGAAGGATATTTGTTGAAGCTATCTTTTTGTATTTTTTCTAATAAAAATGGAGTATAGCAAAGTAAATTTGAATCGATTTTAAACTGAGCTTGTAATAATTCCATCTCATATTTTGAAATTATTAAAGTTAAATCACAACGATAGATACTAGCTATTTCTCTTTTTGCAATATCATTATTTAGCAAGGTATGATTCAATTCAATACTTTTTTTAAAGCTTTTCTCTCTAGCAAATCTTAAAAAATGTAAATCTTCAGTATCAAGAATTTTTAACGCATTTGGACAATTTTCAGAAACTCTCCAACCAAATTGCTCTTCAGTTAAATACCTGTCAAACAATACAATATCGGGATTAAAATTTATAATAAAATCATTAAAACTACTATTGTTTAATTCAATAGTCGAAGTTTCAATTCCATCTTTTTCAAAATTATAAGATTGTAGTGTTTTTGCCGCAGTACTTACAAAATGAATATCTAATCCATAATTTTTAAAAACAGATATTAGTTGTAACATTCTAGCACCAGCAGCTGTAGTGGTGGGTTCTGGCCAAACAAATCCTATAATTAATGCTTTTTTCATTTTTCAAATGTATTAATAAGAATTAGATTGAAAATTAATTTTATAAAAAAGGTTTATTTTTAATATTTTGTAAACATTTATTACTAAAATAAATTAATGGATAAAGCAAAACAACATTCACTAAAATACTTTTAAAAAGTCTCTTTTTAATTAATAACATTATTGTTACATTTGGTAATACGATACCAACTAAATGCGACCAATAGATAACTTAATCAAGAAAATAGTTTACGATAGAAAAAACTATTCAAATAAACAATTAATTGAATTGTACAAATCAATGTTAAAACCTCGTTTAATTGAGGAAAAAATGTTGATTTTATTGCGTCAGGGCAAAATATCTAAATGGTTTTCAGGTATTGGTCAAGAAGCAATTTCAGTAGGTGTTGCCAGTGCTTTAACTTCAGATGAATATATTTTACCTATGCACCGAAATTTGGGTGTATTTACATCTCGAGAAATACCATTACACAGGCTTTTCTCGCAGTGGCAAGGTAAAAAAAGTGGGTTTACAAAAGGTCGAGATCGTTCATTTCATTTTGGCACACAAGAGTTTAAAATTGTTGGTATGATTTCTCATCTTGGACCACAATTAGGTGTTGCAAATGGTATTGCTTTAGCAAGTTTATTAAAAAAGGAAGCAAAAGTAACTGCCGTTTTTTGCGGTGAAGGAGGTACCAGTGAAGGTGATTTTCATGAAGCACTAAATGTTGCAGCTGTTTGGAACTTACCTGTATTATTTTGCATTGAAAATAATGGCTATGGATTATCAACACCATCGAGCCAACAATTTAAATGTAAAGATATAGCCGATAAAGGTATTGGTTATGGTATGGAAAGCCATATAATAGATGGAAACAATATATTAGAAGTACATACAAAAGTATCTAAATTAGCAAAAAGTGTTAGAAAAAAACCACGTCCCATTTTATTAGAATTTAAAACTTTTAGAATGCGTGGACACGAAGAGGCGAGTGGAACAAAGTACGTTCCTCAGGATTTAATGGACAAATGGGCAAGAAAAGATCCAATTGAAAATTTTCACGAGTTTTTAAAAAAAGAAAATATTCTTTCCGAAAAATTAGATGTTATAATTAAAGAAAATATAGTACTTGAAATTAATGAGCATTTAAAAATTGCTTTTAATGAAGAAAAAATTACTTCTTCCGTGGAAAATGAATTATCTGATGTTTACAAACACGTAAACTATATAGAAACAAAACCTTCATCTGAAACTAAAAATATTCGCTTAATAGACGCTATTTCTTTAAGTTTAAAGCAATGTATGCGCAAACATAATAATCTTGTTATAATGGGGCAAGATATTGCAGCATATGGAGGTGTTTTTAAAATAACAGATGGATTTTTAGAAGAATTTGGAGCAGAGAGAATAAGAAATACACCAATTTGCGAATCTACTATTATTGAGGCTGCATACGGACTCTCAATTAACGGTAATATAAAAGCTGTTGTTGAATTGCAATTTTCAGATTTTATTACTTCTGGATTTAACCCTGTAATAAATTTATTAGCAAAATCGTTTTATAGATGGGGGCAAGGAGCTTCAGTTGTGTTAAGAATGCCTTGTGGAGCTGGTGTGAACGCAGGTCCTTTCCATAGCCAAACAAACGAAGCCTGGTTTACTAAAACACCAGGATTAAAAGTTGTATATCCCGCTTTTCCTTATGATGCAAAAGGATTACTTGCAACAGCTGTAGAAGACGAAAATCCAATACTATTTTTTGAGCATAAGTTGTTGTATAGAACAATCTATCAAGACGTTCCAACAGCTTATTATACAATTCCTTTTGGAAAAGCAGCACTTCTAAATAAAGGTATTAGTATAAGTATTATAACCTATGGAGCAGGGGTGCACTGGGCTTTAGAAGTTGTAAAAACACATACTATTTCTGCAGATATTTTAGATTTAAGAACCTTACAGCCTTTAGATGTTGAAGCCATTTATGCTTCGGTAAAAAAAACAGGGAAAGTACTTATTTTACAAGAAGACACTTTGTTTGGAGGAATTGCATCTGATATTTCGGCATTAATAGCAGAAAACTGCTTTAAGTATTTAGATGCGCCAATTAAAAGAATAGGAAGTATAGAAACTCCTATTCCTTTTGCCAATTCTTTAGAAAACAATTACTTGCCAAAAAATAGACTTTTTGACGCAATAATGGAACTCTTAAATTATTAAGTGACAAAAATCATACATTTAACTTAATGTAATTTTTAACTTTAGCATAAAATGTTATTAGTATGCTGTTGAAGGACAATAAAGCATTCTTTAAAGTTTGTTTTGACTCGATGCAAATCGGTATTATTGTGTTCAATTTAAAAAAAGAAATTGTACTAGCAAATACTCCTTTATTGGCTATCTTTAACTATACTTCTGAAGAAATTTACAAAAATAACATCCACGTACTTTTTAAATCTATTAGTTTAATAAATGAATTTATAGAAGGTAAAAATTCTAATAAATTTAAATCATTAATAGAAACTTTTGGCATCACAAAAGAAGGTTTTGAAATTCCAATTGAAATGAGTTTTGGTAAAATGGAATTTGAGGGACAAATCTATTATAAAGCATTAATTTCAAACATTACTGCTAGAAAAGAAATAGAATTAAAAAAGGACATTTTAAATTATCAATTAGAAGAAGAAGTTAGACTTAGAACTATTGAATTAGAAGAAGTTATTAAAAAGTTAAAAGAATCCTTAAATAAAGAGAAAGACTTAAATAATCTTAAAACTCAATTTATAACATTAGCTTCCCATGAGTTTAAAACTCCTTTAAGTGCAATTATTACTTCTTCAGAACTTATAATAAAATATGCCGACTTAAATAGAATAGATAAAAGAGATGAACATTTTTTAAAAGTTAAATCTAAAATTATCTTTTTAAATAATATGATAGATAACTTATTAACACTTGAAATTATAGAAACGGGAAACATTACTCCATTATATACAAGATTTAAATTTAGCGATTTAGTTAAAGATATTATAAACAATACATCACCATTTTTAAAGAAGAAACAGCAAATTATATTTTCTAATAATATAAGTGATTATATACATCAGGATTCTAAGATTATAAAAATAATTTTAAAAAACTTACTCTTCAACGCAATAAAATATTCAAAAAAAGACATACATATTAAAATTAGTGCAGATGCTGAAAATATTTATTTTAATATAGAAGATAAAGGCATTGGAATTCCTAAGAACGAACAAAACTTTATTTTTCAACGTTTTTTTAGAGCTAAGAATGCTGTTTTTTACCCAGGTACTGGTATAGGGTTAAATATTGTTAAAGGGTATTTAGAAAGATTAAATGGTAATATTTCTTTTGAAAGTACTGAAAATAAAGGTACGAATTTTTATGTAACACTACCAAAATTAGCTATTGAAGAGTAACAAATTTTATAACAATAATTATTTTAACTAAAACAATTAAGTGTTGAAATATGATAACAATCATTAATAAAACTGATACAAATCAACATTAAAATTGATTTCATAAATTAATTTAGTAACAATTAAAGATCAAGATTAATTTTCTATGAAATAATAAAAATTACTAATATGAAAGATAACACCTCCAACCATTCAGAAAAAAGGTATAAAAGTAGTATTGAGTATTTACACAAAAAAACTCAAGAATGGATTTCAGAAATTGAATTTATAAAAATTGAACAAAAATTTTTAAATGAATTAATTTCTGATCATATTATTGGATTGTGTAAATCCGATAATTTTAATCAAGCGAAATTATTACTGAAAGGTATAGAACACGAAAGTATTTTAGGAGATGAGTTAATTGTTTCAATAAAAGATCACAATGTAAATTTGTCATTATTAATGGAACATATTTATTTAAAAAAAGAAGCTGATTTTAGAAAAGATCACAATTTTTTAAAAGAAGAAGTCAAAAATTATATTCAAAATTTTAAATATATCAAAGAGCAAGTGTATGAGTTAGTATTATTTATTATGAAAAAAGGCAAACAAAAAAAATTTTTAACATCTTAAAAATTAACCGTTTTCAGGTTTTAGTTCTTTGCAAATTTGTATAGTAAAATAGTAGACAACAATTTATTACAAGAATAATTATGAACGTGATTTTCATTCTTTAAAATTGTTAAAAACCATTAAAAATATGTTGATTTATTTGGGGTGAAAATTTACATATATAATGATTTTTTATACAGATTTAAAAGTTAACTTTTAATTTGAGAACGGTTTTTTTAAAACTTCCAATTAAAATCTTTAAAAATTGTGCTCCAATCAGTTGGTAAGGTAGCTTTTACATTAATTTTATTATTTAAAATAGGATGTGAAAATTGTATGGAGTCTGCATGTAAAAATAAATTATTACAGTTAAATTCATTTTCAAACATTCTGTTATGAAACCTGTCTCCATATTTATAATCTCCTATAATTGGACGGCTAATTTTATTCATATGAATTCTAAGCTGATGCATTCTACCAGTTTCTGGAAGTAATTTCACCAAACTATATCTGGAAAATTCATAAGGATGAACCGCAATATTCAATTCAATTTTTTGCAACGGAATACAAATAGTAGAGGCATCTTTATAAACTTTAGTATCTGGATTTTTAACAGGAGAAGTAATATTTAATTCCTCTTCAACAAAGCCACGAACAATGCCTAAATAGCTTTTTTTAATAGCATTAGAATTAAATAACTCTTGAAAAACTGCAACATACTCTTTTTGTTTTGTTAACACCAACACGCCAGAGGTTTTTCTATCCAATCTATGCACTGGAAATAACTCTAAATTTAATTGTTCCTTTAATAAATTTAATAAAGTAGCATCTTTAATATTTCTTGCATAATAGGAATTATGGATTAATACATTATTTGGTTTATTAACAATAACACAATAATTATCTTCAAAAAGAATTTCAATTTTCATAGGGTAAATATACATTTTCATTAAACATATTATATCTTGAAGTTAAGATTTTAAAGTAATTAAAAGCTTTAAATATTTTTCAATCAAATATTCTTTTTTTTATAAATTTGAGCAAAATTTTTAGTACATTTAAGACTAACTTTTTTATAACAACTAAAAGCTAAAAAAAAATGAAAAAACTACTAATGCTAACTGTTTTGGCGTGCACATTATTTTCTTGTGGAACTCCAAAAACGGTTATTCAATCAAAAAAAGTAATTAAAGGTTATTGGACTTTAAACGAAATTTCTTACAGTGAGAAAGGTACATTTCATGTAATACTATTAAACGACGCTCCTACGGTATGTTTTGAAGGAAGTACTTGGAGATTTATACCTAATAATAATACTGGAATCTACACTATTAACAATGAGGACTGTGTGGTTGGTGACCGTAATTTTGTATTTACAATACAAGAAGTTGATCCAACAACAGGTTTGTACGACTTTTTATTAAAACCTACAGATAAAAAATACAAATCAGCTGACGATAAAGGTTTTAGGTTAAATTTAACACAGTTGTCAGAGACAAACATGCAATGGGAACAAACAGTAATTTTAGAAGGAAAACCATTTAAAATTTATATGAATTTTTTAAAAAATAACGAATAATGAAATTAATGATTAAAAAAATAGGATTCGGAGTATTAGCAATAATGTTAGCTTTAAATATTAGTGGTTGCGAGGCTACTAAAAATGCTAGTAATACACAAAAAGGTGGTGCAATTGGTGCTGCTGGTGGTGCGATTTTAGGAGCAATTATTGGAAATAACACAGGTAAAAAGGGTAGTGGTGGAGAGTTAGGAGCCGTTATTGGTGGAGTAGTAGGAGGAACTGCTGGAGTTCTTATTGGTAAAAAAATGGATAAACAAGCTCAACAAATTGAAGAGGAAATTCCTGGAGCTGTTGTTGAACGTGTAGATGATGGAATTGTAGTTACTTTTGATGAAAATAGTGGCGTGTATTTTGATACAAATAAATACAATATTAATAGCGCTTCAGAAACATTATTAAACAAATTAGCGGGTATTTTAATGGAATATCCAGATACGAATGTAATTGTTGTAGGACATACAGATAGCACTGGAGCAGATGCTTATAATATGACACTTTCAAAAAATAGAGCCTTTGCCGTTACTAATTTTTTCACTAGTAAAGGATTAAATTCAACAAGATTTACAACAAACTGGTTTGGAGAAGAACAACCAATTGCAGATAATTCAACTGTAGAAGGTCGCTCTAAAAATAGAAGAGTAAATATTGCAATTGTTCCTAATGAAAAAATGAAGGAAGACGCTAAAAATGAAGCCGGAAATTAATTAAAACTAAAAAGACTATCCAAACTTAGGTAGTCTTTTTTAAATCTTCGATACATAATAATTTTGCAAAATTTTATAGAACTAATTAATACCTACCAACTAACACTAGTTAGTTGGTTTTTTGCTTTTTTAGCAGCCTTTCTTTTAGGTACCAGTAAAGCTGGGATAAAAGGAATTGGAGTTGTAATTGTAACATTAATGGCAATTGTTTTTGGAGGGAAATCTTCAACTGGAACATTGATTCCGATGATGCTTTTTGCGGATCTTTTGGCAGTAATTTACTACCACAGATATTCACAATGGAAATATTTAAAAAAGCTGATGCCAACCATGGTAATAGGTGTTTTGATAGGAGTGTGGTTGGGTAATGATATTTCCGATGAACTTTTTAAACGCCTAATGGCTTTTTTAATATTAGGTATTGTAGTGTTTATGATTATTATGGACAGGCGAAAATCAACTGCAATTCCTAAAACTCGACTTTTCTCAAATTCAATGGGACTTTTGTCCGGTTTTACATCTATGATTGGAAATTTAGCTGGATCGTTTTCAAACATTTATTTTTTAGCAATGCGATTGCCAAAAAATGAATTTATTGGAACTGCAGCTTGGTTATTTTTTATCATAAATATTTTTAAACTACCATTTCATATTTTTGTATGGAAAACAATTTCTGTTGAAAGTTTAGCTATTAATCTATTTTTAGTTCCTGCAATAATTTTAGGCTTTTTTATAGGAATTAAAGTAGTAAAATTGATTAATAATGAATTGTACAGAAAATTTATTATTATAGTTACAGCTATTGGTGCATTAATTCTATTGTTTAAATAAATATACTTTTATGGAAGAACATTTTTTTCAATGTCCGTATTGTTGGGAAGAAATTTCTATGTTGTTTGATGCTTCAATAAACAACCAAACATATATTGAAGATTGCGAAATATGTTGCAATCCAATAGAAATAAATCCTATATTTAGTAATTCTGAATTAATTGGTTTGAATATTACAAATATAGAGCAGTAGCCTAAAATTTAGCAATAACTTGCTAATGTTTAACGCTGTTTATTAATATGTTACAAGCTTTATCTAAAGCAGAATTTCAATTATTTCGAAGGTAGGAATTTAACGCGATACTCAAACTTTCTATTTATTTAACAGCCTGTTTTAATTGAGAAATTGATTGCATTCCAGATTGTCTCCAAACTTGTTTTCCTTGTTTAAATACTATAAAAGTAGGAACTCCCTGTACTTGATATTTAGCTGCTAACGATTGATTTTTATCCACATTTATCTTGATAATGCTAACAGCATCTTTTAATTCAATCTTTAATTGTTTTAAAACAGGAGCCATAGATTTACAAGGTCCACACCAATCTGCAGTAAAATCAACCAAAACAGGAACTTTCTGATTTATAATATCGTTGAATGATTTTTTCATTTTAATATTTTTTTAATGATACTTAAAGTTACAAAATCAACAATTAAAAGATGGTTGTTTATATAGAATCTTTAAGTGAAAGTTGTGCTTTATTTTTAGATACTTTCAAATAAATTAGTATCAATAGCGCTAAAAAGCTACAAAATAAAAATCCAATAAATAGAGGCAGGGCAGTATTGGACACAAATCTACCGATAATAGTACTTATCGGAACAGCCATAATTGTTGAAATAAACCCTGTAATTGCCGCACCAATCCCAGCAATATGACCAATTGGTTCCATTGCTAAAGCTCTTAGATTTCCAAATAAAAATCCGATTGCGAAAAACTGCAGTCCTAAAAAAGTTAATAAAACACCTATTTCTGGGTTTGCTGAGCTAGAAAATAAAATGATATAAATTAAGGAAATCCCAAAAAATGCAACCAGCGAGGCAGTAACCATTTTTTCCATTCCAAATTTTATAACCAGGGTTCCGTTTAAAAAAGTTGCTGTACCTATAGCTATTGCAATTCCAGCAAAAATATATGGAAATTGCTCTTTTAAATCGTACTGAATTTGAAAAATTTGTTGGGCAGTACTTAAATAAACCATAAAAGAGCCTGTAACAAATCCTGAAATTACAGTAAAACCAATAGTTCTTTTAGCTTTTAAAATTTCTTTTACCCCATCTATAAATATATGACTTGTAAATTTTAAACGTTGCTCTTTTAATAAAGTTTCAGGTTGTCTTTTCCAAAACCAAAACGAAACTATTAAGCTAAAAATCAATTGAATATAAAAAATAGCTTGCCAATTATAATGGTCCAGTACAAATTTACCCATTGCAGGAGCAATAATAGGAATTAATAAAAAAACTACCGTTATAAACGACATAATACGCGCCATATAATCTCCATTAAAAGTATCACGCACCATTGCAATACTTATTGTTCTTGGAGCGGAAAGGCCAATTCCCTGTAAAATTCTACCTGCAACCATCATTTCTAAACTTTCAGAATACACACAAATAAAACTGGCTAAAATAAAAATACCAAACCCCATAAAAACAATGGGTTTTCTACCTAAACTATCTGAAATAGGACCAAAAAATAACGGACCAAGTCCAAGTCCTAAAAAAATCATAGTAATTAATAGCTGATTATCAACTATATTTTCTGTACCAATTGAAATTCCAATTAAATCCAGTGCAGGTAATAAAGCGTCTATAGCTAAGGCCACAACGGACATTAAAGAGGCCATTAATGCAATAAATTCTAATTGAGAGGAATTCTTTTTTAACATTTTGCAAATGTACATTAAATGTATTTTAGTAAATGTGTTTTACTATTGTAAAAAGTAATAGTTCAATAAGAATTTGTAATTTGCAACTATAAAAGTGTGGTTATGAATTTACAAACCTTAAAAAAAAACATAGAAGGAATTGATATTTATATTTTAGATCAAATTTTAAAAGAAAGATACCAGCCAAAAGCAAAAATTTTAGATGCCGGTTGTGGAAGCGGTAGAAACCTGAAATGGTTTTATAACAACGGTTTTGAAATCCATGGCACAGATACCAATCAGGATCAATTGCAAATTTGTAAAGAATTGTATGTGGAACAGCAAGCAAACTTTATACAAAGTTCCATTAAGCAAATGCCTTATACATCAGATAGTTTTGATCATTTAATTTGTAATGCTGTATTGCATTTTGCCGAAGATTTAAATGAATTTTTACAAATGTTTGAAGAATTATTGCGGGTATTAAAACCTCAGGGAAGTTTATTTATAAGAGTTGCATCTAATTTCGGAATTGAAAACCAGTTAGAATCTATAAAAAGTGGCGTATATAAATTACCTGATGGTTCAACACGTTTTTTGTTAACACCTCAAATTCTTGCAGATTTACAAGCTAATTATTGTATTAGCTGGCTAGAGGATGTAAAAACAACCATTGTACACAATAAAAGAAGTATCACCACATTAGTTATTAAAAAAGAAAAATAAATACTTTATGAAATCAACGAATGCAATTGAAGAACAATTTATTCACTTAGTTTTCTTTTGGTTGAAAAACCCAAACAATAAAACTGATAGAAATGAATTTGAAACGGCAATGCACAAATTTTTAAATTCATCTGTTTATGCCAAAAATAAACATTTTGGCCAACCAGCAGATACAAACAGACCAGTTATTGATAACAGTTATACATATTGTTTAAAGGTTACTTTTAATAATTTGGAAGAACATAACAATTATCAAATTGAACCTGCTCATAAATTATTTATAGCTGAAGCTTCTAAATTATGGGAACGTGTTTTGATTTACGATTCAGAAAGTTAATTAGCAGTTTTCGTTTTAATAGAGGAGCTATATAAAAACTCTATTTAACATAATATAAATTATAGTACAAATATATAGTAATTTCTGTATAGCCGTTTTTCAGGCTATTTACACATAATTGTAGATATAGTGCCTTTAGGTCTATATCGTCAACAATTATGTTAAAAGAAATTACGGATTAAAGTTCTAGAATTTTATTTGATAGCTATAATTCTCTATTATGTAAAATATCCCAGAAACTGTATTTATTCTTAACGATATTCAGTACTTGGGTAATTAAAAATTCAAATAAGAAATTCTCACGGATTAAGATTTTAGATTTATAAGGAAAGTCATTTGTAACTATAATTTGCCATTATGTAAAATAGCCGCTACCAACCACTTTATTGTTTGCTTAAAACAAAATTGCTAATGCAATTATTTTTAAACCACAATTTGCAGCCGCTTGCCAACGCCAAAATAAAAGCTTGCCTTTTTGCTATATTTAAAAATCGCGTATTCGATAAAATGTACGTAATAAAAAATTTTAGACGATTCTCGTGGATTGCCACAAGAGTATAAAATTTAAGAAAAATAAATTTCTATACACTTGTTAACTTTAGAACTTAAATTAATCATTTTTTTAATGTTTCATTATCTTTTGTATTGAAACAAAAGAAACAAAAATTCAAGGCTGCATATAATTTTGGAAACAATTAACGGCTCATTCGCTATATTTTAGGAAACATTGTAACTGATTAAGATTGTTTTTAAGACACTTGTATAATTGAAATTCTTAAGAAACTGTATTACTAAACCCCTAAAATATGGACCCTTATTTCTCCTATTGTTTTGACCAAAATTTTATGAGGCCAAGTTAAACATCGAGATTCTATTTTACATATTAACCGGAAAATGAATATAGCTATCAGTATACCATTTAATTTTTAAAGGCTCTTCAGCATCATTAATGCTTTCTTCACTCACATCTTTTCCTGTACCGTAGTTTAATTGTGAAAAAGGATGTTTGATACCATTTAATAGAACAACTATTCTACTTCCCTTTTTAATTTTTTTACTAGTCATTCTAAAATTATGAATGGGAATTGAGGTCTTTTTATTTGGAGTCAATAAGTTTCTGTTTTCTATATCCTTAGACATACTTGCTCTTGTTGTAAATGGTAGTGTCAAGCTAAAAAAAGATCCGTTAGCCGTTTGTTCGTATAGTAAAACGTTAAAATCAAAATCTTTTTTATTGATGGACACATTTAAAACTCCACTTACAGAACCACTAAGTTCTAAATCTTCATCGAAGGGTTCTGTGACAAATGAAAATCCTTGGCCAACAGTTAAAGTTTCTGATATAATGTTTCGATCTCCACTTAAATTCCAAGAAAATTGACTACGATCAGAAAAATCAATCTCTTGTTCTATATAACTTGTTTCATTAGAAATATTAGATAAACTAAAGTGTTCGTTTACTCCCATATTTCCTGTATTATAGGTCGATTTAAACGCCACACCAGAACGTTGTTTACTCAAATATACCTTTAATGTATCAGTAGTAATTTTATCTAGCGATGATACATGCTTCCAAGTATTTGCACCCATCACTTGATAATTGATTTTATTCTTTAACAAAACAGGCTTTTTGGCATTTTTAAAAATATAGTCGAACCAATCAAAAATTAAATTTTTAATATTTATCTGTGCTATAGGGTCTATGGTATAACCCAAAATATTCTTTTCTGGAAGTTCTTGCGCTCCAAAATGTGAATAAGGCCCAATCAAAAGATAATGCTCTGCATTTGTATTGTACTGATAATGAGATTTTAAATAGTGCATAGTTCCAAACTGTCCACCATCATAATAACCTGTAGTACTTAAGATAGGAATATTAATTTTAGAAAAATCCTGTTTAAACAGTGTCATTTTTTTCCAATAAGCATCAAATGTTGGATGCTCTAATTTTTGATTGAATTCTGGATTTGGTGTACCATCTAAACTATCCAAATTTTTATAAGCCACTCCTTTTTTATACCAATCGAAATACAAATCATTCCAACGTTTTCCATTATAATAAGAAACTGTATCAAGTGTTTTGTTATTGGTAACGTAATGCCACCAAGGATAATGAAAGTTAAAATAAACACCATTTTCCATAGGTTCAGCAATACCTGGAGCTGCAGCAACAGATGGTACTATAGTTTTTAACGCTGGATGCACTTTTTCTTTCATAGAAGCCCACTGAACAAAACCGACGTAACTACCTCCATACATACCAACTTCATCATTGCTCCACTCCTGCTCAGTAATCCAATCTATAACATCGTACACATCATTACCTTCATGAACATAAGGAGTTATTTTATTTGGACTTAAGTTTTTACCTCTTGTATAAGATACTACTCCTACATATCCTTTATCTGCTGCCTCATAAGCTCTATTGATATCATCTTTACGAGTATATATTGTATGAAATAATATTGCTGGTTGTGGTTCTTTTTCAGCTTTACTTCTAACTATTATTGCAGATATTTTAGCACCATCTCTAGTTGAAATTAGAATAGAATCTTGCACAAAATATTCTTTGCCTTTTCTACTCACTTCTCTTGGTTCTTGCTGTTCCTCTTTTATAGAATTACAAGAAACTAATGCTACTAACAGTAGTAAAAATGTGACCTTTAATATTTGTATGAATTTCATTTTAATGGTTGCTTTATTTTGAATATTCAATTAATTCTTCGGTATAAGAAAAACCGTCTTGAACTTGAGTCATTTTTATAAAATTCTTAATTTCTGGAGCATATAACCAAACTTCATCTGTTTTAGCACTATAGCCTCTTGAATTTGAAACGGTTCCTTTGTACTCAATGGTGTAGGCCATAAATGTCCCTGCTCCTACTATTTCTTTTTTAAAGGAAAGCACTTCTACATCCTGACTTTGATTTCCTGTAGTACCATCTTGACTGGTCCAGTCTTTTTCATATTTCCACTTTTTACCGACTTCTAAAGGCCATTTATATTTTGGTGTATCACTTTTTTCTGGCTTTACAATTTCAGACACCAAAACGGTATCTTTGTCTATGGTCATTCCCAAGGCGCCATTAAAATCAACTATTTTCCGAGTATCGGTTCCATCCGACCTTACTTCACCTTCATCAGTAACACCTTTATATTTCCATACCCATTTCTCTCCAATTGTGTAATCAGATAATACGGGTTGTTTAGTAGCGGTTGTTTCTGGATTACTTTTGCAAGAGCCCAAAAAAAATATTGCCACAAACAATACTAATTTGACAATATAATTTAGAACTGTAATAATTTTCATAATATTAGTTTTTAATGATTTATGATACAAATTAAAGGCAGTTAACTGTATCAAAAAACAAAAAGTACAGGAGCGTTAATAAATGTAAATGAACGTTAGAAAATTGAAGGATTATTTTTTTTATAAACTATTCCAGTTTTTAAATTTTACCGATTGCCTGCTAGATACTTCAACTTTTTCTCCAGTAGTTAATATAATTTGTAATTTATTATTGAAGTATGGATGAATCTCTTTAATGTAATTTATATTAATCATTTGACTTCGATTAACACGGAAAAAGACTTTAGGATCTAATTTCTCTGCTAGTAAATTTAAAGAACGCTTTATCATCGCTTTATTCGAGCCAAAATAAAGACGTGCATAGTTTTCTAAAGATTCAATAAAATGAATATCTGTTAGCGGAATAAAATGACATTTTTCACCATCTTTTATAAATATCTTTTGATGCATTGCTATGGTTGTAGGCTCTAATTTTACTCTTTTAGATAATTCTACCTTTACCTTTTCAATGGTTTTAGAAAAACGTTCATCTCGCAACGGTTTTACTAAATAATCCAACGCATTCATCTCAAAAGCTTTTACAGCATATTGGTCATAAGCCGTTGTAAAAACGACATCTGGTACATTTGTTAATTCTTCTAATAAATCAAATCCAGATTTACCAGGCATGTGAATATCCAAAAATAAAATATCTGGTTGTAATTCTTCAATTAAAGGTATAGCCTCATCTACATGACTTGCTTCACCAATAATTTCAAACTCTTGATGTTTTTCTAATGCACGTTTTACTTCTTCTCTCGCTAAACGTTCGTCATCAATGATTATGGTTTTATATTTTTTCATGGTCTATATGCATTGGAATTATTATTTCTGCGCAGACAAGTTCATTTTCTTTGGCTTTTAAACTAAAACTAGCGTGACCTTTATATTGAATTTCCATGCGTTTTTTTAGGTTTTTCAGACCTAAACCAACACTATTATGTTGATTAATTACTCCAGGATTTTCAACTATAATATGAAGGTCGCTATCCTTCTTTTTAACTTTCAAGAAAACAACGCCACCTCCAACTTTTAAGTCGATTCCATGTTTAATTGCATTTTCTACTAGCAACTGAATACTTAGCGTAGGAATTTTATAATTAATTACTTCGTCATCAATATTGGTTTTTAGTTGAAGTCGTTCTTCAAAACGCATTTTTTCTAATTCAATATAATCATAAACTAAAGCGAGTTCATTTTTAATAGATATTAAGCCTTTGTCTTTTTCATATAAGGATGAACGCAATAAATCTGATAATAAATCAATTGCTCTTCTTGCAACGTTAGGATTTTCGATTACCAATGATTTAATAGAGTTTAAGGAGTTGAATAAGAAATGTGGATTTAATTGAGCCGATAAATTATCTAACTGTGCTTGTTTAGCTATTAAAGATAATTGAGCATTTTCTTTAGCCGTAACAACTTCTTTTTGATAGTAATGATATAAGTGATACGCCAATATCCAAATAGACATTAGTCGAAGTCCTGTAAGTAAAATTGGATCCCAGTAAATTATGGCTTCAAAGAAATTTTTACCCTCGCCTGCAATAAAAGTCCAGTACGCATACCATTTTAAATTGTTTATTAATACATATAAAACAGCTAATAAAATAATAGTAGGTACTAAACGGATTAGTAAATTTTTTATAGGTAAACTACTCCATTTTGCTTTCAAGGCAAATAGTCTGTACATATGTGTTAAAAATATTCCTATAGAAATGTCTAATACATAATTTAACAACGTATAAAAAATCCCGTAATTATCTCTTGTATATACTGTATAAGCCCAATAAACTGAAACAATACTCCATCCAATTAATTGACATTTCCAATATAGAGATATCCTTGTTTTATTATTATTTATTTTATTGTTGATATCCATTCTTAAGCAAAGCAACGAAATACTTTTAAATAGTGAAAGGAAAAGTACAGGAACGTAAGATATGAGGTTTAAATGTTATTTATAAAAATTATATTCCATTCCACACACATTACGCTTCCCTCCTACGTCGTCGCATAAAAAGTGTTCCATTAACATTACAGAAGAAACTTTTTAGAATAAATTTTTTTAAGAAACTGAAGAAACAGCTTTCGCTTTTAACCAAAGCTCAAGTTACATAATGCAGAACATTATAGAACATTTTATATTATTGGTTTAGCCAGTGGCTGAAGCAATAATTAAGAATAATGGCGCGTTGGCAAAATTCCACAAAAGTTTAATGTTTGTAAGAAATAATTCTACATTATGCTAAATATCCAAGAAGCCTTTTATTTCTTGACGATATTCTGTACTTAGGTAAATAAAATTTCAAATACTCGATTCTCGTGGATTAGGAATTTTAGATTTATTAGGAAGTCATTTGTAGCTATAATTTGCCATTATGTTAATGTACGCTCACTCACCCAAATGTTCTAGTTGCATCTTGTCTAAAAGTTGCCTTTTTTATAGTAAATCATTATTATTACTTCAAAGATTGTAAAACTTTAAAATTAACTTAAATAGCTTTATAACAGCGATTTAATTTTTACCACAGTAATAATATGTTTATTTTTTCACAGCCTTAACAACTACAAAAGATCCTTCACCATATCCTTCTTTTGGTGTTTGAATTTTTTTAATAGTAGCTAACTTACCAAATAGTGTTTGATTGAATTCTAGATCCTTAAATTTAACATCTTTTAGTAATTTTTTTACTTTATCAACTGAATAATAGGTTGCGTTTTCAAAAAAAGTGCTTCGATACCGTTTCTCTTCGTATTGCTGGGCTATGGCTTGTTCTTTGTCTAAAAAAGCTATAATTATAGATCCTCCTCGTTTTAAAACCCGATGTGCTTCAATTAATGCCGCTGTTAAATCGTTAAGATGACAAATGGTTACAAAAAGTAAAAAGTCGAAATGATAATCGCTATATGGCAGTTGCTCTGCAACGCCTTTCATAATTTCAATACCTCTCTTCATGGCTTTTTTCGCCATTTCTTCAGAAGGTTCTATACCTTCTTTAATTCCTAAAGCTTTAGAAAACCTTCCCGTACCTAAACCAACCTCAATTCCATAAATATTTTCAGGTAGTTTTAATAGTTGCTCTTTAATTGCTGCTACCTCAGATTGAAAAACTTCTGGATAATTATCATACCAAGCTTCATAAGCTGCTACATTTTTGTTGAATATTTCTGTTTGTAACATGATTATTATATTTTATAGTTGTTAAAAATTTATACGTAGAATCTTTAAATGATTTACAATTCTTTAAATTTAAGAACCACAAATAAAAACCAAAATGATATTGGTCATTTATAGGTTTTTTATTGATAATCAACAATTTAAACTAAGACCCTTACCCAAATTTGTTTTACACCATTAAAGCTGAACAATTTTTGCCGTAATTTTTCTACCTCCAACTTCTTTAACCTCACTAGAATTCATGATATTTACCAATTCACCGTCTTCATCATAGAATTCTGCTTTTAGTTGTAAAAAATCAGTAGCGTCAATCCAAACAACTACCTTCTCCCACACAATAGCTGCGGAAGGTTTTGGTATCATTTCAATTTTATAGCAGTCTTTATTGAACATAATTTCTTTACCTAAATAATTATGATTATAATCTGAAACTGATGAAGCTTCTTTAACCAAATCGTCATTAGTAAAATCGGTTCCCATCCAACTTTGCGACATCATTGACGGAGGTAATTTGATAGTACGTTCAATTGAAGGAATCCAGTTCCAAACTTCTTTTGTACGTTTTAAAAAAACAGTTCCTTTTTCTTTTGCTGGAGAAGTAATTAAAATCATAGAATAATCATCACCCTTAGACCAAGCTTTCATATTCATTTCTCTACTCCAAGTAGGTCTTATTATTTTGATGGTGATATCTGCTTCTGAAGTTTTACCACGCATATTATCATCAGCTTTCTTAACAATTTCTTTTGCTGAAAGATTTTGTTGAGAATACATGCAGGTAAAAGGCATAGCACAAATAACTACACCAATTATTAATTGTAAGAATTGTTTTTTCTTCATAATACTAAAGTTAACCAATCGCAAAAGGAATAAAAATGATTGTTATCAGTCAGTGAAATAACTTCCTTCACTACATTCGTTAATTTAATTAAGTATTTACTCGCTGCCCTTTATTTTTAAATATGAGCTCGTAAATCTCCTATTTTAGATTTCATGAATCGTGTTAAAGCAGCTTTTTTGTATAAAACTTTACTTTAAGCATTTGGATAATTAAACATTCGTATTTTTGTCGCCAATTTGCAATGAGAAATCTATTTTCAATAACAAGAAACAAAAAAATGACTATACCTAAACTACATTATATATCTCAAGGAAACTCTCCAAAAGAACATTTAGAAAACATACAAAAAGCGTGTACAGCCGGAGTAGAATTAGTGCAATTACGTTTAATAAATAGTTCAGAAAAGAAATTTTTAAAGTTAGCCAATGAAGCTAGAGAAATTACCGCTCATTTTCAGACCCGATTGATTATTAACGATCATTATAAAATTGCTAAAGAAATTAAAGCAGATGGCGTACAATTAGGAAAAACAGACACCTGCCCTATTATTGCTCGGAAACATTTATATACCTGGCAACTTATTGGTGGAACTGTTAATACTCTGAAAGACTGCGAAAAAGTCATCTCTAAAGATGTAGATTATATAAGTCTAGGCCCTTTTAGACAAGCTGCAACTAAAGAAAATTGTAATACAGCTTTAGGTTTAAACGGTTATACTTTAATTACAGAAGCCTTAAATACAGAGACACCAATTATTGGTTTTGGGAGCATAACTACTGAAGATGTTACAAACATATTGGAAACAGGCATTTCTGGAATTGCTGTATCTGATGAAATTACGAACAATTTTAATACCATAAAAACATTTAACCAATTGCTAAAAGCATCTTCAACAGAAGAACAGCGTTATACGTTTGAATAAAATTTAAACTGTTTTTAAATTTTATTATAAACTGTTGGTTCAACTCCCCCAGTAATTTTGAGATAGCTCCTACTTTATTGTTAAAAGAAATGTTTGACCAGTTATTTTATTTATTCTGGATTCTGGACATGAAAGTATTTTGATATAAAAAAAGATGCAAAAAATAGAGCTAGGTAATTCATAGTTAAATAATACAACTTTAATGCAAAATTATACAGGCTATTTATCTAGAACTTCCTAAATTTATTGTCTTAATTAATTTCAATAAATTATGCTTAAAAATATAAAATTTGTACTCCTAATTTTTACAATATTTAGCACAGCTACACTAATTAATGCTCAAAATAACCTTGTTAATAATAAAATAATACATATTGGCAAATATGACAATCAAACAATGAAACATTTAGATGTTTTATGCAATCGTTTTGGAGGACGGCTTATTGGTTCTGCTGGATATGATAATGCAGCTGAATGGGCGAAATTTAAATTTGAAGAATGGGGTCTAGAAGTTGAATTGGATGAAGCTGGTGAAGTACCTGTTGGATTTAATAGAGGTCCTTGGTTTGGTAGACTTATTGGTGATAAACCAATGCAATTACACTTTGCAACACCTTCTTATACCTCTGGTACGCAAGGTGTTCAAAGAGGTCATGTTTTAATAGAACCAAAAAACCAGTCCGAATTTAACAGCATAAAAAAAAGACTTAATGGTGCTTGGGTTTTAATTTCAGGAACCAATTCAGGTTGGCCAATAGATTTCTCTGAAAATGCAACTAAAAAAAGAGATTCTATTAAAAAGCTAAACGATATAATTGCTCAAAAAAATAGAAAAATTTCAACTGAAAATTGGTACAATCAAGGTAAGCCAAATTATCCAAAGGATTTCTTAAGTTTTATTGAAGAACCAGCGTTGTTTTACAAAGAAATGTGTGAAGCGGGAATTTTAGGAATCATTCAATCTTCTAAAATTCCATTAAGAGTATTATACGATAGAAAAAACATAGATAATATGACATTTGAAACTTTACCGACTGTTCCCGATATTAAGCTTGATGAACATCAATATAGTATCATAGAACAAATGGCTAAAGAAAGAAGATATTTTCAATTAGAATTTGATATTAGAAATCATTTTAAAATTGGACCTGTAAAGCATCATAATGTTATTGCAAAAATTATAGGAAGTGAATTTCCAGATGAATATGTTGTTATGGGGGCTCACTTAGATGCTTTTGATGTTGCAGCAGGAGGCGTAGATGACGGGTCGGGAGTTTCAGTAGTAATGGAAGCGGCTAGATTATTAATGAAATCTGGAGCAAGTCCAAAAAGAACGATAATTTTCGCGCTATTTTCTGGTGAAGAATTTGGGTTATTAGGTTCGTTAAGTTGGGTAAAACGTAATCACGATAAATTGGCTAACATCTCAAATATGTTTAATAGAGATGGCGGTCCAACGGTACCAATGAGTATTAGTGTAACTGAGGAAATGAAAGAAGATTTTAAGCCAATAGCAGCATTAATAAATACTATAAATCCTGATTTTCCTTTTGAATTAAAAATTAGAAAACCATCAAAAAAGCCAACAAAAGCAAGAGGTACGGATGCCGGGTCTTTCGCAGTTCAAGGAGTTCCAACCGTTAATTTTAATCTTGGAGACCCTAAGGGATACAATTTTAGTTACGGTGAAATTTGGCATACAGAAAGAGATTTGTACACTAAAAGTATTCCAGAATATCAAAATCACGCATCTATTGCTACCGCCATTATGTTAAATGAAATTGCTAATTTAAACCATTTATTACCTAGAGAAGGTTACTTTATCAAGGAATAATCCAATGTGATATTTGTCATTGTATTTTTAGACCTCAATGTCTAATTTAGATAATACCTATAAAATTTAAAAAATTAAATTTAGTTTGGTATTGTTCTTTTATTGAATTACTTTGAGTTTTATTAAAATTAGAATATGGCGGAAAACATAGATGTAGAAAAATTAAAGTTTTCAGATTTGCTATTAAATCAAATAAATTTAATAGTAATTGCTTGCGATATAAAAGGAAACATAAAGTATGTTTCAAATGCAACTGAAAAAATTACAGGATATAGTATTAATAATTTAAAGGGGAAACTTTGGTGGGAAAAAACATTTTCTTCAAAAGAAGATAGTAAAGTCTATAAAGAAAAAGTTTACGATGTAATTTCTGGAAAAACAAGTATAAGCTCCAAACCATATGACAGAAAATTAAAATGTAAAGATGGTAGTTTTAAATGGATTGAATGGAGAGATTCGCTCACAAACGACAACACTTATGTTTCTGTAGGTGTTGATATTTCAGACTGGAAAAAAACAGAAGAAATAAAAATTCAATCGGATAGCATTATAAATAGTGTAGATTCTATGATTTTTGTAAGTGATAAAGACGGAAATGTGATTTTTGCATCACCGTCTGTTGAAAGGGTGCTTGGTTATACTGTTGATGAAATTTTGGGAGAAAAATGGTGGGAAGTGACATATGAAGATCCTCAATTAGCGTTAAAAACAAAAAACGCTATATGCAACTTTGTGTTTTTTCATACAAAAGATTTTACAGATATTTCTAAACGAAAAATTAAAACAAAAAGAGGTGATTATAAATGGATAAAATGGGAATTATCTAAAGGTGTTAATAACACGTATATTTCCATTGGTTCAGATATTACAAATAAAATTTCAGAAAAAGGAGAATTAAAAAAGGCTAAAGAAACTGCGGAAAAATCATTAAAAGTAAAAGATGAATTTTTAGCCAATATGAGTCATGAAATTAGAACTCCACTAAATGCTCTTATAGGTTTTACCGATTTATTATTAGAAACAGATTTAAGTGTTGAGCAAAAACAGCATTTAGAAACAATGAAAAATTCTGGTGAAATTTTAAACTCTTTAATAAGTAATGTACTAGATCTTGCCAAATTAGATTCAAATAAACTAAGTATAGAAAATATTTCATTTAATCTTCATAAAAATCTTTACGAAATAGTGAAGCTAATGAAAATAAGAGCAGATGAAAAACAAATTGCATTAAATTTAATTATCAACCCAAACATACCTGTACAAGTATTTGGAGATCCAACTAGACTTAGCCAAATTTTGTTAAACCTAATTGGAAATGCCATTAAATTCACAAATAAAGGCTCTGTTACTGTAACAGTTAAACAAATTGAAGAGTCATCTGAAAATATAAAAATAAATTTTGAAGTATTAGATACAGGAATTGGAATAGTACCAAATAAAATAAACACTGTTTTTGGTGCTTTTACCCAAGCAAAAAGTGATACTTCTAGAATATATGGCGGAACCGGTTTAGGGTTAGCTATCGTAAAAAAATTAGTAAAACTTTTAAATGGAGATATCACTGTTCAAAGTGTATTTGGTAAAGGAAGTGTTTTTAATTTAAGATTACCATTTAAGAAAGACAATTCAATAACTGCTTCAACAGAAATTGAAAATAAAACAACCAAATTAGAACAACTGAATCTAAAAATTTTATTAGTTGAAGATAATAAAACAAATCAAATATTGGCAAAAACTAGATTAGAAAGATGGGGTTGTATAGTAACATTGGCAAATAATGGAATTGAAGGTGTAAAATTAGTTCAACATAATATGTATGATGTAATTTTAATGGATATTCAAATGCCTATAATGGATGGTTACGAGGCCACAAAAATAATTAAAAACGACCTTTCTGAAAAGACTTCTAAAATTCCAATTATAGCAATGACAGCTTATACTTCAAAAAGTGATATTCAAAGAGCTTTAGATGTTGGTATGAATGATTATATTTTTAAACCATTTAAAACAACCGAATTGTTTTCGCTTTTACAAAAGTATGGTGGAAATAAAAGTAATTTTGATGATAATGATATCCAACCAGTTGAAGAAAAGAAAACAGTTGCTAATAACCAAAAATATACAAATCTTAAATATTTAAAAGAGGAATCTTTGAATGAAAGCGAAATCTTAAAATTATTAATAGAGCAATTTTTAAAAGATTTAAATGATTTTTTAATTGTGTTAGATTTAGGATTAGAAGAACAAGATTGGGACTTATTGCACGGAGCAACTCATAAAGTTAAGTCAACTATAAGCATGTTTGGAATTTCTAAACTAGATCCAATTATACAAGAATTAACGGACAGATTCCGCCATAAAGAAAAATTAGATACTTTAGATGAGCTTTTAAGCTCGTGTAGAGAAATTATTAGTCACGTAAAGAAAGAATTACAAGCTGAACTTAAAATACTAAAATAATAGATGAGTGAAAAGAAAAAAATAGTATTAGCTGAAGATAACTCAACACTTTCTTTATTGTTGAAGTTTAGATTGCAAAAAGAAGGTTACGACATTTTTATAGCTAAAGATGGAAAACAAGCAATAGAATTAATTGAAGAGCACAATCCTGAATTAATTTTAACAGACATAATGATGCCTTACATAAGTGGTTTAGAGGTGATTAGCCACGTTAGGAATAAGTTAGAAATGAAAGTGCCAATTATTGTTTTTTCTGCGGCTGGACAGGAGGAAATGGTTTTAAAAGCATTTAGCCTGGGTGCAAATGATTTTATGGGAAAACCATTTAGCCCTAATGAATTGGTTATTAGAGTAAAAAGATTATTAAGCTAATAATTTAAAAGTTTGGCGAAATTGAAGTAAAAAAATGAATGATTACCAAAATATTTTAGAATATTTTAACCAACTACCAGTACTTGTTAAACTTGTTTGGTATGTTAGTTTTTTATTATTTATATTTATTTTGGGACTTATTTTCTATTTAAAAATATTACGAAATAATTTAAGGGAAAACGAAAAAAAAAGAATAAAGTATCAAAAAATTTATGAAGAGAATTTGATAAACTATTTATATGCTGGTGACGGTATAGAAGGTATTAGCCCAGAGCAGCGCGTGTTTATAAATAACATGAAAAAAGATATTTCAAATACCTTTAATAGAAATGTTCTTATTTCGGTTATGACTAAACTAGTAAACGATATTTCTGGAGAAATAGCTCAGGCAATTCATAAATTTTATTTTGAAACGGGGTTAATAGATTATTCTTTATTAAAATTAAAAGCCCGGAAGTGGGAAATAAAAGCTGCCGGAATTCATGAGTTAACTCAATTTGAAGTGAAGCAAGCTTATAATGAAATTGAAAAATTAATAAAGCACCCACATAAAGAAGTTAGAAATCAAGCTCAGTTATATTTGGTTAATTTATTTCAATTTAAAGGTTTAAAATTTCTCAATGATTTAACATATCAATTATCTGAATGGGATCAAATACAACTTCTAGAAATTCTTCAAAAATTTGATAATCAAGAAATAACAGACATAACACTTTGGCTGAAATCAAACAACCTTTCAGTAGTAAAATTTGCTTTAAAATTAGCTAAAGTTTACAATCAATTCGAATCTAAAGAAACTCTATTAGAATTATTAAAGCATAATAATAAAGAAATTAGAGTAGAAACAATAAAAGTTTTAGGGTATTTTTATGATACTGATTCCAAAGAATATCTTAAATCTAACTTTCACGATATTACCGAAGGTGAACAAATTGCTTTTTTTAAACTGCTTGAAAATATTGCAGATCAAACAGATCAACATTTTATTATAGTAAACATTTCACATCCTAACTTTGAAATAAAATTAATGGCATTAAAAATTTTAAAAAACATCAATCAACCTAAATTTAATACCCTAAAGTTAGCAGAAAATGATATTGACGTAGAACGAATTGTTGAATTTATTAAAAACAACTAAGTATGGATAGTAGCACGGTAAGAATAATTTTACTTACAATACATGTATTGTTTTTTATATATGCGTTTTCAGTTATTTTTTCTTATGTATTACTATCTTTTGTTTCAGCTAGAGAGTCTAGTCAATACATGAAAAGAAATAGTTTTGTAAATTATAATGAAATCCTCTCCTCTACTGTATCTCCTTCAATTTCAATTATTGCTCCTGCTTATAATGAAAGTTTAAATATTATTGAAAATGTAAGGTCCTTACTTTCTAATCATTATGTAAATTATGATGTAATTATTGTTAATGATGGCAGTAAAGATGATAGCTTAGAAAAATTAATTAAAGCATATGATTTAGTAAAAGTAAATTATTTAATAAATCATCAAGTACCAACTAAACCACTTAGGGAAGGTGTTTTTAAGTCTACAAACCCGGCTTTTGAAAAATTAACTGTTGTAGACAAAGAAAACGGTGGAAAAGCCGATGCCTTAAATTGTGGATTAAACATTAGTCAAAGTAAGTTTGTAGCTTGTATAGATGTAGATTGCTTGCTACTTGAAGACGCGCTTCAAAAAATGATAAAACCATTTTTGGAATTGACTGATGTAAAAGTTATTGCTTCAGGTGGGGTAATTAGAATCGCCAATGCTTGTAAAATAAAAGAAGGTAAATTAATAGAAATTAACTTACCCAAAAAATTTATTGAAATTGCACAAATTTTAGAATATTTACGTTCATTTTTATTAGGTAGAATGGCATGGAGCCGTTTAAACGGATTGCTCGTAATCTCAGGTGCTTTTGGAATGTTTGATAAAAAAATTGCAATTGATGTGGGTGGCTACGATACCAATACGGTAGGTGAAGATATGGAAATTATTGTAAGAATGAGAAGGAGCATGGAAGAGCAGAATATAAAGTATAAAGTAGCTTATATCCCCGACCCTCTTTGTTGGACGGAAGCTCCTGACAATTATAAAATCTTGATTTCTCAAAGAAATAGATGGACTAGAGGTACTATTGAAGTTTTAAAAAAGCACAGGAAAATTGGCTTTAATCCTAAGTATAAATTTTTAGGAATGTTAAGTTATCCTTATTGGTTTTTTTATGAGCGATTAGCACCAATTATTGAAATAATTGGAATACTTTATTTTATTGTTTTAATTGCTCTTGACAATGTAAAGTGGGATTATGCTTTTGCCTTTTTTCTAGCTGCTTATTTATTTACTATAATGTTTACAATAATTGCTATTTATTCTGAAGAACTTACATACCACCAATACACAAAGAAAGGAACAGGAATTAAATTATTATTAGTAACTCTTCTAGAACCTTTTGTATTACACCCTTTTATTTTATATGCTGGAATTAAAGGAAATATAGATTATTATTTTAATAAAAAAATAAAATGGGGAGAAATGAAAAGAAAAGGATTGTCTAAAGGGGAATCCAATTAATTACAAAATAATATCAAGAAAATATGAAAAATAAAAACTTTAGAAATTTTAGCTATAAATATATTTACTTAACGTTTTCATTAATTATAAGTTTTTGGGCAATAAATTTATTTGCTCTTTTTATAACAATGACAGGTGGTTTGAATCAAACAAATATTGGGATTTCATTATTTTATAAATTACTCAATGATTTTTGGGTAGGTTTGGGGATTGGTTTGTTGTTTCTTCCATTATATCTGATATTTTATTTTATTAAAAAGCCAGTAGGAATTATTTTTATTAAAGTGTTGTTTACTTTAATTATAATCGGTCAATTTGCTTTGGTTAAATACAATCTTACCACACATGTTAATCTCGGTGCAGATATTCTAGGATATTCTTTAAATGAGATGTCCACTACGGTTGCTGCTTCGGGATCAGTATCATTCTTCTCCTTTTTGCCTTTCATTGTGTTATCTATGTTTTTTTTTGGCATCAATTTCACTTTTAATAAATTTACAAATGAGCGAAAATTTTTTGCATCTACCTTTATTATACTCCTTATTTTTGGTAGTTCAAAATTAATTTTTTCTGAAGCTTCAGAAACTATTTATAAAAATAAGTTATCCTTTTTAGGTACCGATATTTATAAGTATCAGCTAGAAAGAAAACTTATGGATACCTATAATTTAACGAAAAAAGATGAGTATCCACTACTAAAATCCTTTCAAGATTCGAATGATGTTTTATCCCCATTTTTTAATATTAAAGAAGAAAAACCTAATATAGTTATTATTATGGTAGAAGGATTGGGTAGTGAATTTGTTGGGAAAGGTAACTACGGTGGGTTTACGCCTTTTCTAGATTCTTTAATACCTCAATCATTATTTTGGGAAAATTTTGTTAGTAATACAGGAAGAACTTTTGGATGTGTGCCTTCCTTACTGGGTTCTCTCCCTTATGGCGAAAAGGGATTTATGGAATTAAATCCGATACCTTCTCATTTTTCTCTCATCAGTGTTTTAAAAGCAAATGATTATACAACTTCTTTTTATGCTGGACATCAAACAAATTTTGACCGATTAATTAATTTTTTGGAGTACAATAAGGTTGACCATGTTATTAATGAAAGTAGTTTTGGACCCGAATATGTTAAAACAGTAGGTAATTCAGATGGCTTTTCTTGGGGTTATCCTGATTCCGAAATATATAAAAAAACATTATCGGAATTAGATAGAAAAAAAATGCCAAGATTGGATATTGTTATGACTCTTACTAACCATGAACCATTTGAATTTGCTTTAAAGGATACTTATTTAGAAAAAGTATATAGCTTGATGAATTCAGAGCAAACTTTCAAGATTGATAAACAAGAAATAACAGCATATAAAGATATTTTTGCAAGCTTACTTTATACCGATAAGTCTTTAGAAAATTTTATGCTTGAATATGCTAAAAGACCTGAATATAACAATACTATTTTTATTATAACAGGTGATCATAGATTAATTCCTATTGTTCAAAAAGATAAATTATGCCGATTTCACGTTCCTTTAATAATATTTAGTCCCATGTTAAAGCAAAGTGAGAAATTCAAATCTGTTTCTTCACATTGGGATGTAACACCAAGTTTACTTTCTTTTTTAATGAATAATTACAAATTTAATAATATGAAAGAAACTTTTTGGATGAGTCAGGGTTTAGACACGGCAAGGCAATTTAGAAACATTCATAAAATTCCTTTAATGAGGTATAAAGGAGCTATCAATGATTATATTTATAAAGACCATTTCTATTCATCTGATGAATTATATAAAATAAATGAAAATTTTGGAACGAACAAAATTATCGATGAAAACCTGCATAAAACGGTATCGGATTCATTCCTGGAGTTTAAAAAGTTGAATGCATACGTTACAAAAAAAAATAGAATATTCCCCGATTCTTTAAATATCTATACAGAACCTGCAGTTCAATTTACTAAAGAACATATGGCAATAATTGATACATTAACCAAGGAATTAAATTATGACCAAATTTTTATTGTAGCCAGAGATTTAGCCTTTAATAAGAAGTATGAAAAAGCAAGATTGTTATGTGATTATATTTTGAATGAATACCCTAGTTATTCTGATGCTCGAACTTTAAAAGGAAGAACCTTTGCGTGGGAAGGAAAATTTGAAAATGCTGAAGAAGAGTTGTTAAACGTATTAAAAAGAACCCCTTATTATGAGGATGGTTATATTGCTCTGTTGGATTTGTATTGGTGGTCATCACAAGATGAGAAATCAATAAATATAGTAAAGGAGGCTAAGGAGAATGGTATTAAAAACATCGACTTTAGTTTTAAATTGGCACAAGCATATCAAAGAATGAATAAATTAAATGAAGCAAATAAATTAATGGATAGCGTTTTGTTACTATATCCAAACAATGAATTGTACAAAGCTTTTAAAGAATCTATAAAAAAATTGTAAAATGATAAAAAAAATAAAAACATCAATAGCATTTACAAAAAATTTATTTGTAACAGGGGCAATTACTGAAACTAGTAGGAATACAGAGATAGAAATATGTAAATATATACCTAAAGGTGAAAATAAAATTATTGTTGAATTTGGGATGGGACATGGTAATATTACTAAAGAAATTCTAGATAGAATTTCTTCAACTTCAAAATTATATTCTTTTGAAGTTAATAAAAGCTTTTGTAAACAAGTGGAAAGTGAAATATCTGATAGCAGATTAATAATAATTAATGACGGAGCTGAGAATATTAAAAACCACATCAATGAAGATGTTGATTCTGTGATTGGATCAATACCTTTTTCCTTTTTTTCAAAAGAAAAGGGAATTGGAATAATTCAAGACTCTTATGATAAATTAGTGAATAACGCCTATTTTAGTCAAGTCTTATATACAAAGTATAATTTTAAAAAGTTTCAACAAATTTTTGATAAATGTTACATGAAGTCCATAAAACATACTCCCACAGAATATGTTTATTACTGCAAAAAAGAGTGTAATTAATGTTTTGCACATATAAACTAATTATATTTAAGTTTTGAAATAAATAACATATGGTACTAAAAATAATAGTTAAGCTTTCATACATTTTTATCTTTATAATAGTTTTGCCAATTTCTGCTCAACAAAAGGTATTTAATGGAAACCCTGATACTGCTTTTGAGAAAGCAAGAAACATGGCTTTTAATGGACAAAGAAAACAAGCTCAAGATACTTTATTGCTAATATTAACAAAGTATCCTAATTATCATGATATCCGCTCATTCTTGGCCAGCACTTATTCTTGGGATGGAAATTATGCAGATGCAAGAAAAGAATTTAAGTATGTTTTACAAAAAGATTCAGATAGGCAAACTTCTTGGGTGGCTGCTATAAATAATGAACTATGGTCTGAAACTCCCTTTTCGGCTTTAAAAATGGCTAATGAAGCATTGATTTATTTTCCAAATGATGCAGAGCTTTTGTTGTTAAAAGCGAGGGCCGAAGCAAATTCTAAAAACCCAAAAGAGGCATTAATTACTGTTAATGCTCTTTTAGAAACAAACCAAAACAACCAAAAAGCTATTGAATATAAAGAGAGTTTAATTCAAGGATTGAGGTTTAATTCAATTGGAATTAGTTATAATACAGATTTATATTCGGAAGTATTTGACCCTATGCAGTATTATACCCTATATTACAGTAGGGCAACTAAATTTGGAAGCATTACTTCAAAAATAAATTTTAATAGAAGGTTTCAGGATAACGGCTTGCAATTTGAGATTGATATGTATCCACGAATTATAACGGGTTTATATGCTTATTTAAATGTTGGGTTTTCAAATTCTTATTTGTTTCCAAAATTTAGATTTGGAGCAGAATTATACAAATCATTACCTCATAGTTTTGAAGCTTCTTTAGGAATTAGAACATTGAAATATAGTACTACCACAAATATTTTCACGGGTTCTGTAGGTTGGTACACTGGAAATAGTTATTTTTCTTTACGACCATATGTTACGCCAGGAGATTCAGGTTCTAGCATTTCAGGAGGACTTACTTATAGATTGTATAGAAGCGATGCTGATAATTATTTTGGTGTGTCCGGATCAATGGGCTACTCTCCAGATGAGTACGAACAAAATAATCAAGGCACTATTGTAAATGAAAAAATAAGTTTTGAATCTCAAAAAATTAAGTTAAGGTATTATTTTACATCAAAAAACAATAAAAATGCATGGGGAACTCAGGTAGGCATTACACATCAAGAAATTACTTTTGACGAAGGAAATTTCTTTTGGATCTACTCTCTAGGGCTCTCTTGGAATCTAAAATTTAAATAACATATTCATCTATTTAGTGTTCTTTATTTGTTAGAAAAATACAGTATTCAATTATTCAATTTCTAACTTTTAGCCAATATCATGTGCGTTTTTAAGTTTTATAGAAGTATCGTCTTTTAATATCTTGCGAAGTTTAGAAATATAAGTATCTAAGCTTCTTCCTAAAAACACGCCATTATCTTCCATACCTTTTTGATTAATATATCTCTTTTAATTATTTGGTTAGGTTTAACTTTAAGTTGGACATCGCCAAAGGAGAATTTAAAGGCAAATTCTTCATGGATTTAGGAAGTTACAAAGACTTAAATTTTAATGGCACAATTATAAAAACTCCACTATCTGTAGTAGAAAAAGCATCACAAGTGAATTGGGTTCGTGAAAACACTACCTACAAACGGCCTTTAAAGGTAAAATCAAAATACGATTTTGAAGCATTTGGAAGAATCCGTTTTACCATCGAGCCACGCTGTACTTTGGAGGAAATCCCGCTTGGAATTATTTGTAAAGACGGAATACTAAAAATTACATCTCCTAAATGTTAATTTTAAATAAATAACCTAATTTTTCTTTTTAGAAGTTTCTTTGGCTGTAGTTGAACTATTGGTTTGAGTATAATGGTTAGCAAGTATTTTTTCTATTAATTCCTCTTTGGTTAAATGATGAAACACTGTTCTTACTTTCTGCTTTAACTGCACTGGAATAGCACGATTTGGTTTTGTTTTAAAGATCTTTTTCGCCCATAATAAGGTATTATTTTCTTCAATACTTTGTGTATTTGCTTTTTTATATTCATTAAAAACAATGCCTAATTCTTTTTCAAAATCAGCAATATCTTCAACTTCTTCTTGTTGTAAAACAGTTAATGAAAGTCCTGAAGCTCCTGCCCTAGCCGTTCGTCCGCTTCTATGCACATACGTATCAAAAGTATCTGGCAAATGATAGTTTACAACATAAGAAATTTCTTGAACATCAATACCTCGTGCAGCTAAATCGGTAGCTACTAAAATATCAATATAACCCTCTCTAAACTGTCCCATAATTCTATCACGAATTGGTTGTGACAAACTTCCATGAATGGCGCCTGATGAAAATTTATTTATGGCTAAGTTTTTTGCTAATTTATTTACAGCAGCTTTTGTTTTACAAAAAATAATTCCGCGCTCTCCTTCTTTTGAATTTAAGAAATGAAGTAAAACCTCTAACTTTTCTATAGGCTCAACTACCACATATTGATGGTCAATACCTTGGTGACCAATTATTTCCATATCAGCCTCTACCTGAATTATATGTTTAGACATATAATTTTGAACCAATTGTTTTATAGCACCTGGCATAGTTGCAGTAAACAACAATGTTCTTTTGGTTTTTGGTATTTCAGATATAATAGTATCCAAATCTTCTTTTAAAGCGGTTACCATTTCATCTGCTTCATCTAACACTAAATATTTTAAATTTTTAATGTTGATTTCTTCTCGTTTTAATAAATCTACCAAACGACCAGGAGTTGCCACAACAATATTTGGACTATTTTTTAAACTTTCAATTTGAGGTTTTATAGGAGTTCCTCCAAAAATTGGGACAATAGAAATTGATGAATTATTATCTGAGAACGAAACCAAATTTGTATAAATTTGTTGCCCTAACTCTCTTGTTGGAGCTAAAATAACTGTTTGTATTGTTGGGTTTTCTATGTCAATTAGTTGTAATAAAGGAAGTCCAAAAGCAGCCGTTTTACCAGTTCCTGTTTTTGCTAAAACTACAAGATCTTTAGATTCATTTAGAATAAGTGGAATTGTTTTTTCTTGAACTAATGTTGGAACAACTATATTTAAATCTACTAAACTTTGTTGAAATTCATTTTTAATTCCTAAATCGGAAAACTTTTTTGACATAAAATATTTTTTGCAAAGATAAGGACACTTTTATAAGAAATTGATCCTATTATATTTTTTTTCGCTATGATCTCGTTTGCTGAAACAATTCTTTGAATAATCAACGGGTAATTAATAATTTCATTGGTTCCTGCATAAATTCTAGTGACTCAATTATTCGCTTAAACATCCTCAATTGAATAATCCCAGCTATATATTTAACTTATATAGGAACCTTTCAGTATGCTACAAGTTTAACAACAACGAATATAAGTAAACATCAACAAGTATGATTTAAATCATTAATAATTACTTCACCATTTTTTAAATTTGCAATCTTTTACGGAGTATTCCATTACTCTAGTTTAAAATCAAATTATTGCTTAAATTAATAATCCTTTAAATAAAGGAAATAAGATGAAAAAAAGAATTTTAATTGTAAATAGCGGTGGCGATTGTCCTGGAATGAATGCTGTAATCCGTGCTATTGTAAAACGAGCTTCCAGAGAAATAGATTGGGAAATAATAGGAAGTATAAATGGTTTTGACGGTTTTTTAGCAGAACCACTCGAAATAATGCCATTAACCAAAGATATAGTTGAAGGAATCCATATTCATGGAGGAACAATTTTAACAACGAATAATAAACGGAATCCCTTTTGTTATCCTGTAAAACAAGAGGATGGAACAATAGTAAATGAAGATGTTTCAGACAAACTGATATACAACCTAAAAGTATTTGGTTTTGATGCTATCATTCATATAGGAGGAAATCAATCTCATAAAATTTCACTTAAACTAGCTCAAAAAGGTGTAAACATTATTGGAATTCCAAAAACGATTAACAACGATCTAGCTTCAACAGATTATTCTTTTGGTTTTCAAACCGCTGCCCAATTAGCAACTGAAGCTGTAGATAAACTAGTAACAACTGCAAGTTCACATAATAGAGTCTTAATTTTAGAAGTTATGGGACGTGATGCAGGTTGGATAGCATTGCACGCTGCTGTTGCAGGTGGTGCAGATGTTTGTTTAATTCCTGAAATTCCATTTAGTATGGATAAGGTTATAGAAAAATTAAAATCCAGATATTCAGCCGATGGTCGAGGATTTGCAAACATAGTAGTTGCTGAAGGTGCATATTTTAAAGATGAAAAAGGTGGAATTGTTTCTGGAAATATAGCAAGTAAAATTACCGCTGCTTTAAAAGAAATAAATTTTGAAGCCGATATTAGAGAAACTATTCTAGGTCACTTGCAACGAGGAGGGACACCAAATGCTTTTGATAGAATTTTAGCTACAGAACTAGGTGTTAAGGCTTTTGAATTAGTGAAAGAAAAGAAATTTGGAACTATGGCTATTCATAAAAACTCTGAATTAACGCATATTAATTTAAAGGAAGTTATAGATAAATACAATAAAGTTGATTTATCAAATGATTTAATTCATACCGCAAAAGGAGTAGGAATTAGCTTTGGAGATTAGAAATTAATTAAACTTAAAGACAACATTTAAAAAACATATAGGTAGTAATGAAGAAAAAAGTATTAGTATTAACTGGTGGAGGCGATTGCCCAGGATTAAATGCAGTTATTAGAGGAATTGTTAAACGCGCTGCACAAACTGAAGATTGGGAAGTTATTGGAAGTATCCAATCATTTGATGGTGTTTTGCGGGAGCCTACAGAAATAATGGAGTTAACTGAAAAACGGGTTTCTGGTATTCACTTTCAAGGAGGTACTATATTAGGAACTACAAATAAAGGTGGCCCTTTGGCTTGGCCTGTAAAAGAAAACGATGGAACATGGTCATTTATTGACCGTTCTGATGAAATGATACGCAAGTTAAAGCATATGGGTGTTGAAGCTGTTATAAGTATTGGTGGAGATGGTTCACAGCGTATTTCACAAGCCCTTTTTGAAAAAGGCTTAAATGTAATCGGAGTTCCTAAAACAATTGACAACGATTTATCTGCAACAGATTATACTTTTGGTTACCAAACTGCGGTTCAAATTGCTACTGAAGCAGTTGATAGACTAGTAACTACTGCAGCATCACATAATCGTGTAATTATTCTTGAAGTAATGGGGCGAGATGCTGGTTGGATCGCCTTAAGTTCAGCTTTAGCTGGTGGCGCAGAAGTTTGTTTAATTCCTGAAATTCCATACGATTTAAATAAAGTTTTGGGTGTAATAAACAAACGATTTAAAGACGGAAAAGGGCACGTAATTATTGTTATTGCAGAAGGTGCAAAACCAGTTGAAGGAGATGTTTTGGCCCAAGAAAGCGATGAAGTTGGTAGAGCTAATTTAAAATTAGGAGGTGTTGCAGATAAATTATTGAAAGATTTAAAAGCTGCCGGTTGTGATGCAGATATGAGAGAAACAGTACTTGGACATTTGCAACGAGGAGGAGTTCCAATTGCATTTGACCGTATTTTAGCAACTCAATTTGGTGTTAAAGCTATGGAATTAGCACTTGAGGGAGAGTTTGGTAAAATGGTAGCATATCAACATCCTAGTATTGTAGCTGTTCCTTTTTTAGAAGCAATTAGTAAATATAACATTATAAAACCAGATTCATCATTGGTTAAAACCGCGCGTGGAATTGGAATGTGTTTAGGTAATTAATAAAACTTATTTATTAGAAAGCACACTTTATTTAATAAATAAAGTGTGCTTTTATTATTTACATACAGTTGTTCAGCTACTACAATAGTGGTTCTCATGAATTTTGTTATCTGAATTATTTCAGATAACATACATACTAATTTTAAATCTTTAAAGAATAAAAAAGCTCAAAACATATTTGTCAATATTGATTTTAGGTTTCCTTCTTTTTTAAAATAAGTTTAATTATATTTATTTCAAATTTGAAATAACCTTTAATATAATTTCAATTCAACTGAATGCAAGGAAAAAAATTTGGAACATTTGCAGGTGTTTTTACACCATCAATCTTAACTATTTTAGGTGTTATAATGTACATGCGTTTAGGCTGGGTAGTTGGAAATGCAGGACTTATTGGTGCTATAATGATTATTATTTTAGCACATGTTATTGCAGTTTCAACGGGTTTAAGTGTATCTTCAATTGCAACTGATAAAAAAATTGGAGCTGGAGGTGTTTATTACATTCTTTCTAGAAGTATGGGAATTCCTATTGGTGGGTCAATAGGTATTGCGTTATACATTGGTACAGCATTATCCATTGCACTATATTTAATTGGTTTTGCTGAAAGTTTTAATGAATATTTTGGATTTGGAGTAACAATTAACGACTTAAGGTTAACAGGAACAATAGCACTGTTATCACTTACCTGTTTGGCCTTAATTAGTACATCTGTGGCAATAAAAGCTCAGTTTTTTATTTTAGCAGCAATAAGTATTTCATTAGTCGCTATCTTTTTTGGAAACTCCGACTTTCAACCAGAAACAATTGAATTGTTTTCTTCGGTAGATGCTGTACCTTTGGAAGTTATTTTTGCTGTGTTTTTCCCTGCTGTTACCGGATTTACTGCAGGAATTGCAATGAGCGGAGATTTAAAAGATTCGAAAAAATCAATTCCTATAGGTACTTTGCTAGCAATAGGAACTGGGCTTGTTATTTATATACTAGTGGCTATTTATTTAGCTTTAAATGTGAGCTCTGATGTGCTAAAAACAGATTATAATATTTTAATGAAAATTGCACTTTTTGCTCCTGCTGTGGTTGCAGGAATCTGGGGAGCAACACTTTCTTCTGCTTTAGGTGGAATTCTTGGAGGACCAAGAATTTTGCAAGCAATGTCTGTTGATAACGTAACTCCTAAGGTCTTTAGAAAAGGAAGAGGGAAAAATAATGAACCCGTTAATGCTTTATTTTTGGTTTTTTTAATAGCTGAAGCTGGTGTTTTAATTGGTGAATTAGATGTAATTGCACGAATAGTTTCTATGTTTTATTTAACGGCATATGGGTTTATCAATATTTCCTATTTCTTAGAAAGTTGGGCAAATCCAGACTTTCAACCATCTTTTAAAATTAAAAGTTGGATTGGATTATTAGGTTTTATGGCTTGTTTTGCTGTAATGTTTAAGCTAGATATGTTAGCAATGTTTGCAGCTTTTGCAATTATTGCAGGTTTGTATTTTTGGCTACAACGTAAAGAAGTTAAACTGCAATCTAATGATGTTTGGCAAAGTGTCTGGGAAAATGTTGTAAACAAAGGTTTAAAAAAAATTGACGCTAATGTTGATGAAAATTCCAATTGGAATCCAAATATAATCTTATTTAGCGGCGAAAGTAAACATCAATCGTATTTACTACAATTAGGTAAAACTGTTTCTGGAAGAACCGGTATTGTCACAAATTTTAAACTGATTCTTGATAAAAAAAATGAAAAACCCTTAAAGAAAGTTGATCAAATTGTTAGAAATGATAATTTTGCTGAATTAGGTATTTTTGCAAGACAAGTTAAAGTTGACAATATTTACAACGGGATTACTAATATTGCTACAACCTATGGTTTTTCTGGTGTTGAACCAAATACAATTATGATGGGCTGGCCTAAAGGATTAGAAAATTCAACAGAATATTCTAAAATGACAGAAACGTTACTTCATTTGGATTATAATTTGTTGTATTTAGATTTTGACAGAAAAAAGAAGTTTGGAAAGTATAAAACAGTTGATTTTTGGTGGCGAGAAACCGATAGTAAAAATGCCGAAATGATGCTCAATATTGCTCGTTTTATAATTGCCTCTCCGCTTTGGAGCAACACAAAAATAAGAGTACTTTTTGTAAATAATAATAATATTAATCAAGAAATTATAAACTCCAAAATTCGTAAATTGGTTGAAGACCTTAGAGTATTAGTTGCTATAGAAATTATTAATAATGCCGTAGAACAAAAACCTTTTTACAATATTATTGAAGATTATTCTAAAAAAACTGATTTAACAGTTGTTGGAATCCCAAATTATAAAATTGAAAAACAAGCTGAATTTGTTCTAAAAACAAACCAACTCTTTGAAAGTATAGGTTCTACCCTTTTGGTAAAAGCTGCAAATAATTTTAACGTCCTTGATTTAAACTTTATTAACAATAAATAATCGCATTTAATCTCCTAAACTATTTTCAATTTACACTAATTTACAAATCTCTTAACCTAAATTTTAACGTTTGACCTGACATAATTACAGTTTTTAATTATGGTATATAGAAAAGGTTTAAACATTATAATAAAACAGGTATTACCCATAATTAAATGGATAAAGCGCTATAATATATAGAATATTTGTCAAATAAGTTTATTTGAAAGCTATTTCTGGTTTTTGGCTTGGTTTTAGTACAATAACAAATTAATGTTAAATTTAAATACAAAGCGTGTAAAAATTATGCAAAATGTATTTTTTAAATTAAAAGTAATTTTATGATTCAAGTTAAAGAAAACAACACGGTTAAGGTACACTACACTGGAAAATTATCAGACGGTCAAATTTTTGATAGTTCAGAAGGTAAAGAACCTTTAGAGTTTACTTTAGGACAGGGACAATTGATTCCTGGTTTTGAAAAAGGACTCATCGATATGAAATTAAATGAGAAAAAAACAATTACTCTTGCAAAAGAGGAAGCTTATGGAGAGCCAAGTGAAGAATTAATTCATGAAGTTCAAAAAAGTCAACTTCCACAAGATATGGAACCTCAAGTTGGAATGGGACTTGTATCAAAAACTCAAGATGGACAAGAAATGAATTTGATGATTGTTGAAGTTAAAGATGAAACTGTTATTATAGATGGGAATCATCCATTGGCGGGTAAAGAACTAATTTTTGATCTTGAAGTCGTTGAAATCAAATAATAAAATTTAAAATATTTTATAAAAAGCCTGACAGTATTTGTTGAATTTATTCAACATATCTCGTCAGGTTTTTTTGATATAAAATTAGGTTTTAGAATGAGATAATGATCTATATCAATTTAAAAATACTGAATAGATATGTCTTTATCATAAAGCTTACTTTCTTCTTTTTAATTTATAAATATTTTTGTGGGTTTTCAACTTTAAAAGACCCAATTATTAAGAACAACAAAAAAGCTAATGTTATATAACTAATATTGCTATAAGAACCGAAATTAGAAAAACAATAACTAAATAAACTTGGTGCAATGGCGCTTGCAATTACCAAAAAACTCATAACTTTCCCTGTAATAGATCCCAAATATTTTCTTCCATAATATTTAGGCCAAGTAACTGCATTTACAACCGAAAATAAACCTCCTAACAACCCTAAACCTGTTATTAACATATAAATTCCAAACGATGAAGATAAAAATAACAATCCTAGTGAAGCTAAAATTCCACTAGCAATCATAATATATAAATAAATTTTATGCTGAATATAATCACTTAATATATTACACAATGTTGCTACAGAAATGGCAATAATAGAAATGGGTAAAAACACTGCAATAGCCTGAGATTTTGTATAATCTTGACTCGCAAAAATAGATACCACATGAAACGTAAAACCGGTAATAAAAAAGCTATTAAATGCTAAAATTAACCCATACATCCAAAAAGCTCTTGTTTTTTTAGCTCTGGCTAAAGTAAAATTATCTTCAACTTCTTCAATATCAATGGTTTCTTTATTTTTATCTGTAATTGATCCATCTGGTTTTAAATCGAAATCTTCAGGTTTGTTTCTGTAAAATTGTATTATAAAGAAGCTAAAAATAAACAAGCAAACGGCTAGTATTTGCCAACTTAATTCCCAGCCGTAGTCATCAATTAAACGGTTGATTAAAATTGGTGATGCAGAAAACCCTAATGAAACCGTTATGCTACTTATTGCATTAATTTTACCTCGGTTTTTATTAAACCATATCATAATCATATTTCTAGAAGTCATAGTTAAAACTCCTTGTCCACTAAATCTTATAAAAAAGAATAAAACTGTAATTAAAGCAAATGGTATTATCCAAGAATCAATATTTAAAATTGATTTAAAAGTTTCACTTATTTTAACTGAGATTGAAAATAATAACAATGAAATTCCTAAAAATACAGTTGCAAAAAATGCCACATACCTTGCACCATATTTATCGAATAAAAATCCTGCTTTTGTTACTAAAAAAGAACTTAATAATGTTCCAATCATATAAGCATTGCTAAACTGATTTCTTGAAAGCCCCAGAGCATCTTTAACAGGATCTGTGAATACAGAAACCCCTACAGTTTGTCCTGGTATACTTGCTAAAACACCTATGATTCCAAAAAAAAGGACAACATAACCATAAAAAACGGGAGATTTTTTTGGATTTACTAAAGAATATCTATTAGAATTTACCATTTTAAAAATTTAACAGACAAATGTAAGAATTTAAAAAGAGTAGAACTTGTAAGACAATATAAAACTATCCAATTTTCCTGGTACATCTTTAATTTCTATAAAAAATTCAATATTATTTATAAAAAAAAATGTGCTTTTTTATAAAATTTTAAAGAAGTATATCTTATGAAATCGTTTGAAATATAGTGAAATTTTAAATCAAATTTAACAATGACTTTAATCATAATCCAAAATAAATTATTGCTACATATTTGTGCTCATTTTTAAAAAATATAATAACTATGAGTACTATTAAATTAGCAAATCCAGCAGTTGTTGGTCTTGGAGGTTTTGGATTAACAACATTACTACTACAATTTCATAATTTAGGTCTTATTGGATTAGGTCCTGTTGTAGCAATGGGTTTTGTTTTTGGAGGTTTAGCACAAATGATTGCTGGATTTTTAGAACAAAAAATGGGAAATAATTTTGGTTTTGCAGCATTTACAAGTTATGGTGCTTTTTGGATAGGATTAGGTGTTATCTGGATCTGTAATCATTTTAATATTTACAATTCAACAGGTGTTGATGTTGGTTTCTATTTAATTGTATGGACATTATTAACACTAATACTTTGGATAGCTTCCCTATTTATTCACGGAGCTATGGCTTTTACATTTACAGCTTTAGTAATAGGTTTTATACTATTAGATCTAGCACATTTCGGTTTTCCTGAATTAACTGTTTGGGCTGCTTATGTTTTAATTATTTGTGCCTTAGGAGCTTGGTATATGATGGGTGGAATAATTATTAATGATGTTGCAAATAAACCATTATTAAAAATGGGGAAACCTTGGCTTAAAAAAGGATAATTAGACTGTCTTATAATGCATTATTACTAATTTTTAAAATAGTTAAAGTGTTCATATTAGCCCGTATGGATATAATAAATTTAAATATATCATTTTTAAACACACTATGCATTTTAAGACAGTTGTTAATTAATTTTTAATTGAGTTTAGAATACCCTTTAAATTTTATTCTTCTTCAACCTCTTCAATCATATTTTTGGCTGCTTCAATTTCTTGAAGGCTTAAAACAACTTCTGAAGCGTCCCAATATCCGTGGTCTTGAACAATTTTATTATCAATAAATTGGGCTGTTAAGTGAACTGCTAAGGTTATTTCTTTATTGTTTCCAATTAAAGTTCCTTTCCAAGTTCCCCAAAAATTCACCCAAGTTTTACCATCATCTGTTAAAACCATTTCATATTCTTGACCTTCGTCAATAAATCCTCTTTTTGAATAGTTTACATCATTTTGAGTATGATATTCTGCAAGCTTTTTAGAAGCAAATGGTTTATCAACAGTATTAAAGAAGGTTTTTGAAGTATCTGCATAGTGACTTACCAAACCTTCCCAATTCTTAGTATTGTAATCTTTAATTACAGATTTTAAAACCTCAATTTCAGGCGAATTTTGTGTGTAACGCTTTGCGGCTTTTTCTTGACAAGATGCAAATAATACGATTGTAAGACTTAATAAAATTAGTTTTTTCATAATGTAAAGTTTAATTAGTTAGTACTCATAAATTCCTAATATATACAATCTTTAAAAGAGTATTTAGTATTAAATAATTGAATATTAGTTAATTACAATATGTTAAATATACTAAAAAAATGTTATTAATCGCGTTCTACAAGTTTATTGCTTTTTAAACCTTGAAAATAGCACCAATTTCTTCTTAGTATTAATAAAGAAAACACCCGTTAAAAGAATTGCAGCTGCAATTATTGATTGTAGCGTAATTTGTTCGTTTAAAAAAAACCAACCGAGCAGTAAAGCAATTATAGGATTTACATACGTAGATGTGGCAACTTTTTCTGGAGAAACTGCTCTTAGTAAATAATTAAAAGAGGTAAAGGCAACTATACTTCCAAAAATTATTAAACCAACCATTGATAATTGTATAGATGTGCTCCAATTAGCAATTGCGATCCATTCTTCTCCAAAACTAATACTAGCAATACATAACATTAAACCACCCATTAACATTTGATAACCTGTATTTACAAAGAAATTCGCAGGTAAATCTGCCTTGGCTACAAATATACTTCCATAGCTCCAACTTACCATTCCAGCAAATATCATTAACATCCCTTTAATAGAATCTTCTTGATGTATTAATTCTTTCTGACTCACCAATAAATAAATACCAATACTTCCTAATATAACTCCAATAATAGACATTGGTTGAATTTTTTTTCCTTGCAGTATTAACATTAAAATTAATACAACTAATGGCTGCGCCGATATTTCAAGTGCCGCAAAACCACTGTCAACAAATTTTAAAGCCCAAACCACTACTCCATTTCCAAAAGTTAAAAATAAAAATCCCGCAATTGTGCAATTTAAAAGCTGCTTACGTGTAATGGAGGTTTTAATCCCAGATATTTTAGCAATTATAAAAATCAAGATTGCCGCAGATAAAAAACGGATTGAAGCCAACATAAAAGGAGGTAATTCAGTTACAGCAATTTTATTTAATAAATAAGTTGATCCCCAAATTATATAAATTGAAAAAAAAGCTAGAATTACTAGTACTTTGCTATTCGATTTCATGTATTAAAAAATATGTAAAGCCTAAGCTTTTTTATGAAGCCAATATTACTAAAAAAAAGTCTTAATAAATTGGAAATTTTAATGCTCTATTTAAAATTAGTTATTTTTTATATAATACTTTGAAGTATCTTATACATTTTTTATATAAAAAAGGTTAATCTTCTGGCGGGTATCCATGAATTTCTTCAAAAACACTATCAAAATTGGCAAGTAAATAGGTTCTTAACTTTTGCCTATAATCGTCTTTTAGCCAATCTGTAAAACTATTTGTGCTTTTACAAATGCACTTTAAATATTGCTGAATTCTGTAATCTATATCGTCTCCTAATAACTTAGCCAATATTAAAGCATCGTATACATCTTCGCTATTTTCAATACAAATTCTAGCGTGTTGTTCTATAGAACGAGATAATACAACTTTAGAAGATTCTCCAATTTTTATGGCTTCTGTATATACTTTCTTAACATTAAAAAATACATCTTCTGTTTTAGAAAATTTAACTCTTAACTCTTCTGGCATTTCATACCTAAAATTATCTTCTAAATCTTCATCATTTAATAAATTATCTAAATAATAACTAGGGTATTTAAATATTTTTTGCCAATTTACTTGTGCTCCCCACATTCCAAATCGGTGGATATTATTTCCTAAATCTATCACATTAAAAGATGTTTTATCTTTTAATATTCTAGATCCTCTACCAATCATTTGATAATATAATGTTAAAGATCTGGTAGCTCTATTTAAAATAATGGTATCAACTGTTGGTTCATCAAATCCAGTTGTTAAAATACTTACTGAAGTTAAAATTGCATTGGGAGTTTTTTTAAACCATCTTAATATAAATTCACGCTCTCTTTTTGTAGCCGTATTATCTAAGTGCATAATAGGATAACCTGCCATTTTAAATGCTTCAAAAACATTTATTGAAGTGTTAATTCCGTTATTGAAGATTAATGTTTTTTTACCTAAAGATCGTTCTTCATAGGCTCTTACTAATTTTCCTAACATTTCACTATTCGTATACAAATCATCAGAAGATTTTACGGTATAATCTCCATTAATTCCAACAACTAAGGAAGTTAATCCAACGTTGTATGAGTATGTCTTTGCTTTGGCTAAAAAATTGTTTTTTATCAGCGTCTCTATAGATTCACCAATAATTAATTCTTCATAATTATCAGTCATAGGTAACTGAATATTAGAACTTAAGGGTGTTGCCGTAACACCTAGTATAAAAGATTTTTCAAAAAATTTAAATAGTTTTGTAAAAGAATTATAATGAGCTTCATCTATTATTACCAAGCCTATATCCGAAATATCTAATTTATTATCATTTAGCCTATTGTTTAAAGTTTCTACCATTGCAACATAGCAAGAATAATCTCTATGATCGTCTAAATTAGCTTTGCTATCTATTACTTTATTTATAACACCAAAGTCTGATAGCATGGAGCAGGTTTGCTTGCAAAGTTCTATTCTATGGGTAAGAATTAATACTTTTTTATTGTGGTGCTTTAAGTATTGACGCACTAATTCAGAAAAAATTACAGTTTTTCCACCTCCAGTAGGCAATTGAAAAAGCAAATGATAATCATCAGGAGCTTCTTCAAATCTTTTGAAAATTTTTGTAATTGCTTCTTTCTGATAATTATATAATTCTTTACCAGTTTTTTTTTCTTCTAAGTCTGTAGTAGTTAAGGTCACATTTGTAATTTAAAAACTCACAAAAATACAGCCTTTATTAGTGTGAATGCAACTTTTTTATGAAATTTTTTTTTCAACGGTGTATTTTTCTGATTTAATTCTTTAATTTTTGAAGCTCAACAGCAAAATCGTATTGTAAATCTTCGTGTAACGTTGATACCATTTTTTCAATAGATAAAACCTGTCTTTCAAATAGGTTTTTAAGCGTTGTATTTCGCACAATTAACGGTCTTAAACCTTTTAGTTGTTTACAAAAATAAAGTAATAATTCAACTTCTGTTTCCTTCTTCTTTGAATACCGTATATAAGTTTTAACAATCCGTAAGATTTTACGAATACTTTTTCTCATAAAATAATAACTAGAAGTATTTATTTCTTTAAATAATTGCTCAACTTCAATTTTAATACCTGAAATATAGGCATCTTCATCAGATGCCATATATAACAAGTATGTTAATAGCTCTTTATTTTCTTTTTTAAATTTTGAAAGCCTTAAAACAAGCTCAACCAATTCTGAATTTGAACAATCTTTTAATTCTGTTTTTAATTCTTTTACTGAAGCTGTTTTCATTTAAATATATTAAAAAATTAATCAGTTGTAGGAATTAGCTCATACCCTTGATTAATCCCTTTTTCAATAGCAGGAACTCCTCTTTTCATCCAAACTGGCATTGGAGCACTTTTTAAGTAATGATCAAAAAACTGTTGCATACGAATATTAAAATCCTTTCTATTTTGCATTTTTAAAGGCCAATGTGGTTCTTCATTATAATTTAGAAACCAAGATGGTTTTCCCAATCTTCTTAATGAAACAAAAAACTCTATTCCTTGATACCAAGGCACGTGTCCATCTGCATCATTATGCATAATTAATAGTGGTGTATTAATTTTGTCAATATTAAAAATTGGAGAATTTTCTACATAACGTGCTGGATATTCCCAAGGGGTACCTCCTATTCGACTTTGCGTATGCTCGTATTGAAATTGCCTACTTAAACCTGTCCACCATCTAATTCCGCCATAAGCACTAATCATATTTGCAACGGGAGCACCCGATTCTGCTGCTTTAAAAATATCGGTTTTTGTAACCAAATAAGCTATTTGATAACCTCCCCAACTATGCCCTTGCACTCCAATATTATCTTTATCAACAAAACCTTTTTCAATAAGTGAAGTAACTCCAGGAATTACACAGCTGTAGGCACTTTCTCCAGGGTATCCAATTCTATAATTAACATCTGGATTAAAAATTAAATAGCCTCTACTGGCATAAAAACTGTAGCTTATAGTAGATCTTCCCGGTGATGGCGCTTTATGATTAAAAAGTCCATCGGAGCTTTTTTCATAAAAGTTAACAATCATTGGATATTTTTTTGAAGGATCAAAATTTTCTGGTTTTATTAACATTCCAGTTAATGCATCACCATCTAAAGATGTCCAATGTACCAACTCAGCTGTTCCCCAATTGTATTCACTTTGTTGTGGATTTGCATTACTAATTTTAGTTTGTTTTTTAAAACTCAAATCAGAATAAACAATATCTGGATAAACCTTAAAACTTTGTTTTGTAAAAATTACATCTTTTGTTTCTTTTGCCTTTAAGGGTTGAGAAAATCTAAAAGCATCAGAAATTAATTGTTTTCCTTTATTGTTTTTAGGATTGAATTCAAAATAACCTGAATGTTTATTTGTTTCATTAAACGTAGAGAACAACCATTTTTCGTTTCTATTTAAAAAACGTTCTTCTCTGTCTAATTCAATGTATCTATAACTAGTTTTAGAAGCACGTCCGTTTGTTAATTTTTTACTAGAACCATTTTCAGGATTAAACTGCCAAATATCAAATCTATCATACAACAGAATTGAGGCATCATTTTCTATCCAACCTGCAGCTCCATATGATCTTGGATTTACTGGAGAATCATTCAATTCATCATAAAAACCCTTTCCTTTTGTAAGGTTTGTTATTTTTTTTGAAGCTAAATTAACTGTAAACCAAGTACTATCAACAGTATTGTATCCATAGGCATATTTAGCATTAGGACTTAAACGAACACGTCCGCTAATTTTACTTAATATTTCAGTAATATTTCCAGTATTTATGTTTACAATTGCATAATCACGTGCAGAATTTCCTGTCCACTGACTTTCCAAAAGATATGGTTCTGGATTACTAAGCAACGCAAATTCAGCATTTCCTTCGTTTCCAATTTGAGTAGAAGGATACTCTTCAGAACCTAATTGCACTAATTTATTATTTGCTAAATGAATTGCAGTTACATACGATTTTTTAGCATCGTTTTTTACTTGTAATTCCTGAACTGTGTACAACCTAGGTTCATCATAAGTCCAAACTTCTACGTTTACAATCTCTTCATCTAATAATGTAGTATCTTTTACAATTGGAGGTTTTGCTAATCCAAAATATAGTTTGGTTTCATCTTTTGAAAAATATATGTTTCCTTCTGAAGAAACTCTATAACCTTTTGGTGCAGTTGCAGGGTCTAGTAATTTTTGAGCTTTAGGTTTACCTTTAGTCCAATGGAACAATTCATTTGGTCTAACTTGAACTTTTGTAGTATCTAAATCCGCAACAAATCCTAAATTTTTACCTGAATCACTAAAATTTAACTGGTAATATTTAGTTTTATCATTAGCTTCAAAAACAGGAGTTAACTGTTTATTCTCTAAATTATATACATAAACCCCTGCATTTACTTTAGAATCTACGCCTGTTGTTATAAAGGCCAATTGTTTTCCTTCTTTAGCGAAAATATAATTTGTAACAAATTTAAAAGTATCTTGTTTAGTGGTATTTAGATCTCTTAAAACTAAATGATAGCCATTGTCTTTTCCCACTTTTTTTATTTTCTCCTTTTTCTTGTCCTTAGGTTCTCTTTTTATCGTATCGTTTTCAGAAGAATCTTTTTCTTTTTTTACAGCCTTAATTTCTTCAAGTAAATAGGCTATATAACCGTCCCATTTTTCTGGAGTTTTATAAGATTTTACATGTGCTATTTTTGAAAACGAATTAGTTTGAAGATTGTATATAGCCAAGGTGTCTTTTGGTAATTTATCCTTTTTAACCTTATTTCGTTTTAATTCTTTAATACTGTCTTTCCATGGTTTTACTGTGAAAATGGCTACTTTAGTATTATTTGTAAACACTGGTTTTTCAGCTCTTTCGTGTTCAAAAATAAGTTGACCTTTATTGTTTTTAATTTTAAGATGACTGTCCTTTTCACCTTTTTCAACTAAATACATAATAGTATTTCCATCCACTGATATTTTTTGATTTTTCACAGCATTCCAACTGTCAAAATCTTTATGATCTAACACTTTTTTTTGTGCAAAAGAAGTTGTTATTGTACTTATCAGTAAACCAATAATTAGTATTTTTCTCATAATTTTTCCCTTATTTTATAGTTTTAATCTCTAATAATTCTACGTTTATTTAAATTGTATTTATCTCCTTTTTTAAGAAAATAAAAATCTCTGCTACCTTTTGGCAACTTTATAATTTCATTTTTATCTTTTATCCATCTAGTTCCATCGTATATAGCTACATAACTTTTTCCAATAACCTTAAAAGTATTATTAGTAACAATAATTCCTGTATCTTCATCTAAACCAATTCCCAATAACTCTGGACGATGGTTCAAAATATTAAACATATCAAACTGTCGGTTTCTTGCTAGTAAATGTTGATCAATTGCCACATTTGTTAAAAAATTTAACCCCTCTTCGTGATCTCCCATCATAATTGTATTGGTTTTTGTATCTCCACGCGCCAAATAAGACCCTTGTATGGTAGCACCTGCAGAACTTCCAGCAATTACTCCTCCTCTTTTTAAAAGTGCTTTAAATGCTTCGTGCGTTTTTGTATTTAAATACGAATCAGCTAATCTCCATTGCCTTCCCCCACTAAACCAAACACCTTTTGCCTTTTTTAAAGGTTGTATAAATTCATCTTTATTGGCTTCTTCTGGATTGTGCGTATGTAAAACAATTACATTTTTAAACCCCTTTTTAATAAAGCTATTTTTAAAATTATTTAAATCTTCTTTTGAAATTTCTTCACTTGTACCAGCGGTTGGAATTACGACAATTAGTTCATTTTCTCCTCCAACAAGGTTCATAAATACTTCATAAAAATAGTTAGATGCAGCACCACCAACAATTAATAAGGTCCCATTTTCTGGACCTTGTGTTATAACTTCAGATTGATTTTTTAAAGTGTTTTTATTAGAATTTTGTGCAAACCCAAAAATGGATGTACATAAAAATAGTAGTAAAGAAATATGTTTCATTAAGAAATACTTTTTATAAATCTTAAAAGTACTATTTTTCTTAAAGAATCTTTAAAATAATATGAAATTTATAAAGAATGCTATATTTTGTAAGTAGTTATAATTTAAATTGAATATTTTAAACAAAAAAACATTCAATTTATTATTTCAATAAAAGTTTTTTTTGCTATTGGAAATAAATTCATTCTAATTGATTCTTGCCTTTAGAAAAGCATCAGTACTAAATTGATTGTTATTGTTTATATGCTATGTATTTTATTAAAGCTATATAGAGATTTCAACAAATTTAATTCCTAAAGATTTTTGAAGATCTATAATTTTTTGTAACTCATTTGGTAAAATAAGCGCAATTGAAAAACCTGCTTTTCCTGCTCTGGCCGTTCTTCCACTTCTATGGGTGTAATATTCTAATTGTTCTGGTAATTGATGGTGAATTACAAAGCCTAAGTTACTAACATCAATACCCCGAGCAGAAACATCTGTAGAAATTAAAACTTGTAAGCTTCTGTTTTTAAAAGCTCGCATAACTTTTTCACGGTCTCTTTGTTGCATGTCTCCCTCTAAAGCATCTACCGAAAAACCTTCTTCTTTTAAAAAAGCTGTTAAATTTTGTGTGCCTGCTTTTGTTCTACAAAAAATAATACCTCTATCGTTGGCTCTTCGTTCTAAAATTTTAATTAATAATTCTGGTTTCTCTTTAATAGTTGTTTTAATATAGTGATGCGTAATATTCGCATTCACTAAAGAATTTTTATTGACAGCAATTTTTATGGCATCTGCAGCCATATATGTTTTAATAATTTGTTGAATTTCTTCTGGCATTGTAGCCGAAAACAACCATGTATTTTTCTTTTTCCCAGTATATTTTAAAATTCTATTTAAGTCTTGTTTAAAACCCATGCTCAGCATTTCGTCAGCTTCATCTAATACCAAGGTTGATACCTTGCTCAAATCTATTTCACCTTTTTCAATTAAATCTATCAACCTTCCAGGGGTTGCTACTACCACGTGGGTGGTTCTTTTTAAATTGCTAATCTGACGCTCAATTTTTTCACCACCATAAACGGCTTCAATAAAAATTTTAGAATCTAAATATTTAGTGTATTTAAAAAGTTGTTTTTTTATTTGTTGCGCTAATTCTCTTGTAGGCGCTAAAATCAAGGACTGAATATTTTCAGCATTAGAATCTATAGCTTGTAAAATCGGCAACCCAAAAGCTGCTGTTTTACCTGTTCCTGTTTGTGCTAAACCTATTAAATCAGTCTTAGATTTTAATAAAACTGGGATGGTTGCTATTTGTACTTCTGTAGGTGTTTTTATACCAAGTTCTTTTAAACCCTTTATAAACTCTTTATGAACTCCTAATTCTAAAAATGTTGACATGTTTTTTTATTTGCTTGTAAATATACTTTTAAAAAATACCAGTATATCCAATTATTTTAATCAATAAAAAAGCTACTCAAAAAAGTAGCTTTTAAAAGAGTATTTATTTTAAAATTATATTTTTTTAACGCGTACAGCATTCATCCCTTTTAAACCTTTTTCAAGTTCAAAAGTAACTTTATCATTTTCAGCAATTTCTTCTAAAACACCACTTACGTGAACAAAAAACTTTTCTTGTGAATTGGAATCAATAATAAAACCAAAACCTTTTGAAGTATCAAAGAATGAAACTTTTCCTTGTCTGTCAACAGGAGCTTCTTCTTCTCTATCTTCTTTTTTAGGAATGCCTATTTCAATGCTTTCTACATCAACTTTAATTTTTTTGGATGGATCTGGTGGCGTATCTGTCAACTGCCCAAACTCGTCAACATATACAAACAGGTTGTCTTGTCCACTTGCTTTACGCTCTTCTTTTCTTAAAAGTTTATCTTTCTTTTTCTTTAATCTTTTCTTCTCTCTTTCTTTTTTACCAAATGTTTCTTGTGATCCTGCCATTAATTATTTATGTTAAATTTTATTTGTTTTATCTGTTTTTCCCTAAACAGTTAAGGTTGTCATTTGAATTAAAATTATTTTTTTATGAAAACAATTTTTGAAATTGATTTACAAAATACAACTGAAGATATTTAAATGACTTGTTTAAATTATATGCAATAATATAATGAAAACTTTTGCAAATATAACATTTCCTATTTAATTTATTATATGACACGTTAAAATATTGATATAAAATATTTTAAAATGGAAGATTTAAACAAGGAAATCTCAATAAAGAATTCCACTAAGGTTAATTATTTTTAATCCATTTCTAATAAATAATTAAATGACACGAACATAATTTATGGCACTTTACATTGATTTTCAATCGATTAAAATTTGGTTAACTTTAATAATTATACTAATTTGTGCATAGATTTATAGCTTTTAACTAATCTTAATAATTTATATTATGTCAAATTCAACAACAAAACCTAATACAACCTTTTGGATAGTAAGTAGTATCGCCTTATTTTGGAATATAATGGGTGTAGTAGTATATTTAAATCAAGCCTACATGACAAATGAAGCACTGTTATTATTGTCGGAAAATGAACAGGCTTATTTCGCAAATGTACCTGTTTGGGTTACTGCAGCATTTGCAATTGCAGTATTTTCTGGTTTTTTAGGAGCTCTTGCATTAGTTTTAAAGAAAAAATGGGCAAAACCAATGTTTTTATTGTCTTTTGTAACGGTTGTTGTGCAAGTTGTTTATAATTTTTTTATTCAAGAATTTGTTGCTTTAACTGGAATTAGAGTTATTTTACCTTTAGTAACTATAGTAATTGCTTTATTTCTTGTTTGGTTTGCTAATGATGCAATTAAAAAAAGAATATTAAAATAAATAAGTAACTATTTGTACTTTTATAGGTAATTAATTACACCTATTTTTTAGATTCAAAAAAATTAAAAAAAAACGCTTTCAATTTTTGAAAGCGTTTTTTTAAAAGTTATAAATAAGTATTTATCTGAATGCTATTTTACGCATACGTAAACTTTGAGGTGTTATTTCTAAATATTCATCCTCTTTAATATATTCCATACATTCTTCTAAAGAATAATCAATTTTTGGAGCAATTTTAACACTATCATCAGTTCCAGATTTACGAACGTTTGTTAATTTTTTACCTTTAATTAAATTAACAGCCATATCTTCTTGTTTATTGTTTTCTCCAACAATCTGACCTTTATAAATATCTTGATTAGGATCGATAAAAAACTTACCTCTATCTTGTAATTTATCTATAGAATAAGCTGTTGCTTTACCCGTTTCTGCAGAAATAATAGCACCATTATTGGAAGTTGCAATTTCTCCTTTATAAGCATCAAAGCCACGTAATCTATGATTAATAATAGCTTCACCTTGAGTAGCTGTTAAAATTTTATTACGTAATCCAATTAAACCTCTAGAAGGAATATCAAATTCTAAATGTTGTAAGTCTCCTTTTGGTTCCATTACTAATAAATCTCCTTTTCTTAAACTTACAAGGTTAATTGCTTTACTTGCAGATTCTTCAGGAACATTAATTACTAACGTTTCATAAGGCTCGCATTTAACACCATCAATTTCTTTAATAATAACTTGCGGACGCCCAACTTGTAATTCGTAACCTTCTCTTCGCATTGTTTCAATAAGTACGGATAAATGCAAAATTCCACGTCCATAAACATTGAATTTTTCTTCTGTATCTGTATCTTCAACTCTAAGTGCCAAGTTCTTTTCGGTTTCTTTATATAATCTATCTCTTAAATGACGAGAAGTTACATATTTACCTTCTTTACCATAAAAAGGAGAATTATTAATGGTAAATAACATACTCATAGTAGGTTCATCTACTTTTAATCTCGGTAAAGCTTCAGGATTTTCAATATCAGCAATGGTATCTCCAATGTCAAATCCTTCAATCCCTGTAATTGCACAAATATCTCCACTTCTAACTTTAGAAGTTCTATCTTTTCCTAAGCCTTCAAATGTGTGTAATTCTTTAATTCGTACTTTTTTAAAGCTTCCGTCAGCTTTACACAACATATAATCTTTTCCTTCTTCTAAATCACCCCTAAAAACACGTCCAATTGCAATTCTACCAACAAAAGATGTAAAATCTAACGATGTTATTTGCATCTGAACTGTACCCTCTTTATAAGGAGCTTCAGGAATATTTTCTAATATAGAGTCTAAAAGAGGAACTATATCTGTAGTTTCATCTTTCCAATCTCTACTCATCCAACCATTTTTTGCAGAACCATAAATAGTATCAAATTCTAATTGTTGCTCTGTAGCATCTAATGCAAACATTAAATCGAAAACTTTTTCGTGCACTATATCTGGTGTACAGTTTGGTTTGTCAACTTTATTAACAACAACAATTGGAGTTAACCCTAGCTCTAGAGCCTTACCTAAAACAAAACGCGTTTGTGGCATTGGTCCCTCAAAAGCATCAACTAATAGTAAAACACCATCTGCCATTTTTAATACACGTTCAACTTCACCACCAAAATCGGCGTGACCAGGGGTATCAATAATATTTATTTTTACACCCTTATAATTGATTGAAACGTTTTTAGATAAAATAGTAATTCCTCGCTCACGCTCTAAATCATTATTATCTAAGAGTAGATCAGTTCTAACTTTACGCTCATCTAAAATGTGAGCTTGATCGATAATTTTATCAACCAACGTAGTTTTACCGTGATCAACGTGGGCTATAATTGCTATATTTCTAATAGATTTCATATTCCGTATTTTTTTAGAAGCTGCAAAAGTAATTGATTTATTTGGTTTATTACAACAAAAATTGAATTATCATTTTTCTAAAATAATTAGATTAGTTAAAAACGTATTCTTATGATATCTAACAACTTACCATTAGTTGCCTAGAATTAAGGAGTTATTGGAGCAGTTTTTATTCTTTTACTATTGATAATAATATTGCTACTAATATTAGGTTAAGAGAAAAGAGTGATAAAATTGTTTGGTAAAGATAAATTTTAGCATATTATTTTTCAACTATTAAAAAATATCGTTCAATAACTAATTTATAATAGCTTTTGAACGATATTAATTTAGCAATGTTTATTTTTAAAGTAAACAGTTTAAAAAAGTAGGATTAAATTTTTCTTCGCTCTCTCTCTTCTTTTAAAAGGCGCAATTCTCGACTTGTTTGTCCCGCAACAGATGTATTTTCCTCAGCTCTTCTAATTAAATAAGGCATAACATCTCTTACAGGTCCAAAAGGTAAATATTTTGCAACATTATAACCCGAATCTGATAAATTATAACTTATATGATCACTCATACCGTATAACTGACCAAACCACAATCTTCTATCATCTTTATCCAATCCAGATTTCGCTATTAAATCCATTAACAAATAGGAGCTTTCTTCATTGTGGGTTCCAGCAAAAATAGCCATATCTTCAATGTTTTTAAACATATATGTTAAAACATCATTAAACATTGTGTCTGTGGCTTCTTTGTTTTCACAAATAGGATCTGCATATCCTTTCTTCTCTGCACGTTCACGTTCTTTTTCCATATAGGCGCCACGCACTAATTTCATTCCAATTTTAAAGCCTTCTTTTTTAGCACGTTCATGAAGTTTCTTAAGATATTCTAATCTGTCCCAGCGATACAATTGAAGTGTTCCAAATACAATTACTTTTTCTTTATTGTATTTACGCATCATTTCTTCAATTAAATCGTCAGCAGCATCTTGCATCCAAGATTCTTCAGCATCTATTAATAACGGAACATCCCTGTCATATGCCGCTTTACTTACAATATCATATCTTTCCTTTATGCGTTTCCACTCTATTTCTTCGTGTGCATCTAGTGGTACTCCTTCGGTTATTTTTTGATAAATGTTAAACTTTCCAAAACCTGTTGGTTTAAAAACTGCAAACGGAATACATGGCTTTTCTTTTCCAAATTTAATAGTGTTTAACGTTTTTTCCATAGCGAGATCAAATTGCTCCTCTACTTCCTTACCTTCAGCTGAATAATCTAATACAGAATGCACATTTTTAGTGTACATTTTATCAATTGTAGGCATACAATCTTCTTCTGTTACGCCACCACAAAAATGATCAAATACAGTTGCCCTTATAATCCCCTCAACTGGTAAATGAGTTTTAAGAGCAAATCTGGTTACTGCTGTACCAATTTTTACTAGCGGCTCACGTTTTATCATTTCAAAAAGATAAAAAGCTCTATCTAGTTCAGCGTTTGACTTTATAGCAAAGGCAACCTCTGTATTATTAAATAAATTTTCCATTGTAAGTTTTGTTTAATCAAAGATAATTACAAAGAGTTTATTTTTTCATTTTTTTCGCTTTAATTTGCACAAAAATATTATCCAAAATGAAACCTATATTATCCAATAATTACTTTGTAAACTTTAATGAAGATGCTTATTTGAAATTAAATGCCTTTTTAGCTTCAAAAGATATATCAAAAATTTTTATTTTAGTTGATGAAAATACCAACCAAAACTGTTTGCCAATTTTATTGGAATCCCTTGAAACAAATTCTGAAATTGAAATTATTGAAATTGAATCTGGCGAAGAAAACAAAAACCTTGATACTTGTACAGGAGTATGGCATGCGTTAACTGAATTAGGAGCTGACCGAAAGAGTTTACTAATTAATTTAGGTGGTGGTGTAATAACAGATTTAGGCGGATTTGTAGCATCTTGCTTTAAAAGAGGCATTAGATTTATTAACATTCCAACTACATTATTAAGTATGGTTGATGCCTCTGTTGGCGGAAAAACAGGTGTTGATTTAGGTGTTTTAAAAAATCAAATTGGATTGTTTTCAGACCCAGAAATGGTACTTATCGATCCTCAATATTTAGAAACTGTAGAGGAACGTGAGATACGTTCTGGTTTAGCAGAAATTATTAAATATGGCTTAACGTATGACGTTAAACTATGGAGTGAAATAACACAATTTAAAGAACTCTATATTAGTAACATAATCTCTTTAGTTCATCGTTCTATTGAAATTAAAAATGAAGTTGTTACCGAAGATCCAAAAGAACATGGACTTCGTAAGATTTTAAATTTCGGACATACTTTAGGGCATGCTATTGAATCTTATTTTTTAGAGTCTGAAAACAAAGAAAAATTGACTCATGGTGAGGCTATTGCAATTGGTATGATTACGGAAGCTTTCTTATCTGAAAAACTATTAAATTTTCCTTCTGATAAATTAATAGAGATTAAAGATAAATTGCTTAATATTTATGGAAAAGTAGTAATAGAAACCTCAGATTACGATGCCATTATTGAATTATTAATTCATGATAAAAAGAATGTAAACGGTAAGGTTAATTTTGTATTACTTTCTGATTTTGAGAAATTTAAATTCGACTGTAATGTAGATAAATCACTACTTATTGAAGCCTTAGATTATTATAGTCTGTAATATAAAAAAGTTGTTATTTATAGCAGCGAACAAATTAAAATTATAAAAAAAATGTTTATTGAATTGATTCAATAAACATTTTTTATGGTTTTAAATATTAAAAAGCTTTTAAAAAACTTAGTTTCCTTTTTTATAATCTGCTAAAAATTGAGCTAAACCACTGTCTGTTAAAGGATGTTTCAACAACCCTTTAATAGCGCTTAAAGGACCTGTCATAACATCTGAGCCCAATTTAGCACAATCTATAATGTGCATTGTATGACGTACAGATGCTGCTAAAATTTCAGTTCCAAAACCATAGTTATCATAAATATGTCTAATTTCAGAAATTAGATTTAAGCCATCTGTAGAAATATCATCTAAGCGACCAATAAACGGAGAAACATAAGTTGCTCCAGCTTTCGCTGCTAATAATGCTTGACCCGCCGAGAAAACTAGGGTTACATTCGTTTTTATCCCTTTGTCTGAAAAATACTTACACGCTTTTACACCATCAGCAATCATTGGTAATTTTACAACAATCTGAGGATTCAGAGCTGCTAATGCTTCACCTTCTTTAATCATCCCTGCAAAATCTGTAGCAATTACTTCTGCACTAACATCGCCATCAACAATATTGCAGATATCAACATAATGTTTCAAAATATTATCAGCACCCGTAATTCCTTCTTTTGCCATTAATGATGGGTTTGTAGTAACGCCATCTAAAACCCCTAAAGCCTGTGCTTCTCTAATTTGATCTAAGTTAGCAGTATCGATAAAAAATTTCATTTGTTAAATTTATTAATTAGTATTAATTTATTTTCTGCTACAAAAGTAGTCAAATCATTGGTTTATGAGCTTCCAGATAAAAAAAAATGCACTTTTAAAAAAGAATATTTGTCTAATACTCTATTACTTTTCAGAAAAGCTTATGAAAGTTGTATTTTTGCTAAATGTTTTTTAACTTAACCTTGCATTAAATAAATGAGTATTTATGAAAAATAATATTTGTATTACAGCTATACTATTTTTGTTGTTAAATACAACATTTGTTAATGCCCAAAAAGCTTTAAACGCGTCATTCAGTCAAGGTTCTGCTACATCTAGCACCTCTTCAAATACATGGAATACTGTAGCTTCAACAGTTTTAAGTTTATCAGCAGGCACTAAGGTTCTAGTAGAAGCCACAATCGAAGTTGAAGTAACTGTTGGAAATAGTGATATAAATACTCAATTCAGATTGACAGATGGCACTACTGATAGTCAAACCATAGATCGTTATATTGCAACAAAAACATACACAGACAAAGGGATTGTTGCAATCTCTTTTATTTTCGACTATGGAGCACCTCTAACCGAATCAAAAACTTTTAGCTTAGAACAAGCTAAAACTACTACTGGATCTAGCAAACAGTTTACATCGAAAGCTGTAATTACTGCTATTGAGATTGCTAGTAATACTATTATCTTACCAAATGAACAAGCAACTACTACTGCTGCTGCAGCAAGCACTTCATCTGCAACTTATATAGCCGCTGCAACTACAAATATGATTACCTTAGAAAAAACTGCAGATATTTATATTGTTTCAACATTTTCAACTAGTACAACAGATACCTCTGCAACTGGAGCATGGTCTTTACAAGAATCTACCGATGATGATACTTTTACAGACATTCCTAATTCAGAAATTACAAGATCTATTATCGCAACTGGTAATAATGGAATTGGCGCTGCTACCATTGTTACTTTAATTAAAAACAAGCCAGCGGGAAATTATTATTTTAGGTTAGGGCACAAAGTAACTAATGGAACTAATATCACAACATCTGGAACTACAATTTCAGCAGTTGCATTAAGAAGCACAATTGCCACAGGAGACCATGTTTTTCCTGCGTACAGTGATTTCCCTCCTAATGACACTAGTACTGCAAATAGTTATGAGGAAATAAACTCGGCACCTATAACAGCCCCTACAAATGGTTTTACAGATAATAAGTTTTTTATGCATGCTTCATATAATATGTTGGCTTCAGGCAATAACGTAGTTTATGCTACCTACAAATTTGGGAGTTCTGCAGGAGGAACATTAACTCTCTTTGAAATCCAACGTTATGTTCCAGTTGATAAAACAGGAAGTGGAGGTTTAATTGGTATTGTAAATAACATAAATCAAGGGGATTCTTTTAATGCCTCTTTTCAGCATAAAAATTCTGGTGCAACTGGCACACTAACCTCCTCTAATGTTAATACAATTGGTTTTTTTCTAAATAGTGATCCTGATAGTACACTCTCAATTGAAGAAGATATTTTAAATACGAACATTGCTATTTATCCAAATCCTGCCCAAGAACAATTTTATATAAAAAATAACGTAACAAATGGAACAACTTCTATTACGTTTTATACAGTAACCGGGCAGTTAGTGCATACCATAAAAGTACAGCCAAAAACCAATGCTAAATTAGAAGTTACAGGTTGGACTGCTGGAATTTATATTATGAAAGTCACGAATAATGGTATTCATGTTTCAAAAAAAATAATTATAGAATAAGCTAAAAACTTATAATTTATAATGATTCATTAATAATTTTTCATACATTTTATCTGGAAGTATTTTTTTCAATACAATTGAAAATTTCTGCATAAAATCTCCAACTTTATAGTGTATTTTAGGTTTTGGAGTTTTAATGATTTTATAAATAGCGTTAGCCATTTCTATAGGATCGCTACCGCTATCAACATGAGCATCCATTAAATCTAAATTTTCTTGGTACGTTTTTTTGTAAGGTGAGTTTTCAAAAACAGGTGTATGATACCTTCCTGATGCAATATTAGTAGCAAAATCGCCAGGCGCAACATTAGTTACCTGTACTCCAAAACTTTTTACTTCCATTCTAATAGCTTCCGTTACAATTTCCAATGCACCTTTGGTTGCTGAATAAATTCCTCTAAAAGGCAACCCCATATAACCTGCAATAGAAGTAACGTTTATTATTAAACCACTTTTTTGAGAACGCATTTGTGGTAAAACTGCTTTCATAACATCAATAGCACCAAATAAATTTGTATTAAAAACACTACGCATTTCATCTGTTGGCGTTTCTTCAATTGGACCCGTAATTCCCATTCCTGCATTATTAATCAAAATATCTAACCTTCCTTCTTTGGAAACAATTTCGGTTACAGCTGCGGTAATAGTTTCAATATTTGTTACATCTAACGCCACTAATTTAAAAGGATGGTCTTGAATATTCTGTGGATTTCTGCTTGTTCCATAAACCGTAAATCCTTTTTCAGATAAAAATTCTCCAACAGACTTTCCTATTCCAGATGAGCCGCCAGTAATTAAAACAACTTTATTCATTTTTAAGTATCAAAAAATTAAAGGTAAAGTTAATTAAAAGTTGAAAGGTTAAATAGTGTAAAAGTTTATTTGTTTTATTCCTGAATCAAATTCGGCTATAAAAATCTAATTAACAACAACCTAGCAAAAGTAAAATTTAAAAGAAAATGATTTTTATACCGTAATTATAGTGCATAAAAAAAGGCAAGCTACCTACATCACATCGCTACAACCTAATACCTTTGCTGCGTTCCCGCCCTGGAGGATTCAAAGGGAGCTGATTGTGTAGGACTTGCCCGGTGCAAATCTACAATCAATTTTTAGTTTAAACAACGAATTTTTTATAATTTTATGTAACATTTTTAAATTTCTGATTACTAATAAATTATTAAAAACAAATAGTAATAATAATTAATTTAACCTTGTACTAAATGTGTATTTAGTATATTTGTTATACTTAAAAACTAAACAAAACAATTATGGAAAACCAAAAATCAACATCATCAAAACAAGTAATGTTAAACTATGGACTAATATTAGGTGTAGTTTCTGTTATCCTATCAGTTGCAATTTATGCAATGGGTAAAATTTACGACCAAGGGTTTGGTGTAATGGCTGCTAGCTTTGTAATTATGGCCGTTATTATTTTTATGGGTTTAAAAAACTTTAAAGAAGGTAATAATAATCTTTTAAGCTTAGGTGAAGCTTTAAAAATTGGATTAGGAATTGCTTTGGTTGGTGCAATTATATCTGTTCTTTACAATCAAATTTTCATCAATTTTATTGAACCAGATTTTATGGAAAATATGATGAAGGTTGGTCAAGAAAAAATGTTAGAACAAAATCCAAATATGACAGATGAACAATTGGAAATGGCAATAAGTATGCAAGAAAAATTCTCTAGTCCACTAATTGGTGCTGCAATGGGAATTGTTGGAAGCTTATTCTTTGGGTTTATTATTTCACTTATTGAAGGTTTAATATTAAAAAGAACTGAAGAAGATTAAAAATAAAATAAATGGATATATCAGTAGTTATTCCACTACTTAATGAAGAAGAATCTTTAAATGAATTACACGATTGGATTGCAAAAGTTATGCAATCCAATCGTTATTCTTATGAAATACTTTTTATTGATGACGGTAGTACAGACACTTCTTGGAAAGTTATAAAAGAACTTTCAAAAAAAAATGCTTTTGTAAAAGGCATTCGTTTTCAAAAAAATTACGGAAAATCACAAGCTCTAAATGCTGGTTTTAAAGAAGTTGAAGGCGATGTAGTTATTACAATGGATGCGGACTTACAAGACAGTCCAGATGAAATTCCAGAATTGTATAATTTAATTGCTAAAGATGGCTTCGACTTAATTTCTGGTTGGAAAAAGAAACGCTACGATTCTAAAATCAGAAAAAACATTCCTTCAAAATTATTTAATGCTGCCGCCCGAAAAACTTCAGGATTAAAATTACATGATTTTAATTGCGGATTAAAGGCCTATAAAAAAGAAGTTATTAAAAACATTGATGTAAATGGTGAAATGCACCGGTACATTCCAGTACTTGCAAAAAATGCCGGGTTTAATAAAATTGACGAAAAAGTAGTTGCACATCAAGCACGTAAATATGGCGTTACTAAATTTGGAATAGAACGCTTTATAAATGGCTTTTTAGACCTAATTACCATATGGTTTTTATCAACATTTGGTAAAAGACCTATGCACTTATTCGGTTTTTTAGGTACTTTAATGTTTATTGTAGGTTGCACATTTGCTTTTTATTTAGGTATTGATAAATTATTTTTTAATCCTATAGGTAGATTAATTACAGATAGACCGCAATTTTACATTGCATTGGTAACTATGATTATTGGTACACAATTTTTTTTAGCAGGGTTTTTAGGAGAAATAATGCTACGCACAAAATCCGACACAAAAAGATATTCAATTTCTAACAAAATCAATATATAACGTTTTAGTAAATAGTACTATTATTTTACATTGAATAACAGTATTTTTGTATTAAAATTTGAATATAAAATATTATGAGCACCTATATAGATAAGGCATCATTGTGGTTAACAGACACATTTGATAAGGAAATAAAAAAAGAAATTAAACTCTTAATCGATACGGATCAAGATCAATTAGCCGATAGATTTTATAAAGATATGGAATTCGGTACAGGAGGTATGCGTGGTATTATGGGCGCTGGAACTAACCGAATAAATAAATATACTTTAGGGAAAGCAACACAAGGTTTATCTAATTATTTAATTCAAACTTTTCCTAATAAACAACTTAAAGTAGCTATTGCTTTTGATTGCCGTCATAACAGTCAAAAATTTGCAAAAATTGTAGCAGATGTATTTTCAGCCAATGGCATAAAAGTATTTTTATTTGAAGATTTAAGACCAACACCCGAGCTTTCTTTTGCAGTAAAACACTTAAATTGCGATGCTGGTATTGTTTTAACAGCCTCACACAATCCGCCAGAATATAACGGTTATAAAGTATATTGGAATGATGGTGGACAAATTGTTCCTCCACACGATTCAAAAATTATTGATGTAGTTAATAGTTTAAATTTCTCTGAAATTAAATTTAATGCAAATGAAAATTTAATTGAAATTATTGGAGAAAAAGTTGATAGTGTTTTTACCGATTCTTGTGTAAATAATGGAACTTTTGAAAGCACTAAAAACCGTGATGATTTAAAAGTTGTTTTCACTTCTCTACATGGAACATCTATTGTTTCTGTTCCAGAAGCATTAGAAAAAGCGGGATATAATAATGTTCATATTGTTGAAGAACAACGCGTTCCAAACGGTGATTTTCCAACAGTAGTTTCTCCAAATCCAGAAGAACCTGCAGCTCTTAAAATGGCTACAGACTTAGCAGATAAAATTCAAGCAGACATTGTTATTGGTACAGACCCAGATTGTGATAGATTAGGAATTGCCGTAAGAAATTTAGAAGGTAAAATGGTACTGTTAAACGGTAACCAAACCATGTGTTTAATGACTGACTTTTTGATTAAAAAATGGCAAGAAGCAGGTAAATTAAACGGAAAACAGTTTGTTGGATCTACAATTGTATCTACCAATTTAGTAAGTGAAATTGCCGACCGTTACGGTGTAGTATCTAAAGTTAGTTTAACTGGGTTTAAATGGATTGCCAAAATGATACGTGATGCAGAAGGAACGCTCGATTTTATTGGTGGTGGAGAAGAAAGTTTTGGTTATATGGTAGGTGATTTTGTGCGCGATAAAGATGCTGTTTCCTCTACCCTATTAGCCTGCGAAATTGCTGCAGACGCAAAATCAAAAGGAAGCTCTATGTATCAAGAATTATTACAAATTTATGTTGATAATAACTTCTATAAAGAACATTTAATTGCTATTGTTAAAAAAGGAATGGATGGCGCACAACAAATTTCCCAAATGATGGTAGATTTACGTGAAAATCCAGTTACTGAGATTGATGGTTCTAAAGTTCTTTATATATATGATTATGACGCCTCAACTAAAACAAATCTAATTAACAATACAGTTGAAACTATTGAGATTCCAACATCTAATGTATTAATTTACGAAACTGAAGATGGAACAAAGATTGCTGCAAGACCAAGCGGAACTGAACCTAAAATTAAATTTTACTTTAGCGTAAAAGCACCACTAGATGCTATTGAAAATGCTCAAAAAGTGGAAGCTGATTTAGATACAAAAATTCAACGAATTATTACTGAAATGAAACTATCTTAATGAATTATTTCAAAAAGATTTTAAAATACGCAAAACCTTATATTAAATATGCATACCTAAATATAGTATTCAATATTTTGTATGCATTATTTAATGTACTCTCTGTTTTAGGATTTATTCCTGTACTCGGAATTTTATTTGGAAAAGAGGAACCTACTTACGAGAAACCTATTTATAACGGAATTTCAAGTTTGTACGATTTTGTTTCTGGATCTTTAAATTATAAAGTCACAGAATTAATGGATAGTGGTGGAATTGATAAAGCACTACTCTTTATCTGTATTTTATCTTTTAGTTTATTTTTCTTTAAAAATTTGTTTCGCTATTTAGCTTCTTTTGTATTGGCATTTTTAAGAAATGGTGTTGTAAAAGATTTACGAGATAGCCTATATCATAAGATTATAGAATTACCGCTCTCTTACTTTTCTGAAAAGAAAAAAGGCGATATTATTGCGCGTATGACTTCTGATGTTCAGGAAGTTGAAAACTCTTTTTTAACCTCATTAGAAACCATTGTTCGTGAGCCTCTAACCATTATTTTAACATTAATATCAATGTTTGCTATTAGTGCAAAGCTTACATTATTTGTATTTATTCTATTGCCGGTTTCTGGTTTTATAATTTCTGCAATTAGTAAGAAGTTAAAGGCAAAGTCTTTACTGGCACAACAAGAAACAGGAACTTTTTTATCTTTTATGGAAGAAACCTTAACAGGTTTGCGTGTTATAAAAGGGTTTAATGCCGAAACTAAAATTGAAAATAAATTCAATAATTCTACTACTAAATTTAGAGATTTAATGACCAGCGTTATTCAACGAAAAACATTAGCTTCTCCTATGAGTGAGTTTTTGGGTTCAGCAACGATCATTGCTATTTTATGGTTTGGCGGAAGATTGGTTTTAAGTGAAAACAGCAATATGCAACCTCAGGAATTCTTCGGGTATATTGGACTATTTTACTTAGTTTTAAATCCTGCAAAAGCGATTTCAACAGCATTTTATAGTATTCAAAAAGGAAATGCTTCGGCAGAGCGTATCATAGATATTTTAGAAACCGAAAATACAATTGTCGATACACCAAATGCTTTAGAGAAAAATAGTTTTGATACTGAAATTTCTTTCGAAAACATTTCTTTTAAATACTTAGATGAATATGTTTTAAAAGATTTTTCATTAAAAATTAAAAAAGGACAAACAGTTGCTTTGGTAGGACAATCTGGAAGTGGAAAATCTACGCTAGCCAATTTAATAACTAGATTTTACGATGTAAATAAAGGTGTTATAAAAATTGATGGTGTTGCTATTAAAGATATCAAGCAAAAATCTTTAAGAGGTTTAATGGGAATTGTAACTCAAGAATCTATTTTATTTAATGATACTGTTAAAAATAATATTAGTTTAGGAGTTGAAACTTCAAGTTTAAAACAAGTAGAAGATGCGGCTAATATTGCAAATGCACACGAATTTATAAAAGATTTACCGCTTCAATATGAAACAAACATAGGAGATAGCGGAAATACACTCTCAGGAGGACAAAAGCAACGTTTAAGTATTGCACGTGCTGTGCTCAAAAATCCACCTATTATGATTCTCGATGAAGCTACTTCTGCCTTAGATACCGAAAGTGAACAACTTGTGCAAGTGGCACTGGAGAAAATGATGGAAAATAGAACATCATTAGTAATTGCACATCGTTTATCCACAATTCAAAAAGCAGATTTAATTTTAGTACTTCAAAAAGGAGAAATTGTTGAACAAGGTAAACACGACGAATTATTAGCCAAAAAAGGTGAATATTTTAAACTGGTTACTATGCAAGCACTTTAGTTTAAATATTATATCATTAACAGAATTGAAACAGGTATTACTTTTACAGCAGGATTAATCTATGGTTTACAACATTATTATGATGTAAAATCTATGGAATTTGCTAGTGCAGCAAGTGCGTTAAAACATACCTACAAAGGTGATGTTAATTTTTCTTCTGTAAACGAATTTTTAGGAATTTTAAATGAAAATATAACTGTTTTATTAGTCACTAACCTTAAGTCCTAATTTTTCAGCTCTTTTTAACATAAAAGCATACGCTTCATTATAATCATTTGCAATTTTACCATCTAAAATAGCTTCTTTTATCGCATCTTTAATCTGACCAATTTCTCTGCAAGGCTTTAGGTTAAAGGTTTCCATAATTAATTCCCCAGAAATTGGTGGTTGAAAATTACGTACGTGATCTCGTGCTTCAACTTCTTTAATTTTTTCACGTACCATTTTAAAATTATTATGGTAACGCCTAAATTTAAGAGGATTTTTTGTTGTTATATCTGCTTCACAAAGTGTCATTAAACTATCAATATCGTCACCTGTATCAAAAACCAAACGTCTTACCGCAGCATCAGTTACATCTGTTGCTAAAACAATAGGTCTAGAACTTAAAAATACCATTTTCTGAACAAATTTCATTTTAGTATTCAGCGGCATTTTTAGACGTTTAAATAATTTATATACCATTTTAGAACCCACAAACTCATGTGAATGAAAAGTCCAACCCACATTTTTATCAAACTTTTTAGTTGGTGCTTTGCCAATGTCGTGCAATAATGCTGCCCAACGCAACCATAAATCGTTAGTGTTTTCTGCAATGTTATCAACCACTTCTAAGGTATGGTAAAAATTATCTTTATGTTTTTGTCCTTCAACTTCATCTACCCCTTGTAAGTCGGTAAGTTCTGGTAAAAAACGTTGTAACAAATTGGTTTTATGCAACAATAATAACCCCACAGAAGGCACTTTTGAAAGCATTATTTTATTAAATTCGTCAATAATACGTTCTCTAGTAATTATATCCAATCGTGTTGCGTTCTTCGTAATTGCATTTAAAGATTCCTTTTCAATTGTAAAGTTTAATTGAGACGCAAAACGAATTGCTCGCATCATACGTAAAGGGTCATCAGAATATGTTATATCAGGATTTAATGGCGTTTTAATTACCTTATCTTCTAAATCTTGCAATCCATTAAAAGGATCTAATAATGTTCCGAAATCTGATGTGTTTAAACTTAAAGCCAATGCATTTATTGTAAAATCTCTCCTATTTTGGTCGTCTTCTAAAGTTCCATCTTCAACAACAGGATTTCTGCTTGCTTCGTTATAAGATTCCTTTCTTGCACCAACAAATTCTATTTCAATATCGTTATAACGCAACATTGCGGTTCCGTAGGTTTTAAAAACCTGAACTTTAGGTTTATTTGGTAATAATTGTGCTACTTCTTGCGCTAATTCAATTCCGCTGCCTACTGCAACAATATCAATGTCTTTTGGAGTACCTCTTTTTAAAAAATAATCACGCACAAAACCGCCAATTACAAACGTTTTTACTTGTAAATTTTCTGAAGCTTGTGCTATATACTTAAATATTGGATGTGTTAAAGCATCTTTATATGTGTTGTCTTTTGGCATAAAGTAATTGTACTATACTAATTTCTATAATTAAATTCATTCCTATCTTACTCAGAACTATACTATACTATAATCGAACGGCTATATTATTATTTTTTAATTTGTTCTTTAAATTTATGATTTCTATTTCTTTAAAATGAAAAACACTTGCGGCCAAAGCAGCATCGGCTTTTCCTTTTGCAAAAGTATCAATAAAATGTTGTATAGTACCTGCTCCACCTGAAGCAATTATAGGAATATTTACCAAAGCACTTAAATGGGCTAACGCTTCATTAGCAAAACCGTTTTTTGTACCATCATGATCCATTGATGTGAATAATATTTCACCTGCACCACGCTGCGCTACTTCCTTTGCCCAATCAAATAATTTTATATCAGTAGGCACTTTCCCTCCTACTAAATGCACCATCCATTCTCCATTTATTTGTTTTGCATCAATGGCAACTACAACACATTGGCTTCCAAATTTAGCTGCTAAATCGTTTATCAATTGCGGATTTTTTACTGCTGAAGAATTTATAGAAACCTTATCAGCTCCAGAATTTAATAAAATTTCAACATCTTCAACAGAAGAGATTCCACCACCAACTGTAAACGGAATATTAACTTTTTCTGCAACATGCATTACCAATTCAACCAATGTTTTTCTTTTTTGCTCGGTAGCAGTAATATCCAAAAAAACAAGTTCATCTGCACCTTCATTGGCGTAAATTTCAGCTAATTCTACAGGATCTCCAGCATCTCTTAAATCTACAAAATTTACACCTTTTACAGTTCTTCCGTCTTTAATATCTAAACAGGGTATTATTCTTTTTGTTAACATTTTCTTCTATTTCTTCATTGCGAATTAAATGAAGCAATCTCTATCTAAAAAAACAGATTACCACGTCGTTTCACTCCTCGTAATGACAATTAATTATTTAAAATAAAATTCTCTAACTGCTTCATACTAATCTTATGTTCGTAAATGGCTTTACCAACAATAGTTCCTTCACATCCCATTTCTACTAAACGTGGTAATTCATCAAAAGTTGAAATTCCTCCAGAAGCAATTAACTTAATATTTTTAGTTGTATTTAGTATTTTTTGATACAAATCAAAAGAAGGTCCTTGTAACATTCCATCTTTTGAAATATCTGTACAAATAACATAACTAACACCTTCTTTTACATAGCTTTGTATAAAAGGAATTAATTCTTTATCTGATTCTTCTAACCAACCACCAACAGCAACTTTTTCGTTGTTAGCATCAGCTCCCAAAATAATTTTATCTGCTCCGTAATTTTGCAACCAGTTTTTAAATATTTCAGGGTTTTTAACGGCAATACTTCCGCCGGTAATCTGATTTGCACCAGATTCAAAAGCAATTTTCAAATCTTCATCCGATTTTAACCCACCACCAAAATCAATAGCTAAATTTGTTTTTGAAGCAATGGTTTCCAATACCTTGTAATTTACAATATGGCTTGCTTTTGCACCGTCCAAATCTACTAAATGTAAATGTTTTATCCCGTGGTTTTCAAACATTTTTGCTACTTCAAGTGGATGTTCGTTATATACCTTTTCAGTTGCATAATCTCCTTTTGATAAACGTACACATTTACCGCTTATAATATCTATTGCTGGGATGATTCTCATTTTTTTATTGTTTAATCCTTGACTTCTATTTTATATATTTTTGCCTTTCCTACGCAGGCAGGAATCTATTTTTTACATTGTATGGATTCCTGTTTTCACAGGAATGACATTAAGAATCTACAATTCCAAAAAATTTTGTAATATTTGTGCTCCTGCTTTACTACTTTTCTCTGGATGGAATTGTACTCCATAAAAGTTTTTTTCTTGCAATGCCGATGCATATTTAATTCCATAATTGGTGGTTGCAATGGCTTCATTAGTTAATGGCACATAAAAACTATGCACCAAATACATATATTCACTTTCTGAAATACCTTTAAACAAATCAGATTTTAAACTCTCAATCTGGTTCCACCCTATTTGTGGCACTTTTTCACTACCATCAAATTTAACAACATCTACATCAAAAATATTGAGCCCTTGTGTATTCCCTTCTTCACAGTGGTTACACATTAATTGCATTCCCAAACAAATGCCTAAAACAGGTTGTGTTAATGTTGGAATTACTTTATCTAAACCTGTAGCTCGTAATTTTTCCATGGCACTACTCGCCTCTCCAACACCTGGAAAAATAACTTTATCGGCATTTCTAATTTCAGCTTCGTTATCTGATAAAACTGCTTCAAAACCTAAACGTTGAATGGCAAATTTTATAGATTGAATGTTTCCTGCTCCGTAATTTATAATTACTATCCTCATTTAAGTTTTTATTCTAAGTATGAGATTGCTACAGTTTTTAAAAACTTCGCAATAACATTTTTTATTGTTAATTATCAATTGATTAAAGCATTCCTTTGGTACTTGGTAAAATCATTTTTTCTGAATCTCTTTTTACAGCAGCTTTTATTGCTTTTGCGAATGCTTTAAAAATACCTTCAATTTTATGATGTTCATTTTGGCCTTCTGCTTTAATATTTAAGTTACAACGTGCGCCGTCTGTAAACGATTTAAACAAATGATAAAACATTTCTGTTGGCATTTTACCAATCATTTCACGTTTAAATTCTACATCCCAAACCAACCAGTTTCTTCCCCCAAAATCAATGGCAACTTGCGCTAAACAATCGTCCATTGGTAAACAAAAACCATAACGTTCTATTCCTAATTTATTACCTAAAGCTTTGGCGAAAACTTCACCTAAAGCAATCATTGTATCTTCTATTGTATGGTGCTCGTCCACTTCTAAATCGCCTTTTACTTGAATTGTTACATCCATATTTCCGTGACGTGCAATTTGATCTAACATATGATCAAAAAAAGCAATTCCTGTTGAAATCTTACTTTTTCCAGTCCCGTCTAAATTTAGTTTGATGTAAATTTTAGTCTCATTGGTATTTCTAGTCAATTCAGCAGTTCTATTTTCAAGTTTTAAAAACTCATAGATTTGCTCCCAATCGTTACTTTCTATACCTATAAAAGTATCTAATTCACTTCTTTTTACTGAAATTTCATCAGTTCCTAAATTTGTATTATCGTTGATAAAAATGCCTTTGGCTCCTAAGTTTTTTGCGAGTTCTATATCGGTTAACCTGTCTCCAATTACAAAAGAGTTTTCCAAATCATAATCTTCTGAAAAGTATTTAGTAAGTAATCCTGTTTTAGGTTTTCTCGTGTCTGCATTTTCGTGAGGAAATGTTTTATCAATAAATACATCACTAAACACAACACCTTCATTTTTAAAGGATTCTATAATAAAATTATGTACTGGCCAAAAAGTTTCTTCTGGGTAAATATCCGTTCCTAAACCATCTTGATTGGTAATCATAGCCAATTCAAAATCTAATTCTTTAGCTATTTTACCTAAATATGTAAATACTTTCGGATAAAAAATTAATTTATCAAACGCATCAATTTGTTCATCAGCAGGTTCTTTTATCATAGTTCCATCACGATCTATAAATAATACTTTTTTCTTCATTTTAAATATCTTTTAGCGCTTCAATTAATTTCTTATTTTCACTTTTTGTTCCAACTGTTAATCGTAATGTATTTTCACATAAAGGTTGAGTTGTTCTATTTCTAATCACAATTCCTTTATCAATCAACTGGCTGTATCTTTTTATTGCATTATCTACTTTTATGAGCACAAAATTAGCATCTGTTGGATAAATTTTCTCTATAAATGAAATTGATCCTAACTTTTCAATCAACTTTGTGCGTTGTTCTATAATTTTTTGAATTTCGTGTTGCACCTTATTTTTATTCAATAATTTTTTTAATGCTTTTTTCTGTGTTAATTCGTTAATGTTATAAGGTGGTTTTATTTTATTTAAAATTGCAATAATTTCTGAAGAAGCATAACAAATTCCCAATCTAATACCTGCCATTCCGTATGCTTTTGATAAGGTTTGCGCTACAATTAAATTAGGAAACTCATCTAATTTTGAAAGCCAACTTTTTTCAACAGAAAAATCTATATAAGCTTCGTCTATAACTACCAATCCTTTAAACTTTGTTAAAAGTTCTTCTACCGTATTAGTTGAGAAAGAATTTCCTGTTGGATTGTTTGGAGAGCATAAAAACAGTATTTTAGAACGTGTATCTGCAACTTTTAAAATCTGCTCAACTGATGGTTCAAAATTTTCGGTTAACAATACTTCTCTTTCTTCAATATTATTAATATTTGCCAATACTTTATACATTCCGTATGTTGGTGGCAAAGTTATAATATTGTCTTGTTTTGGTTCACAAAAAGCTCTAAAAATTAAATCTAACACTTCGTCGCTTCCATTACCTAATAAAATTTGAGGTACTGAAACTCCTTTTAATTTAGACAAAGTATCTTTAACAGTAATTTGTTGCGGATCTGGATAGCGATTTACACCATTATCAAACGGATTTTCGTTAGCATCCAAAAATACCATTTCACTTGTAAACTCTTTAAATTCGTCTCTCGCTGAAGAATAAGGTTTTAAAGATTTTATATTTTCTCTAACTAGTTTAGTTATGTTCATTTTTGTGCTGTTTATTTTTGTCATTGCGAAGCAAATTTTTCATTGCTGTGGCAATCTCTTATTTTTTACTTTTATCATTCCTGTGAAAACAGAAATCTATACATTGTAAAATAGATTCCTGCCTACGCAGGAATGACAATGCTGCTTGTTACTCTAAACTCTTCAACCTTAAAGTTACTGCATTTTTATGAGCATCTAGCCCCTCTGCTTCTGCTAAAATTTCAATAGCACTTCCAATATTTTTAATTCCTTTTTTAGATATTTTTTGAAACGAGATAGCTTTTAAAAACGAATCTAAATTTACACCCGAATATGCTTTTGTATAACCATTTGTTGGTAATGTATGATTTGTCCCAGAAGCATAATCACCTGCACTTTCTGGTGTGTAATTTCCGATAAAAACAGAACCTGCATTTTCAATTCCTGAAACATAAAAATCGTTATCATTCGTACAAACAATAAAATGTTCAGGGCCATACTCGTTAATTAATTCAAGTGCAATTTCTTTAGTTTCAACATAAATTAACTTTGAATTTTCTATTGCTTTTGATGCAATTTTCTTTCTTGATAAATTTTCTATTTGTTTTTCAATTTCTACAGCTACTTCATTTAAGATTTGCATAGAATTGGCAACTAAAATAACCTGACTATCTGTTCCGTGTTCTGCCTGACTTAATAAATCTGAAGCAACAAAACTTGCATCTGCAGTTTCATCTGCCACTACTAACAATTCACTCGGACCTGCAGGCATATCAATAGCTACACCATATTTAGTTGCCAATTGTTTTGCAACGGTTACATATTGATTTCCTGGTCCAAATATTTTATAAACTTTAGGGATCGTTTCTGTACCAAAAGTCAACCCGGCAATGGCTTGTATACCACCAACTTTTATAATTTTAGTTACACCACATTGCTGTGCTGCATAAATTATAGCTGGATTAATTTTTCCTTTTTTATTGGGTGGTGTAGCTAATATAATTTCTCTACAACCCGCTATTTTGGCAGGAATTGCTAACATTAACACCGATGAAAACAAGGGAGCAGTTCCTCCAGGAATGTACAATCCAACTTTTTGAATTGACCTTTTTTCTTGCCAACAGGCAACACCTTCTGTAGTTTCAATTAAAACTTTTTTAGTTTTTTGTGCGTTATGAAACTTAAAAATATTTTCCTTTGAAAGCTGAATTGCAGCTTTTAAATCGTTAGAAACCAATTTTTCAGCTTCAATTACTTCTTCATTAGAAACAAATAAATCGTTTAATGCTACACCATCAAAAATAGACGTATAACGTTTAACGGCATCGTTACCATTTAGTTTTACATCATCGAAAATAGCGTTTACAGTTTCCTCAATTGCTTCAACAGTTTGTGTTGGTCTTTGTAAAATTTTTAACCAATCGGTTTTTGGAGGATTTATAATTGTATTCATTCTGTATGTCGTTTTTTAGTTATGAGATTCCTGCCTACACTTCGATTCCGCTCAGTGACCGCAAAGGAATGACAATGTTTTTAAAGTACCATTTTTTCAATAGGAACTACTAACAATCCTTCTGCTCCGTTTGCTTTTAATGCGTCTACAACTTCCCAAAAAGAATCTTTTTCTACTACTGTGTGAATAGAACTCCATCCTTCTTCAGCCAAAGGCAATACTGTTGGGCTTCGCATACCAGGTAACAATTTAATAATACTTGCTACTTTATTATTTGGCGCATTCATTAAAATATATTTAGATTTTCTACCTTTTAAAGCAGCCTGAATTCTAAATTGTAACTTATTTAATATTTGTTGATTTTCTGAAGAAATTGTTGGTGAAACCGCTAAAACAGCTTCACTTGTTAACATTTTTTCTACTTCTTTTAAATTGTTTTTAAATAAGGTACTTCCACTTGAAACAATATCGCAAATAGCATCTGCCAACCCAATATTTGGTGCAATTTCAACCGAACCATTAATAAGGTGAATGTCTGGATTTATATTAAATTTTTTAAAATAATTACGCACTGTATTTGGGTATGAAGTTGCAATGCGCATTCCATCTAAATCTTGAATGCTTGTGTATGCAACATCTTTTGGAACTGCTATAGACACTCTACATTTAGAAAACCCTAAACGTTCCGCAATATTAATATCTTCTCCCTTTTCAATTAATACATTTTCTCCAATAATGGCAATATCTACTACTCCATCTCTTAAATATTGCGGAATATCACCATTTCTTAAGTATAAAACTTCCATTGGAAAATTACTTGCAGCAGCTTTTAATTGGTCCTTTCCATTGTCTATAGAAATTCCACAATCTTTTAATAATTTTAGAGAGTCTTCATTTAATCTCCCTGATTTTTGAATTGCGATTTTAATTTTATTCATTTTTAGATTTCTTGTGTTTGATAAATTAAAATGAGCTCAATAAAAAACCCGCTTGAATTTATCAAACGGGTTTAAAATATATTTATAATTTACTCAATACATCTTCAGCTCGCTTGATTGCAAGTATGTAAATGATGATAATGAGTTTGTGTATTATTCATTTTTTTTATTGAAAGACAAATATATAAATAAGTTTATAAAACAAAAGCGCATTTGTGTAAAAATTCACAAAAAATTATTTTTTGTTAAATACTTGATAAAAATGTTTCATTAAAGTTCAAAATTATATCCCTTAGAAATAAAACTAGTAAACTTTTCTTTATTAAACTTGTACAAAAATGCACCTTTTTTAGAACCAGATTTATCCTTTTCGTCCGTTTTAGTTAAAATATTAAAAGAAAGTATTTTTTTTCTAAAATTACGATCATCTAATTTTTTTTGATAAATACATTCGTATAAAATTTGTAAATGTGGTATGGTGAATTTTTCAGGAAGCAACTCAAAACCAATTGGTTGGTATCTAGCTTTTTTTCTAATCTTTAAAATAGCATCGTCTACCATTTGTTTATGATCTATAATTAGTTCTGGAATTTCATCTATTTTAAACCAACGCGCATCATATTTTTCGACACTATCTAAATCAAAATCGTTGATTCTAATTAAACTGTAATGTGCAACAGAAATTACACGTTCACCTGGATCTCGATCAACATCGCTATAGGTTTGTAATTCTTCTAAAAATATATTGTTAAGACCTGTTAAGTTAGAAACTACTTGTTTAGCAGCATTATTTAAACTTAAATTTTCATCTACAAAAGCACCTATTAGTGACCAAGAACCTTTTAAGGGTGCTACTTTTCTTTTAAAAAGTAACAGCTTAAGCTCTTCAGAGTCAAAACCAAAAATAATGCAATCAACAGCTATAAGTATTTTTGCTTGGTTTTTATAGGCCTTCTTATTATTTAGTAATTGCATAGTATTTAAAAAGAATATTCAATTAATTTTTATCAAAGATAATAAATGTATTAATTACAGTATGGTATTTCTGAAATTTTAAATATTTAATTTCTTTCTTAGCAAGTAAATAGCCATACTTTATTTATTTAAATTGATTACAATTGTATAAAAAATTGTATTTTTTAGTTGCTATGCTTAAAAAAAAAACAAAACCTTCTATTTTAGTAAAAAAAGTATCTCATAGAAATAAGCTACAATTAGTATTACTTTTTAGCTATAATTATAAAATAAAGACCATTCTTAGCGATCTTGGTTACTTTTGAAGCAAAACCCTAAAAGGCTGGTATATAGAATTTACTTCAGACAATATTAGCATTTTAAAAAATACATTACAACATGAGGCAAATTTCAAATTAGATGCTTCCATATATAAGAAACATCATGTTAAGCCTATTAGAAAAAAACGTACTATTTCTGAAAAAAATAAAGTACTTATTAGAATGTATGTAAAATATTTACAAGGTAAATGTTATAGTGAGAGTACTATAAAAACCAATTTTACATTTATTGCCGATTTTTTTGATTATGTACAAGATATACCAATTTCATCAATAACAAATAGAACTGTTGAACAATTTATTGAAACCGTTTTTGTACCTAGAAAGTATAGTATTAGTACTTACAGGTAATTTATTAGTGCTGTTAAATTATTTAAAGGATTTTATCCAGAATGTGCAATAGATGAGTTAAAGTTAGAGCGCCCTAGAAAAAGTAACATATTACCTGTAGTTTTGTCTAAAGAAGAAGTGATAGATTTACTTCGCATTACCAGAAATTTAAAACATAGAGCTGCCTTGGCAATGATTTATTCAGCTGGCTTACGAATTAGCGAATTGTTGCATTTAGAAATAGAGCACATAGATATTGACCGGAGACAAATTATTGTAAAAAACAGTAAAGAAAGAAAAGATAGAGTTATTATTTTGGTAAAAAGTTTTATTCCTTTAATGCTAAATTATATGGCTAGTTACCAGCCAAAAAAATATTTTATTGAAGGAAAACCTTATCAAAAATATAGCGCAACAAGTGTAAGGTCTTTTTTGCATAAATCGAGTAAAGCTGCTGGAATAAAAAAAAGAGTAACACCACATACCTTGCGCCACAGCTATGCAACACATTTATTAGAAAACGGTATAGATTTACGTTATATTCAAGAATTATTAGGACATGCTAAACCTGAAACAACTATGATTTACACGCATGTTTCTAAAAAAGATTTATTGCATATAGAAAGTCTGTTAGATATTGCTGTAAAAAGTATTTCAAAAAATGAACTTCCAAATAAATATGAACACCTTTCAGAAAATTATTAATTTAGGCACTTCTACTGCCCTCTTTATAGGTTTTAATTCCTTTTTTAAGCCATCGTTTTAATACTACCGAAGGCTGAAAATTTAAATGGTATTTTTTCACCTTCTAAATGAAATTGTGATTTTTCACCTAAGGCATATAACACCATTTTAACATCAACTTTACTTAATGTACATTCCTTACTAATTTGATAACTAATTTGATCTAAGTTTACAACACCAGTACTTACAACTTGCATAATATGCTGTGGTGCTTTGTTATTTGCAATGGTATTGCTTCTTTTCGTAATTCGGTATCGTATAGGTATACAATTATTTTTTATTAGTTGTTATTCTTTAAAATTAATCTATTTATTTTCTATATTTATAAAATTATAAAAAGACCTATTTTATAACCTCTTAATTTAATTCTACTATTTCTTAAAAAGAATTCTAGTTTATTTATACAATAAATGTAAACTCCTTTCACTTTAACAGGATTTATTAAGTGTTTGACAAAACTTATTATACAAAACAACAACATTTATACTGCAAGATTTATAAGACCTTAATTGGTGATATTTTTAGTGAGGCTATTTAACTATTTGTAGCTAAAAAAAATAAATTAAAACGGTTCCAAAAAAAAATATTAAAGTATAACTAATAACTATTTTATAAACAGTATTTTCTAATATAAGCGGTGATTTTAAAGATTTTAAACTTATATAGAATGGTTAAAAGTGTGTAAAATTCTTTTTTAAATTAAAATTGAATACTTTTTACTTTTAATGATAAAATAATTTTTAATTTTGCGAAAACAAGCCTTACATGAGAAGTTTTTCTTTCGTCCTACTCTTACTTATCATTTTGACAACAGATAAGTTACACGCGCAATATGAAATAATGTTCAGCAATAATTACCCTCCTTATAATTATTTAAATGACAAAGGAGAGCTTGTTGGTTTTAATGTGGATATTTTAAATGCCATAAAAGATATTTATAAAACTGATATTCAAATTACTTCAGGTGAATGGAATGTTATTAATGATGCCCTTAATAGTAATAAGATAGATGCCATTGGAGGTATTCACTTTCCTGGAAGTTTTGATCCTAATTTTATTTATACACGATCTGCTATAAACACCTCGCATTGTTTTTTATACAATTCAAAATTTCATAATAAATTTTCACTGGAATATATACGTACTTTAAAAGAACCGCTTATTGTTATGTGGGAGCATGATGTACTTATACACTATATAAAATCTATTAATCCATCGGCTAAATTTTTATTTATAACTAATTATACCGATTTTATAAATGCTATAGACAGAGAAGATGTTTCAGGTTTATTTGGTCAGCGCATATGTTCTATGTATTATGCGGAAAAATTAAACAAAGATTATGTAGAGCCTCTAGATCATAGAATTTTAGAACGCTCTATGGGGTTTAAAGTTTCAAAAGAAGACACAGCGTTAGCAGCAATTTTAAACAATGGACTAGAAGTAATCTTAGCCAATGGAGAATATCAAAAGATATTTGATAATTCATTAGCTGAATATGATAAAAACAGTAACAATTGGCGCATCTATTTTAAATACATAGTATTAATTAGTGGTCTTATTTTACTGGTAATTATTTTACTGGTTGTAGTAAATAGGGTTTTACAAAATAGAGTTCGATCTAAAACTGAAGACCTTAGAAAGCAATTGGCTTTAAATTCTCAAATAATGGAAGAACTTGAGGAGCAAAAGAATAAAGCCGAAGAAAGCGACAAAATTAAAACTGCCTTTTTAGCCAATATGAGTCATGAAATTAGAACACCTATGAATGGTATTTTAGGTTTTGCCGAATTGTTAAAGAATACTGATTATTCTTCGGAAAAACACGCTAAGTTTATTTCTATTATTCAGCAAAGTGGTCATAGAATGTTAGATACAATAAATAATATTATTGAAGTTTCTAAACTAGAGTCTGGCATAGAAAAACCTATTATTAAAGAGGTTACTATTAAAAATATTTTAAACGAACTTTATAATTTCTTTCATCCTGAAGCCGCTTTAAAGGGGTTGAGTTTTGTTTTTAAAGAAACGGATTCAACCATCTATCAACCATTTTATACCGATGAGTATAAACTTAACTCGATACTTACAAATTTAATTAAAAATGCATTAAAGTTTACTAAGAAAGGTGGTATTGAAGTTAGCTACGCATTGCACAATAATTATGCAGAATTTTGGATAAAAGACACAGGAATTGGGATTTCGCAAGACAAGCAAGCCACAATTTTTGAGCAATTTGTGCAAGCTGATTTTTCACACACCAGTGGTTTTGAAGGTTCAGGGCTCGGGTTATCAATTTGTAAAGGATATGTTCATTTATTAAAAGGACATATAACATTAGAGTCGGAACCAAATGAGGGTTCAACATTTTATGTGCGTATTCCAAACAATATTAACAGTCAACAATTATTAAATAAAACAACACAAAAAGTAATTCCTGAACAATCTATTCTAGAAAAATACAATATACTTATTGCTGAAGATGATGAAATTTCGTTTGTTTATTTAGAAAGTGTATTAGAAGATATTATAGCAAACTTATATAGAGCTAAAGATGGTCTTACTGCGGTTGAACTTGCCAAACGTACTAAAGTCATAGATTTAATTTTTATGGATATTAAAATGCCGCAACTGAATGGTTTTGAAGCAACGGAAGAAATTAGGAAATTTAATAAAGATGTAATAATTATTGCTCAATCTGCATTTACACAAGAAAATTATAAACAAAGGGCTAAAGACGCTGGATGTAATGCATTTATTTCAAAACCTGTTAATAAACAAAAATTGCTTGCATTAATTTCAAAAGTTATAAAAGAGAAAGTTAATTTTTAAGATTCAAGATTTACGAAGCTTTTTTGTTTATTCTAAAACAAAAATTATAAAAAAAGGATGTCTATTTGCTGATAATTAATTAATTTAGACAATCATTAAAAAAATTGCATTTCAAACCATACAAACAAACTAATAAAATTTATAAAACCTGCGTTTATCCGGAAATATATAGGTATAAACACTTATAAATTAAATGATATAACCAGTTGGCATATATTTCCGAAAAAAAATAGAATAAACAAATTGAACCTAAGATTTAAATGAAAACGATTGAAATTTTAATAAGTATTTATCTGATTTTACACGGATTATATTCTCTTTATGCAGTTTATAAAAATAAAAAGACAATTCATTTTGAATTACCTTCGACTACATATATTTCAAAATGGATATTTGGTGAAAATTTTGACAAATGGCATAATTTATTTTGGGGAATAATCGAATTAACTTTAGGAATTATTTTACTAAATTTCTTTTTGGAATTATTTTAAAATAAATGAAAAATCAAGAATAATGAGAAATGGATAAATTAAAAAAATCATTTTTAGAATTAACTCAAAACAGAAAAAATTCACTTTTGATTATTCGAATATTATTGAGTTCTATGATTATTGGCAAAATATCGGAGCAATTTCGAATTATTCCAGATTTGAGCTTACAGAGAATTATTTTTGGATTTTCATAAGCCTTGCTCCTTTTTTATATATTTTGATAATAATGATTAAATAGAATATTGACTGAGAAAAAACATATGCCAACACCTCATAAAATTTATGCTTACATTTAAACTAAATAACGAACCGACAAACATTCAACAAACGATTTGCTACGTCCGAAAAATCTCCGATTTTCCAGTCGCACAAATCTTATAAAAACCCGTTCATTAAAAATAATACCTATAGATCTTAAGATTATTAATGCAAAAGAATACTACTTATTTAAAGCTTCCTTTTCAGTTTAACAAAGAAAAACTGGTTCATGACTTATCATTAATTCTTGAGGGAAATTGGATTTCGCATTTTAACACTGCTGGTTATATTGGAGATTGGAAAGTCATTTCATTGTATGCTCCTAACGGGGAAGAATCTAATATATTCGCACTTTCAACACCTAATTCAATAATTAGAGAAACATCAACACTTAAAAAATGTCAATATTTCAAAGAAGTTATTGACTCTTTTAAGTGTCCCATACTAACCGCTCGTATTTTACGACTAGGAGTTGGTGCTAAAATTAAACCGCATAGAGATCACGAATTAGGCTATGAGGATGGGAATTTTCGTTTACACATACCAATTGTCACTAATTCACAGGTCCAATTTATTCTAGATGGCAGTGAATTAACAATGTTACCCGGAGAATGCTGGTATACAAATGTAAACTATGTGCATTCTGTTAAAAATTCGGGCGAATCTGATCGTGTTCATTTGGTAATTGACGGAAAGAGAAACGAATGGTCTGATCATTTATTTTTCTCATTAGTTCCTGAGGAAAGTTTCCAGCCAATGCCTGAAGAAAATGATTCTCCAGAGACGATTAAACGAATTATTGAAGAATTAAAACGAAGTAATGAACCATTCGCCAAACAATTGATTAATGAATTATTGCAAAAATTATCCGAATTAAACGAAAACACAACAAAATATAAACGACATTAAAACGACCATTTATATAAAACCGTTGGCCAACTTTAACAACAAGCAAATAACTAATAAATCATGAATTCGAGTACTTGGAAATCTCTTTTATATGACTCTGATAATCTTAGTAAACCTGCGCAAGGAAAACAATTAATTTCAACGAAGGATATCGCCGAAATAAAGTTGTTGTTAATTAAGGTTTTGAGAGGCTTTTTGGCTAAGGAAGACCTGCACGTTGGTTTGAAAACCTATATCAATAATGAACTTCGAAATGATCTTATTGAAAAAATGGTAGCTAATCCACCCAGTTTAGAGCATTCCTTTGAAGATTGGTCTCAACAAATTTTTGGTGACCAGAAGTTTGGTATAATTCTTATAGGTTTGGAAGAATACAGTAATTCCTTTGCCGAAAAAGCGGCCACTATTGTTCGTCCCTTGTTAGAAAATGCAGGATTGCCTCTGGATGGTTTATCTTTTCTTTTTTTTATGGGAAACTATGGTTTCACCCCATTTGGCGTTCATAAAGAATCTACTGGAGAGGATGGAATCTTATTTCATTTAGGACCAGAAAATAAAGAATTCTATACATGGGATAAACCAAAATACAACTCAATCGAACATAATTCTGAAGTTTTTCATAATATTTATGAAATGCTCGCAGAAGGTAAGGCTTATGAATTAGAGCCCGGTGATGCCATGGTTATTCCACATTATGTATATCATATTGGTAACACTCCAAAATTTTCTTTAAGTTTTGTATTGGATTATGTCAATCCTCCGAAAGATCGATTCGAAAATGAACTAATAAAGGAAACAGCAGAAGAAGTATTAATAAAACATGTTGAATATGAAAAACCAATAAGATTGAATGCACCTCATTCTGCATTGAATGATGTGCTCGATTTACATTCCATTCAGAAAAAGATGGAAATTACGTTAGCTAGAAAAATACTAAGTTTGAAAAGTAACGGAGGTATTCGAAGAAAATCAAATAAAAAACGTGCTCTAATCCCTCAAATGGAAAATTTTTCGATTAAAGGCAAAGAAATATTTCCAATCCATTTAGATGTACCAGATACCAAAAAAACTTTGATTTTCGCAAGAGGTCATCGCATAGTTTTAAAAAACCATCCCATGCTACCTCAATTAATTGGTCAGTTGAATAAGGAGGAATACATAACGCTAACCTCCATAAGACAACTAATGGAGCCAATATGGGATTTAGTAGAAGTTTATAGTTTAATACAGGAACTATTGAGTGTAGAAGCAATTACGACAGATGTTATAAATAATGAAAACTTTGGCTAACAACGGCAGTAGTTGTACAAGACCTTAAAACACAAACATCATATTTCATAAGCTCCATTTTAAGGGGCTTATTTTTTAGAGCAACAGCAGACTCCTCTCAATTTCTAACCTGACCCGCCCTGAAATAAGGCTACATAATTTTAAACATTATGTATAGAAACGACAGAGTAACCAGACGTTACAGCGAACCATCCAAATTAAAAATTTTAGCCGAACTTAGCACTGAAAAATACCATAAATATCAACTTGTTAAACTTTATGGAATTTCTCCTACAACTATTAATGAATAGATTAGAAAGTACGAAGGTAATGACTTTCTGAATACAAGAGTAATGGTTATTGAAAATAAAGGTTATGAAAAATTTATTAAATTGATGAGTGCATTAAAAAATGTTCTATTCATACATCAGAGTAATTCATAAAATCCGTTTTATAAGAAGACTAACAACAATCCACCAATACTTCTTTATACATTTCTTTATAGCTTGGCAGTACATTTTGTAAACTAAATCTTTTTGCTTGTGCTAAAGCATTTTGTTTAAACTGTTGTAACCTTTCGTCGGATTCTAAAATATAAATTCCATTTTTTGCCATATCATCGGTATCTCCAACGTTGCTTAAGAAACCTGTAACACCTTGAATATTAACCTCTGGTAACCCTCCAGAATTTGTAGATATAACTGGTGTTCTTGCCGCCATAGCTTCTAATGCTGCCAATCCAAAACTTTCAGTTTCAGATGGTAATAAAAACAAGTCGGAGTAGCATAATAACTTATTTACTTCATTACTATTTCCTAAAAAAAGTATTTTATCTAAAATTCCTAAATCTTTTGCCTGACCTTCAATTTGTTCTCTATCCGGTCCTTCTCCAACCAATAATAATTTTGAAGGAATTTTGTTCTGAATTTTATAAAAGATATCAATTACATCTGCAGCTCTTTTAACAGGACGTAAATTACTAATATGTGTAATTATTCTTTCATTTTCTTTCGCAATACCACTTCTCTGACATTCTTCATCTGTAATTTCTGGATATTTCTCAAAATCAATGAAATTATAAATTACATGAATGTCCTTTTTAATATTGAATAATCTTAAAGTATCTCCTTTTAAACTCTCAGACACTGTAGTAACAACATCAGAATTATTAATACTAAATTCTACAGCAGTTTTGTAGTTAGGGTGGCTACCTACCAAGGTTATATCCGTACCGTGTAAAGTTGTAACTACCTTAATATCAATTCCCTTTTCTTTCAACATTTGCTTTGCCATATAAGCAGCGTACGCATGTGGAATTGCATAATGTACATGTAAAATTTCTAAATTATACATTTCTACAACTTCAACAATTTTACTGGAAAGTGCTAATTCATAAGGTTGAAAATGAAATAACGGATATTCTTCAACAAAAACTTCATGAAAATGAATATCATTTGAAATAAAGTCCAACCTAACGGGTTGTTTGTAGGTAATAAAATGAACGTGGTTTCCTTTTTGAGCCAAAGCCATTCCTAATTCAGTTGCTACTACTCCACTTCCTCCAAATGTTGGATAACAAACAATTCCTATTTTCATATTAATGAATAAAATATTAAAAATTTAGGTTAAAAAACTTTAACCCTGCTATTAGTTGTAAATATAAATTGAAACTTACAATTAGCGGTATTAAAACTTATAAATAAATCTTAAAAAATGAAAAGGCTATTTATAAAGTTTTAAACCTTCTAAATAGCCTTTATTTATATCAATCAAAAAATAATTACACATTTAAACAATTAAATGCATAAACATTAATCTCTAATAATCTCCTAAAGTTTCATGATTTTGAGAAAGCGCATCTTCTAATTGCGCATCATTTGGGGCTTTTCCGTGCCAAGCGTGTGTATGCATCATAAAATCAACACCATTTCCCATAACTGTTTTTAGTAAAATACAAACTGGTTTTCCATTACCTGTTAATGCTTTAGCTTCTCCTAAACCACTTTTAATAGCATCAATATTATTTCCATTTTCAACTTCTAAAACAATCCATCCAAAAGCCTCAAACTTAGCTTTTAAATCCCCCATAGGCATAACGTGGTCTGTAGAACCATCAATTTGCTGACCATTATAATCTACAGTTGCAATTAAATTATCAACATTCTTTCCTGCAGCATACATAATTGCTTCCCAATTTTGTCCTTCTTGTAATTCACCATCACCATGCAATGAATAGACTAAACGTGTATCTCCATTTAATTTTTTTGCTTGAGCTGCACCAATTGCAACACTCATACCTTGTCCTAAAGACCCAGATGCAATCCTAACACCAGGCAGCCCTTCGTGTGTGGTTGGGTGCCCTTGTAAACGTGTATTTAACTTTCTAAAAGTTGCTAATTCTGAAACTGGAAAAAATCCACTTCTTGCCAAAACACTATAAAATAAAGGAGAAATATGTCCGTTTGATAAAAAGAATAAATCTTCATTTTTACCATCCATTGTAAAATCGGTTGAATATTTCATGGTATCTTGATATAAAACCGTTAGAAATTCATTACAGCCTAAAGAACCTCCTGGATGTCCAGAATTAACGGCATGTACCATTCTAACTATATCTCTTCTTACTTGTTGTGCAAAATCTTGCAGTTGTTGTGTAGTTGACATTGTATGTTTTTGTTTAAAAAAGCAAAAATACTATTTTAGAAGTATGAAGCAATAACTTTTACGAATAAAGTTTTAAGTGCTTTATTAACAGTTTTTCTCCTTAAGCTATAAATTTTGTTATTTTGAAACTTTAAGACTTGGGAACGTTAAACCTTTTAACTTTTAAAGTCTTATCAAGTTTTTTGCTTTTTCTTTTTAGCAGCTGGAAACAGTACATTGTTTAGTATTAAACGGTATCCCGGTGAATTTGGATGTAAATCTAATTCAGTTTTCGGATCTCCTACTCTATGCTGATAATCTTCTGGATCATGACCTCCGTAGAAAGTAAACATTCCCTTCCCTTTTACACCATGAATATAACGCGCCTCTCTATTTAATTTTATTTCTCCCATAACCAGCACATTAGATTTTACGGCATCTCTATCAAAAGAAGTGGTTTGTCCCATAAAACCTTTTACTAATTGTGTATGGTTTTGACATAGCATAGTTGGAATTGGATCCCATTTTGCCGAATATTCTTTTAATGAAAAATAATCAGCAGTGCGCTTTATATTTTGCCGTTTTCGAGTCATATCTATTGAAGAAAATTCATATTCAATAGGATTTCTTACCAAGGTAAAATCTTTAAAGGCAAATGTTTTGTTGTAATCTATTTTATTTTGATAGTCAATTTCTGAAGAGTCTCCATCAAACATTGTTTCACAAATATCAACACCTTCGGCAGACAATGCAATGTCAAAACTATCTGTTGCAGAGCACATTGCAAACATAAATCCGCCACCAATCACAAAATCTCTAATTTTTAGTGCTACGGCTAATTTTGCTTCAGAAACTTTTGAATAGCCTAAATTTGCAGCTAAATTTTCTGCTGATTTCTTTTGTTCAATATACCAAGGTGCTGTTTTGTAAGAGCCATAAAATTTACCAAACTGACCCGTAAAATCTTCGTGATGTAGGTGTAGCCACTCATATAACAGTAGTTTTTCATTTAATACATCTTCATCATAAACAACATCAAAAGGAATTTCAGCATATGTTAAAACCATTGTTACAGCATCATCCCATGGCATTTTATCTTTTGGAGAGTACACAGCAATTTTTGGTGCTTTTTCTAATATAACCGCTTCCATATTTTTAGACGGACTGCTAATTTTTTGTAAAATACTTGCTGCTTGTGTATCTGAAATTAGTTGAAATGTTACTCCTCTAATTTTACATTCATTTCTGGTTGCCTCATTATCTTCTAATAAAAAAGAGCCCCCTTCATAATTTAACAACCATTGGGCTGTATTTCCTCTTTCTAAAGACCAAAAAGTAATTCCGTAAGCTTTTAAATGATTGGTTTGTGTAACGTCATCCATTGGAATTAAAATAAATGATGCGTAACTAAAGGTTGTAAACAATAATGTTACAACAACTAATATTTTTTTAAGAATGTAATTATAGCTAAAATTCAATTAATTTATTTTTTAAAATGGAACATCTCCATCATCTAAATTATCAGGTGCTCCAAAAGCATCTTCAGGGTTTGGAATATTTCCTGCTGAAATTGCACTATTCATTTTAGAATGGAATTCGTTTCCAAAATCTTCGTCTAAATTACTAAATTGTGCTAAGTGTCCTGTAAATTTTAAGCGAATATTTTCCAAACCACCATTTCTGTGTTTGGCAACAATAAATTCTGCTTGACCTTCACAAGGTGTTCTTTCTTCATCATCCCACTCTGTAAGTCCGTAATATTCAGGTCTAAAAATAAACGATACAATATCGGCATCTTGCTCAATTGCACCAGATTCACGTAAATCGGATAATAATGGTCTTTTACTTCCTCCACGGGTTTCAACAGCACGAGATAATTGCGAAAGTGCAATTACTGGAATGGCTAATTCTTTTGCTAATGCCTTTAAATTTCGAGAAATTGTAGAAATTTCTTGTTCTCTATTTCCGTTTGAAGAACTTCCTGCGGTCATTAACTGCAAATAATCAATTACAATAATTTTAATACCGTGCTGGGACGCTAAACGACGCGCTTTTGCACGTAAATCAAAAATAGATAATGATGGAGTATCATCTATAAAAATAGGTGCTTTAGATAAGTTTTTAACCTTTACATTTAATTGCTCCCATTCGTGTGGTTCTAAATTTCCTTTTCTTAATTTTCCTGAAGAAATTCCAGTTTCACTAGAAATCATACGTGTTATTAACTGAACTGATGACATCTCTAATGAAAATATAGCAACCGGAGTGTCAAAATCTATCGCCATATTTTTTGCCATAGACATTACAAAAGCTGTTTTTCCCATACCAGGACGTGCAGCTAAAATAACTAAATCTGAAGGTTGCCAACCAGAAGTTAACTCATCTAAACGATTAAAACCAGTGGCTACACCACTCATTCCACTTTTATTAGATATTTCTTGAATCTTTTTTATTGCCTGTGTAACAAGTCCTTGTGCATCTTCTGATCCTTTTTTAAGATTTCCTTGCGTTACTTCAAAAAGTTTTGTCTCCGCATCGTCTAATAAATCAAAAACATCAACTGTTTCATCGTAAGCTTCTTGAATAATTTCAGCAGAAATTGAAATTAATTTTCGTTGAATATATTTTTGAAGAATAATACGTGCGTGAAACTCTATATGTGCAGATGAGGATACTTTTTGAGTTAAACCAATTAAATAAAAATCACCACCAACCAATTCTAAATTTCCTGTTTTACGTAATTGATTTGAAACGGTTAATAAATCAGTAGGTTCAGAGTTTTGAAACAATGTATAAATTGCTTCGTAAATATGTTGATGTGTTTCTTTGTAAAAAACTTCTGAATGTAAAATATCAATTACATCATCAACACCTTTTTTATCAATCATCATCGCTCCTAACACAGCCTCCTCTAAATCAAGCGCTTGTGGTGGCAACTTTCCTTTCTCCAAACTTATAACATTACTTTTTTTGAATTTTTTAGCGGGTGTTGGTTGTAAATTTTTCAAGGGATAATTTATGATTTATACTATTAAACTTATGTATTTCTTGTTGAAAATTGCAATTATTAAAGTGTAAAAACGAAATTTTTTAACGAAAACAAATGTATATTTTTAATACTAATATGTGCTATAAAACTCGATTTAATTTACACATTTTTTGTTAACAAGTGTAATTTTTGTTAATAACTATTACATACTGAATTACTCAAAATTTATTTCATATTTTTACAAAATGGATTCTAAAAAACGTTATAAAATTCTTACTATACTATTGATAATGCAATGGGCCTTTATCAAAATAATTGTACAATTCCCAAACATTATTGAAACCTACTATTCTAATGGTCTGTATGTTTTTATTTCCCAATTTTTAAGAATATTGTTCGGTTGGATTCCTTTTTCTATTGGAGATTTACTTTATGCTGCCATAATTCTTTTTATTTTAAGCGGGATTTATAAAGCTATAAAATACAAAAATCTATCATTAAAAGCTACTTTTTTTAAAATTACTGGAATTATTTCAATAGTCTTTTTTGTTTTTCATTTCAATTGGGGACTTAATTATGTGCGACTTCCTATTAATGCTTCTTTAAATTTTAAAACAAGTAATTATTCCAATACAGAATTAATAGATTTTACAAAAAAATTAATTACCAAAACGAATGAAAGTCAAGTTTCAATTACAAAAAATGATACCGTAATTGTTGAAAATCCATTATCAAAAAAAGAAATTAAATCTAATGTTGGTTTGGCTTACAATCAGTTAGAAAAAAAATACCCGCAATTTAAATATACCAATCCAAAAGTTAAACATTCGCTTTTTAGTATGCCTTTAACTTATATGGGTTTTGGAGGTTATTTAAATCCAATTACAAATGAAGCACAAGTAAATTCACTAATTCCAAAAAATAATTATGCAGCTACTGTTTGCCATGAAGCTGCACATCAAATAGGAATTGCATCGGAAAGCGAAGCAAATTTTGTAGGCTACTTGGCAACTACAAATTCTAATAATGCATACTTTAAATATTCTGGTTATTTAATGGCATTGCGTTATTGTATTTCTGAAATCTATAGAAAAGACCCAGCAAGTTTTGAAGTACTGAAACCACTTATAAATAAAGGAATTTTAAAAGATATGCAACAAAGTCAAACATTTTGGCAATCATATAATAATTGGTCAGAAAAATACTTTAAAACTTTCTACGATAACTATTTAAAAGCCAACAAACAAGTAGATGGAATTAAAGGGTATAGTAAAATGGTAGTGCTTTTAATTAATTATCATAAAAATAATGATTTTGAGTTGTAATATTTTGAAGTTTATAAATAATCAACGGTATACTGAATTTTAATTATTACTATCTTTGCATCTTATTTAAACAACTATGCGGAAACAGATTTCGAGTGTACAGAATCCTTATATAAAAGAACTTTTTTTATTAAAAGAGAAATCTCGTACTAGAAAAAGAACGCAAACTTTTATAATTGAGGGTTTACGAGAAATTTCTTTAGCTTTAAATGGTGGTTATACAATAAAAACTTTATTGGTTGATATGTCTATACTTAATGAAGCTGCTTTGAATAACTTGTTAGAAAGCGCCCCTTTTGAAATTGAAGTTATTGAAATTACAAGTAAAGTACATCAAAAATTAGCAACAAGAACAACAACCGAAGGTATTTTGGCAGTTGCAAATTCTAAAAATTTACTATTAGAAACTATTGAATTTAAATCTGAAAATCCATTGATTTTAGTTGCAGAAGCACCTGAAAAACCCGGTAATATTGGTGCTTTATTAAGAACCGCAGACGCTGTTGGAATTGATGCCGTTTTTATTGCAAATCCGAAAACAGATCTTTATAACCCAAATATTATTAGATCTAGTGTTGGATGTTTGTTTACAACTACCATAGCTACTGGTACAACTTCAGAAATAATTTCATTTTTAAAAGAAAGGAATATTAATATATATGGTGCAGCTTTAACAGCTTCTGTAGCATATCAAACAATTGATTTTAAAAAATCTGCAGCAATTGTTGTTGGAACTGAAGCTACAGGATTAACAAATGAATGGCTTTCAAATACAACAAAAAACATTATAATTCCAATGCGAGGCGCTATAGATTCTATGAATGTTTCTGTAAGTGCAGCAATTATATTATTTGAAGCAGTAAGACAAAGAAATTGTTAATCGAAAATTTCATAAATAAACATTTTACAAGTACATTATTAAACATTTATAAATGACTCCACAATTACTTTTTTACATATTAATAGGCATAATTTTAGCAAAATTTTTATTTGATACTTTTTTAGATGCTCAAAATGCAAAACATTTTAACGATCCTATTCCTGAAGAATTAAAAGGTATTTATAATACTGAAGAATACGAAAAATCACAAGCTTATAAAAAAGTTAACTATAAATTTTCTCAAATAACAAGTACTTTTTCATTGCTATTAACATTGCTCTTTTTTATATTTGATGGATTTGCTTTTGTTGATGAAATTGCAAGAAGGATTACCAGTAATACTATTTTAATAACCCTTATTTTCTTCGGAATTATTTTATTTGTAAGTGACATTCTAACCTTACCTTTTTCCTATTATAAAACATTTGTTATTGAAGAAAAATTTGGATTTAATAAATCTACCATAAAAACATTTGTTTTCGATAAAGTTAAAGGTTGGTTATTATTATTAATTATTGGAGGCGGCATTTTAGCTTTATTAACGTGGTTTTACCAGTTAACAACCTCAAATTTTTGGTTATATGCTTGGGGATTAATTGCCGTTTTTACAGTATTCATGAACCTTTTCTATTCAAAATTAATTGTCCCTATTTTTAACAAACAAACAAGTTTAGAAGAAGGAGAATTAAAATCAGCTATTAATAATTTTGGAAAAAAAGTAGGTTTTAAGTTGGATAATATTTTTATAATAGACGGTTCTAAACGTTCTACAAAAGCAAATGCCTATTTTTCAGGATTTGGTTCTCAAAAAAGAGTTACTTTATACGATACACTAATAAACGATTTAAAAACTGATGAAATTGTTGCTGTTTTAGCACACGAAATTGGTCATTATACAAAAAAACATATTATTTATAATTTAATATTATCTTTAATTTTAACCGGATTTACATTTTATATTTTATCCCTTTTTATTGGAAATCAATTACTTTCACAAGCTTTGGGAGTAGAAATTACTAGTTTTCATATTGGTTTAATAGCTTTCGGAATTTTATACAGTCCTATTTCAGAAATTACAGGTTTCTTAATGAATATTATTTCAAGAAAGTTCGAATATGAAGCCGATGATTATGCTAAAAATAATTACAATGCAGCATCGTTAATCTCTTCATTAAAAAAATTATCCAAAAATAGTTTAAGTAATTTAACACCTAGTAACTTGTATGTAAAATTTCACTACTCGCACCCTACTCTTTTAGAACGAATTTTAAACTTAAAAAAATAAACTTTATGTATTGTTTAATAATTAAAAAATACTATTTTTAAGTAATGACATACAACTTAAGCCAAGAAGAAGAAAATAAAGAAATAGCAAAACGATATAAAGATTTGCTTAAAGGTGCGTACCAAACTTTTACTGATACCGATAAAAAGGAAATTAGAAAGGCGTTTGATATTGCATTAGAGGCGCATAGTTCCCAAAGAAGAAAAACAGGAGAACCTTATATTTTTCATCCAATTGCGGTTGCAAAAATAGTAGCGTACGAAATTGGTTTAGATACTACTTCTATTGTTGCTGCATTATTGCATGATGTTGTTGAAGACACCGATTATACGTTAGAAGATATTGAGCGTTTATTTGGAGAAAATGTTGCTAGAATTGTTAATGGCTTAACTAAAATATCGCATTTAAAAAAAGATCAAGATGCTTCTGTACAAGCTGAGAACTTTAGAAAAATGCTACTTACATTAAATGATGATGTTCGGGTTATTTTAATAAAAATTGCAGACCGTTTGCACAATATGCAAACTATGGATGCAATGCCACACGATAAACAGATAAAAATTTCTTCTGAAACATTATACATTTACGCACCATTAGCACATAGACTTGGCCTCTACAATATAAAATCTGAACTCGAAAACTTAGGGTTAAAATATACAGAACCAGATGTTTATATAGATATTGCAAATAAGGTAACGCAAAGCAAGGAAGAACAGAAAATTTACATAGATACATTTACTGATATTATAAAAGAATCTTTAGATCAAGAAGGTTTTGAATATACGATTAAAGGACGTAGAAAATCTATTTATTCTATTAGAAAAAAAATGCTTTCTCAAGGAGTTACTTATGATGAGATTTACGATAAATTTGCCATTAGAATTATTTATAAATCTACCGTAAAACAAGAAAAATTTGATGCTTGGAAAATATACTCTATTGTAACTGACCATTTTAGACCAAACCCAAGTAGATTACGAGATTGGATAAGTCAACCTAAATCTACAGGATATGAATCACTTCATATTACCGTAATGGGACCAAAAGGAAAATGGGTTGAAGTTCAAATTCGTTCAGAAAGAATGGATGAAATTGCTGAAAAAGGCTACGCAGCGCATTATAAGTATAAAAACCAAAGCGAACGAGAAACTGGTTTAGACGATTGGTTAAATAAAATTAAAGAATCTTTAGAAAATCCAGATGGTAACGCTATTGATTTTGTTGAAGATTTTAAGTTGAATTTGTATGCAAAAGAAATTTTTATTTTTACTCCAAATGGCGATTTAAAAGCACTTCCAAAACATGCAACTGCCCTTGATTTTGCTTTTTCAATTCACACACAAGTTGGGATGAATTGTAGAGGTGCAAAAATTAATGGAAAACTAAAACCTATTAGTCAAGAATTATTTAGTGGCGATCAAGTAGAAATTATTACCGCTAAAAATCAAAAACCAAATATTGGTTGGTTAGATTTTGTTGTAACAGCACGTGCTAGAACCAGGATAAAGAATGCTTTAAAAGAAGATCAAAAGAAAATTGCCGAAGAAGGTAAAGAAGTATTAACCCGAAAACTTAAACATTTAAAAATAACTTTAAATGAAAAAGTGGTGAATGAACTGGTAGTGTATTTTAAATTAAAAACCAGTTTAGATTTATTCTACAGAATGGGAAGTGGCGCTATAGACAACACCCAACTAAAAGATTTTATATCAAAACGAAATAATGCTTTTGTTAGTTTCTTTAAAAATAGAATTAGAAGAAGCTCAAGCAAACAAGAAAATATTGATAAAGATGAAGTAATTGCAAATTACGACTCTTTAGTTTTTGGAGCTGAGGAAGAACGTTTAGAATATAAAATGTCTCAGTGTTGCAATCCAATACCTGGCGATAAGGTATTTGGTTTTATTACTATTAATGATGGTATAAAAGTACATAAAAAAGATTGTCCTAATGCCATAAGCCTACAAGCAAATTATGCTTATAGAATACTAAGTGCTAAATGGATAGACTCTACAAATCAAGAATTTAAAGCAATTTTAAGACTGTATGGTGTAGACCACGTAGGAATGGTAAATGAAATTACGGAGGTTATTTCAAGAAATATGACTGTGAACATTCACAATTTAAATATTTCAGGAAACGATGGTATTTTTGAAGGTAGCATAACCGTAAGTGTTAAAAATAAATCGCAACTTCAAAAATTAAGTGACAGTATTAAAAAAATTGAAGGAATAGATAAGGTAGATAGAATTTACAAACATTAATTTATTCACAATCAAAGTTAATAAATATAAAATAATCAAGTATTTTTTTCAAAAAATAGACTTAACTTTGTTGTTTAATTTTTTTCATTAAAATAAGGAACTTATGAGTATTGAAAATCAGAAAATTGTAAAAAGCGTTTTTATTAAATTTCTAGAAACAAATCTTCATAGAAAAACTCCAGAGCGATTTGCAATTCTTCAAGAAATCTATGATTTAGATGATCATTTTGATGTGGAATCCTTATATATTCAAATGAAAAATAAAAATTATAGAGTCAGTAGAGCTACACTTTATAATACTATAGAATTACTACTAGAATGTGGTTTGGTTAGAAAACACCAATTTGGACAAAGTCAAGCCCATTACGAAAAATGCTATTTTGATAAACAACACGATCATCTTATTCTAACAAATACTGGTGAAGTTATTGAATTTTGTGACCCACGAGTTCAAATAATTAAAAAAACAATTGAAGATACTTTTAATGTAGAAATTCACAATCATTCGCTCTATTTCTATGGAACAAAAAAAACAGAAAAATAACTAACACTAACATATTATTAAGCAACACAACATGGCTGTAAATTTATTATTAGGACTACAATGGGGAGACGAAGGTAAAGGAAAAATTGTAGACGTTCTTACCTCAAATTATGATATAATTGCTCGATTTCAGGGTGGTCCAAACGCAGGACATACTTTAATTTTTGATGGACGTAAACACGTACTACATACAATTCCTTCTGGTATTTTTCATAAAAATGCTATTAATATAGTTGGAAATGGTGTTGTAATAGATCCAGTAATTTTCAAAAAAGAATTAGATAATTTATCAGAATTCAACCTAAATTTTAATACTAAATTATTAATTTCTAGAAAAGCTCACTTAATTTTACCAACACATCGTTTATTAGATGCAGCAAGTGAAGCGTCAAAAGGAAAAGCTAAAATTGGCTCTACTTTAAAAGGAATAGGTCCAACTTATATGGATAAAACTGGAAGAAACGGTATGCGTGTTGGAGATTTAGAATTAGCAGACTGGAAAGATAAATACGCTGCTTTAACAGAGAAGCATATTAAAATGATCGACTTTTTTAATGTTGATATTCAATATAATTTAAAAGAATTAGAAGCTGAGTTTTTCAACGCAATTAAAACTTTAAAAGAACTTACTTTTATAGATAGCGAAGAATACTTAAATAATGCCATTAAAAATGGAAAAACAATTTTGGCTGAAGGAGCTCAAGGCTCTTTATTGGATGTAGATTTTGGAACATATCCATTTGTAACTTCATCTACTACTACTGCTGCAGGTGCATGTACTGGTTTAGGTGTAGCTCCAAATAAAATTGGTGATGTTTTTGGAATTTTTAAAGCGTATACAACACGCGTTGGTTCTGGCCCATTTCCTACCGAATTATTTGATGAAGATGGTGAAACAATGTCTAGAGTTGGGCACGAATTTGGGGCAACAACAGGACGACCACGTAGATGTGGATGGCTAGATTTAATTGCATTAAAATACGCTGTTGAAATTAACGGTGTTACACAATTAATGATGATGAAAGGAGATGTACTTTCTGGATTTAAAACATTAAAAGTGTGTACTTCTTACAATTATAAAGGTACAGAAGTTCACCACTTACCATATAATATTGAAGCACATAATGTAACTCCAATTTATAAAGAATTTAAAGGTTGGAAAGAAGATCTAACTTCAATGATAAGTGAAGATACACTTCCTAAAGAATTGAATGAGTATATTAAATTTATTGAAGATTTTGTTGGAGTTCCTGTAAAGATTGTTTCGGTAGGACCTGATAGAAAACAAACAATTACACGATAACAAATAGGACTGTCTAAAAAGTATCATCTACATCAACCTAAACTTGATTCAAAAACTTTTAATGGTTTATAATCAAGATCTTGAAATTAGAATTCAAGAAAAGGATGATTGTTTTTAATATTTATTAGACAGTTTTTTTTAACATACTATTTTAAGTTACCAAGTACTTTTTAGTTAGTTTTGTATTTAAATTTTTAACACTTGAAAAATATATTATTCATATTAATTTTGCTTTTTAGTATTCAAGGATTTTCACAATCTAAAAAAATTAAAATATTAAAAGCCGATAATACTATGGTTGATTCTAACTATCCTGGAGCAACTATTTCTTTAGGAAATGTTTTTGTTGAGCACGAAGGTGCTACTTTACGTTGCGATAAAGCGTACATATATTCAGAAAAAGATCTTATCAAAGCTATGGGAAATGTTATTATCAATCAAGGTGATACCATTATTCAATATAGTAAATATGTAGATTATGACGCCAAAAAAAAATTAGCAACTTCTTGGGGTGATGTTATTTTAAAAGATGAATTAATGGTTCTTAAAACAGATACCCTTTATTTTGATAGAGAAAAACAACATTTATTTTATAGAAGTGGAGGAACAATAAAAGATACTACAAACCTTCTTAAAAGTAGAATTGGAAATTATTATTTGCAAACCAATAAATTTCAAGCCTTTACCAAAGTAGATATTACCAATAAAGATAGTAAATTAATTTCCGACCATTTAGATTATTATACAAGTACTGGAATAGCAGAATTATTTGGACCATCAACAATTACTAATGAAGAGAATGCTATTTATACGGAAAAAGGACATCATAATACAAAAACTAACATATCGCATTTTTTAAAGAAATCGAAAATATTTTATGGTGATAGAACAATTTCCGGAGATAGTTTGTACTACAATAAAAACATCGAATTTGCATCGGCTACCGGAAACATTAAAGTTCTAGATACTATAAATGAGACTATTATAAAAGGTGGTTATGCAGAATATTTTAAGCTCTTAGATTCTGTATTTATTACAGATAAGGCGGTTGCAATTTCAGTAATGGAAAAAGACTCTATGTATATTCATGGAGATAAATTATTGGTTACAGGTAAAACTGATGAAAGATTGATTAAAGCTTTTAATAGAGTTAAAATTTTTAAATCCGACTTACAAGGGAAATGCGATTCTATAGTTACCGATGAAAAATCTGGAATTACTAAAATGTTCACAAAACCAGTACTGTGGGCTGAAGGCAATCAAATAACAGGAGATACAATTCATTTTTTATCTAATATAAAAACAGAACAATTAGATTCTTTAAAAATATTGAACAATGCTTTAATGGTTAAAAAAGATACTGCAGGATTCAGTCAACTTAAAGGTAAAAATATGTATGGTAAGTTTAAAAACAACAATATTGTATCTCTAGATGCTATTGGAAATAGTGAAACGCTATTTTTTTTAAGAGATGAAAACGATAAACTTTTTGGAATTGATAAAAAACAATCTAGCGACCATATTTTAATTCTTTTTGAAAACGACGATGTAAAAAGTATCGATTATTATAAAGCAATAACTGGTAAAACCTATCCTCCTTCTGATTTTGAAGAATTGAGAGAAGAAGATAAATTTTTAACCGGATTTATTTGGAGGGAAGAAGAAAGGCCATTAACAAAAGATGACATTTTTATAAAAGATGAAATTGATTTAGATGTTCCTGAAAAAACAATAAATAAAAAGGAAAAACCAAAAGTGAAGGTCCCATTAATTAAAGAGCCTCTAAAAGAAAAAATTATGACAAGACAATAAATTATTTCTAAATAATTCACAAAAAATAAAATTGAAAAAGCATTTTTTTAAACATCAAGCACAAACAAGTGCGCATCCGTTAGCTTTAGAAATATCGCATGCAAATGGATCATATGTGTATGATTCTAATAAAAAAGCATATTTAGATTTTATTGCTGGGGTTTCTGCAAATACATTAGGACATAATTACCCTAAAATATCACAAGCCATTAAGGATCAAGTTGATAATTATACACATGTTATGGTTTATGGTGAATTTATTCAGCAGCCGCAAGTAACACTTTGTAAATTATTAGCTGATAATTTACCAGACAAATTAGAAACTGTTTATTTAACTAACTCTGGAACAGAAGCTACGGAAGGTGCGTTAAAATTAGCAAAACGTTTTACAGGAAGAAGTGAAATTATTGCAGCTAAAAATGGATACCATGGCAATACACAGGGAGCAATGAGTGTTTGTGGTGCAGAAGTACAAAATAATGCATTTAGACCTTTAATTCCTGGGATTAGATTTATTGAATTTAATAATAGTATAGATCTAGATAAAATCACTACTAAAACTGCAGCCGTAATTTTAGAGACTATCCAAGGTGGTGCCGGTTTTATTGAGCCTATAAATAATTATCTGCAAAAAGTACTAGCTAAATGTAACAAAGTTGGTGCATTGTTAATTTTAGACGAAATACAGTCTGGTATAGGTAGAACCGGAAAACTATTTGGTTTTGAAAATTATAATATAACACCAGATATTATTATTGCGGGAAAAGGATTAGGAGGCGGAATGCCTATTGGAGCATTTATTTCTTCTTTTGAAATAATGGATTGCTTAAAACAACATCCTAAACTTGGGCATATAACTACATTTGGCGGACATCCGGTTATTGCCGCGGCTGCAAATGCAACTTTAAAAGAACTTTTAAATGCTAACTTAATTGAAGAAACACTTATTAAAGAAGTTTTATTTCGAAAATTATTAATACATCCACTAATAACCGAAATTAGGGGAAAAGGATTAATGCTTGCTGCAATGGTTGAAACTCCTGAAATTGCATCAAAGGTTATTTTAAAATGTTTGGACAAAGGATTACTACTTTTTTGGTTGTTGTTTGAAGGAAAAGCAATTAGAATTACACCTCCTCTTACCATTACTAAAGATGAAATTATTAAAGGTTGTAATATTATTATTGAATCTTTAAATAAAATCTTAGCTGATTAAGAATTAGTTACATTAACTTTCTTTTAACAAAAAGTCAATGAGTCACATGTTATTCGTTAAATATTTGTTAATATAGTACTATGCAATACATAATAGCGTAACAAAATATAAATAGAGACGTCATTTAAGTGTAAGTAACTAATTAAAAAACAAATATTATGAAAACTTTAAATTTAACATTAACAGAACAAAAAAAGAAAAAAGCAGTAATTATCAATTTTACAAATACAAAAAGAATCCAGTGGGATAGATTTAGAAGATATGGAATTCACGCATAATTATTCATCCAATTACTCAAAAATATACATATGAAACCAAGATAATAAACCTATAGAATTTAATTCTATAGGTTTTTTCTTATATAATATATATTAAAAAAAAGTAATAATAAGCTGTATCTAGATTAACTCCTAAGAATTACAAACCAATCCCAATCTGCCGGATCTCCAACTCCAAGACTTGGTGTATACAAAAACAATTGTACCTTCTCATGAGGATTTGAATTTCTACAACTTGAAACAATCCTTAAATTATTTATAGCATTCCAAAGACTTTCATAATTTATCGAATCAGGATAATACGCATTCTCTGTGTACATTATCCTTTTAAACATCTCAGTATCAGGCAGGGTAACATTAGTATCTGTTTTTGAAAAATGTGCTGGTAAATCCATACTTGAAGGATAGCTCATTTCACCTAATCCCATCCAAATTATAGTACCTTCAAATAATTTTTTATTTAATTCTTCATAATATAAAGCAACACTTCCAAAATCTCCAGGTGAATTATATTTTGATGAAATAGTAAAACTAGTTGACTCCGAAAATTTGAGCACCTTCCCTCCTTCAAATGTATTGGTTAAATAATCAACTTTTAGAAGTACAACATTATTAGAGCCTACATCTTTATCATCATTATTTTTATCACAAGAAATAAATAAGACACTTAAAATTAGTATTAGACTTAGTTGTTTCATAATAATTGTTGTAGATTTTTTATTCTATAAACTCTCAATACTTTTAATATGTATTCCTATAAAAGAATCGTCCATACAACCAATTTGTGTATAACCACAAGTTGAAATTAACCCATTATTTTTAGTTTCAAAATATGTTTTAAAATTATCACTTTTAGTTAACCATTCAGTTTCTGCTTTAGCATATATTTGGTCTAAAGTTAATGGCGTTGCACCTATATTTTTATGATTGCCTATTTCATTTTCGTTTTCAGTCCATTCTAGCTCATCTTCTGGAATATCTTCTAACAATCCATCTTTTACAAAATATTTAAAGTATCGCTCTATAATTTTACCATTAGATACGGTTATAGTGGTTTCCCAAGAAATTCCAACCCAACTACTTTTAACTGTTGTGTATTTATAAGAATTATTAGTCAACTCTTTAAATTCTAACCAAGCTTTCTTACTATTATTAAAATCGTATTGATAATCTAGATCTTCAGAATACTTACAAGAAAAAATTATACTGCTTAAAGTTACTAATGCTATAACGTAAATTTTATTTTTCATATTTAGAAATTATAATTTATATAGTCCCACAAAACTCAAATCCTTTTTGGTACTCTAATCCAGGTCCATCGCAAGCTCCCCAAGTGGAAACTAATTTATTTCCATCTTCTAAAACTAATAATGTTTCTTTTAAATTACCTGTACAATTACCTATAATATCTGAATCATTATTAAAAGTAAATTCAATATAGTTTTGATTATCAATAGTGATATAGGTATAAGTTCCTCTTTCTTCAGTTAAAATATTATTAAACAAACGAGATTTACTAAAAGTACCTTCTTTGGTATTTAATACATAGGTTTCTTGCCATTCCATTTGAGATCCAGTAGTTTCTGAACCTGAAAAACTTCCTGTCATTCTTACCAATTCATAATATTCTGAAAAATTGGATATAGTTTCTAATTCTTTATCTTTTGAACAAGAAACTATCAAACTGATTATAAAAAGTATACTAACAATTTTTTTCATTTTAATAATTGTTTACAAAATCCTAGAGACTTTCTTAAAAAGTATAAGTTTACTAACTTAAAACTAGCTACTGAATCTAGTATTTTAAAATAGCGAATTATTTTACTTTAAAGTAAGCCTCTTTAGATTTTCTAATTTGTAATTAAATTTTTATTTAGTAACCTACTTACTAACTATACGGTGTAAATTAGCAAAACGCTTCACTTAAGTTATTAATTTTTAGAAAAGCTAAAATTATATCTTAAATGAACACCACCACTGTTAAAATCTATTTGTTGTTTTGTAAGAGGTTTTAACGAATATTTAAAATAGGGCGCAATAATAATAGCCTGACCCTGATTATTAATTGGTAATTTAACTCCTAATGATACATTAAAATAATTTGCAAAATTAAATGTACTTGAGTTTGCAGGTGTAGTGATTTTTGAGTGTGTTTGAACCAATTCATATTTTACAATATTATTTCCTAAATAATCTTGAGAACTAGTTTCTGTTCTGCCATTTACTAAATAATTGGATTCTATATTTTCTTTAATATAAGATGTAGAAGTAACTCCTGCAGCTATAAAGAAGTCCTTTTTTGCTACTGAAAAATTATATGTTACATTTAAAGGAATTTCGATACCTTTTATAACTGCCTCTTCATTAATTAATTGGCTGTTACTTCTCGCACTAATAGCATCTGAGTAAAGTATTGAAGATTGATTTAAATTCAATTTTTGATCTGCATAAGAAACTCCAGTATTTAAATAAAATTTATTGGAAATTGGTATTTCAACGGTAATACCACCAGCAAAACCAACATTTGAATTTCCGTTATCTTGATTATAATCAAAAATTGGCGATATTTCCAATCCAAATTTTAAACTTTTTTTTGAATCTTGTTTAATCGTTTCTTTTTCCTCTTCTAGAACCGCAAGTAACTCTTTTTTAAATGCTAAAGAATCCTTTCTTGAATGTTCAATAAAAGCCTCCTCAGCTAAATTTTTAGAGCTAATAATACTATCTAATTCTAAATTAATATTAGTATTTGAATTCATAACAATATCAGTTAAAACCTTAATTTCTAAATTATTATCTGGTAATTCATTTAAACTAGCTGTTTCAATATTAATGCGATGACTTCTTTCTTTAGGATTAACCGTATTAATATTATTTGCAACACTATTTTCTACTTTAATAGTGTTCTTAAATTTTTTATATTTCGAATTTTGTTTATTTATAAAGGTAATAGAGTCAATTTTACTGAGTTTTGTTTTATTAGTAATGCTATCAAAGTCGCTGGACGTTATAAATATATGGTTGTTTGTTTTTAGCGAATCTATACGTAAAGAATCATTTTTGATGTCTAAGATAATTTGAGGATTTTCATGATTAAAGTTTAAAGCATTGTCATTAAATAAATACATTCCAATACCACTAGCTAACAAAGAAATTAAAAGAACAGCCGCAATTTTCCAATAAAAAAACACCCGTTTCTTATTATTATTCATTTTATCCTGCATCATATTCCAATGTGTAGGATTGAAAGGTATTTCATTATTATTTGAAACCTCTTTAATTCTATCGCTTAATTTTTTATCAAAATTATCTTTCATAAATTTTAAAAGTTTTTATCAATTAAAATTCTTAATTTCTTTTTTGCTCTAGTTAAAAATACTCTAGAGGTACTTTCAGCAATTTTTAATTTTTCTGAAATTTCTTTATGGTTAAATCCTTGAATTTCATGTAAATTAAAAACAATTCTATGCATTTCAGGTAATTGATCTAATAATTTTAAAATATCTTTAAATGCTAGATCATCTATTACATCACTATCCGCATATATATGCTCTTCGTTTTCAACTTCTAGGTGATAATAATGTTTTACATTTTTTCGATAATTATCTATTGCTGTATTTATTAAAATTCTTCTCAGCCAATTTTTAAACGGTATATTATTATTAAATCCTTTTTTTTTAATTGAAGAAAAAACTTTTAAAAAACTATCATTTAAAATACTTACGGCATCATCGTTAGAATAGGTGTACAACCGGCAAATACTAAGTGCATAGCCGTAAAAATGCTTGTACAGCAATTCTTGATGTAATACATTCCCCTTTTTACATCCAATAATAATTTTTTCCAGATATGTTTTTGTATCTATCTCTTTTTTCAATTTGAACCAACTTAACTAACCATTTATATTAAATTTTAGCCATTCTATTAGTTACTGCTATCAACGGTTGTATCGGCTATTTCGGTAGAATTATAGCTGGTAAAAATATTATATGCACAACTATCTTTATAAGCATTTTCTCCTATTAAATTTTTTAAATTAATTGAAATTGTTTCTGTAATTAATGCTTCACATTCATCATTATTGGCATTATGTATAATAAATAAATTCATTTGGCATGGAGGATCTGTATAAACTACTCCATCCCAAATAACTTCAAAGGAGTGCTGCTTACAGCCACCTCCATAAGAAATACTTACTTCTAAGTTATCGTCTATTCTTGTTGCACTATTAATTTTAAACGAATCTCCAGTGTTTATGCTATTTAAACGATTGGTATTAATGCTTTCGAAAACTTCAGAATTGATTCGAAGTAATACTTGCGAGCCATAAGATGCTACTGCACTATCATTAAATAAAGGATTTTCGCTATCATCTGATGAGGTACTGCACGAATTTATAGTCAAAAAAATAACAGCCAGATATAAAAAGAAGTGAATATTTTGTTTCATTTTAATTTAAATCCATTTTTATTTGAATAATTCCTGAAGGCCATAGTTCTTCATATTCATAATCTTCAACATCAAACTCTTTTACTTCAAAATAAGTACAACTACCAGATTGTATTTGATCTACGTCTAACGTAAAAACAATCGAAATCTCTGAATTTAATTCTATTGTATATGTTTTTGGGTCTAATTCCCACCCAATATCAACTAAAAATAAAATATATCTTCCATCGTGAAAAACCAAACTAAATTCAACTTCTTCATCGGTTTCATCATACACTTTAATTGCACTTTCTGTAAATGTTTCATTTACAAATAAATTTTCTAAACTTGTTGCATCTACTAAATCAAAGTTAAATTGACGTGGTGGTGAAAAACATGAATCATCTTTTTTAAGTTCACAAGAAATAGCTATAAATAATACTAAAGTTAGCTGTAAAAGTCTTTTCATTTTTTGTCTTTTAATGTTTATATAAATTAGTAACAAGAGATTATTCACTTGTTACAGTTTCAATACGAACTAAAAAAGCAAAACGCTACATTAACGTTAATTTATTTTAGTATTAATTCATCTAACAAATTTCTAACCTTATCGCTATTCCAGTTAGCGGCTCCTGTTTTAGAAATTAAAATTTTACCATCTTTATCTAACAAATAACTAGCAGGAATACTATTGGTTTCAGTGAATTTTTGAGGAGGTAAACTAATAGAGTTATAAGTTGGTAGGTTGTATTTATTTTTTAAGTAAAACTTTTCTACCGTTTCCAAATTTTCATTGGTTACAAATACAAATGCAACTTTATCTTTATAATCGTTATACAAATTTTGTATCATAGGCATTTCTGCTCTGCAAGGCGGGCACCAAGTTGCCCAAAAATTTACAAAAACAACTTTATCTTCTAATTTATTAAAGTTTATACTTTCTGTATTTAAACCATTTAATTGCCAATTATAAGTATCTATTTTTTCAGTACTTTCTGTTTTAATTGAAGGTGAAAATGCTATTTGACGCATAAACCATTCGCGCGAAGGAGGATATAATAATAAAGCAACTGCCAACACAAATATTATGTTTGAGATAGACTTTTTGTTTAGTTTAAATTTCATGTGTCAATGTTATTTTTTTTATTTAAAACCTTACATTAAAATGTAAAAAAAGAGGCTCTTTTAAAGTAAATTTAATGTAATTATACAGTTAAAATTATCTTTTTAAGAACCTCTTTTCTAGAAGATTATTCGTTATTGATTACCTAAAATAATAGGCATTCCATCTTTTCCACTTCCAATAACAATTACTTTACTATTTGGTGAACTTGACAACTGTAAAGTTGCTTCAATTCCTTTATCACGTAAAATCTGATCGTTTAATGAGGCACTTAAAATACGGTTTGCATCTGCTTTACCTTGGGCTTCAATACGAACTTTTTCAGCTTCTTTTGATGCTGTAACCAATCTAAATTCATATTCTAAAGATTCTTGCTCTTGTTTTAATTTACGCTCAATAGCATCCTTAATAGTTGCTGGCAAAGTAACATCACGCACTAAAACTTCATTTAATTGAATAAATTGATCGTCTAAAATAATTTTAGTTTCTTCATAAATTTCATTTTGAATAACATCTCTTTTACTTGAGTATAATTGTTCTGGAGTATAACGTCCAACCACACTTCTAGCCGCGGAACGCAAAGCTGGTTTAATAATACGTTCTAAATAATTTTCTCCAATTTGCTGATGCAATTTTCCTAATTCTTGTGCTTTTGGTAAATACCAAGTAGAAGTTTCTAATTGAATATCTAATCCGTTCGATGAAAGTACTTTCATTTTCTCGTATAATTCTTGTTGACGTACTTCATAAACGATAACCTCATTCCAAGGTGCTACAATATGAAAACCTTCTCCTAAAGGTGCCTCACCCGTAACTACACCACCATCAAAACGTTTCCATAAAACACCTGCTTCTCCAGAATCTAATGTAACTGTTGATTTTGATAAAAATATTATTGCTACAATGCCTAAAAAAATTAGTGGCATTAAAGATTTTGGTAATTGTAATTGTCCGTTGCTCATTTTTATTAGTTTTAATTTAAATTTGATTTACAAAAATACAAAACAGAATTTAGATAAAATCTGTTTTAAGTTTTATTTAACAACTATCTCTTATTTAACCATCTTCCAAAGGAGTAAAAGCGCCTTTTATTAAAATTTGCTTATCTGAAAATAAATTATCATTATCAATTATTTCAACCCAATTTTCGTTTTTTAAACCTATTTTTATCGCTATTTTTTCAAAATTGTAAGCATCTTCTGTTGTTGAGTTTAATACCAAAACAAAATAATTACCACCTTCTTCTAAAAGTGAACTTATTGGTAAGGCCAATTTTTCTTTTGATTCTATAATAATTTCAGATTCTACAAACATTCCCACTAAAAACGGTTCAGATTCATCTTCTAAATGTCCGTGTACTTTAACCGTTCGTTTAATTTCATCAATAGATTTACCAATTAAGTGTACTTTAGCATTGTAAATTTTTAGAGAGTTTTCAGGAATCTGAAATTTAATTAATTGCCCCTCTTTAACGTTCAAAACATCTTTTTCAAAAACCACTAATTCTAAATGTTTATGATCGCTATTAATTACTTCTAAAATAACATCCGAAGCATTCATAAATTTACCTACACTTGCATTTACTTGTGTTATACTTCCTGATATTGGAGCATAAATTGGAATAATCGAAGTAAATTTTCCGGCTTTTACATTTGAAATACCAATATTCATTAATCTTAATTTTTGCTCTAAAGAATTAACTTGAGCCACACCACTTTTATAATCACTCTCCGCTTTTAAATAGTTCTTTTGTGAAGTAATTTGTTCATCAAGCAAAATTTTCTGACGTTCATATTCACTCTTTAGATACTTTAGTTTTTCGAAAACTTCTAAATAATTTTGTTGAATTTCAATAAAATCTGGATTTTCAATCGTTAATAATAACTGACCTTTTTTAACTTTATCACCAATTAAAAGCGGAGATTCTTTAATAAAACCTGCCATAATAGCACTCACTTTTGCTTTGCTTGCTGGTGGAACATCTATAAATCCGTTTGTAACAATTCCTTCAGAAAAAGTTTGCAATGCAATAGTACCTAATTCCATATTTGAGTTTTCAAATTGCGCCTTTGATATACTAGTATAACTAACTTTCTCCTCTGTTTTAATTGGCACTATTTCTTCTTTTTTTGAAGTTGTACACGAACTTATAATTAGCCCAATTACAACAAATAGTTTTGAATATATATGTAGTCTTTTCATTTTCTATAAGTTTAAATAATTAATTTCTAAAGCAATTTGATTGTATAAATTCAAATTGGATAAATAATCTAATGTAATTTGATTTGAAGTTTCAATACTCTGTATGTATTGGAAAAAATCTATTTCTCCATTTTTATAGCTTGATGTTGCGGTTTTTAAAATTTCTTTTGCAACCTTATTACCACTTTCATAAAAATAAACCAATTGAGATTCACTTTTTTTAAGTTCGTCTATCAAAATTTTGTATTTAGAATGTAGCTTAAAATTTAAGTCAACAGCTTGCTCGTTCGCAATATCTTGAGCTATTTTTGAAGCTGCTATCTTAGATGATTTCCCAAAGAAAAACAGTGGAATTGAAACACCTGCTTGAAAACTATTTACCGAAGTATTTGCTTTTACATCTTTACTATTAAAATAATTAAATTGTATATCTGGTAATAATTCTTGAGTTGAAATTCCTTTTTTAACTTGAAATAATTTACTGTTTTGCAACGAGTATTCAGTTAATAAATGTTGCTCCAAATTAGGTTTAATTACTTTAATTTTTATCAACTTAGTTTCTATTATTTTAATAGCTTCTTCATTTTGAAGCAATCCATTTAACAATGTATATGCAATTGAAATATCTGTATTTACCTGACTTAATTGCGCAGCATATTGTTTATATTTAGATTGTGCCGTAATCATTTCTAAATAATTGGACTCACCCAATTCAAATTTTCTTTTTGCGGCATTGGAAAAATTAAAATATAAACTATCTACATGTTTTATGTACGACAATTTTTTATTCAAATACACTAATTTATAAAACGCTTTTGTAACTTCTTTAGTTAAATTAATTTTAGCCATTTCATACGTTAATCCGGCTAAATTTGATGTAATCTTTTGCGCTTTTTTTCTTGCAAAATATAAGGTAGGAAACTCAATAGTTTGATCAATTCCATAGGTTTTAAAAGGTTTTCCATCAGCACCTAAATTGGTTTCATCATTGGTGTAATATAACTTAGTTTTATCTATTTCAAATGCGCTACCAATAAGCTTATTACTTTCATCAGCTTCTAAACTTTTAATAGTCAACTCTTTATTATTTTTAACAGCCATTGCTATTAATTCCTCTAATGAAATAGTTTTTTCTTGCGAAAACCCAAAAAATGGAATTAACATAAATAATACAATTATTGCCGTTGGTGAAACTTTTCTTTTTTTCATTTTAAACTTTTTAGTATCAAAAATAGCATACAGCACAGGTAAAACAACCATTGTTAAAATAGTAGCTGTTACCAAACCTCCAATTACAACTGTTGCTAACGGACGCTGAACTTCGGCACCTGCATTGGTTGAAACTGCCATTGGCAAAAAACCTAAGGCGGCGGCGGCAGCAGTTAAAATTACTGGTCGTAAACGTTCTTTTGTTCCTTTTAAAATTCGTTCGTTAACATCATCAAATCCTTGTTCTTTTAATGATTTTAAATGCTCAATAAGTACAATACCATTTAGCACGGCAATACCAAATAAAGCAATAAACCCAACTCCTGCAGAAATACTAAAAGGTAAACCTCTAATCCATAAAAACAACACACCACCTACTGCAGATAAAGGAATTGCTGAAAAGATCATCAATGCTTCTTTTATAGAATTAAATGCAAAATGAAGCATAATAAATATTAAAAATAAGGCAATTGGTACCGCAATTTTTAAACGTGCTTTTGCACTATTTAAATTTTCAAATTGTCCTCCATAAGAAATTGTATATCCTACAGGTAATTTAACTTGTGTTTCAATAATTTCTCTAACATCTTGTACCACAGACTCCATGTCTCTATTACGAACATTAATACCAATTACAATACGTCTTTTAGTATCATCTCTTGAAATTTTTGCAGGTCCTTTTGTATATTCAATGGTAGCTACTTCGTGTAAAGGAATTTTTGTTCCCGTTGGTGTGTCTACATAAAGATTTTTAAGGTTCTCAATATTTTTTCGATATTCAGGATGCAAACGCACCACTAAATCAAATCTACGTTCACCTTCAAAAACACTTCCAACAGTATTACCTGCAAACCCCATAGAAACAATTTCATTTAAAGATTGAATATTTAAACCATAACGTGCTACTTTTTTTCTGTTGTACGTCACTGTCATTTGAGGTAATCCATCAATCTTTTCAACAATAATATCTGATGCGCCCTCCACATTGGCAATTTTACTTTTAATTTCATCGGCTTTATCAGCTAGAACAGCTAAATCCTCACCAAAAATTTTAACAGCTACATCTGCCCTTACACCTGTAATTAATTCGTTAAAACGCATTTCAATAGGTTGTGTAAACTCGAAATCGATCCCAGGAATTATGGTTAATTTTTCTTTAAATTTATCAGCTAATTCGTCTTTTGAGTCAGCTGAAACCCATTCTCTTTTTGGTTTTAATTTTATAATAACATCACTTTCTTCCATAGACATTGGATCGGTTGGAACTTCAGCTGCTCCAATACGCGAAACTACTTGTGAAACTTCCGGAAAATTATCTAATAAAATTTGTTCAATTTGTGTTGTAATTTCTGCAGTTTTAGTTAAAGTAGTTCCTGTTTTTAAAACTGGTTGAATTACAAAATCTCCTTCATCTAAGGTTGGAATAAACTCTCCACCCATTCGATTAAATAGAATTCCTGTAACTATTAAAAGGGCTACCGATAAACTAATAACTATTTTTTTATTTACTAAAGACCATTTAATTACAGGTTGGTACATAGCATAAAAAAATGCCATTAAACGTTTTGAAACATTATTCTTAGTAACCTTTTCTGGTTTTAAAAATATGGATGAAATTACTGGTACGTATGTGAAACATAAAAACATGGCACCAATTAAAGCAAAACTGAAAGCCATTGCCATTGGTTTAAACATTTTACCTTCAACGCCGCTTAACGACAAAATTGGGATAAATACAATTAAAATAATTAACTGTCCAAATATTGCAGAAGTCATCATTTTTGAACTACTACTCCAGGTTATTTCGTCAATATTTTCTTGCCGTTCACTTTTTGAAAGTAACATTAATTCTTTTCTACTACTTGTTATTTTAAAGGCAATAAATTCAACAATTATTACTGCTCCATCTATAATAATACCAAAATCAATAGCTCCTAAACTCATTAAATTGGCATCTACATCAAAAATATACATCATAGACAAAGTAAAAAGTAGCGATAATGGAATTACAGAAGCAACTACCATGCCCGAACGCATGCTTCCCAATAATAAAATAACCACAAAAATTACTATAATTATCCCAATAATTAAGTTTTCTGCTATAGTAAAGGTTGTTTTACCAATTAATTCGCTTCGCTCTAAAAAACCGTTAATAAACACACCTTCAGGTAAAGTTTTTTGAATTTCGGCAACACGTTCTTTAACAGCTTCAATTACTAAATTAGAATCACCATCTTTAAGCATCATTACTTGTCCAAGTACTTTTTCACCTTCTCCATTTCCAGTAATAGCACCAAAACGGTTGGCAAAACCAAAATTTACTTCAGCGATGTTTTTAATTAAAATTGGAACACCGTCTACATTTTTCACAACTACATTTTCAATATCGCTTAAGGATTTAATCATTCCCTCTCCACGAACAAAATAACTTTCGCTAGCTTTTTCAATATAACCACCGCCTGCAACACTATTATTTCTTTCTAAAGCATCTAACACTTGTAAATGTGTAATGTTCATAGATTTTAATTTTTCTGGATTTAAAGCAACTTCATATTGCTTTAAAAACCCTCCCCAAGTATTTACTTCCACCACGCCTGGAATTCCTGATAATTGACGTTTTACTACCCAATCTTGTAGCGTCCTCAATTCCATTGCAGAATAGCGATCTTTAAATTCTGGTTTGGTATCTAAAGTATATTGATAAATTTCTCCTAAACCAGTTGTAATTGGTCCCATTTCAGGGGTTCCAAAACCTTCTGGAATTTTTTCAGAAGCCGATTTAATTTTCTCAGAAATTAATTGTCGTGGTAAATAGGTTCCCATTGCATCTTCAAATACAATAGTAACAACCGATAATCCAAATTTTGAAATAGATCTAATTTCTGTAACTCCTGGTAAATTTGCCATTTCTAATTCAACAGGATATGTAATAAATTGCTCTACATCTTGTGTAGATAAATTTTTTGAAGTTGTAATCACTTGCACCTGGTTATTTGTAATATCAGGCACTGCTCCAATTGGTATTTGAGTTAAGGAAAATATTCCGAAACCTGCGATTGCAGCAGTTATTAAAAGTATGATAAGTTTATTATCAATACTTAGTTTAATAATCTTATGTAACATAATTTAATAAATTAGTAATGAATATTATTGAAAACCAAAGAATTGATTCTCAAATTTATTAATAATAAAATTTAACTATGTAACTTTTGTGGAGGCTGAAATAAATTATTGATAAATAGGTTTGTAGTTGGTTCTTTGTATGTGAAATTATTAGTTTCTAACTTAACCTCATTAAAATTAAAGGGATAATTTTGAACACATAAAATATAAACCATTTGAAAATGGGATTCTAAATGTTGATGTTTAAAAGGAAGCTCCTTATGTTCTTTGTGCTCTTGTTCGTGATTATTTGACTCACTGCCATAATGCATTTCAAAAAAATCAACAAAACTATCTCCACTATCTAAATGACAAGAAATATGATCAGCAAGTGCAGGTATATTATTCAAATCCTCTAAATCAAAATTAAAACTTTGAAATAAAATAGTAAGTGATAATATAATTGCTGAAATTTTAGTCATAATCTTTAACAATACAAATTAAATGAAATATGAATAGTTTAATTGTTATAAATAGTGCTTTTTTTTATAACTCTATAAATAAAATTTATAAATATAAATAACGGTAATTTTTAAAAAAAATTTCAAGCTTTAAATTTTTCCGAAATATTTACGTAAAAACCATTCTATTGTAAGGAAAAGTAAAATTAAACCTAAAAGCCACTTAAAGTTTATTAATGGAGTTTTAGTTATTTTTAATTTTTGAACACTTTTAAAACGCTGGTCTGATTTTAAATCGGAAATTAACTGATTGGAAGAATTTAAATCATAAACCTCCCCATTTGTATTTAATGAAAGGATTTTTAATTTTTTATAATTAGAATTAGTAAATTGTTGCTCAACCTCAAAAGGAACTATTTTAAAACTTCCTGAATCATTAACATTTTGATTTTCCACTGAAACAGAATAAATGTATTCGCCTGAAGGAACATTTGTTAATTCTACATTAAACTGATTATTTGAAACAGCAAAAGGAACTTTTTTTATAAAATTAGTAGCTTTGTTTGTAATTGTAATCCATAATTTTGCTCTATCATCAAAATTATAATTTTCATCTAAATAACTAGCTGAAATTTTAATTGTTTCATTGGCATAAAACAAAGGATCTACAGTAACATTTAACCTGTTATTATTTAAACCTGAAGACAAATATTGCATTAAATTGGACATAAATCCATCAAATAGTTCAAAAGTTTTGTTTTCTGAGAAACTATTTATTCTCCATCTCCAGCTATTTTCGCCAAATAAAACTGCTCCTTTGTGATTGCCTTTTTGAAAAGTTGCTAATAGAGGTTGTTCAGTTTCTATAGTCCCAATCTTTTGAAACAACAATGTGTTTACTGGAATAGAAAAATTAATCTCACCAAAATAATCTTCTAAAGGTGCAAAACTAAAAAAACCAATATCCGAACTTATAAAACTTGCATAATTTTGGTTAAAAAATGGATGGTATTCTTCGGATTGTGAAAGTGCATTTTTTCTAAAATCGTTTTGATTATTGTTTAAAAAATTCCAATCGGTAGCCAATCCAGATACTACAAAATAATTTATTTTTTTTTCTAAAATAGTATTAAACACATCCTTAAATGAACTGTTTGGTTGATATACTATAACTAGCTGATAATCTGATATATTACCCTTAAATTTTTCAATAGAATTAATAGTTGCTTTTCGTTGTTTGTCACTTTCAATAGATTTTTTAAACATCCCTAAATCAGGATGAATTACTGAATATAAAACTAAAATTTTAGAAGTATCTTCTATAACATTAATGCTAAAATTATTAGTATTATTAACTATATTTTTTTCATTCTCAAGTGTTTCAATTGTTGCAGTATAATAATGTGTTCCTGCAGTGGTTGCCGATAAATAAAAGAAAACCTCTTGTACATTTTCAGTTGATGAAAAATCCAAGTTTTTAGAATATACCTTTGTATTCTTATCAAAAACAGTTAATTTTTTAGAAATTGTTTTAGTTCCAGTGTAATTGATAAATAATTCTACTGGCAATTTATTATTTATATAAGTATATTTATTGATGTTTACTTTACTTATTGTAATATCTTCAAAAGCGGCGGTATCTCCAACTATATAAGAAAAAACAGGACTCTTGTAATTTATAAACTCAACATCATTTCCAATAGTCTGATTTCCATCAGTTATTAAAACAACGGGGTTATTTTCAGATTTATATACATTAGAAAATTCTAAAAAAGGTTTCGATAGATTGGTATTCGTATTATTAAAACTTAATGAATCTAATGTATATAAATCAGATCCAAAACCGTAAAAATTAATACTGTATTTGTTATTTAATTCAGCATCATTTTTTAATTGTTGTACTAAATCTTTAACATTTTTACTCTGTAAACTATGTTTTATAGATGCCGAATTATCAACTGCAACAAGTAAATTTGGTTTTATTATAGTAATATTATTTTTATTAATTGTTGGATTAATAATTAATAATAAAAGAGTAAAAATTGAAGAAAATCGCAAAAAAGAAAGCCAATAATTTAATTGGCTTTTCTCTTTATTGTTAAAAATATATTGAAAAAAAGCTACAAATACTGAGATAAAAACAGCTAAAATTATAAGTAGAATAGTGACTGTTTTCATGTTTAATTATCGCTTCTTTTCTAAATTAATTTAGGTTTAGGTTAACATTCCACCATCAACACTTAATGTTTGTCCAGTAATATAAGAACTCATATCCGATGCTAAAAATACACAGGCATTTGCAATATCCTCTGGAGTACCACCTCTTTTTAATGGAATAGAGTTTCTCCATTCTTTAACGGTATCTTCTGGTAAACTAGCAGTCATTTCAGTTTCAATAAAACCAGGTGCAATTACGTTGCTTCTTATATTACGAGAACCCAATTCTAACGCAACCGATTTAGAGAAACCAACAATTCCAGCTTTAGAAGCTGCATAATTAGATTGCCCAGCATTTCCTTTTAAACCAACTACAGAACTCATATTAATAATTGACCCTGCACGTTGTTTCATCATTGGTCTAATAACGGCTTTTGTTAAATTAAAAACAGATTTTAAGTTTACCTCTATTACTTTATCAAAATCATCCTCAGAAATGCGCATTAACAAATTATCTTTAGTAATCCCTGCGTTATTTATTAAAATATCTATAGTTCCAAATTCTTTTAAAACTTCAGCAGCCAATTCTTGTGCGGCATCAAAATTTGCAGCATTTGACTGGTAACCTTTTGCTTTTACTCCATAGTTTTTTAACTCATTTTCTAAGGCAACTGCGGCATCAACAGATGAGCTATATGTAAAAGCTACATTTGCACCTTGTTTTGCAAAAACTTCTGCAATTCCTTTACCAATTCCTCTAGTAGCTCCAGTTATTAAAGCTGTTTTATTTTCTAAAAGTTTCATTCTTATTATAATTTTAATTTTTGTTCATAATTATAAATCAAATATACATAATTGAGATAAAAGAGACTGCTTTTTCAAAGAGTCTCTTTACTTCTTTTTTGTTATTATTTACTTGTTATATAAATTTCTCTAAATTCTTTAGTTACAATAAAAGTAACATTTCCATTTATTTTAGAAATATCTATTTTTTCATTATCAACCTCAATATTCGTAATTTTAAATGGTAACCCATGAATATTAATTTTAAAAGTATCGTAACTTGAAATATATTTTCCAGATTTAAATTGCTGAAGGGTTAAGGAATGCTTCTTACCAACTTGATTAAAATTTCTTAAACTGTACCTTCCTTTTTTATAATCATATCCATCATGGGCATCTTCATAAACTTCTGAAATTTCTTTACCTTCTTTGTAATATACATCTAATTCTAATTGTTCTATCACTTTTTCTCCAACATATTGTTGAATGGGGTATTTAGGAATTATAGCCCCTTCTTTTACAAAAATTGGCATACTATCAATATCTGCGTCCACCCACATCTCTTCACCTCCAATAAGAATGTTGTTATCCCAGAAATTATACCATCTTCCTTTTGGTATATACATACGTCTACCTTTTGAATTTGCTTCAATAATGGGGCATACTAATATTTTTTCACCAAAAATAAATTCATCATTTCTATAATGTGTATGCGGATCTTTTTGATCGAATAACACCAATGATTTTAAGATTGGAATTCCTTCGTTTGCATATTTCCAAAAAGTTGTATACAAATAAGGTAATAATTGATATCTAATTTCAATAAATTTTCGAACAATATCTGTTATTGTTGAGCCAAATACCCAAGGTTCCTGATCGCCGTGATCTCCAGAAGAATGCACTCTACAAAATGGGTGAAAAACCCCTAACTGAATCCATCGTGCAAATAATTCTCCTGTTGGTTGTTCTGCAAAACCACCAATATCTGAACCTACAAACGAGAATCCAGACATGCACATACGTTGGGCTTGTTGGTTTGCAATAGATAAATGGTCCCAAGTTGCAACATTATCTCCAGTCCAAGTCGATGAATACCGTTGTGTTCCAGAATAAGCGGCTCTTGTTATAACAAACGGACGTTTAGGGTAACTAAACTTCTTTAAACCATGATATGTTGCCCGCGCCATTTGCATTCCATAAACGTTATGTGCTTTTCTATGACTGCATTGGTTTCCATCATAATCATGACGCACATCATCTGGAAAAGATTTGCCCGGAACATCCATTACAGCAGGTTCGTTCATGTCATTCCAAACACCATTTACACCAATATCTTCAATTAATTCTTTAAATAAATCAGACCACCAATCACGTACTTTTGGGTTTGTATAGTCTGGAAAATAACACTCTCCTGGCCAAACTTTTCCTTTCATATATGGACCATCTGCACGTTTACAGAAATAATCATTTTCTAGACCTTCTTTAAAAATACTATATTCAGTATCAATTTTAATTCCTGGATCAATAATTGCGATAGTTTTAAATCCATCATCAGCAAGCTCTTTCACCATTCTTTTTGGATCTGGAAAATATTCCTTATTCCAAGTAAAACATCTAAAACCTTCCATATAATCAATATCTAAATATAAAGCGTCACATGGTATTTGTAGTTCTCTAAATTTTGCTGCAAGCTTTTTTACTTTAGATTCTGGATAATAACTCCATTTACACTGGTGATAACCTAAAGCCCATAAAGGTGGCATATGCTGTGGTCTCCCAGTTAAATCTGTATAATTTGAAACAACATCAGTCATTTCTGGGCCATAAATAAAGTAATAGTTCATTTCACCTCCATCTGCCCAAAAACTGGTTACATTTCTTTTTTCTTTACAAAAATCAAAAAAAGATCGGAAGGTATTATCAAAAAAGATTCCGTAGGATTTATTTTTATGCAATGCTGTATAAAATGGAATTGCCTTATAAATGGGATCAGTGCCTCTAACATATGCATAAGAATCTGTAACCCAATTTTGAAAACGCTTTCCTTTTAAATTATTTTCCACAGGTTTATCTCCTAAACCATAAAAATTTTCTCCTTGTTGAGAAGCTAATGACATTTTTACAATATCGCCACCAAATTTATAACTTTCTTCCCAATGAAAACCAATCTCATCTTCTATAATTAACGAATTATCTTTGGCATCAAAAATTGATTTTCTCATATCTACCTTGGAAATATGACAAATTAATTTAGATGTTGTAATTATATATTTTTTATCGTCTTCAGTAATTTCTAAATGGTTATAGCCTTTACTTGCGTACATAGTTATTCCATAAGAAAAATCATTCTCGAACAAACCAGTTGTACTATATCTAAAACGTAAAACACTATCTCGTTCAACGGTAAGTTGTAATACTACATTATTCTCACTTTTAAAATAGAGAATATTTACGTGCTTTTTATAAAAAATTATTTTTGAAGGATATAAATTCCCTTTATATTCTAATTCTGTACTTAAAATCATATATCTAAATTCATTTTTTTAGCTGTGCAAACGTACTAATTTTTAAATATTTAGGCGTGTTTTTTATTCAAAAAAAACACCATTAATTCTTAAAAAAATTAAAAATTAATAGTGTAAATTAGTTATTATTTAAATTGATGCTATTTTATCTCAAAAATGGTAATTCCCAAGGGAGATAACTTAATTTCAGCAGAATAAGGTTTATTGTTCCAAAAAACAGCTTTACTAGTTAACATTCTTGGGTTTCCAACACCACTACCACCAAAGTCTTTATTATCACTATTAAAAACTTCTTTTAATTTTACTTTTGATGGAAGTCCAATTCTATATTTTTCTATAATATTTGGAGTAAAATTACATACAACAACCAAATTTTCAGCTTCATTAGTACCTTTTCTTATATAAGATATAACCGAATTTTCAGCATCATCTAAACTTATCCATTCAAAACCTTCATCACTAAATGCTTTTTCAAATAAAGCTGGTCTAGATCTATAAAATTTATTTAATTCCTTATAATAATTTTGTGCATCTTTATGCGATTTATACTCCAACAGATGCCAATCTAAACTTTCTTGAAAATTCCATTCTTGTTGTTGACCAAATTCACTTCCCATAAACAATAATTTTGTTCCTGGATGTGTAAACATGTATCCATACATTAATCTAAGGTTTGCAAAACGCTGCCATTCATCTCCGGGCATTCTTCCCAAAATAGATTTTTTACCATATACAACTTCATCATGTGAAAGTGGTAACATAAAATTTTCTGTAAATGCATACGCTAGACTAAAAGTAATCTCATTTTGATGGAATTTTCTATATATTGGATCTTTGCCAAAATATTCTAATGTATCGTGCATCCAACCCATCATCCATTTCATTCCAAAACCTAAACCACCCATATTTGTTGGTTTAGAAACCATTGGAAATGCTGTAGATTCTTCAGCTATAGTTTGTACATCTGGAAACGATTTATAAACCTCTTCATTTAATTCCTTTAAGAATGAAACTACCGCTAAATTTTCATTTCCACCATATATATTTGGTTCCCATTCACCATCTTCACGTGAATAATCTAAAAATAACATAGAAGCAACTGCATCTACTCTTAAACCATCTACGTGATATTGTTCTAACCAGAATATGGCATTACTTATTAAAAATGAACGCACTTCATTACGTTCATAATTAAATATTAAACTTTTCCAGTCTTGATGATAGCCTTTTCGTTTATCTGGATGCTCGTATAAATTTGATCCATCAAAATAACCCAAACCGTGGGCATCTTCAGGGAAATGTGAAGGCACCCAGTCTAAAATTATTCCTATTCCACTTTCGTGCAGTTTATCTACTAAATATTTAAATTCGTTTGGATAGCCAAAACGTGAAGTTGGGGCAAAATATCCTGTTATTTGATAACCCCATGAAGGATCGTACGGATATTCCATAATAGGCATAAATTCTACATGGGTAAAATTCATTTCTTTTACATAATTTACCAAATCCTCTGCAAGTTCAAAATACGATAAAAAGCGATCTTCTGTTGCGTGTCTTTTCCAAGAACCTAAATGTACTTCATATACAGAATAGGGTGCATCTAAAGCATTGTGTTCTTTTCTTATTTTTAACCAATTTTTATCCTTCCATTGATAATTATCTTCCCAAACTATAGAAGCTGTTTTTGGAGGATGTTCGCAACGTCTGGCATAAGGATCTGCTTTTTCTGAAATATACCCATTATTATTTGAATGGATTTTATATTTATACGCCATTCCTTTTTCTACTAAAGGAATAAAGCCTTCCCAAATACCTGAAGAATCCCAGCGAACATTTAATTTGTGTTCTCCATCTTTCCAATGATTAAAATCTCCAATTACAGAAACCTGATTTGCTGTTGGTGCCCAAACGGCAAAATAAGAGCCTTCTACTCCATTTAAGGTGGTTATATGTGATCCAAATTTTTCGTATAAACGATAATGTTTTCCTGCTTTAAATAATGAAATATCAAAATCAGTAAATAAACTATATGATTTTACTTGTGTCATAAATTAATTGTTAATAAGGTTTGAAATTCCTTTTAATGGAATTACTGCCCAACTTGGGCGCGAATTTAATTCGTAGCCTAGTTCGTAAATTGCTTTCTCCAATAAACAATATTCGAGCATAAAAATACGCTCTTGGCTATAGCCAATATTTAAATTAGCTTGTTCTACGGTGTTAATATAAGTTTCTAAAAATACTCCTGTAAAATATCCATATAATAATTCAGCTGCTTTAAAAAGCTTATTTTCAGACTGTTTAAACTTATCTTTATTATTAAAGATTGTTGCATAGATTGCATAATGAAAAGATCTAAAAAGCCCAGCAACATCTTTCATTGGTGGCTGTTTTACTTGTCTGTCTCTAATAGTACTTTCTGGTTCTCCTTCGAAATCTAAAATATAAAAATCGTCGTTTTGTACTAAAATTTGCCCCAAATGATAATCACCGTGTACTCTAATGCGTTCTCCTTTTAATTTAGTCCAGTCGAATTTTAAAAATTTACTTCGTATTAAACTTTTTTTACTCAGTAAATCTTTTGCCATTTCTATACTATTTTTATCTAGCTTATGTAAATTATTTTCAATACTATTTAATCTATTTTGAAATTGATAGATCATTCTATTTTTTAACCAAACAGCATAATCTCCATTAAAATGAGTTGGTGTAAAAGCAGTATCTTCAAACTCGGAACCTAAGTTTATGTGCATTTCGGCAGTTCGTTTTGCCAATACTTTAATTTTTAAAAATAAATTTAACCCTACCCAGTCAATAATTCTATGAGGAATATCATGTATTCTTAAACTATTATAGAGTTCCGGTTCTGGTAAATTATCAATCTCAATATTTTTAATTTCTAAGGTTTCAAAAACTTTGTCAATTTCAATTAAAAAAACATCCCAAGCATCTCCTTCATTTTGTACCAATTCTTGCATAACAGCAATTGTTACTACTTCCTTTTCTTGATCTATAAAGTTGATACTTCCCAAATATCGTGGTGTATTTTTAAAATCTTTTTTGTCAGTTAAAAACCTATTCATTTCATAATCAGGGTTTTTATTTGCGAAAATTCTTCTAAAAAATTTTAAAACAAATTTATCATTAAATACTAATGACGTGTTACTTTGCTCCAACCCCAATAATTTAGATGAGTTATATTCAATATTTGAAAATAATTCACTTTTATGATATTGTACTTTTGTTCTATCTATTAATTCTGCATTAGAAATTCGCTCAAAAACAAGTTTCCTAAAAGCTTCTAAGTTAACTGCATCAATAATAAAACCTTCTTGATTTTTTATACTTATGGGAAGAATTCTATCTTTTTTAGCAAAATTTTCGTCAGAAACAAATGCAATTGGAATAAAATAATGATGGTAAAATGCCTCAACAAAATCTACTTCTAAAATCAATCCAAAATAAACTTCATTATTTTGTTGGATTCTAAAGTACTCAGCTAATTCTATGTATTTAATTTTACTAGACTTACCTCCGAACCAACGTTGTTTAACAATATAATTTTCAAGTACATCTGATAAAAAAACATTTAAAAAATCTTTATTATCTAACAGTTCTTCCCAAGAAACATCAAAATTATATTTGGCTGCTAATTTAGAATCTTTAGCATTTTCCGACATATTATTTTTATTTAGTTATTTTGAATATATGAAATGGTATTGAAGTTTGTAATTGTATAAAATTCCATTCATCGTGCCAATCGTACGTTATTTCGGTAATTAAATCCGTTACTTTTAGGTGATGTCCATGTCCTATACCAAGTTCGTGCAATGGTACTTTTAGCATACCTTGTTGTGTATGGTATTCATCTAAACTAATAATAATTAACAATTCGTTTTCTTTGGTATCATCCCATTTATAAAAAGCAATTAAATTATCATTATTAATGCTGCAAAACTTTATATTATTTGTTTGTTGCAGTGCTTTATGATTGTTACGAATTTTATTAACTTTTGAAATTATAGATGTTAATTTATTTTGTTTAAACCAATCATACTTACAAATTTGAAATTTCTCTGAATTTAAATATTCTTCCTTACCAATTATTGGTTCATCTATCATTTGTTCAAAAACAGGTCCATAAATTCCAATATTAGAACTTAATGTTGCTGCTAAAACATAACGTTGAATATATTTAGACTCATTTGCTCCTTGCAAATGGAACGGATTAATATCGGGTGTATTAGGCCAAAAATTTGGTCTCATATACTCTTTTTGATCTGTTTTTGTTAATTCCTCAACATATTCAGTCAGTTCATGTTTATTGTTTCTCCAAGTAAAATATGTATAAGATTGCGTATAACCTTGTTTTGCAAGTTGTTGCATTATTTTTGGTGCGGTAAAAGCTTCTGCTAAAAATAACGTATCCGGATGTTTTGCTTTTACCTCTGAAATAATCCAATTCCAAAAATAAAAAGGTTTTGTATGTGGATTATCCACTCTAAATACTTTAATTCCGCAATCAATCCAGTAATATAATGTATCTAGACATTCGTCCCACAAGTTTTTATAATCTTCACTTTCCCAATAAATTGGTAAAATATCTTGGTATTTTTTAGGTGGATTTTCTGCATATTGCACCGTTCCGTCTGGTCTCCATTTAAACCAAGATGGGTATTCTTTAACCCAAGGATGATCTGGTGCAGCTTGCAATGCATAATCCATAGCAATTTCAATTCCTAAATTTGAAGCTTTTTTAATTAAGGTTTTAAAGTCTTTAACAGTACCTAATTGAGGATGTATTGATTTATGCCCCCCAAGTTTTGAACCAATTCCCCAACAAGAACCTACATCACCATCTTTAGCTTCTGTTGTATTATTTTTACCTTTTCTCTTTACCTCACCTATTGGATGAACTGGAGGAAAATATAATGTATCAAAGCCCATTTCTACAACTTTAGGCAGTAATTTTTCACAATCTTTAAAAGTACCGTGAACACTATCATTTTGTGAAGCAGAACGTGGAAAAAACTCGTACCAGGTGCTAAATCTAGCTTTTATTCTATCTACATATACAGGTAGTTCTTTTGAAGTATTTACTAATTTTTTCTCAGGATATTTCAGAAAAATAGTATGTAATTTATCACTTATAGCCTCACTAACAGCATTATCGTATTTAGTTGAATCTGCAAAAACAACTTCTAAACTTTTTAAATATTTTTTTTCGGAAGCAGTTGCCTTTCTGCTACATTTTTTTAAAAAATCTATACCTTCTAATAATTCAGAATGTACTATTTGATTATCATCAATTTTTCTGTGTATTCCTTGTTGCCAGTTTAAAGCATAATCTACCCAGCCTATAATTTTATAGGTGTATGATCCTTGATTTTCAACTGTAAAAGATGCTTGCCAATTGTTATTTTCTCTTGATTGCATTCTTACTTCACTCCATTCCTTCGCTTTTTCGTGTTTATAAAGAACAGCAGAAGCAATAATATCATGTCCGTCTGTTAACACATCTGCATTAACGGTAACAATTTCATTTACAACACGTTTTATTTGAAAATCTCCATTATTTAACTGAGGTGAAATATTTTCAATTACAACCCTTCTTTGATTTTTCTGCATATAAAATAATTAAAATCTAATTTTTGTTAAATTGTAAATCCATTAGGAATAATTGCACCTTTTTTAATAACTACAATACCATCCCTAATCGCATAAGTATCTGTTTCGGTATCTTCTAAATGGGTCCCTCCATTAATTCTAACCTCATCACCAATACAACAATTTTTATCTAAAATAGCGTTTTTAATAAAACATCTACTTCCAATTCCCATAGATACAATATCTTTGTTAATAATATCTTCTAAAGGTTGATAAAAATCACTTCCCATCATATAAGTGTTAATAACAGTTGATTCTTTATCTATTCTAGAGCGAACTCCTATAACAGAATGTTCAATTTTACCTGCATTAATAATACAACCATCGGCTATAACTGTTTTATCTAAAATTGTTCCAGAAATTTTTGTTGTAGGTAACATTCTAGCATGTGTATATATACGTCTTTTCTTACTATATAAATCAAACTTAGGAAAATCATCTGTTAACCCTAAATTTGCTTCAAAGAAAGAGTCTATATTACCAATATCTGTCCAGTAACCTTCATATTGGTAACTTAATGTTAAATGCTCATCAATGGATTGTGGTATAATTTCTTTTCCAAAATCAATAGTATCTGGGTTTTCCATTAATTTAACCAATAAATCTCTATTAAATATATAAATACCCATAGAAGCTAAATAATTTCTCCCTTCAGCTTTCATATTTTCACTTACATCCGATGTCCAATCTGGTAATAACGATTCATCTGGTTTTTCTATAAAAGATGTAATTCTATTATTATCATTTGCTTTTAAAATTCCAAATGATGTAGCATCTTTAGCATTTACAGGAATTGTTGCAATTGAAATAGATGCTTTTGCTTTAACATGGGCTTTAACCATTTCTTCAAAATCCATTTGATATAATTGATCTCCAGATAAAATAAGTGCATAATCAAAATCATGTCTTAAAAAATGATGCATACTTTGGCGAACAGCATCTGCTGTACCTTGAAACCAACCTTTATTTCCCGGAGTTTGTTCAGCAGCTAATACATCAACAAAAGCCTCACTAAAAAAGCTAAAATGATACGTATTTTTAATATGCCTGTTTAAAGAAGCTGAATTAAACTGTGTTAAAACAAATATTTGCTTTAAACTTGAATTAATACAATTTGAAATTGGAATATCTACTAAACGGTATTTACCAGCAATTGGAACTGCTGGTTTAGACCTTGTTTCTGTTAATGGATGTAATCTTGATCCTTGTCCTCCTCCTAAAATAATGGATAAAACTTTTTTCTTTGGCATAACTAACTATTTTATTATTATAAATATTCTTTTGTACTTTAACATGAGTTAAATTAACGACTTATAAAGCTCTTCTACTTGAGCTGCAATTGCTACCCAATCAAAGTTTTCTTCTACTCTTTTTCGTCCATTTAATTCCATTTTATTGCGCAATTCTTTATTGTTTATAACCAAATTAACTCCATATGCTAAATCTTTAGCAAACTTATCTGGATTTATAGGTTCAAACGGCGCTTCAGTTTGTTGGTCTACAGGAATTAAAATACCTGTTTCTCCATTAACAACTACTTCTTTAATTCCACCAACAGCACTTGCTACAACTGCTGTATTACAAGCCATGGCTTCAATATTAATAATTCCAAATGGTTCATAAATTGAAGGACAACAAAATACAGTGGCGTGAGAGTATAATTGTATTACCTCCTTTTTAGGCAACATTTCGTCTATCCAAATAACATTGTTTCTTGTTTTTTTAACTTCATTTACGCTCGCTTCCATTTCTTTTGCAATTTCAGGAGTATCTGGAGCGCCAGCACATAAAACTATTTGTGTATCTGGATCTATATATTTAATTGCATTTACCAAATGAATTATTCCTTTTTGACGTGTAATTCTACCAACAAAAAGCACATAAGGTTTAGTAGTATCTATGTTATATCTCTCTAAAGTTGAAGTTTTAGTAGTTACATTATATTCACTAAGATTAATACCATTGTAAATAACTTTAACCTTTTTCTCATCAACGTTAAAATGATTCAGAACATCAACTTTTGTTTCCTCTGAAACCGCAATTAAAGCATCTGCCATCTCAATAGCAGTTTTTTCAATCCAAGACGAAGCATCATAACCTCTTCCTAATTGTTCTCTTTTCCAAGGCCTTAGCGGTTCTAAAGAATGTGTAGTAATTACCAATGGAACTCCATAACATAGTTTTGCAACAATTCCAGCAAAATGAGCATACCAAGTATGACAATGAACTATATCGGCATCAAGAATTTCAGCATTCATATGAAGACAAGTATTCAGACTATTAAATACAGCTTTTAATTTATTGTCTGATTTCTCAAATACTGGATTATTATAAGGAAAACCTTTTACGTGCATGTTTCCTGAAGTTGATTCTTGATCACCGAAACACTTTATATCAATTTCCATTAATTTTTCTAATTCATTAGCTAAGTATTCGACAACTACTCCTGCTCCTCCGTATACATATGGTGGAAATTCTTTTGTATAAAATAATGCTTTCATAAATATGGTATCAAAGAAAATAATTTAATTAATTGTTTTTTATAAAAATTTAAAGTACTATTTTGAAATAAAAGTTGATGCGAATCTTGGAAAGGAATTATGAGTATTAACTGTTCCATTCGTCTCTAAATGTTTAGTGTTTTACTCAATTTTGTACTTCATATATTGTTTAAAATTAAGATAAAAAGTTACAAAAAAATTAGAAAACAACTGTTATATTTACGAAAAGGTTGGAATATATTTTGTTTTGTATTGTTTTTCAATGATTTATATGTGTTATTATCTAACTTGCGCCCATTTTATTGAATTTTAAACATAAAAAAAGACGTATAAATACGTCTTTTTTTAAATTCAATTTTAACTAAAAATCAATTCTTAGCTAGCATTCTCTTTTTTTATCAAGTTTAATGCAGAACCTTCATTATACCAATCAATTTGACTTTGATTATAAGTGTGGTTTAATTTTATTACATCTTTAGTTCCATCGTTATGCACTAATTCTAAAGTTAATTGCTTTTCTGGAGCAAATTCATTAATATCAACAAAGTTAAAAGTATCATCTACTTGAATTAAATCGTAATCTGCTTCATTATTAAAGGTAAGTCCTAACATACCTTGTTTTTTTAAATTTGTTTCATGAATACGAGCAAATGACTTTACTATTACCGCTACAACACCTAAATGTCTAGGCTCCATAGCTGCATGTTCTCGAGACGATCCTTCTCCGTAATTATGATCTCCAACAACTACAGATTTTACACCTGCAGCTTTATAAGCTCTAGCAACATCTGGCACACCTCCAAACTCACCTGTTAACTGATTTTTAACAAAGTTTGTTTTTTTACCAAAAGCATTTACGGCACCTATCAAACAGTTATTAGAAATATTATCTAAATGACCTCGGAAACGTAACCATGGTCCTGCCATAGAAATATGGTCTGTTGTACATTTTCCAAAGGCTTTTATTAATAATTTAGCCCCATTAATTTCTTTTCCAATTGGTTGAAAAGGTGTTAATAATTGTAAACGTTCTGAAGTTGGACTTACAGAAACATCAACATTACTACCATCTTCAACTGGCTCTACATAACCTGAATCTTTTACATCAAAACCTAAAGGTGGAAGTTCTATTCCTTTTGGCTCGTCTAATTTAACAGCTTCGCCATCTTCATTAATAAGTGTATCATTCATTGGGTCAAAATCTAAACGACCCGATATTGCAATTGCTGCAACCATTTCTGGCGATCCCACAAATGCGTGCGTATTTGGATTTCCATCAGCACGTTTTGAAAAGTTTCTATTAAATGAATGAACTATCGTGTTTTTTTCTTCCCCTTTTAAATCACTTCTATCCCATTGCCCAATACAAGGACCACAGGCGTTTGTAAAAATAGTAGCGTCTAAATCTTCAAATATTTTAAGAATCCCATCTCTTTCTGCTGTATAACGCACTTGCTCTGACCCTGGATTAATTCCAAAATCTGCTTTTGTTACTAACTTTTTATCTACTGCTTGTTTGGCAATAGAAGCTGCACGAGATAAATCTTCATAAGAAGAGTTTGTACAAGATCCAATTAGCCCCCAATCCACTTTTAAAGGCCATTCGTTTTCCTTAGCTTTAGCTCCTAATTCTCCAACTGGTGTTGCTAAGTCTGGTGTAAATGGACCATTCAAATGTGGTCGTAACGTATCTAAATTTATTTCTATTACTTGGTCAAAATATTTTTCTGGATCAGCATATACTTCAGCATCTCCAGTTAAATATTCTTTTATTTTATTTGCTTCATTTGCAACATCATTTCTATCCGTAGCTCGTAAATAGCGCTCCATAGATGCATCATAACCAAAAGTAGATGTTGTTGCACCTATTTCAGCACCCATATTACAAATAGTTCCTTTTCCAGTACACGATAAATTTTTTGCACCTTCACCAAAATATTCTACAATTGCACCTGTTCCACCTTTTACAGTAAGAATTCCTGCTACTTTTAGAATTACATCTTTTGCTGAAGTCCAGCCGTTTAATTTTCCAGTTAATTTAACACCAATTAGCTTTGGAAATTTAAGTTCCCAAGCCATACCAGCCATAACATCTACAGCGTCTGCACCACCAACTCCAACTGCAACCATTCCTAATCCACCAGCATTTACTGTATGAGAATCTGTTCCAATCATCATTCCACCTGGAAATGCATAGTTTTCTAATACAACTTGATGAATAATTCCGGCTCCTGGTTTCCAAAACCCAATACCATATTTGTTAGAAACAGATGCTAAAAAATCGAACACCTCTTTGCTTACATCATTTGCTCGTTTTAAATCTAAATTAGCACCTTGTTTTGCTTGAATTAAGTGATCACAATGCACTGTTGTTGGCACTGCAACTTTACTTTTACCAGCTTGCATAAATTGTAATAATGCCATTTGTGCTGTTGCATCTTGACAAGCTATACGGTCAGGTGCAAAATCTACATAATCTTTTCCTCTTGTAAACGCTTTGGTTGCGTTCCCATCCCACAAGTGATTGTACAATATTTTTTCAGCTAAGGTTAAAGGTTTTCCAACTATTTCTCTTGCAGCATCAACACGTTCTGTCATTCTAGAATAGACACCTTTAATCATTTCAATATCAAAAGCCATATTTATATTTTATTTAGTTATTTTTAATTTAGCGAAGGTACAAAAAATGATGTTTTGAATAAAAAAATTCGTAATTGAAGGTGTCTTTTTCAATATAAATAGTTTATCAGGCTATTTTTTTTTATTCTATAAAAATCAAGAGCGAAAACGTTGTAAATATTAAGAATATGATAAAAAAAGTAGGTCTATAAGCCGGATTCTGTTCTTAAAAAAAGCTCTTATCATTTATCTAGACTATAAATTACTTTATAGCTCGAGCTGCCTACCCCTTAAAATAGAGCGAGTAACTCTAAAATTTTAATATACGTGGCATTTCACCGCATAGAGTTTACCTGGTTTCACTACAGCCGAACTGTACTTGCTTTCTGTTGCACTTGTCCTCAACTTACGCTGGACGGATGTTATCCGCTATGCTACTCTATGGTGTCCGGACTTTCCTCTTCAAAACAATGAAGCGATAAGACGACCTACTTTTAGGTTGCAAAAGTACACTATAAAATATAATTAGTATAAAAAAACCCACTCAAAATTTGAGTGGGAAAATTGCTATGAAAAAGAAAAAGTGTTATTAGGTATTTCACTAATAACTTTTCAAATATAATTTATTTTGTATAACTTATACAAATAATACTTCAATTATTTTATGAAAACATATCTTTTACTTTTTCAAAAAATGATTTATCTAATTTAGAAGGATTTGGCGTAAAATTTTCATCAGTTTTCATTCTTTCAAAAAACTCTTTTTGTTCTTTTGAAATTTGTTGAGGAGTCCAAACATTAACATGTACTAATAAATCACCATTTCCATAGTGATCTATACTTGGCAAACCTTTTCCTCTTAATCTTAATATTTTACCAGATTGTGTTCCTGGTTCAATTTTAATTTTCACTTTACCAGTAACTGTATCAATATTTTTATCTATACCTAAAATTGCTTCGGAAAAATTAATATACAAATCATAGTGTAAATTAGTTCCTTCTCTCTTTAATGTATCGTGCTTCGCTTCTTCAATTACAACAATTAAATCACCATCTACTGCATTATTTCCTGGTGCACTATTACCTTTTCCATTTACTTTTAACTGAACCCCTTCTGTAACTCCTGCAGGAATTTTAATTGAAACAGTTTCTTCTTTTGGCTCTAAACCTTGTGCATCTGCATTTTTAGGTCTTTTATCTAGAGTTTCTCCTGCTCCATGGCAGGTAGGGCAAGTAGAAGCTGACTGCATTCTTCCTAAAATAGTGTTTGTAACTCTCATTACTTGACCACTACCATTACACGTTGAACAACTTTTAAAAGTCGACCCTGATGCTTTTACTTTTCTTCTTACTTTTACTTTCTTTTCTACACCACTGGCAATTTCTTCTAAAGTAAGCTTTACTCTAATTCTTAAGTTACTTCCTTTTACACGAGCTCTTCCTCTAGATCCTCCGCCAAAACCTCCGCCACCGAATCCACCAAAGCCTCCGCCACCAAAAATATCTCCAAACTGACTGAATATATCATCCATATTCATTCCACCACCGCCAAAACCACCGGTACCACCGCCATTTTCAAAGGCTGCGTGTCCATATTGATCGTAACGTGCTTTTTTATTTTCGTCACTTAGAATTTCATAAGCTTCAGCAGCTTTTTTAAAGTTTTCTTCAGCTTCTTTATCCCCAGGATTTTTATCTGGATGGTATTTGATTGCCATCTTTCTATATCCCTTTTTTATTTCTGCTGGAGTTGCATTTTTTGAAACACCTAATATCTCGTAAAAATCTTGTTTTGCCATTAATTTAAACTTCGTAATTCATAATTTATAATTCTTGTTATTGTCCAATAACAACTTTAGGGTATCGTATAATTTTATCCCCTAACTTATAACCTTGCTCTACAACATCAATTATTTTTCCTTTTAAATCTTCTGATGGGGCTGGAATTTGCGTAATAGCTTCGTGTAATTCAACATCAAAAACTTCACCTTGTTCCACTTTAATTAGACTCAAACCTTTCTGATTAAGCGTATTATTTAACTTATTTTTAATAAGCTCCATACCTTTTAAAAGTTCTTTATCTTTGGCTTTCTTTATCTCATTCAAACCTCTGTCAAAATCGTCTAAAATAGGTAGTAAAACTGTCATTAAATCTTCATTGGCAGTTTTAAACAACTCAATACGTTCTTTAGAAGTTCTTTTTTTATAATTTTCAAATTCAGCAAACAATCTTAAAAACTTATCTCTTTCTTGATTTACTTCAAGTTTTAATTGCTCTTCGATACTAATTTCTTTAGTTTCTTGCTGTGCTGCTTCTTTATCTAAAACTTCTTTTTCTTTTTTAGAATCTTTCTTTGTACTCATAATTTTATTTAAAAAATTTATCAACAATTAGAATAGCAAAAGTATTGCCATTTTATTTATTTATGCCAATATGACATTTGTATTCATTAAAAAACACATCTTCAAAAAAAAATTATTGCCTTTATAAAAACGACAATAATTTTTTAATTTTAATTTAGAACCAATCATAGAACACTACTATTCTACTCTAGTAATTTTTGCTCCTATGGCTCGCAGTCGAGTATCTATATTTTGATACCCTCTATCTATTTGCTCAATATTGTGAATGGTACTTGTTCCTTTTGCTGAAAGCGCAGCTATTAATAAAGAAATACCTGCCCTAATATCTGGCGAAGTCATAACCGTTCCTTTTAAACTAAATTCGTGATCCATACCAATTACGGTTGCTCTATGCGGGTCACATAAAATAACTTTAGCACCCATATCAATTAACTTATCTACAAAGAACAAGCGACTTTCAAACATTTTTTGATGAATTAAAACACTTCCTTTTGCTTGGGTAGCAACCACCAAAATAATACTTAACAGATCAGGTGTAAAACCTGGCCAAGGTGCATCTGATACTGTTAAAATTGAACCATCAATAAAATTTTGAATTTCATAGCTATCTTGTTCAGGGATAAAAATATCATCTCCTCTTCTTTCTAAATTTATTCCAATTTTTTGAAAAACACGAGGAATCAAACCTAAATCGTCCCAACTTACATTTTTAATTGTAATTGAAGATTTTGTCATTGCCGCCATTCCTATCCAACTACCAATCTCAATCATATCTGGTAAAATTCTGTGGTAACAACCTTTTAAAACTTGAACACCTTCAATAATTAATAGATTAGAACCAACACCTCTAATTTTTGCTCCCATACTGTTCAGCATTTTACATAATTGCTGTAAATATGGTTCGCAAGCTGCGTTATAAATTGTAGTAATTCCTCTTGCCATTACCGCAGCCATTACAATATTTGCTGTTCCGGTTACAGAAGCTTCATCTAACAACATATTTGTACCTGTTAAATAATCTGCTTCAACACCGTAGAATTTTTCGTCTTTATTGTACCTAAAAGTTGCACCTAATTTTATAAAACCTTCAAAATGCGTATCTAACCTTCTTCTCCCAATTTTATCACCTCCTGGTCTTGGAATGTATCCCTTTCCAAAACGAGCTAATAACGGACCAACAATCATAATAGAACCTCTTAAAGAACTTCCATCTTGCTTGAATTTTTCAGATTCTAAATATTCAAGATTTATTGCATCCGCTTGAAAAGTATAAGTATCGTTCGCTATTTGTTCAATTTTGACACCTAGCTCTCCAAGAATATAAATTAACTTATTAACATCTCTAATATCTGGAATATTACTTATTGTAACTTTTTCTTCTGTTAATAAAACTGCACAAAGTACTTGTAAAGCTTCATTTTTAGCTCCTTGCGGAGTTATCTCGCCACTTAATTTATGACCTCCTTCAATTACAAATGTTGCCATTATTTTACTGGTTTATTTATATTTATGAGTCTTTTTTCTTGAATCTTGTTGCCTTCCTTTAGTTGCCGTTTTTCTTTTCCGCATTAGGTCTTTTACTTCAGACAACGTTTCCGTACTTTCAGTAAGATCAATTTTATTATGGGACAATTCTTTCAAGTGTTTAAATATTACTTTATCCTCAACGGTATCTTTATTCCAGTTTAAGTAACATTTTTTCATGTGATTGGCAATTGCATAGTACAATGCATCTCGCTCATCACTTTCTTCCCAGGTTAAAGCAACATCAATCATAGTTTGGATATTATTTCCATAAAACCTGTATTTAGAGGCAGATTTTGGATATGCCAAAGGTTCTGGTTTTGCTTGCAGTTCTTCTTTTAAAGGTTTATCATAAGGAGAATCTACTTCCAATTTAAAATCTGACATTATAAATAACTGATCCCAAAGTTTATGTTTAAAATCTGGCACATCTCGCAAATGAGGTTGTAAATTTCCCATAACATCTACAATAGCTTTTGCCATTTTATTGCGTTCTTCAACATCTTCCAGCGCAACACAATTATCTACTAACTTTTGAATATGCCTTCCATATTCTGGTATTATTAAATGAGGTCGTTCCCCATTGTATTCTAAATCAAATTCCATCTATCTTTTCTCTTTTTATTTTATGCAAATTACAATATAAATATTTGTTTTACAATGTTATTCTAGCTAATAATTGTAAGCCTAGCAAATTGTAGTAGTAACTTTTTTACACCAACTGAGGCAAATCTAATTTCAGCTTTTTGATTTGCACCATTACCTTCTACACTTAAGACTTCACCTTTACCAAACTTTGTGTGATTTACAATATTACCAACAACAATATTATTGTCAAATAAATTTGCTTTCGGACTTGCAGGGTTGGTAACTTTCTTTAAATTTTTTGGAGGTTGAAACTCTATTTTTTGAGCTGTCTTACTTTTAGCAGGACTGCGCTGAATTGGTTTTTTAAATCTTATTTTATTTTGAGGAACACTTCCAAAAATATCTTCATTAATAAATTTAGTTTGAGTATGTTTAGACTCTTTTACTGTTAAATATTCTAAAAACTTCTCATCTATTTCTTCTAAAAACCTACTAGGTTCACAATCCACTAACTTACCCCAACGGTAGCGCGTTTGTGCATAGGTTAAATAGGCCTGTTTTTCAGCTCTTGTAAGGGCTACATAAAACAATCTTCGTTCTTCTTCAAGTTCGCTTCGCGTATTCATACTCATTGCAGAAGGAAACAAATTTTCTTCTAACCCAACAATGTAAACATAAGGAAACTCCAAACCTTTCGCCAAGTGGATTGTCATTAAAGAAACTCTTGGTGTTTCATCTTTTTTATCATTATCAAAATCAGTTGCAAGCGCAACATCTTCTAAAAAAAAGGCTAAAGAATCGTCTTCATCTTTTTCTTTCTGAACTTCAATAAAATCTTTAATACCATTTAATAATTCCTGTACATTTTCAATTCTACTAACTCCTTCTGGAGTACCATCTTTTTCTAAATCGCGTATTAAACGTGTTTGTTTTACAACAAATTCGGCGACTTCAAAAGCATTTTTAGATTGTGCTTCAATTTGAAAATGCTGCATCATTGTAATAAATCCAACTAGCTTATTTTTTGTTCCTGAGTTTAAGTTTAAATCATAATTGTTTAAATCTCGAAGTAATTCAAAAATTGATATTTTATAATGATTTGCAGCAACGGATAATTTATCAACGGTAGCTACTCCAATACCACGCATTGGGTAATTTATAACTCTTTTAAGTGCTTCTTCATCGTTTGGGTTAATTAATAAACGTAAGTAAGCTAATGTATCTTTTATTTCTTTACGTTGGTAAAAAGACAGCCCACCATAAATTCTATGTTTTATATCTTTTTTTCTAAGTGCATCTTCAAGTGCTCTGGACTGCGCATTTGTTCTATATAAAATTGCAAAATCAGAATTTTTTAATTGCAAATTCATCATATTATCAAAAATAGAATCTGCAATAAATCTACCTTCTTCACCTTCGGTATAAGTGCGCATCACTTTAATTTTTGGACCTTCACTATTTTCCGTCCAAACTTCTTTATCTAATTTTGTTTTGTTCTTTTCAATTACAGAATTTGCAGCCTGAACAATATTATTTGAAGAACGGTAATTTTGCTCTAATTTAAAAATTTGTACTTTATCATAATCGCGTTGAAAATTTAAAATATTCTGAATGTTTGCACCTCTAAATGCATAAATACTTTGAGAATCGTCTCCAACAACACAAATATTTTGAAAACGATCTGCCAATGCTCTTACAATTAAGTATTGAGAATGGTTTGTATCTTGATATTCATCAACCAAGATGTACTTAAACCTATCTTGATATTTAGCCAAAACTTCTGGAAAACGTGTTAATAACTCATTAGTTCTCAACAATAAATCATCAAAATCCATTGCTCCAGCTTTAAAACATCGTTCTACATACTGATGATAAATTTCACCCATTTTAGGACGCTGCGCCATTTTATCAGCTTCTATTAACTCTGGGTCATTATAATATGCTTTTACAGTAATTAAACTATTTTTAAAAGATGAAATTCTGCTTAAAACCTGTTTTGGCTTATATTTATCTTTGTCTAATTGTTTTTCTTTAATTATTGAAGAAAGCAATCTTACAGCATCTTGGGTATCATAAATTGTAAAGTTTGAGGGATAGCCTAAATGAGATCCTTCTGAACGTAAAATTCTTGCAAAAACTGAATGAAATGTTCCCATCCAAAGGTTTTTAGCTTCAGAAGTACCCACAACATCACCAATTCTATCTTTCATTTCTCGTGCAGCTTTATTGGTAAAAGTCAACGATAAAATATTAAACGAATCAACACCTTGATTCATTAAATGAGCTATTCTATAGGTTAACACACGCGTTTTACCGGAGCCAGCACCAGCAATAATAATCATTGGCCCTTCTTTATGAACAACCGCCGCTTTTTGAGATTCGTTAAGGTTTTTTAAGTAATTTATCACAGGAATTCTTTAAAAGTCAAAAGTACTATTACAAATTAAGTTAAACAATAAAAGTTATCGACAAATAATTATTTATTTGAAAGTGCAGGTTTTACAAACTGACTTATAAAAATATTAATAATGCCTACTACAATAAAGAAACTAAAAATAAGTAAAATAATTGTGTAATTAGGAATTAGTTTTTGATTCATTAAAAGTAAAAATCCTTGAAGAAATAACAATAATTCTGTAAAAGTGATTCCTGTTAAAAAAAAACCAATTCCAACTTTTAAAATAACTGAGTTACTATAAATGGTTTTCAACTGCTTTAATATTAAAAGCAATAAAACACTCATAAAACCTAAGGTAAAAAGATGCAAATAACCAATAATAAAATAAGGTTTTAAAGCTAACGATTTTTCAACAAAATATGGAAATGAAGAAGCTAATTGCGTTAAAATCTTAAAAGAATATGCAATTATTGCAACTTTTAATAATAATTTCGAAGTATAACTCCAGTTAATTTGAACCAAGGCTTGTTTTAATATTTTAAAAAGAAATAATAACGAAATTAACTGCAAAAACGAAGCTAAAAAACCGATTACATTAAAAGTTAAAGATGTTGTACTCCATAAAACAGATAATATATACGCTGGAATACAAGCTAAATTTAAGAAAATAAAAAAATACTTTTTTAATAAAGTTGAGATAATTATTTTTTGATTTTTAAGAATTTTAAATAGCAAACCAAACAACGTAAAAACAAAGAAACCATTGTACAAAAAATGCAAGTAAAAATAAACTGAATTATAATACAAATTTGTTTTGCCTTGTGTTACAATTACAAAGGCTAAAAACCAAGTTGCTAAACTTGAAATTAAATAATAATAGATGCCATATTTAACCATAATAGTTGAAGTACTTTTGCCTTTTAAATCCTTTAATATTCTAAAAAACAAGACATAAGTTGCTACTCCAAAAACTGAAAGCAACACTATAGAAAAAACCTTATAACCACTTAATATAAAGCTAAATAACATTAAAGTTATTGTTATAATAATTATACTTATTGTTACTTTATAAATAGATAAATTTCTTTTTTCTTTCGGAATAAACAATTTTAAAACTCCATAAATAGCAGCTAAATAACCCCACCCTAAAAAAGCCACATGAGAATGGCCTTGTAATAGATTTTTATAAGAAATTAATGCAGATGGAAATGCAAAATTCCAACGTAATATTAGGCCATAAATAGCTGAAAAAATAAATAAAAGCAATGCATATAATATAAGTGTTCTGTCGTTTCTAAATAGCATTAATTAATAGTTTTAGATTACAAATAAACATTAAAATATAGAACAAAAAAAACGAAGGAAATTAAAGTTGAGAATTATATTTACATAAAAATTAGTAAAGCAGTTATTCTAGTTCAAGAACTACTTTTTTATATTTAATCTAACACATCAGCTCTAAAAGCATTCATAGTTTCATCTTCTTTATTTTTAGCATAGTCAAACCCTGCTTTCCACCATTTTGTCATTAATTTTTTATCAAAAATTAGCGAATTTGTTGTTAAAACTGTGGGAGTGTAGTATAAATTCAACTTTACATCGTGGTGTTTTGCTGATAATTTACCAATTGTAATATTATGTCGTTCTACATGCTCTAACATAAAATCAAATACATTAAATAGCAAAGAAAAAGCATTTTTGGCTTGCATTCTATTAATTTGAGTGACTTCAGTTTCCAAAATTATTGCATCTATTTCTTTAGCACCACGCATAATTGCTTGTTTAACAGGAACCAAACAACCAAATCCACCATCTGCATATTGACAACCGTTTTTAACCAACAAACTCATAAAAGGCACATAATTACACGAAGCCCAAATCCAGTCACAAAAATCGTTATAACTGCAATCTCTAATAGATTTATATTCTACCTGATTTAAAGACAAATTTGAAACAGAAACAACTGCATCTACTTCACTTTTAAGTATCTGATTATAAATCTCTTCAGTAATTTCATTTTTAATAAGCTTTCTTAAATTTTTACTTTCACCAAAAGTTCTCCTACCATTAATAAAATTCCATAAAGTGTTTAAATGGTTAATTGTAATCACCTTTTCTCCGTGTCTCTTTTTAATTACAAACGGATTATTACTAAATATAGAACGTTGATTTACAGAAGTATATATTCTTTTTAAACCATCCACATCTCCAAGAGCCAAATGAGAAACCATTAAACTTCCTGTGGAAGAACCTACGAACAAATCGTATTTATTTTTTTTATTTTTTAGTAAATATTGGGCAACTCCTCCTCCAAATGCACCTTTGCTACCGCCTCCTGAAATTACCAACGCTTTCTTCATTAAAATACCAATGTTTTAATTAATTTAGACGCATAAAAATATTAAAAATGAAAAGAACAACATTAGTAATTCCAATCTTATTTTTTTTAATTGCTTGTAATGACGTCTATAAACCTCGTGAAAACATCACTATTTCAATAAAAAAATTCAAAATAGACAGTACCAGTATTCGTGCGATTGAAATTGTAAACGATTCTTCAATTGTTTATGCAGGTTCTAAAGGAGATTTAGGAATTTTAACGAGTTCAGGGAAATTTATAGGAACAAAAAATATTGTTACAGATACAATTATTCCGCATTTTAGAGCTTTAGCATACACAAAAGATGCTGTATTTGCTTTAAATATTGGTAATCCTGCTCTACTTTATAAATATCAAAATACTAATATTGAAATTGTTTATAAAGAAGAAAATAAAAAAGTGTTTTATGATGCTTTAAAGTTTTTTGATGAATTAAACGGTATTGCAATGGGAGATCCAACGGACACTTGTTTATCTATCTTAATTACACGTGATGGTGGCAATACTTGGGGGAAAATAAAATGTGAAAATTTACCGTTGATTGAAGAAGGAGAAGCAGCCTTTGCTGCAAGTAACACAAATATAGCCATTGTTGGTGAAAATGCTTGGATTGTAACTGGTGGAAAAAAAGCCAGAGTTTTTCATACTTCAGATATGGGATTAACTTGGAATGTGTACAATACACCAATTGTACAAGGCGAAAATACTACTGGAATTTATTCTGTCGATTTTTACAATGAAAAACAAGGAATTATTTGCGGTGGCAATTATTTAGATAAATTTGGAAATTCTGCAAATAAAGCAATTACTAAAGATGGAGGTAAAACTTGGCAAGTTGTTTCAGGAAATTTACCTCCAAAATATGTTAGCTGTGTACAGTATGTTCCTGATACAGCTGGAAAAGAAGTTTTTGCAGTTTCTACAAACGGAATATTTTATTCCAAAAACTATGGAAAACTATGGGAAAAAGTAAGCGATGAAGGGTTTTATTCCATTCGGATTTACGATAAAAATACGGCGTGGTTATCAAGCAATAATGTAGTTGCTAAAATGGTTATAAATTAATATTAATAATGAAAAAAAATATCGTCTTTATTATTGTATTATTTCTAGTTTTTAGTTGTAAAAAACAATCAGAATTAAGTGAAACGTTCAACTGTAACATTTCCAAAATAAATAATTCGGAGATATTCTCAGACTTTAAGAAAAACTTTAAAATAAGAATACCAACTAATTGGAAAACAAAATTGTACTACGATGATTTTCAATCTGAAATATTTACAGCAGATACAACAAAACAATTATCGGAGACCTATATTTTAGATGCTGCGTTTAATTATGGAAGTTTAGAATTTAATAAAGATTTTTATAAAAAAACAGATTCAATTTTAGCAGTTTCAAATCTTCAAAAAGTAAAAGATGGAACTATTCAATTTAAATCAAAATCGGCTTATTGGTATCTTGTAACGGGAACTAAAAAAGGGTTTAATTACAATCAATTTAATCTTATGGTTAAACTTTCAAAAGAAACTTATTTTACAGCATATTCAGAAATATATGGAACTGATAAAATTGATGAACGAATTTGTGAGTCTATTTTAATACTTGAGAATATTGAATTTTTACAATAAATTAAGATAATTAGATTGCAAATCCTTAATTGAATACTTACTTTTGATAAAAAATTAAATAAAATGCAAAAAATAATAGATAGATTCGTTAAATATGTCAAAATAGACACACAATCTGACGAAAACAACCCTGCTTTTCCAAGTACTGAAAAACAATGGGATTTAGCAAAAGTTTTAGTTGAAGAGCTAAATGAAATTGGTATGCAAGACGTTACTTTAGACGATAATTGTTATGTAATGGCTACCTTACCTTCAAACGTAGATTTTAATGTACCAACTATTGGTTTTGTTGCGCATATTGATACAAGTCCGGATTATTCAGGTACTAATGTTAATCCTCAATTTCATCCAAATTACGACGGAAAAGATATTGTTTTAAACAAAGAACGAAACATTGTACTTTCTCCTAGTTATTTTGATGATTTATTACAATATAAAGGTCAAACAATAATTACTACCGACGGAACTACCCTTTTAGGTGCTGATGATAAAGCTGGAGTTACTGAAATAGTTTCTGCAATGGAACATTTAATTAATAATCCAGAAATTAAACACGGTAAAATTAGAATTTGCTTTACCCCAGATGAAGAAGTTGGAAAAGGTGCACACATGTTTGATGTTGAGAAATTTGGTGCAGAATGGGCTTATACAATGGACGGAAGTCAGGTTGGAGAACTTGAATATGAGAATTTTAACGCTGCTGGAGCAAAAGTAACTATTAATGGTAAAATTGTACATCCAGGATATGCTAAAGGTAAAATGATAAACTCTATGTTAATAGCAAATGAATTTATAGCTGCATTACCAAAAAATGAAATTCCACAAGAAACGGAAGGTTACGAAGGTTTTTATCATTTGCACGGAATGTCTGGTGAGGTTGAAAAATCTACATTAGAATATATAATTAGAGATCACGATTTTAAATTGTTTGAAGAACGTAAAGTTACTTTTCAAAAAATAGCAGATACTTTAAATAAAAAATTAGGAAGTGATTTAGTGCAAGTTGAAATAAAAGATCAATATTTTAATATGCGCAAAAAAATTGAACCTGTAATGCATATTGTAGATATTGCTGAAGAAGCAATGAAACAACTAAATATTAAACCACTAATTAAAGCAATACGTGGTGGTACAGATGGTTCTCAGCTGTCTTACAAAGGTTTGCCGTGTCCTAATATTTTTGCTGGTGGACATAATTTCCACGGAAGATATGAATATATTGCTGCAGAATCTTTACAATTAGCTACAGATGTTATTGTGAAAATTGCTGAACTTACAGCTGAAAGAGCAAAATAAAAAATCTTATTCATTTTAATTATATATAAACCCTAATAGTTTTTATTACTATTAGGGTTTTCTATAATATACAATTACTATTATACAAAATTGTTTAAAACTCATTTAATAACTGTTTAAATTCTATAAAAAGTAACGAAGAAATTTCTAATAATTTAGTTAAATTTGCATTTTCTAACTAATTTCTAATAAATCCTACTTATGATTAATTTCTTTGGAAACCAAAACAGTAAAATTTATGCTGTGCAAACGTATAAAGAACTTGCGCAAGAAGACACACAAAAGTTAAACTGGCTTTTTGGAAATCAACCAAAGCTTGAAGAAGCATCAATTGATGCTTTTTTTATTGGCCCACGTGCAGCAATGATTACTCCTTGGAGTACAAATGCTGTGGAAATTACCCAAAATATGGGAATTAAAGGGATTATAAGAATTGAAGAATTTTCGGCTTCAAATGAAAACGAAAAATTTGATCCAATGATTTTTCAAAAGTTTGAAAATCTAAACCAAGAGATTTTTGATATTCATATAAGGCCTGAACCGGTATTAGATATTGAAAATATTGCAGCTTACAATCAACAAGAAGGATTGTCTTTAAGTACCGAAGAAGTTGAATATTTAAATGGAATTAGTAAAAAAATTGGCAGAAAATTAACCGATTCTGAAGTATTTGGTTTTTCCCAAGTAAACTCTGAACATTGTCGTCATAAAATTTTCAACGGAACTTTTGTCATTGATGGTGAAGAAATGCCTTCTTCATTATTTAAATTAATTAAAGAAACATCAAAACAACATCCTGGTGGAATTGTTTCTGCATATAAAGACAATGTTGCGTTTGTAAAAGGACCAACTGTTGAACAATTTGCCCCAAAATCGGCTGATAAACCAGATTTTTATGAGAAAAAAGATTACAATTCGGTAATTTCATTAAAAGCTGAAACACATAATTTTCCAACAACAGTAGAACCTTTTAACGGTGCAGCAACCGGATCTGGAGGTGAAATTAGAGATCGTTTGGCTGGTGGGAAAGGCTCTTTACCATTGGCAGGAACAGCGGTTTATATGACTGCTTACTCACGATTAAAAGATGATCGCCCTTGGGAAAATGGAATGCAAGAACGTAAATGGTTATACCAAACTCCAATAGAAATTTTAATAAAAGCATCAAACGGAGCTTCAGATTTTGGAAATAAATTTGGCCAACCTTTAATTTCTGGTTCAGTATTAACTTTTGAAAATCAAGAAACGGAAAATGAAGGTGCACGTAAATTGGGATTCGATAAAGTAATTATGCAAGCTGGTGGTGTTGGTTATGGAAAAGCTGAACAAGCTATAAAAGACACTCCAAAAGAACACGATAAAATTGTAATTTTAGGTGGTGAGAACTACAGAATTGGAATGGGTGGTGCTGCAGTTTCATCTGCTGATACTGGTGAATTTGCAAGTGGAATTGAATTAAATGCTGTGCAACGGTCAAACCCTGAAATGCAAAAAAGAGCCGCAAATGCAATTCGTGGATTGGTAGAAAGTGATGTAAATCCAATTGTCTCCATTCACGATCACGGTGCTGGTGGACATTTAAATTGTCTTTCTGAATTGGTTGAAGATACTGGTGGTTTAATTGATCTAGATAAATTACCCATTGGTGACCCTACACTTTCTGCAAAAGAAATAATAGGAAACGAGTCTCAAGAACGAATGGGATTGGTTATTGGTAAAAAAGATGCTGAAACCCTAAAACGTATTGCCGAAAGAGAACGCTCTCCTTATTATGAAGTAGGTGAAGTTACAAGTGATAATCGTTTTACATTTCAATCTAAAACTACTGGAGAAAAACCAATGGATTTAGAATTAAATGATATGTTTGGAAGTTCTCCAAAAACTATTATGAATGATAAAACTGTTGTAAGAAATTACAAAGAAATTTCTTACACTCAAGATAAAATATACAACTATATTAAACAAGTCTTACAATTAGAAGCTGTTGCTTGTAAAGATTGGTTAACAAATAAAGTCGACCGTTGTGTTGGTGGTAAAGTTGCAAAACAGCAATGTGCTGGACCATTACAATTACCATTAAATAACGTTGGTGTAATGGCGTTGGATTATAACGGAAAAGAAGGAATAGCAACGTCTATTGGTCACGCACCTGTTAGTGCAATAATTGACCCAGTAGCAGGAAGTAAAAATGCTATTGCAGAAGCACTTACAAATATTATTTGGGCGCCATTACAAGATAATTTAGATTCGGTTTCATTATCAGCAAATTGGATGTGGCCTTGTAAAAATGAAGGTGAAGATACTCGTTTATATAAAGCGGTAAAAACTGTTTCAGAATTCGCTATAGAATTAGGAATCAATGTTCCAACAGGAAAGGATTCGCTTTCAATGAAACAAAAATATCCTAATGAAGAAGTAATTTCTCCTGGTACAGTTGTTATTTCTGCTGCTGCACATTGTAATGATATTACCAAAGTTATTGAGCCTGTGCTGCAAAAAAGCGGAATGAACAAAATTTATTACATTAACTTATCAAATGATGCCTATAAATTAGGAGGTTCTTCTTTTGCTCAAACTCAAAATAAAATTGGTAATGTTACACCAACTATAAAAGATGCTGCTAAATTTAAAAATGCATTTAATACTATTCAGCAATTAATTAAGAATGGTAAAATTTTAGCTGGACATGATATTTCTGCTGGTGGAATGTTAACCACATTATTGGAAATGACATTTGCTGAAGAAAATATAGGTTTAAATATTGATATTTCAGAATTAAATGAATCTGATTCGGTAAAAGTTTTATTTGCTGAAAATAGCGGAATTATTTTCCAAAGTATTTCAGAAGATGTTCCAACAATTTTAACTGAAAACAATGTTGACTTTTATGAATTAGGAAATGCTGTTAGAAGTGAATCTGTAAAGATAACCAATAACGATGAAGTATTAGAATTTAGTATTCCTGAATTACGCGATGTTTGGTATGAAACTTCATACTTATTAGATGACAAACAAACCGCAAATGGATTGGCAAAAGATCGTTTTGATAATTATAAAAAGCAACCTTTAAAATATATTTTCCCGAATCATTTTACTGGTAAATTACCTGTCATTTCGAGTAAATTAGAGAGACCTAAAGCTGCAATTATTCGTGAAAAAGGATCAAATTCTGAACGTGAAATGGCAAATGCTATGTACTTAGCAGGTTTTGATGTAAAAGATGTGCATATGACCGATTTAATTTCTGGTCGTGAAACATTAGAAGACATTCAATTTATTGGTGCTGTTGGTGGTTTTTCTAATTCAGATGTTTTAGGCTCTGCAAAAGGTTGGGCTGGTGCATTCTTGTACAATGAAAAAGCTAAAACCGCATTAGATAATTTCTTCAAAAGAAAAGATACATTATCTGTTGGTATTTGTAATGGTTGCCAGTTATTTATGGAATTAGAGGTGATAAACCCTGAGCACAAAATTCACGGAAAAATGTTACACAATGATTCTCATAAACACGAAAGTGGATTTACTTCTGTAACAATTCAAGAAAATAATTCTGTAATGCTATCTAGCTTGGCTGGAAGCACTTTAGGAGTTTGGATTTCACATGGAGAAGGTAAATTTAATTTACCAATGGAAGAAAATGCGTATAATATTATAGCTAAATATGGTTATGATAGCTATCCAGCAAATCCAAATAGCTCAGATTATAATACAGCAATGATGAGCAGTAAAGATGGTCGTCATTTAGTTATGATGCCACATATTGAGCGTTCAATTTTTCAATGGAATTGGGCAAATTATCCTGTGGGACGAAAAGATGAAGTTTCTCCGTGGGCTGAAGCTTTCGTGAATGCTAGAAAATGGATTGAGACTAAAAATTAAATCAAAAAACCTAACAAATTTTTAATTTTGTTAGGCTTCTAAATTATTCATTATTAGATGATAAGAATAAAAAAAAGCAGCTAAATAGCTGCTTTTTTTATTATAATTTTTTAGCGTTTTTAACTTTTTGTTTTGTAAGTGCAATTTTAATTACCTCGCTCATATCGGTAACATAATGAAAAGTTAAGCCTTTTAAATAAGACTCTTTTATTTCTAAAATATCTTTTTCATTGTCTTTACACAAAATAATTTCACTAATATTAGCTCTTTTTGCTGCTAATATTTTTTCTTTTATACCACCTACTGGCAATACCTTACCTCTTAAGGTAATTTCACCTGTCATAGCTAATTTTGATTTAACTCTTCGTTGTGTAAATACTGATGCTAAAGACGTTAACATTGCAACTCCAGCACTTGGGCCATCTTTTGGTGTTGCACCTTCTGGTACGTGAATATGCACCTTGTATTCGTCTAATATTTTAGGATCAATATCAAAATCTTCTGCATTTGCTCTTATGTATTCCATGGCAATAGTTGCAGATTCTTTCATTACTTTACCAATATTACCAGTTGTTGTAAATCCTTTTCCTTTGGAAACAATTGATTCTATAAATAAAATATCACCACCAACACTTGTCCAAGCCAATCCTGTTACAACTCCAGCGACATCATTACTTTCGTATTTACCACGCTCTAAATGTGAAGCTCCTAAAACTTTTTCAATAGTTTCATTAGTAATTTTCACATCATAAGTTTCTTCCATTGCAATAGATTTAGCCGCATAACGCACCATCTTAGCAATTTGCTTTTCTAACCCTCTAACACCAGATTCACGCGTATAAGCCACAACTATTTTTTCTAATTGTCTTTTCCCTATTTGAACATGTTTTGTTGTTAAACCATGTTCTTTTAATTGTTTTGGTAATAAATGACGTTTGGCAATTTCTACTTTTTCTTCAATAGTATATCCAGAAACATTTATAATTTCCATTCTATCACGTAAGGCCCACGGAATTGTTGACAAACTGTTTGCAGTAGCTACAAATAATACTTTAGAAAGGTCGTAGTCCATTTCTAGATAATTATCATGAAAAGCAGTATTTTGTTCAGGGTCAAGCACTTCTAACATAGCAGAAGATGGATCTCCATTATGACTTGAAGATGCCAATTTATCAATCTCATCTAAAACAAAAACTGGATTGGAAGTTCCTGCTTTTTTTAAATCTTTTATAATTCTTCCTGGCATTGCACCAATATATGTTTTTCTATGTCCTCTAATTTCAGCCTCATCTCTTACACCTCCTAAAGACATTCTCACATATTTTCTTCCTAAAGATTCTGCAATAGATTTTCCAAGAGAAGTTTTACCAACACCTGGAGGCCCATATAAACAGATAATAGGAGATTTCATATCCCCTTTTAATTTTAAAACAGCTAAATGCTCAATAATACGTTCTTTTACCTTTTCTAAACCAAAGTGATCACGATCTAATATTTTTTGAGCTCGTTTTAAATCAAACTTATCTTTAGAATATTCGTTCCAAGGTAAATCTAGTATTAAATCTAAGTAATTACGTTGCACAGAATATTCTGCAACCTGCGGATTCATTCTTTGCAAGCGACCCAATTCTTTATCAAAAGTTTCTCTTACCTCTTTACTCCATTTTTTTGATTTTGCCTTTTCGCGCATTTCATCCAACTCCTCGTCATATGAAACACCACCCAATTCTTCTTGAATGGTTTTTAGTTGCTGATGTAAATAATACTCACGTTGCTGTTGATCCATATCAGAACGTGTTTTTGACTGAATTACATTTCTCAACTCTAAACGCTGCAATTCTTCATCCATCTTTTTTAAAGTTAGTAATGCTCTCTCTTTTAAATTTTCTATTTCTAACAACTCTTGCTTTTCTGAAACATTTAAATTCATGTTAGAAGAAACAAAATTGATTAAAAAAGGCTTACTTTCAATATTTTTAATAGCAAATGAAGCTTCAGAAGGCAAATTTGGATTCTCTTTAATAATACGAATCGCCATTTCTTTAATTGAATCTATAATAGCGTCAAATTCAGGTTCACGCTCTTCAGATCTATCCTCTTTTCTTGGTTTTGTTATTGCCTGTAAATAAGGCTCTTCTTGAACAAAACTATCAATCTCAAAAGGTTTTTTACCTTGAATTATAACAGTTGTATTTCCGTCAGGCATTTTTAACATGCGCAAAATACGTGCAACTGTACCGACTCTATGAACATCGTTAATTGTTGGATCTTCAATAGATTCGTTTTTTTGTGCTACTACACCAATTATTTTATTTCCCTTATTTGCTTCTTTTATAAGCTGAATAGATTTATCTCTACCAGCCGTAATAGGAATTACAACTCCTGGAAACAAAACAGTATTTCGCAAAGGTAATATTGGAAGTATATCTGGCACATCTTCTTTATTTATTTCCTCTTCATCCTCTGGAGTCATTAAAGGTATTAAATCAGCATCTTCATCTAAAATATGCTGAAGTGACATATTGTCTAAGTTTAAAAATTTTGAATTACTCATAGTATATTTTGGGTCATTTTGTCATTTAAAATTTTAGAAAAACTAAAACTCATTAAACAAAATTATTTTAAAATTCTGATTATCAATTTATTAAATAAACAACCACTTAGTTGTTTACTAATAAATTTCAATAGTTATGCCAAATAAGTAACCTCATTGCATAATATTTTTAGTAAATTTATGTAAAACTGTAACAGTTTGAAATAATAATAGTCTTTTTAATAGAAATCAGATTTTTGAAGATAGTAGATCAACATACTAATAAGCTTATAGAGCGCTGTAAAAAAGGTGATAAAGCTGCCCAATTTACCATCTATAAACAATATTATAAAGCCATGTATAATGCTGCTTTAAGAATTGTAAACGATAGTTTTGAAGCGGAAGATGTAATGCAAGAATCGTTTTTAGCAGCTTTTACAAAATTACATACATTTAGCGAAACTGTAACTTTTGGAGCATGGTTAAAAAAAATAGTTATAAACAATAGTATTACAGCTTTAAAGAAAAATAATAGGTTAAATACTGTGCAAATTGATAAGGTTATTATTAAAGAAGTTGAAGAAGAACCACAAGATTATAGTGGCGTAAATGCAAAGGAGATTTTAACAAAATTAAACGAATTAAAAAACAACTATAAAGTTGCATTAACACTTCATTTAATAGAAGGTTATGATTATGAAGAAATTGGTGAAATAATGCATATATCTTATGAAAATAGTAGAACAACAATTTCAAGAGCAAAAAACAAACTAAGACAACTTTTATCTTACGAAAATGAAAGACAATTTAGATAACATATTTAAAAATTTAGAAGGAAAATTTGATATTGAAGAACCAACCATTGGTCATTTTAATAGGTTTGAGGCTAGATTAAATCAACCTAAAACTTCAAACAAAAAAAACAATTTTAAATTATTTTCCTTTATAGCAGTTGCAGCATCTGTAGTATTGCTTTTTGGAATCTGGTTAGGTACTTCGTTTTCAAACAAAGGTATGGAATTGGCCAATGTTTCAAATGAAATGGCGGAAACTCAAAGTTATTTTGTAAGTACTATTCAAAAAGAACTTTCGCTTATTGAAGACCAACGAAATAGCACAACCGAACAACTTATAAACGATGCTTTAGATCAATTAAAAATACTAGAACAGCAATACAACCTACTTACTTTAGAGCTCAGAGAAAGTACGGAAGACAAGCGAATTATTTATGCAATGATTTCAAATTTTCAACAGCGTATAGATATTTTGCAAAGTGTATTAAATCAAATAGAAAAAGTAAAACAATTAAAAACAAAAAAAAATGAAAACTTTGTATAAAATATTACTCATATTTATTTTAATTCCTCTAACAATTTCTGCTACAGAAAGAAAAGGAAAATACACCAAAAATAAGGTGCTTACTAAAGAATATAGTGTACATAAAAACGCCACATTAAACGTGTCTAACAAATACGGAAATATTGGTATTGCCACATGGAATGAAAATAGAATTGTTATAAAAGTAAGTATTACTACTAATGGTGATGACGAAGAGAAAGTTGCAAAACGCATAGAACAAATTGATGTAGAATTTAGTGGAAATACAACTAATGTTTCTGCAAAAACCATTATTGAAAAGAACTCCAGCTCTTGGAATTTATGGGGAAAAAGGAACAATGTAAATATGGAAATTAATTATTTAATTCAAATGCCAATTAGCAATAATGTTGATTTAAATAATGATTATGGAGCCATATCTTTAGATAAATTAGAAGGAAGCGCTCAAATTAATTGCGATTACGGTAAAATTACGATTGGCGAATTAAGGAATACAACTAATTCCATAAATATTGATTACACCAACAAATCTACCATAGATCTTATGCAAGGTGGAGCTGTTAATGCGGATTATTCTACGCTTCATATAGACAGATCTAACAGAATTGATTTGAATGCGGATTATTCGCATATGTCATTTGGAATGGTAGCTGTTTTAGACTATAACTGTGATTACGGCAGTTTAAAAATTGGTGATTCTGGTAATGTAACTGGAAAAAGTGATTATATGCATACTTCAGTTGAAAAATTAAGAGGAACAGGTGATTTTGATATGGATTACGGTTCTTTAAAAATTGAAGAGTTAGGTAAAGAGTTTAAAGATCTTATTGTAAAATCTTCATATACAAACACTAAAATTGGGGTACAACCTAATATCAATTTTACGCTAAATGCAACTTTAAACTATGGTAATTTAAAATATAAAAGTGGATTTACTATTAATAAAGAAATTATAAAAACTTCTTCTAAATATTATGAAGGGTATTATAATTCTAATAATACAGTTAGCAATATTACAATAAAATCCAGTTATGGAACAATTTCCTTTTACTAATTAAAAAATCTAAACTATGAACTTTTTAAAAACAATAAAACACAACGTATCTATTTCAAAGATTGGAATTACTATAGTATCTCTCTTTTTTGCAAGTACAACGATAAATGCACAATACTTTCAAAAAAAAATTAAAGGAAATGGAGAGGTTACTACCATAACCAGAAATACTTCAGATTATTATAAAATTGGTATTGGAGGTGATTTTGAGGTAGCATTGGTAAAAGGAAAAGAAGGAAAAATAACAATAAAAGCTGATGAAAATATTTTAGAATATATAGAAACTAAAGTTAAAAAAGGAAATTTATCTATTAAAACTAAAAAAGGCTACCAACTTAGATCAAAACAAAAAATAGAAATAACAGTTCCATTTAATGATATTGAAGGTGTATCTCTTGCGGGTTCTGGAAATATTTTCTCCAGTGATGAAATAAAATCTAACGAGTTAAAATTAAGTCTTGCAGGTTCTGGAAATATGGATTTAAAAGTTTCTGCTAAAAATTCAGATACAAATATTTCAGGTTCTGGAAACATGACACTTCATGGAAATACAGACAATTTTTCTTGCAGTATTGCTGGTTCTGGAAATTTAAATGGCTACAATCTTAAAACAAGTATTGCAAACGTTAAAATTGCAGGATCTGGAAATGTAAAAATTGATATTTCAAATGAAGTTCACGCTAAAATTGCTGGTTCAGGAAATGTAATCTATACTGGAAACCCTGAAATTGTAAAATCTAAAGCTGTAGGTTCTGGTTCGGTTAAGAAGAAAAATTAAACTTAATTACAAAAAAGAGGCTGTCTAAAAAGATGAAAACCTATACTTTATGAACTAACCCGCAGGCTAGCAGTTTTATTTAAAGTTCATAAACGTTTTACTTTTTATACAGCCTTTTAATTTATTAAAATTTAATTAATTACTGGTTTTATAATTGGAGAATCGCTTTCAATAACTAAATAAGTAGAAAGTGAATAAAATGCGCTTCCATTGTTTCCATCATTATTCCAGTTTTCAAATTGATAACTATATTCAACCGTTTTACCAGCTTCAAAAGCTAAAAGCGAATTTATTCTAATTGGCACTTCTTGTCCAGGACACCAACCTGCTCTATCAGGAGCCCAGTTTCCATTTTGAGGACTTACAGGATTTGTACCACAGCCAATAGGTTCCATTTTATGTATAAAATCTTTAGATCCTAATGTTAAATTATGGTTTCTAAATCCCCATTCAGCACTTGGTCTACCATCAGAATCTAGAGGAGTTGCATGTCCCCAACCAGAAATTGTACTTCTTAGTTTTATTGATTTAGAATTTTCTGGAATTGAAACACTTCCACTTAATTTTATATTATCAGAAATAGGTTCACCATAAGGAATTTGTTGTGAATTATTGGTGTAGTCTATTAAAGGAACAATCTTAGAATATTTAAACGCTGGGTTACCCTCAGTTACTTTAAAATCTACTGTTAACAACCATCCCTCAACTGTCCAAACTTCAATAAAAGATTTTAATTGAACTGTTCCAGTAAGTAATGATTTAAAATCTGTAACATCAAAAACAAAACCACCAACTCTTTGAGAATTATCTACACCATAAGGTGTAATATACCTTCCCATTTCTAACCACATATTTGTTGATGGATCTTTAACTTTAATATTGGCAAAAACATCCCAAGCACCACAAACACCATTAGGACATTCTAATTTAACAAACATTAATATTTCCTCAATTTTTTCAGAATTTACTGGGAAATTAAAAGTAGCTTCTTTAAATTGAACTCCTTCTCCACCAAAACTAAGATGTGTTTTATCAAATGTTTTAATTGTTGTTACAATTGGATCTGGAATTAACTCTTCTGAATCAGAATTCTCTCCACATTGCAAAAATACAAATGCCATTACAATAAATATAACGCTATTTATTTGAAAGGTTTTTTTCATTTTAAAACTATTATTATTTTCAATAAAAATAATTGAAAATGAAATTTTAAAAAAGAAAAATAGCTAAAGGGTGTGTCTACTTCGATTAACTACAAAATTAAAAAGGCTTAAACTTAGTCTTCTGAAATTTTACTTAGCTGATTGCTTTTTAAACATAAAATACAAACCAATAATAATTAGCGGAATACTTAAAACCTGTCCAGTATTTAAGCCGAAAATCCAATCTTCTCTGCCTTCAACTTGTGCTTCTTTAAAGAATTCAACAAAAAATCGAACTGTCCAAAGTAGTACAAAAAACAACCCAAATAAATATCCGGATTTTTCTTTTTTATCAGTTTTCCAGTACACAAAATATAAAATTACAAAAATTGCTAAATAACTAATTGCTTCGTATAATTGTGCCGGATGACGTGGGAAATCTTCGCCCAACCTTTTAAAAACAAAACCATAATCGCTATTTGTAGCTTTTCCTATAATTTCAGAATTCATTAAATTTCCTAATCTCACAAACATTGCACCTAAAGCTGAAGGAATCACAATTCTGTCTAGAATGTATAAAATAGGTTTTTTTAATACCTTTTTACTATATAAATACATAGCTATAATTGCTCCAATTGCAGCACCATGACTAGCTAAACCAGCAAAACCCGTAAATTTAAAAGTTGGTGAAAATTGAAACGGTAAAATAACTTCTAAAGGTTTTTTTATTAAAAACTCTGGATCGTAAAATAAAAAATGCCCTAATCTGGCACCTAATAAAATGGCAACAACCGTATAAATAAAAAGTGAGTCTAATTTTTCAATTGGAATTTTTTCATTAATAAATATTTTTTTCATTAAATACAATCCCAGCATAAATGCAAATACAAACATTAAACTGTAATAACGAATTGCAAATGAGCCAATTTTAAAGATTTCTGGTGAAGGGTTCCAATCTATTTGAAGTAATATCATTGTTAAAATGTATAAAATTTAATTGTAATTATTTTTTCTCTTTTTTAGATAGTTTTTCTGGAACAGGATCGTAACCACTTCCACCCCAAGGATGACAACTACCTATACGTTTTATTGCCAACCAACCACCTTTAAAAACTCCGTGTTTTTTTAAAGCTTCTAATGTATAACTAGAACATGTTGGAGAATATCTACAAGCTGATGGTGTATAAGGCGAAATAGCAGCTTGGTAAAAACGCACCAACCAAATAAAAGGTATTGCCAATATTTTTGTTACACTTTTCAATTTAGTTTACAGAAAAAGTTGTTCCTTCTTTTCCATCTTTTAGTTGAATTCCTAAATCAGCTAATTCATCTCTAATCTTGTCAGATAACGCCCAATCTTTATTATCTCGTGCATCTTTACGCATTTTAATTAGCATAGAAACAACGCCCGATAATTTATCTGAACTATCTTCTTTAAGTTCATTTTTCAAACCTAAAACATCAAAAACAAAAGCGTTAATTGTTCCTTTAAATTCTTCTAAATCTTCTTCAATAATTGTTGCTTTCTTTTCGTTTAAAAGATTTACAAATTTTACAGCCTCAAATAAATTTGCGATTAAAACTGGTGTATTAAAATCGTCATTCATTGCGTCGTAACATTTTTGTTTCCAAGCTTTAACATCTATTGAAGATGTTTTACTAACTTCAATTTTATCTAAATTACTAACAGCCTCAATTAGTTTAATATAGCCTTTTTCCGATGCTTCTAAACCAGTACTTGTAAAATCTAAAATACTTCTATAATTAGCTTGCAACATAAAAAAACGTGTAGCACTAGGAGAAAACGCTTTACTTAAAATTTTATTATTACCTGAAAATATTTCATTTGGTAGAATATAATTCCCTGTTGATTTTGCCATTTTCTGACCGTTTAAAATCAACATATTTGCATGCATCCAATAATTAACTGGGTTTACACCATTATTAGTTTTAGATTGTGCTATTTCACATTCATGATGTGGAAATTTTAAATCCATTCCACCACCGTGAATATCAAAAGTTTCACCTAAATATTTTGTACTCATAGCTGAACATTCTAAATGCCATCCTGGAAAACCATCGCTCCAAGGAGAAGGCCAACGCATAATATGGCGTTCATCAGCTTTTTTCCAAAGCGCAAAATCTTGTGGGTTTTTCTTTTCAGATTGTCCATCTAAAGTTCTAGTATTGTGAATAGAATCTTCAATATTTCTTCCTGAAAGAATTCCGTAATGTTCGGTTTCATTATATTTTAAGACATCAAAATACACAGAACCGTTTATCTCATAAGCCAAACCTTTGGCTAAAATATCTTTAATAATTTCAATTTGTTCTACAATATGTCCTGTTGCGGTTGGCTCAATACTTGGTGGCAAATTATTAATAGTTTGCAAGGTTTCATGAAAATCCACTGTATAACGTTGTACCACTTCCATTGGCTCAATTTCTTCTAATCGTGCTTTTTTAGCAATACGATCTTCACCTGCATCTGCATCGTTTTCTAAATGACCAGCATCTGTAATATTACGCACATAGCGTACTTTATAACCTAAGTGTTTTAAATAACGGAAAATCATATCGAACGACATAAAGGTTCTCACGTTTCCTAAATGCACATTGCTATAAACAGTAGGACCGCAAACATACATTCCTACTTTACCAGGTATTACAGGTTTGAAAATTTCTTTAGTTTTACTTAAAGAGTTGTATATTTTTAGTTGATTTGACTCGTATAATTCCATTAAAAATAATTTGTTTTAGAATTTGTAAAGATAATAACAATTATGTAACGGAAAAATTTATACTATTAAGGTTTTAACAGTATAAAATTTTAAAGATGAATTTTTAATTAAACTATTGATTAATAATAATTAGATAATAGTAACTGTGCTGAAATTAGATTTTAATTTAATAGTATTTTCAGTTTTTTTAGTACTCTTAAAACTTCCTTCAATACTAGTTTCATGTTTTTTTAAAATTTTCATAAATTCATTTTTTAAAAAATCTGAGTTTTCTGAAACCGTATTTATATTACTTTTTGAAGTATCTAACGTATAATTTGCTTCTATTTTTTCTAATGGAATAGTTGCTTTTGTATACTCAAAATTTAGATTTAAGATTTTAAAATCTAAATCAATATCATTGACTATTATATTTCCGAATTTTTGATTTAAAGTTACATTATTACTAATTTTATGAATTACAACATTTGATGAATTTGAAAATAAGTTTACATTTTCAAATGTTCCAAACACTGAGTTTGGAACATTTTTTAACGTAATATTACTTGAAATTAAAGAGTTAATTGATACTGGCGAATTAGCAAACATAAGTTCATTATTTTCTCCATTTATAATTCCTCCAACAAAATTTCCATAGCTCATATTTGCTGACATTTTCTTATTAGACTCTGGAATAGTTACTTTACCGTGCCTTACATTTAAATTAAATGTTGCTTTTTTTGGAACCTTAATTTTTAAGTGTTTTTTAATTTTTACTTTTGAATTGTGAGCTCTGTTCAAGTTAAAATAAGTAGTTTCGCTATAATTTTTAAGTGAATCTAATTTACCCTCATCTTTCATTCTCTTAAGCTCTTCAATTGCAACTTTAGTTACTTCTTTAGTTAATTTTACTTGTTCTAAAATTTCATCTCTATTTTCAAGAGTTTCTAGTCTGGCTTGTTCTAATAACTTTTTGGCTTCTAACATTGTTTGCTTAAATTCTTCTGAATTTTGAAATGCTTTCACCTCTTTTGCCATTTCTTTTGAAGCTTTTTTTAATTCTTCCATTGCCTTTTTAAACTCTGATGAATTTCTCATAGAATCTAATTGTTTTTTCCAATCGCTGTTTTTAAATTTATCTACGTGTTCAGCAATTTGCATTTTATATTTTTTTAAATACGTAGAATCCATTTTATATGCTTCATAATCAAATTCCATTTCAGGAAATTCGGGCATCTCTGGAAGTTCAATTTCAGGGAAATTAAAATCAAATTCAGGTATTTCAACATTGGAAATCTCAAATTCAGGAAAATCAAAGTTGAAACTGAAATCCAAATTACCTGAAGCTGAATTTATTTTAACAGTATTTTTGTTTCCTAGCGCTTCAAACTTCCATTCTTTAAGTAATTTATCTGCTTCACTATTTTTTACTCCAGAAACTTCCATAACTGCTTCAATAGACACTTCATTTCTGTTCCAAGTTTCTATTTCAACATCTGTATAAGAAGCGTTTATCACAATTTCCACATCAGAGTTTACTTTAAAATTCTCTTTTATTTTTTTATCAAAAGTTTGTGCGTTTATAACAACCGTAAACAATAATAAAAAAGTTGTTAATTTATATAGATATGTTTTCATTTTCTGAATTGTTAAGGTTTTTTAAATCGTTTAATTGTTCTTTGAGTTGATACATTAATTTTAACCGCAATTGTAAATTTTCGATTAATGCATTAATGTTTTTTTCATTTAAGCCTTCTGCACTTAACTTGTTGGTTAATTGCTTATAATCTAATGACAACTCACTAATTTTTTCTAAATAACTGTCTAATAATTCTTTATTTTCTGAAGTTTTATTTAAATCAGAAATTTCCGCTTGAATACTTGCTAAATAGTAATTTTCAATATTTCTAAATTCAGGCGAAATACTTCCTAAACTTTTAATTCTAGCTGTTTCAACTGGAATGTCTTTTGTTGAATTTAAAATATAAAACATACTTGTTCCTAAGCCAATAAGTATCAAAAATGAAGCTGCTGTTTTTAAAAATTGATAGTTTTTATTTCTTGAAGTATGCATTTCATTCTTCAGTTTTGCTTCAAAATTTCTTCTATGATTTTTTGAGAGTTTCTCTGAACCAATAGGCTTCTTTTTCAATACTTCTCTTAAATCTTTAGACATAATTATACGCTTTTAATTCATTTTTTAATTTGTTTTTACCACGCATTAACTGCGATCTTGAAGTAACTTCAGTAATTTTTAACACCTGTGCAATTTCCTGATGATCATAACCTTCAATTAAATACAAGTTTAAAACTACTTTGTATTTTTCGGGTAAACTGTTTATTGCTGAAACTACTATATCTGTTGTAACTTCTTCGTTAACTGCCCAATTAGCATCATCCGAAATGGTTAGTTCTTTTTCTTCAATTGACACCAACTCTATTCTTTTCTTTTTCAAATAATCAATGCATTGATTGATTACAATTCTTTTAATCCAAGCGCCTATAGTAACTTCACCTTTAAAGGTTTTAATGCTCTTAAAAACTTTTATAAATGCATCTTGCGTCATATCTTCAGCAACAAAACTATCTTTCACATACCTGAGTGCTATGGTGAACATTGCTTCACAATACAAATCGTACAATTGCATTTGTGCTTTCCGATTGTTTTGCTTGCAATCTTCAACAATCTTGTTAGTTAAAAAAAACGTTTTACTCATTTAGTTGGTTACTTCTATTTATAAAGACGAAACATTATTTAAAGCGTTGCATTTTTATCAAAATAAATATTTTAAATTTACCGAAATTTTATTGAGCTTGAGGTTCAGCCTAAATTATAAAATCATACAATAAATAATGAGTTATCAATTTACAATAATTGTTCCTGTTTATAATGAAGAAGACAATTTAAAACGCGTAGAACAAGAACTGTCTAATTATATTAAAATTGCTTCAAAAAAAACAAAAGTATTGTTTGTAAATGATGGAAGTAAAGACAATAGCCAACAATTAATTGAAGAAATTTGCACTAACAATTCTGATTTTGACTTTATTAATTTTGAAAAAAATTGTGGACTAAGTGCAGCAATCACTGCTGGTTTTAAAAATGTTGATACAGAATTGGTTGGTTATATAGATTCCGATTTACAAACTGCTCCAGAAGATTTTAACCTTTTATTAAAAGAAATTGAAAACTACGATTTAGTTACCGGTGTAAGAGCAAATAGAAAAGACTCTTTCATAAAAAATATGTCATCTACAATTGCAAACGGAATTAGACGCTCGTTTACACAAGACGGAATGGACGATACTGGCTGTCCACTAAAAGTTATAAAAACTCAATATGCTAAAAACATACCGATGTTTAAAGGTTTACATCGGTTTTTACCAGCTATGATTTTATTGCAAAATGGCAAAATAAAACAAATTCCGGTACAACATTTTCCAAGAATTGCAGGCGAAGCAAAATATGGTTTATGGAACCGACTTATTGGGCCATTAATGGATTGTTTTGCATATTTATGGATGAAGAAAAAATACATTAATTACAACATCGCTAAAAAAGGATAATGAGCGATTGGATAATATACACTGTTGGTTTTTTTGCACAATTATTATTTTCGGGCAGGTTAATTTTACAATGGATATTATCTGAAAAAAGTAAAAAAGTATTAACTCCTTCCCTATTTTGGAAATTAAGCTTAATCGCTTCGTTTTTATTATTTGTATATGGTTATTTGCGGAACGATTTTGCTATAATGCTTGGTCAAGCACTTACCTATTTTATTTATATTAGAAACTTACAGCTACAAGGTCAATGGAATAAAGCACCAAAATTATTACAATGGTTTTTATTAATTTTTCCTATTTTATTGGTGATTTACTCCTACAATAACAATACATACGATATTGATAAATTGTTTAGAAACGATGCAATTCCGTTATGGCTACTAATTTTAGGAAGTGTCGCTCAAGTAATTTTTACTTTACGTTTTGTATATCAATGGCTATATTCAGAAAAAAATAAAGCATCCTCTTTACCCTTCGGTTTTTGGTTATTGAGTTTAATGGGGTCTATTTTAATTTTAATTTACGCTATTTTAAGAAAGGATCCTGTACTTTTATTAGGACATTTAATGGGCTCCGTAATATATTTTAGGAATATTTTAATATTAAGAAAAGAGATTAAATAGTAAATTTTATATTTGTATCATTAATTTCTTAGAATTATTTAAAAATTCTTGAATATTTTTAATTTTTGATAATTTCTACGCAATTAAAACATGTTAAAACCAATTTAAAGAATGCTAGATTCATTTCAATTATGCATTGTAATTCCGTGTTACAATGAAGAAAAAAGGCTCAACATAGCACGTTATTCTTCTTTTTTAAAAACTAATAAACATGTATTGATTTGTTTCGTAAATGATGGTTCTAATGATAATACATTGCAAGTTCTCAAAAAAATTAAATCAAATTTCCAAAATAATGTTGCTGCTATTTCTATGGTTAAAAATTCGGGAAAGGCAGAAACTGTTAGATCTGGATTTAAGCATTGTATCGCAAACTATAATTTTCAAAAAATTGCTTATTTAGATGCTGATTTGGCAACAACTTTAGAAGAATGTGTTGAAATTAGTGAACATGTTAACTCTGAGATTGTGTTGGCTTTTGGTTCAAGAATTTCAAAAATAGATACTATAATAGACCGAAAAAAAACACGTCATTATATTGGTAGAGTAATTGCTACTTTAATTTCTAACCAATTAAAATTAAATATTTACGACACACAATGTGGTTGCAAAATATTTAATAGAGATCTCTCTAAAGAAGTTTTTTCAGAAAAATTTATTTCTAAATGGTTATTTGATGTCGAGATATTTCATCGTATCATTAAACTATACAACGAAGAGCAAATGTCTGTTATTGCTAGAGAAATTCCCTTAAAATCTTGGATAGATTACGATGAATCTAAAGTAAAAATGACTTATTTTTTTAAACTTTGGCTCGATTTGTATCAAATACGTAAAACATATAGACCACTTAAAAATAACGTAACTTAATTATGATGTTATTCTCAAAAAAAATCAATCCTTATACTTTTTGGGTTAGCATATTAATTTTAATTAGGGCCTTCTTAAATTATGCCATTCCCTTAATGGATAAAACAGAAGCTCGGTATGCTGAAATTGCCAGAATAATGGCAGAAACTAACAATTGGACTACTTTACAGATAGATTACGGAGTTCCATTTTGGGCGAAACCACCATTATCTACGTGGCTTTCTGCCTTAAGTTTTAATATTTTTGGAGTTAATGAATTTGCGGCCAGATTTCCCTATTTGTTATTAAATATTATAATTGTTTTATTAATTGGAAAATATGCAAAACGCAAAGGGTTGGATTTTTTACTTCCAGCTTTAATTTTATTAACGATACCTGAATTTTTATTACATACTGGTGTAGTTTCAACAGACACAGCATTGGCTTTTTGTGTTACTTTAGTAATGATTTCTTTTTGGGAAGGCATCCATAATATAGCACAAAATTTCTGGAAATACCTCTTTTTTATTGGTTTAGGACTGGGTTTATTAGCAAAAGGTCCTATTATAATTATATTAACTGCGCCTCCAATTTTTGTATGGATGGTTATTTTTAAACAATACAAAACTGTTTGGAAGTCACTTCCTTGGGTTTTAGGAATTTTAATAACAGGTTTAGTTGCAATACCTTGGTATTATTTAGCAGAACAAAAAACACCTGGTTTTTTTAATTATTTTATTGTTGGTGAACATTTTAAACGCTTTTTAAGCTCTGGTTGGAAAGGTGATAAATACGGGTTTCCAAAATCACAACCTATGGGAATGATTTGGGTCTTTTTATTTCTTTTTGCAATTCCTTGGATTCAAATTCTTGCAATAAAAGTTTGGAAAAACAAAGCTATTTTATTAAAAAATAAATGGGTTGCATTTTTACTTTTTTGGATTTTATGGACTCCAATATTTTTTACTGTTTCTAAGAGTTTAATTCACCCTTATATTATGCCTGTTATGGTTCCAATTGCCTTATTAATAACACATTTTTGGGAAGAAACAACGCACAAAAAAAGAATTATTAAAATAGCTTTAAGTATTCCATTATTGGCAATTTTTATATACACAGCTGCTGTTTTTACAAAAAAACCAGCTTTTTATATTAATTCTGATAAATTTTTTATTGAAAATAATAGTGATAAAAACCTTCCTTTGTATCATTGGGAAAACAAAAGTTATTCGGGTCAGTTTTACTCAAAAGGAAGTTTAAAAACTATAGAAAATAATGCAGATTTATCAAAAAACATAAATTCCAAAAAATCTTTTTTAATAATTATACCTCATAAAAAAATTAAAAATATTGATAAGGAAAATATGAAATTATTAAAAGAGTTAGAATCCAATTATAAAAAAAGTATCTATATTTTCAACTAATTTGTAATGATCAAAACTATAGAAAAATATCCAATTGCAACACTATCAATAGTAATTGTTCTGATGTTATTAATCCATTTGGACGTTCCAAATGTTACCATTATGGAGGCACGTAATTTTATTACGGCACGTGAAATGGTTCAAGACAACAATTGGTTACTAACTACTATGAATGATGAAGCAAGGTACCAAAAACCCCCTTTACCAACATGGTTGACAGCTATTTCTGGATTAATATTTGGCATGAAAAGCTTATTTGTATTACGACTACCTGCCGCATTAATGGTATTATTTTTAGGTATTTTTAGTTATTATTTTTCATTAAAATTAGAACTTTCAAAAAAGCATAGTTTCCAGAATAGTTTAATTTTAATAACCTCTTTTTATGTTTTTGGAATTATAAACGAAGCTCCTTGGGACATTTTTGCACACGGATTTATGTTTGCAGGATTGTATAATCTATATCAATTTTTTGAAGCAGAACAATCTAAATGGAAACAAGCAATTTTAGCCTCCATATTTATCGGATTTTCTATTATGAGTAAAGGGCCTGTTTCTTTATTTGCAGTTTTTTTACCTTTTCTAATTTCTTATGGTATTGTTTTTAAATTTAAAAACTTTAAACCAAAAATAATTCCTTTTGTACTGTGTGTTATATTATTTTTAGCAATTGGAAGTTGGTGGTTCTTATATGTTAGAATTGTGGATACTCAAGCTTTTTTAGAAATTGCAACCAAAGAAACTGGAAACTGGAGCAGTTATAATGTAAAGCCTTTTTATTATTACTGGAGCTTTTTTACACAGTCTGGTTTATGGACCATTCCTGCGTTTATTAGTTTATTATATCCTTACTTAATAAAACGAGTACAAAACAAAAAAGTATATAAATTTACGTTTTGGTGGACAATAATTGCTGTTATATTATTGTCTTCAATCCCTGAAAAGAAGGCGCGCTATTTAATGCCCGTATTAATTCCATTAGCACTAAATACAGGGTTTTATATTCAATATTTAATGCAGAAATTTCCTTTATTAACATCAAAAAAAGAAACAATTCCTGTATATTTTAATTTTGGACTGATCGCAGTTACTGCAATTGCGCTACCATTTGGATTGTATATAATTTTAAAAGACAATTTTAATACTTATATGTTGAATTATATTTTAACTTCAATTGCTAGTTTAATAATTGGTGTTTTAATTCTAAAGTTCTTGGTTACAAAGAAGTTTAAAATTGTGTTTTACCTAACCGTTTTATTTATGGTTTCTATATTTTTATTTGGGTTGCCAATTTCAAAATCGATTAATAAAAATGAAGATTTTAAAGCTATAAATACATTGCATTCTATTGAAAATCAACATAATATTAACACCTATTCTATAGGAGCAATTACACCTGAACTTCTTTGGGATTACAACGGATTTTTAAAAGACATCTACAAGAATGAACAATTAAATATCCCTTCGGAAGCTAATTTTGGCATTTTAATTATGAATGAAGATGTTAAAAAAATTACCACACAATTATCAGAAAATTATATCTTAAAATTAACCGAAACCTATAATCTGAATGTAGGCTCAAAAAATAAAGAACGTTTAATAAGACAGTTTTATTTAGTATCAAAAAAATAGTACTTTTGACAAATAAGATTTCAAATTTAAAAAGAACTCTTTAAAAAATATTTACAGATGAAAACGCTCACAAGAACCGACAAAGTTGCTTACTTTTTTTTAATACTCATATTTGGTTTAGGTATCTATTATGCAAATACAGACCTTGAATATTTTGATGAATTTTACACCAAAGAAGATGGTTTTGCAGAATATTGTACCGCTTTTCTATTACTTTGCTCAAGTATATTATTAATCAGTCGTTTTATTAAACTTCAGGAATTTAAAAAGAACCTATGGAAACTGGGGATTTTAGCAATTGCTTTTGTGTTTTTATTTGGTGCTGGAGAGGAAATATCTTGGGGACAACGCATTTTTAATATAGAATCAACGCAGTTTTTTAAAGAAAATAATGCACAAGCAGAAACAAACTTACACAACTTAGTTGTAGATGGGAAAAAGGTGAATAAAATAATTTTTAGTCAATTATTAACTGGTATTCTCGTTATTTATTTAATAATTGCTCCTTTTTTATACAGAAAATTTGAGGGCATTAGAAAATTAGCGAACCTATTTGCAGTCCCAATTGTGCAATGGCATCAAACCATTGCTTTTTTAATTTGTACAGGATTGCTACTTTTTATGAGATCAGATAGAAAATGGGAACTGTATGAGTTAGCTTTTGGAGTAATATTCTTCTTAATATTTTTAAATCCTTTAAATAAAAGTATTTATTCTAAGTAAAGAATTTTCGATCAACCAACTTAAACAGTTTGTAACATAAAGTAGCATAAAGCCCCCCAATTATTGCTCCTGTAAGTACATCTAACGTAAAATGTACTCCAATATAAATTCTACTATAGGCCACAAATACTGCCCAAATTATTAAAAAATAAGAAAGGTATTTTACTTTATCTTTTAAAAGAAAACTAAAAAACACTGCAATTGCCATTGCGTTAGATGCATGTGCCGAAAAATAAGAATATAAACCACCACAGCGTTCTTTAACCAATCTAATTAGATGCGCAATATTTTCATCGTGGCAAGGTCTTAATCTTTTAAAACCATATTTAAACAAATTACTAGTTTGATCTGAAACAGCTATTAATACCACAACAAAGAGCACTAAAACTACTGTTCTTTTTAAACCGTAATATTTAAATATAAGATAAAGCAGTAAAATATATAATGGGATGGCACTAAACTTATTTGTTATAATAAGCCAAAAACCATCCCATTGTGTTGTTCCTAAATTATTTAGGAAAATTAGTAATTCAATATCTTTATCAATAATTGAATCTATCATTAAATACTTAAATTGTATTATTAATTATTTGATGTATCGAGCGAAACCAGTTCTATTTCAAAAACTAAATCAGTATTTGGAGGAATGAGTTTACCAGCTCCCTGTGCACCATACCCTAAATGAGCGGGTATAAAAAGTATTGCCTTATCACCAATTTTTAATTGCTGTAACCCTTCTCTAAAACCCGAAATTAAACGAGCTTCTGGCCCATATTCAGTTGAAAACGGAGCATATCCATTTTTTTTATCTCTATTTTCATCATAAGTTCCATAAGCTTTTGCTACTTCACTATAACTTGTATCAAATAATTTACCATTTGAAAAATAACCAGCATAAGCAACTTTAACTTTAGCTCCAGTTGCAGGAATTTCACCGTTTTTTGTTTCGGTTATAAAAATTTTAAGACCCGAAGATAATTCTGTAGCTTTTAATTTATTCTCGGTAAATCTTTGTAACGCATTTGCAGTTGTCGTCTCAATTTTTTCTTGAGTTGCTTTTAATTGCTTTTCATAATCAACATAAAAACTATCAAATATTTTAGCAGCCTTAAATTTTTTGGCGGCCCTTCCTACTTTAATAATATCAAGTGTTTTAATAGTATCATTTTGAACTATAGAATCAACAACAGCTTGTCCTTTTAATACGTTTCCAAATACTGTATGTTTACCATCTAACCAAGGTGTGTCTTTGTGTGTTATAAAAAACTGACTCCCGTTAGTGTTTGGAGGCCCCCAATTTGCCATAGATAAAATACCAGACTTATCATGTTTTAAAATTAAATCACCTTCAATATCCTTAGGAAACTCATCAATAAATTTATATCCAGGACCACCAGAACCTGTTGCTAAAGGATCACCTGTTTGAACCATAAAATTATTGAGTACTCTATGAAAAGTTAGCCCGTTGTAAAATTTAATTCCTTTTAAGGAATCTGTAACTTGTTTATTAGTTCCATTTGCTAATGAAACAAAATTAGCCACCGTTATTGGGGTCTTTTCAAATTCAAGTTTTAATAAAATTGTACCTTTATTAGTTACCATATCAGCATACATCCCATCTTCTAAGTCTGTATATTTAGTTGGTTTGCAAGCTGATATGGATAAAAATAGTAAGATTACAACTAGCTGTAATATTCTCATGTTAATTGTTATTATTGAACAATCTCTAATAATTCAACTTCAAATACCAATACATCAAATGGTTTAATTTTTCCTCCTGCTCTTGGTGTAGCTCCATATCCTAATTCTTGAGGAATAAAGAATTTGTATTTTGAACCAACAGGCATTAACTGTAAACCTTCTGTCCACCCTTTTATTACTTGATTTGCAAAAAATTCTGAAGGAGTTCCTCTATCTACAGAACTATCGAATATTGTACCGTCAGTTAAAGTACCATGATAGTGAACTTTTACTTTTGAAGTTGCTACTGGCTTTTCTCCACTTCCCTCTTTCATTACAATATATTGTAAACCACTATCTGTAGTTACAACTCCATCTTTAGTTTTATTTTCTTCTAAGAATTTTTCACCTGCGGCTTTAGATTCAGCAAAATCTGTTTCTGCTTTTTTTGCAGCAGCTTCTTGTTGCTCTTTCATTTTTTCTTGCTGCTTTTTTTGAAAATAAGAATTAATTATTGTGTTAAGATCTTTAGCATCTAACAACATATTTGTTGAATCAATTCCATTTTTCACTCCTTGCATATAAGCATCTTGATTAATATCATCAAAATTCATTTTAATTTTAACACCCATATCCAATCCTAAAGCATAACTTACAGAATCGATTTCAGAGTCTAATGATTTTAAATTACTTGCCTGATTGTTACAAGATGTTAGTGAAATTACAATTGCACTTAGAAATAAGAATTTAATTACTTTCATTTTTTTTATTTATTTTAATTAATTGAACTTTATATATTAATGGTTGATTAATACCAATATTGTTTTGATCGCCCAAATATCCAAAAACTTTATGAGATGGAAACAAAAAAGTTACATTGTCTCCAACATTCATTAATTTTAGTCCCTCTCTTAATCCTTCAACAATTTCTTGTTTATCTACAATATATCTTTGAACGCCTAGTTGGCTTTCATCATAAATAAGTTGCATGTTTATATCATATATTTCGAAGGAATAAACGATTTCATCTCCTGTTTCTGGAAAATAACCAGTATCTGATTTTATATTATACTTATAATTAAAACCATAATTACTAACAATATAAGTACTTAATGAATCTTGTTTTACTAAATTTTCAAAAGCATTTTCTTCTGCTGTAATTAAGGCTTTATTAAATGAAATAGACTGCTCCATTGTTGAAGAAGATTTTCTTAATATAGGTTTTCTTGCCTCTGGATTATTACAAGAAACGATACATAAAATTAATAAAAAGCTAAAAAAACTATGCTTCATAAGAATTTAACAATTCGATTTTATATTCGGGTAATACGTTTAAAAATTCAGAGACAGTTGCTTCTAAAGAAATTTCAGACCTTCCTCCCGCTGCATTATCATGTCCACCACCATTAAAATGGTTTCTTGCAAATTTATTAACTGAAAAACTACCTTTAGACCTAAAAGAAATTTTAATAATTTTTTGTTCTATATCTTCAATAAAAATTACTGCAAAAATTACGCCTTCTAAAGATAATGCATAATTAACAACACCTTCTGTATCTCCTTTTTGATAATTAAAATCGTCTAAATCTTGTTGTGTTAATATAATATATGCTGTTTTTAATTTTTCTATAACAGTTAAGTTAGTTAAAGCACGACCTAATAGTTGCAACCTCCCATAAGAATTTGTGTCGTAAACATTATTATGAATTAATGCATTGTTGGCTCCCTTATCTATTAAATCGGCAATAATTTTATGGGTTGTACTTGTTGTTGATGCAAATCTAAACGACCCAGTATCTGTCATTATACCTGTATATAACGCAGTTGCAATTGGTGCATCTATTTCATCAATAGCATCTAATTTTTCTAAAAAATGATACACCATTTGACAGGTGGAACAAATAGAAGTGTCTGAAAACAAATACTTTGCAACTGAATCTGGTTCTTGGTGATGGTCTATCATAATAAATTCACCTTCAAATTCATTTAAGGTATTCTCCATATCTGAACCAACACGATGTAAGGCATTAAAATCTAATAAAAATATAATTGAAGCTTTTTCAATTGCTTTTTTAGATTGTCTATTTTGCATATCAAATTTTAATACTTCTTTAGAATTTGGCAACCATTTTAAAAAATCTGGATAATCATTAGGAGCAACTACAGTTGCGTTATGGCCTTCTTTTTGTAAATAATTATAAATTGCTAAACTTGAGCCAATAGCGTCTCCATCAGGATTTCTATGAGGAACAATCACAATATTTTTAGGTGTTGACAATAATTCTTTTATTTCGATAATTTCTCTAACATTCATAAGCTGCAAATATACAATTTAATAACTTATTTTTTTTCATTATAATACTCATATTTCCTTAAATTAGTCCCAAAATTAAATCTAATGAAACATAATTTAATCATTTTAATAATAGCATTAACTTTTACTTCTTGCAAGAATAAAAAAATAGACGCCAATTTCACCATTGCATTTGGCTCATGTAACAACCAGGTATTAGAAAATGTATTATGGAAAGAAATTCAAAAACAAAATCCAGACATTTGGATATGGGGAGGTGATATTATTTACTCAGATACGGAAGACATGTCTTATATGCAGCAAAACTATTTAAAGCAAAAAAAAGACACTAACTATTCTAATTTTGCAAAAAAAGTTGAAATACTTGGAACTTGGGATGATCACGATTACGGTGCAAATGATGGTGGTGTCGAATACCCTAAAAAAAATGAAGCGCAACAATTGTTTTTAGATTTTTTAAATGTTGCTAAAAACGATGAACGAAGAAAACAAAAAGGCATCTATTTTGCCAAAGACTTTAACGTTAATAATAACCGAATAAAGGTTATTTTATTAGATACTCGTTATTTTAGAACAAATTTAACACTCGATACAAAAACCAAAAAGAGATACAAACCTAACAACTATGGAGACGGAACTATTTTGGGCAATAAACAATGGGATTGGCTACACAAACAGCTAAAAAATTCAACAGCACAATTTAATATTATTGTAAGCAGCATTCAGTTTTTATCTGCTGAACATGGTTATGAAAGTTGGGGAAATATGCCTCATGAAGTAGCTAAGTTAGAAAACTTAATTAAAACTACTAACGCCAAAAACACTATTATTCTTTCTGGTGATAGACACATTTCTGAAATTTCAAAAAAAGAAGTTGAAGGAATAACCTACCCATTAATTGATTTTACTTCTAGTGGTCTTACTCATTCATATTCTAATTTTACAGGTGAACCCAATAAATTTAGAGTTGATAATGTAGTGTCTGAAAAAAGTTTTGGAATTTTAAAGTTTAACTTTAATACAAATACGGTTGTTATGGAAATGAGAGGAGAAACTAATATTGTTTATGAAACCTTTAGCCAGAGGTATAATAAATAACAGAACTTTGTCTATAAAATACTATATTTGCGCCAATTAAAAAAATAAACTTAAATTAAAATGGCAACAAATAGAACATTTACAATGCTTAAACCTGATGCGGTTGACAAAGGTTATATTGGAGCAATATTAGAAAAAATAAATGCTACTGGATTTAAAATTGTAGCTATGAAAATGACTAGATTAACAAGAGCTGGTGCGGAAGAATTTTATAAAATTCATAAAGACCGTCCGTTTTTTGGTGAACTGGTTGATTATATGACTTGTGGACCTATTGTTTCTGCAATATTAGAAAAAGAAAATGCGGTTGAAGATTTTAGAGTTTTAATAGGAGCTACAAACCCAGCTGAAGCTGCTGAAGGTACTATTAGAAAACTATATGCTGAATCTATCGGTAATAATGCAATTCACGGTTCTGATAGCGATGAAAATGCTGCCATTGAAAGTGCTTTTCATTTTTCTGGCAGGGAGGTTTTTTCAGGAAATTTCTTTTAATAAAAGCTCAATAAAGGCTGTTTCGTTAGTTTTAAAAACTTTTTAAGCAGCCTCTTTTTTAACACAAAATTAGTTTAGAAATTAATTTTTCACCTAATTCTTCATTCATCATTTTAATTATTTTCTCTTTTCCATAACTTAATTCTTCTCTTAAAACAGAAGACTTTAACCCTACAATTAATGTAGTTCGTTGCAATTCTATTTTATTTGTATAAGAAACTACACCTTGTCCCATAAGCTTTCCCCAAGCTTCGGTAACAGATAATTGATGCATTCCTTTTGTAAGTTTATTCTCTTTAATAACATCTTTCATTAAATCTTCAATTGAATGAAATTCGTTTTGTCTTTTTGCCATTATAATTTAAATATTTTGTAAGATTGTTTTGTTCGTTTTACAACTTCCTCTGTTCTTTCTTCGTGTGTATCACTTATAAATAATTGTCCAAAATGATCGTTATTCACCAAATTTATTAACTGCTCTACGCGTAGATCATCCAGTTTATCAAAAATATCATCTAACAATAAAATTGGTTTTATATTAGATTTCGATGTTATAAAATCGAATTGCGCTAATTTTAATGCAATTAAATATGATTTTTGTTGCCCTTGTGAACCGAATTTTTTTACTGGATAACCATCAATTTCAAAAATTAAATCATCTTTATGAATCCCAACACTTGTATATTGCAATACGCGATCACGTTCTAAATTTTTGTCAAGTAATTCAACTATATCACCATCTTTTAATTGAGATTTATAGAACATATCTACAACTTCTTTACTATTAGAAATTGATTGATACCTACTTCTAAAAATTGGAATAAAAGCATCTAAAAAGACACTTCTTTTTTTAAAAATTACAGTTCCGTAGGTTTTTAATTGTTCGTCATAAACTTTTAAATTTAAAGCATCAAAAGTTCTATTTGCAGCAAAATATTTTAAAAGTGAGTTTCGCTGTGCCAATACCTTATTATATTTTAAAATAATTTGAAGATAGTCTTTATCTGATTGTGAAATAACATTATCTATAAATTTTCTACGAATATCACTACCTTCAATAATTAAATCTCTGTCTGCTGGAGAAATAATTACTAATGGCAAATGTCCAATATGATCAGAAAATTTTTCATAAACTTTTCCATTGCGTTTTAAAACTTTTTTATTTCCGCGCTTTAAACTACAAACAACTGTGTCTATTTTTTCATCTAAAAGATATTCTCCCTGAATCATAAAAAACTCTTGATTGTGCTTTATATTCTGAATAGCCACCGGATTAAAGTAACTTTTTGCAAAAGATAAATAATAAATAGCATCTAATAAATTGGTTTTACCCACACCATTATTACCCACAAAACAATTGATCTTATTCTCAAAATCAAAGCTTTGCGATTCAAAATTCTTAAAATTAACTAATGTAATTTTTTGTAAATGCATCTAATTTTTTATAAAGTTTAAAATTATTCAAAATAAATGAAAATTTAGACACAATTGCATTTTTACTTTCCAATTAAAAATTCTATTTTTGCGCCTACAAATTTTACAACAAATGGCAACATATAAAAAGAAACCGAATAAAGCAAAAAATACTCAAGGTGCTATAGAAACTAATTCTACAACTGCTGAAGTATTTAATACATTAGATGAAACGGCATCAAGATCAGAACAATTTGTAATAAAAAACCAAAAAACGATCTTTATTGTAATAGGTTTAATTGTTGCAAGTATTTTAGGTTATTTGGCATATCAAAAATTTGTAAAAGCACCACAAGAAAAAGTTGCTGCAGACGAATTGGCTTTTCCAAAAGCATATTTTGAAGATGCACTAACAACTTCTGTTTCTGTTGATTCTTTATTAGTTTTAGGCTTAGAAGGTGCTGATGGAAAATATGGTTTTGTTGATATTGCTGATAAATTTAGTGGTACAAAAGCAGGGAATTTAGCGAACTACTACGCTGGTATTTCTTACTTAAAATTAAAAAATTACAAAGAAGCAATTGATTATTTAGAAGATTTTTCTTCAGATGATGAATTATTAGGACCAACCGCTAAAGGTGCTATTGGAGATGCTTTTGCTGATATTAATCAACCTAAAGAAGCGTTAGATTATTATTTAAAAGCTGCAAAATTAAGAGAAAATAACTTTTCTACTCCTTTATATTTATTTAAAGCCGGTAATACAGCTATGGAATTAGAAAATTACAGTAAAGCTTTAGATATTTTTAATCAAATTAAAGAAGAATTTCCTAATGCAACGGAAGCAAAAAATATAGATATTTATATTAACAAAGCAACATTTGCATCAAAAAACTAAGTTGTAATGGCAACAACTAATTTATCTTATTACGATAAAGCTACAATCCCAAATGCGAAGAAATATCGATTTGGGATTGTTGTTTCTGAATGGAATCCAGATATTACTGAAAACTTATATTTAGGTGCAGTACAAGCCCTTATTGAAAACGGAGCAACCAACGATAATATTATAAAATGGGATGTTCCAGGTAGTTTTGAACTTATTTTTGGTTGTAAAAAGATGATTGAAACTCAAAATGTAGATGCCATTATTGCCATTGGAAATGTAATTCAGGGTGAAACAAAACATTTCGATTTTGTGTGTGATGGTGTTACGCAAGGAATTAAAGATTTAAATATTAAATACGATATTCCAATTATTTTTTGTGTGTTAACTGACAATACAAAGCAACAATCTCTAGACCGTTCTGGTGGAAAACACGGAAATAAAGGTATAGAAAGTGCTGTTGCTGCAATAAAAATGGCAGCTTTAAGAGAGTTTTAACACGCTTCTTTTTTAAAAAACTTGACCACAACTTTATAATTCAGTAATTTTGAGAATTACTGTAGAACCCATTTTTTATGTTTGGTAAATTATTTAAGCCTCGTGCACATTATGTTTTTGATTATAAACCTCGTTATTATAACGAGCGAAAAGAACGTTTGCAAAAGTTAGAGGAAAAATACCACGGATCCAAAGAAGATGAAGAAGGAAATATTCCTAAAATATCTATTTCTAAAAGCAATCTAAAAAACGATTGGGTTAAAAATAAAAGAAGCGCTACAGATAAAAGCACAAATTTAAGATTGGCAATTATAATTGCTATTTTAGTAGGTATTGTAGCCTATATTTTTGAATTACATAAATTATTTTAATGTCAGATATTATTCAACTTTTACCTGACCATGTTGCAAACCAAATTGCAGCTGGAGAAGTTGTTCAACGACCTGCTTCTGTAGTTAAGGAATTACTTGAAAATGCGATTGATGCTAATGCAACAGATATTAAATTACTAATTAAAGAAGCTGGTAAGCTATTAATTCAGGTAATCGATAATGGCAAAGGAATGAGCCAAACCGATGCCAGACTTAGTTTTGAACGTCACGCAACTTCAAAAATTAAAAAAGCAGAAGATTTATTTAATTTACATACTAAAGGTTTTAGAGGCGAAGCATTGGCTTCTATTGCTGCAATTGCACATGTAGAATTAAAAACAAAACAAGAAAATACTGATTTAGGTACTTCAATAAAGATTGAAGGAAGTAGCTTAGTTTCACAAGAAACTATTGCAACTACTACAGGAACTTCTATTGCAGTTAAAAATTTATTTTACAACATTCCAGCACGCAGAAATTTTTTAAAATCTAATACTATTGAAACCCGTCATATTGTAAACGAATTTCAACGTGTAGCATTAGCACATCCAACAATTTCTTTTTCATTTTACCATAATGAAAGTGAAATTTACAACCTAGTTTCTAGCAATTTACGTCAACGTATTGTTGCTATATTAGGTAAAAAAACCAATGAAAAATTAGTTCCAATTAACGAAGTAACCGATGTTGTTGAGATTAACGGATTTGTAACAAAACCTGAATTTGCAAAGAAAAAAAGAGGTGAACAATTCTTTTTTGTGAACAATAGATTTATTAAAAATGCCTATTTAAATCATGCCGTTACAAGTGCATTTGAAAAGTTACTTTCTGGAGGCTATTACCCAACATATTTTTTGTTTTTAACGGTTCCAACAAAAAGTATCGACATAAATATTCATCCAACAAAGACTGAAATTAAATTTGATGATGAAAAAACATTATATGCAATTTTACGTTCCACTATAAAACATAGTTTAGGACAATATAATGTTGCTCCGGTTTTAGATTTTGAAAGAAGTGCTTCTTTTGATACTCCATACGAGTTTAAAAATAAAAAATCTAGCACTCCAAAAGTACAAGTAGATCCAAATTTTAATCCTTTTAAATCTGAAGAAAAAAGCACTTTAAAATATCCTTATAAAAAAGAAAATACTTCGAAATGGGAAAGTTTGTATACTGGAATAAATGTTGACAATATAGAAGTCGAATCTGAAACCATTAATTCTGCTCTATTTTCTGAAACTTCATCAAACAGTAAAACTTATCAAATTCATAATAAATACATTGTAAGTAGTATAAAATCTGGAATCGTTTATATCAATCAGAATCTAGCACATCAACGTATTTTGTATGAAGAATTTTTAGAAAATATTACCGTTAAGGAAGCAATGAGTCAACAATTATTATTTCCTTTAGAAATTTCATTTAATAAATCAGATATTGAATTAATAAAAAATATTAAAGAAGATTTAGAAAATATTGGCTTTCTTTTTGATAGAATATTAGATGATACTATTATTATTAAAGGAATACCTGTAACTATTGTTGAAAGCCAGATAACAATAATTATAGAACAATTATTAGAAGATATAAAAAATGATGTTCCAGAAACAAGTTTTAGCCAACTAGATATTATGTCTAAAAGTTTAGCGAAAACTTTAGCTATAAAAACAGGAAATAAATTAGACTTAAGAGAACAAGAAGAATTAGTGAATAAGCTATTTTCTTGTAAACAACCAGATTTATCTCCCTTTGGAAAAACTACTTTTGTAACAATAAATATTGATGAAATTGATAGAAAGTTTAACAACTAATACGCTGCTAAAAATTTAAAATTATGGGAAGAATTACTGAAGCCGTTAAGCACCTTATAATAATAAATGTTATTTTATTTATTGCACCTCAACTTATTCAAGGGTTTAATTTACAAAGTATGTTTGCACTTCATTTTCCTGAAAATGAAAAATTTGGCTTTTGGCAATTTGCAACGCATATGTTTATGCACGGTGGATTTGCACATATTCTTTTTAATATGTACGGTTTGTGGGCTTTTGGAACACCTTTAGAACAAATGTGGGGGAAAAATAAGTTTATATTTTTCTATCTTTCTGCAGGTTTGGGAGCAGGAGTTATTTATACATTGGTAAATTATTATCAATTTAATGGAGTGTACGACCAACTAATTGGAATGGGATTATCTAGTACAGATATTCAAAATATATTAAATACAGGAAGTTATAATAACCGTATTTTAGAAACGCTTTCTGAGACTAAACTGAATGAATTTTATGCAACATACCATACGCCAGCAGTTGGCGCATCGGGTGCCGTTTATGGTATTTTAGTTGCTTTTGGACTGAGTTTTCCAAATGCTAAACTAGCATTGATATTTTTTCCAGTTCCAATTGCAGCAAAATATTTTATTCCTGCAATTATCTTAGGAGATTTATTTTTTGGAATGACAAAATACTCTATTGGAAATGTAGCTCATTTTGCACACGTTGGTGGTGCTTTAATCGGATTTTTAATTGCTTGGTATTGGAAACAAAACCAATTTAAACGCTGGAATTAACTTGAATATAATAAACGACATAAAACACGCTTTTTACAAAGCAAATACCGTAGAAAAAATAATTTACGTAAATGTATTCTTATTTTTAATTACTGCACTTTCAATTGCCTTTAAAAGTGAATTTATTATACAATGGTTTGCATTACCATCAAATTTAGATGACTTTTTATTCAAACCTTGGACACTTATTTCGTACGCTTTTATTCACGAAAGGCTATTTCATATATTATCCAATTTACTTGTACTCTATTATATAGGTAATCTATTCTTAGATTTTTTTACAAAAAAACAATTTCTTAATTTTTACTTTTTAGGTGCTATTGTTGGTGCAATAGCATTTTTAAGCTTTAATTATTTTGCTGCTAAAAGCGGTGCACCTTTAGGCGGTGCTTCAGCAGCTGTTAGTACCATATTTGTTGCTATTGCTACTAAAGTTCCAAGATATGCATTAAAGTTACGTTTTATTGGTAGTGTAGAATTATGGGTATTAGCTGCAATTTGGGTTGCTATGAGTATATTGCAATTAGCAAATCCAGACAATGGAGGAGCTATAGCACATTTAAGCGGTGCTGTTTTTGGATTCATTTATGCAAAACAATTAGAAAAAGGAAATGATATTGGCAAATGGTTTGAAGCCATCTTAAATTATTTCACTAATTTTATGAAGTCAAAAGAAGACACTCCTTTAAGAACAGTTCATAAATCAAAAGGACGTGCTTCAGAAAACGAAGTATCAACTTCTAGACAGCGTAAAATTGACACTATCTTAGATAAAATCAGCAAGTCTGGTTACGAAAGTTTAACACAAGAAGAGAAAGATTTTTTATTTAGAGCAGGAAAAAAATAATAAAAGGAGCCATGAAAAAATTATCAATTTTAGATAAATTGCTGTTTATTATCAATTCCCTTTTAGCTGCATTATTACTTTTTTCATATTTGGGCTATTATATTTCACCAAACACCTATTCCCTATTTTCGTTTTTAAGTCTTGTAATTCCCTTTTTAATTATTGTAAATTTTCTTTTTATAATCTATTGGATTTTAAAATTTAAAAAACAATTTCTTCTTTCAACTTTAATTTTACTTATAGGCTTCCAATACATTACGAAATTTTACAGTTTTTCTGAAAAGAAAGTATTATTGACTAATGATGTAAAAATTATGAGCTATAATGTACGGATGTTTAATCTGTACAACTGGATTGATAAAAAAGATATTGATAAAAAAATATATGATTTTATCAATGAAAAATCTCCAGATATTTTATGTATTCAAGAATTTCATCCTTCAAAAAAACTTGATTTAAAATATCCGTATAGTTATGTCAAGATAAGAACGAATCAAAATAATTTTGGACACGCCATTTTTTCGAAATATAAAATTATTAATTCGGGTTCTTTAAATTTTTCTAACAGCACTAACAATGCTATTTTTATTGATTTAATTAAAGAAAAAGATACTATTAGAGTATATAATGTGCACTTAGAATCGCTAAAAATAAATCCTGAGAAAGAAATTTTAACACAACAAAATTCTGAAAAACTTAAAATTAGAGTTGAAAATGCATTTAAAAAACAAGCAAATCAGGCTTCTTTAATACTGCAACATCAAGAAAAAAGTAAGTATAAATCCATTATTTGTGGCGATTTTAATAACAATGCTTTTTCTTGGGTTTATCATACATTAAAAGGAGAAAAAAATGATGCCTTTGAAATAGCAGGAAAAGGTTTTGGAAATACATACGGTAATAAATTTTCTTTTAGAATAGACTTTATTTTAACAGATAAAAACATTGAAGTTAACAATTACAGAACCTATCCTGTAAAATACTCAGATCATTTTCCAATAATGGCACGTATTAATTTCAAACAAACTGATAAAATTCAGTAAAAAAAAAGCTGAATTAATTAACTTTACTCTTTATAACAAATACCATATTTTCCAATGAAAAAAATACTTTCGTTTTTATTTATTTGCACGTTTATTTTAGGTTATTCTCAACAAAAAGAATTAACTCTTGAAGATGCCGTTTTAGGCTATTATAAAGGACTGTACCCAAGTTCTCTATCAAATTTACAATGGGTGAAAAACACCAATAATTATATTTTTCAAAAAGAAAACGAATTCGTTTTTACAGCTGCTAAAACAGGGCAGATTGTAAAAAAAAGCAATTTAGAAAATCTTCAAAAAGCATATCCCCAACTACAAAGAATGCCTTATATTCAAGAAGTTGATGCAAGTTCTTTAACATTTAGAACTAAAAACACTATCGAAGTTTTTAATTATATAACAAATTTAAAGGAAACTTCAATTTCTTTTGATGACAGTGCTCAAAACAACGAATATAATTCAAAAGCGAAAGCCGTTGCATATACGTTAGATAATAATTTATTCGTTGCCACTGCTTCAAACCCAAAACTTGCTGTTACTAAAATTGAAGACAAAAATATAGTATCAGGACAAGCGATACACAGAAGTGAATTTGGAATTACTAAAGGTACTTTTTGGAGTCCTAAAGGAAATTTTTTAGCATTTTATCAAAAAGATGAAAGTAATGTAAGTGATTACCCTTTAGTGGATATCAACTCCTACCCTGCTAAATTAAAAAATATAAAATATCCGATGGCTGGTCAGGCTAGTGAACAAGCAAAAATTGGAATTTTTAATTTGAAAAATAAAAAAACTACCTATTTAAATATCGACACTTCAGATGAACATTATTTAACAAATTTATCTTGGACTCCAGATGAAAAATATGTGTTGGTTGCAGAGATTAATAAAGGGCAAAATCACGTATGGTATAATAAATATGATGTAGCAACTGGTAAAAAAGTTACTACCCTTTTCGAAGAAACTAACGATAAATGGACAGAACCAGAGCACGATGCTGTCTTTTTACCAAACAGCAATACCAATTTCTTATGGTTTAGTGAACGTGATGGTTTTATGAATTTATACCACTATACAACTGCAGGAAAACTAGTAAAACAATTAACCAAATTTGATTGGGTAGTTACTGGAGTTTTAGGTTTTGATGAAAAAGGAAAAAATGTATTTATTACTGGAACTGGAAATGATGCCAGAGAATCTCATACCTTTAAAGTAAATTTAAAGAATGGTAAATTTATTAGATTAACTTCCGAAGTAGGTACACACAGAACTCAATTAAGCACAAATGGGAATTATTTAATTGATAGTTATAGTAATTTAGAGACTCCAAATAATGCGTTCATAATAGATACAAAAAAAGAAAGATCAACTTTAGTCCATATGGCTAAAAATCCACTTGAAGATTATGCAATTGGGACTACTGAATTTTTAACTTTAAAAGGAAATGATGGAACAGATTTATATTCTAGAATTATAAAACCAGCGAATTTTGACGCTTCAAAAAAATATCCAGTTTTAATTTATGTATATGGCGGTCCGCACGCACAAATGAATACAAATTCGTGGCTTGGCGGTGCAAGTTTATGGATGCCAGCTTTTGCAACTTTAGAGAATTACATCATTTTTACATTGGACAATAGAGGGTCTGCAAATAGAGGTTTTGCTTTTGAAAGTAGTATTCATAGAAACCTTGGTAATTTAGAAATTGAAGATCAATTAATAGGTGTTGAATATTTAAAATCGTTAAATTATGTAGATGCTGAACGCATTGCCGTAAATGGCTGGAGTTACGGTGGTTTTATGACAACTAGTTTAATGCTTCGTAATCCAGGAATTTTTACAACCGCCGTTGCTGGTGGACCGGTAATTGATTGGAAATATTACGAAGTAATGTATGGCGAACGTTATATGGATACTCCAGAAGAAAACCCAGAAGGGTACGAAAAAGCAAAAGTTACCAATTATATTAAAAATTTAGATGGTAAAATGTTGATTATACACGGAAGTGTAGATCCTGTAGTTGTTCCTCAGCATAGTATGAGTTTATTACAAGAAGCTATAAAACAAAAAACACAAATAGACTTTTTCACCTATCCAATGCACGAGCATAATGTAAGAGGAATGGATAGAGTGCATTTGGTAGAAAAAATGATGCAATATATAGTTGAAAATAATAAATAATTTATTTTAAGTATTAAAAAACTTAAAAACATATTAATAAACCTGAATTTGGATAGCTTAAGGCAAGTTATCTAAATTCAGGTTTAAAATTAATATTCAAAAGATTTAAAAAATATGATTAAGATTGTTCTGGTATACCGTAATTTTCTACTACATAATCTAAATCTTTATCTCCTCGACCACTTAAATTTACTAAAATAGATTGTTTTGGGTTTTCTTTGGCTAATTTAAAAGCATAAGCCACTGCATGTGCACTTTCAAGTGCAGGAATAATTCCTTCCAATCTACTCAATTCAAAAAAAGCATCAATGCATTCTTTATCTGAAACGTTAGTATAAGATACTTTATTTAAGTCTTTTAACATACTGTGCTCTGGTCCAACGCCTGGATAATCTAAACCACTTGCAATTGAATGTACTGGTGCAGGTTCTCCCTTTTCATCTTGTAAGGTATAACATTTAAAGCCGTGTATAATTCCCGGTTTTCCTAAAGTCATAGTTGCTGCATGTTCTCCTAAGGTATCTAAGGATTTTCCCCCAGGTTCAACTCCAAATAAATGACATTCTTCATCTTCTAAAAATGCTGAAAAAATTCCCATTGCGTTACTTCCTCCACCAACACAAGCAACAACATTATCTGGTAATTCTCCAGTCATATCAAAAAACTGATCTTTGGCTTCTATTCCAACAATTCTTTGAAAATCTCGCACCATCATAGGAAAAGGATGCGGTCCCACAACAGAACCAATACAGTAAATTGAAGTTATAGGATCTTCTAAATAAGCACCAAAAGCACTATCTACAGCTTCCTTTAACGTTTTTAATCCGTGCGTTACAGGAACAACAGTTGCACCAAGAATTTTCATTCGTAATACATTCGGATATTCTTTAGCAATATCTACTTCACCCATATGAATTTCACATTCCAATCCGAAATATGCAGCAGCAGTTGCCAGTGCAACACCATGCTGGCCAGCGCCAGTTTCTGCAATTAATTTCTTTTTGCCCATATGTTTTGCCAATAAAGCCTCTCCCATACAATGGTTAAGTTTATGCGCTCCTGTGTGGTTTAAATCTTCACGTTTTAAATAAATCTGTCCACCGTATTTTTGAGACAATCTATGACAATGATAAACAGGTGTAGGTCTACCTTGAAAATGTTTACGTATGTTTCTCAGTTCTGAAATGAATTTATGCGATTTACTTATTGAAAAATAAGCATCGTTTATTTTTTTGATTTCTTCTTCCAATTGCGGTGGAATAAATGCACCACCATATTCATTAAAAAAACCCTCTTTATTTGGATAATTTTTAAAATAATTTACAGACATTGTTTACGTTTTTAAAATAGTATTGTTTAAAATTAAATATTTTTATAAAGTTGCTCTGAAATAGTACTTTTTACAAAAGTTTTAATACTAATTTTCAGTAAGTTTTTTTGAATCTTATTTTTCAAACAACAACCACGCTTTAGTTGCAATTTCTTCAGTCATTTTCTCAACATAAGTAGATCCTGCCCAAGGGTCAATTGTTTTTAAAATTCTGGTTTCTTCTTGAAAAAACAAATGTTTTTTATCTCCTGAAATAACACATTGGCAACCTCCGAAAATAGCTTGAAAAGCATCAAAAGAAGTCTCTATTGTTGCATTTATATCTAATGCAAATGAAGATTGATTTTTTGGGTTGAATTGTTTAATTAGTTTTGACCAAAGCATTCTTACTGCTCTCATTTTCGCTATTTCATCAAAATGGTTTTTTCCAATTTTTGTTTCAAATGATAATTCAGAAACAATTTTGTCAATTTTCGTGTTCGAATTAATTCCTTTTTGAATGAAGTTTAAAGATTCAGCTAAAAAAGTTGCTATTTCATTTTCGGGAGCTACATTTGCTTTAGAAAAAGAGTTTGTTGATATTTTGGTTTCTAACGGTATTTGAAAATACATAGTTGCATGTATTCCTCTCAAATTTGGAGCAATACCTGCAACATATTGTTCGTGCTCAAAAATTGTGTCTTTTTTATCTTGAACCGTAATTTCTAAATTTGAAAAATCTTTACGCTTCATCTCTCCTATTTTTTTGTTCCACTTTTTCAGAAAGTCTTTTTGGTAGTAATGGAATGATTAGAGTTTTATACGATTTTCCTTTTAAAAATGTACTTACTTGAATATCTTCTTCGGAATCGAATTGAGCAGGATATTTATTAGCTCCTATTAAAACGAGTTCATTTGTATCAAACTGCTGTTGTTCTTTTTGAGCGTTTTCTTTTATTTTTCGTTGAATAGTTCCTTCCTTAAGCTGACTTAAAAAACCACCACTTTTTTCAATATCTTTAAAAATAGTTAGGGCTTTTTCCGCAAATTGTTTTGTTACATATTCTATATAATACGTATCGGTTGCAATATGTTGTGCGTTTTTAAACGTACGTGTTTCATTTAGAATTGGTTGCTGATTCTGAGTAAATTTATCAGACGTAAAATTAGTTGCAATTGTAGTTGCACCACCTAAAATAGCACTCATACTTTCTGCAGTTCTGCGTAAGGTATTTATTGCAGCACCGTACAACGTTTTATTTCTTAAACTTGGTTCAGCATAAATTTTAGCAATTGCTGTTGTGTTATATTCACTTAAAACCAAATTATATAAATAACGGAAAGCTCTAATTTTTGCAATTTCAAAGAAATAATTACTGCCTGTCGCAAAATTAAACTGAATTCTTTTAGCAATATCAGCTCCAAATATTGTTAAATATTCATTTGCATGTGCTAAGGCGTACGCAACTTGTTGAACTGCATTTGCTCCAGCATTCTGATAAATAGTTGCATCAACACTTAAAATAAATAAATCAGGATTCTTTTTGATGAGGTTTAGAAGTATGCTATTATCTTTTTTTATCGACGTATACCAATTTCCGGTTCTTGCTAATTTTCCAATAATATCAATATTAAAATAAACTGTTTCATCTGCTAATATTAAAGCCAACTTATTGATAAAGCTCTCTTCTAAAAAGTTAAATTTAAAATGAAATTCAACATTTTTATGTACTAAATCATGAAATAATAATGTTGCATTAAATGGTTTTGAAGCTTCAAACAAAATAGCAGATATTCCTTTATCTATAGCTGCTAAAGCTTCAATATTTGCCGTTTCTTCAGTAGAAATATTAATTTTTATACAAATCTTGCAATCCTCTTTTGGAAGCGGAATAATTACTTTTTCAAAAGTATCTAGATGGTAAAATGGTGAGATGGTTATGCCTTCATTTGTTTTGGTTAATAGTGTTTTATTATAATCTGCACCATCTAACTCAAACTGAATTTTTTGTTTCCACGCTGCTGAGGAACTTGGCGGAAATTCGTTTATAAAAAAATCGGACATATTTTTAAGTGTTCAAGGAAAGATAATTTAAAATTACCTTATTTTTTTTCTAAAGTATCATATTGTATAATATATATATCTTCGTTTTCTTTTTTCATTTTATATTCTTCTCTTGCAAATTTTTCCAGCTCCTCCTTATCATCAAGATTTTTAATGAGCGCATCATCTTTTTTAATTTCCGATTTGTAGTATTCTTTTTCGCTCTGAAGCTTTTCTATTTCTTTATTAAATTCTCTATGATTTAGCCATGAATTTTCATCAAAAAAAACCATCCAAACTATAAATGTTCCTAGAATTAACACATATTTGTTGGTTATAATTTTTACAACAGGTTTATTTCGAAACTGCTTTAAAGTCATTAATTACAATTTATTACTTATTACAGTTCTAACGATATCTATAGCTACAGTATTGTACCTGTCATTTGGAATAATAATATCCGCATAGTTTTTGGTTGGCTCAATAAACTGTTGGTGCATAGGCTTTAAGGTGTTTTGATATCTGGTTAACACTTCATTTATATCCCTTCCACGTTCTTCAATATCTCTCCTAACTCTTCTAATTAAGCGTTCATCGGTATCTGCGTGCACAAATATTTTAATATCAAAAATATCGCGTAATTCTTTATTATTAAAAATTAAAATCCCTTCAACAATAACAACTTTTCTAGGGTGTGTAATTAAGGCATCTTGTGTACGGTCATGTGTTACAAAAGAATAGACTGGTTGCTCAATAATTTTGCCTTTTCGTAGCGCATTTAAATGACTTACCAACAACTCAAAATCGATAGCTTTTGGATGGTCAAAATTTATTTTTGTACGCTCTTCGTAACTTAAGCCATGTGTTTCGTTGTAATATGAATCTTGCGAAATAACACAAACTTCATCAGCAGGTAATTCGTTTAATATTTGATTTACAACAGTTGTTTTACCACTTCCTGTTCCACCAGCAATTCCAATTATAAGCATCTAGGTTTTTTATAAATTTTTACAAATTTAGCGAATAATAAATAAGAATTTAAAATTGCGTATCGAAAAAAAATAAAAAATAACGACTAAAAATAAATAAGAAGTATTTAAACTATTGAACAAACTAAATTTACACTAACTTAAAAACACAAAAACTACATTTTTAACTACGGTAATTTTTTAAAAATTCATCAAAAGACATGGGCTTTAAATTTCTAAAAGAATAATGTTTTAAATACGTTTTATAATTTTTTAAAGCGGTTTGATTTATTCCTTCCGAAGATAAAGAATATTGTAAAGAAATCGAACTCATAATAATAGAATTTGGGGTTTTTTATTATGTTATTAAATACCTTTAAAGAGTGTTTTCCCTTTTAAAGAATTTGAAAGTTACAAAAATAGATATAAAAATCAAAGAAAAAGGACAAATATTAGGTATTAAGCACCTTTTATATGCAAAAACTTTCCATTTATAATGTTAAGATGTTTTTTACATTCTCTTTAAAAATTTGAATATTGAAGGAAAATTTTTACTGTTTAATTGTTAAAAAAGGTTCAGATAAATGCTAAACTATACTTTCCGTAAAAGCAATTGTTTTTAAATATTAATTAGTTATTTTTGTTGAAATCTATATTTTAAATAATTAAAGTTTAGAGTATTCGTTTTTAAATTGAAAATAAATAAAAAACAGGTGTTTTATTGAAATTTAAAAATTTAAATAGTTAAAGATGAAAGGAATAATATTAGCAGGTGGATCAGGAACACGCTTGTACCCAATAACAAAAGGTACTTCCAAACAATTGTTGGCTATTTACGACAAGCCAATGGTTTATTATCCGCTTTCTATTCTTATGCTTTCCGGAATTACAGAAGTATTAATAATTTCCACTCCGCAAGATTTACCAAATTTTAAAAAATTATTAGGCGATGGAAAAGCTATTGGAATGCAGTTTGAATATATTGAGCAACCGTCTCCAGATGGTTTGGCACAAGCTTTTATTTTAGGTGAACAATTTATCGGAAACGATGATGTTTGCTTAATTTTAGGAGATAATATTTTTTATGGTGCAGGTATTGAAAAACGTTTAAATGACGCTGTTAGAACGGTGCAAGAAGATAAAAAAGCAACAATTTTTGGATATTATGTACAAGATCCTGAAAGGTACGGAGTTGCTGAATTTGATAGTCATAAAAATGTATTAAGTATTGAAGAAAAACCTTACAACCCTAAAAGTAATTACGCAGTTGTAGGCTTGTATTTTTATCCAAATAGCGTTGTGAAAATTGCAAAAAACATAAAACCAAGCAAACGTGGGGAATTGGAAATTACTACGGTAAATCAAACCTATTTAAATCAACAAAATTTAAAATTAGAATTATTAGGAAGAGGCTATGCTTGGCTAGATACCGGCACACAAGATTCTTTATTAGAAGCATCTAATTTTATTCAAACTATAGAAAAAAGACAAGGTTTAAAAATTGCTTGTATAGAAGAGATTGCTTATCAAATGGGTTACATTACGAAAGAACAACTGCTTTTATTGGCAAACGAATATAAAAATAATAGTTATGGACAGTATTTGCTAAAGTTAGTGAAGAGGTAAATAACTAAGGGGCTAATAGTTATAAGTAAAAAGGCGATAGATTTAACAGCGGCTGAGCGGAGTCTAAGTTATTATTAAAACTTAAAAAGGAACATATTTTTTAATGAAATTTATAAGAACAAACATACCAGATGTAATACTTTATAAACCAACTGTTTTTAATGATGATAGAGGTTATTTTTATGAAGTTTTTAAAAAAGAAACTTTTGAAGATTTTATTGGGTTTGCCGTAGATTTTTGTCAAGATAATGAAGCAAAATCTTCAAAAGGAGTTTTACGTGGGTTGCATTATCAGTTACCACCATTTGCACAATCTAAATTAGTGAGAGTTGTAAAAGGAAAAGTATTAGATGTGGTGGTTGATATTCGGAAAAACTCGAAAACATTTGGAGAAAAAGTGATTGTAGAATTAAGTGAAGAAAATAAATACCAACTTTTTATTCCAAAAGGATTTGCGCACGGATATGTAACTTTAAGTGATGACACTATTTTTTGTTATAAAGTAGATGCTTATTACAATCAAAAATCAGAACGAGGAATTTTATTTAATGATACTGATTTAGCTATTGATTGGAATTTCCCTGCTAATGAATTAATTATTTCAGAAAAAGATAAAGCCCAAGTGCCTTTTAAAAAAGCTGATTTATTTGAATAAATGTAAAACGTAAATGACTAATATATTAATAACAGGCTCAAAAGGTCAATTGGGATTTGCTTTGCAAAATGTCGAGCAAAATTACCCAAAATTCAATTGTTATTTTGCAGATAAGAACCAATTAGATATTACAAAACCCAATACTATTGAAGAATTTATAACAACCAATAATATTAAAGTTATTATAAATTGTGCCGCTTATACAAATGTTGATAAAGCAGAAGATAATGAGGGTTTAGCTACTGAAATTAATAAGGTTGCTGTAGAAAATTTGGCACTAATTTCTAAAAAACACAACGTGACATTAATTCATATTTCAAGCGATTATGTTTTTGATGGAACTTCAGAAAAACCGTATTTAGAAACAGATATTACAAACCCACAAAATAAGTACGGGTTTACGAAATTAAAAGGAGAAGAAGCTTTGCAAAAAATAAATCCTGCTAATGCTTTAATAATTAGAACTTCTTGGTTGTACTCTTTACACGGAAACAATTTTGTAAATACTATGTTAAGATTGTTTAAAAACAATAAGACAGTAAAAGTTGTTTCAGATCAAAAAGGTTCACCAACAAATGCAACAGATTTGGCAAATGTGTTATTTACAATAATTCCACATATTAATAATAAAAATGTAGAAATATATCATTATTCAAATAAAGGAATTTGTAGCTGGTTTGAATTTGCACAAGAAATTGCTAACATCACAAAAAGTGAATGTAATATTGTTCCGATTTCATCAAAAGATTTTAATTCAAAAGTAAAACGTCCAAAATATAGTTTGTTAAATACTGAAAAAATGCAACAAACCTTTCATATCGAAATACTATCTTGGCAAGATTCTTTAAAACAATGTTTAAATAAAATAAATAAATTATGAATTCTATTTTAGTTACTGGCGGAGCTGGATTTATCGGCTCAAATTTAGTCGAATACTTAGTAAATAAGTATCCTGATTTTAAAATTGTAGTTGTAGATTCTTTAACGTACGCAGGTGATTTAGAGAATTTAAACGCTGTAAAAGATTTAAAAAACTTCACTTTTGTACATGGTTCTATTTCTGATCGTGGTTTAATGGAGCGTGTTTTTCATCATTATATAGTACATGGTGTTATTCATTTAGCGGCAGAATCTCATGTAGATAATTCTATAAGCGAGCCTGATGTTTTTATTGAAACCAATGTTAAAGGTACTTTTACATTGTTAGATGTTGCCTATAAATATTGGATGGAAAAACCATTTGTTTATAAGCACGGGTTTGAAAATGCACGATTTTTACATGTTTCAACAGATGAAGTTTATGGTTCTTTAGGTGAAACAGGATTGTTTACTGAGAAAACACCGTATGCGCCAAATTCACCATACAGCGCTTCAAAAGCAAGTAGTGATATGATTGTTAGAAGTTACCATCACACGTATGGTATGAATACCGTTATTACAAATTGTTCTAATAATTATGGACCTCATCAACACGATGAAAAATTAATTCCTACCGTTATAAGAAAAGCATTAGCAGGCGAAGAAATTCCTATTTATGGAGATGGAAAAAATATTAGAGATTGGCTGTATGTTTTAGACCATTGTAAAGGTCTTGATTTAGTATACGATTACGGAAAAAGTGGAGAAGTTTATAATATTGGTGGTAAAAATGAACGAGATAATAATTATATAGCAACCAAAATATGTGAACTATTAGATACGTTAGTACCAAAAGAAACTAGTTATAAGAATCAGATTACCTATGTAAAAGATCGTGCAGGTCACGATTATAGATATGCAATAGATGCCAGTAAAATTGAAAATGAATTAGGATGGAATGCTGACGAGAATTTCGAATCTGGAATATTAAAAACAGTTAAGTGGTATATTCAAAAGTATAAAAATTAAGTTGAAGAGTTGTACAATAAAATGAAAGAAAAAGTTAAAATAGCAATTATAGGTTTAGGTTATGTGGGTCTTCCTTTAGCAAGGTTATTTGCTACAAAATACAATGTTATTGGTTTCGATATCAATAAATATAGAGTTGCTGAATTAACTAAAGGAACCGATAATACTTTAGAAGTTTCAGACCATTTATTAAAACAAGTGCTTGTAACCAATTCTGAAAGCGAAAAGGGACTTTATTGTACAACAGAAATTAAAAACATAAAAGACTGTAATTATTATATTATAACCGTACCAACACCAGTAGATAAAAATAACAAACCAGATTTAACGCCCCTTATTAAATCAAGTGAAACAGTTGGAGGTGTTTTAAAACCTCACGATATTGTTATTTACGAATCTACAGTATATCCTGGTGCCACAGAAGAAGTTTGTGTACCAATTTTAGAGGAGATTTCAGGACTTGAATTCAATAAAAATTTTTTTGTAGGCTATTCTCCAGAACGTATAAATCCAGGAGACAAGGAGCACACAGTTGAAAAGATACTAAAAGTAACTTCAGGTTCTACACCTGAAATTGGTAAAAAAGTAGACAATCTATATACTTCGGTAATCACTGCAGGAACACATTTAGCACCAACAATTAAAGTAGCTGAAGCGGCAAAAGTTATAGAAAATTCACAAAGAGATATCAATATTGCTTTTGTAAATGAATTGGCTAAAATATTTAATTTATTAAATATAGATACGCAAGCTGTATTGGAAGCTGCTGGTACAAAATGGAATTTTTTACCCTTTAAACCAGGTTTAGTAGGTGGACATTGTATTGGTGTAGATCTCGGTGGTCGCCGTATCATTAAAA
>NZ_BMNS01000005.1:0-25282 GCF_014646675.1 Lutibacter litoralis | reverse complement strand
GGAAGCTGCTGGTACAAAATGGAATTTTTTACCCTTTAAACCAGGTTTAGTAGGTGGACATTGTATTGGTGTAGATCCATATTATTTAGCACAAAAAGCGCAAGAAATTGGATACCATCCTGAAATTATTTTAGCTGGAAGAAGAATGAATGATAGCATGGGGAACTATGTTGCTTCTGAAGTGGTAAAACTCTTAGTACAACAAGATATAAAAGTAAAAAATTCGAGAATTTTAGTTTTAGGCATCACCTTTAAAGAAAATTGTCCAGATGTTAGAAATACAAAAGTTGTAGATGTTATAGCAAATCTAAAAGAATTTGGAACAGCTGTTACCATTTTTGATCCTTGGGCAAATAGTTATGAAGTAAAACATGAATATGGAGTTGAAACTCTTAAAAATATGCCACAAAATAAATTTGATGGTATTGTATTAGCTGTCTCACACAACGAATTTTTAGAAATCGATTATTATAAATATTTAAACCCAAAAGGAATAATATACGATGTAAAAGGTTTTTTAAATTGTAAAGTACATGGAAAGCTATAGATTAGTTAGAAAGTTACAAAGGTTTAAAGCATACGTTGGCTGAGCGGAGTCGAAGCCATAATTAAAAATAAAATTGAAAAATTGTACAATTTTTGCATTATACAATTAAACAGTAAAAAAATTATAAAATAAAAAATGAAAATAGCAGTAATTGGAACTGGATATGTTGGGTTAGTATCAGGTACTTGTTTTGCAGAAATGGGAAATAAAGTAACTTGTGTAGACATAGATTCAACAAAAATTGAAAACTTAAAAAAATCTATTTTACCAATCTTTGAACCTGGTTTAGAGCCTATGGTGAAAAAAAATATTGAAAGAAATACACTTCAATTTACAACAGATATAAATGAAGCCTTAACAGACGCTGAAATAGTTTTTATTGCCGTTGGAACACCAATGGGAGATGATGGGTCTGCTGATTTGCAATATGTGCTAGAAGTTGCTAAAAACATTGGTACATTTATGCAAAAAAGGTTGGTAATAGTTGATAAATCAACAGTACCTGTTGGAACCGCGGATAAAGTAAAAGCAACCATTCAAAAAGAACTTGATAAAAGAGGTGTTAATTTAGCGTTTGATATGGTTTCAAACCCTGAATTTTTGAAAGAAGGAGCCGCCATTAACGATTTTATGAAACCAGACCGGGTAGTTATTGGGTATGAAAGTAAAGAGGCGCTTAAAAAGATGAAGCAATTATACTCCCCATTTTGTATGTCTCACGAACGCTTTATTGCAATGGATATTCGTTCTGCAGAAATGACAAAATATGCTGCAAATGCAATGTTGGCAACGAAGATTTCATTTATGAATGAAATTGCAAATATTTGTGAAAAAGTAGGTGCAGATGCTAATCAAGTGCGTATTGGAATAGGCTCAGATAATAGAATTGGGTATAGCTTTATTTATCCAGGTTGTGGCTATGGAGGTTCTTGTTTCCCAAAAGATGTAAAAGCATTAAAAAAAATTGCTGAAGACCATAATTATACTCCTAAATTAATAACATCTGTTGAAGAGGTAAATAATGCTCAAAAATTAGTTATTTCAGAAAAAATTGTAAAAAAATATGGTACTGATTTAACAGGAAAAGTATTTGCTGTGTGGGGCTTAGCATTTAAACCAGGAACAGATGATATGCGTGAAGCCCCAGCAATTTATATTATTAAAGAATTGGTAAAAAGAGGAGCTAAAATTCAAGCTTATGATCCAAAAGCTATGGAAGAAGCGCAATTATTTTATTTAAAAGATGTTGAAAATTTAGCCTATTCAAATTCTAAATATGATACTCTTAATAATGCAGATGCCATGTTGTTATTAACAGAATGGAAAGAGTTTCGTTCACCAGATTTTGAGGAAATTAAAAAACAATTAAAAACACCTGTTATTTTTGATGGAAGAAACCAATACAATATATTCAATCTAGAAGAAAAAGGATTTGAATATTACCAAATTGGTAAAGCAGATAGAAATAAATAAAGAGTTGAAAAATTTACGTTGGTTGAGCAAAATAGAAACCAACAAGTAAAATAACTTTATTAAATTCTCAAATTAAAAAAATAAACAACCAAGAATAAAATAGTAATGAAAAATTTCGCATTAATTGGAGCAAGTGGATATATAGCACCACGACACATGAAAGCAATTAAAGAAACCGATAATGATTTGGTTGCAGCTTTAGATAAATTCGATAGTGTTGGAATTATAGATAGCTATTTTCCAAAAGCAGATTTTTTTACTGAATTTGAGCGTTTTGACCGCCATATTTCAAAGCTTAAATATGAAAAAAACACACAATTAGATTTTGTAAGTATCTGTACACCAAACTATTTGCACGATGCGCACATTAGATTTGCCCTAAGACAGGGAGCGGACGCTATCTGCGAAAAACCTCTAGTATTAAACCCTTGGAACATTGATGCATTATCTAAAATTGAAAAAGAAACAGGTAAAAAAATCTATAATATATTACAGTTAAGAGTGCATCCTAGTATAATTGCTTTAAAAGAAAAAATTGCAAATGGACCTAAAGATAAAATTTACGATGTTGATTTAACTTATTTAACATCACGCGGACATTGGTATTACACTTCCTGGAAAGGTGATGTATCAAAATCTGGTGGAATTGCCTCCAATATTGGTGTACACTTTTTTGATATGCTTTCTTGGATCTTTGGTGATTTAAAACAAAATACCGTTCATGTTAATACACACGACAGATCTGCTGGATATCTAGAATTTGAAAAGGCTCGTGTTCGTTGGTTTTTATCAATAAATTATGAAGTATTACCAGATGAAATTAAAGCAAAAGGACAACGCACTTATCGATCAATAACCATTGAAGGTGAAGAATTAGAATTTAGCGGTGGATTTACAGATTTACACACAGTTTCTTATGAAGAAATTATTAACGGAAACGGTTACGGGTTAGAAGCTCCGCGTCAGGCAATAGAAATTGTACATAATATTAGACACGCGCAGCCAATTGGAGCAAAAGGAGAGTTTCATCCCTTTGTAAAGAAACCATTGGCAAAACACCCATTTGAAAAGTAACTATTAAAACGCTAAAACGGAACACTTTTTTAACTCCGAAAATATAAAACTTGTATTAAAAATAGTATAAATGATATTAATCAGCGAAGATAAAAACTCAATAGTAAAGATTGATAAAGGAGAATTAGTAAGCTATAAAAAAAATGGCGAAGAATTTATGCATCAAAAAGGAAATCCTGGATGGCGCAATTCTGACACCGAAATGTTTCCAATTATTGGCCCAACAGAAGCTAACAACTTTATTGTTTCTACTCCAAAAGGGAATTATAATCAAGATCAACACGGACTTTTAAGAGAATTAGATTATACCATTTTACATCAAGATGATACGAGTTTTGCCTTCAAAAAGAAATATGCTGCTTATACTGCTATAGTAAATTCAAAATATCCAGATAAATCTACTGTCCGATTAGTTTCTTGGCCTTATAGTTTTAGTTTTCAAAAAAAAATTGAATTAAAAAATGAGGCACTTAAAATTTCATTTGAAATTAGAACAGAAAAAGGTATGCCTTTTATGTTAGGCTACCACCCTGCTTTTATGTTACAAGGTAATTTAGATGAAATTGTAACAACTAAAAAGGAAAAAATTTCTATTCCAAGTATTATAAATGGAGGCAACACAGCATACCCGATTTTAAATACAGATGAAGTTAAATTAATTAAAAAAAGTGGATACAATTTATCAATAAAAACAAAAGGTTTTAACGATTTTATGTTATGGACAGAGGTTTCTAACATGTTATGTATAGAACCTATTACTGCATATCCGTATACTGGCTACGAATTGCTTTCAAAAGAATTATTTAATACATCTAACGGTGTTGATATTTTTGAAGTTCAGATTACTCCATTTTAATCATTATTTTAAAAACATAGTCATATTCCACTTTACATAAGGTTGTTTTGATGTTTTCACAATCAAATTTATAAAAATAAAATTCTGTACTTTTGCAACCGCTAAATGTACAAGAATGAGCACACAAAAAAAAGTGGCATTTTACACACTGGGGTGTAAACTTAATTTTTCTGAAACTTCTACCATTGCACGTAACTTTCAGAATGAAGGTTTTGACCGTGTAGAATTTGAAGAAAAGGCTGATATATATGTAATTAATACATGTTCTGTAACTGATAATGCAGATAAACGTTTTAAATCTATTGTTAAAAACGCACTTAAAAAAAATGAAAATGCTTTTTTAATTGCTATTGGTTGTTATGCACAATTAAAACCAGAAGAATTAGCTGCAGTAGATGGAGTGGATATGGTGTTAGGAGCAACCGAAAAATTTAAAGTTACAGATTATATAAACGACCTTTCAAAAAATGAAATGGGCGAAGTACATTCTTGTGAAATTGAAGAAGCCGACTTTTATGTTGGCTCCTACTCTATTGGAGATCGAACTCGTGCCTTTTTAAAAGTACAAGATGGTTGCGATTATAAATGCACCTATTGCACCATTCCTTTAGCTCGTGGAATTTCACGAAGTGATGAATTGCAAAACGTGTTAAAAAATGCCAAAGAAATCTCAGAAAAAGGAATTAAAGAAATTGTACTTACGGGAGTAAATATTGGTGATTATGGAAAAGGTGAATTTGGAAATAAAAAACACGAACATACTTTTTTTGAATTAGTACAAGCATTGGATACAGTTAATGGAATTCATCGTTTACGTATCTCTTCAATTGAACCCAATTTATTAACAAATGAAACTATTGATTTTGTTTCGAAATCGAATAGTTTTGTTCCGCATTTTCACATTCCTTTACAAAGTGGAAGTGACGTGCTATTAAAATTAATGAAACGTCGCTATTTAAAAGAAACTTACACAAACCGTGTTGAAGTAATTAAAAAAACAATGCCAAATGCCTGTATTGGTGTTGATGTAATTGTTGGTTTTCCTGGGGAAACTGATGAATTATTTTTAGAAACTTATAACTATTTAAACGAGTTAGACATTAGTTATTTACACGTTTTTACATACTCCGAAAGGCCAAATACAGAGGCTGTTGAAATGGAAGGTGTAGTTTCTAAAAAAACTCGAACAAAACGCAGTAAAATGTTAAGAGGCCTATCTGTTAAAAAAAGAAGAGCTTTTTATGAAAGTCAGCTAGGTAATAAATTAACTGTTTTATTTGAAAGTGAAAATAAAGAAGGGTTTATTCATGGTTTTACAGAAAATTATGTAAAAGTTAAAACACCATGGAATCCTGAATTAGTAAATACACTTCAAGAAATAAAGCTAACAAAAATTGATGAGGACGGAATTGTACGTTTTAATTGGATTAAAGAACCTAAATTTATTTTATAATGACAGAGGATATGTACACTTTAGGGTTACTGATTTTTACTTCGTTTTTCACACTGATAAACCCGTTAAGTTCAATGCCAGTTTTTATGACTATGACAGTGAATTTAAGTCCGAAAAAAAGAAAAAAAACAGCCAAAAAAGCAACCTTAGTTGCGTTTTTTACATTACTTCTATTTGCTTTCTCTGGACAAATTTTATTCAATTTTTTTGGTATATCAGTAAATAGTTTTAGAATTGTTGGTGGTGTTATTTTCTTTGCCATGGGTTGGGATATGCTACAAGCACGTTTAGCGCATATGAAACATACTGATGACGAAGATAAAATTGATGCCTACGTTGATGATATATCAATAACTCCTTTGGCCATACCTATGATTTGTGGACCTGGTGCAATTACAAACGCTATTGTATTAATGGAAGATGCTGTAACGGTTCCCAAAAAAGTATTATTAATATCAATTATAGCCGTTGTATTAATACTAACATATTTAATTTATGTTGGCGGAAGTAAAATTATAGGTTTCTTAGGTGAAACTGGAAATAAAGTAATGATGCGTTTAATGGGACTAATTGTTATGGTAATTGCAGTGGAATTTTTCTTTAGTGGATTAAAACCTATTGTACTAGGAATGCTTCAAAACTAATGAACGCATGGACGAAAAAAAAATTCATATTTATTTTGTGCCTGGACTGGCAGCAAGTTCAAAAATATTTGAATACTTAAAATTTCCAGAAGACAGGTTTGAATTGCATTTTTTAGAATGGTTATTACCCATTTCTGAAAAAGAAAAGATTGAAGATTACGCAAAAAGAATGGCTGCTATAATTACAGAAGAAAACCCTGTTTTAGTTGGAGTTTCTTTTGGTGGTATTATTGTGCAAGAAATGAGCAAACATTTAAAAGTTAAAAAAATAATTTTAATTTCTAGTCTTAAAAACAAACACGAATTACCAAAACGCTTAAAATTAATTCAAAAAACAAAAGCTTATAAGTTATTTCCCTCAAAATCAATCAAAAATTTAGAAGATTTTTCTTCCTATGCCTTTGGAGATTTTGCAAAAAAAAGGGTCAAATTATATGATGAGTATTTATCGGTTAGAGATGCCAGCTATTTAGATTGGGCAATTTATAATGTACTGCACTGGAAACAAGAAAAAAGCCTCGAAAATGTAATACATATTCAGGGAGATGATGACCATATATTCCCAATTAAACATATAAAAAATTGTATTCCAATTGAAAAAGGAACACATATAATGATTTTAAATAAAGCAAAATCAATAAGTAAAATAATTATTGATGCTTTAACTTAGTTTTTTATTTTCCTTAAAATACATATATATTTCAACCATAGTTTTATATAGTTTTTTATTTGCTGATTAAATAACTCAATTTAAAGGCAACATTCTTTTCAACTCATTTACTTTTTAAAACCTAATAATTATCAATCTACTAATTGATTAGTATCATTTTAAAAACAATTTAAGTTACATAATTTTATTATTATAAAACTGAGAGTATATAATATTATACTAATTTATTAATTAAAATAAATAGAATTATGAAAAAAATAATTATTGGTTTATTACTAGTTGGATTTGCCATCCAATCTTTTGCTCAGATAAAAACTGAAAAATTATCTGAAGTTGTTATAGCGGCAACAAATTATAAATATTTAAATAAAGTAGGACTAGAAAATGTTTCTGTACCTGTAACTTTATTAGAACAAAAAGTTGCCAGTTTCGATTTAAAGAATGCAGAATTTTATCGTGACGATTACGATACGTATTCTGTAGATTTTTTTATACCTGATGGTCATATTCTTGCTGCATATGATAGAGATGGTAATATATTACGTACCGTAGAAAAATTTAAAGATGTTAAACTTCCTAGAGCTGTTATAGAATCAGTTGCAAAACAATATCCAAATTGGATATTTAAAAAAGATGTGTATTTAGTATCTTATCATGATGATAGAGGAATTACTAAAAAATACAAAATTACTTTAGAAAATGGAGATAAACGTATTAGAATAAAAACAGATGCTGAAGGAAATTTTTTGTAAATTAAAATAACTATTACTTGTTAAATTATCCTGTCGATATATCTGCTTATAAACAATCGATTTCGACAGGCTAATTTAACATAACAATAAACTCTTTAAAGACAACCTAATTTTTAGTATCAATTTTTACAACATAAAAATGGTTAAATACGGTTACATAATCCTCACTTTTTTATTTTTAAGTTGCCACATTACAAAAACCACGAATAGTTGGAAAAATAAGGAATACAAAAACTACCATCCAAATAAAACCCTAATATTAGGAGTTACTCCTAACTTAGAAGCCAAATCCATTTATGAAAAAGAGTTAAAAGGAGCTCTAACTAAAAGAAATTTGGAAGCTCTTAAAGCTTCAGAAGTTTTAAGCCCAGCATTTAACGCTAACAAACAAGGTGAAGTAGCAATTGAAAAAGAAGTAAAATATTTAAAAGGTTTAGGTTTTGATGCAATTATTATAGCAGCTATTAAAGGTTTTGATGAAAAAATACCCTTTGATAGTGCAATTTTTAAAATTGATGATTCCTTCTTTGGATTTGAAAACTACTATTTTTTAAATCAAGATATTTATTATAATAGAGATTATTATACCAAATACAAAGTATTTCATTTAGAAGTATCATTATATAACTTAACTAGTAAAAATGAAAAAGCCTTGGTTTGGATTGGAACTTATGATATTGTAGATCCTCAAAAAGTAAAAGAAACCATAAAAAAATGTGTGCGTAAAATATTAAAATCACTTGAAAATGAAGGGCTCATCTATAAACCTAATTAAAACCTCATTGTTTAATATTATATCCATAAATATTTTTAAAGTTAATGGTATCTCCTTGCTTATTTACGGTACTTAAATCATACCTAATAATTACTTTTGTGTTGATTGGAGCATAGTAATAAATAACCCAAGCATCACCTTCTTTAGTTCCAATACAACCATTTGAATACGCCTTACTTAATGTATTTGGATTTGTAGTTGGATGAATTAATTGTCCATTCCTAACACCATTAATCTCAGTTACAATCCAAGGAATTTGAGGTAATTTAGTGACATTTTTATCATCTCTTCGTGTTAAAAAATACTGACGTCCAGTTGCTGGGTTATAATAATCTGGATCCTTAACATGATTTACAATAGTCCCAATTCCTGTTTTTGTTTTTAAATCTGTTAACCTATCACCCATTTTTAAATATTTTTTTTCATTGCGTCCAACCCTTACAGGAAAATCGTATAAAATAACTGAATCCATACAAACACGAAGTTTATATTCTGGAATATTAATATCTAAAAATGTTGTATTAAAAATAGTCAAAAGTGAGTCTACAGCAGTTGAATCTGGAACCAATAATTGATGCCCTTTTTTTAATACTATCATTTCTTTTTGATTGTAAACAAACGAATCTTTTTCAATCATTTTATAATAATCTGTAGCTGCTAAAGAATCAATTAGCCAAGGATTAAAGCGTACAAATAAATGTTCTGTTAAATTATAATTTTCTATTTCATTGACGCTTTCTACAACTGAATCTAAATAGGAAAAGTAATTTTTAATTTTTACATTTTTAGTGACCACAATAGATTTTGAAGTTTTTAAAACCTTAGGTTTTTTAGCAATTTTAACACTAGTATTTGTAGTGTTTCTGAAATTAAAAAAAAGTGTAAAAAACAATATCAAAACAACAACACTCTTTAAAATTAGCTTTGTAGGTATCATATAAATATTCTTAAAAATCAACTTTTTACCTAAATGAAAGGTAGTTTAAAACAATTTGAAATTATATAATGAATATCATTTTTTAGTAATTTCTGATAACTAAAAATTGAGGAATATCATTTTAATAAATTGTAAAGCATTCTATATTTGATAAGCGATTAATACTTCATCTATGGTAATTTCACTTCAAATAGTACAAAAAACAAAAAAATTTTTGCTAGAAATTGGTGAACTTGCATATTTTGCCAAACGCTTTTTTAAAGAAGTTTTTACAAAACCATTTGAATTTAAAGAACTTCTATTACAAAGCTATAAAATGGGAAACCAATCATTACTTTTAGTTGGTATAACTGGCTTTATTTTAGGCTTGGTTTTTACACTTCAGTCCAGGCCAACATTAATGGAATTTGGGGCAGCATCTTGGATGCCTTCGATGGTAAGTATTTCAATTGTACGCGAACTTGGCCCTGTAATAATTGCGTTAATTTGTGCGGGTAAGTTAAGTTCTGGTATTGGTGCAGAATTAGGTTCAATGCGAGTAACAGAACAAATAGATGCCATGGAAGTTTCAGGCACCAATCCGTTTAAATATTTAGTTGTTACTCGTATTTTAGCAGTAACATTAACATTACCACTTCTTGTAATTTTTGGTGATACAATTGCCTTATTTGGTTCTGCACTTATCGAAAATTTAAAAGGAGATGTATCTTTTCAACTCTATTTTAATAAAGTATTTAATGCCCTTAAATTCTCCGATATGATACCTGCAACTATTAAAACATTTTTTTTTGGTTTTGCTATTGGATTGGTTGGTTGCTTTAAAGGTTATTACTGTAAAAAAGGCACTGTAGGTGTTGGTGAAGCATCAAATACCGCAGTAGTTTATGCCTCCATGCTGCTATTTATATTAGATTTTATTGCAGTATTTATTTCCGATATTTTCTTTGAAATTTAACAATGAAAAAACAAGAAAACATAACGCCAATTTTAAAAATTACAGACTTAAAAAAAAGTTTTGGAGATAACCATGTATTAAATGGCTTTACAATGAATTTATATGAAGCCGAAAACCTTGTTTTAATGGGGAAATCGGGTTCTGGAAAATCTGTTATGATAAAATGTGTTGTAGGTTTAATGCAAGCAGATGCTGGAACTATAGAAATTATGGGAAAAGACATTACAACCTTATCTCAAAAAGAATTTAATAATTTACGTACACAAATTGGTTTCTTATTTCAAGGGAGTGCACTATATGATTCTATGACTGTAAGAGAAAATTTAGAATTTCCTTTAAGAAAGTTTCCAGAATATGCCAATAAAAGCAAACAATTAGTACTGGAAGCGTTAGAAAGTGTTGGACTAAAAAACGCTATTGATTTAATGCCTGAAGAACTTTCAGGAGGTATGAAAAGAAGAATTGCACTGGCTAGGGCCATTATTTTGCGTCCTAAAATTATTATTTACGACGAGCCAACAACAGGTTTAGATCCAATAACAGCAAAAGAAATTATACAATTAATGATAGGGATTCAACAAAAATTTAAAACATCCTCGCTCATAATTACACACGATATGGATTGTGCCAGGGTAATTTCTAACAGAATGATTTTATTAATTGATGGCATAAATTATATAGAAGGCACTTATAAAGAGCTTGCTGCTTCTAAAGATAAAAAAGTACAAGAATTTTTTAAATAGCAATACTATGAAAAAATCTAATTCACAAAAAATCAGTTTAGGCTTGTTTATAATTCTAAGTACTCTATTTTTAATCACAGCGCTCTACTATATTGGGAATAGGCAAAATCTGTTTGGTAAAACATTTAGAATTAGTGCTGTTTTTAATAATGTTAATGGTCTAATATTAGGTAATAATGTTCGCTATTCTGGTATTAATGTAGGTACTGTAAAAACTATAAATATGATAAATGATACTACTATTTGCGTAGATATGATTATTGAAGATAAATTTTTAAAACATATTAAAAAAAATGCAGTAGCTGGAATTAGTTCCGATGGTTTGGTGGGTAGTATGGTAATAAATATTGCTCCTAAAAAAGAAAATGCACCGCCACTGAAACCAGGTGACACCATAAAATCATATAGTAAAATATCTACCAATGATATGTTGGAAACATTAAATACTACAAATGATAATATGTCTTTACTTACCTCCGATTTACTCAAAATTACTACTTCAATAAAAACTGGAAAAGGAACTTTAGGGATGTTAATTAACGATTCTACCATAGCAATGGGATTAAAAAACACCATTTCTAACATACAAACAGCCAGTAAAAGTGCCTCAAAATCATTGTCTGAATTCAACAAAATTATAAATGCCATAGATTACGATGAAAGCATAGCAGCTGTGCTTTTAAGTGATTCTATAGCCGCTAATGAAATGAAGTCAATAATACACAATTTAAATACAACTAGTAGTGAGATAGATTCGGTAATTACATCTATAGATAAGTTGGTTTTAAATATAAGGAATGGAGATGGTGCGTTAAATTATTTGGTAAATGATACCGTTCTCGTAAAAAATATTGATAAAACAACAAAGAATATTAAAGAAGGTAGTATCCTGTTAAATGAAAACTTAGAAGCTCTAAAACATAATTTTTTATTTAGAGGTTATTTTAAAAAACTTGAAAGACAAAAAGCCAGAGAAGAAAGAAGGAAAAAGTGAAACGTACAAAAATCAGAAATGAGGAGTTGGAAGTTTAAAAACCTATAACTATAAACCTTCTCACATTTGACTCTTTAGGTTTGACTTCAAAATTCCAACTAATAACAAATCTTTGTATCTTTGCAACTTTTAACGTTTAAAATAGCATCATGAAAATATATACAAAAACTGGAGATAAAGGAAAAACATCGTTATTTGGTGGTACGCGAGTGCCAAAATACCATTTACGCATAGAATCTTATGGAACAGTAGATGAATTAAACTCTTATATTGGTCTAATTCGCGATCAAAAAATTGATGAATATACATCCCATGTGCTTATAAAAATTCAGAACGAATTGTTCACTCTGGGAGCAATGTTAGCCACTGCTCCAGAAAAAAAGGTTTTAAAAAGTGGTAAAGAACGCCTTAATATTAATAAAATTGATATAAAATCTATAGAATTATTAGAGGTTGAAATAGATAATATGAATGAAAACCTTCCTCCTATGACTAATTTTATATTACCTGGCGGACATACAACCGTGTCATTTTGTCATATAGCTCGTTGTATATGTAGAAGAGCCGAACGTTTAGTTACACAGTTAAACGAAGAAAGTACTATTGATGAACTAATAATTGTCTATCTAAATAGACTTTCTGACTATCTTTTTGTACTGGCACGAAAATTGACTATTGATAATAACGCTCAAGAAATCCCTTGGATTCCTGAGAAATTATAACAAGTTCTTTTTATTATTGAAAAAAAGTAAGAAATAGCTTGTATCTTTAAGTAAAAAAATTATTTTTGCAAAAATATTTAATACAAAAAAAGTTATGTATTGGACACTAGAATTAGCATCATATTTATCAGATGCACCATGGCCTGCAACAAAAGACGAGTTGATTGATTATGCAATAAGAACAGGAGCTCCTTTAGAAGTTGTTGAAAACCTTCAAGAAATTGAAGACGCAGATGAAAATTTTGAATCCATTCTTGAAATTTGGCCGGATTATCCTTCCGAAGATGATTATCTCTGGAATGAAGATGAATATTAAAATATTAAAATTCAAAAAAAGTCTCGGTTGAGGCTTTTTTTTGGTTTTAAACTATAATTTAAACATAATTTTAAGCTTTTTAAAATTTAAATATTTTAAATTCGCTTACGAAACAATAATAGAAAAAAGACCTTATTTAAAGGTTACTAAAATAAATTCATACACAAAACATGAGTATTTTAAATTCAGTATTAAAAGTATTTGTTGGAGATAAGAAAAAAAGCGATTTAAAGGTATTACAACCTATTGTAAAAAAAGTTGCAGCGTTTGAAAATGAAATGTCTAATTTAACAAATGACCAATTAAGAGCAAAAACAGGCTATTTTAAGGAAATAATTGCAAAAGCAATAAATGAGTTTACTTCTAGAATAAGTGAACTCCAAGAAGAAGCGCACGAGGCAAATGTTGATAGAAAAGAAGAAATATATGCTGAAATCGATCAATTAGAAGATATTTCTTATGAGGCTTTAGATAAAGTTTTAACTGAGATTATGCCTGAAGCATTTGCTGTTGTAAAAGAAACTGCAAAACGCTTTAAAGAAAACGAAACTATTACCGTTACTGCAACTCCTTTCGATAGAGAACTTTCAGCAACCAGAGATAATATAACACTCGAAAATGAGCAAGCGTTTTGGTCAAATACTTGGGATGCACAAGGTAAATTAGTAACTTGGGATATGGTACATTACGATGTGCAACTTATTGGTGGAGCTGTTTTACATCAAGGTAAAATTGCAGAGATGATGACGGGTGAAGGTAAAACGTTAGTATCCACACTTCCTGTGTATTTAAATGCTTTGTCCGGAAAAGGTGTACACGTTGTAACTGTTAACGATTATTTAGCAAAACGTGATGCAGCCTGGATGGGACCAATTTTTGAATTTCACGGTTTAAGTGTTGATTGTGTTGATCATCATCAGCCAAATTCCGATGCACGAAGAAAAGCCTATAATTCTGATATTACATATGGTACAAATAACGAATTTGGTTTCGATTATTTACGTGATAATATGGCGCACTCACCTAACGATTTAGTACAACGTCCGCATAATTATGCAATTGTAGATGAGGTGGATTCTGTATTGGTAGATGATGCACGTACACCATTAATTATTTCAGGTGCAACTGCAAATGCCGACAGACACGAATTTAACGAGTTAAAACCAAGTGTAGATAAAATAGTTTCTATTCAGCGTAACTACTTAACCGGAGTTTTAGCTGATGTAAAAAAATTAATAAAAGAAGGTGATACAAAAGAAGGTGGTTTTTTATTGCTCCGTGTATTTAGAGGATTGCCAAAAAGTAAAGCTTTAATTAAATTTTTAAGTCAAGAAGGAATAAAACAGTTATTGCAAAAAACTGAAAACTTTTACATGCAAGATAACAATCGCGAAATGCCTAAAATTGACGAGGAGTTGTATTTTGTAATTGATGAAAAAAATAATTCCATAGAGTTAACGGATAAAGGAATCACTTTTTTATCTGGTGATGATGGTGATGATAATTTCTTTATCTTACCAGATTTAAGCACAGAAATTGGTGCTATAGAAAGCAGCAATATTTCTTCTGAAGAAGCTACTTCTAAAAAAGAAGAATTATACCGAGATTTTAGTATTAAAAGTGAGCGAATTCATACAATGAATCAGCTATTAAAAGCATATACACTTTTTGAAAAAGATGTTGAATATGTAATAATGGAGGATAAAATTAAAATTGTTGATGAGCAAACTGGTCGTATTATGGATGGTCGTCGTTATTCAGACGGATTGCACCAAGCAATTGAAGCTAAAGAAAATGTAAAAATTGAAGCTGCAACACAAACATATGCAACTGTAACACTTCAAAATTATTTTAGAATGTACCGCAAATTAAGTGGTATGACGGGTACTGCAATTACAGAAGCTGGAGAATTCTGGGACATTTATAAATTAGATGTTGTTGAAATTCCAACAAATGTGCCTTTAATTAGAGATGATAGAGAAGATTTAATTTTTAAAACTAAAAGAGAAAAATACAATGCTGTTATTAATGAAATTGAAAAATTAGTTAATAATGGACAACCTGTTTTGGTTGGTACAACTTCTGTTGAGATTTCTGAATTATTAGGAAGGATGCTTTCTATCAGAAAAATTAATCACAATGTATTAAATGCAAAATTACATAAAAAAGAAGCCGATATTGTTGCAGAAGCTGGTAATCCAGGGATTGTAACAATTGCAACAAATATGGCAGGACGTGGAACGGATATTAAATTATCTGATGCCGTAAAAGCCGCTGGAGGTTTAGCAATTATTGGTACAGAACGTCATGATTCTAGACGTGTTGACCGTCAGTTACGTGGACGTGCTGGTCGTCAAGGAGATCCAGGTTCTTCTCAATTCTACGTATCTTTAGAAGATAACTTAATGCGATTATTCGGTTCGGAACGAATTGCGAAAATGATGGATAGAATGGGGCTTCAAGAAGGTGAAGTTATTCAACATTCTATGATTACTAAATCAATTGAAAGAGCGCAACGTAAAGTTGAAGAAAATAACTTTGGTGTACGTAAAAGATTACTAGAGTATGATGATGTTATGAACTCGCAACGTGAAGTTGTTTACAAACGTCGTCGCCACGCATTATACGGAGAACGTTTACAAGTAGATATTGTAAATATGGTGTATGATACTTGTAACGCTTTAGTTAGAGAAAGTAAACTTGCAAACGATTATCAAAATTTTGAATTCGAATTGATTCGTTTTTCATCAACTTCTTCACCATTTACTGAGGAAGAATTTAAAAATCTTACTGAACAAGAACTTACAGATCAACTTTTTGATGTTGTTTACAAGAATTACAAAGAAAAACTAGAAAGAAGTGCTAAAGCTGCATATCCTGTAATTAAAGATGTTTATGAAAATCAAGGTGATAAATATGAACGAATTGTTGTTCCTTTTACCGATGGAACCAAAGAATTAAAAGTTGTAACCAACTTAAAGGAAGCCTATGAAAGTGAAGGGAAAGGCTTGGTTACTGACTTTGAAAAAAACATTACTTTGGCAATTATTGATGATACCTGGAAAGATCATTTACGTCAAATGGATGAATTAAAACAATCGGTTCAAAATGCTACTTACGAGCAAAAAGATCCTTTATTAATTTACAAATTTGAATCTTTTGAACTCTTTAATGAAATGCTTGATAAAGTAAATAAAGAAGTGCTTTCATTTTTATTTAAAGGTGAATTACCTTCTCAAGATGCCAATCAAGTTTCACAAGCAAGAGAACAAAAAAGAGAAAAAGTTCAGTTAAGCAAAGAAGATTATAAAAACACTTCAGAACAAACGCAGACAAACCAAACGCAACAACCTCAGGTAGTTGAAACTATTGTTAGAACCGAGCGAAAAATTGGTAGAAACGAAAAAGTTACTATTAAAAATGTAATGAGTGGCGAAAATAAATCGGTAAAATACAAACAGGCTATTCCTTTAATTCAAAAAGGCGAATGGGTATTAGTTGAAAATTAATATAGAGGTATTACTGCGTAAAAACACCATAATAACTATTAAAAAGGCCCCAAAGGTTGGGGTTTTTTTATGCTTATATTTGAACATATAAGACAAACTTCCTACTCAAATTTTATTGATTTTACTGGATCTATTTTGGCAATTAATAATGTTGGTACAATTAGCATTAATAAACATAATAAGAGTGTACATATATTCAATAAAAGTATATACCAAAAATCTATATAAACAGGAGCCTCACTTACATAATATGTTTCTGGATTTAGTGTTATAAATCCACCATATTTTTGAGCTAACAAAATAGTTAACCCAATTAAATTTCCCCAAAAAAGTCCTTTTAAAACTAAATAACCTGCATTGTATAAAAACACTTTTCTTATACTAACATCTGTACTTCCTAAAGCTTTTAAAATACCAATCATTTGAGTTCTTTCCAAAATTAAAACTAGTAATGCCGTAATCATATTTATTCCTGCAACTAAAATCATTATTACAATAATAAGGTAGATATTATTATCAAATAGACTTATCCATTCAAATATTCCAGGGTACTTTTCTATAATACTTTGACTATTTAAGGTTGATGCAGTTTCTTTATAAATTTGGCTGCTTTTTAAACCAATTTCATCAAAATTCGTTATCAATACTTCAAATCCACCAACTTGATCTTCTGTCCAACGGTTCATTTTTTGAATATGACGAATATTGGCAATTACAAAATTCTCATCAAATTCTTGAAAACCAGAATTATAAATTCCCACAGCCTTAACAACTCTTAACCAAGGTGCCTTAGAAGGATCATCTTTTACAAATAAAATATTAAAAGTGTCGCCTAAATTTATATGTAACCTATTAGATATCTCTTTGGAAATTAAAACATCATTTGTAACATCATTATTAAAGTCTGGTATTGTGCCCTCAACTAAGTATTCATTAAAAAATGTCCAATTATAATCTTTTGCAACTCCTTTTAAAATAATACCTTCAAAATCAGATTCAGTTCTAATAATACCTCCTTTTGTTGCAAAAACTTGAACATTTTCAATATTTGTAATGGTGGTAAACTCCGGATAAAAATCTTGATTTTTAGAAACTGGATTTAAAGTAATTTCTGAATTATTATTATCAAAATTTGTAATTTGAATGTGACCATTAAAACCTGATAATTTTTCACGTATTTTTTCTTGCAGCCCAAAACCTGTTGCAATAGCAATCATCATAACAATAATTCCAATTGCGATTGCGCTTATTGCTATTTTTATTATTGGTGAAGAAATGCTACTTTTGTATTGCTTTGCTGCAATAATACGTTTCGCAATAAATAATTCGTAATTCAATTTTATCTATATTTCTATGTTGTCCAAAAATACATATTTCTTATTAGTTTTTTTACTGTTTTTTAGTTTGATTTCTTGTGCACAAACAAATACAACAAATAAAAATTCAACTGCAATAAAAAACATTACTATTTCTTCAAAAGAAGTTTTAACAGCTGCACAACAAACCAAACTTTATGTACCTCTTTTAAAACAAAAGAATATTGCTATTGTTGCGAATCAGACTTCGGTTATATTTAAAAATGAAGAAGAAAAATATACACATTTAGTAGATAGTTTATTTCAATTAAACATTACTATAAAAAAGGTGTTTTCTCCAGAACACGGATTTAGAGGAAAAGCTGATGCTGCTGAAGCTGTAGCCGATGGAGTTGATAAAAAAACAGGAATTCCTCTTATTTCATTATATGGAAAAAATAAAAAACCAACTGCCGAACAATTAGCAGGTATTGATTTGGTAGTTTTTGACATTCAAGATGTTGGTGTACGTTTTTACACTTACATTTCTACCTTACATTATATTATGGAAGCTTGTGCAGAAAGTGGAATTCCATTATTAGTTTTTGACAGACCAAACCCAAATGCCCATTATGTTGACGGACCAACATTAAAATTGGAGCATAAAAGTTTTGTAGGAATGCATCCCGTTCCTTTGGTTTACGGAATGACAATTGGTGAATATGCTAAAATGATAAACGGTGAGAATTGGTTAAAAGACAATGTTAAATGTGATTTAACCGTAATTCCATTAAAAAATTACACACATCAAATTCCATATAGCTTACCTATTAGACCTTCGCCTAATTTACCAAACGACCAATCTATAAACCTATACCCTAGTTTAGGTTTTTTTGAAGGAACTATCATAAATGCTGGGCGTGGAACAGAAAATCAGTTTCAACAATATGGTGCTCCATTTTTTCCAAAAAGCGATTTTAGTTATACACCACAACCAAATTTTGGGTCTAAACACCCAAAACATCAAGATAAATTATGTTATGGAGTAGATTTAAAAAATGTGGAGAGATTAAATTCAGTAACTATTAAATATATAATTGATGCTTATAACAAAACTCCAAAAACTGAAAAGTTTTTTGGAGCTACTTTTACTGTTCACGCTGGAAATTTAGAGCTAGAAAAACAATTAAAAGACGGATTATCTGCACAAAAAATTCATAATTCTTGGCAACCAGCTATTGAAGAATTTAAAAAAGTGAGATTAAAATATTTAATGTATGAATAAGCTTTGAAATTAAGTTCTTAACTATAGTCTAACAAAAAACAGCGGCTATATTCTACAAAGTAAAATATAGCCGCTGTTTTATAAATTATTAAATTACTTTTTATTTATACATTTTTTCTCTTAACTCCTTTATTTTCGGATCTTCTAAGTACTCATCAAAACTAGTGTATCTGTCAATTACACCTTTTGGCGTAATTTCTATAACTCTGTTAGCAACCGTTTGTGCAAATTCGTGGTCATGAGTTGTAAAAATAACTGTTCCTTTAAAATTACTTAAAGAGTTATTAAACGCTTGAATGGTTTCTAAATCTAGGTGGTTTGTTGGTTCGTCTAACATTAACACATTAGCTCTCATCATCATCATTCTACTCATCATACATCTCACTTTTTCTCCTCCAGAAAGGACATTACATTTTTTTAAAGCTTCCTCTCCACTAAAAATCATTTTACCTAAAAAACCTCTTAAATAAACTTCTTCACGCTCTTCTTCTGTTTTAGCGTATTGACGTAACCAATCTACTAAGTTTAAACTAGCATCTGTAAAAAATTCAGCATTATCTAACGGTAAATAAGATTGTGTTGTAGTAACTCCCCATTGAAATTTCCCAGAATCTGCTTGTAAATTGCTGTTTAAAATTTCATAAAAGGCAGTAACAGCTCTTGAATTTTTTGAAATTAACGCTACCTTATCTCCTCTATTTAAATTAAAGTGAATATCGTTAAACAATACTTCCTCCTCGGTTGCTTTAGATAAATGCTCAACATTTAAAATTTGATCACCCGCTTCTCTTTCACGTTCAAAAATAATTGCCGGATACCTTCTACTTGATGGTTTTATTTCATCAATATTAAGTCTATCAATCATTTTTTTACGACTTGTTGCTTGCTTAGATTTAGCAACATTCGCAGAAAATCTACGGATAAACTCTTCTAATTCTTTCTTTTTATCTTCCGTTTTTTTACTTTGCTGCGCTCTTTGCTTAGCAGCTAACTGACTACTTTCGTACCAGAAAGAATAATTACCAGAGTAATGTGTAATTTTTCCAAAATCAATATCAGAAATATGCGTACAAACCGCATCTAAAAAGTGACGGTCATGTGATACAACTATTACAGTATTATCATAATTTGCTAAAAAGTTTTCTAACCAACCAATAGTTTCAAAATCCAAATCGTTTGTTGGCTCATCCATTATTAAAACATCTGGATTACCAAATAACGCTTGAGCTAACAACACTCTAACTTTAGATTTACCATCTAATTCAGACATTAATGTATAATGCAACTCTTCTTTTATTCCCAGAGAAGATAACAAAGTTGCTGCTTCACTTTCAGCATTCCAACCACCCATTTCTTCAAATTCTGCACCTAATTCACCAGCTTTTATACCATCAGCTTCAGAAAAATCTTCTTTGGCGTAAATAGCGTCCATTTCATTTTTTATATCATATAACTTCTTATTACCTAACATTACAGCATTTAAAACAGGAAATTCGTCAAAAGCATAATGGTCTTGAGATAATACGGACATTCGTTTTCCTGGTTCTAAATGTACTTGACCAGAAGTAGGTTCTATTTTATCGGATATAATTTTTAGAAATGTAGATTTACCCGATCCGTTTGCGCCAATTATTCCATAACAATTACCAATTGTAAATTTTGTATTTACATCATCAAACAAAACACGTTTGCCAAATTGAACAGATAAATTTGATACTGAAAGCATTTAATATTATTTTTTTAAATTCGCTGCAAAAGTACTAAAATAGATTTAGTATAAAACATTTAATTAAAAGTAATATTTTTATGATTTTTCTAAACTTTATTTAACACCATATTAACAAGCAAAACCTAAAGTTGTATGTATTTTTGTAACTAACATTTTTATATGAAATACGTAATAAGCAGTATATTAACCCTTTTTCTTTTTAGTTGTAATACAATTAAAAAAGATTCTTTGTCAACCTATTTTGGGGGTCAAATTATTAATCCTAGAACAAACTTTGTACTCTTATTAAAAAATGATATTGTTATTGATACCTTAACTCTTAAAGAAAATAATAGATTTATTGAGGAGTACAAAAATCTTTCTGAGGGTCTTTATACATTTAAGCACGGAAACGAATTTCAATATATCTATCTAGAGCCAAATGATAGTATTTTAGTGCGACTTAATACATGGGATTTTGATGAATCTATAGTTTATACTGGTAGAGGAAGCAGTAAAAATGAGTTTTTAATAAATCTATTTTTACAAAATGAGAAAGAAGAAAAAGAGATGTTTAAGTATTTTAATTTAAATGAATTTAATTTTCAATTTAAAATAGATTCACTTGCTAAAGAAAGAGAACAAATTTATAACGAGTTTTCTAAGAATAAAGAAAATATTACAAAAGGTTTTCAACAATTAACAAGTACTGCAATACATTATCCGCTTTATAGGTTAAAAGAAATTTATCCATATTACCATAAAAAAGTTCATCAATTAGAACAATTTCCAAATATTTCAGCTAATTTTTATCGATTTAGAAAAGATATTAATTTAAATGAAGCTAACTTTTTATCCTTTTATCCATACAGAAACTATGTAGTTAATTATTTATTTAATTTAAGTTACCAACAAAAAGAAAAAGATAGTACTAAAACAGACGTTACAATTAATCTATTAAATGCAATAGTTGAAAATATAAAACTTGAAGAATTTAAAAACACACTATTAAAAAGTATTGTTGTAGAAGATTTTTTAAAAAGTGAGTCTACCTGTTCAATTAATAAAGAAACCTTAAAAATATTTTTAGATAATTGTACAGATGAAACATATATAACTCAGGTAAAAAATTTAGTAAATGATAGTAAATTTGTTTTAAATAAAGAGCCATTACAAGATTTTAAAATTGAGTCTTATGATACCTCAAATTTAAATATTCAAGATATAATAAAAGACAGAAATACAGTTATTTATTTCTGGTCAACAGATTACATGTCTTTAGAATATTTAACAAAACGTATTAATTACTTAGAGAAAAGGCATCCTAAAATTTTATTTGTAGGTATTAATATGCAACCTAATTCTCGTGTCTTTACATCAGATCCAGATTTTAATTTATTTAATTTAAAAAATCAATTTAAACTCACTAAAGACAGCTACGCACACAACTATCTCACAAGTAATTACCCACGTACAATTATGGTTAACAGCAACGGTATTATAACCAATGGATTTACCTATTTAGATTCCCAAAAGTTTAGTTCAGAAATAAATAAATTAGAAAAAAACTAAATTTTTCCTGATTACATTAAATATAAGCGTACCTTTGCACGTTTTTAACCGATTTATAGATGGGCGTCTGTAAATCAATAATATATACAGAATGTCGACATTTAAAGAATTAGGTCTTAATAAAGATATTATTAAGGCTCTTACCGATTTGGGATATGAAAACCCTACAGAAATTCAATTAAAATCTATTCCGCAAGTACTATCATCAAAAAATGATTTAAAAGCATTTGCACAAACAGGAACAGGAAAAACTGCAGCATTTAGCTTACCAATTTTAGAACAAATTGATTTTGACAGCAAAGAAACGCAAGCAATTATTTTATCTCCAACAAGAGAATTAGCGTTACAAATTGCTAAAAACGTTGAAGAGTTTGCTAAATACACAAAAGGGTGTAACGTAGCTGCGGTTTATGGTGGTGCTAATATTGATGAACAAATTAGAAAACTTAAAAGAGGCTCTCAAGTTGTTGTCGGAACTCCAGGTAGAACAGTAGATTTAATTAATAGAAAACAGTTAAAACTTTCTAACTTAAAATGGCTTGTTTTAGATGAAGCAGATGAAATGCTAAATATGGGTTTTAAGGAAGAATTAGATAAAATTCTTGCTGTGACTCCTAAAGAAAAGCAAACCTTATTATTTTCTGCAACTTTTCCAAGAGAAGTAGAAAGTATTGCTAAAAAGTACTTAAACAACCCTATTGAAATTACTTCTGGAGAAAAAAATAAAGGTTCCGATCAAGTTTCGCACCAATATTATGTTGTTTCAGAAAGAAATAGATACAATGCTTTAAAAAGAATTGCAGATGTAAATCCTGATATTTACAGTATTGTTTTTTGCAGAACTCGTAGAGAAACACAAGAAGTTGCTGATAAATTAATAAAGGATGGTTATAATGCTGATGCGTTGCATGGAGATTTATCTCAAGCACAACGTGATAGTGTTATGGAAAAATTCCGTAAAAAGCATTTACAATTATTAATTGCGACGGATGTTGCGGCACGTGGATTAGATGTAACTGATTTAACGCACGTAATTAATCATAAATTACCAGACCAAATAGAATCTTATACACACCGTAGTGGTAGAACTGGACGTGCTGGTAAAGAAGGTATTTCAATTGCAATTGTTACTTCAAGAGAAAAGGGTAAACTTCGTCCAATTGAAAGAATAATTGGTAAACAATTTGTAAGTACACCTGTTCCTACGGGAAAAGAAATTTGCCAGAATCAATTATTAAAATTAATTGATAAAGTTCATGATATTAAGGTAAACGAAACTGAAATAGCAGAGTTTTTACCTTCCATTTATGAAAAACTTGAAGGTTTAGATCGTGAAGAATTAATTAAAAGATTTGTATCTTTAGAGTTTAATACATTCTTATCGTATTATGAAAATGCTCCTGATTTGAACGATAGCGATCAAATGAGAAGAAGCGAAAGAGATACCAGAGGAAAAAGAAGAGATGATGAGAATATGACACGTTTCTTTATTAATATTGGTAGAAAAGACAAATTAAATCCTGCAAGACTTATTGGATTAATTAACGATCAACAAATTGCAAAAAATATTGAAATTGGTCAGATTGAAATATTAGATACTTTTTCGTTTTTTGAATTAGATAAAAACTATCAAGATGAAACAATTTCTTCATTCCAAAAAGGCGATGTTAGTTTTGAAGGTAGAGGTGTAAATGTAGAAATTACAGAAAAGAAACGCTCTGGCCGCGGTGGAAGCGGTGGCGGAAGACGCAGAAGTAGCGATGGTGATAGCAACTCTCGCAGCGGAGGCGGAAGACGCAGAAGTAAGGATAGAAAAACCAATAGCACTAGTGGAGACAGCGGTTTCGGGAGAAAACGCTCAGATAGCAAAAGTGCTTTTGGGGCTAAACCTTCTAAAAGAAGAAAAGGATAAAAAATAGAATACAATTTTTTTAATACGAAATACTTGTAGTAAAAGACTTTGAATTTCTCAGTACAAAACTAATAAAATAAAAAACCTCAGGATTGAATTCAATCCTGAGGTTTTTAAAATTTACATAGTTTATGAGATACTGCTTAAAAAATTTGGTTTAATTCTAGATATTTATTTTTATTCAATTATTATAGTGTAACTTTTTGTTATTTCTAAACTTGAAAACTTAACCATATATAAACCTTTTGGAAGATTTGTAACATCAATTTTCAAGTTACTCTTCGTTATATTTTTATAATTATTTGAAGTTATTAAACTTCCTAAAGTTGAATAAATAGAAACTTCAATTTCAGAAGTATTAATTCCACCTGTTGAAATATAAAAGTTTTCTCCTTGTTTTATCGGATTTGGAAATAGTCTAATGTCCTCAAAAGGAAGTTCAATTAATTCATTATAAACTCCTTGACAAGCAGTGTTTGTAGTTATTTTTAACGTATTTATTCCAGGTTTTAAATTTAAGTCTAGATTATTTGTAGTTATTTGAATTAATTCATTATTTAATACTATACTATAAGTATCTCCTCCTTTTAGGTAAAGTGAAATTATTTTTGATTTTAAATTTACTTTTGAAAGTACCTTTAAATTATCAGGCTTGGTAACTTGCGTTGTAAAACAAGACTCGTAATCTGGTTCATCTTCAATTGTAATGCAAATTGAATAAGTACCTGCTTCTAAATTTTGAAAAGAAGTTGAATTTAAAAATGTTTGAGTTACAAGTTCGCCGTTAACAGAAGCTGTAGCCATATAATTATGATTTTCAGTTGTAGTAATAGTTATAGTTCCATTATTACTTGAACGACAAGTTTCGCCTTTCACTTCTATAGTAAAATTATTAAAAGGCAATGAAAACACAGCACACCCATTAATATCAACTTTTGTGTTTAAAGGCGTTGTATTACAATTATCATTTTCATCTAAAACGCTATCATTATCATCATCAGAATCACATACATCACCTGTACCATCATTATCAAAATCTAGCTGATCAAAATTTGCAATTAATGGACAATTATCATTTTCATCTAAAATG
>NZ_BMNS01000004.1:162093-408952 GCF_014646675.1 Lutibacter litoralis | reverse complement strand
AATGGCTGTAATTCATAGCTATCACATTCTGTAACATCTTCAAGAATATCTGCCTTTACGCTATCTTCTATCGTTACTAAGAAACTTTCCTCATCACTACAAGAGCCATCTGCATCATAAATCCAAACTGTTTGACTAGATGTTAATATTAAGTTAGTTATTTCGATACCACCATTTGCTTGACTATCGTCATAATAAGCTTCGTTACCTGTTAAATTTGAGCCTAATATTACTGGTAATGTATAACTATCACAAGCTGTAACTGGACCTGGGTTTGTTATTTCTGGATCAACACAACAGCTATTAATAGTTATTCCTATATTTTTTACTGCAACATCATTATCTGAATCAGTTACTGTTAAAGTAATATTTTTTGAACCTCCTGATGCAAACGTCACAGTATGAGGGCCTTCATTAGTAAGAGGTTGGTTAGAAACTCCTCCATCAAAATCCCATAAATATGTTAAGGTACCATCACCTCCAGTTGAAGTATTTGTAAATACAACTTTTTCAAAATCATCTCCGTCACAACTTTTGTTAACTGTGAAATTAGGAGAAATAGGTGTATTTACAACTATATCTGGAACTGCACTAGCATCAGCACATTTTGAACCAGCTCCTCCAATACCTGCACAACTTGCATCATTATTTTTAGCACCTCCAGTTTTCCATGAAACATAAATGTTTTTTAGTTCTATTACATCTCCACAAGTAAATGAAATTGGTGCAATTTTAATTGGAGTATTAGGAATTAATGTACCCGTAACTGGTTCTGCATAAGTATATTTATCTGAACCATTAATTTTAACGTTATTTATATATAAATCAAATTGGACATAAATATTATATTTCGGACCTGTATTTACTTGAAGGTATAAAAAAGCATTAATAGGGTCACCAACAGCACAAGCTGGAAGTGGTACATCATTATCTTGAGCAATGTATGCTTTTGTTATTGTTAAATCTCCTGCATTACACCCTGAGAATGAACAAGCAGGCTCTGTTGGTAAAACAACTTGCGAAAAAGAAATCGTCGTTGAAAACAACAATACGAATAAAGCTAAAAATCGAATAAAAGTAATTTTTTTCATAATCTTTTTATTTAAATAAAAATTAACTTAGTAATAGCATTTCTACTAAATTGGATAATCAAATTATGGGGTCTCTCAAAACTTATAATGAAATAAATCATTATAATTAATTAGTGGGGGTAATTTCAAATAATTTTGTGGGGCTAAAAAAAAATTGCGAGTCTTGTGGGGGACATTTCTCTAAATATAAGACAAATATACTACAGATTTTAAATATTATTGCATTTTTAAAGTTCTATTTTACAATAACTTAATAAATGGAAGTAAATTCTAAATAAATGGCGATAAATATCATATAATTAATCAGTATTTTTTTTAAGAGACAATCTAAAATATGCAAACACTTCTATTTTAGTTACTTGTATTGTGTCTTGAAGCCAAATTTCAATAGATTTAAGTAATAAATACACAAATCACTACAAATGTTTTTATTATTTCAGCAATTCAATAATTAAAATTATATTTTTGTAACCAAAATAATAATATATTTATATGAATACATACGATGTAGCCGTAATTGGTTCAGGACCTGGAGGGTATGTTGCTGCAATTAGATGTGCGCAATTAGGCTTAAAAACTGTAATTATTGAAAAATACAATACACTTGGCGGTACTTGTTTAAATGTAGGATGTATTCCTTCTAAAGCATTGTTAGATTCTTCGCATCATTATTACGATGCCACCAAGCATTTTAAAACCCACGGAATTGATGTAAAAGGTTTAGCAATAAATTTTAAACAAATGATTGTGCGTAAAAATGAAGTAGTGGCACAAACATCTGGTGGGATTAATTATTTAATGGATAAAAATAATATAGACTTATTGCAAGGCGTTGGTAGTTTTAAAGATGCTACTCATATTATTATTACCAAGGAAGATGGTTCTTCTGAAGAAATTGAAGCTACAAAAACTATTATAGCTACAGGTTCAAAACCATCAACATTACCTTTTATTGAAATTGATAAAAAAAGAGTTATAACTTCAACAGAAGCATTAAGCTTAAATGAGATTCCTAAACATTTAATTGTTATTGGTGGTGGTGTTATTGGCTTAGAATTAGGTTCGGTTTATAGTAGATTGGGTTCGCAAGTTTCAGTAATTGAATATATGCCAACAATTACACCAGGAATGGATGCAATGCTTTCAAAAGAATTGCAAAAATCATTAAAAAAACAAGGAATTAAATTCTTTACAAGTCATAAAGTAACTTCAGTTGTTAATAATGGAGATGAAGTTGTTGTTACGGCTGATAATAAAAAAGGTGTTCCAACGGAATTTAAAGGAGATTATACCTTAATTTCTGTAGGAAGAAAACCTTATACTAAAGGATTAGGTTTAGAAAACATAGGAATTAAAATTTCTGAACGTGGTCAAATAGAAACTAATGAACATTTGCAAACCAATGTTTCTAATATTTATGCAATTGGAGATGTTGTAAAAGGTGCTATGTTAGCGCATAAAGCAGAAGAAGAAGGTACAATGGTTGCTGAAATTATTGCTGGGCAAAAACCACATATTGATTACAATCTAATTCCAGGTGTTGTATATACTTGGCCAGAGGTTGCTTGTGTTGGTAAAACAGAAGAGCAATTAAAACAAGCAGGTGTAAACTACAAAGCAGGATCGTTTGCAATGCGCGCTTTAGGTAGAGCAAGAGCAAGTATGGATATTGATGGACAAATAAAAGTACTAGCTGATGCTGAAACAGATGAAATTTTAGGTGTTCATATGATTGGAGCAAGAGCCGCAGATATGATTGCTGAAGCTGTAATTGCAATGGAGTTTAGAGCTTCTTCTGAAGATATTGCACGTTCATCGCACGCACATCCTACATATACAGAAGCTTTTAAAGAGGCCTGTTTAGCTGTAAATAACAGAGCAATACATAGTTAGTTTGTTGTTTAAAAGTGAAAATCATACTTAAAAATTTAAGCTGCTTTTTTACAAACTAACTAAATATTCCCATTCAGGGAAAACATATACAAAGAAGTCATTTTTTATTGAAATGACTTTTTTACTTTTGCGGAAATGAATAGAACAAGTTATAAGTTTCAAATAGAGAATATTGATGAGTTTAAAACACAATTATTGTTTTGGGCACAGCAATACAAAACTGCAATTTGGTTAGATAGTAACAACTATCAACAAAAATATTCTAGTTTTGATGCGGTTTTGGCAGTTGACGCTGTTTCTGAAATTAAAACCGATTATAACAATGCTTTTCAGAAGTTAAAAAATTATCAAACTGAAGTAAGAGATTATATTTTTGGGTATTTAAGTTATGATTTAAAAAATGATATAGAAAACTTACAATCTAATAATTTTGATGGATTGCATTTTCCTGAGTTGTATTTTTTTCAACCTAAGAAGTTAATTTTTATTAAAAATCATACTGTTGAGATAAAGTATCTAACTAAATTTTCTTCTGAAATAAAAACTGATTTAAACAAAATTAATCAATCAAAAGTAAATAGCCAGAAACCAACATCTAATCAAATTAAAATTAAACTCAGGATTCATAAGGATGAATATTTTTGGAAAATAAATTCAGTACTAAACCATATACATCAAGGTGATATTTATGAGGCAAATTTTTGTCAGGAATTTTATAGTGAAAATTCAATTATTAATCCAGTTGAAGTTTATCAACATTTAAACAAAATTTCAAAACCTCCTTTTGCCACTTTTTTAAAACTTGAAGATAATTATTTGTTATCTGCTTCACCAGAACGTTATATAAAAAAAGAAGGAACAACAGTAATTTCTCAACCTATTAAAGGAACTGCAAAAAGAGCAGCTTCAGCAAAAGAGGATTTAAAATTAATTGCTGAATTAGAAACAAATCCAAAAGAACGTGCAGAAAATATAATGATAGTAGATTTGGTAAGAAACGACTTATCTAGATCAGCTGTTAAAGGTTCTGTAAAAGTAGATGAGTTGTGTAAAGTATATACTTTTAAGCAAGTACATCAATTAATTTCAACAATTTCGTGTAAAGTTAACGCTAATATTCACCCTGTTGATATTATTAAAGATACCTTTCCAATGGGAAGTATGACAGGTGCACCTAAAATTTCAGCAATGAAAATTATTGAAGAATTAGAGGAAACCAAACGAGGCTTATACTCTGGTGCAGTTGGCTATATTACGCCAAATGGAGATTTTGATTTTAATGTTATTATACGAAGTATTTTATATAATAAGTTTAAAAAATATGTTTCATATTCTGTTGGAGGTGCAATTACAGCACAATCAATTCCAGAAAAAGAGTATGAAGAATGCTTGCTTAAAGCACAAGCTATGAAACAAGTACTGTTAAGTTAAATCCCAATTAATTATATTTACTAAATGAAAACAGTTTTACAGGCACATATCAATAACAATTTAGCATTTTTAAATGGTAAAAAATTATTGATAGCAGTCTCTGGTGGTATAGATAGTGTAGTATTAACTCATATATTGCATTCGCTAAAATTTTCAATTTTTTTGGCACATTGCAATTTTCAGTTACGAGGAAAAGATAGTGCTAAAGACGAGATTTTTGTAACGGAATTAGCAAAGCAATTAAAGATTCCGTGTACAACAATAAAATTTTATACTGAAAATTTTGCTATTGAGAAAGGAATCTCTACACAAATGGCTGCTCGTGAGTTACGTTACAACTGGTTTCAAGAAATAATGCAAGAAAATGAATTGGATTATATTGTTACAGCACATCATAAAGACGATATTATTGAAACTGTACTAATAAACCTAACTCGCGGAACTGGTTTGGATGGTTTAACAGGTATACCAGAAATAAATGGTTCTATTGTTAGACCATTACTTTCTTTCTCAAGAAGTGAAATTTTAATATATGCTACTAAAAATAAAATTCAATGGAGAGAAGATCAAAGTAATTCTTCTATAAAATATGTACGAAACAAAATACGTCATAAAGTTGTACCTTTTTTAAAAGAACTAAATCCAAATTTATTAGATACTTTAACCAATACACTAGAAAATTTAAAAGGAAGTCAGCAAATTGTTCAAGATAGCATAGAAAAAATTAGAGAAGAAATAACAGTTGTAAACAATAAAGAAATACATTTTAATATTGAAAAACTTAAAAGCTTAAGCAATCCAAAAGTATATTTATATGAACTTTTAAAAGCATATAAATTTACAGAATGGAATGATGTTACAGCTCTTTTAGAAGCACAAAGCGGGAAACAAGTTTTTAGTGAAACACACAGATTACTTAAGGATAGAGATGTTTTAATTTTATCTAAAATTTCAAATTCAAAAAAAACTGTTGCCTATCAAATTCCAGAAAATACTTCAAAAATAACAGTTCCAATAAAACTAAAATTTAAAAGTATAGATATTCCTTTTGACACAAAAAATCATCAAAACAAAGTATTTGAAGAGTTAGTTTTTGATAAACCTAATACTATTTCTATTAATTATAATAAGCTACAATTTCCATTAATTATTAGAAAATATGAAAAAGGTGATTATTTTTTTCCAATAGGATTAAAAGGTAAAAAGAAGTTGAGTAAATTTTTTAAAGATGAAAAAATGTCATTATTAGAAAAAGAAAATACGTGGGTTTTATGTACATCAGATAATTCAATAATTTGGGTAATTGGTAGGCGTTTAGACGAACGTTTTAAAGTTACAAAAACGACTTCTAAAATGTTAAAAGTAAAGTTTTAATTGTTTTTGAAACGTAAATTGAGTACTTTAAGAGTCTGGTATTTTTCAACATTTATGTTATGTTTTCAGCTAAATATTTTTATCTAATTGTGTTTTTTATTTCCTGGAATACTTGTTTTTCACAAGAAAAAAATGTTGATTTGGATAATAAATTTTTACCAAAAAGCATCTATGTTAAAAATATTTTAAACGAAAATAATAGTACTTTTTTAATTAACAATAAGCTAAAGTTAAAACGTTATAAATTTCTTTATCAAGAGGTTGTTAAAATTGAAGATGGTTATTTTACCATTCCACTTAAAAATATTTCGAAACCAAGTTATTTTGTTTTTGAAGCCTATAAAGACTATTATAACAAACGTAATTTAGAAAAGAGTTTTTTTGATATTTCTAAGCTCTATTATCCTTATATTCCTAAAAAATAAAAGCCCTCACAAATAAAACGATTTCGTTAAATTTATGATTCAAAAACCATATTTTTAATGAACGTTTCGTAATTTTCGGACAAATAACTAAAAAAATGCATAAACAACCAAAATTAACAAGGTTTCAAGAAAACGTATTGTCTAAATACCAAATATACAACAGTATATTTATGACACTTCCATTTGATACAATTACAAAAACAGGGGTGCTTTTACCATTGTTTCACGAAATATGCAAAAATGGTTTTTCTAGCAAACAAGATCCAACAGAAATTGTAGAAAATTTCTTTAAAACATATCAGCAAAACCCTTCTGAAGAAGAAAGAATAAACCTACTTTTTAGGTTTATTCAATATATAGAGCGTCAAGTTGTTTTATTTGATGCTATTGAAGATGCCGCTTTTCCAATTGTAAATAATATGGATGGTGTTGGAACTATGCGAAATACTAAGGAAACAGCCGCTCAAGAAAATAAAAAAGAAGATTTACAAAAGTATTTAGAAGACTTTAAAGTTCGAATTGTTTTAACAGCGCATCCAACCCAGTTTTATCCAGGTCCCGTTTTAGGAATTATTACCGATCTTGCAGAAGCAATTGAGAAAGACGATTTACTTTTAATAAATAAATTATTGGCCCAATTAGGTAAAACGCCATTTTTTAAACACGAAAAACCTACACCTTATGATGAAGCTGTAAGTTTAATTTGGTATTTAGAAAATGTTTTTTATCACTCAATATCAGATACTTATAATTACATTCAAAATAATATTTTTGACGGGAAAAAAATACCGAACCAAATTATTGATTTAGGATTTTGGCCTGGTGGAGATCGCGATGGGAATCCATTTGTTACTACAGAAATTACTTTAAATGTTGCCAAGAGATTAAAGCAAACTATTTTAAAAAATTACTATAGAGATATTCGAATTTTAAAGAAGCGATTAACATTTAATGGTGTTGAAGATTATATTACCGAATTAGAAGTTCTATTATTTGATAATAGTGTTAATCCGGACTTAAATACAATGTTGTCTTTAACCGATTTTATTGCGAGATTAGAAGAAATTAGGTCAATAATAATTGAAAAACATCAATCTTTATACGAAGATGAAATTAACGATTTTATCAATAAAGTTCATTTATTTGGTTATCATTTCGCAACATTAGATATTAGACAAGATAGCCGTGTGCATCACAATGTTTTTTCAGAAATAGTAACTACCTTACAAGAACATGGTAATACTGAATTTCCTGAAAATTATTTAGAGCTGTCTGAAGCTAAACAAATTGAAATTCTTTCAAAAGTTAAAGGTTCTATAGATATTGATATTTTTGATAATGAAATGGTTACTAAGACATTAAGTTCAATTGTTGCAGTAAAGTCTATTCAAGAAAGTAATGGAGAACGCGGCTCAAACCGTTACATTATTAGCAATAATCAAAAAGCTTTAAATGTAATGGAAACATTTGCAATGTTTAATTTATGTGGATTTAATCACAATATTACCGTAGATATTATTCCTCTTTTTGAAACCATTACAGATTTAGAAAACGCAGAAGGTGTTATGAGTAAGCTATATGAAAATAAAGCATATATGACACATTTAGCGCAAAGAGGTCATAAACAAACTATAATGCTTGGTTTTTCCGACGGAACAAAAGACGGAGGTTATTTAATGGCAAACTGGGCAATTTTTAAGGCCAAAGAAAATCTAACTAAAATTTCAAGAGCATACGGTATTAAGGTTATATTTTTTGATGGACGTGGTGGTCCTCCTGCTCGTGGTGGTGGTAAAACACATCAATTTTATGCATCTTTAGGTCCTTCTATTGAAAATAAAGAAATTCAACTAACAATTCAAGGGCAAACTATTAGTTCTAATTTTGGAACTCAAGATGCTGCTCAATATAATATTGAACAATTACTAAGTGCTGGTATTTCTAATGAGTTGTTTAGTAATGTTAATAATGTTATGACTAAAAAGGATGTTGAAATTATGGATAGTTTGGCTACGGTAAGTTACCAAGCATATTCAGATTTTAAGAATCATCCAAAATTTTTACCGTATTTAGAGCGTATGAGTACCCTTAAATATTATGCTAAAACAAATATTGGTAGTCGTCCTTCAAAACGATCAAGTGGAAATGAGTTTAATTTTTCAGATTTAAGAGCTATTCCTTTTGTGGGCTCTTGGAGTCAATTAAAACAAAATGTACCTGGTTTTTATGGTGTTGGAACAGCATTGAAGAAATATGAAGATGCTGGTGAGTTCGATAAATTAATTAATTTATATAATACCTCAGATTTTTTCAAAGCGTTGATAGGGAATAGTATGATGTCACTTTCAAAATCGTTCTTTGGGTTGACACAGTACATGGAAAAAGATGAAGAGTTTGGTGATTTTTGGAAGATTATTTTTAAAGAATATGAAACAACACACCGTTTAATTTTAAAATTAACTGGCTATACTAAGTTAATGCAAAGTAACAAGGTTGGTAAAGCATCTATTGATATTCGTGAAGATATTGTATTGCCTTTAATTACTATTCAGCAATTTGCATTGATTAATATTCAAAAATTACAGAAAGATGAGAATGCAGATCCGGAATTGATAAAAACATTTGAAAAAATGGTGACACGTTCTTTGTTTGGAAATATTAATGCTAGTAGAAATTCAGCATAAAATATGAATTCTAGACAATTAAACACTCAGGAGTACGCTCCGTTTTATAGTCAATATATTAAAGCATTAGGGGAGGTTGATCTTAATGAAGTTTTAGAAACTTCATTAAAAGATTTAATTACAACTTTAGAAAATTTACATGAAGAAAAGTTAACCTACAGATATGCTGAAGGAAAATGGACTATTAAAGAGTTAGTACAACATATTATAGATGCTGAACGTGTGTTAAGTTATAGAGCATTACGTTTTTCAAGAAATGATGCTACAGAATTACCTGGTTTTGATGAAGACTGGTATGTAACAAATTCGAACGGAAACGAACGTGATATTAAGGATATTCTTCAGGAGTTAATACATGTTAGAAATTCCACAATTTTATTGTTTAAAAGTTTTAAGCAAGAAATACTTTTAATAATTGGCACCGCTAGCAATAGTGATATGACTGTTAGAGCACTTGGTTTTATTATTGCTGGACATCAAATCCATCATTTAAGAATAATTAAGGAAAAATATCTTTAATTTTAGTAGATATTAAAGAAGGTTGCCTAAAAAGGCAACCTTCTTTGATTAGATTAGTTCATTCAATAGTTAAAGTCTACAAAAAAGATTAGCTAATCTGAAGTCTCCAAAAAGAAAATTTGATTAACATCTTTCTTGAAAATTTCAGCAATTTTTAATGCCAAAACTGTTGATGGAACATATTTATTTAATTCCATGGCGTTTATGGTTTGCCTACTAACACCAATTAATTCGGCAAGTTTTGCTTGTGTTAAATTATGTATGGCGCGCTCTACTTTTATATTATTCTTCATAACTAATAGACTTTTTTGTTTTGTACAAAACATAATGAAATCGCAACATAAAAAACAACAATAATGTAAACATATTATAAATTAAAACGCTAAAGAAGCTCATTTCAAACACAAAAACTACTGCTAAAATTAACACTCCATAATTAACATAGGTTGCCCAAATTAGTGAGTCCATTCTAATTTTAGAAATGTATTCATCTTCATCCTTAGTTTTAGAAAATGAAACCAAAATCCCTCCAAAAATTATTAGTAGCGAAGCTAGTTCATCGGCAATATTGTTCGAACTCCATTTAAATGCTGTATTTCTAGCTAAAAAACCTTCTTCACCAATTAATGGAAAAACTTGAACTTCCCAATTTGGTGTATCAAACTCATTCAGCATTAAAATACTTCCTAAAACCATTCCTATTAAAAATAAAATCCAACCTAAAGGTTTTAACTTGTGTGAAAATAAAAATCTTGATTTCATATTAGTACATTTAAAGTCATTTTCAAATGTAAAGTATTTTTTACATATAGACAAATACTTTATACTATTGCGGTTTCGTAAAATTGCGTATCTTTGATGTTATAAATACCGTTACGCTAAATGAAAGTTTTAAAAAAGATACTTCTATTTATAGTTGTTTTAGTCGTATTAGTAATAATATGCAGTCTAGTATATTTCAATAGCTTAAAACCTAAATATTCTGGTGAGTTAGAGTTAGTTTCAATTGAAAATAAAACAGATGTATATTTTGATGAGTATGGAATTCCACATATTTATGCAGAAAATGAACAGGATGCTATGGTTGCCTTGGGTTATGTACATGCGCAAGATAGACTTTGGCAGATGGAATTAATTCGAAGAATTGCACCAGGAAGGTTATCTGAAATTTTTGGTGAAGACATGTTAAAAAACGATAAATTTTTTACGAGTTTAGGTATTGAAGAAGCTTCACAAAAATCGATTGAGAAGTTAGATGTAACTAGTGAGGTTTATCAATTAACAACAGCTTATTTAAAGGGTGTAAATCAATTTATAGATAATGGAGCAACTCCAATTGAGTTTACCTTAATAGGCATTAATAAAGAACATTATCAACTAAAAGATATTTACAATATTTTAGGATATATGTCTTTTAGTTTTGCAATGGCACACAAAACTGATCCGTTGCTTTCTGCAATAAAAGAAAAGTTAGGAGCAAATTATTTAAAAGATTTAAATATTGATGTTGATTCAAAAACTGCGCTGATAAAAAACTCAAAAAGTGATATTAAAAATTATGCAAATATTGTAGCAAGCGTGTCTGATATTATGAAAAACTCACCTGTAGCACCATTCGTCGGGAGCAATAGTTGGGTGGTTTCAGCCAATAAAACAAGTACTGGTAATGTGTTGTTTGCCAACGATCCACATATTGTTTATTCTCAACCTGGCACTTGGTACGAGGCGCATATTGTTACTCCAAATTACGAAATGTACGGGTATCATATTGCTGGAGTTCCTTTTCCTTTGTTGGGCCATAACCGAAACTATGCTTACGGTTTAACTATGTTTGAGAACGATGATGTTGATTTTTATAAAGAAGAAAATCATCCTTCAGAAAAAAATAAATACAAATCTAAAGGTGGTATTTTGGAATACACTATAGTAAACAAAACTATAAAAGTTAAAGATGCTGAAGCTGTTGTAATTTCAGTTAGAAATTCGCATCATGGACCAATAGTAAACGATGTTTTAGATGGAATCTCTCAAACCGAACCTATTGCAATGTCTTGGGTTTATACACAACAAGATGGTGTAGTTTTGGATGCTTTACACACAATTTCCAGAGCAACTAATATGGAAGATGTCAAAAAAGGAGCTTCAATGATTCACGCACCGGGTTTAAATATTATGTTTGGAGATGCTAGTGGAAATGTAGCTTGGTGGGCGGCAGGTAAGTTGTACAAAATAAAATCAAATTCAAATAGAAAATTTATCTTAGATGGCGCCTCAGGTGAAGACGATATTGTTGAATATTTAGATTTTAGTGAAAATCCAATCGCTGAAAATCCTGAATGGAATTTCGTGTATTCAGCAAATAATCAACCAGATACAATTTCAAATACTTTATATCCTGGTTATTATTTACCTGAAGACAGAGCCAAGCGTATTGTGGAGTTATTAGAACCAAAAAACAATTGGAACAAAGAAACAATGGCAACTATGATTAACGATGTTACCTCATCTGTTGCACCTGAAGTAATTCAAGAATTTACAAAAATTTTGGACTATAATTCCTTCAGTAAAAATGAACAAAGAGCAATTGATGTGTTGCAACTTTGGGATGGTTCAAATACCATAGATAATGTAGCGCCAACCATTTATAATAAATGGATTTATTTATATTTAAAAAATACCTTTGAAGACGAACTTGGCGAACAATTATTTACCCAACTAATGAGCACTCATTTAATTAAAAGAACTATAGCAGATTTAATAAAGAATGATGCTGCAATTTGGTGGGATAATGTTGCAACTGAAAATGTTTTTGAAACACGAAAAGATATTTTATCAGAATCTTTAATTGAAACTGTAACTTTGTTAGAAAAACAATTAGGAAAAGATATAAAAGACTGGAATTGGGGTAAAGTACATACTTTAGAACACCCGCATCCGTTAGGTACAATAGCTGCCTTAAAAAAGTATTTTAATGTGGGACCTTTTCCAATAAAAGGCGCAAGAGAAGTTATTGACAATAGAGGGTATGAGTATAACGATTCTGGATTATACAATGTAAATGCAGGTCCTTCAACAAGAAGGATTGTTGATTTTTCGGATATTGAAAATAGTATTAGTATCTTGCCAACAGGTCAGTCTGGAAACCCATTTAGTAAACATTATAAAGATCAAGCCGAAATGTATAATAAAGGTGAATTCAGAAAAATGAAACTAAATAAAGAAGAAATTATTAATAGTTCAACTAAATTAACTATTCAACCAAAAAATGAATAAAAGAATAACCATAAAACAAATTGCAAAAGCTCTAGGCGTTTCAATTTCAACAGTTTCAAAAGCTTTAAATGATAGTTACGAAATAAGTGACGAAACAAAAGCCAAAATTCAAGAATATGCTAAACTGCATAAGTATAAGCCAAATACGCTTGCGTTAAGTTTGCAAAACAAAAAAACAAAAACAATAGGTATTCTTATTCCCAATATTTTGAATTATTACTTTGCGAGAGCACTTCGGGGTATTGAAAAAGTAGCCACCGAAAAAGGATATAGTATAATTACTTGTATTACAAACGAATCTTATGAAAAAGAAGTTGAAACTATGGAAATGCTTTCTAATGGAACAATAGACGGTTTTGTTGCTTGTGTTTCGGTTGAAACATTAAAATTAAAAAAGTTTGATCACTTTCATGATATTTTAGAAGAAGAAACTCCAATTGTTTTATATGACCGTGCGCATAAAGATATTAAATGTGATAAAGTGGTTACAGATAATATTAAAAGTGCCTATAAAGCAACACGTTTTTTAATGAAATCTGGCTGTAAAGACATTGCAATAATTTCAACTTCAGAAGGTTTAAATATTAATAAATTTCGAATAAAGGGATATTTAAAGGCACTTACAAAATACGGTGTAACACCAAACGAAAATTTGATTATTAAACAAGATAATGAAATCAACTTAATTGAACGTATTAACAATATGTTAGACAACAATAAGGTAGATGGCATTTTTTCTGTAGATGAAGTTTCTGGCGCTATAGCAACGCAAGTATTAAACAAAAGAAATGTTAAAATTCCAGAAGAGGTTTCAATTATTGGCTTTACAAATGGGTTATTATCCCGCTATGGATCTCCACCTTTAACAAGTGTTAATCGTTTTGCACATACTACAGGCGAAGTTGCGGCAACGCGTCTAATAGACAAACTTGAAGGTAAAATTAAATTTGACGATATTAAAACCGAAATTATAAAAACCAAATTGGTTGAAAGGGAATCAACAAAAAAACTTTTTATTAAGTTTTAAATAAAAATAATAATTGCTATGCTTGTTAAAATTTTTGGTAGCGCCGTTTTCGGTGTGGAAGCCACAACTATTACTGTTGAAGTAAATATAGATAAAGGAATCGGTTACCATTTAGTTGGCTTGCCAGACAATGCTATAAAAGAAAGTAGTTACAGAATTTCCGCAGCTTTAAATAATAACAAGTACAAACTTCCAGGTAAAAAAATTACTATAAATATGGCTCCTGCAGATTTACGTAAGGAAGGTTCTGCATACGATTTAACCTTAGCTATAGGAATTTTAGCTGCTTCAAACCAAATTAAATCCGAAAAAGTTGGTGATTATATAATTATGGGAGAACTTTCTTTAGATGGAAGTTTACAACCTATAAAAGGTGCATTACCAATAGCAATTAAAGCAAGAGAAGAAGGGTTTAAGGGTTTTATTTTACCAAAACAAAATGCAAAAGAAGCTGCTATTGTAAGTGACTTAAAAGTATATGGTGTTAGTAATATTACCGAAGTTATTAATTTTTTTGACGAAAAAGCTGAACTCGAACAAACCATAATTGATACACGTGCTGAATTTTACAAAAATCTTGACAATCCAGAATTTGATTTTGCTGATGTGAAAGGACAAGAATCTGTAAAACGTTCTATGGAAATTGCGGCTGCAGGCGGGCATAATATTATACTTGTTGGGCCTCCAGGAAGTGGTAAAACTATGTTAAGCAAGCGTTTACCATCCATTTTACCTCCAATGACATTGCAAGAAGCATTAGAAACTACAAAAATACATTCAGTTGTTGGTAAAGTTAAAGAAAGTGGTTTAATGTGCCAACGCCCTTTTCGATCACCGCACCATACTATTTCAGATATTGCACTTGTTGGTGGAGGCCAATATCCGCAACCAGGTGAAATTTCATTATCACATAATGGCGTATTATTTTTAGATGAATTACCAGAATTTAAACGCACAGTTTTAGAAGTAATGCGTCAACCTTTAGAAGATAGGGAAGTAACTATTTCAAGAGCACGATTTACAGTAACATATCCAAGTAGTTTTATGTTAGTGGCAAGTATGAATCCTAGTCCGAGCGGCTATTTTAACGATCCCGATGCGCCTGTAACCTCATCACCTGCTGAAATGCAACGTTACTTAAGTAAAATTTCTGGACCACTTTTAGATAGAATTGATATTCATATTGAAGTAAATCCTGTTCCTTTTGAAAAACTATCTGAAGAACAATTAGCCGAACCAAGTAAGCTTATTAGAGAACGTGTAACTAAAGCACGTGAAAAACAATCAGAACGATTTTTAGAACTTGAAAATGTGCATTATAATGCACAAATGAGCGTAAAACAAATTCGTAAATTCTGTAAACTAAGTGAAGAAAGCAAAAACCTCTTAAAAAATGCGATGGAACGTTTAAACCTTTCCGCTAGAGCCTACGATAGAATTTTGAAAGTTTCTAGGACCATTGCAGATTTAGAAGGTGTAAAAGATATTTCGTCTTCTCATATTTCTGAAGCTATTCAATATAGAAGTTTAGACAGAGAAGGTTGGTTAGGGTAATTTAAAATTGCTATGTGTATTTACTAAAGTTATCAATTTTTTAAAAATAGTAAATAGAAAACCTTTCAATTCTGAAGCCTCATAATTTAAAAGCTACTAGACAATACAAAATTTAAATCAGAAGAATATTTTAAAGTAGAATTTACCTTTTCATTCAAATCAAATGGGGAGATTGTTGTCTGAGTTTTTTAATAAAGTAGTTAGAATTAAAAACCCAAACCAATAGAGACTGTTAAAAATAATAGGAAAAATAAGGGGATATTTCCCCTAGATAAAAGGAGAAATATCCCCTTAAACAAACTGAATAAACAGCTTAATTTTACAATACGAAAAAGATAAATATTTTATTTTAGAGGAAATTGCACAAAAAACCATTCGAATCTGAGTGGTTTTTTTTTAAAAGGATTTTAGTTTTCTAAGTAAATTTAGACGTTTAAATTTTCACCAACAATTTTCTTAACTTTTTTAGTTAAAGAAGAAATTCCAGAATAACTCGTGTGCTCTAAGACAATTACTACAAGATTTTCGTCTAAAAATTGAGTTAATCCTGTGCTAAATCCATTCCATTTACCATGATGATAAACAATATTTGTATCTTTAGGGTCTATTCTAAAACCAAACCCATACGGGATTTTTCTTTTATAAATAGTTTCTCCATTGGTGTACATTAGATTTAAAGATTCCTCTGAAATTAACTTTCCATTATTTAATCCTAAAACCCATTTAAACAAATCTTCACTGGTTGTATAAACGTTTTTATCGCCAACAACGGCATCATTTACTGTATTATTAATTTTTAAATGCTTCCAGCCTTTATATAGTCTATACCCAAACAAATGATTTTTATTAATATTTTTATTTTCTGGATTATACACAAAAGATTGATTCATTTCTAAAGGTTCAAAAATATTTTTTTCCAAGAAAGCACTAAAACTTACCCCAGCAACTTTTTCAACAATAGAAGCCAATACTAAATATCCAGTATTTGAATAATCAAAGTTACGCCCTGGCTTAAAGAATCTTTGCACATTGCTTGATGCAAATAAACGCATCATTTCGCTGTTAGTTGGTGCTTTTTCTTTTTTCCATTTATGCTCTGCAACCCAAAAATATTTTGGTAAACCTGCTGTATGGTTTAGTAGGTTTTTAATAGTTACACCTTCATAAGGAAAATCTGGAAAATAACTATTAACAGTATCTGTGAGTTTAATTTGATTTCTTTCATACAGCATCATAATAGCCGCAGCCGTAAATTGTTTACTTACTGAAGCTAATTGAAATAAAGATGTTTTATTAAGTGGTTCTTTCTTTCTGAAATCGGCAAAACCAATGTGATTATTATAAACTATTTTTCCGTTTTTTGCAACCAATACAGAACCATGAAAATCGTGTCTTTTATTAATACGTTGCAATAATGAATCTAATTTGTTACTTACCTTTTGTGTTATCTCAATAGGATATTTTTTTTCCAAGATAGGTTCCGTTGCTTCAATCGAAGCAGTATCAGAAACAGTATGAAATAATTTAACTGTTTTAGAACCTTCATTTTTAGTGCTGAATGCTAAAACAATAAGAGTAATTATTATGGGTAGGACGGAGTATCTAAAATATTTTTTCAAATGGACTAGGGTTAAAGGTTTGCAAAGTAACAACCTATTTCGTAATTAACAAATCGAACGTGTTTTTTAACATTCTTTTAGAATAAAAAGGAAACACAAAAATGTTTTGGCAAACTTTTATGAAGTATTTTAATTGTAAAATTCACAGAATAATGTAGGAATTAAATTCTTTTAACTACAAATTCTGGAATATTTTCTAAATAAAAAAAGCTTCATTATTTATAAATAACGAAGCTTTTTTAACTATTTTTTTGATATTAGTATCTATAGTATTCTGGTTTAAACGGTCCTTCAACTTTAACACCAATATAATCTGCTTGGTCTTTTCTTAATGTTTCTAACTCAACACCAATTTTAGCTAAATGTAAACGAGCTACTTTTTCGTCTAAATGTTTTGGCAACATATATACTTCATTTTTATAAGCACCTCTATTGTTCCACAACTCTAATTGTGCCAATGTTTGATTTGTAAATGAGTTACTCATTACAAAACTTGGGTGCCCAGTTGCACAACCAAGGTTTACTAAACGACCTTCAGCCAATACAATTACTTCATTTTCTCCAATAGTATATTTATCAACTTGAGGTTTAATTTCAACTTTAGATGAACCATATTTTCCATTTAACCAAGCCATATCAATTTCATTGTCAAAATGACCAATATTACAAACAATGGTTTTGTCTTTCATAGCTTCAAAATGATGCCCTTGCACAATATCTTTATTTCCTGTAGTTGTAATTACAATATCTGCATTTCCAATAACTGTTTCTAAACGTTTCACTTCAAAACCATCCATTGCAGCTTGCAACGCACAAATTGGATCAATTTCAGTAACTGTAACAATTGAACCTGCACCTTTAAATGAAGCAGCCGTTCCTTTACCAACATCGCCATAACCACAAACCACAACACGTTTTCCAGCTAACATAATATCTGTTGCTCTTCTAATAGCATCTACAGCACTTTCTCTACATCCATATTTATTATCGAATTTAGATTTTGTAACCGAATCGTTTACATTAATTGCAGGCATAGGCAATGTTCCAGCCTTCATCCTATCATATAAACGGTGCACTCCAGTAGTAGTTTCTTCAGATAACCCATTAATTCCAGCAGCTAATTCAGGATATTTGTCTAATACCATATTGGTTAAATCTCCACCATCATCTAAAATTAAGTTTAATGGTTTTTTATCTTCTCCAAAGAACAATGTTTGCTCTATACACCAGTCAAATTCTTCTTCAGATAAACCTTTCCAAGCATATACCGAAACTCCTGCAGCAGCAATTGCAGCAGCAGCTTGATCTTGTGTAGAGAAAATATTACATGAACTCCAAGTTACTTCAGCACCTAAATCAACCAATGTTTCAATCAAAACAGCAGTTTGAATGGTCATATGTAAACAACCAGCAATTCTTGCCCCAGCTAAAGGTTTTTGCCCTTTATATTCTTCTCTTAAACTCATTAATCCTGGCATTTCTGCTTCAGCTAATTGAATTTCTTTACGTCCCCAGTCAGCAAGATTAATGTCTTTTACTTTATATTTTACGTAAGTTGATGTTTCTGTACTCATATTTATTAAATTTGTTATTTATTTAAAACAATTATTTTTTTGTTTTAAAGTTTTGCAAAAGTACAAAATACATTTGAGAATATAAATGCCTTTATTTAAAACCATTAAACCAAATAAGTACACAACCGTTTATGTGTGGAAAATTGAAGAGTCTTTTAAAGACCTATCAAAAAATATGTTATTAACTGAAAGAAGCGAAAGTAGATTACTTTCAATGAAATCTGAAATACATCGCCGTGGTTTTTTAAGTGTACGACATTTATTAAAAGAAGCTGGTTATACAGACCTTGATTTATTTTACAATGGTAACGGAAAACCACATTTAACAAATGGTAAACACATTTCTATAACACATTCATTTATCTTTTCTGCTATTATTATTAGTGATGTTGAAGTTGGAATAGACATTGAAAAAAACAGGGAAAAAATAAAAATAATTCAAGATAAGTTTGTCAATTTTGAACGAGGGTTTATACATAAAGATGATGATTATATTCAGCAATTAACTGTAATTTGGGGTGCTAAAGAAAGTTTGTATAAAATTTATCCGCACGGGGGTTTAACTTTTAAAAACGATATTGATATTAATTCTTTTCAAATTGCTGACAAAAAAACTTCTGGATATATTAAGGTTGAAGGTTGGGATAAGAATTATAGAATTGAATTTCATCAAATAGATGGTTTTACATTGGTTTATGCTTTAGATATAGCTAATAATGACTGATTGTATTTTAGAACATATTCAAAAATCGTCGAAAAAAGGCAAAAAATTATTAGCCATCTTATTAGATCCAGATAAAACAAAACTCCAAGAAATTTCAATTGTTTCAAAAAGAATAGAAAATCTAAAAGCAAATTTTATATTTGTTGGTGGTAGTTTTGTTGAAAAAGGAATCACCGATGTTTTCGTCCAAAAATTAAAGGAGTTTACCAATATTCCAATTATACTTTTTCCTGGAGATTATTCGCAAGTAACAAATAAAGCCGACGGGTTATTATTTTTATCGTTAATCTCTGGTAGAAATCCTGAATATTTAATTGAACAGCAAATAAAAGCTGTTCCATTTTTAAAAAATTCAAACTTAGAAATTATTCCAACGGGGTATATTCTAATTGATGGCGGCATAAATTCATCCGTTTTAAAAATAAGTAAAACTACTGCTATTTCACAAAATAATATAGAATTAACTGTTGAAACAGCTATAGCAGGAATGTACAAGGGCAAGCAATTAATTTATTTAGAAGCAGGTAGCGGTGCAAAATTTCCAGTAAACTCAAAATTAATTACAGAAGTAAAAAAAAATATTAATATTCCATTAATAGTTGGAGGAGGCATTAGAACTAAAGAACAATTAAAGAACGCTTATAAAAACGGTGCAGATGTAGTTGTTATTGGAACTGCTTTTGAAAACAACATAAATTTATCTATTTAATATTATGAATGAAATTTTCAATTTCTTATTTGGACAATACAATGAATACGAAAATTTAGATATTGTATTAGAAATAATAGCAGTTATTTTTGGGTTTTTATCTGTTTGGTATTCCAAACAAAATAAAATTTGGGTATTTCCTACTGGAATGATTAGCACTTCCATTTTTGTGTATTTATTATTGAAATGGGGATTGCTTGGCGATATGATGATCAATGGCTACTACTTTATTATGAGTATTTATGGTTGGTACATTTGGACTAGAAAAGTAGATGAAGCACATGTTACTCCTATTTCTAGAACCACTTCAAAAGAACACTTGCAAAGCGTTGTAATATTTATAGCAACCATTATTTTTGTGTATATAATTTACAAAATATTTGACAAATGGACGAGTTGGGTTGCATATGTAGATACGATTACTACAGCAATTTTCTTCGTAGGGATGTGGTTGATGGCAAAAAGAAAAGTTGAAAATTGGATTTATTGGATTGTTGGAGATATTATATCGGTACCTTTGTATTTTTATAAAGGATTTACATTTACAAGTCTTCAATATTTAGGATTTACATTTATAGCAATATTTGGATATTTAGCGTGGAAAAAACACTTAAACAGCAACCTAACAACTTAATTAAAGTTGTATTATTTGGACCCGAAAGTACGGGTAAAACAACCATTTCTAGAATGTTAGCCCGACATTATAACACAGTTTGGGTGCAAGAATATGCACGCGAGTATTTACAAGATAAATGGAACAACAAACGTGAATTATGTAATGGAAGTGACCAACTCCCTATAGCATATGGACAAATGAAGCTAGAAAATAAGTTAGCTCAAAAAGCAGATAAACTTCAAATTTGTGATACAGATTTATTAGAAACTGTAGTCTATTTTGAAAATTATTATGATAAAATAATTGATAAAGATTTAAAAAAGGCTGCTTTAGAAAACAATTACGATTTATATTTACTTACATACATAGATACACCTTGGGAAGCTGATGATATTCGTGAAAACCCTCACCAACGAGAGGAAATGTTTAAGACTTTTGAAGCTGCATTAATAAAATATAACAAACCTTACATATTATTAAAAGGTAGTTTAGAAACACGTATAAAAATTGCCACAAAAGAGATTGACAAATTACTAAATCCTAGATTAACCTTATAAAAGTTATTAAAAATATTGAATTCAGATAACATCATACAAGAACTTAAATTTAAAGCTGTTAGAAGTAGTGGTGCTGGAGGGCAACATGTGAATAAGGTATCTTCTAAAGTAGAATTGCTATTTGATTTACAAAATTCACTTTGTTTGTCTGATGATGAAAAAGAATTACTAATTCAAAAGTTAAAAAGTAAATTCACAAAAGAAAATGTGCTACTTCTTTCTTGTGATGAAAGCCGAAGTCAACATAAAAATAAAGAAATTGTAACAAAACGTTTTTTAGAACTTATTAAAAAAGGTTTAAAAGTTCCAAAAAAGCGCAAAGCTACAAAGCCTAGCAAAAGTAGTATTCAAAAAAGATTGGATAAAAAGAAAAAGCATGCTTATAAAAAGGCTTTCAGAAGAAAGCCTAAATTATAATATTAAATTCCATTTTTTACTGATTTTTAAATTTCTTATTTGTAAGTTTGCACCATCTCAAAAGGGGTGCCTAAAACGGCTGAGATCAAACCCATTGAACCTGAACAGGTAATGCTGTTAAGGGACGTTCATACAGATAAAATCTGTTAGGGCAATAGTAATTTTATCAAAACATCGATTAATTACCTCTTTTTAAATCGTTTTATTTTATACTTAAATGAAACAATTTTTAAAAAAAACATTTAAAAAAGTGAAGAACTTAGTAGCTTTTTTAATCATCGTATTCTCAATGAATGCAAATGCACAAGAACTATTTAAACTTTCAGGAAAAGTTACAGATGGTACCAATCCACTACCTGGAGTAAGTATTGTAATTAAAGGAACTTCAAAAGGAGTAAGTACAAATTTTGATGGTGAATTTTCAATCCAACTTAAAAAAGGAACTTACATTTTAGTTGTGAGCGCAATCAGTCAACCAAAGGAGGTAAAAGTTAACCTTGTAAAAGACACTTTTCTCTCCATAGATATGGCCGATAGCTTTGTTAATTTAGAAGAAGTTTTAGTTTCTGCAACAAGAGCAAACGAAAAAACACCAGTTGCATTTACAAACATTACCAAAAAAGAAATTGAATCTAAAAATCTTGGTCAAGATTTACCAATTTTATTGGATCAATTACCATCGGTAGTTACAACATCCGATTCTGGGGCTGGAGTTGGATATACAGGTATTCGGGTAAGAGGTAGTGATGCTTCACGAGTAAATGTTACTATTAATGGAATACCTTATAATGATAGTGAAAGCCACGGAACCTATTGGGTAAATATGCCTGATTTTTCTTCTTCTGTTGAAGATATTCAATTACAACGTGGTGTAGGAACCTCAACAAATGGTTCTGGGGCATTTGGAGCTAGTTTAAATATTAAAACACAATCTGCATCTCAAGAAGCTTACGCGGTTACTAGTAACGCTATAGGATCTTACGGAACTAGAAAGCATAACTTAAGCTTAGGTACTGGTTTAAGAAATAATTTTTATGCAGCTGCAAGATTATCAAGTATTTCAAGTGATGGTTATATTGATAGATCTGCATCTGATTTAACTTCTTATTACACCGAATTAGGATATATTTCTGAAAAAACTACTTTAAAAGGAATTGTTTTTGGAGGACAAGAAATTACGCAACAAGCTTGGTACGGAACTCCAAAAGCTGTTGTTGAAAAAGATGCAGAGGGAATTCAAACTTTTATAGATCACGAAGGGTATTCTTTTACCGAAGATCAACTCGAAAATTTACTAAGTAATCCAGGTAGAACTTATAACCATTACACTTACAAAAATGAAGTAGATAATTATAAACAAACGCATTATCAACTCCATTTAGAGCATTCTTTAAATAATTATTTATTTGTAAATATCTCTGGAAATTATACTTCAGGAAAAGGATATTTTGAACAATTTAAACCTTTTGAAGAAGTAGGAGATTATTTTCCAAATAATGTAAATGCAGATGAAGAAGGTGAGGTAATTAGAAGAAGGTGGTTAGACAACGATTTTTATGCTTTTGTTTATAGTTTAAATTATAAGAAAGATAAATTAAATGTTATTCTGGGTGGTGGATACAACAAGTATGATGGAGATCACTTTGGCGAATTAATTTGGGATTCATTTCCTATAGCAATTCCTTCAGAAGAGCAATACTATTTTAGTAATGGAGAAAAAACAGAGTTTAATACTTATTTAAAGACAGAATATGAATTAAATTCTAAAACACTAGCTTTTATAGATTTACAATATAGAAGTATCAGCTATAAATCTGATGGATTAACTTCAGATTTGTTGCCAATTGATGTGAATAAAGAATATAATTTTTTCAATCCAAAATTTGGTTTAACCTATACTTTCAATAATCTAAATTCTATTTATGGGTCTTTTTCAATTGCAAATAGAGAACCTAATAGAGATGATTTAACTAAAAATCTAATTAGTCCAAAATCGGAACAATTACAAGATTTTGAATTAGGTTATAAATTTAAAACATCAAATACCTATGTTACTGCTAATTTGTATTATATGAATTATAAAGATCAATTGGTTTTAACTGGAGAAATAGATGATGTTGGTGATCCTATACGCCAAAATGTAGCTAAAAGTTACAGGGCTGGTATTGAATTACAAGCAGGGTATAAATTTTCTCAAAAATTAAGAATTGATGCGAATGTAACATTAAGTGAAAATAAAATTAAAGAATTTGATTATATTGTTTATGACAGTCAATACGATCCTGTTACATGGGAAGATACAGCCTACAATCAAGTTTCTACAACATTTAAAGATACTGATATTTCTTTTTCCCCAGCACTTATTGCGGGAGGAACAATTACTTATTTACCAAGTAAAAACGTTTCATTAGGCTTTATTTCAAAATATGTGGGTAAACAATATTTAGATAATACTTCTAGTAATTTAAAAAGTATGGCTGCCTATTTTGTAAACAACTTTAATGCTTCTTTAAAATTAAATCCAACTTGGGTAAAAGAGGTTTCTATAAACTTACTTGTGAATAATATTTTTAATAAAAGATATGTTTCTAATGGATATACCTACAGTTATTATTATCGACCAACAGGATCAACTGACCCTGCAATAACGGAAATTTTCTATTATCCACAAGCTACTAGAAACTTTTTAATTGGAACTACTTTTAAGTTTTAAAGTAGAGTCTTTATGAACAAAAAAAGCCTGAATGTTAAGATTCAGGCTTTTTTATTTTTAGACTTCTATACCTTTCATCATTTTATTCCAATATAAGTAAGTCTATATTTTTTCAGCATCCATAAACTTCAATATTCTTTAGAACTGTTAGCAATCATTAATGGAAACTGTTTTAATCTAAATTAATTAGCTCAATATCACTTTCTTTAACTTTTTTATTAAGCTGTTTTATATCTTTGTTAAAAATAGCATAGACTTTAACTAGCTCATCATCAATTAGCTTTGTAATTTCATTTTTAAATTCAACCGACTGGTCAGTTGGTTTAAAATCTCCGATAGAACTTAACGAATTTAAATGTGCCAATTTGTTATTTAATTTAATTGGAAAATTTAATGGGTCTTGATTACTTTTACTTTTTGTTTGGTATAATTCGTTTTCATGTTTGGTTAAACCTTTAACAATTTTATCTGCCAATTCAATAATTTCTTTATTTTTTTTCTTGTCAGAAATTGAACTTTTTAATTGATTTATTTGAGTCTTAATCTTGGTTATATTTTTTAATGTTTTATGAATTTCAGTTAATTTTTCTTGAATTTCAATGATAAAATTAAATTGTGCTACTAAATCTTCTTTGGTCGCAGTACTTCTTGGATCTATTAATAAATTAAAGCTTTGTTCAGAAACTTGCTTTCCATTCAAATCCATTTTAACTATATATTCACCAGGTAAGGCTTTTGGACCTTTTAAAGATGCCCACCATAAAATCATCCCTTTTACCTTTTCGGCATTAGGATATTGCATATTCCAATTAAAACTATTTGCACCTTTTACGGCCTTAAATTTTTCTTCATCCTGACTCTCATCTGGTTTTGTTGAAAAGGTTTTTATATGCTTTCCATCTTTTTCAAAAAAGGACAAACTTAAAGTATCTTCTTTTTGAAGGTTTTTAACAAAATAATTTACAATTACACCTCCGGGATGATTTTGTCCAGCAGTTTTAGATTTTTTGTTACTTCCTCCCATTCTGTAACTATCCATTGGTTTAAATAAAAAAGCTTCTTTTGAAATTAGCGTTTCGTTTAACTGGTGAAGTGGTGTTAAATCATCAATAATCCAAAAGCTTCTTCCTTGGGTTGCTACTATTAGATTGTTGTTTTTTATAGTTAAAGCTGTAATAGGAACAATTGGTAAATTTAACTGAAAAGGTGACCAGTTAGCGCCATCATCAAAACTAATGTACATGCCATTTTCAGTTCCAGCATATAACAAACCTTTTTTATTAGGATCACTTCGTAAAACTCTAGTAAAATGTTCTGAAGCAATACCGGTTGTAATTAATTTCCATGTTTTACCATAATCTTCTGTTTTATAAATATAAGGTGTGTAATCTCCTAATTTGTATTTAGTTCCTACAATATAAGCACCACCAGCCGTAAATGGGTCAACTTCAATACAGTTAATCATTGTCCATTCAGGCATTTTTTTAGGAGTTACATTAGTCCAGTTTTTACCACCATCTTTTGCAATATAAACCAGCCCATCATCTGAACCCGTCCAAATTAAATCCTTTTCAAAAGGAGATTCTACTGCGGCAAAAATAGTTCCGTAATATTCAACGCCAGTATTGTCTTTTGTAATTGGTCCACCGGAAGGTCCTAATGTTTTTGGATCGTTTCTGGTTAAATCTGGGCTGATTATTTCAAAAGATTGGCCTTCATTATAAGTTACATGAACAAAATTAGAAGTAGTATACATCTTTTTTGCATTGTGTGGAGAAAAGAAAATAGGATAATTCCATTGAAAACGATATTTCATATCTTCAGCACCATGACCCATTGGATCATCAGGCCAAACATTAATTACTCTTCTTTCTGCAGTTTTATGATTTACTCGGGTAAGCAATCCACCATAACTTCCACCATAAACAATATCATTATTTAAAGGATCTACGGCAATATGAGCACTTTCGCCACCTGCAGTACTTTCCCAATCACTTTCTTCAATTGTTCCCCCATTAGTTCTGTGTGAAATTCTAACTGTTGAATTGTCTTGCTGCGCTCCATAAATTCTATAAGGAAAATGATTATCGGTAACAACTCTATAAAATTGAGAAGTTGGCTGATTGTAATAGGTACTCCAATTTTCACCAGCATCAAAACTTACTTGGGCGCCTCCATCATCAGCAATAATCATACGTTGGTTATCTTCTGGTGCAATCCATAAATCGTGATGGTCTCCGTGTGGAGCATTAAATGTTTTAAATGTTTTGCCACCGTCTTTAGATTGATGGTATTGCACATTCATTACATACACAGTATTTTCATCTTGTGTATCGGCATAAATACGTGTATAATACCATGCACGTTGACGTAACTTACGTTCGGGATTAATTAATTTCCAGGTTTTACCAGCATCTAAAGATTTGTATATTCCACCATTCTTATTTTCTATTAACGCCCAAACAATGTCCGAATTAACTGGAGAAACTGCAATGCCGCTAATTCCCCAAATACCTTCTGGCAATCCTTCATTTGTTGAAATGTTTGTCCAAGTTTCACCTTCATCAGTACTTTTCCAAAGTGCTGAACCTTCGCCACCACTTGATAAACTATAAGGAGTTCTTCTTACATTCCAAGTTGAAGCATATAAAATACGTGGATTTGTTGGGTCAAAAATCAAATCAACTGCACCAGCATTTTCATTAGAAAACAGTACTTTTTTCCAATTTTTTCCTCCATTAATAGATTTGTAAACACCTCTTTCTTGTGTTGGTTTGTACAAATCGCCCAAAACTGCTGTAAAAACAATATCTGAATTTTTAGGGTGGATTCTAACTCTTGGAATATGTCTTGAATTTTTTAAGCCAATTTGTTCCCAAGTTTTTCCTGCATTTACAGATTTCCACATTCCATCACCAGAAGAAACATTTCCCCGCACAGTTACTTCACCATTACCAACATAAATCACATTGGTATCAGATTCACTTACCGCAACTGCACCAACCGATCCGCCAAAAAAACCATCTGAAATATTACTCCAAGTATTACCAGCATCAGTTGTTTTCCAAACACCACCACCAGTTGCACCAAAATAATACAAATTTGCTTTGTTTGGTACACCAGTAACTGCGGCACTTCTACCACCTCTAAATGGTCCAATATTACGATACTCAATAGATTTGTAATATTCTTTACTAAATTTGGATACTATTTTTTGAGCATTAACTTTGTGGGCTGAAATAAAAATAAAACAGCTTAGTAGTAAAAAGTATTTTTTCATGATGTTTGGTTAGATTGTTTGAAATTAAATGATTAGTAAAGCTAAAAAATATATTTTATAATTAAGTATAAATTATCACTTATGGAATTGTTGAAAATTGATAAAATAAAAAATTCAGTAAACGGAACTATTCAAATTACTGGTTCAAAAAGTGAGACGAACAGATTACTGATTTTACAGCAGTTTTATTCAAATTTAAAGATTGAGAATATCTCAAATTCTGATGATTCCAAACTAATGGAAAAAGCGTTGGCAAGTACTTCATATGAAATTAATATTGGACATGCAGGTACGGCAATGCGATTTTTAACATCTTATTTTTCGGTAAAAGAAAATTCTGAAATAGTGTTAACCGGTTCACATAGAATGAAAAACAGACCTATTAAAATTCTTGTAGATGCTTTAAGAGATTTAGGTGCTGATATTGAATATATAGAAAAGGAAGGATTTCCTCCTTTAAAAATTTTAGGAAAAAAACTAATAAAAGATAGTGTTGAAATTGAAGGAAATGTAAGTAGCCAGTACATTTCTTCATTATTATTAATTGCACCAACATTAAAAAACGGTTTGCAGTTAAAGTTTAAAGGCGAAGTTACTTCTGTGCCATATATTAAAATGACTTTGCAATTGTTAGGGGAATTAGGTATTGATTATTCTTGGAGAAAAAATATTATTTCAATTCATCCAAAACCAACAATTGAAGAAAAAACAATAGTTGTAGAATCTGATTGGAGCTCAGCATCCTATTATTATAGCTTGTGTGCGTTGAGTCCGAATTCTGAAATAACATTGTCGTCTTACAAAAAGACAAGTTTACAAGGCGATTCTGTGTTGTCTGAAATTTATAAGAATTTAGGAGTTGAAACCACTTTTGAAAAGAACACTATAACGTTGAAAAATACTGGAAAATTAAATCCTTCAGAATTAATAGATTTAAATTTAATTGGAGCTCCAGATATTGCGCAAACCATTGCAGTAACGTGTTTTGGCTTAGGATTGGAGTGTTTTTTAACGGGACTTCATACATTAAAAATAAAAGAAACCGATAGGTTAGTGGCTTTAAAAACAGAAATTGAAAAACTAGGAGGGAAGGTTGAAATAACCAATGAAACTCTGCAATTAAAAGTTTCAACCAAAATAAATGAAAATATTGCTATCGCAACTTACGATGATCATAGAATGGCGATGGCTTTTGCACCTTTGGCTTTAAAAGTTCCTTTACAAATTGAAGATCCAAATGTAGTTTCAAAATCGTACCCAACTTTTTGGAAAGACTTTAAACAGTTGACAATTAATAATTAACAAATGCTAATTTATTTTGCTTGAATTAGTTAATTATAGGGACTAAACAGTTAAATTTTTAGCTTTTAAAACTTTCGATACTTAAAATTTATTGCAAATCACTTGACAACGCCTATGCCGATGTTGTATATTTGCGCTCACTTAATTAAAAACGAACAAAATAGCTTACTTAAATTTTCTGATTTTAAGAACTATTTTTAACTTTTTGTAATATTAAAAAATACTAAAAATCACATATGAAATTATCACATTTTAAATTTGAATTACCAGAAGATTTATTAGCTGAATATCCTGCAGAGCACAGAGATGAATCACGTTTAATGGTGTTGAATAGAAAAGAAAAAACAATTGAGCATAAACAATTTAAAGATTTAATCAATTATTTTGATGAAGGAGATTTAATGGTTTTAAATAACACAAAGGTTTTTCCTGCCCGTATGTATGGTGAAAAAGAAAAAACTGGTGCTAGAATAGAAGTATTTTTACTAAGAGAATTAAATGCAGAAAGTAGGTTATGGGATGTATTGGTAGATCCAGCTAGAAAAATAAGAATTGGTAACAAATTATTTTTCGGTGATGACGAAAGTTTAGTTGCAGAAGTTATTGATAATACAACTTCAAGAGGTAGAACTTTACGTTTTTTATATGATGGTTCTTACGAAGAATTTAGAAAGAAATTGGAAGAATTAGGAGAAACTCCACTTCCAAAATATATTAAAAGAGAAGTTAATGAAGATGATGAGGAACGTTACCAAACAATTTATGCGAAGCACGAAGGTGCCGTTGCTGCTCCAACTGCAGGTTTACACTTTTCTAAACACTTAATGAAACGTTTAGAAATTAAAGGTGTAGATTTTGCAGAAGTTACATTGCATGTTGGTTTAGGTACTTTTAGTGCTGTTGAAGTTGAAGATTTATCAAAGCATAAAATGGATTCTGAACAAGCTATTATTCCTGATGAAACGGTTGAAATTGTAAATAATGCAATAGATACTAAAAGAAGAGTTTGCGCAGTTGGAACAACAGTTATGAGAGCAATGGAAAGTTCTGTATCTTCAAATAATCATTTAAATTCTTTTAATGGTTGGACTAATAAATTTATCTTTCCTCCTTATGATTTTAGTATAGCAAATTGTATGATTACAAATTTTCATACTCCAAAATCTACTTTAATGATGATGGCTGCTGCTTTTGCTGGATATGATTTTTTAATGGAAGCTTATGAAGAAGCTGTAAAAGAAGGTTATAAATTTTACTCGTATGGAGATGCGATGTTAATTATATAAAAAATATTATTTTTTTAAAGTTATAAGTGTCTAAAAAGTGTGTGTTCGTCTGCCTGAAACTAGTTCAGAATGTTAATATTTATACTTTTTAGACAATTTTTTTCTAAACCTAAACTATAAATGAGTATAAAAAAGGACATACGAGCATTAACTAAAACCGAATTACGAGATTTTTTTGTTGCAAATGGAGATAAGGCGTTTAGAGGAAATCAAGTGTATGAATGGTTATGGAGTAAAAGTGCGCATTCTTTTGATGATATGACAAATATTTCAAAAGAGACACGTCAAATGCTTGAAACTCATTTTGTAATTAACCATATTCAGGTTGATGATATGCAACGTAGTTCGGATGGAACTGTAAAAAATGCTGTGCGTTTACATGATGGTTTGGTTGTGGAATCTGTTTTAATTCCAACAGGAAGTAGAACAACTGCCTGTGTATCTAGTCAGGTTGGTTGTAGTTTAGATTGTAGTTTTTGTGCAACTGCACGTTTAAAGAAAATGCGTAATTTAAATCCCGATGAAATTTTTGATCAAGTTGCAGCAATAAATCAAGAAAGTTTATTGTATTACAATCATAAGTTATCAAACATTGTTTTTATGGGAATGGGAGAACCATTGATGAACTACAACAATGTACTTAAGTCTATAGAAAAAATAACTTCGGAAGAAGGTTTAGGAATGTCTCCAAAACGTATTACGGTTTCTACTTCAGGAGTTCCAAAAATGATTAAAAAATTAGCAGATGATGATGTTAAATTTAATTTAGCAGTCTCGTTACACTCTGCAATTGATGAGGTTAGATCAGAAATAATGCCTTTTAGTAAAGCATTTCCTTTAATAGATTTAAAAGAGTCTTTAGAATATTGGTATGCAAAAACAAATAGTAGAGTTACTTATGAGTATGTTGTTTGGGAAGGAATAAACGATTCAAAAGAAGCCATACAAGCATTGGTTAAGTTTTGTAAATATGTGCCTTGTAAAGTGAATTTAATTGAATATAATCCAATTGATGATGGAGACTTTCAACAGGCAAAACCTCAAACCATAGACGATTATATTAGCATTTTAGAAATGAATGATATTATTGTAAATGTACGTAGAAGTAGAGGTAAGGATATTGATGCTGCTTGTGGACAATTGGCAAATAAGAAAAGTTAAATTAAAAACAATATCAATTTATATTATTGATATTTTGATATAAAACAAAAAAATCGAGGTTTATAGCCTCGATTTTTTTGTTTTATAAAGTTAGAAATTATATTAATTTTTCTTTAATTTCTTTTTAACTTCAACTTCTTGGTAGGCTTCAATCACATCACCAACTTCAATATTGTTGAAGTTCTTTATTTGAATACCACAATCATATCCCTTGGCAACTTCTTTCGCATCATCTTTAAATCGTTTTAAAGAAGTTAATTCACCTGAATGAATAACTACACTATCTCTAATAATTCTAATTTTAGAATTTCTATAGATTTTTCCGCTGGTTACCATACAACCAGCAATGTTACCCACTTTAGAAATTTTATAAACTTCTCTAATTTCAACATTACCTGTAACTTCTTCTTTAATCTCAGCAGACAACATACCTTCCATTGCATCACGAAGATCGTTAATTGCATCATAAATAATTGAATATGTTCTTACATCAATTTCTTCATTATCAGCTAACATTCTTGCATTACCAGATGGTCTAACGTTAAATCCAACAATTATGGCATCAGATGCAGAAGCTAATAATACATCAGATTCTGTAATGGCACCAACACCTTTATGAATAATATTTACTTGAATTTCATCTGTAGATAATTTCTGGAATGAATCAGTTAAGGCTTCTACAGAACCATCAACATCACCTTTTAATATAATGTTCAATTCTTTAAAGTCTCCTAATGCAATTCTTCGTCCAATTTCATCTAAAGTAATATGACGTTGGGTTCTAACAGATTGTTCACGTTGTAATTGAGAACGTTTTGTAGCAAGTTGTTTTGCTTCTTTTTCGTCTTCAAAAACGTGAAATCTATCACCAGCTTGTGGAGCTCCATCTAAACCTAATATTGATACTGGTGTAGAAGGACCTGCATTTTGCATATTGTTTCCGCGCTCATCAAACATAGCTTTTATTTTTCCACTATGTTTACCAGCTAGCATATAATCTCCAATTTTTAAAGTACCTTCTTGTACTAAAATAGTTGAAACATATCCACGACCTTTATCCAATAAAGCTTCAACTACAGTTCCAACAGCATTTTTATTTGGATTTGCTTTTAAATCTAACATTTCAGCTTCTAAAATTACTTTTTCAAGTAAATCATCTACTCCTAAACCAGTTTTAGCAGAAATATCATGTGATTGTATTTTACCACCCCAATCTTCAACTAACAAATTCATTTGTGAAAGTTGTTCTTTAATTTTTTCTGGATTTGAAGTAGGTTTGTCAATCTTATTTATTGCAAATATAATTGGTACACCTGCAGCTTGTGCGTGGCTGATTGCTTCTTTTGTTTGTGGCATAACATCATCATCAGCTGCAACAACTATAATTACAATATCTGCAACTTGTCCACCACGTGCACGCATTGCCGTAAAGGCTTCGTGACCAGGAGTATCTAAAAACGCGATTTTGTGTCCGCTTTTTAGTTGTACACCATAAGCGCCAATGTGTTGGGTAATTCCACCAGATTCTCCAGCAATTACGTTTTCTTCACGAATATAATCTAATAAAGATGTTTTACCGTGATCTACGTGTCCCATTACTGTAATAACAGGTGCTCTATTTTCTAATTCCTCTTCAGTATCTTGATGTTCTTCAATAGATTCTTCAACTTCTGCACCAATAAAATCAACTGTATAGTCAAATTCTTCAGCAACAATTGTTAATGTTTCTGCGTCTAAACGTTGGTTCATAGTTACCATCATTCCTAGAGACATACAAGTAGAAATAATGTTTGTAACAGGTATACTCATCATTGTTGCAATTTCACTAACTGTAACAAATTCAGTAACCTTAAGTACTTTACTTTCTGCTGCTTGTAATTCTTGATCTATCTCCGTTTGTTGACGATGTTGATCTCTTTTATCACGTCTGTATTTTGCTCCTTTTCCTTTTTTGGATTTACCTTGAAGTTTTTCTAGAGTTTCTCTTACTTGTTTTTGAACTTCAGCTTCAGATGGTTCTTCTTTTACTATAGGTTTTCTAGGACCACCTCTTAATGGACCTCTTTGGTTTCCACCTCTACTTTGTGGCGCACCTCCAGGTCTTCTAGCTCCTCCTTGAGTAGGTGCTTTTTTAACAATTCTACGGCGTTTCTTTTTATTTGCATCAGCAGTTTTTTCTTTTTTCGCTGCTGGTTCAGGTTTCTTCTTTTTAGGTTTTTCAAATTGTTTTAAATCAATTGTTTTACCTGTTATTTTTGGCCCTGATAATTTTTTATATTGAGTTTCAATTGTTTGAGGTGTTGCAGGTTCTGAAGATTCTACAGTTTCAGAAGGTTTTTTATCTTCTTTTACAGGTTTTTCCTCTTTTTTTACAACTGGCTCAACAATTTTTGGTTTTGTAATTTTAGGAACTTCTTTTTTAACCGTAGTCTCTTTTGAAACTTTAGGGGAAGCTTCTTTTTCAACTTTTTTAGGGGCGTCTTTCGGCGCTTCCTTTTTAGGAGTTTCTTGTTTTGCTTCAACAACTTTTGGAGTTTCAGCAATAACCTTTTTAACTTCTTCAGACTTTTTAGGAGCTTCTTCTTTAACCTCTTCTTCAACAACTGGTTTAGAAGCTTCAACCTCAGGAGTACTTGGTTCTTCCTTTTTAGGTTCAATATCTATTTTCCCAACGGTTTTTAACTCTAATTTTTCTGCTTTGGCTTTTACAACAACTTTTTTAGCTTCTTCTTCAAGACGTTGTTTTTCCATCTTTTCTTCAAGAGCAATTCTTAGGGCTTCCTTTTCTTTTCTCTTTTCTTCACTGACTTCTTTTGAAGCTGCCTTTTTATTCCTATCAGTCTGAAAACCATCTAGTAATACATTGTACTCTTTATTAGATATTTTTGTAGTCGGTCGCGCCTCAATTTCAAATCCATGATTTGTTAAGTGCTCAACGGCTCTATCTAACGAAATGTTTAATTCGCGTAATACTTTGTTTAATCTCAATGTTTTGTTGTCAGCCATATAATTTATTTTTAGCCTATTTGTTGTTGAAAATTTAAAGATTAATCTTCAAATTCTTCTTTTAATATTTTTTGAACCTCTAAAATAGTCTCCTCTTCTAAATCAGTTCTTTTTAAAAGTTCAGCTACATCTTTTTCAAGTACACTACGTGCAGTATCTAAACCTATTTTTTTGAATTCTTGAATTACCCAAGCTTCTATCTCATCTGAGAATTCTGTTAACTCTACATCATCTTCAGCTTCAACACCTTCACGTTGAACATCTAATTCGTACCCTGTTAGTTGCGATGCTAAACGGATGTTTACTCCGTTTTTACCAATTGCTTTTGAAACTTCTTCTGGCAATAAATATACATCAACCCTTCCTTTTTTACCATCTTCTCTGCCTTCCTCGTCATGAATTTTCATAGAAACAACTTTGGCAGGACTTAAAGCTCTAGAAATAAATAATTGTGTATTTTTTGTGAAGTTAATTACATCTATGTTTTCATTTCCTAATTCACGTACAATTCCGTGAATACGAGAACCTTTCATACCTACACAGGCTCCAACTGGGTCAATTCTATCATCGTAAGAATCTACAGCAACTTTTGCTTTTTCACCTGGTATTCTGGCAACACCTTCTATGGTAATTAAACCATCAAATACTTCAGGAATTTCTTGTTCAAATAATTTTTCTAAGAATTGAGGTGATGTTCTTGATAAAATAATAACTGGTTTGTTACCGCGTAATTCTACAGTTTTTATAATTCCACGAACCGATTCTCCTTTTCTAAAATAATCTGAACGAATTTGTTCACTTTTTGGTAAAACAATTTCATTTCCATCATCATCTAATAATATAATTGCGTTGTGTCGAATGTGATGCACTTCAGCACTATAAATATCTCCTTCTAATTCTTTAAAGTGTTTAAAGGTGTTCGTACTATCGTGCTCATGAATTTTTGAAATAAGATTTTGACGCAATGCTAAAATTGCTCTTCTACCTAAGTCAATTAGTTTCACTTCTTCAGAAACATCTTCACCAATTTCAAAATCTGGTTCAATCTTTCTTGCCTCTGAAAGTTCAATTTCTTCATTATCATCTTCAGACATTCCGTCTGCTACAACTACTCTGTTTCTCCAAATTTCTAAATCACCTTTATCTGGATTTATAATAATATCAAAGTTATCATCAGACCCGAATTTTCTTTTTAAAGCTGCTCTAAATACTTCTTCAAGTATTGACATTAGGGTAACTCTATCAATATTTTTATCTCCTTTAAACTCTGAAAATGACTCAATTAATGCTATATTTTCCATGCATTCATTTAATTAAAATATTACTTTCACTTTTGCTTCTAAAATATCCACAAATGGTATTATTGCTTTTTTTACAACTGTAATTTTACCTTTACCTATTGGTTTTGGTTCCCGTACTTTCCATTCTAACTCTATATCTTCTTCATTTACGTTTATAAGTTTTCCTTCAACGTTTGAATTGTTAATTAACTTAACTTGCAGAATACGATTAATATTTTTTAAATATTGTCGTTTTACTTTTAGAGGGTTTGCTATATCAGGCGATGTTACTTCTAAAGAAAAATCTTCTTCCTCTCTATCTAAATTATGCTCAACGGCTCTGCTAATTCTAATGCATTCAGTTAAAGCAATACCGTTATCTCCATCTACCTCAACGTAAATTTTATTGTCAGGTAAAAATTTTAGATCAATTAAAAATAACGCAGAGTTTTCTTTTAGTGCTTGATCTACTAAATCTATAATTTTAGTTTTATCCATTATTTTATAAAAAGAGGGGACTTTACGTCCCCTCCAATCCTCTATTCTGTAATAATTCGGTGCAAATATACTAACAATTTTTTAATTATAAAAAATCATTCTTTTTTTAATTTAAAATTCTTAACTTTACCTTAAAGCAGAACATTAAGAACAAAATTTTTTATGAAAAGTATATTAGTACCAGTTGATTTTTCAAAACAAGCTGAATATGCAGCGAAAGTTGCAGCATCAATAGCTAAACAAACCAATTCGAAAATATTTTTATTGCATATGCTTGAGTTACCTTCCGGAGTTATTGATCCTTCAAGTTTTGGGACTTCAAATAATGCACCAACAACATTGTTATTTTTAAAAAGAGCACACGAGAAATTCGAAGAATTTAAAAAACTGCCGTTTTTAGAAGGTATTGAAGTGGAAGATTCTGTGAATTTTCATAAGGCTTATGATGGTATTTTAGACGAAAGTAAAAAACATGAAGTTGATTTAATTGTAATGGGCTCTCAAGGAGCATCTGGTCTTGAAGAAATTTTAGTTGGAAGCAATACTGAAAAAGTTGTTAGAAATTCTGAAATTCCTGTATTGGTTATAAAAAGAGATATAGACAATTTTAATATTAAAAATATTGTTTTTGCGTCTAATTTTAAGATTGATAATAGGTCTGCTTTTCAAAAAATATTAAATTTTACACTCTTGTTTGATGCAAAATTGCATTTACTTAAAATTAATACAATTCACAATTTTGAGACTACAAAAGAATCTAGTGATGCAATTAGAAGTTTTATAGACGGGTTTGATTTAGGCGATTTTACCCTAAATATTTATAATGATATTTCTGTAGAGTCTGGCGTACTTAATTTCTCTAAATTGATTGATGCAGATGTTATAGTGCTTAATACACATGGTCGTAGAGGATTAGCGCATTTGTTTAATGGAAGTATTGGGGAAGATTTAGCAAACCATGCTAAATTACCGGTAGTTACTTTTAAACTTTAAAACGAATATTTTTTATTTTAAATCTTTTGGGATTTCACAAACAGGAATGGCAACCATTTTATGTTTATTAGCCCTGTTTCTTTTTGAAAAAATGGTAAAGACTTCTTTTTCTCTACCAGAAAAGTCGTTACCGGTTTTTCCAATTTCAGCTTGTTTCATTGCCCATTCAAGTTCGTTATAGCTTGCTCCAATTTGATCTTCATCGGTTCTGCTATCTCCAAATAAACCATCGGTTGGTGCTGCTTTTTGAATACTTTTAGGGATTTCTAAGAATTCTGCAATTTCATAAACTTCAGACTTCATTAAATCTGCAATAGGACTTAAATCTACACCTCCATCGCCATATTTTGTAAAAAAGCCTATCCCAAAATCTTCAACTTTATTTCCAGTTCCAGCAACTAAATAACCGTGAAGACCTGCAAAATAATACAAAGTTGTCATACGCAATCTGGCACGGGTATTTGCTAAAGACATATTTACTGTAACTTTATTTTCAATGGTTGGAACTACCAATTTAAATTTTTCAAAGGTGTCTGTTAAATTAACTTCGGTTGAACTTACATTTTTAAACTGATTTTTTAAATTTAAAATATGTTCTTTTCCTCTTGAAACTTGGTTTTCTCCTTGGTGAATTGGCATTTCAACACATAAAACAGGAAAGCCTGTTTTTGCACAAAGCATTGAGGTAATTGCAGAATCTATTCCTCCAGAAATTCCAATTACAAATCCATTTACCTTTGCATTAGTTGCATATTCTTTTAACCAGTTAACAATATGTTCAACAACTTTTTCTGTATTCATAATTAAACTTTTTTAGTAATTTTAGCGTTTTAAAAGAAAGAGGCGTAAATATAGAAATTAATGAACAAAATTTTAATACTGTTAGTAGTTTTATTAGTAAGTTTTTCTTGCAAAAAAGAAATTAAAAGGAATATTGATGTTTCAAATATTGAAATTAATGTAGAAGTTGATCGATTTGAACAAAATTTTTTTAATACAACAGTTAAAACGTTACCAGAGTTAAAAAAACAATATCCTTATTTATTTCCTAAGCATAATTCAGATAGTATTTGGTTACAAAAAATTAACGATATTGATGAAATTGAACTTTTTAAAACATCTCAAGAAGTTTTTGGAGATTTTTCAGAGCAAACATCTGAAATTGAAGATTTATTTAAACATATAAAATATTATCATAAAAACTTTAAGGAACCTAAAATAATAACCTTAATTACAAATTTGGATTATGAAAGTAAGATAATATATGCAGATAGTTTATTGTTTGTTTCATTAGATATGTATTTAGGTAAGGATCAAGCTATTTATTTAGATTTTCCAGCATACCTTTCTCAAAATTTTGATAAAAAGCAATTGGTAGTAGATATTGCAAATGAGATTAGTAAAAAATATTTTAGTTTTAGTAGAAAAAGACAATTTTTAGATATTATGATTGACCAAGGAAAAAGAATGTTTTTAATTGAAAGTTATTTGCCAGAATATTCAAAAGCTAGTTTAATTGGTTATACCTCCGAAGAGTTTGATTGGGCAGCAGCTAACGAATCTGAAATTTGGAAGTTTTTTATAGAACATGAATTGCTTTATAGTTTAGACCCAAATTTGCGAACACGTTTTATTGATAAAGCACCTTTTTCAAAATTTTTTATTGATATTGATAAAGAATCACCAGGAAGTATTGGTGTGTGGTTGGGTTGGCAGATTGTTACATCTTATATGAAAAATAATAATGTAACTTTGCAGCAACTTTTGCAATTAAATGCAGATGAAATATTTAAAAACTCTAAATATAAACCAAAGAAATAATGGCGGTAGCACATACATCAAAAATTGAATTTACAGTTGGATTAGATGAAAATAAAGTTCCAGAAAAATTACATTGGAGTGCCGAAGAGGGAGGAATTTCTAATGAAGAAGCAAAAGCTTTAATGATATCTGTTTGGGATTCAAAAACAAAGGATACTTTAAGAATGGATTTATGGACAAAAGATATGCCAATAGATGAAATGAAACAATTTTTTCATCAAACATTAGTTTCTATGGCTGGTACTTTTGAACGCGCAACTAATGATGAAAAAATGACAGCAACTATGCGCGATTTTTGCGATTATTTTGCTGAAAAATTAGAGTTGAAAAAGTAGTTTAAATTCTATAGAGAGCAGTTACAGGTACAAGTGAGAAAGCAGAATTCTAGAATATAAAAATTGTTAACAATTTTTAGCTACAACTTTTTATAGTATTTAAAATGGCATAATAATCGTCTGAATTATTTAGGAAATCTTTGTTTGAAACATCTATAATTAAGGTGTTTAATTTTTCTTCTGTTTTAATAAAAGTGTTGTATCCTTTATGTATTTTATCTAAGTACTCTGGAGCAATATTTTGCTCATAATCTCTACCACGGTTTTTAATGTTTTCCAATAAGCGTGGTGTATTTTGATATAAATAAATGTACAAATCTGGTTTGGTAATTTCTTTGTACATAATATCAAACATTTTTCTATATAAAAAATACTCCTCCTTTTGTAAAGTTACTTGTGCAAAAATCAAGGATTTAAAAATATAATAATCAGAAACTATAAAGTTTTTAAATAAATCAAATTGCGCTAAATCATCGGTAAGTTGTGAATATCTATCCGCCAAGAAGCTCATTTCCAGAGGGAAAGCATAGCGTTCGTTATCTTGGTAAAACTTTGGTAAAAATGGATTGTCTGCAAAGCGTTCTAATACTTTTTTTGCATTAAAATCTTCAGCAATCATATTTGTTAGTGTTGTTTTACCAGCACCAATATTCCCTTCAATAGCTATGTAATTATATTTTTCTGAAATACAAATCGGACGTACGAGGTTTAGATTCGTTTTTTCTATTTCGTTGTTGTCTGTGCAATTTTCAACAAGAACGCACATGCGTTGTTTTACAATAGGGTGTATTAAATTTGGTGCAATTTCTGCCAAAGGAATTAATACAAAGTTTCTATGCAACATTTCCTTATGAGGAACATTTAATTCTTTTGAAAAAATTATTTCAGCATCAAATAATAAAATGTCAATATCAATGGTTCTAGCTTTATATTCAGTATTAATATTTGGTTTTCTTCCTAAAAAAACTTCAATTTTATGAATAGCTTTTAATAAATCTTCTGGATTTAAATTTGTAGAAAGTTCAACACATATATTATAAAAATCATCACTTTTAAAACCCCAAGATGCGGTTTTATAAACAGATGAAATTTTAGAGACAGTACCAATTTTTTCAGCAATTAGATTAATTGCTTTTTGTAAATTTTTAAGTTTAGCACCTTGATTGCTTCCTAAAGAAAGATATGTGGTTCTTAATATTTTCATAAACTGAGTACAAAGAAAAGAAAAGTATTATTTAAAAATATATCTTTGTGGCTCAACTTATAAACATTTAAGTTATTTTAATATAATAAAGTGCACTCATGAAATTTTTAAGAAATTTAGTAGCTTCCATTTTTGGAACATTTATAGCTTTAGGCGTCATTTTTATGCTATTTATTTTAATAGCTTCATTAGCTTCTGAAAGTGAAAAAATAGAGATAAAAAACAATTCTGTCTTAGAATTAAGATTAAAGGGGGTAATTAAAGATTATGCTCCAAAAAGTGAAAACCCTTTTGATGAAATATTTGGGTTTAATGATGGTAAAATGGGTTTAAATGAAATACTAAATGCCATTCATAATGCCGCTTCCGATACCAATATTAAAGGTATTAGTATTCGAGTTTCTGGTATTAATGGCGGAATTGCTCAAACCCAAGCAATACGAAATGCTCTTTCAGAATTTAAAGAATCGGGTAAGTTTATAAATGCTTATGCCGATTTATACGATCAGAAGAGTTATTATTTAAGCTCCGTTGCTGATTCTGTTTTTATAAATCCTTATGGCGCTATAGATTTTAAAGGACTTTCTACAGAAGTTTTATACTTTAAAGATGTACAATATAAAACTGGAGTTAAATTGGAGGTAATTCGCCATGGAAAATACAAAAGTGCTGTTGAACCTTTTTTATATAACAAAATGAGCGAGAATAACAGAAGTCAAATTACATCTTTTTTAACTTCTATTTGGAACGAAATGTTACAAGATATTTCTAAAAGTAGAAATAAATCTGTTGAGGAATTAAATTATATTGCAGACGATTTATTGGCAAGAAATGCTGTTTTAGCGCTTGAAAATAGTATGGTAGATGGAGGAGTTTATGTTGATGAATATACCGATAAATTAAAAATTGCAACTGGTACTTCTTCAAATGATGATTTAAACCGAATTACATTAAAAGATTATATTTCTATTGGAAAAGGACGTAAACGTTCTTCAGCAACTAATAAAATTGCTGTAATTTATGCACAAGGTGAAATAATATATGGTAAAGGAGATGAAAATACTATTGGCCCAGAATTAATTATTAATGCACTAAGAAAAGCAACGGATGATAAAAATGTTAAAGCCATTGTTTTAAGGGTAAATTCTCCAGGAGGAAGCGCATTGTCTAGTGAGTTGATTTGGAGAGGATTAGAGTTGGCTAGTGCAAAGTTACCAATTGTTGTTTCTATGGGTAATTTAGCTGCATCTGGGGGATATTATATTGCATGTAATGCAGATGTCATTTTTGCGGAACCTACTACAATTACAGGTTCTATTGGTGTTTTTGGAGTGTTGCCAAACATTAGTCAATTAGCCGATAATATTGGTGTTAATGCGGAGCAAGTAAGTACTAATAAGGGTGCTAGTTATAGTGTTTTTGAACCAATGACAGATGCTTTTAGAACAGTTACACAAGAAGGAGTTGAACAAGTATATACTACTTTTTTAGAAAGAGTTGCAAAAGGAAGAGGCATGTTAGTAGCTGAAGTTGATAGTGTTGCTCAAGGTAGAGTTTGGTCTGGAGTTGAAGCTATTGAAAAAGGCTTGGTAGATAAATTAGGTAATTTAGATGATGCCATTTTACATGCTGCAGAATTGGCTGAAGTAACAGATTATAGAGTTAGAAATTACCCTAGTTATAAAATAGATTTTGAAGATCGAATTAATAGTTTTCCTTTTATGAAATCTAAAGAAAAATTATTTTTGGAAGAGTTAGGGGAGGAGCATTATAAAATATATAAAAGTATAAAACAACTTTCAACGTTAAAAGGAATACAGGCTAGGGCTCCTTTTATGTTAGATATTAATTAGTTTATGATTCTTGGTTAGTCCAACCGATATGTTTTAAGCTATTATTGCTGTGAATGCAAGAATTTATGAAAATAAATTTCTGAATGTGAAAATTAACAGATTATAAATAAATTTACTTTTGAACCAATAATTTTTTCATCTCATTACGGTATTTAAGAGGGCTACTTCCTGTAAATTTTTTAAATAATTTATTAAAGTGAGAGAAGTTATTAAATCCACTTTCAAAACAAATTTCTGTAATACTCGAATGATTTTCTGCAAGTAATTTTGTAGCGTGTACAATTCTAAATTCATTTACAAATTGGGTAAATGTTTTGTTAGTAGACTTTTTAAAATACCTACAAAATGCGGGTACTGTCATGTTTACTTTTTCGGCAATTTCATCTAAAGGAATAGGTCTTTTAAAGTTGGTATTTACAAAACCAAAAATAACGTCTATTTTGTTATTATCTTGAGGCTCAACTTCAAAAGCAAAACCATCAACATTTAATAATGTATAATTCTTTGTTTGCGCTAAATCTTTTAAAATTTCTAAAAAATGGATAATTCGATCCATTCCTTCAAAATTAACTAAATTCTCTATTTTTGGACCAACTAATGTTTTTACTTCAATATTAAATAGAATACCCTTCTTGGCTTTAAGAAACAATGATCTTACTAGTTGCATTTCTGGTAAATTAACAAAATTTTCTCCTAAAAAGTCCTCTTTAAATTGAATAACCGTTTCCTTACCATTTGAAGTAAATCTATCTGTAAAACCACTATGTGGCAAATTAGCCCCAATAAGAATTAATTGACTATTACTAAAATAAGATAAATGGCTGCCAATATGTCTTTTACCTTTTGCTTTGTTAACATAGATCAACTCTAATTCTGGATGAAAATGCCACGAGGGTAAACCATCAACAACATTTTTACTATGTTGTTTTATTCGAATTGAGCTTCCGAATTCAGGATTTAGTTTTTTAAATGTTGGTTTTGTATTTTTCATATTCTCTATAAGTACAAAAGTAAATATAAATAAAACAATGATTCTATTTAGATTTGATGTTTTTATGTTCTAAATTAACCTATCGAATTATTAACAATTAATTAATAGTTAAAATAGAACACAAATATGAAAAATTGGAGGTTTTTTAGATTGAGATTCCGCCATACATTTGTCCCATACTAATTAATAAATTATTGAATATGAAAAATTTAATTAAAATGAAATTACTTATTGTGGCTTTATTAACTACTATAGTAATTAACGCAACAAACATTAATAACAAGGTTAAAGTAGAGGTAATTAGCTCAAAGTTAATTGATTTAAAACTAGAAAATTCAGATGGCGATTTAACAATAAGAGTAAAAGATGTTTTTGGAGAGGTTCTATATACTGAAAAGTTTGAAGGAAATTATATTTCAAAAAAATATGATTTAAATACATTGCCAGAGGGTAATTATTACTTTGAGATTGAAGGTAGAACAAAAATTAATTTAATGCCTTTTAAAATATCTTCTAAAGGATGTGAATTTAAAAGCGACATTGAAAGTACGTATTACAAGCCTATTGTTAGGCAAGAGGGAGATTTAGTTTTTATTTCTAAAATAGAATTTAAAAAGGAAGATTTTGAGATTTATTTATATGATAATCAATTAAACAGCTTATATCAAGAGAAGTTAAATGGTGGTATAAACTTAGGTAAAACATTAAATATAAAAAATCTTAAATCTGGAAATTATAGCATTGTAATGAAAAGTGCTGGTAGAGTATTTGAACAAAAAATTTATAAAAAGAAATAGTAATTCACTTATTATTAAGTTTGGTTTAATTAAAAGGGGTCTTCTATTGAAGGCTCTTTTTTATTTTTTACTATATGACACAAAACTATAGTCATATTTATTTTTTTCATCAGCTTTAAAATGTTGTCTAGAAGTTTCTTTCCATATTGAAGTGTCAATCTTAGGGAAAAATGCATCAGCATTAAAAGTATTATGTATAAAAGTTAGGTCTAGTTTATCTGCAATTTCAATAGCTTGTTTGTAAATTTCTGCCCCGCCTAAAATGTATGGATTATCATCTGTAGCTGCTGCTTCAAGAGCTTCGTCTAAAGTATGTACAACAATACAACCTTCAGCATTAAAATTTTTATTTCTAGTAATTATAATAGAAGTTCTGTTTGGAAGTGGCTTTCCAAGAGATTCAAACGTTTTTCTACCCATAATAATATGGTGATTTAATGTAACTTGTTTAAATCTTTTTAAATCTGCTGGTAAATGCCAAATAAGTTGATTGTCTTTTCCTAAAGCATTATTTTCTGCTATTGCAGCTATAATTGTAATCATTCGTTTTTTGTCTTTTTTGGCAGTTCTTCCTTATTTTTTACTTCTGAGGCATATTGCTCACTTTCAGCTTTGAGTTTTATTTCTTGGGCTATTTCTTTTTCAAGTTTAGCAATTTTTAGTTCTTGTTTTAGTACTAATTTTTCTGTTTGTTTGCGCTCCCATTCTTTATTCATAAACTTATTGGTAACATAAACATTAATTACATGTAATATAAAAAAGAATAACCAAATTAAAATTGCCCAAACAAACCAATCGAACTGTTCCCAAATATTTAAAAATTTATTAAGTATAATTAAAAATACAGAACCCACTAAAAAAACTATAAAATGTAAATATAATCGTTTCTTTTGTTTGATTCGATGTCGAGCATTTTCATACAATTCGTGCTGTTCTTTCATCATATAATTAGTTTTACATGCTTTTAACCCATTCTTTTATATAATCTGTAAAGTCTTCTTTTTCATCAGCTTGAGATAATTTTTCATTTGCAAAAGCTAAAAACTTTGAAATATTTTTATCTGAAGTATTAAAAAGAATGTCAATTGATTTTAACAATTTAACGTCTTCAATTTCAATAATTCTTTGAATAATTTTATTTTTTAATTGTAAAGAGTCCATACTGTTTTTTTATGCTTAACGTTTTCTTTTCTATAATATTATACAGAAACTACACCTTTAATATGCGGGTGTGGATTGTAATTTTCTAAGGTAAAATCTTCAAAATTAAAATCAAAGATATTTTTAATTTTTGGATTTATTTTCATTAAAGGCAATGTTTTTGGCTCTCTAGATAATTGCAAAGCAATTTGTTCGTTGTGGTTGCTATAAATATGTGCATCACCAAATGTGTGAATAAAATCTCCATAGCCTAAACCACAAACTTGAGCCATCATCATTGTTAATAGCGCATAGGAAGCAATATTAAACGGAACTCCTAAAAAAATATCTGCACTACGTTGGTATAATTGACACGATAATTTACCGTCTGTTACATAAAATTGGAAAAAAGCGTGACAAGGGGGTAAAGCAGCTTTTCCGTTAGCAACATTTTCAGAAAATGAAATTGATGTGTCGGGTAATACACTTGGATTCCAAGCGGTTACTAGCATTCTTCTACTGTCTGGGTTTGTTTTTATAGTATTAATTACTTCAGTTATTTGGTCGATACCTTCACTATTCCAATTACGCCATTGATGTCCATAAACAGGTCCTAGATCTCCGTGCTCGTTTGCCCAAGCATCCCATATTTTAACATTATTTTCTTTTAAGTATTCAATATTTGTATCGCCTTTTAAAAACCAAAGCAATTCATAAATAATAGATTTTAAATGAAGTTTTTTTGTAGTTACCATTGGAAACCCTTCATTTAAATCAAAACGCATTTGATAACCAAAAACACTTTTTGTTCCAGTTCCAGTTCTATCTTCTTTTAAAATTCCGTTTTTGTTAACGTGCTTTATTAAGTCTAAATATTGTTTCATTATTGCTATTTAAGTGTTTAGGTGTTTATTTTTAAACAAATAAACAAAAATTATCCGATAATCATTCCTGCAATTGTTGCAGAAAGTAATGAAGCTAAAGAACCTCCAATTAATGCTTTTATACCAAACTCAGATAGTGTTTTACGTTGCCCAGGAGCTAAGGATCCAATACCTCCAATTTGAATTCCAATAGATGCAAAATTTGCAAATCCACAAAGCATGTAAGTTGCCATAATTACAGACTTATTATAAGTAAAATGAGTGACATTTGCAACATTTTTAAGTTCGGCTAATTGAATATATCCTACAAATTCACTAGCAGCTAATTTTACGCCTAATAATTGTCCCATAAGCATAACATCTTCTTTGGCTACACCAATAAGCCACATTAGAGGTGCAAAAATTGTTCCTAAAATGGCTTCTAAAGTAAATTTAGGATATGGTGTGTTTGCTGCCATCCAATCATTTAAATTGGTAACATCTCCAACCCAACCTAACATACCATTTAGCATTGCAATAATAGCTACAAAAACCAATAACATTGCTGCAACATTAGCAGCTAACTTTAAACCTTCTGTTGTTCCATTTGCAATGGCATCTAATATATTAGATCCAATTTTTTCTTGCGAAACGTGAACATCGGTGTTTATGGTTTCAGTTTGAGGATATAACATTTTAGAAATTACAATTGCTCCAGGAGCGGCCATAACGGATGCTGCTAGCAAGTGTTTAGCAAAATGTAAGCGTAGTTCGGGATCGTTGCCTCCTAAAAAACCAATATATGCAGCTAGAACACCACCTGCTACAGTTGCCATTCCACCAATCATAACTAATAATATTTCAGAACGATTCATACGCTCTAAATATGCTTTTATCATTAAAGGGGCTTCTGTTTGTCCTAAAAATATATTTCCAGCAACAGATAAACTTTCAGCACCAGAAATATGTAATAATTTTGTAAGTAACCAAGCCAATCCTTTTACTATAATTTGTATAATTCCTAAATAGAATAATAAGGAAGTCAATGCCGAAAAGAAAATAATTGTAGGGAGTATTTGAAATACAAATATAAATCCATACGATTCGCTATTCATTAAACCTCCAAATAAAAATTCACTACCTGCTGCTGTATAATCTAAAATATTTGTAAAAATACTTCCAACAAATTCAAAAATGGCCTGTACAAAAGGAATTTTTAAAACACCGATTGCTATTAAAAGTTGGGCTGTTAACCCAGCTCCAACAGTTTTCCAATTTATTGCTTTTCTGTTACTACTAAACAAGTAAGCGACAACTAATAATGAAAACATTCCTAAAACACCTCTCCATAAAGATGTAATTGAAAATCCTTGATTGTCTATTATTAAATTAGATGTAACTTCTTGCGAATTTGCAGATGCAATACTAAAAAATAGTAGTGCAGCTAAGCCAATTTTTTTTGTCATTTTAAAGTTTGGTTATTGGGTACGTTTATTTATTTCATCACGAATTTTTGCAGCTAATTCGTAGTCTTCATCTTGAACAGCTTTTTCTAATTTTTCATTTAACTGTTTCAAGCTGACTTTTGAAAAGGTTGATTTTTTAACAGGTTCAGTTTCTTCAATTAATTTTTCTAATCCTATATCATCTTCTTTTCCTGGGCTTAATTCATCCTTCATTTTTAAGTAAATACCAGCCTTGTCTAGAATGTTTTCATATGTATAAATGGGTGCACTAAAACGAGTTGCTAAAGCAATGGCGTCTGACGTTCTAGTGTCAATAATTTCTTCTATATTGTCGCGTTCACAAATTAAACTAGAGTAAAAAACACCATCAACTAATTTATGTATAATTACTTGTTTAATTTTTATTTGAAACCTATCAGCAAATGTTTTAAATAAATCATGGGTTAAAGGTCTTGGCGGTTTAATCTCTTTTTCCAATGCAATAGCTATAGATTGCGCTTCAAAAGCACCAATTACAATAGGTAATGTTCTGTTTCCTTCTTCTTCGCTCAAGACCAATGCATAAGCACCACTTTGTGTTTGGCTGTAGGATATTCCTTTTATATTTAGACGAACTAAACTCATACGTTAAAATTAACAAAAAAGGCTGTCTAATCAAAGGACTTTTGGTCCAAAAATTAGACAGCCTTGTTAAGAGGCACAATTTAATAAAATTATGCGTTAATTGCTTTAAATTCTTTTAACTTTTCTATTAATGTTGGAATGACTTCAAAAGCATCACCAACAATACCATAATCAGCAGCTTTAAAAAATGGAGCTTCTGCATCGGTGTTAATTACAACTTTTACTTTAGATGAATTAATTCCTGCCAAATGTTGAATTGCTCCAGAAATACCAATGGCAATATATAAATTAGCCGCAACAGGTTTACCAGTTTGACCAACGTGTTCGCTATGCGGTCTCCATCCTAAATCTGAAACTGGTTTAGAACAGGCAGTTGCAGCACCTAAAATAGCTGCTAATTCTTCAACCATTCCCCAGTTTTCAGGTCCTTTTAATCCTCTACCACCTGAAACCACAATATCTGCATCTGCAATAGTTACAGTACCCGTAGTTTGCTCAATAGATTCTGAAGTTAAATTACTACTCGCTATTTCTGGCGAAAAACTTTCAGTGGTACCTGAAACTTCATTTTCAAAAACTCCGTAAGAATTTTTAGCTAGTGCAATTACTTTTACTTCAGTAGAAATTTCACAATTATTAAATGCCTTGCTAGAAAATGCTTTCCGTTTTACTACAAACGGAGAGGTTGAACTAGGTAAAGATATAACATTACTTGCAAAACCAGCATTTAAATTAACCGCAACTAGTGGTGCTAAATACAAACCATTTGCATTTGAATCTATAATAACAACTGTTGATTTTTCTTTTTCTGCAGCTTGTTTAACAATGTTTGCAACTGTTTTTGCATTAAAAGTAGCCAACGCTTCATCTGAAACATTTAACACTTTTTCTGCACCATATTTATAAAGTGTTTCGTTTTCAGTTGCATTTATTGCAAGAACTACGAGATTTGTATCTAATTGTTCAGCAACTTTTTTTCCATAGGATGTAACTTCAAACGTTGATTTTTTAAATTTTCCTTCCGATGTTTCGGCTAAAACTAAAACTGACATATTTTTTTATTTTGTTTAATAGTTGATACGTTTAAGGGTTGAACGGTTCTTACACTTTTCAACTTTTCAATTTTTCAACAGTGTTTTACTATATTACTTTTGCTTCGTTGTGTAATAAGTTTATTAACTCATCTACATTGTCAGCATCTATTAGTTTACAAGCAGATTTGGCAGCTGGTTTTTCAAAAGATGTTGATTTAGTAGCAGTATCACTTGCTGTTGGTTCAACAATAGTTAAAGGTTTTTTACGCGCCATCATTATACCTCTCATATTTGGTATGCGTAGGTCTTTCTCTTCAACAAGTCCTTTTTGGCCTGCAATAATTAAAGGTAAATTACAAGATAATACTTCTTTTCCACCATCTATTTCTCTTGAAACAGTGGCTTCTTCACCTTCAATTTCAAGTCCAATACAAGCGTTAACAAAGTTGTAATCTAGCAATCCAGCTAACATTCCAGGAACCATTCCGCCATTATAATCAATAGATTCTTTTCCAGCTAATATTAAATCATATGTATCATTTTTAACTACTGCAGCCAATTCTTTTGCAACTGCAAAACCATCTGTTGCTGTAGCATTAACTCTAATAGCATTATCAGCTCCAATAGCTAAAGCTTTTCTTAATGTTGGTTCTGTTGTGGCGTCGCCTACAGTTATAACAGTTATGCTTGCAGCCTGTTTTTCTTTAAACCACATAGCACGCGTTAATGCAAACTCATCATACGGATTTATTACAAATTGCACGCCGTTACTATCAAATTTTGTATCGTTTTCAGTAAAATTTATTTTTGAAGTAGTATCTGGAACGTGACTTATACAAACTAATATTTTCATTTTATTATTTATTTGAATATTTATTTATAAAAATAACGACTTTATTATTATTTTTTTACGAATGTACCACTTTTTTTTAAAAATACTATGCGTGCATAGTAAAATTTTATTAAGTATTATTTTTTTGATAGTAAATTTAGAATTGCTTACTTTTGCAATTCGTTAAAAAATATACAATGAAGACAATACAGTTTAGAGAAGCTATTTGCGAGGCAATGAGTGAAGAAATGCGAAGAGATGAATCTATATTTTTATTAGGTGAAGAAGTTGCTGAATATAATGGAGCATACAAAGCGTCTAAAGGAATGTTAGACGAGTTTGGAGCAAAGCGAGTTATTGATACACCAATTGCTGAATTAGGTTTTACGGGTATTGCTGTTGGTTCAGCAATGAATGGAAATAGACCAATTGTTGAGTTTATGACCTTTAATTTTGCTTTAGTTGGAATTGATCAAATTATTAATAATGCTGCTAAAATTAGACAGATGTCTGGAGGTCAGTTAAATTGCCCAATTGTTTTTAGAGGGCCAACTGGTTCTGCAGGACAATTAGGTGCAACGCATTCTCAAGCTTTTGAAAACTGGTTTGCAAATACACCAGGTTTAAAGGTTGTTGTTCCTTCAAATCCATATGATGCAAAAGGCTTGTTAAAAGCGGCAATTAGAGATGATGATCCAGTTATTTTTATGGAATCTGAACAAATGTATGGTGATAAAATGGAAGTACCTGAGGGTGAGTATATTATTCCATTAGGTGTTGCAGATATTAAAAGAGAAGGTACAGATGTAACAATTGTTTCATTTGGTAAAATTATTAAAGAAGCATACAAAGCAGCCGATGTTCTTGAGAAAGAAGGCGTTTCTTGTGAAATTTTAGATATGCGTACAGTTAGACCAATGGATTTTGAAGCTATTTTTACTTCAGTTAAAAAAACAAATAGATTGGTTATTTTAGAAGAAGCTTGGCCTTTTGCAAGTGTTTCTTCTGAGATTACATTTCAAGTACAAGAAAATGTATTCGATTATTTAGATGCTCCAATACGAAGAATTACAACAGCAGATGCACCTGCACCATATTCTCCAGTTTTGTTAGAAGAATGGTTACCTAACTTTAACGATGTTGTTAAAGCGGTGAAAGATGTTATGTATATAAAATAAAGGCATACTATTTGCGTTATTAAATCCTTTCAAGTACTACTTGAAAGGATTTTTTATTTAAAACGTCTATTCTAACTTTAGATTTAGAATAACAAATCTGACCCTTAAAATACAATAAGTATTAAATATGAAAATAATTTTTAAAGTTATATACTTCCTTTTTTTGTTCATTTTTTCAATGAGTTTTGCACAGGTTAAAATTAGCGGTGTAGTAGTAGATGAACAAAATCAGTCAATTCCATTTGCAAACATAGTTTTTGTAGATTCCAATACAGGAACAGTTTCAGATGAGAATGGTAAGTTTTATCTAGAATCAAATAAGACTTATACTAAAATTGAAGTATCATTTATAGGTTATGAAACAAAAATAGTACCCATAAAAAGTAGAGATTTTAATTTAACAATAATTTTAAATGAGGCAGCTTCTCAATTAGATGAAGTATTTATTTATAGCGGTAAGGTTAAGAAAAAGGGAAACCCTGCAATTGCTATCTTGAAGAAGATATGGGCAAAAGAACGTGAAAATGGTATTTATTTATTCGATCAATATCAATACGAAAAGTACGAAAAACTAGAGTTTGATATGAATAATGTTGACAGTGCTTTTATGAAAAAGAAACTGTTTAAAGGAATGGAATTTGTTTTTAAAAATATAGATACTTCAAACATCACAGGGAAAGCTTTTTTACCGATTTTTATTAACGAATCTGTGTACAATTCTTATGGTAAAAATAAAGACGGTAAAAAATTACGAGAAGATTTAGTTGCAAATAAAAATTCTGGATTTAATTCCAATCAAAATGTAATTGCTTTTATAAAAGATTTATATGTAGACTATAATATTTATGATAGTTATATTAAAATTTTCGATAAAAGTTTTGTGAGTCCTATTTCAAAAGCGTCAGGAATTTCAACCTATAATTATGTGTTAACCGATAGTGCTTTTGTGGATAATAAATGGTGTTATAATATTTTATATTATCCTCGAAGAAAAAGTGAATTAACTTTTAAAGGCGATTTTTGGGTAAACGATACTACGTTTGCAGTTAAAGAAATTAATATGCAAGCAACACGAAGTGCAAACATTAATTGGGTTAAAGATATATATATAGAACAAGAATTTAATGTACTAAATGATTCGGTATTTTTATTGAAAAGAGATTATATGTTATCGGATTTTAGTTTAAATAAGAAAGATAAATCCAAAGGAGTTTATGGTAGAAGAACTACCATGTATAAAGATTATATATTTGATGAAATAAAGGATCCTAGTTTCTATTCAAAAGAAATTAATGTTTATGATGAAAAAATTTACAACAAAAACGATGCGTTTTGGAGTGGTAATAGGCAAGAAAAATTAAACGATAACGAACTCGGAATCTATAAAATGTTAGATACCCTAACTACAGTTCCAAAGTTTAAAAAAATGTACAATGCTATTTCAATTTTAGGCTCTGGATATATAGAGTTTAATAAATTCGATTTTGGATCTATTTATTCAACTTTTGGAAAAAATGATGTTGAAGGATTGCGATTGCGTGTTGGAGGAAGAACCTATTTAGGCGGCAACGAACCTTGGCGTTTGCAAGGTTATACAGCCTATGGTTTTGATGATGATAAATTTAAATATGGAGTGTCAGGTAAATGGATGTTAAATCCCAAAAGTAGGTTTATAATTGGAGCAGGGAACAGGCGAGATGTGGAGCAAATAGGAGTGAGTTTAACAACTACAAATGATATTTTAGGAAGAAGTTTTGCATCTTCTTCATTTTTTGCAAGCGGAGATAATAGTAAGTTAACATCTATAAATTTGTCTAACTTTTATATGTCTATCGAACCAAAACATAACCTACAATTTAAAATTGGAGCCTCTTATAGAACATTGGAATCTGCATCTCCAGAAACATTTAATTTAGATTATTGGGTTGATAAACAAAATGATATTAGAAAATCCAATATCATTCAATCTGAAATAGATTTCTCTATAAAATATACTCCAGACAGAAAAACAATTGGTTACGGTGTAGAAAGAAACGAAGTAACAGATACGTACTCAACTTGGTTTTTAAATTATTCACAAGGAATAAAAGGTGTTTTTGATAGTGATTTCGACTATCAGAAATTGCAGTTTTATTACCGTCAACCAATATTAATTGGTGGCTTTGGTAGAATGTTTACCACTTTTGAAGTTGGAAAAACTTTTGGTGAAGTACCTTTAGGATTACTAAATGTTGTACCTGGAAATCAATCTTATTTTACTATTGAAAATACCTATGCCTTATTAGATTATTACGAATTTGTAACGGATACGTATGCTTCACTTCATATTGAACATAATTTTAACGGACGTTTTTTATCTAGAGTACCTCTATTGAGAAAATTAAATTTAAGAGAAATTGTTGGCGTTAAAGGTGTTTGGGGAGAAATCTCAGAAAAAAATTTAGCTTTAAATGCTTCAAATATAAATTATGTTGCACCTACAAAAGGCTATTATGAATATAGTGTTGGAATTGGAAATATTTTTAAAGTATTTAGAATTGATTTTAGTTGGAGAGGTAATTATCTAGATATGCCAACTGCCAATAAGTTCGCTATAAAGGGAGCTTTTGGTTTCCATTTTTAAAATCATATTAAAAAGTGCATAGACAAACCTATGAATTTTGTACTTTTGCAAAAATTAAAATAAAAAATGACTGCTAAATCTAAAAAAGTATTAACATTCGACGTGTTAATTGAAATACCAAAAGGAAGTAGAAACAAATATGAATATGATTTTGCCTTGCATAAAATTAGATTCGATAGAATGTTGTTTTCATCTATGATGTATCCAGGTGATTATGGATTTATTCCAGAATCATTAGCTTTAGATCAAGATCCTTTAGATGTGTTAGTGTTAGGTTCTGAACCAACATTTCCTATGGTTGTTATGGAAGTAAGACCAATTGGAGTTTTTCACATGACAGACGAGAAAGGGCCAGATGAAAAAATAATTTGTGTGCCAGTTTCAGATCCAATCTGGAATAATAGAAAAGATATACATGATTTAAATCCACATAGATTGAAAGAAATTGAACATTTTTTTCAAGTTTATAAAGATTTAGAAAAGAAAAAAGTAGATGTTGGTGGATGGGGAAATGCAGCGGAAGCGGAAAAAATTTACCACGAATGTATTGCTAGGTACGAGAATAGCGAACATAAGAAAAAAAGAACTTTTACAATATAATACATAATCAATCAACGATTTATGCAAACCATCTTTAAAAATTAAAGGTGGTTTTTTTTATAGTTTATATTTTACTATTTTAGCGATATTAGAAAAATTAATTAACTTAACTTATTAACTAAAGAATGGAATTTATTGTAAAATTTTTGCCTCTATTTGGGGTTTTAGCGCTTGGATTTGTTGTATTTAAAAATGCCTGGGTGTCTAAACAAGATGGAGGAAATGAAAAAATGACAAGGATTGCAAAGCACATTGCAGATGGTGCAATGTCTTTTTTAAAAGCTGAATACAAAATATTATTAATATTTGTATTAGGGGTTGCAATTCTATTATACTTTAAAGGAACCTATGATGTTGGTTCTCACGGAATGGTAGCAGTATCATTTATTGTAGGTGCAATTTGCTCTGCTTTAGCTGGATTTATTGGAATGAAAGCAGCTACTAAGGCAAATGTTAGAACTACCCAAGCAGCAAGAACTTCTATTGGAAAAGCATTAGAAGTAGCTTTTGCAGGTGGATCTGTAATGGGATTAGGAGTTGTAGGTCTTGGAGTACTAGGGTTAAGTTCACTCTTTATGTTATACCAATGGATGTGGCCGGGCACTGAAAATATACCAATGGTATTAAATGTACTTTCTGGTTTTTCATTAGGAGCGTCTTCCATTGCACTTTTTGCACGTGTAGGTGGTGGAATTTACACCAAAGCAGCTGATGTTGGTGCAGATTTAGTTGGTAAAGTTGAGGCCGGTATCCCTGAAGACCATCCATTAAACCCAGCAACAATTGCAGATAATGTAGGTGATAATGTAGGTGATGTAGCAGGTATGGGGGCCGATTTATTTGAATCATATGTTGGTTCTATTATTGGTACAATGGTTTTAGGAGCACTAATTATAACTCCAGATTATGGAGGCTTAGGAGCGGTTTATTTACCGTTGGTTTTAGCAGCTGTTGGTATTGTATTATCAATCGTAGGTACATTTTTTGTGAGAGTTAAAGAAGGTGGTAGTCCACATAAAGCGTTGAATTTTGGTGAATTCGGATCAGGATTTTTAATGATTATTGCTTCATTTTTCATCATTGTAAAATCTGGTTTATTGCCAGCTGAATGGACAACAGATGGAATACAATATAATGCGATGGGTGTTTTTTATGCTACATTGGCAGGTTTAATTGCTGGTTTTGCTGTTGGTAAAGTAACAGAATTTTATACCGGTACTGGAACTATCCCAGTAAATTCTATTGTAAAGCAATCAGAAACTGGTGCTGCAACTAATATTATTGCAGGTTTAGGCGTGGGAATGATGTCTACAATGTTTCCAATATTATTTATTGCTGGGGCAATAATGTTCTCTCACTATTTTGCAGGGTTATACGGTATTGCAATAGCAGCTGTAGGGATGTTAGCAAATACAGGAATTCAATTAGCAGTGGATGCTTATGGACCAATTTCTGACAATGCTGGAGGAATTGCTGAAATGGCTGAACTACCAAAAGAAGTACGTCAGCGTACAGATGAGTTAGATGCTGTTGGAAATACAACTGCTGCAATTGGAAAAGGATTTGCAATTGCTTCTGCTGCATTAACGGCACTGGCGCTATTTGCAGCCTTTATGAAAACAGCGAATATAACATCAATTGATGTATCCAAGCCGGAAATTATGGCTGGTCTATTAGTAGGAGGAATGTTACCATTTGTATTTTCTGCTTTAGCTATGAAAGCGGTAGGACGTGCTGCAATGACTATGATTGAAGAAGTGCGTCGTCAATTTAAGGAAATACCACAATTACACGCTGCTTTAGAGGTAATGAGAAAGCATGACTCGAAGAAAGAGAATTTTTCAAAAGAAGAACTCGCTATTTTTGATGAAGCTGATGGATATGTTGAATATGAAAAATGTGTTGAAATTTCTACAGAGGCTTCTATTAGAGAAATGGTATTACCTGGTTTATTGGCTTTAATAGTTCCAGTACTTATCGGGTTTATTGGCGGTGCACAGATGCTAGGAGGTTTACTGGCAGGTGTTACAACTTGCGGTGTATTAATGGCAATTTTTCAATCAAATGCAGGTGGAGCTTGGGATAATGCTAAAAAAACAATTGAAGAGCACGGGAGAAAAGGGTCTGAAGCACATAAAGCTTCAGTAGTTGGTGACACTGTTGGAGATCCTTTTAAAGATACTTCAGGGCCTTCTTTAAATATTTTATTAAAATTAATGTCGGTAGTTGCTTTAGTTATTGCACCAAGTATTGCCTTAGATGCTGTTGATGTGGCAAAATATACTGAAGATAAAGCTCAAACTGAAGTCTTAGTTAAAGTAATTAAGAAAGAGGTATTGGTGACTATGGAAAATAATGATGACGGAACTGTAAAAGCTACGGTTACTACAACTACTATAGAAAACGAAGAAGAAGTTGTTGTAGAAATAGTTTTTGAAGGTACTGAAGAAGAGGTGAAATCAAAAATAGATGCTTTAGAAGATGCAGATGTTAAGGTGAAGAAAGTTGAAAAAATAATTAAAGAAGTAGAAAAGAAAAACTAAATCATTCTTTTTATAATAGCAAAAGCTCACCAATTTAATTGGTGAGCTTTTTGTTTTTGGTTAAGTCTTAAAAGTTAGAATCATTATAAATAAATGCCTGAGTCATATTTTTATATATAAATTATTTACCTTTATAAAGTATTTAAGACTAAATGGTACGATTTAATTTGGAATATCCCCTAAATATAAATCAATTTCAAGAAAACCTCTTTTCTTGCGTTATCATTTTGATGTTTTTTTACCTTTTGTACTTTAACTTAATCACTAATCTTTATCTTTCTAACCAATGAAAAAAATTATCGCAATTTTAATTGTATTAATGCTGCCTGCACAAATGTTTGCAAGTGAAGCGGATTTAATAATTCCAGATGCTATTAAGGATCAATATATTTTATATTGGGGTTTTATCATTACGATGTTAGGACTGTTTTTTGGGTTTTATCAGTTTATTCAAATTAAAAAAATTCATGCACACAAATCTATGTTAGAGGTGGCTCAAGTTATTTTTGAAACATCAAAAACCTATTTAATTCAACAAGGAAAATTTATTTTTATTTTATTTTTATTTATTGGAACTGCTGTAGCTTTTTATTTTGGTTTTTTATCTAAAGATCCGGAAACAGGAGAAAATTTATTTGGTATTGTTGGAGTGTTAATGATTTTAGGATGGACAATTCTGGGAATTTTAGGTTCTTATGCTGTTGCTTGGTTTGGAATTAGAATGAATACTTTGGCGAATTCACGTATGGCATTTGCTTCATTAGAGAGAAAACCTATCAAGTTATTAAACATCCCTTTAAATGCAGGAATGAGTATAGGTGTGGTTTTAATTTCTTTGGAATTAACTATGATGCTAATAATTTTACTGTTTGTGCCTGGAGAATATGCGGGTGCCAGTTTTATTGGTTTTGCAATTGGTGAATCCTTAGGTGCTTCAGCTCTTAGAATTGCAGGTGGTATTTTTACTAAAATTGCAGATATTGGCTCAGATTTAATGAAAGTAATCTTTAAAATAGGAGAGGATGACCCAAGAAATCCAGGAACAATAGCCGATTGTGTTGGGGATAATGCAGGTGATTCTGTTGGACCCACAGCAGATGGATTTGAAACTTACGGAGTAACGGGTGTTGCATTAATTTCGTTTATTTTATTGGCAATTATAGATACGTCTTTACAAACACAATTGTTAGTTTGGATTTTTGTAATGCGAATTTTAATGGTGATTACATCTATAGTTTCGTATTGGATTAATGGCGCAATAACAAAAGCAAAATGTAGTAATGTTGACGAACTTGATTTTGAAAAGCCACTAACTTCATTGGTTTGGATTACATCGTTATTGTCAATTGTAGTTACATTTATTGCAAGCTATTATTTAATAGGTGATCTTGACAATAACTTATGGATAACGCTTTCAATAATTATTAGTGCTGGTACTTTAGGTGCTGCATTAATACCTGAATTTACCAAATTATTTACAAGCCCAAAATCAATTCACGTGAAGGAAGTTGTAGAAGCTTCTAAAGAAGGAGGAGCTTCACTGAATATACTTTCTGGGTTGGTAGCAGGTAATTTTAGTGCCTTTTGGCAAGGAATGGTTTTCTTTTTCTTAATGTTTATTGCCTATTATGCATCAACTTATGGTTTAGGAAATATTATGATATATCCTTCTATTTTCGCCTTTGGTTTGGTAGCATTTGGTATGCTAGGTATGGGGCCTGTTACAATTGCTGTTGATAGTTACGGACCAGTTACTGATAATGCACAATCTATTTATGAATTGTCTTTGATTGAAGATAATATTGAAGAAATAACTGTCGAAATAGAAAAAGATTTTGGATTTACTCCAGACTTTGAAAAATCGAAATATTATTTAGAAGCAAATGATGGTGCAGGGAACACATTTAAAGCAACTGCAAAACCAGTACTTATTGGAACAGCAGTTGTAGGTGCAACAACTATGATTTTCGCATTAATTTTGGTAATTGAACATTCTTTAGGTATTAAGCCTGAAGCAATTCTAAACCTATTAAATCCATATACTATTTTCGGATTTTTACTTGGTGGTGCTGTTATTTATTGGTTTTCTGGAGCAAGTATACAGGCAGTTACCACTGGAGCAAGTAGAGCAGTTGCCTTTATAAAAGATAATATTAACTTAGATCCAAATGCGCCTAAAAAAGCAGATCTTGAGAAATCGAGAGAGGTAGTGAAAATATGTACGCAATATGCACAAAAAGGAATGTTGAATATTTTTATAGCGATTTTCTCTTTTGCACTTGCATTTGCATTTTTATCTGCACCTATTGATTTTTCTGAAAGTATGAGTGATGCAGATAAATTAATTGCAGCAGCACCAGTTTCATTATTTATTAGTTATCTTATTTCTATCGCTTTCTTTGGATTGTACCAAGCAATATTTATGGCAAATGCTGGAGGAGCCTGGGATAATGCAAAAAAGATTGTGGAAGTTGATATGAAAGAAAAAGGAACTGCGTTGCACGATGCATCTGTAGTAGGAGATACTGTTGGTGATCCATTTAAAGATACATCTTCGGTAGCTTTAAATCCAATTATTAAGTTTACAACCCTATTTGGTTTATTGGCAATGGAAATTGCAATCTCACCTTCATTTAGAGGTTTAGCTCCTTACTTTGGAATTGCATTCTTATTAGTTGCATTGTATTTTGTATATAGATCGTTCTATAAAATGAGAATAAGTAAATAAAAGAGGTTTTTAAAGATACTTAAAATATTCATTCTGAGCCTGTCTGAATAACCTGCAGGTTCAGATTAGTAATTTTCCCATCTTTTAGTGCATTTTATTGTTTAATATTTAGAGTATGAGTAAAATTCAAATTATTTCAATTATAATTGATTTTTGAACTTTTTAAAAAGAATTTTTTAAATACTACACTAAAAATTAAGATAGTATTTTTTAAAAAAATTGTATATTTCCAAAAAATAAAATAGTTAGATGAAATTTATAAGTGATCCATTAAAGAGTTTTATTAAATTAGAAACAGCCTCAAGTATTATACTTTTTTTAGTTTCAATTTTTGCCATAATTTGGGCAAACTCATCTTATGGATATTTATATGAAGAGATTTGGTATAAAAAATTTACAATTGGATTTATAAATACAGACTTTCATTTATCCAAGTCTTTAATTTTGTGGATAAATGATGGTTTAATGGCAATCTTCTTTTTTGTAATAGGCTTAGAAGTAAAGCGCGAAATTTTAGCTGGAGAACTAACAACTTTAAGAAAAGCATCTCTTCCAATATTTGCGGCAATTGGAGGAATGGCATTTCCTATATTAATTTTCTTTTTTTTAAATAAGGGTAAAGTTGGTATGGAAGGTTGGGGAGTGCCAATGGCAACAGATATTGCTTTTACTTTAGGAATATTAAAATTATTAGGAAAACGTGTGCCTTTAGGAGTGAAAATATTTTTAACGGCATTCGCAATTGTAGATGATATTGGAGCTGTTTTAGTTATTGCTATTTTTTATAGTGCAAATATTCAATGGGATTTAATAGGTTATGCAATGATTCTGTTTGCTGGGGTTTCTTTTTTAAGCTACAAAAAGGTGTATTCTCAATACTTGTTTTTTATAATAGGTTTTATAGTATGGTTGTTATTTTTAAAATCTGGAGTACATCCTACTATTGCTGGAATTTTAATGGCGTTTTCAATCCCAATTCATAGGAAAGTAAATGTTTCAGAATATTTAAGTACTGTAAAAAAACAATTGTCAATTTTTAGAGAAAATGAAGCCACTTCTAGTCAATTATTATCCAACGATCAGATACACGCTATTGATGTAATTGAAAGTTGTTCAGAAAAAGTACATTCTCCACTTCAAAATTTAGAACATACATTACACGGCTGGGTTTCTTATTTAATTATGCCCATTTTTGCTTTGGCAAATGCTGGTGTTATTATTAGCTTTAAAGGTTTAGAGGGTGCAACTCATTTAGTTTTTAATATTGCTGCAGCCTTAGTGTTAGGTAATACTATTGGTATCTTTTTAATGAGTTATATTGCTGTAAAGTTAAAATTTGCAGATTTACCAGAGAGCGTTAATTTTAAGCAATTACTTGGGGCAGGAATGTTAGGAGGACTTGGTTTTACGATGTCCTTATTTATTGCAAACTTAGCCTATGAAGAAGAAAGTTTAGTTAAAGCAGCCAAAATGGGTATTATTATTGGATCCCTAATTGCTGGTTTATTAGGATATTTAGTTTTACGATCTACATTAAAAGAACCTAAATTAACTTAAAATCTTTGTTTGTATTTAGATTCAACAAATTTAAAATAGTTGTATAACTTATAATTTACATCTAAACCATAATCTATGTTGAAATCGTAATCAATTACATTTTCGTAAATGTTTGGGTTATAGCCTAGAGGATTTCTGGCTCTGTTATTCCATTCAGTTACATAAAATTTATTTTTCGTTTCATAATAAGATTGCGAATAAAAATTTGCAGGTTTTGCTATGGTTAATAAGTAGGTTTCAAAACCAGGGTCTATAATAATAATTTCATACTCCAATTCGTCATTTGCTATTCTAATAGCACCTTCTGGCAGTTGTGTGTCCGTTTTTGTAGTTTTTGTTGTTGAACTGCATCCAACAATAAAAAGAACAGTTACTAAATAATAGATTATTTTTTTCATAATTTGTTGCTTTAAGTATTTTAATCGCTCAAAAATTATTCCAATTTAACCCTTTTAAATTATTGTTTATTAGTAAGGTCAATATTTAATTTAGGAATACCTACCACTTCAAAAGTTGCTGAGGCTAGTTCAACTTTTCCATTTGTTTTTGTAATTTCATCTAAAATATCTGCAAAAACTGCGTTTTTTATAAGCCTTCTTTTTTTATAATCTACTACATATCTAAGATTAAATTCAATCCAATTATCAGTTAATTTTAGCGATAAGGTTGATGCAACAATGGCATCTTCTATTAAATATTTTTTAACCATTAATTTCCAATCTTCTTTAGCAAAATTAGCATATTTTGAAAGTTGAGTATCCGCTGTTTTTTGTATAATTTTATTGGCAAGCCCAATATCTGAGCCATATTTAATAGGAAGGTTGATTTCATCCCAAACAAAAGGAAAGTCTGTTGAATAATTATGAACCGCACCTTTAAAAACAAAAGAATTGCTAATTTTAACAATCCTCCCATTATAATTATCACTAGAAACCCAATCTCCAATTTCCATTAAAGTAGTTTTTGTAATTCCAATATCAATCACATCACCTTTAATATTATTTATTTTAATGCGATCTCCTGGTTTGTATATATTTGAACTAAATATGGAAAACCAACCCGCAATACTTAAAACTACTTCTTGTAAAGCAAAAGCTATTGCAGCACTAATTAAACCTATAGAAACTGTAAGATATTGGAAGCTTCCGGTAAATGTTATAAGTATTAAAAAAATAATTAAAATATAACTACCAATTCGAACCAATTTTTTAATGCGATAGCGATTTGAGTTATCAGAAATTTTTTTATTAATGCTATTTCTTATGGTCCAAGAAATTAATAGTATAATTATGAGCCAAAAGATGAATTGAGAAAATTTTATAATTAAATCACTAGATTCCCAACTTTTAAAATCTCGAATTATGTTGTTTAACTCATCCATAATTTATGTTTTATCAATTAATTTCTGATGGACTTTACATAAGAGAACTATTTGTTATAACTTTTTTAATTCGTATAAATCTTTACGTCTATCTTTTAAATTTCTAACACTACCAAATTGATGCAATTGTCTTAGTAAATCTATATCTACATCAGCAATTAAAATCATTTCAGAATTTGGAGTTGCTTCTGCTTTTATACCATTTGCTGGAAAAGCAAAATCACAAGGTGTAAACACCATAGATTGTGCATATTGAATGTCCATATTTTGAACCTTTGGTAAATTCCCTACACTACCTGCTATTGCAACATAACATTCATTCTCTATAGCTCTGGCTTGCGAACAATTTCTTACTCTTGAATAGCCATTTTGTGTGTCCGTTAAAAATGGTACAAATAAAATATCCATTCCTTCATCTGCCAAAATTCTACTTAATTCAGGAAATTCTGAATCGTAACAAATTAAGATTCCAATTTTTCCACAATCCGTATCAAAACTTTTTAATTCATGTCCTTTTTGAAGTCCCCAAACTCGAACTTCATCTGGTGTTACATGTAATTTTTCATATCTTTCAACCGTACCATCTCTTCTGCATAAATAACCTACATTGTATAATTTGCCATTTTGCATTTCGGGCATACTTCCTGAAATTATATTTATATTGTATGAAATAGATAATTGAGAAAATTGTTTTACTATTTCCTCTGTATGTTTTGCGAGCTCTCTAATAGCCTCAGCTTCTGTTAAATGGTTGTTTTGAGCCATTAATGGCGCATTAAAAAATTCTGGGAATAGTGCAAAGTCTGATCTATAACCTGAAACTGCATCTACAAAGAATTCTACTTGCGTCATAAGTTCTTCTAAATCTTTATAAGGTCGCATTTGCCATTGAATTAACCCTAAACGAATTACTTTTTTTATAACCGATGCTTTCTTAGATTTCTTTTCATAATAAATATTGTCCCACTCTAAGAGTACAGCATAATCATTTGAGGCGTCATCACCTTCTAAATAATTCTTCAACACTTTTGTTGGGTGAAAATCATTAGAAACTTGAAAATTTAATACTGGATCGTGAATTTCTTTTCTTCTAACTTTTGCAATATATTCTTTAGGTGATAATTTATCTGAATATTTATGATAATTTGGAATTCTTCCACCAAAAGCAACTCCTCTTAAATTTAAACGCTCACACAATTCTTTTCTATAATCGTACAATCTTCGTCCAAGACGTAATCCTCTATATTCTGGTTTTATAAAAACATCAATTCCGTAAAGCACATCTCCATCTGATGTATGTGTGCTAAATGTATAATTTCCTGTAATTTCTTGATAGGAGTGATGGTCGTCAAAACTATTATAATCTACCATAATAGACAACGCACAACCAGCAATTTGATCGTTAATTTTTATGACAACCTGCCCTTCTGGAAAACATTCAATTAGAGATGCTATTTGGTGTTCTTTCCAAAAAGAATTTGGCATAGTTGTATAAGAATCTATCATGGCAGCCTTTAGTTCTTGATAGTCATTTAAAGTTAAATAAGTTAATTCAATATTTTCTATATCTTTCATTTTTTTAGTTGTAAATTGTTTTAAATAAGCAAAATACAGGAAACATGTTCATATTCTTTTTACTGTATTTATAAAGTAAAATTATATAATATTTTTGATTTAATAGTTATTTTTATTAAATAATAATAGGTTAAAAAGTAGTGATTTAAAACCACTTTTTTCTTCTAAAATAAAACAACATTAATATAAAAATAACTAATATAATTAACCAGAAACCAAAATATCCCCATTTCCAAGATAGTTCTGGAATGTTAGTGAAATTCATACCATAAATTCCCGCTAAAAAAGTCAGTGGAATAAAAATTGTAGAAACTACAGTTAAAGTTTTCATAACTTGGTTCATTCTGTGCCCTTGTATTGAAAAAAATAAATTAATGTTACTCTCTAATCTTGCTTCTATTTTATCGCAATTATCTAAAAGTGTAAGACAGATATCTTTAATTTCAAAAAAATATTTAATGTGTTTCTGTTGAATAAGTTTATGCTGTTCTCGTTCAATTTTTGTTGCAAAATCGCGTATTGGGATAATTGTTTTTTTAATAAAATGCAATTGTCTCTTGTAAACTTCAATGGTATTTAGTAATTCGGGAGAAGGGTCTTCATTTATATCAATCAGGGCAAAACTTTCAACTTTATCCTCTATACTATCAATAGTTTTAAAATAATTATCTAAAATAGATTCCAATAGAAGAAAAAGTAAATAGTCTGTAGTTCTTTCTCTCAAAATTCCAATATTTTCTCTTAATCTGTGTCTAACATGTTCAAAATGATCTGCTTTTCTTTCTTGAAAGGATATTAAAAAGTTTTTACCTAAAATAAAACTTAATTGTTCTGCTTCAATTTCAATAGTTTCTGTAGGTAATAAAGATTTTATGGAGAAAAAGATGTAATCTTCATACTGTTGAAATTTAGGTCTTTGATTTACATCTAGAATATCTTGAATTACTAAATCGTGAACTCCAGTTTTCTTGCAAATACTATAAATTTGGGCTACATCGTGTATGGCGTGCGTATTAAGCCAATATTGTTTGCTGTCATCTTTAAAGCCATTATAGTCTTTTTCGTAAAAATTATTGTTTTCATTTAATTCACTTTGGGTGTAACTAAAAAGTTGCATCTTAAAGTCATCGGTATATTTAATACCAGTAAAAATGGGATTTTGAGGATTTAATTTTTTTCTATTCAGTTTTTTTTTGCCCATTATAAATTCTTTTTTATAAGATTTCTTTTTATTAGAAGTAATTTAAATGTATAAAATAAATTTCACTTTTTTAGTAAATTTTAATAGCAATTAAATTTAAACCGTTATTTCGTAGATTACTTTTAAACTATATTATATTTGTAATTATTAAATGTCCATTTTAAATTTATAATAAATTTGATGTTCCATAAGATCTTAAGAAACAATAAGTAGAAACAGATGAAAGGAGTTGTAACAAAATCGACAGGAAGTTGGTATACAGTATTTGATGAAAATGGTGATACTATTGATTGCAGGTTAAAAGGAAAATTTAGAATAAAAGGTATAAAAAGTACCAATCCGGTTGCGGTTGGCGATTACGTTATATTTGAATTTGAAGAAGGAAAAGAAACTGGAGTTATAAATAATATTCTTGAAAGAAAGAATTATATTATTCGTAAATCTGTTAACTTATCTAAGCAAACCCATATAATTGCAGCAAATATTGATGTTGCTTTTTTATTGGTTACTATAGACAATCCTCCAACATTTACAGGTTTTATAGATCGGTTTTTAGCAACTGCAGAAGCTTATAATATTACAACAGTATTATTGTTTAATAAATTGGATATTTATAACGATGAAGAGCTAGAAAAACTTGCAATGCTTGATGCTATCTATACAGATATTGGTTATAAATGTATTGCCATTTCTGCAACAAAAAATATTGGGATTGATGAGGTAAAAACATTAATGAAGGATAAAACCACTATGTTTTCTGGACATTCTGGTGTTGGGAAATCTACCTTAATTAACGCTATTGAACCAACTCTTAATTTAAAAACAAAAGAAGTTTCTAAACAACATAAACAAGGAATGCATACCACCACATTTGCTGAAATGTTTCATTTAAGTTTTGGTGGTTTTATTATTGATACACCTGGAATAAAAGGCTTTGGAGTGGTAGATTTTGATCCGCACCAAATAACAGATTATTTTCCTGAGTTTTTTAAATTAAAATCTGAATGTAAATTCAATAATTGTTTGCATATTAACGAACCTAAATGTGCCATAAAAGAAGCTATTGAAAATGGTGAAATTGCCTACTCAAGGTATAATAGTTACCTACAAATGGTTGAAGGAGACGAGGAGCATTACAGAACGGATATTTATGGGTAGAGAAGATGAAAGTTTGAAAGTGAAAAGTGAAAAAGATGAAATGTTGTTAAAACTAAAAACTAACAACCAAAAACCAACAGAATGAAAGCAGTTATTCAAAGAGTATTGGAAGCTTCTGTTACCATTGAAGGTAAAGTTGTAAGTGAAATTAAAAACGGATTGCTTATTTTAGTTGGAATCGTTGCAGAAGATACAAAAGAAGATATTAATTGGTTGTCAAAAAAAATTGTAAATCTTAGGATTTTTAATGATGAAAATTACGTTATGAATAATTCGTTAATAGATGTTGATGGAGATGCCATAATTGTAAGCCAGTTTACATTACAAGCTAGTACAAAAAAGGGAAACAGACCCTCTTATATTAAGGCAGCAAAACCAGAAATTGCAATTCCACTTTATAAACAATTTGTAATTCAATTTGAAACCGAACTCAATAAAAAAGTTGGTACTGGAGAATTTGGCGCAGATATGAAAGTATCGTTAACAAATGATGGACCAGTTACCATACTTATTGATTCAAAAAATAAAGTTTAACTATACTTTAATAAATTAAAACAATATCTATATCAGGTCTAATTATAGCAGTAATGCTATTTTTACTCTACAGAATTATTTAAAACTAAAAAAAATGAAAAAACAAATCTTATCATTAGTAGTTATATCACTACTATTTATTTCTTGTAAAGAAAAAGTAAAAAAAGAAAATAATACAACAGAAGCCAAAACTGAAATTCAGGGAATAGCGGATGCTAATTATACAGCAAATACAGAAACTTCTGTTTTAAATTGGAAAGGATTTAAGCCAACTGGAACGCACAATGGAACTGTTGCAATTAAAAATGGAACTTTAGAAGTGAAAGAAGGAAAATTAGTTGGTGGAAATTTTGTGTTTGACTTGAACGCAATTACCGTTTTAGATATTCCAGCAGATGATGAAAACAACGCAAAACTAAAAGGGCATTTAGAAAGTGGAGACTTTTTTGATGTTGCAAATAATCCGACAGCAACATTTAAGATTACAAGTGTTAACGGTAGCTTAGTTAAAGGGGATTTAACTATTAAAGGAATCTCAAAAAGTATTCAGTTCCCGGCAACGTTATCAACTTCTGCTGATGGAATTCAACTTTCTGGAGCTCCTTTTGAAATTGACAGAACTGAATTTGACATTCAATACAAATCTCAAAAATTCTTCGATAATTTAAAAGATAAATTTATTAATGATGAATTTGAAATTTCTTTTGAAGTGAATGCATCAAAATAAATGTAAAGTGTAATCATCTTGATGAAATGCTATTTTTAAAGTGGTAAACTTTAAATTAATACATTTACAATGTTATTAACTAAAATAGAAAAAGAATGAAAAAAATTGGAATACTGGTATTATTTGTAGTGCTATCGTTTTCAGAAGTTACTGCACAAGAAAAGTATGAAGTTGATTTTGCAAAATCAACAATTACATGGAAAGGATACAAACCAACGGGTTCACATAATGGAACGATTGAGGTGCAATCTGGGTCAATTTTAATGCAAGATGAATATATTGCGGGAGGATTATTTTCTGTAGCTATGGCTACAATAAAAGACGCTGATGGAAGTGCTAGATTAGAAGGACATTTAAAATCTAAAGACTTTTTTGAAGTTGAAACTTTTCCAACTTCAAAATTTGCAATTACTCAAGTTGAAATGAGTGAAAATGGAGAAGCAACAATTAAAGGAAATATTACTATTAAAGGGATTACAAAGGAAATTTCTTTATTAGGGAATGTTAGAAAAACTGATAATTCAGTTACTTTAAAAACAGATGTTTTTCAAATTAATAGAGCAGATTTTAATGTAAAGTATAAATCCAAATCGTTTTTTAACGACTTAAAAGAAAAGTTTATAAATGATGAATTTGATTTACAAGTTACAATTGTTGCAAATAAATGAAAGAATAAATAAACTTTTAAAAAGCCTGAATTTTAATTCAGGCTTTTTTAAGCTAATTTATAAATGGTATTTTCTTTAACCATACTCATAACAAAATTGCTTTGCACATTAGAAACTGACTCTAAAACAGAAAGTTTATTCTTTAAAAAAAATTGATAAGATTTAATATTTGGAGTTACAACTTTTAATAAATAATCAAAGTTTCCTGCAATATGAAAGCACCCAACAATTTCAGGCATTATTTCAATAGCGTTTTCAAATTGAGTAATTAATTTTTTTGAATGTACCTGGAGCGTTACCTGACAAAAAACCACCAAATTTAAACCCACTTTTTCTCTATTTATTTCGGCTTTATAATGGGTAATAGTTCCAGATTTTTCTAAACGTTTAATTCTGTCGTAAGTAGGTGTAGTTGTTAAGCCAATTTTTAGTGCAATTTCTTTTATATTCATTTTAGAATTTTGTTGCAAGAGCATTAAAATTTGATTATCAATTGTATCAATTTTATTCATTGGGAGTAATTTTTTCTAAAATTAATAAAAATATTTATATAAAAAGAAAATGATTCTTTAAAAAGAGTGATTAATAGTATAAGATAGTGTTATTGATTAAATAATCAGAATATATAATTAATATATCTTAATTTTATACGAGTAACTTTAACTATGTATAATAAAAAAACAGTTAGTCATGAGCCATAAACCAGCAAATAATATTCAAGATTTACAATATTTCGGAGAGTTTGGAGGAGTAAATCCTTCAATATCAGATTCAGCAACCTATACTTTTTTACATGCAAAAACAATGTTAGACACATTTGAAGGTCATGCAGAAGGTTGTTATCTATATTCACGTCATACCAGTCCAAGTAATTTATATTTAAGTGAAGCCTTGGCGGCAATGGAATTTACTGAAACTGCAAATGTTGCTGCTTCTGGAATGGGAGCAATTACCTCTGTGTTTATGCAAGTTTGTGGAGCAGGAGATCATATTGTTTCTAGTAGAACTATTTACGGTGGGAGCTATGCATTTCTTAAAAACTTTGCTCCAAAATTTAATATTTCAACATCTTTTGTGGATATTACCTCGTTAGAAGCAGTAGAAAATGCAATTACTTCAGAAACAAAAATGATTTATTGTGAGGCAATTAGTAACCCATTATTAGAAATTGCTAACATTGCTGAATTATCTAAAATCGCTAAAAAACACAATGTATTATTAGTGGTAGACAATACATTTTCTCCTTTAATAATTTCACCACAAAAATTAGGTGCAGATGTTACAATTCATAGTTTGACAAAATTTATAAACGGTACAAATGATACGGTTGGAGGTGTAGTCTGTGCAAGCCAAGAATTTATTGATAGCTTAAGAAATGTAAATGATGGAGCCGCTATGTTGTTGGGGCCTGTTATGGATAGTTTTCGAGCTGCAAGTATCTTAAAAAATCTAAGAACGCTCCATATTAGAATGAAAAAGCACAGTGAGAACGCACTGTTTTTAGCTGAAAATTTTGAAGCAGATGGATTAAAGATTGTATATCCTGGTCTTAAAAGTCATCCTGGAAATGAGTTGTTTAAAACTATGTACAACAAAGAATATGGTTTTGGTGGAATTTTAACATTAGATGTTGGTAATTTAGATAAAGCCAATGAATTAATGGAACTAATGCAACATGAAAATTTAGGATATTTAGCTGTGAGTTTAGGTTTTTATAAAACGTTATTTAGTGCGCCTGGAACAAGTACTTCTTCTGAAATTCCAGAAGATGAGCAACTTAAGATGGGACTTTCCGATGGGATCATTCGTTTTTCTATTGGATTAGATAACGATATTGAACGCACTTACAGAGCCATGAGAATGTGTATGAAAAAAGTTGGCGTTTTATAAATTTAGATTCTTTTTATTTTTTTAAGCCTCATTCCTTAATTAGAATGGGGCTTTTAACTTGTGTAAACTTTCAATTTTATGTATTATTACATTTCTAAAAATAATACATGCAAGAAAATAAGAACACTCCTAATAATGAAGATCGTGATATTATAAACAATATTGAGCTCAATTTTTTTGAAGCACTTATTCCCGTAGTAGCTTTAATGATTATGTTGGCATATAATATTTTTTATGCTGATGGAGTTTTATTGGGAGATTATTCCAATCAGTTTATTTTATTATTAGGTGGTTTGGTTGCTGCAATAGTTGGTTTTTTTAATAAAGTGAATTTTAAAGCTATGGTTGTTGAAATTATAGACAACCTAAAGAGTGTTTTAATTCCTATTTTAATATTGTTTTTGGTGGGAGCTCTAGCTGGAACTTGGTTGGTAAGCGGTATTATACCTGCAATGGTTTATTATGGACTTCAAGTGTTAAATCCAACAATTTTTTTACCGGCTTCGGTAATTATCGCCGCATTAATTTCTATTGCAACAGGAAGTTCTTGGACGACTTCTGCAACTGTTGGTATTGCTTTGGTAGGTATTGGAAGCGCATTGGGTATTCCAACAGGTATGATTGCAGGAGCAGTAATTTCAGGCGCCTATTTTGGAGATAAAATGTCGCCTTTAAGTGATACTACAAATCTAGCGCCAGCAATGGCGGGAACAGATCTATTTACGCATATACGTTATATGACACTAACCACAGTACCAACAATTATAATTACGCTAATTGTGTTTAGTATTCTAAGCTTTAATATTGATACTTCTGGAAATGCAGATGTTAGCGGTTTATTAAATACTATTAATAGTACGTTCAATATTTCACCATACCTATTTATTGTACCTGTAGCTGTAATTGTGTTAATTGTAACCAAAACAAAACCATTAATTGCGCTTGGAATTGGTGTTTTACTAGCAGCTGTTTTTGCATTTATTTTTCAATCGGAGATATTAAGTGGGCTGTCTAATTCAAACTTTATATCAATTATAAACGCAATTTTTATAGATACTGAAATTACCACCGCTAACGAAAAATTAAACGAACTTTTTAGTGCAGGTGGAATGCAAGGAATGCTTTGGACTATATATTTGATTATTTGTGCTATGGTTTTTGGTGGAATTATGGATGCCATTGGAGCTTTAACAAGAATTACCGATGCTTTATTAAAAGTTGCATCATCGGTGTTTGGCTTATTTGCTAGTACTGTTATAAGTTGTTTAGGTTTAAATGCCATTGCTTCAGATCAATATTTGGCGATTGTAATTCCAGGTAAAATGTTTAAACAAGCATACGAAGATAAGGGTTTGGCTCCTGAAAATTTAAGTAGAAGTTTAGAGGATTCTGGTACTGTAACTTCAGTTTTAATTCCTTGGAATACTTGTGGAGCCTATCAATCTACAGTTTTAGGAGTTAATGTTGCAGATTATTTTGTGTACGCAATATTTAATTGGCTAAGTCCATTTATGACCTTATTCTTTGCTGCATTAAATATAAAAATTAGGCAATTAGTTAAAAATAATTGAATTATTTTTTAAAAGTCCTAGTTCATGGGTAAGGATTTTAGAAAAGGTTAAATAAAGAAATTCCAAACCAAACCAAATCGAACTGTTAAATCTCTGTACGGATAATTTGGAGCGCTATAGTAATTTCTGCCAGTAAAACCAGCTCCAAAGTTCTCAACTTTTAAAAAGAGACGTGTTCTTCGCACTTGCATATTAAAAAAGAAATCTAAAATAGGGTAATTACCTATTTCAGTTTCATTTTGCAGTACAAACTCACTTAAAAGCGGATTGTAAGCATTCGCTTTAAATGCAGTAAAGTATTTAAAAGTTATTCCAGTTTGTAAATAAAGCGGTTTTCCTTTAAATACATAATTTGCGTAATACAAAGTGTTTTGAGTAACTATTTGTGGCACATGAAAAAACGATTCACCTTCTAAAACATTTTGATACATTACAGTATTGTCTAAGGTAAAGTTTCTAAATGTAAAATACTGGTTGGCTTTTACTTTTATATAATTTAAAGTTTCTTTAGCCTGAGTTGGACGAGAAATTGTATCAAAATAGGTGTAATTATCAATTAAATTATAGGAAGTATTTATACTTCCCCATTTATTTAATTTAAATTCAATACCGACATTCTTTAGTTCTTCGTTTTTAAAATTGTTTTTCCAGTTGTAATCTTTAAAAGCACTTTGATACAAGATTTTATTTAAACTAGGTGATTTTGAAGTAACTTCAGCATATCCTTTGATACTATAAATACTATCTTTTTTATAGTTTATGGAAGCTTTTATAGAATTCCCAGTTAAGTCTCCAGAAATAATTGAAGTAGCATCAGCATTTACGCTTAAGTTACCAATGGTTGCTTTCCAATCTGCTCCTGCAGCAAGTACATCTCCTTTTAATCTATCAGAAATTGTAATGGTATCTAAATACAAGATACTATTGTAATGGTAATTATATTTGTAATAATTTGCTTTTGCTCTTAAAGTTCCAGTATATGGTGTGTATAGCTCAAAATAGAGCTGGTTTTCCATGTTTTGATAAGACGTATGATCTTTAATAGAAGTTTCATAAGATTCTCCAAAGAAAGTTTGAGGATCACCTTTTTTAAACCTGTAATGTTTGGTTTCATACATAAATGTATGTCCTAACTTTAAAACTAAATTATCTTTAATATTTTTAATGGAATCCAATTTAGAAATTTTATCTTGTACAGAATCTTTAGATTTTTTATTGGGGTTTTGCTTATTGGTTTTAGTTAACGCGAGTTGTTTTTTACTTTTTAATTTTGAAACTGTATCATTCTTTTTTATTGAATCAGTTAACGAATCTTTAGCTTCTAAATTAGCTTCTACTAATTTTTCTTTAGGTGAAATATTAATGGAATCTTGCAGCTTTATTGCTGCTGTTAGTATACCTTCATCGCTAGAAATATTTGTGGAATCTTTAGGTTTTATATTACTAACTTCCAGATCCTTTTTAGCTAAAATGCTTATCGAATCTATCCGCATTGAATCCGCTGCTTTTAGAGCTAGTAAATTATTTAAAGAATCTGTCTTTTTTTGTTCAATTAGTAATACACTTTTTATATGTTTTTTGGTAAGTTGGTTCTTTTTTGAAAAAAGTGTGATACTTTGGTTAACAAAATACCGTTTTCCTTCATACATGTTTTCAGCATCTGTAAAATTAACTTCTAAACGCCCGCGATCCGTATAATTTGGATCATTAATTTCAAAATAATTTATAGACTCTTCTGTTAAACCACCATTTTCTTCATTAAGAAAATCAAAAGAATAAAAATGACCTTTTAAATAGTAGTTTTTGTTTTTAGAATTGTAATTAAAAGTTGTTCTAAAATTACCATGACTGGCTAAAGATTGTCTATATTTTCCTAAAGAACGTAAACCTTTATAAGCTAAAGAAAAATTAAATTGAGGAGAAGTATTCATTGTTAAGAAAGCATCTAGAACCTGCCCTTGTTCTAAACCAGTTCTATACATAAACTCTGAAGTTGGTGTTGGAACTTTATAATATTTTATATCTTCTACACTGTAATAATTAAATTGTTTAGCATTCATTCCCATAGCTGGAAAAACTGAATTTCCTTCAAAGTTAAAACCTAATTTATTAAAAGTTTGCCCCTGATTATGAAAAGGTAATAATTCAAAATTATCTTTTCTAGTATAATTAAATTTAAAATTTTTTTGTAAAGTTAATGTGGTATCAATAACTGTGGTATCATTATGCACAGAAAACATTCTATAATCTGTGTACTTAGTTTTTCCACTAAGTTTAATATTAACCGCATCTTTAAATGAAGTGCTATCAGTTTGAAATAAACCATTGTCACGGTCTGGCATAATTACTTGTGCCGAAATACTTATAAAATAAAACCCTAAAAATAATGTTACTAATACTTTTTTCATAAATTATATAAAGTAGCAAAGGTAAATTATTTGAACGAAAATAATAATAGTAAATTGCAATGATAACTTTTTTAATTTTGTAATCTTATTTTTAAAATATGGGACTTCAAAAATATTTTTTAAAAAATGTGTTGGAAGCTGGTACAGATGAAGCTGGTAGAGGCTGTTTATCGGGTCCAGTTGTGGCTGCAGCAGTAATTTTGCCTGAAGATTTTGAGCATCCTTTATTAAACGATTCTAAACAATTAACAGAAAAACAACGCGAATTATTGCGCCCTTTTATAGAAAAAAACGCTTTAGCTTTCGGAGTTTCATATATAAATGAGCTTAAAATAGATGAAATAAACATTTTACAAGCATCTATTTTAGCAATGCATACAGCTATAGAAAAGTTATCTGTAGCCCCAGAACATATAATTGTAGACGGAAATAAATTCAATTCGTTTAAAAATATTCCGTATAAAACAATTATAAAAGGAGATGCGAAATTTATGAGTATTGCGGCAGCTTCTGTATTGGCAAAAACCTACAGAGACGAGTTTATGCATAAAATAGATTTAGAATTTCCAGAGTATTATTGGAAAAAAAATAAAGGGTACCCAACAAAACAACATAGGGAAGCAATTAGAGAATTTGGAATTACGCCATACCATAGAAAAACGTTTCGCTTAGTTCCCGAACAATTAAAATTAGAGTTGTAATTTCTAAAAATGTATTTTTAAAATTTTACATTTGCGTTTTTAAAATGTAAAAAATGATAAAACGTACTAGAGCTTCAATAACAAAATTTATAATTCATAAAGTTGGAAACAAATTTAACAGTGCAACCAATATTTTTTCTGAGGATGTAATTACTTTCGATGAAGAAAGTTACGAGTTAATGAAGCCTTTTTTATTGAAACCCTTTGCCAACGTTGCAGAAAGTTTTCGTTTTAATCATCATGCAAATATAGAGTTGAACGAAATAAATAATTATTCAACAGAAATTTTTAAAGACGAAACAACTTTTGTTGATGTTTCTAAACACATTGTAAATCATTTATTCGAACAATCAAATTCAGCACAAATTAAAGTTGGAGATGTTATTATTGCACTTATTGAAGATATTGAATACAATGAAGTTGTTACAAATGCGATAGGGATTTTTAAAATTGAAAATAAAATAAATTTCTTTCAAACTTTTATGGAAAAAGACAGTTTAGATGTTTTTGTTCAGAAAGGAATAAGTACTAAAAAATTAGATAAAGGTTGTTTAATTATTAACTCTTCCGATGCCGAAGGAAGAGTAGTTCTAAGTGTTGACACCAATAATTATGATGCGCAATATTGGATTAAAAACTTTTTAAATGTAAAATACGCAGATGATAGTAATCAGCATACTCAAAATTACATTGAAATGTGTAAAGATTTTTCTGAAGAAGTTATAAAAGAAGATTATGGAGTACAGGAAAAATCAAAGTTTTTAGCAAAAACAGTCGATTTTTTTAAAGAAAATGAAGACGTAAATATTCACGATTTTAAAGATGAGGTTTTTGAAGAGAATGAAGATTTTAAACCTCTGTTTGATAATTATAAAAAGCAATTTGAAGAAATAAATGATGTATTGGTTAGAAATCAGTTTGCCATTTCAGACATTGTGCTGAAAAAACAAAAACAAAAAATTAAAACTGAAATTAAACTAGATACCAATATTCAAATTAAATTAGATATAGATGCGCCAGATGCCTCTAGCGAATATTTAGAAAAAGGCTACGACGAGGAGAAAAAAATGAAATTTTATAAAGTGTATTACAACGAAGAAGATTAGGTTTTGTAAAAAAATTAAAAGTTAAAAGGTTTGTTTCGTTATGCTAAACTTTATTGAGTGCCTCACGTTGTTTTAATTTTATAACTCAACGTCAAACAGCTCCGAAAAATGCTTTAGAATCTTCGTTTTTACCTCATCTAAGTCAACTTTTTTGCCTAATTCAGCTTCCATAGAAGTTACTGCTTTTCCTTTAATTCCGCAGGGAATAATATTATCAAAATAACCTAAATTAGTGTTTGCATTTAATGCAAAACCGTGCATTGTAACCCATCTACTTGTTCTAACTCCCATAGCGCAAATTTTACGGGCGAAAGGTGTTCCTACATCTAGCCAAACTCCTGTTTCACCTTCACTGCGTGCTGCAGTAATTCCGTATTCAGCCAATGTTTTAATGATTACTTCTTCTAAAAAACGTAAATATTTATGAATATCAGTAAAAAAATTATCTAAATCTAAAATTGGGTAGCCAACAATTTGTCCTGGACCATGATACGTAATATCACCACCTCTATTTATTTTATAAAACGTAGCTCCTTTTTGTTCAAGTTGCACTTCATTTAATAATAAATTGCTTAAATCTCCACTTTTACCTAAAGTATAAACATGTGGATGCTCAACAAAAACAAAATAATTTGGAGTAACGTTTTCACTATTATTTTTTCTATTATCAATTTTTATGTCGATAATACCTTGAAATAATTTTTCTTGATAATCCCAAGTTTCTTTATAATCTTTTAAACCTAAATCTTGTAATATAACTTTTTGCATTAATTATTCGGATTATTGTTAATTATTAAAGCTGCAATTACACCAGGTATCCAGCCTAAACAAGTTAAAATAAATACAATAATTATAGACCCACAACCTTTATCAACAACTGCTAATGGTGGAAAAATGATGCAAAGTAGTACTCTTAAACAACCCATAATTATTTTTTTCAAAGTTCTTAAAATTATATGACGCATACAACGTTAATTTGTAACAACTAATTGTAATTAAAATGTATTTTTGTTAAATGTCTATTGAAGTTAAAAATATTACCAAGTTTTATAAAGATCAAAAAGCATTAGATAATGTTAGTTTTTCTATTAAAAAAGGAGAAATAGTTGGTTTTTTAGGCCCAAATGGAGCAGGGAAATCTACTATGATGAAAATTATAACAGGATTTATTACTAGTTCTAAGGGGGAAGTTTTGGTTTGTGATTTTAATATTAAAACCAAAAAAATAAATGCTCAAAGGCAAATTGGATACCTACCTGAACACAATCCGCATTATTTAGAAATGTATGTTAAGGAGTATTTATTGTTTAATGCTTCAATCTATAAAATTGCTAAAATTGAAGTTGATGAAATTATAACTAAAGTAGGTTTAACTCCCGAATCTCATAAAAAAATTAAACAACTTTCTAAAGGATATCGTCAGCGAGTTGGATTGGCAGCAGCGTTATTACACAATCCAGATGTATTAATTTTAGATGAACCTACAACAGGTTTAGATCCAAATCAGTTGATTGAAATTAGAAGTTTAATTAAAGAAATCGGTAAAAATAAAACAGTGCTTTTTTCAACACATATTATGCAAGAGGTAGATGCTATTTGCGATCGTGTAATTTTAATAAATAAAGGACAAATTATTGCAGATGAAAATTTAATTGAACTCAAAAAAAATCAGGAGCAGGTAATTGAAGTTGAATTTGATTATAAAATTGAAAAACAATTTGTAGAAACGATTCCGAATTTAAAATCTGCTGAGAACATATACGATACGAGTTGGTTATTAGTTTTTAATACAACAAAAGATATGCGACCAGCTGTATTTGATTTTGCACACGATCAAGGTTTAAAAACGCTCAAGTTAAATACAAAAAATAAAAATTTAGAAAGTTTGTTTAGGGAATTGATACCGAATTAGATCAGGACAGGTTTTAAGTTTCTAGTTTTATGATTCGTTTTATTAATTGTTAATTTGTTTAAATTAAATGTCATTCCTGTGTAAACAGGAATCCATACTTTATGAAAATATATACTTGCCTATATAGCTATGAAAAGTTTATAGAAGCTAAAGAACCTAAATTGATTTTCTTACTTAAAAATTAATTTACCTTTACTTAGCACATCCACTTCAACAATTGGAGGTTTGTTAAAAGAAATAATATTTCCAACTGAATGTATGGATCCTTTTAAACTTTTTGTTGGATGAATTAAAATATCATTGGAGCTTACTTGTAAGATCGTTACATCTTCTGATATAAGGTTTTTGCCTTCTAAACGTGTGTCTCCACTTGCGAAATAAATTGTTAGTTCTTTTGTTTTTCCAGATAAATAAAAATTTGATATACCATTACTTAAAACAGTAACTTTAGAATTTTCAACAATTAAATTAAAATCCCCAACTGCTAAATATGTATTTCCAATTCCTGCTGATTCTAAAAATAGATTAGGAAACCTTAGTAAACCCTCTGAAGTAACATTTAACTCAGAAGCATTCCTAATTTCACTAATGTTTGGTGATGTAATATAAACTTTGGTAATGCCATAATCTCTAAAGAAATTGCACGTATTATGATTTGTTAAAATTATCTGGTTATCTAATACTTGTACTTCAATATCAGGCATTAAATTTTCGCCAGTTTCTATGATTACTTTTTGAGTTGGTCCTTGACTAATTACTAATGCCACTTTTTTATTTACTAGAATCTTATTAAAAGGGGGTACATCAATTTCTTGCTGTATTATAGTTCCGGCTGTTTGTAAACAATCTCCTGCATCTTCACTATTACAACTGAAAATTGTAATTAAACAACATATATAAATTATTTTCTTCATTTAACTATTTTTTAAAATTTATAGCCTAAACCAATTTCTAATGCTTCAGCTCTAAATAAATTTATTTTCATTGTAACTTCAGAAAACAAATGCTTTCCTAATTTATATTTTAATCCAAAACGCTCGTAAACTCTGCTAACATAAGGAAAAGGATAATAAACTGTATATCCAATTTGAGAAATAAAAGAAAAATTGTTTTGAATTAATTCGTGACCAACAAATATTCCAACTCTAGCATAATCATTTTCATTATAAGATTTTCCTTCTTCTAAATTTTTATTTTTAATATGATTTTTTAAAAATTCTGACTTAAAATAATCTGCTCCAAAAGTAATATCAGAGAATTTATTTATGGTTTTACTTGCGTAGAAGGTAACGGTATAGAATGGAAATACGCCACTATGTATTTCTAAAGATTCGTTATAACCACCACGTAAAATTAAATTAAAATGTACTTTTTTATCTAATTCATTAATAGTAGTTTCTTCTTGTAAAGGTTCAAATTTTATAGGTTCTAACAAGTAGTTAAAACCTATGTTTAAGTTTACAGTGTTAATTCCTAAATTCGGATTTTTAAATGCAATATTCGAAAAATGAATTAAACTAATACCCGTATTTACACTTAATCTTTCTTTTTTTAACAATTGAAAAAACTGCAATTTTAGATATGCTGAAGCTAATAATTTAGAGCCAATAGCATGGTTTTTTGGATTTGAAATTGCATCGTAAGACTTTGTAGCATAACCAAATCCAAATCCACTAATAAGTTTTAAACTTGAATTTGAAGTATGTTTTAAATTATAATTGTAATGTCTGTATCCGCCTAAAACCTCTCCTAAAACATCTGAATTAAAGTTCTGATATAAAAAGGAAAAACCTCTTTTTGGATAGTTATAAAGTTTGTTAAAAATTGTGTTTTTTGTATTTATTTTATTAAAACTTAATAATATTCCATAAGAATTACCATCTATAGCATTTTTTAGTTTTTTATCGTGTTCAATTGGTATTCCAAAAAAGAATTCTGTTTGAATGTTGTTGTACTTTATGGCGTCAGTTTGTGCACTAACCAAAACAGTAAATAAAAGGAAAAACGTTAAAATTAGATTCTTCATAAATAGCTGTTAAAGTCTTATTCCTACTCCAAATTCTACAGTTTCTGCATCAGCAGCGTGTGCTTTTAATCTTATTGAAGCAAACCATTTTTCATTTATATATCTTTTTAGCCCTAAAGTTTCATACAACCTTCCGTGGTATTCAAAAGGGTATTTTACGTAATATCCAACTTGGGTTTCAATAGATATTTTATTGATAAATAATTCGTGTCCCATAAAAATTCCAATTCTCGAAAAATCTGAAGTCTCTTTTAAGTTTGTATGCGGTATGGTTAAATTTAACTCGTAATAATCTTTTAGAATAGGGGAAATATATAAATCAGCTCCAAATTGAATTGCAGATTTTCTGTTTAAACGTTTGTCGGCATACGCCGAAACCACAAAAAATGGTTTTATACCACTACCAATTATTTCTGACTCGTTAATACCACCTCTTACTGCAAAATTATACTTTATAGGTTGTTTAAAATACTTACTTTCAGAAGAAGGAGTGTAATTAACAGCTTGTGCCAGAGATAAATTATAATTAACACCTAAGGTTGCAGCCCAAACATTCATACCTGAATTTGGTGATTTTATATTAGAATTGGAAGCATGTATAAATGTTAAACCGGCGTTTAAACCCAAATTGTTAATTATATTTTCTCGTTGAAAATACAATTTAAAATAAGTGCTCGAATTTAAATGAGTTCCAAAGGCGGTATTCTTATTATTGGTTTCTTTATTATAAGGATTAGTATTGTAGGCCAAACCAATTCCTGCTCTTAAAATTAGCTGACTTGGTGATGTTCTATTTGTAAAGTAAAAATTATAATGCCCGTAAACCGAATATAACTTACCTAATATTTCTGATTTATAATCTTGATATCCAATTGAATATCCAAAATCCGGATAATTGTAATGTTCTTGCCAATTTTCTTCTCCAGACGTTCTTTTATTATAACTTATAAAAATTCCAGTTGGATGTCCTTGTAATAAAACAGATGCATCTGGATTTTGACGTAATATATTTCCGTAAAAATAATCTGCTTGAAAATAGGAAGAATTTGTTTGACTAAAACTTACTATAAAACTGAAAACAAAAAAGATAAAAAAGATTTTTTTCATGTATTAATTCAATTTAAATCTTAATTTTTCATCTTTTAAGATTTTTAAAAATTCGTTTGTAACGTTTACTTTTACAGATCTGCTATGTAAATTTAGCTTTATTTTATCTTTTAGGTCAAATACAGTAAAGTCCACAGGAATAGAACCCTCATTTTGCTTTAATATTTTAGAAATCTCAGAAATTTTTGTTTCGTTAACTTGGTTAATGTCTAATTGTAAGGTTATTTTTTTAGACTGTTTTTCTAAAACATCTTGCAGAATTTGAATTCCTGTAAAATTAATTCTAGGTTCACCTATTTTTCCATCTTTGTTTCTCCAACCTGGAGCAATATTTACCTTAATTTGTCTAAAAGCATTTTCATATAAATAAGGCTTAAAATTTAAATAGGCATCTTTAAAAATTCGAAACTCGTGGCTGTCTCCAAAATCTTGGACAACAAATGAGGCCCATTCATTACCATTTTGTGAAACTCTATGTTGTACGTCGGTTAAAATTCCTGCAAAAGCAAAATTTGAACCTACGTATTTATTTAAGTCTTCTTTAAAAATTGAAACGGGAGTGCTACAAAAATATTTAATTTCATTTTTAAAATCGTCTAAAGGATGTCCAGAAATATAAATGCCCACCAATTCTTTTTCTTTTGATAAAGCTTCCATCATTCCCCATTTTTCAGCATATGGGATTTCTGGTTCTGGAAATTGAACTTCAGATGCTTCACCAAATAGCGATACTTGAGCAGAATTTTTATTTTCTTGATATTTATTACCGTATCTAATTGCTCTTTCAATAAAAGTAACACCTTTTTCATCTAATTGATAATATTGAGCACGATGCACATTTTTAAAGGAATCTAACCCACCAGCCATTGCCAAACCATCAAATGCTTTTTTATTACATGCTCGTAAATCTACCCGTTTTGTAATATCAAAAATAGAAGTATATGGTCCGTTATTTTTACGTTCTTCAACTATAGCGTCAACAGCTGCAGCTCCAACACCTTTTATGGCGCCCATTCCAAATCGAATGGCACCCTCTTTATTTACGGCAAATTTGTAATAAGATTCGTTAACATCTGGTCCTAAAACTGGAATTCCGGCACGTTTACATTCTTCCATAAAAAATGTAATTTGCTTAATGTCATTCATATTATTAGACAAGACGGAAGCCATATATTCAGCAGGGTAATGTGCTTTTAAATAAGCTGTTTGGTAAGCAATATATGCGTAACAGGTAGAATGCGATTTGTTAAATGCATAGGCAGCAAATGCTTCCCAATCTTTCCAAACTTTTTCTAATTTTTCTTCAGGATGGTTATTTTTTTTACCTCCTTCAATAAATTTTGGTTTTAATTCTTCAAGCAACGAAAAAATCTTTTTACCCATTGCTTTTCGCAGCATATCTGCATCACCTTTACTAAAACCAGCTAACTTTTGAGAAAGTAGCATTACTTGCTCTTGATAAACAGTTACACCATAGGTTTCTTGTAAATGCTCTTCCATTTCAGGTAAATCGTACTCAATTTCTTCCTCTCCATGTTTACGCATAATAAACAACGGAATGTATTCCATAGGACCTGGACGATACAAAGCATTCATTGCAATTAAATCGGCAAACTCTGTAGGTTTTAACGATTTCATATGCTTTTGCATCCCAGGAGATTCATATTGAAAAACCCCAATAGTTTCACCTTTTTGAAAGAGTTCGTATGTTTTCTGATCGTCTAAAGGAAAATCATCTGGAACCAAATCTATGTTATGAATTGCCTTTATTATTTTAACGGTATCTTTAATTAATGTTAAGGTTTTTAATCCTAAAAAATCCATTTTTAATAACCCAGCACTTTCAACTACATTATTATCAAATTGAGTAACATACATGTCACTGTCTTTGGCAGTGGAAACTGGAATTAAATTGGTGATTTTTTCAGGTGTAATAATAACGCCACAAGCGTGTGTTCCAGTATTTCTAACAGATCCTTCTAAAGCACGTGCCTGATTTATAGTTTTTGCTTCTAAATTAGAACCTTCAGAAAGTCTTCTAAGTTCTTCTACTTTTTCAAGTTCTTCGGCTCTTAACCCTTTAACTTTTGCAATACTTTTAGGATCTTCTCCAAAAATATTTTGCAATTTTAACCCGGGAATTAGTTTTGCAATCCTATCGGCTTCGTGTAAAGGTAAATCTAAAGCTCTGGCAGTATCTCTTATAGAAGATTTGGCAGCCATTGTTCCGTAGGTAATAATCTGAGCAACTTGGCTTGCACCATATTTATCAATTACAAAATCAATTACTTTTTGCCTTCCTTCATCATCAAAATCTATATCAATATCGGGTAATGAAACACGATCAGGATTTAAGAAACGCTCAAAAAGTAAATCGTATTTAATAGGATCAATATTTGTAATCCATAAACAGTAAGCTACCGCTGATCCTGCAGCAGATCCACGTCCTGGACCAACAGAAACATCCATTTTACGAGCCTCTAGAATAAAATCCCATACAATTAAAAAGTACCCAGGATAGCCAGTTTTTTTGATAATTGAAAGTTCAAAATCTAATCGTTCTTTAGTACTTTCATCCAATTCATCACCATATCTTATTTTTGCACCTTCAAAAGTTAAGTGTTTTAAATAGGCGTTTTCTCCACGAACTCCTCCATCTCTGGCATCTTCGGGATCTACAAATTCTTGTGGAATATCAAACTTTGGTAGCAGTACATCTCTTTTTAATGTATAAACTTCAATTTGATCTACAATTTCTTGAATATTGGTAATGGCTTCAGGTAAATCTTTAAATAAAGATTTCATTTCATCCTGAGATTTAAAATAATATTGGTTATTTGGTAAACCATATCTAAAACCCCTTCCTCTACCTTTTGGAGTTGCCATTTTTTCTCCATCTTTAACACACAATAAAACATCGTGTGCTTCTGCTTCATCTTCTCGTGTATAAAAAGTATTGTTTGTAGCTATAAGTTTTATGTCGTGTTTTTTGGAAAATTCAATCAAAACTTTATTAACATGATTTTCATTTTCTTGGTTGTGACGCATTACTTCCAAATAAAAATCATTTTCAAATTGCTCTTTCCACCAAATAAGAGACTCTTCTGCTTGATTCTCTCCAACATTTAAAATTTTACTGGGTATTTCACCATATAAATTTCCAGAGAGTACAATTAAATCTTCTTTATATTCTGAAATAATTTTTTTATCAATTCTGGGTACATAATAGAATCCATCCGTATGAGAAATGGAAGACATTTTTGCTAAATTATGATAACCATTTTTGTTTTTTGCTAAAATAACTATTTGGTAGCCATTGTCTTTGTGGGATTTGTCTAGATGATTTTCACAAACATTAAATTCGCATCCTAAAATTGGTTTAATAGGGAGTTTAGGAGTCTCACCTTCTTTTAAATTCTTATTAAATTTTTCTACTTTGGTGTTGTGTGCAATTGCCTCACTCACAAAGTAATATGCTCCCATCATATTGCCAGTGTCGGTAATTGCAACGGCTGGCATGTTGAATTTTATAGCTGAATTTATGAGATTACTTACACTAGATGTAGACTGTAATATTGAAAACTGAGAATGACAATGTAAATGCGCAAAATCGGTATTTTCAAGGTCTTTTATAGTTGCTGTTGAGGGGGTAGCAATGTTAGTTTTCTCAACATGTTGCTTTTTTAGTCGTTTACTTTCCTTTTTTAAGTTTGCATGCGTCAATCCTATAACATCAATTGTGTTAGGGTTTTTAGCATCAAAATTAAGAAAATAGTCTGCGGGAACATCTAACTCTTCCTTTGTATAAACACGCCTTCTAATTAATTCTAAAAAACAGCGAGTAGTGGCTTCAACATCGGCAGTTGCATTATGTGCCTCTGCAAAAGGTGTTTTAAATAAATACTGGTGTAACTCTGTTAATGTTGGTAGTTTAAATTTACCGCCTCTTCCTCCAGGAATTTGACACAAAGTAGCAGTTGTTTCTGTGCAGGTATCTAAAACAGGAAGCTTATCTAATGTTGTAGCTACTTCTTTTCGGAAATATTCACAACCCATAATATTAAGGTCGAACTTTACATTTTGACCAACTACAAATTTAGATTTCGATAAGACCTCATTAAATAGGTATAAAACTTTTTCTAAATCTTCTCCCTTTTCTTTGGCCAATTGTGTAGAAATTCCGTGGATTTGCTCCGCATCATAAGGAATATTGTAACCTTCTGGTTTAATTAAATAATCTTGTTGATCAATGAGTTCACCATATTCATTATGTAATTGCCAAGCTATTTGAACACATCTTGGCCAATTATCTGTGTCGGTTATTGGCGCATTCCATTTTTTTGGTAACCCTGTGGTTTCTGTGTCAAATATTAAAAACATGAATTTTTTCTGTAAATAATGAGTTTTTAAAAGTAATAATTTTGAACTTTCTAACTTTTAAAAACGTTCTTTTTTATTAACAATTATATTCGATTTTTATTAAAAGTGAGTGAGCTAAGTAAAAAATGATGCTTTAAAATGACTCTTTACAATCTATTTTGCTTAAAAACCCTAACATTCGTCATTTTTTTTCAAGTTTTTAAGACTTAGTTTTACCGTTCCTAATAAATGAGGATGAAGATTATGGAGCAATTAGATTTAGAATCTTATAAAACGGGCGATATAAAACAGATAAAACATCAAGGAGTTATCTCAAAAATATCCCCAAGTAAAATTACCGTAGCACTTAAAGGCAATGTAAATTGTGAAGGTTGTAAAGCCCAATCGGCTTGTGGTGTTTCAGATTCTAATGATAAAGAAATAGAGGTTGTTAATATATCCCAATCATTTCAATTAAACGAAACTGTTGATGTTTTGTTAAAAAGAGAGCTTGGTTTAAAAGCGGTGTTTTGGGCATATGTTTTTCCTTTTATTTTAATGTTTGTAGTGTTAATAGCTACTTCATTTTTCTTTAAAGAGTGGATTGCAGGCTTGTTGTCGCTTATCATTCTAATTCCTTATTATTTTATGCTTTTTGTATTGAAAAGTAAATTTCAAAAAGCATTTCAAGTATCAATATTAAAATTTAATTAGAATGACAGATTCAGTTTTATATAGTGTTTTGTTATTAGCTTCTTTGGGAATTATTGCAGCAGTTGTGTTGTATGTAGTTTCTAAAAAGTTTTATGTTTATGAAAATCCTTTAATTGCCGATGTAGATGAAATTTTGCCTGGTGCAAATTGTGCTGGTTGTGGTTCTCCGGGATGTAAATCGTTTGCTGAAAGATTAGTAGGCTCAGAAGATATTTCAGATTTGTTTTGTCCGGTAGGAGGGAATGATGTTATGAAAGAAGTTGCCGCTATTTTGGGTAAAGAAGTTGTAGAAAGAGATCCAACAGTGGCTGTTTTACGTTGCCAAGGAGGTTGCGATGTACGTCCAAAAACAACCGAATACCAAGGGCCAAGAACCTGTGCTATTTCTGCAATGATTTATAGCGGTGAGACAGATTGTCAATATGGGTGTTTGGGTGATGGAGATTGTGTAAAGGTATGTCAGTTTGATGCTATGTATATGGACGAGGCTACAGGTTTACCAGTAATTATTACCGATAAATGTACTTCTTGCGGTGCTTGTGTTGAAGAATGTCCAAGAGATATTATTGAAATGCGCCCAAAAAACAAACGGGATTTAAAAATATTTGTTGGTTGTTTAAATGAAGATAAAGGTGGAATAGCGAAAAAAGCCTGTGATGTTGCTTGTATTGGTTGTTCGAAATGTGAAGATATTTGCCCGAAAGATGCCATAACAATGGAAAATCAATTGGCATACATTGATGCCGGTCTTTGTACACTTTGTAGAAAATGTGTTGAAGTTTGTCCTACACATTCTATTATTGAAACAAATTTCCCACCAAAAAAACCTAAAAAAGTTGTTGAGAAAAAAACTGTTGTAAAAAAGGTAGTTAAAAAGGTCGAAGTTGAAAAGGTTGAAGCCGAAAAAGTTGCGGTTGTAAAAAAAGAAGCAGTTGTTAAAGTTGAACTAGAAAAGTCTAAAAAGGATGCTTAAAACATTCCCAAAAGGAGGAATTCACCCTCCAGAAAATAAAATTACTTCTTCTAAAGGAATTAAAAGAATGACAGTACCAAAAATGGTAACTGTACCGATTGCACAGCATATTGGAATTCCTGCAGAAATAGTAGTTGATAAAAAAGATAAAGTTGAAATAGGTCAGGTAATTGCAAAATCTGGTGGATTTGTATCTTCAAATATACATTCTCCAGTTGCTGGTACAGTAACAAAAATTGATCAAATAATTGATTTAAGTGGTTATAAAAAACAGTGTATTGTTATAAGAACCGACGCTAAAAATGAAGCTAATTTTGAAGAGAAAGAATATTCGCTAATAACTGAAATTCAACTTGATCCGAAAGAGATTGTACAACGTATTTCCGATTATGGTGTGGTCGGGCTAGGTGGAGCAACATTTCCTTCACACGTTAAATTGAATGTAAAAGAAGGTGTTAAGTTAGATTATCTAATTATTAATGGTGTAGAGTGTGAGCCTTATTTAACTGCCGATCATAGATTAATGCTTGAAAAGACAGCTGAAATTATTGTTGGTATTAAAATTTTAATGAAGGCGCTACACATTGAAAAAGCTGTAATTGGTATTGAGAACAATAAAAAGGATGCTATAAAACAATTTAAAGAATTAACCAAAAATGAATCTGGAATTCAAGTAGCAGCGTTACAAGTAAAATACCCTCAAGGTGGTGAAAAGCAATTGGTAAGAGCAATCTTAGGAAGAGAAGTTCCTAAAAACGGATTACCTTTAGATGTGGGCGTTATTGTAAATAATGTGGGAACTATTTTTGCAGTTTACGAAGCTGTTCAACATAATAAACCTTTAATGGAACGCGTAGTTACTGTTACAGGTAAAAAAATGGAAAATCCATCTAATTTTTGGGTAAAAATTGGAACTCCAATCAAAGATTTAATTGCTGAAGTTGGAGGCTTGCCAGATGGAACTCGAAAATTAGTGAACGGAGGTCCAATGATGGGGAAAGCCATAAAAAACACCGATGTGCCGGTAACTAAAGGAACTTCTGGAATTTTGGTTATTTCAGAAGAAGAAGCCAGTAGAGGTAAAGCAGAAAATTGTATTCGTTGTGGCGAATGTGTTACTGTATGCCCTATGGGACTGGAACCACACTTGTTAATGAATTTATCAGAAAAAGGAATGTATGAAAAAGCCTCTTCTGAAGATATTATGACATGCATAGAATGTGGCTCTTGTAGTTATGTTTGCCCTTCACACAGACCTTTGTTAGATTATATTAGATACGGAAAAAATATTGTTAAAAAATTAGAAACTTCTAAAAATTAAAATGAGTCAACCTATTATAATATCGGCCTCACCGCATGTACATTCAGCGAAAACATCAAAAAAAGTGATGTATGATGTGGTTATCGCTTTAATTCCTGCATTTTTAGTTTCACTATATGTATTTGGAATAAGCGCATTAATTTTAACAGCAGTTGCAGTGGCATCTTGTTTGTTGTTTGAATATTTGATTCAAAAATATTTATTAAAATCTGAAATAACCATTGGTGATGGTTCCGCATTAATTACAGGAATTTTACTAGCATTTAACTTACCTGCAGGTTTACCAATTTGGATGATTTTAGTTGGTAGTTTAGTTGCCATTGGAATTGGAAAAATGTCTTTTGGTGGTTTAGGGTTCAATATATTTAATCCAGCTTTAGTTGGGCGTGTATTTTTATTGGTTTCATTTCCAGTACAGATGACCATGTGGCCAACAGCTGTTGAAAATAATACTTCAATTGCAGATGCAGTTACAGGAGCAACTCCTTTAGGGTTGATAAAAGAAGGTTTAATGTTTGGTGATACTATGACAAATATTAGCGCAAATCTTCCTTCAACTATGGAAATGTTTTTGGGGATATCTGGCGGTTCCATTGGTGAAATGTCTGCATTGGCATTACTATTAGGTGGAATTTATTTACTGGCTAGAAAAGTAATTACGTGGCATATTCCAGTAACAATTATAGTAACAATGGCGGTGATGACTGGTATTTTTTGGGTAATTGACCCTGAAAGTTACGCAAGTCCGTTAATCCATATTTTATCTGGAGGTGCAATTTTAGGAGCGTTTTATATGGCTACTGATATGGTTACCAGTCCAATGACTAGAAAAGGAATGCTCATTTTTGCTGTTGGTATTGCTGTAATTACTGTAGTAATTAGATTATTTGGAGCGTATCCAGAAGGAGTTTCATTCGCAATTTTAATTATAAATGCTTTTGTACCGCTAATTAACACGTATTTTAAACCAAGACGATTTGGTTCAAAAATCAAATCTAAAATTGTTTAATTATGAAGAAGAAGAAAGATACATTTATAAATATGGTAGTGTCATTATTCGCCATTACCATAATAGCAGGTTTTTCGTTGGGATTTGTGAATGAACTTACTGTTGGTCCAATTGAAAAAGGTAAAATAGAACGAAAAGTGAATGCTTTAAAACAAGTGTTGCCAGAATTCGATAACAATCCTGTTGATGAAATCCAGTTAGTAAAATCTGAGTTTGCTAAAGATTCAGTAGAGGTTTATCCTGCATTTAAAAATAATGAATTTGTTGGTGCAGCGATAATTGGTTCAACCGAAAAAGGGTTTAGCGGACTGATTAAAATTATGGTTGGTTTTACTCCAGATGGCAATATAAAAAATATTGCTGTTTTAGAGCAAAAAGAAACTCCTGGTTTAGGAACTAAAATGAAAGATGAAAAATACTTGGCGCAGTATAGAGAGAAAAATCCTTCAACATTTAATTTAAAAGTAACAAAAGACGGCGGAGAAGTTGATGCTTTAACGGGCGCAACAATTACATCACGTGCTTTTGGTGAAGCTGTTCAAATGGCTTATGACGAGTTTATAAAAAATAATGATGCACTTAAAGAACTTAAAAATTAAGAATTATGGCTGAAAAAGTAAATCAAACCCAAAATTTCTTAAAAGGTATTGTAAAAGACAATCCTGTATTTGTAATGTTGTTGGGAATGTGTCCAACATTGGGTGTAACATCATCGGCATTTAATGGTTTGGGAATGGGAGTTGCCACGTTATTTGTATTATTAATGAGTAATATTGTAGTTTCATTGGTAAAAACTCAAATTCCGAGTAAAGTTCGTATTCCGGCATTTATAATTGTGATTGCATCCTTTGTTACTATTGTAGAAATGGTACTAGAAGCATTTATTCCATTTTTATATGAACAATTAGGAATTTTTATTCCTTTAATTGTGGTAAACTGTCTAATATTAGGAAGAGCCGAAGCTTTTGCTTCAAAAAACAATATACTTTCTTCTATCGTAGATGCTTTAGGAATGGGGTTAGGCTTTGTAATTGCTTTAACAGCCTTAGGTGCAGTTAGAGAAATATTAGGTAGTGGTAGTATTTTCGAATTTAAATTTGTAGCGGAAGATGCTAATACGTTTATCTTATTTATTTTACCTCCAGGCGCATTTATAGCCTTGGCATATTTATCTGTTTTGTTCAACAAAATTTCAATTAAAACAACTTAAAAATGGATTATATAATTATACTTATAGCAGCGGTTTTTGTTAATAACATTGTGCTTGCACAATTTTTAGGAATTTGTCCGTTTTTAGGAGTTTCCAGTAAAGTTTCAACTTCTGTTGGTATGTCTGGAGCGGTTTTATTTGTAATGACATTGGCAACAATGGTAACCTATTTATTACACGAATTTATATTAGTTCCTGCTGGATTAGATTATTTACGAACCATAACATTTATTTTAGTAATTGCGGCTTTAGTGCAAATGGTAGAGATTATTTTGAAAAAAGTGAGTCCGCCGTTATACCAAGCGTTAGGGGTGTTTTTACCTTTAATTACGACAAATTGTGCTGTTTTAGGTGTTGCAATTTTAGCTTTAGGATTAGACGGTGGAAGCTTATTGAAAGCAGTATTTTTTGCAGTTTCTAACTCAATAGGATTTGCGTTGGCATTGATTGTTTTTGCAAGTATTAGAGAGCATTTAGAATTGGCAAATATTCCAAAAGGAATGAAAGGAGTCCCAATTAACTTATTAGTAGCTGGATTGTTATCATTAGCTTTTTTAGGATTCACAGGATTGGTATAAAAGTGGCAACGTCAAAAGTCAAAAAGTGAGAAGTGAAAAATAATCCGAAAGTTCTGATGAAAAAACGTCTTTGCGAGGAGTTTTTTTAAACGACGCGGCAATCTCATTTTATGAAGTTGAAAAGGTTTAAGAGACGGCTGAGCGGAGTCGAAGCCTGTTTCTTCTGAGAAAAGTTTTAGTATTTATCACTATTGAGTTGTGTTGAAGTTGTCATTTTTAAAAAGTGGCAATCTAACTGTTTTAATAATAATTATTTAGAATTTTACTCTTAAAACTTATGAGGTTCAAACTTTTATACTTTTAACTCTATAATTTGAAAATAACTAAGTATATTTGCAAACTTAAAATTTATAACCAAGGTCGAGAACCTTAAAAATTAAAACAAAATGCCAGTAAAAATTAGATTACAAAGACACGGTAAAAAAGGAAAACCATTTTATTGGATTGTTGCAGCTGATGCAAGATCAAAAAGAGATGGTAAATACTTAGACAAAATTGGGACTTATAACCCTAATACAAATCCTGCAACTATCGATTTAGATGTTGATGGAGCCGTAAAATGGTTGCAAAATGGAGCACAACCAACTGATACGGCAAAAGCTATCTTATCTTATAAAGGAGCAATGCTAAAAAATCATTTAGTAGGTGGTGTTAGAAAAGGTGCTTTAACAGAAGAGCAAGCTGAAGAGAAATTCCAAGCTTGGGTAGCTGAAAAAGAAGCTAAAATTAATGCGAAAGTAGAAGGCTTATCTAAGGAAGAAGCCGACGCTAAAGCAAAAGCTTTTGAAGCTGAAGTAAAAGTAAACGAAGAACGTGCTGCTGCTGCTAAAGAAGTAGAAGAAGCTACAATTAAAGCTGCTGCTGATGCTAAAGCTGCGGAAGCTGCTGCAAATGCAGAACCAGTTGAAGAGAAAGGGGCTGAGTCTATTGATGATGCTCAAAACGCTGCAAGCGAAGAAGCTTAATTTTTTTCGATAATGCGTAAAGAAGATTGTTTTTATTTAGGCAAAATCGTTAGAAAACACAGCTTTAAAGGTCAAGTTGTAGCCAAATTGGATACAGACGAACCTGAACTTTATAAAAATTTGGAATCAGTATTTGTTGCTTTAAGCAATGATCTGGTTCCATTTTTTTTTGAAGAAAGTTTACTTCAAAAAGGAAATCAGCTAAGAATACAATTTGAAGATGTTGAAAGCGAAGAGGATGCTGATGCCATATTGGGGGCTGAGTTGTATTTACCGTTAGAATTTCTTCCAAAATTAAAAGGAAATAAATTTTATTTTCACGAAATAATAGGTTTCGATATTGAAGATGTTAATTACGGCTATGTAGGTGTTATTACAGGAGTTAACGACTCTTCAGCACAACCATTATTTGAAATTGATTCTAATGGGGTGGCAGTTTTTATTCCTATGATTGATGATTTCATTAAAAAAGTAGATAGAGATAATAACAAAATTATTGTTGAATCTCCAGCAGGATTAATTGATTTATATTTAAATCAATAAAACAAATTAGAGAGGTGGCCGAGTGGTCGAAGGCGCACGCCTGGAAAGTGTGTATACGGCAACGTATCGAGGGTTCGAATCCCTTCCTCTCTGCGAGAAATCAATCAAAAAGTGACAAAACCCCATAAACTCTATGTTTATGGGGTTTTTATTTTGTCTAAAATTCATTTAAAACCAATTTAAAGCAAATAAAAAGGGGCAAATTCGGTGTCAGTAAAATTAATTATACAACTGACACCGAATAACGCTGTAGCCATTGAAAAAACAGGTGGTTCAAAATATTTTTTGATTTATTTTTTGTATATTTATACTGTAAAAAATGAAAAAAAGCTATGAAAAGTTCATTCACACACCTATTTTACATCAAAAAGAGCAAAGCAGATGTAAATCAAAAAGCAAATATTTATCTTAGAATTACTGTTAATGGTAAACGTTCAGAATTAAGTATCGATAGAAAAGTTCCTATTGACAAATGGAATCAAGACGCAAATAGAGTTCGTGGTTTTTCTAAAGAAGCCCAAGAGATTAATCAATATATAGATTTAATTATAAATAAAATCAATAAGATTCATCAACGGTTTGTTGAAAGTGAAAAGCGATTCACTTCAATTCAAATACGTGATGCTTTTTTAGGGAAAAATAAGAATGAGAAAATGCTTTTGACAATATTCCAGGATCATAATAATCAAGTTGAAAAATTAGTAGGGAAGGAGTTTGCTGAAGGAACTGCATTAAGATATAGAACGGCTAAAAGCCATATAGAAGAATTTATCAAATTTGAATACAAGGTAAATGATATTGCGGTTACAGAAGTGGACCATAAATTTATTACAGGTTTTGAATATTATTTAAAGACAGAAAGAAATTGTGCACATAATACAGCTATAAAATACATCACTAATTTTAAAAAAGTTATAAGAATTGCCTATGCTAATGGTTGGATAACAAAGGATCCATTTTTCAATTGGAAAGCACGTTTAAAAACAGTTGACAGACAGTTTTTATCAGAGTTGGAAATTGAAGACTTGATAAATAAGCAATTTGATATTCCTAGATTAGAACAAGTGCGCGATTTATTTATATTTAGTTGTTTTACTGGATTAGCTTATGCTGATGTTCAGAAATTGAAAAAGGAAAATATTGTAATTGGTATTGATGGCAATAAATGGATTAATACAAAAAGGAAAAAAACAGATACCATAAGTAATATACCATTGCTACCTACATCATTAACCATTATTGAGAAATATCAAACTCATAAAAATATAGTTAATAGTGATAAACTTCTTCCGGTATTAAGCAATCAAAAAATGAATGCTTACCTAAAAGAAATTGCAGATTTATGTGGAATCACAAAAAACTTAACCTTCCATTTAGCGCGTCATACGTTTGCGACTACAATTACTTTAACAAATGGTGTGCCTATTGAATCTGTTAGTAAAATGTTAGGGCATAAATCCTTAAAAACAACGCAGCATTACGCTAAAATAATTGACAGAAAAGTAAGTGATGATATGAATGTTTTAAAAGAAAAACTCAATATTGGTAAAAAGAACAAATTAGATTCTTCAGAAAAAAGAAAAAAATCAATTTAATTAACAAAAAGAGTGGTTAAAACAATATAATTTGGTTGAATAATTAAGTTTTTAGTTAACTTTAAGGCTTTTTATTAAAAAAAAGGATTTTAAAAACTTAATTAATTGCAATAATTGTGAAGAAAAAATATGCTATTGTTATAGCTACTTTAGAAAAAGATTTAAAAAATATTCAATCCAAAAACTATGAAATTGTTACTACATCAGAAGAATGCGTTCATTTAATTCGTAATAGTTTAAGCGAATTTAGAAACCTTATTATTTCAAATGGATTCAATTCGGAGGAAGATGAAATTGATTTTTTTAAAAACATCAAACCAAAAGTAGTTTCAAAATTAATTTACTACGGTAAACTATTTCAAATTGAAAGTAAGCGTCCAAAGGGAAGTGCAAAAACACAAAAGAAATATTTTGAAAATCAAATTTCAAAATGCCAAGAATACTTTAATGAGAATCATTTGTTCTATTTATACTTTAAAGGAGGAGAAACCTACTCTGATGAACAGTATTTTTTAAGAAATAATAAAAATATTCGGACTCAATTCGACTGCTCAGGTTCTTTTATCGATGAATTTTTTTCAACAAGTCTAGATTCTACCTATTCAAAATTTATAGCTTATGAAATGTTAATTCAATATTTCCATTTTGAAATTGATAAACTTTCATCAAATAATGGGATTTCATTAAGCTTAAATTCAGGTTTATCCTGGACAGGGCGAAAAATTAGCTTGATAGAATTAACGTATGCGCTTGATGGTTTAGGGGTAATTAATAATGGAAATGTAGATATTAAAGAAATTGCCAAAGGTATGGAGCTACTTTTTAATATTGATCTGGGCGATTATTACAGAGCATTTTTGGAAATTAAAGCAAGAAAATTAAACAATACTAAGTTTATCGATACCCTAAAAAGTAACTTATTGCATCGCATAGAAAAATCTGACAAATAAACACCCAAGTTGGGTAAAAAAAGTTAAAAAAAATATTATTTGATATTATTTGTTGTTTAATTAAATGTAATTTTTTAACACATTTATTAAACTATAATAAATTGTAGTATCTAAAATGTTTAAAAAATCAATAACAACTTGTGATTTTTAATGAATTATACTTTTCATATTTGCCTAACAAAAAAAAGTAAAAACCTACTTTTTTAAGTATAATTTAAAAATTTTAAAAAATGGCATCGAAAATTATTACACCAGAAGACTTAAATGAATTTAAAGTCGATTTGTTAAGTGACATTAAAGAATTGATTTGTAAAAAATCAAAAGCTCCTGAAAAAAAATGGTTAAAATCACCTGAAGTAAAAAAGCTTTTAGGGCTTTCTTCTGGAACCTTGCAAAACCTTAGAATAAACGGAACGCTACCTTACACAAAAATTGGTGGTGTAATTTATTACGACTATGAACAAATAATGAAAGTGTTAGAAGAAAATATGGTGAATACTTCAAATTAATTTATTCCTACATCCCTTGCTTTAATTCTAATTCAAGGGATTTCAATTAAATATAACGTAAGTATACTATTGATTTTGATTAATAATCAAAACTCAATCAGAATACTACAACCATTAATTAAGCACTATGAACTACATCAAACACCTCAACGGAGTCTATATTCAATTTTCCAAAGACAATCGCTTAAATCCAACGCATATCAGTTTGTACATAGCTTTATTTCAATTATGGAATTACAATCGATTTCCTGCAGAATTTCATATAAGCAGAGAGGAAATTATGAAACTTTCAAAAATTGGATCTACAGCAACGTATCACAAGTGTATTAAAGAGCTAAATCACTGGAAATACATCATTTACAAACCATCTCACAACCCATTCAAAGGCAGTAAAGTAAAGCTGTTCAATTTTGAATCAAGTTATAACGAAGATATAAACTTAAACAATTCATTAAATGAACAAGCACTGATATCTAATATAAACATTAATAAACATAATATAAACATTAATAAACCTATCTATAAAAAGGAAATTTTAAATTTTTTCAAAAAAAAGAATTGGCCTAAATCTGAAGCAGAAAAATTCTTTAATCATTACGAATCCGTTGGTTGGAAAAAAAGCAATCATCAAATTGAAAATTGGCAAGCAGCTGCAGAAAGTTGGATGCTCAAACTTGAAGAATTTAAAGTGAAATCAAGAAAAAAATCAAAAACAAATGAAAACGATTTACCACTTGACCATTTTCAAGACAACCTCCACACCAACCAAAACAAAAATTACGATGAACCATTGTAAAATTAGTTGCCATAGGATTTGGAAGACGAGTGTCAAATGTTTGAAGAATCCGAAAAAAGAAATGCTGTTTGAGCGCAGCGAGTTCATTTCTTTTAGGATTCAAAAACTTATTTGACCGGCGAAAATCCAAGGCTTGACTTTTTTGTTTCGTTTTTGTGTCAAGACAAAAATGAAAAGAACACCAAAGAAATCTAAAAATAAACTCTTATTCGCAAAAGAACATCAAAAAAAACCACTATGAAACCAACACCTCACATCAAAACCGAAGGAACCTCAAAATTCCAAATAGGAGAAATCAGAGATAATGTAATTCACTACGATTTCGAAAAAATAAAAACCTACCTCAACATCAAAGGGCATTTGCTATTTGGCAAAAACTTTAAAATTTACAAAGAAGACGAACCGCTAATTTTTAAATTATGTTGCTATTACATTCAAGACCATTACAGCTGCGCTCAAATGGGAATCGATACCAACAAAGGAATATTATTGACAGGTCCGGTAGGTTGTGGAAAAACATCATTGATGAAGTTATTATTACATCTTGCACCACATAAAACAAGCTATGAAATTATTCCAACCAGGAATATTGTATTCAGCTTCAACGCCTCCGGTTTTGAAACCCTGGAGCAATACAACCAATCAAAAAATTACTGTTTTGATGATTTAGGAGTAGAACCAACAGGAAGCCATTACGGAAAAGACCTCAACGTATTAGGAGAAATTTTACTATCGCGCTATGACCTTTTTACACGTCATCCTGAACTTGTTTCAGGATCTCATCAAACCAAGTTCAGAGCAAAAACCCACATCACAACAAACCTAAACGCACAAGAAATTGAAAAAAGATATGGTAATAGAGTAAGAAGCAGATTAAGAGCAATGTTTAACCTCGTCAGTTTCGATAAAAACTCTAAGGATAAAAGATAATAGATTTTAAGCCGGCCTACCGAACATAGCTCGTAAAATTTGAAAAGAGGATTCGTGAAATTTTAGGTTGTTTGAGCTAAACGTAATTTTAGTCAATTTGTCAATCATTCTTAGCGAGTTCCTAAAATTTAGAATTCGATTGAAAAATTTAGAGATAGGTTCGTAAGCCTAGATTTTTTGTTTCTTTTTCAGCGATGGAAAAAGAAAAGAAAACCCACATCACAACAAACCTAAACGCAAAAGAAATTGAAAAACGTTACGGTAATAGGGTTAGAAGCAGATTAAGAGCAATGTTTAATTTAATAAGCTTCAATCAAAATTCTATTGATAAAAGAACTTAAAAAATATTTCATAATTTTAATAGGTTTAAAATGAATAAATTATGGAATCAAAATCAACTATTTTACTACACAACATCACGCCTGATGAATTTAAAGAAGCATTAATCTTAAGTTTAAAAGAAGTTATTCTGGAATTACTTCTTGAAACAAAAAAAGAAAAACCACTAGAATATCTAACCCGGAAGCAAGTAGCTGAAATTTTTAAAATTTCTATGGTAACTATATCCGATTGGAATAAGAAAGGAATTCTAAAACCTTACCGTATTGGAAATTTAATCAGATATAAAAGCAATGAAATAGAAGAAGCCCTTACCGAAATTCCATTTCGTCGTTACAATTAATGGAAATTTCATAAAACATAAATTAAAAAGCTCCTAAAAAGGAGCTTTTTAAAAAAAAATTGCTATGAAATAAGCTTGTACAAATTATGCTATGAAATATAATTTTTAAAAGCTTATTCAAGCTGTACCATAAAAAAAATAAAATGACAACAGCTTAAAAAGATTTAGGTCTATGAAAACCTAACTATTCAAATATAGCTATTTTTAAAGTTAAAAAACAAATAGCTTTCTTATTTTTTTTAATGAAATATTAATAAAAATCAATTTCCAACAAAAACCTATATTTCCTATTTTTTACCAAATTTATTTTAGTTACTTTTAACCTTATTTGTTAAATGTGCTTTGCTCCTTTTCAAATAAAACAAATGTTATGAAGATATTTACCATCATTCTCCAGGCTAACAGTCAATTGCTGTTAGTATGTCAATGTATTTTTAATGGTTTTTATTCTAAATAACAAATGACAAGCATTAACAAATACTCATAAAAATTAGCAGAATTTAAAAACTATAATGGCAAAACAAAATACTCCAAATCCAAAATCAAAAAATATAGAAGAAACACTTTGGCAATCTTGCGACAAATTAAGAGGTTCAGTAGAGCCTTCAGAATACAAGCACGTTGTTTTAGGATTGATATTCCTAAAATTTGCAAGCGATAAATTTGAAGAACGCAAAGCTGAATTAATTGCTGAAGGGAAAGTGAAATATGTAGAAATGAAAGAATTCTACAATATGAAAAACGTGTTCTTTTTAGAAGAAATTTCAAGATGGAGTTTTATAAGTAAAAATGCAAAGCAAAATGACATTGCATTAAAAATTGACACAGCCTTACATACCATAGAAAAAGACAACCCAGCTTTAAAAGGAGCATTACCAGACAATTATTTTTCTCGTTTAGGTTTAGATAGAACAAAACTAGCTTCATTAATTGACAAAGTAAATGAGATAAATACCCTGGAAGATGAAGAACAAGATATTGTAGGTCGTGTTTATGAATATTTCTTAAGAAAATTTGCCATTAAAGAAGGAAAAGGAAAAGGGGAATTCTACACCCCAAAAACCATTGTTAACCTAATAGCTGAATTAATTGAGCCTTATAAAGGTATAATTTACGATCCAGCTTGTGGTTCTGGAGGAATGTTTGTGCAATCTATAAAGTTTATAGAGAACCATCAAGGGAACAAACAAGAAGTTTCTATTTACGGTCAGGAATACACAAAAACTACTTATAAACTGGCGAAAATGAACTTGGCAATTCGCGGGATTTCAGCCAATTTAGGAGAAAAAGATGCAGATACTTTTGCAAACGACCAACATAAAGACTTAAAAGCCGACTTTATTATGGCAAATCCTCCCTTTAACCAAAAAGACTGGAGAGCTGAAAACGAATTATTAGACGACCCACGTTGGAGAGGCTATGATGTACCTCCAAAAAGCAATGCTAATTATGGTTGGATTTTGAATATGGTTTCTAAACTATCCGAAAATGGTGTTGCAGGTTTTATATTGGCTAACGGAGCCTTATCTGGTGGTGGTGAAGAATATAAAATTAGAAGAAAATTAATAGAGAATAACCTAGTAGAAGCAATCATTATTATTCCAAGAAATACGTTTTATACTACTGATATTAGCGTTACGCTGTGGATTCTCAATAAAAATAAAAAAGAAAGAACGACCGAAATTAACGGTAAACAAAAAAGCTACCGAAATCGTGAAAAAGAAATCTTATTTATGGATTTAAGACGTTGGGGTAGCGAATACGAAAAGAAATTTGTGGAATTAACAACTGATGATATTGAAAAAGTAGCTGAAAATTATCACAATTGGCAACAAACAGATTATAAAACTACGTACAAAGATATTCCTGAATTTTGTAAATCTGCGAGTTTTAAGGATATGGAAGACAATGATTTTTCTTTAGTACCAAGTAAATACATAGAGTTTGTAGATGGTGACAGTGGTATTGACTTTGATACCGAAATGAAACGCATACAAAAAGAGTTTAAAGTATTAATTAAAGAAGAAAAACAAAGCCAGGAACAAATAGTAAACGCTTTTAAAACACTAGGTTATGAGTTATAAACCTATTGGTAAATACATACAATTGGTAGATAATCGCAATAAAGATTTAGAGGTTACTAATTTGTTGGGAATAAATATTACCAAAAATTTTATGCCTTCAGTTGCCAATGTTTCTGGAACTGATTTATCAAAGTATAAAATCATTCAGAAAGGGCAGTTTGCTTATTCTGCAATGCAAGTTGGTAGAGATGAAACTATTCGTTTAGCTCTTTATACTGAAAATGAACCTGCAATTATTTCTCCGGCTTATTTAGTTATTGAATCAAAAGATGAAAACAAGTTGTTATCAGAATATATGATGATGTGGTTTCAACGACCAGAATCTGATAGATATGGTTGGTTTATTAGTGATAGTAGTGTGCGTGCTAGTTTAGATTATGATAGACTTTGCGAAATTGAAATTCCAATCCCAAATATTGATGAACAACGTAAATATGTTGCCCTATACAATGGTTTGCTAACCAACCAAAAAACCTATGAAAACAGCTTGGAAGATTTGCAGCTCATTTGTGATACTTATATAGAAGATTTAATAAAAAAAGAAGAACCAAAATTACTTGGAGAATATATTCAACAATCTGATGAAAGAAATTCAGATTTGAAGGTTTCGTTTTTGCAAGGTGTATCAACCTCTAAAGTTTTAATAGAATCAAAAGCAAACATCTCAGGTGTTAGTTTTCATAACTATAAAATTGTCCGTAATGGTCAATTTGTTTATGTTGCCGATACTTCAAGAAGAGGTGATAAAATAGCCTTAGCAATGAATAGTTCTGAAGATTGTATTGTTTCCGCAATTTATACAGTTTTTGAAGTTAAAAATACTAAAGATTTACTACCCGAATATTTATATTTATTTTTCCAACGTACCGAGTTCGACCGCTATGCACGTTTTAACTCTTGGGGAAGCGCTAGAGAAACTTTTGATTGGGTAGATATGTGTAATGTGAAATTGCCCATTCCAAGTATTAAAATACAAGAAGCCATTGTTACCATTTATCATACCTTAGAAACACGCAAACGTATCAATGAGCAGTTAAAAAACACCATAAAACCATTGTGCCCTGTATTAATGCGTGGGGTTGTGGAGAGTATGGAGAATAATTGAAAAAGAAAAAAAATTATGTTATGAAAATAAAATCCATTAAAATTGAAAATTATAGAGGAATTAGAACAGCTCAAAATATTCAATTATCAAATTTCACTTCAATTGTAGGTAGAAATGATTCGGGGAAATCAATAATTCTGAATGCTGTTGCTACTTTTTTAAATATTAAGGATTACCCAGTTACATTTCACGATTTTAATGATTTTGGTAATCCAATTATCATTGAATGTAGCTTTGGAAAGGAAAATATTTTAGAAATATTAGAAGCAAAAATTAAAACTAAAATCAAAAAAGAAAATGGTCTTGATGAATTTTTAATTGATATTTTGCCTAATAATCTTTTAACAATTAGAAAAACAATTAATGCACCAAAAAAAGCATTCGACACTGAACAAATTTTGATAAGCGATTATGATTCTCCCGATTTCTATTTTTTATACGGTAAATCTGACGACGAATTAAATCAAATACTTGAAAAATATGAAATTGAAATACCTGTTGAAGGTAAGGGAAGAAATTCTAAAATTGAAAAAATAAAGTATATAAAAGAGTATTGTCAGGGTAATGAAATTCCTACAATTAATAGATTCATAGATGACGAATATAAGGTTACTTCATTGTTGCCTGATGTTGAATTGTTTGTTTCTGATTACGGGTTAGAAGCTGACACTAAGTTTAAATCTAATTCAGTTTCTGAAATTCAATTGTATTTGGATGAAGAATCAAAAGAAGAAAAGAAACTTGATTTAGTAAAAAAAGAAATTGAATCCGAAATGCAAAAAGAAGCATCTTCGGTAAAATCATATATGAAAACTTACGTTTCTAGTCTTAAAAGTGTAGAAATTAAACCAACAATCAGTTGGAAAGATGCTATTAAAAGTGTAGACGTTTCATTTCAATTTGATGGAGATGATAAATTAATACCGATGAGCCATAAAGGTACAGGATATAGACGATTGTTTATGGTGGCTCGTTTTAGATATCTTGCTGAAAAGAAAAAAGGCTCTAATATTATTTATTTAATTGAAGAACCTGAAACTTTTCTACACCCATCTGCTCAGGAAGATTTAATAAATGCATTTAGAGACCTATCAGAAGAAAATCAAATAATTATCTCTACTCATTCACCTATATTTGTTGGTGCAACAGATATTAATTCTGTTGTATTATGCAAAAAAGAAGAACAATCGACTTATGTAACAACCACAGAAGAAAATAAGATTGATTTCATAAATGAAATAATTAAAGAATTAGGTGTTAAACCTTCCTTTAATCTTCGTGATGATTTTGAGAAAATTCTTTTTGTTGAGGGTAAGGATGATTTGGAGTTTTATAAAAAAGTTACTTCTGAATTATTAGAAAAGAATTTAGAAGAAAAAGCACTTATTCTACCAGTTGGTGGAAGTAGTGTTGATAGTTTTGTCAATATCTCATATTTCAAAAACAATGGAAGGGATTTGTTCTTAATACTTGATAGTGACAGAGGGTTGTCTGTTAAGGACCCTAAAAAACCATTAATTCAAATTAAATCCGCAGAGAACTTTAATGACCATTTCGGTAAATCTTACTTATTAAAAAAATCAAATATCGAAAGTTATTTTCATCCAAGAGCACTTGAAAGAAACTATAGGCATATAGCGAATGGTTCAATGCATTTTTTTGAAGATGATGAATATCTTAACGATTTTTTTAGGGACAATGGAATAAATAAAAAACATAACACTGCTATTTTTAATGAAATGTCTAAGGAAGAGTGGAGTGAAGTAATTGAGGATGATTTAATTGACTTTTTAAATGGAATAATTAATTAAATTTATAGAAGCAAAAAAGAAATCAAATACTATGAAAAACAACCATATACAAGCACTTACAAATAACTTTGAAGCACACGCAAATAAAACACCCGATGGAGTTGAATTTTGGTTAGCTCGTGATTTACAACACTTATTAGACTATACAAAATGGGATAATTTTCAAAGTGTTATTTCAAAAGCAAAAACCGCTTGTGAAATGTCAGGAGAGGAAATATTTAATCATTTTGCCGACGTCGGCAAAACGATACAAATGCCTAAAGGTGCTGAAAAAGAAATTCCAGATTTAATGCTTACGAGATATGCTTGTTATTTAGTTGCTCAAAATGGTGACCCAAGAAAAGAAAAAATAGCGTTTGCACAACGGTATTTCGCAACTCAAACAAGAAGAGCTGAGCTAATAGAACAACAAATGTTGGAATTTGAAAGGGTTCAAGCGCGAAATAAATTAAAAGCAACCGAAAAAGAATTGTCCCAAGTTATTTTTGAACAAACTGGAAGCAATCAAAATTTTGCAGTAATTCGTAGTAAAGGTGATACAGCGCTATTTGGTAAAACAACGCAACAAATGAAAAATAAATGGGGTGTAATAAATAAACCTTTAGCCGATTTTATGCCTACAATTTTGTTGAAAGCGAAAGATTTTGCAACGGAAATAACCATTTTCAATGCCAAGGAAAATAAAATGAAAACAGAATCTCAAATTTCTAAAGAACATATTACCAACAATCAAACGGTTCGTAAAACATTGTTATCAAGAGGTATTGTGCCTGAAAATTTGAAGCCTGAAGAAGACATTAGTAAAATTGAAAGAAAGTTAATAAGCGAGGATAAAAAGAGTTTAAAAAATCCTGATAAATTATAAAAATCAAGGCTGTTAATTAAAAACAGCAATCAAACTTTATGGAAACCAACCGTATAGAATACAAACAAATACTAACCGATGCATTAGAAAAAGAAGTAATAGCTTTTTTAAATTATAAAGAAGGTGGTATTATTTATATTGGTATTGATAAAAACGGAAATGTTACAGGTGTTGCAGATACTGATGGCGATATGTTAAAAATAAAGGACCGCCTTAAAACCAATATTTCACCTTCCTGCATTGGCTTGTTTGATATTGTTAGTGAACAAAGAAATGGCTTAGATATAATTAAAGTTATTGTAGCCAGTGGACCAGAGAAACCTTATTTTTTAAGAAAATACGGAATGTCTGAAAAAGGTTGTTTCCTAAGAATAGGAACAGCTGCAGAGCCTATGCCTCAAAAAAATATAGACCAATTATATGCTAAAAGAACACGTAATTCAATAAGTAAAATTAAATCCAACCAACAAAATTTAACTTTTGAGCAATTGCATATTTATTACCTAGCTACAGGTGTTAAATTAAATGGAAAATTTTCTACGAATTTAGAATTGCTTACAGATGAAGGCGCTTTTAACTATGTTGCTTACTTGTTATCAGATAAAAATGCAGTTTCAATAAAACTAGCAAAATACAAAGGGCTTAACCGTGTTAATTTAATTGAAAATAATGAGTATGGTTACGAATCATTAATAAAAGCAACCAAGCAAGTTTTAGATAAAATTGAACTAGAAAATAAAACGAGTGCAGAGATAACTTCAAAAGAACGTAAAGAAAATCGTTTATGGAATCCAATTGCGCTTAGAGAAGCAATTATCAATGCTTTTGTTCATAATGATTATGCAACTGAGGTACCTCCAAAATTTGAGATTTTTGATGACAGATTAGAAATCACTTCTTCGGGTGGTTTGCCCGAAGGTTTAAGTCAGGAGGAATTTTTTGAGGGTTTTTCGGTACCTCGAAATAAAGAAATTATGAGGATTTTCAGAGATCTAGATTTAGTAGAGCAACTGGGTTCTGGTATTCCTCGTATTTTAGAAACCTACCCTAAAAGTTGTTTCAAATTCTCAGATAATTTTTTAAGAATGTCTTTTCCTATCAATAAAGTTATACAAACTCAAGATTATAAAGATGGTCCAATAGGTGGTCCAATAGGTGGTCCAATAGGTAGTCCAATAGGTAGTCCAATAGGTGGTCCAATAAAAAATTTAACTGATAGGCAAAAAGAAGTTTTAGAACTTTTTCGTGAAGATCCTAAATTATCAAGAAGAAAACTAGCTGAAATACTTAAAATTAATGTGTCAGCCGCACAAGGTCATATTGATGCATTAAAAGATAAAGCTGTAATTGAAAGAGTTGGAGGAACTAGAGGTAAATGGATTATTAAAGAAGGATATTAAAAATAATTGCAAAAAATGAAATTCACAGAAGCCAAATTAGAAGCAGCATTTATAGAACTCTTAGAAAATGAAAGTTTTCCGCACGTTGTTGGAAGTTCAATTACTAGAGCTGAAGATGAGGTTTTAATTGAAGAAGATGTACGTAATTTTTTATTAAATCAATATAAAAAGGAAGGTTTAACCCTATTGGAAGTTGATACAATATTATTGCAGTTAAAAACACTCTCTAACACCGATTTGTACGAGAGTAATAAAACAATAATGCAATGGTTATCCGATGGATTTATTTTTAAAAGAGAAAATCGAAATCAAAAAGATATTTGGATATATTTAATTGACTATTCTAAACAAAATAAGAACACCTACAAATTTGTAAATCAGTTAGAAATTGTAGGTACTGAAAGAAGAATTCCTGATGGAATTTTATATATAAATGGATTACCTATTGTAGTATTCGAGTTCAAAACTGCAATTCAAGAAAATTGTACCATTCACAATGCGTATGTACAATTAACTACACGTTACAAAAGAGACATTCCAGAACTCTTTAAATACAATGCTTTTTGTATAATTAGCGATGGTGTAAACAACAAAGCGGGTTCATTTTTTGCACCGTATGAATTTTATTATGCCTGGAGAAGAGTTGCTGGATTAGCAAAAGATGTTGATGGTATTGATAGTATGTTTACCTTAGTTCAAGGGATGTTACAGCAAAATAGGTTGCGTGATATTATTCAAAATTTCATTTACATTCCCGATAGTTCTAAAAAAGATGAAAAAATAGTTTGTCGTTATCCACAATACTATGCTGCACGTGCACTATATGATAACATCAAAATCGCACAAAAACCAAAAGGAGATGGAAAAGGTGGTACCTATTTTGGTGCTACAGGATGCGGAAAAAGTTTTACAATGCTATTTTTAACGCGATTATTAATGAAAAGCGAGCATTTCGAAAATCCAACTATTGTCCTTATTACAGATAGAACAGATTTAGACGACCAACTTTCAGGTCAATTCACAAATGCTAAAAATTATATAGGAGACAATACAATTATAAGTGTTGAAAGCAGAGCTGAATTACGAGAATTAGTTCAGGGTAGACAAAGCGGAGGTGTATTTTTAACAACCATCCATAAGTTTACAGAAGATACAGAACTTTTAACCTATAGAACAAATGTTATTTGCATTTCTGATGAAGCCCATAGAAGTCAAACAAACCTCGATCAAAAAATTCAAGTAACAGAAAACGGAGTAAAAAAATCATTTGGTTTTGCTAAATACCTCCACGATTCCTTGCCAAATGCTACCTATGTCGGTTTTACAGGAACACCAATTGATGCTACATTAGATGTTTTTGGAAAAGTAGTTGATGCCTATACAATGACCGAATCTGTAAAAGATGAAATTACAGTAAGAATTGTATATGAAGGTCGTGCAGCAAAAATTGCACTTCAAAATAGCGAATTAGAAAAAATTGAAGAATACTACATAGCTGCAGAAGAAGATGGTGCCAACGAATACCAAATAGAAGAAAGCAAAAAGCAATCAGCCAATATGAATGCCATTTTGGGAGATCCTGATAGGTTACAAGCTTTAGCTGAAGATTTTGTAAAGCATTATGAAAACAGAATAAATGAAGGAGCCACTGTAAAAGGAAAAGCAATGTTTGTTTGCAGTAGCAGAGAAATTGGATTCCAATTTTATAAAAATGTAATTGCTTTACGTCCAAATTGGGCAGAAGTTAAAACTGCTGAAGAAGGAGCAGTTTTAACGGATAAGGACAAACGAGAAATCAAACCGATGGAACGTCTTAAAATGATTATGACCAGAGGAAAGGATGATCCAAAGGAAATGTATGATTTGTTAGGTACTAAAGAATATAGAAAAGAATTAGACAGACAATTTAAAAATGAAAAATCCAATTTTAAAATTGCAATAGTAGTAGATATGTGGCTTACAGGTTTTGATGTCCCATTTCTAGATAGTATGTATATCGATAAACCAATCCAACAACACAATTTAATTCAAACAATTTCTAGAGTAAATAGAAAATTTAAAGACAAAAATAAAGGCTTGGTTGTTGATTACATAGGTATTAAAAAACAAATGAACCTCGCCTTAGCGAAGTATAATAAAGGAGAAGAAGAGAATTTTGAAGATATCCAACAATCATTGGTAGTAGTGAGGGATCATTTAGATTTATTAGCTAAAATATTTCACAAGTTTAATAGTACTAAATATTTCAATGGTTCACCATTGGAACAATTGAACACCTTAAATATGGCTTCCGAATATGTGCAACAAACAAAAGAAGTTGAAACACGTTTTATGGGCTTGGTTAAAAGACTAAAAGCAGCGTATGATATTTGTGCAGGTAGCGAACAACTCACTCAAACCGAAAGAGATAATACACATTTTTATTTAGCAATAAGGTCAATCGTATTCAAATTAACCAAAGGAAATGCTCCAGATACAGCACAAATGAATGCAAAGGTTAGAGAAATGATTAAAGATGCGCTTCAAAGTGATGGAGTACAGGAGATATTTAAATTAGGAGAAGATAATGAAAAGGAACAAGATATTTTTGATGAAGATTATTTAGCTAAAATTGATAAAATTAAATTACCAAACACCAAAATTAAATTATTACAACAATTGCTAGCCAAAGTAATTGGTGAAATGAAAAAAGTGAATAAAATTAAAGGAATTGATTTCACTAAAAAAATGGAAGTATTGGTACAACGATACAATGAAAGAAAAGAAGATGATGTATTAAGAAGTGAGGTATATGAAGAAATGGCAGAAAAGCTCACCAACCTCATTTGGGAAGTACACAAAGAATTTTCAGCAGGTGATGAATTAGGAATTGACTTTGAAGAAAAAGCATTTTATGATATTTTAAAGGAACTTTGTGTTAAATACGATTTTAGATACCCTGATGATAAATTAATAGAATTAGCTAAAGCTGTTAAGGAATTAGTTGATGCCCAAGCCAAATTTCCTGATTGGAGTAAAAGAGATGATATAAAAGCAGCCTTAAAAGTTGGTTTGATTTTATTATTAGATGAATTCGGTTACCCACCAGTTGAACGCGACGAAGTATATCACGATATTTTTGAACAAGCAGAGAATTTTAAAAAGAATAGAAGATAATCGAATAATTGTGATATAAATAAGATATTAAAAAATTGCTACGCTATGGCATATGAAGAAAAAAATTGTAAAATTTTAAAAATAAAAGAGAATAAATTCTATTATACTCAAGCAGATTTTATTCATATTTCCGATACTAATTTTCCTCCAGCTTATTTTGGATTTAGTAGTGGAAGGCCCAGATATTGGAAAATAAATGTGTTAAAATTTAATCAAGAAAATTTAATAATTGAGGCTGAAATATTAGATTACAATTATGAAAAAGTAGAAGATTTTAATTTACAAAAAAGGAAATCTGATGTAGGTGGCTTTAAATTTGTAAAAATAATTTGGTCTAGTTTAAAACCTTGTTTGACTCATTTTTCTGAGTATTCATACAAACAAATTCCAGATGCGTTTATTGATTATTCTTATAGTGTGAAAGAAATTCATAGTGAGAAAGAAATTGAAATCAATTCAAAAAGATATCACTGGAATAATCCAGCTCTTGAACGACCAAATTTAATTGATAACCATCAGAAATTAGAGCGTATAGAAAATAATAGTAATTTGTTTAAGGAAATAGCAACCACTCCTATAAAACAAGAAATCTCAATAAATTTTTCAGAATACTACAAAAATGCATCATTTAAAGAGGGGTATGTAGAAGTGAGGACATATGTTAAAGAATTTTCTTCACAATTAGATGTGAAAATAGAAAATGACCAAATTATTGCAAATTATGATTTCATTAAATATTATTTTTCAAAAGTAAGTGGAAGTAAAAAATTTAATATTTCGGCAACCCTTACTTTTTTAGATGGAATATTGGAAAATACCAATGCTACTTCAGATGAAATCGCAGCTATCAATGAATTTACAATTGAACAAGTAAAAGACGCAATTTCTTTAGATATAATTAATATAAAAAGCACTGGTGATGAAGATTCTAGTATTTATACTGCAGATGAAATCTTATCTAAATCAAATGAATGTCAAAATGTTTTTAATCAAACCGAAAATGAAATAATTGATCGAATAACAAAAATTAAATCCGTAAGAAACAAAAAACAACTCTTATTCCTTTCAGGAAAACAATTAAAAGAGGCTAAAATTAGATTTACACTTGATAAAAATTTTGGATATTTATTTTTAATGAAAAATGGCTGTAGTAAAATTGTAAGTTGGGAGTTATTACACTCGAATGCAACTTATATTTGGTTATTTGATGAAAATAAATCTAATGATGAAATATTTGATAGAATGCAAATAATCATCAAAACTATTGAAGTTAATGGTAGAAAAAAATACAGAGCAGCTGTTAAAAGAAAAGAAATTGATAGTGATTTAAATTTTAAATTAATTAATCATACTGGTGCTAATAATATAGGTAAAGATGGTTTTATGCTATGGAAAAAAAAGTTGGAAGAATATTTATCGAATGTAAAATAATAACACATCTAATATTTATATATACAGTATCTACAATACAATAGGTCAAGAATTAAAACACTTCACAATAACCAATAATATAGATGCTACAGGATTAAGTAAAGGAATGTATATCCTGAAATAAAATCAGACAACAAATAACATACAACGAGGTAACATCCTGTCAAGTGTGTAAATAGAAAAGTTATTCTGAAATATTTTGAACAAACCATAAAGACCCCATCTCCAGCAGTATTCCATTCCGTTATCACTTCATTCTATACAGCTTCCAATTCCGCACAGTAAGAACTTGCTGAAAAAAGCAAGTACTTACTTTTGCCTTTACCCTTTTGATACGTCATCCTGAACTTGTTTCAGGATCTCATCATAATCCGAATAACTAACAATACCGTTTCCATAAGTAACAGTAGTACAAACTACAAACATTCTTGCAGCCAATAAAGAAATAGGTCTAATTACGAAATTAGGATTGCGCCAAAATAGCATCAATTGCACCATAATTGGTGTTTTTAACAAATAATAGTAAATAATTAGGCTCCTTTGTAATGTTTAGTACCGTTCAAAAATTTAGCACGTTCATTGTCACTGAACTCTCTAAAAAAATGAACGAACAAATTTAAATCCAACTGCTGCATATTTTACAACAATTCAACTAAAGAGAAATACCCGTTTATTCAAAAATTAATTTAATAACCTATCCTACTAATTGGAAAGAATGAACACCATTCCAAAAACACCAAAACTATGAATGTCAGTCTTTAATCTATTTGAATAATAACCTACTGAATAAAACCAATAATTTTCATACTCAATTTCAAGTCTGATAAAACTGTCAAACATCATTTCATTCATCATTATTTTTATTGGATCATCATTTAAATTTATAAAAGGGCTGTCAACCAATTCAGTTATTTTTTGAACGTGCATTTCTTTAGAAGGATTAAGCAACACTGCAAAAAGAAATATTGATATTATAATAATTCCGAATATAATTTTAGTTTTCATAATTTTAATTAGATTGATATTTCAAAGTTCAGACAAGTTTTTAAATAATGATTACGGTTTAACCGTAATTCAAAAGCCCCATCTACAGCAGTATTCCATTTCGTTGCACTTCATTGCATACAGCTTCCAATTCCGCACAGTAAGAACTTGCTGAAAAAAAGCCTGTCCTGAGCGTAGTCGAAGGGCAAGTACTTACTCTTTGCCTTTGCGCTTTTGATACGTCATCCTGAACTTGTTTCAGGATCTCATCATAATTCGAACAACTAACAATTCCGTTTCCATAAGTAACAGTAGTAAAAACCAGAAACATTCGTGCAGGTAATAAGGTGTTCGTCAATTGCTCCATTTAGTTCCATAAAATACAATTACAAGGGCATCCTATAAAAATCATGATTACGACTGCAGGGAAGCAATCTGTTCCTTATTTAACTAAAAATTTAACCCCTTACCAAAACCTTAGGCTCTAAGTTTTTTTTGCAACACCATTGCACATATAATTTTACTATATTTGCATTCATAATGAAATTTTTAGCAACCATACTAGCATTATTTATACTCTCATTGTCTGCATTACCTTGCGATGATGTTAGCTATAATAACCAACAATCTGAAACAATTTCTGAAATTGTCAATATAGACAATCACTCTCATTCAGATATGTGCTCACCTTTTTGTATGTGTAATTGTTGTTCTGTAAGTGTTACCGAACCCTTAAAACATATTGATTATGTGGTGTATGCTGAAAAGCCTTCAAAAGAAGTAACTGTTTATTACACTGCCACATTTGCCAATAACTATTACTCCAAAATTTATCTCCCTCCTCAAGTTTAAGTTATCAATACAATTTAATCTACTTTCATTTTTGAAGGTTTATTTTAAATATTAACAACTTAATCTTAAAAAAACAATGATCGATAAAATCATTCGCTTTTCAATTAATAATAAATTAATTGTAGGCCTATTTATTTTAGTTCTTATAGGAGCTGGAATATATTCAATGTTAACTATAAAACTGGGTTCAGTACCCGATATTACCAATAATCAAGTTCAAATTATTACAGTAGCTCCCAATTTGGGAACGGAAGATATTGAACAATTTGTAACCTATCCTGTTGAATTGGCAGTAGCCAATTTACCCAGCGTAATCGAATTACGCTCCGTTTCTCGTTTTGGACTTTCAGTAGTAACTATTGTCTTTTCTGATGATATGGGCACTTACCTACCGCGTCAATTGGTTCAAGAAAAATTAACTGCTATTCAAGAAAGTATCCCTGCCGGTTTTGGAAAACCCTTTATGGCGCCAATAGCCACTGGTTTAGGCGAAATCTACCAATATTCCATTGTTCCAAAAAAAGGGTACGAAACTAAATACTCCCCATCTGATTTAAGAACCATTCAAGATTGGATTATCAAACGTCAAATGGCATTAGTACCTGGTGTAGTAGAAATAAACTCTTTTGGAGGGAATGTAAAACAATACGAAATTGCTTTAAACCCAAACAAATTAAATAGTATGGGTATTAGCATCAATGAGGTTTTTGAAGCCCTAGAAACCAATAATTCCAATACAGGTGGCGCATATATTGAAAAAAATCACCAAGCATCTTTTATTCGTGGCGAAGGTCTTGCAAGAAGTTTAACCGACATTGAAAATATTGTTGTAAAAAACGTTGAAAACACCCCCATTTTAATAAAAGATGTGGCTGATGAAGTGCGTTTTGGAGCAGCGGTACGTTATGGTGCTTTTACAGAAGATGGTCAAGAATCTGTGGGTGGACAAGTGTTAATGTTAAAAGGCGAAAACCCAAATGAGGTTATAAAAAATGTTCAGAAAAGAATTGCGAATATCCAAAAATCACTTCCTGAAGGTTTAGAAATAAAACCATTTTTAGACCGAAGCGATTTAATTGCACGTACTACAAGTACCGTTTCTAAAAACTTAATTGAAGGTGCCTTAATTGTAATTTTTGTACTCGTACTTTTATTAGGAAGTTTAAGAGGTGGATTATTAACGGCTTCAATTATTCCACTTTCTTTACTGTTTGCCTTTATTTTAATGAAAGCAACAGGCGTTTGGGCAAATTTAATGTCCTTAGGCGCTATTGATTTCGGAATTATAGTTGACGGCGCGGTAATTATTGTGGAAGGAACTGTACATCATATTGAGCAACGCCTCAAGAAAAACAAAAACAACATCACTACTGCTGAAATGGATGAGTTAACCTATAAATCGAGTAGTATGATGATGAATGCTGCTTTTTTCGGACAACTTATCATTCTAATTGTATTTACCCCAATTTTATTTTTAACAGGTGTTGAAGGTAAAATGTTTACTCCAATGGCATATACCTTTGGATTTGCAGTGTTGGGTGCTTTATTATTGTGTTTAACCTATGTGCCTGTAATGGTTTCTTTATTTATGAAACCAACACCGCAAGACAAAAACAATATTTTTACACGTTCTGAAACTTGGCTAAACAACATAAGTAATAAAGTAATGGCTGCTATTTTTAAAGTGTATAAACCTTTAATACAAGGAGCTTTAAAATTTAAAAAAACTACCATTGCAGTTGCAGGTGGTCTATTTATAATCGCTGCGTTTATCTTTTCAAATATGGGAGGAGAATTTATTCCAAAATTAGATGAAGGAGACATTGCAATGCAAATTATTATGAAACCTGGTAGTTCACTTTCAGAATCAATAAAAGTATCTGAAGAGGTAGAAAATATTATCAAAAATAATTTTCCTGAAGTGATAACTGTTGTGGGTCGAATTGGTGTTGCTGAAATCCCTACCGATCCAATGCCTATGGATATTGCCGATTGTTTTATCATATTAGAAAAAGATGTAAATAAATGGACATCCGCAGATAATAAAGCAGAACTAATTGAACTAATGCAAGAAAAATTAAAAACAATTGTTGGGGCTAATTTTTTATTTAGCCAACCTGTTGAATTGCGTTTTAATGAATTACTCACAGGTGTTCGTGAAGATGTTGCAATTAAACTCTATGGAAATGATTTAGATATTTTAGCGGTAAAAGCTGAAGAAATGGCTAAAATTATTCAAACTGTTGAAGGTGCTGCCGATGTAAGAGCCGAGGCAACTGAAGGGTTGCCACAAATCACCGTAATTTATCAACGTGAAAAATTAGCCAAATACGGGTTAAACATTGATAAATTAAATAAATATGTAAGTGCTGCTTTTGCCGGAGCAAATGCAGGAATTATTTTTGAAGGAGAAAAACGTTTCGATTTAGTAGTGCGTTTCGCTGCTAATAACAGGGAAAGTATTGAAGATTTAAAAAACCTTTTTGTAGATCTTCCAAATACAAATACGCAAATACCTTTAAAAGAATTAGCCGATATTAGTTACAAACCGGGTCCTATGCAAATTTCTCGTGACAATACATACAGGAGAGTTTCTGTAGGTGTAAATGTGAGAGGAAGAGATGTAGCATCTATGGTAGGAGATATTCAACTAAAACTTGATAAAGAATTAAAATTACCCGAAGGTTATTTTATTGAATATGGCGGGTCTTTTGAAAATTTGGTTAGAGCCAAAGAACGTCTTTCTATTGTGGTTCCTATTGCACTATTTTTAATATTTATACTATTATACTTTGCTTTAAATTCCATAAAACAAGCCGCTATGATTTATATGGCTGTGCCATTAGCTGCCATTGGTGGTATTTTAAGTTTATCCTTACGAGGTATGCCTTTTAGTATTTCTGCAGGTGTAGGTTTTGTAGTATTGTTTGGTGTTGCAGTTTTAAATGGACTAGTTTTAGTAAGCAGATTTAACAGTTTAAAACTAGAAGGAATGACCGACTTAAAACTCCGTATCCTTACAGCTACTGAAGAAAGATTAAGACCTATTTTACTTACGGCAATAGCTGCTATTATGGGATTTTTACCAATGGCAATTTCAGCATCTGCTGGCGCTGAAGTGCAACGCCCTTTAGCAACAGTTGTTATCGGTGGTTTAATTTCCTCAACGCTTTTAACTCTTTTAGTAGTACCAATTCTATATTATTTTGTTGAAAATGGTACTTCTTTAAAATCGAAACTTAAAATGAAAAATGCGAAAACAACACTTTTAATTGTTGGTATGGTGTTAAGTATGGCGCTAAATAAAACCTATGCTCAAACTGCTCCTATAACTATTTCTATTGATGATGCTGTTAAAATAGCAATGGAAAACAATCCTGTAATAAAAGGTGCTCAATTAGAAATTGAAAAACAACAAAGCTTAAAAAAATCAGCTTTTGATTTAGATAAAACGGCAATTTCCTATACAAAAGGACAATTAAACGGTCTTCAACAAGATTATAATGTAAGTATTTCACAAGATTTTAAATTTCCAACACTATATGGAACGCAAGCTAAATTACAAGCTGATAAAATTAAACTAAGTGAAACCAATTTAAATGTTGAAAAAAATAAGTTAGAAAGTGCTGTAAGGGCAGCTTATTTAGAGTTGTGGTTTGTGAAAAACAAGGCTAATTTAATTGCTAATCTGGAAAAAGAGTATGAAAATTTCGCCTTAATTGCTGAAAAAAAATACGCACTTGGAGAAACAAATTTAATAGAGAAAATTGCTGCAGAAGGTAAAAAAGAAGGAGTTAGATTGTTAAAATCTAATGTAGAGTTAGACATTAAAAGTGTAACCAAGCAATTGCAATCATTAATGAATAGCGATGCTTCCTTTGAAATTTCAAATAAAAATTTAGAAAAAATCCCTTTTGAAGTTACTATCGAAGAAAATTCAGATAATCCAATGCTTTTATCGCTTCAAAATGAAATAGCAGTGAAAGTAAGAGAACATAAATTAGAGAATGCAAAATTGCTGCCAGATTTGTCCGCAGGTTATTTCAATCAGCAAATTGAGGGTGTTAAAAATTTCTCTGGCTTTGAAGTTGGTATTAAAATTCCTTTGTTTTTTAGAGCACAACAAGGTAAATCTCAGGCAGCCAAAAAAGATGCTGAAATAGCTAAATTAAACTATCAACAATCTAAATTAGATTTAAATGCGCTCCTGAAAACAAAACTCAATGAATATGATAAGCAAAAAGCTGCTTTAGCCTATTATAATTCAACAGGTATTTTATTAGCCGATAAGCTATTTTCATCTGCTATTAAAGCATACAAAGAAGGAGAAATTGGCTATGTAGAATATATGGCTCTTTTAGAACAATCGATGGAAATAAGAAGCAATTATTTAAACGCTCTTAATCTTTACAATCAAACAGTTAACGAAATTAATTACCTAACAGGAAAATACAATTAAGATGAAAAATATTTTAAAAATTAGCACGTTATTGATACTTATTTTAACCATTATAAGTTGTGGAAATAACGAGTCAAAACATACAGAAGGAGACGACCATAAAAATGAACAGACCGAAGAGGAAGGTCATAATGAAGGAGAAGAAACCCCTAATAAAGTAGCCTTAAAATTAAACCAGTTAGAAATAATGGGCATAGAGTTAGGCAATCTTAGTCAATTAAATTTAGGTGCTTCATTAAAGGTAAATGGTCAATTAGAATTACCTCCTCAAAATATGGCAAGTGTTAGTGCTATTATAGGCGGTCGCGTACAAAGTGTTGCTGTAGTTGAAGGAGATTTTGTGAAAGAAGGGCAAGTAATTGCAACATTAAACAATCCCGAAATTATTTCAATGCAACGTGCCTATCTTGCTGCTAAAAGTAATTTAACCTATTTAGAAAAAGATTATGGAAGAAAAAAAGAATTAGAAAAAGATGGAATTACTTCTGCACGCGCATTTCAAGAAGCTGAGGCTGCGTATTTGAACGCCAAAGCCGATTTAAACGCAACTAAAGCTACGCTAAATCTTATGGGTATAAACGTTGCTACTATTGAAAAAGGAGTCATTGTTGCATCAATTCCTGTAATCGCACCAATACAAGGTTATATTCAAAAAATTGAAATTAATATTGGAAAATCTGTTGCGCCTGAACAAGAAATGTTTGAAATTGTAGATAATAATTTCTTACACTTAGGTTTAAATGTTTTTGAAAAAGACATTGAAAAATTAAGCATCGGTCAAAAAATTGCTTTTACACTTTCAACCAGACCTAATAAAATGTATGAAGCTGAAATTTTTGCTTTAGGAAAAGCTTTTGATTTAGATACCAGATCTGTTAAAGTACACGCTAAAATTATTGGTACACACGAAGGCTTGCTAACAGGTATGTTTGTAGAAGCCAGAATTGCAACTGATAGCAAATCAGTTAATGCTTTACCCGATGAAGCATTTGTAAATGAAAAGGGATTGGATTATATTTTTGTTCAAATAGAAAAGGATAAAGATGATCTTGTACTTGAAAAAATTCAAGTTATTAAGGGCGTTTCTGATTTAGGATTTTCAGAAGTACAGTTTTCCAATCCTTTGGAGAAAAACATCTTAATAGTTACAAAAGGTGCATATTATGTAAATTCAGAGCTTAACAAAGGTGAATTTGAGGGACACGACCATTAAAAAATTTTAAAATGAAAGAAATTAAAGCATTTATAAAACCTACAAAATTAGAAAATGTTGTAGAAGCTCTTAAAGAAAATGGATTTGAAAGTGTTACATTATCTGAATGTGAAGGAACAGGCGCTTATAAAAGAGAAGATTCAGTACCTTCGTTAAAATTTCATTTTGCAGACAGCAAGGTTATTAAATTAGAATTGATTTGTCAAAATGAAGAAGTTAAAAAAGCAGTTAAAATAATTTGTGAAAACGCAAAAACCCCTTATCCAGCCGATGGTATTATTTATGTCTCTGATGTGAATGATGCTTATAAGATAAAAACAGGGAAGTCAATAAAAAAAATTGATTTTTAATATGATTGAATTAGAACAAATATTAAAGAAAAATAACGTAAAACCAACAGCAATGCGACTGTTGGTTTTACAATTTCTTTTAAATAAAAAATCCGCTATTAGCCTTACCGATGTTGAAGAGTATTTTGTTAAATCAGACAGAACAACATTGTATCGCACCTTAAAAACATTTGTTGAAAGTGAATTAGCTCATAAAATTGATGATGGTACAGGAATTACTAAATACGCTTTATGCGAAGAAAATTGCCATTGTGATATTGACACCGATTTGCACCTGCACTTTCATTGCAAATTATGTAATGAAACCGTTTGTTTAACAGACCACAAAATACCAAACATTAACTTACCAAAAGATTTTATTGCTGAAGATGTAAATCTTGTTGTAAAAGGCATTTGCGATAAATGCAGTGGCAATAATTGAATAATATGAAAAGAAATCCAAATTCTATATCAAAAAAAGGATTGAAAACCACACTAATTGGCATTATAGTTAGTGCCTTTTTGGCTATTATAAAAGGGTTGGGTGGCATCTTCGGTCATTCCTATGCCCTGATTGCCGACGCAATAGAATCTGCCTCTGATGTTGTTACCTCTGGAATGCTTTGGGCAGGTTTAAAATGGTCGTCTAAACCACCTGATGAAAACCACCCCTATGGTCACGGAAAGATAGAGGCTCTCGTAGCAATAGGTATTGCAATTGCTTTGATCATCGCGGGAGGTATTATAGTTAGAGATAGTATAATTCACATTCTTGAACCGCATAAAAGTCCCGAACCATATACGTTGTTAATTTTGGTTTTGGTTGTTGCCACTAAAGAATTTTTATATAGATATGTCCTTAAAATGGGAGCCGCAATCAATAGTTCAGCAGTAAAGGCAGATGCCTTTCACCACCGTAGCGATGCCATTACCTCCGTAGCTGCATTTATTGGAATTTCCATTGCGCTTATTGGAGGCAAAGGTTTTGAGATTGCCGATGATTTTGCAGCGGTTATTGCTGCTGTATTTATTTTTTACAATGCCTATAAAATTGGCAGGTCTTCAATTGGCGAGTTATTGGATGAAGCTATTGAGCCTGAGCTTTGCGAAAACATTATAACAATTGCAATGCAATACCAATATGTTATTAAAGTAGAACGATGTCATTCTAGAAAAATGGGAACGGCGTTCCATATAGATATGCATATTTGGATTGATGGTAACAAAACCGTTACAGAAGGTCATAGTATCGCGCACGAGGTAAAAAATTTGCTTTTCAAAAATTTCCCTCAATTAATAGATGTTCATATTCATATAGAGCCTGCTGAAAATCAATAAATGCACTTCCGTTGCACACACTATTTACTTAATTTTGACTTAAATAGTTCAAATTATGAGTAAAGACAACGAATGCCAAGATGGTGCCTGTGCAATAGATTATACAAAAGATACCACTGTATCTAAAAACACTTTAGCCATAAACAAAGCGTATATAATTCCAATAATAAGTTTGCTTTTTCTAGTGTTGGGTATTGGACTTGATTTTTTTGAAGTTCCTTTTTTCAAAGCTCCTTTTCCCTTAATATGGTTTGGTGTAATTTATATGCTTATTGGTGGTCCTGTTCTTTTAAAAGCTGTAAAATTAATCGTTAAAGGAGCAATATACAATGAGTTTGTTCTAATGTCGGTTGCAACCTTAGGTGCATTTTTAATTGGCTCCTATGAAGAAGGTGTTGCTGTTATGCTGTTTTATGTAGTAGGAGAACTATTTCAAGAAAGTGCAGTCAACAAAGCCAAACGATCTATTGAAGCCTTGTTAAAAGTTCAGGTTGAAGAAGTAACAATTATTGAGAATGAATTAACCTTCGTAAAACATCCCAAAGATGTTAAAATTGGTCAAATAATAAGGGTTAAAGCAGGCGAAAAAATAGCTTTAGATGGCGAATTAATTTCAAATGATGCCATTTTAAATACAGCTGCATTAACAGGAGAATCCGTTCCTAAAAACAGTAAGAAAGGAGAGCAAGTGCTAGCAGGAATGGTAAATCTTACCAAAGTCATAGAAATAAAAGTTACCAGTAAATTTGAAGACACCAAACTCTCTAAAATTCTTAAATTGGTGCAAGAGGCAGTTGGTAAAAAAGCAAAGACCCAACTTTTAATTAGTCGTTTAGCTAAAATTTATACCCCAATTGTTTTTTGGTTGGCAATTGCATTAGTTATAGTACCCTACTTTTTTCTTGGGGATAATTATATATTTCAAGTTTGGTTACAACGTGCCTTAATATTCCTAGTAATATCGTGTCCTTGTGCCTTGGTAATTTCTATACCACTTGGATATTTTGGTGGAATAGGTGCAGCATCACAAAATGGTATTTTATTTAAAGGTTCTAATTATTTGGATTTAATAACCAAAGTAGATACTGTGGTTATGGATAAAACAGGCACTTTAACAAAAGGTGTTTTTGAAGTTCAGGAAATTGTAACCTCAAACATTGATAAGAATTTACTTTTAGAATTAGTAGCTGTCTTAGAATCCAATTCTACACATCCCATTGCACAAGCAATTGTCAATTATGTAAAAATTGATAACTCAAAATTGAAAGCAACGGCTATTGAAGAAATTTCAGGGTATGGAATGAAAGGGCAAATTGGGGAGTATGAAGTTTTGGCTGGTAATTCTAAATTGTTACAAAAATTCAAGATTCCTTTTGATGAAACTATAAATTCAAATGACAAAACAATTGTTGTTGTTGCCATAAACCAGCAATATGCAGGATATATTACTATTTCCGACACCTTAAAAGAGGATGCACAAAAGGCAATTACCAATTTACATAAAATCCCAAAAATAATTGAAGTAGTAATGCTTTCGGGCGATAAACAAGCAGTTGTTGACACCATTGCAAATAAATTAGGGATTGATAAGGCAATAGGGGATTTACTTCCTGAAGATAAAATTTCAGAAGTAGAAAAATTGAAAGCAATGGGAAGAACAATTGCTTTTATAGGCGATGGAATTAATGATGCTCCTGTAATTACAATAGCTGATGTAGGTATGGCAATGGGTGGTTTAGGAAGTGATGCAGCCATTGAAACTGCCGACGTTGTAATACAAACCGATCAACCTTCAAAAATTGTAACTGCTATTCAAATCGGAAATGCAACCAACAAAATTATATGGCAAAACATCTGGTTGGCGTTGAGTGTAAAAATACTTGTTTTAATTCTTGGTGCTTGGGGAATGGCAACAATGTGGGAAGCTGTTATTGCCGATGTAGGAGTTGCATTATTGGCCATTTTAAATGCGGTTCGTATTCAAAAAATGAAGTGGAATTAAATAAATCAATTAACTTTTAGAGAATAAATATCTCTGCAAATTATAAAGGAAAACGATATAAAAAATGATAGAAAAAATATATTTAGGGCTCATACTTGTGTTTTTTATTCTGGCTTTTTCTATTAGAAATATAAAGACATATTTAGCTACAAAGCAATCCATAAGAGGTAAATCTATAAAATTATCAATGTCGATTTTTATTTCGACAATGATGTATGTAATCATAATGCTCCGTTTAACATTACTTAAACCAAAATGGTTTATTGAAATTGATTTATCACAATACGTTTGGTTTAAAATATTAGGGATTGGACTTGTTTTTATTGGTTTTATGATAGGTGTTTTTGCACTAATTGAAATGAAAAATTCTTGGAGAGTAGGTATAAAATATGATCAAAAAACCAAATTAATTACAACAGGAATTTATAGCATTAGTCGAAACCCTTATTTTTTATCTTATAACATTCTTTTTTTAGGATACATTCTAATTTTTCCATCAATTATCTTAATCGTTTTATATGTGCTACTCGTAGCCATTTTTCATAAAATGATTTTGGAGGAAGAGGGATATTTACAGTCTGTGCATAAAATAAATTATATAGAATACAAAAGAAAAGTCAACCGATATTTAACAATAAACTTAAAATAATTTAAGATCCATTTTTTCATTTTAGTTGCCATTGTGTTATAAATAATGGCTCCATCTCCAGCAGTATTCCGTTTCATTACATTTCACTACATACAGCTTTCAATTCACACGCATAAGAACTTCCTTTCAGTCAGTACTTATCTCTGCCTTTGCGCTCTCTGAAATTCGTTTCCATTAGGATATACAGTACAAATCACAAACATCCGTGCAGGTAATAAGGTGTTCGTCAATTGCTCCGTTTTGTTTCATAAAATACAATTAAAAACACTCCTTTGTCGTATTTGTACTTGCCGTTCGTTGCACTACAATTTGTGCTCCAGTGGGTGCTCATTGCAGCGCACTCACTTATTTTATTTCACACACTACACGCATTCCTCACCCACAGCTATTTTTTGCACCCAAACCCTCTAATGTTTTGCTACGCAAGACATTTTATTGGGTACAACCGCTGTTTCATAATTTTGGCTCGCCTGCTGCTCACTCCGGGCTAATCGGGTTGTCACAGTTTTTGCAGTACTTACTTCAGAAATAGAAAAATCCATTTTGCATATAATTTAACCCTTGTCCTCGCGAAAGCGGGGAACGGTTTATCGCGTATCAAATCATCTTTGATATATGGTAATACAACTTCTTAGGGCTTAAACCATATTGCAAACACACACAAGAGCAAGATATTTCGTTCATCATTTCTCGTTTTGGCACTTCGCTAATCCAACAGCATTAATAATTAGCATCCAATCTAACCAACAATTTAAAACAAGTAGATACTAACCAAAAGCGAAGTGCACAGCACGCTGCATTCTTCACTCAATAGCTTGCACTTGCCTTTTCCACCTCATACATTTGATTACAAAAAAAAGTAAGCAAAAACAGCGCCAACCCTGCGTGTACCACGTAGTTGTTGCACGCACTTATGCTGAAAAAGCAACGTGCTTTTGCCCCAACACCCTTCGTTCAACTCGCCTGGCGGCTCGCCTAAATGCTATCGCATTTGTCGTGCGATTACCTGCGAAACAAACTTTTTTCTTATTTTAGTAACGTTATTTCAGCATTGGATTAATAATCCCTTGTGATGGGTAACATTAACCAAAGTGTAGTTCCTGTTGGACTGTATCCTTCAAGGCAATGGCTTTGGTTTTTTACTTTTCGTACAATATTATAATCCTACTTCAAAAAAAATAAAAAAAGACAGCAAAATTAGAATGCTCCCTTTATCAATTGCTTAAAGTCTATAAAGTTCAAGCCCTCTGGGTTTTGAAAAAAATCTCCACCTCACAATTGTTCGTCTCCGATTTTTTATAAAAACTCAGGTTGTATTTTTCTCAAAAAACTTGACAGCCTTTGCCTCGCATCAAAACCTGCTGCTTTCTTTTTTTATCTTTTTTCTTTTCAACTTTTTGTTTTCAAAATTTAATATGCGGAACGCAGTGAAGCATAACTTTAATTGCGTACCTATGTCAACTTATGAAATCAAAACCCACCAACCAGGAAGAACCTACAACACACCGCACTTTTTTATCTTATCGAAAGGCCTAAACAGCGGCAGACCGATGAACCAGCCTTGTCCAAACTGTTTTGTGATTACAACAGCTGCAGAACCTACCCGGGAATCCTTGTATTACTTGTGCTTATCACTTAAAACAGGTCAATACTTCAGCTATTATCTAAAAGGAAGTGTTATCCCATTTATATGTATTTCAGATGCTAAAAAAGTAATCAATGAAGCACTCCAAAACAACCAGGAGCAACAATGGCAAATGAAAGTTGAAAAGCTAAAAAAAATCAATGTTTTTGAAGAAAACCTAAAACAACAACTATCAGCAATCAAGCAATTAAAAATTACCTTGTTGAGGTCCTAAAAAAATAACAAGCAAAATGCCTGGCCGTCACACTGAGCGCAGTCGAAGTGAGCTAGGCATTTAATAAGAGCCAAACAGTCATCCTGAACTTGATTCAGGATCTCACTATCATTAAACGAAAACACCGTATGAAAATTATTATTGCCGGAAGCCGAACCTTCACCGACTACAAAAAACTACATGAAATTTGCGACAACATTCTCCAGGATCAAACAGATGTTGAAATTGTAACTGGAGCTTACTACAAAGGAGCCGACTTACTTGGTGAACAATACGCAACTGAAAAAGGATTTCGATTAACAAAATTCCCTGCAGATTGGAAAAGCTTTGGAAGAGCTGCAGGACCAAAACGCAACGAACAAATGGCAAATTATGCTGACGCATTAATTGCCTTTTGGGATGGGAAAAGTAAAGGAACTAAACATATGATTGAGGTATCCAAAAAAGAAAATTTAATAGTTAAGATTATAAATTTTTTAACGTCATCCTCAGCTTGACTGGGGATCTCAATCCTAGTTTATAAAATGGCAATAATACCAAAATAACACATACTGTATTTAATATTATTTTAAATTAACAACAACCATATTTTTTAATCACTTTTTTATTAAATTAGTGCTTTTAAAAAAATTGCAATTTCAACAAATAATAAAATAATCTAAATCTACTTTTAAACTCTATTTATTAAGGGGTAAAAGAGAAAAAACAATGTATATAACAAGTTAGCTGCCATTAAGATTGATAAGTAAACTATGAAATTATTTAAAGAAATAGAATTTAACAGCTGGAATAAACTAAAAAGTTTCTTATGTGAATTAAATACAGATTGGTGCTTTAGAGGTCAATCAGATTACAAAATGGACCTAGTGACTACTATGGACAGAATAGAAATTAAAAATAATAATTCAGAATACAAAAGAGATTATGAAAGTTATATGATTAGAGAGTTTAAGCGTCATACAGAATGGCATTATAATAAGCCACACTTGATAAGTTCGAATTTTCAAATAGTATCTCTTATGCAACATCACGGAGCACCAACTAGATTGTTGGATTTTACGACATCACCGTATGTAGCATCTTTTTTCGCAATTGATTCTTCAAAAGATTTTTGCTCAATATATGCTATAAATTATATGGATTTACAAAGATCATCTCATTCACTTTTCGTTTCGAAATGGGATGATGATAGCGATCAAGTGAATGAATATAAGTATTCTGATGGCCTAATCACAGATAATGTTTTTGATAAATTAATTTTAGGAGAAAGACAATTTCCATTTGTGGAACTGGTACTACCTTTTTCTTTTTTTGAGAGATTGATAAGACAACAAGGAGTATTTTTATGCCAAGGTGATATAAACTCTAATTTTGAAACAAACTTACTTTCTAATTTTTCCATTACAAAAAAAACAGATTATTCTCCAATGTATAAAATCAAGATTCCTATAAAGTGGAAAATGGAAATTCTTAAAGATTTAAATAGAATGAATATAAATCACTCAACATTATTTCCAGATTTAGATGGTTTTTTCAAATCTCTTAAAAACACATTTGATGTATATTCAACAAAAGAATAAAATCTAAAATACCTGTTTAAAAACGGCAGCTAACACCTCATATAATTTATGCTTGCATTTGAACTAACACAAACGACAAACATTCAACTAACGATTTGCTACGGCAGAAAAATCTCCGATTTTCCAGTCGCACAAATCATATAAAATCACGTAAAACATTTAAGACAAACTTTATGAATAAGAAAATTTGGATATTAATTCTAATTATTAACTCAACTTTTGGGTTTTCTCAAACTGAAAACAAAAATTTAAATTCTCAACTTGGAGAAATGAAAAAATTCTTTCTTGCTGAAGATTATGAGAACTTTGCCGATTTCACCTACCCAAAAATTATCGAAATGATGGGTGGAAAATCTAATATGGTGAAAGCTACCAAACAAGGAATGAATAAAATGAAAAGTGATGGTTTCTCTTTCACTGATTTAAATTTCAAAAACCCTTCTGAATTCTTAAAAAAAGAAAATGAATTACAATGCGCTTTGACTCAGGTAATTGTTATGAAAACACCTCGTGGAAAAATAGAATCTGAATACACCTTAATTGGAATATCGAATGACGATGGACAAAATTGGACTTTTATTGATACTTCTGGAAAAGATAAAGAAACAATGCTTAAGTATTTTCCAAACTTACATAATGAAATTACAATTAAACCGAAAAAGCAAAAACTAATTGAATAAAAAACGCTTTACAACAATGGCTATAAGTAATTGCTTGTTCTCGCCTACTTCTGAAAATCCTCGCGGATTTTCAGTTTGGTTTGTACTTGTAAAATTAAGTGCTAACCCGCGCAACTACTCATAGCCTAAACAGCTATGCACAAGTTGCCTTGAAACCAAACTAACTTAATCATTCTAAATAAAAAAGTAGAATCCAGAAACTACTATAAAAAACGGGGAGAAATCCGAAAATCCAAAGAGTAGGAAATTTTAAACACAATAAATTATTATGAAAAAAGTATTTTTTTTAGCAATTACATTAGCTTTTACGAATGTTATTTTTGCACAAACCGAACAAGGTAAATTTGTATTATCAGGGGCAACAGGGTTACAATTCATCAGTAGTAATATTGATTATGAATATGACGGACAATCATTAGGTGATGTTACTCAAAGTTCATTTTCTATTATGCCTTCTATAGGTTATTTTGTAATGGACAATTTGGCTGTTGGATTATCTGCTAATTTTTCTTCTACCACTCAAAAAGATTATGGAGATAAATATACAGTTACTTCTACAATGTTATTACCAACAGCATTGTATTATTTTCCTGTAGAGGGTCAATTCAAACCTTTATTACAAGTAGGAGCTGGCCTAATGTCTGCAAAAGAAAAATATAGTTATGATGGAGGTAGTGATGAAGATAAAATGAGTGGGCTTGCTTTAAATTTTGGAGGAGGAGCTGCTTATTTTATAAATGATTATGTTTCTTTGAATTTCGGACTATCATATACTATGGCTAATCTAAAGAATAGTGATGATTCTGATTTTGTACAAAAACAAGGAAATTTCGCAGCTAATATTGGGTTTTCAGTATTTTTATAATTAATTAAATAATTTTCACAAAAAGTTTAATTATAACTATAGAAATAAAAACCAATGCATAACCCTATATAAAATTAAATGCTTAATAAAAGCCTGGCTAAAAATAGCTAGGCTTTATTTTTTTGAAAACAACCTCCGTAACAAACAAGAAACAAAAAAATGGAGGTTAATAATCAATCAACAAAATTTCCTACAGATTAGAAATCATACTAAAAAGCTGTAGATCCAAAACGCAACGAACAAATGGCAAAATATGCCGATGCCTTAATTGCCTTTTGGGATGGAAAAAGTAAAGGAACAAACATATGATTGAGGTATCCAAAAAAGAAAATTTAATAGTCAAGATTATAAATTTTGAAACGTCATCCTCAGCTTGACTGGGGATCTCATTCCTAGTTTATAAAATGGCAATAATACCAAAATAACACATACTATATTTAATATTATTTTAAATTATCAACAACTATATTTTTTAAACTCTTTTTTGTTAAATTAGTACATTGAAAAAATTGCAATTTCAACAAATGATAATATAATCTAAAATTACTTTTAACCTTTATTTATTAAGGAATAAAAGAGAAAAAATAATGTATATAACAAGTTGCAAAATATTACCGAAATTACGTTTTGCACGATAAAAGTTCTTTAAAAGTAAAATTTTTGTTGCTCGACAAACTTCAGTTTGACTTCTACTCTATCGGATTGAAAATTGAATCGGTTAGATTTTAGCACAATTGCGGATTTGAGCATTGAAATCGGAAATAGTTTTTAAGATAAATTAAACTAAACCGACAAATTCCAGATTTTAATAATTGAATCGGAATTGAGCAATGAAATTGGAAAAACTTATTAAAACGCACGATTTAAGAATTGAAACGGAAAAAGTTTTTAAGACAAAATAAAACTAAATTGACAAATCTCAGATTTTAATAATTGAATCGGGATTGAGCAATGAAATTGGAAAAAATCATTAAAACGTACGATTTGAGAATTGAACCGGGAAAGTTTTTTAGACAAATTAATACTAAAATGACAAATTCCAGATTTTATCAAAATTACAAAGATTTAAAAGTTCAAACAGTACAATTTAAGAAAATAGATTAACACGATTAAAAAATAACATTTTGCAACACCTCATATAATTTATGCTTAAATTTGAACTAGTACAAACGACAAACATTCAACAAACGATTTGCTACGGCAGAAAAATCTCCGATTTTCCAGTCGCACAAATCATATAAAAACTCGTTAAAAAAAAGCCTGGCTAAAAATAGCTAGGCTTTATTTTTTTGAAAACAACCTCCGCAACAAACAAGAAACAGCAAAACTTACAACCGCCCCAATAACAGCCATAATTATTGTAAAAACAATATCATTAAAAGTGATATTTAAAATAGTGGAGAGAAAAGTGCCTCCAACAATTCCAGAGCGTAGTTGTAAATCATTTTGTTGCATAAATCTTAGTCTTGGTCTTGGTCAAAGTCAGAAGCTTGCACTGAGCTTGTCGAAGTGTCATTATCAGAAACCACCGCCTGACTTACGGCAGTCGCCACAGTTCCGGCAACAGTTAAATAAGTTGCAATAGTTACAATGGTTGCAGGCAATGCAATAGGAACTGCAATAATTGCACCACCAGTTGCGGCCAATGCAATTCCAATATTTCTCAATTTTCTAAAAAAGGTAGGAGTTGGTTTTTTATATCGTTCAGTAATTTTCATAAATTAGTTTTTAATAGTTAAGGTTACTTTTTCTTTTCGGTCAAATGCCTGATAACAACTAGAAAGTATTTTCTGAAATACAATGCGAGATTGCAATCCTTTAGCAATCCCTATAAGTGAACTTACTGGCGCAATACAGCCTTGTAATTCTTTGTTGGCATCATTGGCTGGGTGAATCAAAATCAAACTTCTTTTAGGTACATTCTGCAACACTAAATGATGTTTAAACTTGTCAGAATAACGAGGCTTCAATTCATACACACCTTCAGGAATACACGACACCCTTTTCAAATTTTCTTTCCAGGGCAATTCAATGGTAAAACCTAAAAATTGTTGATTGATAAAAAGGGCACCGTTGGTACCCTCTTTAAAATACGTTCTATGTAAAACAAGTTCCACTATACCGTATCAACTTTTACAATTGATAGTGCATTGTAGGATCCATTTTTCAACGGATACATAGCACCATTTACCTCTTGATAAAATTCAATTCCTAAAATCTGAATAACAGGAAGGACAGAATTTGCAGTAATAGTTGCACTCAAATCAATAGCAGCCGTAGTTGCACTATCATACGGTAAAATGGAAGTTTCATCGTTTTCAAAAGTGGAGGTTTCTGCATCAAAATCTAATTCAGCAACACCAGTAACCACTTTAAAATGCGTTGTGCCATTAGGAGCAGCAATTCTAACTGTTGGTACAAATGCAGCAATACTTACCGTTGCTTCACCAGAAACACGGTCAAAAGCATTTAATGATGGAGTAAACAAGGTAGAACCTAATTTACCATTAGTGTTAAATTCAAACCCCTGAATTAAACTCATATTCCCATCTTGAATAGTTCTTGAACCACGATCATTTACACTGTCTGTTTTTACCACCTTTAAAAGGTCGGTTGTCAATCTGCTGACTACTCTTTTATCTTTTGCATTTTGCAAAAGAATACGAATAGCATTTCGCACAATCTTTCCACCTTTCCCTGCAGCTCCAAATTCAGAACCATTTTCACGTGTTCTTTGAAACGCAGGATCGTTTGCAATTCTGGAAGCATCTACACCGCCTTTTTCACGCGCAAGATCTCCATCAGAAGTTTTATAAAAGGTAATACCTCCGATAGTACCTTTTAGTTTAATAATACCATTTTGTCTAGCCATAATTATTTAAAATTTTTAATTCTCAACAAATGAAAGTATCTTTAAATAAAATTTAAAAAATCAACATCCATCCATTCCGAAACAAACTTTTTGTTCCGAATTAAACACATAGATAAAGTATAGATACTGGTAGGATAAAGTATGGATAGTGTATGAAATGAAAATAATTAGAGCTTGCATATACCCAAAAGACATTCAGTGTATCACTGGTAGAAGTGAACGCTATGGAAGAAAACTACTCAATGAAATAAAAGTGCATTTTGGGAAAGAATCACATCAGTTTGTTACTTCAGAAGAATTTGCAGAATACAGCGGAATCAACATTGAAATTGTAACTGAATATTTACAAAAAGTATCATAGTATTAGGATCTATTAAAAGTATTTTTCACAATTAGTATGTTATTATAAGTGTTTTTCATTGTTTGTAATTGTTTTTCACGTACATTTGATTTAAGTATTTTTCACAAAAACAAATGGAAAAAAAGTGTTATTCACAAGATATAATCGTTTTTCACGGTAGAACAGCTCCTGAAAAAGGTTTGTTGGTAGGTTATGGAGCATTAATTGAAGTGTTTGCATTAGAAATGCCACTACCATTTAAATTGGCCTTGATAAGCACCAAAAACCGTCAGTATAAAACATCTGAATGGCAAGTGTTTACTTCGCGTCATCAACCTGCTGAATCACTATACAAACAACTGATATTTGCTTTGCGATATGAAGGCATAAATTTATTGTTTTTTAAAAAGCTTTTCGAAAAATTATCAATAAATGAGATTGAAGAATTGGTGCAATTTGAACCATTAGGGCAATACAGTCGTAAAATCTGGTTTTTATATGAATGGTTATTTAAAAAACAACTAAACATTCAAGATTTAAAATCGGGGAATTTTGTAGCTTTAATTGATGATAAATTACAATACAGTATTGAGGGATCAAATGTTGCACGTCAACGTATTGTAAATAATTTACCTGGAACAGCTGATTTTTGTCCACTTATTTACAAAACAGAAAAATTAGAGCATTATATTAAATCAAATATTTCTACAAAAAAGAATGATTTTTTAAAAGATATTAGAAAAGACGTGTTACAACGTGCTTCAGCGTTTTTATTATTAAAAGATTCTAAAGCCTCTTTTACAATAGAAGGTGAAAATCCCTCGAATAAGAGAGCTCAACTTTGGGGAAAAGCGATAGGGCAGGCAGGAGCCAAAAATTTAAACAAAGAAGAGTTATTGCGCTTACAACAAATGGTTATTGAAAATACCAGATTTGTTAAAATGGGTTATAGAAAAGAAGGTGGTTTTGTTGGGGAACACGATAGAATAACTGGAGACCCAATACCAGAACATATTTCGGCTAAGTGGCAAGATGTAGAGGAATTAATTGAGGGACTTCTGCAAAGTTTCCAAAGAATGGAAATGTCAAGTTTTGATGCCGTTTTAGTGGCGGCAAAAGTCGCTTTTGGTTTTGTATTTATTCATCCTTTTGTAGATGGTAACGGAAGAATACACCGTTATTTAATACACCACATTTTAGCTAAAATGAATTTCGCACAGCAGGGTGTAATTTTTCCAGTTTCAGCTTCTATTTTAAATCATATTAATGATTATAGAGTAGTGTTAGAATCATATTCACATCCTTTATTAGATTTTATCAACTGGGAAAAAACCAAGAATAATAATGTGGAGGTTTTAAATAATACAATTGATTTTTATAAGTATTTTGACGCTACACCACAGGCTGAGTTTCTATATGATTGCGTTAATGACACCATTAAAAATATAATACCCGAAGAGGTTAATTATCTGCACAAATTTGATGAAATGAAACATTTTTTAGAGAACACTTTTGAAATGCCAGATAATACAGTGGCATTACTGATTCGTTTTTTAGAACAAAATCAGGGGTTACTATCGAAAAGAGCTCAAAAAAATGAATTTTCTGAATTAACAGCGAATGAAATTTTAAATATTGAAAAACGATATAAAGAAATATTTATGAAAGATTAGAATAGAAAATAGAACGAAATCCTCATCAGTTGAAATTCTTTAATTTGTAATGATATCATAAATGAATACATTTCGAATTAAATAAAAAGGGGCAAATTCGGTGTCAGTTAAATTTAATTACTCCGTTAGCCCTTTATTTTTAAGGGTTTTCAGAATAGGTTTTAGTTCCTTCCTCTCTGCGAAAATGAATTTGAAAATGCCTTTTTAGGCGGTTTTAAAATATTATTCAAAAATGAGCAGTAAGAAATACTTACTAGCTCTTTTTTTTTGGAATATTTAGGTTTCCGTTTTTCATTGGAGCTTGTGATTCGTATGCTTGCCCAAGCTAATATTACTGTGCTCAACGCAGTTAACCATCTTTATCTCTACGAAAAATTGGTTCAATCTTTAAAAAAGTTTGGAAAACTATTCGATTATATGACTTTTTTTGTACTGTACTCTTAAAATATATGGTTTTATTAAATCTATAGTTAACTTATTCTGATAACGGATCTGTAATGAATTTCACACTTGTTTTAGAATAGATGTTCAAATGATAAATGTCATACATTCTAATGTTGTTCTTTGATAATGGTCATTTGAATTTTTACAAAAAAATATTCACTTTGCATATAAGAGATTTTTCTTTAAAAACTTTACAATGAAAAATACTTTTTTAATAGTGAGTTTGTTTTTATGCTTAACTGGGTATGGTCAAAATATTGGTGAGCTTTACGAAAAATCAAAAGAAGCTGTGGTGCTTATTAAAACATCTGAATCTGAGGTTGTTGGTCAAGGCTATCAAAAATTAATGTTGAATGTAAAAGGGTTAGGATCAGGTTTTGTAGTTTCAAAAGAAGGCGAAATAATGACAGCTTCTCATGTGGTTCAAACCGCTCAAAATATTATTGTAAAATTTTCAGATGGCGAAGAGGTTTTTGCTGAAGTAGTGAGTTCTTATCCACCAGCCGATGTTGCATTAATTAAATTAATATCAGTAAAAAAGACGCCTTTAAAAGTAGTTAAATTAAGCAATTCGGATAATGTAAAAGTGGGGGATCAAATTTTTGTAATTGGAGCACCTTTTGGTTTGGGAAATTCTTTATCGGTTGGTTATGTTGGTGGGAAATATTCAAATGAAATAAAAGGAGGCTTTGTTACTTCAGAAGTTATTCAAACTGATGCGGCTATAAATGAAGGAAGTTCAGGAGCTCCTATGTTTAATTTAAAGGGAGAAGTAGTTGGGATTTCTAGTTTTATATTAAGCAATTCAAAAGGGTTTCAGGGATTAGGTTTTGCTACAACATCAAATGTGGCAAAGAAAATATTATTAGATGAGCAATCAGTTTGGACAGGAATTGAAGCGCATTTAATTACCGGAACATTGGCTAGAATTTTAAATATTCCCCAAGAAGGTGGTGTTTTAGTGCAAAAGGTAGCTAATTTTTCCTTGGGTGATTTTATGGGGTTAAAAGGGGGATTTTCTAGAATTTATTTTGAAGGTGTGGAGCTTATGGTAGGAGGAGATATTATACTTTCTGTTGAAAATATTAGATTAACAAATCAAGAAAATTTGCATAAAGCGTGGCAGCTTATTCAAAATTTAAAGTCAGGAGATATTTTACAATATACAATTTTAAGAAACGGTTCTATTATAGAAATTGCTAAAGCAATTCCTAAATCAACTTTAAAATAATGAGTAGCTTAAACATTATGCAACATCATTGAAAATTCAAGTGTTCCATGGTACAAATTATAAAAAAACTAACACCTAACCTTCCGAACAGGAAATTTTCTATTCTTGAAATTTTGCTATATACAGTGCTAATTTCAATAGTGCTCTACTTTGGACAAACACTATTTATTCCGCTGAGTTTTTCAATGCTCATTAGCTTTGTTCTTTATCCGATTTGTAAATGGATGGAAAAAAAAGGAATTCATAAAACCGTGAGCATCTTCTTGTCCGTTTCTATTTTATTTATACTATTTATGGGCATCACCTATTTATTATTTTCACAGATTGTTGGATTTTTAAAAGAGTGGGAAGCATTTAAGAATAAATTTCTAGAACTCTTGATACAATTAAATGGTTTTCTAGAAGAGCAATATAATGTTAACGCAAATTTCTTGTCTGAATTACCAAAAAAATTGATGAATAACTCTGGAGTACAAGTATTTTATTCTCTAATAAATACTGCTTATTCAATTTCTATGACGTTCTTTTTTCTGATTATAATCCCAGTTTTTTCGATCTTTATACTTTATTATCGGCAGATGTTAACAAATGTATTATACAATTTCTTCCCTTCAAATAAAAAAAATGATATTCGAGAAGTCCTTACTGAAACAATTAATACCTATTATAATTTTGTGAAAGGTATGTTGTTGGTATATTTAATTGTGGGTGTTTTAAATAGCATAGGCTTAGCTATTCTTGGTATTCCAAACCCAATTGCCTATGGGTTTATTGCTTCAATTCTTACATTTGTTCCTTACATTGGAATTATTATTTCTTCACTTTTGCCAATTGCAATTTCTTGGATAACATTTGATTCTATGTGGTATCCATTGGGTATAATTTTTGTTTTTACAATTGTTCAAATACTGGAAGCAAACATTATATTTCCATTAGTTGTAGGAAACCGTTTAAAATTAAATCCGCTTGTTATTATTATTGCAATTATTTTAGGTGGAATTATTTGGGGAACTGCAGGTTTAATTTTATTTATTCCGTTTATAAGCATTATAAAATTAATTGCCGATCGTACAGAAAGTTTAAAAACCTTGTCCTTATTATTAGGCGTTAACACGCAGCCTAAAAAAATATGATTGATGTTTTTTTTAATTGAATAACTTAAAAACATTATATAAAATCAATAACTATCATATAATAAATTGAAAGGCAGCTTATTTTAGAATTTAAATGCTTTTAGATATTTTTGAAGGCTATAGTAGCCGTCAAAATCTATAATAATTCGGTTTTGATTGAATCCCTAAAAATGATATAAATCAATTTATTTACTTCATAAAGAGTTAAAGTATGATATCTATTATTTACTTTTTTATCTATTGTCAATAGCTTTACACAAGTATTCAATTTCTTTTTAAGAAAAGTATGAGTTTTAGAAATTGCGAGAACAATTCCTAAATCATCTTTAAAATAATTTAAAAGTCTAAAATAGAAGGTAATATTCAAATAGTTTTAAAATGATTAAAGTTAAAAAACATGGAGTTATTTTAGAAAAAACAGCCACTAGTTTTGAAAATGAAAGTGTTTTTAATCCTGCAGTTTATCAAGAGAAGAATACCGTTCATTTATTTTATCGTGCGGTGAGAAAGGGAAATTTTTCATGCATAGGCTATTGTAAATTAGACGGACCGCTAAAAGTAATTGAAAGGTTAAAAGAGCCTTTGCTTGTTCCTGAAACTAGTGAGGAGTTTAAAGGTATTGAAGATCCAAGAATTACAAAAATTGAGGACACCTATTATTTAACGTATTCGGCATATGATGGTATTAATGTTTTTGGTGCGTTTGCAACGTCAAAAGATTTGAAAAATTTTGAAAAAAAGGGCATCATCACTCCAAAATTAACTTTTGAAGAATATGCTGAATTAATAACAAAAAATTACGATCAAATTAGAAAATCACATTATTTGTTTTACGAGCTTTTTTCTAGATATAAAATTTCCGAATTAATGAAAGGTAAAATTTATGTATGGGATAAGAATTTGGCTTTTTTTTCAAAGAAAATTAAAGGAAAACTAGCTGTTTTACATAGGTTGCACCCGTCTATTCAATTACTTTGTTTTACGGATCCAAAAGAACTAACACGCAGTTTTTGGGAAGACTATATTTCTAGTCTAGGAAAACATATTGTATTGCTGCCAAAATTGAAACATGAAAGTAGCCATATTGGAGCTGGTTGTCCACCTATTGAAACTGAAAAAGGATGGTTAATTATCTACCATTCAGCTCAAGCAACAACTAGTGGGTTAATTTACCACGCTTGTGTAGCTTTATTAGATTTAAACAATCCTTTAAAAGTAATTGGAAGATTAAAACAACCACTATTTTCTCCTACTGAAGATTATGAACTAAAAGGAATTGTAAATAATGTTGTTTTTCCAACAGGAACAGCACTTTTTAATGATGAACTTTATATTTATTATGGAGCAGCAGATAGTTGTGTAGCAGTGGCTTCAGTAAATTTAACCAACCTATTAAATAAACTTTTAAAACAAGACTAATGAAACAAGTATCACATAAAACAAAAATTGCTTTTGTTACTACATTTCCACCAACCCAATGTGGTATTGCTACATTTACAAAGGATCTTATTTCGGCCATAAATAATTCATTTAACAAAACATTAAACTGTGTTATTTGTAAAATTAGTACAAAGACTGAAAAATCAGATGTAGTGGAATTTACATTAAATCCAAACATTAAAGAAGAGTACAAATTAGTTGCTGAAGAAATTAATAACAATAGTGCTATTAAGATTGTGCATATTCAACATGAATTTGGGCTGTTTGGGGGGGCATACGGAAATTATTTGATCACATTTTTAGAAGCTTTAAACAAACCAGTCACTTTTACATTTCATAGCGTAATACCTAAGCCCAATAACGAATTAAAATTGTTGGTAAATACGCTAATATCCAAATCGAATTTGGTATTTGTAATGACCAAACAATCTCAAAAAATATTAATGGAAGATTATGGTATTCCAAAGGATTTAATAATATATATTCCCCACGGCACTCATATTGTAGACTACCAAAATACCATTGAAATTAAAGAACAATTTAATTTAGAAAACCGTACCATACTTTCAACTTTTGGACTTTTAAGTCATGGTAAAAGTATTGAGACGGCTTTGAAAGCACTACCTAATATTGTTGCACATACACCCAATGTTTTGTATTTAATACTTGGTAAAACACACCCAAATTCTATTAAAAATAATACCGATACATATCGCAATTATTTAGAAGAATTGGTTGAAGAGTTGCACCTTAAAAACCATGTGCTTTTTATTGATAAATATTTAGAAATTAATGAGTTATTAGCTTATTTAAAAGCAACAGACATCTACTTATTTACATCAAAAGATCCAAACCAAGCTGTTAGCGGAACGTTTTCCTACGCAATGAGTTGTGCCTGTCCAATTGTTGCTACAGCAATACCACATACTAAAGAAGTGCTTACAGAAGATGCAGGTTTATTGGTAGCTATTGAAAATCATGAGCAATTAGCCGAAGCTACTAAAAAGATACTTTCTAATGAAGATTTAAGGCAATCTATGGCAATCTCAGCATTTCAAAAAACAAGAGAATCTTCTTGGGAGAATGTTGCAATAAAGCATGTAAATGCCTACAATAAACTACTTGATAAAAAAGAATCAATAAAATACAATTACCCTCCAATAAAATTGAATCATCTTAAAAAAATGACGACAGAGCTGGGAGTTATTCAATTTTGTAAAATTTCTCAACCTGATAGCTCCTCAGGCTATACGTTAGATGATAACGCTCGTGCTTTAATAGCAATGAGTTTGCATTATAAATTATTTCATAAAAAGGAAGATTTACAGCTTATAAATACGTATTTAAATTTTATAGTACGTTGTCAAAAACCATCGGGTACGTTTGTAAATTATATTGATGAAAACAATTTTGAACATATTAAAAATAGTTATATAAATTTAGAAGATTCTAACGCAAGAGCTGTTTGGGCACTTGGAATGGTAATTTCATTAAAAGACTATTTACCTGTATACATAATAGATAAAGCGATTATTTGCTTTATAAACAGCTTGCCTTGGGTGAAAAATATTTTATCTCCTAGAGCCATTGGTTTTGCAATTAAAGGATTGTATTTGTACTATTCAGTTACTAAACAGCCAGAAATTATATATGTTATAGAAAAATTAGCAAATAATTTAATCTCAAATTACGATTTAACTGAAACCAAGAATTGGAAATGGTTTGAAAATTATTTAACCTATGCCAATAGCGTTTTGCCAGAAGCTATGTTGTGTGCCTATTTAGTTACGGGAAAATCAAACTATAAAAGTGTAGCCATAGATTCTTTTAATTTTTTATTATCTAAGCTATTTGTTAAGAATCAGTTTAAAGTTATTTCAAATAATGGATGGTTTCATAAAGGAATAGCATCTAATATGTATGGTGAACAACCTATTGATGTTTCTTACACCATACAAACATTAGAGTTGTTTTATAAAACAACCAAAGATGTTAAATATAAAAATTTTCAAAAGAAAGCTTTTAATTGGTTTTTAGGGAAGAACCATTTAAATCAAACCATGTACAATCCAATAACTGGAGGATGTTATGACGGATTGGAGAAAACGCATGTAAATTTAAATCAAGGTGCAGAATCAACTATTTGCTATCTTATTGCTAGGCTTATTATGGAAAAAGAAGCTGTTTTACCTCCAAAATATATTAGAAAGAGAAGGTTCAGAAAAAATTTTAAAATTGAAAATATGACTTAAAAGCAGCTAGCGTTGAAAATTAAATCGTCCAACCAATACGTTTTATAAACTGTGCCAATAGTAAAGAACCAAATCCAAATAAGATAATGGTTATTAATTTACTGATAGTTAATGGCGAAATTGAAAGTGCAATTGCAACTAGTGGTGTAAAGTAAGCTATGGAGGTTATTACTATGCATATTACAATTGCAATCCAAATCCATTTATTTGAAGTTACTTCATTATTAAAAAATGATTCTTGACGTTTAGGTAAATTAAAAACATTTAATAATTGGGCAAAAATTAAGGTGAAAAAAGCCATATTATTAATTTCATTGGAAGGTAATTTCAACATATAGTTTGAATATAGTGTTATGCCTAAAACACTTACAGTAATGCACAATCCATAAATAATGGTGGCATTCCACAATTTAGCCGTCATAATAGGTTCGTTAGGCAATCTTGGTGGTTTTTTCATAAGATCTTTTTCGCCTTTTCCAAGTCCTAAAGCTAACGAAGGAAATATATCGGTAACAAGGTTTAAAAATAATATTTGTAAAGGCAATAGAGGTGAAGGCAAATTCAACAATGCGGCAATACCTACTGAAATAATTTCGGCTAAATTACTCGATAATAAATACACCACAAACTGACGAATATTTTCAAAAATAGCCCTTCCTTGGTGTATTGAGAGTTCTATAGACGTAAATTTATCATCCTTTAAGATAACATCAGCTGTTGCTCTTGCAGCTTCCGTCCCTCTTATGCCCATCGCGATTCCTATATCTGCTTTTTTTAAAGCAGGAACATCGTTTACGCCATCTCCAATCATTCCAACAATGGCATTATTTTGTTGAAAAAGTGATATGATGTCCAATTTTTGTTTAGGGGTTACTCTGGCAAAAATTATAGTATTTAAAAGTGTTGCCTTTTTTTCTTCAGAAAGTATTTCAAAAGCTGTTAAATCTTTTCCCAACACTACCATTTCTTTAGCAATATGTTGTGGTAATAAACCTATTTCCTGTGCAACTTTTTTTGCTGTTCCTGGATGGTCACCGGTCATCATAATTACACGAATCCCTGCATTTTTGTAGGTAGTAATGGTTGCTTTAACATCTTCTCTTGGCGGGTCAATAAATCCAATAATGCCAATAAAAGTGAGCTGATGCAAAAAGTTTTCACATGCTGGTATTTTCTCAACATCTTTAAAGGCAAATGCAAGTACTCTTAACCCTTGAGAAGCTAAATTATCTACCTTTTTAATCCATTCTTCTTTATTATTAAAAGGAATTATTTCACCCTTGCTAAGTATCGTATCGCAGCATTCAGCAATGCTTTCAAAGGCACCTTTGGCATATATTTTAAATGTGGAATTGAATTGGTTTACAGTGGCCATCATTTTTCGTTCTGTATCAAAAGCAATTTCCATTTTCTCGGGATATTTTTTTTGAATGAGATGTGGATTGAAGCCTACAAATTCGGCAAAATCATTTAAAGCTAAATCTATGGCATCTCCATGTTTATGATGGTTAGAAAGGAGCGCGTCATTGCACAAAATACTTGTGAGCACCATTTCTTCAAACTCCTTTAATTTTTTTGTTTCAATGCTAAAATGCGCTTTTTTATGGTAAACATTTTCAAAAGAATTAGTTTCAAAAGCAAGTGTATGTACCTTCATTTTATCCTCGGTAAGCGTTCCTGTTTTGTCTGTACAAATAATTGTAGTAGCTCCTAATGTTTGCACAGCTTCTAGTTTTTTAATAATCACTTGTTTTTTGGATAATCGAAGCATACCCTGTGCCAGTGCAATTGTTGCTACAATAGGCAAACCTTCAGGAATGGAGGCAACAGCCAATGCAATTCCGGTTTGTAATATTAACATAAAATCATTCCCTCTATAATATCCGGTAATTATGATAAGAATGGTTAAAAATAGGGTTAACAAAATAAGATGTTTACTTAAATTAGTTAGCTTTTTTTCTAAGGGTGTTTGTGTTTTTTTTGAAGTAATTCCTAATTGTTGAATTTTACCAAGTTCGGTGTGCTTTCCTGTTGCTATTACAATGGCTTTAGCCATTCCTTTAGTTACCAAAGTACCTCTAAAAACCATATTGTTTAATTCAGAAATAGATGTGTTGATTGGTAATACCGCTATTTCTTTTTCAATAGGAAAACTTTCACCAGTTAAAACAGCTTCTTTTACGGTTAAGTTTTCTGAATAGATTAAACGCGCATCAGCAGTAACCATATCTCCAGCTTCTAAAATAACAAGATCTCCGGGAACTAATAATGAAGACTTTAAATGAAGTAAGATACCGCCTCGTAAAACTTTTGTGATTGATTGTCCCATTTTTTGAAGCGCTTCTAAAGACCGTAAGGCCTGTAGTTCCATAAAAAAACCAATGGCAACAGTAATTATTATCACAATAAGTATGGCAATTCCTTCAAGCCAATCTCTAAAAATCAAAGCTAAGAATACAGCGATAAGTAATATGTAAATAATTGGGTTTAAAAGTTGTTCAAAAAGGATGGTAAGCATATTTTTTGACTTTTCTTCGGGTAATTTGTTCTTGCCAAAAATTTCAATTCGAACCTTCGCTTGCTTGGTAGTTAACCCTAAAGTTGAATCACTATCTAATTGTTTAACAACTTCTGCAGGTGTTAAAGTATGTGGTTTTTGAATTATTTTTTGCGAAGAAAAAGTCATTTAAGTATCATTAAATAATGTCAGTTTAGATGATTAAGGTATCGTTAATAGACGGTTTAATAAATGATAGTCATCAGTTCAACGTGTTTAATATTTATTTTTTTAGATATATTTAATTTATAAAAAATAACAACATTAAGGTTAAAAAAGCACGTATTTTAAAGGCATTATGCTTGAGCAAGTATCATTAAAAATTAATTTTTTAATGAATGTTTTTGAACAAAGAAGTGAGACTTGATACGCATCATTTTTTCTTCTTTTTATAGTAATTAATTTTACATCGATTAGAAGTTATAATGTTTAACTTAAATTTTTTTATTATGAAAAGTGATAGTGCAATTAAGGAAGATGTTCTTGATGAATTAATGTGGCAACCAGATATTGATGAGACTCAAATTGGTGTTATTGTTGAAAACGGGGTAGTAACATTAACAGGAATTGTTGATAGTTACTCTAAAAAATTAGCAGCTGAGAAAGGGGTTAAAAATGTAAAAGGTGTTAAAGCTGTAGCTGATGATATTGAGGTTAAATATGGTGCAGCATACAAAAAAACAGATAAGGAAATAGCGAAAGCAGCAGTAAATGCTTTAAAATGGAACTCATCTGTACCTGAAGATAAGGTTACTATTGAAGTGCGTGATGGTTGGGTTTATTTGTCTGGAGAACTCAATTGGTTTTACCAAAAGGAAGCAGCATTAAAATCAGTTGAAACTTTGTTGGGAGTGAAAAAAGTAGTAAACAATATTACTTTAAAACAAGCTATAAAACCTACGGAAATTAAAGCTAAAATTACCAAAGCATTTGAACGTTTGGCCGATATAGATGCTAAGAATATTAAAGTTGATGTTGATGGTCATACGGTGAAATTAAAGGGAAAGGTACACTCATATGTTGAAAAAAATGAGGCTAAAAAAACAGCCTATGCGGCACCGGGTGTTTATAAAGTTGAAAACGAGATTGAAGTAGTTCTATAACTTCACTGTTAATTGAAAAAGCGAGACTGTTTAATTTATGTATTGTTCAGTCTCGTTTTTTTTGGAAAGTGAATATAAATCGTTTTTAACGTTTAAAAATAACATTATGAATATTATTTCTTGGAATATCAATGGAGTTAGAGCAATTATTAAAAATAACTTTTACGAATGGGTGTTAAAACAAAACCCAGATATTTTATGCTTACAAGAAATAAAAGCAACTAATGAGCAAACAACTCAATTATTGCAAGCTTTTAAAAATTTTAATATTTTTTCTAATTCAGCTGATAAAAAAGGGTATTCTGGCACTGCTTTATTAAGTAGAATAAAACCAATATTAGTTACAAGGTCTTATGAGTTTATGAAAATTGACAAAGAAGGAAGGGTCATTTGTGCTGAGTTTTCAAACTTTTTTTTAATAAATGTATATGTACCAAATTCGGGACTAAAATTGAAAAGACTTGATTATAGAAAAAAGTGGGATTCAGTTTTTTTAAACTATATAACTCGCTTAAGAAGGAAAAAACCAGTACTTATTTGTGGCGATTTAAATGTGGCCCATCGGGCAATAGATTTAAAGAATGATAAAGCAAACTTCAATAAAATTGCAGGATATACACAAGTTGAAATTGACGGGATGAACAATATTTTAAATAATGGTTTTGTTGATTCTTTCCGGCATTTATATCCTGATAAAATTGCATATACCTATTGGAGTTATCGGTTTAATGCAAGAGCTAAAAATAGTGGTTGGCGTATAGATTATATTTTAGTTGATGTTGTTTTAAAGAAAAGCATAAAAGAAGCTAGTATATTTTCTGATGTTTTTGGATCAGACCATTGTCCAATTGGAGTTCAACTAGATTTAATGTAAACACGATAAAAAAATATCGAGGTTTTTAGCCTCGACATTTTATTTCATTTTCATATTACAATAGATTCCCTTTTAAAGAAATTACGAAATTTCAATTACTTTTGGTTTTTGTTTTTTTGCTTCTTCTTTTTTAGCTAAACTAAATTTTAATATTCCATTGTCGTATTTCGCTTTTATTTTTTCATCAGCAATACTATCAGGTAATTGTAAAGATCTTTCAAAAGAAGCATAACTAAATTCTTTACGAGTGTAATTTTCATCTTTTTCTTCTTTAGTTTCTTCTTTCTTTGCAGAAATATTTAAGCAACCATCATCAATGGTAACTTCAAAATCTTTTTTGTTGTAACCAGGAGCGGCCAATTCAATTTCGAACTCATCTTTAGTTTCTTTGATATTCAAAGCTGGTTCATTCATTTTTTTTAACCATAATCTATCATTTAACAGATTATCTACGTTAAAATCTAAAAAATCTGGTGCGAGCAAATTTTCTAATGGACTTTTTCTAAATCTTACTAGTGACATAATTGTATATTTTTAAATTAAACTTATTAATTACTCAAATTTATTTCTAATATCAATTTCAAGAAATGATTTTCCTCAATTTCAAGTAATTAATAAATGATTTTTTTCATTAAATTTAAATACAATGTGAAGTTTATCTTGGTGTTTTTTTGTAATTGGCACAAAAAAACAGGAAGTCGAAACTTCCTGTTTCCGGAAGGGTTTAATATGTTAATAATAACTACATAATTTCTTATGTTATTCCTATACTTAATAAAACTGAAATTAGTTTTTTGTTACTATTAAATACCTTAACCCTTCTTTTCAATCCTCATAATTTTTCAAAAAAGAAGATCTATTTTTTTAGAAACAGGAAGCCTAAACTTCCTGTTTCCTGAAGCATTTATAGCTTTTTAATACTTTCAAACAATTTCAACATCAAGTTATTTTTAAAATAATATTAAAACCATTTTGCCATACCAAACGCTTTTAAATCCTCCATTTCAATCTCCATCGTTTTTCAAGAATGAAGATCTATTTTTTTAGAAACAGGAAGCCTAAACTTCCTGTTTCCTCCTGAAAAGACTTTGGAAACTTAGTGATATTGAAATAATCTTTCAAAAAATTTTTACTTCTAAAAATTAGAATCATAACTACAACTTCCATCAAAAAGTAGCTAAACCTCCTCAGTATAATTTACAGATTGTTTAAAAACAATGTAAATCTGTGTTTTTTCAAAGAACTTTTAATTTATACAACAAATTTAAGAGCTAAATAGCTATTATTTTATGATGAGCATCATTTTAGCATATGATTGTTATCAGAATTAAAGATTTTTTTATGAATTATTATTGATATGAATCTTTAGTTATTGTTGCCTTTTAATTCAGTGAGTAGTTCTTCTAAATTTACAGTTGCAAACGAAGAAGCATAGTCAGACATTGCATACGGAATACAAAGTTTACCGTTATGAACTATTGAGCCACAAGAATAAATAACATTTGGTACATAACCTTCTCTTTCCATTTCATTTGGAATCATTAATGGCATTTTCAATCGCCCAATTTCTTTCTCAGGATGTTCTAAATCATATAATGAGGCACCCATTACATATTCTCTCATTTGACCTACCGCATGGGTAATTACCAGCCATCCATCTTTTGTTTCAATGGGAGAACCGCAGTTTCCAACCTGAACAAATTCCCAGGGATATTTTGGTTTTTGTAATAACTTGGTCTCATTCCATCTATTTAAATCGTTAGAAAAAGAGATATAGTTATTTATCCCATCAATTCTACAGAGCATTGCATACTTACCATTTATTTTTCTTGGAAATAATGCCATTCCTTTATTTCTACCAACTTTACCATTTATTGGTGTAATTTTAAAATGGTAAAAGTTTTTAGTCATCATTAATTTAGGTAAAATTGTTATTCCATCATAAGCAGTATAGGTAGCATAGTAGGTTATTTCGCCATTATCATCAGTAAATTTTACAAACCGAGCATCTTCAATTCCATTTTTTTCATTATCAGAAATAGGAAAAATAACTCTCTCGGAAATATCAGTATCTAATGAAAATATAATTTCATAATGAGAAGATGCTAACCACATTATTTCATCACAAAGTATCTTACCCGATAAACACAAATTAAGTTCTTTTTTTACTTTTTTTACAGCTCGCTCCAATTCTCCATATGAAAAATTATCGGGAAGATTAGAAAAGAGTTTGGAAGAAATATCTTTATCATCTTTATGCAATTCAGAGAGTGCTAAGAGGAAATCTTTTTTACTATATGCATGTCTTTTTATAATTTTTGCCTCATTAATCATTTTACCTGGTTCTTCAAGGTGTAAATTACAATCTTCGTCAAGTGTCCCTCCTCTAAATACAATGGAAGAAATATGTCCTTCTCCAGTAGCTCTAAAGCTTATAATGACTCTTTTTTCTCCCTTTTGAACCACGCTTTGATCTGGATCTTCAACCATAGATGGGTTAAAAAATGCAGCCGATTCAATGGAGTATTCTTTTGTAAAATAGGAGCCAATGAGTGTTTTCATCACATTGCTGATATTATTTGTATTGAGATCTAGTTCCTTTAAAATATGGGATAACTTATTGAAATTATGTTCAAATGTTGCTGAAATATTTCTATGACGCTTAGAATAGCCTCTAAGAATTTTTACTAATTCTTCTTTTGCTTGCTCTTCTGATAGTTCAAGAATTTTTAGAATAATTCCTTTACTTTTTTCATCACCAGAATAATTAAAGCGAGCAATTATTCGACTAGAATTTGGACTGAAAACGATGTTCTTTCTATTAACTTTTAGTTGCATTAGACGTAGTGTTTTTAGATTCTAAAGAATGAATAATCATACCTAATTTCGTAAAATAATAATCAGATACTATCAAGTTAGGAGTGATTTCTGGGTTGTTAAATGGTTTCGATCAATTTCAATATTTTTTAATATTACACTTGCGTTTTATTATTGTTCAATTTCAATATCTAAAAATGGCGTTTAATGGTCTGCCTTTTACAGGCATTTCTTGAGCGTCTAAGACATAAACATTTCCTTTGTTTAAAAATGTTTGCACGGCAGCTAAGTTGGTAAGTGAACTATTTTGAATTTCTTTTTTAGTATCAAGTATTAGCTTTCCGTTTTCTATATTGTACAGTCCAAATTCATCTGTGTTCTTTTCAACAAATAAAGTATCTATTTTTCCTGAAATAGCAGCTGGAATAATTTCATTTAATTGGTATGAAACTTTTGGTGTATGGTATAGTTCCTGATATTGAGTTAATTGCTGTTTTTTAATTTCTTCGAAATATGGTTTTATTAATTTTAAAGAGGCTTCATGTAATTTCGTTTTGTTTTTAAATTCGGGATCACCTTTACAATTTTTAGTAAAAAGGTTTGGATAGGTATTTATTTTCTTATAGCTGTTAAACACGTTATTTGTACTGGCAATAACTAAAGGTGCCTTGTTGTTTTTAATGGCTTTGTTTACTGCCTTGTCAATTATCCTTAAAAAATTAGAGATTTCTTTTTTATCATCATCTTTACCTTCACCGTGTCCGTGAAAGGTTCCAGAACTAAATGCATCCTGACCACTTCTAAATTGCAACATTTTTTGTTTGAAATCAAATCCAACAGCTTTTTCCAACGTATCAGGCGCTAAACTTTTAATGTGAAGATTGGTTAAACCATAGGTAGAAGCTTCATATAGTTTTACATAATCCTGACTTAATTCAAGTAAATAATACATTTCTTCATCTTGATATAAGTGGAGAAGCGGCGTTAAATAAAAGGAACTTGCTACTTGTGTTTTGGTTATAAAAGGAATAGGAAGTGTATAATAATTCAATCGTTTTTTGTCTAAAAAGATTGCCAAACCTTCAGAAGGATTTCTCCATAATTCAACCTCAGAAATAAGGTCTTCTATTGGTTTTAAATAAGTAGTTATTTCGGTAGTACTTAGTTGATATTCTTTTAGGGTTTTATGCACATTTTTAATACATGCTTTTAATGTTTCTTGTGCTAAACGTTCATTTTGTTCTTTCCCTTTTTTATTCATTGGAAGATATATAGAAACACAATGCAGTGCATGATTTGCAGCTAAAGTCTTAAAAGTTTTTATAGGTAGCGGATGAAATTTAGAAGTTTTCATAAGTTGTTTTTTAAAGTTATTGGCAATACATAAGTTTTACTTTTCATAAATAATGAATTGAATTAATGCGTAAGATTGGCCGTTTTTTGTTCAGCTTTGTTGGTGTTTTCAATACCTTTTAACAAAGCATCAGGATTAAATGAAATACTATCAATACCTTTGTCTACTAAGAATTTAGCAAAATCTGGAAAATCACTTGGTGCTTGTCCACAAAAACCTATTTTCGTATTTGTTTTATGAGCTTTTTCAATGGCCATTTCAATCATAGTTTTAGCTGCTTTGTCATGTTCATCAAACAATTCGTTCATAAATTCGGAATCTCTATCTACTCCTAATGTAAGTTGTGTTAAATCATTTGAACCAATAGAAAATCCATCAAATATTGTTGCAAAATCTTCCGCTAAAATTACATTACTAGGTATTTCGACCATAGTATAAACTTCCAAACCATTTTTACCTTGTTCCAATTCAAAATCAGTCATAATTTTAATTACTTTTTTCCCTTCTTCAACAGTTCTACAAAAAGGAATCATTACTTTAAGGTTGCTTAAACCCATATGTTCTCGAACTTTTTTTATGGCTTTACATTCCAATCCAAAACCATCTTTATATAAGTCATGATAGTACCTTGAGGCTCCTCTAAAACCTAACATAGGATTCTGTTCTTTAGGTTCAAATTGTTTTCCTCCAATTAAATTTGCGTACTCATTGGTTTTAAAATCACTCATTCTAACAATCACTTCTTTCGGATAAAAAGCAGCCGCAATTGTAGCAATTCCCTCTGCTAACTTATCAATAAAATAGGCTTCTTTATTGGTGTAATTCTCGGTTAGTTTTTCAATTTTTTCTTTGGCACTTGCATCTTTAAGTTCATTAAATTTTATCAAAGCCATAGGATGAATTTTTACGCTGTGGGTTATAATAAATTCCATGCGTAATAGACCAACCCCGTTATTTGGATAAGCAGCCAATTGAAATGCTTTTTCAGGATCTGCCAAAATTAATTTCATTTCAGTTTTCGGCATTTTAATAGCTGAAAAATCAAGTGCTGTTTTTTCAAAAGGGAGGTTACCTTTGTAAATGTATCCTGTTTTTCCTTCTGCACAGGAAATAGTAATTACATGACCATCTGAAATAGTTTCAGTAGCATCGCCGCAGCCAACAACCGCTGGCACACCTAATTCCCTTGCAACAATTGAAGCGTGACTTGTGCGTCCTCCTTTATTTGTAATAATTCCACCCGATTTTTTTAGTATTGGATCCCAATCAGGCGTAATCGTATTTGTAACAATAATTTCTCCTTCTTGCAATTTAAACGCATCTTTAGGAGAACTTAGAATCCTGGCTGTACCCACAATTATTTTAGATCCAACAGCATTTCCTGTACTAAGAATTTCGCTCTTTTTCAACAATTTATATTCAAAAAACACTTTTTTATTTTTTGTTTGATGCACCGTTTCAGGACGTGCTTGTATGATAAAAAGTTGATTGTTAACACCGTCTTTAGCCCATTCAATATCCATTGCTTTTTTATAGTGCTCTTCAATTATTAAGGACCATTTAGCAAGTTGCTGTATTTCATCATCATTTAAAACAAATTGTTTTTGTTTGTTTAAAGGTGTTTCAAGATTTAGCAAAGAAGAATGACTGTTAGATTCGGCATAAATCATTGTTTTTTCTTTGGAACCCATTTTTTTTTGAATGATCCCGTTTTTACCAAGCTTAAGAGTTGGTTTAAATACATAAAACTCATCAGGTGTAACAGTTCCTTGAACAATATTTTCACCCAAACCCCAAACTCCTGAGAGTAGAATTATGTTTTCAAAACCAGATTCTGGTTCTATGGTAAATCCAACACCAGAGCAGCCAATATCTGAGCGCACCATTTTTTGAACACCTACAGAAATAGCAATATCACTATGAATAAATCCTTTGTCTTCTCGATATTTAATGGCCCGGTTGGTGTACAAAGAGGCGAAACAATTTTTAACAGCAGTTAGTAATTTTTTTTCACCTAAAATATTTAGGAAAGATTCGTGTTGCCCTGCAAAACTAGCCTCAGGAAGATCTTCGGCGGTTGCACTACTTCTAACGGCAACTTCAAAATAGGTGCCTTCGCATAAAACTTTATAAGCATCGATAATGGCTTTTGAAAATTCACCTGAAAAAGAAGCTTTTAAAATTAATTCTCTAGCTTGCTTACCAATATCATTTAAATTGGAATAATTATGTCTGTTTAATTTGCTTAAAAGATTGTTAAGTGGAATCTGTAAATTATTTTCCTCTAAAAATAAATTAAAGGCAAATGATGTTGTGGCAAATCCATTGGGAACCGAAATATTTTCGTGAACCAATTCATTATACATTTCACCTAATGAGGCATTTTTACCACCAACAAGTGTCACATCATGTATTCCTATTTCGCTAAATTTTTTTATTAATGATTTCATATTTAATTATTTCTTACTCTCAATCTTAAATTTCCTTTTAAAATAATAGCACCAAATTTTATTTCAATTTATTTGGAAGCTTTTTAGTGGACTCTCATAATTAGGTGTTTAAAATAGAAATTCTTCAAAAATTAAAGATTTTAATTCTTTAGGTAGCTCCGTTCTAATATCTTCCAACTCGCCATGTGAAACGTATTTTCTCAAAACTAAAAATGTTGTTTTTATGTATTTTATAGTTTTCTCATCAGATTGAAAATCATTAACAGCGGTAACACCATCAAATCTATTTATAAGGTCTATAAATTCAATCATGCTTTTAACCCGTTGTTTTTTATGACTAGACCATCCGTTTACATATACAGCTTTTAAAAACATAGGTAATTGAGCGATGAATTGTAATGATTCTTCCGTTGAAATAACTTCTCTTAAACCGTGTAATATTGCAGATAAAATGCGACCAGCTTTGTCTTTATCTTTAATATTTAATTTTTCAGCATACTCTTTCATAAAAGAATTTGCATCGGCGGCGTATTGATTAAAATTTAGTGACATGGTTTTATTTTTTAAGTTGAATTTTTTATTGATATAATTTGTTTAATGTATTAAAGCTATTAATACTATAAATTTTATAAAATGATATTGCTCAATTTTATAAAATAAACTTACTATTTATAAATGATGCCTTGTGAAATTGAGCAATATCATTTTTCATTGTTTATAATTTGACGTAATTACATTTGAATTAAAAAAACAACATTATGGATCCAATAGTTTCTTACAAGGCTTTTGAAATTAACAAGAGTTATAATGATGTTATTTATGATTCTTCAATCTGGATTTCAGATTTGAAATTCATGAATAAGGAACTACTTTTTTTTAAAACATTACTAAATTCGAACTTGTTTAAATCAACTATTCCTAATTTATTTGAAAGGCATCAAGTATTCCTTGAAGATATCGACAGATTGCATGAGAATAGTAATACTATTAAAGAAAAAATTGAAAGGTATAAGTGTAAAGTAACTGAAATTTTAAATAGCGATGTTTTTAGTTTTAGTGAAGGATATTTTGAGGCTTATGAATGTTTAGTAAAAGAAATTTTTGAGTTCAATCAAAAATATAAAAGTTTCAGAACTCAACTTTATGAATATTTAATCGAAATTATGTAGTTAAAATACTTGAGAAGTACTGTAAGCCATTCTCATATTGGTCAATAAATAGGAAGTAAAAAAAAATATTAGATTGCGGAATTTCTTATGAATATAAGGAAATCATCAAGGGTTAGAACTCCTTCTTTTCTGTAAAAAAAAGCCTTTGAAATTATATAAATTCAAAGGCCTTTTTAATTGATTTTTAATTTCAATTCAGAACTTCAACTGAAATAGGATTGTTAATTTTTAAGGAAATCTTATTTAAATGTTGTTCCCAGAGTTCTTTTGTAGGAAATTGTTTGCTTTCACTCCAAGCAAAACCAGCATAGTACACAACTTTACCTTCAATTACATTTAAATGTGCATACGCGTTGCTTAAATCTTTCTCGTCGGTATCGTATTTTTCAAAATCTACAAAATACTTTTTAGGAGCAATTATTGCCGTTCCAATTTCAGAATTTGGATGTGGTTGCCAGTAGCTAACCCAACCATTTTTAGCATTTCCAGAAACCTCACCATCTTTTTCGTGCAATGTTAATCCTGCTGAAATTTTGGCTTTGCCATTAATAGAAGTTTCAAATTTAGAAAAGTTACTTCCTAAATCTAAACTAATAATTTTAGACTCTTGAATGGTATTTCCGTTTGCATCCCAATCTTCATAATTTAAATAAAAACTAGTTCTAATTGGTCCTGTTGTAATGGTGCGCCATTCGATATAATTTTTAGAAAAGTAATAGTTGTTTCTACTTTTTACTGCAATCCCACCAACACCTCTACTAACACCTACATGAAAATTATCTAAACCTTCACCTGTATCTTCGTGGTAGCTTCCTGTTTTATCAACCAAGGTTTCTTTGTACCATTTGTTAATAATTGGATATTCTACTTTTTTTAACCACGCATCTACACCGCTAGAAAGTGTTCCTCCAGGAATACTATCTTCTATCATTTTTTGAGCTGTTGGGCCATAAACTCTAAAAGCAACTTTGTTGTTTTCCCAAGTATAATCGTCGGTACGTTCAGGTACAAAACGCGAGTAACATAAGTCTTTGGCAGTTGGTTTTTCTAAATGGGTTTTAGAAAGATTAATTATTTCGAATTTTTTTTCTGAATTAGCTTCTAATACAGGTTGAAATAATAATTTATCCATAACTCCATCACCGTCAAAATCTACTAATTGTGTTACTTCTAATTTGTTAGAAATAATATCTTTAATTCCTAAGTTGCTTAAATCTGTAACTTTTAAAAAGTCTTTTGTTAATTCTATAGTCTCAAAAGAACGCTCTAAATGAAGTGAATTTTTTAAGGTAATAATTGTAGCTTTTTTCTCTTGATTACAAGAAAAGAATGCTGTTGCAACTAGTAAAAGGGAAATTTTTTTAAGAGTATTCATTTTATATTGATTTAAAATAAAAAGTTTCTCGATACAAATTTTTTTGTTTCTCAAAATTCACTCGAAGTGACGTTAAATATTTATTAACTCATACACTGTCAAATCGAGTGATTTCAATTTTCCTACAAGATTGTATAGAGATTATTTTTAGGAATATGTTTTTTTAAAACTGCTAATTTAAAACTGTAACTAATTTTTACTCATTAGAAGGTTTTCCAATAGTGGCTAATATTCCACCATCAACATAAACAATATGTCCGTTCACAAAATCACTGGCTTTTGAGCTTAAAAATATAGCAGCACCTTGCAAATCTTCTGGAGCTCCCCAACGTGCAGCAGGAGTTCTTTTAATAATAAATTCGTTAAAAGGATGTCCATCTACTCTAATTGGAGCAGTTTGGCTCGTTGCAAAATATCCAGGGCCAATTCCATTTGTTTGAATATTAAATTTAGCCCATTCTGTAGCCATACTTTTGGTTAGCATTTTTAAACCGCCTTTTGCAGCTGCATAAGCACTAACTGTGTCTCTACCTAATTCACTCATCATAGAGCAGATGTTTATAATTTTTCCACCACCTCTATTAATCATTCCTTTTGCAACATTTTTAGAGACAATAAATGGTCCCACTAAATCAACATCAATTACAGTTTTAAAATCTTCAACTTCCATATCTACAATAGGAGTTCTTTTAATAATACCTGCATTGTTTACTAAAATATCTATAGGTCCAACTTCCTTTTCTATTTTTTCAATTGCTGTTATAACTGCTTTTTCATCGGTTACATCAAACACGTAGCCATATGCGTTTAAACCACAAGCTTTGTATTCTGCGACTGCTTCATCTAAAGCATCTTTTGAATAATTGTTTACAACAATTGTTGCGCCTGCATTACCTAAACCTTTAGCCATTGCCATTCCTAAACCGTGAACCGCACCAGTAACCAAAGCTACTTTTCCTGTTAAATCAAATAAATTTATTGACATAATTTTATGTTATTTTAATTAGTTTATCTTAAATCGGTTATTTTGCAAACATCCATATCTGCATAATCTAGGTTTTCACCTGCCATACCCCAAATAAAGGTATAATTGCTTGTTCCTGAACCTGAATGAATTGACCAAGGTGGAGAAATTACCGCTTGGTGATTGTCCATCCAAATATGACGTGTTTCTTGTGGTTCTCCCATAAAATGGCAAACTGCTTGATTTTCTGGGATGTCTAAATAAAAATACACTTCCATTCTTCTATCGTGCACGTGAGCAGGCATTGTGTTCCAAACACTTCCTGTTTTAAGTTCAGTCATTCCCATTTGTAATTGGCACGTAGTAACAATTCCTCCAATAATCATTTGATTTACAGTACGATGATTTGCTGTTTCTAAAGAACCTAATTCTAACTTATTTGCCTCAGCTTTACTAACTTGTTTTGTAGGATAACTAGTATGTGCAGGTGCAGAGTTTATGTAATATTTTGCTGGGTTTGTAGCATCGTCACTTTTAAAAACAACTTCTTTAGTACCACTTCCAATATACAAGGCGTCTTTAAAACCTAATTTATATACTTTACCATCAGCTTCAACGGTACCACGTCCTCCAACATTTATAATTCCTAATTCTCTTCTTTCTAAAAAGTATTTAGCTTTTAATGGATCAATAGTATTAAGAGTTAATGGATTTACAGGAACTGCAGACCCAGCAATATACCTGTCGTAATGCGTATAGGTTAAATTAATTTTACCTACTTCCATTAAGTTATTTATTAAAAACTCTTCTCTTAATTGTTGCGTGTCATATTGTTTAACCACTTTTGGACTTGAGGCGTACCTAACATCATAATTTGTGCTCATAATAATTCATATTTTTTGTAAAAGTAGTCATTTTATTTTAAAATACAATCGATTGTATTTTAAAATTTATTAGCTATATTTGTTCAGATTAAACAACAACATTACATTTACAATATTCAAAAAGAACTGAAATTATTTAATTTTTAGAATGAAAAAAGGAAAAATAACAATACACGACATTTCTAAAGAATTAGGAATAAACAGTTCTACAGTTTCAAGAGCTTTAAATAATAGTTCTAGGGTAACACAAAAAACAAAAGATAAAATTCTAAAAAAAGCGACTGAATTAGGATATCAAAGAAATAGTTTGGCATCTAAGTTAAGAACTAATAAAACAAATACAATTGGAGTAATTGTGCCTAGAATTTCAAGACAATTTTTTTCTTCAGTAATTTCAGGAATTGAGGAAACAGCTTACGATGCTGGATATGAAGTTATAATTTGTCAATCTCTTGATAATTTGGAGCGAGAACAAAAACTAATTGAAACCCTACTGTCTAATAGAGTTGATGGTATTTTAATTTCAGTTTCAACGCAAACTTTAGGCAAAGACGATTTTAATAATTGTAAGCAAAATGAGACTCCTATTATATTCTTTGACAGACCTTACAATATTGAAGAAAATACAAATGTTATTATAGATGATTTTAAAGCTGGTTTTGAAGCTACAGAACACCTAATTTTAAATGGGTGTAAAAATATTGTTCATTTTTCTGGCCCACAGCATTCTGAATTATATAAAAGAAGGAAAAATGGTTATTTAGCAGCTTTAAAAAAATATAATTTGACAATTGATTTTAATTATATTATAGCATCTAATTTAATGAAAAGTGATGGTATTGAAAATGCTAAAAAAATACTAGATTTGTCAAAAGTAGATGCTGTGTTTTCTGCAAATGATGTAGCGGCAATTAGCGCTATGATATATCTAAAAGATAAAGGTGTTAAGATACCGGACGAAATTGCATTTGTTGGCTTTAGTAATGAACAAATTTCAGCGGTAATAGAGCCATCTTTATCAACTATTAGTCAAAGTGATTTTAAAATGGGAACGGTAGCAGCTACCTTATTATTTAAGCAAATTGAGCAGAAAACTACTATTAAAGAAGGATATACTAAAATTTTGGAACCAAAGTTAATTATAAGAAATTCATCACAAAAGATTATTTTATAAAGTTTTTATAATGAGCAAGCTAGAGAATTTTATTTTTTTATTACTTCTTTTTATAATACAGCCATTTACTTTAATAAATGGACAAGAAATTGAAGGTGTACCTAATAATTTAAAATTCAAGCATTTTTCATCAAAAGAAGGTCTGTCTCAGAGTTCTGTTGTTACAATTTTACAAGATAAAAAAGGTTATTTATGGTTTGGTACCAGAGATGGTTTAAATAAGTATGATGGCACTAAATTTGTAACCTATAGGCACAATTCTGCAGACAGTACAAGTTTATCTCATAGTTGGATAACTGCAATTTTTGAAGATACTTACGGAAATTTATGGATTGGTACTAAGGACGGATTAAATAAATACAACGCTAAGAACAATAATTTTAAGCAGTTTAAACATTCTAAATCAGAAGAAAGTATTTCGGACAATGAAATTTGGGATTTAACTCAACTAGAAGATGCATCATTATGGATTGCTACAAATAATGGTCTAGATAAATTAAATATAACTACAAATAGTTTTACACATTTTAAAAACTCTAAAAATAATGTTAATTCAATAAGTGATAACAGAGTTAGGGGTCTTTTAAAAATAAGTGATAAAAAACTAATTGTTATAACTATGGAGTCCATAGATGTTTTAGATCTAGAAACATTTAATATTAAACACCTGTTGTACCCTAAAAATGTAACTAAAGAATCACATTTAAATAATGCACCAACTTTGTTTACAGATAGTAAGGGTGAAATTTGGTTGGGTTATAGTAATGGTTTGGCTATTTATAGTAATAAAAATAATCAATTTACAGATTATAAAATAAAAGATAAGAATGTAATAACTAGTGCTGTTCGAACTATATGTGAAGGTTTTGATGGTGAATTATGGATTGGTACTTATACTGGTTTGTATATATTGAATACTAAAAATAATAAACTAAGACATTTTCAGCATAATGATAACGATCCAAAAAGTTTAAGTCAAAACTCAATTTATAAAATAGTAAAAGATTCTAGAGGTGATATTTGGATAGGAACTTGGGCTGGAGGTATTAATTTTTACGATAAAAGTTACGATAATTTCAAGCTACTGTCCGCCGGAGTCAACAACCGTATGTTAAATTATAAAGTAATTAGTTCTATTGTTGATTATGGAGATAATGAATTGTGGATTGGAACTGAAGGAGGTGGCCTTAATGTTTATAATAAAAAAACAGGAAAGTTTAAATACTATAAACACAATCCAAATAATATAAAAAGTATAAGTTCAAATAATATCAAATCTATAATAAAAGATCACAATAATAATTTTTGGATAGGAACTCACGATGGGGGGCTAAATTTTTTAGAAACTTCTACAAAGCCTTTTAAATTTAAACATTCATTAAATAATAAAACTTTTGAAGAAGTTAAAGATTATAGAATTATAGCTCTGTTTGAAGATGATAATAACAATATTTGGTTAGGAACTTCAACAAAAGGTTTAATTAAATACAATACCTCAACTAAAGTTTTTACAAAACTTGATTCAGATTTAAAATCTGTTTCAACTATTATAAAATCAAAAACACCAAACAAAATTTTAGTAGGTGGTTCAACTGGACTCGAAAAAATTGATGTGAATACCTATAAAAAAACGGCAATCAACTACAACCCTTCCGTAAATAAAAATAATATAGATAGAGCTGTAAATTGTGTATTGGAAATAGATTCAAATTATTGGATTGGAACAGAAGGACAAGGACTTTATTTTTACGATACTGAAACTAATAAAACAACAAAATATGGAATTGCTGAAGGGTTGCCTAATGAAGTGATTTATGGAATTTTACCAGACGAAAACAATAATATTTGGATTAGCACAAATTATGGCATTAGCAGATTTGATTTACACTTAAAAACCTTTAAAAATTTCGATGAATCTGATGGTTTACAAGGTAATGAATTTAATTATGGATCTTTTTTAAAAACCAAAAACGGTATATTAATGTTTGGTGGTGCTAACGGACTTAATTTCTTTAATCCGAATACTATTATAGAAAATAATTTTATTCCTTCAGTAGATATTTATGCAATAAACGTAAGTAATAAACCTTTTTTAAATATTACAGATTCTATTAATAAAATTGAATTAAAATACAATCAAAACGATTTTAGTCTAAATTTTACAGCACTAAGCTTCTCACAACCAAATAAAAATAATTATGCTTATAAATTAATAGGTTTTGATACTGAATGGAATTATATAGGCAATAATAAGTCTGCAACCTATACAAATTTAGACAAAGGCGACTATACGTTTCAAGTAAAAGCTTCTAACAATAATGGATTATGGAATGAAAAAGGAGATTCAATCAATATTTCAATATTACCCGCACCTTGGAGAACTTGGTGGGCTTATTTAATTTATTTATTTATTTTTAGCATAATGTTTTATTATGCTAGAAAATTTGCAATTACTAGAATTAATGAAAAGAATGAGCTAAAAAGAGAAAAACTAGATAAAGAAAGATTAGCAGCAGTAAATAAATTAAAGTTGCAGCTCTTTACAAATATTTCACATGATTTTAGAACACCATTAACTCTAATAATTGGACCTGTAGAACAATTATTAAAACAAAAAGGCAGCAATACTTTTGTTAAAAGAAATTTAGAAACAATTCAAAGAAATACCAATATCTTACTGCAATTAATAAATGAATTATTGGATTTTAGAAAAAGTGACGATGGTAAGTTAAAACTATATGCTTCAGAAAGTAATATTATTCCTTTTATTGAAAATATAAAATTATCTTTTGAAGAATTGGCAATTCAAAAAAATATAAACTATAAACTAACGGTCTCAAATCCGGTAATAGAAGTTTGGTTTGATAAAATAAAAATAAAAAAAGTACTTTTAAACCTACTTTCAAATGCGTTTAAATTTACCGATGCAAATAACAATTTGTTTATTAATGTTTTAAAAGAAACCTTTGAGAATAAGGAATTTTTAAAAATTGAAATTATAAATTTTGGGCAAATAATTTCAGACGAGCATATCGATTTTATATTTGATCGTTTTTATCAACTCAATCAAAAAGGGGTGCAAACAGGAACCGGAATCGGTTTGTCCTTGGCAAAAAGTTTAGTTGAACTTCATAAAGGAAAAATAGAAGTTACAAGTTCGATAGAAAACGGTACTTGTTTTTCAGTGTTTATTCCTTTGGGTAAAAATCATTTAAATTCAGAACAATGTGTTAATGAGGTAGAAGAAGATACTACAAATGAGGTATTTGATAAACCTATTTTTGTTCAAAAAGAATTAGCAAAAGCAAAAGAGATAGAGCATAAAACAACCAAATTAAATGAAAACGCATCTACTTTATTAATAGTTGAAGATAATCAAGAGGTTAGAGATTTTATTATCAATATTTTTAACTCTAAATATAATGTTAAAGATGCTTCAAATGGTGAAGAAGGTGTTTTAATTGCCAAGAAAAACCCTGTAGATTTAATTATTAGCGATGTAATGATGCCAGTAATGGATGGTTTTCAGTTATGTAAAACTATTAAAACAGATATACTTACCAGTCATATCCCAATAATTTTACTAACGGCAAAAACATCACCAATTCATAGAAAAGAAGGTTATAAATACGGCGCAGACGCCTATATTACAAAACCTTTTGACGCAACTATTTTAGAGGTTAGAGTTGATAATCTATTAAATTCAAGAAAAAATTTGATTAGCAAGTTTAAAAAAGACATTATTTTAAAACCTAAAGAACTTACAATTACATCTGCAGATGAATTATTTCTTAAAAAAGCCATTGAAATTGTTGAAAACAACGTGTCGGATATTGATTTTAATGTAAATGTTTTTACCGAACAAATGAATATGAGCAGGTCTGTTTTATACAGAAAGTTTAAGGCAATTACAGATCAATCTATTTCAGAATTTGTAAGAACTATAAAATTAAAACGAGCTGGACAATTACTTTCACAAACAGATTTGAACGTATCTGAGATTGCTTACGAAGTTGGTTTTAATGATCTGAAATACTTTAGAAAAGTGTTTAAAAAACAATTTGATGAATTGCCTTCTAATTATAGAAAGAATTATTCTAAAAAAGGTTAATAACAATTAAATCTTAAATATTTAGTTCGAATCTCTTAGTTTTATTAGGGGTTGTTATTCAGTAATTTAAAGGGTTTGAGTCTCTGTAAAAATAAAAAATGAACAATAAACACCTGTTTATTGAACCTTAAATCCCCTGTGATTTGAGGTAATTAAATGTAGTTTTGGGTATCATAAATTAATGAAACTATAAACATTACAAATGAAAACTAAATTTAACTTAACAAAACAAACACTACGCAAATTAATTTTTGCAATGCTGTTTTTTACAGGTTTGTGTAATACGGCAATTTATGCACAAGCAACAACAATAAAAGGTGTTATTACAGATGAGATAGGTGCCCCACTTCCTGGAGCAAGCGTTTTAGAAACTGGAACACAAAACGGAGTAACTTCAGATTTTGATGGAAATTACGTGCTACAAGTTAAAACGGGTGGAGCATTAACCTTTAGTTACCTTGGTTACAAAACGGTAACTATTGAAATAAAAGGGCAAACAATTATTAATGTGCAATTATCACCAGATGTTAATCAACTGGAAGAAACGGTTATTATTGGGTATGGTTCTGTACAAAGAAAAGATGTAACTGGATCTGTTGCTACTGTTAAAATGGAGCAACTAAAAGCTGCTCCTGTTGCTAATTTCGATCAAGCTATGGCAGGTAGAGTTGCAGGTGTTCAGGTAAGTGCGGGTGATGGGCAACCTGGTTCAGGTCTTAACATTGTTATTAGAGGTGGAAACACAGTAAATGGAGACAACTCTCCTTTATATGTGGTAGATGGTTTTATTATGGAAAACTTTAATCCTGGTCTAATTGACCCATCAGATATAGAATCTATAAGTGTTTTAAAAGATGCTTCTGCAACAGCAATTTATGGTGTTCGCGGAGCCAATGGTGTAATTATTATTACAGGAAAGAAAGCAAAATTAGGGAAAACTAAAATTTCTTACGAAACAAGATTAGATGTTAAAGACGTTTCTAAAAAATTAGATGTTTTAGATGCTTATGAATATATAAAACTTGGTTTAGAAATAAATGAAAGTAGTACAGAAAGTAGATTTTTCACTCTTTTTAATGAAGAAACACAACAAAATGAGATTGTAGGTGGGCTTGAAGATTATAAAAATGTACAAGGAAATAACTGGCAAGATGAAGGTTTTAGAACTGCATATTCAAAAAGTCATAAGCTTAAAATATCTAGTGGAGGTGACAAAACAAGATTTAATGCTTCTTTAAACGCTATCGAAGATCAAGGTTCATTATTAAAATCTGAATATAATAGAATAAATGGGAGAGTGACTCTAAACCATAAAGTAAATGAAAAATTAGATGTTTCTACAGATGTAATTTACACTAATTATATTCAAGATGGTTTAAATACTAAAGGAACATCGTCATATTCATTTATGAGAAACCTAGTTTCTTACGCACCAGTTTTAAATAAATTTAGAGATTATGGAGACTTTGATCAATTAAACGATGTTAATGATGATTATGATTTAGTTAATATTGTAAGTTGGCACCCAATTGTTTCATTAAAAAATGAGTATAGAAGAAGCGAAACAGATCAATTTATTGCAAACCTAGGTTTAAAATATAAAGTTACTTCAAATTTAATTCTTGAAACTAAAGGAAGTTTTAGTTCACAGTTTAGAAATGTTGGAACATTTAACAATAGTAAAACTGTTTATGGTAGACTAGTAAATAAAATAGACGGTATTAATGGATCTATTTCTAATCGACGTTGGAAAAATTTCTCTAATGTAAATACACTAACTTATAAAAGGAAATTTAACGATCACTCTATAAATGCGCTTGCGGGTATCACTTTAAATGTTAGAAAGTATACAAGTACTTTTGTTAGATCAATAGATATTCCTCAATATTTAGAAGGATTAGGAATAAATTCGATCGACGGTGGAACTTTAGATGATGGAGATGATAACCACGGTGATAGTGAGTCAAGAATTTTTTCTGTATTAGGAAGACTAAATTATTCTTATAAAGACAGGTACTTATTTACAGCATCTATTAGACGAGATGGGTCGTCTAATTTTCCAGAACAAAATAGAATTGGATATTTCCCATCAACAGCAGTTTCTTGGAAAGCTGATGAAGAAAGTTTTATTAAAGATTTAAACATTTTTTCTCAATTAAAATTTAAAGCAGGATACGGTAAAACAGGAAACGATAGAATTCCAGGTTCTGCACGTTTTGAGTTTTTAACGGATTCAAACTCTTCTTATTTCTTTGATGGAGAAACTATCCAAGGACAGAGGCCAACAAGTTTTGGTGCAAATCCAAACCTTTTCTGGGAAACTACAGAACAATTTAATGTAGGTATAGATGTTGGATTTTTAGATAACAGAATTTCATTAGCTGTTGAAGCATACCAAAAAGATACTAAAGATTTGTTAATCAATGCCGATGCAGCATTATCTCAAGGGTTTTCTTCAATTTGGACTAACTCAGGCCAAGTTAGAAATAAAGGTTTAGAGTTTGCTTTAAATACAGTAAATGTTTCAACTAAAGATTTTAAATGGACAAGTGATTTTAACATTTCATTCAACCAAAATACTATAGTTTCGCTACCAGAGGGTAAACCAATTTTTGGAAAACCAAATTATTACTGGAGATATAGTTCTAACCAATTTATTGTTGAAGAAGGAAAACCTTTAGGAAATATATATGGTTATATTTCGGATGGTGTTTATCAACCAAATGATTTTGAAAATTACGACCCTACAGCGGCTACACATACATTGGCAAGTGGTCAACCATATTATAAAGCACACCAGCCAGGAGATGAAAAATATAAAGATTTAAATGGAGATGGTCAAATTAATGGAGCTGATAAAACAATAATAGGTAATGCTTTACCCAAACATTTTGGTGGTTTTGGAAATACATTTACTTACAAAAACTTTGAATTAAGTGCGTTTTTACAATGGTCTTATGGTAACGATATTTTAAATGCAAATAGATTGGTATTTGAAGGAATGACAGTTGCTGGGCAAAATCAATTAGCATCTGTATTGGATAGATGGACTCCTGAAAATATGGACACAGATATGCACAGAGCAGGAGGACAAGGTTTTGAAGATATTTCTTCTAGGATTGTTGAAGATGGTTCTTATATAAGATTAAAAACAGTAAATGCAACTTATAGATTTCCGAAAACAGCATTAGATAAAATTAAATTAAGCAGTTTAGAGTTATTTGTATCCGCTCAAAATCTAATTACTTGGACAGACTATAGTGGTTTCGATCCAGATGTTTCAGTTAGTAATTCACTACTTACACCAGGAATTGACTACTCAGCTTATCCAAAGCATAGAACAATAAGTTTAGGACTACAAGTATCATTTTAAAAAAATACAATCATGAAAATTAAATTTATAATTTTAGTAATCTTTACAGCCTTATTTTTGCAGGGCTGTGATGATCAATTAGAAATACCTCAGAGTGATAATATTTCTTCTGATAACTTATATAATACAGAGTCAGGAGCTTTAGCTGGTTTAGCGGGGGCATACAGCCGTATTGTTGCAGTTTATAGACAAGCAGAAATAAATGCACAGTATCCAACAAATTTTACCGATGAAGGACATTATAACAGAAAAGGAACTAAAGGTTTTCTTAAAAATAACTTTACTGCATCGGATCCAAGTTTAAATAGAACCTGGGGAGGATATTATGAAGCAATTAGTGCAACAAACACCTACTTAGCAAATCTTGCAGAATCTAAGTTAGATGAAAATGTTAAACAAGTGTTTTTAGCAGACGGGCGTTTTTTAAGAGCGTTTGTTTATTTTGACTTACAAAAGGCTTTTGGAGGTATTGAAGGTGTTCCAATGCCTTTAGAGGAAACATCAAAACAATTATTACCAAGAACTTCAGGTTTAGATGTGTACAAGCAAATAATTTCAGATTTAGAATATGCAGAACAACATTTACCAACTGATGCAGAAGCAACTCCGGGCAGACCAGGTAAAGGTGCTGCAAGAGGTTTATTAGCCAGAGCATATTTATACATTGCAGGTGAACCGTTTAATGAAGTAGGTGCTTATGAAAAATCTAAAGAATGGAGTAAAAAAATTGTAGATGATCCTTTTTATTCTTTAAATCCTAGCTACCAAGATGTATTCGATCAGCTAGCAATGGAGCAATACGACAAAAATGAAACTATTTTTCAAATTGGTTTTTCATTTGCAAATTTAGATAATAATCAATCATCAAAATTAGGTTCAGCATTTGGATTTTTAGTAGAAGATGAAGGTTGTGGAAAAGGATATTCAATAACTTATGCAACTATCTCTTTAATATTAAAATACAGATCAGATCCTTCAGATGAAAGAGGTATGTGGAATACTTCTCCATATTATGTGCCACGTGGAAACAATTGTAATTTTAAAACTATCAACACACAGTTTAGATATCCAGCTTCTAAATACCGTAGATTTTTAGAAAGTAATAATTCCAACACAAGTTATGGACCACACCATTGGCCAATTTTAAGATTTTCTGATGTATTGTTAATGTATGCCGAAGCGGAAAATAAAATAAATCCAGGTTCAACAGTTGCATTAGATGCTGTTAATAAAGTAAGAAATAGAGCAAAAGCAACTCCATTAATGGAGATTTCTGATGAATTAATTCAAGAAGAGCGTTTGTTAGAATTATGTTTTGAAGGACATAGAAAATATGACCTTGTAAGATGGGGTAAGTTAGCTGAAAAAGTTTCAGGAACTAGAATAATGATGCAAAGTTTGAGCACAGATGCTAATTTTGTAAATGAAGATTGGTCTATTTATGGAGAGCCAAATTTAGGACCTGATGGAATTCCATTAAGTGGTGATGAACCAGCAAATCTAGATATTAGAAAGAATACATTACATGCTTCTTTTAGTTATTTTGATGGTTATAATGATTTTGATCCTTCAAAACATTACATATTACCAATACCTGAACAAGAACTTGGAATTAATACTAATTTAAAGCAAACAACAGGTTGGTAAACTAACTAAATTACTAATTTTAAAATATTTCAAAATGAAAAAAGTATTATATATATATATGAGCATATTGCTTTTAGTAATCACATTTCAAAGTTGTGATGATCAAGAAGAGGTTGATGCACCAGACTTTAAAGTTCAACTTACATCTAAAACTGTAAAAGTGGGCGAAGAAGTTGAGTTTGAAGTTGAAAACGCTCCTAATTTCTTGTATTTTTATGCAGGAGATTTTGGACACAAGTATAAGTTTAAAGACAGAACAAATGCAGAAGGTAATGTAACAATGTCTTTCTTAAATTCTCAAAAATGGGGGCTTGGAGCAAATAGTAAAGGAACATTAACCGTTTGGTACTCTAAAGATTATGATGGGTCTGGAGCCATTGAAAGTGTAAATGCTGCAAACTGGACAGAAATTTCAGATAGATTTAATATTTCAACACTCTATGATTTTAATTTGCAAGAATCTGGTAATGTAGATATTACAGATTTAGCTGATGGAAATAACATTTATTTTGCATTTAAGTATTTCTGTGATAATACAGGAGAAAGACCTGCAGAATGGTATTTAGACGATTTAAATATTAAAATGGAAGTAGAAGATGCTCCTGCTCCACTTTTGGTTGCAAACGAGAGTAGTCCAGGATTTAAACCGGTTGATATTCAAGGGGTTGTAAGTGGTTGGAATGCAAATAAATGGTATTGGAGTGGTGATAAAGGTGACAACGGATTATGGAGAATGAGAGGCCAAGTTAAAGAAGGTGGACAATGGATAGTGAATGAAGATTGGTTAATTACAAATGCAATTAACTTAACTAAAGTTGCACCAGATAAAGGAACTCCTTTAAAAACATATTCAGACCAATTAGAATCATTTACATATACGTATTCAAGCCCTGGAACGTACACAGTTACACTTGTAGGTAATAATACTACAATATATGGAAGTCAAGAAAAAATTACAGAGCTTACTATTGAAGTAACCGAGTAGTTTTTGTAAAATTAGACTGTCTTGAAAATAAAAACAACATTGTTTTAAAGCAAGTTTTCCCATTCGGAAATTGGTTTAAAATTACGAATTTCAAGATAGTCTTTTTTAATAACCTTGCATATAATTAAAATTAAATAATATTTCCGTTTGCGTAAATCCATAAAAAGCTGTTTAAGAAATCCAAACCTTTAGGAATCTATAATTTTAATATATTGTTGCCTTCTTGAAGGCAGGAATTTAAAGGAGGGAATTGCAGAACGCAGTAATTTTTGTTGTAACTACTATATTTAAAGTTGTTTATTTGCCTAAATCAATCTAACATAATGAAAAATTATTTCAGAAAACCCAATTTTAAACTAAGCATATTATTTGTATTTCTTTTTTTTAGTCTTATTTCCTGTACCACAAAAAAAGAATCAGAAGTATTTAAAAGTAATTTTGAAGGAATAACTCAAAGAACTTGGATTGGACCAGAATATTGGGCAAATCCAATGCAAGATTGGCAAGTAGATTCAAATAGAATTGAATGTTTAGTAAGTAATTCTAATAGAAACATTCATCATTTAACAAGACAATTAGGCGCTCATGAAGGTACTTTAGAGATGCAAGTAACTTTAGGTCTACTAAATACCCAAGAAACTTTAAATTCAAATAATTGGGTTGGATTTAGTATTGGTTCACAAGGAGAATTTAACGATTATAGAAATCATGCAGTTTTTGGAAAAGGACTTAATATTGGTATTGGTACAAACGGTGCTTTATTCATTGGGGAAACCAATAAAAACAATAAGAACGAAGCTATTATTGCTGCCCTTGAAGGAGGTGTAGATTTAAATATTAAAGTTACACCGCTTAATAACACATACAAATTAGATGTTTCTTTATTTCACACAGGAACAAAAAATATATTAGCAAATATCTCTAAAAATAATGTAGCTACAGAAAATTTAGTAGGTGATCTAGTATTGGTAAGTAATTTTGAAACAGAAAATAAAAATCAAAGAAATTATACTAAATCTGTATGGTTTAAAGATTGGATTCTTAAAGGAACAAAAATTGTAACTAAAGATGAACAAAGTTTTGGTCCAATCCTTTTCTCTCAATACACGCTTAGTAAAAAAATATTGAAACTTACAGCGCAATTGGCACCCGTAGACCACCCAACAAAAAAAGTGAAATTACAAATTTCAACAAATAATAAGTGGGAAACTATTTTAGAGGAAGATATTGATAAATCGGCACGAACTGCTGCTTTTAGAATTGAAAATTGGGACGATACTAAAGATTATAATTATAGATTGGTTTATAATTTAGAAGTTGCAAATAAAAAAAGTAAAGAGTATTATTGGGAAGGTACTGTAAGAAAAAATCCAATAGATCAAGACGAAATTAAGGTTGCAGGTTTTACTGGAAATAACGATTTAGGATTTCCTAATAACGATATTTTTGAAGAGGTGAAACTTCACAATCCAGATATTCTATTTTTTTCTGGAGATCAAATTTATGAAGAGGTTGGAGGTTATTATATTCAATTAGAACCTTTAGAAGCTTCAAAACTAGATTACTTAAGAAAATGGTATATGTTTGGTTGGGCATACCGCGATATTTTAAAAAATAGACCTACAATTTGTATAACCGATGATCACGATGTGTATCACGGTAATATTTGGGGTGAATCTGGAAGGCCTACACCAATAAGTTCTGGACATAGAAAAGATATTCAAGATAGTGGAGGTTATAGAATGGCTCCAGAATGGGTAAACATGGTAGAGCGCACACAAACAAGTCATTTGCCAGACCCTTACGATCCAACTCCTGTAAAACAAGGCATTGGTGTATATTATACTTCAATGAATTATGGTGAAATTAGTTTTGCAATTTTAGAAGATAGAAAGTTTAAATCTGCTCCAAAAGAAAATCTTCCAGATGCCAAAGTGGATAATGGTTGGCCTCAGAATAGAGATTTTAATATGGTAACGGATGCAGATGTAGCTGGTCTAAAATTATTAGGCGATAGGCAATTATTGTTTTTAGATAATTGGGCATCCGATTGGAGTCACGGTGCACAAATGAAAACTTTATTATCTCAAACCATTTTTGCAAATGTAGCTACCTTACCAAAAGAAGCACTGTCTGATGTTGTTGTACCAACTTTAAGAATTATGAGAGCAGGCGATTATCCGCCAGATGATCAGCCAGTGGCAGATATGGATTCTAATGGTTGGCCGCAAACTGGTAGAAATAATGCTATTAAAATTATACGTAAAGCATTTACATTTCATTTAGCTGGAGATCAGCATTTAGGAAGTACTATTAAATACGGAGTAGATAATTGGCAAGATGGTGGTTATGCTTTTTGTGTGCCTTCAATTTCTAATTATTGGCCAAGAAGATGGTACCCGCAAGATGCTGGTACTAATAGAGTAGTAGGAGAGCCCAAATACACAGGCGATTTTAAAGATGGTTTTGGTAATAAATTTACGGTAAAAGCAATTTCAAACCCATTATACACAGGTAAGAAACCAGAAAAATTATATGATAGAGCTGCAGGTTATGGAATCGTAAAACTGTATAAAGAAAGTAGAGATATTACCATAGAATGTTGGCCAAGAGGAAGTAAACAAGCATTAGGGGTGAGCGAACAGTACCCAGGTTGGCCTATTACAATTAACCAATTAGATAATTTTGCTACCAATTATAAAAATGCATTACCAACTATAAAAGTAAACGGACTTAAAAATGCGGTTGTACAAGTTGTGAATGAAAAAACTAAAGAAATTGAGTTTACAATTAGAATTAATGGCAACGTTTTTGAGCCTAAAACTTTAAAAGAAGGATTATACACTATAAATGTTGGAGATCCAGATTTAAATATGCTTCAAACAAAAAAAGGGGTAAGTTCTAAATTGAACAATACAACAACACTAAATTTTCAATTTAATAAATAATACAATGTTTTTATCACTTCATAATATCAAAAAAATTGGTGTAGTATTTGTTATACTAATTAGCACACAAGTATTTTCACAGAACAACACAAAAGCAGTTGTAAAAGAATCTTTTGAATCTGAAAAGTCATTGGTAAAATTTACTACCAATCCAGAAAGTAGCTTGTCAATTAGTACAAAACATAAGTACTTTGGAGATGCTTCACTTCAATGGGAATGGTCTGGAAAAAGTTATTTTAAAACATCAAATTTTAAAAATTTAAGCGAAGCGGATAGTCCATTAAGGTATGGAACACATTTTCCAAACAGTCCAATTTTAATAATGTCTTTATACAATGAAAGTTCACAAGAAGAGGTTATTAAAATTTCTTATGAAAAAGAAGGTGTTGAGCAAGTTTGGTTCAATATTTATTTAAATTTTACAGGATGGCGTACCATCTGGGTACCGTTTTATGAAATGAATGGAAATCCACCAAAAAAGAATCAACCTGTTGATTATGACGCCTTTAAAGTAAGTAGTGATTCAGAAAATAGCAAAGGAAAATTATTTATTGATGATATTGTTTTTTCTCAATTTCAAGACGATAGACATTCATATCCAGATATGTTAGTGCCTTTTATTAAAAGAGATTTGGTAATTGGTGCAGACCATTGGATGCCTTTAATTAGAGACTTAAAGCGCGTACAACAAATTGAAGCAAAACCAGTTTCAGATGTAGAGATAAACGATTTAAAAATTATCGAAAATAGAATAAACACCCAATTTATTAAAAGTAATAAGGTAAAAGATAATTTAGCAAAAGCAAAAATTGAATTTGCTAAATTAAAATTAGAGGAACAAGAAACAGTTTTAGGACCTCCATTAGTTTTTAAAATTGAACAAGTTTATTTTGATGAAAAAGATAAAAATAAAAATAACTTTATAGAAATTCAAAATTTTGGAAAAGTATTAAAAAAACTTGCAGGCTATTATCTTGAAAGTAACAAAGTCCATAAAACTGAAATTGCAACTATGTTTGTAAAGGCTTCAAAATATTTTTTAGATCAAGGTTGGCAAGCTGGGGCTTCTGGTGGTACAAGACATCATATTGGTTATAATGTTAGAGAACTTACCGATGCTTTTTATATAATGAAAGAACCATTACAAAGAGCAGGGATTTTAAATGAAGTAGGAAATAGTTTAAAATGGATCTTCAACTTAGGAAAAGTTTTAGGTAACGAAGAGGAGTTTCATGCAAATATAGATTATTTTAATACGCAATCTTTCTATCATTTAATGCTCATTTTTATGAGTGATAATGATGAAAATAAAGCAGCTTTATTAGCCGCATATTCAAAATATATTTCAATAACCTTGGCGCAAGATAATGGAATTGGTGTTTTTAAAGTTGATGGAACATCGTGGCATCACGGTGGACATTATCCAGCGTATGGTATGGGTGCATTTCAAAATATTCCATCAGTTATTTATACCTTATCTGGAACACAATTTAGAATTCAGGCAGCAGGACATGAAAATTTCAAAAAAGCATTTTTAACTACACGTTTATATAGTCAATTAATAGATTATGGATTTGGAAATGCAGGAAGACATCCCTTAGAAAATAACTCTATAAAATCTTTAAAAAGTCAATTTCTAGACATGGCCAATGCAGGAAATCCAGAAAATACTTCAGCAATAGATACCGAAGTTGCTGCAGCATATTTAAGAATCTGGGGAGCTAAAGACAAGTTAAACACTGCTTTGTTTAAAGGAATGCATGGTATTACTAAAGAAACTTTACCTGGTTATCATGTATTGCCGTATGCTGCAACTTCAATTAATAGAAGGGATAATTGGGCAGCCTTAATTAAAGGATATAGTAAATATGTATGGGCTTCAGAAATATATGTAGCTTCTAACCGGTATGGAAGATATCCAGCAAACGGTACGGTACAATTATTAAATAAGAAAGGAGAAAAAGCAAGTGGATTTAGACAAGATGGTTGGGATTGGAATCGCTATCCTGGAGCAACAATTATATACTTACCATTAAAAGAATTAGAACCAGACACACCATTAATTATGTTTAGGTCTAGTGAAACTTTTGCAGGTGCAGTACAATTAGGTGAAAATGGTGTTTTTGGAATGAAATTAAACGAAGGTAAAGGTTCCAACGCTGAAGGAAATATTCAAAATAATGGATTTCCAGGGAAGCTGAAAGCTAAAAAATCTGTTTTTTCATTTGGCGAAAAATTAATTTGTATTGGAACTGGTATTTCAAGTATTGATACTATAAATCCAGTAGAAACTAATTTATTTCAAAATTATTTAGAAGATAAGTCAATGCCTGTTTTTTCATCAGTTTCTAAAAAAGGTGCCAAATTTCCTTTTGAAGCAAGTATTCCAACAACCGATGTTTCAAAAAAATGGGTAATAGATGCACTTCAAAACGGATATCATATTTTATCGCCAACTACTGTTGAAATTAGAAAAAAAGTCCAAGAATCTTATCACAATAAGTATTCGATAAATACTGGAAAAATGAACCCAAAAGGTAAAGGAGTAACGGTAACAGAGGGCAATTATGCAGCTTCTTGGCTGTCACACGGTATTGCTCCAAAAAATGCTTCTTACCAATATGTTATTTATCCATTTTTAGATAAAGTAGGTGTAAAATCATTTAATAAAACTATTAAAAAAGATACTTCTTATAAAATTCTAAGAGCCGATACAACTGCTCATATTGTAAAAGATATTAAAACCAATACAACGGGCTATGTAATTTTTGAAACTGATAGTGAATTAAATTCAGGTGTATTAAAAGCTGTTTCACAACCTTCTCTTTTAATGATAAAAGAATCTGAAACAGGAATTACTTTAAGTGCGGTACAACCAGATTTGAACTTCAAAGAAGATGAAGATAAAACAAAAAGAGGTTATAGCTATCCAGTTGATTTGACTGTTTTATTAGAGGGAAAATGGATCTTAGCGGCAAATTCATCTATAAAATCTGTTCGCTATTTTGAAGGAAATACAGTATTAACTTTAGAATGTAGACACGGTTTTTCTAATGAAATTAAATTGACTAAAAATTAAATTACACATGAAAATACAATATTATTTTGTTCTATTTTTAGTGTCAGGGCTCTTTTTAGGTAATACGTTTATTGCATATTCTCAAGAAAACAGACCTAATATAGTGTTGATAATGACCGACCAGCATCAAGCTGAGGCATTGAGTATTTTGGGTAATAAAGATGTAAGTACACCACATTTAGATAAGTTAGCTAAAGGCGGTATGCTTTTTCAAAATACGTATGTAACATTTCCGTTATGTACACCATCACGATCTAGCATGTTTACTGGTAAGATGCCTCATAATTTAGGTATAAAATCTAATGAAAAAGGTGAAAACGTATTACAACAAGAAGATAAAAATAATCTTTTAGGTACTGTTTTAAGACAAGCAGGTTACGATACCGCTTACGGCGGAAAATGGCATGCGCACCAAGCTAGTATGGTGGCAGGCAATGGTTTTGAAATGATTGCACCAATGGGAGATGTTGGTTTGGCAGAAAAGAGCATTGCTTATTTAAAATCTAAACAGCATTCAGAAAAACCATTTTTTTTAACGGTTTCATTCGATAACCCGCATAATATATGTGAATGGGCAAGAGATGAACCTTTACCTTACGGCAATATTCCTAAAGTAAGCTTAGATAAAACACCACAACTTCCAAAAAACTTTAAACAGTCACACGATTTTCCCGAAGTATTGAAAATTGAACAAAAAGCAAGCAAAAAAACATACCCAACAGAAAATTATACTGAAGAAGATTGGAGACATTATAGATATGCTTATTATCAATTAGTTGAAAAGGTAGATGCGGAAATTGGCAAAATATTAAATGCAATAGACGCTTTAAATCTTAGAAAAAATACAGTTATTATTTTTACCAGTGATCACGGTGATGGAAACGCCTCTCATCAATGGAATCAAAAAACAGCTTTAATTCAAGAGTCTATAAAAGTGCCATTTATTGTTAGTTATAAAGGCAATATTAAGAAAAATTCATATTCAAAAGTACCTATTTCTAATGGTTTAGACTTATATCCAACAATTTGTGAATATGCAAATGTTGCGTATTCAAAAGAGCTTTTAGGAAAAAATTTAAAACCTTTGTTTGAAGGAGAAACTGAAAATTTAAATAGAGATTACGTAGTTGTAGAAACCAAATTCGATGGAAAATATGCTTTTGGAACTATGGGAAGAGCTGTAATTGGAAATCGTTATAAATACATATTGTATAATTGGGGTAAAAACAGAGAACAATTATTCGATTTAAAAAATGATCCTTTTGAATTAGTGAATTTAGCAACATCAAAAAAACATATAAAAACACTAGATAAGTTTAGAGAATATTTGTACCAATGGTGCAAATCGACAGACGACATTATTTTTTTAAGAAAATTAATTTTGCCAAGCATGAGTAATATAACTTCCACAGAATTATTTGATAAACCGTATTAATATGAAGTTTAAAAATACAGGTTTTATAGTTTTAGTAATTTTAAGTTTACTTTCTTGTAATACTTCAAAAGTAATTTACAATAGTTCAATGCTTGTTCAAGAGCATTGGGAGGTAGAACAACAGCCTGGTGGCAAGGTCGATTTTAGTTCTAACACCATGGAGATTACTGATGCAAAAGGTTGTACGGTTTGGTTTAAACATAACTTAAAGGGACCAATAAAAATTGAATACGATGTACGTGTAATAGATGAAGGTGGCCCATACGATAGAGTTTCTGATTTAAACTGCTTTTGGATGGCTTCCGATCCAAATCATCCAAAAGATTTCTTTAAAAACTCAAAGCAACGAGGAGGTAATTTTAAAAATTACCATACTTTACATCAATATTATGTTGGTTACGGCGGACATAATAATATAAAAACTCGTTTTAGACGCTACAACGGCAATATAAATCGTCCTCTTTTACCAGAACACGATTTAAGTGCTAAAGAGTATATGATAGTTCCAAATAAAACAATTCATATTACATTAATTGCAAACAATTCTGAAATAAAATATTTGCGTAATAATAAAGTAGTTTTTTATTTTCAGGATAGTAATCCTTATGTAAATGGGTACTTTGGAATAAGAACAGTTAATAATCATTTAAAAATTTTCAATTTAAAGATCACGCAGTTGTAAGTCTATATTTTAATCTAAATTAAGTTATAAGAGATTGTCTAGAAAGAGAAACTTTTATTAACCTTTAAATAGATTTTGGTTTCAATAAAAATTGATTTTAAATGTAATAAAATTAAGAATTGAGTTCAGAATGACTAGTTTAAGAAATTTTATAAGATATTAAATATGTAATTTGAACCCTATGTCCCCTTTTTAAGAACTAAAATACACCTGTGTGTATTAAAATGTTTTTGGAAATTGCATTCAAATATAATAGAAGAATTTAGAAAAAAATAAAACCTTTTAGGTAATAAATTAATTATTAAAGATGAGATTATTAAAAACTACCATTGTCCTGTTTACAGTTATGTTACTTAGTTTAAGTTGTACTACAACACCAAAAACAGAAATCAAATTTCCAGAGCCGGAATTAGAATTCGCAGAAAAGCAACTTTCATTACTTCTTGAAACCGCAAATGAAGCAAATAGAATTCCACGAACTGTAACTAAAGAAAATGAGATGCATTGGACAAGAGAAGGTTTTGACTGGACCGAAGGATTTTTTCCAGGTACTTGTTGGTACTTATACGAAACTACAAAGGATGAAAAATGGAAAGTTGCCGCAGAAAAATTTCAAGCAAAATTTGAAAGTCATAAAAATTATACATCATACCACGATTTAGGATTTGTTTTTAATTGTTCTTATGGTAATGGTTATAGAATTACTAAGAATAACGATTTTAAAGAAGTATTAATAACCGCCGCAGATTCGTTACTTTCAAGATTTAACCCTACTGTTGGAAGCATTATTAGTTGGGATGTAGATAAAGGGTGGCAATCTAAAAGAGGTTGGAAGTTTCCAGTAATTATTGATAATATGTTAAACTTAGAACTGCTTTTTGAAGCTTCAATAATAACGGGTAACCCAAAATATAAAGATGCAGCAATTGCACATGCAGAAACTACAATGAAAAATCATTTTAGAGCAGACAATAGTTCTTTTCACGTAGTAGATTACGATCCAGAAACAGGGGAAGTTAGAAGCAAGCAAACGGCGCAAGGTTATGCGCATGAAAGTTCTTGGGCAAGAGGTCAAGCTTGGGGAATTTACGGATACACACTTTGTTACCGTTATACAAAAAATGAAGAATTTTTAGCACAAGCTCAAAAAATTGCAGATTTTATTATCAATTATGAAGGAACTCCAGAAGACGGAATTCCATATTGGGATTACAATGCTCCAAATATTCCAAATGAGCCTCGAGATGCTTCTGCAGCAGCAGTTACGGTTTCAGCCTTAATTGAGCTGAATGGTTATACAAATGGAAAATATGAAGCTGCAACCGATAAAATATTAAAGTCGTTAGCTTCTCCAGCATATATGGCAAATTTAGGTGAAAATCATAATTTTATTCTAAAACATAGCGTTGGTAGTATTCCTCATAATAATGAAATTGATGTGCCATTAAATTACGCAGATTATTATTATGTAGAAGCGTTACTAAGATACCAAGATTATAACAAAAAATAGTACTTTATGAAGTTCCCTAATTTTATTTTTACGGTAATTGTATTTTCATTTTTAAATTGTAACGCACAACAAAGTGCCGTTTGGAAAAATTTTAAAGAAGCAAAAAAAAATGGGACAGAAGCAATATTGCCTGATTTTTCTTACGCAGGTTATAAATACAGTGAAGTTGAAATTCCAACTGTAAATTATAAAATATTTGATGTTACTAATTTTGGAGCACAGCCTAATGATACAATTTCAGACAAAGAGGCTCTAATAAATGCTATTGCTGCTGCTAATAAAAATGGAGAAGGAATTATTTACTTTCCAAGAGGAAAGTATTATTTTTTTACTGGAAATGACCCATTAACGCCGATTCAAATAAAAGGTTCTAATATTGTTTTTAGAGGTGAAGGAGTAGGAGAAAATGGAACAATCTTATTTTTTGATAAAGATTTACCTGCAAAAGATCCTACTAAATTATGGACAGTACCATTTATGCTACAAACCGTTGCTAATGGTAGAGATGTAAAACTAACGAATGTTGTTGCAGATGCAAAAAGAGAAACATTTAGTATTGAAGTTTCAGATGCTTCAAAAATAAAAAAAGGAGATTGGGTAATTTTACACGTAAAAAATAATAGTAAAGATTTAATTGAATATGATTTGCAACCTTTAATTCCAGATCCAGCTTGGACTTCAATTTTAAATAAAGGAGTGGTTGTAAACGAACGTCATCAGGTAGCTTCAGTAAATGGAAATACAGTTACTTTTGTAGAACCAATTCATTATGATGTTCAGAAAAATCATAATTGGGAAATCTTTAGTTTTGCGCATTCTAAAGGTATAGGATTTGAAAATATAACTTTTGAGGGTAATTGGACAAAGGAATTTATACATCACCGTTCAGCACAAGATGATGGTGGCTGGAGTATATTAAAAATGTCTAGACTAGTAGATTCTTGGGTGAAAGATTGTAAATTTGTAAATGTTTCAAATGCAGTTGCTTTTTCACAATCAGCAGCTTCAACAGCTTTAAGCATTACTATTGAAGGAAAAATTGGACACAGTGCAATTCATGCAGCTGGAGGTTCTACAGGAATATTAATTGCCAATGTAAATGATATTGCAGGAATGCATCATACTTATGGAGTTGGTGGTGGAAGTACTACGGGAACTGTTATTTGGAGATCAAAACATCCAGCACATACCTCATATGAATCACACGCATCACAACCACGTTGTACATTATTTGATAATGTAGAAGGTGGTTTCTTTTTAGGAAGAGCTGGAGGTGCACGCTTTAATTTACCTAATCACGGACGTTATTTAGTCTTGTGGAATTATAACGAAACTGATGTAGCTGAAACCGATTTTGAATTTTGGTCTACTAAAACATGGTATTGGAAAATGGTACCACCAATTGTTGTCGGTTTTCATGGTACAGGAACAACTTTTAAAAAGGAAGATGTTCAAATTGTAGAAAGTTTAGGAACTCCAGTTCAACCAAAATCGTTGTTTGAAGAACAACTAAAATTGAGATTGGGGAAACTTCCTAAATGGATTTCAGAATTTAATAAAAAGTAATATAATAACAATCAATAATTAAAATGAATCTTATGAAATTACTTAAAGGTCTTTTTTTTATACTTTCAATTATAACAATAAGCTGTACTACAAAAAGTTTTAAAGAAGTAGCTAAAGTTCAAGAAAATGTTTCAGAAAAACCAAATGTGTTAATGATTTTTCCAGATCAATTAAGACGTTATAGTGCAGGTTATTGGTCAGGTAGTAAGTATAAAGAGCATGTAATAGGTAAATCAGATCCAGTAACTACTCCAAATATTGATAAATTAGCAGAAAATGGAGTTGTTTTTACGAATGCCACTAGTAATTATCCTTTATGTAGTCCATTTAGAGGAATGATGATGTCTGGTATGTATCCAGAACAAAACGGAATTTGGAATAATTGTAGAGAAGGAAGAGATGATAGTTTAGATGATGATATTCCAATGTTAACAGATTTATTCTTTGAAGCAGGTTACAATACTTCTTATTTTGGAAAATTTCATTGGTTAAAAACAGAACCATTATTCGATGAAAACGGTAATTATATCGGAACTACAGAAGAACCAGGAGGGCATTTTGTTAATAAATACGATACGTATGTGCCGCCAGGGAAAGCTAGGCATAATATCGAATATTTTTACCAAGCTCTTAAAGATGAGCATTTCAATCCTCATATATATTCTAACGACCCAAATACTATTGAAGGGAAGAAAGATGGAGAATTGCATTTGCCAAAAGTATATTCGCCTAAAAATGAAGCTGAAAAAATTATTTCGTATTTACAAAATAAAAACAATGTTAGAGATTTAAATAAACCATTTTTTATGATTTGGTCTTTAAACCCACCACACAATCCTTGGGGAGACGAAGATACCGATATGGAAATGGTACGAGAACATTACGATATTGATAAATTCCCTAAAATAGATAGAACATTAGTAGTTAGAGAAAATGCAGATTTAGAAGTTGCAGATTATGCAAGAAATTACTTTGGTGCGGTTACTAGTGTTGATAAATATATAGGAAAAGTGATTAATGAACTTGAAAAAACAGGGACATTAGATAATACTATTGTGGTTTTCTTTTCAGACCACGGAGAAATGTTAGGAAGTCACAGTTTAGAAGGTAAAAATGTAATGGAAATGGAAGCTATGGCAATACCTTTTATTGTGCATTGGCCAAAAGGATTAAAAGCTGGGGGAATAACAGATGTACTTTTAAGTGCACCAGACATTTTACCAACTACATTGGGACTTGCAGGTTTAACAAATAAAATTCCTACTGAAGTACAAGGAACTAATTTATCAGAATTAGTTTTTGATCCAACTACAACAAATGTTTCAAAACCAAAGGCTGTATTGTTAATGTTAGGTAATTCTCGGGGAATTCTTACACACGAATACACATTAAGTTTAGTAGAAAATAAAAAGCAGTGGGATAAAAAGAAAGGTACAAAACTTGTTGATACATTTTTATATGATAACATAAATGACCCGTATCAATTAACTAAAATACCGCTTTCTGAAAGACCAGAAGTTTCGAAAGACTTATTAACAAAACTAGGAGATTTATTAAAACACGCAAACGATCCTTGGTTTAAAGAAAACAAGTATAAAGATTTAATTATATATCCAGAAAGTTAATTTTTAAGTGAAGTGCAAAAAGTGTTAGAGATTAAGATGTTAAAACAACTAGAATGGTTGTTAAGAGTTGGAGTGTTTCTTACTTTTTTTGGACACGGAATTTTTGCTTTATTTGGTAAGGCAGGGTGGTTACCCTATTTAAAATATTTTGGATTTACAACAGAAGTAGCTTTTAAATTAATGTTTGCAATTGGAATAATTGATGTTATTGTTGCAGTTAGTATTTTGTTTAAACCTTATAAACCTATAGTTATTTGGGCAATTATTTGGGCGCTTTCAACAGCATTAATTAGACCTATTTCAGGGGAACCTATCTGGGATTTTATTGAAAGAGGTTCAAATTGGATAGTTCCTTTGTGTTTGTATTTGTTGCTAAAAACTAAACACAGAAATCAATGAAACTTGTAACTGTAAAAATAATTTTCACGAGACTACTATTAATTATTTTTGTGCAATTTCAAGGTTTTTCACAGGATCAATCTTTTGAAACAGCTACTGTTCCTTCAAATTGGAAAACTTCTACAGGGAGTTTGAGTACTTCCTCTGTACATTATAAATTAGGAAATCAGTCATTAAAATGGGATTGGAATGCAAATGCTGTATTAATAGTTTCCAATTTACAAAGTAATGGGCTAGTTCCTTCTGAAGTTTTAGGCTATTTTGAAAATATGTTCAGAATGTGGGTTTATAATACATCAAAAATAACTGATCAACCTTTAGTTATAGAATTTTACGATTCCAATGGCAAATTGCAATTTCATTATAATTTTCAAACCAATTTTACCGGTTGGAGAGCGGCCTCAGCAAGTTATAAATTTGAAATGTATGGAAATAAATCTTCAACAAATATTACAACAATAAAAATTAAAGCACCAACAAAAGGAAGTGGAACTTTTTATTTTGATTGTATTGATTATACAATGGCGAGAAATACGTATAGATCTCCAGATTATCAGTTGCCATTTATAAATTTAGATAATGATAAACATTGGAGTGATATTATGTACTTTCAATCTTTGTCTAAAACAGTAAGCGCAACTGCACCAACTTCTCAAGAAATATCAGATTTTAATACCGTAAAACAACAATACGATGCGTTAATTTTAGGCAATGCGCCAAGTAGCAGTAATGTTGCTAATGCTGTAAATAAATATAACAATTTAGCTATTAATTATGCTGATGGAATTGTAACAGGAAAGCCCATTTATGGTACAGATTATAGTAATGCCGAGAGTTGCGCTGCTGTAGACGATTATCTGCATACCTTGGCAAGCGATTATAAACACAATGGAACAGCTGCAAGTTTAACGTATTTTTTAAATTCAATTCGTTATTTGTTAGATCAAGGATATGCAGAAGGCAGTTTGGTTGAAACCATACACCATATTGGATATCGATTTAGAAATATTTCAAAAGCTGTACATTTAATGAAGTCGGAATTAGAAACTGCTGGTTTATGGAGTGAAGCTCAGAAAATGGTTGAATGGTATACTGCCGCAGATATTATTTGGCATCCAACGGCGCACGACAGTAATCTAGATGATGCTTTAACAAGATCACTTTCCATATTGGGAGCTTGTCTTTATAAAAATTCAGATGAAGAAAAAGTGCAGTATTTAAAAGGTTATACTTTATATATTCAAAATTGGTTAACTGCGTATTCTAAAGAAGGTGAAGGGTTAAAAATTGATTTTACAGGTTTTCATCATAATACATATTATCCGCTCTATACTTTTGGAGCTTATAATACACTTTCTGAAGTTGTAAAATTAATATCAGGTGGTGTTTATGGAATTTCACCAGAAAAAAAAGAATTATTTAAAAACACGCTACTATTAGCCAGAGTTATAATGTCTAATAGCGATCTTCCAAATTCTTTATCAGGAAGAAGTCCTTTTGCAGGAATTTCGATTGAAAAAAGTCTAAAAAATTTGGGCTTGGCAAATCCAGAAAATGCGCAATTACTAGGAGCTTATAATTATATTTCTGGGGGCGATTCAACTACAAAGGCCTATGCTGCAGAAACAGCTCCAAATGGGTTTTGGCAAGTAAATTATGCAAATTTAGGGGCGTATAGGCAAAGTGATTGGGTAGCAGATATTAAAGGTTTTAACAAATATTTTTGGGGAACTGAAATTTATACATCAGACAATAGGTTTGGGCGTTACCAAAGTTATGGAGCTATAGAAATTTTATATACAAATGGATATTCAAATTCTGGATTTAATCGCAATGGATGGGATTGGAATAAAGTGCCAGGGGCAACAACCATACTTTTACCTAGGAACGATTTAGAAGCAGCAAATAGTAGACAAGATGAAACTACCAATTCTAATTTTGCGGCAAGTTTACGCTTTGGAACAAAAGATAAATATTATATAAATTCAAACTTAGAAGGAAATTATGGAGTTTTTGGAATGGATTTTACCCAAAAAGCTATTTCTTCAACACATACAGAAAGTTTTAAATTTAAAAAATCTGTTTTTTGTTTCGATGGAAAATTAATATGCTTGGGAAGCAATATCAGTAATAACAATACTTCGCATATAACAGTAACTAATTTATTTCAAAATTATTTAGATACTACCAGTACTCCAATAGTAATTAATAATAGTGAAACTGCAACATTTCCATATACAAATAAAACAGATATAGTTATAAATAACTGGTTAATTGATGCCGTAAATACGGGTTATTACGTAAAAATTGGCAATGCAATTACTATAGATAGAAAAAGTCAGATTTCTCCAAATGAAAATGGAAATGGCTCGTTTACAAACGGTAATTTTGCATCAGCATTTATAGATCACGGAAAAAAACCAAGAGATGCAACTTACGAATATGTTATAATTCCTGAAACTAATGCTTTAGAAATGGTAGCTTTTTCGGCTGCTATGGAAACTGAAGAAACTGCTTTTTATAAAGTAGTTCAGAAAAATAAAACAGCGCATATTGTTAGTTATAAAAATATGGTTGGTTATTCTTTTTTTGAAGCAGGTTCTTATACAAATTCAACTCCAATTAAAAGTAATAATGCACCTTGTTTGGTTATGATTTCTGAAGTTGAAAATGACCTAGATATAACTTTAGTAAATCCAGATTTAAGCTTTGAGACCAATAATGGTGAGAGCCAAATTACAACAGCTACTTTAGTGCTAAACGGAATTTGGAATTTAAATAATACTAATGGCATAGTAAACTTAACAAGAGGAACAGATGAAACTACCCTAATAATAGAAGCTAAAGATGGTTTACCTGTTGATATTGAGTTGTTTAAGGTTGTTAGTAGTGTCTTAAGCCCTATTTTTGAAATAAAAACAACCAGAGAAACCTGTACCGATAAAAATAACGGAATAATTACCATTAATGCACAAACAGAACTAAACTATACAGCAACAATTAGTGGAACAACTGTTAACGGAACAAAGGTTTCTGAACAAAATTATCCATTTACAAAAGCTACTGGATTACAAATAAACGATCTAAAACCTGGAAAGTATAGTGTTTGTATTTCTGTTAATTCAAACGATTTTAAACAGTGTTACACTATTCAAATAGACGAGGCTGTTAAACTAGAATTAAAGTCCGAAATTACTACAAATGAGGTTTTAATAAATATAGTAAAAGGAACTGCGCCTTTTAAAGTGGTAGTTAATGGTTTGGAATTGCTTGAGACAAGAGTACCTTCTTTTTTAGTAACCATTGAACCAGGAGATGTATTAGAAGTAAAAACAGCGATGGCCTGTGAAGGAGTTTTTTTAGAAAAAATAACTAAAGATGCAGCGGTTGTTGTGTATCCAAATCCGACGAGAGATTTTTTCTACATAAATATTTTAGATTCAACTATTGAAATACAAAATATTAAATTATTTGATGTTATGGGAAGGTTGGTTTTAACGCAGCAAAATAATCAAACGGTTAATGTCTCAAATTTAAAAAAGGGAATTTATTTTTTAAAAATCGGAACAAAAGAAGGAACTAGTATTTCTAAAAAAGTGTTTGTAGAATAAATTGAAAAGTGTGAATTATGACAGTTTTGAAAGCCATTTAATAGTCAATTTCTCCCAGAATTTAGTTCAATTAAACTATATTTACACGAATAAAACAGCCTTAAAAATAACGTATTTCTAGATACATTAAAATTTAAAAAATGAAATTAAAACTGTTTGTTTTCATCTGTAATTTTCTAATTATTTTCAATACTTTTTCACAAGTTAATGACAACTCAATATTTAAAATTTTAGACTTGGAACAAGTACCTTCTGTAAATGAAAAATATAAAAATAATTTTCAAGCAGCAGCATTAAAAGAGTTATTAAATATTTACAGAATAAAGGAAAATAGTTATATACAAGAAATAGAGAACATTGCTTTATTCAAAGAAAATCATAAAGATAAAATTGAAAATACCATTAATTCGGCAAATCAAGTTTTAAATAATTATTTTTTGTTTAGATATGAGTGGGATATGGAAAAAACCAATATTCCCCATCAATTTAATAAGGAAATAGATTGGAAGGCAATTCCAAATGGTGATGAAGAATGGTGTTTTATGTTAAATAGACACCGGTATTGGATAGATTTAGGAAAAGCATATTATTTTACTGGAAAAGAAAAATATGCAAAGGGTTTTGTAGAGCAAGTAACGCATTGGATTGATAATAATCCACTACAAGACGATTTAAAAAAATATTCTTGGAGAAGAATTGAAGCTGGAATACGATGTGAAAATTGGATAAAGTCGTTTGAACTTATTAAAAATTCAAAACACATAACACCAGAATTTTTAGCAAAATTTTTGAATTCATTATATCAACACGGAATTTATATAAACAGCACATTTACTAATTTTTCAAAAACTAGTAATTGGGGAGTGTTAGAATTTCATGGCTTGTTTAATTTGTCTCAATTTTTATCAGAATTTAAGTTAGCTAAAAACTGGCAACAGAACGCAATTGATAATTTAGAAACGTGTATTAAACTTCAAATATTAGAAGATGGAAGTCAGTGGGAGCAGTCGCCAATGTATCATAATGAAGTTTTTCATTGTTATTTAAATGTGAATTTACTGGCACAGCGAAATAATATTGAATTACCAGAAATAATAGTTCAAAAAACAAAAGATATGGCTTATGCCAATGTAAAATGGCAAAAACCAAATTTTCATCAACCAGTTCTTGGAGATAGCGACGATACAGATTTACGAGGTTTATTAACGTTAGCGGCATTAATTTTTAAAGACCCTGTGTTAAAGTCAAGGGCCTATATAACAGTAGGTTATGAAACGCAATTTTTGGTTAACTCAAAACAAATTAAAGCGTATAATAATTTAGAAGTTAAAAACCCTTCTTTTTTGTCGGTTTATCAAGAAAGTTCAGGAGGTTTTTATATGAGAACTTCTTGGGAGCAAGATGCCACATACAGCAGTTTACACTTGAAAAAATTAGGTTGCGGTCACGGTCACGATAATATTTTACATTTCACATTGTATGCCAATAATAGAGATTATTTAATTGATGGCGGACGTTATTCATATGTTAATAATAAATGGCGCGAATATTTTAAAAGTAATACGAGTCATAATACTTTAGGAGTAGATAATTTACCAAATACGGTTTATCAAGATTCTTGGACAAATAAATTTGAAGCAAGAGCAGAGGGTGATTTTATTAAGTCAACAACTTTATTTGATTACGGAGAAGCTATCAACACTGCCTACCAAAGATTAGAAGATCCAGTTAAACTAAAAAGAAGAATGCTATATATTAAACCAAATGTATGGTTGTTATTCGATAGTTTTTCGGCTAAAGAAAAGCATACTTATTCGCAATATTTTAATTTTCCAGATAAAAATGTTGAAATTTTAAATGCAGGAATTGAAACTACATTTTCAGATAATAATTTAAGAATTCAACCAATTAAAAGTGTAGAATTAAAATTAACAGATGAATGGCGTTCTCCAGAATATAATTTAAAAGTTGAAAACAGACGCGCAGAATTGTTTAAGGAAGCAGTTGGGTTTACTTCATTTATTAACTTATTATATTTTCCTGAATTAACAAATTTAAAGTCTAAAAAAATACCAGTTTATTCTCGTAGAGACGTTTTGTTAACCGATGAAGATGTTGAAGCAGTTAGCTTAGAAATTGACGGTAAAAAATATACTATTTTAGTAGTGCATAACTCTTCAAGTCCTGCAAATCATTTTTATAAAGTGAACAGTACATTGGTGCAAGGAGAAGTTGTACTTATTGAAGAAAGTGAGAACGAAAAGCAAGTTCATATTATAAAAGAATAATGAAGTTTGTAAGCATTAAATACATTTTACTATTTTAATCATGATGTCAACCTTTTCAGATACTAACGGAATAAAATATATATGGCCTAACGGTGTTCCAAAAACAGATGAAGATTTAGAAAGATCTATTCAAACCAAAGAAAAAGTAGGATTAATTACTAAAATAATTGAAATAAAGTATCCTTCATTTACAGTGTATAAGCCTACAATTAAAGGAAATAATGTTGGGATAATTGTATGTCCAGGAGGTGGATATAGTATTTTAGCAATTGATTTAGAAGGAACTGAAGTTGCACAATGGTTAACAAAATTGGGATATACCGTTTTTTTGTTAAAATATAGCGTGCCAAATAAAGAATTAGAAGCTTTAAACGATTTAAAAAGAACAATTAGAATTGTTAGGAATACTTCTGCAAAGTATAATCTAAATAAAAATAAAATAGGTGTACTTGGCTTTTCGGCTGGAGGAAGTTTGTGCGCCAGAGTAAGTACTTTATTTAATAAAGAAACATATACAAAAGTTGATGAGATTGATGCTGTTTCTTGTCGCCCAAATTTTACACTATTAATTTATCCAGCTTATTTAGATCAAGGAGAAAATAATTCGATAACACCTGAACTTGAGATTAGTAAAAAGATACCTCCAATGTTTATTTTTGGAACTGTAGATGATGTTTATGGGAATAGTAGTTTGGTAATGACTAAGGCATTAAAGGAAGCAGAAGTAACTGTAGAACTGCATTTTTTGGATGAAGGAGGTCACGGTTACGGATTAAGAAAAGGAAATAGAGCAGCAGAAGTTTGGCCTAAATTGGCTGAGAGCTGGTTAAAAAGAATACATATAAAATGAAAAAATACAAAGTAAAATCTATTGGAAATAATACAATAGCTATATCAGGAAAATGTGATGACTTAAAGTGGAATTCGGCTGAAGCTTTAACAGATTTTATTTCTGCTTGGGACGATGAACCTATAAAAAGAATTGAGTTTAAATCGCTTTGGAATAATACGCATTTGTTTTTTTGTTTTAAAGTATTTGATAGCGAAGTGCATATCGACAAAACAGATGATACAGTTGATAGTATTGGAAATTCAGACAGAGTAGAACTGTTTTTTAGAACCGATGCTGAATTGAATCCTTATTATTGTTTAGAAATTGATCCAACACCTAGAATTATGGATTTTATAGCCTATCCAAACAAAAAATTTAATTTTGATTGGAACTGGCCACAAAAAGATATTTTAGTAAAATCTCACAAAGAAAAAGACTATTTTATTGTTGAAGGACAAATAACTCTTGCTTCTTTAAAAGAGTTTAATTTAATAAAAAATAACAAAATTGAAACAGGGATTTTTAGAGCTAAATTCAATCAGCAAGAAGATTTATCTTTTGAGCCAACTTGGATTTCTTGGGTAAACCCGAACACAGAAACACCAAATTTTCACACACCTACTTCTTTTGGAGAGTTACATTTAATTGATTGAGATTTTTCGTCATATGTCATAAATAGTAATTAAATTATTTTTTTATGACACTAACATCTAACTTATATTTTTTCAGGTATTTATCTGAGCCAATTTGTATGGCTTCTTTTTTAAATGTATTAGGTGTTTTTCCGAACTGTTTTTTAAAGCATTTAGAAAAGTATTTAGGATCGTTAAATCCAGAAACATATGCAGCCTCTGAAATGCTGTATCCATATTTTGCAATTACAACGGCAGCTTTTTTTAAGCGTAATATACGCACTAATTCGACCAAGCCTTCGCCCGTTAAAGCTTGACATTTGCGGTAAAGTACAGAATAACTCATGTTCAGAGCTTCAGATAAATCTTCTACCCTAAAGTTAGGATCTTCAATTTTTGAATTAATTGCTGTTATTAAGTTTTCAAGAAATAAGTCATCATTAGATTTATTTACATTAATATCTGGACTGCTAATTATTTCTTTTTTGAGATTTGAAATAATGTGTTCTGTAGAAACAATAATATTATTAATTTTAAGAAGTAACTCGTTTGTATTAAATGGTTTATTAATAAACTCTATGGCTCCAGACTCTAAGCCTATTATTTTGGATTTGATAGAGTTTTTGGCAGTTAATAAAACAATTGGAATATGTTTTGTTAGTTGATTTTTTTGAAGCATTTTACACATCTCAATACCATCTACTTCAGGCATCATAATATCACTTAAAATAATATCTGGACAGTTATTTTTTGCAGCTTCATAACCTTCTTTGCCATTTTCAGCTAAAATGATATTGTATTTCTCTGATAGTAAATCTTTCAATAAGATTTGTAGTTCTAAGTTATCTTCAACAATTAATATTGTTTTATCATGTTTTAAACTTAAACTAATAGTAGGTTTTAAATCCTTTTCTTGCTTAATAGTGGTGTTAATTTCTTCTGTTACTATGCGCTCCTCTTGTAAATAGGCTTCTTCTGTAATAGGAAAAGTAATAATAAAAGTTGTTCCTTCAATGCTATTTGAAGTTACTTCAATTTTTCCTCTATGCACTTCTATAAGCTCTTTTGTTAACGCTAAACCGATACCTGAACCTTTGGATTGAATTCCTATTTTAGATTGGTAAAAAAGTGTAAATATATCATTCAACTCTTCCTCCTCAATACCTGGGCCAGAATCTGAAACATATATTTTAACGGAATTTTTGTTATTTATTGGAACTGCAATTAGTTGAATGTTTCCTTCTTTTGGTGTAAATTTAAACGCATTTGATAACAGGTTATATATAATATGTTCTATTTTATCCTTATCATACCAAACTTCAGAAAGGTTTTGAGGACAATTTACGCTAAAGTCTATATTTTTAAACCTAGCTTGTTCTTTAAATGAAAGTGCAATAGTATTAAGTTCTTCACATAAATTATTTTTTGTTACTAGAAGCTTAATATTTTCTAACTCTTTATTTCGAACAGTGGTAAGTTCGAAAACAATTCTAGACAAACGTTTAACATTGTTAGCGATAATAAGCAATCGTTGTTTTAGCAATAAATTACCATTTTCTTCCGCTCGCAATATCATATTATCTATGGGACCTAAAATTAGTGTTAATGGTGTTTGAATTTCGTGAGACATTTTTGCGAAAAAATTCATTTTTAAGGTATGCAATTCTTTTGCTTTGTTGAAGCTTATTTTATCTGAGATTATTTTCTTTTTTAAATTGTACCAATTTTTAATTATAAATCCTAGGCCGGTTAATATTAATAGATACACAAAATAAGCAAAGGAGGTATTCCAAATTGGTTGTGCAATTTCTATTGCTATTTTTTTGGAAGGAATATCCCAAGTACCATTTTTTGAGCCTGCCTTTACTTCAAATGTATAGTTACCAGAAGGTATATTTGTATAAGTTGCAAGTCTTTCTTTTTTTATTGGAATCCACGCATCATTAAAACCTAATAAGCGATAGGCATAATGGTAATTTGTATTTAAAACATTGTCAAATGCTGAAAAACGAAATGAAAATGAAGATTGATTGGACTCTAAAGTTATTTTTTTTAAGTGTTCTATACTCGAACTTATTTGTTCAGGAATTAGAGATATTGCTGGCTGATTTAAGATTTCTATTGAATTAATATATAGTTTAGGATTCAATTCTTTTTTAGTGATTTCTTCTGGTTTAAAGCTATTTAGACCATTTACTCCTCCAAAATACAATGTCCCTTTGCTATCTTTAAAAGAACTCCTGGCTAAAAACATATTATCTTGTAAACCATCTATTACTTGAAAATTAGTTATTAAAGAATCTTTTAAGTTAAAGTGTAAAATTCCATCTGAAGAACTCATCCAAAGATTAGAAGCATTTTCAACCAAAACTGATTTTATATCAAAATCTTTTAGAGCTGTATTATTTTGAAATGAATGATATTTATGGGTATTTGGATCGAATTTAAAAAGTTTTCCATGTGAATTTACTAACCATAAGAATCCTAAATTATCCAATTCTATAGACCTAAATCCTAAAATATCATTAGAGTAAGTAGCTTCGTCAAAATAGCTTACATAAGTAAATTTAGAATTTGAAAGGTTTTCTGCATTTTCTTCAAACTTAAAAAGTCCACCTTTATAAGATCCAATCCAAATTGTACCATTTGCATCTTCTATAATGCTTTCTACAACAAAACCTTTTAGCCCTTTTGTATTATTTTCAAAACTAGCAAGTAATTTTTGAGCACTAGAATATAGGTTGAGCGATACGTTTGAAGCCACCCAAATCCGTTCTTTAGAATCGGTATAGACAGTTCTTACATCTGTAGCTTTTTGAGCTAACGAATTTTTAATTTCAATATTTTTAAAAGAATTGTTTTTAGAATTGTAGTGCCATAAGCTATTTTTATATGTTCCAAACCAAATATTTTCTTTATTGTCTTCAGTAATGGACTGTATATAAAAGCCTTTTTTAAATTTATCAGCTAAAAAGTATTGGTTTTTAGAAACTGTTCCATCTTTATTTGATGAAATTTTTGTAATACCCTTTCCGTCTGTACCAGCCCATAAAGTACCTTTTTTAGTTTTATAAATTGATAGAATTCTAGATGGTGTATTAGTATCAGAACCATCATAATATTTAATTTCACTATTAACTTCTGGTAAAATGTTTAATTGACCATAATTAGAAGCAACCCAAATATTTTCATGTGTATCTTCATAAACTGCTATAATTGTATTACTACCTAAAGAAAATTTATTGGTATCTTGATGTGTGTATAGTTGTATTGTGCCTTCCTTAGAATTAACTCTATATAAGCCACCACCATCGGTTCCAGCCCAAATATAACCTTTATTGTCGCAAAATAATGTAATAAACATTTCCTTTTTAATATTGTAAAAAGGGGCTTTATAGAGTATGTCTCTAACAAGCTTTTTAGAATTTATATCATAAACAAATAAACCATTAGACTCTGTTCCAATCCATAGTTTATTGCTTAAATCTTTGGTAATTCTTATTTCTCCAAGTAAATCTGAAAATGAACTTTCTAGGGTTTCTAATTCATTGTTTTTTTGCGAATAATGAAAGATTTTACCAGTATTTGTACTTATAAATAATTCGTTGGCATCTGTTATTACAATATTTAAAATTTCGGATACATTGCTTGTAATATTTGGTATCTTAGTGAGTTCTTTTAGCTCACCACTACTATAATTATAGGTGAATATTTCTCCTTGTTTGGTGGCTAAAAGAATAGAATTCTTGTTGCCAGTTATGAGTTGAATTTTCTTCTTTTTTAAAAGGTCTAATTCATTAAAATTACCTAGAGTATCACAAACAGTTACACGTCCGTTTCTACTATTAATCCAGATATTATTTTTAAAATCTTTATAAATACTTTTAATATAGTCATCATTTCCTAATTCTTTAAATAGTTCATTTACACCTGTATAATAATAATTGTAACCATCATATTTTACAAATCCAGAAGAATGACCTAACCAAATATACCCGTAATAATCTTGAACAATACTATTTATGTAAAGTGATTTTTTATTATGCGTTGGCTCTATATGAATAAAATTGGAGTGTTCTTGTCCAATACAATATAAACTATTTAATAATAAATACACCGTTAAAATTTTCGATTTAATGGTGTGATTTTTTTTATTATTCATTATGGAGAAAGATTTTATGATCAAATTGAAATGCTATAAAGTTATCTGTAAATAGTTTAAGCATAGTCACAAATGTATTTATTAAAAACTAAATAAAATTTTTTTAATGCATTCAAAGGTGGAATATTTAATCAAAAAGGGGTAAAATTTTTATAGATTTCCTTTTTTATTAAAAATCACCACCTCTTCGCTTAAATAATCTACTTTTTTATTAAATAGAATTATCAATTTTGAGATGTCAAAATTAAGGGTTTATTCATATCATACATGAGTTTTAAATAGAAAAAACACTAAAACATCCATTTTCAAACTTTATTAATGTGGGTTTGAATTCTAAAAATAGAAATAAAAAAACATGAAATCACGAAGAAATTTTATAAAAAAAACTGCAATTGCAGGAGCAGGAATTACAATGCTACCTAATATGTCTTTTGGAATAAATACCGGTATATTCGGAAAAGAAGAAAAATTAAAAGTAGCACTAATAGGTGTTGGTTTGCGTGGAACAAATCATTTAAACAATGTATTGTTAAGAGATGATGTATTAGTTACTGCTATTTGTGATATAGATCCAAGACGTATTACTATTGCATTAGACCATATAAAAAAGGCTGGAAAACAAAAACCTGAAGTTTTTGGAAATGATGAATATGATTACAGAAACCTATTAGCTTTAAAAGACGTTGATGCAGTTATTATATCAACACCATGGTTGTGGCATACGCGTATGGCAAAAGATGCAATGCAAGCGGGTAAGTATACTGGGTTAGAAGTGTCAGCAGCCAATACTATGGAAGAATGTTGGGATTTAGTAAATACTCATGAAGAAACAGGTACACATTTAATGATTTTAGAAAATGTGAATTACAGACGTGATGTACTTGCAGTATTAAACATGGTAAAACAAAATGTGTTTGGCGAGCTAGTTCATTTTAGATGTGGTTACCAACACGATTTACGTTTTGTAAAACTAAACGATGGTAAAAGTGCTTACGGAAAAGGGGTGGAGTTTGGTGAAAAAGGAATTTCAGAATCTGCGTGGAGAACACAACATTCACTTTTAAGAAATGCTGATGTATACCCAACACACGGTGCTGGGCCAATAGCAGCAATGTGCGATATTAATAGAGGAAATCGTTTTACATCATTAACAGCTAATGCAACCAAAGGTATCGGCTTAAACGATTATATTGTTAAAAATGGTGGAGCAGATCATCCAAATGCAAAATTAAAGTTTAAACAAGGAGATGTAATTACTTCAACTATAGAAACTGCAAACGGAGAAACAATTATTGTAACACACGATTGTAATTTACCAAGACCATATTCTTTAGGGTTTAGAGTACAAGGAAGCAACGGACTTTGGGAAGTTGATGGTAATAGAATATATATAGAAGGAAAATCTGATCCACATCGTTGGGATGTTGCAGATGAATGGTTAAAGAAATATGATCACCCACTTTGGAAAAAGTATGGAGAAAAAGCAATGGGAGCGGGACATGGAGGAATGGACTTTTTTGTAATAAATGCATTTGTAGAGTCTGCTAAACAAAATATTGCACCACCAATGGATGCATATGATGCAGCTGCCTGGAGTGCCATTACACCACTGTCTGAATTGTCTATAGAAAATAACGGAGAACCACAAGATTTTCCAGATTTTACAAGAGGAAATTGGATAAAAAACAAACCATACAATTGGATGAAAGATACTTTTTAAAATGAATTAACTAGAATAAACAATAGTACATTAACTCAATCACTAACTTAAATTAACTTTATGAAAAAATTAATCACATGTTTATTAATTTTTATGCTCGGTATAATACAAGCCCAAGCACAAGACAAAACGGTTACAGGAACTGTTTTTGATGAAACAGGAGGTCCCTTACCAGGCGCTTCTATTACGATTAAAGGAACAACTAAAGGTGTATCAACAGACTTTGATGGACTTTTTAGTATTACTGCAAAGAATACAGATATTCTTGTGGTTTCCTTTATGGGATATACAACTAAAGAGATAACTGTAGGTACAAAAACTACTTTTAATATTACATTACAACCTGATCAAAATGTTTTAGACGAAGTTGTACTTGTTAGTTTTGGTGCGCAAAAAAAGAAGAGCATTGTTTCTTCTATTACAACTGTAAAACCAGCGGAATTAAAAGTGTCTTCTAGTAACTTAACAACTGCGTTAGCAGGTAAAGTTTCAGGTTTAATTGCCTACCAAAGAGGTGGAGAGCCAGGAAGAGATAATGCCGAATTTTTTATTAGAGGTGTAACCACATTTGGGTATGCATCAAGTCCATTAATTCTTATTGATGGTGTTGAATTAGGTGTTGCCGATTTAAGACGATTACACCCAGATGATATCGATGCCTTTTCTATAATGAAAGATGCGTCTGCAACAGCATTGTATGGTGCTAGAGGTGCAAATGGTGTTATTTTTGTTACTACTAAAGAAGGGGTTGAAGGACCGGTAAGAGTTTCTGCAAGAATTGAAACTTCAATGTCGCAACCAACTAGAGAAATTGAATTAGCAGATCCTATTACCTATATGAGAATGGGAAATGAAGCTGTTAGAACTAGAGACCCTCTTGGGTTATTACCATATTCTTTAGAGAAAATTGAAAATACTATTGCAGGTACAAATCCACTACTATATCCAACAACAGATTGGTACGAAGAATTGTTTAAAGATTATACTTTAAATAATAAGATGAATTTTAGTTTAAATGGTGGTGGTAAAACAGCACGTTACTATGTGTCTGTAGCAGCAAGTCAAGACAATGGTATTTTAGAAGTACCAGAAGTGAGTAACTTTAATTCAAACATTAAGTTTAAACAATATAATTTACGTTCAAGTACAAACATTAACTTAACAAAAACTTCTAAATTAAAATTAAGTTTTAATGTGAATTTTGAAGATTATACAGGTCCAATGAATGGTGGTTCCGATGTTTATAATCAAGTAATGAGAACTAACCCAGTATTGTTTAAACCTTATTACGAAAAAGATGCTGCAAATGAGTTTACAAAGCATATATTGTTTGGGAATTACGGTAATGGAGATTATTTAAACCCTTATGCCGAAATGGTTAGAGGATACCAAGAAACCAATTCAAATAAAATTATTGCACAGTTAGAGTTCAATCAAGATATGGATTTTATAACTGATGGATTAGATTTTAAATTAGTTTTCAATGGTACTCAAAACTCTAGTTATCAAGCGCTAAGATATTACGATCCTTACTATTACACACCTCGTTTAAGTAAATTAACAAATCAAATTTCTCTAACTCCCTTAAACCCAGAAGATGGTACTGAAACTTTGGCATTTGCTCAAAGAAATAGATATATTGCAACTTCCACATATGTAGAATCTAATTTGTCTTATCAAAAAGAAATTGATGATGATAATGAAGTAAGTGGGTTGGTGGTGTTTACAATGAATGATAGATTGTCAACACTTTCAGATAACGACCTTGCAGCTTCAGAAGCACAACAATTACAAAAATCATTATCTTATAGAAATATGGGATTGTCAGGTAGATTTACCTATGCAAACCAACAAAAGTATTTTGCAGAATTTAGTTTTGGTTACAATGGTTCTGAAAGATTTGCTAAAAAAGAACGTTGGGGATTCTTCCCTTCTGTTGCTTTGGGATGGTTGGCTTCAGATGAAAAGTTTATGGAATCTACAAAAGATGCCATTACAAAACTAAAATTTAAAGGATCTTATGGATTGGTTGGTAACGATCAAATTGGTGGACCTAACGATAGATTCTTTTATTTATCTCAAGTAAATTTAAATGCTGGAGGTTATCAAACTGGAGAGAATTTTGGTTTTTTCCAAAATGGAGTAAGTATTCAAAGATACGCAAATGAAAATATTACGTGGGAAACAGGTAAGAAAATGAATGTAGGTTTTGAACTTGGTTTATTTGATAAATTGGATTTAGATGTAGATATTTTTAGAGAAGATAGAGAAAATATTTTAGCCGACAGAGTTATACCTTCTAGTTTAGGTTTACAAGCAGGTGTAAGAGCAAATATTGGTGAAGCAAGAAGTGAAGGTATAGACGGAACATTAGTATATACAGAAAACTTTAAAAACGGAATTTGGATGCAATTTAGAGGTAACTATACCTATGCAACAAACAAAATTACTAAATTAGAAGAACCAGATTATTCTGCAACACCTTGGTTGTCTAGAATAGGGCAACCTATCAATCAATGGTGGGGATATGTAGCAGAACGTTTATTTGTAGATCAAGCTGAGGTTAATAACTCGCCTGTTCAAACTTTTGGTGAATATTCAGGTGGAGATATTAAGTACAGAGATATTAATCAAGATGGTAAAATTTCAGCATTAGATAGAGTGCCAATTGGGAACCCAACTGTACCAGAAGTTACTTATGGTTTAGGACTTTCTGCAGGATATAAGAATTTTGACATATCTTGTTTCTTTCAAGGATCAGGGAACTCTTCTTTCTGGATAAATACAGTGGAAACTGCACCTTTCGTTAATGAGCAACAACTTTTAAAAGCGTATGCAGATAGCTATTGGTCAGAAACTAATAGAGATGTTTATGCTTTATGGCCAAGACTTTCAGAAAATTTAAATGCCAACAATACACAAACAAATACGTGGTTTATGCAAGATGGAAGTTTTTTAAGATTAAAACAAGCAGAAATTGGGTATAGTTTACCACAAAATATGATTGATAAACTTAAAATGGAAAAAGTTAGGTTTTATGCAACTGGTAGTAATTTATTTGTACTTAGTAAATTTAAATTATGGGATCCAGAATTGGCTGGAAATGGTTTAGGATATCCTAACCAAAGGGTAATTAATGTTGGTGTAAACGTATCATTCTAAAAACAAAAAAAATGAAAAAATATAAATATATAATACTCTTTTTTATTGCAACTGTTTTTACAGGATGTGATAAAGATTATTTAGATGTTGTGCCAGATAATGTTGCAACAATAGACAATGCCTTTTCAAATAGGTTTAATACACAGAAATTTTTGTATGGTATTTATACTGATATACCAAGCCCAAGCAATGTATTTAATGGAGCAGCTTTAACAGGAGGAGATGAAATTTGGTTTCCAAAGTCGGAACAAAATAGAGCAGGAGTTAGAATAGCACAAGGTTTTCAAAGTGCAACAAGTCCAAGTTATAATTTATGGGGTAATCGTGGATTGTATGAAGCTATTAGAAACTGTAATATCTTTTTAAGTAGAATAGACGGTGTTCAAGGAATTCAAGAATACGAAAGAACAACTTGGATAGCTGAGGTTAAGTTTTTAAAAGCTTACTTTCATTTTTACTTAGCTAGAATGTATGGCCCAGTTGTAATTAGCGACGAATTAATCCCTGTTTCTGCAGACGCTAGTGAGTTTAAAACAGCAAGAAATACTATAGATGAAACTTTTACCTATATTACTGAGCTTTTAGATGAAGCCATTGCAGACTTACCATTAACATTACAAAATCCAGGAGACGATTTAGGTAGAGTTACAAAACCAATTGCAGCAGCAATAAAAGCAAGAGTTTTAATGACATACGCAAGTCCGTTATTTAATGGTAATACTGTGTATAGTGATTTTATAAATGCTGAAGGTGTACCTTTCTTTCCAACTACATATTCACCAGAAAAATGGCAATTAGCAGCAACGGCAGCTAAAGAAGCTATAGATATTTGTAGTGAAGCAGGAATACGTTTGTATCAAAAAGAAGATTATATTAATAGATCTGGAGTACCAATTAACTCCGATATTACATTGTTAAAAGCAGGCTTAAGAAGTAGAATTACTGAAAAATGGAATTTTGAATTAATTTGGGGACATACAGGCAGTACTAGACAAATAGAGTTTGAATCTATGCCGCGTTTGTATAATTATACAACCAATCCTGTAGCTTCAAGGCACTGTCCGCCAATACGTATTGCAGAAATGTACTACTCTAAAAACGGAGTGCCAATTGAAGAAGATTTTACTTTTGATTACAACAATAGGTTTAAATTAAAAACAGCCTCAAGTGAAGATGAATTTAAAATAGAAATTGGACAACAGACTGCTATTTTAAACTTTGATAGAGAAACACGTTTTTATGCCGACTTATCTTTTGATAGAGGTGTTTGGTTTGGAAATGGTGCAAATGATGAAAATGATCCGTGGTATGTGCACGCAAGAGGAGGAGAGTTTGCATCTGTATTTGAGCCTTCTCAATATTCAGTTACTGGATACTGGCCTAAAAAATTAGTTGCAGTACCTTCTCAGGTAAATACTGGTCAATCTTTTAGTGATACACGTTATACGTTCCCTATTATTCGTTTAGCAGATTTATATTTATATTATGCAGAAGCATTAAATGAGGTAAAAGGAACACCAGATGCAGAGGTTTATGAATATATAGATGCAGTGCGCGAGAGAGCAGGTCTTGGAACCGTGGTTGATAGCTGGGCAGCATATTCTAGTGACCCAAATAAACCACTTTCACAAAATGGAATGAGAGAGATAATTCAACATGAAAGAATGATTGAAATGTCTTTTGAAGGTGCTAGATTTTGGGATTTACGCAGATGGAAATTGGCAAAAGAATATATGAATAAGCCAATAAAAGGTTGGAATGTATTAGAAAATGATGTAGATGATTATTACACTGTAAATACCCTTTATAATGTGCGTTTTTCAGAAAAAGATTATCTATGGCCAATCCCTGAGTCGGAAACTATTAAGAACCCTGATTTAATTCAAAATCCAGGATGGTAATTAATTTATTAACTAAAAAAGATAATATGATGAAATATTTAATCAAATTATTAACGGTGTCAATAGTATTTATATTATGTGCCTGTGAAGAAAATCAACATGAACCAATCTTTTCAGATAAAACTATTCCATCTGTAATAGAGAATGTTATAGTAACTCCTATAAATGGAGGTTTAGATATTAAATACGATTTACCAAACAACAGCGATTTGTTATATGTAAAGGCAGTATATACTACAACTAAAGGTGAAGAGGCAGAAGTGAAAGCTTCCTCATTTAATAACAAGCTTCAAATATTAGGTTTTGGTGATACTACTGAAAAAACAGTACGTTTATACTCTGTAGACCGTTCAGAAAATACCTCTAAACCTATTACGGTATCAGGTGCACCACTAACACCTCCAGTTACAATTATTCAAGAGTCAATGGAAATTACTCCTGATTTTGGTGGAGCTAGATTTACTTGGGAGAATGCATTAAATACACCAATTTCTATTGAGTTAATGTCAACAAATGAATTAGGCGAATTAGAAACAATTGAAACTGTATATACTAAGCAAACAGCAACAAAATCTTCTTTAAGAGGTTATGAATCTGTACCAAGACTTTTTGCAGCTGTAATTAGAGATAGATATGATAATTATTCTGATACTATCTATGCAAAAACTCCAGATAAATTAGTAGTACCATTATTTGAACAACGTTTAGATAAAACTGCGTTTAAAAAAGTGGTGTTAGAAAACGACGATAACTGGGATGCTTGGGAAGGTGATTACTGGAATTTCTTTGATGATGAAATGACATCTATTGTTCATACGCAAGGAGATAAACCAAGACCGAGTATTATGACAGTTGATTTAGGTGCAAATGTTACCTTAAGCAGGTTTACAGTACATCAAAGACTTTCTCACGGTACTATACATGCCTTTGCACACGGTAATCCAAAAACATATAAAGTTTATGGAGCTAAAGAATTACCTGGTATGGATGGTAATTTAGACGATTGGATTTTATTAAAAGATTGTGAATCTATTAAACCTTCAGGTTCTCCACTTGGAACAAATACCGATGAAGATATTGACCATTTATGGGCAGGAGATGAATACACTTTTGATGAAGCTATCGAAATTAGATATTTCCGTTTTGCAGTATTTAGCACATGGGATGGAGCAGGATACATTAATGCTTCTGAAATGACTTTCTGGGGGAATATAGTAGAGTAATAATCGTTAAGAAACATAATTATGAAAAAAATAAAATATATAATACCAATAATTATAGCTGTCTTTTTGATGACTATTTCTTGTACTGATACGTTTGAAGTACATGATAAATACCTAGAAGGTGGTGAAATTATTTATACCTCTAAAGTAGATTCTTTAGAAACACATGGAGGTAATAATAGATTAAAAATAACAGGATATTTAACAAATGGATTTTCTGTTAATGAAATTACAGTGTACTGGAATAAAGGAGAAGATAGTCAAACATTTCCATATACAAAAACTGCGAATCAGGATACCGATTTTGTAGAATTAGTTGTAGAAGGTCTTGAAGAACAATCATATCAGTTTGATGTGTTTTCAAAAGATACCGATGGAAATAAATCTATAAAAATTACAACTTTTGGTACCGTTTACGGAGAATTATTCCGTTCTAACTTAGAGGCAAGAGCAATTAATTCCTTTAACTTAAATGCAGAGGGCGATGCTACTTTAAACTTTAAAATAAGTAGCGATTTAACACGAAATACAGAAGTAGAATTTACTAATTTAAGTGGCAATACTACTGTAAAAACTTTGGCATTAAACGAATCTGATGTAATTTTAGAGCAATTAGATGTTACTAAACCAATAAAATATAGAACATTCTACGTTCCAACTCCAGTAGATGAAGATGGAAACGAAACAGCAATTGATGAATTCGATTCAGATTGGAAATCTTATATAGTACCAACTGTATTTGATCCAATATTTGCATCCTTTACTTTTGAGCCTATAGTTGCTGGAGTTACTGCCAATTGGGAAAATACAGAAAGTACAGAAATTATATTTACGTTTCAAAAGATGGTTAATGATAGCCCAGTAATTAGTACGGTTACATCAAGTGCAGCAATAGATACTTTTACTATTGATGGAATGAAAGGATCTACTCAAGATATTGAAATTACGCTTACAGATATTTATGGAAATTCAATTTCAAAAATATTTGCCGTAACGCCAATGGCACCATTAGGAAAAGGTAACTGGTCAATTATTGACTTTTCAACTGAAGAGGCTGGAGGTGAAGGTCCGGTTAATGGTTATGCTTCTGCAGCAATTGATGGTGATTTAGGAACTTTCTGGCATTCAAACTGGTCTAGTACAGGTTCATCTTATCCACATTACTTTACTATTGATATGGGAGCTGAAAAAAGTATTGCTGGGTTCGAAATTTTTTCAAGAAGTGGTTATACCGGTGGTGCAACTGTTCATGAATTTTGGGTGAGTAGCGATAATGTAAACTTTACAAAGGTGGCAACACTTAATGCAGCCTTAGATCCTACTGCTGGTAGCTTAGTTAATGCTGATACAAATACAAAAGGAAGATATGTTAAGTATCTTGCAGTTGAAGGTCCAAATAATTTCACATATTTAGGTGAAATAAATGTAATAGAACGTTTAGATAATTCAGATTGGTCTATTGTTGACTTTTCTTCTGAAGAAGCAGGAGGTGAAGGACCAGTTAATGGTTATGCTTCTGCAGCAATTGATGGTGATTTAGGAACTTTTTGGCATACAACATGGTCAACAGCATCACCAGTTTATCCCCATTACTTTACGGTAGATTTAGGAGAAGAAAAAAGTATTGGTGCCTTTGAAGTTTTTAGAAGAAGTGGAAATGGAGGAGGAGCAACCATTCATGAATTTTGGGTGAGTAATGATAATGTAAACTTTATAAAAGTAGCAACATTAAACTCACAATTAACTTCTAATGATGGTTTTATGGCACATCCAACATCTGTTACAACAGCAAGATATGTTAAATATGTTGCGGTAGAAGGTTCAAACACTTTTACGCATTTATCAGAAATTAATATTTATGGAGCATTAGATTAAATTTTTTGAATTAATTTTAAAAAGAGAGGGTTGTAAAACAACCCTCTCTTTTAATAAACAACCACTTTTTATAAAGAAACCCCACCTAATAACTATTTCTACAATATGCAAAATCTACTAAAACTGTTGCTACTTTTCTGCCTTTCTTTTGGAATTTCTCAAAAAATTGTTGCTCAGATTGAAAACACTCCTTACGATAATCTACCAGAAAATAATGCTATCTACAAACCAAGTTTTAGTGAAAGCTACCCTGAATGGGCAAAAATGTTATACCAGTATCCAATTAATTTCAATGAAATTGAAAGAGGATATCAACAATATTTTAAAGAGCATGGTAAACAAAAAAATCCAATTACGCGCTATTATAAAATTTGGCGCAGAGTAGTTGAAAATTATGTGGACGAAAACGGAAATATTGTGCTTCCAACTGCCACAGAATTAAACCGCATTCAAAATAAAAAAAGTACACTTTCTAAAAAATCAACTGATGCTTCTAACTCTAATTGGTCTTTTTTAGGTCCAAAAAACACTTTTTGGTTAAATGAAGATAACAGTTCAACACCAAAACCAGTTGCTCCTTGGCAAGTGAATGTATATGCGCTAGATGTATTTAAAGAAAATGAAAATATTATTTACTGCGGAACAGAAACTGGTTATATAAACAAATCTGTAGATGGTGGTAAAAACTGGCAACTTATGGCAAAAGATTATATCTTTTCAGGAGTACAAGCAGTTACTATTCATCCAAAAAACTCAAATATTGTATATGCTTCCGGAGGATCACAGATGCATAAATCTACCGATGGAGGTTATACTTGGCAAACAATGTTACAAAGTGGGTCTTATTTCTCTGCAAATCATATAATTATAGACCCAACAAATCACGATAAATTATTGGTTTCTTCAGACAAAGGTATTTTTCTGTCTTTAGATGCTGGAATCTCTTGGACTCAGAAATCTTCAAAAAAAGCGTACGATATTCATTTTAATACTAACAGCTCTAGTTTAATTTATGCCATTGTAAAGGATGGAAATAACTTCCAATTGTTAGAATCTTTAAACGGTGGAACAAGTTTTTCGGCTGTTTCAACTTTTCCTTCAAATATAACAGATAGTAGTGGAGGTTTGCTAGCAGTAACCGCTTCAAACCCTAATTTAATGTACGCTACAATGTTAAGTACAGACAATACTCCTTTTTTATACAAAGGAATTTTAGCCGACAATAACTGGACTTGGACAAAAGCAATAGATTGCAATACAACCGCATTTCCTTATAATAATGGTCAAGGCTATTTTGATTTGGTTTTAGAGATTTCACCAACAAATGAAAACAATATTTTTGTTGGAACTACGACCTTATTTAAAACAACAAACGGGTCACTGTCTTTTGATGCTATTGGAGGCTATTTTGGTAGATTTTCTATTCATCCAGATATTCAAGATATAGTTTGGTTACCAGATGGAGAATCTGTGTATGTTGCTACAGATGGAGGAGTTAGTTTTTCAAATGATGCTTTTGAAACAGATTTTCAACCAATTGTAAATGGATTGGTAGGGTCTGATATGTGGGGATTTGATCAAGGATGGAATGAAGATATAGTTGTTGGTGGAAGGTACCACAACGGAAATACAGCAATGACCGATTTTTATAACGGAAAAGCGCTTAGAATGGGAGGAGCAGAATCGGCAACAGGATGGGTAATTCAAGGTAAAAGTAGACACGTAGCTTTTAATGATTTAGGAAGTGGATGGATTTTACCTAAAACTGCTGAAGGACCCCCAGAAGGTAGATTTCAATATTCTAAATTTCCAAATATGTTTGAATATGGTGGTCAAAGAGGGAACTTAATTCACCATCCAAACTATTTTGAAATCTTATTTTTGGGAGAGGGAAATAGTTTTTGGAAAAGTACAGATATGGGAGAAAGCTTTAAAGAATTACACACATTTCCTGGTGACGTACTTGCTGTTCAAATGAGCTTTACAAATCCAAATGTTTTGTATGCAGATGTAAGTGGTTCGGGCTTTTATAAAAGTGAAGATCAAGGAGAAACTTGGGTGCTTAAAACTTCATTAAGTAGTAATTCTTATGGTGGCTCTAAAATGAGGGGGCGTACAAATATTGCCATTTCTTTATCCGATGAAAACACAGTTTATGCTTGTTATTCTAATGGAACCTGGACGGGAGACAAAGGACTTGTTTTTAAAACTACCAATGGTGGTGATACATGGGAAAATTGGACAGGCAATATAGATGCATACACAAAGAGTTTAATAATACAACCGAGTAGTACTGGAGAAGATTTAGTGTACCTTTTTACAACAGCTAGAAAAGGAGATCAATCAAAAGTATATTTTAGAAAGGCTTCTGCTTCAAAATGGGAATTATTTACAAATAGTTATCCTGGAAATTTTAATATAAATGCTGCACTTCCTTTTTTTAGAGATGCAAAAATAAGACTTGCTGGTACAGGTGGAGTTTGGGAATCGCCTTTGCAAGAACAAAATTTTAAACCGATAATAAATCCTTGGGTCGAAAATTATCAAAACAAATGTATGACCGATACCATACATTTTGATAATCACTCAATTTTAAAACATGCAGGTGCTAGTTGGAAATGGGATATTAGTCCCGCCCCAACTTATATTAGCGATGCTAATAGTAGAAATCCAAAAGTTGTATTAGGTAATCCGGGTGCTTATTCAGTTACATTAACAGTGCATCAAAACGGTGTGGATTATGTTAAAACAATAGAAAATATGGTTACTACAACAACCTGTCCTTCTATTAATGATTGCAGCAACCCTGCAGAGTTACCAAAAAATGAATGGTCTTTAATCTATGCAGATAGTCAAGAAACTAATTATCCTGGATATGCAACAATGGCTTTTGATGGTGATACAAGTACAATTTGGCATACAAGCTGGAGTTCGGGTACAGATCAATATCCGCACGAAATTCAAATAGATTTAGGGAATTCTTATAATATAAGCATATTTAAATACTTACCGAGACAATCAGGTTCTAACGGAAGAGTTAAAGACTATGAATTGTATTTTAGTTACGATAAAGATAATTGGGGTGAACCTGTAAAAACTGGAAGTTTTGAAAATTCATCAGCAATTCAAAATATTGAATTTGATACTCCAGTAAAAGGAAGGTATCTAAGAATAAAAGCATTGTCTGAAGTGAATGATGGCGCTTGGACTTCAATTGCAGAAATTACTTTGGTAGGTTGTATTGATGATAATTGTCCGGGCATAGATAACGAAGATCAGGCTGATTTTGATAATGACGGTATTGGAGATGCTTGTGACGATGATGACGATAATGATGGAGTAGAGGATACGCTAGATGAATGTCCAGAAACACCTCTTGGGGATAGCGTAGACGAAAAAGGATGTAGCTTATTCACTTTACCAGCTAACAACTTTAAAGTTCAGGTAATTTCTGAAACTTGTAAAAATAAAAAAAATGGTAAAATTATAATTACAGCTGTTGAAACACATAATTATATGGCAACATTAATTAAAGACGGAACTACAACCGATTATCAATTTACAAATACCTTAGAAATTCTAGATATAGCAGCTGGGTCATATAGTTTATGTTTTACTATTGAAGGGATTTCAAAAGATAATTTTAATAGATGTAATACAATAATACTGGCTGAGCCTTTAGATTTAAAAGTACAATCTAAAATAGATACAGGTAAAAAGTCAATTTCGTTACGCTTAACAAATGGAAACGAATATAGTATCAATTTAAATGGTAATATTATTAAAACTACCAACCCAGAAATTACATTAAATTTAGTAAATGGTGTAAATAAAATTTCTGTAACAACTGCCAATGAATGTCAAGGTGTTTTTGAAAAGTCAATATTAGTTTCAGAAAAATTAACAGCTTATCCAAATCCGTTTATTGATTATTTGCTGCTAAATATTGGAGACACTTTTTCAAAAATAGTAGCAGTAAATGTATTGGATACAAGTGGAAAATTAATTCAGTCAAGATATTTACCTGTTAAAAATGGTAATATTATTATTGATGGAAGTCATTTTAAAACGGGCCTATATATAGTATCTGTTCAAACCGAATCAGGAATTTCAAGTATTAAAATTGTAAAAGAATAATGAAAAAAATTAGTTTAATTTTTTTAGCAGGTTGTTTAATGGCTTGTAGTTCTAATCAAGTTAAAGTAACTGAAACAACATTAGGTTTAATACCAAAGCCTACTAAAACTAGTATTAATAGTGGAGTGTTTACAATTACAAAAAATACCAGTGTAGTTGCAACAGGAGCTGCTAAAGTTGAAGCAGCAAAATTTATTGCACTTACTGAAAAGGCAATGGGTTTTAAACTGCAATTAACAGATGTTGCTAAATCTAACAATGAAATTTTATTTGAACTTTCAGACACACTTACTTCAATAAATAGTGAAGGTTATAAATTAGACGTTTCAACTAATGGAATAACTGTAAGAGCTTTAAAATCAGCAGGACTTTTTTACGGAATTCAAACGATAAGACAGTTGTTGCCCGAAGCAATTTATGCCGAGCGATTGGTTGAAGGTGTTAGCTGGACAGTACCAAATGTTTCAATAACAGATGCGCCAAGATTTGGATGGAGAGGTTTTATGTTAGATGTTTCAAGAAACTTTTTTGATGCTGAACATGTAAAACGACTTATAGACCGCATGGCAGCCCATAAATTGAATTTGTTTCATTGGCATTTAACTGATGATGAAGGTTGGAGAGTTGAAATTAAAAACTATCCAAAACTTACAGAAGTTGGAGCTTGGAGAGGAAAAAACGAAGGCTTAAAACCTTCTCGAGGTTCTGGTGATGCACGTTATGGAGGCTTTTATTCACAAGAAGAAATTAAAGAAATTGTAGCGTATGCTGCAGAAAGGCATATTCAAATAATGCCAGAAATTGATGTTCCAGGGCACGCAAGAGCAATAGTAGTTGCGTATCCAGAATTATTGCCAGACGGAAATTCCAACTCTAAAAGTGTGCAAGGTATTGCAAACAATGTGCTTTCTCCTATTAAAGAAAAAACATACACAATGTTAGATGCCATTTTTGGAGAACTTAAAACATTATTTCCTTTTGAATATATCCATATTGGCGGAGACGAAGTAAATACATCGGCTTGGATGAATAGTCCTTCGTGTGTAAAATTTATGCGTAAGAACAATATTAAAACTGGTCGTGAACTTCAAAATTACTTTAATAAAAGAATGGAAGTAATTATAGCCAAACACGGTAAAAAAATAATTGGATGGAATGAAATAATAGATGGTGGTGATTTAAATTTAGATACTGCGGTAATGTCTTGGACAGGAACAGGACCAGGTTATCATTCGGCAAAAAAAGGTCATCCGGTAATTATGACACCAGGACAGCATGTTTATTTTGATATGAAATCATCAAAAGACGATGAATTTGGACATTGGTGGGCAGGAATTGTTTCATTAGAAAGAGTATACGAATTTGATCCACTTGCAAAAAATGATTTAACAGAAGAACAACTAAATAATATTCTTGGAGTACAAGCTTGTTTATGGTCAGAATATTTGCACGAAGACGGACGTGCAGAATACCAAACTTGGCCGCGATTGGTTGCACTTGCCGAAGTTGCTTGGACACCACAATCTGAAAGAGAATTTACCGATTTTTATAATCGTTTAGGGAATAGGCACTTACAAAGATTAGATGCATTTAATGTAACATACAGAGTTCCACAGCCAAAAGCTGTTTTAAGAAGAGATACCATTAAAATTCACACGCCTTGGGAAGGTGCTGAAGTGAGATATACTACAGATGCTACCGAACCTACAAAAACTTCAAAACTGTATAATAGAACTCCTTTTTATATTGAAGATTATCAAAATTTAAGAATGAAACTTTATACCAAAAACGGTAATGGAAGTAGAACCTTAAAAGATGTTGAAATATATCGTGAAGTTGCAGCGGCATGGACTTCTAAAGATTGTTCTACAAAGTTTCAAACAGTAAATTTTGACATTACTGGTATTGACGCTGCAGGCTTTTGGTATTTAGATTTTATTTACAAAAAAGGAGGACATAGATTAGATGTGCACTCAGTTAAATTAGTAGAAAACGGTACTTTTATTTCTTCTGATGTTCATAATGGATTCTCTGGAAATAGCTTGATTAATAATAGATATAGAGTAGAAGTTAAAAACTTCAAAGCTTCAAATAAATACAGTATTGAAGTAGAAATGAGATCTGATGGAGGTACAAATTCAAATGGTATTATTTCTATCGAACGTGCCAAATTTAAAGAACCAAAAGTAAGTTTTAAAACAACAGTAAAAGCTGTTGAAAATAGCGGGACTGAAAATGCTTCGGACTGGGATAGAAAATCTTATTTTAAATCTTTTGAGAAAGGGAAACAAGGCGACGAATTTGTGTTTAATTTTTCTGAAGCTATAGCGGTAAATAGTTTGAAAGTATTAAGCGGGCATCCAAGTAAAAATGAGGATATTATTGTAAATGGATCTGTGTTATTTTCTACAGATGGAACTGCATTTGAAAAATTAAGCGGATTCGATTACGGAGCTTCAAAAAACAGCTTTGAAGTTACTAAAATGATAAAAGTAATAAAAATTGTACTTAATGAAGACCACGAAACTGCTATAATTATTCAAGATTTGGAAATTAAATAAACGCTTTTAGGCATTCTAAAAATAAAGAAATGAAAAAAAAATTTTATCAAACTAGTATAGTTGTTTTGTTTGTATTAACAATTATTAGCTGTGGAATTCAAAAAAGTAGTACAGCAAAAAATGCATTAATTGGAACATGGCAAATTTGTAATTCGGACGGAGTTGTAGAACAAAATCTTTATGGAAATAAAGATCAAATTAGATATAAGATTATTTCAACAGATAAATTTACTTTAATTGATTTGAATTCTAGATATAATAAAGTGTTAAATAGTTTTGTCGGTTCTTATACTATAGATAAAAACATATATAAGGAGCATATATTATTCACAAATTCCAATTTTAATAATTTGTTAAAAGATACCTATTCATATAAATATAAAGTTAAAGATGATTTATTAACCATTGAAGGAATAGGAAATCCATATATCGAAACTTGGAAGCGAGTTCAATAATAAAATAAACTATTAAAAAATCTTAATTATCTATAAACTAATTTTAAACAGCGGTAATTAAGTAACCAACTAATAATGAAGAAAATTATTCTAATAGTATTTTTGCTACTATATAATTTAGCTGAAGCGCAAACCACAAATCCTTGGTCACAAATATTCTTAAAATGGAATACTACTCAAGATAACGGAGGAACGGGTGTAATTCGTTCTATTCGCATCAATCCAAGTAATACAAATGCTGTTTTAATTGGTGCTGCAACCGCAGGAATTTGGCATACTGCTAATGGAGGAGAAGATTATAAATTAGTTTCTGTTGGTGTACCTGAAGTAGAGTGGGTGAACCAAATTGTTTTTAGTAGAAAAAATCCAAAAAATGTATACGCAGGAACCGATATTGGAGTAGTTAAGTCTAACGACGGTGGATTAAATTGGAATTACACAGGTTTACGAAAAATAAAACCTGCTAAATATGGCTCTTTATTGTGGGTAGATGTTTCCGATAAAAGTAGTAGCATTGTGTATGCAACTACCGAAGAATCTGGAATTTTCAAATTGCTTAAATCTAAAGATGGAGGAGATTCTTGGAATGAAATGTACCAAACTTCAAAAAGAATTTGGGATATGCGCGTAAAACCAAATAACCCAAATGTTGTTTATGTTTTAGAGGAATCTTCAGCCACAAAATGGATTAATTTTAAAAAATCAACAGATAGTGGAGTTACTTTTAAAACCATAGATAATGGCTTCCCTGCTGATTTTACTACAGATGCTCACAGAGCAAGATTGGCTACAACACCTGCAAATAATAATGTAGTTTATGTTGCAATTGGATACAACGGTGGAGGTAAAAACGATAAAATATCGTTCTTTAAATCATCAAATGCTGGTGTTTCCTTTGAGAAAAAGTGTTGTGGAGATCCTGCAAATCCTTTAGAAAATGCCAATGAAGCAACAGATTTTTTATATGAAACCTGTCATCTAGCACAAATAACATGGAATTTTGCTTTTACAGTTTCAGAAACAGATGAGAATTTTTTAGCCTGTGCTGCAAATAAATTAAAAATAAGTAAAGATGGTGGTGCAACTTGGGGCTACGATGTTACTGGGAATATTATAACAGGAAAACAATACGATTATTACAAATCTAACAACGCACATACTGGAGTGCACGGTGATCATCACGGACTTTCAGTAATAGGAAATCATATTTGGAATGGAAATGATGGAGGCGTTTACCATACTTCAGATGGTGGAGCAACTGTTGTAAAAGATATTACTGATGGACTTGGTATACAAGAACTTTGGGGTTTTAGCCAATCATTTAAGAATGATATTATGGCGGTTGGTTTAAATCACAATCAAATATGTTATAGAGACGATGCTGTTTATGGCGGTTGGATTGGTGTAAATGGAGCAGATGCAATGGCAGCAAACGTAAATCCTATAAACGATCAATTTATGTACAACCATCCATGGGGTCACGAACGTGTAAAAAGGTCTTTAACGGCTAAGAAAGGTCATAAAATGCAGAAATTAGGAATCGAATTGGGGTATATTACATTAGATAATCTTGAATTCCACCCACATCAATATTATACCATATATGGAAGTGATTATGGAGATAGAAATAAAACCTATAAACTTAAAAAATCTACAGATAACGCTGAGAGTTGGCAAGTTATAAAGAACTTTGAGGAAGAAAAGAAAAATGCAGTTTCAGTAAAAACAAGTTTTGCTAATTCAAATTATGTGTATGCCGTAGTTGAACCAAATAGAGTAATTAAATCTGTTGATGAAGGAAAAACGTGGACTGAAGTTAGCCCATCAAGAACTCTAATTAAAGATACGCATTTATGGAGATTGGCTGTGAGCGATAAAAATCCAGAACATTTATGGGTTACTTCAAAAAAAGGAATTAGAGCACACGTTTTTTATTCTAACAATGGTGGTGAAACTTGGAGTGATTATTCCGAAGGTTTGCCAAATCAGCCAGTGTATTCAATAATTTACCAAAGAGGAAGTGACGATATATTATATCTTGGAACTGGTTTTGGAGTGTATTACAGAAAACAGCATATGCCACGATGGGAACTTTTTGGAACGGGAATGCAAGCTGGAAAGACCCCTTTTATGTTTATCAATTATGCTAAAGGCAAGTTACGTTTAGGAACCTCAAGAGGTTTATGGGAAACCAATTTACTAGAATTAACACCCCCAAAAGCTAATATTACCGCAGACAGATCAACTTTTAATAAAGAGAATGCTGTAATTAAGTTTGCAGATTATTCTGTAGCAGATAAAGACGCCACTTTTTTCTGGAGTTTTCCCGGAGGTTTTCCAGCAACGTCGACAGATGAAAGACCTATTGTAATTTATAATAAAGCGAATCGAACAAGTTTTAATGTTATTTTAACTGTTACAGATGCTCGTGGAACAAGTACACAAACCTTAAAAGATTTTATAAAATATTCAAAATAACCAACCAAATAACCAACCAAAAATGAAAAAACACGTAATAGCAGCTTTTATATTTATTGGTGTGGGGTTCACTTCAGTAAACGCCCAATCAACTATAAATACTATTGTAAAACCATCTCGAACAGAGGTGGTAACCCCAATTAGAAAAACCTTATTTACTACCAATAATGGAACGGAATGTAAAGAACGAAAGCAAGGAGGGAATATTAGAAAGGAATCTGGCTATTTGGCTTTTGATGGTTCTATGGATGGAAACCGACAAGTAGATCCGCAAATTGCAGTTGGTGGAGGTTATGTATTGCACGGTACAAATAACGGTTTAATTATTTATGATAAAAAAGGAAATTTTATTCAGGGAGTTTCACAAAACTGTTTTAATAATGGAATAGATCCCAAATTATTTTTTAATGCACATAACAAAGTCTTTGGTTTTGATTTGTGGAATCCTTGGGATAAAGAAAAGAAAAAACCTGTAAATATTTCAATTTCAGAAACAAGTGATCCAACGGGTGCTTGGAATACCTATCCTGTGCCTGCACGAAAAGGTGTTGATGGCGGAGGAATTGGCTATAGTAAAAAATGGATTGGTTATTCTTTTCCTGGAGGAAAAGACCGCACATTTGTTATGAAAATGGAAGATGCAATAGCGGGTAAACCAGTAACTGTATATCACTTCCCTGGAAGTTTAGGACATCCAATTGCTATGCAAGATGCTATTGATGATTTATACTTTTTTGAAATTACAAAAACAGATTTTATTATAAGACGCGTAATAACTAGCAGTGATGGCTCTCCAGTTAGTGAAACTGTTAGTAAAACCCCACACGGATTAAAACATTTTGGCTGGCCACCACAATCACCTCAAAAAGGTACAGATCAAAAAACATCTTCGGGAGATAGAAATCCAAAAAATTTAGTATTTCAAAATGGTGATATTTGGTTTTCTCAAGCCATTAATTATCAAGGTCGTGCTGCGGTACAATGGCATCAAGTAAAAACTGATGGAACAATTGTTCAAACTGGATTAATTAGTAGTGAAAACTCTAGTTATATTCAAACAACTTTAGCGGTAAACAAAAATAACGATGTGCTTGTAGGTTTTCAAGAAACCAGTGAAAATATGTTTATTAGTCCCAGGTTGGCATTTAGAAAAGCAAATGATCCTAAAGGAACAGTTAGAAAAATTGTAAGTCTGGGAGAAGGAAAGGGTTTTACAGATGGAGTTTCTTGGGGAGATTATAGTGGAAGTGTTGTAGATGGTGATAATTTTACAGATTTATGGACTATCCAAAGTATTACAGACACAGACGGTAAGGGAGACACTGTAATTGTAAAAGTTCCTTTTAAGTAAGAGTTATAATTATAATTGTTTATAAACGAATGTTAATAATCAAGTTATGATATATGAAAACATTAAATGAATATATTTTTAAAATGAAAAATTATTTTTTATACCTAATTCTAAGTTTGTTATTGCTATCTAATATTGCATGTAAAAACAGTAAGGAAACTATAGAGCAATTTGAAAATAACACAATTTCTAAAACCAATATTTCAATAAGTACAGCAGCAAATAGTTGGGTTGTAAATAATCCAAAAGCCACAGATAGAATAGTAAGCAAAGAAGGTATAAAAAACTGGACAGATGCTAACAATAAAATTAGAAGCTATTTTTATACAACTGCTACAGGAAAAATTGAAATTAGTATAAATGGAAAGTTTTCTGCGGATACAAAACTTAAAATTACTGTAGGGAATACTACTAAAAATATTGATTTTAAGGAAACAGAAAATATTACAAAACACGCTCTTGGATCGTTTGAGATTGACACATTAGGGTATAATTATATTGAGTTTGAAGGAGTTTCAAAGAAAGGAACAACCTTTGGAGAAATAGCAGAAATTATGTTAGATGATTCTTGGAGTTCGAAAATAAGTTATGTAAAACCAGATTGGTCCTATTGGGGACGAAGAGGTCCTTCGGTACATTTAAATTACGAAGAACCTGCAAATAAAAATATTACATGGTTTTATAATGAGTTAACTGTTCCGGAAGGAAATGACCCAGTTGGCTCATATTTTATGGCAAACGGATTCTCTTCTGGATATTTCGGAATGCAAGTTAACTCTGAAAAAGAGAGACGCATTTTATTTTCGGTTTGGAGTGCTTACGATACTCAAGATCCAAATCAAATCCCTAGAGAATATAGTGTGTTGCCTCTTGGAAATGGAGAGGGGGTACACGTGGGTGAGTTTGGAAATGAAGGTTCTGGTGCACAAAGTTATTTTGTGTATGATTGGAAACCAAATATAACCTATAAATTTTTGCTAAAAGGAGAATCAAAAGCAGATAATTCTATAGATTATACGGCATATTTTTATGCTCCTGAAATTGGTGATTGGAAGTTAATAGCTAGTTTTAGAAGACCATTTCCAACAGGGAAACATTTAACACGATTACATTCGTTTTTAGAAAATTTTGCAACTTCAGCTGGAGCGGTTAGTAGAAAAGTTAATTATTCAAATCAGTGGATATATGATACTGATAATAATTGGATTGAAATGACTTCAGCCATTTTTACAACTGATAATACTGGAGCAAGTGGTGTTCGTTTTGACTACGACGGTGGTGTTAAAGAAAATAGTTTTTATCTAAGGAATTGTGGTTTTTTTAGTGATAGTGAAACTCCTAAAACTAAGTTCTTTAGGACTTCTAAAGGAATACCGCCTAAAATAGATTTTTTGGAATTAGAAACTCCTTCTTTACCAAATAAAACAGCTCAACGTTATTAATGTAAGCGCTTAATTCATAGTGGGTTGTATAATTTCATATAAATGAAATTTGTATTTAAGTTAGTTAGCTTTAGAGGCCTTTATAATTATTTTATATATTTTATAAGGGCTTCTTTGTGTTTGTTTTTTATTATTTCGAGATTGAAAAAAAACAATTAATCAACTAGGAATAATAACTTTTTCACCTTTTTTAATCAGACTCTTTTTTTAGAACTTACATTAGATAACCATCAACATTTTCGGAAGTAACTATATCTAAAGGTAATAATAGTTGGGATGGAATTTCTTTATCAAATAAAAAATATTCTGCTAAATAGCTTAAACCCATGTAAACTTGTTGTTTTGGTTTTTGATGAATTAAGAAATCAATTTCTCCCTGTTTTAAATAATCAATATTTTTTTTCACTAAATCATAACCAACTATTGCAATATCTGATGCTCTTTCTTTTAAGGCTTCAACAACAACATACGACTTTGAGATAGTTACAAAAATACCATTTATGTTTGGGTTTTTGTCTAAAAAAGAAAGAAGTGAATTGTTAAAACTCTCTGATTTTTTATAATTTAAATGAATAGTAGTTATGTCATAATCTAAAGTATTTAAAGAGTTAAAATAGCTCCTAAATCCTTTCTCTTTTTCTTGTAAGTGCGTTGCGTTTTGGTAGTCTTCATCAATATGTACAATTCCAATAGTTCCTTTTTTTAGTACCATATCCATAAGTTTTGCAGCAACTCTTCCACTTTGATATAAATCTTGTCCAATAAAATTATTAGAATAATTTGAATCAATATAATTATTGAAAACAGATACTTTAATGTTGTTAATATTACATTTTGTAACAATCTCCTTAGCTTCTTTTTGGAATAATGGTACCATTAAAATAGCATCAGGTTTGGTGGTAATAACATTTAAAGAAGTTTCTAAAAAGGAACTTGTTTCTGATGCGTCAAAAACAAACTTATTAATTTCAATACCAAAGTGTTGAAACTCATTTTCAACTTCTTTTATGGCACCCGAACAAGGTTCCCAATAAGAATCTTTCTGAGCGTCGGGTAAAATAACAGCCAGTTTATAAATTTTATTAATTTTTAAATTCTTGGCAATTGGATTTGGTTTATATTCAATTTCATTAAGAATTTTAGTAACCTTTTCTAACGCGATTTCAGAAACTTTTCCACGCTTATGTAAAACTCTATCAACAGTTCCTTTTGAAACACCTGCGAGTTGAGCAATATCTTTAATCGTATATTTTTTCATCTTACAAATATAGAAAACTTTATTATATGAAATTAAAAATGTGCTCGATAACATAAATTACGTGTGTTCGAGCACATTTAATTGTTTTTTCTTTGATATCTCAAAATTCATTTATAAATTAGCACAATATTTTAATAAAATCGGATTAAATTAATTTAATTGTTAAAAAACATAACACATTGAAAAATAGCAATATAAAGCCAACTTTGGTGGTCTTAGCCGCGGGGATGGGAAGCCGTTATGGAGGGCTAAAACAATTAGACACGTTTACTTCAGAAGGAGCAACAATAATTGATTTTTCAATTTACGATGCCTTGCAAGCTGGTTTTGGTAAATTTGTGTTTATAATAAGAAAAAGTTTTGAAAAAGAATTTAAAGCTGTTTTTGATGAAAAATTAGAAGGGAAAGCTGAAGTTGCCTACGTTTTTCAAGAAATTGAAGATGTTCCTGAAAAATTTCAAAACCCAGAAAGAACCAAACCTTGGGGAACAGGGCATGCTCTTTTAATGGTTAAAGATGTTGTAAAGGAGAATTTTGCAATTATAAATGCCGACGATTTTTATGGAAAGGAAGCCTTTGAAATAATGGCTGAAGAGTTATCTAAAATAGATCCAAATTCGTATCGTTTTAATATGATGGGATATTTGTTGAAAAATACTGTTTCGGAACATGGTTTTGTTTCAAGAGGTGAATGCCAGGTTAATAAAGAAGGATTTTTAACAGATGTAACTGAAAGAGTTCACATAGAAAAAGTGAACGGACACCTTATTAGAAAAGATGAAAATGGTGTTTTTGTTCCTATAGATGGAGAAACTATAGTTTCAATGAATTTTTGGGGATTTACTCCAAAATGTTTCGAATTTGGAACACTACTTTTTGAAGATTTCCTAGAAGAAAATAAAGGAAACTTAAAGGCAGAATTTTTTATCCCATTAATTGTAAATGAAATTTTAAAATCTGGAAAAGCAACCGTTGAAGTCTTAAAATCAGATGCAAAATGGTTTGGAGTTACCTATAAAGAAGATAAAGAAATAGTTCAAAAAGAAATTGAACATTTACAAAAAATAAATAGCTACCCATCTAAACTTTGGTAACATGAAAGAACAACAATTATTAGAATCATTTAATAAATTTAATCATAATTCAGAATTTTTATCCTATTCAGAATTAGCATCTGGTCATATTAATGATACCTATCTAGTTAAAGGAACTGATGGAACTAATTATGTTCTTCAGAGAATTAATCACGGAGTTTTTAAAGATGTTCCTGGTCTTATTTCAAACAAAGTAAATGTTAGTAAGCATTTGCAAAGTAAGTTCTCACACTTACCAAAAAACGAAATATTTAGAAAAGTATTGTCATTTATAGAATCCACTAACGGAAACTTTTATTATATAGATATTGAAGGGAATTATTGGAACTTAATGGTATTTATTGATAATAGTATTACATTTGAAACTGTTAGCAATAAAGAAGTTGCTTATGAAGGAGGAAAATTAATTGGAGATTTCTTAAATTTAACAAGTGATTTTGATGCGAAGAAATTAATTGAGGTAATTCCAAAGTTTCACGACATGTCTTTCCGTTTTTCTCAATTTGAAGATGCTCTAAAAGTAGCTTCAGAAGAAAGACTTGAACAAGCAAAAAAGTATATAGACCTTGTTTGGAGTTTAAAAGACGAGATGCATATAATTCAACGTTTAAAAGAATCTGGTGAGATAAAATTAAGAGTTACACATAACGATACTAAAATATCAAATGTGTTATTTGATACCAATAATAAAGGGCTTTGTGTAATTGACACCGATACTGTTATGCCGGGAGTTGTACATTATGATTTTGGAGATGCTATTAGAACTATTTGTAATTCGGCTGCTGAAGATGAAACAGATTTAAATAAAGTAAATTTCAATTTAGAATATTACAATGCTTATACTAAAGGATTTTTAGAAAAAGTAGAATCGGCTCTTTCTCCAATAGAATTGAAATATTTACCACTTGGAGCAAAAACAATGATTTTTATAATGGCGCTTCGGTTTTTAACAGACTTTTTAAATGGAGATACTTATTATAAAACTAAATATCCAGAGCATAATTTAGATAGAGCAAAAAATCAATTTAAACTGATAGAAAGCATGTCCGAAAAAATGAATGTTTTATAAAATATAATTAAAAATATAAAAATTAACTAATATGACACAAGCAAGCAAGAACAGTACCCTAGTCCCAATAATTATTATTGCTGGACTATTTTTTATTTTCGGATTTGTTACATGGATTAATGGAGCCTTAATTCCATTTATGAAAACTATTAACGAATTAACCGATGCTCAATCTTATTTTGTAGCCTCAGCCTCCTACATTTCATTTGTTGTTATGGCTTTACCAGCGTCTTATATTTTAAATAAAATTGGATATAGAAAAGGAATGTCTTTAGGATTATTCATTATGGCAATTGGAGCATTGGTATTTATTCCAGCTGCTGAAGCAAGAACCTATTGGGTGTTTTTAACAGGTATTTTTATTCAAGGAGTAGGAATGACAATTTTACAAACAGCTTCAAATCCGTATATTACCATTTTAGGGCCTATTGAAAGCGGTGCAAAACGAATTGCAATAATGGGAATTGCTAATAAAACAGCAGGAGCTCTAGGATCTTTAATATTTGGGGCCATATTATTATCTGGAATTGATGAAGTAAAAGATAAATTAGGTTCAGTTTCAGTTGAAGAAAAAGGACAATTATTAGATACCATGGCAGACAGTGTTTTTATGCCTTATTTAGTTATGGCAATAGTATTATTTGTGCTAGGTATTTTAATTAGAAAAGCACCACTACCACATGTAGAAGCTTCGCCAATTGAAGATGAAAAAGAAGGAGAAGTAACAAAAACAAGCATATTTCAATTCCCTCACCTTTGGTTAGGAGTACTTACGTTGTTTGTTTATGTTGGTGCAGAAGTAATAGCAGGAGATACTATTATTGCTTATGGAATTTCACTTGGATTTACAGGAGAAGAAGCTAAATTCTTTACAACTTATACCCTAATGGCAATGGTTGCAACCTATGCGTTAGGTGTATTTTTAATACCAAAATATGTAAAACAAGGAACAGCCTTAAAAATTAGTGCTACTTTAGGTATAATATTTAGTGTTTGTATCTTAATGACTACAGGTTTTACTTCTGTTTTATTTGTAGCGGCATTAGGAATTGCAAATGCATTAGTTTGGCCAGCAGTTTGGCCTTTAACATTAGAAGGTTTAGGGAAATTCACCAAAACAGCATCGGCTTTATTAATTATGGCAATTTCTGGAGGGGCAATTATACCTCCATTATATGGTAGATTGGTAGATGCTGGTAAACATGAATTAGTTGCGAATGGAATAAATGAGGCAGAAGCACTGGCAACTTCAGCAACAAGTAGTTATTGGATATTAATCCCTTGCTATGCCATAATATTGTATTTTGCCTTATCTGGGCATAAATTAGGAATGAAAAAAAATCAAAATAAATAATAAAGAAATGTTAAAAAGTAATATTGATACGTCGACAGATTTTGAAAAGAGATTTGAAAATATTGAAACCAAAATTTTTAATAATTCTACAGTTGCATCAAAAGCAGTTGCCCTTGAGATTGCAGATTTAATTAGAGTTAAACAAGCTCAAAAACAACCTTGTATTTTAGGTTTAGCAACAGGTTCTTCACCAAAAGGTTTGTATGCTGAATTGGTAAGATTGCATAAAGAAGAAGGATTGAGTTTTAAAAATGTAATCACTTTTAATTTAGATGAATACTACCCAATGGAGCCAGACTCTATAAATAGTTATGTTCGTTTTATGAAAGAACAACTATTTAATCATGTAGATATTCTTCCTGAAAATTACAATATACCAGATGGTACTTTGTCAAAAGATGAAATAGCTGAATATTGTGCTGGTTATGAGGCTAAAATAGAAGCGTATGGAGGTCTTGATTTACAAATTTTAGGAATTGGAGGAAATGGTCATATCGGTTTTAATGAATCAGGATCTTTACAAAATTCCAAAACACGTTTAGTAGCACTTGATCATATAACAAGAGTTGCTGCAAGTAACGATTTCTTAGGTTTAAGCAATACTCCTAGAACAGCAATTACATTGGGTGTTAAAAAGATTATGGAGGCAAAACGAGTAATTTTATTTGCTTGGGGTGAAGGTAAATCAAATATAATTAGAGAAGCTGTAGAAGGGCAAGTAACAAACCGTGTACCAGCTTCATTTTTACAAGAACATAACAATGCAACCTTTATTTTAGATAAAGAAGCTTCTTCAAAATTAACGAGGGTAAATACGCCTTGGTTGGTTGAAAAGATTGTTTGGACAGATAAAATTATACGTAAAGCGGTATTGGCATTGGCTCAAAAAGTTTCAAAACCAATATTAATGTTAACCGATACAGATTATATTGAAAATGGGTTGAGTGATTTATTGGCCGATTTAGGTCCAGCTTATGATATCAATATTAAAATATTTAACGATCTGCAAAATACGATTACTGGTTGGCCAGGTGGAAAACCAAATTCTGATGATGCTAAAAGACCAGAGAGAGCAGAGCCAGCTAGCAAAAGAGTATTAATTTTTAGTCCACACCCCGATGATGATATTATTAGTATGGGGGGAACTTTTATTAGATTACAACAACAAGGGCACGAAGTGCATGTTGCTTATCAAACCTCAGGGAATATTGCAGTAACCGATAGTGAAGCGTTAAGATATGCAAGTTTTGTCTGTGATTATAACGATAAGTTTGAAATTAAAAGTTTAGATGCCGAAAATATTTATAAAAAAGCTGTTAAATTTTTGAAAAATAAAAAAAATAGCGAAATAGATATTCCTGAGGTTAGATATATAAAAGGTCTTATTAGAAAAGGAGAAGCAAGAGCAACTGCACATTATGTTGGTTTGCCAGATAGTCAAATTCATTTTATGGAATTGCCTTTTTATGAAACCGGAACAATTGAGAAAAATCCATTGGGTGAAGTAGATATTAATTTAACCATGGATCTTATTGAAAAAATAAAACCTCATCAAATTTATGCTGCTGGAGATTTAGCAGATCCACACGGAACTCATAAGGTTTGTTTAGATGCAATATTTGCAGCTGTAAAAAATCTGAAACCTAAGAAGTTTATGAAAGATTGTTGGGTTTGGTTATATAGAGGTGCATGGCAAGAATGGGGAATTGATGAAATTGAAATGGCTGTGCCTATGAGCCCAGATCAGGTTTTAGAAAAAAGACATGGTATTTTTAAACACCAATCTCAAAAAGATGGTGTTGTATTTCAAGGGGTAGATGCAAGAGAGTTTTGGCAACGTGCAGAAGATAGAAACAAAGAAACAGCCGATTTATATGATGAACTAGGTATGGCAAGATATGCTGCCATGGAAGCATTCGTTCGTTGGAGATACTAAATAAAAATTAAATTAAAATGGCATTAATAAAATCAATTTCAGGAATTCGAGGTACTATTGGTGGTGAGGTAAATAATAATTTAACTCCAATAGATGCTGTGAAATTTGCTGCCGCTTATGGAATGTGGCTTAAAAATAATTTAGAAAAAAACAGGCTAAAAGTAGTAGTAGGAAGAGATGCCAGAATTTCTGGTAAAATGGTAAGTAGCTTGGTTTGTAATACCTTGGTTGGATTGGGAATTGATGTTGTTGATGTTGGTTTATCAACTACACCAACCGTTGAAATTGCTGTGCCTTTAGAAAATGCAGATGGTGGAATTATAATTACTGCTAGTCATAATCCAAAGCAATGGAATGCCCTTAAATTACTAAATGAAAAAGGTGAATTTTTAAATGCAGCAGAAGGGGAAAAAGTATTAAATATTGCTGAAAATGATGCGTATTTATTTGCTGAAGTTGATGATCTAGGTCGTTATAAAAAAAATCAACAGTATATTGAAAAACATATTGCTGAAGTTTTAAACTTACCTTTAGTTGCTATTGAAGCTATTAAAAATGCAAATTTTAAAGTAGTTGTAGATGCAGTAAATTCAACAGGAGGAATCGCTATTCCAGCCTTGTTAAAAGAACTTGGTGTTGAATGTATAGAATTGTATTGCACACCAAACGGACAATTTCCGCACAATCCTGAACCTCTAAAAGAGCATTTAACGGCTATTTCAGAATTGGTTGTTAAAGAAAAAGCCGATTTAGGAATTGTGGTAGATCCAGATGTTGATAGGTTGGCGTTGGTTTGCGAAGACGGCTCTATGTTTGGTGAAGAATATACCTTGGTTGCTTGTGCAGATTATGTGTTAGGAAAAACAAAGGGAAATACAGTTTCTAATTTATCTTCATCAAGAGCCTTGAGAGATATTACCGAGAAACATGGTGGTAATTACCAAGCAAGTGCAGTAGGAGAAGTAAATGTTGTTGAATTAATGAAAGCTTCAAAAGCGGTAATTGGAGGTGAAGGAAACGGTGGAATTATTTATCCAGAATCACATTATGGAAGAGATTCTTTAGTTGGTGTTGCATTGTTTTTATCGCATTTGGCAAGTTTAAAAATATCTTGTAAAGCGTTAAGAGCGTCCTATCCAAGCTACTTTATGAGTAAAAATAAAATAGAATTAACTCCTGAAATAAATGTGGATGCTATTTTAGAACAAATGGCTTCAAAATATAAGAATGAAGATATTAGCACTATAGATGGTGTGAAAATAAATTTTGCTTCGGAATGGGTACATTTGAGAAAATCTAATACAGAACCAATTATTAGAATTTATACTGAAAGTACCTCGCAACAAGGAGCTGATAATTTAGCAATTCGTATTATTAAAGAGATTAAAGAAATAATTTAACGGTTTGTTTTAATTTAAAACTAAATGTCATTTCTGCGAAAGCAACAATCCAAACCCAAGTATCAAAATAGATACCTGACTACGCAGTTTTAACAATATAAGATAAAATATGATATTAAGTTATTTAAGTTAAATATGAAAAATATACTAATTGTTTTAGGTTCCCCTAACTCTCCAACTGGAGAATTAGGGGATCTTTCTTTAGAACGTTTAAATTGTTGTAAACAAAATTTTAAGAAAGGAGATTTAATACTTTGTACTGGAGGCTGGGGAAAACATTTTAATATCTCAAAGTATTCGCACGCCTCTTTGGCAAAAACATATTTAATAAAAAAAGGAATTCCAGAAGATGTGTTTTTACAATTTGCATTGTCTCAAAATACTGTTGATGATGCTGTAAAAGTGAAAGAGATTTTAAAAACGGTAGAAAACTGTAATTTAACAATAATTACCTCAGATTTTCATTTAGAAAGAGTGTCATTAATTTTTAATGAAATACTTAAAGATTATAAAAAACAATTTATTGCCGCAAAAAGCACAATGGATATCGATAGTTATAATCAACTAGTTGTTCACGAAAAAAAAGCAATACAATCTATAGTTAAAAATGGGTTGTATTATTGAATTAAGCTTTTAACGTTTCCAATACTCACCTTTTAAATAAATCTTTTCAATTTGATGATTTCCGAAAGAATACGGAATAAAGCTATATGAATTAATAGGCTTTGTAAGTATTAAATTAGCCTGTTTCCCGATAGTAATTGAACCGACTTTTTTTTCCAATCCCATAGCGTAAGCACCATTAATTGTAGCTGCATTTATAGCTTCTTCAGGAGTCATTTTCATTTTAATACAGGCTGTTGAAACTACAAAATTCATATTTCCAGAAGGAGTTGATCCTGGGTTGTAATCTGTTGCTAAAGCTAATGGTAATCCAGCGTCTAGCATTTTTCGGGCAGGCGTATATGGAATACTTAAAAAATAAGAACAACTTGGCAAAGCTACAGGCATTGTATTAGTGTTTTTCAAGGCTTCGATATCTTCATTTCGCATTACTTCTAAATGATCAACGGATAACGCATTAAAATTTACACCAGCTTGTACACCTCCAATAGCATTAAATTGGTTGACATGAATTTTAGGAATAAGTCCATATTTTTTTCCTGCTTTTAAAATGGACTCAGTATCTGCAACTGTAAAATATCCTGTTTCACAGAAAATATCTATATAATCAGCTAACTTTTCTTTGGCAATTACTGGAAGTATTTCATCAACCAATAGTTGTAAATAAGCTTGTTTATTGTTTTTATATTTTGAAGGAAGTGCATGTGCTCCTAAAAAAGTAGCTTTTATGGGTATTGAATAGTTTTCTTTTAAGCGTTTTATTATACGCAACATTTTTAATTCGGCTTCAACTGTTAAACCGTAACCCGATTTAATCTCAATTGCACCGGTACCTAATTGTATTACTTCTTCTAAGCGAATTTTGCTCTGTTGGTATAAATCTTCTTCTGAAGTTTCCTGTAATTTTTTTGCTGAATTTAAAATTCCACCACCATTAGTTGCAATTTCTTCATAAGACAGTCCATTAATTCTATCTACAAATTCACCTTCACGATTTCCTGCATATACAATATGTGTATGCGAATCGCACCAAGATGGTAACATCATTTTTCCTGTAGTATCAATAATTTCATCAACTAAAATAGTTGGACATTTCTCCATTTTTCCAAAATCAGCAATAATACCGTTTTCAACCAATAAAAAAGCATTTTTAATAGTTGGTAATAATTTCATTTCAGCTCCTGCTAAAAATGAAACAGGTTGCTCTCTAACTTGAATTAGTTCTTTTATGTTTTTAAATAAAGTGCGCATTAAAAAAGGTTTTTTAAAATAGAATCTTCAACAATATTAGGTAAAGTTACTTTTAAATCTGGTCTTCGTTCCATTTCACGTTTAATAGCAAACAAAGCTTCATCATTTCTGGCCCAACTTCTGCGTGCAATTCCGTTATTTACATCATAAAACAACATGCTTTTTAATCGTCTATCCGCTTCTTTGGTTCCATCTAATAACATTCCGAAACCGCCATTTATTACTTCGCCCCAACCAACACCGCCACCATTGTGAATAGAAACCCAAGTGGCACCTCTAAAACTGTCTCCAATTACATTATGAATTGCCATATCAGCGGTAAATTTGCTTCCATCATAAATATTACTGGTTTCTCTGTAGGGAGAATCTGTCCCGCTAACATCGTGGTGATCACGGCCTAAAACTACAGCACCAATTTCGCCACTAGCAATAGCTTTGTTAAAAGCTTCAGCAATTTTAACTCTTCCTTCTGCATCAGCATATAAAATACGTGCTTGTGAACCAACTACTAATTTATTTGCCTTTGCATTTTTAATCCACGTAATATTGTCTTGCATTTGCAACTGAATTTCTTTTGGAGAATTTTCCATAATTTCAGTTAATATTTTCATTGCAATTGCATCCGTTTTATCTAAATCTTCACTTTTTCCTGATGTACATACCCATCTAAAGGGGCCAAAACCATAGTCAAAACACATAGGACCTAAAATATCTTGTACATAAGAAGGATATTTAAAATCGATGTTATTTTCTGCAAAAATAGCTGCACCTGCTCGCGAGGCTTCCAATAAAAAAGCATTTCCATAATCGAAAAAGTAAGTGCCTTTTGCCGCGTGATTGTTGATAGAATTAGTCTGACGAACCAATGATTCCTGAACTTTGTTCTTAAATGCTTCAGGATTATTTCTTATTAAATCGTTACTTTCTTCAAAAGTTAAACCAACTGGATAATAACCACCTGACCAAGGATTGTGCAATGAAGTTTGGTCTGAACCTACATGGATATAAATATTTTCAGTATCAAAACACTCCCAAACATCCACAATATTTCCTATAAAGGCTATTGAAACAATTTCATTATTTTTTTGTGCTTGCTTTACACGAATTACCAATTCATCTAAATTATCAATCAACACATCTATCCAACCTTGTTCGTGTCTTTTTGTAGCTGCTTTTGCATTTACTTCGGCACAAACAGTAATACAACCAGCAATATTTCCTGCTTTTGGTTGTGCGCCACTCATACCACCTAATCCAGAAGTTAAAAATATTTTTCCAGCTGGGTTTTCAGTTGAGTTTAATATTTTTCTGAAAGCATTCATTACAGTAATTGTTGTTCCGTGAACAATTCCTTGCGGACCAATATACATAAAAGAACCTGCTGTCATTTGACCATATTGTGTAACTCCTAACGCATTAAATTTCTCCCAATCATCTTGTTTAGAGTAATTTGGAACCATCATTCCGTTTGTTACAACTACTCTTGGAGCTTCTTTAGAAGAAGGGAACAATCCCATTGGATGTCCTGAATATAAGTGCAATGTTTGTTCATCAGTCATTCTAGCTAAATATTGCATTGTAACTAAATATTGTGCCCAATTTTGAAAAACAGCCCCATTTCCACCATAAGTTATCAGTTCATCTGGATGTTGAGCAACTGCAGGATTTAAATTATTTTGAATCATTAACATAATTCCTGCTGCTTGCTGAGATTTTGCAGGATATGCTTCAATAGGTCGTGCAAACAACTCGTAATTTGGTTTAAAACGGTGCATATAAATACGACCAAATGTTTTTAATTCTTTAGCAAATTCAATAGCTAATTCGGAATGCCATTTTTCAGGAAAATAACGTAATGCATTTCTTATGGCTAATTGTTTTTCTTCAACCGAAAGTATATCTTTTCGTTTTGGTGCTGGATTGCCATTTATTGGATATGCTTTTTTTACAGGTAATTCCGAGGGGATTCCTTGTAAAATTTGTTTTTGAAAATTGGTATATGTGGAACTAATCATAATAATATCTTAATATGTTTCAAATTCTGCATCAAACTCGCTATATGAATTACTTTTTTCTGAAGTAATAGCCAATAATTTGTTAGATTTTAGAATTTTAATTGCTTTTTCAATGTCTAAAGCAAAAATTCTATCTTCAGTAGTATGTTCAATTGTTGAACGAATTACTTGATGAACTTTATTTAATATTTTACTGGAATGTAACGGCTTTCTAAAGTCAAATGCTTGTGCTGCGCACAACATCTCAATAGCTAATATTTTTTCTAAATTATTAAGAACCCGCAATGTTTTTCTTCCAGAAATTGAACCCATACTCACGTGGTCTTCTTGACCCAATGAAGTTGGAATACTATCAGCACTTGCCGGAAAACATAAACCTTTATTTTCACTAACTAACGCAGCTGTGGTGTATTGCAGAATCATAAAACCAGAATTTAAGCCAGTATCATTTAATAATAAACGTGGTGTTCCTTCGTATTTTCCTTCCAAAGATAAATATGTTCTTCTATCGGAAATACTCCCTAATTCCGCAGATGCCAAACAAGCATAATCCAAAGGCATTGCTAAAGGCTGGCCGTGAAAACTGCCACCGCTAATTATTAAATCTTCAGAAATTATAACAGGATTATCAGTTACTGAATTCATTTCGGTTTCAACAACTTCTTTTAAATGTAACCAAGCATTTCTGGAACTTCCGTGTACTTGTGGAATACAACGCATTGAATATGGGTCTTGAACTTTTCCACAATTTGTATGAGAATTTCCTATTTCAGAATCCTTTAAAAAAGTCCGCATTCTTGCAGCTACATGAATATTTCCTTTATAAGGTCTTGTTTGGTGTAATTCTTTATAAAATGGAGTTTGAGAACCCATTAAACCTTCAATCATTAAACTTCCAATTAAATCGGCATGTGATAAACATTTATACATTTTATCAACTACCATAACTGCGTGCGCCAAAATGAACTGCGTACCATTTATCAACGCTAAACCTGCTTTTGGATGTAATTCGATCGGCTCTAAATTAAATTTTTCCAAAACTACAGATGTTTCAACTAATTCATTGTTATAATATACTTTACCCTCACCAATTAATGGCAAAAATAAATGCGATAATGGACATAAATCACCAGAAGCACCAACAGAACCTTGTTCCGGAACCATTGGAATTATGTCATTTTTTATATGCCATAAAATTCGGTTTAAAACTTCCATTGAAATCCCTGAAAATCCTTGGGATAATGATTGAACTTTTAAAATAAGCATCAATTTTGCTAAATCTTGATCTATTGGATTTCCCACTCCTACAGAATGGCTTAGTAATATTTTACGTTGTAGTTCGCTAGTTTTATCTTTTGAAATTCTAGTATCGCATAAAGGTCCAAAACCTGTATTAATACCGTAAACAGCTTTGTCGTTTTTGGCCGTTTTTAATACAATTTCATGACAAGCCTGTATTTTATTCACAGCTTCACTCGTAATTTGGCCTTCAAGTTCACCATTTAATATTTGTAAAACTTTACCAACTGAAAGTGTATCTATTCCATATTTAAACATCCTATGTCCTTGTTTTTAACAAATTTACTATTATATTTGATGCTTAACAATACTAATATTGTTTATTAATGATAACCAAAGGTAATCAAATAGAATTTCGTCATCTCAACTATTTTATAGCAGTTGCAGAGGAATTACATTTTAGAAAAGCCGCAGAACGCTTATTTATTTCGCAACCAGGACTGAGCAGACAGATTAAACAAATGGAAGTGGAGTTGGGAGTTACGCTTTTCGACAGAAATAATAGAAATGTTGTGCTTACCAAAGCTGGAGCATATCTTTATAAAGAATTAAATGTTTCGCTAAAAGAATTAGAAATTATTTTAAATAATACCAAACGTTTAAATGATGGGATTGATGGTAATTTAAACTTTGGTTATGTGGGCTCGGCAATGCAAAATATTATTCCTGAATTATTAATTGAAATACGCGCTAATTACCCAAACATTCATTTTAGTTTAAAAGAAATGGACAACCAGAAACAGGTGGAAAATTTACAAGTTCAAGAAATTGATTTGGGTTTTGTTCGTTTAGAACGTGTGCCAAATGATTTAGAAATAATTCCAATATTGGAAGATACTTTTTCGTTAGTTTTACCCAATAATCATTGGTTGAATGAATCTAATTTTAAAAATATTTCTCAATTAAGAAACGAACCATTTATAATGTTTGATGCTTCTTATAGCCCTAATTATTATCAAAAAATAATGCAGATTTTTGATTATTATAATTTTTCACCTATTATTTCACACAAAACAGTGCATTCAACTTCCATTTATAAATTAGTTGAGCATAACTTTGGTATTTCTATAGTTCCAACCGCATTACAAACTGGTTATACTAAAAATGTAAAATTTATTGAGTTGAAAAATATACCTCAGCGCACAATTTTATCTGCAATTTGGAGCAAGAAAAACAGGAATCCTATTTTGCCGAAAATATTAGAAAATATTACTAAACATCATAATATTTTAAAATAAAAGAGAGCATTAATTTATAAATTGAATATTAATGTAGCTGGGTTTCCATTTAAACATTTTGTACTTTTGTAAATACATAATTACTACTTACTTCAAATTATTATGGCTCCAAACAAAAGATATCTAATCATTATTCTATTTACTTTTGGGATATTGCTTATTCCACTATTAGCTATGCAATTTACTATTGAAGTCAACTGGGGTTTATTAGATTTTATAGTTGCTGGAATATTTTTGCTAGGAACAGGATTTGTTGTTGATTTTGTTATTAGAAAAGTATCGAAATTAAATTATAAAATTGCGATTATAACAGCGCTACTGACCTTACTTTTTCTTTTTTGGGCAGAACTTGCAGTTGGCATCTTTGGAACACCGTTTACGGGTAATTAAAAACAGCTTTCTATCAGATAATCATAGTGTTTTCATCTAAAAAAGTCGTACATTTATTAGCGTTTTTCAAAAAAGGAAAAACTGTTTTTTTTCAATAAAATAATGATTTTAAAATGAGAGATTTAGAGATATTAATGAACCCAAATAAACTGGTTAAGCATCTTAAAAAGCCAGCAAATGAATTTACAAAATACGACATAATAAAATTTATTGATGACCATCATATAGAAATGTTGAATTTTAGATATGTTGGAGAAGATGGAAAATTAAAAACCTTGAATTTTGTAATTACAAGTAAAGACTATTTAGAATCGATTTTATCAACTGGAGAACGTGTAGATGGTTCAAGTTTATTCTCATACATTCACGCCGGTTTTAGTGATTTATATGTGATTCCTAGATTTAGAACTGCATTTGTCAATCCATTTACCGAGCATCCAACTCTAGATATTTTATGTTCTTTCTACACAAAAGATGGGTATCCTTTAGAAAGTGCTCCGGAATATATTTTAAAGAAAGCTTCAGCAAAATTTACTAAAGACACTGGTTACAACTTTAAGGCAATGGGTGAGTTGGAGTATTATTTGATTAGCGAAAAGAGTGATTTATATCCTTCTGAAGATCAAAAAGGATATCATGAAGCTTCACCTTTTACAAATTGGGAAAATTTAAGAACTGAAGCTTTATTAATTATTGCACAATGTGGAGGGAAAATTAAATATGGGCATTCTGAAGTAGGAAATTTCAGCACAGATACTCATATGTACGAGCAAAATGAAATTGAATTTATTCCTGTTGATCCAGAAGAAGCGGTTGAACAACTCATTATTTCTAAATGGATACTTCGTATGCTTGGAAAAAAACACAATGTTGTTATTAGTTTTGCTCCAAAAATTACAGTGGGAAAAGCAGGAAGTGGTCTTCATATTCATATGATGCTTGAAAAAGACGACAAAAATTATATTGCTGATGATGTTGGTTTAACAGATATTGCTAAAAAACTTATTGCTGGAGTTTTAACGCACGCACAATCGCTAACTGCATTTGGGAACACTATTCCTACTTCATATTTAAGATTGGTGCCACACCAAGAAGCACCAACAATGGTATGTTGGGGAGATAGTAACCGATCTGTACTTGTGAGAGTTCCTCTTGGTTGGATTGCAAAAACAAATATGATTAAAGATGCAAATCCACAAGAAAGAGGAAGTGTACCATATATACCAGGAAAGCAAACGGTTGAACTTAGATCGCCTGATGGTTCTGCAGATTTATATCATTTAATGGCAGGCGTTATTTTAGCTGCAAGAGATGGAATTTTAGATGAAGACGCTTTAGATAAAGCAAACAAATTGTATGTAAACTTCAATATTTTTGATGAAAAATATGAAGATATATTTAATGCCTTAAAAAAGTTGCCTAACTCTTGTTATGAATCCGCAGAATGTTTAGAAAAGGATCGTAAATTCTATCAAAAAGATGGCGTTTTCCCAGAAGGAACAATTGATGGTTTTTTGAAACGATTAAAATGTTTTGACGATAAGAATATGAACGAACGATTATTTAATAATCATGTTGAAATTAAAAAATTAGTAGATGATTACATCCATCATATGTAACATATTTAAAATTGCTTAATATTGCACCAACAAATGGAGTTTTATTAATATTTTTTCAATTTGAACTATGTCTAACAAACCATTTCAATTTAAACAATTTACAATTCAACAAGATAAAACAGCTATGAAAGTTGGAACAGATGGTGTTTTGTTAGGAGCTTGGGTGTCATTAGGATCAAATCCTTTTAGTATTCTAGATATTGGTGCTGGAACTGGTTTAATAGCTTTAATGTTGGCACAAAAAAGTAGTGCCGAATTAATTGATGCTGTAGAATTAAATAACGAAGCTTACGAGCAAACAGTCGCTAATTTTGAAGAGAGTGACTGGGGAGACAGACTATTTTGTTACCATGCATCCCTACAAGAATTTGCAGAGGAAATAGAAGATACATACGATCTAATAGTATCCAATCCACCGTTTTATACATCAACCTACAAAAATCTTGAAGAAAATAGGGCTATGGCTAGGCATACAGAAACGTTAACATATAGAGATTTGTTGCAAGGAGTTTCTAAACTGTTATCAGAAAATGGTAGTTGCGCTTTTATTATTCCTTATACAGAGGCCTCTAATTTTATTGAAATTGCAGCTGAATTTAGGTTATTTCCAAATAGAATTACAAATGTGAAAGGAATTGAAACTTCAGAAATAAAACGCAGTTTGTTACAATTTTCTTTTAAAGAAAATAAAATTGAAGAAACTATGTTAATTATTGAAATTGAACGTCACAATTATACAACTGCATATAAAAATTTAGTAAAAGATTTTTATCTAAAAATGTAGTCTACATTGCTGCTGCGTTTTACTATAAAAACGAATATTTAATAGACCTAATAATTTTTTTAACCAATTATACTTTCAGGATTGTATCCTAAATAAGGAACATTTTTATGTTTAAATATAATTCCGTTTTCTTCAAGTTCTTTTAAAATGGGTTCGTAAATAGATTTTTTAACTGGAATAATTACGCCTGTAGCTTTTATTTGCTGATTTAGTATTTTTAAAGCGGCGATTCCAACAGGTAAACCAACTGTTTTTGCCATTGCTGTATAGGTTTGATTGTCTCCAATACAAACCATACTACTTTCAATTTGTTGTTTTTTTCCATTAAGCTCGTACCCGAAAAGATGTTGCATTACAATCATATCTTTATCGTTCTCTTTCAATGTCCAACTGTCTTTTAATATTTTTTCAAGAATTTGAGCCGGAGTTGCATTTTTTAGACCTACTTTTTTTGTGCTATCAAAAATATTAAGTTCTAATAATTTTTCCCAAATAATATCATCTTGATCAATTTTTAAGTAATGCCTTAGTTTTAATTCAATAGAATCATAAGGGTTATATGCCAAAAAAGAATTTGTAAAGTCTCTGTAACTCATGGTTTCAGAATCTTCAATAGTATAACTATCGTCTGTCATTCCTAATTGCACAAAAATATTCCAAGCTTTAGAAAATCCAACACGCCTAATAGTTCCTCTATATAAAGTTAATATGTTGTCTAAACCATATGCACTTCTATATTTTAAAGAATCTCTGTTTGCATATGCTTCAAACTTGCCAAAACCATCTATAGTTAGTATCTCTGTGCGTCTAAATAATTTATGGTAGGGAATGTATTTGTATTTGCCTTCTTGAATAAACTTTGAAGCTCCTCCTTGGCCTGCTAATACAACATTTCGAGGATTCCAAGTGAATTTGTAGTTCCATAAATTATCATCGCTCTCAGGAGCTACTAGGCCACCGCAAAAGGATTCAAACAATAACATTTTCCCACCTTTTTCAGAAATACTATCAATAATTTGCATTGCGCTCATGTGATCAACACCAGGATCTAAACCAATTTCATTTAAAAAAATTAGTCCTTTGGCTTTTACGTCTGTATCTAGTGCTTGCATTTCTTTAGAAACATAAGAGGCAGTTACCATACTTTTACCATATTCTACGCAATCTTTTGCAATATTAATATGTAAATGTGCGGGTAACATAGAAATAACAATGCTAGCATTTTTTATTGCTTTTCTTCGCTCTATGTCGTTTAAAATATCTAATGTTATGGCAGTACCATTTTTATGTTGTTGAATTTTGTTTTTAGCTTGTTCCAAAGAAACATCTGCTACAATTATATGTAGATTTTCAGAAACTGATTTATTTAATAAATATGTTATTAAAGATGATGAAGATTTTCCTGCACCAATTACTAATATGTTTCGCATTGTATTTTTTTTAATATGAATTCATCATAACTTTTGGTTTAAAATTAAAAGTTATTGTGAGTTCAATGCCTAAAACGAAAATACTAATTTAAAAAAGGAAAACTTAATTAATTAAAATTAATTATCAGAAGAATCTACTTCATCTAAAATTTTTTTAGCTTTTTCCAAATTTAGAGCATTTACTTTAAGTTTATAACCTTCAACAAAAGCAGTGCCAATTGAAGTAGCAATATTTTGATCAATAATATAACTCTCAATACCCTGATTAGCTAAAAGTGTTTTTGCTATATGAACCTCATGTATTAAACTAGCTGTTAAAACGGTTACTAATGATTCTGATTTGTTTTCCATAATTTTTTTATTTTAAGTTGAAAAAAATAATTATTAATTTCTACTTAAATGTAACAATTTTAAAATTGAAACCGTTATAAATTTTTATATTTGGCGGTTAAGATTTTGATAAAATGAACAAAAATTTAATAATTACTGCTATAATTGGTGCGTTAACAATTATTCTTGGTGCTTTTGGAGCACATGCATTACAAGAAAATTTAAGTGTAAACGAACTTAAAAGTTTTGAAACGGGTATACGTTATCAAATGTTTCATGTGTTAGCACTTCTTTTTGTAAATACATATAAAGGGTTTAATTCAAGAACAAAAAAGAGTATTAGTTTGTTCTTTTTTAGTGGAATTTTGTTTTTTTCAGGGTCAATTTATGCAATTACCTTGGGAGTAGATGCTAAAAATATTTGGTTTATAACTCCTTTTGGTGGGTTATTATTTATTATTGGTTGGTTAAAAATAGCTTTGTTTTTTAATAAAAATAAGTAGCTTTGTAATGTTAAAACTTTTAAACAATTTTATAGTTAAAAAGTAAACTGTAGCAATTTATATATTGTTTATAATAAATATTTTTTTGAATTATTAAGAAAACGATTTCGTAAAAAAGTTGTAAATAATTTTTTAGTTTAAATATGGGTAAATTAGTTAATGAAAACGTTTTAGTAAATACGCCTTATTTCCTGATATTTATCATATGTTTAACCATCTGAATAGTTGTAAATTTGGTATAGAGGTAATAAATTAAGTGAAAATAATAATAGATTAAAAACTAAAACTAATGGAAATTCTAAGTAAATCAGTAACAAAATCGTTGAATAATCTGGGAATTAAAAATGTTAAAGAAGTATTATATAATCCATCTTATGATGAATTATATAAGGAAGAATTGAGTCCTTCATTAAAAGGATATGAAAGAGGTTATTTAACAGAGCTTGGGGCTGTAAATGTTATGACTGGCAAATTTACAGGGCGTTCACCTAAAGATAAGTTTATTGTAAAAGATGATGTTACAAAAGATACTTTATGGTGGAATTCTCCACAAGCACCAAATGATAATAAGCCAACGACTCAAGCTGTTTGGAATGAACTTAAAGGTTTAGTTGCAGAAGAGTTATCAAATAAAAAATTATATGTAGTTGACGCCTTTTGTGGTGCAAATAAAGATACTCGTTTAAAAGTTCGTTTTATTGTTGAAGTTCCATGGCAAGCACATTTTGTAAAAAATATGTTTATTCGTCCAACGGAAGAAGAGTTAAATAACTTTGGAGAACCTGATTTTGTTGTACTTAATGGTTCTGAAACTTCAAACCCAAATTGGAAAGAACACGGATTAAACTCTGAAAACTTTGTATTATTTAACTTAACTGAAAAAATTCAAATTATTGGAGGTACTTGGTATGGTGGTGAAATGAAAAAAGGGATGTTTGCAATGATGAACTACTACTTACCATTAAGAGGAATAGCAGCTATGCACTGTTCAGCTAACGTAGGTAAAGATGGTGATGTTGCAATATTCTTTGGTTTATCAGGAACTGGTAAAACTACTCTTTCTACTGATGCTACTCGTAAGCTTATTGGTGATGATGAACACGGATGGGATGATGAAGGAATATTTAATTTTGAAGGTGGATGTTATGCAAAAACTATAGACTTAGATAAAGAGGCTGAACCAGAAATTTTTGGAGCAATTAAACGTAACGCTCTTTTAGAAAACGTAACAGTTGATGCAAATGGTAAAATTGACTTTACAGATGGTTCCGTAACTCAAAACACACGTGTTTCTTACCCAATCGACCATATTGAAAATATTGCTGTACCTTCTAAAGCAGGTCACGCTCAAAAAGTAATTTTCTTATCTGCTGATGCATTTGGAACTTTACCTCCAGTTTCTAAATTAACTCCAGAACAAACTAAATACCATTTCTTATCAGGATTTACAGCTAAATTAGCAGGAACTGAGAGGGGTATTACTGAGCCAACTCCAACATTCTCAGCTTGTTTTGGTGCTGCTTTTTTAACTTTACACCCTACAAAATACGGTCAAGAATTAGTAAAAAGAATGGAAGCTAACGGAGCAGAAGCTTACTTAGTAAACACAGGGTGGAATGGAAGTGGAAAACGTATTTCTATTCAAGATACCAGAGGAATTATAAATTCAATTCTTGATGGATCAATTGAAAGAGCAGAAACTAAAAATATCCCAATTTTTAACTTAGAAGTACCAACTTCTTTACCTGGTGTTCATACAGAAATTTTAGATCCAAGAGATACTTATACAGACACTGCTGAATGGACTAAAAAAGCAACTAAATTAGCTGGTTTATTTATCAAAAATTTCGAGAAATATACAGATAACGAAGAGGGTAAAGCTTTAGTAGCAGCCGGACCACAATTATAATAAACAAATTAGATTAGAAATACTAAAAAAGCTCGCCATTGGCGAGCTTTTTTTATGATAAAAAATAAGGTTTAAAACAATCCGTTTATTTGAGCATCAATTTTATCAATTACAAATCCTAAATCTTCAGGATTTGACACAAAGTCTAAATTGTCAACATCAATAATTAAAAGTTTTCCTTTTGTATATTTTGTAATCCAAGCTTCATAGCGTTCGTTAAGTCTACTTAAATAATCTATACTTATAGAATTTTCGTAATCTCTACCTCTCTTGTGTATTTGACCAACTAAGGTTTGTATAGAGGCTCTTAAATAAATTAATAAATCTGGAGGTGTTACTAGGCGCTCCATAAGATCGAAAAGAGAATCATAATTTTGATAATCTCTATTTGGCATTAAACCCATTGCATGTAGATTTGGAGCAAAAATATGGGCATCTTCATAAATAGTTCTATCTTGAATTATGTTTTTGCCACTTTCACGAATTTCTAAAATTTGACGAAACCTACTATTTAAAAAATAGACTTGCAAATTAAAAGACCAACGTTCCATTTCGCCGTAAAAATCATCTAAATATGGATTTTCTTCTACAGATTCGTAATGAGGTTCCCATCTATAATGTTTTGCTAAAAGTTTGGTTAAAGTAGTTTTACCTGCTCCTATATTACCAGCTATGGCTACGTGCATAATTGTTTTTTATATAAAAATTAAAGGGCTAAAGTTACTTAAATTTTTTATGAATAAACAATGCCACTTAAAATTTAGAAAATAGTACTTAAATTAAGTAACAAAAGTAAATTTTAGAAATGAAAATTATAATGGAGTTTAGAAGTGATTTTTAACTAAATAACTATTAATAAATTAATTTGTAACCATAGCCTCTTACATTAATTATTTGAATTGCAGGGTCTTTTTTTAGTTTTTTTCGAAGTTTTGTTATAAAAACGTCCATACTTCTTGCGTTAAAAAAATCATCATCACCCCAAAGTTTTTTTAAAATAAAGGAGCGTTCTAGAACTTGATTTTTATTTTTCGCTAAATAATGCAGTAAATTTGCTTCTCTGTGCGTTAAATTTTCTATATGAGTATTTATTTGAAGCGTTTGTTTTTTTAAATCGAAAATAAATTTACCGAGTTGAATTGGTTCGGTATTGTTTTCATTTTTGTTCCTTTTTAAAAGAGCATTAATTCTAACAATAAGCTCTTCCATACTAAAAGGTTTTTTTAGGTAATCGTTACCACCTAAATTAAAGCCTTTTACCACATCTTCAGTTAAAGATTTGGCCGTTAAGAATATTATCGGAATATCTTGATCCTCTTTTCGTATTTCTTCAGCAAGTGTAAACCCATCTTTTTTTGGCATCATAATATCTAAAACTAACAGCAAAGGGTTTTCAGATTTATATGTTTTATATGCTTTTTCACCGTCTTCGCAAAGAAGTACTTCAAAATTGCGAGTTTCTAAACTCTCTTTAATTATTTGTCCTAAAGAAGGTTCGTCTTCGGCTAATAGTATTTTAATTGGTTTAGGCATCTATAAGTTCAATTTTAAATAGTGTGTTATTTTTTTTATCGTAAATTATATGAATGCTTCCACCGTGTTTTTCAATAATATTTTTGGTGTAATAAAGTCCTATTCCAAAGCCTTTTACATTGTGAGTATTACCTGTTGGTATTCTATAGAATTGCTCAAAGACTTTTTCTTTTTGGGCTTTATGAATCCCGTTTCCATTGTCTTTTATCAAAATAATAATCTTATTTTTTTCTGATAATAATTCGACTGAAATTTTATTACCTCCATATTTTATGGCATTGTCAATAATATTTCCAAGAGCGTTTTCAAAATGGAATGTATCAAGGTTTAAAACTGTATTAGCACATTTATTTTTAAAAGTAATAATTTTTTCAGCGTTTATTAATTTGTATTTTTCAATTACATTTTCAATCAATTCTGCAATATTTGTAGGTTGCTTAGATAAAACTAAATTTTCGTTATTTAGTGAAGCAGTTTCCAATATCTTTTCAACCATTGTATGAAGTTTTTGCACCTGAGAATTTGCAATTTCAATATATTTTTCAGACTTAATTTTATCATCTAAAGCGTTAAAATTTTTCATTGCTTCTAAAGCAGTCGAAATAGTTGCAATAGGTGTTTTAAATTCGTGGGTAATATTGTTTATTAGGTCGTTTTTTACTTCGGCTAGTTGCTTTTGTTTGTAAATAGTTTTTAGCAAATACACTAAACTTGCAATAATACTTAAAGACAATAATAATGAAAGAAATATACTCATAAACGATTTCTGTAGCAATAATTTAGTTTCGTTGGTGAAAAACAGCTGTAAGTTACTTTTATGAGGTAAAAAAGTGGATTTTGATGTTGCTATTAAATGTTTTTTAGGAAAATCTATTAGTTTAAAATCAATTGTTTTTGGAGGTAAACTATCGTTGTTATAATGTCTGCTAAAATATTTATATTTTAAACCGTAGGTAACATCAATATTATTTCTATTAAATTCTTCACTTAAATAGGTGTCTAGTTTTTCTAAATCTAAGGTATCTCTCGATATTGAAATAAATACTTTTGAAATTAAACTATCTATGTTTTTTGGGAAATTTTTATCTCTTGTGAAAAATGGATATTGTCCAAAACTATGATTTTTTAACAATAAAGGCTTACTGCTATCTTTTTGAATTAAGTTCTGTAATGTGCTATCAATTTTTTTTCTAAATCCACGACGCGAATTTGTTTGTACAACAATAGTGTCTATTTTTTTTTCGGAATTTAAAGTGTCGGTCGATGAAAATGTAATAATTCCAGACTTCGTTAAATTGGCAAAATAGGTCTCTACCGAATTGTCTAAACTCAGTTGAACTTTACTAATTAAGTTTTGTTTATTTGTTTGATATTCTTTTAAATTCCAATATATCTGAGCGGCAATTGTAATTAAAATTGTAGCACCAATAAAATAAACTACCCATTTGTAATTTTGTTTATTCATAATTCAAAGTTAAGCACATAAAGTCTATTATCCCAATTGATTAACAGTAGTTAACACTAATTAACGCAAAAATGTATTCAATGAAATTATATTTGTATCTATAAATATTAATATAATAAACAAAACACATGAAATCTTTTCTTTTAAAAAGCACCGCAGTTTTAATACTATTTATAAGTTCAATGGTTTTTGCACAAGATTTTCAAGGTAAGGCGATCTATCAAACAAAGACCACATTGGATATAGATTTGGCAGGTAGTGGAATTCCTGCTGATAGAATTAAAATGATTCAAGAAAGAATGAAAAATCAATTAGAAAAAACATTCGAATTATCATTCGATAAAGTTGCATCAATTTATAAGGAAGAGGCAAAATTAGATCAGTCTGCTGGAGGTAGAGGTGGTATGCGTTTTATGATGATGGGTGGAGGTGCATCGGGAGATTATTACAAAAATACACAAACAAAAACATCTGCAAAAGAAAACGAGTTTAGCGGTAAAAACTTTTTAATTAAGGATGCATTAAAGACTTATGAATGGAAAATGGAACAAGAAACTAAAATGATTGGTCAGAATATGTGTTTTAAAGCAACCACAGTTATTGAAGTTCCTGTGCGACCAGAATTTAGATTTGGAAGAAGAAATGCCGAGCAAAATAATAAAGAAAAAGCTGAAGAAGAAGAGAAAGAAGAAGCTCCTAATATGGAACAAATAATTGTTACTGCGTGGTATGCTTTAGATATTCCTGTAAGTCACGGACCTGGAGATTTTTGGGGATTGCCAGGTTTAATTTTAGAAGTAGCTTATGGAGATACTAATATTTTATGTACTAAAATTGTGATGAATCCAAAGGAAAAAGTTGAAATTAAAGAGCCATCTAAAGGAAAAGAGGTTTCTCAAAAAGAATACGACGAAATTATTGCTGAAAAAATGAAAGAAATGCAAGAGCGTTTTAGAAATGAACGTCAGAAAAGTGGAGGTATACATATTAGAATTAGAGGTTAGGTTTGAGAAAGTCTGAAGTCCGAAGCCAAAAGCCAAAAGCATTTCGTGAAACGTCTTTGCTAGGAGTTTGATAAAACGACGCGGCAATCTCATCTTAAAAAAGCTAATTCCTACATTTTACTAAAAATGATAATTAAAAAAAAGAATTTAAAATGAAAAAGTATATAAGCTTATTTATTATAATAATAGCTCCTTTTCTATTAATTGCACAAAATGTTAAACTAGAAGGAATCATAAAAAACGAAGCTGGTGAACCCTTAGAAATGGCAAATGTTATTGCTTTTAAAAAGGGAACAAAATTTTTGCAATCCTACTCAATTACAGATACTAAAGGAAATTATAAATTAAGTCTAGAGGGAAATGCAGCCTATACACTTAAAGTAAGTTACATTGGTTTTGACACTCAAGATGTTGAAGTTAGTACTGATAATATTTCAGAAAATTTAACAAAAGACATTATTTTAAAAGAATCTAATGAATCATTAAATACTATTGAAATTACCTACGAAATGCCTGTGAAAATAGTTGGAGATACGATTGTTTATAATTCAGATTCGTTTACAACTGGGACAGAAAAAAAATTGGAAGATGTGCTTAAAAAATTACCAGGTATTGAAATTGATGATAATGGAGAAGTAGAGGTAGAAGGTAAGAAAGTTCAAAAAATATTGGTTGAAGGGAAAGCTTTTTTTGATGGTGATTCCAAATTAGCAACTCAAAATATTCCTGCAAGTGCTATTGACAAAGTACAGGTTCTTAAAAATTATAACGAGGTTTCCGGAATGCGCGGTGTTACTAACAATGAAGATAATATTGCGCTAAATATTAAATTAAAGAAAGGAAAAAATAAGTTTTGGTTTGGTGAAGTAAATGCAGGAGTTGGTACTGACGAAAAATACCTTGCAAAACCTAAATTATTTTATTATAGTCCGGAAAAAAGTGTAAATCTTTTAGCAGATTTTAATAATATTGGTGAAGCACCTTTTACAATGCGAGACTATTTTAGGTTTACTGGGGGTTTACGTGGTGCAATGCGGGGAAGTGGTACTAGTTTTAATGTTTCTTCTGGAGGGTTAGGGTTTATGACTGCTCAAAACAATCGAGCGCAGGAAATTACATCAAAATTCGGTGCCTTAAATTTTAGCTTAGCACCAAAAAAGACCTTAGATTTTAATGGTTTTGCAATAGTAAATGATTCAGAAACGAATATGTTTACAGAATCTAATACTGTTTATAATAAATTAAATTTAACTGAGAATTCTTCAAATGCTGCAACCCAAGGGAGTAAATTAGGAATGCTAAAATTTAGCACTACGTATAAGCCAACTACAAATGTGCATATAGATTATGATATTTTTGGAAAAATTTCTGAACAAACCGAATTTCAAGATGTTACTTCAACAAGCAGAAGTGCTGATACTTATAAAGAAGAAAAACCAGTTTCTTTAAATCAAAATTTTAATTTGTATTATACTATAGATGATAAAAATATTTTTGCTGCTGAAATGCAACATTTGTATCAAAAAGACAAACCTTTATACAATTCGAATGCAACAACACAGCCTTTCTTGGTAATTCCTACATCAGAAGCTGAAAGTATTTTTGATATTATTCAAAATAAAAAATTAACAACTAATAAATTTGATGCCAAGTTTGATTATTACTATTTGTTAACTCCAAAAAGCAATATTAATATTTCTTTAGGGACTACTTTTAGTAAGCAGAATTTAAACTCTCATATTTCTCAAAGTTTAGATAACGGAGCTATTTTAGATTTTAATGATCCAGTTTTAAATAACAATGTTGATTATAATTTCTCAGATGTATTTTTAGGATTGCATTACAAAATGGTTTCAGGAATTTTCACCTTTAATCCGGGTGTGAGTTTACATCAATATACTACAAAAGATATACAATTAGGCTTAGAAAATAGAGAGAGTACAACTAAATTATTGCCAGATGTTTATGCTAATTTACAACTAAAATCTTCTGAAAGTTTACGTTTTAATTATGCAATGTCAACGCAATTTACGGATATTGATAATATTTCTGAAGGCTATTTTTTAAACAATTATAAATCACTAACACGTGGAAACAAAGAATTGGAGAGCGCATTATATCATAAATATTCGTTAAGCTATTTTAGTTTTAGTATGTTTTCATTTACCAATATTAATGCTTCAATTAATTATACAAAAAAAGAAAATAGTATAAAAAATAACACTGAATTAATTGGGATTGATAGGATTTCTTATCCTGTAAATTCAAATTTAGCAGATGAAACGTTGTCTGCATTTTTTAGATATGGTAAAACATATAGTAGACTCAAAACAAACTTTTCTGCAAACGTTTTAAGCGCAACTTATAATAATATTGTAAATGATGAATTAATAAAATCAGAATCATTATCACATAATTACCAAGCAAGTATTGCAACAAAATTTAAAAATGCTCCAAATTTTGAAATTGGATACCAAAAGTCGCTTTCAGATTATAGTAGTTCAGATAGTGAAACCGACAGGCCTTTCGCAAATATTGAAGTTAGTTTCTTAAAAAACTTTATTCTAACAGCAGATTATAGTTATTACAATTATAAAAGTACTTTTGAAAACACCAACAGCGAAACCAAAAACAGCTACTCGTTTTTAAATGCAAATTTATATTATCAACAAAAAGATAGTAAATGGGAATTTAAAATTTCTGCTAGTAACTTAACAGACAATACTTTTATGAATACTGATAGTTATAACGAAATTTCAGATAGTAATTCTACCTCATTGTATTTTATTCAACCTCGAGTTTGGATGTTTTCTGTGAAGTATAATTTGTAAGATTTTTAGTATTTTGAAAAAGCTTAATTATTTAGTTATGTTAAAGTAATTACTTAAATTTAACAAAATTAAATTATGGCGATTAAAAGGCACCAATCATTACAAGAGTTTTCTAGAGACCACCATCAAGGGTTATTGCTTTGTTGGAAAATTAAAATTGGACTTTCAAATGGAATAGCTGTTGATCGAATTAAATTGTATGTAAATTGGTTTTATGATAATCATATTTTAGAACATTTTCAGTTAGAAGAAAAATATATGTTTCCAGTTTTAGGAAATAAACATCCGTTAATAACTCGAGCTTTGGAAGAGCATATACTATTAGAGACTCTTTTTAAAGATACTTCTGAAATTGAAAATACTTTGACAGTATTGCATGTAAAATTAAAAGAACACATTCGTTTTGAAGAGCGTATTCTATTTAATGAAATTCAAAATATAGCCACAAAAGAGCAGTTAGAGGATATAGAAAAATTTCATACGAACAATAAATTTGCAGATAATTTTAATGATATTTTTTGGAAATAAATTGAATTTTAAACAACTAAGTGTTTTAAAAAGTTAACAGTGCTTTAATTTTACTGTCATCAACATATTGTTGAAGCACTTTTCTTCCTGGTAAAAAGGACAAATCCATAATAAAATTAAAACCTGCAATTTCAGCGCCACATTTTAAAATAATTTCTGCAGCTGCACCGGCAGTTCCACCAGTTGCTAATAAATCATCGTGGATTAATACTTTATCGCCAGGATTAATTAAGCTTTTTTGAACCTGAATTTCATCTAATCCATATTCTTTTTCAAAGGTTTGGGTTATAATTTCACCTGGAAGCTTTCCCGGTTTTCTCGCTAATATCATTGGTGTTTTAGAAGCTTTTGCTAAATCAAAACCAAATAAAAATCCTCTGGCATCAAAGCATAATATTTTATTAAATAAAAAATCAACATCTTGTTTTGGAAGTAATTCTTGCAAATAATGTGAAGTGATTAAAGCCAACTCTGGTTTGTATAAAATACTTTGTACATCTTTAAAATTAACCCCTTTTTCTGGCCAGTCTGGAAAAGTTTTAATCTCAGCAGTTAAAAGTTTTTGACAATCTTCAATAGTAGTTATAGCATCTAAATTCATTCTTAATATTTGATGGTTAAAAGATGATTCAAAAATACTTAAAATTGTCTGAATTCAATTTCTAATTTCTTTTAAAAATAAAAGAAGCTGTTTTTTTTATATAAACAGCCTCTTTCAATATTTTTGATTGTATCTTATTACATCATTCCCGGCATTCCACCGCCCATTGGAGGCATTCCACCACCAGCAGGTGCATCTTCTTTAATGTCAACTAAAGTACAAGCAGTAGTTAAAATCATACCAGCAACAGAGGCAGCATTTTCAAGTGCAATACGTGTTACTTTTGTAGGATCTATAATTCCAGCTTTTAACATTTTAGTATATTCATCTGTTTTAGCATTATAACCAAAATCTCCTTTTCCTTCCATTACTTTTGCAACAACTACAGATCCTTCTCCACCAGCATTTTCAACAATTTGACGTAGTGGTTCTTCTATGGCTCTGGCTAAAATTTTAATTCCTGTTACTTCATCCAAACTATCTGTAGTAATAGATTTTAATACTTCAATAGTTCTAACTAAAGCAACACCACCACCAGCAACAATTCCTTCTTCAACGGCAGCACGAGTAGCGTGTAACGCATCATCCACTCTGTCTTTCTTCTCTTTCATTTCTACTTCACTTGGAGCTCCAACATACAATACTGCAACACCACCAGCTAATTTTGCTAAACGTTCTTGTAGTTTTTCTTTATCGTAATCGGAAGTTGTAGTTTCTATTTGAGCTTTAATTTGCGCAACTCTAGCTTTAATTAAATCAGCTTCTCCAGCACCGTTAACAATAGTTGTATTGTCTTTGTCAATAGTCACTCTTTCAGCAGTACCTAACATTTCTATTGTTGCTTTTTCAAGCGTTAGACCTCTTTCTTCAGAAATTACAGTAGCACCGGTTAATATGGCAACATCTTCTAACATTGCTTTTCTTCTGTCTCCAAAACCAGGAGCTTTTACCGCAGCAATTTTTAAAGCACCACGTAATTTATTCATAACCAAAGTAGCTAAAGCTTCTCCTTCAACATCTTCAGCAATAACTAATAAAGGTTTCCCACTTTGTGCAACTGGCTCTAAAATTGGTAATAAATCTTTAAGATTTGTTATTTTTTTGTCGAACAATAAAATATATGGATTTTCTAAATCTGTTAACATTTTATCTGCGTTAGTTACAAAGTAAGGCGATAAATAACCTCGGTCAAATTGCATTCCCTCAACAATATCTACATATGTTGTTGTACCTTTTGCTTCTTCAACAGTAATAACACCTTCTTTTCCAACTTTTTCAAAAGCTTGTGCAATTAAATCTCCAATAGTTTCATCATTATTTGCTGAAATAGATGCAACTTGTTTTATTTTATCAGATTTGTTCCCAACTTCTTGAGATTGTTCTTGTAGGTTTTTTACAATAGCTTCAACTGCTTTGTCAATTCCACGTTTTAGGTCTAAAGGATTTGCTCCAGCAGCAACATTTTTTAACCCTTCTTTTACAATAGATTGTGCTAATACAGTTGCAGTTGTAGTTCCATCACCAGCTAAATCGTTGGTTCTTGAAGCTACTTCTTTTACCATTTGAGCTCCCATATTTTCTAGAGGATCTTCTAATTCAATTTCTTTTGCAACAGTTACACCATCTTTAGTAATTGCAGGGCCTCCAAAAGACTTCCCAATTACTACATTTCTACCTTTTGGTCCTAAAGTTACTTTAACAGCATTTGCTAAAGCGTCTACTCCACGTTTTAATCCGTCACGTGCTTCAATATCAAAAATTATATTTTTTGCCATGTTTTATGTTTTTTTGCAAAAAAAACATTTGTAATCTTTTTTGCGAGTTAATTTTATTTAATAATTATATAAGGCTAAATGCGAAAGGCTATATTTAGACAATTGCCAAAATATCACTCTCTCTCATAATTAAATATTCAGTACCTTCTAAGATAAGTTCAGTCCCCGCATATTTACCATACAAAACAGTATCACCAACTTTTACAGTCATTGGTTCGTCTTTTGTGCCATTTCCAACGGCTAAAACTGTTCCTTTTTGTTGTTTTTCTTTTGCTGAATCTGGAATTATAAGTCCAGAAGCGGTAGTTGTTTCGGCTTCAACAGGTTGTAATAAAACTCTATCTGCTAATGGTTTAATTTTAATTTTATTCATTTTATAATTAGTTTAAAAATTATTAATTCTGTGAAACAAATAGTCTAAAAGTGTGCCAATTTTTATTAACTGACAAATGTACTTTTAATAGAAAATATAGATACAAAAAAATGCCAACGTGTCACACACATTGGCATTTTAAAAATATTTTTTAAAAATATTATTGAACGGTATCTCGAGTAGTAGTAGATTCAACTGGTAATGCAGGAGTATCTAGTATTTCACGATTTTCAATAGTATTTTCAATTTCTGAACTTGTATCAACTGCATTTACTTTTGGAGCAGCAAAATTAGATAATAATATAAGTGCTAATAGTACAATTGAAAGTGTCCAAGTACTTTTATCTAAAAAACTTGTTGTGTTTTGCACACCTCCTAAAGATTGTGTTCCACCACCGCCAAATGAAGAAGCCAATCCTCCTCCTTTAGGGTTTTGAACCATAATAATTAATATTAGCAAAAATGCTACTACCATAATCAGAACTAGAAATAATGTATAGGTTGTCATGACTTATTTTTTTGTAAAATTTTAATTGCTTTAATTTGGTCTGCAAAGAAACCACTTTTTTCTGGATATTTCAAACTTAAAATGCGATAGGCTTTTATTGCATTTTCAAATTTTTGTTGTTCAAGATATACTTTTGCTAAAGTCTCGGTCATTAAACTTTCATTTTCTGAGGAGCTTTCAGGTGAAAGGTCCTGATTTACAGTATTTTTACTAACAGGTTTGATTTTTGGTTTGCGCTCTATAAACTTATTTATTAAACTAATTTTATCACCTTTTAAGGTGTCTTTTTTAGTATTTTCCTTTCTAATAATTGGCTTTTGAGAAACTAATTGCATCCATTCATTAAAAGAATGTGGTTCTGAACTTTTAAATTTAAGCGGTTTACCAACTTCTAAAACTTCTAAAGTGGTGTTTTTTGCGGTTTCAACTTTAGGAGTTTTAATTGTTTCTGTAGTTACGGGATTGCTTTTTGGTTTTAAATCCGTAATTATTTTTTTATGAAGTGTTTTTATTGTTTCTGGTTCAATAACATCAATTTCTTCTAAAATAGGAATTTCTATAATTGAAGTTCTTTCAAAATTTTGTGAAGTAATAAAATTAAAAAGAACAGATCTATCAACAGTATAAGCAGCTGTTTTTTTTAGGGCCTGATTGTATTTAAAACTATTGGTATTATTTAATCCTTTTAATTGAATTGCTCTTGCTAATTGAAAATACGGATATTCATTAATAACAGCCTCTAATTGCTCGGTTTTGGCAATATCAATGGTAGTGGTGTTTTGCATTAAGGTTGTAAAATCAGTAGTATTCATAGTATTACCATTTTGCTACTGAAGCATTAAAAATATCTTGAGCAATACGTTCAATAATTTCATCAAAGGCATCATCTAAAGCACTACCAATTAATTGAGCATTTGCATCATAATCGTAATAATGAGAGAAACTTTTTTCAAAATTATCATCTTCATTTTTATTATTGAAAAAACGAACATTTACGGTTATAGTTAGCCTGTTTTGTGCAGCTGTTTGCTGTGCAGTAGCTGTCATAGGGTTTATTTTATAACCTGTAATTTCACCTTCAAATTGCAAATCTCCTCCAGAACTAACGGAAGTTAAATTTGTTTGTGTATCAAATAAATCTCTTAATTGTATTGTAAATACTTGACTTAAAGAAGGTTCTACTAATATTGCTTCGTTTGGAAAATAATCTATTTGAACCGATTTTACGTCTGGATTTATATTTGTTCCAGTAAATGAATAAATTCCACAACTTTGTATTGTTAGTAAGAGAAGTAATAATAAGAAGCTAGTTTTTTTCATTAAGTTGTTTTGTTATTTTATAAATAGCGATTTCAAAGATAATTATATTTAACTATAAATCGTATTGTTTTATTTTACGATACAAAGTTCTTTCTGAAATACCTAATTCTTTTGCTGCCAGTTTTCGTTTACCATTGTTGCGTTCAAGAGATTTTTTTATCAATTCAATTTCTTTGTCTTGAATAGATAAACTTTCATCAGCATCAATAGTTTCAGTAAAAGGATAATCTTCATCTAAATTGTTATAAGCTTCATTAATTCTAACAACTTCAACTAGATTTTCTTCGTGTTCTTTAGAAGATTTTTCTTTATAAATTTTTTGAATAAGTTTTTTGTTTTCTTCTTGAACTTTACCAGTGTCATTTCCTTTTAATAAATCGAGTGTTAATTTTTTTAAATCGTTGATATCATTACGCATATCAAACAAGATTTTATACATTATTTCTCGTTCAGAGGCAAAATCACTTTTAGATTTTTCATCGTTTATTACAGAAGGTAAATTAGTTCCTTTACTCGGTAAATATTCTAAAATTTTTTGAGCAGAAATAAGCCTATTTTCTTCTACAACAGATATCTGTTCTGCAATATTTTTTAATTGTCTAATATTACCTGGAAAGCCATAATTATTTAAAACCTTTACAGCCTCATCTGTTAATCTAACGGTTGGCATTTTATATTTTTGAGCAAAGTCTGAAGCAAATTTTCTAAATAATAAATGAATATCTCCAAGGCGGTCACGAAGCGGTGGAAGATTAATTTCAATAGTACTTAATCTATAATATAAGTCTTCTCTAAATTTACCTTTAGAAATTGCGTCGTGCATTTTTAAATTTGTTGCAGCTACAATACGTACATTTGTTTTTTGAACTTGCGAAGAACCAACTTTTATAAATTCACCATTTTCTAAAACACGTAATAACCTCACTTGTGTAGTTAGCGGTAATTCTCCAACTTCATCTAAAAAAATAGTACCTCCATCTGCAACTTCAAAATAACCTTTACGTGCAGCTGTTGCTCCAGTAAAAGCTCCTTTTTCATGTCCGAAAAGTTCACTGTCTATGGTTCCTTCTGGAATTGCACCACAGTTTACAGCAATATATTTTGCGTGTTTTCTATGCGATAAAGCGTGAATAATTTTCGGTATATTTTCTTTACCTACACCACTT
>NZ_BMNS01000004.1:15011-161957 GCF_014646675.1 Lutibacter litoralis | reverse complement strand
TTATTACTTGTAATGATTCCATAATTATGCTCTTTTTCCTAATAGCGTTGCTGAAGTACAATCTTCAACAAGAATGTCTACAAAATCACCAATTTGTTCATCTCCTTTTGGGAAAATAACCATGGCATTTTGCGAATTTCTGCCTTTCCAATGCGCATCAGATTTTTTTGAAGTACCTTCGATTAAAACTTCTACATTTTTACCTATAAATTGTTCCATGCGATAAGCACCATGTTCTCTTTGAAGCTGGATAATTTCATTTAACCTTCTTTTTTTAACTGCTAGTTGAACATCGTCTTCCATTCTTTTTTCCGCAGGTGTGCCAGGACGTTCAGAATAAGCAAACATAAAACCAAAGTCGTATTGTACATATTCCATTAAGCTTAATGTATCTTGATGTTCTTCTTCAGTTTCTCCACAAAATCCAGCAATCATATCCTGAGACAAGGAACATTCAGGTAATATTTTTTTGATATTGTCAATCAGTTCCATATACTCTTCACGTGTGTGTTGTCTATTCATTCTTTCTAATACAGTGGTACTTCCAGACTGTACAGGTAAATGAATGTATTTACAAATGTTTTCGTGTTTCGCCATAGTGTGAATTACATCTAAGCTCATATCCTGTGGGTTAGAGGTAGAAAAACGAAAACGTGTTTTTTGAAACTCAGTAGCAGCTAAATCTAATAATTGTGCAAAATCAACTGCAGTTGCTTTGGCAATTTCAGAAGCATTTTTAAAATCCTTTTTTAAACCACCTCCATACCAAAGGTAGCTATCAACATTTTGACCTAAAAGTGTAATTTCTTTATAATTTTTAGCTACTAAATCTCTTACTTCTTCTAAAATACTTTTTGGATCTCGGCTACGTTCTCTTCCTCTTGTAAATGGTACTACACAAAAAGTACACATATTGTCACAACCTCTAGTAATTGAAACAAAAGCCGAAACACCGTTGCTATTTAATCTAACTGGAGAAATATCTCCGTACGTTTCTTCTTTAGAAAGAATAACATTTACAGCATCTCTACCAGCACTTACTTCAGCTAATAAATTAGGTAAATCTTTATAAGCATCTGGCCCAACAACCAAATCAACAATTTTTTCTTCTTCTAAAAATTTCGATTTTAAACGCTCTGCCATACAGCCTAAAACACCAACTTTCATAGCTGGATTTATTTTTTTAACAGCATTGTATTTTTCTAGACGTTTACGAACAGTTTGTTCTGCTTTTTCTCTAATTGAACAAGTATTTACCAAAACTAAATCTGCTTCTTCTAGCAAATGAGTGGTGTTGTAACCTTCTTCAGAAAGTATTGATGCAACAATTTCAGTATCATTTAAATTCATTTGGCAACCATAACTTTCTATAAAAAGTTTTTTATGATTTCCTTGTTTATGATCTGTTAAAAGCGCTTGACCTTGCTTTTTTTCTTCTATAACTTTTTCGCTACCCATATCTTTTTATTGGATTACAAAGATATAACCAATTTTCTAAAAATATGACATATTGGCAGAACTTTAACAAACTGTTTAAATGGCTTTTCAGCTCTAATATTTAAAGTAATTTTGTTAATTGGTTAAGAATTAAATATTAATACCTAATGTAGCGTTTTAATATTTTTAAAGGTATTAGTAATACACACTTTGAAACAGTGATAAAATAAAACAAAAATTGAAGATTTAGAATTGCTAAATACATTTAAAAACATAACCGCTTTTGATGTAGTTCTAATGCAAAATAATTTATGGTTAATTGGTGATAATACGTCGTTTCAATATAATTATTCGGATAATGGGCTTAGTTTATTGAGTGAATATCATTTAAATTAAAAATAGTTTTTCTAGTAAAAACAGGCTATATAGCCTGTTTTTTTTATTTTTAGCAAATAGTTTTTGATAAGTATTAAAAATCTTATATACATTTGCAAACCAAAAGCGCCTAAATATATTCAAGGTGTTTTTTATGAAAAAAGAAAAGATTTATGGCAAAAAATTTGGTAATAGTAGAGTCACCTGCAAAAGCAAAAACAATTGAAAAATTTTTAGGAAAAGATTTTCAAGTTGAATCTAGTTTTGGGCATATTGCAGATTTACCCTCTAAGGAAATAGGAATAAACGTAGATGGAGATTTTATGCCAAATTATGTAGTTTCTTCAGATAAGAAAGCTATTGTAAAAAAATTAAAAAGTTTAGCTAAAAAAGCAGATACTGTTTGGTTGGCTTCGGATGAGGATCGCGAGGGAGAGGCAATTGCTTGGCATTTATTTGAGCAGCTAAAATTAAAAGATGCTACAACAAAACGTATTGTTTTTCATGAGATTACACAAAAGGCTATTTTAAAGGCTGCTGAAAATCCAAGAAGTATAGATTACAATTTAGTAAATGCACAACAAGCGCGCAGAGTATTAGACAGGTTGGTAGGATATGAATTATCACCAGTTTTATGGAGAAAAATAAAAGGAGGATTGTCTGCTGGTAGAGTGCAATCAGTTGCTGTTCGATTAATAGTGGAAAGAGAGCGTGAAATAACAAATTTCACTCCGGTAGCTTCCTATAAAGTGGTTGCAGAATTCACTAATTTAGAAGGTAAAAAGTTTAAAGCTAATTTGCCAAAGAATTTTGACACAAAAGAAGCTGCAGAAGCATTTTTAAATTCGTGTATTGGTGCAAATTTCAAGGTTGAAGATTTACAAAAAAAACCTGCGAAAAAATCTCCAGCAGCACCATTTACAACTTCAACATTACAACAAGAAGCTTCTAGAAAATTATATTTTCCCGTTGCAAAAACAATGATGATTGCGCAACGTTTATATGAAGCAGGTTTAATTACCTATATGAGAACAGATAGTGTAAACCTATCTAATGATGCTAAAAATGAAGCAAAAGAAGAAATAATTTCATCGTACGGTGAAGCATATAGTAAACCAAGAAATTTCAGTACTAAATCTAAAGGCGCGCAAGAAGCACACGAAGCTATAAGACCTACAAATATGAGTCAGCAGTCGGTTTCTGTTGATTACGATCAAGATAGATTGTACGATTTAATTTGGAAACGGACCATTGCTTCACAAATGAGTGATGCACAATTAGAACGTACCAATGTTAAAATTTCAAACTCGAATAACAATACTATTTTTACTGCAAATGGTGAAATGATAAAGTTTGAAGGTTTCTTAAAAGTGTATTTAGAAGGTACAGATAATGAAGATGAAGAACAAGAAGGAATGCTTCCTAATTTAACAACAGGAGATACTTTAATCAATAAAAATATTGTTGCAACCGAAAGATATTCAAGACCGCCTTATAGATTTACAGAAGCTGCTTTGGTAAAAAGATTAGAAGAATTAGGAATTGGACGTCCTTCCACATATGCACCAACAATTTCAACAATTCAGCGTAGAGAATATGTAGAAAAAGGTACAATTGATGGTGTTGACAGAGATTATACACAAATAAAATTAACCAAAGGGAAAGTAGTTTCTAAAGTTTTAACTGAAAAAGTAGGTTCAGATAAAGGGAAATTAGTTCCAACAGATATAGGTAATATTGTAAATGACTTTTTAGTAGAAAATTTCTCAAATATTTTGGATTTTGGTTTTACAGCAAAAGTAGAGTCTGAATTTGATGCTATTGCCGAAGGAAAGGAAGATTGGATTTCTATGATAAAAGATTTTTACAAAAAATTTCATCCAATAGTTGAAGATGTTGCTGCAAATGCCGATAGAGCAAAAGGAGAGCGATTATTAGGAATAGACCCAGAAAGCGGTAAAAATGTATATGCCCGTTTGGGTAGGTTTGGAGCTATGGTACAAATTGGGGAAGCTACAGACGAAGAAAAACCAAAATTTGCAAGTTTACAACCAGATCAAACCTTAACTTCTATAACCTATGAAGAAGCAATGGATTTGTTTAAGCTTCCTAAGAAAATTGGAGGTTATGAAGGTAATGATGTAATTGTTGCTAATGGTCGTTTTGGTCCTTATATTAAATTTGACACTATGTTTGTCTCAATTCCAAGAGACGAAAACCCTATGTCAGTAGATATTAACAGAGCCATTGAATTAATTCAGGAAAAACAAAAAGCAGATGCACCAATTGGTACTTATGAAAATTTACCAATTCAAAAAGGTGTAGGTAGATTTGGTCCTTTTATAAAATGGAACAATATGTTTATCAATGTTAATAAAAAATACGATTTTGATAATTTAACTCAGGTAAATCTTGAAGAATTAATTGAAGATAAAAAGAGAAAAGAAATAGAAAAAGTGCTTCATAATTGGGAAGAAGAAGGTATTAGAGTTGAAAAAGCACGTTGGGGAAGATCAAATATTTTAAAAGGAAAAATTAAAATTGAATTGCCAAAAACGGTAGATGCTACTAAGCTAACACTAGAAGAGGTAAAAGATATAATAGAAAAGAAGGCTCCAAAAAAGAAAGCTCCAAAAAAGAAAACAACTAAAAGAAAAACAACGAAAAAATAATTTTTTTAGTATATTGCCAACAATTATACTACTTAACCCCTAAAAATGAATTTCGATTATCTTAAACCCGTAGATAATACATTAGTAGCGTATGCAAGCATGCAAAATGATAGTTCATTTGGGCAATGTATTAAGATATATGCTAATAAAGATAATTTCCCAGACTTAACAACTACAAAAATTGCAATAATTGGAGTTTTAGAGGGGCGTGGTGCTGTTGATAATAATGGAACAGGTACAAATTTAAGTGAGTTAAGAAAAGAATTGTACAAATTGTATCCTGGAAATTGGCCAATAAATGTTGCAGATTTAGGAGATATTCAACAGGGAAATACCATTGAAGACACTTATTTTGCGGTTAATACACTTGTAAGTTATTTAATCAAAAATAAAATTATACCTATAATTATTGGAGGAGGACAAGAGCTTACATATGCAAATTACAGGGCTTACGATACTTTAGAACAAACTGTTAATATTGTAGCAGTAGATAGTAAATTTGATTTAGGTTCTATAGAAGATGATTTGAATTCTCAATCCTATTTGAGTAAGGTTGTTATGAATCCACCAAATAATTTATTTAATTTTTGCAATATTGGATATCAAACCTATTTTAACTCACAAGAAGAAATTGATTTACTAGAAAGTTTATACTTTGATGCGGTTAGGTTGGGTGAAGTTTTGAATGAAATTCAAATAGTTGAACCAATTTTAAGAGATGCAGATATTGTTAGTATAGATATGTCGTCTATTAAAAATGCAGATGCTCCAGGAAATAAGAATGCATGTCCAAATGGGCTTTCAGGAGTTGATATTTGTGCTATTGCAAGGTATGCGGGAATTAGTGATAAAGTTTCATCATTCGGTATTTACGAATACAATCCAATTTTAGATACTAAAAATCAGACTGCTCAATTAATCTCTCAAATGATTTGGTATTTTATTGAAGGTGTTAATTTTAGAGCAAATGACTATCCATTTGGATTAAAGGATCAGTATAAAAAGTTTATTGTTCCAATTGAAGATGAAGTGCTAAATTTTTATAAAAGTCATAAAAGCGGAAGATGGTGGATGGAAATAGAAATAAGTAATAATAATAAATTTAAAAGACATGCGTTAATACCTTGTACATATCAAGATTATATAAGTGCAAGTAACCAAGAAATTCCTGAAAGATGGATGCAAACATTTAAAAAATTAAATTAAAGGAATATTTTAAATACTAAAATCAATATTTTTTAGTTTTAAACAGTTTATGTTAAATATTGTATTTTAAATTAATTAGTAATACGTTTGCCTAAAAGAATTATAAATTAATATGAAGAGAATATCATTGTATATTTTGCTAGCATTGGTGATAGTCAGTTGTGGTTCAAATGATCAAGGAGAGTTAGTTGGAGTTAAGTCTTCAAATAATTGGCATTCTGAGAGACCATTAGGTATGACACTAATCCCTGGTGGATCTTTTACAATGGGTAAGCAAAGTGAAGATGTTGCAGGTTCACTTAATTCCCCAGCCAGAACTGTAACTGTGCGTCCTTACTACATGGATGAAACAGAAATAACAAACAGTGAATATAAAGAATTTGTACATTGGGTAAGAGACTCCATTGTTAGAACAGAACTTGCCTTATTTTCAGAACTTATGTCTTTTGATGGAGAACCAGTATTAGAAGAATATATGTTTTTAAATATTGACTCTACTGATATGTCTCCATATCAAAAATATATGATGAAAACCTATGGTAGTTTAGGAGATTTAAACTCTCCAACTCAAGGTAAAATGTTGAATTGGGATTCAGAAATTATTTGGAATGTTCATGAATTTCCAAGTGAAGAATATGCCGAAGTTATGATTGATTCTATTTTAACTCCTATTGAAGATAGTTTTGAAGGAAGAAGAATGTTAAATGTAGATAAATTAAAGTTCACCTATTATTGGCTAGATCAGGAAGCAGCAGCTAGAAACAAAGGAAATAGAAGAGATTTTATAAAACAAGAAACAGTAAATGTGTATCCAGATACTACTGTTTGGGTACGTGATTTTAAATATTCGTATAACGATCCAATGCATCAAGATTATTTTTATCATCAAGCATATAATGATTATCCTGTGGTAGGAGTTTCCTGGATGCAGTCAAAAGCATTTTGTAAATGGAGAACAAAAAAGAAAAACGATTATTTAAATGCAAAAAGAAATCCAACACAAGTACCTCAATTTAGACTAGCTACAGAAGCAGAATGGGAATATGCAGCTAGAGGGGGGCTTGAAAACGCTACGTACCCGTGGGGTAATCCTTATTTAACAACAGATAGAGGTTGTTTTTTAGCAAACTTTAAACCTATTAGGGGTAATTATGCTGTTGATGGTGCCTTGTATACCGTTGAAGCAAAATCATACCCGCCAAACGATTATGGACTTTATAATATGTCTGGAAATGTTGCAGAATGGACAAATACTTCTTATAGTGAAGCATCTTATTATATAGGTTCTACAATGAATCCTAATGTAGAGATTGATGAAAACCATAGAAAAGTAATTAGAGGAGGTTCTTGGAAAGATGTTGCGTATTTTTTAGAAGTAAGTACTAGAGATTACGAATATGCTGATTCAGCCAGAAGTTATATTGGCTTTAGAACTGTACAAGACTTTTTAGGAACTGATATTAGCGGAAATTAAATCAACAAACATATAAACAAAAAAAAATCAGAATTATGGCACAGAAAAATACAAAAAAAATCTTTAATATGGCCTATGGCCTTGGTGCATCAATTGTTATTATTGGTGCGCTTTTTAAGTTAACACATTATAGTATTGGTTTTCTTACGGGGAATGTAATGTTAGCTATTGGTTTAATTACAGAAGCAATTATTTTTGCAATATCGGCTTTTGAACCTGTAGATGATGATTTAGATTGGTCTTTAGTATATCCAGAATTAGCAGATGGAAGATTAAGAGATAAAGATAAAGCTGAAGCTAAAGAGGCTCAAAGTTTATTATCTCAAAAATTAGATGATATGTTAAGAGATGCAAAGTTAGATGCTGGATTAATGAAAAGTTTAGGAGAAAGTATTCAAAACTTCAAAGGAGCTGCAGAAAATATTGCACCAACAGTAGATTCAATTGCTGCAACTACCAAATATAGCGAGCAATTATCTTTAGCTGCGGCACAAATGGAATCTTTAAATAGTTTATATAAAGTGCAATTAGATAGCACTAGCAGACAAGCTGAAATAAACGAACAAGTTGCTGTAAATGCTGGGAAATTAAAAGAACAAATGGAATCTTTAGCTACTAATTTATCATCATTAAATGGTGTATATGGAGGTATGTTATCTGCAATGTCTAATAAATAATTAGTTGTTTATTATTAAATAAATTATTAATCAAAAAAACTAATTAAAATGGCTTCAGGTAAATTATCACCAAGGCAAAAGATGATAAACTTAATGTATTTAGTTTTTATTGCAATGTTAGCAATGAATATGTCTAAAGAAGTTTTATCAGCTTTTGGTTTTATGAATGAAAAGCTTGTTGAAAACAATTCAACAGCAACGCAAAAAAACAATCAAACACTTAGTAACTTATCAACTAAGGCACAAGAGCAGCCAGAAAAATATGCCGATTTATATAAAACTGCCATTACTGTAAATAAACTTTCTAAAGATTTTACTACGTATTTAGAAACAAAAAAAGCGTTTTTGGTAGATGGTCTAGAAGATCCTAAAAATTACGAAACAATGGATCAGTCTAACCTTGTAGATGAACATTTCTTCTTAAAAGATTCATATACAGAAGAAGGTCAAGAATTTTTAAATCAAATAAATAGTTATAAAAATAGTATTTTAGGGTTATTAGGAGAAAATAATCCGTTAAGCGCTGTAATAAATAAACGATTCGATACTTCAGATCAAAAAAAGGGTATAGGTACGCAGCCTTGGTTAAACAATAGATATGAAGGTTTTCCTTTAATATCTACCGTTACTAATTTAACAGCTATGCAAATGGATGTTAAAACCACGGAATCTGAAATTTATAGCACATTATTAGGAGGACAATTAGAGAGTGATGTCTCTATGTCTAATTACAAAACAATTTTAATTCCAGAAAAATCTGCTTTTTTTCAAGGTGAAAACTTTAAGGGAAAAATTGTATTAGGCCGATATGATTCCTCATTACAACCTTCAGAAGTTATAGTTAATGGAAATAAAATCACTAAAATTGAAGATGGTGGAGCTGTTTTAGATTTTCCTGCCGGTGGAGTTGGAGAACGTGAAGTAAAAGGAAAATTTGTTTTTATAGAAAATGGTGAGCCAGTTGAGATAGAAATAAATAGTACATATGCAGTAATTCCTAAACCAAATAGTGCTGTAATTTCAGCAGATAAAATGAATGTTGTTTATAGGGGTGTGCCAAACCCAATGACAATTTCTATTCCTGGAATTCCTGATAATTTAGTACGAGCAACAGCTACAGGTTTAACTAAAACAGGCGGTTCAGGAAAATATACTATGACACCAGCTTCTGGAAGAGAAGTGACCATTAAAGTTTCGGGAACATTGCCAAATGGACAAACTGTGAGTTCTTCACAAAATTTTAGAATTAAAGATATTCCTTCTCCCCAAGGAACTATTAGAAAAGAATCAGGGCATGTTGTAATGCCTAATTCTAGTTTGGTAAATGCAACTGTAGGAGCAGAATTGCCAGATTTTGATTTCGATTTAAAATTAGCCACCACTGGTTTTACAATTAAAGTGCTTGGACAAGGTGCGGTTGTTGTTAGAGGAAATAAAATGGATGCTGCTGCAAAAAAGGCAATAGCTAAGGCTAAAAGAGGTGATATAGTAACAATATTTGATATAAAATCTTCGTTAGTAGGAAACAGTGGTTATAAAATTAAAAATGCTTCACCAGTAAGTGTTGAAATTCAATAAATTGTAATAAATGATGAATAAGAAAAATATTGGAATCTTAATTTTGGCTTTGATGTTGTTTCAAACAACATTTGCACAATCTAATCTTTTAAATGCTAAAAGACCTTCCGATATTGGAGAAAAAACTGCTGAACAAAAAGCTGTAGATAACGATAGACCGCTAGATTACGGATATGTAGATGATAGAGATATTTTATGGTCTAAAGTGGTTTGGGAATATATTGATTTAAACGAACGTATTAATTTACCGTTGTATTATCCTGTAGATACCACAACTGTTGCAGGTGATAGAAGATCTTTGTTTGACACGCTGCTTAGAGGTATTAAAAATGATGAAATTACCGAAGTTTATGATGATTCCTATTTTACGGCGAAAATGACTAAAGCTGAAATAAATAGAAAATTATTTAGAGTTGATACTACAGATGCCGGTTTCGATGAATTAAATGCAGGTGCAATTAATATTGACGAATATATTGATAAAATAAATTTAACTTCTCAAGATATTGAAGGTTTTAAAATTAAAGGTCTTTGGTATTTTGATAAACGCCAAGGAGAATTAAAGTATAGACTTTTAGCTTTGGCTCCAATTGCACCAGACGTGCAAACTATGGGTAGAGAGGATATTGATATTACAGAGCAATTGCCATTATTTTGGGTTTGGTTTCCAGATGCAAGAAATTTACTGCACGACATGAAAGTTTTCAATCCTAAAAATTCAGCATTCCCAATTTCTTTTGATCATATACTTAATGCAAGAAGATTTAATTCTATTATCTATCGAGAAGAAAATATATTTGGAGATAGAGATGTTTCAGACTATGTAAAAGGGAATTCTTTATTTCAAGTTCTTGAGTCTAATAAGATTAAAGAACAAATTAGAAATAAAGAGTTAGACATGTGGAATTATTAAAACTTTTCTAAAAAAAATAAAAAGCTGTTTAAAAAGTTTTAAAACTTTCTAAACAGCTTTTTCGTTTAATGTAACTTTATAAAATGCAAGTAGATTATATAATAGTTGGTTTAGGTTTGGCAGGGTTAGCTTTTTCTAAAGAGTTAGAAAAACATAATAAATCTTTTATTATTTTTGAAGACAACTCTCAAAATTCATCCATAGTTGCAGGTGGCATGTACAATCCAGTTATTTTAAAACGTTTTACACCTGTTTGGGACGCTGTAAATCAACTTAAAATTGCAATTCCTTTTTATGAAAGTTTAGAAATACAATTTAATACAAAATATCATTATTCAGTTCCTGTTTATCGGATATTTAAATCTATAGAAGAGCAAAATAATTGGTTTATTGCTTGTGATAAACCATTGCTTTCCGACTACATGGATTCTGAAATTATACATAAAAAACATGTTGGAGTTAATGCAGATTTTGGGTTTGGAAAACTGAAGAATACAGGAAGAATTGATACAAAATTGTTATTAGAAGATTACAGAAATTATTTATTGGATAAAAAGTTGCTTTTAAAAGAAAGTTTTGAATATAAAAAAATGAAAATTGAAGATGATACTATAGAATATAAAGGTATTAATGCTTCTAAAATTTTATATTGTGAAGGATTCGGATTACAACAAAATCCATTTTTTAATTACTTGCCAATGCAAGAAGCAAAAGGAGAATTACTAATAATTCACGCTCCGGATTTAATTATAGATTTTTTATTAAAAGCAGCAGTTTTTGTGCTTCCTTTAGGAAATAATTATTATAAAGTAGGTGCTACTTTCAATTGGAAAGATACTACCAAAGTCCCTACGGAAGAAGGTAAAAAAGAATTACTCACAAAATTAAAAGGTTGTATTACAGTTCCTTTTAAAGTTGTTGACCATGTTGCAGGGATAAGACCTACTGTAAAAGATAGACGACCGTTAGTTGGAAAACACCCAAAGCACTCGAATATGGCAATTTTAAACGGTTTAGGAACACGTGGTGTAATGATTGCTCCAAAAGCGGCTAAATTGCTTTACAAGCATTTAGAGCTTGGAGAAGCCTTAGAAAAAGAAATTTCTATTGCTCGTTTTTCGTAATATTTTTATTGAATTTAACAAAAATATTAATCCAAATTATTCTAGAAAACCTCAATGAAATAGGGGCTGTTAAAATTAAAACAACAACAATTGGAATAAAACTTTCAATTAAACTCAGCTTGAATAGTAGTGTTGAAATAATAAATGTAATTATTGAAATTCCAACGGTAAGCGCATAAGTTACATACATAGCACCATAAAAAAATGAAGGTTCCATCATGTATTTAAGACCACAATAAGAACAATTGGTATTCATTTTAAATGCTGTCTTAAATTTAAACATATTTTTTTCTTCCATAAAACCTCCTTCCTGGCATCTTGGGCACTTGTTAAATAAAACACTATAAAGTTTCGATCCTTTTTTTAACATTTTTTGTATATTTTATAGTTATTATAATAAAAACTTTAATTGAGTGCCAAAAATTTTTATAGTAAGTTTGCAAGGTTTTATAGAAAACACAAAATTATACATTAAATTATAAAATATCAATGCTTAACGTACATAATTTATCGGTTTCTTTTGCTGGTACAGATTTATTTTCCGAAATAACTTTTAAATTAAATAAAGGAGATAGAGTAGGATTAATTGGGAAAAATGGAGCAGGAAAATCGACCTTATTAAGAGTTATTTCTCAAGATATTGAAAGTTCTAGTGGAACCATGGCTTTTGATAAAGACATACGTATCGGGTTTTTACGGCAGGATATTGATTTTGAAGAGGGGAGAACTATTTTAGATGAAGCCTACCAAGCTTTTGAAGAAATAAAACAGATTGAAGCAAAATTAGATCAGATTAATAAAGAATTAGCTGAAAGAACCGATTACGAAAGTGATTATTACCACGACTTAATGGTTGGAGTAAACGAGTATACACACCGTTACGAACTGTTAGGGGGGTATAATTATAAGGGGAATACTGAAAAAATTCTTCAAGGTTTAGGATTTCAAAGGGAGGATTTTGATAAGTTAACCGATACTTTTTCAGGAGGTTGGAGAATGCGTATTGAATTGGCTAAATTATTATTACAAAACAATGATATTTTATTATTAGATGAGCCAACCAACCATTTAGATATTGAATCTATCATTTGGTTGGAAAATTTCTTAAAAAATTATACAGGCGCTATTGTGCTGGTTTCGCACGATAAAATGTTTTTAGATAATGTAACAAATAGAACTATTGAAATATCATTAGGGAAAATTTACGACTATAAAAAACCATATTCTCAGTTTTTATTATTGCGAGGAGAAATAAAAGAAAAACAACTTCAGGCACAAAAAAATCAAGAAAAGGAAATTAAAGCAACGCAGTTGTTAATTGATAAGTTTAGAGCAAAAGCTAACAAGGCTACAATGGCGCAATCTTTAATAAAAAAGTTGGATAAAGTTGAGCGTATTGAGGTTGATAGTGACGACAATGCAGTAATGAATGTGCGGTTTCAAACTTCAAAAGAACCAGGGAAAATTGTTGTTGAAGCCGAAGATTTATCTAAAAGTTATGGAAATAAACACGTTCTTGAAAATGTTGATTTATTAATTGAGAGAAATAGTAAGATTGCATTTGTTGGTCAAAACGGTCAAGGGAAATCTACGTTGGCAAAAATTTTAGTTGGTGAAATAGCACACGGTGGACATTTAAAATTAGGTCATAATGTTGAAATTGGATATTTTGCTCAAAATCAATCTGAATATTTAGAACCGGAAAAAACGGTTTTAGAAATTATGCAAGATGCCGCAACAGATACTAATAGAGCAAGAGTTAGAGATATGTTGGGTTCATTTTTATTTAGTGGTGAAGCTGTCGATAAAAAAGCAAAAATGCTTTCGGGGGGTGAAAGAAACAGGTTGGCACTTTGTAAATTATTACTTTCTCCATTCAATGTCTTAATAATGGATGAGCCTACGAACCATTTAGATATTGCTTCAAAAAATGTGCTAAAACAGGCACTTCAAAAATTTGATGGTACACTAATTGTGGTTTCACATGATAGAGATTTTTTACAAGATTTAACAACAACAGTTTACGGATTTAAAGATAAAGTTATTAAAGAGTATCTAGGTGATATTGACTTTTTCTTGGAACAGCATCAAATTGAAAATTTAAGAGAGGCAGAAAAAAGAACAGTTGTAGAAAAGAAACCTGATATTGCTAAAAAAGAAAACGTTCAATTATCTAGAGAAGCAGAAAAGGAGCTAAAAAAGTTAAAAAATAAACTTAGTAAAATAGAGGTTGAAATAGATGTTCTGGAAAAAGAAATTTTAGAATTAGATGAAGCACTTGCTAAAGATTATGAAGCAACCGTTGCTGAGCCAGAATTTTTTGAAAACTATAAAGCAAAAAAACATCAAATAGAGATTTTGATGGAAGCTTGGACAGAACTAGAAGAAAAAATTGAAGTGTGTTCTTAGAAACTAAAGTAAGTGATATAGAACAAGTCTATTTCTCTGAGATTGCAGATTCAGGGGTTTCTTTATTTATAAAACGAGAAGATAAATTACATCCGTTTATTTCAGGAAATAAATATAGGAAGTTAAAGTACAATCTAGTAGAAGCTAAAAATCAAGAAAAAATGACTTTAATTACCTTTGGAGGAGCATATTCTAATCATATTGCAGCTTCCGCAGCAGCCGGTTCTCAATTCGGGTTTAATACTATTGGAGTAATTAGGGGTGAAGAATTAGCTAATAATTTGGAAGAAGTCCTGCAAAATAATCCAACTCTAAAGTTTGCTTCAAAACATAATATGCAATTTCATTTTGTTTCTAGAAGTGCATACCGAGAAAAAACTTCCAAAGAATTTCTAGATAATTTAAAACAACAATTTGGTGATTTTTATTTAGTGCCAGAAGGTGGAACAAATACCTTTGCAGTTAAAGGATGTGAAGAGATTTTAACTGAAAGAGATATTGTTTATAATGTAATTTGTTCATCTGTTGGAACTGGAGGGACAATTTCTGGAATTATAAATTCAACAAAGGAGCATCAAAAAACTATTGGTTTTCCGGCTTTAAAAGGAGATTTTCTTCAAAATGAAATTAAAAAATATGTACTAACTAACAAAAATTGGAGTTTAAATACTAATTATCATTTTGGAGGTTATGCAAAAGTTTCGGAAACTTTAATTAATTTTATTAATAAATTTAAGGGAGAAACGGGGATTCCTTTAGACCCTGTTTATACAGGTAAAATGTTATTTGGAATTGTAGATTTAATAAAAAATGATTATTTTGAAAAAGGGACTAGTATTTTAGCAATTCATACAGGAGGTTTGCAAGGAATTGATGGAATGAATGTATATTTGAAAAATAAAAAATTAGTAGAAATAGTATAATTATGAATTTGAAGTTTTTTTTAATTACCGTTTTAACGCTTAGTTTATTAGTAAGTTGTAAGTCTAAAAAGAAGCTTGTTAAAAAATTAGAAACACCTCATAAGGAGATGGTTATTAAATCGACAAATGATACCGATTCAAAGAAGGTTACTTTAGTGTCAAACACAAATTCAACTATTAGAAATTCAACGTTAGATTATATTGAGCAGTATAAAGATGCAGCAATGAGAGATATGCGTAACTATAACATTCCTGCTAGTATTAAGTTAGCGCAAGGTATTTTAGAATCCTCTAGCGGTAATAGTCAATTAACAAAAAGATCTAATAATCACTTTGGAATAAAATGTCATAAAGGTTGGGAAGGAGATAAGACCTATCACGATGATGATGAAAAAGGAGAATGTTTTAGGGTCTATAAAGACCCGGCAAACTCTTATAAAGATCATTCCTTATTTTTAACAAGTAGGTCTAGGTATTCAGATTTATTTAAAATAGAGCAGGGAGATTATGTTAAATGGGCAAAGGGCTTGAGTAAAGCTGGTTATGCTACAGATAGGCGTTATCCTGCAAAATTAATTGCTATTATTGAAAAATATGATTTACATAAATATGATACTGAAGTTTTAGGAAAATCATTTGAATATCCTAAAAATAACGATTTAAAAAATCATATTGTAACAAAAGGTGATACACTGTATTCACTTTCTAGAAGATATGGTTTAACTGTTTCTGATCTTAAAAAAATTAATAGTTTAGATTCTAATACTATAAGTATTGGGCAAGTATTAATTGTGTCAAAATAAAAAAAGCGTTACAAAATGCAACGCTCTCAACATTAATCAATTAAAAAACTAAACTCTATTTTTAAACTGTTTTTTAGAACCATTAACTCTTCTAGCTCCTTGTTTATTCCCTTTTTTCATAGTGGCTTTACGCATAGATTTTCGATTAGAGTTTTCCCATTTTTCATACTGTTCTTTTGTAAGAATCTTTTTCATTTCAGCTTTATGGGCCTGTTGTCTTGTTAATCGCATATTTTCACGTGCAAAACGTTCATCTGTTGTAAAACCAGTACCGTCTTGTTTGTTTTTTTGAAATGAAGCTCTAAGTTTTTCACGCTCTTCTGCAGACTTCAACATCATTTTTTTAACTTCTTTTTGCTGGTTTTCATTTAGGTCTAATCGTAAAGCTAATTTTTTACTTTGTAATGTTGCTCTTTGTTCTGGAGTGTAATTTGCTCTTTTGTTTTGTCTTTGTCCTTGAGCTACTATAGTTAAAGAAAAGAACATTATCATTACTGTTAATCCTACTAATTTTTTCATAATCTAAATATTTTAATGTGTTAATATGCTTCTTTGACTGTACTAAATTTAAAAGGTTTAAAAGTTTAACACTCATTAACATTTATTAACACAAAACACTAAAATTACCCCTGAAATCGAACAACTAAAAAAATGTAATTCAGAATAATTATAAATAGTGTATTTTTGCAAATTATGATGAATAAACTTTCAGATTGGTTACCTACAACAAATAAAGAGGTAAAACTTAGAGGTTGGGAAGAATTAGATGTAATTCTTTTTAGCGGAGATGCCTATGTAGATCATCCAGCATTTGGTCATGCGGTTGTTGGTAGAATTTTAGAAAGTTATGGGTTGCGCGTTGCAATAGTTCCTCAGCCTAGTGTAAACGATAATTTACAAGATTTTACCAAGCTTGGAACTCCAAAACTATTTTTTGCTGTTACTGGTGGTTGTATGGATCCAATGGTTAGTAATTATACTGCTAGTAAAAGAAGTCGTGATAAAGATGCCTATACTCCAAACGGAGATAAAGGTTTTAGACCAGATTATGCAACTGCAGTTTATAGCAATATTTTAAAAGAAAAATTTCCTGATGTTCCTGTTTTAATTGGTGGTATTGAAGCTTCTTTAAGAAGAGTTACACACTACGATTATTGGAGCGACACATTAAAACCTACAATCTTAGAGGAATCTAAAGCAGATTTGCTAGTGTACGGAATGGGAGAGCAACCATTGAGAGAAATTGTAAGTTTATTGCAAAAAGGCGTTCCGTTTTCAAGTTTAACAACTATTAAACAAACTGCTTTTCTATTAAATAAGAATGAAGAGGTTCCTAAAAATAAAAACTGGAAAGATGTTTCTATTCACTCCCATGAAGTTTGTTTGAAGGATAAAAAGTTATTTGCTTCAAATTTTAAGGTTATTGAACAAGAGTCTAATAAATTATTTGCAAATAGAATTTTTCAGGATGTTGGAAATTCAAAATTGGTTATAAATCCGCCTTATGAAACAATGACAGAAAGTGAAATTGATGCTTCTTTTGATTTGCCTTTTACACGACTGCCACATCCAAAATATAATAAGCGTGGTGCAATACCTGCGTTTGAAATGATTAAATTTTCAATAAATATACATAGAGGTTGTTTTGGAGGATGCAGTTTTTGTACCATTTCTGCACATCAAGGAAAATTTATTGCAAGTAGAAGTCAGGACTCTATTTTGAAAGAAGTAGATCAGGTTGCGAATATGCCAGATTTTAAAGGATATTTATCTGATATTGGTGGACCTTCAGCAAATATGTACAAAATGAAAGGTAAGGTTCAAGAAATTTGCGATAGATGTGTTGCGCCTTCTTGCATTTCTCCAGTAATTTGTCATAATTTAGATACTTCACATAAACCTTTAACCGAGTTATATCAGGCCGTAGATAAGCACCCAAAAATAAAAAAATCTTTTATTGGAAGTGGTATTAGACACGATATGTTAGTGCCTGAATTTAATACAAAAGCAAATCCAAAAGAGTTAGATGACTATACAGAAGAAGTGATGACGAAACACGTTTCTGGTAGATTAAAAGTGGCTCCAGAACACTCCTCAGATCCTGTTTTAAAACTAATGCGTAAGCCATCTTTTAAATATTTTCACAAGTTTAAAGATCGCTTCGATAAAATTAATATTCGTAAAAAATTAAACCTGCAGTTAATACCGTATTTTATTTCAAATCATCCAGCATGTGAAGTTGAAGATATGGCAAATTTAGCTGCTGAAACAAAAGATATGGGATTTCAATTGGAACAAGTTCAGGGATTTACTCCAACACCTATGACAGTTGCAACGGTAATTTATTATAGCGGTTACCATCCATATACCTTAAAACCTACAAAGACACCTAAATCTAAACACGAAAAGGAAGAACAACATCGATTTTTCTTTTGGTATAAAAGGGAAAACCAGGCTTGGATTAGAAAAACACTTACAAAAGTAGGGAGACAAGATTTATTGCAAAAATTGCTTCCAACAACAAACTCATGGAAAAAAAATAAAGGGGAGAAAGTTAAAAATACTTTTGATGACGCTATACCTTTTAATTCACGGAAGAAAAAGAAATTTAATAAAAAGAAAAAAAGATAATAGTTTTTTGGCTTTCATTTACTGCTTACATTAAAAATCTTAAATTTGTACCAACGTTTAAACTTATTTCTAATGAAAAAAATATATCTATTTTTTTTAATACTTTCCTCAACACTTATTGCTCAAAACAAAGTAAAGGTTGATTTAAGTAATCCAAGTTCAACTATTTATACACATTTATATTTTTTACAACCAGATTCTTATGAGCCTGTTAAAGCTGCACAAACTATTTACGGGGTTGAAGGAGAGAAAGCTGAGGAAATTGCCATTAAATTGAAACAAATATTAGATGGTAAAGGTTTAAAAGTTGACTTTACAAAAGTGCCAAAAGACAAAATGCATTCCGATACTTCAAATTTTAAGAAGAAATATCAGTATGTGTTGTTTCCATATCAAATGCCTCAAATTTATGTTGAAAAAATAGGTGATAATTGGTATTATTCTTCAGAAACTATTGGGCAAGTTAATGCAATTTATAATAGTATTTATCCTTGGTATACCAATAAACTACAACAGATTATTCCAGATATAGGTCATTATTCTATTCTTAATATAGAATTGTGGCAGTATCTGGGACTGCTAACTTTATTAACTTTAAGTGTTCTAGTATTTTATATTTTAAGAAAAGTTGTGTTTTATATACTGCGTAAGATTCAATTTTTAATAATTAAAAAATCAAATGAAAGAATTAATATTACCTTAAAAAAGTTAGCACGACCAATTGTGTTATTACTTTTAATTCAATTTATTAAATGGCAGTTACCTTCGTTATTACTTCCTTTAAATTTAAACACGTTTTTGTTTTTATCGTTTAATATAATGGCTACTGTTTTTTGGATTTATGTTTTCTTAAAATTAGTAAAGGTTATAATGGGTATTTATGAAGATTTTGTTGAAAGTACACATAGTAAATTAGATGATCAATTAGTTCCAATTTTAGATAATTTTTTAGTTGGATTGGTTATTTTTTTTGGGTTTTTAAAAGTATTAACGTTATTTGGTATTGAACCAGTTACTGTTATTGCTGGAGCGTCAATTGGTGGAATTGCGGTTGCTTTGGCTTCTCAAGATACAGTTAAAAATCTGATTGGTACTATAATGATTTTTGTAGACAAACCGTTTCATATTGGAGATTGGATAGAAGCTGGTATTGTTGCTGGTACTGTTGAAACGGTTGGGTTTAGATCTACAACTGTTAGGGCAGCAGATACTTCGGTTTATCAAATTCCTAATAGTACACTGTCTGAAATGGTAGTTAATAATAAAGGTTTACGTGCTTTTAGAAGATATACTACTAACTTAGGGTTGCGTTACGATACACCTCCTGAACTTATTGATGCATTTGTTAAAGGTGTTCGTAAAATTGTAGAATTGCATCCAGACACGCGAGACGATGCTTTTAATGTAGAGTTTGCTGGATTTGGAGATTCGTCTTTATTAATTTTATTAAACGTGTATTTTGTTGAATTGGATTGGAATAAAGAACAGGCCTCTAAACATAGTTTACATATTGCTGTTTTAAAATTAGCAGCTGAACTTGGTGTAGATTTTGCATTCCCTTCTACAACAGTTATGATTGAACAGTTTCCAGAAAAAAAAGGTTTGCCAATGGATTACAATATTGAAGAAAACAGAATTAAAAATATAATTGATAGTATTAATAAAAAAAAGTAGTTAAAAATTAAACTCAAGAACTTTGCTAGGGTCTTGTTTTTTTAATTTAAACTTTGCTTAAAACACTAATTTATTAAAGTTGAAGTTAATTATAGTTTAGTTAGAATCTTAAATGTTTTAAGAATGAAATTAATTATTTCTTAAAACTATTTATAATTTTTTTAATTGCCACCAAATTACTTAAAAGACTTTCTAAATATTGTAAGTCAAGCATATTTGCTCCGTCACTTTTTGCGTTTTTAGGATCGAAATGAGTTTCCAAAAACAAGCCATCTACACCGACAGCAATTCCAGCTCTTGCAATAGTTTCAATCATATCTGGTCTTCCTCCAGTAACACCACTAGTCTGATTTGGTTGTTGTAAAGAATGTGTAATGTCTAAAATAGTAGGTGCAAATTGTTGCATTTCAGGAATTCCTCTAAAATCAACAATCATATCTTGATAACCAAACATGGTTCCTCTATCAGTAATCCAAGCTTTTTGGTTTCCACTATCTTTTACTTTTTGAACTGCATGTTTCATTGCAGACGGACTCATAAATTGCCCTTTTTTTAAATTTACTACTTTACCAGTTTTTGCAGCTGCAACTACCAAATCCGTTTGTCGCACTAAGAAAGCAGGTATTTGCAATACATCAACATATTCAGCGGCTTTCTCAGCATCTTCATTTGTGTGAATATCGGTTACAGTTGGTACATTAAAAGTTTCTGAAACCTTTCTTAAAATTTTTAGTGCTTTTTCGTCTCCAATTCCTGTAAAACTATCAATTCTACTTCTGTTTGCTTTTTTAAAACTTCCTTTAAAAACAAACGGAATTTCTAGTGTTTCAGTCACTTTTAAAATGTGTTCAGCTATACGCATTGCCATTTCTTCACCTTCGATAGCACAAGGCCCAGCTAATAGAAAAAAGTTATTACTAGTTGTATGTTTTATATTCGGAATCAGATTTAAATCCATTGTTTTAGTTTTTGCAAAGATAGAATAAGTTTGAATGTTTAAAAGTTGAAAGGTTGAAAAGTTTATATATTAAAAAATAAATAATTCTTATTTTGCAGAAAATTTAGACAAAGTAAACAATGAAAAAGTTATTGGCATTTGCGTTTGTATGTGTTTTCGTTAGCTGTTCTGTAAAAGAAACACCTGAATTTGTGGGGGTGAGAAATATAAAAGTAATAGAATCTACTAAAACTTTTGTAACTATAAAAGGGGAGGGTTTATTTAGAAATCCAAATGATATTGGAGGGAAATTGAAGGCTGATGGAATTAAAATCTATGTCAATGGAAATGAAATGGCAACTGTAACCTCAGAAAGTTTTGAGGTGCCAGCCAAAGAGGAGTTTACAATTCCGTTACTTGTAAACATTCCAACAGATAGTATTTTTTCAAATAAGAATATTGGAGGTTTAATAGGAAGTCTTTTTAGTCAAAAAATTCAAGTAAAATACCAAGGGAAAATCAAGTATGAAGTGTTTGGTTTTTCACATTCTTATACTGTTGATGAAACTGAAAATATAAAGATTAAGTTGTAACTAAAAGTTTTGAGTTATAAGTTTTGAGTGTTAAGGATTAAAAACTCAACACTCAAAATTAAAAACTATTTAATAGTGATTCTAATACCTTCACTATGGCTACTAAATTCAGGAGCGTACATACTTTGAATGGTTGTAATTCCATTGCTGAATTTTCCTGCATTATTTACACGTAAATCGTATTCAAAAACATACACTCCTTTTGGTAAACGCTCCATAAAAAAGTTGGTAGAAGCATCTTTAGAACTTTCATAATATCCCAAACCATCTTGCCATTTATAGCTTGATAATTCATTTAATGGCTCTAATCCACTGGCTCTCATATCTTTCATATGCACAAATTCCATTGGTCTGTCAACTTTTAATTCTATGCGAACAGTAATTAAATCACCAACTTTTAAAGTTGAGGTTTCTGTTATTTCCGTTAGTACTTTTCCAGAATCAGAATTCGATTTTAAGAATAATTTTTTAGTTAATTTTAAAGGTGTTTCTGCCGATGTAATTTTATCTAAATCTTCAAAATATTGCCAATATAAACTTCCCCAGGCAATACCATTGTCTTTTTTAGAAATAGTAACATTAGCCATTTCTGGAGTAATTTCATTCCCATTCCAAGAAGTTTTATAGTAGCCTGTTCCCGCTTTAATTTTCACATTTTCCAATTTTGAAGGTTCAATTTTTTGACTTCCTACGGTAACGTCAATGGTCTCATTTATAGATAACCAATCACTTCCTTGTAACAGCAGCGCATAAACAGCTTCGGTTGTTGCTTTTGTGGTTTTCCAACTATTGGTTTGCTTGTTTTTAAGTAACCAAACTTTTAACTCATCAACAATTTTAATATCATTTTCAATTTCAGAAAAGACTTCAATTAGCAATGCTTGTGTTTCAATAGGAGCTTGGAACCAAAACCAACTTGCTGTATTTTCTTTCCAATACATTCCTAATTCATCACTTGTAATACTGTTTTCTTTTAACGATTTTAATATCTCAGTAGCACTAATTTTGTTTCCATTTCTATGCTGAATTAAAGCAATCATCCCTTTTGAATACAAGCTAAAATCAGTCCAATAGTTAGCAGATTGATTGGTGTAATAATCTACTGCTTTTTTAACTTTTGAAGGAATTTCAACTTCCTTATAAAAACTACGCATATATAAATAATGCAATTGTGTATTTCCTAAATGATTTTTCTCTAAATAATCCTTTTCAGCTTTAATTCCTTTTGACTTTGTTGTAGCTTTATCTCTTAACTTTTTGGCTTCTTTTAATAGTTTATTATAATCATCTAAAATTTCATCATCCAAAAATTGTACAGCTTTTGCAATCATTTTTTGAGATTCTTCTTGATTGTTCATAATGACATTTAGTTGTTTTAAATGCCCAAAACTTGCTGCAATATGTTGTGTAATGTATCTGTTTGGGTAATTACTGCCTTTAAACCAAGGAAAACCGCCATTGCTAAACTGTAACTCCTTCAGTTTATTCAAGGCAGTTTCCTGCTCATTTTTCATCTTATTTAAATCAAATAATAACCCTATTCTCTTTTTTTGTTTTGTTTCGCTCTGTGCATCTCTCAACCAAGGAGTTTCACTAATTATTATGGATTTTAATTCTTCGTTTTTTTCTAAATTAGAAGTTAATTCATCGCTATTTTTCCATAAATCAAAAACTTCTTTAATTCTCGGGTTTGAATTTGCAACATGACTTGCAAGTGTATTTGCATAATATCTAGAAAAAGTTTGTTCGGAACATTCATACGGATATTCCATTAAATATGGTAAACTTTGTACTGCGTACCAAGCCGGATTAGAAGTGATTTCTAATGTTAATTTGTGATTTTTTAACGTTTTTGAAGTCTGGTTTCTTAATTTATTTAAAGAAAATGTTTTAGTTTGATTGCTTCGAACCCACATTGGCAACGTTTCTGTAACTAACATTCTGTTAGATAAAACTGGCAAAACATTTTGTTCTCCATCAGAAAAATCTCCTGCTTTGGCGATAATTTTATACTGTATAGCTTGAATTCCTTCTGGAATATTCAGTTTCCAACTTACACTAGTATTTCCTTTTTTATCAACAAAAAAGTTTTGAGTTGTTAAACTATTCTCAATTAAATAATTGATTTCTTTACCAGAAATAGCATCAGTTAAAATCAATTGAGCAGTTCCATTCAATATTTTATCAGTTAAATTTGAAATTTTACCTGAAAAAATAAGTTCATCACCTTCACGCAAAAAACGTGGTGGATTTGGCAAAACCATCAACTCTTTTTGAGTAACAGAAGTTAATGTTTTGGTAGCTGAAGCCGATTCTTCTGTATGCCCCAATAATTGTAATTTCCACTGTGTTAAAGCTTCAGGAACTGTAAAATTAAAACTTACATTTCCTTCTTTATCCGTTTTTAAATGAGGGTAGAAGAAAGCGGTTTCATTAAAGTTTGTTCTAATTTTAACAGATGATAAATCTATTTTTTTAGGCTTCTCTATTTCATTTTCAAGTTTTTTATAACCAACGGTAACTACTTCATCTAATGATTCGGTATCATTAAATGCCATTTCCTCAACTTCAAAGCCTTCACTTTCTTTAATTTTTTTAGAAGCTATTCCTCTAATCATCATATTTCTATTAGTGCCAAAATGAAATCCAAACCAATTTAATTCATCAAAACGTTGCAGTATTTGACCATAATTACTTCTTTGAAGGTTATTTACATTAAAATAAACGGTTCCAAAACTATGTTGTGCTCTTCTATTTATTCGAGAATAATAGGTTGGATTTTTAATTGGATTAAATTGCCAATTATGTGGTTTAAATTGATCCAATGAAGCGTCATACATACTTGCCAATAACTCTGCGGCAATTTTTTCACCTTTGGTTCCTTTTAATTTAAAACTCCAGGTTTCATTTTGTCCAGGCTGTAATTTATCTCTAAAAGTGAGCGTTTCAATTTCTAATTCTTGAACAGGGTAAGGAACTGAAATAGGTAAAGTTCCGCTTTCAAAAGTGTTGTAATTTACATAACTATAGTTAATTGCAAATCCGCCAAAATCGTTTTTAGTTATCGGAATTTCAAGTTGTTTAAATTCGTTATTTAAGTGAATAATTTTAGTTTCAATTAGTTTTCCATCCTTTTCTATATCAATGGTTACCGTTAAATCTTTAGAACTTGAACCAATTTTTAGTAACACAATTTCATTTGGTTTATAACTTGATTTCCGATGAGAAATTGAAAATAATTGATTGTCAGAAACTTGAGTGTCTTTATTATTAAAAATTGTAACAATCTGTTTGTCAGTAACTTTTTGTCCAAACTTATCAAAACATACTATTTCAACAAGATAATTTCCAGACTGCCATTTTTTAATATTTTTCAACTTAATTTTAGAATTGATTAAAGTATTAAAACTATCTTCAAAAACTAGTTTGCCTTTTTCCCAATTTAAGATTTCATCTTCATTAGTATAAGGTTCATGAGGAAACATATTTTTGAATTCTGAAAAAGTATACAATTGATAATCTGGAGCTTTCCAAGGACGTTTTCTTAAAACAGTTGTTGGAGCTTGTAATTTTAATATTTTTATGGTTCCTTTTGCTGGAGCAAATTGATTGTTGAGGTTTTTGGTTTCAATATTTATAAAGTTTTCTTTTTTAGTTTTATCAATTTTAGCATCCATATTAATTTCTGCAATTAAGCTGTGGTATCCAACTTTAACAATGGATGTTGCGCTTCTGGTTTCTCCATTTAAATCCGTAACGTCTGCGGTAACTTCATAATTAAAAACAGGTAAATTATCTTTCTCTACATTTTTATCTGCCAATGCTTTAAATGTGATAGTAAAGTTTCCTTGAGCGTTTGTAATAGTTTCTCCGTGAATTATTTCTTGAGGTTCAGAAACGATAAAATTTGGTTTGTACCAATAAAACCACCTTGGATATTGCACCTTTCTATGAACTCTGTAAGTAACTTTTGCATCTGTAATATTGCTACCTGCAAAAGCCAAAGCGCTTCCATTAATTGTAATACTATCATTAATTTTATAAGTTTCAGTTACAGGTTTAAAGGTTGTTTCAAATTTTGGACGTTTGTACTCTTCAACTGAAATTTGAGTTTCAGAATAATTAAAATCGTCAATAGTATTGTACAAATTACTTTTTTGGGAGCCTTCATCAACTTCTAAAGTATAGATTCCATTCAACCCAGTTGTTGGAATAATAAATTGGGAACTAAAAGATCCAAATTCATTGGTTTTTAATTCAATTTCGCTAACAACTTCTGCATTAACATTGTAAAGCGCAACATTCACAAATTCGTTGCTTACAACTTTAGATATGGAGCCTTCTTTTTTAATTAAAATCCCTTTAAAATAAACAACTTGTCCAGGTCTGTATATGCTTCTATCAGTAAATAAAAAAGGTGTAATTATTAAGTTATTAGATTGGTTATCTGTGTGATTATAATTGTACAAATAGTAATCACCAAAACTGGCCTTTTCATTGTTATTTATAATTGAAATTACCACATTTCGATAGGTGCTATTTGAAGTAAATTTAAATTGCCCATTCTTATCTGTTATATAATTTTTATTTATGGGGTTGTTATAGTTATTTGTATTATAGTTTTTTAAATTAATTCTTGCATTTTTAATTGGCTTTCCGGAATTTCTATCAACAACTTGGTATGTATAGGTATTATTTAAAACAGTTTCAACCAAAGCCATATTTGTTACTTGAATTGTTGAAGTTGCATAAACGCTGTTTGCATTTAAAGTTTCAAGTGTTGAAGCAAAAATTAAGTAGTTTCCATTATTTAAAGGTGGAATTGCAATTTCTGTTGCATGTTGTTGAAAATCATTTTCAGTTTTTAATGCCTGTTGAAAAGTAGTAGTTTGTGTTAATTTTTTTAGAAAGGTTATTTTTTCTTCATTATTATAAATTGAATTGAATTTCTTTTTTTGATTTTCATTTATTTTGAAAATAGTAAAATATAAAGTTTCAATATTTTTATAGTTCACTAAAATTTTACTTTGCTTATCAATAGGAATATTTTTTTCAGCAGTAATATTTATAGACTGACTTAAAATTTTTTGTTTTAATTGCTTGCAATTTTTTGCGCCTTTACTTTCAGGGAATTTGTTGATAGCATTTTCGCAAATTGTTAAAGCTTCTACATTTTTAAACTGGTTGTCTGGATTTGTTTCTGCATTGTATTCACTTGCTTGAATTCTATAGATTGAGGCAATTTCAAAATCTATTAAAGTTGACGATTCTGAAGCTGAAAATTCTTCTTTTAAATTTTGAAGAACCTTAAAGTAAATACTGTCTTTTTGAAGAATAGTAGAGTGTTTAATTACAAAATTTAGGCGTTCAAGATCCGCAGAAATTAAAGCATCAGTATTTTTATTTAAAGAGTGAAAAGCAATTATGTTTTTGTATATTTTTAATGCATTTAGTTGTAAAGACAAACTATCTTTTGCTTCAAATTCAGTTTTAGAAAACACTTTGTAGTTTTCTAAATAGCTTTCGTTATCAAGTTCAAATTTATAGTTTGGTTGTGTTATGGAAATTTCAGGTGATTTATAAAATTCCAATGCATTATTGCTTAAAAAATCAAATAATGTTGGTCTGTATTTTTTAGAGTCTTGTTGTAAATTTAAAATAGGGTTATAACCATTTAAATCAGTTTGCTGGAGTATTAATCCATTTTTTAAAGAGTTTTGAAAATGAATATGAACTTCGGTAAACAATGTTTCCAAATCCCAAGTTCTAAAATCTAGAGAATCTACTTTTTCTGAAGTTTTGGTTCGGTTATAAAATTTATACCTGTTTTGTTGAAAATATTGCCAATATAAATTTGCCAGTACACTTTCTAATACATTTTTTGTTGGAGTTTTAGCTTTTTCAATTTGAATTTTAAAAAGATTAACAACTTCTAATTGAGCATCTTCTTCCAATAACAAGGCATATTTAGATTTATAAAACAACGATTTAATTAGTTGGGCTGAATTACTTTCTTTTTTTGCTTTTTTATAAATAATTTCAACAGTATTAAAAGCTGATTTTGGCAACGATTTTTCTTCAAATTGCTGAACTTCTTTCCACAACTTATCATAATTATCTTGAATTAATTGTGCTTTCGCGGTAGTTGAAAATAGGAATAATGCCAATATTGCGATTGAAATGTTTTTCATAGAATATCTTTTAATACTTTAAGGTTAGCAAAAGTTATACCTAAAATTAAATTGAACACAATTTGTTTAATATTTTTTGAATGAACAATTTTTAATGATATAAAAAAAAACCGCTGATTTCAGCGGTTTAAATATTAATTGTTAATGAAGTATAACAAACTCGCACCGCCTGTTAATGCTGTATTCTTCTTCTTTACAAATGCCATCTTTAATACAATTATTTAAAGGTTGAGTTTCGCCATATCCAACAGATTTAACTTTATTAGTTGCAATCCCTTGATTTTCTAAATATTCTCGAACAGATTTAGCACGCTTGTATGATAAATCTAAATTATATTGTTCTGTTCCACGGCAATCTGTATGTGCTCCAATTTCAATAATCATATCTGGATATTTTTTCAAGATACTCACAACTTTTTCTAGTTCTACGGTTGCATCAGAGCGAATATTCCATTTATCAAAATCAAAATAAATTGGGTTGATTTTTATTTGAATTTTTCCATTTTCTTCAACAATTTTCTGTTCAGTATCTTCATAGGATTCAAGTTTTAGTAAAATATTTTTATTAATAATACCTTCATTGTCTGTTGAAAAAGTCACATCAGCTGGACTGAATAAGCTTTTAGTTCCTCTAATTTTATAAGCTGAGTTAGTTGTTATTTCAAAAGAATAACTAGCATCATCACCCACAATCATTTCGTCAATCATTTGGTTGTTATTATCAAACAAAGTTACCAAAGCGCCTGGAAGTAATTCTAGGCTATTTTTGTTTTGAACTAATCCTTGAACAAAATATTTTTTTAGTTGAGTAAACCTATAAATGTCATCATCACCAATACCACCTTCTCTGTTTGATGAAAAGTAACCGGTCTCTTTTTTCTCATCAATTATAAACGCAAAATCATCTAAATTGCTATTTATTGGAGTACCTAAATTTTTTGGTTTTGAAAAGCTATCATTTGTATAATCACTTTTAAAAATATCCAATCCACCTAATCCAAACAACCCATCTGAAGCGAAATACAAAATGTTTTTACTGCTAATAAAAGGGAATTGTTCTCTATGCTCAGTATTTATTTTAGGACCTAAATTTTTTGGAATTCCATAAGTACCATTTTCATTAATATCAACCACAAATAGGTCAAAAGAGCCTATCGAACCTGGCATATCTGAGGCGAAATATAGTTCTTTTTCGTCTGGACTTAACGCTGGGTGTTCAACTGAGTAATTGTTGCTGTTAAAAGGAAGTTCAGTAATATGTGTCCAATGATTATCTATTAATTCTGCTTTAAAAATTTTTAAATGGGTTACTTTATTTTTATCTTTTATTTTTTTTCCATCAATAAAATTATTTCTTGTAAAATACATGGTTTTACCATCTTTGGTAAATACTGCATTTGATTCGTGAGTCTTTGTATTTATTAAATTGGAAAAGAGAGAAATATTTTTAAAATCCCCTAATTCATTTGTTTCAGCTTGATATAAATCTAGATAAGGTTGCTTATTCCAGTCATATTTATTTCCGTTATTTCTTGTGGATGCAAAAACTAATTTATCGCCAAAAAAGGAAACCCCAAAATCAGAATTTGGTGTATTGGCATTTATAAGATTATGAACAATGTAAGGCCTTTTATTTTGATTATTTAAAGATTCAATATATGATAAAGTTTCTAAATTAGATTCCGTAAAAATTTGTTTTTTTTCATTGTATTTTCTAAGCCAAATATCAGCTTCATTAAAATTTTCAATTCCCTTTAATGCTTGTGAATATCTAAAAAAATAGGTTGCATCAACTGAAGTTTCAAATTTTTGAATTAATATTTTGTACCAATTTGAAGCATCTTTCATTTTTGTATTGAAGTAATAGCAGTCACCTAGTTTTTCATACACCTGTTGCGTTTTAATTTCTTCTTTTAAAAATAGCTCTGCAGCATCTAAATATGCTCTTTTTTCAAATAAATGGTTTGCGCGTTTTAAGTTTTGCCCAACCATAAGTTGTATAAAAAAGAAAACTATAAATAAGGTAGATAGTGTTTTTTTCATTTTAAACCGTTTTAAAAGAATCTTGGGGATTTATCAAAGCCTTTATTAATATTTAACATATCAAAATCGTACAGAATAAATAATTCATGAGATCCAGAACTGAATGGTCCAAGATTTGAGATTGTATGGTCATAAGCGTAACCAATACGTATTTCAGGTGTAGCTCTAATATTAAACAATCCTGTAATGGCATCTGTAAACCTGTATCCAATTCCAAATTCTAATCTATTATCGTATAAAATATTTGCTGTTAAATCAATAGTTAAAGGAGCACCGTTCACTCTTTTTGCCATAAAAGCAGGTTTTAATTTAAAAAAATCGTTGATTTTAAAAACATATCCACCGGTTAAGAAAATATGCGGTAATTCGGTTCCTTGATACTTTCCATTTGTTCTATCTAGATGTTGTGATCTTAAAATATTTGGGATAGAAAAACCAATATAATAGTTGTCGGTATTAAAATAAACACCAGCTCCTATATTAAAATATGATTGATTAATGTTTTCCGCAAAATCAGCATCCGTAAATACATCGCCTGATTCTAAAACAAAATCATTAAAATTAACATCAAAAAAAGTAACCCCGGTTTTTAAACCGAATGATAAATTTCCGTACTCTTCAAAATCTAATTTATAAGCAAAATCAGCGAAGAGATTATTTTCTTTAACAATATCACCTATGTTATCATTAATTAAAGAAAACCCAATTTCAATTTTATTGTTAATAGGAGTATGTAAAAATAAATTTGAAGATTTTGGAGCACCAATTACTCCAACCCATTGCGTTCTGTGAAGACCTCCAACATTAACAATTCCAGCAGTACTTGTTGTGTAGGCAGGATTTATTACACTCATATTATACATATATTGCGTGTATTGTGCGTCTTGTTGAGACCACAAAAGAATAGATGTTAAAAGTGCAATACCAATTAAAATTATTTTTTTCATCCTTTATCTACTTAAATACAATCTTCTTTGAATAGGTTTTTTACCATCTTTATTAAAGTAAATGATAAAATAATAAACCCCTGCAGGCATCAATTCATCATTGCCATTTAATCTTCCATTCCAATCAGGTTTTGAAATGGTCGAAGTATAAATTAGATTTCCCCAACGGTTATAGAATTCAACTTTAAAATCAGGATATAGTTCTCTTAAATTTTCTATTTTGAATGTATCGTTTATGCCATTTCCATTTGGTGAAAATCCATCATATATTGTAATGTCATATTGGTCACAAGCATTTAAATCAACTGTTATTGCAAGTGGGTTTGCACTGGAGCACCCATCTGCATCACTTTCTATTGCGTAATATGTTTCACTATCAGTTAAAAATTCTGTTAGACTTAATTTGTTGCCATCTGGATATGAATCATACCAAGTGATTATTCCTTCATTTAAAGGAGATACATTTTCGTTTAAGTCGGCCAATGTTGGATTGAAATTAGCGCAAAATTCATTTCCTTTTGATTTTAAAATTGGAGTTCCAGCATCAGTTAATGTTACGTTCACAATAACTCTGATAGCACTTTCACATCCATTGGAATCAGATTGAGCTGCCCAATAATTTGCTCCATTAATTAATAGATCGTTTGTGTTAAGAGGAGCTGTTTCTGTTTCTGACGCATACCATACAATAGACCCACCTGTTTGTAAGTCTGAAACTTTTGGAAAACTTGATGCGCAAAAAACTTGAAAGGTATTTTCTATTGTAGGTGATTCAACCTTAAGAATTGTAGCTGTTATCATAAGTTTAGAACTACTTTTGCAGCCTGTAGTTTGGTTATAATTTAAAGCCCAATAATCTTCGCCATTGATTAAAGCATCAGTTTCGTTTAAAGGTGTTGTTGAAGTTTCTGTGTCAAACCATAAAATTGAATCACCGCTTACTTGTAAATTGGCAATTGTTGGTTTGTCTATGTCGCAGAAAGTCTGATTTATATCTGTAGTTGTTGCTTTTGCCAAATTATTAATAATTACATTTATTAAAAGTCTGGAAACACTTTCACATCCAGATGCGTCTTTTTGTGCAGCCCAATAATCTTCACCATTTAATAATACGGCATCTATATTTAAAGGTGAAGTTGACGTTTCGGTAGCATACCAAATAATATTTTCACCGGTTGTATTTAAATTAGCTATTGTAGGGGTGTCAATTGCACAAAAAGTCTGAATGGTTTCTGAAGTTGTTGGAGGTGTTGTTGAAATGAGAGATGCTATTACAACCAGTCTAGTTGCACTAGAACAACTATTAACATCGGTTTGTGCAGCCCAATAATCTTCACCATTTAATAATACGGCATCTATATTTAAAGGTGAAGTTGACGTTTCGGTATCATACCAGATAATATTTTCACCAGTTGCATTTAAATTAGCTACTGTAGGATTGTCAATTGCACAAAAAGTTTGGTTGCTTTCTATAGTTGTTGGAGGCGGTGTTAAAATAATAGCAGCAGTTACCATCAATCTAGATCCGCTTGAGCAGCCATTAGCATCAGTTTGTGCAGCCCAATAATCTTCACCATTTAATAATACGGCATCTAAATTTAAAGGTGTAGTTGACGTTTCGGTAGCATACCAAATAATATTTTCACCAGTTGCACTTAAATTGGCTACTTTAGGATTATCTACTTCACAAAAAGTCTGGTTGCTTTCTAATGTTGTTGGAGGCGATGTTGAAATAATAGCAGCAGTTACCATCAATCTAGATCCGCTTGAACAGCCATTAGCATCAGTTTGTACAGCCCAATAATCTTCACCATTTAATAATACGGCATCTAAATTTAAAGGTGTAGTTGACGTTTCGGTAGCATACCAAATAATATTTTCACCGGTTGCATTTAAATTAGCTACTGTAGGATTATCTATTTCACAAAAAGTTTGAATTGTGTCTATGGTTGTTGGAGGGGGAGTAGTCGAAATAATTACATTAACATTTGCTGTATCATCTGAGCAAAACTCCAAAGTGCTAGATACGGTATACATATAGCTTCCTGCAGTATTTGTAATAGGATCAAAAGTACCTAAATAACCGCCACTTAAATCACTTGGGCCAGTCCAGATACCTGAATTATCTGGTGTTCCACCTAATAATTCAAATAAATTTGTTGTTTTTAAATTTGTTTCACATTCGGAATATGTTCCATCTGTACCAGCATTTGGACTTATATCAATAATTACATTGGTTAATGACCTTAAAGTTCCTTCACATGGAAAAGTGGTTTGTGAGGCCCAATAATCTTTACCATTAATTAAAGGTAAATTTAAATCTAGAGGCTCTGTACTTGTTTCATATTCATACCACGTAATATTTGGCTCAGTAGCTTTTAAATCTGCTATTGTAGGGTTTGAAGAAGAACAAAATGTTTGATCTTGGTTAACGTTTGGAGGAGGTGGATTAACCATTGTTACAGTTGTTGGTAGTCTTTCACTTGTACACCCATTTTCTGTTTGTTGAACCCAATAAGTTGATTCATCTACTAATAAATCAGATGGGCTGAACAAATTACCTCCATTTTGAGCGTCGTACCAAGCAATATTTAACCCAGTTGCTGATAAATCAGAAATTGTTGGGTTGTCAATGGCACATTTTCCAACAAAAACATCAACGTTTGAAGGAGGTTCGCCATAAATTGATACCAATACAGCTAATCTATTTGGACTACAATTATTATCATTAATATCATCGGCATAATAGGTAGTATTATCTACAAGTGGTGCTGATGAATCATATTGATTTCCACCAGTTATGGAGTCAAACCATACTATTGTACCTCCTGATGCTACTAAATTTTCAACAGTACTATTATCAGATTTACAAAATGTTTGAGACAATTCTCCAGTAGGATTTGCATTTGTACATTGTGCAAAACCAGAATGAGAATAAAATAATATAATTATTAAAAATATAAAAATATAATATTCACTAGCAGATGAAATTTTTTTCCCCCTCATTGAATTTAAGTTTGTGAGATATTATTTTTGAACTATAATTTTAAACGTTCAATATATGAAAGTAAGAAAAAAATACCATTTATTTGCAAATAAATGTCATTTATTTAATAAATTGAGTTTTTTATAGGTTTAAAAGTTTTTAAATAATACTATTTATTCTTTTTAAGAGTTTACTTACATTTGAATTTACAAAATTTATGTATAAATGAATTTACATTTTATCGCTATTGGCGGAAGCGCCATGCACAACCTAGCTTTAGCACTATTACAAAAAGGATACCAAATTACGGGAAGTGATGATGTTATCTTCGAACCTTCAAAATCTCGTTTAGAAAAAAAAGGCTTATTACCTTCAGTATTTGGCTGGTTCCCAGAGAGAATTACCACAAAATTAGATGCTGTAATTCTTGGGATGCATGCAAAAGCAGACAATCCAGAATTGTTGAAAGCTAAAGAGTTGGGTATTAAAATATTTTCATATCCAGAGTTTTTATACGAACAAAGTAAAGATAAAACACGTGTTGTAATTGGTGGTTCACATGGAAAAACAACTATAACTTCAATGATTTTACACGTGTTGAATTACCACGAAATTGAAGTTGATTTTATGGTTGGAGCGCAGTTAGAAGGTTTTGAAACCATGGTGAAATTAACTTCAAAGAATGAATTTATGGTTTTAGAAGGCGATGAATATTTGAGTTCTCCAATAGATTTAAGACCTAAATTCCACTTATACAAACCAAATATTGCATTAATTAGCGGTATTGCTTGGGATCATATTAATGTCTTTCCAACTTTTGAAACATATGTTGAACAGTTTTCAATCTTCACCAGTTCACTTATAAATGGTGGAATTATGGTATATAATGAAGAAGATGAGATTGTAAAGCAAGTTGTTGAAACTTCAGAAAGCCCTATAAAAAAATACCCTTATAAAACACCCGAATACAATATTGTAAATGGTACTACCTATGTAGAAACTTTAGAAGGTGAAATGTCATTAGAGTTTTTCGGAAAACATAATTTACAAAATATGGCTGGTGCAAAGTGGATTTGTCAGCATATGGGAGTTGGAGAAGATGAATTTTATGAAGCTATAGCAACTTTTAAAGGAGCCAGTAAACGTTTGGAAAAAATTACGGAAAATGAATCAACAGTCATTTTTAAAGATTTTGCTCATTCGCCGAGTAAAGTTGAGGCAACAACAAATGCGGTTAAAGATCAGTATGCTCAAAGAACTGTATTAGCTTGTTTAGAATTACATACCTACAGCAGTTTAAATACTGAATTTTTAAAAGAGTATGAAGGAGCTTTAAATGCAGCAGATATAGCTGTTGTGTTTTATTCTCCTAAAGCAATCGAAATAAAAAAACTGGAAAAAGTTACAGAACAACAGATTAAAGAAGCTTTTAATAGAGAAGATTTGCTAATTTACACCAATCCAGAGACATTTAAGACATTTTTGTTTAGTCAAAATTTTAAAAATACTGCCTTGCTATTAATGAGTTCTGGAAATTATGGAGGTTTGGATTTTGATAAATTTAAAGACCTAGTAGGGTAATATGACACCTGTCATATAAACTTAAATGATGATAATTTACAAATATTGTTTTTACTAATGAAGGAAAAGCAGCTATGATTTTGTAATTCCTGTTCTTTTATGAATGAAATAATTGAAAAATGTTTGTCGAAATTGTGGTTGTCTATTATTAAAATAAACTTATTTTAGCTAAATTTTCTTCCAGAAGAAAGGTGTTAATAGAATTAAAACTGTAAATAATTCTAACCTACCAATTAGCATTAAGAAGGAGCAAAACCACTTAGCAGGTATGCTTAAATGAGCAAAATTATCTACAGGACTTACAGAACCAATGGCTGGACCGATATTACCTAAAGATGATGCGGTTGCTCCAATAGCCGAAATAAAGTCTAATCCAAAAAAGGTTAATAAAACACTACTTACTATAAAGATGAGCATGTATAGTATAAAAAAGGACAAGATGTTATAAATAATAGTTTTTGGGACACTGCCACCATCATACCTAACAGGTATTATAGCATTTGGATGTAACAATTTTTTAAATTCATAAAAACTACTTTTTATCATTATAATATGACGAACAATTTTAACGCCACCACTGGTAGATCCAGCAGAACCACCAATAAAAAATAATGAAAACATTATTGCTGTTATTATAAAACTCCACATTGTAAAATCGGCTGATACAAATCCAGTTGTAGTTAAAATTGATACAACTGAGAATGCTGCGTGTCTAAAGGCGCTTTCATTTACCCCCCAAACTTTTGGATGATTTAAAGTACTGACCAAATTTGGGTCTTGAAAATTTAGTATTAAAAAAGTAATTAAAAGAGTAACTCCTATAGTTCCAAAAAAGTAATATTTAAACTCTTCACTATTAAAAACTTTTTTTATTTTTCCTTTTAACGCAAAATATGTTAATACAAAATTGGCTCCAGCAATAAACATAAAGACAATAATTATATATTGAATTAAAGGGAAATCACTGTAATGGGCAATACTCGAGTTTTTGGTTGAAAATCCACCTGTACTCATTGTAGCCATTGCATGATTTATTGCATCAAACCAAGTCATACCAGCAAATTTTAAAAGAAAAAACTCTGTAAATGTTAATCCAAAATAAATAAGCCAAAGTCTTTTAGCAGTCTCTGTAATTCTTGGGTGCATTTTATCGGCAGATGGTCCAGGAGCTTCAGCCATAAAAAGCTGCATTCCTCCAATTCCCAATAAAGGTAAAATAGCTACAGTAAGCACAATAATTCCCATTCCTCCAATCCAATGTGTTGCACTTCGCCAAAATAGTATTCCTTTTGGCATGGATTCAATATCTGTTAATATGGATGAACCTGTAGTTGAGTATCCAGAAATAGTTTCGAAGAATGCATCTGTATATACTGGGATCGTGTCAGTGTAGACATAAGGTAAAGTGCCAGTAAAGGATAGCATTAACCATCCTAATGTTACAATTAAATACCCTTCTTTTTTTCCAAGGTTTTTAGATGCATTTCTGTTGAAAAACCATAAAATAAAACCAATTGCAATTGTAGTGATACCAGCTTGTAAAATTCCCCACTTTTCATATTCATTATAATAAAGGCTAAAAGGAAAAGCAAGAAGCATAAAAACTCCATTTAACATAGAAGTCAATCCTAAAAAGCTAATAATAATTTTAATGTTGAGGTTTTTCATGTTTTTAGTTAAACAATTTTTCAACTTTATGAATTGCCTCGGGTAAACAAAATACTACGGCTTTATCTCCTGCTAATATTTGAAAATCACCAAACGTCATGTGTGCAATTCCATTTCTTATTACACCTCCAAAAACTGCATTTTTTGTTAAATTAATGTTTTTAACTAATTTTTTAGTAACAGCTGAGTTTTCTTTTACTCTAAATTCTAACACTTCAGCATCAACATTATGAAGGTTGGCTAATTTTAAAACATCACCTTTTCTAACATGCTTAAAAATAGCACTGGCAGCCAATAGTTTTTTATTAATTAAAGTGTCAATTCCTATTGTTTGAGATATGTTAATATAGTCCATATTTTCAACCAAGGCAATTGTTTTTTTAACTCCTTTAGATTTAGCTACCAAACAAGACATTATATTTGTTTCAGAATTACCAGTAACGGCAATAAAAGCATCCATATCTGTAATGTTTTCTTCTTCTAATAATTCAACATCTCGTCCATCTCCTTTTATAACAAGTGCATTAGGTAACTTTTCAGCAATTTCTTTTGCTCTACTTTTATTAATTTCAAGTAATTTTATATTGAACTTATTATCACAAAGGTTTCTAGCAGCTTTTACACCGATTTTTCCACCTCCTAAAATCATAACATTTTTTACTCCAAATTGGGTTTTCCCCATTAATTTATAAAGTTGTTTTATGCTTTCTTTTGGTGTTGAAAAATATATTTGGTCATCAGCGCCATATATTGTATTTCCTCTTGGTATAATTGTTTCATTACTGTTTTCTGGTTTAATAGCAATGGTAATAAAATCTATATCGTGAAATTTTTCTCTTGCCTCTTTTACAGTTAAATTTATTAATGGGGAATTATATTCTAAAGTGCTTCCCAAAATATTTAAAGTACCATTTTCAAATTGAATAGTATCGTTAAAAGCAGATTGGTTCAAAAGCATTTTAATTTCATCAGCAGCTAATTCTCCTGGAGAAATCATACTATCTATGCCTATTTCAGCAAAATCTATTTCAGAATTTTGTGTAAATTCGTGGTTAGAAATTCTGGCAATGGTTTTTTTTGCACCAAACTTTTTTGCTAAAACAGCAATTGTAAAGTTTGTGTTTTGAGATTCAGTTACTGCTAAAAAAATATCTGCTTTATGTATATTTACTTCTTTTAAAAGTTTAATTGAAGTAGCATCGCCTTTCTTTGTTATTACATCTATATGGTTACTTGCATACTCTAATTTTTCTGAATTGGTATCAATTAAGAAAATATCTTGAGATTCAAATGACAAGAGTTTGGCTAAATGAAAACCCACATCTCCAGCACCTGCAATAATAATTTTCATCTAATATTATTTATTGTTTTTGAATTGTTTGTAAAATTGGCCTATAATTTTTTGGTTGGTATTAACCTTGATATCTTGGCTTATTTCAAACGTTTAATTTAATACAAAGATATTATACTTATTTTATAAAATTGATTTTTAAGAATACTAATTCTAATTTTAAAAGTTGAAAGGATGAATTATTTACAAATTTAAAATTTTATTCTTTACTTCTTCAATATAGGTTCTTCCAAAAGGATATCTCACTCCGGCTATTTCAACGCTATTACCCTCTATAGTGTCAATTTTATCTATTGCTATGGTGTAAGATCTGTGTATACGTATAAAATTATCTTCAGGTAGTTGTTCTGTAAAACTAGAAAGTGTCTGATGAATTATAAACCTGTTGCTTTCTGTTGTAATTTTTAAATAATCTTTTAAACTTTCAATAACCAAAATCTCATCTAAATAGATTTTTTTCATTTTCTTTTTATCTATTTTTATAAAAAAATATGGTTTTTCGGTTTGAGATTTGTTTACTTGTTGTGTGTTCAAATTTTTAAAAAATTTATTTACAGCTTTTACAAATCTTGGAAAAGGAATTGGTTTTACAAGATAATCTAATACATCTAATTCAAAAGATTCAACAGCATATTCAATATGTGCAGTTGTTATAATTATTAGAGGTTTTTTTTCGAGTGATTTTATAAAATTTAAGCCATCAAGTAAAGGCATGTTAATATCTAAAAAAATAAGATCTACTGTATTGTCTTTTAAAAAAGTTAAAGCATCAATGGCATTGGTAAAAGTGCTCACCAATTCAATATCATTAAACTCTTTTAAATGATTTTTTATAACATTTATAGCCAAAGGTTCATCATCAATAATTAGGCATTTTGTTTTCATTTTAGTTTAATTTTAAGCGCCACTTTAAACACGTTATTTTTTTCTTCTATCTTCAAATCGTACTCGTTCTTTTTATAGCCCAAAGCTAACCTTTTTTTTACATTTTCTAAACCAATTCCACCAGATGTATTTTTTTGTTGAGATCCGTGATCTTTTGACGGTATTGGATTAGCTATTGTAAAGTAAAGAAAACCATCTTTAATTAAAAAATCAATATCAATTTTAATTTTTCCAATATTTTTATTTGCACCATGTTTAAAGGCGTTTTCAATAAATGAGAGCAATAACATTGGTGCAATTTTTTTATTTTGTATGTCGCCAGAAATATCCATATTTATTTCCAGATTCTCGTCAAATCGTATTCTTTCTAATTCTAAATAATTTTGAATGCTTAGAACTTCTTTTTCTAAACTTTGCTTGTTTTTTTTAGTTTCATATAAAAAATAACGCATTAATTCAGAGAGTTTTAAAATTATTTTTGATGTTTTGTTAGAATTTTCTAGTGATAAAGAATAAATGTTATTCAGTGTATTAAAAAAGAAATGTGGTGAAATTTGTGTGCGTAAAAATAACAATTCGGTTTCTAATTTTGCTTTTTCTAAATCGGTAACTCTTTTGTGTTCTTTTAGCCAGTCCATTGTAATTTTAATTGCAGTAACAAATGTAATTACATACAATTCTCCAATCATCATATCGACTGAGTAATTAAAGGTTAATTTACTAATAACTTCAGTGCCTTCTGGCCATACATTTTCACTTACCAAATAATACGTTAAATTAAATTTTACAAGTAGCATTACAAAAAGTGAAGTTACTAAAAGACTAATGTAGGCAAGGTATTTTTTTTTAAAAACAAATTTCGGCATAAACACATAAACGTTTAAGTAACAGAGTGTCATGTGTATTGGAAATCCAATAAGGTTCGTTTTTAAAGAGTAAGAGTAATCACCAAAATAACTTCCCCAGCGTAGTGTATTAAACATAAAATATAAAGACCAAAATATAATATGATGTCGTAATGATATTTCTCTAATATTAGATGAAACAGATGAGACTTTATAGTTTGTTACCGACATTGTAGTATGTTTTTTTGTGTTTAACTTAGTTTAAGTGTTATTTGTCTAATTTTTTTTTCAAAATCACTAAAATAAATAATATTTATAACTAAATTGAAAAATACAAAAGTTAAAACTTTAGAAATAATGAAAATAAAGTATCTACAACTATTTTTTTTAATAGTGATTTTGGTTGGAACTAGTTCTTGTAAAGATTCGAAAAACGAAATTAAAACAATTCCCCAAATAAATCTTACAAAATTTGTTAATCCTTTTATTGGAACTGGAGGCCACGGACATACTTATCCTGGTGCAACCGTGCCTTTTGGAATGTTACAAGTAAGTCCAGATAATGGAGTCTCAAGTTGGGATTGGTGTTCTGGATATCATTATTCAGATTCTATAACCATTGGTTTCAGCCATTTGCATTTAAGTGGAACAGGTATTGGAGATTTGGCAGATATACGATTAATGCCGGTTAATAAAAAAGTTGATTTGGCTGTTGAAGTTAAAACTAGAGATGATGTTCCTTATAAATCACTGTATTCTCATGAAGAAGAAAATGCTTCACCAGGTTATTATAGCGTTCAGTTAAAAGATTTTAATATAAAAGCAGAATTAACTTCAAGTTTAAGAACCGGTTTTCATAAATATACCTTTGCAGAAAACGATACACAATCTGTAGTTATAGATTTAGGTTTTGCCATAAATTGGGATAAAACAACGGCTTCAAAAATTAGTGTAATCGATAAAAACACAATTTCAGGATATAGGCATAGCACTGGTTGGGCAAAAAATCAAAAAGTATTTTTTGTTGCGAGATTTTCTAAACCAATAGAAAAATATGAATTGTTGAACGATGGAAGTTATAAAAATGATGTAACAACTGTTGAAGGAGAAAAAGCATTTGCACAACTCTTTTTTAGTTCAGAAAACACGAACAAACTATTAGTTAAAGTAGCAGTTTCTTCTGTGAGTGAAGCAAATGCATTGGCAAATTTATCAAAAGAAGAAATTAGTTTTGAAACAGTAAAAAATGAAGCTTCCGAAACTTGGAATGAAAATTTAACCAATATCACTATTGAAACCGATAACGAAGATTTAAAAACCATTTTTTATACCGCTTTATACCATACACAAGTTGCACCTGTAACTTTTAGTGATGTGAATGGTGAATTTAGAAAAGAGAATGATGAAATTGTGAAAGCTGAAAATTATACAGCGTATTCAACACTATCTCTTTGGGATACTTTTAGAGCAGAGCATCCATTATTAACGTTTACTGCTCAAGATATAGTTGCAGATATTATCAATTCTATGTTAGCATATTATCAAACAAACAAGATTCTGCCTGTTTGGACTTTATACGGAAATGAAACAAATACTATGACGGGTTATCATTCCATTCCAGTAATTGCAGAAGCGTATACTAAAGGTATTAAAGGTTTTGATATAAATAAGGCGTATGAAGCTATGAAAACTACAATGATGCAAGATGAAAGAGGCTTAGATCATTATAAAAAATTCGGATATATTCCTCATAATTTATTAGATGAATCTGTAACAATTACATTAGAATATGCTTATAACGATTGGTGTGTAGCGCAAATTGCAAAAGAATTGGGTGAAGAAGAAGATTACACTTATTTTATGAATCGTTCAAAAGCTTATGAACATTTATTTGATGCTGAAACAGGTTTTATGCGTGGTAAAAATGAAGCTGGAACTGCTTGGAAAGAACCATTCGATCCAAAATATTCTGCGCATAGAATAAATGCTGAATATACCGAAGGAAATGCGTGGCAACACAGTTGGTTTGTATTACACGATGTTGAAAATTTAATTCAAATGCATGGTAGTGAAGCTAAATTTACGGATATGCTAGAGCAATTATTTACAGAATCTTCAGAAATTACGGGAGATGATGTTTCGGCAGATATTACCGGTTTAATTGGTCAATATGCACACGGAAACGAGCCTAGTCATCACATTGCGTATATGTACAATTTTGCTAATAAACCTTGGAAAACACAATATTGGGTGCGTGAAATATTAAAAACACAATATAATACTACGCCAGACGGATTAAGTGGTAATGAAGATTGCGGGCAAATGTCGGCTTGGTACGTGTTTAGTGCAATGGGATTGTATCCATACAGTCCAGCTTCTGGAGAATACCAAATAGGAAGTCCGTTATTTAAAACTTCAACTATAAAAATTTCTGAAGACATTTCCTTTACTATAAAAGCAGAAAATGTATCAGATGAAAATATGTACATCCAATCAGCTACATTAAATGGAGAAGAATTTAGCAAAACTTTTATAAGTCATAAACAAATTATGACAGGTGGTACGCTTCAATTTGTAATGGGAAATACTCCAAATAAAAACTGGGGAATCACTAATTAAGAATAATTATAAGAATGAATATAATTGATGCATCAATAATTGCAATATATGTTTTACTAACGCTATTTGTTGGTATTTGGGTTTCTAAAAAAGCTTCTAAAGGATTAAACTCTTACTTTCTTGGAGGTAATAATATTAAATGGTATTTTTTAGGTTTAAGTAATGGATCTGGAATGTTTGATATTTCTGGAACAGCTTTAATGGTAGGTTGGCTTTTTCTTTACGGAGCTAAAAGTTTTATGTTAATGTGGTTATGGCCTATTTGGAATCAAATTTTTATAATGATGTTTTTAGCCGTTTGGATTAGAAGATCAAATATAATGACAGGCTCCGAGTGGATTTTAACGCGTTTTGGTGATGATAAAGCAGGTAGAGCTTCTCATAAAATTGTTGCAATTTTTGCCGTTGTAGCGGCAATTGGTTTTATAGCATACTTTTTTGAAGGTGTTGGTAAATTTATGACTGTTATTTTACCTTGGGATTTAACCTTGCAAATTGGTAATTCAATACTTTTTAATTCTGAACAGTCGTACGCATTAATTATCATATTTCTTACTACAATTTATACTATAAAAGGAGGTATGTTTTCGGTTGTTGCAACTGAAGTTTTACAATATGGTATTATGGTAATTGCAGGTATTTTAGTTGCAGGGTATGCCTTTTTTGCATTCAGTGATGCGGATATAGCGAATGTAATAACCAACGAATGGAAAAATGTATTTTTTGGTTGGGAGTTAGATACGCATTGGGACGCTTCTAAGTATCAAGCTTTTAACGATTTAGTAGATTCTGAAGGTTATAAAATGTTTGGAGCTTTAATTGGAATGAGTTTGTTTAAAGGGTTTTTTGCAAGTATTGCAGGACCAACTCCTAGTTTCGACATGCAACGTATTTTATCAACAAAAACAGTTAAGGAGGCGGCATATATGGCAGGTTTTACCAACTTAATATTGTTCATTCCAAGATATTTGTTAATTGGAGGTGTTGTAGTTATTGCATTAGTTGTGTTAACTCCTGAAATGATTGCCAATCCAAATTTAACAGGTGCAGATTTAGAAATTATATTGCCAAAAGTAATTAATTTTCACGTGCCAGTTGGTATTAAAGGATTATTGCTTGCAGGATTGTTAGCTGCATTTATGAGTACATTTTCGGCTTTTGTTAATGCTGGACCTGCATATATAGTAAACGATATTTATAAGAAATATTTTAAGCCAATTGCAAGCGATAAACATTATATAAAAGCAAGTCATATTGCCTCATTTGCAGTTGTAGGTTTAGGAGTTTTTATGGGCTTTTTTGCAGACTCTATAAACTCACTAACTTTGTGGATTACAAGTGCGCTTTTTGGTGGTTATGTAGCCGCAAACTTTTTAAAATGGATTTGGTGGAGATTTAATGGCTGGGGATATTTTTGGGGAATGTTAGCTGGTTTAATTGTAGCAAGTTTACAATTTTTATTAGATCAAAATAAAACAAACTTTACAGATGGTTCTTTACTTTATGAGTTATCTAATGTATCAGCAATCTACTTATTTCCAATAATATTTGGTTTTTCATTGCTAGGTTCTTTTTTAGGAACCTATTTTACTGCTCCAACAAATATGGAAGTGTTAAAAGCATTTTATAAAAATGTGCATCCTTGGGGTTTTTGGAAACCTGTTTTAAATGAATTAAAAAAGGATGACAAGAATGCAGAGAAAAATTCTGAATTTTGGTTGGATATGGGAAATTGCGTTGTTGGTATTATTTGGCAATCTAGTATGATTATATTGCCAATTTATTTAATGATTAGAGATTACCCAAAAACATTAATAGCATTGGTAATTTTTATTATAACCTCTGTAATTCTTAAATTTACGTGGTTAGATAGAGTAAGAAAGTTACCTAATTAGAGAGATAAATAAATTAATAAAATATAAAATAATAAGATAGTGAATACAATTCCTTGGCAAGATAAACCGGCAGATAGTAACGAAGTAATTTGGAGATATTCTGATAATCCAATTATAAAACGAGATCAAATACCTAGTTCAAACAGTATTTTTAACAGTGCTATTGTACCTTTTAAAGATGGGTTTGCTGGTGTGTTTAGATGTGATAATAAAGCAGTTCAAATGAATATTTTTGCTGGATTCAGTAAAAATGGGATCGATTGGGAGATCAACCATGAACCAATTGAAATGAAAGCTGGAAATACTGAAATGATAGATTCGGACTATAAATATGATCCTCGTGTTGTTTTTATTGAAGACCGATATTGGATTACCTGGTGCAATGGTTATAACGGCCCAACTATTGGAATTGGTTATACCTTTGATTTTGTTGAATTTTTTCAATGTGAAAATGCATTTCTTCCTTTTAATAGAAATGGTGTACTATTTCCACAAAAAATTAACGGTAAATATGCTATGTTAAGTCGCCCAAGTGATAACGGACATACACCTTTTGGAGATATTTACATAAGTTACAGTCCAGATATGAAATATTGGGGCGAGCATCGTTGTGTTATGAAAGCAACACCTTTTGAAGATAGTGCCTGGCAATGTACAAAAATTGGCGCTGGCCCAATTCCAATTTTAACCGACGAAGGTTGGTTAATGTTATACCACGGTGTAATAAATACCTGTAATGGATTTAGATACGCAATGGGAGCAGCTATTTTAGATGAAAATGAACCAGATAAGGTAAAATACAGAACGCAACCTTATTTATTAGGACCTCACGTAAATTACGAGCAAGTTGGTGATGTACCAAATGTAGTTTTTCCTTGTGCCGCTTTACACGATGTTAAAGAAGATAAATTAGCAGTATATTATGGTGCAGCAGATACTGTTGTTGCTATGGCATTCGGAAAATTAAGTGAAGTAATTCAGTATACAAAAGATAATAGTTTATAATTTTTTTAGATATGAAATTACTTAAGTTAGTCATTTTATTGTGTTTATTTACTTCAGTAAGTTGCGCACAATCAACAAATAATGTTCCTAGAAGCTATATTGCACATAAAACTTCTGAAACGATTACAATTGATGGAGAAGCAACTGAAACTTCTTGGAGTAAAACAGAATGGTCAGATACTTTTATAGATATTGAAGGCGTAAAAGAACCAACTTACAAAACGCATGTTAAAATGATGTGGGATGAAACTTACTTTTATATTTTAGCAAAAATGGAAGAACCGCACGTTTGGGCAGATATTACAGAACACGATGCCATAATTTTTCATAACAACGATTTTGAAGTTTTTATTGATCCAGATGGAGATACTTTTAATTATTACGAATTAGAAGTTAATGCCTTAAATACAGTATGGGATTTATTTATTACAAAACCATATCGCGAGAGAAATGCCGCTTTAAACGATTGGACCTTAACAGGTTTAAAATCTGCTGTTAAAGTTGATGGAACAATAAACAATCCAACAGATAAAGATCAAGGTTGGACATTAGAGTTAGCAATTCCTTGGAAGGCTTATAAAACTTCTTACTTCGAAAAAAATGTTCCTGAAAATAAACATTGGAGAGTTAATTTCTCAAGAGTTAATTGGGATTATCAATTAGAAGATGGTAAATATCAACGAAAAAAAGATGTAGCTGGTAAGTTATTACACGAATACAATTGGGTTTGGTCTCCACAAGGAGTTATAAATATGCACGAACCAGAAAAATGGGGTTATGTGTATTTTTCATCAAAAGAAGTTGGTTCAAAAGATACCTTTACAATTCCGCAAGATGATAGCGTTAAGGAGCAATTATACAACTTATACAAAGCACAAAATAGCTACCGTCAAAAGCATAAAAAATGGGCAACATCTATAGATAGTTTAACTACAAAAGCCATTATTGTAAATCATAAAACCTTGCAGCCAACAATAGAAAATCACACAACAGGTTATAATATTTCAGTAAAAAGTCCTTTTACTAACAACACATTAATTATTAAAGAAAACGGTAAAATTATTTCAAATTAAATTTATTATGAAACTACAAAAACTACTATTTTTTGCATTGGTATTAAGTATTTTTTCTTGTGAAACTACAAAAGAAAAAGCAGACGTATCAACTTCGGAAGACATTAAAACTGAAAATTCGTTTGAATTTGGAGTTTGGATTACAGCTAATAAGGAAAGAGCTAATGAAGATTATGCAAAAGAATTTGAAAAATATAAATCAGCTGGTATTGATGAAGTCTTAATTAATACAGGAACTGATCCAGAATTGTTAAAAAGAATTACACCAATTGCAACTGAAAATGGCTTAAAAGTACACGCTTGGATTATGGCAATGAACCGTCCAGGAGATACCATTGCTTTAAAACATCCAGAATGGTATGCTGTAAGTAGGGAAGGAAAATCATGTTTTGATACGCGTCCGTATGTAGGTTATTACCAATGGTTATGTCCAACAAGAGAGGAATCTCGTAATCACGTTTTAGGCTTAGTTGAAGGTTTGGCAAAAGTTGAAGGTATTGAAAGTGTACATTTAGATTATATTCGTTTTTCAGATATTTTCTTGCCAATTGGTTTGCTTCCAAAATACGATTTAGTGCAAGACGAAGAATTACCAGAATTTGATTTTTGTTATTGTGATGTTTGTGTAAGTGAATTTGAAAAATTACATCATAAGAATCCTAGAAACATTAAAAATACAGACATTGATATGGAATGGAAACAATTCCGTTTAAATGCTGTTAGAAATGTGGTGAATGATGCCTATGAAATTGTTCATAAATACAAGAAAAACTTAACCGCTGCAGTTTTTCCTTATCCTGAAATGGCAGATCATATGGTGCGTCAACGTTGGGATAAATGGACAATTAATGAAGTGTATCCAATGATTTATCACGGTTTTTATAACGAAGAAGTAGATTGGATTGGTTTTGCAACTAAACAAGGTGTTGAAGATGTTAAAGACAAAGGAATTGGTGTAAATACTGGAATTTATATGCCAGATTTTAAATCTGTTGAAGATTTTAAACAAGCAATTTTATTGGCTAAAGAAAACGGAGCAAAAGGAATCACGTTTTTTGATGGTCCAGCAATATCCGAAGAATATTTAAAAGCAATAAAAGAAACAAAAGAAAGTTTGAAGTAGTAATTTATGAAGCAGTTTGGACTTATATATATCATTTTATTTGGATTGCTTTTTGGTTGTACAAAAACAGTAACCAAACCTGAAAAACTAGTAAACTATGTAAACCCATTTATTGGAACAGATGGCCCTGGAAATACCTATCCAGGAGCAACTGTTCCTTTTGGAATGGTGCAATTAAGTCCAGATATTGGTGTTCCTGGCTGGGACAGAATTGCTGGTTATTATTATCAAGATTCTATTATTTCAGGGTTTTCTCATATGCATTTAACCGGAACTGGAGCTGGAGATTTGTATGATATTTTGGTAATGCCAACCAATAGTAAATTTTCAAAAAGAATTAAAGAAAATAGTTTTAAACCTTTTTCAAATTTTTCTCACGATAAAGAAACTGCTTCGCCAGGTTATTATTCAGTTGATTTGTTAGATTATGGTATTAAAGCTGAATTAACGGCAACTGAAAGAACAGGAATTCATAAATATACCTTTCCAAAAGACGATAATACGCAAATTCATATAGATTTGGGCTATGCATTAAATTGGGACAGTCCAACAGAAACATATATTAATGTTGTGGATAATACCACAATTGAAGGTTACAGAAAATCTACTGGTTGGGCAAAAGACCAACGTGTTTATTTTGTTATTAAAGTTTCTAAACCATTTAATTCGTATCAATTATTTAACAATGATAGTTTAACAACTTCGCCAGTTATAGCTAAAAACACAAAAATAATTTTAGAGTATGGAACTAGTAAAGGCGAACAAATTATTTTAAAAACGGGTGTTTCTACAGGAAATATTGAAGGTGCACATAAATCTTTAGCAATTGAAGCGCCTGATTTTAATTTTGATGAAATTAAACAACAAGCAGAAGCAAAGTGGGAGACCGAACTTAAAAAAATTAAAATTTCAACAACAGATACAACCAAAAAACATATTTTTTATACCATGCTGTATCAATCTATGTTAGCGCCTACCTTATTAAGCGATCATAATTCAAATTATAAAGGAGCGAATGACAATATTGTAAAAGCGGATGGTTTTAATAGATATGATACTTTTTCACTTTGGGATACGTACAGAGCTGCGCATCCATTATACACCATTCTACATCCAGAAAGAACTTCGGATATGATAAATTCTTTGTTAGCACACTATAAAGAAACTGGTTTATTACCTGTTTGGTCTATGCAAGGAAATGAAACAAATATGATGATTGGTTATCATGCTGTTCCGGTGATTGTAGATGCCTATTTTAAAGGAATTAAAAATTTTGATATTGAGCTAGCTTTTGAAGCTTGCGTTGCAAGTGCAACAGACAATTCAAGACAAATAGATGAATATATGGATCTAGGTTATGTTCCAGTTGATGAACACCATGAAAATTGGTCGGTTTCTAAAACTTTAGAATATGCTTATGACGATTGGTGTATTGCACAATTTGCAAAAGCTTTAGGTAAAACAGAAGTCTATAATGAGTTTTTAAAACGCTCCGAAAATTGGCGAAATGTGTATGATTCGCAGTCAACGTTTATGAGACCGAAATTGAAAAATGGAGCATTTGTAAATGAGTTTATTCCAAAGGAATACACACCTTATTTTTGTGAAAGTAATGCGTGGCAATACTTTTGGTCTGTGCAACATAATATTGAGGGTTTAACCGATATTATTGGAGGAAAAGAATTGTTTGAAAAAAAGTTAGACACTATGTTCTCGTTAAAGCCACTTCCTAAAGATATATTACCAATTTTTAGTACTGGAATGATTGGGCAATATGCACACGGAAACGAACCAAGTCATCATGTAGCATACTTATATAATTTCATTGAAAAACCTTGGAAAACACAAGAATTGGTGCGTGAAATTTTAGAAACTCAATATAAAAATGAACCAAACGGACATTGTGGAAACGAAGATTGTGGACAAATGTCGTCTTGGTATGTATTTAGTGCTTTAGGTTTTTATCCTGTAAATCCAGCACAGGGAATTTACGTTCTTGGTTCGCCAATTGTTGATGCTGCAACGCTAAATTTAGAAAACGGAAAAAAGTTTACTGTTGAAACTATAAACAATAGTTCAGAAAATAAATACATTCAAACTATTAAATTAAATGGTAAAATAATAGAACGAAATTATATCAAACATTCAGAAATTATGGATGGTGGAACACTGATCTTTACAATGGGAAATCTTCCAAATAAAAATTCTAAAAACACCATGGCTTCAAGTTCAAAAATGTACAAATAAAACCAAGTTTATGTCGCAAAGAAGAGATTTTATAAAAAAAGCCGCTTTAGGAACCATAGGAGTAAGCACTATTTTAAGTTGTAAAAACCTTACTGAAAAAGAAGGAGATACTGCAGGAAAAGAAGTGGTAAAGAGTCAGAAAAAACCAGTTATTATTTCAACTTGGAATCACGGTTTGCCAGCAAATGAAGAAACTTGGGAAGCGTTAAAAAATGGAAAACCAGTTTTAGATGCTATTGAAACTGGAATGAAAATTCCAGAAGCCGATCCAAAAGTAAGAAGTGTTGGTTATGGTGGTTTTCCAGATAGAGAAGGTAAAGTAACGTTAGATGCTTGTATTATGGATCACAATAGCGATTGTGGTTCGGTTTCTTTTTTACAAGGAATTAAACACCCAATTTCAGTTGCAAAAAAAGTACTTCAAAATACGCCTCACGTAATGTTGTCTGGTCAAGGAGCTCTTCAATTTGCGCTTTCCGAAGGTTTTACTGAAGAAAATTTGTTAACTGCAGAAGCAGAAAAAGATTGGAAAAAATGGGTGGAAGAGTCTAAATACAAACCTGTAATAAATATTGAAAACCACGATACTATTTCAATGTTAGTTGTAGATAATGATGGTAATATTTCTGGAGCTTGTACAACTAGTGGAGCAGCCTGGAAAATGCATGGTAGAGTAGGAGATTCTCCAATTATTGGTGCAGGATTATTTTTAGATAATGAGGTTGGCGCTGCGGCAGCAACAGGCTTAGGTGAAGCAGTAATTAGAACTGCTGGAAGTGCCATGGTTGTGGAGTTAATGCGACAAGGAAAATCACCTTTTGAAGCTTGTAAAGAAATTGTAGAACGTATTTACAATAAACATAAAAACCACAAAGATATGGAGTATTTACAAGTTGGATTTATTGCTGTAAATAAAAATGGAGAACATGCAGGTTATAGTTTACGATCAGGTTTTAACTATGCCGTTTATGATGAAGATAACGGAAATAGAATGGAAGATGCACAATTTAAGATGTCTTGGGATAATTAAAAAAGAATTAAAAAGAATTTAAAATGAAACTAATTAACAAATTTCTAGTGTTAGCACTAATAGCTTTTATGACTTCGTGTACAAAGCCAAAAGTTTTCACTGAGAGTGATATTCACATTATACCAAAACCTGTTGAATTAAAGTTACAGGAAGGTGTTTTTGAGTTTTCAACAAGCACAAAAATTGTTGCCTCAAATGCTTTTCAAGAAGCAATTGCTAAAGAATTTAGTGATAGAATGCAAACAGCTGGAGGCTTTAATATTCAAATTGTAGAGCAAGCACCAGATAACGATTTTATACAATTTAATACAAATTCAGAACTTGCAAAAGAAGCGTATACACTTTCTGTGTCAACTGCTGTAATAACAATTACTGCAAGTGAAAATGCTGGTTTTTTATATGGTTTAGAAACTGTAAGGCAATTATTACCAGTAGCAATAGAAAGTCCAAAATTGGTAGCAGATCAAGAATGGGTAATTCCAACTGTTGCAATAAAAGATGAGCCTCGTTTTCAATACAGAGGTTTAATGATAGATGTATCGCGCCATTTTTTCAAAATAGAATATTTAAAAAGCGTTATTGACCGCTTGGCAATGCATAAAATGAATGTGTTGCACTTACATTTAATAGACGATCAAGGTTGGAGAATTGAAATTAAAAAATATCCGAAATTAACTGAAATTGGAGCTTGGAGAGTTGATCAAGAAGACAAACATTGGGATGGAAGGTATAAAACTTCACCAGACGAAAAAGGAACTTATGGTGGTTTTTACACACAAGAAGAATTAAAAGACTTGGTTGCGTACGCAGCTTCTAAAAGCATAGAAGTTATTCCAGAAATTGAAATGCCAGCGCACGTTTCGTCGGCTATTGCATCCTATCCAGAATTATCTTGTCTAGAAAAACGAATAGGTGTACCTTCTGGTGGACTGTGGCCAATAACTGATATTTACTGTGCAGGTAAAGAAAATACTTTTGAGTTTTTAGAAAATGTATTGTTAGAAGTAATTGAGATTTTTCCTTCAAAATACATTCATATAGGAGGTGATGAAGCAACAAAAACCAATTGGGAAATTTGTTCGCATTGTCAAAAAAGAATGAAAACTGAAGGCCTAAAAAATGTTGAAGAATTACAAAGTTACTTTATAAAAAGAATGGAGAAATTCATCAATTCAAAAGGTAAAAAATTAATTGGATGGGATGAGATTTTAGAAGGTGGTTTAGCACCAGACGCAACCGTTATGAGTTGGAGAGGTGTAAAAGGTGGAATAGAAGCTGCAAAACAAGGACATGATGTAATTATGACTCCTGGTTCTCATTGTTATTTCGATCATTATCAAGGTCCACAAAATGAAGAGCCTTTAGCTTGGGGTGGATATACGCCATTAAGTAAAGTATACCAATTTGATCCTATTGTTGAAGATTTAACTGAAGCTGAAACAAAACACATTTTAGGTGGACAGGCAAATCTTTGGGCAGAACAAATTCAAACAGAATCACATTCTGAATATATGATCTTTCCTAGATTGGCTGCTTTATCTGAAACTCTTTGGTCAACAAAAGAATCTCGAAATTGGGAAGATTTTTCTTCAAGAATTACTACGTTATTTGAGCGTTATGATTATTTAGATATCAATTATGCAAAAAGTGCGTATTTGGTAACTGCAGATGCTACTGTGAATCTAGAAAATAAAACTGCGAGTATTACATTGCAAAATGAGTTTCCAAACCCTGAGATTAGATATGTTTTAGATGCTGATGAAATTAACGAAAACGCAATAAAATATACTGCACCTATTGAGTTAAACAAAACAACAATTATAAAAGCTTCATTGTTTAAAGATGATAAACCTGTTGGTAAAACATTAATAGACACTATTAAATTTCATAAAGCAGTAGCTCAAAAAGTTAAATATTTGGAGCCTTCTGATAAAAGATATCAAGGAGCTGGTGAGTTTAATATGGTAAATACATTGCGTGCAACTAAAAATTATCACGATAAGCAGTGGCAAGGTTGGTTAGGAAAAGATATGGAAGTTATTATTGATTTAGATACCGAAACAGAAATTTCTGAAGTTATTGTTGGTACTCTTGAAAATCAAGGGCCTTCAATCTTTTTTCCAACAGCAATTGAAGTTTCTATTTCAAATGATGGAAAACAATTTAATTCTATAGGAAAAATAGAAAGAGCTTTTAAAGCCAATGCATCTTCAGAATTAAAAGATTTTAAAGTTAAATTTGATAACCAAAATACACGTTTTGTTAAAGTAAAGGCAACTTGTTTGGCAGAGCATCCTAAAGGAGGAAGTGCTTGGTTATTTGTTGATGAAATTTTAATAAATTAGAAACATGAAAAAATACAGTTTAATATTTCTTTTAAGTTTAATTATTTTATCTTGTACTACTTCCGAAAATGAGCGTGTTACAAAGATTGAAAATCAGAAAAGTTTAGTTGATTATGTGAACCCACTAATGGGAACAGACTCTGAATTTAGTTTGTCTAACGGAAATACCTATCCAGCAATTGCAACACCATGGGGAATGAATTTTTGGACTCCAATGACTTCAAAAATGGGTGATGGTTGGACTTATAAATATGATGAGTATAAAATTAGAGGAATCAAACAAACACACCAACCAAGTCCGTGGATAAACGATTATGCTGCATTCTCTTTAATGGCAACAACAGGAGATTTAAAATTTCAGGAAGATGAACGAGCATCGTGGTTTTCGCACAAAGCAGAAACGGTAAAACCACATTATTATTCGGTTTATTTAGCTGATTATGATATTACTGCTGAGGTTTCTCCTACAGAAAGAGCGGCTCATTTTAAATTTACGTTTCCAGAATCGGAAGAATCTTATATTATGTTAGATGCCTTTTTTAAAGGTTCGATGGTTAAAATTATTCCAGAAGAACGTAAAATTATTGGCTATTGTAGAAATAATAGTGGTGGCGTTCCAGAAAATTTTCATAATTATTTTGTGGCAGAATTCGATAAAGATTTTGAAGTAAATCATACTTGGAATGATGGTTGGAAGTTAGAAGAAAATTCAATAAATAGTGAAGGTGAACATGTGGGAGCTATAATTGGTTTTAAAACTAAAAAAGGTGAAACTGTAAACGTAAAAGTTGCATCTTCATTTATAAGTCCTGAACAGGCTCAATTAAATTTAGCAAGAGAAATAGGAGCTGATACTTTTAATCAAACCAAAGAAAAAGCAAAACGAGCTTGGGAGACTGAGTTAAACAGAATTCAAATTGAAGATGATAATATAGATAATATTAGAACTTTTTATTCTAGTTTATACCGTGTGTTATTATTTCCAAGAAAATTTTATGAGTTTGATGCAAATAATGAAGTAGTGCATTACAGTCCGTATAACGGTGAAATATTGCCGGGTTATATGTTTACAGACAATGGTTTTTGGGATACCTTTAGAGCTGTTTTTCCATTTTTTAATATGATGTATCCAGAGCTAAACGGTAAAATAATGCAAGGTTTGGCAAATACTTATAAAGAATCAGGATGGTTGCCAGAATGGGCAAGTCCTGGTCATAGAGATTGTATGATTGGTTCAAATTCAGCACCTATTATTTCTGACGCTTTCTTGAAAGGTGTTGAAGATATGGATGTTGAATTATTACTAGAAGCAATGTTAAAAAATGCAACAGTTGCAGATGGAAGACCTGTAAATTCGGTTGGTAGAGCAGGATTAGAATATTATAACACTTTAGGGTATGTGCCTTATAATGTAGGTATTCACGAAAACGCAGCTAGAACATTAGAATATGCATATGCCGATTTTACCATTGCAAAAATGGCTGAAAAATTAGGAAAAACTGAAATTGCCGAAAAATACTTTAAGCAATCTATGAATTATAAAAACTTATTTGATCCAGAAACCAATTGGATGCGAGGTAAAAATGAAGATGGCAGTTTTCAATCTCCTTTTAACCCTTTAAAATGGGGAGATGCTTTTACAGAAGGAAATAGTTTACATTACACATGGTCTGTTTTTCATGATATAGATGGATTGATAGATTTAATGGGCGGTAAGGAAAAATTTGCTTCAAAATTAGATGAAGTTTTTGATATGCCACCAACTTTTGATGCTTCGTATTATGGATTTACCATTCACGAAATTAGAGAAATGCAAATTGCTAATATGGGTAATTATGCGCATGGTAATCAACCAATTCAGCATATGATTTATTTGTATAATTACGCAGGTGAACCATATAAAGCTCAAGAAAAAGTAAGAGATGTTTTAACAAAATTGTATTCGGCAACTCCTGATGGTTATTGTGGTGACGAAGATAACGGACAAACATCTGCTTGGTATGTGTTTAGTTCTTTAGGTTTCTATCCAGTTACGCCTGGTGTTGATGAATATGTGATTGGAAGTCCGTTGTTTAAAAAAGCAACACTATATTTAGAAAATGGAAACACCTTCGAAATTAATTCAAAAAATAATTCAGAAAGTAATTTTTATATAGAATCTACTAGTTTAAACAATGCTGAGTATAATAATACTTATTTAAAATTTGATGACATTCAAAAAGGAGGAATTTTACAATTTAAGATGGAAAATACACCTAATAAAAACTGGGGAAGTAATTCTGAAAACGTTCCTTATTCATTAAGTACTTCTAAAAAGTAATATTACATAAATGAAAAATTTAGTTTTTGTTTTCGCTTTATTTTTTTCTATATACTCATTTTCACAGGGTGTTTATGAGGATGAACGTTATGTGCCAGAAACGGACCCTTTGGTATTGGAAAAATTAGATGAATGGCAAGGTAAAAAGTTTGGATTATTAATGCATTGGGGAACTTATAGTCAATGGGGAATTGTAGAGTCTTGGTCTTTATCTCCAGAAGAGTACAGTTGGTGTGAAAGAACAAAAGGGGTAAATCCAAATGATTATTTTGCTTATAAAAAAGAATATGAGGGTTTAAAGAACACTTTTAATCCTGTGAAATTTAATCCAGATAAATGGGCGTTAGCAGCTAAAAATGCAGGAATGAAATATGTTGTTTTTACTACTAAGCATCATGATGGATTTACAATGTTCGATTCAAAATATACAGATTATAAAATAACAGATTCGGGAACACCTTTTTCATCAAATCCAAAAGCGAATATTACAAAAGAAATTTTTAAATCCTTTAGAAATCAGGGACTTTGGACAGGTGCCTATTTTTCAAAACCAGATTGGAACTCTGAATATTATTGGGATCCAAAGTATCCACCAATGGATAGAAATGTAAATTATTCCCCAGAAGAAAATCCTGAAAAGTGGCAAAAGTTTGTTGATTTCACTCATAATCAAATTATGGAATTAATGACAGGTTATGGTAAAATAGATATTTTATGGTTAGATGGTGGTTGGGTTGCAAAGGCTTCAAAATCAGAAATAATAGATTGGTTTACTGGGACTTTACATAATGATAATCAAGCTTATTTAAAACACAGAATGGTAAACCAAGATATAAAAATGGATGAATTGGTTGTGAAGGCTCGTGAAAAGCAACCAGGTTTAATTGTGGTTGATAGAGCTGTTCATGGTAAAAATCAAAACTATTTAACGCCAGAAAATAGAGTTCCTGAAAAAACATTGCCTTATCCTTGGGAATCTTGTATTATTTCTGGAGGTGGTTGGTCTTACACACCAGACGCTAAATATATGAGTGGTCGAGAAGGTATTCATATGTTAATTGATGTTGTGGCAAAAGGGGGTAATTTATTACTTAATATAGCTCCAAGTCCAGAAGGTGAATGGCAACAGGGAGCTTATGAATTATTAGAAGAATATGGAGATTGGATGAAAGTGAATAGTAGTGCCATATACAATACAAAACCAATTGCACCATTTAAAGAAAATAATATTTGCATGACCCAAAATAAAGATGGAAATGTTTTTTTATTTTATTTGGTTCAAGAAACAGAAAACCATATTCCATCAGAAATAATTGTGAACTCTATCAATCCTAAAAAAGGAACTAAAATAACAATGTTAGGTTCAAAAAAACGATTAAAGTGGGTAAAATTAAAAGAAGGGTTTAAAGTTTTAATCCCAAAGGAATTAAGGGATAATTTACCTTCAAAATATGCTTGGACCTTAAAAGTTGAAGCAATTAATTAATAAAATAAAAATGTTTTTGAATAAATTTTTAAATATGAAGTTAAGCTCTATTTTTTGTGCTATTTTATTTCTAGTAAGTTCGGTTTCTTTCGCTCAAGAACCAGTAGATTATGTTAATCCAATTATTGGAACCTCCAATTATGGAGCGACATTTCCTGGGCCAATTGCACCAAGAGGAATGGCAAGTATAAGTCCGTTTAATGTTGCAGGGCCACAAAATTTACCATTGGAAAAAGATAGCCGTTGGTTATCCAATCCGTATGTGCATGAAAACACGTTTTTAACAGGGTTTAGTCAGGTAAATTTAAGCGGAGTAGGATGTCCTGAATTAGGTGTTTTATTGTTAATGCCAACAACTGGCGCTGTAGAGACCGATCATTTAAAATATGGTTCAACATATTCTAATGAAGTTGCAAAAGCAGGGTATTATAGTACAGAAATTGATAAATACAATGTGAAAGCTGAATTTACAACTTCAAAAAGAGTTGGAGTTAGTAAGTTTACATTTCCAAAAGGTGAATCAAATATTTTATTGAATTTAGGTTTGGGCTTAACCAACGAACAAGGCGCAATGGTACAAGTGGTTTCTTCATCAGAAATTGAAGGAATGCGCTCTGTAGGTTCATTCTGTTATAACAGTCCAGAAGCGGCATATCCAGTTTATTTTGTAGCTAAATTTTCTAAGCCTGCCGATAATTTTGGTGTGTGGAAAAAACCAACAACTTATAAAGGAGTAGAAGCTCAGTGGATGGGTTACAATGGAAAAACTAGAATGATGGATGCTTCCACAAAAATGGTAGTTGGAGATAGTATAGGAACGTATTTTAGCTACAATTTTAATAAAACAGAAACTGTTGAGGTTAAAATTGGAGTGAGTTATGTTAGTATTGAAAATGCACGGGAAAATTTAGAGCAAGAAACCTCTAACAAAACCTTTAATGATGTTTATAAAGAAACCTATAACGAGTGGAACAAATTACTTTCTAGAATTAAAGTTGAAGGTGGTTCAAAAGATGATAAAACTGTTTTTTATACGGCGTTGTACCACACGTTAATTCATCCAAACACTTTGAACGATTTTAACGGTGAATACCCTGAAATTAAAACTGGTAAAATTGGAAAAACTGAGGGAACACGTTATACCGTTTTTTCGTTGTGGGATACGTACCGGAATGTGCATCAATTAATGTCATTGGTATATCCACAACAACAATCTAATATGATTAAAAGTATGTTAGATATGTACGATGAAAATGGCTGGTTGCCAAAATGGGAATTAAATTCTACCGAAACATTTACTATGGTTGGGGATCCAGCAAGTATTGTTATAACAGACACCTATTTAAAGGGTATTCAAGATTTTGATGTAAAAAAAGCATATAAGGCAATGTTAAAAGGTGCCGATCAAATTGAGGATAATCCAGTACGACCAGGTTTAAAAGATTATATAGAGAAAGGCTATTTAACAACTGATAATGGAGGTTCCGTTTCTACAACACAAGAATACAATGCAGCCGATTATTCTATTGCATTATTAGCTAAAGAGTTAGGGGAGAAAGATGATTATAAGCGATTTTATAATCGTTCAATTTCTTATAGAAAATTATTTGATAAAGAATTAAAATTGTTAAGACCAAGATTAAATAACGGTAATTGGTACGAACCTTTTGATCCAAATGATGGAGCTAATTTTAGCGAAAATGTGGGTTTTATTGAAGGGAATGCTTGGCAATATGCATTTATGATTCCTCATGATATTTTAGGTCTTAAAAAATTAATGGGCGGAAATAAAGGATTTACAAACCAGCTTCAAAAGGTGTTTGACACCAATCAATATGATATGGCGAACGAGCCAGATATTGCCTATCCGTTTTTATTTAATTATGTAAAAGGTGAGGAGTGGAGAAGTCAGAAATTAGTTGAAGAATTGGTGCAGCAACATTTTACAAACAAACCAGATGGTATTCCTGGAAATGATGATACAGGAACTATGTCGGCTTGGGTTGTTTATGCTATGATGGGTATTTATCCAATTGCTCCAGGAGAACCAAAATACTCCATTACAAAACCATTGTTTGATAAAATTACGATTCAGTTAGACTCAAAATATTATAAGAATAATGAGTTGATTATTGAAAAAGATACAAATGCTGACGGATATATAAAAGAAGTTTTATTGAATGGAAAAAAGCATCGTAGCTATTTTATAAATCATGATGATTTGGTAAACGGAAACAACTTAAAAATTATTTTAAAATAAAGTAAAACAATTAAAATGAAATTAAATACCCTATTTATAACCCTTTTATTTACTGCTTTTTTATCAGTAAATGCACAAGAAAGTTTAAACTATACTGTTTTTAATAATCAACCTTTAAATTTTGGAGGAGAAGTTGGTGAAGATACAGAAGTAACCCGTTTGGTTGATGGTAGAATTATCTACAAGAAAGTAACTGTTCCAAATTTTAAAAAAGGGACAGATGTAAAAATTAAGTTAACAGTTCGTTCAAATGGTGATCGTTGGGACAAGTCAGGTTCCTGTTTTGTGGTAAAAGATTTAGAAGAACTATCAATCATAAGCATAGCAAAAGATGGTAAAGAATTTCCGGCAGGTTCTGTTGTAGATAATAATTTTAAAGGAGTAAAAGCAACAGAAACGTATAAACCAGTTGTAGAATTATTACGATTTATGACACCTTTCGGTGTTGGACATTACAGCGATAATAAAGTAAAATACAGAAGACCCGTTTATATTCCGTCTTGGGAAAAAGAAGTGGTTTGGGAACAAGATATTTCCCAGTTAAAAAGTTTGGTGACCAATACTTTTTATGTTGGAGTTTGGATTGATAGTTGGACTGCCGAAGGTTATGCAGTTGATTTGGAATTAAATTATTCTAACCGTTCAAGAAAAACACAAAAGGTTCAAACCTTGGTAAATACCATTCCGTATGTAAACGGACAAGGAATTCCAGATTTCTTTGCAAGAACTCCTTTAGAGCAAACTTTTGTCTTACCTAAAAATGCTAAAAACGCTAAATTATATTATACTACTACAGGTCACGGAGGACATAGTGGTGGAGATGAATTTATAAAAATTAAAAATAGTGTTTATGTAAATAATAAATTGGTTTTAGATACTATTCCATGGAGAGATGATTGCGCTTCTTTTAGACGATTTAATCCTACATCGGGTGTTTGGATTAAAAAAGATTCGGCTTCGTATATAGATTATAAAACAAGATTGTATCAAGTAAAAGAAATTGAAGAACGCATTGCATCATCAGATTTATCCAGATCTAATTGGTGTCCCGGTTCATCTGTAAAACCTTTTGAAATTGATTTAAGTCATTTAAAAGCAGGGAAACATACTGTTAAAATTGCTATTGATGGAACTGCAGCAGATGGCGATAAGTTAAATCATTGGTTGGTTGGTGCTTATATTACTTACGAAGAATAATTTTAAATAAATTAGTATGAAAATTTTCAAGTTAGTTATTTTTTTAACTGTTTGTAGTACATTTTTTTTAAGTTCTTGTAATAATTCAAAGGAGTTACAATTAGTTACAAATGGCACTTCTAATTATGAAATTATAATTGAAAAAGAAGCTTCACATGTTGTAAAAGAAGCTTCGGAAGTCCTTCAAACTTATATTGAAAAAATTTCAACAGTTAAAATTCCAATTGTAACTAAAGAAAAACAATCTGAAAATAAACAACAACTTTTTGTTGAAGTTGAAGATATTAATAAAAATCAACTGAAAATTTTAACTAAAAATGATGAAATTCACATTGTTGGAGGTTCAGAAACTGCATTACATAATGCGGTTTATGAGTTTCTAGAAAACTATTTAAATTGTAAATGGTATTCTCCTACAGTTGAAGAGATACCAAGTTCAAAAAATATAGTTATTAAGAACAATATCAATTATTCATACACGCCAAGTATTACCACAAGAACGGTACATTCAAAATTATTTTATCAAAACCCAGAATTTGCAGCAAAGCATAAAGTAACCTCAGAAGCTTTTCCGTATTATGTTCCTTCGGCAAGAGTGCATACATTTAATAAATTTATTCCAGAGGAAATATTTTATGAAAGTAATCCAGATTATTATGCTTTAAGGGGTTCAAAAAGACTGCCTACACAATTGTGTTTAACAAACCAGAAAGTGTATGAAATTGTAAAAGATTCTGTAGCTTCATTGTTTAAACAATTTCCAAAAGCTACTGTAATTTCTGTAAGTAGCAACGATAATACGCAATATTGTACTTGTGAAAATTGTGCAGCGATTGATGCTGCAGAAGGAAGTGCAACTGGCACAATGATTCAGTTTGTAAATAAAATTGCAGCAACTTTTCCAGATAAAACAATTTCTACATTAGCCTATCAATACACGCGGAAACCATCTAAAACAAAACCCTTAAGTAATGTATTAATTACATTATGTTCTATTGAATGCGACAGAAGCGCACCAATTTCAGCTAATTGTTCAGATTTTACAGAAGATTTAATAGGGTGGAAACATATAACTGAGAACATTAGAATTTGGGATTATACTACGCAGTTTACCAATTTTTTAGCACCATTTCCTAACTTGCATACGTTGCAACCAAATATTCAACTTTTTAGTGAAAATAATGCAAAATGGGTATTCGAACAACACAGTCATAACCCAAGTGAATTGTTTGAATTACGTTCTTATATTACTGCAAAATTATTATGGAATCCAGAATTAAGTATAGAGGAGTTAATTACTGAATTTACAGAAGGTTATTATAAAGAATCAGGTGTTTATGTAAAAAAATACATTGATTTGGTTCATGAAAAAATACAAGAAAATAGTGATTTTTTCTTGTTTTTATATGGAGACCCTTCACAAGCATTTGAATCATTTTTAAATCCAGTATTGTTAAAACAATATGAAAGCTTTTTTAATGAAGCAGAAAAAGTTGCTAATTCTCCAGAAGTTTTAGATCGAATTCAATGCGCAAGAGTTAGTGTTGATTATGCCATTCTAGAAGCTTGTAAAAAAGGAATTTCAGATGATTTTAAATTGGTTATTTTGAATGAAAAAGGAACTAAAATTATAAATCCTTATGTAAATGAAAAGTTGATTAATTTTTATTTAACCTGTCAAAAAAATGGTATAACTTTAATGAACGAAATGGGTTTTACGGTTGAAGAATATTTTAATGGTTATAAAAAATCACTTGAAGTTGCAATACAACCAAACAAAGCCATTGGAAAAAAAGTAACTTTGTTAACCAAACCAAAAAAATATGCTAGTGAAGATCCACAAACCTTAACAGATGGTGCTTTAGGTGGAAGTAATTTTTATGCAAATTGGCTAGGTTTTGAAGGGAATCATTTAGAAGCTATTATCGATTTAGATACCGCTACAACTGTAAGTTCGGTTTCAACTGCTTTTTTACAAGTAAGTAATCATATTGTGTTTTTTCCTAAAAGTGTTTCTTATTATTTTTCAAATGATAACAAAAATTTCGTAAAACTTGGAACTCTAAAAAACGATGAGCCATTATCTAAAACAAGTAAGGTAAACGATATAAAATACTTTACTTTAGAGTTTTCAAAAGTGAATGCACGATACATAAAGATTGTAGCAGAAAATATGAATGAAGCTCCATATTGGCATCATGCAGCAGGTTTGCCATCTTGGATTTTTGCAGACGAAGTACTAATTAATTAAGATTTTTAAAATGAGAAATCTCTTTTTTATCGGGTTAACCATAACCTTATTATTAAGTTGTTCCAAAGAGAATGTTTTAGAAATTGCTTCTCCAAACAATACCATAGCAGTTAAACTGCATGTAAAAAATGGAAATATAAAATATACTGTAAATTATAAGGATTCTGTGTTAATTGCACCATCAACTTTGGGTTATTTATTAAAAAGCTCAAAACAGATAAATGGTAATTTTTTAGTAAATGATTTTAAAATTACAAGTGCTAATTCTATCTGGACACAAGTTTGGGGTGAAAATAAAGATATTAGCGATCATTATAATCAATTAGAAGTTTTTTTGCAGCAAAAAGTGGAGCCGTTTAGAAAAATGAATATAGTATTTAAGGTATATAATGAAGGTGTTGGTTTTAGATACGAAATTCCAAAACAAGCAAATTTAGATACTATTTTAATTTCTGAAGAGTTGACAGAATTTAATTTTTCTAAAAATTCTGATGCTTGGTTTACTCCCGCAAACTTTGATTCTTACGAGCAATTATATCAAAATGCACCTTTAAATACAATTGAAAATGCAAATACGCCTTTAACATTTGAATTTGATAATCAAGTTTTTGTTAGTATTCATGAAGCTAATTTAACCGATTATGCAGACATGACGTTGGTTAAAAACGAAGAGAAAGAGTTTTCTTTTAAAGCGAATTTAGTTCCTTGGCCAGATGGTATAAAAGTGAAGGCAAATACACCAATGGTTTCGCCTTGGCGTACTATTTTAATTGCAGATGAAGCTACAGATTTAGTTGCATCTAATTTAATCTTAAATTTAAATGAGCCTAATAAAATAAATGAAACTTCTTGGATAAAGCCAATGAAATATGTCGGAATTTGGTGGGGAATGCATTTAGGAACACATACTTGGACTTTAGGGGAACGACACGGAGCAACAACAACTGCAACAAAAAAATATATAGATTTTGCAGCTAACAATAATGTTTCTGGAGTTTTGGTTGAAGGTTGGAATACAGGTTGGGAAAATTGGGGACAAGAAAAAGCTTTTGATTTTGTTACACCTTATTCAGACTTCAATTTAAAAGAAATTGCGGACTATGCAAAAGCAAAAAATATTAATTTTATTGGACATATAGAAACTGGAGGTGATGCGGCTTATTTTGAAGAAAATTTAGATAAGATCTTTTCTATGTATAATAATTTAGGTGTAAATGCAGTTAAAACTGGATATGCTGGAGGAATTAAAACAGCAGGCCAATTTCATCACGGTCAATTTATGGTAAATCATTACAGAAAAGTGGTGGAAGTTGCGGCAAAATACCAAATTATGGTGAATGTTCACGAACCAATAAAACCAACTGGGGTTAGAAGAACTTACCCGAATATGATGACAAGAGAAGGTGCTCGAGGAATGGAGTGGAATGCTTGGAGTTCTGGAAATCCACCAGACCATTACACAATTATACCGTTTACAAGAGGTTTGGCAGGACCATTTGATTATACACCTGGAACCTTTGATGTTTTATTTAAAAATGCAAAAAATAGGGTAAAGTGGAACGATTTAGACGATGGAACATCAAGAGTAAATACTACTTTAGCTAAACAATTAAGTCTGTTTGTAATTTTGTATAGCCCAATGCAAATGGCATCCGACTTAATAGAAAACTATAAAAATCAGCCAGCGTTTAAATTTATCAAAGATTTTGGGGTTGATTGGGAAATTTCAAAAGTACTAAATGGTAAAATTGGAGACTATATAACCGTTGTTAGAAAAGAAAAAAATAGTGAAGACTGGTTTTTAGGTAGTTGTACAGATGAACATAAAAGAACTTTAGAAATTGAGTTATCATTTTTAGATCCAGATAAAAAATATAGAGCTGAAGTGTATGCGGATGCGGATGATGCTGACTGGAAAACGAATCCGCAAGCAATTGATATTTATTCAATAGAAGTTGATTCAAAAACAGTTTTAAATTTAAAATTAGCTGCAGGTGGCGGACAAGCCATTAAATTTACTCCAATAAATTAATACTTATGAAAAAAATTAGCTATTTATTAGTATTAGTCGTTTTAGTTTCTTGTTCTTCAGAAATAGAAAATTTGAATATTATGACTTACAACATTCGTTATGATAATCCGAATGATGGGGAAAACCAATGGTCTAAAAGAAAAGAGTTTTTAAGTAATCAAATTGCTTTTAATGAAGTCGATATTTTTGGAATTCAAGAAGGATTACAGCATCAAGTAACATATTTAGATAGTGTTTTTGTAGATTATAATTATATAGGTATTGGTAGAGATGATGGAAAAACCAAAGGTGAGTACAGCGCAATTTTCTACAATTCAAAAAAATTTAAAGTAATTGAAAGTAATACTTTTTGGTTGAGTGATACACCAAACGAAATATCGGTAGGTTGGGATGCTTCAATGGAACGAATTTGTACCTATGGTTTATTTGAAACTATAGAAACAAAGCGACCATTTTTTGTTTTTAATACACATTTTGACCATATTGGAACCAAAGCCAGACTTAATAGTGCCAAATTAATACTTCAAAAGATAGCTGAATTTAATTCAAACAATCTTCCTGTGCTGGTACTAGGAGATTTTAATTTAACACCAGAAACTGCTCCAATTCAACAACTTTCTAAAGAATTAAACGATTCAAAAATAGTGAGTAGATTAGAACCTTTTGGGCCAACGGGTACATTTAATGGTTTTAAATTTAATGAGCCAGTAATAGCTAGAATTGATTATATTTTTACAAGTAAAAATAATATGTCTGTTGAAAAATATGCTGTCTTAAGCGACTCAAAAGACTGTAAATATCCATCGGATCACTTACCTGTTATTATTGAAATAAAAATCAAATAATTCCATAATTATGAAGCGTAGAAGATTTATTGCCAATAGTTCTTTAGTCGCGGCGGGAACACTAATTTTACCACAAAGCATATTGGCTTCTGAGCAAGATGAGTTTAGTAGTAAAAGACCAATTATATCTGAAAGAAAATTTATAAGTAGTGCTGTTGAAGACACTATTGAAAAAGTGAAAACAGTTATACAAGATGAAGAATTGGCTTGGATGTTTGAAAATTGTTTTCCAAACACATTAGATACTACAATAGATTTTGATATTATTGATGGAAAACCTGATACTTTTGTAATTACTGGAGATATTGATGCGATGTGGTTGCGAGATTCAACTGCGCAAGTATGGCCGTATATGCCATTAATTTCTAAAGATGAAAAATTAAAAACATTAATTAGAGGTTTAATTAATAGACAGGTAAAGTGAGTATTGTTAGATCCGTATGCAAATGCTTTTTATAAGGATACAACAAAAATATCTAAATGGAAATCAGACATAACTCAAATGCTACCTGGAATCCACGAACGAAAATGGGAAATAGATTCGTTGTGTTATGTAATTCGTTTGGCAAATGAATACTATCAAATTACTAAAGATGCTTCTATCTTTGATGAAGAGTGGGACAATGCAATGCGATTAATTGTAAAAACATTTAAAACAGAACAACGTAAAAATAATGAGTCCAACTATAAGTTTAGTCGAGAAACAACTTCTGTAATAGATTCACCTCCATTTGAAGGCACAGGAAGACCAATAAAACCAAACGGATTAATTTGCTCTATGTTCCGACCTTCAGATGATTCAACATTATACCCTTTTTTAATTCCTTCAAATATTTTTGCGGTGCTCTCATTAAATCAATTAGCAACTATTTATGGCAATGTTTTAAATGAAAATGAATTTGCTACTATATGCAAGGAATTGGCTTTAGAAGTTGACGAAGCAATTCAAAAATATGCCGTTTCGGAACATTTAAATTTTGAGAAAATATATGCTTATGAAGTTGATGGTTTTGGGAATAAATTATTTATGGACGATGCTAATGTTCCTTCATTAATGTCTTTAGCTTATTTAGGAGCTCACAAAACAACAGATAAATTATACCAAAATACCCGAAAGTTTTTATTAAGCGATCATAATCCATATTTCTTAAAAGGAAAATATGCAGAAGGACAAGCAAGTCCGCATACAGGTAAAAGTAAAATATGGCCAATGGGAATTATTTTACGAGCAATGACAAGTACTGATGACAAAGAAATTATTAAATGTTTAAAGATGTTAAAAGCTACACATGCTAATACTGGTTTTATGCATGAAGGCTTTAATAAAGATAATCCACAAGATTATTCTAGAGATTGGTTTGCTTGGGCAAATACCTTATTTGGAGAGTTGATTTTGAAAATTTATAAAGAACATAGAGAATTATTAACTCTAACCTATTAAATACGAAATTATGAATAAAATAAGAATGGTATTAATTTTCACAATCGTGTGTTTAATTTCTTGTAAAAATACAGTGGTCAATAACTCAAAAGAGAATAAAATCTTACCCAAAAGAAAAAAGGTTATTGCATATGTAATGGGAGGAAATAATAATTGGGGTGACAATAATGAAAAAGCAAAACAAATAACACATATTAATTATGCATTTGCTAATATAGAAGACGGAAAGGTTGTAGAAGGATACCCAACCGATGGAGAAAATTTAAAAAAATTGAATCAATTAAAACAAGTAAATAAAGATTTAAAAATACTTATATCTATTGGTGGTTGGGGTTGGTCTAAAAATTTTTCTGATGCCGTTTTAACAGAAAAGTCAAGAGAAATATTTGCCCAAAGTGCAGTTGACTTTATGTTAAAACACAATATAGATGGTATTGATTTAGATTGGGAATATCCAGGGCAAAGAGGAGATAATAATAAGTTTAGACCTGAAGATAAAGAGAATTTTACGGCAATTTTAAAGTTAATTAGAGAAAGATTGAATGTTATTTCAGCCAAGAAAAATCAATATTTATTAACTATTGCAACAGGAGCTAATCAAAAGTATTTAGATCATACAAATATGAAAGAGGCGCATCAATACTTAGATTTTATAAATATTATGACTTATGATTTTTTTACAGGAGGATCTAATCGAACAGGGCATCACGCGAACCTATATAAATCCGAATTTAACAATGAGGGTGGAACAAGCGCGTCTAAAGCTGTTGAAGAACATATTAAAGCAGGTATTCCTATTAAAAAGTTGGTTTTAGGAGTGCCATTTTATGGTAGATGGAGGAAAGGAGTAAATCCAAAATATAATGGATTGTACCAGAATTCAACAGGTAAAAGAGGTAGTTATAGTTATAAAACAATAGCAGATAGTTTAAGCAACTCTACTTTTGTTTCATATTGGGATAATAAAGCAAGTGCACCTTATATATGGCGTAGTAAAGATTCTTTGTTTCTAACTTACGAAAATCCTAAGTCGTTAAAGATTAAGTTAGATTATATAAACAACAATGAGTTAGGTGGAATTATGTTTTGGCAATTTAATGGTGATAATGGTGAATTATTGACAACAATTTTAATAAATAATTAAATAGCAGTAATAAATTGTTATTATTTATTGAAATACATTTAATTTAATGTTTAAAATTAGATGTAAAAAAGTATTTTATTCTATTTTTTTTAAACAAAGTATATAAGTATTTACAATATCTCAAACGTTGTAAATCTAATGTAATGCCAATTGCAGAAATAATTTAAGTGATTTTTAACCTATTTATTCTTTTATTTTTCAATTATAAATATCATTCAACTTTGAATTAGTGTAATTGGTCGAAATTAAAAACTTTAAAGAATGCTTTTTTTTAATTTTAGTCATTATTAACTCAAATTTATATAATAAATGATACAAAAAGTATTAAAACTGTTTTTAGTTTTTTGTTTACTAGCTTATTCTAGTATTCAAGCACAAACGGTAACAGGAACTATTACTGATGCCACAGATGGAACTCCATTACCGGGTGTTAATGTGATTATTAAGGGAACGTCAACGGGTGTTTCTTCAGATTTTGATGGAAATTATAGTATTGATGTAAGTAGTGATGCAGCAATATTACAATTCTCATTTTTAGGCTATGCCAATCAAGAAATAACTGTAAGTGGTAAAAGCATTATAAATGTTGCTTTGGTACAGAGTGCAGAATCTCTTGATGAAGTTGTTGTAACAGCTTTAGGTATTAGAAGAGAAAAGAAATCCTTGGGTTACGCAATTCAAGAGATTCAAGGAGATGACATGGTGGAAGCTAGAGAAAATAATATTGCAAATGCATTTGCTGGTAAAGTAAGTGGACTGCAAGTTATTAGAGGTAGTAACGGACCAGCTAGTTCTAGTAAAATTATTTTAAGAGGTAGTAGTTCTCTTTCGGGAGATAACCAACCTTTAATTGTTGTTGATGGAGTACCATTAAATAACTTTACAGGAGCATCTAATAATGATTTTTGGAATCCTTCAACGGATTTAGGAAATGGTTTAAGTGATATTGATCCAGAAACAATTGCAAGTATCTCTGTTTTAAAAGGGGCATCTGCAGCTGCCTTATATGGTTCACGTGCGGGTAATGGTGTAATCTTAATTACAACTAAAAAAGGTAGAACTCAAGATGGATTAGGAATTTCATATTCAATGACTTCTGGTTTTGATACTGTTTTTGCAACGGCTGATCTTCAAAACTCTTATGGTCAAGGAAACAATGGTATTTATGATGTATTGTCAGGAAGTAGCTGGGGTCCAAAAATTGAAGGCCAATCAGTTACCGACTGGGAAGGAAACCAAGTACCAATGAAAGTTTATGATAATATAGGTAATTATCATGATACAGGTATAAGTGTTAACCACAGTTTAACTTTTCAACAGCAAGTTTCTGAAGGTTCTTCTCTTTATTCATCTTTTTCTTATTTAGATGATGATAGTAAATTACCAGGAGCTAAGTTAAAAAGGCTAAACTTATCTACAAGAGCAACTTCTAATTTTGGTCCAAATAAAAGTTGGACTACAGATGTTAAAGTAAACTACATTAAGGCAACAGCAAATAACAGACCATTTGGTGGACAAAATGGTAGTGCATCTTCAGTAGTAAATGGATTTCCAAGATCATTAGATATTACACAATTTAGAGCAGGTACAGATGAGTTTGGATCTATGATTTGGTATAATGAAAATGGTACTAACCCATATTGGTCTGCAAAAAATGCTTTAAGTGAGGACTCTAGAGATCGTTTTTTAATGACAGGTTCTATTAAAAAAGAACTAACAGAATGGTTAACAACTGAAATTAAAGCCGGTGCAGATATGTATACTACAAATTCTGAAAGTAAATTATATGCTGGTGGTCGTAATTTACCAAATGGTTCATATAGTGCAGGTAAAAATACATTTACAGAAACTAACTATAGTGCCTTAATAACTGCGGCTAAAGATAATGTTTTTGGAAAATTTGGAGGATCTGTTACTTTAGGAGGGAATTTAATGTATGCTAAAAGTTCTTCAATTAATGGTTCTTCTGGAGAATTAGAAGTGCCTAACTTATTTTCTTTAAATGCTGGTTTTAATCAACCATCTGTAAGTTCAGGGTTTAGTGAGAAAAAAATTAACTCTGTATACGGTACATTCCAATTAAATTATGATGGTTATTGGTTTTTAGACATTACGGGTCGTAACGACTGGTCTTCAACTTTGCGTGAAGACAACCGTTCTTTCTTTTACCCATCTGTAAGTACCTCTTTAGTTGTTACAGATTTACTTAAAAAATCGGATGTTGATTTACCAGAATGGATAAATTATGGTAAAATTAGAGCTTCTCACGCTCAAGTGGGTAATAGTTTAGGAGCATATCAATTGTATAATTCTTACTGGATTGGTCATGACCCTAATGGTAATACTACAGCAGGAAGAAATGGTACATTATTTAATGATGGACTTAAAAGTGAGTTGATAAAATCTACCGAGTTTGGTATAGAAACAAAATTATTTAGTAATAGAATTAGTTTAGATTTTGCTTGGTATAAATCAAACGCTACTAACCAGTTAATAACTATTCCTTTAAACCCTTTAAGTGGTTATAATGATAAAATGGTGAATGCTGGTGATATTCAAAACCAAGGTGTTGAGTTACAATTAAATGCTAGAGTTTTAAATACAAAAGATTTTTATTGGGATTTAGGATTTAACTATTCTAAAAACGAGAATAAAATCATTAAATTAACAGATGATGTTACCGAAAGAACTTTAGGTGGATTCGATAACGTATCTATCAAAGCTGTAGCCGGAGAGGGGTATGGAGATATTTATGGAACTACTTTTTTAAGAGTTGAAGATGAAACAAGCCCGTATTTTGGTGAATTGTTGTTAACAAACGCTGGTTTACCTGATACAAGCAATCAATCAACTTATTTAGGAAATCAAAATGCAGATGCCTTAATTGGTATTACAAATAGTTTTGCTTATAAAGGTTTAACTTTTGGAATTTCAATAGATGGACGTATTGGAGGGAAAATTTTCTCTGGAACAAATTATAACTTACAACAATCAGGTGTTGCGGCAGCAACAGCTGTAAATGGAAACAGAGAAGACATAGTTGTAGAAGGTGTAATTAATACTGGTACAAATGATGCTCCTGTATATGAACCTAATACAACGGCAGTTTCTCCACAAATTTATTGGGGGTCTATTGCTAGAGGTAATTTAGGTATAACTGAAGCAAACTTATATGATGCAACTAATATACGTATTAGAACCATTCAAGTAAAATATGCAATTCCTACTAGTTTTATTGAAAAATCATTCATTAAGAAAGCTTCTTTAGGTTTCTCTATGAATAATGTAGCAATGATTACAAATCATTTAAATGGTGTGGATCCAGAATCTGTATATGCAATAAGTTCAAACGCTACTGGATTTGAAAACTCATCACCTCCAAGTTCTAGAACATACTTTTTAAACTTATCGGTGAACTTCTAATTTAATAACATAAAATAAAATGAAGAAAAATATAATTTATAAAGCAAGTTTGTTATTAAGTGTAATCTTATTAACATTCTCTTGTGACGATTTTGAAGAGATAAATGTTAACCCAACTGCGGCAAGTGCTGATCAAGTTCAGGTTGAATATTTTATTAATAATTCAATAATTGGAACTCAAATGAACCCACACGTTGCAGAACGTGCCTTTGTACTGTACTGGAAAGCTGCAGGTAGGATGGACGCAATCAATTCACTACCAGCAGGTTATGCAGATGATGGTTGGTCGGGAGATTATTACGGATCAATATCAGGTTGGTTAAATGCAATAAACACAGCTATAGAAATAGGTGAATCTCAAGTAGCAGCTGGAACTGTAAAAGAATACACTAATAATATGTTACAATCTGCTAGAATTTGGAGAGCATATTTAATTAGTGAAATGGCAGATAGTTTTGGACCAACTCCTATTTTAGCTTTTCAAGGAGTAAACCCAGAATTTTCTAGTGTTGAAGATGTGTATTATTATATGTTAGAAGAGTTGAGTGATGCAGTTAATCAATTAGACCCTTCTATTAATGTACCAAGTAGTGTAAGTAATTTAGATGCTTCTTATGGATTTGATTTTGCGAAATGGGAAAAATATGGAAACTCTATGAGAATGCGTTTAGCAATGAGACTTTCTGAAGTAGATCCTGCAAAAGCAAAAACAGAATTTGAAGCTGCTGTTGCTGGAAGTAATTTTATTACAACATTAGACGAAACTTTTCAAGTTCAAGAATTAGGTGGGTGGAATGATCTTACAGGCGTTATGTCTAGAGAATGGAATTCACAATATTTAAATGCAACACTTAGTAATTTATTTGTTGGCTTAGGTAGCGTAAAATCTGTTGATCAATTAAGTGATTATCTTCATGGAGCCGTTAAGCCAGCCGATTATATGGGAGTTAAGTACGAAGATCATTTTACTTTAATGTCTAACGATCCAAATAAAGGATTTTGGTTAGATGGTTTACCAGAAGAAATTGACCCAAGAGCCTATGCAGCTTTTCCAATTCCTGGTGATTTCGATAATCCAGAGTTTTGTTTTTACCCATCTTGGGCGAGTAATGCAAGAGATATTGATAGAGATTTATTAAATGCTGATGGAAGTACATTTAAAACAATAGATGCTACATATACATGGAATGCACCTAACCACGGAAGTTGGGGAGAGAAAGGTTCTAGAAACCAAATTTACAAACATCAAGGTACAACACCTAGATTGCGTTTAAGCATGAGAAACAGTACATCTAAACGAGTTTTCTTTGCACCTTGGGAATCGTATTTCTTAGTAGCAGAAGCTGCTGTAAGAGGATGGAATGTGCCAATGGGTGGTAAACAAGCTTATGAAGCAGGTATATCCGCTAGTTTTGATTATTGGGAGGTTTCAGATTATTTAGGAACTTACTTAGCATCTCAAGATTATAATAGAGTAGGTACGTCTGTAAGTTGGGATCATACTATTGAACCGACATCTAAAACAATGAATTATGTTGATGGATATACTGACGCAACAGGAACAGTTGAGTATACGTACCCAAAAAATGACTTGTATATGAATGGAACTGTTAATAATGATTTATTGACCAAAATTATAACTCAGAAATTTATTGCTCAAAATCCTTGGTTGCCTTTAGAAACTTGGAACGACCATAGAAGATTAGGGTTGCCTTTCTTTGAAAACCCAGCAATTGAAAATCTGATTCCTGATGTTCCTGCCTTAAATACAGGGAACTTTATGACAAGTAATGTTAAGTTTTTCCCTCAACGTTTAAAATTTCCTTCACGTATAGCTAATAGCGATCCTGCTGGATATCAAGAGGCTGTTAATTTATTAGGGGGAGAAGATAATTTATTTACACCTTTATGGTGGGCAAAACAACAATAATACTTCAATAAAAAAGTATTAATTTAATTATTAAAGGCTGTTTAAAAGTATAACTTTTAGACAGCCTTTTTTTAATGTACGATCATAATTATTGTGAGTGGATCATTCTAAAATATTTTACTCACTTGTATTTTATTATATAATTAGTAGTTTGTGATTCTTTGATTTTAAGATTTTAATGTGTTGATTAACATATTTATATGAAAATTTAGGATAGAGTTGTTTTTTTGAATTCAACAGCTTTTTTGTTATAAAGCATAAAATTTGATTTATACGTTTATTTCACCTTTAAAAAATCTAGTTTGTTGAATTAATTATCTTTGGATAGATTTTTTTTATATCTTTAAGTATTATTAACTCAAATTAAATATTGAATGATACAAAAAGTACTAAAACTGTTTTTTGTGATTTTTTTACTAGGTTTTTCTAGTATTCAAGCGCAAACAGTAACAGGAACTATTACAGATGCCATGGATGGAACAGCTCTTCCAGGTGTTAACGTAGTTATTAAAGGCACAACGATTGGTGTCTCTTCGGATTTTGATGGTAAATACAGTATAGACGTGAAAAGTTCTGATGCTGTATTACAATTTTCTTATTTAGGTTATGCAACAAAAGAAGTTGCTGTAAATGGTAAAACAGTAATTGATGTTGCTCTAGACCAAAGTGCTGAATCTTTAAATGAAGTTGTAGTAACTGCATTAGGGATTACAAGAGAAAAGAAATCATTAGGTTATTCTGTATCTGAAATTGATGGTTCATCAGTTTCTCTTGCAAAAGAATCGAATGTTGTTAATTCACTTTCAGGTAAAGTAGCAGGTGTTGTTATAACACAATCTGCATCTGGTCCTGCAGGTGGAACAAGAGTAGTTATTAGAGGTAACAATTCAATTACGGGTAATAACCAGCCTTTATATGTAGTTGATGGGGTTCCAATTGATAATTCAGGTATTGGTTCAGCTAACGGTTCAAATGGGTCAGAATATAACCGTTCAGATTTAGGTACAGGTATATCAGATATAAACTCTGATGATATTGAATCTATGTCAGTTTTAAAAGGTCCTAATGCCGCGGCACTTTATGGATCAAGAGCTAGTAATGGAGTAATTTTAATTACTACTAAAAAAGGAAGTAGTCAAAGCGGATTAGGTATTTCTTTATCTACAAATATTTCGTTTCAAAACCCACTATTTTTGCCTGAATACCAGAATGAATATGGAGCTGGTAAAGATGGAATCTTTGGTGCAGATTTAAATGAAGTAAAAGGAAATGGTTCTTGGGGACCAAAATTTGATGGTTCACAACAATTGTATTACAATGGTGAAAATAGACCTTATGTAGCACAACCTGATAATGTTGAGAACTTTTTCGAAACAGGATCAAATATCGTTAACACTTTGGCTATAAGTAAAAGTACAGAAAACTCTTCATTGCGTTTTTCTTATTCTAACTCGGCAATTCAAAGTATTTTACCGAATTCTGATGTTGATAGAAACAACTTCAATTTAAGAGGATTTAGTAAAATAACTGATAAATTTTCTTTAGATGCAAAAGTTACTTATTTCTTGCAAGACGCAAAAAATCGTGCATCTCAGGGTACAGAAGGTATAATGGCATACGTATATGGTTTAAATAGAAATATAGATATAAATGATTTAAAAACATATCAAAACCTAGACAATGGATATGGTGTAATTTCTGCTACAAATAGTGGAGGAAACCCTTATTGGATTCTTAACCAGGATAAAAACGAAGATAGTAGAAAACGTTTTTCAGGTTTTGCAAAAGCTCAATATGATTTTTCAGATGCTTTTAAAGCATTTGTGAGAGTGGGTACTGATGTTGTTTCTCATGATACTGAAAGCTACAGTGCAGTAGGACATCATTTTTATCCAGCAGGTAGAATAAATTATACTGCAAGTGATCGTTCTGAAACAAATTATGATTTATTATTGATGTATAATAAAGATATTAATGAAGATTTTAATTTAGCGGTTAATGCTGGTGCAAATGCATTGCATTCTACAGTTAGATCATCAAGAATTGCAGGTTCTGATTTTAAAATTCCTGGAAAATACTTTATTGGTAATACAGACCCTTTAAAATTAAGTGTAGGTCAGTCTGATTTAATTGAAAAGAAAGTAAACTCTGTTTACGGATCTGCCTCTTTAGCATATAAAGGAATGGCTTATTTAGATGTAACAGGTAGAAATGACTGGTCATCTGCACTTTCAAGTGAAAATAGATCTTACTTCTATAAATCTGCAAGTTTAAGTATGTTGTTAGATAGAATGTTTGATTTTCAGGGATCAAAAATTAATTTAGCAAAACTACGTTTAAGTTATGCTAATGTTGGTAACGATACTGATCCTCAGCAAATTATAAATTTATTTAATGTAGCTTCAAATGGTTATTTAGGAAACACTACTGTTTCTCGTCCAAACATTAAATTTAGCGAAAGTTTAAGACCAGAAGATGTAACTTCAACTGAACTTGGTTTTGAAATAAAAGCGTTAGGAAATAGATTATTCGCAGACTTTACATATTATTCTATTACTTCAAAAGATTTAATATTTGACGTGCCTGTTGATCCTGCAACTGGATATAGCTATTTTAGAGAAAATGTTGGTGAAATTTCAAATAAAGGTTTTGAGTTTTTAGTAGGAGGTACTCCAATTAAAACTGAAGACTTCCAATGGGATGTAACCTTTAATTTATCTAAAAACGAAAATAAATTGGTTAGCTTAATTGATGGTCAAGACTTTTTTCAATTTAGTTCTACAAATGGAGGAAATATTGATGTAAGAGCACAAGTTGGAGATGGGTTCGGAGATATTTATGGTAAAACCTGGAAAACTACAGATGATGGCCAATTGTTATTAACAGCAACAGGTCGTCCGCAAGCTAGTGAAGAAAGAGTTAAGTTAGGGAATTACCAACCAGATATGACAGGTGGATTTACCAATACACTTAACTACAAAGATTTTGCTTTAAACTTTTTAGTTGACTTTAGAATTGGTGGAGAAGTATATTCAGGTACTGACGCTGCTTTAGATGCAAGAGGTGTTACTAAGAAAACACTTCAATATAGAGAAGGTGGAATAACTGTTGAAGGTGTTTGGGATGATAATGGTACATTAAAACCTAATACAACAAATATTAGTGCACAAGATTATTGGGGAGCAATAAGTGGTATAGCTTCCGAGTATATTATTGAACAAACAAATGTGCGTTTAAGAGAAATAAGTTTATCTTATAATTTCCCAAGAGCTATTCTTGAGAAGACATTTATTAAAAATGCATCTTTAAGTTTAACAGGAAGAAATTTATTCTTTTTATATAAGAAAAGTGATAATTTTGATCCAGAAGCTAGTTATTCAACGAGTAACTTTGCACAGGGGGTATTGTTCTACAACTTGCCAACAACAAGTAGTTTAGGTTTAAGTTTAAATGTTAAATTTTAATAATTTTTAAAATGAGAAATATAAAAATAACAATATATAGTGTTTTAATGTTCTTCACTTTCTCTTGTACAGGAGACTTTGACGAAATAAACACAAACAATCAGGGGTTTGAATCTTCTGATTTAAGTGCTAAATTCTTTATAACAGAAGCACAGTACAAATTATATGCACCAGATCGTTACCCATATTGGAGAGCACATTTAATTCATACAGATAGATATGCTGGTCATTTTACATTTGGAAGTAACGTATCTTGGTGGAATGATGGTCTAGGATATAACTATAGTGGAGGTTATACAGATGCCGCATGGGGATGGTTAGCGGGTTACTTTGGAAACGTTAAATCTTTTATGGATTTAACCAAGACTGGTGCAGAGTTTGAGAATGAAAACATGTATGCAATGGGTTTAATTATGAAATCATTATACTATCAAATGTATACAGATACGTTTGGAATGCTTCCTTATAGTGAAGCAGGTATAGAAGGTAATTTAACACCTAAATACGATTCTCAAAAAGATATTTATAAAGGTATTATTGCAGATTTAGAAGAGGCCATGATAATTATTGGAGACAAAGAAAGAACTGGTACTGGCGTTGCAGATGTTGCTGAGAATGATGTTTATTGTGGAGGAGATTTACAAAAGTGGAAAAAGTTAGCAAATACACTTAAATTAAGAATTGGTATGCGTGCATTAGGTGCTACTGGAGATGATTTTGCAGCGAGCGCTATTAATTCAGCTTTAAATTCACCTTTATTAGATGATGCCTCTGGAAGTGTTACAATGGAAAAGGATATTATTATTGGTCAATGGGGAAGTGCTGCCTACGGAGATATATGGCATAATTTTATCGGTGGTGGATCTTGGTCAGTTGGGGCTACTTTAATTAATCAATTAAAACATACACAAGATCCAAGACTTGCTGTTTATGCTTCACCGGCAAAAGGTGGAGAATTTACATTTGAAGGTACAGGAGCAGATTATCAAGAAAGATTAAGTTTCATATTAACAACATTAGACAATGCTGGAGCTACTTATACAACTAGTACTTCTGGAGATGTTACTACTTTAAATGTAGAAGCTGGCCAGTATATTGGACAACCTACAAGATTAAATGGTGATATTAAACCATTAGTTAAGCTTGATTTGTTTAGTGCACCTGGTGAATTAGTAACTCAAAAAATGGGTGAAGGTGTTGGTGCATACCCAGAAATTATTCTAACAAGTGCGGAGGCTTATTTTTTACAAGCTGAAGCAGCAGTAAGAGGAATGGGATCTGGAGATGCTCAATCATTATTTGCAGACGGAATTAGAGAGGCAATGAATTTGTGGAATATTTCTGACGGAGATATTGAAACCTATATTAGCTCACAAGATGCTGCAAATATTAGTACAGGCACAATGGATGAAAAATTAGAGAAAATAGCGACTCAACGTTGGTTGGTAAGTTATACTGATGGTTTTGAGGCTTGGGCTGTAGTTAGAGATACAGGGTACCCAACTGAGTTATCTCAAGGTGTTTCAAATTCAATTATTTATGAATTAGGAACGTTAAGTGGTGCTTATCCACAACGTATGCGTTATGGTAGTGGAGCGCAATCTAACCCTAATTATACTCAGGCAGTTTCTGAACAAGGACCTGATGTACAGGCTACAAAATTATGGTATGCTAAATAAAAGAATAAGTTAATAAAATTCTTTAAAAAAAGATTTTATTATATATGATTAGCCAAAGCTTATATTTCCGTATAGGTTTTGGCTAATTTTTTATATTTAAACTTTCCACCTGAAATAAAGAAAGTTATTAATAAAATATATTTTATCTTAAGTAAAAAAAATTAAAATGTAATTTTTACGTTTATTTATCCTTTAAAATAAGTCGTTCGTCGAAAAAGTTTAATAGTTTCTTAAAAACTCCGTTTCTTTATGGTGTTATAAAAAATTTCATTGAGTATTTAAAAATTATACTCAGTTTGTAAGTTCGTTTAAACAGTAAAAAAAGTTTAGATTATTTGAATTAAGTTTAAGAGAGCTGCTGGTTACAGCTCTCTTTTTTTGTTTTATTTAAATATATTTTAAAATAGCTATATTTGAAAAAACTTGCTTATGAACTATGAAAACAAATCACTTACTATAAAGTCTTGGGCTGAAGACGATAGACCAAGAGAAAAACTTCTATTAAAAGGTAAAGCAGCACTTTCTGATGCAGAATTAATTGCTATTTTAATCGGTTCTGGAAACAGAAGTGAAACCGCTGTAGATGTATCCAAAAAAATTCTAAATTCTATTGATAATAGCATTAATAAATTAGGAAAACTATCTGTTTTAGATTTACAAAAATTTAAAGGCATTGGAGAAGCAAAAGCAATTTCAATTATTACGGCACTAGAACTTGGAAGAAGAAGGCGATTAGAACAAGCATTAGAGTTGCCAAAAATAACGAGTAGCAAAGCTGTTTTTAACATTATGCAACCCATTATTGGAGAATTACAACACGAAGAATTTTGGATTATTTTTTTAAATAACTCAAATAAAGTATTGTATAAACAGCAATCTAGCAAAGGTGGTTTAACTGGAACTTTAGTAGATGTTAGAATGGTATTTAACAAAGCAATAGAATTATATGCTACTGCAATTATCTTATGTCACAACCATCCTTCGGGTAAGTTACAACCCAGCAATGCCGATAAATTAATAACTACTAAATTAAAGAAAGCTGGAGAAACGTTAGATATTAAAGTGTTGGATCATTTAATTATAACAGAAAATGCGTATTTTAGCTTTGCCGATGAGAGTTTAATGTAGCCATTAGCAAACAATTAATAATCAACAACCCTTAGCCATCAATTAAAAAATGCTCTTAGTTTATACACATAAAGTTACACCAAGGTTAAATTATATTTTTAAGCATTTTTTTGTTAGAATTTTACAAATACCAGTAGTTTTTTCAACTAAAGTAGATGAGTTTGTAGCACATAATGGTCCAAAAATAACCTATTCTAAATCTCCCTTAGGGTCAGAATTTTTTATTAGAAGTCACGATCTATTATTTGATCAAGGTATAAATGATATTGATATTAATATTTTAAATTGGGAAACTGTTCCGTGTTTTTTTCCTGCAGGAGAAGCATCAAGTATTCCTTTTGATATTTTTGCCGCTAGTTTTTATTTAATAAGTAGGTATGAAGAATACTTACCACATGTGCAAGATATGCACGAACGTTTTCCAGTTGAAGAGAGTTTAGCCTTTAAAAATAATTTTTTAGAGAAGCCATTAGTTGATATTTGGGCATACAAATTTCTAGAACATTTAAAAGAAAAATTTCCAACTTATAACTACAAAAAAAGGAATTTTAAATTAATTTCAACAATAGATGTAGATACTGCTTTTGCCTACAAGCATAAAGGGGTTATGAGGTCTTTAGGGGGTTATTTTTTAGATATTTTTAGTTTTAGATTTGTAAATATGTGGCATCGTTTATTAACAAATTTAAACTTAAGAGAAGACCACTACAACACATTTTCTAAATTATTAGATATTAAAAAAGAATATAATGTACCAACGTTATTTTTCTTTTTAATTGGAGATTATACCACGTTTGATAAAAACATTTCTTTTTCAAATAATAAATTTAGATCATTAATAAAATCTGTGGCAGATTATGCTAAAATTGGTTTTAAACCATCCTATTTTTCATTAAAAAATGATGAAAAAAGGAAAAAAGAAAAATTGCGATTAGAAGGTATCATAAACACTCCAATTGTATTTTCCAGACAGCACTTTTTAAGATTAATTATTCCAGAAACCTATCGAAATTTAATTGATCTAGATATCCAAGAAGATTATACTATGGGCTATGCTAAACATGTTGGTTTTAGGGCAAGCACGTGTACCCCTTTTTATTTTTACGATTTAGATTTTGAAATTAAAACTCCCTTAAAGTTATTTCCTTTTGCTTTAATGGATACTTCATTAAAAGATTCTATGGAACTCTCAAATAAAGAAAGTCTCCAAAAAATAATAGATTTAAAAAATGAAGTACAAAAAGTTGATGGTACTTTTATTAGTATATTTCATAATGAAACTTTAAGTGAAAATGAGAAGTGGAAGGGTTGGGGTGCTATCTATAAAGAAATGTTGAGTTAAATAATGATTCGATATTTCAAACAAAACGAAATTGATATTGCTAAATACGATGCTTGCATTGAGGCTTCCATAAACACACGTATTTATGCTTTTAGTTGGTATCTAGATTGTGTTTCAGATAATTGGGACGTATTGGTTTTAAATGATTATGATGCTGTAATGCCGTTGCCTTGGCGACAAAAATATTTTATCAAATATATTTACCCACCAGCTTGGATACAGCAATTGGGAGTTTTTTCGCCAAATGAAATTTCAGAAAAATTAGTGCTGGATTTTATAAATGTCATTCCAAAAAAGTTTAAGAAGGTTACAATTCAATTTAATTCAGACAATAAATTTCAATTGCAAAATGTAACTGAAAGAGTGAATTACATTTTGCCATTGAATAAACCATATGAAGAGATTTATAAGGGGTATAGAAAGGATAGGAAAGATAGGCTTAAACAAGTTAAAAGTAAAAATTATATTGTAAGAAAAATCAATATTGAAGATTTAGTTTACGCAGGAAAAAAGTATTATTCTTATTTAAAAATTAAAGAAGAAGATTATTCAAAGTTAAAAGAATTGTCGATTTCAATTAAAAATAATAATAATGGTTTTCTTTTAGGTGTTTATACAAATAACAATCAGTTTTTGGGTGGTTCATTTTTATTGAAAGATAAGTCAAGAATTACATATTTATTTTCTGTAGCTACAGAAATTGGAAAGAAAGATCAAATAATAAGCCAAGTAGTAAATGAAATAATTGAAGAACATTCAAATTGTAATTTAGTATTAGATTTTGAAGGTTCAATGATTGATGGTATTGCTAGTTTTTATAGAAGTTTTGGTGCGATAGAAGAAGAATATTTTAGCTTTGAAAAAAGTTTCCATCTATTTTAGAAATTCGGAATAAATTTCTGGGATTTTTTTATTAAATATAATTGTTGAAAAATCTTCTAGATACTCATCTTTGATTTTAACAACTTTACAGGGGTTACCAACAGCAATAGAGTTTGAAGGAATGTCTTTAATTACAATGCTTCCTGCTCCAATAACAACATTATCGCCAATTTTTACGCTTGGTAAAATAACAGTATTGGCTCCAACCCAAACATTATTTCCAATTTTTATGGGATTACTTTCTATTTGATTTCTAAAATTATTAATGTTATGATTTGATGAAATAATTTTAACACCAGGTCCTAATTCAATATTTGATCCAAAATGTATTCCATTTGTTGCTTGTATATAGTTACTTAAGTTATCTCCCGGATCACATAATATACCTTTTGTAATATTTAGATGATCTATTACTTTAGATGTAAAATGAACGGGCCATTTTACTTTTGGGTTTAATCTAAATAACTTTTGAGGGATTAAATAATGGAAAAACAAAATATAATACCTAGTATAGCCATATTTAGGTCTGTAATATTCAGGGTAGAAAAAATTAATAAACCAACCAAAAAGCAGAAAGTCAATTTTATCTATTAAAGTTGTTTTTCTCATAAATTATTTTTTAATCAAGTTTTTAACAAAGTAGAGATACCATTGAATATTAACATCATTGAACGTTTTAATATTTGTATTATAATGTAAGTTATTTTTTTTAAGAGATTTCACCATTTCACCTGTTATAGTTTGAGAATTTAACCAGTCGTTTTTTCTTAAAAAATGATTAATAATAAATTTTGGAAAAATTAATTTAATAATCTCTTTAATTTTTTGAGAATAAATTTGAAGTAAATTCGGTTGTAATTCTTTATCAAACTTTAAATTGTATTGTTCAAAATAATAGTTTTTTAAGATGTCATCATATAAAAACTTCATTTTTTTATATTCAATTGGTACATTTTTAAAAAAAGATAGAAGTTCTTTGTCCCAATATGGAAATCGATGTTCATACCCACAATATATATATCCTAAAGAATCTTTAAAAATAATTTTTGTGATCTTTTCTTTAATATCAAAATCTTCAAAGACCGAATAATGTATGTTGTTTTGATAATTTCTATCAAAATCTAATAGTAATTCTTTTACTGTATTTTTAATTGCTTCTTTTGATTTGTTTGAGATTTTATTGTGATTAAATTTTTCTTTTAAAATTAAATTTGGGATTTCAGAAGATTTTAAATTTTCAGGGATAACTTTTAAAAATTGACTGCCACCCAAAAAATCGCCCGAATGTCCAGGTATAAAAATTGAATCTGATGGTATAAGATTATTTTCAGAAAGGTACTTAACAGCAAAATAATCTTGTAAAGAAGGCATTGAAATATAGTTACACGTAAAATGTGCAAATTTTTTAAATTTTTCTGATCCAATATAGTTTTCAATTAGCTCGTTCGTATACTCAACATAAATCCATTTATAACCTAATTCACTTGCAACTTTTTTGGAATTGTGTAGTTCTAAATTATTTTTTTTGCCATAAGTAAAGCAAATAACATTTTTATAATTGTGTTTTTTTAACATTAGTACAATTAGACGAGAATCGTAGCCACCACTTAAGGGAATAACTACGGTTCTATTATTTAATGAAACAATTAAGCGATTAAAAGTGTTTTCGAAAGCTTCAATAGCTTGCTTTCTTAATTTTGAATATTCAGAATTGTTAACTTTCTTAGTTGCATAAGAAAAGAAAAAATCTCGTTTTGTAATTGTATTGTTTGCAAAAATTATATATTCATTCGATTGAAGACAAAATATGTTATTTAATAGCGTTTTATTACCTAATGTATAACCGGACGCTAAGAATTCATTTGATGAGTTTTTGTTAATTTCTTGAAGATTAAATTTTTCTTTTAGGTATTCAACATTATCGCTAAGAAATAATTCAGTATTAATAAATGTATAAAATAAAGGAAAAACTCTAGTTGTATCTGAAGCGATTAATGTTTTATTATTCAGTTTAATTAATACAGTAAAAATCCCATTAATTTCTTTAATTTTCTTTATAAATTGAGCATCACTTTTTATATTAGTAAAAAAAGAAATCAAATTTTCTTTCTCATAATAATTATTTTTAGAATCAAAAAAACTACCTTTTATATAAATACTCTGATTAGAATACCAATGAAAACCTCTATTGTTTTTTAAAAATATTTTTGACATTTAAAAGAGAAATTAATTATTGTAAGCACTATTTTCAATAATATTTGATTGTTTCGTTATTTTTAGAAAATAAAAAAAACATATAAATCCAAAAACAACTCCAACTCCTGAGAAAAACATAAGCGAAATTTTAAGATCATTATATATTATAAATCCTAAATATAATGCGAAAAACCTTGAAGCAAGTAAAATTATCTCGTAAATTAAAAAGATTTTTTGTTTGTTTAAAATTTCTATAAGTGATGAAATTGGTGAATTTAAAAACATGATAAATAACCATGGTAATAGAATTCTGACATATGCTCCAGTTTCATTCCAATTATTTCCGAAAATATAATCTAAAAAATATGAAATTATAAAAATGGGGGTAAATATTGAAAGGGCAGCTATAAAAAGTTTTTTTTGCATTGCTTTTAATAATTTAAAAAGGTCGCCATTATTATTATATAATTTACTAGCTTCATTAAAAAAAACTAAACTAATTGATTGTCCAACTATTCCTGGAGGTGTTTTAGAAATCTTTACAGCTAATCCATATAAACCAGCCGTTCCAAATCCAAAATATTTTGAAATAAGCATTACAGGTAATTCGTTTGATAAGTTATTTGTAAAGGTTAGAATGGTGTTAAAAAGAGGAATATCTCTATATTTAGAAATGAGATAAAACATTCTTTTTATCGATATATGATTTTTTAGACTTAATACACTTTTAAAAGAAAGTTTAATTAATATGATAAAATTAAAAAATTGACCAAAAATCAATCCAGGAATTAATCCAATCGATTTAAAACTGCTAATACCTGTTAACAATTGAACAAAACTCATTGTTCCAGATTTCGAGATGGTACCAATAGTAATATTTTTATAGGTATTATTTCTATTATTCCAATATTCTAAAGCTGTAATATTTCCAATTAAAAAAACACTTAATGGTATAAGGTATATTAAATTTGATAATTGTTGAATGTTAAGAAGTGATGCTAAATTATTCTTAAAAAGAAAAATTATTACTATTAAGAATAGCGTAAACAACAGTATTAATAGAGAGTTAAATACAAATATGTTTATAGCATCTTTATCTCTTTTTGGCAATATAATAGCCAATTCAAAGTTTAGTGTTGCAAGTGTTTTTAGTAATATTACTGTCGATGAAAATAATGTAAAAATTCCAAAAGCTTCCTTTGAAAACATTCTTGTTAATACAGGAATTGATAAAAAGACTATTAATTGTCCAATTACAGAACCGGTTAAAAGAGTTAGGAAGTTTTTTGCAAATTTATTTTTAAATTTTTCCTTAAAGTAAGTTTGAATAGGCATTTTGTTTTAGTAATATTAAATAATATTTTATGAAAAAAAGAATAAATTATTCTATAGTTAAAAACTATTTTAATTACTTTGCTCAAATATATAATAAATGAAACACATCAACCACATATTTTTTGACTTAGATCATACACTTTGGGATTTTGAAACCAATTCTGATATTGCATTCGATACAATTTTTAAAAAACACAATGTAAAAATAGATTTAGAAAAATTTCTAAATTATTATAGAGGCATCAATCAAAAATATTGGAAATTATATAGAGAAGAAAAAATTACCAAAGAAGATCTGCGAGTTGGAAGACTAAAAGATACTTTTGAAATAATAAAATTTGATGCTACTAGTAGTTTAATAGATAATTTGTCTGTTGATTATATTGAGTATTTACCAAATAATAATCAGCTTTTTGAAGGAACTCATGAACTGTTAGACTATCTTAAACCAAACTACCAAATGCATATTATAACAAATGGTTTTAATGAAGTACAATCAAAAAAGTTAAAAAATTCTAAGTTAGATCACTATTTTAGTCAAATAATAACTTCAGAAAATGCGGGTGTTAAAAAGCCAAATCCATATATATTTAACTACGCTTTAAATAAGGCAAATGCTTTAACAAGCGAGTCGATTATGATTGGTGATAACTGGGAAGCTGATATAATGGGAGCTAAAAATGTTGGTTTAGATGTAATTTTTTGTAATTTTAATAAAGAACTAGTCTCAGAAAGTATTAAGTCTGTCAGCATATTAAGCGAAATAAAGAAATATCTTTAAAAAATATCTTATGAATAAATCAATTTTAATTGCCTTCTTTTTAATTTTCAGTAGTTACTTAAGTTTTGCTCAAAAAAATATAAACAATTATAAATTTATAATTGTTCCTAAACAATACGAGTTTCAAAAAAGTGAAGATAGTTATCAAATTAATTCTTTAACCAAATTTTTATTTGAAAGAGCTGGTTTTATCACATTTTTTTCGACAGATAAATTTCCTAAAGAATTAGCAAGTAATAGTTGTATGGCGCTAAAAGCAATTATTAAGGATAAATCAGGAATGTTTAATACAAAATTGAATATTGATTTGGTTGATTGTTATAACAACGTTGTTTTTTCTACCGGCGAAGTTAAATCTAAAGAAAAAGATTATAAAAAAGCTTATCAAGAAACAATTAGATTAACTTTTGAAGATATTGAAGCACTTAATTATAGTTACAATCCAGTAAATGTTTCTGAAGTTAAAAACGTTGAGATTGAAGCAGAGAAGTTAGAAGTTATTCAAAAGCCAGTTATAAAAGAAGTTGTGCCAAAAGTTGATAATGCTAAAACTGATAAAGCAGTTAAAATGACTAAAATTAAGGATATAGCGACTCCTATGAAAAAAGAAGTTAAAAGAACTGAAGATAAACTTTCAGCAATATATTTGTTAGAAGGAACCTATTTATTTGATACTTGGGGGAAAAGTTGTATTTCTAAAAAAGATAATGAATATTCTGTTACAGGGGGAGATGAAAATGTGGAGCTTGCGACTATCTATAAAACTTCAAAGCCAACTATTTTTATTATAAAATGGCGTGCATTTAAACAACCTCAATTAGTTGAAATAGATGTTAATGGAAACTTAAATGTAGATACCGATACGGGTAAAAAAGTGTATAAAAGAATGTAGTTTGTAAAGGTGAAATGCTTAAAGTTACAAAGTGGTAGAGGAACAAAAGTTCAAATTTGATAGTTATGTTGGTTTAACTGTTACTGAGCAGGGTCTTAATAAATTGAAAAATACGACTGTGGCAATCTTACTATCTTAGTTTTGTGTTAGAAGGGTTAAAGTTTCAAAGTTTTAGAGAGAAAACATGGATTAGTTAGAGTTGTAAGTTGAATTTATTCCGAATTTTGATTAAAAACTAATACTCATATTTCTTTCCCCATTTAGTTTTTAAAAATGCTCTGAGGTTATTTTCTCTTGGGTTTGATCCAGGTTCAAATAATTTAGTATTTTTTATTTCATTTGGTAAAAATTCTTGCTCGGCAAAATTATCTTCATAGTTATGTGCATACTTATATTCTTTACCATAATCTAATTCTTTCATTAGCTTGGTAGGAGCGTTTCTTAGGTGTAATGGTACAGACAAGTCGCCTGTTTCTTTAACCAACGCCTGCGCCTTTCCAATGGCTTCATAACTAGCGTTACTTTTGGGTGAGCTTGCTAAATAAACAGCACACTGACTTAAAATAATCCTTGACTCTGGAAATCCAATAGTTGTTACTGCTTGGAATGTATTATTTGCCATAATTAAAGCTGTAGGATTTGCGTTACCAATATCTTCACTTGCTAAAATTAATAATCTTCTGGCAATAAATTTGGCATCTTCTCCACCTTCAATCATTCTAGCGAGCCAATATACAGCAGCATTAGGATCACTTCCTCTAATTGATTTTATAAAAGCAGAAATAATATCGTAATGTTGCTCACCAGTTTTATCATAGAGAACCGTATTTTTTTGAATTTTTGAAAGTACCAACTCATTGGTGATAACAATTGGTTCATCTTCAGAGTTTACTACTAGTTCAAAAATGTTCAATAATTTTCTTGCATCACCGCCAGAAACTCTTAACAAAGCTTCCGTTTCTTTAATTTTTATATTTTTCTCTGAAATAAACTTATCAGTATGTAAAGCACGTTCTAATAAATCTTCTAAATCACTTTTACTAAATGAATTTAAAATGTACACTTGACAACGGGAAAGTAATGCAGGAATTACTTCAAAACTAGGATTTTCAGTTGTTGCACCAATTAATGTTACCCAGCCTTTTTCTACCGCGCCTAATAGCGAATCTTGCTGGGATTTACTAAATCTATGTATTTCATCAATAAATAAAATAGGGTTTTTCTCTGTAAATAATCCACCACTTTGTTTTGCTTTAGCAATTACATCCCTCACATCTTTAACTCCAGAACTTATGGCACTTAGTGTGTAAAAAGGTCTTTTAGATTCTTGTGCAATAATATTTGCCAAGGTTGTTTTTCCAATTCCTGGTGGTCCCCATAAAATTAATGAAGGAATAATACCCCTTTTTATATGTTGCGTTAAAGCTCCGTTTTTGCCAACCAAATGTTGCTGACTAATATAGTCATCTAAAGTTTTTGGACGGATGCGTTCTGCTAAAGGTTCATTCATGTTGTAAAAATACTAATTATGTTGCATTTTTTAATTATGAAATGCAAATTAAGAATTACAGGATAATGGTTTCTTATTTAATTTAGAATTACTGACAATATTTCGCATTAAAATATTTTGGACTTATATTTGTTATTTCAAACAATCTATGGAACATCAAAATTTTAAATATTCTAGAAGAGTAGTTGGATTTCCTATTTTTGTGATTTTTTTGCTCTGGATTATATACTTTATTGAAATAAAATTTGGTTATAACTTTAATAAATATGGTATTTATCCGCAAAAGGTGAGTGGTTTAAAAGGAATTTTCTTTTCCCCATTTATACATGGTAGTGCTAAACACTTATTTAATAACTCAATTCCTTTATTAGTTATGTTAATTAGTTTGTTTTATTTTTATCACAAAATTGCAATTAAAGTACTTTTTTTTGGGTTGCTTCTTTCTGGCTTACTTACGTGGTCTTTTGCACGTCCCTCTTATCATATTGGAGCAAGTGGAGTAGTGTATTTATTAGTAAGTTTCATTTTCTTTAGTGGAATTTTTAGAAAATATTACAGACTTACCGCCCTGTCTTTAATTGTTGTTTTTTTATATGGTGGAATGGTTTGGTATATTTTTCCTTCTGAAGATAGAATATCATGGGAAGGACATTTGGCTGGATTTTTAGTCGGTTTTATTTTTGCGTTTCTCTATAGAAAATTAGGTCCACAACCTGAACAATTCGAATTCTCTAAAAACGAGGAATTTGAAAATCTTTTTGATGAAGAAGGTAATTTTAATCCACCCGAAGAGGAGCGTTATTCAGAAGATTAAAAAATCGTGTACATTAAAAATATAAAGGATTACAACTACTGTTAAAAGTTGTACGTCTTTTTTTAAAAGTCGAGCAACAAAAAAAAATAGTCGGGCAACTTATTTTAATAGTTGGTTAACTAATTTTAAAAGTCGGTCAACTTTTGTTTTATAGAGGGCTTTATGCTAATCGCTGTCTTGTGGCTTCATATAAAAATGCTCCACAGGCAACAGAAACATTTAAAGACTCAATTTCTCCCAATAATGGTAGTTTTGCTTTATTATCTACAATTTTTAAAATTGAAGGATTGATACCTCTATCCTCAGATCCCATAATAATAGCAGTTGGTTTTGTTAGGTCTATGCTATAAATTAGATTGTCTGTTTTTTCTGTAGCAGCTACTATTTGAATTTCTTCAGCTTGCAGTTGAAAAACCGCATCTTTTATATGGTCAACTTTACAAATCGGCATTTTAAAAGCTGCTCCTGCAGAAGTTTTAATGGTGTCTGCACTAATTGGCGCGTTTCCTTGTTTCTGAATAATAATGCCATTTACGCCAGTACATTCGGCAGTTCTTATAATTGCTCCAAAGTTTCGAACATCAGAAATTTGATCGAGTAATAAGAATAAAGGTGTTGTGTTTTTTTCTAATGTTGTAGCTATTAAACTCTCCAAATCAACAAAATCTATTGGAGATATTTGTGCAGCAACACCTTGGTGGTTATTGTTTTTAGAAAATCTATTTAGTTTTTCTATAGGAACATAACTGTTTGAAATATTATGTTTTTTTATAAGTGTATTTAACTCCGAAAACAACGGTCCGTTTAAACCTTTTTGAAGGTATACTTTACTAATTGTTTTTCCTGAATTAATTGCTTCTATAACAGCTCTAAGACCAAATATTTTTGAAACTTCGTTTTCCATTTTGCAAATGTAGCTAAAATAAATTAACCATTTGTAAGGACTTAATTAGTACATATAATAAAAAAAGGCTCAATTTTAAAATTGAGCCCTTTTAATGTTATTTATAAAATATTATAAATTTTGATCGCTTACAAAAGGATTGTTTTGAATTTCTGATTCAGGAATTTCAAAAGTTAATCTTTCATCATCATAGCTGATTTGCTCACCAACAAATGATAAGTGGTTATCCCCTCTTACGATTGTAGCTTTGTTTCTTTTCATTGCTAAGTAGCTTTTACCTTCACCCCAAAGTTCAATTCTTGTTTGAAGGTAAATCTCGTCTAATAAAGCTTGTCCAGATAAACCGTCAACATAAGAAACATCACCATCAAGTCTTTGGCTTAATATTGCTTTTAATGAAGTACGTGCACTTCCTTCATCACCTGATCTAGCAGCTGTTTCAGCATGTAACAAGTACATCTCAGCAATTCTCATAAATACATAGTCAGCGAAAACTGTAGTAGTATTTCCGTAAGGTACTCTATTTTCATCGTAAAACTTATTAATAGGCATTAAATCAAGATATCCACCACCTGTATAAAACTGTTCTTTCCTTACATCATTAGCTGGAATAGCATCAAATAAACCTCGATCAATTGCCTTAGCATCTCCATATGCAGCATAGCTATAAGAAAAATAATCTATTTGACCCCACCAAGAGTGTAAGTCTAAATCGGTATCAGCATTAAGATCTACGCCCCACATCCAACCTGATGTAGCTACGTTATTAAATCCACCTAAAACTTCATTTGCACTCATTAAAGTATAAGCTCCAGTATTGATAACCTCAGCGGCTAAAACTTTAGCTTCAGAATCTCTACCCATTGCTCCATAAGCGTATGCTAAAATAGCTTTAGCGATATCTTGATTTACTTCATTCTTAGCAGATCTATTGTATCCGTCTAATAATGTAATGGCATCATTTAAATCATTTTCAATTAATGTATAAATTTCACCAGCAGTTACTTTAGGTCCGTTTACATCGTCTAAATCATCATACATTGGAAGAATTTCTTCACTAGCATTATATGATTTTTGAAAATATTGTGCTAAGTAAAAATATGAATGAGCTCGCATAGCTTTCGCTTGCCCCATTAGAACTTGATTTTCAACTAATTCAGGAGTAAAATCATTACCACCTAATTGTGCTATTACAGAGTTTGCAGATCTTACAATTCTGTAATAGTGTCTCCATACCTGATAGTTATCTAAATAAGTAAAGTCTTGAGTACACTTCATTTCAGTAATACTAGCTCTATACCAACCATATGTACTTACCGACAATGCCATATCACCTGAAAGCATATCGCCAAATATGTCATAACTTTTGTGTCCAAAGTCATCAGCACCAGTAGTACCACCAGTTTCTACTTCAACCATTGTTCCATAGATTCCTGTAACAGTACCTTTAACAATGTCAGGATTTCTTGAGGCTGCATCTTGAAGTTGAGCCGTAGTTAAAAATTCAGAAGGATCTTTTTCTAAAAAGTCTTCGTTACAACTAACAGCAAAAATTAAGATTGCTGAAAGTAATGATATTTTAATTAATTTCTTCATTTTTTTTATAATTTAAAATTTAACTCTAACGCCTAAAGTAAGTGTGGTTAAAGGAGCGTACAATCTACGACCTGAGTTACCACTTTCACTAGTTGTAGGATTGAATCCTTCTCTCGCAGTATTCATAAATAAGTTATCTCCAGATACCCATAAGTTAACGGTATCTACTCCTATGTTATCTAGTATATTATTAGGAACTGTATAGCCAATAGTTGCATTGTTTAATGCAAAATAATCAGTTTTAGTTAAGAAACGAGTTGAAGAAGATGTACTGTTTGAATCATAAGCATCAGCTAAACGAGGAACATCAGTAACATCTCCAGGTTGTTGCCATCTGTCTGAAATATCAGTATGGAAATTGTTACCAACTGCCCCAAATCTATCGCTCATTAATTCTCCGTATTGATAATCAATTGCATAGCCACCAACACTATAAGTGAACTGTGTTGCGAAGTTGAAGTTTTTCCAAGCACCGCTTAATCTAAAAGCACCTCTTAAATCAGGAATACCTGATTTTCCAACGTACTTGTCCGTTGCGTCAGCATATGTATCAGTTATTTGTTTTGCTATAGTAACATCAGTATTATTATTTAAATACTCAGTCATTGAAGCAATTGATTCTTCTCCAGAATCAAGAGTTCCATTACCATTTGCATCATTGAAATATTGGTACCATTGTGGAGCACCAGTGTCAGCGTTAACTCCTGCCCACTCTCTTAAGTAGAATTCATAAATTGAACTTCCTGTTGAATAAGCATAGTCACCAGCAGAAGTATCTAAAATTCTAGGTAAACCAGTTGAAGGTTCAATAGGCATTGTAACAATTTCATTCTTAATTAATTCACCGTTAATGGTTAAGTCTAATTTAAAATCATCTTTATTTACTAAATGACCTGTAAAATCAAATTCTAAACCTTGGTTCTTTAATTCACCATCATTAACAGTGATAATTGCAATACCTTGAGAAGGACCTACTCTACGATCAAAAATTAAGTTATCAGTTCTCTTGTCATAGAAATCAATGTTACCATCTATATAATCGCCTAATGAGAATTCAATACCCCCTTGGAACATTTTTGAAGTTTCCCAAGTTAAATCTGGATTACCATTTGAATTTGGAGTTATATTATATCCGCCACCTAAAAATGCAGTGTTGTATGTATCATACCCTGAATAATATCCTACACCAGCTTGGTCACCAGTTACACCATAAGAAGCTTTCACTTTAAAGTATGGGAATAAATCATTGTTAAAAAAGTCTTCACTTGATACAATCCAAGCTGCACCAGCCGAACCAAAAGTACCCCATTTCTCATTAACGAATCTAGAAGAACCATCTCTTCGCACAGAACCCGTAAAGTAATACTTTTGTAAGTAGTTATAATTTACTTGACCGAAGTAAGATTCGATTGAACTACCTGATTCATATCCTGTTGGGTTAGATGTGCTGTTTACAAAGTTATCTAATTCTAATAAACCATCTAATACAACTTTTGTTTTATATGCAGTAGCATTGTTAAATGTGAACTCATTCGTTTCATGCGCTAATAAAGCCTCAAGAGAATGATCTCCAAACTCTTTTTGGAATCGTAAAAGTTGTAAGAAGTTTTGTGTTAAACGTTCTGTTTGAGAAACATACAAAGAACCACCATTACCAACAGCAGTACCATAGAATGGGTTGTCATAAGACTTATATTTATTTGTAGAGAACTGCGCTCCATAACGAGTTTCTAAAGATAAATAGTCTGTAAATGTTATTTTCGCATTAAAGTTTCCATTTACTTCGTGACGATTAGTTCTAACAACATCATATAGTGCGGAAGCAATTGGATTTAAGTTGTTTGCATTTGGTCTTGCTCTGAAGCCAGAAACACTACCATAATCATATTGATAACCACCAAAAATAGGGTCTTCAACTAATTGTCCACTATTATCTCTTAATAATACAGGGAAAATAGGAGCCATTTTATCAGCAAATTCAAAAACGTTTTCTGAACCATCTGTTTGGCCATTGTTGTTACTTTCAGAATATGCATATCCAATATTAGCACCAACTTCTAACCAATCTTTAACATCATGAGTCAAATTTAAACGAGTAGTATATCGTTCATAATTTGTTTTAATGGCATAACCTTCATCGTTTAAGTATCCCAAAGAGAAGAAGTGCTTAGATTTATCATTTCCACCTCCCATACGAACACTATATTCTGTACGAGAACCAGGATCAAAGGCAGCATCAGTATACTTTTGAGGAGTATATTTTCTAGTAACACCTGGTCTTACCTGTCTTGTAATAGGATCGATTAATTCTCCACCGTTTGTTACATTCCACATATTGTACCCTGGATCAACATAATTCAAGCTAAATAAATCTGTATTAGCAATACCAGTAGGGTCAGCTTCACCTTCAGCTACAGCTCTATTGTAAATACCTTCCCATACATACCCAATATATTCTTCTGGAGAAGTAATAACATCATATCTGGGGATAACTTGATCGTTAATTCCAACTTTAGCTTCTAATTCAATATATGAATCAGAAGAAGTACCTGTTTTTGTTGTAATTAAAATTACACCATTTGCACCTCTTGCACCATAAATTGCTGTTGCTGTTGCATCTTTTAAAACGGTAGTAGTTCTAATATCTGCAGGGTTAATTGAATTAATACTTCCTGAGAAAGGAACACCATCAACTACATACAAAGGCGCACGGTTACCATTTACAGAACCATAACCTCTAATACGAATTGTTGAAGTTGAACCAGGCTGACCAGAAGAGTTAATTACTGTTAAACCCGCTACCTCACCAGATAATGCTTGTGAAACGTTAGAAACGTTTTTAATTTCTAATTGTTCACTTTTAACTGTTTTGGCTGTACCTGCGTAAGATTTTTTTGTAGTAGTACCATAACCTACAATAACAACCTCTTCTAAAAGGTTAGAACCAGTCATAGTTACGTTCATTACATTTGATGTTCCTACCGTTTTTTCTTGTGATGTCATTCCAACATAACTAAAAACAATAACATCACCAGTAGTTGCTCTTAAGGTGAATTTACCATCAAAATCTGTTTGGGTACCATTATTAGTCCCTTTAACAATAACATTTACTCCAGGTAACGGACCCGTTTCGTCAGAAACAGTACCTGAAATTGTTTTTTCTTGAGCAAAAGTTACTTGCACGAGAAGCGCTAATAAAAGCGTTAAAATTCCATTAAACTTTGTTTTCATTGTATAATTGTTTAGATTAAATTTTAAAAACATCAAAAATATAATAAAATATTAGTTTTACTATAATATTTTTAAAAATATTGTAGGATGTTTATCAAAATATAGATGCAGAGTTTTTTAGAAGGTTGCTTCTAAATATGTTAAAGATTAAAATTCCGGATTATTCTGAGAATAATTCGGAATTTTAAGAGTAAAAGAAATTTACTTAGATTAAAAATTTTTAGTTAAAAAGGATAGGTTAATGATATAGTTCAACTAACCAATCTCCTTTAGCTAAAATTTTAAAACGAAATTCAACACTGGTTGATGTACCTCCCATGGTATTTTGGATTGAATAATTCATATCACATGTAAATGGGTAAAGAGCAATATTTTCAAAAATTGCTCTACCTTGACTAAAAACTAAATTTCCGCTAGAACCATTAATATTATTTGTAGTGGCTACATACATACCATTTTTTTTAACTCTAACTGTAACTTGATTACCCTTATCGCTAATTTTTCGTATCATATATCTTGTAACTGCAACTTTCTTAATAACATCATATTCTTTTACTTTCTTTTGACCAACAAATTTGTCATTCTTCCAAATTCCGTCTGCAATTGAATCTTTACCATCCACGATTTTTGAAAATTTCCCTTCACCATTTCTCATGCCTTTTTTCCAATTACCTGAATAAGTACTACCGTCGGCATAGATTATCATTCCCTTCCCATGTGGTAATCCTTTTTTAAATTGACCTTCATAGGTGTTTATTCCTTTAGCAATACCTTTACCATGCGCTAAACCTTTGGAGCATTCTCCTTGGTATTGCTCATTGATATCAGCTTTTAGCACTTTACAACTTTGTTGAGCATATATGGGAATTGCAATAAATATTATAATAAAGAACGAAATAATTTTAAGAGTTTTCATAAATTGTTTTTTTGGTAATCAAATTTAATTAATTATTATTTATTTTATGTAAAATAAATAAATTTCTTGATTTGAAAATTTAAATTAATTTATTTCAAAATTTATGCCTAAATTAACATATCTATATATTTAATTGTTTAAACTAAAAAAGGCTTTCCATTTGGAAAGCCTTTTTAAAATAATTTTATTAATTGTTATAATTTGGTTACTACAAAATTAGTTCCATTAACAACAACTTTTAATACTTTGTATGCACTTGGCGATCCCCAACTTGAAGGACCTGTAAAACTAGTGTAAGGATAGTTAGTCCCATCAAAGGTGCCAGTTATTGTTTGGACTGATCCATCTGGAAAAGCTAAATCAAAAGTGTAATCAAAATTGATTCCCTCCCACCAATCTAAAATACACACATAATAATCACCAGCTGGATCGTCTAACCAAATAGAAGTGTCAATTTCAGGATTAGCTCCTGTTGCACCGCCAGTTCCCCATAATGTTGCTGGGTAAGCAGCTGTATCACTAAATACTAAGATATCAAAATCAATATCTTCAGCCCAAGAGAAATTAATTACTAATTTGTTGTCATCAACATAGTCATTAATTGTTAAGTCTATAGGAGCGAATGCTGTATCTGGATGTACCAAGTTCTTTTCTGCAATACTTGAAATTTCAAGTTGAACAGATAAAGTTTCTTGTCCTTCAATTTCATAATCTTCAAAAACTTCAATTGGTAATTGAACTGAAGTAGTATATGGCGCCACACTTACTGCTTCAATTAGATAATCATGATCGTCAGATGAACCACTAATTATAGGCGTAAATGTTACTGAACGCTCAATTGGTTTATCAAACGTAATTGTATAAATTACGGTTTCACCTTCATTAATTGTACCAGATGCATTAGATGTGACTGTTACAGTTGGCTTATTATTAGGACTTATTATGTCACTTGGATCTTGTTCTGCCGTTTCAAATTCACAAGCAGTGAATGTAAAAAGAAGTAGAAAAAGCCCTAATAAATTGTATATTATATATTTTTTCATTTTTATTTAAATTTAAGTATTAAACTATTGTTTAACAAAGGTTGTATAATATACCCTATCTGATGTTGCAGGTGGAACAACAATGGTATATTCCATATAAATATCACCTGTCATTGGATCTACTGATGATGCTCCAGACACACCCTGAACCCAGTTAGAGTATAAGTCAACTAAATTTTGGCCAGGGATACTTACAGCGCCACACACATCATAAAATGTCATTCCTGGAGTACCACCAAGTTGTCCTGGTGTCCAGTGTCCAACATGTGAAGTACGGTATTCTCCAACTCCTGTTTTTGTAAAAGTAACTGTTCTAGTAGTTGTACTTTGGTAAGCACCACCTCTCCAATAATCAATAGTTTCAGTATATGTTCCATCTAAATTAGAATCACACGCATAATTTAAAGTAACTGATACTGATTTACCACTAGCAACAACTTTATTTTCTCCATTAGTTGCAGTTGCCATAAGTACTAGAACTGGACTTGGACCTGCTAAAGGAGCAACAATTCCGTCTGTTAACATCACAATCTGTCCATAACCTAGGTAATTGTTTGCTTTTGAAAGGGTAGTAGTTGGATTGTCTATTCTATAATGAACACCTTCTATAGCTGTTGAACCTGCCGCTGCTGCAAATGTTACAGTTACATCATTTGTTAAATCCATAACAGTTGGACCTTCCAATTTCATTTTTAAAGCAACTTGGTATTCGTCACCACTTGCTATTTTCGAAACATTTTCACGAGCATTAGTAAAACCAGCTACGTTGTTGCCTTGATCATTTAGCTCAAGACCAGTTTCGTCATCAAAGCAAGACGTTAAAAACGAAATGCTTATCATAAAAGTTAATATATATTTTATTTTTTTCATAATAGTCTATGTTTTAAAATTAATTAGCCCAAAATATTTTAGCAGTAAATGCATCTGGCTGTGAAGGTACGTTTCCTCCATTTGAAGATAATTCACTTGCTGGGTAATATAAACGAACTGGTCTATCGCTTGTACTTGCTTGACTAGAAACTGGTAAATTAGAAGGATACCCAGTTCTGTTATAATCAAACCATGATTGTTCAGCTGTAATACCGTTTGTAGCAATCCATTTTTGTGTTATGATTGCTTCTAATTTATTACTAGAATTAGCCCAGCTTACATTGGCGACTGGTTGTGCATAATATCCTGAAGCACCGCTCGCTCCTAAATAGTCAAAAGAAGCTTCAATACCACTTTCATATAAAGACTGTGCATCTCCACCTTGGCTTAAAACTGCTTCTGCTTGATTAAAATAACTCTCTGCTAAGGTAAAAATGCATGCACCCATAGTTTCACTTTTAAGAAGCCCTGGGCCTATATTTGAAACATTTTCTGGAATATAAGCATCTACAACTGGAGTATCATAATCTAATAAACCTTGTACAACACCTAAATGTCCTGTCGCAGGTTTTTCATATAAATAATCAATTCTTGCATCCGCTGTATTTTGTAAATAAGTAATTACAAAGTCAGTTGCGCAAGTCGCTTTACTTGTTAAAGTTAACGTTTCAGATTCATCTGCGCCGTATAAATTCCAAAATGGATTTTGTTTGCCTGCATCTTTAGAATAACCAGGGTTTACTAAAACATCACTAGTAATAAAACCTTCACTTTGAGCAAATGCTTCTGAAATTACTGCTGAGTTAGATGAACGTACACCAATTCTTAATTTTACCGTATTTGCAAATTTAATCCATTCAGTCATATCCCCTCCAAACATAATATCATCAGTTCCAGGCACAACGGCACTACTAGGTGCATTATTAATTACTTCAATAGCAGCTGATAACTGAACAACTAAATCTTCATAAATAAATGCAGCATCATCATAAACAGGAGTTGCATTTTCTTTTCTTAACAAAGCTTCTGTATAAGGGACATCACCATAAAAGTCAACTAAAAGTTGAAAATGATATGCTTTCATAATCATACCAATTGCTTTATAGTTATCAAATTTTTCATCTAATTGAGTAAGTATTTGATACTGCTTTAGAGATTGCGTATAAGAATTAGAGAAAATACCTGTATAAAAAGATGAAGTTACATTATATTTAAATTCATCTGGATACCAAGCAAAACCATCTGATTGACTCCAGTTATACATTAACATGTTTCCAATTGTGTTCGCTCTTCTACCACCACCATCGGTAGCTTGAATAAGGTTCGCACTGTATTTTTGAGCAACTGGCAGAACTAATTCTGGAGTTACCACCGTTGGGTTGTTTGGATCAACATTTACATCCAAAAAATCCTCGCACGAAGCTAATAGTAGTACTACTATTAACAAATTTGCATATTTTATTATATTTTTCATTTTTGTATCTTTTTTTAGAATTCCACATTTACATTAAATCCAAAAGATTTTGTAGGAGGCGATTGGAAATATCCACCAATACCAATAGCGTTGCTATTTGTATTATTAAATTCTGGATCAGAGAATCTGTTTTCTTCAGGTAATTTGGTGAAAAGGTTTCTACCAATTAAACCAAAAGTAACTTTAGTTAACTTAATCTTATCTAAAACATCTTTAGGTAAAGAGTAACTTAAAGCTATCTCTCTAAGTTTTAATGCTGTTGCATCTTTAACATAGTTAGATTTAACATCATTATAAACATCTGTCCAATAGTTTTGTCGTCCACCTGCAACTTGAACATTTGTGTTTTCAGAGTATACTCCAGGACTCGTTTCAATAACTGAATTAGGAATAACAAAATCTTGTCTGTTAGCAGAAACACTGGCAATTGATCTACCTGTAAACTCCATTGCATCAGATCCTTGTTCGTAATATACATGCCCTGTTCTATAATCTAAAGTACCACTAAGTGTAAACCCTTTGTAATTAACTACAGAGTTAAAGCCTAAAATATAATCAGGTGTAGTTTTTCCCATATTTTGAAGAGTTTCTTCAGTTAAAGGGTGCCCACTAGTACCGTCTACAATAATTCTACCTTGAGGATCTCTTTGATATACATTTGCTTTTATTTGAGGGAAAGCCTCACCAACTACAGCATAAACTCCATACTGACCAGTTGTAGTAACGGCAATCTCATCTAATCCTTCTTTAATTGAATTAACTTTAGTTTCTGAACTTGTATAGTTAATATTTAAGTCCCAACTAAAATCTTCAGATTTTAATACAGTACCACTTAAAGAAAGTTCTATTCCATTTCCTTCTAATTCACCAATGTTTGTTAAAAAACGAGTTGAAGCAGAAGCAACTGAAGGTGTTGTAAAGGTTATTAAATCTGAAGTAACAGTATTAAAATATGAAGCATCTAAAGATACTCTACTGTTAAAAAAACCAAGATTTAAACCAATTTCATTTGTGTTAATTTTTTCTTTAGCAATGTTTGCATCAATAGATGTTCCACCCAACTCAAAACCATTTATACTTCCATAAGGAAAACCACCAGATTGAAAATAAGATTCGTTAATTCTATACGGATCTAAATCTGAATAGACAGTTGAATTACTATAAGTTAATTTTCCATAATTTAAAATATCATTATTTTGAAGCGCTTCAATTGCATCTGTAAACACGAAAGATACACCTACTGAAGGATAGAAGTAACTATTACTATCTGAAGCAAGTGTTGAAGTCCAGTCATTTCTACCAGCTAAATTTAAAAATAAGTAATTCTTATACCCAAATGTTAAATCTGCAAAGAAACCAAAACTTCTTTTTTCATTTCCGTCAGCATTTGTTGCAGGAGTTCCTGTACCATTTGAGATATCATAAAAGTCTGGAATACTTAAATTATTTGCTCTAATTGAACTTGTTCTATATTTTGATTGATAAACGTTACCACCAAGTATTGATTTAAGTGTAAAGTCATCTTCAAATTCAAAATTACCACTGAACAAGAAATCACCATTGTAGATTGCACTTTGGAATTCGCTATCTGTAACAAAAGATGAAACCGCACCAGCAGCTGGTTGTAAATCTGCATTATATTCTTGTGCTGCTCTCCAATTTTTACCATTACCCCAAGCATTATTTGCAGCAATTCTAGCAGTAAAGTTCAACCACTCTTTAATATCCCAAGAAATGTTGAAATTTCCAACAAAACGACTTGTTTCATCAGTATTTCTGTTTGTACCAATTGCCCAGTAAGGATTTTGGTAATATGCGTTAAAGTAGTTATCTGCATAACCATATCCTAAAGGATTTTGCCAGTCTTTATAGTCTGTTAAAGGTATATTTGTAGCAGTATTTAAAATAAACCAATATAAAGGTCTATCTTGATCTCCAATTGAACCACCAACAACATCAGTTTCATCATTAAAGAAACTTGTACTTGCAGTTAAAGTAACATCACCAATTTTTTTGCTAGCATTTACTCTAAATGTATTTCTTTTATAAGTGTCATCTGGTACAATACCATCAGATCTTTGATCTCCAACAGAAACATAAAAAGAACTATCTTCATTACTACCACTTAAGTAAACTGTATTGTTAAAAGTATCTCCAGTTTCGAAGAAATCTAACATATTATTTTTTACTGGAGCATATGGAACCATTTGTGTAGCTAAACCATAGTCAGCTGGAAATGTTGGTCCAATTTGACGTAAAGTGCCGTCAAAACGGGGCCCCCAGTTTGTGTTTTCAACAGCATCATAAGCACCTTCCCAACCAGTTCCATATTCAGATTGGAATTTTGGAAGATAGGCTACAGTTTCAGCAGTATATGATGTGTTAATACCTACTTTTAGTTTACCTCCAAAACTACCTTTTTTTGTAGTTACAATTAAAGCTCCATTACCTGCATTTGAACCATATAATGCGGCTGCAGTTGCACCTTTAAGTACACTAATGTTTGCAATATCAAGAGGATTTAAATCGTCAAAAGCTCCTTGAGTCGAAACTGAACCATCAATAACAATTAACGCACTATTACTTCCACTAACTGAACGTAATCCACGCAAAATAATTTGTGAGCTTGGGTTTACACCGTTGTCTTGAACGTTAATTTGTAAACCAGCAACTTTACCTGCTAATGCAGAGGCGGCTCTTGTAGGAGCAACTACCGTTAGGGATTCATCAGAAACCTTTTGAGTTTGATAAGTTACCTCCCTTTTTTCTCTTTTAATACCAAGAGCAGTTACAACAACTTCTTCTAATGCTTGCGCAGATTCGTTCATTGTAACATTAATTTGATTTGACGTTCCGACAATCTTCTCTGTAGTATTCATACCAATATAGCTAAATTTAAGGATGTCTCCTTCTTTAACACTGATTGAATAATTTCCGTCAAAATCGGTTTGAGTACCTGTATTGGTACCTTTAATAAGAACTGTTACACCAGGAAGTGGTCCGCTTGCATCGGTTACTGTACCCGTAACAGTTTTTTTCTGTGCAAAAGTAACTTGCACCATTAACACTAGTAATAGTGTTAATAAACCATTAAACTTTGTTTTCATTATATAATTATTTGAATTAATTATTCCAAAAATCTTAATAATATGTTAATATTCCAAACTTTTTAGTGTTAAATTCTTAAATTATGTTAAAAAAGGTTGTAGGAACGTTAAAGCAGTGTGATTTCTTTTAGGGAAAATTGAAATTATTTGTTGTGATATTATTAATATTATTTTTTAAAATAAAATTCCATTAAAAATAGTAAGATAGAGTTACATGTACTTTTGCACTATTTATTTTAAATGGTTGATTTTTAGTCCTTCCAATAGCGTAACTTATATTTACATTGCTATTTTTAGATTTAAAATTATAACCAAGTCCCAATCCAATTAGTGTATTTGAAGTGTTGTTAATTTGGTTTTTAATAAAACCGAAATCGGAAATAGTGTATAGGTAATTCGATTTAGTTGTATAAAAAATATATTCTAAATTAGTTAAATTATAATTTGAAGTTAAAATGCTTTGGTCGTCAAAACCTCGAATTGATTTAATTCCACCAATAAGAAATAATTCATTTTCGAAAATTTGTGAAGTATTAAGAATTTCTGTCGTATTTCTTATAAAAATTTGATTTTTACTATTTAACTTCCATATATAGTTTATGAAAGCTACTCCTTTAGATTGGTTACTCTTGTTAAACAGTGTTTTTCTAGTACCAATTGAATAGTTTAGTTCTATGGATATCATATTTCGAGATAAATAATTTTTTGGCTGGTATAAATATGATATTCCGTAAAGTCTTTTTGTGTATGATTCAACTCCGCTAATATTTTCATTTCCCAAAGTATTAGAGTTTTCAAGATTAGCAATACTTTTTATTATATGGTTTTTATTAAGATTGTAGATTAAAGCAATATTTGTATTTAGAGTGTTAAATATGGTGTCTTTTTTATAAATGTTAAAGCTTCCATTTAGGCTAAATTTACTCCTTAGTATATACGATGTATTTAAATTTATTTTCAACGTAGTGTTTTTATCTCCATTATTTTTCCAGTTTATATCAATTTGTTCTCCTTTGTCAAATATATTAGTAAGATTTAAGTTTAAATAACCATTAAGAGTTAATGAATTGTTTTTTGAATTAGAAAAGCCTATAATGCCTTCAAATTGACTTATGTTTTTTTTATTTAGATAAAGGTAAAGGGCGGTGGAGTCTTTAGTAAATAAAACCTCTGGATTTTTTATTTGTGAAACAAAAGGGATGTTGTTAATTTGTGTTTGTATTTTATTAAGAGAGTTGTTGTTAAAAACAGTACTCTCCTTTATTTCTAAATAATGCTTCAAGTATTTTTCAGGGAATTTATCGTAACCTCTTATTATAATTGTATCTATTGTTCTTTTAGTAAAGGTTTCTATGTTAAGCGTTGCTTCAATGATGTTATTTTTTAATTTTAAATCTTTTAAAGATGCTTTTACAAATGTAAATCCCAGATTTTCGTAATATTTGGTTATTGTGGTAAGGTTATCTTGAATTGTTGTTGGGGAGGTTTCAAAATAATGATTATTAAACCTAATAGAAATTTTTTTAAGCAAATCGGGTTTTAAATCCAAGTCACTATAATAAACTCGTATTGCGTTTATTCTTTTATTAAGTGAAAACACACATATTATTAAAGAGTCATTTTCTTCCAAAGTGTAATCATTATTTATAAAGCCTTTAGTTGAAAAAATTGCAGCAATGGAATCTATTTCTTTTAAAATGGATGTTTTGTTTAAATGATACTTTTTATATGTAATAGAATTTACAATAGATCTGTCGATACTGTTTTTTGAATGAATTTTTAATTCAAAACTTTGAGAGTAAATATTCATAGAGAAAATAGTAAAAGAAACTATAACAAAAAGAAGCTTAAAATAGGGTTTCAAATCATTTAAAATTTTAATGTGAATATACATTATATATATGGTGAAAAACAAATTGTAAAAATAAAATATTTACATATTTGATTAACAAGAAATTATTTGTACATTTGCGCACTCTTAGAAATAACCTAGGAGATTTAAAAATAATTAATAACAAGATTTTAGTATGCCAACAATTTCGCAATTAGTACGAAAAGGAAGAACCAAAATAACTAAGAAGAGTAAATCGGCTGCTTTAAATTCATGTCCTCAACGTAGAGGAGTATGTACACGTGTTTACACTACGACACCAAAAAAACCAAATTCTGCAATGCGTAAAGTTGCAAGGGTTAGGTTAACAAATGGTAATGAAGTAAATGCTTACATCCCAGGAGAAGGACATAATTTACAAGAGCACTCGATAGTATTAGTTAGAGGTGGAAGGGTTAAAGATTTACCAGGAGTTAGGTATCATATAGTGCGTGGAGCATTAGATACTGCAGGTGTTGATGGAAGAACACAACGTCGCTCTAAATACGGTACAAAAGCACCTAAAAAGTAATTTAAAAACTTTAATGTAAAGACATGAGAAAAAGAAAGGCGAAAAAAAGAGTTCTTTTACCAGATCCAAAATTTAACGATCAGTTAGTTACACGTTTCGTGAATAACTTAATGTGGGATGGTAAAAAATCTGTAGCTTTTAAAGTTTTTTACGATGCTTTAGATATCGTAGAACAAAAGAAACAAGACGAGGAGAAAACATCATTAGAATTGTGGAAAGATGCATTAAGTAATGTGATGCCTCAAGTTGAAGTGCGTAGCCGTCGTGTTGGTGGTGCAACATTTCAAATTCCAATGCAAATTAGACCAGATAGAAAGGTGTCTATGGCAATTAAATGGTTAATTTCTTATTCAAGAAAAAGAAATGAAAAATCTATGGCTCAGCGTTTAGCTGCTGAAGTTTTAGCTGCTGCAAAAGAGGAAGGTGCTGCTGTTAAGAAAAGAATGGATGTTCATAAAATGGCCGATGCTAACAAAGCATTCTCTCACCTTAGATTTTAATAAATAGAAGATGGCAAGAGATTTAAAATATACAAGAAATATTGGAATTGCAGCTCATATTGATGCGGGTAAAACTACCTGTACAGAGCGAATTCTTTATTATACGGGGGTTTCGCATAAACTAGGTGAAGTTCATGATGGAGCTGCAACAATGGACTGGATGGAACAAGAGCAAGAAAGAGGTATTACAATTACTTCTGCTGCTACTACTTGTGAATGGCAATTTCCTATGGAAAATGGAGTGCCTACTAAAGATGCAAAAGGATATCACTTTAATATAATTGATACACCGGGTCACGTTGATTTTACGGTTGAAGTAAATCGTTCATTACGTGTTTTAGATGGTTTGGTTTTTCTTTTTAGTGCAGTTGATGGTGTTGAGCCACAATCTGAAACTAACTGGAGACTAGCTGATAATTATAAAGTACCTAGAATTGGTTTCGTAAATAAAATGGACCGTCAAGGTTCTAATTTTTTAGGAGTTTGCCAACAAGTTAAAGAAATGTTAGGTTCTAATGCAGTGCCTATCGTTATGAATATTGGTGATGAAGAAAATTTTAAAGGTGTAGTTGATTTAGTTAAGAATCGTGCAATTATTTGGCATGATCAAACACTAGGTTCTACTTTTGATGTAGTTGACATTCCAGAGGAATTAAAAGAAGAGGCTCGCGAATTACGTGGTAAATTAATTGAAGAAGTTGCTGCTTATGACGAAGCTCTTTTAGAAAAATATATGGAAGATGAAGATTCTATTACTGAAGATGAAGTGCATGCTGCACTTCGTGCTGCAGTAATGGATATGTCAATTATTCCAATGATTTGTGGTTCAGCATTTAAAAATAAGGGTGTACAGTTTTTATTAGACGCTGTTTGTCGTTATTTACCAGCGCCAATAGATAAAGAAGGTGTAGTTGGTGTTAATCCAAATACTGAAGAAGAAGAAATTCGTAAGCCAAGTGTAAAGGAGCCATTTGCTGCTTTAGCATTTAAAATTGCAACAGACCCTTATGTTGGTCGTTTAGCATTTTTTAGAGCTTACTCGGGACGTTTAGATGCTGGTTCATATATATACAATAGTAGATCAGGTAAAAAAGAACGTATTTCAAGAATTTATCAAATGCACTCAAACAAGCAAAATGCGATCGATTATATTGAAGCAGGTGATATTGGTGCAGGAGTAGGATTTAAAGACATTAAAACGGGTGATACAATGTGTGATGAAAAACATCCTATTGTATTAGAGTCTATGGATTTTCCTGACCCAGTAATTGGTATTGCAGTTGAGCCTAAAACAAAAGCAGATGTTGATAAATTAGGTATGGCTTTAGGTAAATTAGCTGAAGAGGATCCTACATTTACTGTTAAAACAGATGAAGCTTCTGGACAAACAATTATTTCTGGAATGGGTGAATTACACTTAGAAATTATTGTTGATCGTTTAAAACGTGAATTTAAAGTAGAAGTAAACGAAGGTCAACCACAAGTTGAATATAAAGAAGCGATTACAGCGAAAGCCGATCATCGTGAGGTTTATAAGAAACAATCAGGTGGGCGTGGTAAATTTGCCGATATTAAATTTATTATGGAACCTGTAGCAGAAGGTGAAATAGGATTAGTATTTGAAAATAATATTAAAGGCGGTAATGTGCCTAAAGAATTTATTCCTTCAATTGAAAAAGGATTTAAAACGGCTATGAAAAATGGTCCTTTAGCTGGATTTGAAATGGATAGCTTAAAGGTTACTTTGTATGATGGTTCTTTCCACGCAGTGGATTCAGATCAATTATCATTTGAATTAGCTGCTAAAATGGGATATAAGGCTGCTGCAAAAGCTGCAAAAGCAGTGATTCTTGAGCCTATTATGAAGATTACCGTTGTAACTCCTGAAGAAAATATGGGAGATATTGTAGGAGATTTAAATAGAAGAAGAGGACAGGTAAATGCTATGGACGATAGATCTGGAGCGAAAGTTGTAAAAGCAACAGTTCCATTATCAGAGATGTTTGGTTATGTTACTACATTAAGAACATTATCATCTGGTAGAGCATCATCTTCTATGGAGTTTTCACATTATGAACAATGTCCTTCTAACGTTTCAGAAGAAGTTATAGCAAAAGCAAAGGGTTAATCTCTAAATTATAAACGATGAGTCAAAAAATTAGAATAAAGTTAAAATCGTACGATTACAATTTAGTAGATAAATCTGCTGAAAAAATTGTAAAAACCGTAAAAAATACTGGAGCAGTTGTAAACGGACCAATTCCATTACCAACTCATAAAAAGATTTTTACAGTATTGCGTTCACCACACGTTAACAAAAAATCACGTGAACAATTCCAATTAAGTTCTTATAAAAGATTATTAGATATCTATAGTTCATCATCAAAAACTATTGATGCCTTAATGAAGTTAGAACTTCCAAGCGGAGTTGAAGTAGAAATTAAAGTGTAATTTCTAAAAACCAAAAAAGTTTTGGTTACATGTCCTTAGCGGTAGTCGAGGGAAAAACGAAAGAAAATAAATTCAGGGTTGAATTATTTTCAACCCTGTTTTTTTGAAATAAAAATAGAATAATAATTAATTTAATTAAATAGAAATGTCTGGGTTAATAGGAAGAAAAATCGGAATGACCAGCTTATTCGATGAAAACGGGAAGAATATTCCGTGTACAGTAATCGAAGCAGGTCCGTGCGTAGTTACCCAAGTCAGAACCGAAGAAGTAGATGGGTATAAAGCCCTTCAACTTGGTTTCGATGACAAGAAGGCAAAAAGCTCTAATAAAGCTTTAGATGGTCACTTCAAAAAAGCGGGGACCACTGCCAAGAAAAAAGTTATCGAATTTCAGGATTTTGATGAGGAGCACAAATTAGGAGATCAAATAACAGTTGAATTATTTACTGAAGGAGAATTTGTTGATGTATCAGCAACTTCAAAAGGTAAAGGATTTCAAGGTGTTGTAAAACGTCATGGTTTTGCGGGTGTAGGTCAAGCTACTCACGGTCAACATAACCGTTTAAGAGCTCCTGGGTCAATTGGAGCTGCATCTTATCCTGCGCGTGTATTCAAAGGAATGCGTATGGCAGGTAGAATGGGAGGAAAAAATGTAACAGTACAAAATTTAAGAGTTTTAAAAGTAGTTGCTGAAAAGAACTTACTTGTGGTTAAGGGGGCGATTCCTGGTCATAAAAACGCTTATGTAATCATTCAGAAATAATGAAAGTATCAGTTTTAGACATACAAGGAAAAGATACAGGTAGAAAAGTAGAACTTTCTGATGCTGTATATGGAATTGAGCCAAATGATCATGCTGTTTACTTAGATGTAAAACAGTTTTTGGCTAATAAAAGACAAGGAACTAGTAAAGCTAAAGAAAGAGCTGAAATTTCTGGAAGTACTAGAAAAATTAAGAAACAAAAAGGTACAGGTACGGCACGTGCAGGTAGTATAAAATCTCCTGTTTTTAGAGGAGGTGGACGTATTTTTGGTCCTAGGCCACAAGATCACTCTTTTAAATTGAATAAAAATTTAAAAAGATTGGCACGTAAATCAGCCTTAAGTATTCAAGCAAAAGAGAACAATATTATAGTTATAGAAGACTTTAATTTTGAAACTCCAAAAACTAAAAACTTTACGGCTATTTTACAAGCATTTGAAATTCAGGACAAAAAATCATTATTTGTCTTTGCTGAATCAAATAATAATGTATATTTGTCATCGCGCAATTTAAAACGTTCAAAAACTGTAATAAACACAGGATTAAGCACTTACGAATTGTTAAATGCCAATAAAATTATTCTTTCAGAAGGATCTTTAGAAGGAATTGAATCTAATTTAAGTAAATAGGTAGCAGATATGAATATTTTAATTAAACCTATTATCACGGAAAAAGCAACAAATGATAGCGAATTATTTAATCGTTATGCGTTTGTAGTTAATAAAAAGGCAAATAAACTTGAAATTAAAAATGCAGTGGAGAAAGCCTACGGTGTTGCAATTGAAAGTGTTAAAACTATGAACTATCCTGTACAGCGCAATACAAAATACACTAAGAGTGGAATTGTACAAGCAATGAAAGGAGCTTATAAAAAAGCAATAGTTCAATTAGCCGAAGGAGAAAGTATTGATTTTTATAGCAATATCTAAGAAAAGATAAAAATGTCAGTTAGAAAATTAAAACCAATAACACCAGGTCAGCGTTTTAGAGTAGTAAATGGGTTCGACACCATAACTACTGATAAGCCGGAGAAAAGTTTACTTGCTCCGAAAAAAAGATCTGGAGGTCGAAATAGTGGAGGAAAAATGACAATGCGCCATCTTGGTGGAGGTCATAAACAGAAATATCGTATTATCGATTTTAAACGAAATAAAGACGGTGTTCCTGCAACAGTAAAATCTATAGAGTACGATCCAAATCGTACTGCATTTATTGCTTTAGTAGCTTACAAAGATGGTGAAAAGCGTTATATAATTGCTCAAAATGGATTAAAAGTTGGACAAACTATTGTGTCTGGAAAAGGAGCTACTCCTGATGTAGGAAACAGTATGTTGTTAAGTCAAATTCCTTTAGGAACTACAATTTCTTGTATTGAGTTACATCCTGGTCAAGGTGCGGTTTTAGCACGTAGTGCAGGTTCTTTTGCTCAATTAATGGCAAGAGAAGGTAAGTATGCAACTGTTAAATTACCATCAGGTGAAACAAGGTTAATACTATTAACTTGTATGGCTACGATAGGAGTTGTATCTAATTCTGATCACCAATTATTAGTTTCAGGTAAGGCAGGTAGAACACGTTGGTTAGGAAGAAGACCAAGAGTTAGACCAGTTGTAATGAATCCTGTAGATCATCCAATGGGTGGTGGTGAAGGTAAGTCTTCTGGAGGACATCCAAGATCTAAAAATGGAATACCTGCTAAAGGTTTTAAAACTAGATCTAAGACTAAGGCGAGTAATAAATATATTATAGAACGTAGAAAAAAATAAATAAGATATGGCACGTTCATTAAAAAAAGGACCTTACGTTTTTCATAAACTTGAGAAGAAAGTACAAGATAAAATAGAAACTGGAAATAAAGCAGTAATTAAAACTTGGTCAAGAGCAAGTATGATTACACCAGATTTTGTTGGACAAACAATTGCAGTTCATAACGGACGTCAGTTTGTACCAGTTTATGTAACTGAAAACATGGTAGGGCATAAATTAGGAGAATTTTCACCAACACGTTCTTATAGAGGGCATGCAGGTGCAAAAAATAAAGGTAAAAAATAGTAGGTAATCATGGGAGTTCGAAAAAAATTAAGAGCACAGCAGATAAAAGAGGAGAAGAAGCAATTAGCTTTTGCTAAGCTTACAGGTTGTCCTACATCACCAAGAAAAATGCGTTTGGTAGCGGATTTAGTTAGAGGAGTTGAGGTTGAAAAAGCACTTCAAATCTTAAAATTTAATTCAAAAGAAGCATCTATTAATCTTGAAAAATTATTGCTAAGTGCAATAGCAAACTGGCAAGCAAAAAATGAAGATTCAAGTATTGAGGATGCAGGTCTATTTGTAAAGGAAATTTTTGTAGACAGCGCAGGAATGTTAAAAAGACTAAGACCAGCACCACAAGGTCGTGCACACAGAATTAGAAAACGTTCTAATCATGTGACTTTAGTTTTAGGAAGTAAAAATGTAAGCAATTAATCATAGGTAGCAATGGGACAAAAAACAAATCCAATAGGAAATCGTTTAGGAATTATCAGAGGATGGGATTCTAACTGGTATGGAGGAAGAAACTACGGTGATAAATTAGCTGAAGATGATAAAATAAGAAGGTATGTACATGCCCGATTATCGAAAGCAAGTGTTTCAACTGTAATTATTGAGCGTACACTTAAACTTGTAACCGTTACTATCACTACTGCTAGACCTGGTATTATTATCGGTAAAGGTGGACAAGAGGTAGACAAGTTAAAAGAAGAGCTTAAAAAAATCACAGGAAAAGAAGTACAAATTAATATTTTCGAAATTAAGCGTCCAGAATTAGATGCACGTTTAGTAGCTGCAAGTATTGCTCGTCAAATTGAGAATCGTATCTCATATAGAAGAGCAATTAAAATGGCTATTGCTGCAACTATGAGAATGAATGCTGAAGGTATTAAAGTACAAATATCAGGTCGTTTAAACGGAGCAGAAATGGCACGTTCTGAACATTATAAAGATGGAAGAATTCCTCTTTCTACATTTAGAGCTGATATAGACTATGCACTTGTTGAAGCTCATACTACATACGGGCGTTTAGGCGTAAAAGTATGGATTATGAAAGGCGAGGTTTATGGGAAAAGAGAATTATCACCACTAGTTGGTCTTTCTAAAAAACAAGGAAAGGGTGGCGACAGAGGAGGAAATTCTAAAAGACCACAAAATCGTAGAAGAAAATAAATTTTTAAATTTTAAAAATTAAAAATGTTACAGCCAAAGAGAGTTAAATATCGTAAAGTACAGAAGGCGAAGGGAAATATGACTGGTAATTCACAAAGAGGACACCAGCTTTCAAATGGAATGTTTGGAATAAAATCTTTAGAGCAAAACCTACTTACATCTCGTCAAATTGAAGCAGCTCGTATTGCAGCTACACGTCATATGAAAAGACAAGGTCAATTATGGATTAAAATATTTCCGGACAAGCCTATTACCAAAAAACCTTTAGAAGTACGTATGGGTAAAGGTAAAGGGGCTCCAGAGTATTTTGTAGCCGTAGTTAAGCCTGGAAGAATTATGTTTGAAGTAGGTGGTGTACCAGCTGATGTTGCAAAAGAAGCTTTACGTTTAGCAGCACAAAAACTTCCGGTAAAAACGAAGTTTGTAGTAGCTAGAGATTTTGATAACGCTTTATAACCGATAAAGAAAATGAAACAATCTGAAATTATAGAATTATCAACAGAAGAGTTACAAGAAAAGCTTGGAAGTTTAAAGAAAAGTTATACAGATCTTAAAATGGCTCATTCAATTTCGCCGTTGGAAATTCCACTGCAATTGAGAGTACTTAGAAGAACTGTAGCACGTGTTGCTACAGAATTAACTAAAAGAGAATTACAATAATTGTATTCAGTAAAGATGGAAAAAAGAAATCTTAGAAAAGAGAGAATAGGCGTAGTTTCAAGTAATAAAATGGAGAAATCTATTGTTGTTGCTGAGGTGAAAAAAATGAAACACCCTATGTACGGAAAATTCGTGTTAAGTACTAAAAAGTATGTTGCACACGATGAGAAAAATGATTGCAATATTGGAGATACTGTTAGAATAATGGAAACACGTCCAATGAGTAAATCTAAACGTTGGAGATTAGTAGAAATCCTAGAAAGAGCTAAATAATTATGTTACAGACAGAATCAAGATTAAGAGTCGCAGATAATACTGGAGCTAAAGAAGTTTTAGTAATTAGAGTTTTAGGAGGAACTAAAAAACGTTACGCTTCTATTGGAGATAAAATTGTTGTTAGTATTAAAGATGCTACACCAAACGGATCTGTTAAAAAAGGTCAGGTTTCTAAAGCAGTGGTTGTTAGAACGAAGAAGGAAATCAGAAGAAAAGACGGATCTTACATTCGTTTTGACGACAATGCATGTGTATTGTTAAATGCTGATACTGAAGACATGAAAGGAACTCGTGTATTTGGTCCTGTAGCAAGAGAACTTCGTGAAAAGCAATTTATGAAAATTGTATCATTAGCACCTGAAGTGCTTTAATAAATTATAAGAGATGAAATTAAAGATAAAATCAGGAGATACTGTTAGAGTAATGGCAGGGGATCATAAAGGAGAAGAAGGAAAAGTTGTTACAATTTTTCCAAATAAAAACAGAGCGATTGTTGAAGGTGTTAATATGATATCTAAACATTCAAAACCTAGCGCACAAAACCCACAAGGAGGTATTGTAAAAAAGGAGGCTTCAATTCATATTTCAAACTTAATGTTACTTGAAGGAGATAATGTTACTAAAGTTGGTTATAGAGTAGAAGGTGAGAAAAAAGTTAGGTTCTCTAAAAAATCTGATAAAGCAATTTAATTATGGCTTATATACCAAGACTTAAAGAAGAGTATACTAGTAGAGTTGTGAAAACTCTTACTGAAGAATTTAGTTACAAAAACATTATGCAAGTGCCTAAATTACAAAAAATTGTAATTAGTAAAGGTGTTGGTGCGGCTGTAGCTGATAAGAAATTAATTGATTATGCCGTTGATGAATTGACTAAAATATCTGGTCAAAAAGCAATATCAACTGTATCTAAAAAAGATGTTGCAGCTTTTAAATTACGTAAAGGTGTGCCAATTGGTGCAAAAGTAACTTTACGTGGTACAAAAATGTACGAATTTTTAGACAGACTGGTAACAGCCTCTTTACCTCGTGTAAGAGATTTTAACGGAATCAAAGCAAATGGTTTTGATGGTAGAGGGAACTACAATTTAGGTATTACTGAACAAATCATTTTTCCAGAAATTGATATTGATAAAGTAAACAAAATTAGTGGTATGGATATTACATTTGTAACATCTGCCAATACTGATAAAGAAGCAAAATCATTATTAAGTGAATTAGGTTTACCATTTAAAAAGAATTAGGAAATGGCTAAAGAATCAATGAAAGCCCGTGAGGTTAAAAGAAAAAAGTTAGTTGCAAAGTATGCAGAAAAACGTAAAGCTTTAAAAGAAGCTGGAGATTATGATGCATTGCAAAAATTACCGAAAAATGCATCACCAGTTCGTATGCACAATCGTTGTAAATTAACTGGAAGACCAAAAGGGTACATGAGACAATTTGGTATTTCACGTGTAACATTCCGTGAAATGGCAAACCAAGGTTTAATACCAGGAGTTAAAAAAGCTAGTTGGTAAAATTTTAAAATAATTGGTTTTAGGTTCGTTGCAGAGTGCAAGGAAAACCGAAATCGTAAATTAATAGATTATGATTACAGATCCAATCGCGGACTATCTAACTAGAGTTAGAAATGCAATTATGGCAAGTCACAGAGTCGTTGAAATTCCGGCTTCAAAAATTACTAAAGAAATGACTAAGATTTTATTTGATCAAGGTTATATTTTAAGTTATAAATTTGATGATGCAAGTTTTCAAGGTACTATAAAAATTGCCTTAAAATATGATAAAGCTACAAAAGCTTCTGTTATAAAAAAGTTACAACGTATTAGTACACCAGGTTTACGTAGATATGTTAGTGCTAATGAAATGCCTCGTGTGTTAAACGGACTTGGTATTGCCATTGTCTCTACATCAAGAGGTGTTATGACGAACAAACAAGCTCGTGAAGAGCATGTTGGTGGAGAAGTTTTATGTTACGTATATTAATAAAGAACTAAACAAAGATGTCAAGAATAGGAAATAATCCAATTGCATTACCAGAAGGTGTTACATTTGATATAAACGAAAATGTGGTTACTATAAAAGGTAAGTTGGGTGCGTTAACGCAAGAAATTAAAGATGATATTACTGTTAAAGTTGAAGAAGGTTCAATTGTAGTTGAGCGTCCTTCAGATAGTAAAAGCCATAAAGCAAAACATGGTTTGTACAGATCTTTATTAAATAATATGATAGAAGGTGTTTCAAAAGGATGGACTAAAGAATTAGAACTTGTTGGTGTTGGTTATAGAGCTAGCAACCAAGGTCAGGTTTTAGATTTGGCTTTAGGTTTTTCACACAATATTGTAATTGATGTGGCTCCTGAAGTAAAAGTTGAAACAATTTCAGAAAAAGGGAAAAACCCGATCGTAAAATTAACTTCTTTTGATAAACAACTTGTAGGAGCTGTTGCCGCAAAGATTCGTTCTATGCGTAAGCCAGAACCATACAAAGGAAAAGGAGTGAAATTTGTAGGAGAAATATTAAGAAGAAAAGCAGGTAAATCTGCATAATAATTAAGATATTATGGCATTATCAAAGCTTGAAAGAAGAATTAGAATTAAGCATAGAATTAGAAAAATTGTTAACGGTACTGCAACAAAACCTAGGTTATCTGTTTTTAGAAGTAACAAAGAAATTTATGCTCAATTAGTAGATGACAACGCAGGGACAACTTTAGTATCTGTATCATCAAGAGATAAAGAAATTGAAGCGTCAGGTTCTAAGTTAGAAGTTGCAAAAGTGGTAGGGAAAGCTATCGCTGAAAAAGCAACTAAAGCTGGCATAGAAGCTGTTGCGTTTGATAGAAATGGATTTTTGTATCACGGTAGAGTGAAGGCTCTAGCAGACGCTGCAAGAGAAGCAGGTTTAAAATTTTAGTAAATTATGTATCATAAATACAAAAACGTAGAAAGAGTAAAACCTAGCGGGTTAGAACTTCAAGATCACCTAGTTGGTGTACAAAGAGTTACTAAAGTAACAAAAGGGGGTAGAGCATTTGGATTCTCAGCTATTGTTGTAGTTGGAGATGGAAATGGTGTAGTTGGACAAGGGTTAGGAAAATCTAAAGATGTTGCATCTGCAATTGCTAAAGCAATAGAAGACGCAAAGAAAAATTTGGTAAGAATTCCAATTATTAAACAAACATTACCTCACGAACAAAAAGGTAAATTTGGCGGAGCTAAAGTATTTTTAAAACCAGCTTCACACGGTACAGGAGTTATTGCAGGTGGTGCGGTAAGAGCGGTACTAGATTCTGTTGGTGTACACGATGTACTTTCAAAATCTCAAGGATCGTCAAATCCACATAATGTTGTAAAAGCTACATTTGATGCTTTATTACAATTGCGTAGTGCTAGTATGATTGCAAAAGAAAGAGGAATTTCTTTAGAAAAAGTATTTAAAGGATAAAACAAGGAGTACGATGGCAAAAATTAGAGTAACACAAGTTAGAAGTAAAATTAGACGTCCTAAAAATCAAAAATTGACTTTAGAGGCGCTAGGTTTACGTAAGATTGACCAAGTAGTTGAACATGAGGCTACTCCAGCAATCCTTGGAATGGTAAATACAGTTAAACACTTAATTTCTGTTGAAGAAGTTAAATAACATTTTATAAAAAGATGACATTAAATAACTTAAAACCCGCTGCAGGATCTGTTAAAAATCAAGGCAAAAGAATTGGTAGAGGACAGGGTTCTGGAAAGGGAGGAACGGCAACAAGAGGTCATAAAGGAGCTAAATCTCGTTCTGGATATTCTAGAAAAGTTGGTTTTGAAGGTGGTCAAATGCCTTTACAAAGACGTGTGCCTAAATTTGGTTTTACTAATATTAACCGTAAGGAATATGCAGGTATTAATTTGCATAAACTTCAAGAGTTAGTTGATAATGGTAAAATTAAAGATACGGTTACATTAGACATTTTAATTGAGAATAGATTAGCAGGAAAGAATGACCTAGTTAAAATATTAGGAAACGGAGAATTAAAAGCTAAATTAAACATAACTGTTCATAAATTTACGGCAACTGCAAAAGCTGCAATTGAAAGTGCTGGAGGTACAGCTGAAACGTTATAATAAGATATAGATGAAAAAATTTATTCAAACCATTAGAGACATTTGGACTATAGAAGAACTTAGAAATAAGATTCTATTAACACTTGGATTTATGGCTATCTATCGTTTTGCTGCTCAAGTTCCACTTCCTGGTATTGATATAACTGTTGCACAGGCTGCATTAGCAAATCAAACAAGTGGTGGCGGAATTTTAGGATTACTTGATATGTTTACTGGAGGCGCATTTGCTCAAGCATCTATTGTTGCTTTAGGTATTATGCCCTATATATCAGCATCTATTGTTGTTCAGCTAATGGGAATTGCGGTTCCTTATTTACAGAAACTACAAAAGGATGGTGAAAGTGGAAGAAAGAAGATCAATCAGATTACTCGTTGGTTAACTATTGCCATTACAATGGTGCAAGGACCTGCTTATATTACTAATATTTATCAATTAATACCATCTTCAGCTTTTTATATAAGTGGAAGTATGTTTTGGATAACTTCAATGGTAATTTTAACTTCAGGAACTGTTTTTGCAATGTGGTTAGGTGAAAAGATAACCGATAAAGGTATTGGTAATGGTATTTCATTATTAATTATGATTGGTATTATAGCCCGTTTCCCTGAATCTTTTATGCAAGAAGCAGTATCTAAACTTACAGCTTCTAATGGAGGAGCAATTATGATATTGATTGAACTAATAATTTGGTTCTTGGTTATTATGGTTTGCGTTTATTTAGTAACTGCAGTTCGTAGGATTGCTGTTCAATATGCTAGAAAAACTGTAGCTGGTAATATTAAAAATGTGACTGGCGCAAGAGACTATTTGCCTTTAAAATTAAATTCATCTGGTGTAATGCCGATTATATTTGCACAAGCAATTATGTTTGCTCCAGCATTATTAGAGCGATCAAATAATGATACAGTAAAAGCAATTGGTATTGAGTTTTCAAATATGTTTGGTTTATGGTATAATGTTTTATTTGCTACGTTAATTATAATTTTTAGTTATTTTTACACTGCAATTACGATACCTACAAATAAAATGGCAGATGATTTAAAACGAAGCGGAGGCTTTATACCTGGAATAAGACCAGGTAAAGACACTGCTGAAATGTTGGATAGGGTTTTATCTTTGATTACTTTTCCAGGTTCGTTATTTTTAGCTCTTGTAGCTATTTTACCTGCAATTGTTGTTAAGTTTGGATTAACTCAATCTTGGGCATTATTTTATGGTGGAACTTCTCTACTAATTATGGTTGGAGTTGCAATTGACACTATTCAGCAAATTAATTCTCATTTATTAAATCGTCATTATGATGGTTTAATGAAGAAAGGAACTAAAAGAAAATCAGTAACATAATGGCAAAACAACCAGCAATACAACAAGACGGAACAATTACAGAAGCATTGTCTAATGCAATGTTTCGTGTAGAGTTGGAAAATGGACACATAGTAACAGCTCATATTTCAGGAAAAATGCGTATGCATTATATTAAGTTATTACCTGGAGATAAAGTGAAGTTAGAAATGAGTCCATATGATTTAACAAAAGCAAGAATTACTTACAGATATTAAAGTATAAACGGATGAAAGTTAGAGCTTCAGTAAAAAAGAGAAGTGCCGAGTGCAAGATTGTGCGTAGAAAAGGCAGATTATATGTAATCAACAAAAAAAATCCTAGATTTAAACAAAGACAAGGATAATTATGGCAAGAATAGCAGGTATTGATATTCCTAAAAATAAAAGAGGTGTTATTGCCTTAACATATATTTTTGGAATTGGAAAAAGCAAAGCTAAAGAAATTTTAGCTGCAGCAAAAGTAGATGAAAGTATAAAGGTTCAAGATTGGACTGATGAACAGATACACGATATTCGTGAAGCTGTTGGTACTTTAACTATTGAAGGTGAATTACGTTCTGAAATTCAATTGAGCATTAAGCGATTAATGGATATTGGGTGTTATAGAGGAATTCGTCACAGATCAGGTTTACCATTAAGAGGTCAAAGAACTAAGAATAATTCTAGAACTAGAAAAGGTAAGCGTAAAACTGTAGCTAATAAGAAAAAAGCAACTAAATAATAATAGGCGTTAGAAAGTAGTAATTAGAAGTTAGATGAATCTGTTCGAAATAGAAATGTTTAGGATTCTAAAAACTAAGAACTAACAACTAAAACGAAAAAATATGGCGAAAGCAAGTTCAAAAAAACGTAAAGTTATTGTTGAAACTGTAGGTGAAGCACACATTACAGCTTCATTTAACAATATTATTATTTCACTTACTAATAAAAGAGGTGATGTAATTTCTTGGTCATCGGCTGGGAAAATGGGGTTTAGAGGTTCTAAAAAGAACACACCTTATGCTGCTCAATTGGCTGCAGAAGATTGCGCACGTGTTGCGCATGAAGCAGGTATGAGAAAAGTAAAAGTGTATGTAAAAGGACCAGGTAATGGAAGAGAGTCTGCAATTAGATCAATTCACAACTTAGGAATTGAAGTTTCAGAAATCATTGACGTTACTCCATTACCACATAATGGTTGTAGACCTCCAAAAAGAAGAAGAGTATAATAAATTAATATTTTAACAGATAGGAATTAGATTATCGAAGGATTAGCCTTAATTCATAATCCCTATCATTAACTATAAAAAATGGCAAGATATACAGGACCAAAAACTAAAATTGCTCGTAAATTTGGCGAAGCAATATTTGGAGAAGATAAATCTTTTGAAAAAAGAAATTATCCTCCAGGACAACACGGAAACAATAGACGTAGAGGTAAAAAATCTGAATACGCTATCCAATTAGCTGAAAAGCAAAAAGCTAAATATACGTATGGTATATTAGAAAAGCAATTCTCTAACTTGTTTAAGAAAGCCTCAGCTTCAACAGGAGTTACAGGTGAAATTTTATTACAACTTTGCGAATCTCGTCTAGATAATGTTGTTTACAGATTAGGTATTTCTCCTAGTCGTAGTGGTGCTCGTCAATTAGTTTCTCACCGTCATATTACTGTAAATGGTGAACTAGTTAGCATTCCTTCATACTCTTTAAAAGCAGGAGACGTAGTAGCTGTAAGAGAAAAATCAAAATCATTAGTTACTATTGAAGATTCTTTAGCTAACAGAAATGATGTTTACGAATGGCTTACTTGGAATTCAGATACAAAACAAGGAAATTTTGTTAGTGTACCTGAAAGAATTCAAATTCCAGAAAACATTAAGGAACAATTAATAGTAGAGTTATACTCTAAATAATTTTAAAGATACCAATTCAATTATGGCAATTTTAAATTTTCAAAAGCCCGATAAAGTAATAATGATAGATTCTACCGATTTTAATGGTAGGTTTGAGTTCAGACCGTTAGAGCCAGGTTTTGGTTTAACTGTTGGAAATGCTTTAAGAAGAGTGCTTTTATCTTCGTTAGAAGGTTTTGCAATAACATCACTTCGTATTGAAGGTATTGAACACGAATTTTCTACAATTAAAGGTGTTGTAGAGGATGTAACCGAAATTATTTTAAACTTAAAACAAGTACGTTTTAAGAAACAAATAGAAGATTCTGACAGAGAAACTGTTAATATTTCTATCACTAATCAAGAGCAATTAACTGCTGGAGATTTACAAAAGTATATTTCAGGTTTTCAAGTGTTAAATCACGATTTAGTAATTTGTAATATGGAAAAATCTGTTTCTTTAGATTTTGAAATTACAATAGAAAAAGGAAGAGGTTTTGTGCCGGCCGAAGAAAATAAAAAATCTGGAGTTGCATTAGGAACTATTTTTACAGACTCTATTTTTACACCTATTATTAATGTAAAATATGCTGTTGAAAACTTTCGTGTAGAGCAAAAAACTGATTATGAAAAGTTAGTTTTTGATATTACAACTGATGGATCTATAGCTCCTAAAGACGCTTTAACAGAAGCTGCTAAAATATTAATTCACCACTTTATGTTGTTCTCTGATGAGCGCATTACTCTAGAAGCTGATGAAATAGCACAAACTGAAACATATGATGAAGAATCTTTACATATGCGTCAGTTATTAAAAACAAAATTAGTGGATATGGATTTATCTGTAAGAGCGCTAAATTGTTTAAAAGCTGCTGAAGTTGATACACTAGGTGACTTGGTATCATTTAATAAAAACGATTTAATGAAGTTCCGTAATTTCGGTAAAAAATCTTTGACAGAATTGGACGAGTTAGTTCATAATAAAGGTTTAAGTTTTGGAATGGATTTGAGTAAATATAAATTAGACAAAGATTAATTTAAAACTTAGGTTTTAATTAAGATAAGATATAGAGATGAGACACGGAAAGAAATTTAACCACTTAGGAAGACAAACAGCACATAGAAAGGCTATGTTTGCTAATATGGCTTGTTCTTTAATAGAACACAAGCGTATTAATACTACAGTAGCTAAAGCAAAAGCTTTAAGACAATTTGTAGAGCCTTTAATTACAAAATCTAAAGAAGATACTACACATAACCGTAGAGTTGTATTCAGTTATTTAAGAAATAAATTTGCTGTAACAGAATTGTTTAAAGAAGTTTCAGTAAAAGTAGCTGATAGACCAGGTGGGTATGTGCGTATTATAAAATTAGGAAATCGTCAAGGAGATAATGCTCCTATGGCAATGGTAGAACTGGTAGATTATAATACTACGTATAACCCTAATGCTAAGACTAAAAAGAAATCTACTCGTAGAGGTAGGTCAAAAAAAGTTGAAGATCCGATTGCAGATGCTGTTGAAACAACAGAAGAAGTTAAAAAAGATAATTAATGAAAACATTGATTAATAAAATAAAAAAGGATAAGCTATTTATAGTTTATCCTTTTTTTTAAATAAAAATTTTAATTTTGGGTTGGATTATGTTATGATCCTTATTTTTTAAAGAATATTAATTACTATGAAATTATAAGTTGTAATTTTTAAACATATCTATAATAATTTAAAAATCATTAGTAATTTTAAAACTAACTAGAAATTATTTAATAAATGAAATACAAACAACAAAAAAAAGCTATTTTATTATTAGCTGACGGAACCATTTTTGAAGGAAAATCTATAGGAACAGACGGAACTGCTTTTGGAGAAATTTGTTATAATACAGGAATGACTGGGTACCAAGAAGTATTTACAGATCCTTCTTATTTTGGGCAGTTAATGTTAACAACAAATGCTCATATTGGAAATTATGGAGTGAATGATGATGAAGTAGAATCGGATTCTATTAAAATTTCTGGGCTAGTTTGCAAAAATTTTAGCTTTAACTATTCTAGAGTTAATGCCAAAGGCTCTTTAGAAAATTATTTTGAAAATGAGAATCTAATGGCAATCTCTGATATTGATACCCGCGCAGTTGTAAGTTATATAAGAGATAAAGGAGCTATGAATGCGGTTATCTCAACCAATTTAGATATTGAATCTCTAAAAGAACAATTAACAACTGTTCCAGATATGAACGGTTTAGAACTTGCTTCAAAAGTCTCTACGAAAAATACTTATTTTTATGGAGATGAAGATGCTCCCTATAAAATTTCAGCTTTAGATATTGGTATTAAAAAAAATATTTTACGCAGTCTTGCGAAAAGAGGATGTTATATAAAGGTATTCCCTTATAATACAACTTTTAAAGAAATGGAGGCCTTTAATCCAGATGGTTATTTCTTATCAAATGGTCCTGGAGATCCAAGTCCATTAAAGGATGCTCAAGAAGTTGCAAAAGAAATTATAAAGCAAAATTTGCCTTTATTTGGTATCTGTTTAGGGCACCAAGTAATAGCCTTGGCAAATGGCATTGAAATATACAAAATGCACAATGGGCATAGAGGGATAAATCATCCGGTAAAAAATATAATTACTGGAAAAGGAGAGATAACTTCACAAAATCATGGATTTGTTGTAAGTAAAGAGGCTGTTGAAAAGCACCCAGATTTTGAAATTACACATGTTCATTTAAATGACGATACTTTGGCTGGAATGAGAATGAAAAATAAAAACTGTTTTTCTGTTCAATACCACCCAGAAGCAAGTCCTGGACCTCATGATGCATCATATCTTTTTGATCAATTTATAGAGAACATAAAAGGAAGTAAGTCGTAATTTATAAAAGCCACTAATTAAACAAGTTAGTGGTTTTTTTTTAATACTAAAACGAAAACGTTATCGTATAAAAGGTGTCAAAATAATATAAAGATTGGCCAATATTTTGTAAATTTGAAGTAGAAAATAATTTAATAAAAAAATAGAAAAATGAGTATAATTTTAAGTGTTCATGCACGTCAAATATTTGATTCAAGAGGAAATCCAACTGTAGAAGTTGATGTAGTAACAGAAAATGGAGTTTTAGGTAGGGCAGCAGTTCCATCAGGAGCTTCAACAGGAGAACATGAAGCAGTGGAATTAAGAGATGGTGGAAAGGATTATATGGGAAAAGGTGTTCTTAAGGCTGTAAAAAATGTAAATGAAATTATTGCTGAGGAACTTTTAGGAACTTCTGTATTTGAGCAAAACTATATCGATCAAATGATGATTGAATTAGATGGGACAAAAAATAAAGCTAAATTAGGCGCAAACGCTATTTTAGGTGTTTCATTAGCAGTTGCAAAAGCAGCAGCTAACGAATTAGAAATGCCATTATACCGCTATGTTGGTGGAGTTAGTGCAAACACATTACCAGTTCCTATGATGAATATTATAAACGGTGGTTCTCACTCAGATGCTCCAATTGCATTTCAAGAGTTTATGATTATGCCAATTGCTGCTAAAAACTTTACAGAAGCAATAAAAATGGGGTCTGAAATTTTCCATAACTTAAAAGCTTTAATTCATGGTCGTGGTTTAAGTACTGCTGTTGGTGACGAAGGAGGTTTTGCTCCAACTTTTGATGGTACAGAAGATGCTATTGAAACTGTATTAAAAGCAATTGAAAATGCAGGTTACAAGCCTGGAACTGAAGTTAAACTAGCATTAGATTGTGCAGCTGCAGAATTTTTTGTTGATGGGAAATACGACTATACTAAATTTGAAGGAGATAAAGGTGTAATTAGAACTTCAAAAGAGCAAGCTGAATATTTAGCTGAATTAGCTTCTAAATATCCAATTATCTCTATTGAGGATGGTATGGATGAAAATGACTGGGATGGAACAAAATACCTTACTGAATTAATTGGAGATAAAGTCCAATTAGTTGGTGATGATTTATTTGTAACAAACGTAGAGCGTTTAGCAAAAGGAATTGAAAACGGTATTGCTAATTCAATTTTAATTAAAGTAAACCAGATTGGAACTTTAACTGAAACTATTGCAGCTGTTAATATGGCACACAATGCAGGTTATACTTCTGTAATGTCTCACCGTTCTGGTGAAACAGAAGATAATACAATTGCAGATTTAGCAGTAGCTTTAAATTGTGGTCAAATTAAAACTGGTTCGGCATCTCGTTCAGATAGAATGGCAAAATACAATCAATTATTAAGAATTGAAGAAGAATTAGGAAGTGTTGCTTATTATCCACAAGCAAATGCTTTTAAAGTACTTTAATTAAAAATAACATTTTTTATAAAAAGCTGGGTTTTTACCCAGCTTTTTTGTTTATGTAACAATATATACATTATTAACAAAACATTATTTAAAATTCTTTTACAATAGTTGAAAAATCATTAAATTCGCTAAAGGCAAAAAAGTCGAGTATTAATTAAAACTATAATAAAAGAAAATGTCAGATATCGCAGTTTTAGAAATAGATGGTAAAAGATATGAATTTCCAGTTTTAAAAGGAACTGAAGATGAAATAACAATTGATATAAGTAAATTGAGAGGACTTACAAGTGGAATTACTACACTTGATCCAGGTTTTAAAAATACAAGTTCTTGTAAGAGTGCTGTAACATTTTTAGATGGGGAAAAAGGAATTTTGCGTTACCGTGGTTATTCTATTGAAGAATTAGCAGATAAATCTGATTTCTTAGAAGTAATTTACTTATTAATATTTGGAGATCTTCCTACAAAAAAGGAGAAACAACAATTTCATAGAGATATTCAAACAAAATCTTTAGTAGACGAGGATGTTAAGAAAATTTTAGATGGTTTTCCAAAATCAGCCCATCCAATGGGGGTATTGTCTGCGTTAACTAGTGCGCTTACAGCCTTTAATCCTAAAAGTGTTGATGTGCGTTCTGAAAAAGATATGTACAATGCTATTTGTAAAATATTAGGTAAATTTCCAGTTTTGGTTGCTTGGGCCTACAGAAAAGAAGAAGGTTTACCATTGGCATATGGCGATAATTCTTTAGGGTATGTTGAAAACTTCATTAAAATGATGTTTGAGTTACCAAATGAAAAATTTGTAATGAATCCAGTTGTTTTAGACGCAATTGATAAATTACTTATTTTACACGCAGATCATGAACAAAACTGTTCAACTTCAACTGTTAGAGTTGTAGGTTCATCACATGCAGGTTTATTTGCTTCAATTTCGTCTGGTATTTCTGCTCTTTGGGGACCTTTACATGGTGGTGCAAACCAGGCCGTAATAGAAATGCTCGAAGATATAAAAGCAGATGGTGGAGATTATAAAAAATATATTGCTAAGGCAAAAGATAAAAATGATCCGTTCCGTTTAATGGGATTTGGGCATAGAGTGTATAAAAACTTTGATCCAAGAGCAAATATTATAAAAGTGGCTGCTGAAGAAGTTTTAAACGATTTAGGAATTGATGATCCAGTATTAGATATTGCTAGAGGTTTAGCACAAGTTGCTTTAAGTGATGAATATTTTAAATCTCGCAACTTATATCCAAATGTAGATTTTTATTCAGGTATTATTTATAGAGCACTAGGAATTCCCGTACCTATGTTTACTGCAATGTTTGCATTGGGTCGTTTACCGGGTTGGATAGCACAATGGAAAGAAATGAGATTAAATAAAGAGCCTATTAGTAGACCAAGACAACTTTATATTGGAGCTACTGAAAGAGCTTATGTAGGGATAGATAAAAGATAAAATATATTTTATTTAAAATAGTAAGAAAACCTCATATTAATTATGAGGTTTTCTTATTTTTACAGCAAAATATTTTGAATATGATAAAATTAAATGTTCAGGATGAGACTTCTCGCCTTAAAGCCGTTATATTAGGAACAGCTAAGTCTTGTGGTCCAATTCCAAAAATTGAAGATGCCTATGATCCAAAATCTGCAGAACATATAAAAGCAGGAACATACCCTTTAGAAAAGGATATGGTTGCAGAAATGGAAGCTTTAAATGCAATTTTTGAAAAATATAATGTAAAAGTATACCGACCTAAAGTAATTGAAGATTACAATCAAATTTTTTCAAGAGATATTGCCTTTGTTATAGATAATAAGTTAATTAAATCTAATATTTTACCAGATAGAGAGAAAGAAATTGAAGCAATTCAATATATTTTAGATACAATTGATCCAGCGAATGTTGTTGAGACTTCAGATGATGTACATTTTGAAGGTGGAGATGTTATGCTTTGGAAAAATTATATTTTTATTGGAACTTATAAAGGTGAAGATTATGCCGATATAATTACTGCCAGAACAAATATGAAGGGCGTTAATTTTATTAAAGAATTATTTCCTAATAAAATTGTAAAAGAGTTCGATTTGGTGAAATCTAACACAAATGCAAAAAAAAATGCATTGCATTTAGATTGTTGTTTTCAACCGGTTGGAAAAGACAAAGCAATTATTCATAAAGAAGGATTTAGAAATGAAGAAGATTATAATTTTCTAGTTAATTTATTTGGAAAAGAGAATCTATTTCATATTTCGGCGGATGAAATGTACCAAATGTTTTCAAATGTATTTTCAATTTCAAATGAAGTAGTTGTTTCTGAAAAGAATTTCACAAGATTAAATACGTGGTTGCGTGAACAAGGCTTTATAGTTGAAGAAGTGCCATATGCGGAAATAGCAAAACAAGAAGGGTTATTAAGATGTTCAACAATGCCACTAATAAGAGAATAAAAAAATGAGACAAATTACAAATTCAGTTTTAATGATTCGTCCAGTTTCATTTAGAATGAATGAACAAACGGCTGTTAATAATTACTATCAAAAAGTTCTTGAAAATGTAACACCAGAAACGGTCCAGTTTAAAGCACTTCAAGAATTTGATGCGTTTGTAGCCAAACTTCAAGCTGTTGGAATTAACGTTATTGTTGTAAATGATAGAAAGGAAACAGACACTCCAGATTCAATTTTTCCAAATAATTGGATTTCATTTCATCAAAATGGAGATATTGCAATATACCCAATGTTTGCTGAAAATAGACGTTTAGAAAGAAGGGAAGATATTTTTGATATTCTTGAAGAAAAAGGTTTTGTAATAAATGATATTGTAGATTATACTTCTGCAGAAGCGGAAGAAATTTATTTAGAAGGTACAGGAAGTTTATTATTAGATCGGGTAAATAAAAAAGCATATTGCGCATTGTCACCAAGAGCCGAAGAAGATTTATTTGTTGAGTTCTGTGAAGATTTTGAATATACACCCGTTCCTTTTGTTGCCAATCAAACTGTAGACGGGAAGCGGTTTCCAATTTATCATACAAATGTTATGATGGCGTTAGCAGAAAAATTTGCAATTATTTGTTTAGAAAGTATAGACGATAAAAAAGAACGAAAAAATGTACTTAAGCATTTAAAAGAAGATGGTAAAGAAGTAATTGCAATTACAGAAGCACAGGTTAATAATTTTGCTGGAAATATGTTGCAAGTTCTTGGGAGTAACAATACCAAATTTTTAATAATGTCAAACGCTGCTTATAATAGTCTTACTAAAGTTCAGATGGATAAAATAAAGAAATACTGTAAAATTATACATAGCTCTTTAGATACAATTGAAGCTTGTGGAGGTGGAAGTGCCCGTTGCATGATGGCCGAAGTTTTTCTTCCTTTAAATTAATTATTCATATATAATTTGTACTTTTAGTTATGCTTTCAATGAAAACAAAATACGGCTTAAAAGCTTTAAGTTACCTCTCAAGACAAGAGCAAAATGTACCTGTTTTAATTTCTGATATATCTGAATCGGAGAGTATATCTAAAAAATTTTTAGAAAGTATTTTATTGACACTTAAAAAAAATGGAATTTTAGCTTCTAAAAAGGGCAAAGGGGGAGGATATTATTTATTAAAAAAACCAAAGGAAATTAAAATTTCAACAATTATTAGAATATTAGAAGGACCAATTGCAATGCTTCCTTGCGTTAGCTTAAATTATTACGAAAAATGCGAGGATTGTAAAAGCGAAGACCAATGCAGTCTTAATAGACTTATGGTAGAAGTTAGAGATAGCACATTGAAAATACTTGAAAATAAAACATTAGAAGATTTTCATTGTGGATCTTAATTTCATTTCTTTTATTGAAATTTTTAAAAGTAGGCTGTGAAGTCTAGTAAACCTGAACTCGTTTTAGAATTGTAGATTATAAATACCGTAAGACAGCCTAATTTGCACACTAATAAAAAAAGATTGAATTTTTCTAAAAGGGTTTAAATAAACAAATTACAATCTTCACAATCTTTAATTTCTCCGTAGTAGGTTTCTCTGTATTTGTGTAGGGTTTTTAATGGCAATCCTAAAAAATATTTTTTAATGTAAGTAACCTTTGTAATTAGCCTACCCATATTAGGTGAAAATCTATTTTCTGTTTTTCTTGTTCTTTTTATATATAATAATTTCATGATTTTTGTTTAAAATAATTTTTGAATACCAAATAGATGATATTCATGGATTAAAATAATTTTTGAAAGGACTCGATTATTTAGTCGAGTAGAATTAGGAATTTTTACTATAATAAATTAGTAGAAAATTTAGTATGCAGGAGGTATGAATTTTTCCGATTGATTTCGGAAAACTAAAAAATTAAAAGTGAAAACGCGATGATTTTTTTCTTGAATAAGATTTCTCATAAGTTGCAAAAATACGTAATTTTTACGAATTATACAAAATCTATAAATACAGTACCTGATAAATGATCAAACTAAAAACGCAACATTTCTAAATTTAGAAATGTTGCGCATATATTTTAAAAGGTTATAAAGTTGTTTTTAAACAGCTTGTAAAACAGGAATTTTTATTTCAATTAACTCTTTTCTTAGCTGTTCAAGTTCTAATAATAAATTATCATTACTTACTTCAAAATTATTTATTGTATCCGAAAACAATTGTTGGTAGTAGGCAATACCATCATTTAAATTATTCTTAAAGTTTGTTAAGTATTTTTCTTGTTTCTTTGTAAATGAATCTTGAAATTCATCTACTTTATTCGAAAAATAATCAACGTACATAGACAATTCTTTTATAAAAAAGTGCGGTCTATTAGCTGTTGTAATAACATTAGTTTTACCATAAATATGACTTACCATTTGTTTTAAAGATAATTCTCTAGAGAAATAGGCAGCATTTGGACCTGGACAAATAGCAACACCTTGATCTTCTCCTTTGTGCTGCATATTGTAATTTATGATAGCAGCGTTTGCCAAGCCTTCGCATAAACAAGTTTTATCTGTAATTAACTTAGATTTTTTTTCAAAAGTTATGCTATCTAAATTTTGAGTTGAAAGTTCCTCTAATTGTGCTGTTTGGTATTTTTTTGAAGCAGTGCAAAGGGGTTTTCCTTTTGCGTCTAAACTTAAGGCTAAGAATTTTTTAGGACAAGAACTTCCTGGTTTTTCATTTAAAATTCTATTATTTTTTATAAGGTCGTTAGAACTATCTTTTAAGCTATTAAAAGGAACGCCTAAAGGAGAAACATTACTTAAAAATAAGTCTTTTTCTGTCGCTTTTTTTAATTTTTCGATAGAATCGGAGTCTACAGTTGTAGCTTCTGGAACTAATAAAAAGGGTGAACCCCACCCAACGGAATCAATATTATAATTATCTAACAAAAACTCATGCTCTTTAGAGTTTCCAACACCACCTTGAACTGTAATATCCAATTTAAGAGGATTCGAAGGAATTGTTTTTTCTTTACTTTCTAATGCAGCAATAAAAATTTGATGTACATCTGAAATTAATGCTTCTTTATGGTTTTTAAATTCTTCTAAAATAGGACCTAATAAATAACCATCTGAAGCAAATGCATGACCACCACAATTTAATCCAGACTCTATTCTGTATTCTGAAACCCAAAGGCCTTTTTTTGCTAAAAATTTACCTTGAATTAGTGCAGATCTGTAATCACTAACTTTTAAAATTATTTTCTTTTTTAGCAATCCGTTTTCATCTGGAAAAAAATCGTTGAAATTTTCAAAATAACTGTATAATCTCGGATTCATACCTGCGGATAATACAATAGAAGATTCTAAATTACTATTTGCGAAACCTCTTAAAGCTGCATGTGCATCATTAAATTCAGTTGGAAGTTTTTCATTTCCTTTAAAGTTAGCTTTATCAAGCTTTGTCATAATATTAACATCAATATTACCTGGTTTTAGGTTGTTTTGAATCCAATTATGTACTTCCTCTTTTAATGGGTTATTTTGAATGGTTTTTATGAAATTTTGTTTTAATTCTGAAAAATCTGGTAACATTTCCATATATTTTTCAAACTCATTACTTTTTGTTTCATAAGATTTTTTAAGATTTTCAAACTTATGTTTTACAATTGTATCTACTGTATTTAAATAAGAAGTAATACGTTTTGCTCTATAATCTTCAACTTTTGTTGAAATAGTACTGTAAGGAATTTTGAATTTATTAGAGTAATATTCATTCATTTTTTCAATAATAACATCGTCTACAATTGATATTACTGATGAAATACCATATTTGGCAACTTTAATTGGACTATCAAGCGTAAATGCCAATCCCATTACAGGTATGTGAAATGAATGCGGATGTTGTTGTTTTTGCATTTTATATTAGTTTTGTTTGCTAATTAATAACTTTTTTATTTTAATCTTTTGCAATTATAATAAAATAGGCATAAAAAAATTAGCTACAAAAGTACTTAACCTCTTTTCATTAAAACTGATAAATATCATTTTTCTAGGAACTTTCACAATTTTTTATGAAAAAGCCAGCTCACTTAAAGTGAACTGGCTTAACAATTTAAATATATAAATTGGAATTAGCTTCCTGATACACTACCTCCCGAAGAGGTGTCTTTATTAATATTAGTAGGGCTTCCTTCATAGTCAATATCGCCACCACTACTTGCTTTTGCTGTTAAATTTCCTGATACTTTTACATTAATATTTGCACCACTACTTGCTTTTGCGTAAGCGTCAATTGCTTCTAGTTCATCTGCATCAATAGAACTACCACTACTTGCTTTACCAGAAAAAGTTTGTGATTTTCCATATACTTTAATATTAGCTCCACTTGAAGTCTCAGTAGTAACATCATCTGCGTTAACATAAACTTTAATAGAACTTCCACTACTCGCATCTAAATCTAAAGAGGTTGCTTGAAAGGTGTTTTCAGATTTCACGGATGCGCCACTCGATGCTTTTATTTTTTTAATTGTAGCAGTGTTTAAAAACACATTTCTGGCTTTTGCTCTATTTACATTTTTTTCAAAATATATTATTAGTTGATTGTCTTTTACCTCTGTGATTAACAAATCTATAATGTTTTCATCTGCTTCAACTTTTAGTTCTGTAGCATTATCTTGAGTTATAAATAATTGGATACCTTGCTGAACTTTAATTTCATCAAAGTTATCACTTATAACTCTGTCTTCAGATACTACGTTTCTATTTCCTTTAATTCCTGTAAGTCCATCAACAAAACAGGAGGAGGTTGAAATTAAAAGTAGCAACATTGCTGTAATTTTAGTAAGCGTTTTCATTGTTTAATATTTTAATTTAGTCAAATTTAAATTGAATTTATTGGGTGCTATAATTTTATTAGATGAACTGTAGATAATGAATGTTGAATTGTAATTATTCAATTTTCAATCCATTTTCATTAATTTTAATGGCTGCATTATTGTCTCCATCATTTACATTAATTTCAACACCGTTATTATCAATATTTAATTTAAAGTGTTCATTTTCTCTTTTATAGCGTTCACCAAAAATAGAAGGGTCACAGTCTAGACATTCCAATCCGTTTTCAGTCATCTTATAATAATGTTTAGGCATATCTCTGTCATGTACATTTTGAACATTATCAACGTCATCTAAAAATGTTCTAGTAGATCCATCTAAATAAATGATTGTATTTAAAGGTATATAAACAGTAATGTCAATTTGTTGCTCTTTTATCATATTTTTAAAATCAGTTAAAAAGTATCCATTTAACAATAAATCTTGGTTGGTTAAATTGAACTGATATTCAATGGTTTCTGCATTGGAATTTGCATTTTGCCTACTTTTACCAGATGATTCTTTTCTTATTTTAACAAAAGCATTGGACTTGTCGGTTGATTTTACATCAACATTTATTCTATTAGAATATAATTTTCTAACATCGTTGTCATAAACTGTTTCGTACGAATAACGTCTTCTAAGTTCACTTCTATTTGACAGGTTTTCATCACCAATCATTTTTACTTTTAAAGTATCTGTTGCAACAACTGGTAATTCTTCAGTTTGGTTGAAAACTCCATCATATGCAGTTTGTGCAGCAAAATTTATTCCAGCAAATCCTAATCCTAAAAGTGATATTATCCAAATACCTAAGAGTGAAAGTTTTGTGGTTGTGCTAAAAGATTTTACATTGTTAGAAAGAATTTTTAAGCCCAACATAAACAATACTACAAAAGGAATTCCGACTGCAATAAAAGTAAAAACTACAAGTAGCCAAGTTGGTAATACCGAATCATAAAAAAATGGAGGATGGTGTATAAAATCATTACTAAACCCTAGTATTTCAAAACTACCTAAAGAAAATGCACCTATAATAAGTCCTATTAAAGTTGCTGCAGCAATAAATATTAAGAGTGCTCCAATAAGTTTACCAAAAACTTTAAACAATGTAATTAGAATGCTTCCTAAAGTATCTAGTATTTCTTGAACACCAGATTTTGCTTTGTTACTTGCTTTTTTTTTAAATTCAGAATTTTTAACTTTTGAAGTTACATCATTTACACCATCTTTTACCCGAGATGATACATCTTGAAATTCTTCTCTAATTTTTTTTTCAATATTACTAATGTTAACGGGTTCACCTTTCATTTGTAACTTTTCCGCAGTTGTTTCCGCCTGAGGAATTAAGATCCAAAGCAAAATATAAATTGGTATTCCAGTTCCAAAACCAGCAACTACAAGTACTATCCAAATTATTCTAATCCATAAAGCATCTATTCCAAAATAATGTCCTAAACCAGATGATACACCACCTAAAAATTTATCTTCAGCATCTCTAAATAATTTTTTTGAAGAAACTCTAGATTTGTATTTTGGTTCATCTTCAAAAATTTCTTCATCAACTAAATAATCTTCAGGTTTCCCCATTATTTTGGTTATTTCATCAATGTCGTTTTCGTTTACAACCTGACGCGCATCTTTAATTCTTTCAGAAAGTAATTCACCAATTCTGTGCTCAATATCATTTAAAATTTCATCTCTTCCTTGAGGATCATCACTTAAAGATCTTCTAATGGCATCTAAATATAGTTTCAATTTTTGATAAGCAACCTCATCAATATGAAAGAAGACACCTCCTAAATTTATATTTATTGTTTTGTTCATTTTTCTGTTGGTTTAATGGTAGTTACTAAGTTTACTGCTTCTACAAGTTCACTCCAAGTTGTATTTAATTCTTTTAAAAATAAGTTACCTGTTTCTGTTAAGGCATAGTATTTCCTTGGTGGTCCGGATGTTGATTCTTCCCAGCGATAACCGAGTAAACCAGCATTCTTTAATCTAGTTAATAAAGGATAAATTGTTCCTTCAACAACTAATAATTTTGCGTCTTTTAGCTGCGATAAAATTTCAGAAGTGTATGCATCTCCATGTTGTAATATAGATAAGATACAGAATTCTAAAACTCCTTTTCGCATTTGTGCTTTTGTGTTTTCTATCTTCATGTGTTGAGATTTATTGATTTAAAAGCGTTCTGCTATTTAATAAATTCTATTGTAAAGGGATAATGGTATTGTTCTCCATTATTTGCCTTGATACTAGCAGTAATAATTAAAATAAATTTTAAAATTATTGCAGGTATTATTCCTATCGCAATTGCAACTACACCTAGGCCTAAGGTAAAAATGGCAATTGGTATTATTAATAATGCTAATAAAAAACTATAAACAATTAAACTAAGTTGAAAGTTTACAGCTGATTTTCCGTGATCATTAATATATGAGCTTTCACTTTTTTTGGCTGTCCATAAAACAACAGGAGCAATAATATTTCCAAATGGAAAAATCCAACCAGCAAAACCACTAAGATGTGTAATTGCACTATAATTTTTGTCGTTTTGAGATATCATAATTTTATGTTTATTAGTTTCTTATGCAAATATATATATAAAAGATAGTAGTATGCAAGACATAGTACTGTATTTTAACATTATTTTAACATTTAAAATCAATTTTTAGAGTGAATTATGTTAAAAAAATTGTTTATCTATGTATAGATGACATATGTTCGGTATGGGAGTGTATATAAACAGTATATTTGCACTTATAAATGGTATTCTAATTAAATCCTATCTTAAATTCCTATGAGTAAAGAAACTATTTTAAATAAAAATAAATCTGATTTGTTAGCTTTAATAAAAAAGCAAGAAAAAACTATTTATAATTTAGAAAATACACTAAGTACATATAAAAGGATATGTGATAATTCATTAGATGTGTATTTACAAGACTGCACCAAATGGAAGAATAATCAATGCTAACTCAGCTTTAGTGAAATTGTTAGGCTATAATTCTAAAGAAGAATTGTTAGCTATTGACGTGAAGACTCAATTGTATGTTGACTATAAAAAAAGAAAAGACGTAATTCATCATTTTTCTGAAACTGAAAAAATAAGACATAGACTTTTTAAAAAAGATGGTTCTATTATTTGGGTTGAAAATTATGGAGAAGAAATTAAAAACAGTGACGGTGAACTGTTATATTATGAAGGTATTATTAGAGATGTTACTGAGGCTAAAAGAGCAAACGACATACTAAGGGTACTTTTAAATATATCGCAAAACGGATATAAACAGGAAGATTTAAAAGGATATAACAGGTATATTATAGGTGAATTAGGAAAGTTAATTGATGTTTCTAATTCTTATATAGCTTATTACAATGAGTCTAGACAAACAATTTCAATTCCTTTTATTTCAGGTGAAGAAGCAGAAGAGGAATTCCCATTAGCTAAATCATTGACGGGTTATTTAATTAGAAATAGAAAGCCATTATTTCTTGGTCCTAATCAGTTTAAAGAACTTGAAGATGCTGGTGAAATTGAGTTAATAGGTATGGCGTCTAAGGTTTGGTTAGGAGTCCCTTTAATTATTGATGGTGAAGTTATTGGGGCTATTGTAGTACAAAGTTATGACAATGAAAATGCATACCAACAAAGTGATATTGATTTACTTGAACTGGTTTCTTCTCATATTAGTATAGCTGTTCAGAGAAAAAGGAAGGAAAACGAAATTTTTGTATCTAAACAAGTGTTAAGAAAAGTACTAGACAATATTCCAATAAGAGTTTTTTGGAAAGATAAAGAATCAAGGTTTTTAGGTTGTAATAAATCTTTTTATGAAGGAATATCTTTTAAAAGTGATAAAGAAGTTATTGGTAAAACAGATTATGACTTTAATACTAAAGAAGTGGCTGATAAAACAAGAAATGATGAACTTGAGATAATAAACACAGGAATTTCAAAATTAAAATTTATAGAGAAATTTATTGTTAATGGAGAGGAAGTTATTTTTAGCTCAAATAAATTACCTTTTATTGATCAAGATAATAAAATTATAGGGACTATTGGAACTTCGGCTGATATTACAAAGCGTTTAAAATCTACTGAGAAATTAAAAATAGCAACAGAAGAAGCTGTTTCAGCAAATCTTTCAAAGTCAATATTTTTATCAAATATGAGTCACGAGATTAGAACTCCATTAAATGCTATTTTAGGATATTCTCAACTCTTACAAGACGATGATAATTTGACAAAAGGTCAATACGAAAATTTAAAAACCATAAATAAAAGTGGAGAGCATTTACTCTCTTTAATTAATGATGTTTTAGATATGTCTAAAATTGAAGCAGGAAGAATAACTTTAAAAGAGGCTGATTTTAGTCTTCAAGCATTATTAAAAGAAGTTGAAGGACTTTTTAAGTTTAAAGCTGCTCAAAAAAGCATTGAATTAAGGACGGTTACCAAGGGTTACATTCCTGAATATATATTTTCAGATGAATCTAAAATTAGACAAGTAATTATTAATCTTATCGGAAATGCCATAAAGTTTACTTCAAAAGGTTTTGTTCAAATTTCAATTCAAAATTTGAAAGATAACTTTATTAATGTTATTGTTAAGGATAGTGGAATTGGGATTTTAAAAGAAGAACAAGAAAGTGTTTTTAAACCATTTGAACAAGCCAAAAAAGGAGAAAGAGTTAGCGGTGGAACAGGTTTAGGATTAGCGATAAGCAAAAAATTCTCTCATTTAATGGAAGGAGATATTACTATTAAAAGTGAATACGGAAAAGGATCAGAGTTTAGTTTTAAATTTAAATATAAAGAATGTAAACAAAATCAAAATAAAGGAGAGGCAGAAGCGTTAAAGGTGGTTAGTTTAATTCCCGAATTGAAAGGTTTAAAACTCGCTATTGTAGATGATCGTTTTGAAAATAGAGATATTTTATATCAAAAATTAAATCCGTTAGGCTTTGATATTCAGCAAGCCGAAAATGGATTAGAAGCTGTTGAGCTGTATAAAAAATGGAAACCAGATATAATACTATTAGATGTAGTTATGCCCGTGTTAAATGGTATTGAAGCAACTAGGCAAATATTGCAATTGAAAGGTAATCATAATGTTAAGATTTTTATAGTAAGCGCTAGTGCTTTAGAGTCTGAACAACAAGAGGTTATGTCTATGGGTGCAACTGTTTTTATAAAAAAGCCAATAAAATTTGTTGATTTGTTAGCTGAATTGGTTCATAAAGGAGACGTTAAATTTGTGTATGAGGCACAGAAAAAAATCGAAATTAATAATGGCAATGTATCTGAAATTCCAAAACCTATAAAAGATAAATTTATTAATGCAGCATTAGAAGGTGATTTCTTACTACTTGAAGAATTGCTTATTGATTTAGAAAAAAGTACAAATAAAACATTTAAACCGTTAGATGATTGTATTAGAGAAATGGAATTTGAAGAATTAATTAACTTGTTAACATCTTAAGATTATGACTAAAAAGGATAATACAATATTAATTGTAGACGATAATTCGAATAATTTAAAAGTAGTTTCTGGAGTTCTAAAAGAGGTGGGATATAATCTTAGAATGGCTAAAAGTGGCAGACAGGCTTTAGGTGTTTTAGATAAAACAGTACCAGATTTAATTTTATTGGATATTCAAATGCCAGAAATGGATGGGTTTGAAACTTGTTTAAAAATAAAAGAAAATGAGCTACTAACTCAAATTCCAATTATATTTCTGACAGCAAATACAGATGCGAAAAGTATTTCAAAAGCTTTTGAGGTAGGAGGTGTAGACTTTGTAACTAAACCATTTAATAGTAGTGAACTTTTAGCACGTATAGAAACGCATATAAAATTAAAAACCCAAACGGAAGAATTAGTATACCAGAACAAGACAAAAGATAAATTCTTCTCAATTATATCCCATGACTTAAAAAACCCATTATCTGCTGTAATTGGTTTTTCTGAATTACTAGAAGAAAGTTTTGATCAATTAGAGCATAAGGATGTTAAAAAATTTATTCATTATATACACGAGTCTTCTAAGTTCTCAATTGAAATTTTAAATAACCTTTTAGATTGGTCAAGAATGCAAAGGGGTAATTTAAGATCAGAAAAAACAAATTACAATTTAAGTAGTTTATTAAATAGTAATATTGAAGGTCATATGCCACAAGCATCAGCCAAAAAAATTAAATTCGATTTAGATATTGATGAGGATTTGATAGTATGTGCTGATGAGAAAATGATTTCAACAGTAATTCGAAATTTAATTTCAAACGCTATTAAATTTACTCCAAATGGAGGTGAAATATTTATTTCTTCAAAACAGAAATTTATAAATGATAAAAAAGTTGTTGAAACTGAAATTAAAGATACAGGTGTTGGAATGTCATATGAAAAAATAAATAAATTATTTAAGATTGAGCATAATGTTGTTTCAAAAGGCACTAATAATGAAAGTGGAACGGGGCTAGGGCTTTTACTTTGTAAGGAGTTTATTTCTCAAAATAATGGTAATATTAAAGTTGAAAGTGAACTTGAAATTGGAAGTAAATTTATTTTTGACTTAAATTGTTCATCATAAAATATCATTTCTATTTCAAAAAATGAATTGCATTTTAGAATTAAATTTTCTCAATTTTTTTATATGATATAAAATTAAGTTCAATAAATTTAAGAGAAGTTATTCAGAAAAGAATAGGAATATGGTGTGCAATTAAGTTGAATTACCAAGCTGAAAACCATTTAAATGTGCTATTAGACTGTAGTTTTTATCATTTTAATTATTAGAATTATTTATTTTAATGATTTCTTAATTTAACAATTACGTGAAAGATAGGGGTATGCAATACAAAACGCTATTTTAAATATTATTCTCCCTAAAAAAAGCATTTTAAACCTTCATGATTTTTAACTACCTTGTTTTAAAATTAACTATTTTAATGTATGGAAGTAACTATAAAAAAAATGAACCGATTTTTAATGTTTAAATTACCATCAGCTTTTTTATGTGGTGTAAGATTGAAAGATTTAACAAACCATAAGGCCGTTGTAACAGTTACTCATAAATGGATAAATCAAAATCCATTTAAATCAATGTATTTTGCAGTACAATCTATGGCTGCAGAACTTTCTACAGGTGCATTGGTAATAAAAAAAATACAAGAATGTGGTAGTCCAATATCTATGTTAGTTACCAATCATCAAGGTAGGTTTACCAAAAAAGCTGTTGGAAAAATTAGGTTTGTTTGTGAAGATGGAAATTTAATTAATGAAGTTTTAGAACAAGCTATTAATACAAGTGAGGGGCAAACAGTTACAATGAAATCGGTTGGAATTGATGATAGTGGAGAGCAAGTTTCTGTTTATGAATTTGAATGGAGTCTTAAATTAAAAAGTACAAAAATCAAAAGTTAAATGTTATTATAAATATATATTATGAATGCACATGAAATAGAATATCAAATTCACGGTGAAGAAATGCAATATGTTGAAATTGAACTTGACCCACAAGAAGGAGTGGTTGCTGAATCTGGAAGTTTTATGATGATGAATGACGGTATAACCATGGATACTATTTTTGGAGATGGTTCTAATCAAAATGAAGGTATTTTAGGAAAACTATTTTCGGCTGGGAAAAGATTATTAACAGGAGAAAGCTTGTTTATGACTGTTTTTTCAAACAGTGGAATTGGTAAAAAGCAAGTTTCTTTTGCAGCTCCTTATCCTGGGCAAATAATTCCAATAGATTTAAGCGAATTAGAGGGAAAGTTTGTATGTCAGAAAGATGCTTTTTTATGTGCTGCAAAAGGGGTTTCTGTTGGAATAGAGTTTTCAAAAAAATTAGGAAGAGGTTTGTTTGGTGGAGAAGGATTTATTATGCAAAAACTAGAAGGCGATGGATTAGCATTTGTCCACGCTGGAGGGAATATGTCTAAAAAACATTTAAAAGCAGGCGAAATTTTAAAAGTTGATACGGGGTGTGTAGTTGGTTTTACAAAAGATGTGGCGTATGATGTTGAATTTGTTGGAGGTATAAAAAATACTGTTTTTGGAGGTGAAGGTTTGTTTTTTGCAACCTTAAAAGGACCAGGAACTGTTTATGTACAATCGTTGCCATTTAGTAGATTGGCGGGCAGAGTCTTAGCTTTGGCGCCTCGAACAGGCGGTAAAACTAGAGGAGAAGGAAGTTTGCTTGGTGGAATTGGTGATATTTTAGATGGCGATAATAGAATATAATTAATAAAAAACCGAAGCATAACTTCGGTTTTTTTTAAATATTTAAAGTTTCTAACTCTTTATAATTTTTATTTAATTTTCTTAGCAAAATTCCATAAACAAGTTTGTAATACAACCATAATAAACCACTCATAATTAACAAACCCACGATATGAACAGTTAACACAATGTAGAAAAACTTAGTTTCATCAATTGGCACATGTTTTGGGTTCATAACTTCATTTAAAAGAGCTGGGTCAGAAAACATAATAATGTTAACAATAATGGATAATATTATTGTCATTATAATATTATAATAAACGTAATAGTTAACTGTTTTACGAGTTTTAATAATTTTTTTCATTAACAAACTAGTAGAATCTACAACGCAAATAGAACTGTAGTTTTTATAGAACAAATAAATAAAAACCACAACAACTGCATAATGAAAAATGTATGTTATTTTTAAAAATGCTTTTAAATGCAATTTTTCATAAATAGTAAAAAAGCTTTCAGGAATTAATAAGTTTATAAACCCCCAAAATAAAAATTCGGCAATACAAATAATAAAAATCCACTTTACAATAGATGAGGATTTTTTATGAATTATCTTATAGATCTCATCGTAAGATAACTTTGGAAAATTAGCATCCTGCTTTTTCCAGTCTTTTTTTAGTATATCTAATTCATCCATAACTTACGGATTTAATATTGTTCTTAATCGCGTTTTAATTCTATTCATTTTTACACGTGCATTTACTTCTGAAATACCGATTGTTTCAGATATTTCTTTATAATTCTTATCTTCTAAATATAAGAATACTAAAGCTTTTTCAATGTCAGACAATTGGTGAATTGCTTTATACATTAATTTTAACTGTTCTTCTTCGGTGTTATCATAATCTGTAGATTTTATTTTGTGCAATACAGTATCAAAATCTTGAGTTTGTATAGTTCGTTTAGATTTTCTATACAGTGTAATAGCTGTATTTAATCCAATTCTATACATCCAAGTACTTAATTTAGAATCACCTCTAAACTTCGGATATGCTTTCCAAAGTTGAATTGTAATTTCTTGAAACAAATCGTTGTGCGCTTCTTGATTGTTTGTATAAATTCTACATACTTTATGAATGATATTCTGATTTTCTTGAAATTCAGAAATAAATTTATGTTCTAATTCTTTATTCACAAGCTAAGTTTGGTTTCAAAATATAAGTAGCATTTAAACTGAAAAAGTTACAGTTTGTTTAAAAAAAAGATGCTGACTAAATTTTAATTTAGTCAGCATCTTTTTTATTGGTGCATTAAATATTTATTAGAATATTAATCATTCTTTTTAATTTCAGTAATAAATTTATCCAATTCCATACCGTATTTAGAAATCTTAATTTCTTTCGTTAACGATTTATTTATGGTATCTAATAATTTAAAATTGGCATTGTATAATTCTGTTAATGCAATATACGGAGCCACTTCTTTATCTTTATGCTGTAAAGCAAAATTTGTAGTGTAGTAGTACTTGCGTTTTATTAAATTTTTTTCTTCGGCTTCTAATTTTAATAATAACGTTTCATCCTCATTTCTCTGAGCTTCAAATTTATCTTTAATAAAATCTAATTCTTTACCTCTAAATTGTTGAATCATAGATTTGTATTCATCTAATAATTCCTGATTTTTAGAACCTGTAATTTTAGCTGAAAAAAGTAATTTTTCGAGTTTAGAAGTAATTGTTAATGTTCCTTTTTCCCCAAAGAAAGGAATTTTCTCGGTTTCTTTTTTATCAAGTGTTAGATAATACATTTCAGGCGTTTTCAAATCATCAACCAAGACAAAGCTACTTAGTCCATTTATTTCAACCGAATCTACAGCTACTAATACTGTATCAACAATTTTTTCTAAATAAACAGTTCCTTTTTTTAGTCCATCAATATTACCATTTACCACCATACTGCCGGTTTTTTCTTTACTACAAGAAATTAAAAGACTAACAAGCACAAAACAAAAAACTATTTTTTTCATTATTAATTTATTTAAGGCGACAAATATCTAATTTTTATTTTAATTTTTATGAATTTAAGGAGCAACAATTCTCATTAATTCTGCTGTAAGCATAGCGCCGTACGTTCCAACAACATACCCAAAAACAGCTAATAAAACACCAACGGTTGCTAAAGACGGATGAAAAGCGGCTGCAACAACAGGAGCAGAGGCTGCACCTCCAACATTTGCCTTACTACCAATTGCTAAAAAGAAATAAGGAGCTCTAATTATTTTAGCAACAAGTATTAGTAAAAATACATGAATTGCCATCCAAATAAGTCCTACAACTATCAACCCTGGATTATCTAATATTTGTGTTAAATCCATTTTCATACCAATTGATGCTACCAAAATATAAATAAAAACGCTTCCTATTTTACTTGCTCCAGCACCTTCGTATTGTTTTAATTTTGTAAAAGATAATAGTATTCCTAGGGCGGTTGCAATTGTAATCATCCAGAAAAATTGAGAGCCAAAAGATGACATTGCAGAGGTTTTGTCGCTAACAGATTCAAAATTGGCACTTAAAAAATTTGAAATGCTATTTGCTCCCCAATGTGATGCTCCAACAACTACAAAGGCAATTCCTAAAATAACCATAAAATCCGCTAATGATGGATTTCTACTGTTTTTTGAAGAATAACTTGATACTTTTTCTTTTAAAGTTTCAATAGCAGAAGTATCGGCTTTTAACCATTTATCTATTTTGTCTGATTTACCAATTCCTAATAACAAAATAGCCATCCATATATTTGCAACTACAATATCTACAATTACAAAACTGGCATAATTTTTTGTGTTAAACTGATAAATTTCTAGCATTGCAGCTTGGTTTGCACCACCACCAATCCAACTTCCAGCCAAGGTAGCTAAACCTCTCCAAACGGCATCTGGTCCAGCGCCACCAACAGTTTCTGGAGAAACCATAGAAACTAATAAAATAGCAAGTGGTCCACCAATTATAATTCCAGCAGTTCCTGTTAAAAACATAATTAAGGCTTTTGGCCCTAAATTAAAAACTGCTTTTAAATCGATACTCAATGTCATTAAAACCAATGCTGCTGGTAATAAAAATCGACTTGCAACATAGTACAATTGAGATTTATGTTTGGTTATTTCTCCAATTTCATTTACAGTTTGCCATTCAGGAGAAATAATTCCTGTTGTAGTAAAAACAGCAGGCATCATATACGCCATTAACAAGGCAGGAATGTATTTATAAAACTTTTTCCAAAATTTATTATCAGTAGTTGATGTGTAAAAAACAAAACCAAGTGTTAACATTAAAATTCCGAAAACAATTGTGTCTTGTGTAAAAAAAGGTGTCGTATCCATATGTAAATTTTCAATTTCGGCTAATTTAACAATTTTTATGAGTTTATTCCTAATAAATGAATATTTGGTTTCCTATATTTGTAGGATTAAAATATAACCAAATGAACCTAGCGTGCTAAATAGTTTATTATTTAATAAAATTATAATTAACGAACAGCATGTGACTTTCCAAAAAAATTTTATTTAGACCCATGAAATACATAAAACTTTATTTTTTATTAGCTCTATTAATAGTTTCTTGTAAAACTGTTCAAGAAACAACAGAAACGGTAATTGTTACAGCACCTGAAGCTGTAGATACTCGTGAAATTCAAGGTGGAATGTGGATTCCATCTTTATTAGAAGGTGTTAACGAAACCGAAATGCAACTACTTGGTAGTAAATTAACGGCTAAAGATATTTACGATGTAAATAATTCAAGTTTAAAAGATGCCATTGTACATTTTAACGGTGGTTGTACTTCAGAAATTATTTCACCAAACGGATTATTATTAACAAATCATCACTGCGGGTATGGTGCAATTCAATCACACTCATCTGTAGAACACGATTATTTAAAAAATGGATTTTGGGCAAAAAATTATGATGAAGAATTATCAAACCCAAGCATGTCTGTTACTTTTATTAAAAGAATTGATGATGTAACGGAAGCCGTTTTTGAAGGAGTTACAGATGATATGGATGAGGCTGCTAAAATGAAGTTAATTAATCAAAATATAATAAAGGTTAATAAGGCTGCTAAAAAAGAAGCTTGGCAAGATTCCAATATAAAAGCTTTTTATAAAGGGAATCAATACTTATTATTTGTAACAGAAGAATTTAAAGACTTACGTCTTGTTGGTGCTCCACCTTCATCAATAGGTAAATTTGGAGCAGATACAGATAACTGGATGTGGCCAAGACATACTGGAGATTTTTCATTATTTAGAATCTATGCTGATGCAAATAATAGACCAGCAGCTTATTCTAAGGACAATGTACCTTATACGCCAAAACATCATTTACCAATATCTTTAGATGGAGTTGAAGAAGGTGATTTTACGTTGGTATTTGGTTTTCCAGGAAGTACAAACGAGTATTTACCAGCTGTTGCTGTAGATCAAATTGTAAATGTTTTGAATCCTGCTAAAATTGAAGTGCGTGAAAATGCTTTAAAAATTATAGATTCTTATATGCGTACAGATCCAGCAGTAAAAATTAAATATGCTTCAAAATATGCTTCAACGGCAAATTATTGGAAAAAATGGATTGGAGAAAATCAAGGTCTTAAAAAATCTAATGCAGTTCAAAAGAAAAAAGAATTAGAAAGTGAGTTTTCAAAAATAGTAGCCGAAAAAGATTTAGCGGGATATACTACTTTGCTCGCTGATTTTGAAAAATTATACAAAGAAATAGAAAGTGTTTCTTTAGCGCGTGATTATTGGATTGAAGTTGCTTACAGAAATGTTGAATTATTAGGAATTACTTTTAGAGCTTTTCAAATAGAACAAGCCTATTTAAGAGGCGGAGAACAAGGTTTTGAGAATGCTAAAAATGCTATTTTAAGAAGATTGGAAGGTACTTACAAAAATTACAGTGCTGAGGTTGATAAACCTGTTTTTGAAAAATTAGTAGCATTATATGCTAAAAAATCGCCAAAAGCTTATAGTCCTTCAAATTTAGAGGGTGTTAATTTTACTGATTTAGCAAACACCATATACAGTACGTCTAAATTAACAACATTAGAAGGAGCAAAAGAATTATTATCTGGAACACCTGAAGAAGCAATTAAAAAATTAAATAAAGATACCGCATATCAGTTTGGAAAAGAATTTCACACAACTTTTTATAATAAAATTGAACCTAAATTTCAACAATTAAATCAACAATTGGCTGCGGTTCAAAAACAATATATGAAAGGTTTAGTACAAGTTTTTCCAACGAAACGCTTTTTCCCAGATGCCAATAGTACATTGCGTGTAACTTATGGTCAAGTTAGTGGTTACGAACCTAGAGATGGTGTTTATTATAACACTACAACGTATTTAGAAGGTGTTATGGAAAAATTTGTACCAAATGATTATGAATTTGATGTGCCTCAAAAACTTCAAGATTTATACGATGCTAAAGATTTTGGAGATTATTCTGAAAATGGTAAAATGCCTGTAAATTTTATTGGAACAAATCATACAACAGGTGGTAATTCTGGTAGTCCGGCAATTGATGCCCATGGAAACTTAATCGGTTTAAATTTCGATAGAGTTTGGGAAGGAACTATGAGCGATTATAATTATGATGCAGATATTTGTAGAAATATTATGGTAGATATTCGCTACGTGTTATTTATTGTTGATAAATATGCAGGCGCAAAAAACTTAATAGAAGAAATGACCTTAGTTCATCCAAAAAAGAAATAATAATTTAAATATAAAAACAGCAAACCAATGAAATATATTAAACTCTATTTAATAATAGCACTATTAACAATTTCTTGTAAAACAGTACAAGAAACAACAAAAGAAACAGCACAAGTTGTTGAGCAAATTGCAACACCGGTAGTTCAGGATACGCGAGATATTCAAGGTGGAATGTGGATTCCTTCATTATTAGAAGGAATGAATGCTGATGAAATGGAGCAATTAGGAATGAAAATGTCTGTAAAAGATATTTACGATGTAAATAATTCAAGTTTAAAAGATGCGATTGCTCATTTTGGAGGAGGTTGTACTTCAGAAATTATTTCACCAAATGGATTGTTATTAACAAATCATCACTGTGGATATGGAGTAATTCAATCGCACTCTTCTGTTGAAAACGATTATTTAAAAGATGGTTTTTGGGCAATGAATTATAGTGAAGAGTTACCGAATGAAAGTTTAACTGCTACTTTTATTAAAAGAATTGATGATGTAACAACACTGGTTTTTGAAGGAGTTACAAATGATATGGATGAAGCTTCAAAAATGAAGTTAATCAATCAAAATATTTTGAAAGTAAATAAAGCTGCTCAGAAAGAGGAATGGCAAGATTCTTATATAAGATCTTTTTTTAAAGGGAATCAATACTTATTATTTGTAACAGAAGTATTTAAAGATGTTCGTTTGGTTGGTGCCCCACCAACTGCAATTGGAAAATTTGGAGCGGATACAGATAACTGGATGTGGCCTCGTCATACAGGAGATTTTTCTTTATTTAGAGTATATGCAGATGCTAATAACAGACCAGCAGCATATTCAAAAGATAACAAGCCGTACAATCCAAACCACTATTTGCCAATATCTTTAGATGGTGTTGAAGAAAATGATTTTACGTTGGTTTTTGGTTTTCCAGGAAGAACAAACGAATATTTACCTGCAGTTGGTGTAGATCTCGGTGGTCGCCGTATCATTAAAAAA
>NZ_BMNS01000004.1:0-15001 GCF_014646675.1 Lutibacter litoralis | reverse complement strand
TGAAGAAAATGATTTTACGTTGGTTTTTGGTTTTCCAGGAAGAACAAACGAATATTTACCTGCAGTTGGTGTAGATCAAATTGTAAACGTTTTAAATCCTGCTAAAATTGAAATAAGAGAAAATGCTTTAAAAATTGTTGATTCTTATATGAGAAAAGATGATGCAATAAAAATAAAGTATGCTTCTAAATTTGCATCAATTGCAAACTATTGGAAAAAATGGATTGGTGAAAGTCAAGGAATTAAGCAAACAAATGCAATAGCCAAAAAGCAAGAATTAGAAAAAGAGTTTTCAAAAATTGTTGAAGCAAAAGATTTAGTTGGTTATAAAACCTTATTATCTGACTTTGAAAAATTATATAAAGAAATCGAAAGTGTTTCGTTGGCACGTGATTATTGGATTGAAATTGCTTACAGAAATGTAGAATTATTAGGTATTACTTTTAACGCATACCAGTTAGAACAAATATTTTTAAGAGGAGGAGAAGCAGCTTTTGTAAATAGGAGAGATGCTGTTTTAAATAGTTTAGAAGGAAAATTTAAAAATTACAGTGCCGAGGTTGATAAACCTGTCTTTGAAAAGTTGGTGCAATTGTACGCAGATAAATCTCCAAAAGAATATTTACCATCAAATATGGTAGGTGTAAACTTTACAGAATTAGCAAATGAAATATATGCTACTTCTAAATTGACTTCATTAGAAAGCGCTACTGAATTACTAACAGGATCTGCCGAAGAAGTTATTAAAAGATTAAATGCAGATAAAGCATACCAATTTGGAAAGGAATTACATACTATTTTTTATACTAAAATAGAACCTAAATTTCAACAATTAAATTTAGAAATTGAAGCGGTACAAAAACAATATATGAAAGCATTGATGGATGTATTTCCAAACGAACGTTTTTACCCAGATGCAAATAGTACGTTAAGAGTAAATTACGGATTGGTTCAGGGCTACGAACCAAAAGATGGAGTTTACTACACTACGCAAACTTTCTTAAAAGGTGTAATGGAAAAATACGTTCCTGGTGATTACGAGTTTGATGTTCCTCAAAAATTACAAGACTTGTATAACTCCAAAGATTATGGTCAATATGGCGAAAATGGTAAAATGCCTGTAAATATTTTATCAACAAATCATATGACAGGTGGGAACTCTGGAAGTCCAGTTGTTGATGCTAACGGAAATCTAATAGGTTTAGCGTTTGATACTACTTGGGAAGGAACAATGAGTGATCTTTATTTTGATGCCGATATTGTAAGAAGTATTATGGTAGATATTCGTTACGTATTATTTATAATTGATAAATATGCAGGTGCGAAAAACTTAATTGAAGAGATGACAATTGTGCATCCTAAGAAATAACGATTTAATACAATATAATAAAAAAGGCTGTTTAAAATTTTAAACAGCCTTTTTTTATAGATAAAAAACTAAGTGAATTTATAATTTAGCTCCTTTTACAGTTTTAATAATTATTGAAGCTACTTTGTAAGGATCTGCGTTAGAAGCAGGTCTTCTATCTTCTAACCATCCTTTCCATCCTTTCTCAACAGTAATAATTGGAATACGAATAGATGCACCTCTATCTGAAACTCCATATGAAAAGTCAGAAACGTGTGCAGTTTCATGCAATCCAGTTAAACGTTCGTCGTTATAAGCTCCATAAACACCAATATGATCATCGGTTACAGGTCTAAAGGCTTCACAAATTTTTTCATAAGTTTCTTTAGATCCGCAAGTTCTTAATATAGTATTAGAAAAGTTTGCGTGCATACCAGAACCATTCCAGTCACCCTTTACAGGTTTTGGGTGTAATTCTATATAATAATTATATTTTTCAGACAATCTGTTTAATAAGTATCGTGCTATCCAAATTTCGTCACCTGCAGTCTTGGCACTTTTTGCAAAACATTGAAATTCCCATTGACCAGGAGCAACTTCTTGATTAATACCTTCAAAGTTTAGTCCAGCATCAATACATAAGTCTGCATGTTCTTCAACAAAATCTCTACCCCAAGTATATCTACCTCCAACTGAACAGTAGTATTTACCTTGTGGACCAGGGAAACCACCACGTGGAAATCCTAAAGGTAAGTCAGTTTTTGAGTCCATTAAGAAATATTCTTGCTCAAAACCAAACCAGAAATCGTCATTATCATCATCAATTGTTGCACGATGATTTGAAACGTGAGGTGTACCATCTGGATTTAAAACTTCACACATTACCAAGAATCCATTGCGCCTTGCAGGATCTGGATAAATAGCAACTGGTTTTAGTAAAACGTCTGATGAACCACCTTCCGCTTGTTCTGTAGACGACCCATCAAAAGACCAAATATCACAATCTTCTAATTTACCACTAAAATCATCTTCTATTTTAGTTTTACTTCTTAATTCTTGAGTTGGTTGATGACCATCTAACCAAATGTACTCTAATTTTGTTTTGCTCATATAAGTTAAATTATAATTTTAAATATTAAATAATTCCCTGCAAACTTATATATTTATATTTTATGATAAAAATTTTAGGGGTAAAAAATAAGTAAAATAGATTATTTTTGCAGATGCCCTATTTTTTTTAGGGGTAAATAAATATTTATTAAAAATATCAATAATAATTTATATATTCGTATAAAATTAAATTTATAAAAAATGTCAACATTAAGATTTAAGGCGGTTCAACTTGCGCAAAATAGAAAGCCTGTTGAAGTTGTAGAGGATAAAAGGCGTTCAGAAATATTTGGAGCAAATGTTTTTAATGAATATTCAATGCGTCAATATTTAACAAGTGATGCATTTAAAGGTGTTATGAATGCAATTCAACATGGAAAAAAGATTGATAGAAAAATTGCAAATCAAGTTGCTTCTTCTATGAAAGATTGGGCTTTATCAAAAGGAGTGACACATTATACACATTGGTTTCAGCCTTTAACAGGTGCAACTGCAGAAAAACACGATGCTTTTTTTGAAACAATTGGGAATGGAATGGCAATTGAAAAGTTTGGAGGAAGTCAATTAGTTCAACAAGAACCAGATGCTTCAAGTTTTCCAAATGGAGGAATTAGAAATACTTTTGAAGCAAGAGGTTATACGGCTTGGGATCCTACATCACCAGCATTTATTTATGGTACTACTTTATGTATTCCAACAATATTTATTTCATATACAGGAGAAGCGTTGGACTATAAAACGCCTTTATTAAGAGCTTTAAATGCGGTTGATACTGCAGCAACTGCTGTTTGTAAATATTTTGATAAAAATGTTAAAAAAGTGACATCTTCATTAGGTTGGGAACAAGAGTACTTTTTAGTTGATAAAGCATTGGCGGGAAGCAGACCAGATATTACATTAACTGGTAGAACGTTATTAGGACATTCTCCAGCAAAAGGACAACAATTAGATGATCATTATTTTGGGTCAATTCCTAGTAGAGCTTTAAATTATATTCGCGATTTAGAAACAGAATGCATGTATTTAGGTATTCCTGTTAAAACACGTCATAATGAAGTTGCTCCAAATCAATTTGAATTAGCTCCAATTTATGAAGAGGCAAATTTAGCCGTAGATCATAATTCTTTATTAATGGATATTATGGGACGTGTTGCAAATAGACACGATTTTAAAGTGCTATTACATGAAAAACCTTTTGCTGGTGTAAATGGTTCTGGAAAACATAATAATTGGTCTTTATCTAATGATGCAGGTGTTAATTTACTCTCACCAGGTCAAACTCCAATGAGTAATCTTCAGTTTTTAACTTTTTTTATTAATACTATAAAAGCAGTTTATAATAATGAAGAATTGTTAAGAGCATCTATCGCATCTGCAAGTAATGATCATAGACTTGGAGCTAATGAAGCACCACCAGCAATTATGTCAATTTTTATTGGGCAACAACTTACAAAAGTTTTAGAGGAGTTAGAGGGAGTAACTAATGGGAAGTTGTCTCCTGAAGAAAAAACGGACCTAAAACTAAATGTTATTGGTAAAATTCCGGATGTTTTGTTAGATAATACCGATAGAAATAGAACTTCTCCATTTGCATTTACAGGAAATAAGTTTGAGTTTAGGGCAGTGGGTTCTTTAGCAAACTCTGCAAACCCAATGACCGTTTTAAATACAATTGTTGCAAAGCAGTTAAAAAACTTTAAAATAGAAGTAGATAAACTAATTGAAGAAAAGGGGTTAAAAAAAGATGAAGCTATTTTTAATGTATTGAGAGAATATATAAAATCTTTAAAAAATATTTTATTTGAAGGAAACGGTTATGGTGCCGCTTGGGAAAAAGAAGCAAAAAAAAGAGGCTTAAGTAATAATAAAACTACTCCAGAGGCTTTAAAAGTTAAAATTTCAAAAAAAACAATTGATTTATTTGAAGAAATGAATGTAATGAGTAAAGTTGAAATAGAAGCTCGTTACGAAATTGAAATAGAAGATTATACCTTACGCATTCAGATAGAATCTCGTGTTATTGGAGATATTGCAGGGAATCATATTATACCAACTGCGGTTCGTTATCAAAACATGTTAATTAAAAATGTTTCTGGTTTAAAAGAAATATTTGGTAAAGATTTTGAAAAGTACGCATCAGAACAAATTTTATTGATTCAAAAAATATCATCACATATAGAAGTAATTCATGCAAAAGTAGATGCAATGATTGCGGAACGTAAAAAAGCAAATGCAATAAATGATCCTGTTAAAAAAGCATATGAATATTGCAATACAATAAAACCATTTTTTGAAGAAATTAGATACCATTGCGATAAATTAGAACTAATGGTAGATGATGAAATTTGGCCATTAACAAAATATAGAGAGCTCATGTTTATTAGATAAATTTTAAACTAAAATCCTGCAATTTGCAGGATTTTTTATTTTAATTAATTAAAATAATTATTACTTAATTTCTTAACCAATTAATTGAAAAATTAATACTTATAAATGATTTAAATCAATTTATAATTTGACGAATGTCATATTATAAATATATAAATAACTATAACTTTCTTTATCAATTCCATAGATTTTATTTTTTTAAGAAAGGAGTATTAATTGAAAATTATTTATTATGAAAAGTACTGTGAAAATTAAAAGGTCAAAATTATATTTATTAACATTAATAGGCGGGTGTATATTCTTTTTATTTAGTTGTGAAAAAGAAGAGTTCCTAATACCTCAAGAAGAGATGTTGAAAGTTTCATCAGAACTCAGTCTAAAAAAATCAGAGCTTAGTTCAAAAAATGATAAAATGTATCAAATTCTTGATGAAAATTTTGAATTAGCATTAATAGAGAAAGGTTGGGACGTTGGACCTGTTGATGGTGAAATTTTAAAAGAAACTGTTTTAAGCATAACCGATTTGGATGTGAGATCATCAGGTATTTCAAACTTAGCTGGAATAGAGTATTTTGTTAATTTAACTAAATTAAATTGTAGCGATAATAATCTCAAAATACTAGATTTGGGTAAAAATAAAGCATTAGAAAAATTGAGTTGTAATAAAAATAAACTTGAAATTTTGGACGTAAGAAAAAATAAAGACTTGAAAGTGTTGCATTCCAATCATAATAAGTTAGAAAGTTTAGATTTGAGAAAAAACACCTTATTGGAAGAGTTATTCGCTAATCATAACCAATTGGAAAGTATCGATTTAAGTAATAATAAGATGTTAATCCAATTATATCTTAATCATAATGTGCTTACAAGTTTAGATTTAAGTGAAAATTCTGCTTTAGAACGCTTATTATGTAATGCAAACAAATTAGAAAGTTTGGATTTAAGCAATAATAATTCTTTGCTATTTTTTAGATGCAATAATAACAATATTACATGTATTCAGGTGAATCAAGAACAGTTAGATAATCCTCCAAGTGGTTGGCCAGGAAGTCATGGTGGTGATGACCATGGCAGTGGAGAAGAACCTGATGGACATGATAGTGGTGATGACCATGGCAGTGGAGAAGAACCTGATGGACATGATAGTGGTGATGATCATGGTAGTAGTGGCCAAAATGGTAATGGTGGCCAAAATGGAGGGCATGATGACGAAGGAGGCGAAGGTCATGATGATGAAGGAGGTCCTAACTTTACATATTCAATAAATTGTAATGAGTAATTTGCATTAAGTCTGTTTAAAAGGGCATTTCAATATTGGGATTATCAGATTCAGATAAAAAAATCTAATACTGAAACATGAAAAAACCGAATATACCACATTCGGTTTTTTTATGCTTTAATAATTCAAAAAGAAAAATTACTTTTGCAAAACAATTTAACAAAGTAACAATGAGCTCAGAAGTTAGTAAAAGATACAGTCAAAGAGGAGTTTCAGCATCTAAAGAAGATGTTCATAATGCCATAAAAAACGTAGATAAAGGATTGTTTCCAAAAGCTTTCTGTAAGATTGTGCCAGATTATTTAACTGGAGACAATGATTATTGTTTAATAATGCACGCAGATGGAGCTGGAACAAAATCGTCTTTAGCATATATGTATTGGAAAGAAACTGGAGATATTTCAGTATGGAAAGGCATTGCCCAAGATGCTCTAATTATGAATATTGATGATTTACTTTGTATAGGAGCAGTAGACAATATTATGTTATCATCAACTATTGGTAGAAATAAAAATCTAATACCTGGTGAAGTTATTTCAGAAATAATTAATGGAACAGAAGAATTATTACAAGATTTAAAAAGTTTTGGAGTTGAAATTCATTCAACAGGTGGGGAAACTGCCGATGTTGGAGATTTGGTGCGTACCATAATTGTAGATTCTACAGTTACCGCTAGAATGAAAAGAAATGATGTTATTGATAATGCCAATATAAAACCAGGAGATGTTATTGTTGGTTTAGAATCTTTTGGACAAGCAACTTATGAAAATGAATATAATGGTGGAATGGGATCCAATGGATTAACATCTGCACGTCACGATGTTTTTAGCAAATATTTAGCTGAAAAATATCCTGAAAGTTTTGATGCTGCTGTGCCAAGTGAATTAGTGTATTCTGGAGCTATGAAATTAACTGATAAAGTTGAAAATTCACCAATTGATGCCGGTAAATTAGTACTGTCACCTACAAGAACTTATGCGCCAATTATTAAAGAAATTTTAGAGAAATTTACTTCAAAAGAAATTCACGGAATGGTTCATTGCAGTGGAGGAGCACAAACAAAAATTCTTCATTTTGTAGAGAATTTGCATATAATAAAAGATAACTTATTTAAAGTTCCGCCTTTATTTAAATTAATTCAAGATCAAAGTAAAACCGACTGGAAAGAAATGTACCAGGTTTTTAATTGTGGTCACAGAATGGAAATTTATGTTTCAGCTGAAACAGCTAAAGATATTATTGAAATTTCTAAAAGTTTTAATGTTGATGCTAAAATTATTGGAAAAGTTGAAGCTTCGGAAACAAAAAAGTTGACAATTAAAAGTGAGTTTGGTATTTTTAAATATTAGCATATTTATAGAATTCTAGCTGATTTAAGCTTTTAATTTCTTTAGACCAACCATCTTTTAAAATATATAGATTATCTGAAATACCAACAATATGTTTGTACAGATGGTCAGTTAGAACAATTGCTTTCCACTGTTTTTCTTCATATATTAAGTCTTTAATACGCTTAATGTAAATTGGAGCAATATGAGAAAAAGGTTCATCAAGTAATACAAATTTAGAGGGTGATTTTAATATCAAATAAGTTTCAATAATTCTTTTTTCTCCACCGGAAAGTGTTTTAAATTTTTGATCTTTTAATATTGATAATTCAGGAAAAATAATATTGAAACTATCAATTGCTACCTTAAAATACTGAAAAGCCTTTTGAACAGTCATTGATTTTGGCATGAAATGAAACTGCGGTAAGTACTTTATATCATTTGATTTTAAAAAAGGTTTTGAAAACCGCTTGTTATTTATTCTCAAAGATTTAATAGAAGGTTGTAATTCTCCAAAAATAATACGAAGAAGCGTACTTTTTCCGCAGCCATTACTTCCTAAAATTCCAGTTATATTCCCAGTTTCTGCTTTTAAATAAATTCCATTTAAAATGGATTTATTATTAAAAGACATTTCTATACTATCAATTTCTAAAATACCCATAAAACAATAAATGTTATTATAAATAGAATACAAATATCTATTAAGTAAGTTACAGTATACAACTCAATTTGTGAAATCCCATTATTAAAATAAAAATACAAATTTTCCTTTTTTCTGTTATTGAGCCATTGCATAAACCATATTACAAGTAGTATAAATAACTTTGTAAATAATGCAATAATTATAAAACTAATTCCTAAGTTTTTAATTTGAATACTAAAAAATAATGTTGCAATAATTGGAATTACAGCTATCGATTGATAATATTTTGAAAATAAATGTATCTTTTTCATAAAAAAATAAGTTTCTTTTGATAAAGGTAACAAATAATGAATTGATAATTCTCAAGAAATTATTGTAAATTTGCAATCCAATTAAAATATAAATGTTAGATAAGTTACAAATAGTAAAACAACGTTTTGATGAGGTTTCTGATTTAATTATCCAGCCAGATATTATGTCAGACCAAAAACGCTATATCCAAATTAACAAAGAATATAAGGATTTAAGTGCAGTAATGAAAATTGCTGATCAATATAAGGGGTTGTTGAAAAATATTGAAGAAGCTAAAGAAATTATAGCAGATGGTTCCGATGCTGAAATGACAGAAATGGCAAAAATGGAATTGGATGAGGCAACAGCACAATTACCAAAACTTGAAGATGATATTAAGTTTATGTTAATTCCAAAAGATCCAGATGACGCTAAAAATGTAATTGTTGAAATTAGAGCGGGTACAGGTGGAGATGAAGCTAGTATTTTTGCTGGTGATTTGTATAGAATGTATACAAAATATTGCTCAGATAAAGGATGGAAAACAGAAGTTGAAGATATTAGTGAAGGAACATCTGGAGGCTTTAAAGAAATTATTTTTAGTGTTTCTGGTGAAGATGTTTACGGTGATATGAAATTTGAATCGGGTGTTCATCGCGTACAACGTGTTCCTCAAACAGAAACACAAGGGCGTGTGCATACTTCTGCAGCAACAGTAATGGTATTACCAGAAGCTGAAGAGTTTGATGTAGAATTAAAACCTAGTGATATTCGTGTTGATTACTTTTGTTCATCAGGTCCTGGTGGGCAATCTGTAAATACAACCTACTCAGCAGTGCGTTTAACACACGTTCCAACTGGATTGGTTGCACAATGTCAAGATCAAAAATCGCAACATAAAAATAAGGAGAAAGCAATGAAAGTATTGCGTTCTCGTTTATATGAGCAAGAATTAGAGAAAAAATTAGCTGCAGATTCTGCTAAAAGAAACTCATTAGTTGCTAGTGGAGATCGTTCTGCAAAAATTAGAACTTATAATTACCCTCAAGGACGTGTTACTGAACATAGAATTGGATTAACGTTATATGATTTATCAAATGTAATTAATGGAGATATTCATAAAATTGTTGATGAATTAAAACTAGCAGAAAACACAGAAAAATTAAAAGAACTAGGAGAGGTGCTTTAATTTTTATTTAAATATTTTAAAAAGCAAGAATGTAAATTCTTGCTTTTTTTGTTTTAAAATCAAAATTATTCATAATAAATAAGTTAATCAAACCATGTATATTTGCCACTTCCAAAAATAGATAAGATACATGATAACAGTTAATGACGTTTCAGTTCAATTTAGTGGCACTACCTTATTTAGTAATGTCTCATTTGCAATAAACGAAAATGATAAAATTGCCTTAATGGGTAAAAATGGTGCAGGAAAATCAACATTGTTAAAAATTATTGCTGGCGCTACTAAACCAACTTCTGGTAATATAACAGCTCCTAAGGAAGATATTATTGCTTATTTACCACAACATTTGTTAGCAACAGACAATACAACTGTTTTTGAGGAAACTTCTAAGGCATTTGCAGAAATCACTAAAATAAAAGTTGAAATAGATGCTATTAATAAAGAACTAACAGTTAGAACTGATTATGAAAGCGATGCGTATATGAACTTAATTGAGCGCGTATCAGAACTAAGTGAAAAGTATTATGCAGTAGAAGAGGTTAATTACGAAGCTGAGGTTGAAAAGGTGTTAAAAGGATTGGGTTTTGAGCGTAACGATTTTAATAGACCTACTTTAGAATTTTCTGGTGGATGGAGAATGCGTATTGAGTTAGCTAAAATCTTATTACAAAAACCAGATTTAATTTTATTAGATGAACCAACAAATCATATAGATATTGAAAGTGTACAATGGTTAGAAGATTTTTTAATTAATTCAGCTAAAGCAGTCATTGTAATATCTCATGACAGGGCGTTTGTTGACAACATTACCAATAGAACTATTGAAGTAACAATGGGGAGAATTTACGATTATAAAGCAAATTATTCTCATTATTTAGAATTAAGAAAAGATAGAAGAGTACACCAACAAAAAGCGTATGATGAGCAACAAAAAATGATAGCTGATAATATGGACTTTATTGAGCGTTTTAAAGGAACATATTCCAAAACAAATCAAGTGCAATCTCGAGTTAGAATGTTGGAAAAATTACAATTGGTTGAAGTAGATGAGGTTGATACATCTGCTTTGCGTTTAAAATTTCCGCCCTCACCAAGAAGTGGACAATATCCAATTGTAGTGAATGATTTATCAAAAAGTTATGGGGAACATGTGGTTTTTAAAAATGCAGATTTAGTAATTGAGCGTGGACAAAAGGTAGCATTTGTAGGAAAAAATGGAGAAGGGAAATCAACCATGATAAAAGCCATTATGAATGAAATTGATTTTGAAGGAAAGTTAGAAGTTGGTCATAATGTTAAAATAGGGTATTTTGCACAGAATCAAGCATCATTATTAAATGAAGAGTTAACGGTTTTTGAAACTATTGATCATATTGCAGTAGGCGATATTAGAACTCAAATAAAAAACTTGTTAGGTGCTTTTATGTTTTCTGGTGATGATACCACAAAAAAAGTAAAAGTACTTTCAGGTGGTGAAAAAACGCGTTTAGCAATGGTAAAACTCTTGTTAGAACCTGTAAATGTTTTAATTTTAGATGAACCAACTAATCATTTAGACATGAGAACTAAAGATATTATTAAAAGTGCTTTAAAAGATTTTGATGGTACTTTAATATTGGTTTCTCACGATCGTGATTTTTTAGATGGCTTGGCAGAAAAAGTCTTTGAATTTGGACACAGGCGTGTTAAGGAACACTTTGAAAATATTACCAATTTTATGGCGCTAAAGAAAATGGAAAGCTTAAGAGAAATTGAAAAATAATTAAAAGGAAAATTAGATAAAATAAAAAACCCAATCTTTCGATTGGGTTTTTATATATAAGCAAGAAATTAAAAATCTATTTTACTTGGTCTACAACTGCCTTAAAAGCTTCTGGGTTGTTCATCGCTAAATCTGCAAGTACCTTTCGGTTCAATTCAATATTATTAGCTTTTACTTTTCCCATAAACTGAGAGTAAGACATTCCATACTGACGAGCTCCAGCGTTAATACGTTGAATCCATAAAGCACGGAAAGTTCTCTTTTTATTTTTACGGTCTCTATAAGAATATAACATTCCTTTTTCAACCGCATTTTTTGCTACTGTATAAACGTTTTTTCTACGTCCAAAGTAACCTTTTGCTTGCTTCAATATCTTTTTTCTTTTAGCTCTTGAAGCAACTGAATTTACTGATCTTGGCATAATTTCAATTTGTTTTTTGTAGTAGGCGATAAAAATTAATTTATACTTGTATTTGCACTACTCCAAGGTTAATAATTAAATTCCCTGTAACTTTATTATTTTAAAGTTAACTGTTGTAAAATGTTAGCTTCATCTGATTTATGTACTAAACCATCATGAGTTAACTTTAATTTACGTTTTTTACTTTTTTTAGTCAAAATGTGACTTTTAAAAGCGTGTTTTCTTTTAATTTTTCCAGAACCAGTAAGCTTAAAACGCTTCTTAGCACTAGATTTTGTTTTCATTTTAGGCATCTTTCTTCTACTTTTTTATCTTGCTTAATATTTTTTCTTCAGAAATAACTATACTGTTAATAGTTACTTTTTAAGTGTATTATTTCTTTTTAGGAGCAATGTACATAATCATACGTTTACCTTCTAATTTAGGCATTTGCTCTACTTTTCCATATTCTTCCAATTCTGTTGCCAGTCTTAAAAGTAATATATGGCCTTGATCTTTATAAATTATAGATCTTCCTTTAAAAAACACAAATGTTTTTAATTTAGCTCCGTCTTGTAAAAATTTAATGGCATGTTTCTTTTTAAATTCAAAATCATGCTCATCTGTATTAGGTCCAAATCTAATTTCTTTTACAACTACTTTAGTAGCTTTAGACTTTTGTGCTTTTTCTCGTTTCTTTTGTTCGTATAGAAATTTTTTATAATCTATAATTTTACATACGGGAGGCACAGCTTTAGGCGATATTTCTACCAAATCTAACTCTTGTTCTCTAGCTAACGCTTTTGCTTTTGAAATTGGATATACACCAATTTCAACGTTATCACCTACTAAACGCACTTCGTCAACATACGTGATTTTCTCATTAATCCTATGTTGATCTTCCTTAATTATTCTCCAAGGTTTTCTTCCCCCTGATCTTCTTTTAATTGCTATAACTGTAAAATTTAAATTAAACTAAAATTGTTCTATTGTATTATTAATTTCTTTTTTCATAAACGAAATAAATTCGTTATTTGATAATGTTCCAATATCTCCTTCTCCTTGTTTTCGTACAGAAACCGTGCCATCATTCTCTTCCTGTTCACCTACAATAATCATAAATGGAATTTTATTTAATTCAGCATCTCTAATTTTTCTTCCGGTCTTTTCGTTTCTATCATCTATAAGTGCGCGAATTTCGGAATTTTCTAGCAAACTTAAAACTTTTTCAGCATATTTTTGATATTTCTCACTGATTGGGAGTATAATAACCTGTTCTGGAGTTAGCCAAAGAGGGAATTTACCTGCAGTATGCTCTAATAAAACAGCTATAAATCGTTCCATAGACCCAAAAGGCGCTCTATGAATCATAACTGGTCTGTGCAGTTTGTTGTCAGATCCTTTGTAATTTAAGTCAAATCGTTCAGGTAAATTATAATCAACCTGTATAGTACCTAATTGCCAACTTCTTCCTAAAGCGTCCTTCACCATAAAGTCTAACTTAGGACCATAAAATGCTGCCTCACCATATTCTATAACATAATCTAGACCCTTTTCTTTAGTTGCATTTATAATGGCATTTTCTGCTTTTTCCCAATTTTCATCACTACCTATGTACTTTTCTTTATTTTCTTTGTCTCTTAATGATACCTGAACCGTAAAGTTTTCAAAACTTAATGATTTAAATACGTACAATACTAAATCAATAACATCTTTAAATTCTTTATCTAATTGATCAGGTGTACAGAAAATATGCGCATCGTCTTGGGTAAAACCTCTCACGCGAGTTAAACCGTGTAACTCACCACTTTGTTCATATCTATAAACCGTTCCAAATTCGGCAAAACGTTTTGGCAATTCCTTATATGAATAAGGCTTATGATTATAAATTTCACAATGGTGTGGACAATTCATTGGTTTTAATAAGAATTCTTCCCCTTCTTTTGGAGTACTTATAGGTTGAAAACTATCTTCACCATATTTTGCATAATGTCCCGAAGTTACATATAATTCTTTTTGACCGATATGCGGTGTAATTACCATTTCATAACCAGCTTTTTTCTGAGCAGCTTTTAAAAACTGTTCTAATCTATCGCGCAAAGCAGTTCCTTTTGGTAACCAAAGAGGTAAACCTTGTCCTACTTTTGCAGAAAAAGCAAATAATTCTAATTCTTTTCCAAGCTTTCTGTGGTCACGTTGTTTAGCTTCTTCTAATAGCTCTAAATACTCGGTAAGCATTTTTTGTTTAGGAAAAGAAACTCCATATATACGTGTAAGTTGGTTGTTCTTTTCATCACCTCTCCAATATGCACCTGCGGCACTCATAATTTTAACAGCTTTAATTATTCCTGTGTTAGGAATATGGCCACCGCGGCATAAATCCGTAAAATCTGAATGATCACAAAATGTAATATCTCCATCTGTTAAGTTTTCAATTAACTCAACTTTATATTGATTTCCTTCTTTATGATATTTAGCTAAGGCATCTGCCTTACTAACTTCACGCATTTTAAATTCGTGCTTTCCTCTTGCTAGCTCTAAAAATTTCTTTTCAATTGTCGGGAAATCTTTTTCAGAAACTACATTGTTGCCAAAATCAATATCATAATAAAAACCATTTTCAATGGCAGGACCAATAGTCAACTTAATATTAGGGTACAAATGTTGAATAGCCTGGGCCATAACATGTGCAGATGAATGCCAAAATGCTTTTTTACCGTCTTTATCATTAAATGTATATAGAACTAGAGATCCATTTTCTGTAAGTGGTGTATCGGTTTCAATAGTATTGGTATTGAATTGAGCTGAAATAACATTTCGGGCAAACCCTTCGCTAATGCTTTTTGCAACATCCATTGGAGTACTATCTTTCCTAAAATCCTTAATTGTACCGTCTGGCAAAGTTATTTTAATCATATTTTTTTATTGAGGATGCAAAGATATTAGAAAACTCTCAATTGGGCAATACCTTTTCGGACCTTAATATAAGGTTTTAGTATAAATTAAATGTGTATAATAATAAATAGGGTAAACTAATTTCATAGATATACATATAAATACTTATTCTTTAATGATTTTTAAATTTTATTTAGATTGTAATTCGCACAATAACAGATTGGTAAATCTAGAGGTCTCAATTTGTTTTAAAAAAAGCAAAAAAAAGGTTGTGAGAATTGAAAAAGGTGTTACATTTGCATCCGCTAACGGGGTAATTAATTAGTTAGTAACGTTCTTGAATTTATTGCAAAAGAGGCTTAAAA
>NZ_BMNS01000003.1:295579-446069 GCF_014646675.1 Lutibacter litoralis | reverse complement strand
ATTCCATTCATTGGGGTACGGATTTCGTGGCTCATATTAGCAAGGAATGCGGATTTTAGTCTATCACTTTCTTGGGCTTGTTCTTTAGCTTTAATAAGTTCTAACTCCATTTTTTTACGCTCAGTAATTACCTCTGAATATACAATAAAACCACCTATTGTATTGTCATTTTCATACCATGGTCTGCATTCCCATCTTGTCCACACAACTGTTCCATCATCTTTATAATATGGGTCTTCATCTGCACTTGAAACTTTGCCTAATAATGCTTTCTTATGAACATCTCTCCATTTTTGCGGTAAATCAGGGAATACATCGTAATGATGTTTCCCAATAATATTCTTTCCCTTTAAATTAAAATCTTCTAAATATCTTTGACTTACATAGATATATTTGAAATCTTTATCATGAATAGCAATAGCACTTCGGTTATGTTCGATGATATATTTCATTAAATCGCCTGACTGTTTTAAGGCTTTTTCACTTTCTTCCGCTTTTTCTTTGGCTTTTATTAATTGCTGTTCTCCTTTTTTACGTTCAGTGACATCAACTGCCATTGAACTTACAATTCTTCTTCCATCTGGATATTTTCCTAAAGGAGTTGACATAAATTCCCAAATCCTTTTATTTTTGTCACTTGTTGTAATTTCCCACTCACCGTCATCCTTTTCCTTCTCTAATTCGTAAAGTTTATTAATAAACTCTTTAGATAGAATTGCCTTTTTACCATAGGCCTTTTCTGTCCATTTAGCAATTGTAGGAATATCTTTTTTGGAATAACCTGTTATTTTTGTCCATGAACTGGATAACATAATAACCTCCCCCTCTGAATGAATCATTATTGGAAATGGAGCACTTAAAATCGCATTACTAAATTGCGTTTCACTTTCTCCCAATTTTGCATTGGATAAGATTAATTCTTGTTCTGTATATCGTAATAAATTTAGATGTTTTTTAAGGAAAATGTAAAATATGAGTGCAGTAACAAATACAAAAAACCATCCTTTATATGTTTGAATTTCGGTTAAAATATTTGCATTGTCTATAATCAAATATAGAAGTTTGTCAGAAAATATTATCCAAACACCTCCTAAAAATAAATAGGCTAAGGTAATGCGATATTCAAATTTTAATTTTTTCATTTGTTTTACTTTGATACTCAATAAATAGATACTTCTTTCGAAATTTTTCAATGGTTAAATCTAATATAAATTAAACCAAATAATTTAATTCTACTTAAAAACTTCGTATCTTTGAATAGCAAAGTTCATAAAAATCAGAATAATTATAGTTCAGTTACCCTATTCGTTACCCAAAAAACAGAAGGCGCTGTAACGTCAATGATATCAAGGCATTGAGATGAAGGTTCTAGACCCTTCCTCTCTTAAAAATACCTAATTTAGGGCATGGTTTTTTTTGGCTGAACAGTTTTGTGCCTTTTGCTGTGGCGAACCAAACCTATTCTGTGCTGAGCCCCTTTGGGTGACTAATAAAAATGTTTTTTTCTAACATTTAGTTTTTTGTTATTAACTTTAAACTTAGCAATTATTTTTCTACTTTTTAAATGCTAAAATAAACTATACCCAATGTTCGCCTTTCGTTATTTAACGTTAAGTATTTATTAAGGATATGATAAGAACTAACTTGCATATTTTACAATGCAACTTTTAACGCCTCTATTAACTGATCAATTTCTTCCATACTGGTGTAATGCAAAAAAGAAATTCTCAACACGCCAGGTTTTCTAGGAATATCCATATCTATAAGGGGACGAACCGCATAAAAATCTCCCTTTCCTAACATTATTTTGTGTTTTACTAAAGTTGCATAAACCTGATCAATAGTTCTATTTTTAGGAATAACAGAAACAGTTGCCGCTCTTACTTCTGCATCATCAGGACCTATTATTTGAACATCATCACGAGATTTTAAAAAATCAAGTAAGCGCTCCAAAAGTGCTTTTTCATGCTTATTAAATAATTTAGTTAGCGCTCTGTTTTTTTGTGCAGGTTCTGCTTTCTCATCAAAATGGTGTTTATAAACTGCATCAAAATAATCCAATATTCCACTAGCAGCTGCAATTTGAGCATGATCAGGTCCTGCTGGCGTTAACATAGCTCTGGTTATACCTTCTTTAAAAAAGTGAGATTGGTTTTCCATCTTTCCTATCAGCTCTTTATTCACATACATCATTCCCAAATGAGGACCATATGTTTTGTACAATGAAAAAAGATAAATATCTGCACCCAAATCTTTTAAATCAGGAAAAGCATGAGGGGCGTAAGCAACTCCATCCACCACAGATAAAGCTCCATGCTTATGAGCTCTTTGACTAATTTCTTTAACTGGATTAATATGACCTATTACATTCGAGCAATGCGGAAAAACCAACATTTTTGTTCGGTCAGAAAATAAACCTTCCAATTCATCTAAAATCAATAATCCTGTTTCCGAATGGACATGCCATTCTACAATTTTAATTCCTTTATCGGCTAATTTTCTCCATGCACCTGCATTTGCTTCATGATCTTGACAAGACACAATGATTTCGTCACCGTTCTTCAATATTGGACTCATGGCGTTTGCCAGCACATAGATATTTTGTGTTGTGGATGGACCGAAATGAATTTCTGAGTCTTCAACATTCAAGTAATCAGCCATTCTCTTATAAGAAGCCTCCATTAATTCTCCAGCTAACATTGAAGCAGGATAAGGATAGTTTACCTGCACCTTGTTTTTCATATAAAAATCGGTTAATCGATTAATAAATTGAATACAAGGATAGGATCCTCCAGCATTTTCAAAAAAAGCCCATCCCTTTAAAGAAGGCTCAGAAAAGGCTGGAAATTGTGCGCGAACAAATTCTAAATCAAGTTTCATAGTTAAATAGTAAATCGTTTGTTAAATGTTTGTCGGTTCGTAATTTAGTTTAAAAGTAAGCATAAATTTTATGAGGTGTTACCTGCTGGCTTTTTCATTATTTAATTATGAATCTGCTTTTGCTTTATAAATTTCTTTATCTAGTAAATTTTATCATTCTAAATTAATCGGTATACTTGTTTTTGAAATTTTACATTCTAAATTTTTTTGAGAAGAGTGTTCATTTCACTTTCGCTTATATCTAAGTCTAATAATTCAATAGCGGTTTTTATAGTATTACAATAATGGTGATTGTTGAATCCTTTTTGGGCTAATTTATCTTGATATAGATGACTGACAACAGTAGAAGTTGGACTATTAACAACATTAACATTTGTGTAATTCAAATTAATCATACTTTCTCTTAATTCAATTAATTTGTCAATTTCTTTAAATGCCTCCTCTAAATTTATATTTCTTAAGTCTGAAAAAATTTTCTTAACATTAAGCATTTTTTTATTGTTGAGTATTGTCTTAATATAATTGATATAGTATTCAGTTGACCATTCTCCGTAGGCTTTCTGAATTAATAAATTATAATCCTCTATAAATTCATAATTTATTCTCATCTCTGATAATTCTGATTTATTCAATATAATACCTTAAAAGTAATAAATTTTTCAAAGCCATTATTAGTTTTTTTTGACTTGAAATAGATTGACTATTTTTTGGTTCAATCATTCTTTAAATCAATAATCTATATATGTTATATTTTTACAATCAATTTAAAGGTAACGTAAATTTAAAATCACTGCCTTTTCCTAATTTACTTTCTACCCAAATTTTCCCTCTTTGTTTTTCTACAAATTCTTTACAAAGTATTAAGCCTAAACCTGAACCTTTTTCGGCTGCTGTTCCAATAGTTATTATAGTTGAATCAATTTTAAATAATTTATTTAGAGTTTCTTCATTCATTCCAACTCCATTGTCAGAAACAGTAATTTCAATATCGTTTTGATTTTGGATTGCAGACACTTCTATTTTACCGTATGGATTCGTGAATTTTATAGCATTTGAAATAATATTTCGCAATACTATCTTTAACATATTCGCATCGGCATACACTTCAATGGCATCAGACTGAATATAATTTAAAGTTATGCTTTTAATTATTGCAATTGACCTAGATATTTCTAATACTTCTTTGATAACAGAAGTTAAATTTATTTTTTCGGGTTTACAGATGATTTGTCCAGTTTGTGTTTTTACCCAGTGTAACAAGTTATCAAGTAAAATAAGTGTGTTTTTGGCTGATGAATTTATAATTCCTAAATATCTTTCAGATTCAGCAACTTCAAAATCTTTTGAATTCTTAATTAATAGTTCCGAAAAGCCTAAAATGCCATTAAACGGACTTCTTAGATCATGTGCAATAATTGAAAATAATTTGTCTTTAGTTTTATTTAATTCTTCAAGTTTGAGCTTATTCTGTTCTATTTTTGCGTTTATTAGAAATATTGTTTTTTGGTCTATTTCCTTTAAAAGCATTATAAAACCAATCCGGAGGGTACTAACAATAAACAAAGAAATAATAAGATACCAATTATCAATTGCAGAACCTTTCAAAAAATCATAAGGTTGTTCAACGTGATATAGAATAGAGATGCGATAAAGCTGAAAGATTGAATATATAAAAAGTGCAATACTTATAATAATAGAAAATTTGTATTTTTCTTTATTGATAAAAAGATAAAATGCACCAATCCCATAAAAAAACGAACAGGCAATTGTCTGAATAATAATACGAATTATATCGTTTTCAGCAACGAGCAGAAAAGAAAAATAAAATAGAAGAGTAAAAACAACGAAAAGCCATAACAGATTTTTTCGAATTTTGCCATCAAACGAAATAAGACCAAAAGTTGTTAATGCAAAACTAGAAATTAAAAAAAAATTACTTATTTGTACGGTGAGCAAAAAAGGTAAACTATTTCTGTTGCCTATCAGAATCATAGCAATTGTTTGAAATAAAATACCCATAATAAACACAGATAAATACCATTTCTTATGATGAAAAAAATATTGATAAATGAATAATGCAATATTAAATATATTAGTCAACACAAAGAAAAATAATATTGTGGGGTAATCTAAGGTCATATTGATTTTATTTTTAAATATATTCGAGTTATTGCTTACGGTTTAGGGTTATGATTTGTGCGACTGGAAAATCGGAGATTTTTCGGTGGTAGCAAATCGTTAGTTGTATGTTTGTCGGTTCGTTATTTAGTTTAAAAGTAAGCATAAATTTTATGAGATGTTATATGGCGTTTTTTATTTTAAAAATGGGATTGCAGGTAAATATTTGTTTTTCAATCCTTTTTGGCTTCTTCTAATATTTAGAACTATAGAGACTATATTAAATAAATATAAAAATAATATCACTATTCCTATCGAGAAATCTGTTATTAAGAGAAGAAATGAATTTAGGAAGTTAAAATTTAATGGTATAAATGCACCTTTTGATGCAACAATCAACACAATGTAGAATAATAAGGTCCAAGTAATCTGAAAGCTGATTAACTTTTTACCTGTGTCATCTACAAGTTTTATCTTTTCTTTCTTTAGAATCCACATTACAAGTGGAATTATAATTCCTAATATGGGTTGAATTAAAACACTAAGAGAACTTAAATTTAAAAGAGTTAAATATCCTTTATCTTCAATGTCTGTCCATTCTAAAAGGTCATCAGGCGTTACTCCAAGAGCTTGAGTAAGTTTTATCAGCGTATCTCCTCTCGGAATTGATTCGCCTTTTTCAATTCGTTGAATTGTTCTTAGGCTTAATTTTGATTCTTCTGATAATTGTTCTTGAGAAAATCCTTTTCGGTTTCGAAAGTCTTTAATTTTAATTGCTAAGTTCTGATTATTCATTTTGATATATTTTAATAATTACTTAGCAAAGATATTTCTATGTTGTTCTCGTTGTTGCGTCATTATTATGTCAATCTTATGACATTTCTGCCATTGTTCAGCTTAAATGCCATATAACGGATGGCAATATGCGGAGGCCGGGATTTCGAAGCTCCAACTTATCAAACCGTTACAATTTTTATTAAATGTACAAAAGTTTAAATTATCCATATCCCCCGGCTTACGTATATTGCGTGTTGGCTTTAGTATTTTATTAATTCGACTGACTTCCATCATTAAATTCAAGAGTTATCGAATCATTAGTTACTTTAAAAATCTTGTCAATTACAATCCCACAATCACAACAACTTGCTCCTGACTTTATAAATAATTCATTATCTATCATATATGGAATTATCTCCTTAAAAGAACATTGTCCAGAAATTGGGTAAATCTTTCCATTTAATATAGCAAATCGAGGTCCAGTTGTTGAATTATCGAAAATCATGTAGGTGACAATTTTAATGTCCACATTTTCAGTCCTTAATCCACTTATTATAGGCTTCGATGTAATCACAGAATTATCAAGTTTCTCCCCATTAATACTTAGTAGAGAATCAATCATGGAGGTTTTTCTAATCAAACTGTCAATTTCTACACTTATTTTCTTATCATTTATGTCTTCGAATTTTAGTATTTTAAAATCAATCTCTTCCTTTTCAGAAAACATTCCTAAATCCAAATCTTTTTTATCCTTAAAAATCGAAGGTTGAATTATAGTCAAATCCATAAAATCAGCCATTGGGTCTTCTTTTGATATATGTGAAATTGTCTTTGCTTTATGAACTTGCCCAGAATTAAAGTTTATTAAAAATAGGTTTTTATCTAAAGGTTGGTGTCCCCAAAGATTTAACGTATCCGAATCCCAATAAGTCAGTGAATAATTTGTCTGCTGTTTGTTTTCTTCAATAATTTTCTCGACCCTTGAACTTTCATAGGTAGCTGTATCCGTTTCAGGAATATAAACAACTTGTGTCTGTTCAGAATCCGATTTTTTATTTGAATTGCAGCTTATCAATGCAATCAATCCGAATGTTATAATTATGTTACGCATGCTCTTAATATTAAAGCCAACTTGTTATATCCAAATAATATTAACCGTTTACTGTTACTATTTTCCGGATAAACGCATGTTTTATGTTTGTTTTTGATTTTGCAATTTTTTCAATAGCTAATATAAATAAAATATGTGTAAAATTAACACCATTTATTAATTTAGAATGTTTATTGATATTGGTTAATTTAGATTGTATTAAGGACATTCCCATTCAAACTGAGAATGATTAAACCATTATAATGAGATCCTGAATCAAGTTCAGGATGACGGATTAATAGACTCATTTGTTAATAATTATAAATAAACACATTTAAATGATTGCTTTTGGCTACCTCAATCATATTTTTAGTACCTCTGCTTTTTCCATCCCAAAAGGCTATTAGAACATCTGCATAATTAGCCATTTGTTGGTTGCGTTTGGTCCTACTGCTTTTCCAAACCTATTCCAATCTGCTGGAAATTTTGTAAGTTTAAATCCCTTTTCAGCTGCGTATTTTTCTCCAAGTTTATCTGCACCTTTGTAATAGGCTCCAGATACAATTTCAATATTGTTTTGACTCTGGAGGAATTGGTCACAAGCTTTCTTTAATATTTTATAGTTGGTGAAGATTCGACTTCCGGCGATTATTAGTTTCATAATGATGTAGTTTAAATGATGAGATCCCGGATCAAGTCCGGGATGACGACTATTATTGGAAACCCTTGTAATTATACTTAATGAAACTAAATAGAGGGTATTGTGAGCACCTTATTACCTGCACGATTTTTTGTAGATTGTTGTGTTGCTAATTATGGAGACGAATTTAAAAAGTTGCTATGAAATAAAATATCTTTAGGTAGATTACTTAAATTAAGGATTGAAACTTATACCTAAAAAAATACTAAATATTGATTTATCTAGAAATTATTAAGGTAATACAGCTATATTTGATGTCTTATGAATGACTATTTTAAATCGATCATTCTGCAGAAAACAGGAGCTACTTCTTTGTTTGAAAAAGAGGTGATCCAGGAATTGTGGAGTGGGTACGGAAAAATTATACGTTTGGGATTGGAGAATGCTACTGTAGAAAGTGTAATTGTAAAACACGTTCAGTTGCCCATATATAAAAATCATCCCCACGGATGGAACACTGATATAGGTCATCAACGAAAGGTTAAGTCCTACAAAGTAGAGGCTAATTGGTATGACACATACAGTAAAAATAGTGCTGCGCGTCTACCGCAATGTCTGGCCTTTGAGATGCAAAACGATGAGGTTCTAATAGTACTAGAGGATTTGGATGAAGCGGGCTACCCTTTACGTAAGAAGGTTATTGTATGGGAAGAAATAGTTGCGTGTTTAGCCTGGTTGGCTCAATTTCACGCAAGCTACCTTGGAAAAGTTCCAAATGGACTTTGGGAATCAGGAACCTATTGGCATTTAGGAACCAGACCTCAGGAATTAGCAGTTTTGGAAGATCAAAAATTGAAAGCGGTGGCGGCTGTTATTGATGAAAAACTGAATACTTGTGAATACAAAACGTTTGTTCATGGGGATGCTAAACTAGCAAACTTCTGTTTTGCTAAAGATGGACAAGTGGCTGGCGTAGATTTTCAGTATGTAGGTGGCGGTTGTGGAATGAAAGATGTCGCGTATTTTATAGGAAGTTGTCTAAACGAAAAGGATTGTGAGCGCTTGGAAGCACAAATCCTGGATACCTATTTCGAGCGTTTACAGAATGAAATGAAGGAACGAAATGAAGCACTAGAAAGGGAATGGCGCTCTTTATATCGAGTAGCTTGGGCGGACTTTCATCGATTTCTAAAAGGATGGAGCCCGGGTCACTGGAAGCTAAATAGTTATAGTGAACGTGTCACAGCAGAAGTAATCAATAGTCTTTAGAAATGGATCTGTTACAACTTAATAATATAGCAATCAAGGCGGCGCTTTCTGCAGGAAAAGTCATACAAAAGCATAGGAATAACGATGTTTCGGTGAAAAAAAAGGAAGGAGGGGCAAGCTATGCTTCACAAGTGGTAACCGAGGTAGATATCGCATGTGAAAAAGCAATTCTCTCTCATATACTTCCTACTTGTGACCAGTTTGGTTTAGCATTTTTATCAGAAGAAACCAAAGATGATGGTAGTCGATTTGAAGAAGATTTTTTTTGGTGTATTGACCCGATGGACGGAACGCTTGCCTTTATCAACAAACAACCGGGATTTTCTGTATCGATTGCTTTAGTAGCAAAAGACGGCACACCGTACATTGGAGTCGTTTTTGATCCTAGTACAAATACATTGTATCATGCAATTAAAGGACGTGGCGTATTTAAGAATGGAAGTCTATTGAAAATTAAGCATATAAATGACTATTTAACTTATGTTACAGATAGAAAGCTGAAGGACACAATTCGTTCAGCCGAAATAGAAAGGTTGCTAAATGAAAACATAGAAAAATTTAGTTTGAAAGGCGTAAAAGAAATTGCTGGGTCAGGCTCCGTATTGAATGCCATCCATGTTTTAGAAAATGGCCCTGCATGTATGTTAAAATTTCCAAAAAAAGAAAGTGGCGGCGGGAGTATATGGGATTTTGCTGCTACAGCTTGTATTTATAAGGAATTGGGACTGCCCGCAACAAATTTTGAAGGAGGAAGATTGGACTTGAATAGAAAAGATGGCACTTTTATGAATCATGAAGGTGTCTTTTATTCTAATTTATAGGTAGAAGAGGATTCGCTTTTATTCATAAGATCCTGAGTCATTTTTCGATGCACTTCGAAACTTCTCAGTAATTCCTATTCGGTAATCGAGTAAGGTAGCGTTGTTTAATTCGTAAGATTCCTGTACAACCTTGCGCCAACTGGCATCTTTATTAAAAACAGCTACTAGCTGTTTTCTTTACATTCGATCCTGCAGGAATGACAGAAGGTTTTTTGGATTGAGGTTTTATGGATGAGACTCTGAAAGAAGTTTAGTATGACGTTGCTAAAAAATGATGTCATAAATACTAGATTTATTTTGATACTAACGTCAACACTTTCGTTACTTTTGTCTATATATATAATTAATACCTTTTAAATCAATGTCAGTACTATTAGAATTTGCAATATTTCCAACCGATAAGGATGAGAGCATCAGTCCTTATGTAAGTAAAGTAATACAAATGATACGCGAAAGTGGAGCATCTTATCAATTAACCGCTATGGGAACCATCATAGAAACCGAAACTTTGCCTGAAGCTTTAGCACTTGTTCAACAGTCTTATGATGTATTAGAACCAGATTGTGATCGTGTGTATTCATCTCTTAAGTTTGATATTCGCAAGGGTAAAAGTAAATGCTTGACTCAGAAGATAAAATCGGTAGAAAGTATTATTGGAGAGGTACATAAATAGACTCTTAAACTGTATGTAGTTAATTTTCAATTTAAAGGATTCTCTGTAACTTACGTATAATTACTCTAAAATAATGAGATCCCCAGTCAAGCTGAATTTGTTTGGGTTTAAAGCAATTTCATATTGTTTTACATTTCCACCAAAAGAGTTTATTTCAACTACTCCAGGCACTAATGCCATTTGACGTTTTACAATCCAATCTTGAATTGTTCTTAAATTAGATGGGGAGTATTTATCTTCATAACCTTTTTTTGGAACAATAGAGTATTGGTAAATCTCTCCTAAGCCTGTAGCGATTCGTGCCATAAAAGGTTTTCCAAAACCAGCAGGGATACTTTCTTGAATGGCTGTTAATTTTTCTTGTACCAATTGACGAGGTAGGTAAGTACCCATATCATCAGAAAATACAATAGTTACTACTGAAAGTCCAAAACGAGAAACGGAGCGTAATTCGATTACACTGGGTAAATTGGCTACTTCCAATTCAACAGGATAGGTTACAAATTGTTCAATATCTTCCGTTCCTAAATTGGGAGCTACTGTAATTATTTGAACTTGATTATTGGTAATATCGGGTACTGAACCCAGTTTTATTGTTAACATTGAATATATTCCAGCTCCTATTAGAACTAAAATAAATAAGCCTACAATTAATTTATTATTAATTGAAAAGCGAATGATTTTATCGATCATTGTTTTTTAAGATTAAGTTATTAATATTTTAAAATCAACCTTCGAAATGAAAGCGATTAAATTGTATTTATAACTTAAACTTGAGGAGGTAGGTAAATTTTGGAATAATAGTTATTGGAGAAAGAAGTATTGTAAAAAGTCGGTACTTCCTTTGAAGGTTTTTCAGCATACACCACATATTCTATATGTTTTAATGGTTCTGTAATACTAACAGAACAACAACTGCACATACAAAATGGTGAACACAAATCTGAATGTGAATGATTGTCTAAATTGACAACTTCAGACATTGTTTCAGAATTTTGGTTCTCAAAACTCACATCATCGCACGGTAATGCAGACAATGAAAGTATAAATAATGCTAATGTGGTTGCTAAAAATTTCATTATGAATGCAAATGTAGTAAAGTTATTGTTGCAATGGTGTTGCAAAAAAACTAATTAATTCTAAAAAATAAGAAAGCCTTCATTTAAAATTTTGAAGGCTCTCTAAAACTATGATGTTATTATAATACTCAATTTATTTTTTTGTTCCCTGAAAATGAAACTCACCATTATTCATTTTAAAAGTATAATTAAAAGAATGGTGTATCATATCAAAACCACCAAAATGTTCGTCACCATCTTGATGTTCATTATTTAAATGTTGCATCCATTCATTACCATTGGTATGCATACTCCCATTCATCATATTGCCTTGCCCTAACATATGCCCATACCTGTTCTCAAAATCATTACCCGTTAAGCACGTATTTATCATATCGCCATCTTCATATAAACTTAGCATAATTGTAGTGTCAAAATCATCTCCAAAACAATGAACTTCAATTTGATTCCCTACCATTTTAACAACGGCAGTTGCAGCTGTATTACTCTTAGCAACAGTTGATTTACCAGAAACATTTGAAGTTAAAGTGCCAATATAAGTGCCAGAAACTTCACTACTTACCAAATCATCGCTTTTTTCACAAGAGATTAAAATAAAAACCATTGCTACAGCAACAATCTTCATCCTATCTTTTAAAATTAAATTTTTCATAATTGCTGAAATTATATTAATGATAAAATTGGTAATAATTTTTAGCTTACTAAATGATAATTATCATACATTGCTTAAATTCAGCGCTTTATCTATTGATTAAATATTCGAACGCAACGCCAAAGCGGGTTAAACTTCATATGTTTTAAATATTTTTAGAAGGCATTCTAATTTTTATTACTATTGATGATAAAATAGTAATTACACCAATTGTTACTACAGCATATTGAACCCCAAACACATCGGCAATTATACCAGATATAATTGCACCAATGGCATACCCTAAATCTCGCCATAACCTAAAAACACCGATACTTTCAGCTCTTTGATTTGGATTTGTGACATCTGAAATTGCTGATAAAAAAGTAGGATACACAAGTGCTGTTCCCAAACCTAAAATAGCTGCGATACTTGCTAATTGGTAAAATACTGTAAAAAAAGGGATGGCCATTATTGCCAGACCTTGCAAAAGCATTCCCCAAAAGAGCATTTCTTTTTTAGAAAAACTATCTGCCATTTTACCTGTAAAAAGCTGACCAATACCCCAAACAGTTGGATAAATTGCAGCAATTATCCCAATACTATTAGGGGTGTAGTTTAAGGTAATTAATAGTATTGGTAGTAATCCCCAAATCATTCCATCATTTAAATTATTAACTAGCCCAGCTTGTGTAATAGCACTTAATGTTTTGTTTTTAAAGGTAGTTTCAATAAATACATTCTTTAATTTATTAGTTTGTGTAGTGGCTTGTTCTATGTTAACGAATTTTCTTGTATCATTTACAAATACAATAGATAGTAATAAACCAATTACAGAAATTCCAATTCCCAAATAAAATGGGTAAGGAGTTACCCCATATTTTTGTGCAATATACCCTGTTAGATATGCTACTACACCTACGGCAAAATAACCTGCAAATTCATTTATACCCATTGCAAAACCACGATCTTTTTCTCCTACAAGATCTATTTTCATTACTACGGTACTGCTCCAAGTTAAACCTTGATTTATTCCTAATAAAATATTGGCAAATATTACCCAATTCCAAGTTGTGGCATTGATTAAAATAAAGGGAATAGGAAGTGCAATTAACCAACCAATTATCAATAGATTTTTTCTACCAATTTTATTAGCAAGTTTACCCGTGAAGTAATTTGTTATTGCTTTTGTTATGCCAAATGCTACAATAAATGATAAAATGGCAGTTTTAGAAGCTACCCCAAATTCAATTTCAGCAAATTTTGGAAATATGGTTCGCTCTAAACCAACCATTCCACCTACAAATGCGTTTACAATAACTAATATAGCGAATTGAGACCAGTTTTCTTTAAGACCGAGTTTAATATTATTATTCATAGATGAAACTAGTTACCATAAAATATAATAGTTTAAAGGTACTGTTTTTTGTTGCAAATCGGTTTGTTATAATGTTTGTCGTTTTGTACTAGTTCAAATTTAAGCATAAATTTTATGAGTTGTTAGCTGTAGTTTTTTAATCTTTATATTCAATTTCGTAACTCAATTTTCTTTTCTCTTTAGTCAAATTTTTAGTTCTATTTCTTATAACTATGATTGTTATTCCCGCTCCAATTAATAATCCGAAAAGATCTTTATAATCGAACGTTCCAATCCCTTTTATAAAGTAACTACAGATAGCAATCATACATACCCTAAAGTAGCTAATATTTTAAATCAAAACTTTTAAGTCTCAAGAAAGAATCAATTATAGATGTCAGATATCACTTATATAGAAACTAAGCAAGGCCGGATGTATTTAACAGTAATTATAGATTTGTTTAATAGAAAAAATAGTTGGGTGGTCTATGAGTGATAATTTAACAACAAAGGATACTATAATACGAGCTTGGAATATGGCGGTTAAATCGAATGTAATTACAGAAGAAGTCATTTTTCATTCTGTATTCTATGATTGTGTATGTAATACCAATAGAGAAGTAGGTTTTTTGAATTGTTTTCACACTTAAAAAAAGGGAGGTTCTAATACTTAACTAAATAATCATCAATGTTAAATAATTGTTAATATAGTACTTTGTTTTACATAGTACTGTAACAATTTATTGATTCTCTCGTTATTTAAGTATACTAACAATTTAAAACTAATTATTATGACAACTTTAAAATTAATATTTGAAAACAAAGAAAGAACAACTTTTATTAATTTCTCTAACACTAAACGTTCAAAATGGAGTAACTACAGAAGATACTCACTTTAATCAATAACAATTAATATACCTATTATGAAAACTCAATTAAATTTCTCAAAAACTAAAAGAACACTTTGGAGTAATTATAGAAGATACTCACTTTAATCAATAACAATTAATATTACCAATTATGAAAACTCAATTAAATTTCTCAAAAACTAAAAGAACACTTTGGAGTAATTATAGAAGATATGGATATTAAACCATAAAACTAATTTAAAACAAAACATATGACCCTTTTTTGTTAACCTGTAGATGAAGTAAATTCCTACAGGTTTTTTTATACAGTTGCTTTGAAAATGTTAGTTTAGTTAGTAGTTAACTGCTCAATTCGTCATAAGGTTGAGCAGTTTTATTGGAAAGTCGGTTTTAAGTATTTACAATATAAAATCTTACTAATTAATTATAAAAGAGAGTTAGTAGATTCAGCATTAAATAATTTATAAAGCAATTTTAAAATAGTGATGAAAATCAAACTGTTGTTTATCTAAAACAAATGAATAACTGATTAAATTGGGGAAAATTTATTTTAATATATTTGAAATACGTTCAATGTATGTTTAAAACTTATTTTCATAGCCAAGTTGTAACAAAATATACATCTTAAAAAGCCATTTCATTTATTTGAGTTGGCTTTTTTATTTTGATGAATCAACCTTATTCAATTTTATCAAAAGGTTTGCCTTGTCTAAAATTATTCAAAATAAGTTGACCCTCGGCATTAATAGAATAAGGAGTATTTAATTTCATATCTGGTATTATAAGAGTTTTTGGATTGTTAGTAGTACTCCAAGAAAAACTTGCAGCACCGCCAATTGCATATTCAAAATCTGGCGGAGGAAAAAAACTCATGTCTCCCCAAAAACCAGAGTAATCGGCATAAAAAGTTAATGTGTATTCACCACCTATTTCGTAAGGATTACCATGATGCCAACTACCTAATAATTCATCACCCTGATTAATCTCATCATCACTAATGCAAGATGAAATTGCAGTGATAAATATAAATATAAGTATTTGTATTCTCGAATTTTTCATAGTATCGTTTTTAAGCAATATTAAATTTACAAATAAAATACTCAAAGCCAGAAGGAAAAGTTAATTTATATTGAATCTTAATTTATGCTTTTCTACCTTTAATAAAAATTCACTCTATACATAAAAGAATGACCTTATACGAATTTAATAGGCTAACTAAAGAAGAACAAATAAGCACAGTTTGGAGTAAAGGTGTTTTTATAGATAACCATATTTCAGAAACTGAAACTTTAAATTGCTATGCTATTGATATGTTCTTTGAAGAATTACTTTATGATGTGGACAAAAATAAAATTGTAAAGGTTAGAAGTTTTAAAAGTGGACACCTTTTAGATAAAAATAGTCCTAATTTTAAAATTGAATACTTAGCAAGAAATACCTTTAATTTTAAAATATTCTGCAAACGATAAAATAAAAAAGGCTCTCAATCTCTTGAAAGCCTTATTATCATTAGTGACCTCGACAGGATTCAAACCTGTAACCTCTTGAGCCGTAATCAAGTGCGCTATTCAGTTGCGCCACGAGGCCGTTTTGCGGGTGCAAATATAGTACTTTTTAAGTATTTACAAACTATTTTTTGTAACAAAATAACGCCAACCAATAATTGCTAGTTGCCATTTTTTTGCTTTTGCCATATCCAGTCTTTTTTTTGTAAAACTCGGAAGTAAAACCTTGTTAATTTTAGCAACTAATTTAAAAAGTTGTTTTTTCATAATGCAAAAATACATAAAAAAGAAATCCCACAAAATAGTGGGAAAGTTTCTTAGTTTATTTTTAAATAAATTTATAATCTATTGAATATAAATTCAAATAAAAATATTTGTGTTAATAATTCTCTTTTAAAGATTAAATAAATAATTAATAATAGACATTATTAATACTGTTAAAAATACAAAAATAGATAGCATAAATATTCTTTTAAAGGTTAATAAATGATTCGTTAACTAATTATTAAAAGAAGATATGAAGAATGTTAAGCTACTTGCAACAATTTAATAGATTATTAATCGGATTGCCTTTCATTTGTAAACTTAAAAACGATTTTAATTTATTGTTTTTATTTTAATACTACATTTAAACTACAAACAGTAATTATATTTTATCTTTTTATCAAACAATGTAAGTAAGTAAAGCTAATTTTTCATGCTATATTCAAATGTAAAGGAGATTTTATCTTATAATGTGTTAAAAAAAACAATTTAATTATTTTTAATAAAAAAACCTCTTTTCTAAGTTTTAGAAAAGAGGTTTTTAAAATTTAGTATTCTATTCCTTTTTTAAAGTAATAATTATTACACCATTTTTACCCTTATCACCATATTTTTCAACAGCAGCTTCATCTTTTAAAACATTTATTGCTTTAATCGTGTTTGGATCTATACCTTCCATTTCTTTTGATGTAATTTCTTTTTCATTCAAAATATACAGTGGTTGCTCCTCAGTAGAACTAAACTTAATAAAATTTTGAGATTTTATTATTTTGTCTTTTTTTCCTTTTTCATCACTTTTGATAATATATACGTTTTCACTTGCATCTATTTCTTTATCTGAATTAAGAAGATTTACACTTTTTTTATTCTCTTTGGTTGTAATTAAGATTAACCCATTTTTCCCTTTCTCGCCGTATTGTTCCATGGCGGCTTCGCCTTTTAAAACCGATACACTTTTAATACTGTTTGGGTTTGTGCTTTCTAACGCATTATTATCAGATAATTCCCCATCTACATACACAATTGGTTTTTCATTATCAGAACTTAAAAATAATACTTGGTCTTTATCGTTTTTATGAATTTCTTTTACAATAATTTTATCCTTTTTGCCATCTTTTGGAGTCCAGGTTTTTGTTTCCCCATCTGAAGTTACAAATACGTAGTTAGCTTTTTTCAGTTCCTCATTGTTTAAAAATTTCACATCACCAGACTTATACTTTTTATTGGCATAATCATTCTTAGGGCTTGATGAAGCAATGAGTTGACCATTATTTTCTCCAACATAAATAGTTGGGATAGTATTATTTTTCTGTTCCCAAGTTGCGGATACTTTAGAGGTTTCGTTTTTCGCTTTGATAGAAATTTTAATAATTTCATCATTACTGTTGAACTTAAGATTACTATAGGAAAATTCTATTCCATCAGCTTTAAGACGTTTTATAACTAGTTCTAAATCGTTTTTCTGAAAATCTTTGTTAATTATCTCAACAAAGTTTTTTTGATTTTCAACAACCTCAATCACTTGTATTTCTTGCGCAATTGTTTTAGTATTAAATGCAAAAACAAAAGCAATTAATAATGGTATTAACAGAGCATATTTCCACTGATTTTTACTTGTTGATCGGTTTTTGTGTAACATAGTTATTCTTTTTTTTATTAATGAATTGTAAAAGTTGTTTGTTATTTGGGTACAATAATTTTTTTGAAATACTTTTAATAATGTTAGTTGATAAAATTTCTGGTTTTCAGCTAGTTCAAGAGCATACGAATCTGCTAAAAATTCTAAGTTTTGTTGTACAGCTTTTTTATAGAACCAAACAAATGGATTGAACCATAATAAAATAACCAATATGTGAGCCAATAAAGTATCTAACGAATGCCATTGCATAGCATGTGCTTTTTCATGGTTAATTATTTGTTCTAATTCAGTTGAAGAAAACTGTTTGTTGTTGAATACGATATAGTTGAAAAAGGAAAAAGGTGTAATATCTTTACTTGTTTCAATATAAAAGTGATTGCCTTTTTTATATTTTTTATGAGAAAATATTAAATAGGAAATAGAAATTAACTGAACTATAAATTTCAAACTAAAAAATACAATTCCAATTAAATAAATTGTTTGAAGAATGACAATCCAATCAATACTTTTTCCTGTAATTTCACTAACTTGCATTTCTTCAAACCTTGAAAGGTGAACTTGCTGTGATATATATTCGACATAAATAGGTATCTCAAGTAATGGTAGTGTGATTACAATAATTAGCCCAATTAAAAAATAAGATCGTATCGATTTAAAAAATGTTTCATTTTTTAAGAAAAGTTGGTAAAACAAAAATAATAGAATTACCAAGCCACTAGCTTTCATTAAATAATCCATATTTATTCTTTTTTATTTTCAATAATTTTAATAATCTCTTTTAACTCTTCAATACTTATTTTTTCTTCTTTGGCAAAAAATGAAACCACATTCTTATAAGAATTTTCAAAATAATTATTAATTGCGTTAGAAAAATATTTTTTCCTATAGTCTTCTTTTGAAATATTGGGAGCGTACCTATGTGTGTTTCCAAAAGATTCGTGTTTAACAAAGCCTTTATCTTCCATTTTTCTAATTACCGTAGAAACTGTATTATAATGAGGTTTAGGCTTTGGTAATTCGGCAACCACATCCTTTACAAAGGCTTTCTCAAGCTTCCATAAAACATGCATAATTTCTTCTTCTTTGTTGGTGAGCTTTTCCATTTATGATTAATTTTAAATCAAATATAAACTATTTTTATAGTTACACAACTATAAAAGCAGTTAATTAACTAAAATTTAAGTTTTGAAATTTCTAGAACTTCATTTAATACGATTATAATTCTATTATATTTGCACAAATATTTTTTTATGAATTTACTGTTTATAGCAATTGGCTTGGTATTATTAATTTTAGGAGGAAATTGGCTGTTAAAATCGGCTGTAGGCTTTTCTTTAAGGTTGCAAATACCAAAAATTGTAATTGGTATGACAGTTGTTTCATTTGCTACTTCCGCACCAGAATTAATTGTAAGTATCAAATCTGCTTTAGATGGCCACGCGGATCTTGCGTTAGGAAATGTAATTGGTTCAAACATCGCAAATTTAGGATTAGTGCTAGCCATAACTATTTTAATTTCAACCATTAGCGTTGAAAAGAGTTTTTACAAAACCGATTGGCCAGTTATGATTATAGCATCATTCTTACTTTACGGCTTTATTGCTTTTGACGGTGTTTTGGTTAGGTATGAAGGTGTTATTTTATTCTCCATGCTAATTGTATTCCTAATATATTTATTAAGGTTTCAAAAAAAACCTGCGGTTGTTGATGAATTACCTGAAGATGATGTAGAATTACCGCTCTATAAAAATGTATTATTTTTAACAATTGGAGGTGTTGCTCTTTGGGGTGGATCAGAATTATTAATAGAAGGTGCTGTTGGAATGGCAACTAAATTTAATGTTAGCGAGCGAGTAATTGGAATTACAATTGTATCTATTGGAACAAGCATTCCAGAATTAGCCGCTTCTGTTATTGCAATATTAAAAAAGGAAAAAGCAATTTCTTTAGGAAATTTAATCGGATCTAATGTATTTAATATTTTAGCCGTTTTAGGACTAACTTCTATAATTACGCCAATTACAGTAAAGGATCAAGGATTATTAACCAGCGATATTTATTGGATGCTCGGGATTTCACTATTAATTTTCCCTTTAGTATTTGCACCTGTTAGAATGAAATTAAGTTGGAAAGAAGGTCTTATTTTAATTGCTCTATATGGTGGTTTTATTTATAAAATGATTGCCTAAATCTAGTTAAAATATAATATGAATTAGTTTCATGTTATGACAAATTTTTGTCAATTTCAAAAACATTGAACTCCTTTAGTTTCAATTATCGAAAAGAGATGCTATTTCTATGTATTAAAAAAACTTTGCTTTAATTACAACAACGTTTTTAATTGTTATTACACTAAAGCAAAGTTCTCTAACATAAATTCACTAGCAGTTTTAAAACTAACTGTGAATTATAAATAAAATATTAAAAATAGTATCGGAATTAAGATTCCTAATGCAGTATAGATCCCTCCTCTACCAGTAATTCCCTTTTTCCCTTTTACCATAAATAAGGAGGTAATTGCGAATACTATAAGAGCTCCTGCAAAAATATCTGAGAACCACATCCAAATTCTGTTTGGATTGTAATGAAGGTAATTTACCTCATAAAAAACAGGACGCTTTTTTAAATATTCTGCAAAGCCCTTTCCATTATGTACATTTACCATAATAGAAGAACCTCCTTTTAAAAATATTTTTAATTGATTATCGTTCCTATAATAGTGTTTTTTATAATTTTCTCGTTTATCTACTTCATCTAATAATTTTAACACATTCTCTTTTGTAGCATCACTTTTTTCTAAATTAATATTTGTAGAAAAATTATTTATTTCAACAGAATAATTAGGATTCCAATCACTCATATGATTTAATGCAATACCTGATAAGCCATAAATTAAAGTAGTCCCAATAAAAAAATAGCCAATATCTCTATGAAGTAATCTACTCCATTTTCGCAATTGTTTCATCTAGCAATATTTATTCTGAAATTACCGCTACTTCCTTGTGTGAAACATATTGTAAGGAATAATTAGAAATATGATCAATTCCTTCTTTCTTCATTTTATCTCTGTAATCTTGAAGGTGTTTCTTTTTGGCATTAAATTGTTCTTCGTTTGAAGCTCCTTCAGAGTGACTTTTAATGTTATCTTCTTCCATTTTAAGCAGATATGCTTCATCGATTCTTTCTTCAAGAACAACTCCAACTAATTTAATTTCACTTCCCATTAAAGCTTCGTCAAAGCGTTCGTCAGAAACCACATGAGCATCGCCTTCATCTGATACTAATAACACCTTTTTTCCACCATGTTTACATATATGGTCAACAATACCAACTACTTCAATTTCTTCACCTATAAACTCCCCTGCTTTTGTGTCAAATTCACCTAACGTCAACATTGGAGTTTCTATAACTTCCACAGTTTTTTCTTCAACTTGAGCTTCTACTTTTTTATCTGATTTACAAGAAAAAGTAAAGATACCAACTGCTAATACTAATAAAATTTTTTTCATTCTTATATTATTTTGAATTAATTGAAAGCATTTATAAAATGCCACTACTAATTTAAAATAGTTAAAATTTAAATAGTATGATTTAAATCAGTAAAGTTGAATTAACTATGTTACTTAAGTTGCCTTACAGTGCTAATTTACATAAAGTTAACTTATTGTAAAATAAAAAAAACCATCTTTATTTTACAAAAGATGGTTTTATAATTAATAAAATTTTCGATTATTTTTAATTACATAGCGGGTAAATCTCCGTCTCCTTTTGTTGGTAAATTACTATAACCCATTAAATATTCATCTACTTTTCTGGCAGCCTCTCTTCCTTCAGAAATGGCCCAAACTATTAAACTTTGCCCTCTACGCATGTCTCCTGCTGTAAATATATATGGAATATTAGTTTGGTAATCTTTGGTATTCGCTTTATAATTACTCCTAAAATCGGTTTCAATATCTAACTGTTCACTTAGGGTAGATTCAGGACCCGTAAAACCTAACGCAAGTAAAACCAGTTCGCAAGGCCATGTTTTTTCGGTACCTTCAATTTCTATTAATTCTGGTCGTTGACCCGGAACCATTTTCCATTCTACATTTACAGTTTTTAAAGCTGTTAATTCACCTTTTTCGTTTGTAATAAACTCTTTGGTATTAATGAGCCAGTTTCTATCGCAACCTTCTTTATGTGAGGATGAAGTTTTTAATTGTAAAGGCCAATATGGCCAAGGTGTAGAAGGACTTCTTTGACCTGGAGGTTTAGGCATAATTTCAAAATTTGTTACAGATTTTGCTCCGTGACGATTTGAAGTTCCAACGCAATCTGAACCTGTATCTCCACCTCCAATTACAATTACATTTTTATCAGTTGCTAACACTTGATCTTTTATTTTTTCTCCAAAAACAACTTTAGTTTGTTGGGTTAAAAAATCCATTGCTTGCACAACATCTTTATGATCTCCACCTTTAATTGGTAAACCTCTTTTTTGAGTAGCACCTCCACATAATACCACTGCATCAAATTTCTTTAAATCTTTAACATCATAATTTACTCCAACGTGAACATTGGTTTTAAATACTATACCTTCTTTTTTAAGAATGTCAATCCTTCTATCAATAATACCTTTTTCTAATTTAAAATTAGGAATACCATAACGTAATAAACCACCTATTTTATCATCTCTTTCAAAAACAGTTACGCTATGCCCAGCTCTGTTTAATTGTTGGGCAGCTGCTAAACCTGCTGGACCAGAACCAACAACAGCAATTTTTTTATCAGTCCTTTTACTTGGAATTTGAGGAAGTATCCAACCTTCCTTAAATGCTCTTTCTACAATACTTTTTTCAATATTTTCAATTGAAACAGGATCGTCAATTATACCTAACACACAAGCCTGCTCGCAGGGAGCTGGACATAATCTTCCTGTAAATTCAGGAAAATTATTTGTTGAATGCAATATCCATGAGGCTTTTTTCCATTCGCCCTGATGCACCATGTGGTTAAAATCTGGAATTAAATTCCCAAGCGGACAACCACTATGGCAAAATGGAATTCCGCAATCCATACATCTCGATCCTTGTTTTGTAATTTCAGCCTTGTTTAATGGTTGTGTAAACTCGCTATAATGAGTTACACGTTCTTTAACTGGCTTATATGTTTCGTCTTTTCTTTCGAATTCTTTAAATCCTGTTACTTTTCCCATATCTCTTATGCTGTTAATTCTTCAACCATTTGTTCTTCAGTCTCTAAACGTTTTAATGCACGTTTATATTCAATAGGCATAACTTTAACAAAATTGTTTAAGCTATTTGCCCAATTTTTTAATAATTCTTTACCTCTATTACTATTTGTGTATAGCACGTGTTTTTCAATTAATGCTTTTATCTCAGCAGCATCTTTATTTTCTATTTTCTCAAACTCTATAGTTTCAGTATTACACAAACCATTGGTAAATTTATTGTTTGGATCGTATACATAAGCAATACCTCCACTCATACCAGCAGCAAAATTTCTACCTGTACCACCTAACACTAAAACTTTACCTCCTGTCATATATTCACAACAATGATCTCCCACTCCTTCAACAACTGCAATTGCTCCAGAATTTCTAACTGCAAAACGTTCTCCTGCAATACCATTTATATAGGCTTCCCCTTTAACCGCTCCAAACAAACAAACGTTTCCTACTATAATGTTTTCTTCAGCAATAAAGTCAGCTTTTTCTGGTTTCTTAACAATCAGTTTTGCACCCGACAAGCCTTTTCCTAAATAATCATTTGTATTTCCATCAATAGTGAATGTTAATCCTGGTACACCAAAAGCTCCAAAACTTTGCCCCGCCGACCCTGTAAAGTTTATATTTAAAGTATCTTCTGGCAATCCTAAATGACCATAAATTTTAGATATTTCATTACTTACAATTGCACCAGTAGAACGATTTACATTTGTTATTGGATAATTCAATACAGTTTTCTCTTTTCTGTAAATTGCTCTATGCGAATCCTTTAATAGTTTAAAATCCAATACATTGTCCAATTCGTGATCTTGTTTTTCTATATTTCTTAAAGCCATTTTACCATAACCTATTGGTCTGTGCAAAATTGAAGATAAATCTAACCCTTTTGCTTTATAATGCTTAATTGCTTTATTTGAGTCAATTTTTTGAGTTTGACCAATCATTTCATCCATTGTTCTAAAACCAAGTTGTGCCATAATAGCTCTTAATTCTTCAGCTACGTAATAGAAGAAATTAATTACGTGTTCTGGTGTCCCTTTAAAGTTTTTTCGCAATTCTTTATCTTGAGTTGCAATACCGACAGGGCACGTATTTAAATGACATTTACGCATCATAATACAACCCGAAGCCACCAAGGGAGCAGTAGCAAAACCAAATTCTTCAGCACCTAACAGTGCCGCAATAGCAACATCTCTTCCTGTTTTTAACTGTCCATCACATTCTACAACAATTCTAGAACGTAAATCATTCATTACCAAAGTTTGTTGCGCTTCTGCTAACCCAAGTTCCCAAGGTAAACCTGCGTGTTTTAATGATGTAAGTGGAGATGCTCCAGTTCCACCATCGTAACCTGCAATTAAAACAACATCTGCTTTTGCTTTTGCAACTCCCGCAGCAATAGTCCCAACTCCAACTTCTGAAACTAATTTTACATTAATTCGAGCTTCTCTATTGGCATTCTTTAAATCAAAAATTAATTGTGCTAAATCTTCAATAGAATAAATATCATGATGCGGTGGAGGAGAAATTAAACCAACAAACGGCGTAGAATTTCTTGCTTCGGCAATCCAAGGCAATACTTTTTCTCCAGGTAATTGTCCGCCCTCTCCAGGTTTAGCTCCCTGAGCCATTTTAATTTGAATTTCTTCAGCATTTGTTAAATAATGTGATGTTACTCCAAAGCGACCCGAGGCTACTTGTTTAATAGCAGAATTTCTACTATCACCATTAATATCTTTTTGAAAACGTCTTCTGTCCTCGCCTCCTTCACCTGAATTGGATTTCCCTCCAATACGGTTCATCGCAATGGCAAGGTTTTCGTGTGCTTCTCTTGAAATTGATCCGTAGGACATTGCTCCAGTTTTAAAACGTTTTACAATATCAGTCCAAGGTTCAACTTCTTCAATTGGAATAGGATCGAAGTTATTAAACTCGAATAAACCTCTAATTGTCATTAAATGTTCAGCTTGTTCGTTTACTGTTTTAGCATACACATTATAACTATCTTGGTCACTTAGTCGAACAGCTTGTTGCAATTTAGCAACAGTTGTTGGATTAAACATATGTCTTTCTCCTCCTCGTCTCCAACGGTAATGACCTCCTATATTTAAGCCTAATCTGTTTTTTATTAATGTTTTAGGATATGCATAATTATAACGTGCCGAAATTTCTTTCTCAATTTCATACAATCCAACACCTTCGATTCTTGAAGCAGTAAATGGAAAATATTTTTCAACAAATTTAGAATTGAAACCAACAATTTCAAAAATTTGAGAACCTCTATATGAATGTAAGGTAGAAATTCCAATTTTGTTCATTATTTTTAACAAACCTGTTCCAATTGCTTTATTGAAATTATCAACGGCTTTTTGTTCATCCATTCCAGTTATAAAACCATCTTTTACTTGTAAACGAATAATTTCATTCACCATATATGGATTAATAGCACTTGCGCCATAACCAAATAATGTTGCAAATTGATGTGGTTCACGAGGTTCGGCAGATTCTATAACAATATCAAAATAAGAACGTTTACGCAGCCTATTTAATTCGTGATGTACAAAAGAACAAGCCAGTAACGCTGGAATAGGAGCCATTTCTTCATTTGCACCTCTATCAGATAAAATAATAATATTATTTCTAGTATCTACTGCTTTTGAAACTTCCTTTATAATATCTTCTAAAGCATCTTCTAAACCATTAACACCTTTGTCTTTTTGGTATAACATTGCAATGGTAATAGCTTTAAAATCTCTACCAATTTTAATATTTCTTATTTTTTCTAAATCGTTGTTAGAAATAACGGGATTTTGAATCCTCAATTTTTTACATTGTCGTTTTGTAATACTGAAAATATTTCTGTCCTTCCCCAAAGCAAGACTGATATCTGTAACAATTTCTTCTCGAATTCCATCTAAAGGCGGATTGGTTACTTGAGCGAATAATTGCTTAAAATAATTAGAAATAAGTTGTGGTCTGTCTGATAAAACAGCTAAAGGTGTATCAATTCCCATTGACCCTAAAGCCTCTTTACCGTTTTGAGCCATTGGTGTAATTACCTCTTGAATGTCTTCAATAGTATAATTGTATAAACGAGAACGTGTTTTTATGTCTAAGGTTTCTATTGGACAGTCTTCATTCGTATTAGGAACATCTTTTAAGTCAATTCTTGTTTCGTCTAACCATTCTTTGTAAGGCCTCTCCAAAACAATTTTTGCTTTAATTTCTTCATCATTAATAATTCTTCCCTCATTCATATCTACCAGAAACATTTTTCCTGGCTCTAATCTCCCATGCTTTTCAATATCTTCCGGAGCTATGTCCACAACTCCAATTTCAGAAGACATAATTAGCTTTCCACTTTTTGTTACAGTATATCTAGAAGGTCTTAATCCATTTCTATCTAATAACGCCCCAATATAATCTCCATCCGTAAATGGCACCGAGGCTGGGCCATCCCATGGTTCCATTAAACAAGCATTGTATTCGTAAAAAGCTTTACGTTCTTCTGACATTGTTTGGTGTTTTTCCCAAGCTTCAGGAATCAACATCATCATAACTTCTGGCAAAGATCTTCCGCTTAAAGTAAGCAATTCAACAACCATATCCATAGAAGCTGAATCCGATTTCCCAGGTAAAATAATTGGAAATAATTTATCTATATCGTCTCCAAAGAGTTTACTCCTCATAATTTCTTCTCGCACGCGCATTCTACTAACATTACCTCGTAACGTATTAATTTCTCCATTCTGACACATAAATCTAAAAGGTTGTGCTAACTCCCAAGAAGGCATTGTGTTTGTAGAAAAACGTTGGTGTACAAGCGCTAATCTAGTTACTAAATCTGGCTGCTGTAAATCGATATAATAAGGCCCAATATCTTCGGGCATAATTATACCTTTATATATTAAGGTAGTATTGGATAAACTTGAAACATAAAAATAAGAGGCTTCAGACATTTTAGAAGCTGCAATTGTATGTTCAGCAATTTTACGAGCAGCATACAACTTTGCCTTAAAATTAAGTTCTTTTAAAGTAGCCGTTTTACCTATAAAAACTTGTTCTATAATTGGCTCAGAATTTAAAGCAATTTCACCAAGTTGAGAAGAATCAACAGGCACTCTTCTCCATCCTAATATTATTAATCCTTGGTTTTTAAGTTCTTGTTCAAATGTTTCTTTGCAAAATCTATATTGATTTTTATTTTTAGGAAAAAACACCATTCCAACAGCATAACCTCTCTGATTAGGCAATTCAAAATCACAAACTCTTTGAAAATATTTATGTGGTATATCAATCAACAAGCCAGCACCATCTCCAGTTTTTCCATCTGAGCTAACTCCTCCACGATGTTCGAGTTTAACTAAAATCTCAAGAGCATCATGTATAATTTGATTTGTTTTTTGTCCTTTTAAGTTACAAATGAAACCAGCTCCACAGTTCTCATGTTCAAATTCTGGCAAGTATAATCCTTGTTTTATCATATAAAAAATTATTATTATCGAATAGTTACAAAAATAGAGAAAAAACCTCTTTGTACACTTTATAACTACGAAAACGTTGTAATTATCATAATAAAACAAATCAAACGTTAAAAATAATTAAAACCGCTTTTTAAGCTTTAAATTTTAATAAATTGTTAAGTAGGTTTTACTTTAAAATGAAGTACATTTTATAAAAAAGTCAGATTTCTATCTTTTGCTTCCTTTAATTTCGAAAAAGATATATGTATTAAATCATAAATAATAACGCTAAAAAGGTATATTTATGCAAAATTAATATATATGAACATTGAATTCTGTCCAAATTGCGGTTCTAACAACTATGTTAAGAGTGGAATAGTAAAAGAAAGACAACGTTATAAGTGTAAAAAATGCAATTATTATTTTACCGTAAATAAGATTGGAAAGCAAATAGACTCTTATTATGTTAATAAAGCTTTACAATTATATCTAGAAGGATTAAGTTATAGAGAAATTGAGAGAATTTTAGGAATTTCACATGTAAGTATTATTAATTGGGTAAAAAAATATAATATTAAACGCCCTTATAGTTTTGAATATCATTCTACTTACAAAATTCTAAACGCTCAAGAATTAGCAAAATACTTTTCTGAAAATAAAAATTTAATTGGCGCTGGGGTCATTGTTACCGAGTTAGGTGACAAATATATGTTAATAAGATGGGAGCGCTTTAAAGATTAGCTATACCTATTAACATAAATATATATGTAATTTTATTTAAAATCTATTTCTTTTCATATTGTAAGGGTTAAAAATTATTTTTTTAATACACAAAATAAATTAACCAAACTTATATTTATGAAAAAACAACTATTGGTCTTGTTAATAGCATCAATTGCATTAACAAACTTAGGTTACAGTCAGTCTGATGAGACAGACAAAAAATTTGGAATTAATTGGAGCGGTTTTGTAAAGGCAGATTTTATGTTTGACACACGTCAAACTGTAAACGCTAGAGAAGGTCACTTTAATATTTTACCAGCAGCTGAGAATCTTGTTGGAGGCGAAGATTTAAACGATCAATCCAATTTCAACATTCTTGCAATCCAATCTAGATTAAAAGGAGCAATTAGTGGTCCTGATTTTTTTGGAATGAAAACTTCTGGAGTTTTAGAAGCAGCATTTTTCGGAAACTCTGATGGAACAACTGGAGAATTAAGATTAAGGCATGCATTTATTCAATTATCAAATGATAAGGTTGATATTATAATGGGTCAGTATTGGCATCCAATGTTTGTAACGGCAGTTTTCCCTGGCGTTTATTCTTTTAATACTGGTGTACCCTTTCAGCCGTTTTCAAGAAATCCACAACTTCGTATTACTACAAAAGGAAGTGTAAAATTTATAGGAGTACTTTTTACTGAAAGAGATTTTAAAACAAGAGGTGCAAGCGTTAGTCAATCTGGAATACCACAATTACACGCACAATTACAATTTGGTGAAGCAAATACAACCTTGGGAGGTTTAGGTTTCAATTTAAAATCTAGCAGACCTGCTCTAGGCGAGGACAATTTAACAAGTACTGCTTTTATTGGATATTTTAGAACAAAATTAGGTGAAGCAACTTGGAAAGCAGAAGCAACTTATGGTCAAAATATGACCGATATTCTTCAAATAGGAGGTTTTGCAATAGATGGAAGTGGTGATTTTGTGAATAATGAAACCTTATCTATGTGGACAGAGTTTAGCGGAGATTTTTCTGAAACAATGGAATGGGGCTTGTTTGGTGGTTATGCTGCAAATGGAGGTTTTGGCGAATCAATAACCTATGTTGATGGTTTTTTAGGTACTGTTGAGAGCGCTTTTAGAGTTTCACCTAGAATTGGCTGGAAATCTGGAAGTTTAAAAATAGGTTTAGAAGGCGAATTTACAAATGCACAATACGGATCCATTGCCACAAATGGAGACATTACTTCTACATCAGATTCAGTAAATAACTTTAGATTACTAACAACAGCAATTTATAAATTTTAATACTAACAATTATGTCAAAAAAAGATATGAAAGCATATTGGAAAGAAAACCTTGGATATTTAGCAATCTTACTAAGTATATGGTTTTTAGTTTCTTATGTGTTCGGAATTTTATTAGTGGATCAGTTAAACTCCATAAAAATGGGTGGATTTAAACTAGGTTTTTGGTTTGCACAACAAGGTTCAATGTACGTGTTTGTTATCTTAATATTCGTCTATGTAAAATTGATGAATAAGCTAGATAAAAAATATGGAGTTGACGAATAATTAATCTTTAAATAAAAAATTAAATCATGGGAATATTAACTTGGACATGGATACTTGTTGGAATAACTTTTGCGCTTTATATTGGAATTGCAATTTGGGCCAGAGCAGGATCTTCAAAAGAATTTTACGTAGCAGGAGGTGGAGTTCCTCCAATTATGAATGGAATGGCTACAGCGGCAGATTGGATGTCTGCGGCATCATTTATCTCATTAGCAGGTATTGTATCTTTTACAGGATATGATGGTTCAGTATACCTTATGGGTTGGACTGGTGGTTATGTGCTTTTAGCACTTTTACTAGCACCTTACTTAAGGAAATTTGGAAAATTTACAGTGCCCGATTTTATTGGCGATAGATATTACTCGAATACTGCTCGTGTAGTAGCCGTAATTGCTGCTTTAATTGTTTCGTTTACATATGTTGCTGGCCAAATGCGTGGTGTAGGAATTGTGTTTTCAAGATACCTTGAAGTTGATATTAATACGGGCGTGTATATTGGTATGGCAATTGTTTTGTTTTATGCTGTTTTAGGTGGAATGAAAGGAATTACCTATACACAAGTTGCACAATATTGTGTCTTAATTTTTGCATTTATGGTACCTGCCATATTTATATCTTTTCAAATGACAGGAAACCCAATTCCGCAATTAGGTTTTGGAAGTGCTGGTGAAGATGGCATATATTTATTAGATAAATTAGATGGTCTATCCACCCAACTTGGCTTTAATGAATATACTTCTGGAAATAAAAGTATGATCGACGTATTTGCTATTACAGTAGCATTAATGGTAGGAACCGCTGGTTTACCGCACGTAATTGTTAGATTCTTTACAGTACCTAGGGTAAAAGACGCACGTGTTTCTGCAGGTTGGGCACTATTATTTATTGCGATTTTATATACAACTGTTCCTGCAGTAGCTGTTTTTGCAAGAACAAAACTTATTGAAACAGTAAGTAATGCGGAATATGCAGAATTACCTGAATGGTTTGGAAATTGGGAGAAAACAGGCTTAATAAAGTTTGAAGATAAAAATGCAGATGGCGTTGTACAATATGTTGCAGATAAATCTGTAAACGAACTAACAATTGACCGAGATATTATGGTGTTAGCAAATCCAGAAATTGCACAATTACCAAACTGGGTAATTGCATTAGTAGGTGCTGGTGGATTAGCCGCTGCATTATCTACAGCAGCAGGACTTTTATTAGTAATTGCTTCCTCAATATCACACGATTTATTTAAGAAAATTATAAAACCAGATATTTCTGAAAAAGGCGAATTGATTGCCGCGCGTTTAAGTGCTTTTGTTGCAGTTTTAATTGCAGGTTATTTTGGTATTAATCCGCCGGGATTTGTCGCCGCAGTGGTTGCTTTAGCCTTTGGCTTGGCAGCAGCATCATTCTTCCCAGCAATTTTATTAGGTATTTTTGACAAACGCATGAACAAAGAAGGGGCAATTTCAGGAATGATAGTTGGTTTAAGTTTAATGTTCTTTTATATGGCAAAATACAAATTAGGATGGATTGGTGAAATGCCAGATTCAAGCGAATGGTGGTTTGGAATTTCTCCAGAAGGATTTGGAACAGTTGCAATGATTGTTAACTTTATTATTTCAATTGTAGTTTCCAGGTTTACACCTGCACCTCCTCAACATGTACAAGATATAGTTGAAGATATTAGAATTCCTTCGGGCGCTGGTGAAGCTAGTGACCATTAGTTAGTAATTAGTAAAAAAGCAGCATTTTTATTGTAATGCTGCTTTTTATTATATTTAACTAATTAAATTTTTTGAATGAAAAAAAGACACCAACAAAAACTCATAGTATTAACTATCTTATTACTTAGCTTATTCAACATTCCTATAATTTTGTTGTTTGATGCTGAGATTTCTGTTTTTGGGTTTCCCTTGATATACTTTTATATTTTTGTTGTTTGGATTTTGGCAATTATAATCTCTCATATTATTTTAAAACGTTTTTATGAGTAATTTTTTAGTCATATCTATTATAATAATTTATTTAGCCGTAATTTTTTATGTGGCTTATTGGGCAGAAAAAAATTCAAAAAGTGGCTGGGTAAATAATCCTTACGTTTACACATTATCATTAGCTGTTTATTGTACAGCGTGGACTTATTATGGTAGTGTTGGTTTAGCTGCAACTTCTGGAATTAAATTTTTAGCAATTTATGTTGGTCCAGTTATAATTATACCAACTTGGATGTTATTAATGAAAAAAATCATTCGTATTTCAAAAGGAAATAAAATTTCTTCTTTGGCTGATTTTATTTCATTAAGATATGGAAACGATCGTTTTTTAGGGGCACTTGTAACATTGGTTTGCGTGCTGGCAATTGTTCCTTACATTTCATTACAATTAAAAGCAATCTCAGAAACGTTTAATGTAATTACAAATCATACTATTGTAGTAAATTCAATAATAAAAGACACTACATTCTACATTGCAATCTTATTGGCAGTTTTTGCAGCATTTTTTGGCACACAACATACCGATGCTTCCGAAAGACATAAAGGAATTATTACAGCCGTTGCACTAGAATCTATTATTAAATTACTGTTTTTTGTTATTATAGGTGTTTATGTAACTTTTTACCTATTCAATGGCCCAGGTGATATTTATCAGCAGGCTTCAACTTTGCCAAATTTTAAAGAACAGCAAAGTCTAAATGGCTTAGAAGGTGGATTTAATTGGTTTCTTTTAAGTATTGTATCTATGATTGCTATTATGCTGTTACCAAGGCAGTTTCAAGTATCTGTAGTTGAAAATGAACGTGAAAAATATCTAAAAAAAGCAACTTGGTTATTCCCATTATATCTATTATTATTCAATGTGTTTGTAATTTTTATCGCTTGGGGAGGAAATATTATATTTCAAAATCAACAAGTTGAGGCCGATTTATTTACACTTATGTTACCGTTACAACAAGGCAATGATTTTTTAGCCATTCTAGTGTTTTTAGGAGGTTTTTCAGCTGCAATTTCTATGGTAGTCATTTCTACATTAGCATTATCAACAATGTTAAGTAACAATTTAATAATTCCTTACGGTTTTTTAAGTAAATTTAGTAAAGGTGAGTCTGAGAAAAACACAGAATCTATTAAAAATATTAGAAGAATATCTATATTTTCATTAATTATTGTAGCTTATTTTTTCTATAAGTTTTTTACATTAGACCGTTCTTTAGTTTCAATTGGGTTAATTTCATTTGTATTAATTGCACAATTGGCACCTTCCTTCTTTGGAGGACTTTTTTGGAGAAGAGGATCGGCTATAGGTGCAAAATTTGGAATTTTAGTCGGATTTTTAGTCACAGTTTATACATTAGTAATTCCTTTTACAATTGATTCACAGGAAATTGCATCTTCTTTTGTTTCTGATGGTCTTTTTGGGTTTAGCTTTTTAAAACCTTATAACCTATTTGGAATGCAAATTTTTGAACCTGTTCCACACGCATTTTTTTGGAGTATTTTTTTTAATGTTATAACCTATTCACTTTTATCTGTAAATATTATTGGAAGTTCTAGAGAGCGTAATTTTGCAGAAATGTTTGTTGACAGCAGTAAATATGCTTCCTTATACGAAAATGCTTTTGTTTGGAAAGGAGAAGCTTATGTAAAAGATATTAGAAAAGTATTAACCAGATTCTTAGGCGATAAACGTACTGAACGCGCTTTAAATTTGTTTTATATGAAGTATAATATCAATAAAAAAGATCAATTTGCAGATGCTCGTTTAGTAAATTTCTCAGAAAAATTATTGACAGGAAGTATTGGAAGTGCCTCTGCAAGAATTTTAATTTCTTCTGTTGTTAAAGAAGAAGAAATTAGTCTCCAAGAAGTATTGAAAATTTTAGATGAAACGCAAAAAGCAAAAGAATCTAATAAGGCACTAAAAGAAAAAGATAAACAAAAAGATGAGTTTTTAGATACTGTTGCACATGAACTAAAAACACCTATTACATCTATTAGAGCATTGTCTGAAATACTGTTGGATGATGCTAAAATTGACCATGAAGTTAAAAATAAATTTTTAACAAGTATTTTAAGTGAAAGCGAACGCGTTAGCAGGCTTATAAATAATATTTTAGATTTAGAAAAGTTAGCTACTGGTAAAGAAAAATTAGAGTTAAAAGAAAACTCTATACAAGAAACTATTTCAAAATCAATTAACTCTGTACAACAATTAGCGATAAAAAAGCAGGTTAAAATTAATATTGAAGGAATAAACGACGCTAACTTAATTTACGATGAAGATAGAATTCAACAAGTAATTATAAACTTACTATCTAATGCAATAAAATTTTCTAATGAAGAGGTTGGAAGTGTCTCAGTATATACCTTTCAAAATGAAAACAACATTGAAATTTCTGTAGAAGATAATGGAAAAGGAATTTCAAAAGATGAATTAGGCTCAATTTTTAATAAATTTTATCAATCAAAAAATCAAACCATATTAAAACCAGTTGGAAGTGGTTTGGGTTTGGCAATTAGCAAACAAATAATTGAGAGTCATAATGGAAAAATTTGGGCCGAAAATATTAGACCAACTGGAGCAAGATTAACATTTATTTTACCATTAAACAACAAGTAACATGAAAAAGATACTAATTGTAGACGATGAACCCAATATTGTAATGTCTTTGGAATATATTTTCAAAAAAGAAAATTTTGAAGTATTTATTGCTAGAGATGGTTCTGAAGCCATTGAAATTGCTGAAGATAATCTTCCTGATATTATTTTGTTAGATATAATGATGCCAAATGTTGATGGTTATCAAGTATTAAAACATTTAAAAAAAAATCCTAAATTAGATAATATAAAGGTGCTGTTTTTATCTGCTAAGAATAAAGTTTCTGATATAGAGTTAGGCTTACAATTAGGAGCAGATAAATACATTTCCAAACCCTTTTCAACTAAAAAATTAGTAAAAGAAGTAAAAGAGTTATTAAAATAAAAAAGATATTCAACTAAAAAAATAAAAATATGAGTTATCAAGAACACTACAAAAGCAGTATCGAAAACCCAGAAAATTTTTGGAAAGAACAAGCTAAAAATCTAAAATGGTATAAAAAACCATCAACTATTTTATCTAAAGATGAGAATGGATTTGACCGTTGGTTTGCAGACGGAGAATTAAACATGTGTTATTTAGCTGTTGATAAACACGTAGAAGATGGTTTTGGAGAGCAAGCTGCTATTATTTATGAATCACCTGTAACACAACAAAAAGTAACATATACATACAACGAAGTAAAAAATAAAGTAGCCCGTTTGGCTGGTGGATTGCGAGATTTGGGTGTTAAAAAAGGAGATACCGTTATTATCTATATGCCAATGATTCCGCACGCTGCATTTAGTATGTTAGCTTGTTCCCGAATTGGAGCTATCCACTCGGTAGTTTTTGGAGGTTTTGCGCCACATGAATTGGCAATTAGAATAGACGATTGTAAACCAAAAGCAATTATTACCGCAACATCTGGAATGGAAGTTGACCGCTTAATTGAATACAAACCAATGGTTGATAAAGCAATTAAACTTGCTAAACATAAACCAGAAAAGGTAATTGTATATCAACGTAATTTAGGAGCGGTAAATCCAAAAACAGAACGTTATATCAGCTATAAAAAATTAGAAAAAAACTCAGAACCTGCAGCTTGTGTTGCTATGAAAGCAACAGATCCACTTTATATTTTGTATACATCAGGCACAACGGGAAAACCAAAAGGTATTTTACGTGATACCGGAGGTTATGCAACAGCTTTAAAATATTCTATGAAAAATATTTATGGTGTTGAAGAAGGAGATACTTTTTGGGCAGCATCTGATGTTGGTTGGGTTGTTGGGCACAGTTATATTGTGTATGGACCATTATTAAATAGGAACACAACCATTGTTTTTGAAGGAAAACCAATTAGAACTCCAGACGCAAGCACATTCTGGAGAATAATTAGCGAAAATAATGTAAAAGTTATGTTCACTGCGCCAACTGCAATTAGAGCTATAAAAAAAGAAGATCCAGACGGTGAATTCATGCAACAATACGATTTAAGTTGTTTGAAATATCAATTTTTAGCTGGTGAACGTTGCGATGTTGCAACTTTAAAATGGTTGGAAGAAAAATTACAAATTCCTGTAATTGACCACTGGTGGCAAACTGAATCTGGTTGGCCAATGCTAGCTAATTCTATGGGAATAGAAGCGTTACCAATTAAACCAGGATCTGCAACAAAACCCGTTGCAGGATATAATATTCAAATTTTAAATGCAGAAGGAGAACAAGTTGATGCAAATTCTGAAGGTTTTGTAGCTGTGAAATTACCACTACCTCCAGGGAACTTATTAAATATTTGGGGCAATACAGACCGTTTTATAGATGGATATTTAACAAAGTTTCCAGGTTATTATTTTTCTGGAGATGGAGGTTATACAGATGATGATGGATACGTTTACATTACTGGACGTGTAGATGATGTAATTAATGTTGCGGGTCATAGGTTGTCAACTGCAGAAATGGAAGAAATAGTTGCCTCTAACTCTTCAGTAGCAGAATGTGCTGTTTTTGGGATTGAAAACGACTTAAAAGGACAAGTTCCTTTAGCGTTAGTTGTACTAAAATCAGGCGATTATGTTTCCAATTTCGAATTGGAATATAATATTGTACAAGAAGTTAGAAAGCAAATTGGTCCTGTTGCTTCATTAAAAAAAGTATTGATAGTTAAGCGTTTACCAAAAACACGTTCAGGTAAAATCCTTAGAAAATTATTGAGAAATATTGCGGATGGAGTTGAGTTTACAATTCCTTCAACAATTGATGATCCTGAAATAGTTACTGAAATTACCCACGACTTCAAACTTCATAAAATAGGAATTTATGAGCACGCTACCGAAGAAGAAAAAGAAACTTTAGATGATTTACAAGTTGATTCTTTTATTAAATATTATAAATCTTACCAACATAGTGTTAATGATCCTGAAGGATTCTGGGCACAAATTGCAGAAACGTTTACATGGCGTAAAAAATGGGATAAAATTGTAGAATACGATTGGGACAAACCAAAATTTGAATGGTTTAAAGGTGCAAAACTTAATATTACTGAAAACTGTTTAGATCGTCATTTAGAAAAAAGAGGAAATGACCCAGCAATTATTTGGGAACCTAATAGTCCAACAGAACCAAATAGAATTTTAACCTATACAGAATTACATTCAGAAGTGAGTCGTTTTGCCAATGTACTTAAAAACAACAATGTTACAAAAGGCGATAGAGTTTGTATTTATATGCCAATGGTTCCAGAATTGGCAATTGCAGTATTGGCTTGTGCTAGAATTGGAGCTGTGCATTCGGTAGTTTTTGCAGGATTTTCGGCAGTAGCACTTTCAACAAGAATTAATGATTCAGAATGTAAAATGCTATTAACTACAGATGGCGTAAATAGAGGCGCGAAAGCAGTTGATTTAAAAATTATTGCAGACGAAGCTCTAGAAACCTGTCCAACTATTGAAACTTCAATTGTGTTGAATAGACTTAATTCTAAAGTAGTTATGAAAGAAGGAAGGGATGTTTGGTGGCATGATGAAATAGCAAAAGTAAATGATATTTGTCCTGCTGAGGAAATGGATGCTGAAGATATGTTATTTATCCTATACACCTCTGGATCAACAGGAAAACCAAAAGGAATGGTACATTCGTGTGCTGGATATATGGTTCATACTGCTTATAGTTTTAAAAATGTATTCCAATACCAACATGGTGATGTTTATTTCTGTACTGCAGATATCGGTTGGATTACTGGACATTCATATATTGTTTATGGACCATTAGCAGCTGGTGCAACAACATTAATGTTTGAAGGAGTTCCATCATACCCAGATTACAGTCGTTTTTGGCAAATTGTTGAAAAATATAAAGTAAATCAATTCTATACAGCACCAACTGCAATTAGAGCGTTAGCGGCACAAGGAAATGAATTAACCGAACAAAACGATATTAGTTCCATAAAAGTTTTAGGAACTGTAGGAGAGCCAATTAATGAGGAGGCTTGGCACTGGTACGATGAAAAAATTGGAAAGCAAAGATCTCCAATTGTAGATACTTGGTGGCAAACAGAAACAGGTGGAATTATGATTTCTCCAATGGCAGGTGTTACTCCTACCAAACCAACATTTGCAACAAGACCATTGCCTGGAATTCAACCTTGTATTTTAGATGATAACGGTAATGAAGTAAATACAAATCCTGCAGAAGGTAAATTGTGTATTAAATATCCTTGGCCTTCTATTGCTCGAACTATTTATGGAGATCACAAACGCTATAAAGAAACTTATTTTACAGCATTTAAAGACAAATATTTTACAGGAGATGGTTCATTTAGAGATTTGGAAGGAAATTATAGAATAACTGGTAGGGTTGACGATGTTGTAATAGTTTCTGGACATAATTTAGGCACTGCACCAATTGAAAATGTAATAAATGAACATTCAAATGTTGTAGAGTCTGCCATTGTTGGATATCCACATGATATTAAAGGAAATGCCTTGTATGCTTATGTAATTGTATATGAAACTCCAGAAAACGATGATTTCTTACGTCATGAAATCAACGATTTAATACGAAGAACTATTGGACCAATTGCAAAATTAGATAAAATTCAATTTGTTCCTGGCTTGCCAAAAACACGATCTGGAAAAATTATGCGTAGAATCTTAAGAAAAATTGCAGAGAACGAAACTTCTAATTTAGGTGATATTTCAACATTATTAAATCCAGATGTTGTAGCTGCTATTATGGAAGGTTCTTTGGTTAAATAATTTTAAAATCAATAAAAAAATTCTTTTTATTGCTAACATTTCTGATTGCTTCATTTTATTTAGAACGACAATTTAAAAAGTACTAATAAAAATGAAGCAATCTTTTTTCTTTAATTAAAAAATGACTTCACTCCTATGTTAAAGTTTATCAGAAAAGTAATTATTTAAATTATTCTGCTTATTTATTCAACAACATAAAATCGGTTAACACCATAGCGGCTAATGCCTCAACAATTGGCACTGCTCTTGGCACTACACAGGGATCATGACGACCTTTACCATGCATTTCAACAATATTCCCATCTTTATCTATTGTTTGTTGCTTTTGCATAATGGTGGCAACTGGTTTAAAAGCTACTCGAAAGTAAATATCCATACCGTTACTAATACCTCCTTGAATTCCTCCAGAAAGGTTAGTTTTAGTAGAACCATCATCATTAAAAATATCATTATGCTCACTACCTTTCATTTTAGCACCACAAAAGCCACTTCCATATTCAAAGCCTTTAACTGCATTAATAGAAAGCATAGCTTTACCTAATTGAGCGTGCAGTTTATCGAAAATTGGTTCTCCTAGGCCAGCAGGTACATTTTGAATAACACAAGTTACAGTACCTCCAATAGTGTCACCTTGTTTTCTAATTTCATCAATTTTAGAAATCATTTTTTTAGCAACTTCAGTATCAGGACAACGAACAATATTGTCTTCAACTTTACTAAAATCTAGTTCCTGATATGGTTTTTCTAAAAATAAATCACCCACCGATGATGTGTATGCATTAATCTTTATTGATGGTATTACTTGTTTTGCAATAGCACCTCCAACAACCCAGTTAGCAGTTTCTCTAGCAGAAGTTCTACCGCCTCCTCTATAATCTCTATGACCATATTTTTTATCGTATGTATAATCTGCATGAGATGGTCTAAATGAGTCTTTAATATGAGAGTAATCATTAGAACGCTGATGTACATTTTTAATAATAAATCCAATGGAAGCTCCTGTAGTTTTTCCTTGAAAAATACCCGATAAAAACTGTACCTCATCTGGTTCCTTGCGCTGTGTTACAATTTTAGATTGACCAGGTTTTCTTCTATCCATATCTTTTTGAATAGCATCAAAATCAACTTCAATACCTGCAGGACAACCATCAATTACGCCACCAATAGCTTCACCATGTGATTCTCCAAAAGTTGTAATTGTAAATATTTTTCCAAATGAATTAGACATACAAATAATTTAAGCAACAAATGTAAAAAAAGAATTTTATAGTAGGTACTTTTACCAGTTGAAATAAATTTAAAAAAACCACAGTTTTATTGCCATAATAACAACCATAACAATTAAAAAAATACGAACCATACCGTCACCTTTTTTAACAGACCATCTACTTGCAAACCAGCCTCCCACAGCATTTCCAATTGCCAAAGTTAAACCTATGCGCCAATTAATAGCGTCGTTATAAATAAAAACTGCAATTGCAGAAAATGTATAAATTAAAGCAACTGTTACTTTAATAGCATTGCTTTTCACTAAAGAAATATTATTTACCGAAGATAAAATCAATAACATAATAAAACCTACTCCAGCTTGTATAAATCCTCCGTAAATTCCAACAAAAAAGAAAAGTATAATACTTAACCACAAATGTTTACCTGTTGTTTTTTCTATGTCGTTTACATGCTTAAATTTAGATTTAAACACCATATAAAACACAACAACTACCATTATAACTGCCAAAATTTTATTAAAAGTTTCGCCCTTAATATCTATTGCAATTTGGGCCCCAATAATGGCTCCAATTAAAGCAGAAATACCTACATAAATGCTAAATGGAAATGTTTTAACTCCTTTACTTTTAAAACCAGCGGTAGTAAATATATTTTGAATGATAATAGCAATACGGTTTGTACCATTGGCAATATTTGGTGGCAAACCTAAAAAAATAAGAATTGGAAGTGACAATAAAGAACCTCCTCCTGCAATTGTGTTAATAGCTCCTGCAATAAAACCAACTACAATTAAAACGATAATTTCTACTATTGGATTCATTCAAAAAATTGAAATGCAAATGTATATTATTTTTAATAAAAATATTCTAAAAAAAAGTTCAAAAAAATTTGAGCAAAACAAAAAAGGGTTTTATATTTGCCCTCGCTAAGGGAGAAATGGCAGAGTGGTCGAATGCGGCAGTCTTGAAAACTGTTGAGGGTCACACCTCCGGGGGTTCGAATCCCTCTTTCTCCGCTGAGAATTTACCAAATTCTAACAAAACCCTGTAAATCAAATGATTACAGGGTTTTTAATTTTCTATAATATCATTTTAAACCATAAAATATTAAATAAAAGGTGCGCTATTCGGTGCGCATTGTTTTTTATGAAATTACGCACCTAATTCACCTCAAAATACTATTAATCAAATTGTTGCAGCATATTTATTAATTATTATTTTGTATCTTTAAATACAATTTTAATACATACGCACTGATGCAAAGTAGATTTTCTATATTATTTTACCCTAGAGGCAACGATATAAACAAAAATGGCAGAGCTCCTGTTTACTTAAGAATTACAATTGATGGGAAACGTAGTGAATTAAGTATTAAAAGAAAAGTTCTTTTAGAAAAATGGAATACAAAAGCTGGTAAAATGAGAGGTACAACCTCAAATGTACGAGAACTAAACAGGTATATAGATGGTATTAGAAATAGAATTTATAAAATCCATGAAAAGCTTAGTGAAAATGAAAGCACAATTACTTATAGCTGTACAAATTTCGTAGTGCTTCCTCTTCTAATAGTTGCTCATAATTGGTAACATGTTTTTTAGCATACGCTTTTATACTTTTTCCAAACTTATGTTCAACGTCTTTTTTTGAAGTTGCAAGTAACCTTTTTTGTGTTGCTGTATCTAAATTAGAATAGTTTAAATAAATCATAACTTGTGTATATTAAATTAAACCGTTATCTGAAAAACTATAAAACTCACCATTTGGAATTATAATTAAATGGTCGAGTACTTTCACATCAAATAAAACTGCTGCTTTTTTTATTTTTTGGGTCAATTGTTTGTCCGCTTCACTTGGCTGTAGTTTACCGCTTGGGTGGTTATGTGCTAATATAATCCCAACTGATAGGGATTTTAAAATGACGGCAAATAGTATTCTAATATCAACTAAGGTTCCAGTAATTCCTCCTGTAGATAATTGATAAACTCCTTTGACTTTATTTGAGTTATTCAATAATAGTACCTTGAATGTTTCTTGCAGTCCAATGGTGCTTTTGTTCCAATGCTTAAAAAGTATCTTTGCTGCTGTTGAGGAGCCCCTTATTGCTTCCAAGGTTTCTAATTTGGTCTTTTCTTTATAACTGATTTTTATTTCATTAACTTTGATTTTTCTCATAGCTAAATAGTTGTTTTGGAATTCGTGAATCTTCGATTTCATTGTTTTACTTTTTATGGTTAATACTAATAAAAGAGGGTACAATTTTCCAAGAGAACACCCTCTTTATGTTGTATGCTATTCAGCGTTACCTAGCAATACTATTTCATTTGCTAAAACTTCAGTTACATAGCGTTTTTCACCCTCTTTGGTTTCATACGAGCGAGATGTCAATTTACCTTCAATGGCAATCTCTTTGCCTTTGGTAACATACTTCTCAATAATTTCAGCAGTTTTTCCCCAGGCTACAATGGTATGCCAATTGGTTTCTGTTTGTTTTTCTCCGTTTGAGTTTTTGTAATTTTCATTGGTTGCCAATGATAAACGAGCTACTTTTTTACCACTTTCAAGGTTTGTAATGGTTGGTTCTTGTCCAACGTTTCCGATTAACTGTACTTTGTTTTTTAGAGTACTCATAATAAAATTATTTAAAAATTAATTAAAATACCATCTGAACTTTTCAGACAGTTTGTTTTTGTTTTTTTGAAGTGATTTACTTATTATATCTTGAGCATTTTCCTTTTTTGTTTTTTTTGGTGCCGCTTCCTTTTTGATATTTTTGTAAGATTTCATAAGATTAATTTTAGATTTACTTCCCATAGTGCCCTCGCTGTTTCCTTTTTTTGTTGCTGATACATTTTCAATAGTTGGAATTGATAAGGACTTATAAAAAGTGAAGCGTAGCGAAATGGTTTATGCAGTCCGTTCAACTTCCAACTATTGGTATTTTGCTGTCAAAAAAAGGGAGGATCAGTGAGGGTGCGGATGTAAGTTTAAAGATTTTTGTGAAGTATCAAAACATAGGAAGCAGTACCAAAATGAATAATGTAATTCCGATTTGGCGGACGCTATTCACGATTTTGGCTCGGTAATGTAGTGTTCCTTCCCAGCATAGAGGGAAAGGTTAACGCAATGGACAGCTGAAATCGGGGATTGTGTCCAAGATCTTTGTAATGAAACTCTTTCACCGAAATGAAGCTTTTTTTGCGGAATGTAGGGGAATGTGCTGAATGGAATTAGAACCAATAGTATAGTAAAAACTCCCGTTTAGTGAGGTACTAGAGAAATCTTTTACAATGTTTCTTTAAACCATTGCATATATTTCATCAAACAATTTCTTATCTAACCTTTCCTGTTGTGAAAAGGACTTTCAATGGTTTGCGAAAGTGCATTACTATTAACTATCAATGACAAATTGCTGATTTGGCATTCAACAATGAATAAATTAAATACAACCCCGACAGCTATAGGAACACACGCGATTTATATGAAACATATTTAGCAGTATTTAAGAAATTAATAGTAATTTAAACATCAAATATATTGCTAACAACCTAATATGCAAGGTAATTGCCCTTTAACATGAAATGTTTTCTTTTTGAATTTAAGGTAATCACTGTCAATACCTGTTAAGTGACTAGCCTCAAATATTAAAAACTTGATAAGATATCAAAAAAAATAGCATATGGGAGTAAAACCTATCAATTGAGTCCCCTTCAATTCCTAGTCCTGAACATCCGCAAACAAGTTGACTTTCGTTATCGTAAAATAAACTTTTTTTATAATCTCCTATAGTATAAATTGGTTATAATGTTTTCAATTTTTATGTATTAATTTATATTAAAATCAAAATTATTGTCGTTATCAAATAAATGCAGGCCATTATCTACATAAATAATTTGGTTCAAAATTTGTTTTGACTTCTCTTTTAAAAGAAAAGCAACAGTATTTGCCACTTGACTTTTTGTTAAATCTGAATCCTTATTTGATTTAACCTTAACCCTTCCCAATTCTGAAGTTGAAATAAAATTATCAAACTTCGGAAAAATTACTGTATTCTTCTTAAACTGAAAAAAACATTCAATTGCAGCATCTTTTTTATCAAAATCTATTACCTCTGTTTCATAGGAATCTCTAATTATCTTTAATGACGAATGAAAACCAAGATTAATAATTGAAAAATTATTAGAAAGTATATTTTTTAAATCAAAATCTTGATAAAAATGCTGTAATAGTTTTTTGTATTTATTAGCTTTATCATCATCAACAATATTTATAAGAGCATCAATTACTACATTCTTTGAAGGTATATTATAAATCTTTTTTATATTATTATTTAAATCACTTAAGTTGTTTGCATTAATAATAATTGGGTAAGCACGTTCACTCTTGAGAGTTCTTGCTATTTGATTACATACGCCATAAATATCTTCTGTTATAATAACAACTTTATCTTGAAGGTTTAAATCCATAATTACAAATTAATATTTTAAGATTTAATATAAAAAATTAAGTGTATTTTCCTGATTTGTAACTGGCAGGAGTTAATCTTGTAACTGATTTAAAACTCTTGAAAAATGATACCGATCTGAAAATACCAAATAAAATGTAAACTTAAGCTGAATATAATTTATGCTTAAATTTGAACTAGCACAAAATGACAAACATTTTAACAAACGATTTGCTACGTCCGAAAAAGCTCAGATTTTTACAGTCACACAAATCATATTCAAAATCAGTTAATAATTAGATGAATTTCCTTTTTTGTAATCGGCTAAAAACTGAGCCAATCCAATATCTGTCAATGGGTGCTTTAACAAACCATATATTGAAGATAAAGGACCTGTCATTACATCAGCTCCTAATTTTGCACAATTAATTACATGCATTGTATGACGGACTGAGGCAGCTAAAATTTGAGTTTCAAAACCATAGTTATAATAAATCTGTCTAATTTCAGAAATAAGATTTAAACCATCTGTTGAAATATCATCTAAACGACCAATAAATGGCGATACAAAAGCTGCTCCTGCCTTTGCTGCCAACAGAGCCTGTCCGGCTGAAAACACTAAGGTAACGTTCGTTTTAATACCTTTATCAGAAAAATACTTGCAAGCTTTTACTCCATCTGCAATCATTGGTAATTTCACTACTATTTGAGGATGTAAAGCCGCTAGCTCTTCTCCTTCTCTAACCATTCCTTCAAAATCTGTTGCAATAACTTCCGCACTTACATCACCTTCAACTATATTACAAATAGCACTATAATGCTTTAGAATATTATCTTTCCCTGTAATTCCTTCTTTTGCCATTAACGATGGGTTCGTGGTAACTCCATCTAGAACTCCTAAAGCTTCTGCTTCTTTTATATGCTCTAAGTTTGCTGTATCTATAAAAAATTTCATTTTGTGTTTTTTATTTATGAATTTAACTTCATATAATTAATAATTTCTTTGCTTATATGTTCTGGAGTAAATCCAAATTTATCATCTAAAACCGTTGCTGGTGCTGAATATCCGAAATGATTTAATCCCCAAACTTTTCCATTTTCACCAACCAAACCTTCTAGGTTTACTGAAAGTCCTGCAGTCAATCCAAAACGAGGAATTCCAGCAGGTAATACAGATTGCTGATATTCCAATTCCTGGGAACGGAATAATCCTTCAGATGGAACGGATACTACACGAACTTTAAAATCTTCTTTCAATTTATCAGTACTCTCAATTAATGTAGAAACTTCTGAACCACTTGCTAAAAGCACAATATCTGGTGTCCCTACACAATCAACTACAACATAAGCTCCTTTTGCTGCCTTCAAAGCATTTATATATGGATTTTCTACAGGTAGGTTTTTAATGTTTTGTCTAGAAAGGATTAATGCTGTGGGTGTTTTCTTATTTTCTAAAGCCATTTTCCAAGCAACAGTAGTTTCAACCACATCAGCAGGACGTAAAACCAGCATAGAATTTCTACCACTATGATTTTGTAATTTCTCCATCAATCTAATTTGTGCCTCTTGTTCAATAGGCTGATGTGTTGGGCCATCTTCTCCCACACGAAAAGCATCATGTGTCCATATATAAATTACTGGAAGTTCCATTAGTGCCGATAATCGAGTAGCTGGCTTCATATAATCTGAAAACACAAAAAATGTTCCACACACTGGAATCAATCCTCCATGAAGTGCAACTCCATTCATAATGCTTGCCATTGTCAATTCACAGACTCCAGCTTGTAAAAATGCCCCAGAAAAATCATTTTTATTTAAAGATGTTGTATTTTTTAAAAAACCATCTGTTTTATCTGAATTCGACAAGTCTGCTGATGAAACAAGCATATTTTCAATTTCATTTGCAAAAGCACTTAAAACAGTTGCAGATGCTCCCCGAGTTGCTGAATTTGGGTTTTGTTCTATTTTTGAAAAATCGAAATCTGGTACCTCTCCTGATAAAAATCGTTCAAGTTTAACCGCCAATTCTTTGTTTTCAGCAGTCCATTCTTTCTCTATTTTTTTCTTTTCAGCAGCAAACTTTAAAAGTTCTCCTTTTCTATTTAAATATAATTCTTCCACTTCTGGAAAAACTTGAAATGGATTTTCAGGATTACCACCTAAATTTTCAATAGTGGCTTTAAAGCTTGCCCCAGCAGCCGATATAGGCTGACCGTGAGTTGCTGTTTTTCCTTCAAAATTTTCACCAGACTCCTGTAAACATCCTTTTCCCATTATAGTTTTACCTATAATAAGTGTTGGTTTATCTAAACTACTATTTGCTAACTTTAATGCTTCTCTAATTTCACTAGCATTATTACCATCAATAATACTCACATTCCAGCCCCAGGCTATGTATTTTTTAGCAGTATCTTCAGACGTCACATCATCAACTGTTGTTGATAATTGAATGTCATTTGAATCATAAAACATAATAAGATTATTTAACCCTAAATGTCCTGCAATACGACCTGCTCCCTGAGATATTTCTTCTTGAATACCTCCATCAGAAATAAAAGTATATGTTTTATGAGCCATCCATTCACCAAATCGAGCCACTAAAAATCGCTCAGCTATTGCTGCTCCAACTGCCATTGTATGTCCTTGACCTAATGGCCCTGAAGTATTTTCAACACCTCTTTTAAAATCAACTTCCGGATGTCCAGGAGTAACACTACCCCATTGTCGAAATTCCCTCAAATCATCCATCGTATAATATCCAGACAATGCCAATACTGAATATAACATTGGAGACATATGACCTGGATCTAAGAAAAATCGATCCCTGTATGCCCAATTCATATCTGATGGGTCATAATTTAAAAATTCAGAGTAAAGAATATTTATAAAATCTGCTCCACCCATTGCTCCACCTGGATGACCAGATTTTGCTTTTTCAACCATGCTCGCAGATAAAATTCGTATATTATCTGCAGCCCTTAATTCAATATTTTTTATCATATCTTAAAATTGGAATAGTAGTCATCTCAAATTTTAAATTAATTCTTTTGGACTACTACTCTCTAATAATTATTATTTATTTACACTATGCTTCGCATAATTTAATCCCATAACCTCATATCTTTTAGAAATATGATTTAATCGTTGTTGAAAATCATCCCAGTTCTTTCCTTCTTTTGACGACCAAACTACTTCAGATAAAGCTGTCATTCTAGGTAGAATCATATATTCAACATAATCAGTTGTTTCCATATATTCTGTCCAAACATTTCCTTGAGCCCCTAAAATATATTTTTGTTCTTCTGTGGTTAACTCCTTAGGTGTTGGTTCATAGGCATATACATCTTCAACGGTGGTCATTCCTCCGATAGCCAATGGCTCATTATCCTTATCCTTGGATTGGTAATGATCAAAATAACAAGAATGCCCAGGAGTCATAATTACATCGTGTTTTTGTTTTGCTGCTTCAATACCTCCTTTGGTACCTCTCCAAGACATTACAGTTGCATTTGGCGCTAAACCACCTTCTAAAATCTCATCCCAGCCAATTAATTTTTTTCCCTTTGAATTTATATATTTTTCCATTCTCTGAATGAAATAACTCTGTAGCTCGTGCTCATCTTTTAAACCTTGCTCTTTTATTCTTTGTTGACATCTGGAGCATCGTTTCCAATTTCCTTTTGGACATTCATCACCTCCGATATGAATATATTGAGAAGGAAACAATGGAATGACTTCGGCTAAAACATCTTTTAAAAACTGAAAGGTTTCTTCTTGACCGGCACAAAATACATCATCAATTACACCCCACGTTTCGTAAACTATTTTGGGTGTTCCGTTGGCTTGAAGTTCTTTTCCTTTGTCTGAGACCATATCATTATAAATTTTTGTTGGTTCTTCAGGGAAACAACTTAAAAAAGGATAGGATGCAATAGCTGCTCCTCCATGACCTGGAAGTTCAATTTCAGGGATTACAGTTACATGACGTTCTGAAGCGTATTTTACTATCTCCTTTACTTCTTCCTGTGTGTAAAACCCTCCATATTTCTTTTGATCGTTTGAAATTCCCGGGTGATGACCAACAATAGTTCCATTTCTCCAGGCTCCAACTTCAGTTAATTTTGGATATTTTTTTATTTCAATTCTCCATCCCTGATCTTCTGTTAAATGCCAATGGAATGTATTCATTTTATGCATTGCAATTAAATCGATGTATTTTTTCACAAATGAAACAGGAAAGAAATGACGAGCAACATCTAAATGCATTCCTCTATAAGAGTATCTCGGATTATCTTTGATGCTCACTGCTGGAATGGTTAATTCTTCTTCTGTATCACCTCCTGATTCAATAGAAGCTGGCATTAATTGTCTTAATGTTTGAATTCCATAAAAGATACCTTTAGAAGTTTTTCCTGAAATAGTAATTTCATTGTAAGTTACTTTTAATTCATACCCTTCATCATTAGTTATAGCTTCATCTATTTTTAATACAATGTTTCCATTGCTACTTTTTGAATCAAACTCAATATTTTCTCCTGTTGAAAGACTTAACATTTCTGCTAAATATTCTCCTTCGTTTGTCAAATTTAAATCCCCTAAAATTTTAGTATCCGAATTTATTAAAAATCTTCCTTTTGAAATTTCTAGTAGAGTTGGTTTTGGTATTACTTGATAAGCCCCTTCTTGATTGCTTATATCCTTATATTTATTTGAGCAGGAAATACTCAATAAACAAATTATTGCTAAAATTGTAATTCTCATTTTTATATTTTTTAGTGTATTTTTATTTTTGAAACCTTATTAATTTGTATGGATCAATACCTTTAAAGGTATTGATCCCACAAATAGACAATCAATCCACAATTAATCAAATAAACTTTAATTTTAATATTCATAAACCACTCCACTGTGGCATCTAAATTCAGGAACAACTACTTCTAATTGGTTTCCAACTTTTTTCATTTTCAATTCCATTTTATCTGGAATAGTGTAGACCTTTTTAATTTTTTCATCAAAGTCCACACGTACATTTACATTGTATAAAGGTACCAAATCTTCTATTACCTTTGCACGACCACGCTGATGTGGCGTGGCATATGTTAAATGCACCACATAGCGATTTTCTTGCGGTTGATGTAATAAATTTACACGTCCACTACTTGGTAAATCTGCTTCTACAAAAGGATCTGTTAACACCTGTTTTAAGGCATTATAAAATAATTGCTTATGTACTCTCGACCCTTCTTTTCCGTAGTTTCTTTCAAGACGGTGTGCCGCCCAAACAATATTTCCATTTCTAATAATTGCTGGATGAGCAGCTGCTTTTGTATTATACGGCGTATTGTCATGAGATGTCCAATGCTCAACAGTTCTGTTAAAATAAGGTTCATGAATTTTTGCTAGTATTTCTGTTCCTGCTTCAGGTTGAACTCGAACTGCAGGATAACGATTTAAAAATGGCGATTGTATTAAATCTTCTGTCAATTTATCTGAGACTAATGTATAATAAACATCGGCTGTGGCATCTCCCAAATATGTTGCTCCAATATCAAATTTCCACTTCCCGTTTTCAAAAGCTCCTTTTTCAAGAATAAACAGTTTCCCTCCCTTATCAACAAATGCTTGAATCTTTATTGTTTCTTCCTCATTTAACTTCACATCACTGTTTAAGATTATTAATTTTAAATCACTCCAATCATTTAAATTATTTGCCACCACAAAATTCACTTGTTTTTCCAACAACATTTTGGTCAAATCATTATCTCTTCCTGTAAAGCTTAACCAAATAGCTGTTTTTGCCAAATGTTTTGAGTTTAAACTATAATCTTCAATTTTTTCAATATACTCATATGCATGACCAATATTATCATAAGTTGCTTTTTCTAATTTTCCTGTAGGATGTAATTGATCTCCAAAATTAGCCATAGCTCCATAAGAAAGCATACTCGCTGCTTCATACCAGATAGCATCTTTGTGTTTAAAGCCTCCAAACTCTCCCCAGGCCGAATGGAATTTCCCACTCATAGCCACAATTGGTTTTCCTGTATTTGCATAATATTTAGCTCGTACCGGAAATACATCATAACCTGCCCAAGTAGTTGGTAAATCTTCTAAATCCTGCTTGGTATTATATTGATCATAGTGCTCATCCACAATGCGTTTATTACTTATTGGAGTGGTCCAGTTATAATAAATAGTGGCATTGGGTTTGTATTTTTTTATAAGCGCATTTGTCTTCTGAAAATAAGTATGCATTTTTTTACAATGATAAGCCCAGGCCTCCTCTTCATTATTCCAATCTATACCATTGGCTTCCATATCTTTTTTACTGTACTCATTGTAATTGATATTTCCAACAGGCACAATATCAAACCAAAAACCATCAACATCGTAATTTTTCACAATCTCTTCAGTATGCTTCAACAAATGCTCCATATAAGGGCCTTCTGGATACATGTTAGGCCATCCCCAAGAAAAATGTTCTCCTGGTTTTGATTTCGCCTCCATTTCTGCAAAAGTATTTTTACCATCCTTACCTGTTGACACCCATTCTGGATGCTCCTTTCCATCGAGCACATTCCAGCCAACAGTTACATAAGCTTGAGATGAAACACCTATTTCTTTGTTTGCTTCAATTTGAGCTTTAAGTAAATCAAATTTTAAATTGGGGTGACGTTTCCCTATTTTAGTATTATAATAAGCCCATCCGTGATGTCCTTTGGCAAAAATATTAATGGAGTTTACATGTCCATCTTTTAAGGTTTGTTGCCATTCATCCTTATTCCAACTCTTACCAATATTCTCCAATTTTTCAGTAGTATGAAAATCAAGATGAACTTGTCTGGAACCTTCTCCCTTATAAAATCCTTTCTTATTCGATTGAGAAAACCCTTGAAATGTCATTAACACCAAGGTTAAATTTACAATAAAATATTTCGTAATTGTACCTATCACTTTTATAGTTTTACTTGAACGTATTATTCAATTTCTTTTCGTTACATTCTTATTACAATCTCATATTTAAAACCCTACCAACTTTTGTCTTTTTTATTTTACAACATTGCTAATTTTAAATGAATATGCATACTTAGATGGTAATTCATCAGGTGTAAGATTTGGAACTTTAAGAATTAAATTCTTTCCTTTTTGAACAAATTCAACTTTTAAATCAGTTCCCACTAATGTAATTTCAGTAGTTGAAGTTGCCTTCATATCTCTAATAACCAATGTCTCTTTAGGCCATTTTGGTACAATTGCAAATACGTCTTCTCCTTTTTTAGTAAAGAAAATCTCACGAACTCCATATCCAGGTTCTGGATCAATAGTTTGTTTTAAAATGAAATCAGCTGGTAGGTAATGAGCTCCTTCTGGTTTCCAATCTTTTTTTCCTTTTTTAGACCACTGACAAGCACGTTCCCATTTTCTTGAACCATAAATAGCTTCTCCATTTACCTTTAGCCAATCACCAATTGCTAACAATCTATCCTGCATAATTGGTGGAATATTACCGTTTGCATCAGGACCTATATCTAGCAATAAATTCCCTCCATTACTCACTACATTTAATAGTAAATAAATTAGTGTTCTGTCTGAAGCATAATCCCATGAATCTTCATTGGCATTGTATCCGAAAGAAAAACCAATTCCTCTACATTCTTCCCAAGGCTTGCTTCCATCCAATTCTGATTGATATTCAGTTGTATAATAACCCCCATGATTAAAACGAGCCCCATCTCCCCAGCGGTCATTCACCACAACAGATTCTGCAACCGCTGACTCATTGAACAACCATTTTAACAACTCAGGTGAATGCCATGTTTCTGGTTTGGCACTCCAGTCACCATCAGACCAAATTAGATCTGGTTTGTAATTTTCTACCAAATCTTTAAATTGTGGGTGAGTGTGTTCTAAAGCAAACTTTTCCTTGTCTTTTTTCCATAACGGATTGAACCATTCGTATAAAGAATAATAAGTTCCGAATTTCACATCGGTCTTTTTAACCGCGACTTCTAATTCTTTCAATAAATCTCTTTTCGCTCCAACATCTTTTGCATTCCAAGGGAAACCCCATGTTTTATTTGCTTCTTTACTTGGCCACAATGTAAACCCATCATGATGCTTTGAAGTAATCATCATATATTTTGCTCCTGCATCTGCAAAAAGTTTTGCCCACTTATCTGCATCAAAATTACGGGCTGTAAATTGTTCTCCAAAATTGTAATAACTAAAATGAGGACCATAAGTTTCTACGTGATAATCATACACTTCAGTCCCTGTAAATTTTCCATTTCCAAAAAGCGATTTACTTTGTAACCAATATTGATACCATTCTGAATAAGTTCCCTTCGGACTCCATGCGGGAACCGAGTAAGGTCCCCAGTGAATAAATATTCCAAATTTTGCATCTTCAAACCATGGTGCTATCGGACGACTGTCAATTGATTCCCAGTTTGCTTCGTATTTTTTTTGAGCAAAACTTCCTTGAATTCCTATTAGACATAGGGCGATTATACTAAAAACTGCTTTTTTCATTTTATTTACTTTTATTCTGTTATTATATCGAACTCAGCATATCCTGCTTTGTTATTATTATCGGTATTTTTTATAGCTCTTAATTTTATAAATCGAGTTTTTGCTGTATCAAATGTTTTAGTTTGCCAAATTGGACTATTTTTAATATTGGAAAACTCTCCCTTGCTCTTTAACTTCCAATTTCTACCACTCGCAGAAGTATAAAACTCGTAGTTAAAAATAATTCCTGAAGACCATCTACTTTGATCTGGTAAATATCTAAATCCAGCTATTTTATTAATTCTTCCTAAATCAACAATAAGATCTAAAGGCATTTTCTTACCAGATTGCCCCCAAGAAGTTGAAGATTCACCATCAAATATTTTAGCCACATTTTCATCTTTGGAATTTAAAACTTTCCATTTCTTTTTTGAAATATCAAAGGTTTCTGAAGAAACAGGGCTCGACTTCCCTGATTGCTTATCAAGAACTATTGCTTTAATTTCTGATTTCTTATCGTATTCGAATGATTTAGAATAGCTGTTAGAACTTTTAGTTGGTTCCGAGCCATCGGTTGTATAATACACTTCTAATTCTTTATCTGCTGAATGGATGGTTATCATCCCTTCTTTATTTCTTTTAATTTCAGGAGCAACTACAACCTTTGGAGCTTTGTATACTTCAATATTAGAAATTACAGGACAAGCCTTTGATTTTTTAATATTCAATTGAAGTTTTGAAACAGTAACTGTTGGAAGCCTCAAAATTCTTTTGTAACCAATAGTAGTTTCTGAAGCTAACTCTTTCCAATCTCCATCAACAAAGCCATCCAAGGTAAATTCTTGAACACGTTGACCCAATTGAATATATTCTTGAACTAAAAATCGGTTTATTTCAGTTGGTTGTTCTAAATCTATCGTTAATGAAGCTGTTGTTATTTCATCATTGGTTGTCCAGTAGGTTTCTTTATTTCCGTCATTTACATTTGAAGCATCGTATTTAGATGAATTTCCTCTAACACTTGTTGCTTCAGCATCTTTATTTTTGGCTAATTCTTCTTTAAAATCTTCTTTTAAAATAGCAGCCAATCCTCTCACCCGTTTTTCATCAATTTCATGAACTAACCCTCTTTGATCTACAGGGAAATTTAATAAGAAGTTACCACCTCTACCAACAGAATTGTAATAAATATTCAGTAATTCTGGAACTGTTTTTACTTTATGATCCTCCGATTTATGATAAAACCACCCTGGACGAATTGAAACATCTACTTCGGCTGGTACCCAATGCGTACCGTCTTCATGACCATACCTTAATTCTTCATAATTTGGATATCCAGGCCAAACTTCATCACGCCTTAACAAATTCCAATTGGTTTCTCCTACCCAACCTTCTTCATTTCCACACCAACGTGTATCAGGACCTGCATCACTAAACAACATGGCATCTGGTTGTAATTCACGAACAATTTTATAGGTGTTTTGCCAATCGTAATATGTTTTTCTATCTACACTTCTTGTTTCATTGGCTCCTCCATAATATCCTGATCCTCCATTGGCCCCATCAAACCACACTTCAAAAATATCACCATAATTTGTTAGTAATTCTTTTAATTGATTACGGAAATAGGTAATATATTCAGGTTTTCCATAATTGGCATAATTACGATCCCAAGGCGATAAATACACTCCAAATTTCAATCCAGCTTCCTTACACGCTTCAGAAAGTTCTTTTAATAAATCTCCTTTACCATTTCTCCAAGGTGAGTTTTTCACTGAATAATCTGTATACTCTGAAGGCCACAAACAGAAACCATCATGATGTTTGGCTGTTATAATTACCCCTTTCATTCCAGCATCTTTAAATACTTTTACCCATTGACGTGTATCAAGTTCTGATGGGTTGAATAATGCAGGATTCTTATCTCCGTATCCCCATTCAATATCAGTAAAGGTATTCATACTGAAATGTACAAAGGCATAGTATTCCATTTCATGCCATTTCATTTGACGTTCAGAAGGAACTGGACCAAAAGCTGTTGGAGGTGGTACTTGCTTACAAGAACCTAAACACAAAACAGCTGTTAGAATTAGTAAATATTCAATTTTTCTCATATCTTATTAAATTTTATATATGTAATAATTTGTATAATTTTAAGCTTGTAAAATCAAATTATCTTTCAAAGATAATTAAAACTTTTTATTGCTTAAACGATTTAGCATAATTATTTTAAATATTTTTTTATATCGAAATAACCTAATGATTTAGATTCTATACTTCTTATCCTTTTAATAAATGTAACTTTTCAGAATCCAATAACGCTAACTATCATTCTCCTTAAAACCCCAATATATATATAAGACTCATCTCCAGATTACACATAGTTTAATGTATTCCGCATAAGTTATTATTTATTGTTTTAACCATTGTAATTCATACCAGTATAAACCATGATTATCCAGCATTTGATGACCTTCAATTCCACAAGTACTGATATATGTTTTTCCTTTATAAGTAACTATTTCGGGAGCATGGCTATGTAGGGTTGTAATCGTATTTTCCAACTTAAAAGAATCAAAGCGATCAGAAACTATCACCAAAGTTTCGTCATAATGTCTGTGCGCATAAGACACAAACAAATAATACAATCCGTTTCTTTTTACAACATAGGGAGATTCCAATCCACTCCAGCTAACGCCATCTGGAATATGGATTACTTCTTTCGGTTTTCCAAAAGCTTCAAAATTTTCAGTCTCTATAACGGATATAGATGATCCTTCCATACGCGGAGTTACAATATATAAATAATCTTTTCCGTTATCATCTTGAAAAAAACAAGGGTCTCTCATATTGTCGTGAGATGCTAATATGGGTGCATGGGTTCTTTTCCAATTGTACAAATCATCAGAGACTGCTAATTCCTGAAATCTTTCTTTCCCAAATTTTGCCTGAAAGAACATCAAATACTTGCCTTCTTTATTTTTTACCACATAAGGAGCTCCAACAAATCCATTACCGTTTTTATACTCTGAAATTGCCATTCCTACATGCTCAAATTCCTTTTCAGGAGCACTCATTACTGCGTGACTGATATGAGGGTGATAAGAATAGTTATAACTTCCATCCTTTAAAAACGGATTATTAATACCAAAGAAATGAAGATTTCCCTTTAGATCTTCAATAAAAGTGTGGTCATTAATATACCATTCCCCAATAGAATCAATAGGTTCAGCATTCAGAACATATTGAGCCTGACCTTTAGTAAATGGAATTTCTGCAATTTCTGTTAACCTTGAATTTTGACTGAATACCTGAAGTGAACCTAACAGAAATATGACTCCAAATATTGTTTTTTTTATGTTTCTATAATATTTCATATACTTATTTTTTCAATCTGCTCAATGCGCTTAACCAACCTCCAGAATGTGTAATCCAACCTTCATCTGTAAATACTTTAGGTTCTGTAAATTTAAATTAACGAAATCCGTTGTACATTTAGAGAAAATTTTTATCTGGAGCCTCGAACTGACATCCAAGAATAAATAAATCCCCCTCAATGTACAGCGGGTTAACGAATTTTGAACATTTCTTTCATCTTTTAACAATAATCAAATTTGGTTGAAGAAAACTTGAGGTTTTCACATCACATTAAACTCATAAAAATAACTTTCTATTGATCTTTAGGATCAACAGTGTGTAATTTTTCAAAATCTAATAATACTTCTTCTTTCGCTCCTTTATAGTCAGGTTTTATATTAGATTCTCCACCTGGCATCATATAATAAAATGTTGTTGGAGCATAATTTATTGAGGCTTTATTCCAATGCCACAACTCCATATCAAATTTTAAACTTGTATTAAAAGGCAACACATCAAGTGCTCTAACTCTTGTATTTACGGTATAACCTGGCGTCATATTTCCTCCACCTGAAGGCTGGGCAATAAACGGGTGTGAAAACTTTTCTGCCTTGCACCAAGCATAATTATAGTAATCCTCTGTTCCTGTTCCAAAATGTGATGGAAATTGCTCTCCATCAATGTATATTTTTTCATCTCCTTCTCCCCACCAGCAATAATTAAAAGTTCCCTCTTCTTTGGTCCAACTTGTTTTTCCTATAGGCAAATTATCATTAAACAATGTTAATACATCACCCACATATACTCCTTTACCTTTTAGAGTTACAAAATTTACGTCTCTAACACCTTCACCTCCTAACATATTTTTAGGAACTCCAGTATTTACCTTTGTATATTGGTGCCATGATGTATAAAAATGCATTGCGTTTTTATTCCATTTATATGAAGAATACTTTAACGATCCATTAACTCCTATGGTTGTTTCTCCAATATTTTCTAAAGTAATTTTACAAGATTTCTTAAAGGGCATAAGCCATTTAGATTTAAGATTACCATCTACAGATACTTTGTTATACCTTGTTTCAAATGCATCTATTCGATAACCTGCTCCAAAAAAGTCACCTAAAGGTGCCCATACTGTTTGTTGATCGTCAAAAGTACATTTGATGATAATAGACCTTAACGATTGTGTTGGGTTATCTTCCTGAATACGCATATTTAATTGTTGAATAGCTGCCCCTACATCTTTTTTTGAGACCAACAACTCTTCACCAGGAGCTAATTTTATTTGAAAATTATCAAGCTCATTTAACTTTTTTTCTTGACTAAACCTTCCATCTAACAACATTTGATTGGTTGCCTGAATAATTGACTTGTTTTGAGTTATTGAATTTTTATTGAAACTTTCAATTCTTGTTCCTTCAGCATATTCTCTATAATCAATATTATAATACAAAATTTCACTTCTTGTTTCCCAAGGGTTTCCGTCCTTAACCAAATCCGATTGATAGGTGATTTTACAAGATTTTGCATAAGGTATTGGCAAATATAAATTATGGCCACGTTCATCGGCTATAGTCTCCGGAGACACGGAACAACTCATTGGATAGCCTACTTCTTTATTTTCCCCGATAAAACTTCTTATCGTCTGACTTATTACAGGTTTTTCATTACCATCAATATAAATTCGTAATGTCCCTTGCCCTCTGTTTTCCCCTGATCCAGTCATCCAAAAATGTGTAATTGCTCCTGGAGATTTTTCATTCATTAAAACATATTCCTTTCCATTCTTAGTATCTTCAACACCTTCCCATTGATTCATATCCCAATTATGAAACCAGTTCTTTTCAGAAGGTGAAGTGCTTGATCTATCATAACTACTCACATGTTTCGTGAGAAATGCTTGTTTTGGAAAACGTGTAATTTGTTCTCTGGAGGTCATTTCATTAAGCAGTGATTCAACACTAACAATTGATTTCTTTTGAGCCTGAATACAGCTTAAAACTGAAAATGAGACTAAGAGTAAAACTATTTTTATTTTTAAATTTTTCATTTTATTTACTTATCATTTTTTAATATTGGCTTATTGATTTTACTTAAAGAAGTATGTTGCTTTTCAATTCCTAACAAAACAGTCTTCTTAGTTCCTTTATAATCAAGTTTTATATTTTTTTCCTACCTTGTATCATATCATAAATTCAGTCTTACAAGACAATTACCCCTCCAGCTAAATTCAGGTTTATCATAAATTGTCACTGCTTGAATATTACATTTTTGGCCTCGTGGCTTTATACTGTTAGCAAACTCAACAGGTATCAACTGCTTCATTGACTGCGAAGCGTAATACACACCTGCTGATGTGTTTGAAGAAATCTCTATTCCAGATTTTTTTACAATTAACCGATAAGCATCCATGGGAAGCTTAGCATCGTTGAATACCGAAATTCCTTTTGATGGTATTTTGTCAGTAAGTTCAATTTTTATTCCGCTTGCTTGTTTAAGTTCATTTATAAACTGATTGCTTACTTTTAGTAACTTTTTTGCATCCTCATGAAAATAGATTTTTGTATTTTCATTTAGCTCAAAACTTCCCTCTTCTGGAATAAGCTCTACAGGTTGAGAAACAAGCTTATATGAGTTTATTTCATTTCTCTTTTCTAATGTACAACTAACATTAAAGAAGGTAATAATTACTAGTGAAAATAATGTAAATCTGTACATTTTATATATTGCTATTAAAAATTTAAAATGGTCAATGCCAACATACAATCAAAGTTACTTTTGAAGCGAATAGAAGTCACTTTGATTATATACTAGCAATAGTTGATTTTTTAAAAAGCTACTTAAACAAAATTGCGCTATTGTGGTCCAAATTTACGCCCACCATAGACAGGCTGTTGATCAACCACTTTAAATCGCAAAACTCCAAGTTGATGCTCTCCTGAACTATAAACTTTAAGTTTCACATATCTAGCTTCAACAGGCTTTTGATCTTCACCATATTGTTGATTTATTGCCAGTGTGGAAACTTTCTTACCTTCTCCGTAAGTAGTCCAATTTTCACCATCCGTAGAAGTAAAATATTCGAATTCATATCCGTGTCTGAAATAAACTTCTTCTTTTGTTTTAGGCTGAATGTAACCAAATGCCGAGTTTACATAATACACATCTGATGTTTTTCCTAGATCCAATATTAATTCTCCTTCTTTTCCTTCACCTCTCCAATACGTTTCTGTTTTCCCATCAGTTGTGAAAGATGCTCTACTGTTTGCAGTACTACCAACAGCAGTTATCTTTTTACCTATAGCTACACCTTTTTCAACGACATGAAATTTAGCATCAACTGGTAAAGACTCTGGTAATAATTTCTCAATTTCCTCTCTGTGTCTTAAGTCTTTAATTTCAGATTTTACACCTGCCTTTTCTTCGATCCATTTTGGGTATTCTCCAGCATCACTTTTATAATAATAGGCTTCTCCCCTCACATTATAATCATGTGATCCATTTGCCAAGTATGGTTCATGTGAAGAACCTATAACTACATTATCTTGAATTTCAATTCCTCTAGAACCATTGTCTATATAAATACCATGACTATAAGCACTGCAAAACCTAGCCTCAGGATGTGCTACATTTTCAATATAATTGGCATACCATTTTGTACCTGGAGATGCTCCTAAATTGTAAATTGCTGCAGTATCACCCAGTTTTGTAGTAACATTGGTAATTTTATTATGTGCTACTAGAACTCCTCCAGCAACTGTGTCGTGATTGTAAGCTTTGTCTGAACCGTCTTTCCAGAAATCGAAGTTGTCAACATCATAACGCCCCCATCCCCATCCAAGGGTAATTCCACCTGCTGAAGATCCATTGATCGAATTGTTCACGATGGCTGCATCCTTCACATACGAGCATTTAATAGCACAAACATCCCAGTACTCAACCCCTACATTTTCAATGCTATTGTTGTCGATAATAATTTCACGGCTTATTTTTTCAGGAACAATATGATGATCTTGTAAGTTTCCAATAGCAATAGCTGAACCTGAAATATCATTGAACGCATTACTAAAAATATTTACGTTTTGGTTGTTCGTATCAAAATTCAAGGCTGTTCCTCCAAGATGCTGAAAGGTATTTCCTTTCATTACTATATTTCTTGAATTCTTAAAGTGAACATTCCCTGGAATATCAACCAAACCTTCAAAAGCGTCTTCGATTGATTGGTAATCAGGATCTGCCAAAACAGCACCCGATTGGATACTCACATAACCAAGAGGCGTAGAAGGTTGATTCCAGTTTGCATAGGCAAATGTTATTCCTTCGAAGGCTACATTTTCTAATCCGTCAGCATCAATAATCTTTTCTACATTAGAAATAACCACTTCAGCTTTATTTAATTCTTCACCTTTCATTGGCTTATAGTAGAGCGTACGGCTTTTCTTATCTAAATACCACTCTCCATCTTCATCCAAAAATTCAATGGCATTTTCCAACCAGTTAACTGCCTTATGATTATCATTATTCAATATTGCGAAAGGACCTATTTTAGCAAGATCCCAATATTTTTGATTCACATAAGCAATACCATCTTCTATTTTTTGAAGTTTTCCCCTATACATTTTCCAACGCATAATATTAACCATCTCAACATCTTCTATATTTGAAAGCTTAGGAAAATCTTTCGGTATTTTAAATCCGTTAGGAGTATTTTCATCATCTCTACAAGATACCGATCCACATGGATCTGGTCTATTTGCTATTCTTTCCCATCCGTCAGCATTAGCCGTTCTTGCTCTAACTGCTCTATTTCCGTTCACATATAAATGTCTACCTTTTATTCCTCTTGGAACTTTAGCATGCCAAATTCCATTTTTACCTTTTCTCCAATTCTTTACTTTTACACCACCACTTATAATTGGTTTATCTCCATCTACTGCTTTATAAGTAACATTAGAATCTTGATAATTTAATTCTAAGGTCTTATTTAAAGTGTACGTTCCGTCAAAAAGGTTGATGTTTACATTGCCATCAAAAAATCTTGCTTGTTTCTTTGCAAATTCCAGCGTTTTCCATGGTTTTTCTTTAGAACCATCATTAGAATTAGTACCTGAAGGAGATACATAAAACTGTGTATTTTGTGCAAAAGCATTGCTCATTCCTGCTAAGAATAAGATGAATAAGCAGCTTATTTTTAAATGTTTTTTTATATTCATTATTGATCTATTTATAATTGTTACTTTTTTTATTTTATCATTCGTTTTACTTAGCTCTTAGCTCTTGAAGTTTTACTGCATTTAAAGCAATTGTTTTACTATTTAATTTAAATAAGCTTACCACCAATGCTGTTAATACAAATACAATTGCTGGTACAATTGCAAATACAAATAAAATACCATTAGTTGCTTTTAGCGTTTGTTCAACACCCCCGCTTACATATCCATAATACCCCATAATAGTCAATGCCAAAGCTCCTCCTATTGAAAGTCCTAGTTTTAAAGAAAACAATGTAAATGAAAGTGTTAATCCGTCCATCCGTTTGAAAAATTTCAACTCTCCATAATCAACAGCATCAGCAGTAAATGTAAACCAGATAGGTGCAATCATTTGGTTAAAGAATCCTACAAAAAATTGTATTACCATAATTAAAATGATATTTGTGTTTCCAACGAAATAGGAAATTGCAGAAATAATAGCACATATATACAATAACATAATATATGCCTTTCTCTTATCCATTATATCCAGCACTTTTGTTGCTAGCTGTGCTCCTATCATACCTCCAATCATCCAAATAGATAAAAATAAGGCTGAATAGGTCACTGCGTCTTCAACATAAATAGTTATATAAAATAATTGTGTCGTATTTTTAATTGTTTGAGCACTCACCATTAAAAGTGTTGCCAAAGCCACCAAACGATATTGGTCATTTTTAAAAACAAATTTAATATCTCTTATAAAATTTCCTTTTCCTTTTTCTGAAACCAATCCTTTTACACGTTCTTTTGTTGTTGCAAAACAAATGACAAATAGTATAACAGATAAAATAGCCATTAAAATCATGGCATTTCTATATCCTATTGCCGGGTCGCTCCAATAGGTGGTTAAAGGAAGAACCAAGGATGTTACTATTAACCCACCTCCTGTAGCAAACATAAATCTAGTTGCATTTATTGATGCTCTCTCCTTAGGGTCACTAGTCATTACACCTGTTAATGCTCCATAAGGTATATTAGTGGCTGTAAATAATAACATTAAAGTAGTATACGTAGCATACGCATAAATAACTTTTCCTTCAGGTCCTAGATCTGGAACAGTAAAAACCAACACACTTGCTATCGCATATGGCACTGCTAATATGATTAAATATGGACGATATTTCCCCCATTTAGTATTTGTTCTGTCTACTATTGCTCCCATTAAAGGATCGGTAACTGCATCTACAATTCTTACAACTAAAAAAATAGATGCTACTGTTGTTGTACTCAATCCATATATTTCTGTATAGAAAAAACCAAGTAATAGTAATACTGATTGGTACACAAAGTTACCTGCAGTATCTCCTAATCCATATCCTATTTTTTCTAGCAATCCTACTTGCCCTTTATTTTTGTTCAAATTCATCATTTATTTATTATTAACGTTTATTGAATCGACAGCCCTTCTTTATTTGGCAAAGATTTTAATTGAATGCTTGGTAATGTTTGGTACCAAAAGGCAACTGTAGCTATATCATCCTGACGCATTAAATACTTTCGTTCTTCAACGTTGTCAAACTGTTTTGTATTGAAATTCTTCCATCCTAAATCCTGAACCGTAACTTTTAGTTTTCCTTTAAACCGAATAGGATCTTGTATATGCCAACGATACAATGAAAAACGTGGTTGAATTTTATACAAACCATCAGGAGCTTCATATTTATGGAAGCCTCCATAAGGTGAATTATAAGTAGTGTATCCTTTATTTGTTTCCCAGTTAAAGGCTCCTAAAAAATAATCTTCCAAGCCAGTACCACAAATTGTAGGAAATTTATTATCATCGTCGATAAAAAATTTTACTTCACCTTCTCCCCACCATCCACCGGCACCGTTTAAACCAACACTCATTGCTGTACCGACATAATGGCCTTCTCCTACTATATTGTCAATAATAGTATGAACCTCATTCACCTTAACGGGATTTGACCTTCTAAATGAAGCATGAAAATAGGCGCATTTTTCAGGTATTTGTGTTAATTGAAAATTTATCTGATAATATAAAACCCTATCAATATCACTTCTATTTTCTATGGTGAAATAGCATCTTTCTTTAAACGGCATTGACCAAAAACAGTTAAACGCATTTGAAGGATTTACTGCTACCGGAATGGAAACCAAAGGATCAAATTCACCACCCAACAACACATCGGTATTGTCAATATAACCACTGGCAAAAAAATCTGGAAATGGCACTTCTACAGATGGATGCTCTTGATTATCCCAATAGATTCTAATAATTAAATCTCTGGAAATAAGACCAGTCATCCAAATACTTTGAATATTCCCCATCTCTTGAATATCTGCTATTACAACTGTTTCTTTTGGAGCAATAGTAATTGCTGGGTTTACTTTCCAACCTTGTCCTAACTCACTTGCCTGTTTTTCAGCAAAACCTTTTGTTGCTCTTCCACCTCCACCAGTTTCTCCTGCGGGGTTTTCTGCAGTAATACATCGCGATTGCGCATCAGATAGCAGACTTAAATTTCCTAAAGACATATTTAATCCATCAAAACTCATAATTACCTCTTTTTAGTATTCCTATATATTTTTTATACTTATTGTACTATTAAATAATCTACCCCTAATTTATCAGCATTTAGATTATTCTTATTGGTTCCTTTAACTATTAATTTTATTGAGTTATTTCCTTTGTTAAGTTTTCCATTATCTATACTATATTCTTTAAGAGATACTTTTTCGCTGTACAGATCTAAATTTTTGAAGATGATTTCATCATTCAACAACACATCAACAATCACATAATCAGGAGCATTGGTAAATACAGCAGTCAATTCTCCTTTTCGTTCTTTTTCTGAATACAAAATAGTTTCCAATTGATCACCTTTTTGAATGCCTCTCCATAATAAATGACTTCGTGCACTCCAATCATAAGAAAGAAAAGCCTGAGTGATCACCTCTCCTCCCTGAACTTGTTTAACCTTAAATCCTTCTGCTTCAAATTTACCTGATAATTTCACAGGGAGTTGCACCCCTACTACATCTTCCATAAATTCTGCCTTTGCATCCAAAGTTCCATACCAAAAAGTGGTAGGCGCATAATCCATTTTTGTAGATGCCCAATGCCAGATTTCCATATCAAATTTTAATGATTTGTCAAATGGAATTACATCCAAAGATCTCCAACGGCTATTGACTGTCAACCCCGGACTTCTATTTCCATCTCCAATAGGCTGAGCAATAAATGGTGCTTCAAAATCAACTACACTACACCAGGCATACCCGTAATAATCTTCCGTACCTGTTCCAAAATGAGAAGGAAACTGTTCTCCATCTACAAAAATCTTTTCATCACCTTCTCCCCACCATTGATAACTATCATTAAAAAGAGTCAATACATCTCCCACATACTTTCCTTTTCCTGAAATAGTGATGAAATTAACATCCTTTTTTTCTGAAGTTTTAACATTTGGATAATTACGCCAGTTGGCATGAAAATACAAACTTGTATCATCCCACTCCCAATCAGAATGATGTACATCCATTTTTACCAGTTCAATATCTTCTTTTCCATAATTATGGATTGAAATTTTTGCTGACTGCTGAAAAGGCATTGGAAAATATAATAGCATATCCCCATCTTCTTTCACTTTACTCAACCATCCTTTATAAGCTGATATTTTATAACCTGTACCAAACAAATCTCCTACAGGAGCCCAAACTGTCTTTTTCCCATCAAACTCCATAGACACCACCGTTGAACGCAATGCCTGTTCTAAATTTTCTGTATTCAGTTTTATCGCTATTTTCTTGATTGCCTTTTCACCTTTTAAAGTTGTTGATACCGATTTACCCGCTTTTACTATCCCATTTAAATGATCTACCTGAGTTCCATTTACAACAGACTCATATTCATTCAACTTTTTGGATACATCTGAAATAGCTTTTTTATATTTATTGCTTTCTAAATCTCCTTTTGTATACGTTTCTACCAAAGTTTCAGATGTATATTTTCTATAATTAATTTGATAGTAAAGCACATCGTTCACACTTTCATCCGCTTTTTGATAGGTTACTTTACAATGTTTTGAATATGGCAAAGGAAAATAAAGATTGTGACCTGAAAACCAACCTCCATTCTCTAAGAAAGGTGAAGTGGTTTGTGAAAGTGGTGCTCCAATATATTTATTAGAAGAAATAATTTCATCAATCCTCCCTTCAATTTGAGGAGTATTTGCATTATCAAAATAGAATCGAAGTGTACCCATTGAAAATTGTTGTGCATGCCAAGTACTCCAAAATCTAACTATCGCACCTGGACCGTCTACATCCATAAGCACATGTTCTTTTCTACCTTCAATTGTATCTACTTTAATAAACTGACTTGCATCTGCATTGTCAAACCAACCTTCTTGATTCTTAGAAATAGACTTACGCGAATAACTACTCGCCTGTAATGTTTTAAATGAATGCTCAGAAAGTTTTGCCAAACCATCTCTATCCACCATCTCATTTAGTAAAGATTGCGTTGTAACAATTTCTGATGTAACAACTCTATTGGGTTTAAAATTACAGGCTATCAACAGAATTGACAGTAATAGAATACTAAATAACTTTATATTTAATGTTTTCATTTCCTAAATATTAATCTTAATTTTTCTTTAAATAGTAAAAGGCCACACTTTTATAATTTGCTTCAATGGTATTATTCGTTCCGTGTTCCACAGTAACCTGAATGGTATCTTTAAATGGAATTGGATCTAATAAATGCCAACGATATGCTGATGCTTTTCCAATCTCATTCATTTCATATTCTGGAAATCCGTGCAGTGGAAAACTTCCCGACTTATTCAAACGTCCTACAACACCATACCAACCACAGTTAAAATAATCTTCTGTTCCTGTACCGTGAATTCGCATTTCCCCATCACAAACAAAAACCTCATCTCCTTCTAACCAAACAGGTAAGTATTCTTCTCCGTGTGTTTTTGCCTCTGTCATTAAAAACGTTCCTATATACTGCCCTTCACCTTTTGCATCAAGCCATAAAAAGGGCTTATCCGTGTTGTTTGCAGGTAACTCTTCATTGTAAAAAGTAGTTAAATAATTTTCCGTAGCATATGTCTGTTTACTGATTGAATAACTAACTTTCAGTTTTAAATCTTTGTCAGCAGCTACAATTTCAATTCTGGCTTTTTTGGAAAATGGCATAGGTAATTTATTAAACAATTTTCCGTCCTTATACCCAGCGTATAATGAATGTTGTAAGTTTTCTTCATTTGAAATGGTAAAAAACATATGAACCGGTACGTTAATAGATGGCTGTTTTTGATCATCCCAATATATTTTTAGTTGACTTTTTAAAAGGCTCTCTAAATTATCAGGCGCTGTTTCAATACTTAAGCGATTTATTTGACCAATTTCATTTTCAATTTCCAAAACTTCCTTTCCTTCAGCAGGAATATTCATTAAGATTTCATTCGTAGAATCACTCTTCTTTTCAAATCCATTTAACAAGTTCTCTCCAAGTATTTCAAGAAGTTGCTTTGTTTTTTTCACCTCTCTAGATCGATAACTTTGAACTATTTTATCTCCAGTGTACTTTTGAAAATTAACTTGATAAAATTTAACTCCATCTCCTTCCACTTCTATCCGGCAATAGTTAGCAAATGGAATTGGCACATTGTAATACCAACCTCCCAAACCTTTAACAACAAGCCCTAAAGGGAATCCTGGTTCAGTACCTTCAAAAGTTTGTTCCAGAGGAATGTCAATAGCAGGTGTAATTTTATCGTCTATATATATTTTAATATGTTCTCCTTTTAACTCCAGCAATCCATCTTTTTTGTGTTCTGAATGCGTAAACCAAATTCTACTTACATATCCAGCTCCAGTAGTTTCTGCCAATACGCTATTTCCATTCTCAAGACGAAGTTTAGAATAAGTTCCTGCAAAGCCATCATTATTGCCTCCATTACGATCATAACTACTAAATATGATACCTTCCCAATCTGTTTGTGGTTTTGATATATTTTCAATGTCTAATACTTCTTCATACACATTTAGTTGAGGATTAAATGAAGAAATTAGTAATCCACTTAAAACTCCTAAAATTAATTTTGGTATTCTCATTATATTTATTATGCTAATTCGATTTAGCTAAATAATTAAAAAATAATGATATTTAAAAGCTTGTAGTAAAGTAATTATGAAACTTTATGCTTATTTAGAAGCACTATTTATAAAAAACTAAGGGAGCCGAAAGACTCCCTTATAAATTAACTAATTCAAAAATATCATTAACTCAAATTATAATATAAATAAGTAATATTAGTTAATATTTTTACCAACCTGGATTTTGTTCCAAGTTTGGATTTAGGTTTATTTGTTTTTTAGGCAAAGGTCTTAAATAGTGTTTAGAAGCATTAAAAGTTCTATCTCCTGCAGGTTCTGCTACAATATATCCTTCACTATCTACTTGAAAATGTACTCCAGGTGTTAAATCTGGGAATACAGTTTCGTACTCTGTTCCGACAAACTTAATTCCTTTCACAGCTTTTGGCATTTCTTCCTCAGCAGTTTTCCAACGCATTAAATCATTAAAACGGAATCCTTCACATGCCAATTCAATCTTTCTTTCTCTACGAATTTCTAACTGCATGTCTAAACCATTTGCACCAACAAAAGCATTTGTCAAATGCACCATACCTACCCTATCTCTTAATTTGTTAACTGATCCATCTAAATCAGCATCTGAAATAGAGCCTTCCAACTCATATTTTGCTTCTGCATAATTTAATAATACTTCACCATAACGAATTATTATATTATCATATTCACTATTATTACTCCACGATTCTAATGATTCCGCTAAGTATTTATATACACTATACCCAGTACGTGTTACAGGACTCACCAATGAAGGTTTATCAAATATTTTTGTAGTATCATACCATGCGTACTCTGTTCCAACCATAAAAACAGTTTGAGCCATTCTTGGATCTCTATTTTCAAATTCAGAAGTCATTGTATCATACCCATTAAACAAAGGTGAATCACTAATTGGCAAACCATCAGTACATAAATAATCATCTACCAAACTTCTTGTTGGATTCATGATGTTTTGCTCTAACCAACGCGTGTGATTATGAGTGCCATTAATATCTTTTACATATCTTCTAGATAGTATTACTTCCTCACTATCTTCACCAGCTTCAATGAACAGTTTTCTATAACTTTTATCCGTTCCTAAACTATTGAAAAGTTCATATTCTCCACTATCAATAACAGATTTTGCAGCCTGAGCGGCAATTGTTAATCGTTCGTTAGCTTTTGTCCCATTATGGTATTTTGCCCAAGTACCTTCAAATAAAGCTATTCTACTTAAAAAAGCTTGTGCTGCTCCTTTAGAAATTCTACCTAAATCAATACCCTCTATTTCACTTGCCTTTGGTAAAAATGAAATAGCCTTTTGAAGATCTGCAATAATTAGGTCCGCTACTTCCTCTCTAGAATTTCTTGGAGCATTTAACTCTTCACTATTAACATCTAATACTTTAGTGATAATAGGAACTCCTCCAAATTCAGTTAATAATCCAGCATACTGCCATGCTCTAAAGAAATATGCCTCTCCAACCCAAGTTTTAATTTCATCAGGGTTTGCATATTCTTCACTTTTAGCCAACAAATAATTTATTTCGCGAATAGCTCCATACGAATTATCCCAGTGTCCAGAATTATCTGGAGCTACATAGGTTCCATTACTCACTTCATTAGGTCCGCTACCAAAGGTAGATTCTGCATTACTATCATGGTGTGAAAAATGACTTGGAAATGCTCTATAAAACCTATTTGCTGCCAGTTCAAAATCTTTTGGACTTTTCCAAAATGACCCATCAGAAACTTGATCTTTTGGGTATAGGTCCAATTCTTTAGTACATGATCCTAAAATCATTACTAAACCAATAATTGCTACTATATATTTTGTCTTCATATTTTTTATTTTTAAAAAGTTATATCAACACCAAATGAAACAGTTTTAGCAAAAGCATAATTATCACCGTAAGAATTATCTTCAGGATCATATCCTCCACCCATTTTATGGTAATCCCATAAATCATTTCCACTAAAATATACTCTCACTTTACTTAATGACATAGAATCAACAATTGATTCAGGTAAGGTATACCCTAACTGAATATTCTTCATCCTTATATAAGCCCCATTTTCTTCGTTATTAGATGAGTGCTGATAATTCCAATATCTGATATTGCTATGTGAAAGTCTCGGATATTTAGCATCTGTTCTATCTGGTGCCCAAGTATTGTTATAATACAATGCAGTTGGGTGATACCATGGTTGGTGGAATGGCACTCTTGCAGTTCCTTCTCTAAATACTGAACGCTTACCAACTCCCTGAAAAAATGCTGTTAAATCGAACCCTTTATACTCAGCATTTAAATTGATACCAAAATTATACTGAGGATCTGATGTTCCTAATATTGCTAAATCACCATTTTCACGTTCGTCACTATAGGCATCAATTCTTCCATTACCATCAACATCTTTATACATAGCATCTCCAATACCAATATTTCCAGGCACTCCTCCCAAGGTCTTATATTCATCTAGCGTAACTTGATCTTGAATAATCCCATCGAATACATAACCATAATATAAGTTGGCTCTATATCCTTCTCTTACCCAGTTATAACCAACTCCATAATTATCATATCCACCTAAATCAACAACTTTATTATCACTGTTACTCAATACTACTCTAGCTCCGTATTTGAAGTCCTTAATCTGATCTTTCCAACCAGCACTCAATTCCCAACCCCAAGAATCTAACTCTCCATTATTTCCAGCCGGTGGTGCAGCACCTAAAACTGAAGGTAAAGTAACTCCTAACAACATATTCTTATTCGTCTTATAATAATAATCATAAGACAAATCCAATCTATTATCTAAAACTGTCATATCAACACCAATATTTCTAGAAATTAGGGTTTCCCATGTTCTTTCTCTAGAAACCATTCCTGCAAGACTCGCTGATTGTGCCTTTTGTGTATCTCCAAAAGGATATTGACCTCCAATATTGATGTTTTGTACATAATCATACAATCCTATTCCTGCTTGATTTCCTAATTCACCGTATGACATACGTAATTTTAAATTATCAAACCAACCTGTATTTTTGATAAAATCTTCTTCTGACAAACGCCAAGCAGCTGAAGCTCCTTTAAATAGTTTCCAACGTTGTTCTTCTGCAAATCTAGAGGAACCATCATATCTTAGGTTTGCTTCAAAAATATACTTGTCTTTATAGATATAACCAATACGTGAAATTAAAGATTCTAATGCCCAATGATTCCCGCCACCACCATTACTCATATTATCAGTACTTCCTAAATTTAATGAAAACAGTTCATCTGAAATAAAATTATCTCTATAAGCACTAAACCAGTCATAATCACTTTCTTCATGAACAGCTCCTACCATCACACTCACATTATGAACATCATTAAAAATGTGGTCATACTTTAATGTTAGTGAGTAGTTTCTTTGATTTGTTTTAGAAAAACCATAATTAGCATTACTAGGATTTGTTTGGTACTCGTAATATGAAAAAATATCCTCCCAAAAATAATATGGAATTTGTTTTTTTATCAATCTTGAATTATAATTTTCGAAGGTTAAACTCGCCTGACCTGTTAATGTAAGATCCTCTAAAATATCCCAGTCTAGTTTAAAGTTAGGTGAAACTCTGTTTGTCCATTTTTCACGAGGATCTCCTGCTCTTGCCAAAGTAATTGGATTTGCGTACCCCCACTGGCTAAACCAATTTCCTTCGGGTGTTTTTACTGGGAAAAATAATGGGTACGTGGCAAGACCATTCAAAGCACGTCCAAGATTATAAATTTCTTTTGTTTTCAACCTATCGTAGCTCAATTTGGCATTCAAATTAAGGTTGTCCAAAATTTTATACGAATAATTCATTCTAATATTGAATCTTTCTGCCTGATCAGGTGCCTGATCTATCATACCATCATCCTTATTATAACCCAATGAGAAATAATAGTTACTTTTATCTGAACCACCACTAATACTTAAATTATAATCTTGTCTGAAACCTGTTCCATATAATTCTTCAAACATATCAATTCCTTTGTAAAACTGGAAATCTCTACTTGATCCAAATCTATCAGGATCAGCTCCATCAATAATTTTTTGGATTCTTGCATCATCCCAAAAAGGAGCTACTCCATTGGCTATATCAGCCTCTTGATTCATATGAGCATACTGTAAAAGTGTAGGATATTTTACTTTATTTAAAGGTTTTGAAAATGCCGTATTTGTAGAAAATTTAACAACTTGCTTTCCTTTTCTTCCAGACTTAGTTGTTATTAAGATAACACCTCCTGCTGCACGTGAACCATAAATTGCAGCTGCAGCATCTTTAAGTACTGAAATATTTTCAATATCATGTGGGTTTAAAATATCTAAATCTTCACTTGGATTACCATCAATTAAAATTAAAGGTGAGTTTCCTCCATTAACAGAAGACAAACCTCTAATATTGATATTAAATCCTCCAGCACCCGGTTGACCATTTGATCTTGTAATTGTTACTCCTGGAATAACTCCTTGAATTGCAGACATGGCTGTTGGAGCAGCTTTTGATTCTAATACATCAGAATTTACAACTTCTACTGCACCAGCTATAGTTGCTTTGGATTTAGTTCCATATCCAATTACAACTACCTCGTCAAGAGCATTTGCATCCTCTTCCAAAGTAATATTTATTGTATTTGAATTTCCAACAGTTATATTAACTTGTTTCATTCCTACGTATGAAAATATCAGTACATCCCCATTGTTAGCTTCAATACTATAATTCCCATTAAAATCAGTATCAACGCCTTTGTTAGTTCCTTTTATTATAATATTCACACCAGGTAAAGGAGATCCTTCTTTATCTGTTACTTTCCCTTTAATTATACTTTGCAGAACTGTATCATAATTATCATCTCCAAAAACAATATTGTTGTTGTTTAAAGAATTTGCTGTTGCACTCATTGTAATTAATGAAACAATAAGAAAGCCAATAGTTAATCTCGTATTCAGCTTCTTATAAAAAAGAACATCTAATTCTTGAGATAAGCATAAATTTTTAATCATAATTTTGCTTTATTTAAAAGTTACTTATTAATTTTTTTGGTTTAAAGAATCAGAAATTAATATTTTAAAGTTTTTCTGATATAAGTTTAGTTTTTTATAGTTGTTTTTTGAGTTTGGTTATTTTATCATATGTTATCACTGGTTTAAAGATTAGTAATTATTTGAGTTGATATTATTCAATTTTAATATTTCAAATTGCTAATTCGTTTTAGCTACATGTGTAAAGAATTGATATTTAATTGAATTCTTTCTACTAAAATTTTGCTAAAACGTTTTAGTTAAAAAATAAAAAAAATGAATTTTTTTAAATTAAATCCTGCTAAACGCATTTAGCTAATATATTAACATTTTTTTAAGAAACCAAATTTTTTTAGATGGATAACTAAAAAACTTAGACGAACAGCACTATCGCAGTACTGTTCATCAGTATTATTAGCTAATTACTATTGCCATTTTAACTTTGCTAGGAACAAACCTTTCTTATCCCATCCTGTATTGGAGATATACCATTCATCTTCATTTATTTTAATAACCTCTGATGCATGGGTTGGTAATTCACAAACAAAATTCTCTTTTGGGAAATTCATTGGATCTTTAGACCAATACACATGAGTTTCATTGTATTTTGTCATTGCTCTGCAAACAAACAAATAGAATATCTCATTTCTTTTCACAATAAACGGACTCTCGGCATCTCCACCCCAATCTACTTCATAAGGTTGGGTATGCACAATTTTAGGACCGCTCCAATGTTTTAAATCTGGACTGGTTCTTACAGCAACACAAGAGCGCAAATCTACTTCACTAAAAGTACGTGTGTAGTAAAAATAATATGTATCCCTGTCTTTTAATATGTATGAATCTCTTGCATGTCCTGGATCACTAAACAGGGGGTTAAATTCATAACGATTCCATTTAAACATATCATCTGATTCTGCCATACACAGCTGCCCCCAACTTGCATAATTTGGTGCGCTTTTTTGCAAGTTTCCTATATTATAAAACATATAGTTTTTCCCTTTTTCCTGAAATACATGTGGTGCCCACAATACACGTTCTACTCCTGGTTTTATTTTTAAAGCATAGTCATGATCTTCCCACTTTAACTGGGAAATACTATCTGCTGAAATATGAAATAATTTATTCTCTCCAGTCCATGGATTGATGGGTTTATGCCCAATAATTCCATAAGCGTGTAGTTTGCCATCAGCTCCTTTGGCAAAACAATGATCATTGGTATACCAAGTAGTATCTATTTCTGAACGGGTATCATTGGGGTTAAAAATATGTTGCCATTCACTTGCTATAACAGGAGTTTCTACTCTGAATTCCTTTTTTCCTTTTGATTTATTTTGATTTGTATTACAACTGCTTACCAAAACAGTTGAAACCATTAGACTTAATATGATGTTTTTTATATTTTTCATAATGAGGGTGTATTTTAGTTTATTATAATCTCTAAAATGTCGGTAGCTTTTAGTTGGATTGATTCAAATTTCAGGTTTAATTGTTTGTTTTTTACTGAATAAGTAGCATTCATCTTTTTCTTATTCAATAGTACTACTACATCTATTGATATCGCATTTGTAACCAAATTCAATTCTTTTAATTTGAGCCTTCCGTAGTTCAATTGAAGTTGACACACTTGCTTTTCATTACTTATTTGTTGAGAAAAACTTCCCCATCCTTCAGCAGCTATAAATGCTGATTTAAAGTTTTCTGGGTTAATTTTTGGGTCAAAACCAATAATTCCGTTTGGCCCATGATAAGTGAATCCAGAAGCAGAAACAAAGGGTGCATACCCACTCATTGCTCTGGTATAATGATTCCCATACTCAATCTCATTGTATGGATTTCTTTTTGAAGGTGCATAGCGATCATGTACCGCTTTTTCAACTTTCATAGCCTCTTCTACAAGGCCTTCTGAGATCAGCGTTGCTGCCAATTGGTGTTCCTGTCCTGTCCATATTTCACTAAAATAACCAATGACTAATTTTTCCCAATCATTTTTTATAATTCCCGGTGCTTTGTCTGTTCCTCCTTTTGGAAAAGTACACATGATAATTCCTTGTTCATTTTTATCAGCATAATAACGTTTTACAGGAATCTCAGCTTTATCCAAATAATCACCATAATTTTCCACAAAATTGTATTTCATGATAGATTGAAGCGACTTCTTTACTTTTTCTTTTGGTAAAATATCTCCCAATCCTGTTTGAGTAGCCCAGTACTGCCCTAATAGTTGATCAGTATGGCAACCTATATTTGTATTTGGAGCTTCAGGATGTTTCGGATCTGTCTTCTGAATAAAATATTCACCATTATATAGTTCTTTTGAAATATTTTTAAAAGATTTTTGAGCTATTTTTTTACAAGTATTCGCAAACCTCTTATCTCCCATTTCTTTAGCCATTTCAGCACCCGCTTTTAACGAAGCAGCATACAAACCACTAATCCAGGTAATTTTACCATACCAAGTTCTGTCTAAAGTATTGTATTGTTTTCCTTCTAAGATTCCATCAGCACGCCCTGTTTTTTCTTTATCCTGAGCAATCATCACTTGAATGGACTTCTTAATTTTCTTCCAATTCTTTTTCAAAAATGTTTTATCTGAAGACATTAAATGTTCACGGTAAATACGCATTACGGTACCTGCGTGTCCATCTATGGCAAATCCTCGACCATCATGTCTTCCCAATCCACTAAACTCACCTCTGTATTTAATAATTCCACTCTTATCGAATGACAAACCTAAATCGGTCTGCTCACGAAGTTGACGTGATAAATTTGGAAAAACTCTTCCCATTGCTTGTTCATAATGAAATACGTGTGTACAAGTTCCTTCTCCTAAATAAACACCTTCGTATGTATAAAAACGACCTTCACTTTCTGGTGTATCTTTTAAATCATTAAAACGAACCGAAGCCGTTGTTGCCAAAGTACTTACATTTACAAAAGTTCTATCTAAAAACCATTTTGGTAAAGAAGAATCGTACCAAGTACTATTCCAATTTTTAGTAGTTTCTAGCAGCCAATTATTTTTCAATAAATAATCTGACACATCTCCTGCACTATTGAATTTAGAAGTATAATAGTGTCTTAAATTTTCTTTGTTTTTCCAGTGATGTGCTCCATTCCATAAATGAATATTTGGAAAGTACCAGCTTAAATGAAACGTAAAAGTTTTACTTTCTCCTGGTTTTAAGATTGCATTTCCGGATACACTTCCAACCAATTTATTTCCTAAACTAATTGAAGCTTCTTTTTCCTCTTTATTAACTGTATAAATTGAACTTCCATTTTCTTTTACAGCATTAGCAGTCGCTTTCCCTTCATCTACCAATGTTAAACTCATAGTTCCCCAATCTGGTAGTTCATCTTTAAATTTCTCATCACTTTCACATACCAAACGTGTAAATTTATCTGTTGAAATTATTTTATTGGTATGTTTTCCTTTTTTACCTTCAGCACTCCAATAACTCGACATATTTTGTAACCATCCAGCTAATTCAACTTCAACATCTTCTATATCTGTATTGGTTACTGTGTATTCTAACACCGTTACAGGTAATCCTGAATTATCAGCATCTGTTGGGATAAAAGGTGTAAAGGCATTTAGCGTAGCGCTTACAGGAAGCCTCGCATCATTATAAACTACTTTTCCTACAGGATATTCTCCTTCAAACTGAATATCAGAAAACCCTTTACTATTTAAATTTTTCTTATAAACACGCCCACCTTGTTGAACAGTTAAACCAAAGCCATTTTCAAACTTTTGTTCTTGGGTCAATGGGTTTTCATAATATCGATGTCCTCCTTCATTACCAGGGGATATCATAGCAACATTAAAAATATCCCAATACCAAAGCTGTCCATCACCTCCTAAATATACTTGTCCTGCACAAATTCCACCAACTGGCATTCCTATATATTTTAATTCTTTTTTTGAATTATCTACTAATTCATTTGTATTTGTTTGCGCTGTTGCCTTCAATACAAAAAGCCCTACTAAAATTATGGCCTTTAATTTATTCATCACCTTATATTCTTTATTCTTGTTTTAACCACCCCAATTCTGCCATTGTCACACCATGACCATTCAGATAATGAGCATCCTCAGGACCACAAGAAGTGATATATTCTTTTCCTTTATAATTGACTATTTCTGCGGCATGACCAAATAAGGTTGTTACCACATTTTTTTCGTAATCAAAATGGTTTGGATTGTCAGATACTATAACCAAAGTTTCAGCATAACGTCTGTGAGCATAGGTGAAAAACAAATACCAAAGTCCGTTGTGTTCTTTTAAATAAGGAGATTCTATTAAAGTTGCCCATTCAATATCATTAATACCCAAAATTGTTTCTGGGTCTTCAAAAGTGATGAAATCTTTAGTTCTAATTCTCAATACCTGTGATTGTTTTACGCCTTTATTTCCAGTTGCCACCACATGAATCCAATATTTTCCATCATCACCTTTCATAATATGAGGATCTCTTGTTCCTACCCACAATTTATCTGGTAATATAGCTGTTTTAGTTTCTTCCCAGTTCGTAAGATTATCAGACCAATAGACCTCCAACTGCCTTTTTTCTCTCCATTGTTCCACAACCATTACCCAGCGATTTGATTCTTCATGCCAAATCACATAAGGTGCACCTATATATTCAGTTCCTTTAATTTCATTAATAGCAAATGGTTGACGTTTCCAATTTTCAGTGGCTGAATCAGAAGTTAAATGCCCTAAATAAGGGTGATATCTGTACAAATCTTTCCCTTTTGGAGGAAATGGGTTATTAATTCCAAACCAATGAAGATCTCCCTTTTTATCGGTTACAAAACAATGATCGTTAGTAAACCATTTATTTTCATCAAAATAAGTAGATGGTTTTGGGTCAAATATCTGACGGCTTTCTCCTTTTAAATAAGGAATTTCGGCACGCTCTAAAATGGTTTTTTTAGCAGTATTTTCCTTCTCTTTTTTAGAACAGCAGGATGCCATTCCAAAAAAAATGCTTACTAATAAAATTATATACAATCGTTTCATTTTTATTTCTTTTAATATATTTATAAATTAACTTTCTATTCTAAAATATCAATTTCAGCAATGCTTGCCGAAGAACTTCCTCCAGCCCCCCTAATGGAAACAATTTGAATATATTGTCCTTTTACTTTTTTGGCAAAATGTATTGTACGAGCCGTTGGGTCATTGATTAGGTTTCCTAAATCAAAAGTTTGTACTGTTTTCCATGACCTTCCATTTTTACTTACTTTTATAATTCCTTTCTCAATAAGTCCTTCTTTAAAGTTTAAAGGCGGCGTATAAATAAACCCTCGAATCGTTTTAGTTTCTTTTAAATTGATTGTTAATTCTGGCGCTCCACTTCCGGAGTTCCAATAAGTTTTCTCATCGGCATCAATTGCATTTTCTGGCTTGTTTTTATTATCAGTTGTTCCTTTAACAGTCCAATTCTTTTTAACCAACCCAAATTCTCTTTCTGCTAAACTTCCTGTTTGTTCATTTTCAAATGCTTTCGCTTTTACTTCTCCCGATTTAAAGAAAAAAGAATCAGTATATATTTGTGATTTTTCATTTGGCATTTTACCATCAGTAGTATATCTGATAACCAGATTTTTTGAAATACTTTCATTAACATCAATACCATGCGTTTTCCAATCAAAATCGCTTTTTTTAGGGGCAATAGTCACCTGTCCTTTTAGGTTACGGTTAATTGACAATTGTGGTGGGCGTGGTGTATAATAATGTGCGGAAACTTTCGATAAGGAAGGTTTTGAACGAGCTTCCAATATTCTTATTCTTAATTTATTGGTAGTTACATCAGCAAATCTCAATATTCTTTTATAGCCTACCACAGTACTTTCTATTACTTGCTGCCATTTATTATTTACCCAAGCATCTAATGCATGTTTTTCTATTCGTTGTCCGTGGGTTTGGATGGCTTCTTGCAATACAAAACGATTCAATGTTATCTTTTTTGGTGAAGTAATTATAAAACTACCTTTACCATTTTCTCCTAAAACATAGGAATCTTCATTTGCGTCAAGAATAGCACTTTCTCCTTCGGCTCCTTTCAATAGATCATTGTCATAGGTTTCTTGTATTCTTTTCCCTACTTCTTTAAGTACACGTACATCTTCATCAGAAAACTTTCCTTCTCTGTTGGGTGGTATATTTAACAACAATGTAGCATTTCCTCCAACAGCACGTTCATAAATATCAAACACATCATCTGCACTACGTACTTTTTGATCTGTCTCATCTCTATAAAACCAACCTTCACGAATAGAAGTATCTGTTTCTGCAGGCAAATAATGTAAATATTTTGCTTTCGATAATTTCTCTCTACTCCCTAAGTCTCCATGCATATCAGGAAAAAGATTCATTTGATGAGGATCTTCATCAAAGGTAACCACATCCCATTCTGAAGCACGAGTAGCACCCGATTCATTTCCACACCAGCGAACGTCTTCTTTTCCAAAAATAACAGCCTCTGGAGCCAAAGTTTGTATAAGTTTTTTCCATGCTAAATAATTGTATTGTTGATTTCCCTTACGCTTAGGATGTGCTCCATCAAACCATACTTCATGGATTGGCCCATATTCTGTTAACAATTCAAAAAGCTGGTTCAAAACATACTCATTATAATCGTCTACCTTAAACTTAAAAGTTGTTTTGTTAGCAAAAGGTCTGTTTTCTACAGGTCTTGGGATGATACGTTCTGTGTACTTACTCAAATTCCCATACAGACCTTCTTTATTTTCTATTTGATACAAATCTGCTGGAGAAAGATATACTCCTAACTTCAACCCGTATTTTTCACAAGATGTTGCTAGTTCTTTCAGCACATCTCCTTTACCATCTTTATATGGCGAGGACATTACGCCGTGTTTGGTGTAACGAGATTGCCAAAGAACAAATCCATCATGATGCTTGGCTGTAAACATAACCAATTTCATACCTGCTTCTTTGGCTGTTTTACACCATTGATCAGTATCCAGATTTTGAAGATTGAAAACTTTAGGATCTTCAAATCCATCTCCCCATTCTTTTCTGGTAAACGTATTCACTCCAAAATGAACGAAACACGTGAATTCTAATTTTTTATAAGCATATTGATTTGCCGTAGGAACCACCAGAGTTGCTTTTTTAATAATATCAGTATGTGAATCTCCTGATTCAATTTTAATAGTACGCTGACCTTGGGCATAAGTTGCTAAGGATACCATCATACATATTAGAGTTGCGAAAAAATTATTCATTTTTAATTATTTTATTTAAAAGACTGCTTCAATTTCTTCAATTGAAACATTCAATAGTTGTTTTGATATTTTATTTAATACTTCTTTTGAACCTTTGAAATGGTACATACGTTGTGTATGGCTATAGTGCTCTCCTGATTTTAAAGCGAGTGCTGGAGAGGAACTTTCTAATTCATAAAAAGGTCCCATTTGAGATCCATCTTCTAATGGTCCATCGTTATAAGAATTCAACACATCTCCTGAGTAGGGATCTTTTTGTATTTCCCAAGCTGAATTCACATACTTATCGGTGGACTTTGGTTCTGGAATCTGTAAAATGGTTAACACTTTATTTTGAGCATCATAACTTCCAATAAATTCAGTTGACCTTTGTGGGGAAAATCCTATTTTTCCTCGACTTTTACCATCAGCTTTAAAAAACACATTTTGCTCCGTACTTTTTATTCTATCTGCTGAAATTTTCCCAAAATAATTGTCATTTACTTTTATTCCTTTTTCACTATCTAAACCTTCTTTTATAGGTGCAACTACTGTAACCTCTGATGAAGGAGTCATCATACTTAACATCCAAATTGACACCAAACCAGTTTCTTTTTCCCAAGCTTGATCTCCAATATTTTTTACAATATTTTGAGTTTCATATGCCACAGATGAGAAATCATTAGAAGACAATTGTAATGCTTCTGATATTTGACCTTTAGATAAAAGTGTTATATTCCTTTTTACCTCTAAATGGAATTTTGTGCCAGAATAATTAATGAGGTTCATTTCTTTTTGAAATGCTACACTATTTTCATTTTGTTTGATAACATTAAACCCTTCTGTATCAATTGCTGCTGGCACATACCAGTTTTCAAATTCAAAACTTTTATCTTTTTCAAAATAAATTGAAAATTGACCTCCTTCTGGCCCTAACCAAAAACGCTCTTCACCACCTGTAGGATTAAAGTGTTCCTCTATTTTTTTAGAAGCAATTAAATCATAATTCAACCAACCAAAACTCATTCCTTCATCTCCATTTAAAGTACTAGTCATAACACGACCTTGTAACTCCGGAGATAGAATAATGCTTGCTTTTTGATCGCTACTTTCTAAAACAATAGTATTTTTATAGTTCTTTTTTAAAAAAGCCTTATCATAACCAAAAGTTCCTTTTTCCTCTATTGTTTTATCTTCAGTTGTTTTTTCCACTTTTTTAGTGTTTTTAATATTGCACGAAACTGTAATTATCAAAACAATTGCTGTTACAGTTATATTTTTTAATGTTTTTTTCATGATTTATGGTGTATTAATAATTGTTCTTTGATTTATTCCTAGTTGTACCTAATCGCTCTGTAGCCGTATAAAGCAACCACTACATAGCACATTAATGGTAGAATAAATGAAAAATTCACTTCAGGTACACCTAATATTGAAACATCCTCATATCCAGAACCACCAATATCTAAAACTAAACCTTGCAATGATGGCATAATAGCCCCACCAACAATGGCCATTACTAAAAATGCTGAAGCATATTTGGCATCTTCACCTAAACCTTTCAAAGCAATTCCATAAATTGTTGGAAACATTAAAGACATACAAAAAGAAATCGCTACTAAACTGTACAACCCGCCCATTCCGTGAATAAATATAGCTCCAAGGGTACAACCGATTGCTCCAATAGAAAGAAAAAATAATAATTTTCCCGAGTTTATATATTTCAATAGAAAAGTACAAATCCAACGTCCAGCTAAAAACACTCCCAAAGCAGTCATTGCATAGTACACCGTAGTTTGATTATCAATTCCTAAAATTTCTGCATATTGATAAATGTACGTCCAACACATAATTTGAGCTCCCACATAAAAAGTTTGTGCTACTACCCCACCTACAAAACGCTCTTTTTTAAACAATCTTTTTATAGATTCCCAAACACTAGATTGATTTTTTTCTAGATTTTCAGGCATTTTCACAAAAGCAATAACAGCTAACATCAACAATACAAAAGCTCCCAAAGCTACATATGGGTCTCTTATTACTAATAAATCTGAAGTTTTAATTACTGATTTAGCGTCTTCAGTTAATGCTGAAAAATTTACATCATCAGATTGCAAGGCTCCTAACACAAAAGTTTGAGCAACAAATAATCCTGATAATGCCCCAATAGGATTAAAGGCTTGTGCCAGATTTAAACGTTGCGTTGCCGTTTTTTCATCTCCCATTGACAAAATATATGGGTTGGCTGTTGTTTCCAAAAAAGCAAGTCCAAACGTTAAAATATATAAAGCTGCTAAAAAATAATAGTATTGTTCATAAACTGCCGCTGGATAAAACAATAAACATCCGATGGCATAAAGAGTTAATCCCATTAATATTCCTTTTTTATAAGAATATTTTTTTATGAAAATTGCGGCTGGCAATGCCATTGTACCATATCCGCCATAAAAGGCTAACTGTACTAACGAGGCCTGAAAATTATCCAATTCCATTATTTTTTTAAATGCTGAAACCATTGGATTGGTTATGTCATTTGCAAAACCCCATAATGCAAATAAAGATGTAATTAAAATAAATGGAATTACTACTTTTTTAGACACTACAGGTATTTTCTTTTGTTTTTGTATAGTTTTATTGCCTAGATTCGAATCTTTCATTTTATTTAAATTTTAAATTCTCTGTGTTTATTATTTTTAGCTTTTCACTAAAGCTTTATTTAGTGTTTTTTAGTTAAAAATTATTTAAAATATGAATACCAACTTTAAATTAAATCTCTATAAACAACCCTATAATTTTAACTTATACCTTGCTACTTAAACGATTTAGCTAAAATGATAAAAAAATTCAATTTCGATATAATATCTAAACTGAATCTTTTAGTTTGAAATTATTTAATTTCTAGTATGTCAATTGGTAATACTCTTTTCTCATTTACCAAAGTATCTGAATCAATTTGTTTTACAATTAAATCCACTGCATTTTTCCCTAATAAACTTATAGGCTGAACCCCATAAACTATAGGAACTTCTAATAAATCCATAAAAGCATAGCTATCAAAACTACAAATCGATACTTGTCTTTTATTCTTTCTATTATGTTCTTTAATTAGCTTCAAACCAAGAAAAGCCAAGTGGTTATTTGTGAAAAAAATCACTTCAACATCATTCTCTAATAATTCCTTTACTGCTTTTTCTGCTTTTTCTTCAATATTTTCAAAAGAGACATTTTTAACAAGCTGGTCATCATACTCAATTTCGTTAGCTACTAATGCTGCTTTATATCCTTCCAATCTATAATCCATCTGAATAAGACCAACATTAAAATTCACACAACCTATACGCTTATACCTCTTTTTAATTTGCCCCTCAACAATCTGAAAAGCCCCTTCTTTATTATTAACAACAACTATATTTCCTTCAATATTTGAAAAATATCTATCGACCATTACATTTGGAATCTTTGCCTTTTGCAATTTTTTAATATAATTTTCATCTCCTTTAGAAGGGCAAATAATCAAACCATCAACTTTTTTATCTAAAAAAACATCTATCAATTTTGTTGATTTTTTACTATCTTCATCAGAACTACCAAAAATTACATTATACCCATATTTAATTGCCTCATCTTCTATACTTCTAGCTAATTTAGCGAAAAATGTATTTGATATATCTGCTACAATAAGACCTATTGTGTTGGATTTACCTGTTCTTAACGCTTTTGCCAAATAATTAGCTTTATAGCCCATTTCTTTAGCCTTTAACAACACTTTTTCTGTCATTTCCTCACTAATACGCATTTCTTCAGCCTTTCCATTCATTACAAACGAAACCAATGTTTTGGAAACACCTAACTCTTTAGAAATATCTGCAAGACTAACCTTTTTCATAAATTTACGGTTTATTATTAATTTTATCTCGTAATAAAACTTCAATTAACTATAATTATCACTGTCTTTCACAATAGTTTGTAATAACGTCTACTTAATTTTAATCAGTGCGTAAATTAACTATTTATACTTAAATTACTTTATAATATAGAAGTTTTTTTTAAACTTTACACTTCCCTAATTTCAAATATTTTTTATAATTTTCTTGGTATACAACTACTTTATCAGGTTCAGGTTTATATTCATTTTCCATACCACACCCCATTGCTATTTGGGCTTCTTGAAGAGAACTATATACACCTCCAACAACTGCGGCATACATAGCTGATCCCAATGCACAAGTTTCATAAGACCTTGCTATTTTAATTGGTAAATTAAGTACATTCGAAAGTGTTTGCATCACAAAATCTGATTTTTTAGCTACTCCTCCTAATGCAATTACTTCATTAATTTGCACGTTATTTTCAATTAACCTATCAACAATTGCTCTGGAACCATAAGCAGTAGCTTCAACTAGCGCTTTAAAAATCATTGGTGCTGTTGTGCCTAGTGTTAAACCTGTTATACTTCCTTTTAAGGATTGATCAGCATCGGGTGTACGGCGTCCATTTAACCAATCTGTTGCGATTAAATCATTTGGAGTAACGGGGATTTTAGATGCTTCCAATGAAAGTTGAACAATAATTTGATCTTCAATTTCTTTTCTTTGTTCGTCACTTTCAATTAAAGATAATGGCCAAGCCAATAAACTTTTATACCAAGCATAAATATCCCCAAAAGCACTTTGACCTGCTTCCAAACCAATAAATCCTGGAACTACAGAACCATCAACTTGTCCGCAAATACCTGGTATTAATTTATCATTTACTTCTTCATTGGGTACAACCATTATATCACAGGTAGAAGTCCCAATAATTCTTAAAAGAGCTCCTGGTTTAGCCTCACCGCCCACGGCACCCGAATGTGCATCAAAAATACCAGCGCCTACTTTCACATTGGTTGTTAAACCTAACCTATCAGCCCATTCTTGTGACAATGAACCAACACTAGTATCACTGGTATAAGTTTCAGTAAACAATTGCCCTCTAAAATTCTTTAATAACGGATCTAATGTTGTTAAAAATTCTTCTGAAGGTAGTCCTTCCCAATCTGAATGCCACATAGCTTTATGACCAGCTGCACATCTACTACGTTTTATTTCCTTTGGATTGGTATTTCCTGTAACCAATGCCGGCATCCAATCACAATGTTCTACCCAAGAAAAAGCTTGTTCACATAAAGATTTGTCTTCTCTTAAAACATGAAGCATTTTAGCCCATACCCATTCAGAAGAATAAATTCCTCCTTCATATTTGGTGTAATTTATTTCCCATTTTCTAGCCAAAACATTAATCTCTTCGGCTTCTTTAATGGCTGTATGATCTTTCCACAATACAAACATCGCATTTGGGTTGTCAGAAAACTCAGATTTTAAAGCCAGTGGAACCCCACCCTCATCTACTAAAGCAGGTGTACTTCCAGTAGTATCAAAGCCCAACCCAACAACATTTTCGATTACTGATAAATCACATTGTCTTAGAGCATCTTTAACTGTCCATTCTAATCCCTCAATATAATCTAAGGGGTGCTGTCTATATTGATTTTCTGAGGGATTGCAATACAATCCCTCAATCCATCTTGAATATTTTTTTATAGAGGTAGCAATTTCTTCACCGCTTAGAGCATTTACAACTACAGCTCTTACAGAATCACTTCCATAATCTACTCCAATTACATACTTATTTTTCATTATTTCTAATTTACATTATTAGTATAATGGCCCGTAAGTATCACAGGCTCTGTAATCTGCACCTTCCTTATCCATTCCAAAAGAAGCCCAAGCACTTGGTCTGAATATTTTATTTTTATCTACATTGTGCATATTTACAGGGATTCTTAACATTGAAGCCAAAGCTATTAAATCCGCACCTATATGACCATAGGTAAAAGCTCCGTGATTTGCTCCCCAATTTGCCATTACGCTATACACGTCTTCAAAAGCTCCTTCACCTGTTAAATTAGGCACAAACCAAGTTGTAGGCCAAGTAGGATTTGTTCTCTCTACTAATGTATCGTGTACATTTTCAGGCAAATCAATTGTTTTTCCTTCAGCTATCTGTAACACAGGTCCTATTCCTTTAACAATATTAATTCTACACATTGTTACAGGCATTCCTCCTTTAGTGTTAAATGTTGAAGAATATCCTCCTCCTCTAAAGTATTCCAACATTCCAGGTCCCCAAGTTGTGTTGTCTAAGCATTTTTGTGCTTCTTCCTCTTTAATATCCCACCAAGCTTTCATAGCTGGTTTTCCGTAGATACTTTGTTCTCCAGAACCATCTAATGCAGAAGCTCCTGAATTAATTAAATGAATAAATCCGTTTTTTGCATCTCCAGTTAACTCATGACCAGTTACTCTTTTTACGGAATCTGGACTCCAATATGTACGAACATCACTAAATATTTGCGCCGCTCCATTTATTAAATGTCCAAATAACATGGAAACTCCATTTAAACTATCGTTTTCAGTTGCAACCATAAATGGTTGTCTAATTCCGTTCCAATCAAAAGATGATGTTAAAATAGCTTCCATAAAGTCACCATTTGGAAAATGATCAGTCCATTGTCTTTGACCTTGGAATCCACTTATTATAGCATTCCTACCCAAAGCTTCTTCTCCATATCCCAGTTCTTTCAATTTAGGATTACCAATCATTAAATCACGGCCAATTAAAGCCATTTTAACTACAAACTCCCAATCTTTATCTAACTCTTCTCTTGTTTTTTTTCTATCTTCTGGATTGTAATCTTTTCCTTCTTTACAATTTTCTTTAGTCCAAGCTAATGCCTTTTCATATTCATCTTTGTCGTATATCTCTTCTTCAATTCTTCTAGTAAATTCAGACATATCAACGTTTTCACATCGCATACCTAAGAAACTTTCAAAGAAATTGGCATCAATTATTGAACCTGCGATTCCCATTGACACTGCTCCCATTGAAAGATATGATTTTCCTTTCATTGTAGCTACTGCAAGACCTGCCCGAGCAAAACGTAATAATTTTTCCTGGACATCGTCAGGAATGGTAGTATCTCCACTATCTTGAACATCTCTTCCATAAATACTAAATGCAGGAATTCCTTTTTGATTATGCCCAGCTAATGCTGCGGCTAAATATACTGCTCCAGGACGTTCAGTACCATTAAACCCCCAAATAGCTTTTGGAATTGTAGGATCCATATCAATGGTTTCACTTCCATAACACCAACATGGAGTTACTGTAAGAGATACTCCAACACCCTCTTTTGCAAATTTATCAGCAGAAGCCGCAGCCTCTGCAACTCCACCAATACAGGAGTCAGAAATTACGCACTCTAACTTGCTTCCATCTGCATGCCTTAAATTCTCTTCAAGAAAGGCTGCTGCATTTTTAGCCATTTGCATTGTAATTTCTTCTAACGATTCACGCACTCCATCCAACCGACCATCAATTGTTGGTCTAATTCCAATTTTTGGTAACTGTCCTATCAAATTTTTATGTTTCATATTCTTTTTATTTATTTTATTCAAATACTATTAAAAAATTAACAATTACAAAACAAAAACTAACGTTATAACATTGCCAATTCAACAAATGAAATTATTAATATTTTAAAATCAAGCTAAATTGATTTAGCACAAACGTAACATTTTTTTTTTAAATTAGCTATAAAAATTAAAAAAAGATAATTAATGTACGAGACAAAGATTCTGGAGTTACTACATTTACTCGGGCAATATTTTAAGACTGTTTAACTAAAAACAAATATCTTAGAATTATAAAAAAACGGCATTACAGTATTAAATTTAAATTGGAGGCAATCAGATTTAGTAGTAAACGAGAGAACATAAAGGAATTAACCAATGAGTTATGAGTCCAAGTTTAACGTATTTAAAAGTGGCGAGCTACTTACAAAGAAACTTCCAGTTTAACAACAGTATCAAAAAAACCGTTTATATCTTTTGATTATTTTTTTTCTATTTTAAAATTTGTTATTCACGAATGCTAAATCATTTCCAAGAGCGATGGGAAGTCTATCAGTTTATAGCGAGTTATAAACATTTATATCCTATTAAGAAGATGTGTAAAGTATTAAAAGTAAGCAGAAGTAGTTATTATAGGTGGTTTAGTTGTGGCCCTTCTAATCGAGCTTTAGAAAATAGCCTATTTACCGATTTAATAAGGAGTATTTTTGATAGTAGCCAGAAAACTTATGGAAGTCCTAAAATAGCAACTGAATTAAATAGACAAGGTTATCATATTTCAAAAGGGAGGGTTGCTAAATTAATGAGGTTGAATGGTCTGAGAAGTAAAATAATCAGAAAATATCGTATTACAACGAACTCTATCCATCGATATCCTATTTACAGAAATTATTTAAATAGAAATTTTACTCCTGAAGATTTAAACGAGGCTTGAGTATCTGATATCACCTGTATACAAACCAAACAAGGTTGGTTGTATCTTACAACTGTTATTTATTTATTTGATAGGCAAGTTATTGGTTGTACTTTGAGTACAACCTTATACACCAATCAATTAATTATTCCGGCTTGAAAAATGGCATTATCAAAAAGAGAAATAGACAAGCCTTTACTTTTTAATTTAGACAGAGGTATCCAATATGCTAGTAAAGAATTTAGAAAACATATTAAAACCAATAAGCTCATTACTCAAAGTATGAGCAGGAAAGGAAATTGTTGGGATAATGCTGTAGCTGAGTCATTTTTTAAACATTGAAGTCTGAATTGATTTATCATCATAGTTTTAAAACCATAGAAGAAGCTAAATTAGCAGTATTTGAATATATAGAAATACGGTATAATAGAAAAAAACCACATTCTTCTTTAAATTATAAAACACCTAAAGAAGTAGAACTGGAATTTAACAATTTAAAATATGTAGCATAGGTCTTAAAAAAATTGTCTGACTTTTTGTTACAAGTCCACTATTAGTTTGAAGCAAAAAGTAGGATAAACTTTATTGGTCTTATTGTATATATTTTAAAAAGTTGATGCTCGTTGTAATATGCTATGTTAATAAATTCTGAAAGTTTGGTATTTTTGCTGACCAATTTGTATAATCTTCTATATAATCAATATTCCATTAATTACTTATCCGAATACTTTAGTTGAAAAACATGTAAGTTGTATTTTTCTAAAAATTCAGTCAATCCAATTTCTTTTACTTCTTTTTTAAACCTTAATGGGGTTTTTCCAAATTCAGATTTGAAGCATTTTGTAAAATATTTAGAGTCCTTATAACCAACCATATAAGCTGCTTCTGAAATTTTATATCCGTGTTTTACAATTAATAATGCAGCTCTTTTTAATTTAATAGATCTAACTAATTCAATAATTGTCTTTCCAGTAATTTCCTGACATTTTCTATAAATAACTGAATAACTCATATTTAGTATTGATGATAATTCTTCCAACTTAAATTTTGGATTATCAATCTCATTATTAATTTCTTTTATTAAGTTTTCTATAAAAATATCATCTTTTGATTTTACCTCATCATCTTTCGGTATCGTTGAAATTTCAGCCTTATAATTAATTATTACCTTCTCTTTCACTTCAATAATATTGCTAATTTTAATTAATAGTTCCTTAAAATTAAAAGGCTTATTAATAAACTCTATTGCGCCAGATTCCAATCCTCTCATTTTAGTTTTTGTAGTATTTTTTGCGGTTAATAAGATTATTGGAATATGAGAAGTTTTTCTATTTTTTTGAAGTATTTCACACATTTCTATACCATCCATAGATGGCATCATAATATCACTTAATATTATATCGGGAATTGCTTGTTCAGCCAATTTAACTCCCTCAACACCATTGTCAGCAATTAAAACATTATAATTTTTACCTAATACATCATTTAATAACATTTGCATTTCAATATTATCTTCAACAACGAGTATCGTATATTTTTTACTAGTAGAGTTTTTAGTGTCATTCTTAAAATCATTATCCAAAACCTCAATACTTTGTTTAATTAACTCATTTGATATTATGGAAGAATCAACAAGTATTTTTTCATCATCAGAAAAAACATCTTCTTTTTTTGACAATTTAACTGTGAAAATGGTGTTGCCATCGGGTAAAGAATTTACACTAATTTCTCCTTTGTGCAAGTAAATTAACTCTTTGGTCAAAGCCAAACCAATACCAGAACCTCTTGTCGTTTTTCCGGTGTTGGATTGATAAAAAAGTTTAAATATATCCTCTAATTCTTCTTCAGGTATTCCAGATCCAGAATTAATAACTAAAATTTCAACAAAATCTTCATTTTGGTTAGAAACAACTTTAAATTTAACATTTCCCTCTTTAGGAGTAAATTTAAAAGCATTTGATAATAAATTATAAAACACATGTTCAATTTTATCAATATCATACCATAAAAATATTTCTTCTTCAGGGTATTCCTCAATAAAATCAATATTTTTAAAACGAGCCTGTTCTGAAAATGATATTGCCATTTTTTTCAAATGAACCAGAAGGTTATTTTTAGACGCAAAAACTCTTGATCTACCCAATTCTTTATTTCTTACAGTTATAAGTTCTGTAGCAATTCTAGATAATCTTTTTGCATTATTCTTAATTATTGTTAATCGTTGTTTTAGGAGGTTGTTTCCACTTCCATCAGCCTTACTTAACATATCTTCAATGGGTCCCAAAATAAGAGTCAAAGGAGTCTGTATTTCATGAGACATTTTTGCGAAAAAATTCATTTTTAAAGCATATAGTTCCTTTTCCTTATTATTTTGCCATTCTTCTTTTGCCAAACTACTTCTTAATCGAAACCAATTAAAAATAGCAAAGCCTACAGATAAGCTTACAAAAGCATAAATTACAAATGCCCAAAAACTAAGCCACCCGGGAGCTTTTATTGAAATGTTAATTTTTCTTGAATCTATATTCCATTCTCCTTTTTTTACGCCTGCCTTTACTTCAAAAACATAATTTCCATAAGGAATATTTGTATAAGTTGCAATTCGTTCTTTATTAGGAACAATCCAATTTTTATCAAAACCATTTAATTTATAAGCATAATGATAGTTAGAATTAAGCAAATTATTAACAGCTGAAAACTGAAATGAGAATGATGATTGATTTGATTTTAATTTTAACTCATCAACATATTCTATTCCTCTTTTAACTTGATCAGCAATTATCAAATTAGCTGGCTTATTTAAAATCTCTATTTTACTTATATATAATTTTGCGGAGATTTCTTTTTCAATTAAATTAGATGGAACGAAAGAGTTTACACCTACTTCTCCACCAAAATAAAATGTTCCATTAGGACTTTTAAAAGAACTGTTTTTAGTGAAATTATTGGTTTGAAAACCATCAACTTGGTGAAAGGATTTTAAAATATTGGATGTTATATTATAATTATGAATTCCATTACTACTACCCAACCATAAACTATTTGGTTCTTCAATTAAAACTGATTTAATACTTATATCTTTAATTCCCTCTTTACCTGCATACGATTCAAAACTATTATCTAAGATATTATATTTTACTAAAAACCCTGATTTACATAAAACCCATAGGTGATTAAATTTATCAGGAATTATTTGTTGAATATTATAATTATTGATATCCTCATATTTTTCAATATAATAATTATATTTCGTAAAATATGAATTGTTTAAATTTTCAGAATTTTCATTAAATTTAAATAATCCTTCTTCATTTACACCCAACCAAATAGATTTATCGCCACTCTCACATAAGGTAATTGGAACTTCACCTTTTAGACCTATCGATTTATAATCATATATAGCTAACAATTTTTGACTCTTAGAAAATATATTTATTGCAACTCCATTTGTAGCCCAAATTCTGTTCTTTGAATCTTTTAAAAGACACCTTACATCTTCCGACACATTACCTGAAGAATCCTTTGTTTCAATTTTAGAAAATGTTTTCAAATTGTTATCATATAACCATAAACCATTTCGGTATGTTGCTATCCATATATTTCCATTAGAATCTTCTTCCAAATTTTGGATATATTTACCTTTAAAAAATTGTTTTCCTTTCTTAGATTCGTCATATTGTATTTTAGAATTATCAGGAAAAACTCTATTAAGCCCATGACCATCCGTTCCCAGCCATAATGATCCATCTGAAGATTCCAATATTGAAAGAATTTTAGTAGATGTATTACTTTCAAGACCGTTATAATATTTTATTTTTTCATTATTTTTTGGAAGTATATTTATTTTACCCTTTTTGTCAACCAACCAAATATTATTGTGAGTGTCTTCATATATATGAGTAATTGTATTATTGCTAATTGAAAAGTTATTCGTTTTTTCATGTTTAAAAATAACTACTTCGTCGTTCTCAGGATTAACCATGTACAGACCATCGCCATCTGTCCCCGCCCAAATTTTCCCTGAACTGTCACAAAAAACACTAATAAACATAGCATAATTCAAATTAGATTCTTTAGTCTCAAGCTTACCATATCTATTAAACTCGTTTTTCTTCGGATTATACTTCATCAATCCATGAAAATTTGTAGCAATCCATAGATTTTCTCTAATGTCTTCAACTAGCCTAATATTTTGAACAACATCATTTAAAGGCTTTTCTATTTTTTTTAGTGATTTTAATCTTAAAGAATAATTATATATAAAACCATTACTAGTACTAACCCAAATTTCTTCAGGATTTGTAATAGCAATACTTCTAATCAATTGAGGTGAGTTATTTATTTTTGGAAGAACAGTTACATTTTCTATTGCTGAAATAAGGTGATTATATTTAAAAACAACTCCATTTGAAGAGCCAAACCATATATCATTATTTATTGATCTAATAGATGTTATATACAAAGGCTCTTTATTATAATTAAGACTTTCCTTATAAGAAATAGATACTCCATTTGAATCTATTTTTATTAACTCTCCTTTATATGAGGAAACCCAAATGTTTCCAAGATTATCTTTTGCTAATAAATAACGGTCATCACTTTTAGTTGTAGCTTTTTCAAAAACCTGTCCATATGGAATAATTGAAAAATCATATCCATTGTACTTATTCAAACCTTTTGTATTAGATATCCATATATATCCTAAATTATCTTCAATAATATTTGAATTGCCATCAAAAGTTTGGCTTAGTTTAATAAAGTTTGATTTTTCTTGTCCAATGATAAAATTATCATTAAAAAACAAGAACCCCAAACAGCATAAAATTTTTAAGAAATGGTTCATAAATTCATTTTTTAAATTGGATAACCAAAGACTAGTTTTAACAAATTATGGTTAACAAACATAACACAATCATAATATTTTCCAAATATACATTTTTACTTATTAAAATAAATCAATTTATAACATACTTTAAGTCAAACATTTAAAGCTAAACACATTCTTTTGCTATTATATTCATTAAAAAAGGTAGGTGTATTCATCTTTAATTTTTTTTAAATATTATTTAGGTGTTTTTAGATAAAAAAACCGCCTCCTTTCATTAATAATTAATGACATATTTGTAACAAATAGGTTCACAATTTTGAATTTATCTAGTCAATTAAGTACAATTTATGAAATCATAATATAATGAATACACGAAGAAATTTTATAAAAAAAACAGCAATAGTTGGTGCGGGAATTTCACTAGCTCCAAATTTTACTTTCGGAATAGGAAAAAGTCCCAACAAACTAAAAGTTGGAATGATAGGAGTTGGATTACGTGGAACTAATCATTTAAACAATGTATTAAATAGAGAAGATGTTTTAGTCACAGCGATTTGTGATATAGATCCTAAAAGAATCTCAAATGCTTTGGATATAATTGAAAAATCTGGTCAAAAAAAACCAGAAATATTTGGAATCAGTGATTATGACTATAGAAATTTATTAGAATTAAAAAATGTAGATGCTGTAATAATAGCTACTCCATGGTTATGGCACACGAGAATGGCTAAGGATGCAATGTTAGCTGGGAAATATACTGGTTTGGAAGTTTCAGCAGCCAATACTATGGAAGAGTGTTGGGATTTGGTAAATACCCACGAACAAACAGGAACACATTTAATGATTTTGGAAAATGTGAATTACCGACGTGATGTTTTGGCTGTGTTAAATATGGTTAAGCAAAATGTATTTGGGGAACTGGTTCATTTTAGATGTGGCTACCAACACGATTTACGTTTTGTAAAATTGAATGATGGAAAAACGGCTTATGGTAAAGGAGTAGAATTTGGTGAAAAAGGAATTTCAGAATCTGTTTGGAGAACACAACATTCATTGCTTAGAAATGCAGATGTATACCCTACTCACGGAGCAGGCCCAATAGCAGCTATGTGTGACATTAATAGAGGAAATCGTTTTTTATCACTTACAGCAAATGCGAGTAAAGGTATCGGGTTAAACGATTATATAGTTAAAAATGGAGGAAAAGACCACCCTAACGCTAAGTTAAAATTTAAGCAAGGTGATGTTATAACCTCTACAATTGAAACTGCTAATGGAGAAACAATTATTGTTACTCATGATTGTAATTTACCAAGACCTTATTCATTAGGATTTAGAGTGCAAGGATCAAACGGACTTTGGGAGAAGGATGGAGACAGAATATATATTGAAGGTCAATCAGCCCCTCACCGTTGGGATAGTTCAAAAGAATGGCTGGAGAAATATGATCATCCACTTTGGAAAAAGTATGGTGAGCATGCGCAAGGAGCAGGTCATGGAGGAATGGACTTTTTTGTAATCAATGCCTTTGTGGAATCAGCTAAACAAAATATTGCTCCATCAATGGATGCATATGATGCAGCCGCCTGGAGTGCTATAACACCATTATCAGAATTATCTATCGAAAATAATGGAGAACCACAAGACTTTCCAGATTTCACAAGAGGTAACTGGATAAAAAGAAGACCATATAACTGGATGAAGGATACCTATTAAATTAATGGAATACAATTAACAAATCATACCTAATTAAACTTAATAAAACCAAATTATGAATGCTAATTTAAATTTTACTTATGGAAAAATTAATGACTAAAGGATTACTAATACTTTTGTTAGTTTTAACGTGTTCTTTGCAAGCGCAAGAGAAAACCGTTAGCGGAACTATATTAGATGTAGCAGGTACACCTTTACCCGGTGCTACCATAACTGTTAAGGGGACAACAACCGGTGTTTCTACAGATTTTGATGGGAAATACTCAATTCAAGTTAGTGAAAATGCTGTTTTAACAATATCGTTTATAGGTTTTGTGACACAAGAAATTTCAGTAAAAGGAAAAACAATCATTAACACAGCTTTAGCTGAAGATGCTAATCAATTAGACGAAGTTGTTGTTACTGCCCTTGGAATTAAAAAGGAGAAAAAACGTATTGGATATGCTATTCAAGAAGTTAAAGGAGAATCTTTACAAAAAGCCATAGCTCCAAATGTTGCAGAATCATTAACAGGAAAAGTTGCAGGACTAACAATTGTTAACAGTAATGGTTTCTTTTCAGATCCAGGAATATATCTTAGAGGAAGTAGACCCCTAATTGTAATAGACGGAGTTCCTAATCCAAGCACAGATATGTGGAATATAAGTTCAGACGATATAGAGAGTATTACTGTATTAAAAGCAGCATCAGCATCAGCACTTTATGGCTCATTAGGATTAAATGGTGCTATTCAAATAACACTTAAGTCTGGAAGTAAGGGAGCAGAAGGCACTATAATTTCTGTAAATTCTTCGACTACCTTCCAGGGAGGTTTTACAAGAATTCCAAAAGCTCAAACAGAGTATGGACCAGGAAATGCAGGTGTTTATGAATTTGATACAGGAGCACCTGGAAGTAACGGGAAAAATGACTATGATTACAACATATGGGGACCAAAATTCGATGGAAGGTTATTGCAACAATTTGATTCTCCAATAGATCCAATCACAGGAGAAAGAACGTCTACACCATGGGTAGCAAGGGGAAAAGATAATTTGGGTAATTTTATGGAAACAGGAATTGTTAGTTCTAACAATGTTTCAATCCAATCTAATGGAGAAAAAGGAAGTCTTAATATTTCCAATACTTACAAATATTCAAAGTCTTCAGTGCCAGGAGCAAAATTAGATATCAATACTTTTAGATTAAGAGGAAATATAAATATTTCAAACAAATTATCAGTAGATGGATCTTTACAACATAATTTTCAGAACACCGATAATGCTCCTAGAGCTGATTATGGTCCGAGTTCACCTATTTATACCCTAGCAATTTGGGGAGGAGCACATTTCGATGTTAGAAATTTTAAAAATTTCTGGGTGCCAGGAAAAGAAGGAATTAAGCAACAGTTTGTAGAGAACTGGAGGTATAACAATCCTTATGCTTATGTGCATGGCTTTAAAAAGCCTTATACTAGAAATAATGTACTAGGTTTTTTAAAAGTAAATTATAAGCTAAATGAAAAAGTTAATGCTTTTGTTAGAACAAGTTTAACAACTGATTCCAGAACAATAGATCAAGAGATTTCTGTTGATGTTTACGATTATGACATTCCAGATAGAGGTGGAAGATACAGACACTTTCAAGATAACATATTTGAATCAAATACAGATTTTTTAATTAGTTATAATGATGATTTTTTTAATGACCAATTTGAAATAGATGCAACACTTGGAGCCAATCAAAGACTTTATAGATACAACACATCTTATGCCGAAACAACGCAGTTAGTAGTTCCTGAAATATTTAAATTGAGTAATTCAGTTGATAAAATTACTCCTTCAAGTTCAAAACAAGAAAAGGGTGTGTATAGTGCTTATGCAACTGTAGATTTAGCGTATCAAAATAAATTATTCTTAGGCTTTACAGGTCGAGTTGATAAATCTTCAACCTTACCATCCAAAAATGATTCATTTTTCTATCCTTCTGTTTACACAAGTATTCTATTAGATAAAATATTTGAATTACCTGAGTCAATTAATTTTTTAAAACTTAGGGCTGCCTATGCAAAAGTGGGTGGAGATTTAGCAATTTATAATGCCGTTAACGCTTATAGTACTGGTAGCACATATAGAGATCTGCCAATAGCATTTTATCCATCAGTTATTGACAATCCTAATATTTCACCATCTTTTACTACTTCTTATGAATATGGTATTGAAGGTAAGTTCTTCAATAATAGAATTGCGTTTGAGGCTTCCTATTTTGAAAATAATTATGGGCCTCAAATATTTACTCAAAGGTTCTCTCAAACTTCGGGATATACAGGTATTAGAGAAAATGGTAGGACAACCCAAAGAAAGGGGTATGACTTAACATTGAATTTCACCCCTGTGAAAACAGATAAGTTTACTTGGAATTCGTTAATAAACTATAGTTCATTTAAAGATTACTTAACTTCATTACCTCCTCTTCCTGATGGAACCGTTCCGGAAAAAGAAGGAAGAACATTTGTAGGTGCAAGACTTTATGACTTATGGTATTATGAGTGGGAGAAATCACCCGATGGACAACTGGTTATCCAATCAAATGGTCTTCCTAAAAGAACGGAGATTTATAGAAATCTTGGGAATTCTCAAAATGATTTTACACTAAGTATGAAAAACACATTTTCGTATAAAAATGTAACCCTTTCATTTTTGCTTGATGGCAGATTTGGGGGAGTAACTTTAGATCGTTATGAACGTGACTTATGGAGATCAGGTTCGCACCCTAATTCTACTCATCCAGAGAGAGAACTTTCTAACATAGCTTATACTCATGGTGGAGATGCTAAAACAATGCAAATCCCTGGAGTATCTTTAGTGAGTGGTTCATTATCTTATGACTCAGATGGGAATGTACTTGAAGACACAAGAGTTTTTGAAGAAAGTATTGCTAAAGTAGATTATCAAGCTTGGGCTCAAGGTTATATGGCAGCTTATCAAAGCAATATAATGGAAAAGACCTTTGTTAAATTAAGAGAAGTGACTATAACTTACAATCTTCCGAAAACATTAGTAGAAAAGACCTTTTTAAATTCAGCATCTGTTTCATTAGTAGGTAGAAACCTTTTTTACTGGACCAAGGATAAAACTTTTGCTGATTTAGATTCTTATTCATTTAGTCAAAGTTCTACAAATCTTCAATTTCCTTCACAAAGAACTTATGGATTTAATGTAAATCTTCAATTTTAAAAATTATAACAATGAAAAATATTTTAAAAACTGTTTTATTATTCTCAATAGCTATTCTAATGAATAGTTGTTTAGACTATGATGAACTAAGAGAAAACCCAAATGACCCAATAAACGTTCCACCTAGTCTGTTATTTACTAGAGTTACTCCTAAACCAATATCAACTTTTACAGATAGTTATTCTTTCGCTCAATACCACATTCGTAATAATTCAGATGGTAGTCCTGTTGATTACCAATTTGGAAGTGGGGGATTTAATTTTGGTGTTTTGAGAGATTTAAACAGAATGATTGAAGAAGCAAACAGAAGCAATAATGAAGTCTATGTTGTTTTGGCTAAATTCTTAAGAGCCTACTATTTTGTGGATATGACTAGAGATTTTGGAGATGTTCCGCTTTCTGAGGCAATGTTAGGACAAGAAATTCCTCAACCAAAATATGACACTCAAAAATCAGTATATCTACAAGCCTTAAATTGGTTAGATGAAGCAAATGAAGAATTGGGTGTTTTTATAAGTAACAATCCCTCATATGTTTTGGAAGGTGACTTTTATTATTTTGGAAACTTGAGCCAGTGGCAAAAAGCAATTAATGCTTATACCTTAAGGGTTTTAGTCTCATTAAGTAAAAAATCAAACGATTCAGAATTGAATGTTCAGGGGAGATTCTCTAACATTATAAACAACCCAGCAAAATACCCTCTTATGTCTGGATTATTTGATAATATGCAGGTCGAACATCAAGACAAAGATGGCTTTCGAGGTCCATATAATCCAGACAATGCAGCTTATGCAAACGATATTGTTCTGGTAAGTACTTATATTGATTTGTTAAAAAATAATGAAGATCCTCGTTTAATGATAGTAGCTGACCCTACTCCAAATTCACTTACTGCCAATCCAGATGAAGAAGCGGTGAGAGCTAATTTTAGCTCATATGTTGGAGCAGATATATCTGTATCAACTGCTGAAAACGCAGTTAAAAGGGTTAATGGTGATCTTTCTTATCCAAATCAAGAGCGATATAATAATTTTGTTGGTCAACCTTCAGTTTTACTTAGCTATTATGAGCAAGAACTTAACATTGCTGAAGCAGCAAACAGAGGTTGGATTTCTTCTAATGCCTCAAATCATTACGAAAACGGCGTAGCTGCTTCTATGGAATTCTATGGTGTGGAAGAAAATAAAATCAGTGATTATCTTAACACCAAAGCACCATACATTTCTGGAGCTTCTGGTTTAAATAGAATTCACGAACAAATGTACATTGCTTTCGCAGAAAATTCAGGTTGGGAATCTTTCTTCTTAACACGAAGAACAGGAGTTCCAACATATAAATTTTCAAGTGAAAACAACGTATCAAAAATACCTGTACGTTGGGCATACCCTGTTGCTGAACAGTCTGATAATAAGGATAATTATACTGCTGCATTGATATCTCAATTTGGTAGCGAAGTGGATGATAGAGATCAAATAATTTGGATCTTACAAGATTAATTTAATAACAATATCAACATTATGAAAAAATTAAATATTCCCAACAATATTAGACATATTTCTAATTTGTTATATCCGTTAGCATTACTCATTTTAATACTTATTAGCTGCTCAAAAAATGAAGAAGGGTGGAATGATAGTAGGTATTTTGAAAAATTTGGGATATACATATACCATACAAATCCTATTACTGGAGAAGAATATACAACCGAGGAATTAGCTGAGTTATCTTACAATCCAAAAGTAAAAGAATCTTATACTGAAGGACAATCTGTTGAACTATCCGTTGTAACTGAAAAGGAACCTGTTGAAGTTAAAGTACTATTAGGAAGTGACCTTTCAGTTTTGGAAGTAATTTCAGAATTTAACACTTATAACGATAGCTTCAGATCTAAAAGTTTTGTTTCAAGTTTAGAAGATTTAAATCTTTTGGAAATTGGAGATAAAACTACATTAAAGTTTGAAATACTTTTTAAAGATAATTCTATAGGAGCTGTTCTTTTTGACATCAAAAAGAAAAAGGTTTTTGTACCTAATATAGAATTCTTTGTTTATCTAAAAAAACAAATTGGAGAAGTTATTGGGTTAAATACAGAAGATAAAGTTGTTTCAAGAGAAAAAAATGCAGAAGTTGGAACAATCATAACTTTAGATGGTTTAAGCAATAAAGTAGAAGTTATAAATACCCCTGATTTAGATTTCAGACATACAGAAGATTTTTCTGTTGGTATTTGGGTAAATACAACAGCTACAAATAGTGATCCATCTATAATTGGTGATAAAGATTGGGGAAGTGGAAGTAATAAAGGATTTATTTTTGCCTTTTTAGGTGACAATTGGAAATTAAATGCTGGTGGCAGTGGTAATCGAATAGATATAAGCGGTAATGTAATTAATGATGGTGAGTGGCATTTTCTGATGGCTACTTTTGATAGAGATGGAAATGCTACAATTTATCAAGATGGTGTATCTCTTGGCAGTGCTGATATGACAGCATTAACGGATATGAATAGTGGACTTCCTATTCAATTAGGACAAGATGGAACCGGGTTTTATGGAGATTGGTTTGAAGGAAAACTTGGAGAAACTTATATCTATGACTATGTACTAACACCTGAACAAGTAGCTGAAATAAACTCATTAAAAACAGGTGCACAATTAAAAACTAATGCTGGAACAGTAAAAAATATAGAAGTAACTAATAGCGGTGCTACTATAAGTAGTGAAGAAGGTCGTTATGCTTTTGCTTTTGATGGTTCTAATATGGTTACATTAGATAATACTTCTGATTTAGACTTTAGACATACTGGTGATTTTTCTATTGCTTTATGGGTAAATACAACAGCTACAAATAGCGATCCATCCATAATTGGTGATAAAGATTGGGGAAGCGGTGGAAATAAAGGTTTTATTTTTCCTTTTAAGGGAAGTACCTGGGGTGTCAATGCTGGTGATGGGAACGGAAATAGAATTGATCTTAATGGAAATGCAATTAATGATGGAGAATGGCATTTATTAGTAGCCACCTTTGATCGCGATGGAGATTTAACATTATATGAAGATGGAGGTTTGGTAGATAGTGGAAATATGGCGGCTCTTGGTGATATCAATAGTGGTTTCCCAATTCGTTTAGCACAAGATGGAACAGGAACTTATGGTTCTTGGTTTGAAGGTAAAATAGCTAACAGTACAATTTTTGACTATGTGTTATCACCTGAAGAAATAACTGCTTTGTATAATGAATAATTAAGTGAATTATTGTTTGAGTTAATGTTGTGTCATGGAGGGTAAATTATTTACCTTTCATGATTTCATTAATTTTTTTTTAATTTAAAGAATATTTAATAAAATGAAGAAAGAAGGGGTATTAATAGGCTTATTATTTTTGTTGATTTTTGCTTGTAGTAATACTAATCAAGAGGAACAGATAATAGAACCAACAAAAAATGTTGTAGAAAAAAAAGTTATAATTATTGGAATAGATGGCTGCAGACCAGATGCACTAACGGCTGCAAACACACCAAATCTAGACGCTTTAATTGCAAACGGAACATATTCATTAGATGCAAGAAATACAGGTATAACAATAAGTGGCCCAGGATGGACATCAATGCTTACTGGAGTTTGGGAAAACAAACACAATGTAGTTGACAATACTTTCAACTCATATAATTATACAGCATACCCTCATTTATTTAAAAGAATAGAAGACTATAATTCTGATTTTAAAACAGTCTCTGTTGCTCAATGGCATCCAATAAATACTAAAGTTGTGAAATCTACAGCTGATGTAATAGTAAATTCAGAAGATAGTACACTTGATACAGAAAAAAAAGCAGTGAATGAATTGACAAGTAATGAATTAACTGCAATGTTCATTCATTTTGATGATGTAGATCACGCAGGTCACTCAACTGGATTTAGTCTAAATAATGATAATTATATTAATGCTATTGAAAAAGTAGATCAATCAATCGGTAATGTTATCTCAGCTTTAAAAAATCGTGAAAATTATGATAAAGAAGATTGGTTAGTTATTGTAGGTACAGATCACGGAGGTATAGCAAACAACCATGGAGGAACTACCGATGAGGAACGTACAATTTTTATTATAGCTAGTGGAGATAATATTCCTAACAAAGAAATTGCAAAAACAACCACTCAAACTACAATACCAAATTCAGAAAACTGTCTAAACAGTAATTCAGAACTTAAATTTGATGCTGATGGTAGTATTGAAATTTCAGATAATGTAGCTCATAGTTTTGGTACTTCACAGGATTTCTCTATAGAATGTCGTGTTAAATCAGATTATGCCGGTGATGTTCATATTGTGGGTAAGAAAAACTGGGATAATGGTGTATTACCAGGTTATATATTTTCATTTAAAACAAATACTCAAAAATTTAAAGTTAATGTAGGAGACGGTACAAATCGTGTAGATTTAGAATCTACTGTAATAACAGATAATGAATGGCATACCGTAAGTGCAACTTTTGATCGTGATGGAATGTTAAAAGTATATGTTGATGGAGTGTTTTTTAATGAAACTTCTATGGCATCAATAGGTAATTTAAATAATAACTTCCCCTTTTCAATTGGGGCGGATGGAAATAATAAGTATAAATTTAAAGGATCAGTAGCAGAAGTTAGAATTTTTAACACCTTATTAAGTGATGAGGATATTAGTGATTGGAAATGTAAAGTGCTAGATAACAACCATCCAAAATATGATAATTTACAAGGACATTGGAAACTAGATGAAGGAACAGGATCAATAATTACAGACTCAAGTTCTAAATCGGCTAATGGTACTTTAACAGGAGGCAATTGGGCCGATATTTCTAATGAAGTGCAAGTAAATGTTCATAATTATGATCATACACCAAGAACAGTTGATGCAGTTATAACTGCGCTAAACCATTTGTGTATTCCTATTCAAGATTCGTGGAATCTCGAAGGTATTTCATTAATAGAAACTAATTGTTCAAAAAACTAAAAAAATCATAAAATGAAAAATTTCATTATAAATACACAAAAAATGAATGTCCTACTTTTAATAATTGGATTGTCAATAAATTTGTTCTCTTGTTCAAAGGATACAGATGTACCTGAAACAAATACAATACCGGAAACACCAACAACGGTTGATTATACAGTATCAGTGCCATGTGAAGGAAACAGCTGGATTGTTGGCAATTGGGAAGCAACTGAGAATTTGGTGACAGAAGGAGGTATAAAAAATTGGAAAAACTCAAATGACAAAATCAGAACTTATTTTTACGCAAAAACAACTGGAACCATTGAAGTTGGTATCCACGCAAAATTTGAGAGTGCTACCACTTTAAAAGTTAGCCTTGGTAATATTACTCAAGAAGTTAAATTTCAATCTTCAAACAATTATATTAATCATAACGTTGGATCTTTTACTATCGATCAGGTAGGATACCATTTTGTGGAATTAGAGGGAATTAACAATAGTGGAGATTCATTTGGTAATATAGCTAATATCCTGTTTGGTGATTCATCTTGGAACTCAAAAATAAGCTATGTGGATGCCGATTGGTTTTATTGGGGAAGAAGAGGTCCTTCAGTACATTTAAATTATGAAGAACCAACCAATAAAGACATTACTTGGTTTTATAATGAAGTAACAGTTCCTGTAGGAAGCGACCCTATAGGATCTTATTTTATGGCAAATGGGTTTTCAGATGGTTACTTCGGAATGCAAGTTAATTCTGCCACAGAAAGACATATATTATTTTCTGTTTGGAGTGCATTTGATACTCAAGACCCTGACCAAATACCTGACGAATATACTGTAAAACCTCTTGGTAACGGAGCTGATGTTACAGTTAAGGAATTTGGAGGAGAAGGGGCTGGAGCTCAAAGTTATTTTGTTTATGACTGGACACCTGGAAATACTTATAAATTTTTATTAAAAGGAGAATCATATGAAAGCAACTCTATTGATTATACTGCATATTTTTATGCCCCTGAAGTAGGTGATTGGAAATTGATTGCTAGTTTTAGAAGACCATTTCCTACAAGTACACATTTAACCAGATTACATTCATTTTTAGAGAATTTTGATACAACAATGGGTGATAAAACAAGACAAGTTGATTATTCCAACCAATGGGTTTATGATACCCAAGGGGTTTGGAGTGAAATTACATCTGCCCTATTTACAACTGACAATACCGGAAAAAGCGGAGTGAGATTAGATTATGATGGTGGAACCCAGACAGAAGGAGATAAATTTTATCTGAGAAATTGTGGTTTTTTTAGTGACAATCAACCATCGAATACATCTCATAACAGAACGGCTAGTGGAACCGCTCCAACTATAGATTTTACTAAATTAGAAGTCCCTACAATTCCTGAAGAACCAGTTTATACAATACTTGATAGATCAAATTGGAGTGTTCTAAGTTTTAGTTCACAAGAAGATACAGGAGGAGAAGGGACTACAGGAAGGGCTGCTGATGTTTTAGATGATGATCTTAATACTTACTGGCACTCCTGCTGGAATGGATGCGATGCAGCACCTCCACATCATATTATTATAGATATGGGGCAATCGAATACCGTTGATGGTTTTAGTTTTTCACAAAGACAAACACTTTCCAGAGCTGTTAAGGACATTGAAATACAAATAAGTAGTGACAATACAAATTGGGAAAGTTTAGGAGATTTTGTATTGCAAAATATTAAAAGCAAGCAATATATTGGTTTTTCTGAAGAAAAATCATTTAGATATTTTAAATTTATAGTTAAATCTGCGCATGATGGTTCAAAGAATGCAACAATGGCTGAAATATCAACTTATATTAAAAAGTAATATTCAATGTATAAATAGGATTAAAAACTACCATTATTCGTCATTTGAATTTAGGAATGAATAGATAAAGAGCAGTCCTAAAAATTGAAGAAATAAAATGAGCAAGGAAAAATTAAAAAGTTTTTTATATGAAACAAATAGTATCTATTATTTTAAGTTTATTAATGTCAAACGCAGTAGTTTCACAAACTATTAATAATAATACACCTATTCAATTTAGTTTTAATGAAAGTTTAAATTGTGAAAATTATGGATTTAAAGGAGTCAATTATCATTTTACTAAAGGGATTGAAGGAGAAGCTCTATTCTTAAAATCAATTAATCAAGAATTTAATAATTTAAAATTACAAGGTTTATCTATTGATGGAACTACAAGTTTCACTATTCAGTTCTGGGTCAATACTACCTCTTCAAAACCCACTGTGTTAATTTCTCAAAAGGAGTTTAAAAACAAAGGAATCTCCTCTCAAAAAAATAAAGGTTGGGTTTTATATAATTCAGGAGGCACCCTAGGCTGGTCCATTGGATCTGGAAAACGCAGGTTAAATTATGAACGAGATAATGGAGATAAAATGCCCTTGTCCAATGGAATTTGGCATCAAATTACAATGACCTATGAAAAAGAATTATCTGAGGTTAGGCTATATTATGACGGACTTAATGTAGCTATTTACAAAATGAGTTTCGATTTTTTTAATAATAACCCCATAATAATTGGATCACAAGAAAATAGCTTTGACTATGATAATGAAATATTACCCGAAATTAAAAATGGAGTAAATCAACTACAAACATTAGTCGATGAGTTTAACAAACTCAAATTGGAGAATGTAACTGAGGATGAGTTTTTTAGTTTAATTGTTGACCCTGAAGAATTATACATAAGAAAGCTTAAAATTGGAAAATTGAAAAGTGACAGTCTTAGAAAACAAAAATTGAAGATTCTAAAAGAAGTAATTAAAGTCCATAAAAACTTATATTATAATCCATATACTGTAACTCAAAATCACGAGCTTACAGCTTTAAAACCTATAAATAAAATATACTATCTAAAAAATGGCAAAGTACACATTAATAAATATTTTGCTAATTTATTTGGAGAAAAAGAGCGATTATATCCATCAAACTTTTCAATAGACAATCTTGTATTTTGGAGACAATCCCTCCTTCCTGAAACAATATTGAATAGCTATAATAAGCATAAATTGAATAAAGTTCAAACTCAGAAAGAAGAAGAAAAAAAAGACACGATTACTGTAGGTGTATGGAATATCTGGCATGGAGGAACTCATTTCACAATAAATAAGGATGGATGGGACTCTCGTATTAGAATCGCCAACATATTAAAAAAAGAGAATGTAGATATCATTTTAATGCAGGAAACCTATTCCTCTGGAGATTTTATTGCTGCTGAGTTAGGTTATTATTTTGCAACTACATCAGATTGGGATTATTGTTCACAAGGATCAAATATCTCAATACTAAGTCGTTACCCAATAAAAGAATTAGAAGTATCTAAAGATACAGAATTTATGAATATTTCGGTAAAAATAGAAATAGATCAAAACCAACAGATTTATGCAATGTCTAATTGGTATGGAATGTCATCTTTTCCATTAGTTTATGATTTTCATAAAGAAAAATTTGATAAAGCAGATGATATCCCAATTCTGTTTGGAGGGGATTTTAATGCTGTCCCACACACCGATAGTGGTAATAGTGAAGCATCTGTTAAAATGTTAAAAAATGGATTTAAAGATTCCTATAGAGAGCTCCATCCTAACTATAAAAAATTTCCTGGATATACCCATTAATGGGGTGAAAGAATTGACCAACTCTACTATAAAGGAATAGGACTTAAAAACACAACTACTGAAGTGATCTCAACTTGGCCAGATGGGTTTCCCTCAGATCATTTTATGATAGTATCTAAATTTAAATTAAACCGTTAAAAATATTTCAAGCTAATTGCTACAAAAGAAAAAACTATAATTTTTCAATCTCACAAATCTAATACATAAACATTTCCAAATATTTAAAAAATGAAAACAAAAATAACAATCATTCTATTAATAATATTATTCTGCAAAACTGGTTGGTCTCAAACCAAAGTAGAGAGTAATAAAATTGTAAAAGTTCTTTCATTTAACATTCTTCATGGAGCTACTACAAAAGGTGATTTTGATTTAGATGTTATAGCAAATGTTATTAAAAAAACAAAACCAGATTTTGTAGCTATGCAGGAAGTTGATTATAAAACAAATAGAGCCCATAAATATGATTTAGTAACTGAGTTGGGTTGGAGAACAAAATTAATACCATTATTTGCTAAAGCTATGAGTTATGATGGTGGTGAATATGGAGAAGGAATACTATCTAAATATTCCTTTTTACAAACAAGAAATGTAGCCTTACCATTTACACCAGGAAATGAACCAAGAGCTGCATTAGAAATAATAACCATAATTCCATCAAAAGACACCATAGCATTTGTAGCAACGCATCTAGATCATTTAAATGATGAAAGTGACAGAATAGCTCAGGTAAAAAAAATTAATGAAGTGTTTACTTCAAGTAAATATCCAACTATTTTAGCAGGTGACCTTAATGCAATACCAGGAAGTTCACCAATTAACATACTTGAAGAAGTGTGGTCACCCTCTTATAATAAAGAAAATTTAAAACATACTTTCCCCTCAGATAACCCAACTGAAAAACTCGACTATGTAATGTTTTTTCCACATAACAGATGGAAAGTAATTGAAACAGAAGTTATTATTGATACAATTGCTTCAGACCATTGTGCATACCTTGTAACTTTAGAACTATTGCATGAGTAAAAAAACATAACGAAGGCTCTAAAACAATTAAGAAGTAGTTTTGCAGCAGAATTGAGGAAACAAGGTTATTCAATATCAAAAGTACGAGTGTCTAAATTAATGAAGTTAAATTATTTAAGAAGTAAGGTGAAACGAAAATATAGAGCTATAACCGATTCTAATCACAAGTTTTTGATTTCTAAGAATCATTTAAATAGAGAGTTTACACCTGCAACATGAAATGAAGTTTGAGTATCAGATATTACATATGTGAGAACTCCCCAGAGGTGGCTGTATTTAACTACAATTATTGATTTATATGATCGTCAGGTAATCGGGTGGGCTTTAAGTAGCAATTTATCAACAAAAAGAACTATTATACCTGCTTGGAGAATGGCATTATCGAAAAGAAACATAACAAAACCATTAATTTTTCATTCAGATAGAGGTGTCCAATATGCCCGTAATTTATTCAGAAAACATTTAAAAAACAATGAATTAATTACTCAGAGTATGAGTAGAAAAGGAAATTGTTGGGATAATGCTGTAACAGAATCTTTCTTCAAAACTCTTAAAACTGAATTAATTTACCATGAAAAGTATGAAAGTATTTTACAAACCAAAACTTCCATATTTGAATATATAGAAATTTGGTACAATAGAAAACGATTACATTCTTCATTGGGCTATAAATCTCCTCTTGAAGTCGAATTAGAATTTAATAAATTAAAAGATGTAGCATAGGTCTTAGAAAAAATGGCCTACTTTTTGTTGTAAGTCCACTTTTACGGATATCATAAATAACTACATTCTAGACTAAATAAAGAAGGACTAATTCGATGTCAGTTTGAAGAACCTCCTCCCTCCTACAAACCCCTTTTTTCATAAGGTATTTTGAAACAGTTGCAGATCCTCTTTTTCTTTTAAGTTAAAGTTTAAAAAATATTATTTTTTTATTAACATAAACTTTTTATCAAAATTTTAATGCATAAAAAATTAAACTACAACAAAAACAATATTAAATAACTGTTTTTCAGTTGATTACAAATTAGGTACGTAATTCGGTGCGTATTTTGTATGAAATAATTTTTATTCCCTGATTATCAGAACTATACAAAACATATTACAGTTCCTCTTTCTCCGCAAAAAGCCTTGCATTTTATGCGAGGCTTTTCTTTTTACATCACTTTTCAGTGATAAAAACACCTCAACAACTTATAAACACTGAGTTTACTCACTATTCAAAGGGAATTAAGCTTTTTTGACATTTAACAAAAATATGTCAAAATCCACTTAAATACGCATACCACAGTTACCCTATGAGTTACCATCGTAATTTTTAAAAACTAGGATAACTAAATTTCTAAGGCATCCCAAAGAATAGCTATACACAAAAACCAAGTGTATGAAAGAACAAAAATTTATGAAACGAGAAAATAATCGATGTCGATATGATAAACGATTTATTTTAAAGGTAGTTAAGGAGATTACATAGTCTACCCCAAAAATGAAGCAGCTTAGTAATTGAAAATATTTTTTTAACCTTAAAATGAAATGATAAAAACTCAACCAACAATTTTATGATAGATTATTTGAAAGGAGCTCATTAACATTTGTTTACGAGCCCGTTTTTATAAATAACTGTTGATAATTATATTACTTTTATTAAAGAAGGATGCGCATATTAATTTAAACAAATGTCAATATAAAAGGAACTAAAAAAGGTACAATTATAGTTAATACAACACCACTAAAAACAGCAATTATCGCCCATTCTTTCCCTGTACTTTCTGAAATAATAGGCAAACAGGTATCCATTGAGGTAGCCCCTCCAGATGCAATGCCTCCTAGTTTACCAAAATGTTTTACAAAAAATGGAGTTGCTAAAAGCGTTAAAATTTCTCTTGAGATATTAGATAATAAGGCAATAACACCTAAGGTTTCTCCACTAATTTCTGTTATAAATATAGAAGACAAACTATAGTAACCAAATCCTGCAGCTACAGCCATAGCTTCTATTATACTAATTTCAGAAATAAAAAAAGATATTATTGCTGCGCCAAATAATGAACCTAAAACAACACAAAGTGGAACTAGTATAATTTTTGTTTTTGTTTTACGAATTACACTAAGTGCACTACCATCTGCTCCAATACCAATACCCACAAAAAACATTAAGGCATATAATGAGTATTTGGAAAAATCATTTTCTATTAAAAAATCTGGTAAGAATTTGTATAGCCCTAAAACTACACCCACTATAAACATAAAAAGTATGATGATGCTATTTTTCATTTTTTTTGGATAAAGAATAATTTATAAGTGATGTATGCAAGAATTAAACTTCCTAATACGGCTCCAAAAGTTATTAAAATAGCTTGTAAGCCAATGTTAGCCATATTTGAAACAATTGTTTTATTTAAACCTACTCCAATTCCTAAAAGAAATAATAACATATAAATAATAAGGGTTGTAGCCTTGTTTGAAAATAGAATGAATTTGGTTTCATTTTTGAGAACATATCCAAGAATGAAACCTATCGTCATTAATAGTAATACTGGAATCATAATATTTAAATATTTATGCAGAAGCATTATAGAGTACTGAAAATTATTTTACAGTTGGTTGAATTGTAAATGAATAGTTGTAATTTTTATTCGCTGAAATCATATATTCCGGGTGTGGTAATCTTCCCCAGGACGTATCTCCTCCAACACCCATCTGTAAATAATCAATATTCCACTGAATGGTTTCGCCAATTTTAATGTCTGCACCGTGTTTTTTAGTTAAAGGAACTAACCCTGATGCCGATTTTGAGGCATCACCACTATTAAAATCAAGCTCTTGCATAATAAAAGGCCAAACGCTGGTATTTAATAATTGTTCTGAAGATACTTTTAAAGTCATATTTTCAGAAGCTAATTTCATCCATCTAACATCCGTTTTATTACCGGTTTCTTGTGGTCGCAGATAACGATGGAATTGCGCTTCAATTTTTCCTGAATACACTCCGGTTTTAACGCCCGTTTTTCTGTCCCAATAACTTTCATCGGGACCATTTCCATACCAAGAAACATCGGTAAAATTAGTTGGAATTGTGAAATACATTCCTACTTTTGGAAGATTTGACAACTCTTTTTTATTTGGACTGAAAGAATAATCTAAGTTTAACTTTCCATTATTTTCAATCAAATACTTTACAAAAACAGTCGCTTCGTTATTTGGAAGATGGTACTGAACATTAAAAGAAACCCCATTTTCATCCTTTTTTGGTGCTTTCATTAGTTTTGAGGTGTAATTGTAAGATGCATTTTGCCAAACTTTTGCCCACTTATCCATTCCATTTCCTAAATCGTTATCGGTTGGAGGTCTCCAAAAATTTGGACGAATAGGCTGATTGGTAATTTCTTTTCCATCAAAAATCCAAGAAATAATTTCACCGGAATTAGCATTTATTTTTAAATTAGTTTTATCATTTTTTAACTCAATCACGTTTTCTGAAGCAATAATTTCTATTGTATTTCCTTTTGAATTTAAAACTGATTTTCTAATTCCTTTATTTAGAATAAATTGATCCCAGGCAACTTCGTGACCTTTAGGTAATAAATTAGCAGCTTCTTTTTGAATTAAACTAACCTCCAGTATCAATTCATTTTCTGGTGTAAATACTGTTGGAATTTCTTCAATTTTTATCTTCTGTGAAGTTTGTGGTTTTGTATTAATTTCAATATTCGATTTTTCAAAAAACACCTCTCCGTTTTTTAACAACTTAACTTTAAGCTCTTTATCTGAAAAATCAACAAAAAAGTTTTTGTTTTCAATTTCAACAATTCCATTTCCTAAATAATTGAATTGAGAAGGTTCATATACTTTCTTCACTTCTGTTAAATGAGGATGTGGATTTCTATATGGATCAACTAAACCATTGTTTAAAAAGTTACCATCAGTTGGTAAGTCTGGATGAAAATCGTGTCCGTAAGCCAAATAAGGCTTTCCATTTTCATCTTTATATTCCAAACTTTGATCAACCCAATCCCAAATAAAGCCTCCCTGGAGATTTGGATATTTTTCAATAATATCCCAATAATCTTGCAAATTTCCAACGGAATTTCCCATCGCATGAGCGTATTCAATCATTATTGAAGGTTTGTCTGAATTTGATTTCCCATGAGTAATTAAATCTTCAGGGCGTGGATACATGGGGCAATATAAATCTGTATAATCATCTTTCCCTGCTGGTTCATATTGGACTATTCTGGTTGAATCATTTTCTTTTAACCATTTGTACGTTGACCTGAAAACATCACCTTCTCCAGCTTCATTTCCTAAAGACCAGGAATAAATTGAAGGATGATTTCTATCTCGATAAAACATCCGTTTTGTGCGCATTAAATGTGCTGGTAACCAGCTCATTTCATTTCCAATTTGAGTATTTTTATCTATTGCCAACGGATGACTCTCAATATTAGCTTCATCAACCACATACAAACCATATTTGTCGCATAAATCTAACCAATAAGGATCGTTTGGATAATGAGAACTACGTACAGCGTTTATATTATTTTGCTTCATTAATTTGATGTCTTTTTCCATAGATTCACGGGAAACTACGTGCCCTGTAAAAGGGTCTGTTTCGTGTCTGTCAACTCCCTTAATGTAAATCGCTTTTCCATTTATTAACACCTGACTATTTTTAATTTCAACACTTTTAAACCCAACATAACGAGTAATATATATGTTATTTTTAGAGTTTTTTTTATCTTTCAAATAAATTTTTAAGGTGTATAAATTTGGAATTTCGGCCGACCATTGTTTTACATTTCCAATTACATTTTCAGTTGTAAAATCTGCTGAAGTATTGGCCTCAATCTCTAAGGTTTTAGTTTCTTTTAAAATTGAATTTTCACCATCCAATAATTCTATAACAATATTTTTTGAAGTTTTTTCTGGAGAATTGTTAGTAATAGAAACAATGCCTTTAAAAATTCCATTTATATAAGATTTATCTAAATTTGAAAATGTGCAATAGTCTGAAACAATTACTTTTGGTTGTGAATACAAATACACTTCTCGTTCAATACCACTCATTCGTAGCATATCCTGACTTTCCAGATAACTGGCGTCACTCCATCTAAATAATTGTAATGCGATAAGGTTTTTACCTTCTTTTAAATATTTTGAAATATTAAATTCAGCAGGAGTTTTACTACCTTGTGAATAGCCAACGTAGTTTCCATTTATGTACACATACATAGCAGATTTTGAACCAGCAAAATGGAGGATTGTATCTTCAGATAAAAATTCATTGCTGAGTGTTATCTCTTTTCTGTAAGTTCCAACCGGATTGTAATCAGTAGGAGCATTGGGCCATTTTGTTGTAAACGGATAACGTTCATCTAAATAAATCGGATAATCATAACCTTCTATTTCCCAGTTTGCTGGAACTCCAATTGTTGCCCAATCACTATCATTAAAATGTATGTTTTGAAATGTAGTAATTCGCTGTTTTGGGTCTTTTACAAAATGAAATTTCCAGTCGCCATTTAAACTTATAAAACGGTTTGATTTTTCTTTTTCAATAATTTCAGCCGATTCTGTTCCAAAAAAAGTAGCTCTTGGCGGTAATTTATTTTCTTCAAATATTTGATGATTGTAATGGTTTTTTTGTTCTGGAATATTACTTAATTGTGTTTGCTTGCAAGAAATAGCCACAAAAAAAGTAATTAATACTAGTAATTTTATTTTCATTAGTGTTTAATTTAGGAGGCTCTGATCCATTTTCTTTTATACTGTATAAAGTTTAAAATGTTTTTTTAGCTCACTTTGTTAAATTTTTTAAATTGTTATAGTTCATTTTTATGAATCTGATAAAAGCATAATAATATGCGCAGCACTCCAACTAAAATTTTGTGCATTTAAGCCTTCACCAGTAATTGGGTGGTAATTTTCTCGAATCGATTTTCCTTTGCCTAAAATACCTTCAGCACCTTCTAATATTTTAACTGTTGCATTGTCGGCTTCACTATTAAAACCATAATTACGCAATCCTTTTACACCAAAATAAGCTTGATCTAGCCAATTTGGACCTCTCCAATAACCATTCATTGGGTCGAATTTTGGGTGATCGGCACTCATAGTTTGAAAAGGAACCTTTATAAAGAATTTTTTAGCATTCATCATTCTATTTTTTACAGCCTCTGCTTGTTCTTGAGTAGCTGCATTTGCCCAAAGTGCGGTCCAACCTTCACTTCCTTCGCCTTTAATAAAATTATTTCCTTCCAAATTGGTATCGTAAAACCAACCGTCTTCAGGATCATAAAATTGGTTTTGAATTCTAATTTTTAAAATTTCAGCATCCTCTTTAAACATTTTCATATCATGGTTTTCTTGAATGGCTTCAGCTAATTGCGCTAAGTATAATTTTTCAGCATATAAATAGGCATTTAAATCAACACTTTCTTGGTCTAAGGAATAGGCTCCTACTTCATTTTTTAAAATTTTTGAATCATCAAATCGAATGGCATTGTCCATACCACTTTCCCATTTTGCAGCTATCAAAGTACCGTCAGTTGAGCCATATTCACACAAACCATCTTTATCGTGATCACGTTTATTATACCACCAATTATGATATCTTTTCAATTTCGGATACATTTCTTTTACAAACTCGATATCACTATCTTTTTTAAAAATTTTGACAACAGCCCAAACAGATAGTGGAGGTTTGGTATCTCTGTAATTATGATTTTCAATAGTAGTATCTCTGTAAACGCAATCAACAACAAAGCCATCTTCACTTTGAAAATCAAACATAGCTTTCATTTGATTTTTAGCTAAATCAGTATTGTAATAAGATAATCCTACTGCATGTTTCCAAGAATCCCAAGACCAAAATCCATGAAACCATTCATAATGATAACTCGGAAATAAACCTTCGTGTTTTAATTTACCGGCTGCAACACGCCAGTTGTTTTGCAAGGTTAAGTGTGTTTTTGCTAAAACATTCTCGTAAATTGAGTCTTTAAATTTAGGTTTTAAATTATTTGTCAAAGCTGAAATTTGGCTCTCTTTTTCATTTTTTCGTGTATTTAAAACAGAATCAAATGAAATAGTACCAAGTGCTTCTTTTTCATCTTCCCAAGAATATTCAGGAAAAATAAAAGTTTGTGAAATGTTAATTTCCTTGGACTGATTTGGCTTTAATGAAATATTTTCAGCCGCTGTACTGTAAGTAGTATCAGTATTTTTTATGGAAGTTCCTGTTGGAAATATAAAATGTCCAATCGCATTTGATTTTGAAGATTTTATAAGAACTTCATTTTTTGTTGAAATAAACTTAAGACTCTCAGCTAAAATTGGTTGATTTTTCCAATGCATGGAAATATCAATAGTTTCTTTACCAATATTTGTGATGGTTGATTTGATGATTGCTGTATGCCCTGAGCTAAAAACAAGTTGTTGGGTTAATTCTAAATAATCACTTTTAAAAACTTGCTCTAAATGACTTGCGTAACTTGTAGTTTTAACAGATTTCCAAACAACATTTTTTAAAACCAATTGAGATAGATTTGCACTACTCCAAATTCCATTTTGTTCAGTCATTAAAAAAGGTCCAGAAAAACCGCCATAATTTGATGTTGTATCAGGAAAACTATATGCAAACCAGGCTCCCTGATCGGAAAACATTAGGCCAGTTTTGTCAAAAGCATTATTTGGTGAAACGGTGTAATCTAAAATATTTTCACTGTGGTTAAGAAAAGTAAATCCCTTATCCTTTTTAATTAATTCTTTAGAATTGTTACAACTAAAATTTATTATTAAAATTAAGACAACTATATGTCTAATTACTTTTTTTAAATGCATTTTCAACTAGGGTATGTGTTAATTACAAGTTTTAATTTCTATATGAAATTTAATCGCAACAAATTTCGAACAAATTTCTTTACTAATACAAAAAAGACCTTTACTTAACCTTTCATTTGGTTATTTTTAGAAAAGTTCTTCAATTAATAATATCTACATTTGTAACTAAATATAGTTAGTGGAAATCTTTATAATAAAAACGTAATTCTTTATAATTACTAAATTAATGATCAATGAGAAAATTTAATAAACTAATTTTTTTTATTCTTGTATTTGTAAGTTCTACTATTTATTCTCAAATAAATATTTGGGATGAGAATCCGAGTGATTCTCAAAAAGAATTGGATAGTTTACTAGCAATTTTGCCTTACTCAACAGGTGAAGATAAAATACCCTTACTAAATCGAGTTGCAGAAATTTATTGGTCAATAAATCCTAATAAAACTATTGAATATGCAAACGAAGCTTTAAAACTATCACAAAAATTAAAGGATAAAAGTCAAGAAGGATTGGCACTTATAAATCTTTGTCAAGGTTATTTGTTCAACGATTCTTACAATAAGGCCTTGGAGTTTGGGTTAAAATCGTTAGAAATTAGAAAAAATATTGAGAATGATTATGATTTAGCCTTTACATTACGTACACTCGGATGGTTATATTTTGATATTGGGTATTTTGATAAAGCGCTGGAATACCATACAGAAACATTAAAATTACACGAAAAAATAGGTGACAAACAGCGAATTGCATATAGTTATAATAGTATAGGGGTGATTCATGAGCAAAAAGGAAACTACAAATTGGCGTTGTCTTTTTTGAAAAAATCTTTAGAATTAAAAAAAGAATTTAAAAATAAAAATAGGACGGCTGTAACCTTAACAAATATAGGGGTCTGCTATCGCAAAATTAATGAACTCGATTCTGCCAAGACATTTCTAGAATCTTCTTTAAAAATTACAAATCAAATCAAAAACAATCATAATAAGGCTAATATTTTAAATGAGCTTTCAATGGTAAATTTAATGCTTAAAAATTATGATAAATGCTATTTACTTTTAAAAGAATCTAGATTGATAACGGAAGGGTTAACAGACAATAAGGAGTTGATAGTTGAGAATGATAGAATTATGTCTGATTACTTTTTAGCAATCGGAAATTATAAAGAAGCACTTTCTAAATATAAAATGTATAATTTAGGAAAATCAGAAATTTTTTCGAATAATAAAAGTGAAAAATTAGCTGAAATGAGAATTTTATATGAGGCGGAACGAAGAAAATCAGAGATTAAATTATTAGAACAGCAAAGAAACCTAGAAGCACAAAAAAAGAAATCGTTATTAGTTGGTGCTATATTATTAGTAGTTATAGGTATTCTTGTTATTACTTCACTTAGAAACAATATAAAAAAGAAAAAAGCTATTTACCAACAAAACGATAGACTATCAAAAGAAAAATTAAAAACACAAGCACTTCTTCAAGAAAACCTTGAGCACAAGTTAGAATTCCGTATGAAAGAGCTCACAAATTTAGCATTGTTTATATCTCAAAGAACATCTATATATGGAGATCTAACAAAATCCTTTAAAAGCTTAACTTTTACAAGTATAAATCAAACAAAAAAAGATATTACTAAACTTATACAAGAGTATGCTTTTAAGCTTAATATTAATGAAGATATTCAAAAATTCCATACAAGTGTAGAAACTTTACAAAGTGATTTTTTATTTCGCATTAAAGAAAAATATCCTCACCTAACTGATAAGGATGTTCAGCTGGCAGTTCAGGTTAAGCTTAAACTAAGCTCTAAAGAAATATCGAATATTAATAACATTTCTTTAAATTCAGTAGAAATTAGCAGACATCGCTTAAGAAAAAAACTGAATTTAGATAAAAAAGAAAATTTAGTTAGTTTCCTAGAAAATATTTAAGTTATTTATATACACTTTACCATACAATTAATAAAGGGCTAAGTAATTCTTTGCGCCTTAAAATTAAAAATGAAATTTCTTTTCTCTTTATAAAATCATTTCTTTTTTTGATATCAAACATTCCTTAAAAAATAAAAAAGCAGACACTATGTAAAGGTCAAGTAAAGTCCATTTATATGGGTTTATTAAATAATAATACAATATTTGACAGTATAAACTTAATGTCAAAATTTAAGGCATTTGTTAACTAACAAATCTATTTTAAAATGAAAAAACAACAATCAAAAAATCAAAACAAATCTTTTAGTGGTCTGTTTTTATTGCTTTTTGTGTTTGTAACGTTTGGGTTTACTTCCAATTCTTTTTCTCAAAGCATTAAAGTAAACGGTACGATTACAGATACTAAAGGAATTCCATTTCCTGGAGCAACAGTTACTATTAAAAGTAATCAATCCATTGGTGTACAATCTGACTTTGATGGAAACTATTCTATTGAAGTCCCAAACGAACAAACAGTATTGGTTTATAGCTATTTAGGCTTTTTAACCAAAGAGATTACAGTAGGAAATCAAAAAACTATAAATGTTACTTTACAAGAAAGTGCAGAAAGTTTAGACGAAGTTGTTGTTATTGGCTATGGAACTCAGAAAAAGAGTGATGTAACTGGTGCAATTGGACAAGTAAAAGCGAGTGAATTAACACAAGTTGTAACATCTGACCCAATGAGTGCTTTACAAGGTAGAGTTTCTGGAGTTACTGTAACTTCATCTTCAGGTAGTCCAGGTTCTGCATCAGATATTATGATTAGAGGAATTGGGAGTTTTGGAAACAATCAACCTTTGTATATTATTGATGGTGTACAAGCAGATCCTTCTTTTATGGATTCAAACAACATTGCCTCTATAGAAGTTTTAAAAGATGCTGCTTCTGGTGCAATTTATGGTACAAGGGCTGCTAATGGAGTTGTAATTGTTACTACCAAAACAGGAAAACTAGGAAAACCAAGAATTGATATTGAATCATCTTATAGCAGCAATACATCTAGAAATGAAATGGATTTGTTGGATGCACAAGGTTACGTAAAAGTTCATGGTCAAATGTTTGAAAATGCAGGAGGTACTTTACCTCTTTATGTGCAAAATCCACCTGCTGTAAATACAGATTGGATTGATGAAACGCATAGAAGTGGGCAGTTATCATTGCTAAATGTAAGAGTGAGTGGTGCAACAGATAACATTAATTATAGTGTTTCAGGAAATTTTGCCGACGAAATTGGATTGTTAATTGGGTCGGATTATACAAAAAAAGGGATTAGTGCTAATTTGGGTATTAAAAAAGGTAAATTAAAAATTAATACCAATTTAAATTATACTGAGACAAATAAAGAGACTTATAAGTTTTCATTGCGAGAAACATATAATATTTCTCCATTAATTCCAGTATATGATAACACGAAAGAATATGGTTTTGGCTTTAGAGATGGCGATTTGCCTGATCACCGTAATCCGGTTGGAGACGCTGCTTTTCTTCAAGGAAATACCAATTTGAAATATTTTTTAGGAAATATAACATTTGGATATGAAATTATTGAAGGATTAAATGTAAAAGCTAATTTTTCCATGTCAAATTTGGCTAATTATAACTATAGTTTTCACACACCCTTCCAAGTTAGAGATGTTACAGAAGAGTCTGATGAATACGCTTTTGTGTCGGAATACAATAATGAGTTCAGAAGATTAAATCAAGAATATACTGCAAATTATAAATTTGAATTAAATAAAAACTCATTTGATGTTTTGGTGGGATATCAACGAGTATCTGAGCCTTTTAAAGAAACTTACGCACAAGGTGAAGGGTATAAATTAGATGAAGATGGAAATAAAGTTCCTGCTATTATTTTAGATGATAGTTTTAATACTCTAAATGCTTTTGCTGATGGAACGTATGCTGCCAGTGGTACAAATGCCGAATATAGTTTGGTTTCTTACTTTGGAAGAATAAACTATTCTTATGATGAAAAATATTTATTTCAAGCGAGTGTTCGTAGAGATGGTAGCTCAAAATTTGGTAAAAATAACAGATATGGAGTATTTCCTTCATTTGCATTGGGATGGAAAATTACCGATGAAAAATTTATGGAAAACCAAACTATCTTTGATTTCTTAAAATTAAGAACAAGTTGGGGGCAGGCAGGAAATGATAGTGCTTTAGGATATTATGATTATGTTGCTCTAATTAGTCAGGGAAAAAGTCAGAATGATGGAGGTTATGTATTTGGAAATCCTCAAACGTCTTCATTAGGAAGTATTGCAAGAGATTTACAAAATGATGATTTACAATGGGAAACAAACATTTCTTCTAACTACGGATTGGATTTCGCGTTATTAGACAGAAAGTTGTCGGGTGCAATGAATTATTATAAAAGTAGTACAGAAGATTTATTAATAACCAAAGTGGTTTCGCCTTCAGCGGGGATTAACAGTCCGGTTGTAAATGTAGGTGCATTTGAAAATAAAGGATTTGAATTTGAACTTGGTTATAAAAATAATGATAACGAGTTTCATTATAATGCTTTTGCAACTTTTACAACCATAAATAGTGAAGTTACTAAATTAAGTAGTGAAGATCAGGTATTGTATGGCGTTGGCTTAAAATATGGTTCGGACCATTTTGTGAATCAAACGAAAGTAGGACATGAGCCAGGAGCATTCTTTTTACCAACTGCAGATGGAATTTTTCAAAATCAGACTGAAATTGATGCGCATAGTTTAAATGGTGAATTAATTCAACCAGAAGCTGCACCGGGAGATATCCGATTTGTGGATCAAAATAATGATGGTATTATTAATAATGATGACGCTACCTACCAAGGAACAGCAATACCAAAATATGAGTATAGTTTAAGTTTAAATTCAGATTATAAAGGATTTGATTTCAATTTATTTTTTCAAGGTGTTGGTGGAAATAAAATTTACAATGGAAATGATTTTGAAATGTTAGGAATGGATAGTGGTAGAAATTTTAAAACCGAAACATTAAATGCTTGGACTCCTACTAATACCAATACTGATATACCAAGAGCTGTTCTTGGTGATCCGAATCAAAATACCAGAGCTTCAACTAGATTCTTAGAAGATGGTGGTTATTTCCGAATTAAAACAATACAACTAGGATATAGTATAAATAAAGAAACGCTTGAAAGTCTTCAGGTGTCAAAATGTAGAGTTTATTTAACTGGACAAAACTTATTTACGTTTACAAATTACAGTGGTTTAGATCCAGAGGTTGGAGGAAGTATTTTATCAAGAGGTATTGATAGAAGTCTTTATCCAAAATACAAATCAGTCATTCTTGGCGTACAACTTCAATTTTAACTTTAAAAATTTAGAAAATGAAATATATAAATAAAATATGTATGATAGCATTTACTATGCTAGCATTAGTATCTTGTAACGATGATGAATTTTTAGAGCAATCATCACCAGATCAATTAACCTCAGAAAGCTTTTGGAGAAATGCAGAAGATGCAAGATCTGGACTAACTGCTGCTTATGCAGAATTAGAATCAAGAAGTAATTTTTGGGACGGCTGGCAAGAAGGAAGGCCAGTAGTTGAATACTTTAGATCTGATTATGCAATGCCCGGACCAGATGCAACAAACTATGGACATTGGATGTCTATTTTTAATTTTACGTATACAAACGGTCATACTTTTGTAGATGTTTTATGGACTACTAATTATAAAGGTTTAAATTTTGCAAATCAAGTAATTTCAAAAGTTGGTGCTATGACCAGTGAACAAATATCAGATGCAGAAAAAAAACAAATTATTGGTGAAGCTACTTTTTTAAGAGCATATTACCATTTTAAATTGTTAACACTTTTTGAACAAATTATTTTGAGAACAGATATTATTTCGCAAGAAACGTTGGATAAAGAGTTAGCAGGTAGACCAGAATCTTGGACTGCAATAATTAATGATTTTAAAACTGCTGCTGAAATGCTTCCTCCAACAAATAACGCTGAAAATTTAGGTAGAGCTAGTAAAGGTGCTGCATTGGCTTATTTGGGTAAAGCTTATTTATACAAAGCAGGAGATAGTTCATCTTCTGAAAGTAGTGATTTTGAAAATGCCGCCGACACGTTTAAACAGATTGTTGACGATGGCGTTGGGAATTACTCCTTAGAACCTAATTTTTTAAGTCTTTTTAATGGTGAGAATGAAAATAACTCCGAATCTATTTTTGAATTACAATTTAAAAGTGGAGATGCAACTTCATGGAATGCTACCGCACTCCATTTCTTTGTAGGTGATTGGTCTGTTGGCGGATGGGGAGGAATTGAAGCTTCAATGGCTGCTGTAAATGAAATGAAAAAAGAAGGGATGATTGCCACCAATGGTTTGTATGACAATAGATTGTACGGTTCACTTTATTTTAAAGACTCTTTTTATAACGATACCAATACCAACCAAATGCAAGGGTATACTTGGGATGTATTAATGAATGATACTTATGGAGATACACATGACAATCATGTATATTTTAGAAAATGGCTGCCAAATTATGTTTGGAATAATGGATACGTAGGAGTAAACGTTGTGTTAATGCGTTATGCTGATGTGTTATTAATGTATGCCGAAGCGTTAAATGAAAATGGTAATACACTAAAGGCAATAGATTTAATAAACCAAGTAAGAAATACTCATGGTTTAATGCCTAATTTAACCGTAAGTTCTCAGTCGGATGTGAAAGCACAAATAATTCATGAAAGAACAATGGAATTAACACTGGAATCTACTCGATTTTTTGACTTAAGAAGATGGGGTATGTTAGATCAGGCAATGCAGGCTGCTGGTAGAATTGGATTTAGTGCTCCTGAACACTCATATCTTCCAGTTCCGTTATCGGAAATACAAGCAAATTCTAAAATTGATTAAAACAAATATTAAATAGTTTGGTTGAGTTTAATGTAAAAAGACTGTCTGGAAAGACAGTCTTTTTTTATGAATCAATAAATATTTAATAGACTAACCAGGATAAAAAGATTGTATTAGATTTTTAGAATAAAAAATTAAGCGGTGTAATTATATGAGAATTAATTTATAAATCTATATAGTTATTTTAGGACGAGTCAGAAAGTAATTTATATTATACTCATTTAATATTTATGGTAGTTAAATGACTACCTCCTACTCTTTGACATTTCTAAACTACTATAAATAATAGGATATTTGAAACAGGTTTAAATCCTGTCGAGGTTATTTTTACTCACTAAGAATTTTGAATCCATAAGTTTTATTAATTTCAATCTTCCTTTTTTAGAATATATTCTAAAATTAAAGAATTATAATTCATCAAAAATTTATAAAATTTTAGACATTCTTAAGCTCTATTAATATTTACAACTCCTATGACAATAGTTAAAATAATCTTAAAAAGGCTAATTCGGTGTCACTAAAATATCATACCTCCTGAAAGCCTTATTTAATCTCAACAAGTAAAATTTTGGATGGTTCCTCTTTTTCCGCAAAAAGCCCTATAATCTTGTGATTTACAAGGTTTTATTGTTTCAAGACAACCCACACAGTAATAAAACCCTTATTAAGCACTGAATATCAGAATATTACGTAATTTAAAGTTTACAGTTATAATAAATAAACTTTATTAAATATCATTTATCTATAACAAGAGAGAGTATTTTTAAATATCGACAAGACGTAATTTGATTTAATAAAACCCTAACTTTATAGAAAACAACCAATTAAAATATTTATTATGAAGTATCGTGTAAACCGCATAGATGTCAAATCTGACAATATGCAAGAAAAATTAGAGAATTTTATAAATAAAATGGATGGAGATTTAATTTCTATAATTCCAAATGTAAAGCCAGCATTTTTGGTAATTGGGGGTGCAGCAAAAATTGATTATATTTTAGTTGTTGAAAAATTGAAAGTTAAATAAATAAAATACATCCCAAAATTATAAATCGTTAATTCAGAAAAAGTACTACTGGAAAATTATTAATTATGATTTAGCCAGGGTTTCAATCAGTTTACTACAACCACCATTTTTAATAAATTGGGTATGTTCCTCAACAGATTTAAACTGTTGTTGGCATAGATTTTGGCATAACATTTCAGAATTTGTTTCTGTATTGAATACTTTTAAGGCGGCTTTGGCATTCTTATTTTTGAAAGCAGATTTATCAGGGTTTTCCTTTACCCATTTTAAAGAATTCAGCCAAATAGCCGTGCTTAAAGCACCACAGGCATTTCCACTTAAACCCAATCCTCCTGCAAATCCTGCAACAATTATCTGCTCTTCATCAGTTGCTCCCATTTTTTTAGCGACTTCTGTTGCACAGCTTATAGCCTTTTGGGTTTTACTAAAGGTTGCCTCTTGTGATAAACCTTCCTTAGCAGATTGTATTGCTTCTGGCAACCAATTTTCTGCTAAATTAAAACAGGTACTGTTATTCATTCCTTGAAGCATGGTTTTTATCATATATTTGGTCAAGCCAAAAAAACTATCCAGATTACTATGAGTAATGTCACGACAATTAATAGTGTTAGTACGTTTAGAAAAAGATTCCAATAATTTTTGCGTCGCTATTATTGCTAAACGAATGGCTTCATCACTGTTTTGACTTCTACGATAAGCTTCCGCTCCTACCGCTAATGATGCTCCCCAAAGCATACCACATTGATGTCCTTTTAGCATCAAACCACCGGCCATAGGGTCGGTTGCACGTTCTTCACTGGCTTTATTGTATCCAAATTCTCTATTTAGGAGGTAGGCAAATGTTTGAGAGCAAGTTCCTTTTTCTTTAAATACCTTTTTGGCATCGTTTTTAATAAAACTAGAATGTTTCATGTTACTTATTATTTAAATTAAGTTCATTGTCAATCAAATTAATAATCGTTTCTATTTACCGAAGAGCCTTGGTATATGCCAAGTCCTTTCTAATGGTTAAATAAATATTCTCTACAAAATAATTTTGAATTTCTACTTCAAATAATTTTTTGGCTTGAACTGGCTTTTTCGTGTTGTAATTAATCACACCTCGAAGTAATGGAGATAATTCATTTATGATAATTTCCCAATGGATATCTTCTAGATTATTAACGTTTATATAGGTTATTTCCAGCTTCTGTAGTTTGCTCGAAATTTCAGTGTTTTTAAGCAATTTAATATCTCCACTATTTACTAAAGTTTCATAGATGTGTCCACTGCTATGAAAATCGGAATACAACGACAAGCCCATAGCCATTAATGCCAATGAATCTGCCTTGTTAAAATCTTGCTCTTCAATTATTTTATTGGCACGTTGGTAAGTTTTTTTTAAATAATTATTGATTTCTTTTACTTGCGTTAATTCGGCTTTATCTTCAATAACCTGATTTTTAATACTTTGATAAGATGTTACTTCTGCCTTATTTAAAATTTGCTGGTTATTTAAGTTGTTAATCTTAAGAGCTATCAAAATCCCAATGACAACCAAAATAATTTCTCCTAATGCGTACAGAAGATATTTGCTAAACTTACCTGCCTGTCCGGAAGGCAGGGTTTTTGTGAATAATTGATATCTTATTTTTCTAAAGAAATGTATCATTCAAGTAATTTTAAACAATTTATTAAGTTATTAATTACTAAAGCTTTAAGTAATGATAATTATCATATTTCTATTTTTTTATACTTTTCAATCCAAATAATGGACGTAAAAAGGACATCCTTCTTGAAACTAAATTCATATAATAAAAGTCTCTTATTATGTAAGGACATTCTATTTTTGAATAAAAGAAACTGAAAGAAAAGGATTAAAAGTATCATTTTAGGACTTCTTTATTCGCTCTGGAAACAATAAATCTTACCAAAAAAACCCATAAATTTCATGTTTATGGGTTTTTTAATTTTAATGAGTCCTCTTATGTTTTTACATTAAAAATAGCTTTGTTCTAATTTCAATAACTCTTTCCTATTCATTTACTACAATAGATACAATTTTAAGAAATGGATTTTATACAGCTAGATGCTCTTCAGAAAATTTAATTTTTAAATTTTCAATCATATCAATAGTCATTGAATCTATAGTATATTTAGGTTCCCAATTCCAGTCTTTTCTTGCATCAGAATCATCTATACTCATTGGCCAAGAATCAGCAATTTTTTGTCTAAAATCTGGATTGTAAGTTACTTGAAAATCAGGATATACTTTTTGAATTGCTTTTGTTAATTGCGCTGGGTTAAAACTAAAACCTGCTAAATTATATGAAGTACGAATTGTAATTGCTTTTTTTGGAGCATCCATTAAGTCTATTGTTGCTCTTATTACATCTTCCATATAAATCATAGGTAATGTAGTAGAATTACTTAAAAAGCATTCATAATTTTCATTTTTTATAGCTTTATGAAAAATCTCAACTGCATAATCTGTAGTTCCTCCACCTGGCAAAGATTGATAACCAATAACGCCTGGATATCGAATAGAACGCACATCTAAACCATACTTTTCAAAATAATATTTACTCCAATTTTCTCCAGCCACCTTGCTAATTCCGTATACGGTTGAAGGTGTTAAGTTTGAAGATTGAGCAGTATCAATTCTATCAATATTATCGCCAAATACTGCAATAGAACTAGGGAAAAATACTTTTTCTACATTGTGAAGTCTAGAAACTTCTAATATATTAAAAAATGTTTTCATATTAATATCCCAAGTACTTAAAGGATACTTCTCTCCGTTGGCAGATAATATAGCTGCTAAATGATAAATTTGAGTTACTTTATACTTTAATACTATTTCTTTTATAGCATCAAAATCAGTAGCATCAAGCTTTTCAAAAGTTCCCACAAAATTAGGATTATCTCTTAAATCGGTTGCTATTACATTGACTACTCCATGTTTTTCTTGTAATTTCTCAGTTAAAACAGTTCCTAACTGACCACTTGCTCCGGTAATTAATATTGTATTTTGACTCATATTAGGCATATTTTTAAAAGTATAAAATTACACATTTATCCACATTTACAATTAAATAAACTTAAATATCAATTAAAATAAGTATTTTTATCTTTTTTAAAGTATTTAGGATTGATTTTTATCTTAAATAAATACAAAAATATTATAAAAACCGCAATTTTATCTTTTTATGGAACGATTAGATGCAATAGATCTTAAAATTTTACGAATCTTACAAAAGGATTCAAAAAAAACAACAAAAGAAGTTTCCGAATTATTAAACCTTTCAGCATCACCTGTTTACGAGCGAATTAGAAGGTTGGAGAAGAATGGATATATAAGAAAATATGTCGCACTTTTAGATAAAAGACTCGTAAACAAACCTATAACTGCTGTTTGTATGGTTTCCCTAAGGTATCATAATGAAGGATTTATTGAAAAATTTGAAAGGCAAATTAAGGCGCTAAAAGAAGTGCAAGAATGTTACCATATGGCTGGTAAAGTAGATTTTTTCTTAAAAATTAATTTGGGAGATTTAGATGAATATCATGAATTTGTTAGATTAAAATTATCTAAAATTGAAAACATTGGTGTTTTAGAAAGTTATTTTGTTTTAAAAGAAATGTATAGTACAACAGCCTATTATTTTTAAATGTGAAATTTATATAGTGGCTGTCCAAAAAATAAAAATTTACGTCAACCTGAACTTGATTCAGGTTCTCATAATAATGGATATTCAACAAGGTGAGATGCTGAATCAAGTTCAGCATGACGGATGCCAATAAATTAAAATATTTAAAGTAGAATTTTTATAAATTAAACAAAAAAATGAATCACCTACAAAAAAAATGCTGAAATCAAACGTTCATAAATTCCTTACTCTAAAATAAGAAAGAATGAGTAATTGATTTCAGCATAATTATTGTCAACAGTTAATCAAATTAACAATTAGACAATAGTACTATACTTATTTTTTAAGCACTCTTTTTAGTACTATATCTTTATCTAATTTTTTAGTACAAAAATACCAATCTTTACATTCCATATCTTCCTTACCTTGCATTCTATCTTCAGCTGTACCACAAGAGCCTGCAGGGCCAACAATTACATCATCTCCTGGTCTCCAGTCTGCTGGTGTTGCAACTCCAAAAGCATCGGCTGTTTGCAATGCAATAACAACTCTATACAATTCATCAAAATTTCTACCCAAACTTAATGGATAGTAAATTATTGCTCTAATAATTCCTTCTGGGTCAATTACAAACACAGCTCTTACTGCTTTTGTAGAATCTTCGTTTGGTTGAAGCATACCATATTTTTTGGCAACTTCCATAGTAATATCTTCTATTAGAGGGAACTTAACCTCTACGTTTTTCATTCCTTTGTATTCAATTTTATCTTTAATTGAACGTAACCAAGCGATATGACTGTATAAACCGTCTATAGACAATCCAACCAATTTACAGTTAGCATTTAAAAATTTATCTTCCATACTTGCAAAGGTCATAAACTCTGAAGTACACACTGGTGTAAAATCTGCTGGATGACTAAATAATATTACCCAATCTCCCTTATAATCGTTTGGAAAATCAATATCTCCTTGCGTAGTCACCGCTTTAAATTCTGGTGCTTTATCTCCAATTCTTGGCATTCCTGTATATTCTTTTTCTGCTTCCATTTACGTATATTTTAAATTTATTATTTATTATTTTTTAAACTTAATTACTAATCTAAAGACATAAATTTATAACATAAAAGCTGAAATAATTGTAACTTAAATTACCTATTGAAGTTAAAATTAGGTTAAAAAAAGAAGGCTGTTTAAATAGAATTTAAACAGCCTTCTTCAATATTAAGCAATATTTCTATACTACCAAGTAAATATTGGTCTATGAGACATCATTTTATTTACTTTTTCGGCAATATTTTCTAATCTTGTTTCGTCGGTATGGTTTTGGATTACTTCATCAATTAAATCAACAATAGCTTTCATATCATCTTCTTTTAATCCACGTGTTGTAACTGCAGCAGTACCAATTCTAATTCCTGATGTTACAAAAGGAGATTTATCATCAAACGGAACCATATTTTTATTAACTGTAATATCAGCTTTTGTTAATGCGTTTTCAGCATCTTTACCACTAATATCTTTATTTCTTAAATCAATTAACATACAGTGATTATCTGTACCACCTGAAATAATATCATATCCTTTTTCAACAAAAGCATCCGCCATTGCAGAAGCATTTTTCTTAACTTGAATTTGATAATGTAAAAACTCATCTGTTAAAGCTTCTCCAAAAGCAATTGCTTTTGCCGCAATTATGTGCTCTAAAGGTCCTCCTTGATTTCCAGGGAAAACAGCAGAATTTATAAGTGTTGACATTTTTTTAAGACTTCCGTTTTTCAACTTTAACCCAAAAGGATTGTCAAAATCTTTTCCTATCATAATCATTCCTCCTCTTGGTCCACGTAACGTTTTGTGCGTAGTAGTAGTAACAATATGACAATAAGGAATTGGATCGTTTAATATTCCTTTAGCAATTAAACCTGCTGGATGTGAAATATCAGCCATTAGAATAGCACCAACTTCATCGGCAATTACTCTAAACTTTTTAAAATCAATATCTCTAGAATATGCAGAAGCACCAGCAATAATCAATTTTGGCTTGTGTTCTTTAGCTTGTTTCTCTAAATGATTGTAATCTATAGTACCTGATTCTTTATCAACTCCGTAAAAAACTGGATTGTATAATTTACCAGAAAAATTTACAGGAGACCCGTGTGTTAAATGACCTCCGTGAGATAAATCGAAACCTAAAATTGTATCTCCAGGTTTTAAACAAGCAGCATAAACCGCCGTATTCGCTTGTGAACCAGAATGTGGCTGTACATTTACATATTCAGCTCCAAAAAGCTCTTTAGCTCTATCAATTGCTATTTGTTCAATAATATCAACAACCTCACATCCACCATAATAACGTTTATTGGGATATCCTTCCGCATATTTATTTGTCAATATAGAACCTGCAGCCTCCATAACTTGCTCACTTACAAAGTTTTCTGAAGCAATTAATTCTAATCCGTTAGTTTGTCTTACTCTTTCGTCTTCTATTAAATCGAAAATAATTTGGTCACGTTGCATTCGTTTTACTTTTTTAAAAGTTAAATTAATCGCAAAAATAGCAATTTCATTTTTCTTTTAAGCAGAAACATATATATTTGATAAGAAAATTTAATTGAAAAAAAATATAAATTAATTAAAATGGAAATAACTGCTAACAATCAAAACAGAAAATCTTGGCTACCTGTAGTTGAAGGATGTGATTTTCCCATTCAAAATATTCCTTTTGGTGTTTTTATAACAAGAGATGATATTATTACAATTGGGACAAGAATAGGTGAATATGCTATTGATTTGGGCGCATTTCATCAATTAGGATATTTTAATGGGATTCCATTAACCGATGATATTTTTATGCAAGACTCTTTAAACGATTTTATTGCAGATGGTAGAAAAACCTGGCGTTTGGTAAGAAATAGAATTGCAGAAGTGTTCGATAAAGAAAATCCAAATTTACGCGACAACGAAAAGCATAAAGAAATTATAATTTTTGATGTAAATGAAGTTGAAATGTTAATGCCAATTGATGTTGGTGATTATACCGACTTTTATTCAAGTAAAGAACACGCTACCAATGTGGGTACAATGTTTAGAGGAAAAGACAATGCATTAATGCCAAATTGGTTACACATACCTGTTGGGTATCACGGACGTTCTTCATCGGTTGTAGTTTCAGGCACAAACATTAGAAGACCTTACGGACAAACTTTACCAAATGGAGCAACAACACCTGTATTCGGGCCTTCACAAAGGTTAGATATGGAACTTGAAACTGCCTTTATTACAACTTCGGCAAACGACCTAGGAAAACCTATTAATGTTAATGAAGCAGAAGAAAATATTTTTGGAATGGTATTGCTAAACGATTGGAGTGCGCGTGACATTCAAAAATGGGAATATGTACCTTTAGGTCCTTTTTTAAGTAAAAACTTTGCTTCTACCATTTCTCCTTGGATTGTTACTTTAGACGCTTTAGAGCCGTTTAGATGTGAAAGTCCAAAACAAAAAATAGAGCCGTTGCCTTATTTAAAACCATCAAAAACTACCAATAGTTTTGATATTAAATTAGAGGTAACACTAGAAACAGAAAATGGAGATTTAAACACCTTAAGTACTTCTAATTTCAAGTATTTATATTGGACTATGGCGCAACAATTAGCGCATCATACTGTTAATGGTTGTAATGTTAGAGCTGGTGATTTAATGGGGAGTGGAACAATTTCTGGCCCAACTGAAAATAGTTATGGTTCATTATTAGAACTTACCTGGGGAGGAAAAAAACCAATTTCATTAAAAGATGGAACTACACGTACTTTTTTAAACGATGGTGACAACTTAATTTTACGCGGATATTGCGAAAATAAAAAAGGTAGAATTGGTTTTGGAAAATGTACAGGTAAAATTTTACCTCCTATTTCATTAAATCATCTAAAGAAAGATTAGAAATAATATCATAATGTGATTCATGCTTTACCACTACTCCATTTTTTAAATAAATTGCCTGGGGTGATTGATGATAAACATTAAATTCTTGCGAAATTTGGTTAGATAAATTTCTATATTGTATTAAATCTAAATAATAAAAAGCAACAGTTTCTAAAGTAGAATCTGTTGCTTTTTCAAATCTAGAAAGTACCCCACTACTTATTCCGCAGCGTGTACTGTGTTTAAAAATTACAACTAATTTTTCATTTGATAACTCAACAATCTCATTTAATTGAGCAGTTTCTGTTAATGGAATCCACTTAAAATTATGCTTATCATTTGATTCTTTATTTGATTGAAAAATACCACCGAAAATTCCCATTTAATTTTTGTTTTTAGTACCTTTAATAAGGTATTTAAATTACTTTTAAAAATAGACAAATTGTCGCTAACCTCCTCATAAATAAGACAAAATGACCTCTTTTAATCATTAATTTCAATTGGAATATTTTTTGAAGCCACAAATATAGATACAAAAAAACTAAAACGTTATGAACTTTAATAAATTTACAATAAAATCGCAAGAAGCTATCCAAAAAGGACAGCAAATAGCAGCAAGTTACGGACATCAACAAATTGAAAATTCACATATTTTAAAGGCTCTTTTTGAAGTTGATGAAAATGTAACTCCTTTTATTTTTAAAAAATTAGGAATAAATATAGAATTGTTAAAAAGCTTGGTTGATAAAACCATTGAAAGCTATTCTAAAGTTACTGGTGGTGGTGACACTACCCTTTCTAGAAATGCTTCAAAAATGTTAACCACAGCAACTAATGAAGCCAATGATTTAAAAGATGAATTTGTTTCAATAGAACATTTATTATTGGCAATTTTAAATACTAAAGACACTACATCGCAAATTTTAAAAGATCAAGGAATTACAGATAAAGCTATGCACGCTGCAATCGCTGAATTACGTAAAGGAAGTAAAGTAACTTCGCAAAGTGCTGAAGAAACTTACAATTCCTTAAATAAATATGCAAGGAACTTAAATCAGTTGGCAAAAGATGGAAAACTAGATCCGGTTATTGGTAGAGATGAAGAAATAAGAAGAATTCTACAAATTTTATCGCGTAGAACAAAAAACAATCCAATGTTGGTTGGTGAACCTGGAACTGGAAAAACTGCCATTGCAGAAGGTTTAGCGCACAGAATAATTAAAGGAGATATTCCAGAAAATTTAAAAGGAAAGCAAGTTTATTCCTTAGATATGGGTGCACTTATTGCAGGTGCAAAATACAAAGGAGAATTTGAAGAGCGCTTAAAGTCGGTTATTAAAGAAGTTACTTCTGCCGAAGGTGAAATTGTACTTTTTATTGATGAAATTCACACCTTAGTTGGAGCTGGAGGCGGACAAGGAGCTATGGATGCAGCAAATATTTTAAAACCTGCGTTGGCGCGTGGCGAATTGAGAGCCATTGGAGCAACTACTTTAGATGAATATCAAAAATATTTTGAAAAAGATAAAGCTTTAGAACGAAGATTTCAAAAGGTTGTTGTAGATGAGCCTGATACTGAAAGCGCCATTTCAATTTTACGTGGAATTAAAGAAAAGTACGAGAATCATCATAAAGTACAAATAAAAGATGAGGCTATTATTGCTGCGGTAGAACTTTCGCAACGCTATATTTCCAATCGATTTTTACCAGACAAAGCCATTGATTTAATGGATGAGGCTGCTTCAAAATTACGTATGGAAATCAATTCAAAACCAGAAGAATTAGATGTCTTGGATCGGAAAATTATGCAGTTAGAAATTGAGATTGAAGCCATTAAGCGAGAAAAAGATGAAAAGAAATTGGCTTCACTTAAAAAAGAATTAGCTAATTTAAAAGAAGAAAGAAACGAAATTAACGCAAAATGGGTAAGCGAAAAAGAATTGGTAGATAGTGTTCAAACTAGTAAAGAAGCCATTGAAAATTACAAACTAGAAGCTGAGCGAGCCGAACGTGAAGGTGATTATGGTAAAGTTGCAGAAATTCGGTATGGTAAAATAAAAGATGAACAAGAAAGATTAGAAAAACTTCAAAAAGAAATGGCTAAAAATCAAGACTCTGCCTTAATTAAGGAAGAAGTTACAAGAGATGATATTGCTGAAGTTGTTGCAAAATGGACTGGAATTCCTGTTACAAAAATGCTAAAAAGTGATCGTGAAAAGTTATTGCTTTTAGAAGACGAATTACACAAAAGAGTTGTTGGGCAAGAAGAAGCAATTGTTGCTGTTTCAGATGCTGTTAGACGCTCTAGAGCTGGTTTGCAAGACACTAAAAAACCATTGGGTACATTTTTATTTTTAGGAACAACAGGTGTTGGTAAAACAGAACTTGCAAAAGCATTAGCAGTCTACTTATTTGATGATGAAAACTCCTTAACGCGAATAGATATGAGCGAATATCAAGAACGCCACGCTGTTAGCAGATTGGTTGGAGCGCCTCCAGGATATGTTGGTTACGACGAAGGTGGACAATTAACAGAAGCTGTGAGACGCAAACCATATTCCGTTATTTTATTAGATGAGATTGAAAAAGCACATCCAGATACTTTTAATATTTTATTACAAGTTTTAGATGAAGGTCGATTAACTGATAATAAAGGTAGAATTGCCGATTTTAAAAATACCATTATTATTATGACCTCAAATATGGGTTCTCATATTATTCAAGAAAAGTTTGAGAAAATGGACATGAAAAATAGAGATTTGGTAACGGAAGCAACAAAAGTTGAAGTTATTGGATTGTTAAGACAAACCATTCGTCCAGAGTTTCTAAACAGAATTGATGAAATTATAATGTTTACACCATTAAATTTAGATGAAATTCACCAAATAGTGAAGTTGCAATTAAATGGCTTGATAAAAATGTTGAAAGCTCAAGACATTCATATTGAATATACTGAAGACATGGTTGAAACGCTGGCAAATAAAGGGTTTGATCCTCAATTTGGAGCCAGACCTGTAAAAAGAGTGATTCAAAAAGATATCTTAAATCAATTGTCTAAAGAGATTTTATCTGGCAGGGTAACTTCTGATAGTCATATTTTATTAGATGCTTTTGATGATAAAATTGTGTTTAGAAATAAATAAGTTAAATAAAAGAGACATACGAAATTGTTCACCGAGCAGAGCCGAAGTGTTTCTTTCAATATATCATCAAGATAAAAATATTAATAGTTATAAAAACCTACAAGCCTAAAAACTTGTAGGTTTCTTTTTATGTATCTTCGAACTTAAATTAAATTTATTATGAATAAATTACAGTTACTTATAATTACGCTTTTTTGTACGCTTAATTTGCAAGCGCAAGAAATGGAAACAACTACCTATTATTTAATCAGACATGCCGAAAAAGTACGTTCTAATATAAAAATTAAAAACCCTAACCTTAAAGAAAAAGGAGTAAGTAGAGCTATAAAATGGAGTAAAACTTTTGAACATATTAACTTTGATTATATTTTTTCAACAAATTATAAACGTACAATTCAAACAGCTTTACCAACAGCAAAAAGAAAAAATTTAGAAATCCAATTTTATGACCCTAGCGATCTATTTAATGACGAATTTAGAGCTCAAACTAAAGGAAAAACAGTTTTAATTGTTGGTCATAGTAATACAACACCTCAATTTGTAAACAAAATTTTAGAAGTAGAAAAATATCCAGAAATGGACGATCGTAATAATGCGAACCTTTATATTATAACTATTTCAAATAATAATATTTCCGATATACTTTTAAAAATAGCTGATTAAACGTATAATAATTAAACTTCTAATCAAATTATACTATAATTTATACTTATTGATTAATATCATTGTCAATAATTTATTAATAAAATAACTTTAATAATTATTAACAATAAAAAATGATGTCATGAAAAAATTAATCATGTTAATATCAATAATTACATTTTTATTAACAAGTTGCAACACTCAAATTAAACAAGAGAAAGAACTAGTTACTCAGCAAGATACCATTAAACCTATAGAAAAAATGAAGATTATTAAAGAATATGACGATGATGGAAACTTAATAAGTATAGACTCTAGTTACTACTATTTTTATTCAACTATTAAAAATGATACGCTTTTAGAAAAACAGTTCTTTAATAAATTTAAAAATGATTTTAATCCTCAATTTAAATCTATTGATTCATTATTTAAAAATGATTTTTTAATTAAATCTCCATTTAATATGCATGATTTTTATACAGATGATTTTTACTTAAATCAATTCAAATTTCATAACAAGCAAATTGAAAAGATTATTAAAGAAATGGATTCTATTAAAAATAAATTTTATTCTAACCAAAAAATATAATTTATTTTTTCTAAACCAGCGCTGTTATTTAAATTAAGTTACTAATACTTTAATAAGTAAATAAAGAACTCCCTATTATTGGAGTTCTTTATTTTTTTTTGATAAAATTTATTTTTACTTTATACAAACTTTTGTCTTCAATAAAGGTCTAAATTATAGTACATTGAAAATTAATGAATTTCATAATTTAAGTTTTTTATAATGAGAAATTTGCATTTTTTAAATTTTTAAAATGATTAACATTTAAGAAGTCCAAGTTTGACTTAAACAAAACCCTAAATAGCTTCGTTAAAACCCCAAAAAGCATTTAACAACCTCAAAGTCAAATTTGGATTTCTATAAAGTTTTAAAATATTTGTAGTAAGAGTACTTTTTCTTTTTAACCTGCATTAATTTAATTCTTATGTTCTAAAAGAATAGGAATTAAATGTGATATTTCTCATAAACTAAATTGACTTCTATCATTCCAAATAAACAATCATTTTAGTTGCTTTACATAGTTAAATCTAAAAATTTAATTAATCTGCAGAGTATAATACCCCAGCAGAATAAAACACCCCAGATGAATATAATTTTTATTAATAACTTAAAAACGTACTATTATGAAATTAGAAAAATTAAGTTTAAAAATAAGTCTTTTTGCACTTATTTTTATATTTGCTCAATGTAACGATGATTCGTTTATTGATGAAGTATTAGTTGCAGATGACACTGCAGTCGAAATGAGTTCTAAAGGTAAACCTGACAATACAGGAGACACTGGTTTTGGAAACAATTTATCCTTTCCTGTTATTTGGGCAGATGGAGATACTAAAGTTCTTAGAGGAGATATGACACAACCACCAGTAATGGATGGTTCTTGGTATTACGTTTGGGGTCAAGACCCGATAGATCCTCAAGCACCACTATTTAGCGAAGGACCTTATACAAATGAAAACCCTCCTGTTCCTGTTCCTGGAGATGAAGGAGGTCCTGTATTCAAATCTTATGCACAAAAAGATGAATTCAATCAATGGCAAGCGACAAATTGGTCTGCAGATGATCCTGTTGTTGTAGATCTAATAGATTGGGGAGACAATTTAGAATCTGTTGACTGGTACACCAAATCTCAAGTACGAACAGAAATTGTACTGATTAAAGATTTACTATCTACCACAAACCCAACACCAAATTTACCAGGAACAGTTACACAGTATGCAATGAGGCATGCTTACGGTTGGGGAATAACTGAGGTTCATGGACTTCAAACAGATCTAGATGACAATCTTATTTTGAATGGTGATATATTTGATGCAACAGGTGATCCAAAAGTATTAGGCACTGAAGCAACTGTTTACTCTTCTCAAGCGATATTAACAATCCAAAAACTGAATGTGGATAAACCTGCCGAAGGTGAATTTTTGAATTTGGATTGGGATCCCATTGAGCATTATTGGGTTGAAAAGGGACAAAACCCTGATGATTTGATAAATGATCCTCTAGAAGGTTTTCCTATGAAAGTTGGCGGTGGTGATGGTCCTGGTTATTATAATGCAGAAGTGAATGTAAAAGGAAAAATAATTTATGGATATACCTGGAATGTCAGAACGCTTAATGAACTCGAAGGCTATTATAGAATCACTTTTAGCTTTGACTATGATCGCAATAATAGTTCCAGGCAAACGGTCTTTGAGGAAGGAACTACTGAAATATTGTTAGCCGAAGAAGAACCAGTAGATCCATTATTAAGTGCAAAAGCACCTGGAGGAGACACAGGAGAAGATTCCGGAGGAGGAACAGGCATAATTGACTATGATAATAATTTAACTTACATGGATGTATTTATTAAAGCTAGAGGTACTGGCCAAGGTGGCGGAAATAGCGGTGGCGGCGCTGGTTCTGGTGGTGGTGTTGATGGTAATCATGGAGGAGGAACTGGAACTACAGGAAGTGGTAATGGTGGCTCTGGTGGTGGAAGTGGTTCTGGCGGAGGATCTGGATCAGGACATAATTAAAATAACTTAAAACTATAAAATTAAGCCCATATAACTATTAAATAGTTATATGGGCTTAATTATCTTAAATAATTAAAACTTTACTTTAAAAATAGTGTCTAATAAGAGATAAGTATACTAGTAACAATTAAACGGAAAAAATAAATAAATTATTTAATCTGATAATTATCAAGTTAGTAATTGATAACAATCATTGCAATAAATTTAATCTCTATATAATTTTGAACGTAAATTAAAGTAATAAAAAATAATAAATTTTAATATTAATAAATCATGAAAAAAGTAGTAATTTTTTTAATTTTTATAGTTCTTGGAACTATGGGATTAGCAGCTCAAGATAAAGATCAAATTAAAAATCAAGACAGAGATCGTGTAATGCTAGTTGACGGAGATCTTCTTCAAATTAGAGATCGTGATCAGATTAGATTACAAGATAAAATAACATTAAATGATGGTACAGTTGTAAATCCAGATGGAACGTACATAACAAAAGATCAAGTTAGATTGCGTTTAAGAGATGGTTCTTGTTTAGATAGCGATGGAGTTTTGTATAGAAATGAGTATCAGTACAGATATAAAGTTCAACAAGAAAACAAAGGACTATCTGAAGCCCAAATTCAAACACGAAATCAAAATAGATATCAAATAATGATGATTGACGGTCAAGTTTACCAAATTAAAAATCAGGAACAAAACCAAATTCAGCAACAAGTTCAACTTGGAAATGGCGTTACTATAAATCCAGACGGAACTTATCAAAATCGTGATAGAAAACAGCTAAGACTGCAAGATGGTGAGTGTATTAATATGGATGGTCAACTATTTAAAAACACCTACATGCAAAGAAAAATGGTGGCACAGAAAAATGCTAAAGCAATTAAAACCATGACAAAGAAAAAAGTGCAAAAAAAAGCAACTGGCACACGTAATAAGAAAAATTAAAAAAAGTTAGTGGCCGTTTTAAATAAAATATTCAAATTGTCATTTTGAGTAAATTTAATGAAAAAATTGATTGTATTTATTCAAAATGACAATTTGTAATTACCTTAAAAGTTCTTTTTTAAGCTTTATAAATTAATCATTAAATCTTTAATCATGAAAGCTTTAAAATTCTTATTTATAATTTTGTTTGTTTTATGTACTTCGAGTATTTTTGGACAAATTAAAAAGAAATCATATGTTTCAACAGCTATAAATTACATTAGTGATGCTGTTTTTATGGGCAGAAAAGATTCCATTGCAGCTCCCTACTTATATCCTTCCATAGCTTACCACCATAAATCAGGCTTTTACGGTAAAGGATCTTTCTCTTACCTTACACAACCTGACGAAAGTAGAATTGATTTATATTTATTTACTGCTGGTTTTGATTTTAAAAAAAATAAACTATCAGGAGATTTTTCCGCAACCAAATACTTTTTTAATAATGCTAGTTACAACGTGATTTCTGAAGTAACCGCAGATATTTCTGCAAGCTTAAGCTACGATTTTAAAATCCTTAATTTAACTGTAAATGCAAGTAACTACTTAAGTAATAACGAAAATTCAGATTTATTTTTATCTTCAGAAATTAGCCATGATTTTCTAACTTCAAATAATAAATTTCAAATTTCTCCAACTGCAGGAATATATTTAGGGTCCCAAAATTTTTATGATGCATATTATATAAATAGCCGCATAAGAGACCGAAAAAATAATGACCCTGAAAATACAACTCAAACAGTTATTGAAACTGTAATTGAAGAAAGTGAAAGCTTTAATTTAATGGCAATTGAAGTTAGTTTGCCAATGTGGTATTCTAAAAATTCAATAACCGCTTCTTTTTTACCTGTATTAGTATTTCCACAACATGAAGCTTCAATTTTAAATGATGATACTGTAGTTAAAGAGGAATTAGAAAATGTTTTCTATTGGATGGTTGGATTATCATATAGATTTAAATAATATTCTTTTTTAATTTATAAAAAAGTTCTATTAAACTCATAAGTCTTTTTTAGTTAAACTACGTTCAAAGCAATATATAATGTATAGAATTTATAGTACATTTGCATTTATATGCAGAAGAAAATTAACATAAAAAATAAAAAAGCTCGTTTTGAATATGAGATCTTAGATAAATATATTGCAGGTATTCAGTTAACCGGTACTGAAATTAAATCTATACGCGAAAGTAAAGCTCGTATTACAGAAAGTTTTTGCGAATTTAACGAACAAGGAGAATTATTTGCAATTAATATGTTTATTGAAGAGTATTTGTATGGGCACGCTTTTAATCATAAACCTAAAAGTGAGCGTAAATTATTATTAAATAAACAAGAACTAAAAAAACTGCAAAAAGAAGTTCAAAATGTAGGTTTAACCATTATTCCATTACGTTTATTTTTAACTGATAAAGGCTGGGCAAAACTAGAAATAGCACTGTGTAAAGGAAAGAAAAATTACGACAAACGTGAAGTAATGAAAGACCGCGACAATAAACGTGATTTAGCTAGGATTAAAAAGAATTTTAATTAAAAAATGAATATTGCAGTCTATTTTAAATTAATACGTTGGAAAAATTTACTGCTAATAATTTATGTATACTTATTAATTAAATTTTTGCTCTTTCCTGCATTTTCAATTGAAAGTGCACTCTCACTATTTTCATTCTTCACGCTATTATTTTCAATTGTATTAATTTCAGCAGCTGGCTATATAATTAATGATATTGAAGATGTTGTTTCAGATAAAATTAACAAACCTGAAAAACAAATTGTTTCTAAAGAAATTACTAATGAAAAAGCCTTCCAATGGTATAAAATAACAAATACATTGGGAATTGCTTTAGGAATTATCTTATGTTTAAATATTGGTAATCCAACCTATTCATTTATTTTTATTGGAGCTTCACTACTACTCTATTATTATTCCAAAAAATTAAAATCTACACCTTTAATAGGAAACCTTATAATTGCTTTCTTAATTGGGTTCAGTATTTTTATTTTAGCTATTTTAGAACTTAATTTTTTAATAAAAAATGAGCACGAACAATTGGTATTTATGATAATTACAGCACTCAGTATTTTTGCTTTTTGCATGAATCTGACAAGAGAAATAATTAAAGATATTGAAGATATAAATGGAGATTATTCATTAAACCTAAAAACATTACCAATTGTAATAGGAGTTAAAAGAACAAAAAACATTGCAAACCTTACAATTATATTAACACTTGGTTTATTGCTTTTTATACTCCTAAACTTTAGTGAGAATTATAAAATTACAATGCTTTATTTACTAATTACGGTTTTTCTTCCTTTGGTTTATACATTTATAAAACTATATGCTGCAGATAAAAAAAATGACTTTAAAAAAATAAGTACTTTATTAAAAATCATTATGTTTTTAGGAATAAATTCTTTAATAATCTTTTCAAAATTTCATTAAAATGCTTCAAAAAAAATTCAACAAAAAAAACATTATTCTAGCATCTGCTTCTCCAAGGAGACACGAATTATTTAAAGAATTAGGTGTAAATTTCTCTATAAAAGTAAAAGAGGTTGAAGAAACTTATAATGTAGAATTAAAAGAAGACGAAATAACCAATTATTTATGCAAATTAAAGGCTGATGCTTTCACAAATGAAATTTTAGAAAATGATATAATTATAACCGCAGATACAATTGTGTGGCACAATAACAAAGCTTTAGAGAAGCCAAAAAACGCTGAAGATGCAATTATAATGCTTAAAGAATTATCTGGTAAAAAACATAAAGTGTTTTCATCTTTTTGCGTAAAAACATACAAAAGTGAACACATAATATCTGATGTTACTATAGTTTCATTTAAAGAATTATCTCAAAAAGAAATTGAATATTATGTTGAAAATTATCAACCTTTTGACAAAGCTGGAGCCTATGGAATTCAAGAATGGATAGGTTTAATAGGCGTTACACTTATAGAAGGTAGTTATTTTAATGTAATGGGATTACCTGTTCATAAATTATATGAAGAATTATTGAAATTGTAAGTTGATACCATAAATAATCATTATTTTTGACCGATATTTTAATAAATATTTTATAATGAAAAAATACACGTATACCGAAAAAAAAGATACACGATCAGGTTTTGGAGCTGGATTGGCTGAGTTAGGAGATAAAAACGAAAATGTTGTTGCCCTTTGTGCCGATTTAATTGGTTCACTAAAAATGGACAAGTTTATTGAAAATCATCCTGAAAGATTTTTTCAAGTTGGAATTGCAGAAGCAAATATGATTGGTATTGCGGCTGGTTTAACAATTGGTGGTAAAATTCCTTTTACAGGTACTTTTGCAAACTTTTCAACAGGTAGAGTGTACGATCAAATTCGTCAATCTGTTGCATATTCAGGTAAGAATGTAAAAATATGTGCATCGCATGCTGGTTTAACGTTGGGTGAAGATGGTGCAACGCATCAAATTTTAGAAGACATTGGTTTAATGAAAATGTTACCTGGAATGACCGTAATTAACACCTGTGATTACAACCAAACGAAAGCAGCTACCATTGCAATTGCAGATTTTGATGGCCCTGTATATTTACGTTTTGGTCGTCCAGTAGTCCCTGTTTTTATGCCAGAAAATGAAGAATTTGTTGTTGGTAAAGCAATTCAACTTACAGAAGGAACGGATGTTACAATTGTAGCAACTGGACATTTAGTTTGGGAAGCACTACAAGCATCGGAGCTATTAGAAGCTAAAGGAATTAGTGCAGAAGTAATTAATATACACACGATAAAACCTTTAGATGATGCTGCAATTTTAAAATCTGTTGCAAAAACAGGTTGTATTGTAACTGCAGAAGAACACAATGTTATTGGTGGTTTAGGAGAAAGTGTTGCACGTTTATTAGTTCAAAATAATTTAGTACCACAAGAATTTGTTGCTGTTAACGATAGTTTTGGAGAATCTGGAACTCCTGCACAATTAATGGAGAAATATAAATTAAATGATATAGCTATTGTTGCTGCCGTTGAAAAAGTAATTAAAAGAAAATAATAATACTTTTTTTTCGTTTTAACAGATATATTAATCCTAAAATTTATTTATATGAAAAAAATAACAGTAGTATTTTCAATTGTATTTATAGCTTCTATAATGTTTATGAATGCCCAAAGCGATTTTGGTATTAAAGCTGGTTTAAGTTACAACTCTAATGGAGATCTTAAAGAATTTCCTTCAGAAGCAACTGACATATATAAAAATGAAGGGACAGGAAAATCTGGATTTAATATAGGGTTTTATGGAAAATTGGATTTAGGTGCAATTTATGTTCGACCTGAATTGGTATATACTAAAACAACTAGCGAATATGAATTAAACACCGGAACTACAGAAGATTATAAAATATCTAAAATTGATGTTCCTGTATTGGTTGGTTTTAAACTTATTGGCCCTTTAAACATTTTTGCAGGTCCTGCTTTTCAATACTATTTAGATAACGATTTAAAAGGGATAGATATCGGCGATGTAGAAAACGAATTTTCTATGGGCGTAAATATTGGTGCTTCTGTAGAATTTGGAAGATTTGGTATTGATGCAAGATACGAAAGAGGCTTAAGTGAAAATGAAGCAAAGTGGTCTAATGCTAGTAAAGATTTTACATTAGACTCTAGACCAGAACAATTAATTTTTAGTTTGTCTTACAGTTTATCTAAACCCAATAAATAAACAACATATATAGGTTTAAAAAATATAAAACTTCGAGTATAATTTGCTCGAAGTTTTTTTATGCATTTCTAAAAAATTATTTCATTGCTTAAATATGTTAGGTCATTTCTTACTATTTGGCTTTACAGCTGCAATTTAAAAAATTAGAGAATTAATCAATAATAATCTAATTATTTTGTTAAAATAACTTCATTCCCACTTAAAATTCAAATAAATTTGTACTTTAACAACAATAGGAGTTTTAGCTTCTTAAATTAAAATAAAAAATTTACAACACACAAGACTTTAAAATATATACTCATGAAAAATACACTAAAAATTTTAGGATTGATTACCATAATTATGGTAAGTTCTTTATTGATTTTTGCAACCAAATCTGTACCCCATGCTAAAGAAAATAAAAAAACAGATACGGATACAAACACAAGTGAAACCTATCAAATTAGAGCATTAAAAATTCCTACTAATTTAGAATTTGCTAAAGAACGAGTTCCAATTGAAAAAGCGGATATTAAGGAACGTATTGATCGTGAATTACTTGTAAATACCTATTGGCAATCTAACGGATTACTTTTATTTAAACGAGCACATAAATATTTTCCAATTATAGAACCAATTCTAGAAAAAAATGGAATTCCTGATGATTTTAAATATTTGGCAGTAATTGAAAGTGGATTGCAAAATGTAACTTCTCCAGCTGGCGCAAAAGGTTTTTGGCAAATAATGAAATCAACAGCTAAAGAAAACGGATTGGAGGTAAATAATAATGTAGATGAACGCTATCATTTAGAAAAAGCTACGCAAGTTGCCTGCGATTATTTAAATGCTGCGAAAGAACGTTTTGGAAATTGGACTATGGCTGCGGCTGCATATAATGCCGGAAATGCAGGAATTTCAAGAAGAATTAATGCTCAAAAAGTGGACAATTATTACGATTTATTGTTGGTTTCCGAAACAAGTAGATACTTGCCTAGAATAGTTGCAGTAAAAGAAATTCTTTCGAACCCTAATAAATATGGTTTTATTTTTGATAAAGAAGATTTATATGCTTTAGAAGCAACAAAAACTATAAAAGTTGACACGGCCATAACCGATATTGCTGTTTTCTCGAAAGGTTTGGGAATTAATTACAAAATTTTAAAGACTCACAATCCTTGGTTGCGTGAAAATAAATTAAACAACAAATCGCGTAAATTATATGAAATAAAAATTCCTACGGAATTATAATATGAAAATGACTTTATCCGCAATTATTACTTTAATTATTATTGGTCTTTTAGCTGGAATTTTGAGTGGCTTAGTGGGTGTTGGTGGAGGTATAATAATGGTGCCACTTTTTGTGCTATTTTTAGGATTAACCCAACACAATGCACAAGGTTTAAGTTTAGCTGTAATGCTCCCTCCAGTAACTTTTTTAGCAGTTTATAATTACCACACAACTGGAAGTGGAGGAAATATAGACTGGAGAGTTGCTCTAATTGTTTCATTATTATTTGTTATTGGTGGATTTATTGGCTCTAAAATAGCACTTCAAATAGATCAGCGAATGCTTAAAAGAATTTTTGGAATTCTAATGTTAATTGTGGCTATCAAATTAATTTTTACAAAATAAGCTCTAATCAAAATTAATATGAAATTTTTAATTCATTTGAATTAACTTATTTTATTATAAACTTGAAATTAACCTTGAAATTAACCTTGAATTTTTAGGGGTTTCATAAAATATTCTTATATTCAAATTTTTAATAATATAAAACCAATAAATGGATTTCACTAACCCTTTAGTGTATGGAGTTCCTTGCTTCTTAGCACTAATTTTACTCGAACTTACTTATAGCAAAAGTCACAATAAAAAAGATTTGTATGAATGGAAAGATTTAGGAGCAAGTTTATTTATGGGCGTTGGTTCTGCCGTAATTGCACCTTTAATAAAAACTATTTCTGCAATTGTAATTTTCAATATTGTATTTGATTTATTTAATCCAGAAATTAATGGTGTTAGAACCAATATAATGGGCTGGGAATCTTTTGGGTATGCTTGGTATGTTTGGATTGCTTGTCAATTATTAGACGATTTTACATACTACTGGTTTCATAGGCAAAATCATATGGTGCGTTTTTTATGGGCCGCACATATTGTGCACCATTCTTCAGATAATTTTAATTTAGGAACTGCCGTGCGAAACGGATGGTTCACCATTCTATACAAACCTTTGTTTTATATGTGGTTACCAGCCTTGGGATTTAGACCAGAAATGGTGGTAGTCTGTTTGGGTATTGAAGCCCTTTGGCAGTTTCAATTACATTCGGTATATATAAAAAAATTGGGCTTTCTAGAAAAGGTTTTTAATACGCATACAATGCATCAAGTTCACCACGCAAAAAACGTGGAATATATGGATAAAAACCACGGTGGGTTTTTAAATATTTTTGATAAAATTTTTGGTACTTGGAAAGAATTAGATGACAACATTGAAGTTAAATATGGAGTAACACATGCTCCAAAATCCTATAATCCTTGGGTAATTCTAACACACGAATATAAAGACATTTGGAATGATACAAAAAAATCTAACAATTGGTATCATAAATTTATGTATATTTTTGGCCCACCAGGATGGAGTCATGATAATAGCACCCAAACTGTAAAACAGATGCAATTAGAACTTAAGCGGCAATAAATTTAAAATATTTAATTACCTTTGAAACACTAAGTAAAATCCCAAAACATGAAAAAAATATCTATTTTTTTGTTATTTATATTTTGTACGTATACATATGCGCAAGATAAAAAGGATATAAATCCGCTTAGAATCGGTTTAAAAATTGGAACTCCTAATATAATTGGTGGTAATTTAGAATATGTAACTCCACTGCTAAACAATCGAATTGCTATTTTTGCAGATTATTCGGGTTTTACACTTAAAGAAGATGCCTCCAAAGTAAATTTAAAATATTTTGAAGCTGGAACAAATATCTATTTTAAAGAAACTGGTAAAGGTTTGTACGCATCACTCTCTTATGGAACTTTAAATCTGGATGGAAACTATTCTGATGCAGAGACTAAAAATGGAACTTTATATGAAGGAGAAGCAGAAGGAAGTATTGAAGTAAGCACATTAAATGCAAAAATTGGAGCAAAACTAGGTAATAAATTTTATTTTAGAATTGAAGCTGGTTATGGATTTGGAGATATTCCACAACAAATTGAAATAACTGGTACAGAAAAAAATACAGGAACCACAAAAACTGATTATGTAGAAATACCAGATGATATTCCTGGTATTGATGAAAATGGGTATCTAGTATTTAATATAGGTTTTGGAATTGCTCTTTAATTTTAACATATCAAATAATACTTAATAAAAGAATATGGGATTATCAAATAATGACATTTTTAAAAAATTACGTGTAGCTCATAAATTACGAGATACAGATATAATAAAAATTTGTGAATTGGTTGATTTTAAAGTTAGTAAAAGTGAACTAGGCGCTATTTTTAGAAGTGAAGATCATCCAAAATATATGGAGTGTGGCGATCAGTTTTTACGTAATTTTTTAAATGGATTAATTATACATTTGAGAGGTCCAATGCCTCCAAAACAAGCTAAGAAACCTGCTATTGATAAAAAATAGCATTTTTTTTTTAACAATCTCTTGTTTCGAAATTTAAGTAACTTTTTTAAATAGAATTACTACATAGCTTTTCCAAAAAATATAGTATTCATTAACAACTTATTTGTTCCGTACCAAAAAGCCCTAAAATTAGTATTATCAGTAAAAACTGCAACTTTTCCACTTCCTAAACTTTTAATTTGAAATGGAACGGAGCCTTCTAAAGCCGTAAGGTTAGGTTTGGATATATAACCACTTAAAAGCGGATTTTTAGTATATTTTATAGGATTGTTATAACTACTACTATCTGGTTTTACAAATATTTTTGTACGTCTAAACATTGGCAATGTACTGTTTGTATATCCAAAATTAACTGGATGCGACCTATCTATATCTGTTTTAAAAATTGCACCTCCAATAACTTGTGCTCCGGAAAAATTCTTGCGCTGTTCAAAAGTAATATTGTGAGCCTTAACCTCAACTTTCTCAAACTTCAAATCAATAAATTTATTAGAGGATAACCATTTAACAGCATTTTTATATCCAATTAAAATACCTCCATTTTGAGTCCACGTTCTTAATTTCATTAAAACACTTTTCTCTAGCTTTAAATTTGAATTAGGAATAATAATACTAGTATATTTAGCAATATCAACTCCTTTTAAATAATTCAAATCAATTTTTGTAATATTCATATCATAACGCTGATCGAATAAATGCCAGATTTCTCCGGCATCACTTGGTGAAATTCCACTGCCAACTAACATTGCAACTTTTGGAGTTTGTAAAATTCTAAATTGATTACTTCCTAAATCTATACCTCTAGTTAAACCTGTATCAACACCAACAATTGTTAAATTACTCTCTGTTGCTACATCATTTAAAAAAGTGTACAATTGATTTTGATCAAGTTCTTGATTTTGAACAGGAATTAAAATTGTTCCGTAATCATAATTTTTTCCATTTAAAGAAAACTGTTTCATTCCCACTTTTGCTCTTAATCCTTTTTTAAGAATCTTATTTAATGCTTTAGGCGAGTAATATTCGTGCCATTCCATTAAATAGGCATAATTACTATTTGAAGTTACTGCTCCTGTTTCTAATTTTAAATCAGTAACTAATTCTCCAATATTATCTTCAGATTTAAGCTCTGCATAATTCAAATTAAAAGCTAAAGGAAATGTCCACGCCGAAATATCGTAAAAAAGACTGTCTGTAAACGATGTTCTTTTTTCAAACATTGCTTTAATTAACTTGCTTTTTTTCTGATTAGTAGGAACAATATAACTATTTCCTTTAAGGAATTCTTGATTACCAACTTTGAAATCTGAATTAATTTTATGAAACTTAATTTTATGCCTGTTTAAAATTTCGGCTAAATGATATGTTTTAGCTTTGTCTTTATCACTTCCAAAAACAATGGCTTTTATAGTATTTTTACCTTTTTTTGAATTTTTACTAGCATAAAATTCACGCTGGTAATTCAACAATTTTACACGCATTACTTTGGCTGCTTCAAGCGTTGATAATGCAGTAATAAACTGATTTCTAATAGTAAAAGGAAATGTTAAAATTCCGTTTATAGTTTCTTTAGCGTGGCCTCTAGAACTTCCTTGTTCAAACAAAATTCCAACACCTCCGTTAACATCTGGATAGGTAGAACCTTTTCCATAATAAAAATCGTCAAACTGTTCTTCAGTAAAATACAAAGAACCTATTTTATCTAATGCTTTCGCATGGAAATTTCCAATTTCCTTAGTTAATTCTTGATTTAAACTTGGAGTTAATGGGTGCACTCTACTCTGAATTCCTGGTTGAAAAAAGAAAGTAGAGTTACTCCCCATTTCATGATGATCTGTTAAAATATTTGGCATCCAGTTTGAATATGTTTCTATTCTTGCTTTGGAAACAGCCAACTGCGCTGGTAACCAATCTCTATTTAAATCGAAATAATAATGATTGAATCTTCCCCCAGGCCAAACCTCGTGAAATTCTCTATCATTTGGATCTGTATTTAAGTTATCGCTTTTATGTATGTTTGCCCAATAAGCAAAACGCTGTAGACCATCTGGGTTTAAAGAAGGATCTAACAAAATAACTGTCGTATTTAATAAAGCTTCAATTTCAGCACCTTCAGCAGCGGCTAAATAATACGCCAAAATTAAAGCGGCATTAGATCCACTTGGTTCATTCCCATGTATTGAAAACCCTTGGTAAACAACCAAAGGCATTTTAGCTGTATTTAACTGAGCACTTACGCTACTTTCCGTCAATTTTAAATGATCAGTTCTTATATTATTTAAATTATTATGATTTTCGGGTGAGGTAATTTTCAACAATACTATGGGTCTACCCTCATACGTTTTTCCTCTATTTTCAATAGAAACTCTATCAGAAACTTCGGCCAACTTCTTCATGTATTCAACTAATTTATCGTGTGTTACGTGCCACTCTCCTACTTTATGACCAATAACACTTTCAGGAGTAGGAATAGTTGCATTGTAACTCGTATTTTGTGGTAAGTAATAATTTAACTCTAAATTATCTTGAGCAATCAGTTCAATTGAAATAATTGTAAATACTAGAAATAATAATTGTTTCATTTGGTGAATAGTAAAGTTTGAAGACAAATATATCAATTAATATTTAAGTAAAATGTAACTATTATTTATAGTTAAAAATGCATTATAAGAATACTGTTTAAAACAAAAAAAAGCTGCATCAAAATTGATGCAGCTTTAAATATATTAAATGTTGAAAATTTTATTTTCCTTCCATTTTTTTCTTTAAGGCAGCTAAATCTCCACCTAAATCTCCAAGAGTAGTTTTATCTGCAGACTCAGCTTTTTTCTGAGCTACTTTGATATTTTTCTCTTCTTGTGCTTTAAATATTGATGTATGCGAAGCTACAACTCTTCTAAATTCTTTGTTAAATTCTATAACTTTAAATTTATCTGTATCTCCTTTAGCTAATTTAGTTCCATCTTCTTTAGTTATAAAACGGCTAGGCACAAATGCTTCAACTCCGTCTTGTAAAGTAACGATTAAACCTTTATCACTTTTATCTTTTACTGTTCCTTCGTGAATAGAATCGATAGCAAAAGTAGCTTCGTGAGCATCCCAAGGATTTTCAGTAGTTTGCTTATGACCTAAGTTTAATTTACGTCCTTCAACATCTAACTCTAATACTTCAACTTCTAATTTATCACCAACAGAAACAAAATCTGATGGGTGTTTAATTTTCTTAGTCCAAGAAAGGTCAGAAATATAAACTAATCCATCAATTCCTTCTTCTAATTCAACAAAAACACCAAAGTTAGTATAGTTACGTACAGTACCCTCATGTTTAGAACCAACTGGATATTTTTCTGCAATGTTATTCCAAGGATCTGGGTGTAATTGCTTAATACCTAAACTCATTTTACGTTCTTCTCTATCTAAAGTTAACACTTGTGCTTCAACTTCGTCTCCAACAGATACAAAATCTTGTGCAGAACGTAAATGTGTAGACCAAGACATTTCAGAAACGTGAATTAATCCTTCAACACCTTGTGCTACTTCAATAAATGCACCATAATCAGCAAGTACAACTACTTTACCTTTTACTGTATCACCTACTTTAATAGTATCGTCTAATGCCTCCCAAGGGTGTGCATTTAATTGTTTTAATCCTAATTGAATTCTTGTTTTCTCATCATCAAAATCAAGAATTACAACATTTAATGTTTGATCTAACTCCACAACCTCACTTGGGTGGTTAATTCTAGACCATGATAAATCTGTAATGTGAACTAAACCGTCAACACCACCTAAATCAACAAATACACCGTAAGAAGTAATGTTTTTAACAACACCTTCTAATACTTGTCCTTTTTCTAATTTACCAATAATTTCTTTTTTCTGAATTTCAATATCAGCTTCAATAAGCGCTTTATGAGATACCACAACGTTTTTAAATTCTTGGTTGATTTTTACAACTTTGAATTCCATTGTTTTCTCTACGTATTGATCGTAATCTCTAATTGGTTTCACATCAATTTGAGAACCTGGTAAGAATGCTTCAATTCCGAAAACATCTACAATCATACCTCCACGAGT
>NZ_BMNS01000003.1:0-295569 GCF_014646675.1 Lutibacter litoralis | reverse complement strand
TTTCTCTACGTATTGATCGTAATCTCTAATTGGTTTCACATCAATTTGAGAACCTGGTAAGAATGCTTCAATTCCGATTTTTTAATGATACGGCGACCACCGAGATCTACACTTAACAAAACCGTTAACTACTTCACCTGTTTCGTGTGCATTATTTACACGATCCCAAGCTTTAATAACTCTTGCTTTTTTATGTGATAAAACTAATTGACCAGTGCTATCCTCTCTTTTATCAACCAATACCTCAACAGTATCCCCTACTGCTAAATTTGGGTTGTAACGAAATTCGTTTAAAGAAATAACACCTTCAGATTTTGAGTTGATGTCAATAATTACTTCACGATCTGTTTTTCTAACTACAGTTCCGTCAATTACTTCTCTTTCATTTACTAAACCTAAAGTGCCTTCTAAAGCAGCTTCAAATGCTTTAATGTTTTCTTCGTCAACTGCTTCAATACCTTCTTCGTATTTGTGCCAATCAAAGTTTTCTAAAAATTCTTCAGGAGTAACTTTTACTTCTTCTACTTTTGCTTCTTCAACTGCAACTGGAGCTTCCGCTTCTTTTACAATTTCTTCAACTTTTTCTTCTTCAACTACTGGTGTAGCTTCCGTTTTTGCTTCAACTGGAGCAGTTACTTCCGTTTTTTCTACTTTTGGAGCATCAACTTGCTCTTCAGTTTTTTTTGTTTCTTCAGACATATTTGCTGATGATTAATATTTGTATCTTATTGTTAATCAGATTCTTAAACGATATTAACTTTAAGAGATTATTTATATAAATTTTAAATTTCTTCCTTTCCAAATCTGTTCTCGTAAAAAGGAGTGCAAATTTAGTAAAAAGTATTTGAAATAACAACAAGTATTTAAGCTATTAAATATTTAATTTGCTAAAAATCACTACCTTGTACTTATCTAAAAAACTAACAATTATGAAAAAAATTATTTATTATTTATTGCCAATACTACTAATAGCTTGCAATACCGAGCCAAAAGAAGCTGATAATTCAGTTCAAAATTTAAAAGAATATTCTATTAATCAATTTATGGACAATGAATCGGTTAATGGCGGAAGCTTCTCCACTGACAAGTCTAAACTACTTGTAACCAGCAATAGAACAGGAGTTTACAATATGTACACTGTTTCAACGAAAACAGGCGAATTTATTCCAGAATCTAAATCAGATAGCTCTTCTGTTTTTTCAATTTCGTATTTTCCAAATGACGATAGAATTCTTTTTAGAATGGATGACAACGGAAATGAATTAAATCATATCTATATGAAAGATTCAACTGGAATAACTGATTTAACCCCTTATGAAGGGTCTAATTCTAGTTTTTACGGTTGGGCAAAAAATAAAGAAAGTTTCTTTTTTGGATCGAATAAAAGAGATAAACGCTTTTTTGATGTTTATGAAATGAATATCTCAACTTTTAAACCAACATTACTTTTTGAAAATTTAGAAGGTTATAATTTTAATGGAATTTCAAACAATAAAAAATATTTGGCACTTAGTAAAACAGTAAATACCAGCGATAGCGATTTGTTTATTTACAACTTTGAAGACAAATCTTTTACAAAAATAAATGAAATACAAAGTTCAAATGCTGCAGCAGACTTTAGCGTGGATAGCAAACATTTATTTTATACTACAGATGTTGATTCTGAGTTTACATACCTTATGAAATATGATATTGAAACTAAAACCAGAGAAAAAGTTTTGGAAAAACCGTGGGACATTACTTCAAGTTATTTTAGCGAAAATGGAAAATATCAAATAACTTCTATCAACGAAGATGCTAAAACAAAGGTTTTTATTAATGATACAGAAACAGGAAATGATATAGAGTTACCAACTTTTGACAATGGAAGTGTAATTGGTGTTGGCTTTTCTAGAGATGAAACCAACATTCGCTTTTATGTAGGGGGCTCTAACTCCCCTTACAATTTATATGTTTATGACATTGCAACCAAAAAAGCTAAAAAATTAACTGATGTTTTAAATAAAGAAATTGACCCAACTCATATGGTTAATTCTGAAGTTATTCGTTTTAAATCGTTTGATGGTGTTGAGATTCCTGCAATTTATTACAAACCACATCAAGCTACAAAAAACAATAAAGTTCCTGCTTTGGTAATGGTTCATGGAGGTCCAGGAGGACAATCGGGTCAGTATTACAATCCGCTAGTTCAATATTTAGTAAATCATGGGTATGCAATTTTAGCTGTAAATAACAGAGGAAGCAGTGGTTACGGAAAAACATTTTATCAAATGGATGATTTAAATCATGGAGACAAAGATTTAAAAGATTGTATTGAAGGGAAAAATTGGTTAGCTGATCAAGAAATTATAGATGGAGGATCTATTGGAATTATGGGAGGTTCTTATGGCGGTTATATGACTATGGCAGCTTTAACCTTTACTCCTGAAGAGTTTGACGTTGGAGTTAATTTATTTGGAGTAACAAATTGGCTTAGAACTTTAAAAAGTATCCCACCTTATTGGGAATCTTTTAGAGAAGCATTGTACAAAGAATTGGGAGATCCATATTCAGCTGATTCTGTTAGATTGCGTAAAATTTCTCCATTATTTCATGCTGAAAGTATTACCAAGCCGTTAATTGTATTGCAAGGAACAATGGATCCTAGAGTTTTAAAAATAGAATCTGATGAAATTGTGGCTGCAGCAAAGAAAAACGATGTTCCTGTTGAATATGTGTTATTTGAAGATGAAGGTCACGGTTTTGTAAAGAAAGAAAATCAGATAACAGCCTATGGAAATATACTTAAGTTTTTAGATACCTATTTAAAGAAATCTGAAATTCCAGTAAAACAATAAAAATTGAAAAGGCTGTTTGAAAAGTTCAATTTTTCAAACAGCCTTTTTTTATTAGTTTATTTACCCAATCCAATTTTTAAAATCTCTTACACGTTCACGACTAACAATTATATCAGATTCACTGTAAGATTGTAATATTAACTTTAGACGACTATTTGTGTAGGAAATTATATCTTTAATTGCATTTATATTAACCACATACTTTCTACTTACTCTAAAAAAGGTTTCTGGCTGTAATTTATCTACTAAATTATCCAAAGTATCATCTATCAAATAATTTCTATTATCTATTGTATGAATGTTTGTTGCTTTATTTTCACTATAAAAACACTCGATAGATGCTGTTGAAATCATTTTTATATGTTGCCCTATTTTAACTGTAAAGCGTTTTTTGTAATTATTAGCATTCCCTGAATTATTGGAAATTATATTTTTTAGCTGGTTTAAATCAAAAGTTACATTTTCTTTAGTATTGTAAAAGTTTTTAAATTTTTGTACTGCATATTCCAATTCATCGGAATCAATTGGTTTTAGCAAATAATCAACACTATTTAGTTTAAACGCTTTTAAAGCATATTCATCATAAGCAGTTGTAAAAATAATAGCGCTTTCTATTTCAACTTCATCAAAAATTTCAAAAGACAAACCATCTGATAATTGAATGTCTAAAAATATTAAATCTGGATGTTCATTATTTACAAACCAGTTTACTGCTTCTTCTACAGAATGCAACATTGTTAAAGGTTCTATACTAAGTTCGTTTAACATTCGACCCAATCTTCGAGCCGCTGGTTTTTCATCTTCAATAATAATTACTTTCATATTTTTTGTGCTATAATAAACAGGTTTCGACTCGGCTCAACCACCATAAACATTTCAACTTTCACCTTTTCAGTTTAAAAACTACTCCCAATACTGCTTTTTATCTTTATCCATTAATTCTTTAATCTTTTTGTCCTCCCAATTTTTACCTAAAATAAAGTCCATTCCAAATACTCCAAATGCGTGAAAAGCCAGTCCAATTCCCCAGAAAAACATGGTTCCGTATGAACTCCAATCCAATAAAAGTCCAACTCCTTCACCAGATATTAGTCTTGCTAAAAATATAAACGCATTTACCCCCAAATAAACAAATAAATGAACGTAAAACCCTTTTATTGCCTTTACTTTTTTTTGAGCTCTTATATACTTTTGATTTTCTAAATTATTATTTTCCATTTCTTTAAAATTTATTGTTTTTATCTTTATCCATTAATTTTTTAATTTTTCTTTCCTCCCAATCAGCTCCAAAAAGTATATTTTTTCCAAAAACTCCATAAGCGTGAAAAACCAAACCAATTCCCCACCCCAACATTGGCCACCAAAACCAATGATAACCTGGCGATGTCATTAAATTTACAAATATTAAGAAAGGAATTACCAAGCAGTAAGATAATAAGTTCCAGTAAAACCCTTTTATTTCGTCAACTTTCTTTTTAGCTCTAATATATTTTTGTTCTTCTGTAAAATTTGTTTTCATAATATTATTTTTAATATTTTGCTATTCCCAATATTGTTTTTTATCACTTTCCATAAATTCTTTAATTTTTCTTTCCTCCCAATTTCTACCTAAAATCCGATTGTAACTAAAGGCTTTAAATCCTTGAAAAATCATTCCAATTCCCCAACCCAACATTGGAAACCAAAACCAGTGAAATTGTGGAACATATTTTAAATTGATGTAAATTAATATAGGAATTACTATAAAATATGCTATTAAACCTCCATAAAAAGCTTTTATTTCTTCTACTTGTTCTACAGCTCTTAAATATTTGCTGCTTTCTATATTTTCTGATGTTTTCATAATTTTAGTTTTTTGTGTTAGTAATGGTAATTTTACTGTAAATATTTCACCTGTTTTTTCGACAGACACTTTTTTTAAGGTAATTAAATTGTATCGATCAATAATATTTTTTAGCCCTACTTTTGTCCCTTTTTCTAATACTGCTTTCGGACTATAATTATTAGTGATTACTAAATAATCGTTTTCTTCAACTATTTTAACTGTTAATGGATTTTCTTCAGAAACCACATTGTGTTTTATTGTGTTTTCTAATAAAAGTTGAAGTGATAATGGAATAATTTTAAATTCTGAATTACTTGCTTTTTCTGGAATTTCAAATATTACAGCATCTTCAAAACGCATTTTCAACAATTCCATATAGGTTTTTGCAAATAACAATTCTTCATCTAAATCTATTAAATCTTTATTCTTTTGCTCTAAAACATAGCGGTAGACTTTAGATAATTTTGTTGTGAATTTTTCCGCTAATTTTGGGTTCTCACCAATTAACGAGGTTAACACATTTAAACTATTAAATAAAAAGTGCGGATCTATTTGACTTTTTAAAGATTCGTATTTTGCAGTTTCAGTTTTTGCAACTATTTGTTGTTCAGTTACTCTTTTTTCTGTTAATGCTTTATAAAAAAATATTGCATGAAAAATAAGACTTACAAACAAAGTAATAATCAACCCAAAAAGATAGTAGTTTTTTGCATTTGAATCGTTTAAAAAGCTCTCCAAAGGTTTGCCAAAAATTACAACTAAAGTAACAAATCTTAGTAAGGTTAAACCCAACATTGTTAAAAGTACAGAACCTACAGCTCCAAAAATTAAACGTTTTTTCGAAGATTCTTTCCAAGAAAATTTAGTTTCAACATATTTATAAAAAAACCCATTTATTGAAGTCAACACTAAAGCATACATAAAATGTATTCCAAATATTTTGAACAGCTCAATTAAAGGTAAATTAAAATCTCCCCGAAAAACTAAACGCTCTATTATAAATATTGCAATTGCAATAATTAATGAAATTTTGAATAGATATTTAATGTCTGTCTTCATAATAAAATAAGTAACTTTTTATTAGTTGCAATTTAAAACTTAATTTCTAAAGTTACATCTTTGTTAGTTACTTCAAACTTTGAGCTATCAAATTGTGGTGGGCCAAAATTCATTGGATTGTTAGAAGTTCCATAATTTTCCAACGGCATTCCGTTTTCTTGAAAATCCATACGTTTGTTTTCATTTTCATCATGGAAACATATAATGGCATATGTTCCAGCTGGTACATTTTTAAAAACCACAGTACTTAAACCATTTTTAATTATTGCTGATTTTGCTCTTAATGGTTGTTGTCTAAAATTCTCTTTATTAAAAAGAGTGAAATATACAGTTCCCGTATCGTTTAAAGCATTAACAAGAGAAACTGTAATAATGTTTTCTTCACTTAAATTAGAAGCATCATATTCTTGTGAAAAAATTAATGTTGAAAATAATAAGGCAGCTGTTAAAATTAAATGTTGCATAGTACGTTATTTTTAAAATAATATTAATTGATTTAACACTTCAAAAGTGTGCCTTTTTACTGAATTTGGAAATTTAAACTTCCTGAATTGTGCTTTTTTAATGATGAATTGTAGTTTTTAATAGTTTTTCATTCTATTGATTTACACTTTTTTACTTTAGACTTTATCACTGCCCATCCTTAACAATATTCACATTAAACTTCCATCTCTAATATCTAAAACCTAACATTCGTCATATTTTAAATTAAAAATCTTTGTAACTTTATAAAACTTTTACAAAAAACATTAGTATTATGAAAATATATGATGACAAACACATTAAAAATGTTGCTTTTGTAGGCGCAAATAAAAGTGGTAAAACTACATTAGCAGAGACAATGCTCTTTGAAGCTGGCTTAGTCAACCGCCGTGGTAGCGTAGAAAACAAAAATACTGTTTCCGATTATCACGAAATTGAACAAGAAAGAGAAACTTCCATATTTGCCACACCCCTTCACACAGAATGGCGCAATTACAAAATAAACATTATAGACACTCCTGGATTAGACGATTTTATTGGTGAAATTGCATCTACAATGCGTGTTGCTGATTCTGTTGTTACTGTAATAAATGCGCAACAAGGTGTTGAAGTAGGTACAGAAATAATTTGGAACTATGTAGATCGTTTTTCACTTCCTACCTTGTTTGTTATCAATCAAATTGACAGTCCAAATGCAGATTTTGATGAAAGTTTTAAAAGTATAGTAGACTTAATTGGAAACAATGCTGTAAAAATACAATACCCTTTAGTAGTTGATGGAGCACAATGTATAATTGACGTGCTTAAAATGAAAATGTACAAATTTGGACCTGAGGGTGGAAAACCAGAAAAGTTTGAAATTCCTGAAGACCAAAAAGATATTGCAAATGAATTACATAACGAATTAGTTGAAAAGGCTGCGGAAAATGATGAAGCCTTAATGGAACTTTATTTTGATAAAGGATCATTAAATGAAGATGAAATGAGAGAAGGAATTAAAAAAGGGATGTTGAATCATGAATTATTTCCTGTATTTTGTGTTTCTGCCTTAAACGATATGGGAACTGGTAGATTAATGGGCTTTATTGATAATGTTGCTCCATCTGCTGCAGATTTAAAACCAGAACAAAGTGTTGAAGGCGAAACTATTGAATGTAAGCCAGATGCACCAACATCATTATTTATTTTTAAAACTTTATACGAACCAAATTTAGGTCAAATTAGCTTCTTTAAAGTAAAATCTGGAGAAATAAAGCAAAACGATAAATTAGAAAATTCAAGAAACGAAGAAATTGAAACACTTAATCAATTGTACATCATGGACGGTAAAAACCGTGAACCTGTAGAAAAGTTAAGTGCTGGAGATATAGGGGCAACCTTAAAACTTAAATATACAGAAACCAACGATACATTAAGAGTTAAAGGTTCTAATATTACAATAAAACCTATTAAATTTCCAGAACCAAGGATTACAAAAGCTGTAAGTGCAATTGATAAAAACGATGAGGAAAAGTTAAATGATGCACTTAAAAAGATTCATAGTCAAGATCCAACCGTTTCAATTCGATATTCAAAAGAACAAAAACAACAAATTTTATCTTGTCAAGGTGAATTACACTTAGCAACAATTGATTGGACTCTTCAAAAAATTTATGGTATAAAAGCTGCATTTGAACAACCTAAAATAACGTATAGAGAAACAATTCAACGTTCTGCAACCACAAGTTACAAACACAAAAAACAATCTGGTGGTTCTGGACAATTTGGTGAAGTTCATTTAAAAATAGAACCTTGGTTTGAAGGAATGCCAGAACCTGAAGGCTTTAACATTAGAGGAAAAGAAGAGGTAGATTTAGATTGGGGCGGTAAATTAATTTTTTATAACTGCATAGTTGGTGGTGTGATAGACACACGTTATTTACCATCTGTTTTAAAAGGCTGTTTAGAAGTTATGGAAGAAGGTCCTTTAACTGGATCTTACGCTAGAGATATCAGAGTTATGGTATTTGATGGTAAAATGCATCCAGTTGATTCTAATGATATTTCATTTAAGATTGCTGCTGCTCATGCTTTTAAAGCTGCTTTTCTAAATGCAAAACCTAAACTTCTAGAACCTATTCAAGAACTAACCGTTAAAGTTCCTGAAGAACTTATGGGTAATGTTATGACAGATTTACAATCTAGAAGAGCTATAATTTTAGGTATGGATAGTGAAGGAAAATACCAGTCAATTAAAGCAAAAACTCCTTTAGCAGAAATGTATCGATATTCAACAACTTTACGTTCTATTACGCAAGGTAGAGGTAGTTTTAGCACCAAATTTTCTAATTTTGAATTAGTTCCAAACAATGTGCAAGAAACTTTGATAAAAACAGATTCTTAAATAAAATAGTACTTTTATAAAGTAAAAAAAGACTCGTTATTTTAAAATAACGAGTCTTTAAATTAGTAGTAATTCGATTAATACTTATTTAATTCAATCAATCCTAATTATACAATTTATCTAGTTGGTTTAATCTCTAAAAATTAGTATATAAATATTAATCATTGCTAATTTAGTAATTTTTTCGAACTAAACAAGGTAAACTTATTAATAATTAACATTTTAAGTAAATTATATTTACTTTTTAACCCAAAACACTGCGTAAAGTTTAATAGAGATCAGAAATCTATTTACTTTTAAAGTTCGTTCAAAATTCTTTATCTTTGCAATTCAAAAAATTCACAAGAAAGAGAGTTACTTAATACCTCCTTTTTAAGGCAAAAATTAAGTGACAATTTTAAGAAAAATAACTATAAATTTCCAATTAGATGAAATTATTATTTATCACATTAGCATTATTAGGATTAGGAGTTGCCGGAATTGCAATTAAAATATGGGCAAAAAAAGATGGTAAATTTGCAGGTACTTGCGCTAGTCAAAATCCCCATCTAAATAAAAATGGAGAACCTTGTGGTTATTGCGGTAAAACTGCTGAAGAATGTGAAAATAGGTAAGAAATGCTCGAATATCTTTTTATTGCTTTTATAGTAATTTTTTGTATTCAATGTATTTTCTACCTCTTTCTTTTTGGAAATTTTGCATTTTCAAAAAAAACAGTTCAAAATAATGATTTTGAGCAAGCTGTGTCTGTTATTATTTGCGCAAAAAATGAAGCTGAAAATCTTAAAAAAAATATTCCTTACTTTTTAGAGCAAAACTACTCTAATTTTGAAATTGTTCTTATCAATGATGCTTCCAGAGATGCTTCTTTAGAAATAATGAAGCAATTTAAAAGTAACTATCCTACAAAAATTAAACTTGTTGATGTAGTTCCAAATGAACAATTTTGGGGAAGTAAAAAATATGCTTTGACCCTAGGCATTAAAGCCGCTACTCATGAATATTTATTATTCTCTGATGCTGACTGTAAGCCTGTTTCAAAAAATTGGATTCAAGAAATGTCTAATAATTTTTCTTCTCAGAAACAATTAGTTTTAGGCTATGGCACTTATAAAAAAATTGAAAATTCAATTTTAAATAAACTCATTCGTTTTGAAACACTATTTACCGCTATTCAATACTTTTCATATGCTAAAGTAGGGATTCCATATATGGGTGTTGGACGCAATTTAGCCTATACAAAAGCGACTTTTTTTGATGCAAATGGCTTTGTTAATCATATGCACCGAATTAAATCTGGAGACGATGATTTGTTTATAAACCAAGTTGCAACTAAGAACAATACTGCATATTGTATTTCAAAAGATAGTTTTACAGAATCTACACCTAAAACATCTTTTAAAAACTGGCTTCAACAAAAAAGGAGACATATTTCAACCGCATCGCACTACAAACCTATTCACAAGTACTTATTAGTTCTATTTTTTAGTTCACAATTACTTTTTTGGCTATTCGGAATTATTTTATTGAGTTTTCAATTTAACTTAATAAACGTTTTACTAATATTAGTATTAAGGCAATTATTCTTTTATCTTTCTGTAGGTTTTTCTGCAAAAAAGTTAAATGAAACTGATTTAATTCTATTATTACCTTTTTATGAAATATTTTTAATATTCATTCAATTGTTTATCTTTATAAAAAATCTTATTTCAAAACCCACGCATTGGTAAATAAAAATATTGATATTATTGAATTAATTGAAAAAGCACGTAAAAAAGATCAAAAAGCTTTTAATACATTATTAAACACTTATTGGAGTGATGTTTTTAGATTTCAACTATCTAAAACAGAAAATGAAGATGAAGCTGAAGATATTACTATTAAAACGTTCTCAAAAGCCTTTGATAAAATTCATCTTTATAACGAACGCTATAACTTTAAAACTTGGTTAATTTCTATCTCTAAAAACATTTTTTTAGATCATTTACGCAAACAACGAACCAACACTATTTCTATTAATAAAAAAGAATCTGAAGCTTATAAAATTTTTGATGAAACACCATCAGCCGAAGATCAGTTAATCATTGAGCAAAATTTAGCCCAATTATTAAACTACTTGAAACAACTAAAACCACATTATCAAGAAATAATAAATCTTCGTTATTTTAGAGAGATGAGTTATAAAGAAATGGCTGATAAATTGAACGAACCAATGAGCAACATTAAAGTTAAACTACTTAGAGCCAAAAAGTTATTAGCTGAAATTATTGAAAAGTCATCAAAAAATGATTTCAAAAACAAATAATTGGCTAAAAAAATTAGGTCCAGGATTACTGTTTGCTGGTGCAGCAATTGGAGTTTCACATTTAGTGCAATCTACCAGAGCTGGAGCCAATTTTGGTTTTGGTTTAATTTGGGCTTTGGTATTAATACATATTGTTAAATATCCTTTTTTTCAATTTGGCCCAAGATATGCAACCGCAACTGGAGAGAGTTTATTAGATGGCTATAAAAAACTAGGAAAAGGCGTTTTACAAACCTATTTTATTCTAAACTTAGCTACAATGTTTACCATACAGGCTGCGGTTACTATTGTTACAGCTGGATTAGCAGCAAATTTGTTTGGAATAACTACAAACCCAGTTATCTGGAGTATTATAATTACACTAATTTGTTTTTCATTATTAGTAATAGGGAAATATAAATTACTAGATAATTTAATGAAACTTATTATTATAACCTTAACAATAAGCACCTTAGCAGCTTTAACTATTGCTTATTTTAATACAGATACAACTGTAAATTTTACTCAAATTTTACCTAAAGGAAGTGTAGAAGTAGGTTTCTTAATTGCTTTCTTAGGATGGATGCCAGCTCCTCTCGATGTTTCTATTTGGCAATCTCTTTGGGCAATTGAAAAACAAAAAGACAATACTATTAAGTTCAACACAAAACAAGCAATTTTCGATTTTAATATAGGTTTTGCTGGTACCCTAATTTTAGGAATTTGTTTTGTTTCTTTAGGTGCCCTAATTATGTTTAATTCTGGTGAAACTTTTAGTGGCAGCGCTGTAGAGTTTTCGCAACAACTCATCCAATTATACACTAAAAACTTAGGTACTGGAATGTATATTTTTATTGCAGCAGCCGCATTTACAACAATGTTTAGTACAACACTAACAACCTTAGATGCTTCGCCAAGAGCAATGACGAAGGCTTTTGATTTACTCACAAATAAATCTTATAAAAATATATATTGGTTTTGGATTAGTTTTCTAGCTATTGGAACTATTGCTATTTTACTATTTTTTATGTCTGAAATGGGCGTTTTAATTAAAATTGCAACAATACTATCGTTTTTAACAGCCCCTTTTTATGCTATCATAAATTTCCTTTTAATATCTGGAAAACACACTCCAAAACAATGGAGGCCCTCAACTCCAATAAAACTTCTAAGTTGGTTTGGAATTTTATTTTTAATAGGATTTAGCATTTGGTATTTATTCAGTTTATAAATTCTTTGTATTTTTGCATTCAATTTTGAATGAAATGAGCAAAGAAATAACAATACCAACAGATAAGAAAATACAAAAACCAAAATGGTTGCGCGTAAAATTACCTGTTGGAAAAAAATATACGGAATTAAGAAGTGTAGTTGATAAGTACAAACTAAACACTATTTGTACAAGTGGAAGTTGTCCAAATATGGGTGAATGTTGGACCGAAGGCACAGCAACTTTTATGATTTTAGGAAATATTTGTACACGTTCATGTGGTTTTTGCGGTGTAAAAACTGGAAGACCAGAAACGGTAGATTGGGAAGAGCCCGAAAAAGTTGCACGTTCCATTAAATTAATGAATATAAAACACGCTGTTATTACATCTGTTGATAGAGATGATATTAAAGATGGCGGTTCTATTATTTGGGCTGAAACTGTAAATGCTATTAGAAGAGCAAATCCAACTACAACATTAGAAACTTTAATACCAGATTTTCAAGGAAACACAACTAATGTAGATCGAATTCTAGCTGTTGCTCCTGAAGTAATTTCTCACAATCTAGAAACTGTGAGACGCCTAACTCGGGAAGTGCGAATTCAAGCAAAATACAACCGTAGTTTAGAGGTTTTAAAATATATGAAAGACCAAGGGCAACGTAGAACTAAATCTGGCATTATGCTTGGTTTAGGTGAAACTGAAGCTGAAGTAATTGAAACTATGCAAGATTTAGCAAATGCTAAAGTTGATATTTTAACCATAGGGCAATATTTACAACCTAGTAAAAAGCATTTACCTGTTAAAGAATTTATTACTCCAAAACAATTTGATAAATACAAGAAAATTGGATTAGAAATGGGGTTTAGACATGTAGAAAGTAGTGCTTTAGTTAGATCATCTTATAAGGCTCAAAAACATTTAGAGTAAAAAACATAATCTAATTTAACTTTTTTTATTAAACCAAAGACTACTTGCAACCTTTTGTTTTTTAATTAAACCAACTTTTATCTTAAAAAGATAATTAATCTTTTAACAAAGGGTATTTATACTTTTTATCTGTAAAATAAAAATTCCAGTTCCAGAATTTTAAAGGTTCTAAATAAAATTGTATCTTTTGTATGGAGGTTTTCTATCAAAAAAGAATTAAACTGATTTTTCATCATAGGAATATCTCGTCCTTTTTCTTCAATTACAATAAATGAAAATTCATTATTAATAGTTCTATATTCATAAGAATTCATTATCCCGTTTAAAATTGGTTTTACAAACCCTAAATTTGAAACAAAAATTGCTAAAAATTTCGCTATTTTGTTCATATTAAAATAATTTAGTTAGAATTTACAAATAAATTAACCTTAACTTATATTTAACAATCGTAGTCTCTTTTTTGGCACAAGTATTGCTTTAATTAAAATGAAGCAAAGAAGTTGTTAGCTTTGTTTTCATTATATAAATTGAGTTAGTTAATAAAAAAAAGCGCCCAAAGCGCTTTTTTTTATTTTACCTATTCACTATTTTATTAATTCACCTTCTTCCAGAAGAATATCATAAACATATCCGTATCCAAAATCTTTCTCTAATGTAATTTTACCTTTAAAAGTTACAATATCACCTACTTCAATAATTTCTTGCGTTGTAACAGTAATACTTTTTTTATCTTCAAATTGAGTTCCATCAGCAATATGCACCCAGTTCTTGTTCATAATTCCATTATTTACTTTTACAACTTTTCCTTTTAAAATTACTTTTTTACCTTCATATGATTTTTTATTAGAAAGTAATTCATCTAAAGAAATTCCGTTCTCAGCTTTTTCAATTTTTACTACTTCTTCCACGGCGGCTTCTGCTGTATTATGTACATGTCCCTCATTTTGTGCAGGACTAGCAACTTCTTCAGAAGTTCTAATTCCCTCAACAAAAATAATTTCATCAAAAACTCTATTTAGTTGTTCACTTTTAAAGTCTTTCATAACCATTCCTCCATCATAAAAATAAGTACCTCCTTCTTTCACATCCATATTTGGAATTGCCATCCAATAACTATCATTACCCTCAGTTACATTTAAGTAAGCGTACGTTCCGCCTCCAACATATTCATCAACAACAATTTTGTGAATAGTTGTTTTTGAAGCAGTTTGTGGTGTATCTATTTTAGAATAATTACTTTTTTCTTTACAAGAAATTACTAGTAACATGCTGATAACAAAGACAATATAATTTATATTTTTTTTCATTTGAATTGATTTAATTTTAAATAAAAGTAACTAATATTACATTTAATAAATATGACAAAAATCACCAATTAATTATTGGTAAATTGTTGTTTTCTAAATAACTATTTGCTTTACTAAAATGCTTATTACCAAACCAATAACCTCTATTTGCACTTAACGGTGACGGATGTCCACTTGTTAAAACAAAATGTTTACTGGTATCTATCTTTAAACCTTTCTTTTTGGCAAAACCACCCCAAAGTAAAAAAACAACATGTTCATGTTCCTTTGAAACTTTAGAAATAACTGCATCTGTAAATTGCTCCCATCCCTTTTTTTGATGCGATCCAGCCTTATGTGCTCTTACAGATAAAGTTGCATTTAATAAAAGTACTCCTTGCTTAGCCCAACGCTCTAAACTTCCACTTATTGGATATGGAATATTTAAATCAGCTTCAATTTCTTTAAAAATATTTATAAGAGAAGGAGGATGTTTAACACCATCGTTCACAGAAAAACAAAGTCCGTGTGCTTGTCCAACATCATGATACGGATCCTGACCAATAATTACAACTTTTAAATCTTCAAAAGGGCATAAATTAAAAGCTTCAAATAGTTTATTTTCAGGAGGAAAACATAAATTTGTTTCATACTCTTGTCTCACAAACATCGTAAGTTCCTCAAAATAAGACTTTTTCAACTCAGCATCGAGTATTTCTCTCCAACTAGTAGCTATTTCAATTTTCATTACTTGTATTCACGTTAAATTTATACTTTTGTACATTGTGTCAAAAGTAGCACTTTTTATGAGTAACATTTCAGAAAAAACATTAATAGATTTAGAATTTTTTACCATTTTACAATCGGTAAGTGAAAATTGTATTTCTGAATTAGGAAAAAATAGCGCTTTAGAAATTAGACCTTTTAACACAAAAGCAGCACTAATTTCTGAACTAAATTTGGTAAATGAATACCTTTCTTCTTATGAGAATGATAACAGACTACCAAATCATTATTTTGATGATATTCAAAAGGAAATTCATTTATTAAATATTGAAAATAGTTATTTAGAACCTGCTTCCTTTTTAAAAATTTCTAATAATGTAACCACAATTTTTGAACTTTTAAAATTTTTAAAAAAGTTTAAAACAATTTACCCTTCATTGTATAATTTCTCAGAAGAAATTGATTATCAAAAACTTATTACAGAAAACATTAATTCAATCATCACTTCATTTGCTGAAGTAAATGAAAACGCGTCGGTCCTTTTAAAACAAATTAGGACTGAAATTAACGCTGTACGTTCAAAAATTGGTTCAAGTTTTACGAAAGCTTTAAGTATGTATAGTAGCTCTGGTTATTTAGATGAAATTAGAGAATCTGTAGTTGACAATCAGCGAGTTTTGGCCGTACAAGCAATGTATAGAAGAAAGGTAAAAGGTAGCCTTTTAGGGAGCTCAAAAACTGGAAGCATTGTTTATATTGCACCTGAAACAACATTACAATTTAGTAGAGAATTACAAAATCTTGCTTACGAAGAACATCAAGAAATTGTTCGTATTTTAAAGGAATTAACTAACAAAATAAGAGTTTTTGTTCCAGATTTAATTGCCTACCAAAACTTTTTAATAAAGCTAGATGTTATTGGAGCAAAAGCTAAATATGCTAAAAAGATTGAAGCTTGTTTACCAAAAATTACTACTGAAAAAAAGGTATTCTTACGAGATGCTTATCATCCAATTTTATTACTAAAAAATAACGAAAAGCACTTAAAAACAGTTCCTCAAACGTTAGAATTAAATAACAAACAACAAATTATTGTTATTTCCGGTCCAAATGCAGGTGGTAAAAGTATCACACTAAAAACTATAGGTTTATTGCAAGTAATGTTGCAAAGTGGTATTTTAATTCCTGTACACGAACGCTCTTCATCTTATTTTTTTGATAAAATTTTAACAGATATTGGCGACAATCAGTCTATTGAAAACCAACTAAGTACTTATAGTTATCGTTTAAAAAATATGCGAAGTTTTTTAAGAAGATGTAATGGAAGCACGCTGTTTTTAATTGATGAATTTGGTACAGGAAGTGATCCTGAATTAGGTGGCGCATTGGCTGAAATTTTTTTAGAAGAATTTTATAATAAAAATGCGTACGGAATTATAACAACACACTATTCTAATTTAAAAGTATTGGCAAACGAACTGGAAAATGTTGCAAATGCTAATATGCAATTCAACGAAAAAACCTTAGAACCACTATTTAAATTATTTATTGGACAAGCCGGAAGTTCTTTTACTTTTGAAGTTGCGCAAAAAAATGGAATTCCTTTTAGTTTAATTAACAAAGCAAAAAAACGTGTTGAAGGAGAAAAAGTAAGATTGGATAAGACAATCTCTAGACTTCAAAAAGAACGTAATATTCTCCAAAAGACTTCTGAAAGCTTAGAAAAAGAAAAAAATATTGCTGCTGAAAAAACAGGTGCTCTGACAGAAAAGCAAGAAAAAATTCAAGAAAAACTGGAAAGTTTTCAAACATTATACGATAGCAATCAGAAAATGTTGGCTTACGGAAGAAAAATTAATGAACTATTAAACAAATACTTACAGACCAATAATAAAAAAGAGCTGAACCTAGCATTTAATAACTGGGTAACTTCTGAAAAAACAAAACACCTTAAAAAAAATCCACCAAAACCTAAAACAAAGGCTCAAAAACAGAAAGTAAAAGTTGAGCAAAAAACAGAAGAAAAAAAGTTAATTACAACGGAAAAAGAAGTGTTGGTTGAAGTTGTTAAGGTTAGAGAACATAAGAAAACTGAAGCAAAAAAGGTTGCAAAACAAAGAGCTGATTATATTTTTAAAGTAAACGACAAAGTTAGATTAATCGACAGTAATGCTTGTGGTACCATTGAGAAGATTGAAAAAAACAATGCATTTATTAATTATGGTGTTTTTACAACTAAAACAACTATTAATAAATTAGAACTGGTTGAATCTGCTAAGAAAAAATAGCTATTTTTACAACTGCTAGTCGAAAAAAACACCCAACTTATAGGGTGCTTTAATTTCTATTTGGTTTTTATTTATTAAATTAGTTCTATATAAATCGAAGTCAAATAACTTTAAAATAAATTATGAGAAAACTATTACTTAGCATAATCATAATTCTTTCTATTTTACAGTGTAGACCAAAGCATATTGAACCTTTACCGCAAAATGGATTATTTTGGAAAATATCAGGCAATGGACTAAAACACAACTCATATTTATTTGGAACATATCATAAAGAAGGTGGTATGAAAATTCTTGATTCCATCAAAACATTTGATTCAATATTTAACTTATCAAATCAACTTATATGTGAAGTTCAACTTGCTGATTACTTCAAATTTTCTAATAAAAAAAAGGAAAATAATCTAAATTCAATAAGAAACAATTTAAAACCTTGGCCTATAAAAGATTCAACCTATGATAATTTATTAAATAACAAACAAAAAAACTTATTAGATTCTTGTATAAACTCTAGTAAATTACTAACAAGTTTTAAGCTTGCTAATATTAATTTACGACCTATTGATCTATTATATTACTTTAATTTTTCTTATAGAGAGTCTCTCAATACATCTAATTCAAAAAATCATATCCCAACAAATGATACATTAAAAAAATATTATCTTGATTCATATATACGAAATCTAGCAAGAAAACGTAATATGAAAATCGTTTCTTTAGATTCTCCTGCAGAATATCTAGAAGTTATAGATTCGGTCGATAATCTTTATTCACAATTAAGTTATAGCACCGAGGTTGATATTATGCTTTATTATATTAAAAACCATATTACAATAAACTCTTTAAGACAAGACATAGCGGAAAGTTACCTATTATCATATTTAAAGCAAGATCTAAGTTTCTCTCTAAATACAAACAAACAAGAAGAAGTCAATATTTATAATAATAAACTTTTGTATTACCTCGAGAACGATAATTTTATAATAGAAAGCAATAAACTTTTGTTTGACAAACGCAATAATTACTGGATGAATAAAATTCCTAAATTATTAATAGAATCATCTTGTTTTATAGCTGTAGGTGCAGGTCATTTAAGTGGAGAGGAAGGGCTCATTAATCAATTACGGGAATTAGAATATACAGTTGTTCGAATTCCTTAAATTTATAAATAAAAACAACCTTTAATTAACAATACATATAATAAATTACAAAATTTTGAAATAGTAATTGTACAATCTTGTTATTCAACAATTGTTACCAAAATAGCTTAGAAAATTGCAACAAATTGAGAAATAAATATTATTTGAAATAAAAAACAACTCAAAAACACAATGAAAAATACAATTATTATTGGAATAATATTGTTTATTTTTCCGTTCTACTTGGTTAGTCAAAACAAACAAATTGTTTGGGAATATATAACACCAAGTAATAATGGACATACCATAAATTTAAAAAAAATTGAAAGAATTGTTTTTTATGATGATAATTCTTTTGAAAGTTTAACTTCTGATCCAGGATACGCTGGTGGTAAAGGAAAATATGAAGTTGATAATTCTATTATTACTTGTATTTATAGTGATGAAATAGAAAAAAATAAAGGGTATGTAGAAATTATTAATCCTGATATTGATAAAACGGAATTTAGAATTATTGTTTCCAATTTAAAGGGAGAAAATTTACCTGGAACTAATGTTTTTTTAAAATCAAGTCAAAATGAATTAATTGAAAAAATCACTACTAATTTTGATGGAGTAGCAATAATCCCAAATAAAAAATTTAATAAAATAATAGTTGAATTTATCGGTTACAAGTCTCTAGAAGCAACTATTTCAGAAACTTATAATACTGACTTAAAGTTTATTCTTGGAGAATGCTGTCCAGAGTTGGTCATTGCCAAGGGTAGTATACAACAGTTTAAAATAATTAAAATTGATAAAAAGTCTTTAAACCTAAAACAACTTAATTTCAAAAAAGTTCTATTTAAAAATTAAAATCAATTATTAATAATAAAATAAAGCCAAAAATATTTACAGATTACAGATGAATTAAATTAATATCCAAATTGCTTTTATTTAAAATTTCTATATTTTGAAGTTAACTCAAAAATATGATTTAAAATTCTTTTTCCTTGCTCATCAAATTCCAATCCTTTACGCGCAAAAACCAAAGATGCAGTTTCTATAGCTTTGGAAACTTTATATTCAGAAAAACCAGCAGCTCCACCCCAACTAAATGAAGGAATAAAATTTCTTGGAAAATTACTACCATAAATATTAGCACTTACACCTAAAACAGTTCCTGTATTAAACATAGTATTTATTGCACATTTAGAATGATCTCCCATCATTAAACCACAAAATTGCAAACCAGTTTTAGCAAACCTCTGAGTCTCATAGCTCCATAACTTTACCTCAGCATAATTGTTTTTCAGATTAGAATTGTTAGTTCCCGCACCCAAATTACACCATTCACCTATTACTGAATTTCCTAAATAACCTTCATGCCCTTTATTGGAATATGCCATTAAAACACTATTTTTAATTTCACCACCAACTGTACAGTTTGGACCTACTGTTGTGGCTCCATATATTGTTGCTCCCATTTTAACAACACTATCTTTACCCAAACTAAAAGGACCTCTAATAGCACTACCTTCCATAATTAAAGCATCTTTACCAATATAAATTGGGCCTGTACTTGCATTTAAAGTTGAAAATAATACCTCAGCTCCTTCTTCAATAAAAATATCATCTTTATTAAGACAGTTAACTCCTTCTGGTATTGCTTGTGATTTTCTTCCTTCAGTAACTAATTCAAAATCCAGTCTAATAGCAGCATCATTTAGAGAAAACAAATCCCACGTATTACAAATTTGTAAAATCTCGTCTTTAAAATCTATTTTTTCATACACTTCAAAATCAACTTCCTCCTGATTATCAGTAGTATAAAAAGCAATTACTTCATTATTTTTATAAACTGCTTGATTTTCTTTCAGTCCTTTTATAATTTCAACCAATGAAGTTGTTGGTAAAAACGAAGCGTTTATCATAACATTTTTCGCCATTTCTACCATTGGATATTTTTCTTCTAAATATTCTTCGGTTAAAGTAGTTGTTGTAAATCCTAGATGCTTTTCCCATTTTTGACGAATAGTGAGAATACCTATACGTAAATCTGCAACTGGCTTTGTGTAGGTAAAAGGCAATAATGCATCTCGCACAGAACCGTCATATAAAATATAATTCATTTGTCAAAATAATTTCGACAAAGGTACTGCAACTTTTTTTTTTGCCAAAAAAAATATGATTTTATAAAAGACTAATTTTTCTTAAATAAGTATCAATATTGTCTGCAGTATCAAAACAAGCACTTACAGAATTTATTTCTGAACAATACCTTGAATCAATTGCATGGTCTTTACAACCAATTGTGTTTATATCAATATTTTTAAAGTTTTTATCTATAGCTATACATTTATTGTATAACGTAGCAATAGTTTCATTTTTTACTATTTCAACTTCGTTGTTAATTAAAAAACCTTTCAGATAGTTTTCAATTGCAAATTGTGCGTTTTTACAAATTGAATAGGTTACAATATCTTCAGAAGGTTTAAACAATTCGTTTTTTGCTAATTGTAAATTTTTTGTTGCTTCCTTAAAAAAAGCCGATGATCTTGATTTCATAATACTATCTTTAATAAGTTAATAAAAAAAGTGCCAGGTACAATAAATACCTGGCACTTTAAAATTAGTTTGGTTTATAAATTTTTATAAAGCTCTAATCGTTCCCATTGAACATCTACTTGTTCTTGGGCTCTATCCAATAAATCTTTTCCTAATTCTGCATTTTCTTTTACAACTCTTGTAAAACGAGTTTCTGAATACATGAACTCTTCTAAAGGAGCAGATGGTGCTTTTGAATCTAATCTAAATCTTTTTCCTTTAGCTCCTAAAGGATCAAATCTAAATAATGGCCAGTAACCAGTTTCAACAGCTTTTTCTTGGTGTTTAGCTCCATCTTTTAAATCGTAACCATGTTCACCACAATGTGAATAAGCTATTATTATTGATGGTCCAGGATATGCTTCTGCCTCTTGAATTGCTTTTAAAGTTTGATTGTCTTTAGCTCCAATTGCAATTTGCGCTACATAAACATTTCCATAAGAAACTGCTTGTAAAGCTAAACTCTTCTTATTGCTTTGTTTACCTTTCATTGCAAATTTAGCACTTGCCCCTAGAGGTGTAGCTTTTGAAGCTTGACCACCAGTATTAGAATACACTTCTGTATCCATTACTAATATATTTACGTTTTCTCCAGATGCTAATACGTGATCCACACCACCGTAACCAATATCGTAAGCCCAACCATCACCACCAAAGATCCAAACCGCTTTCTTACGCAAGTACTCACTTAGGTTTCTTAATTTTTTAGCTTCGTACGTATCAATTGTATCTAAAATCTCGTTTAGCTCTGCAATATCTTTTAGTTTTTCAGCTTTTAAAGTTTCTGTATTTTCTGGACTATCAATAATTTTATTAACTAATGTACTTCCAATAACATTCTCTAAAGATTTTAATAAGCTAACTGCTATTTCTTCTTTTTTATTTAATGCTAATTTAATACCTAAACCAAATTCAGCGTTATCTTCAAATAATGAATTTGCCCAAGCTGGCCCTCTACCATCTTTATTGGTTGTGTATGGTGTTGTAGGTAAGTTTCCTCCATAAATAGAAGAACAACCTGTTGCATTGGCAATTACCATACTGTCTCCATACAACTGAGTAATCAACTTAATGTATGGTGTCTCACCACAACCAGAACAAGCTCCTGAGAACTCAAATAATGGTTCTAAGAATTGAGATCCTTTTACATTTGTAGTTACTAATTCTGTTCTATTATAATCTGGAAGATCAATAAAGAAATCCCAATTTTCGTTTTCAACTTTTTCAACCTCAGATTTTTTAGCCATATTAATAGCAAAAATACCTTCAACTTCTTTGCTTTCAGCTGGACAAACAGCTACACAAAGATCACATCCTGTACAATCTTCTGGTGAAACTTGCAGAACGTAGCTTTCAGTTTTACCATCAAACGGTCTTCCTTTAGCTGGCACATGTTTTAAACCAGAAGGAGCATTTTCTAATATTTCATTTGAAACAACTTTAGCTCTAATAGCCGCATGTGGACAAATTGCAACACATTTATTACATTGTGTACATAAATTTTCATCATCCCAAGTTGGAACAGCATCTGCAATTCCACGTTTTTCATATTGTGTTGTTCCGGTTGGGAACGTTCCATCAGCTGCAAATGCACTTACTGGAAGCGAATCTCCGTTACCTGCTAAAATTGTTCCTAAAATTTCTTTTACAAAATCATCTGCTTTTTCACTCATCATAGGCACTAAACCATCTTGGTTTGTTGTATGACGAGGATATTCAACTTTTTGTAAGTTTTCTAACGATTTATCAACCGCATTAAAGTTCATTTCAACAACACCTTCTCCTTTATGAGAATAAGATTTCACAATTGCATCTTTAATTTTTTTGATTGCTTCATCCTTTGGAAGCACACCAGAAATTGCAAAGAAACAAGTTTGTAATATCGTATTTGTACGTTTTCCAAGATTTGCTTCTGCAGCAACTTTTGTTGCATCAATTACATAAAACTCAACATTATTATCAATTATTCTTTGTTGAACAGTACTTGGCAATTCAGCCCAAATCTTATATTTTGAATGTGGTGTATTTAAAAGGAACGTTCCTCCCGGCTTAATCTTTTTCAAAATATCGTATTCATTCACAAAGTTTGGTTGGTGACAAGCGATAAAATTAGCTGTACTAATTAAATAAGAAGAATAAATTGGTTCTGGTCCAAAACGTAAATGTGAAATTGTTTGTGCTCCTGCTTTTTTAGAGTCATACACAAAATAACCTTGAACAAAATTATCAGTTGTTTCACCAATAATTTTAATAGAATTTTTATTTGCACCTACAGTACCATCAGATCCCAATCCATAGAACATACAGTTAAATGTAGATTTTCTTGTTTGAAAATCTGGCTTATAAGTTAAACTTGTATGTGTAACATCATCATTAATACCCATTGTAAAGTGATTTTTTGGAGAATTATTATCTAATTCATCAAAAATACCTTTTACCATAGAAGGTGTAAATTCTTTAGAAGAAAGTCCATAACGACCACCAACAACAGTTGGCATTGATTCTCCCATTTCTACATATGACGTAACAACATCTAAGTATAATGGTTCTCCAGTACTTCCTGGTTCTTTTGTTCTATCTAAAACAGCAACTTTTTTTACTGTTTTTGGCATTTGCTCAATAAAATTATGAATTGAGAACGGACGATATAAACGTACGAATAATGCTCCAACTTTTTCACCTTTCTCTACTAATGTATCTATGGTTTCTCTTACTGGACCTTGAGCAGATCCCATAATTACCATAACTTTTTCTGCCTCTGGGTGACCAATATAATAGAATAAACTATATTTTCTACCAGTTAATTCAGCAAATTGATCCATTGTATTTTGAACAATTTCAGGAACTTTTTCGTAATATGAATTCGCTGCTTCACGCGCTTGGAAAAATACATCTGGGTTTTGAGCTGTACCTCTAATTACTGGATTATCTGGATCTAATGAATTTTTTTTATGTTTCATTATTTCCTCTTCTGGCATCATAGTTTTAATTACTTCATCAGAAATTGCATCTATTTTAGAAATTTCATGAGAGGTTCTAAACCCATCAAAAATATTCATAAATGGCACTTTACTTTTTAATGCCGCAACTTGAGATATTAATGCAAAATCATGTGCTTCTTGTACAGAACCTCCAAACAACATAGAAAAACCAGTTTGTCTAGCAGACATAACATCTGAATGGTCACCAAAAATTGATAACGCGTGTGTTGCTAATGTTCTTGCTGCAACGTGAATTACTGTAGGTAATAATTCACCAGCCATTTTATACATATTAGGAAGCATTAAAAGCAACCCTTGTGATGCTGTAAAAGTAGTTGTTAGCGCCCCTCCTTGCAAAGAACCATGAACAGTACCAGCAGCACCACCTTCACTTTGCATTTCAATAATTCTTGGGACATCTCCCCAAATATTTTGTTTTCCTTCAGCACTATAAACGTCCACATGCTCTCCCATCGGAGAAGCTGGAGTAATTGGATAAATTGCACATACTTCATTTGTTTTGTGAGCTACTCTTGCAACAGCTTCATTAGCATCACAAATTAATTTTTTGTTTTCTGGTTTCATCATACTTTATATTTACACTTAATAATTTGCGAAACCCGTAATTAAATTCGGATTAAATTGCAAACTATATAATTCGACTATTCATTTTTACAGTGTAAAATTAGAGTTATAATGTAAAAGTTATAATGATATATATCAGCAAAAGAAGGTAGAAAACTATTTAGAATTAATTAAAATAAGAAACGCAATCAACTGATTGATATAGTATTAAAAACAACACTAACAGAAATGGATTTTTTTTTGTAACAAAAATAACAATTCTTTAACTTTTAAAAATGACCAATTAAAGAGATTTTATTAATTTTATATATAATGTAATTTTTTAATTTTAGTTTTTTTTTAAGTATCATAACTTTATATTTATATGTTAATTTTTTACTGAAAAAATAGCTAAATACTAAGTTTTTTTTCTAAATTATTTGAACAATAGTTACAAGAAAAAAACAACCATAAATTTAAGAATTTATAGTTGCTTTTAAATTATTAGTTTATGAATAGCGTCTAGATCTATATTACTTTATAAATCTGAAAAATAAACCCCAAAAGTATCTCTAAATAAGAACCCTTTTAAAACTCGTTGTTTATTTAATTTTTGCTTCTCCACCAAATACCATAAAATAAATTCTTTTACAAATAAAACATCTTTATCAACTATTTTAGGCATATAATTACTTATTAGAGTAGCTAATGGAGTAACTTGGTTTAAAGTGTTTGCGTATTCTTGTTCAGATGCATCATCCAATAATTCAAATGAACCATGCTCGAAAAACCAATCTAAAACAGCATCATAAGGGTCATTTTCATTCTCATGTTTTAATTTTTTAACCTCTGGAAAATACTTGGAAAATAACGTAATAGCTGCGCTCCCAATTAATGATTGTGCAACAAAATCGGCTCCTTCTTGCTCTCCTTCATAAACTAGTTCTATTTTACCAGTTATAGAAGGAATTATACCTAATATATCTGCAAACCTAATAGTAGTATTTTGTGAACTAGAACTTAAACACCTATACTCTGCAGTACTTAATAAGTTTTCATAAGCCGTAATACTCATTCTTGTACTAATACCGCTTTTATTGTCTACATATTCACTATTACGAGCTTCAAAAGCAATTTGCTCCACTAAATCTTTCGCAATTTCCGGTATGTATATTTCGCATACTCTCTCCTCTTGTAATTTAGCTTCTTGTTTTGTTATTGTTTTGGAAATCTCAATATTTTCAGGATAGTGGGTCAAAATTTGCGACCCAATTCTATCTTTTAAAGGAGTTACTATACTTCCTCTATTTGTATAGTCTTCAGGATTTGCTGTAAACACAAATTGCAAATCTAATGGCATTCTTAACTGAAAACCTCTTATTTGAATATCACCTTCTTCTAAAATATTAAACAACGCAACTTGAATTCTAGCTTGTAAATCTGGCAATTAATTAATTACAAAAATACATCTGTTCGCTCTTGGAATCATTCCATAGTGAATTACTCTTTCATCGGCATAACTCAATTTTAAATTTGCTGCTTTTATGGGATCGATATCCCCTATTAAATCTGAAATAGTTACATCTGGAGTAGCTAATTTTTCATAAAACCGATCACTTCTGTGCAACCATGATATTTTTGTTTCATCTCCAAATTTTAAAAGCTGTTCTTTTCCAAATGCACTGATTGGATTTAAAGGGTCGTCATTTATTTCGGAACCTTTTATAACCGGAATGTATTCATCTAATAACTGCACCATTAAACGTGCTAATCTTGTTTTTGCTTGCCCACGGAGACCTAATAAATTAATATTATGTTTAGAAAGGATTGCTCTTTCTAATTGAGGAATCACAGTGTTTTCATACCCATGAATACCTTTAAAAGACTCTTTGTTATTTTTAATATTTTCAACTAAATTTAAACGAAGTTCATCTTTTATACTTTTAGAAACATACCCTGCTTCTTTTAATTCTTTGATAGTTTTTATAGTAGTATTCATAGTTATCTAATTCTTTTTTTTCTATTATTTTCATAATCGTGAAAAATCATTTCACCTAAACCTTCCAATCCTGTATAAAAAGCTTTCCCTCTATTCGACTCAGTGAATTTCTCAACAAAAGATTGTAAATAAGGATCTTGAGCAATCATAAAAGTTGTGATTGGAATATGTAATTTTCTAGCATGAGCCGCCATATTGTAACACTTTTCAACAATAAATTTATCTAAACCATTGCTGTTTTTATAATACGTTCCATCTGGCATTTGTAAACAGCTTGGTTTACCATCGGTAATCATAAAAATATGTTTATTGGTATTTCTTTTTCGTCTTAAAATATCCATTGCCAGTTTTAAACCAGCAACTGTATTTGTGTGGTAAGGACCCACCTGAAGGTACGGTAAATCCTTCACTTTTATTGGCCAAGCATCGTTTCCAAAAACCAAAATATCTAAGGTATCTTTAGGGTATCTTGTAGTAATTAATTCTGCTAATGCCATAGCCACCTTTTTGGCTGGTGTTATTCTATCTTCACCATATAGTATCATACTATGGCTAATATCAATCATTAACACAGTACTCATTTGAGATTTATGATGTGTATCTTCTACTACTAAATCTTGTTCGGTTAATTTAAAACTTCCTAAACCGTGATTAATTTGAGCGTTTTTTAAACTTTCCGTAACCGATAAACGATCTAAAGAATCACCAAATTCAAAATTCCTATAGTCACCGGTATGCTCATCTCCAATTCCCGTAATTTTTGTTTTGTGATTACCCGTTCCACTCTTTTTTAGTTTTCCGAAAATCTGATTTAAGGCATTTTTTCGAATGGCTCTTTCTGTTTTTGCTGTAATACTACTTTTAGAATTACCGTCTGGTGTTATGGTTTCTTTTAAATATCCTTTATTTTTTAAATCTTCAATAAAATCTTCAATTGTATAATCTTTAGTTGTAAGCTTATATTCTTTATCTAGCATTTTTAACCAATCAATCGCTTCATCAAAATCGCCTGATGTATGTGTAATTAATTCTTTAAAAATATCAAAAAGCATATCAAAAGGACTTTTTATTTTAGCCTCATATGATGAAAACTTAAACCCTTTTCTATTACTCTTTTTACTCATATTAATTAATGTGTTTATTGATAACTTAAGATGCGTTGTTTAATAATTCCCAAAATTCTTTTATTGATATCTTTAGTTGCGTTTTTATAAAAATTATATTCTTCAATAGAAAAATGACCAATTACAAACCCTTTAATCTCATTTTTAAATTGATTGTCTTTTAAAAAAGCTACTGTAACAAATTTTTCCTTTTGAACATCTGTTAAATTCACAATATCAAACCTTTTTAGGATCATATAGTTCTGAAAGTAAACAAATAACAAATCATTTAATGATTTAATTATTGGACGTAAGGTTATATTTTGAAATTTCTCTAGCTCTTTTGTCTTATCAAAAATAACCGCATTTGGTACTAATGGCCTTCCTTTCATTTATATTTAAACTAAAGTTACTCTAAAATAATAGCATCTAAAATAAGTTGAAATTTTTCTTGTTTTTTATTTCCTATTAAAAAACCAACTTCCTCTAATTCAGTTCCATAAAAATTTGGCATATCTAATTTTCTACCTCTAAAAACGGGCGTAAGATCTGTTAATTTTAGTTCAATGGTTTGCCATTCTCCACTAGTTTGAAAATAACCAACATAAGAATATTGATTAAATCTAGATGGTTTTATTCTAAACTGATATTTTTTCCCATCTCCTTTTAACCGTATCTTTATTTTTGAAAAATTTGAAATATCTAATTTTTCAAAACGATACCTAAGAGACGAAAACCCTCCGTTATTTTCTAAAGACACTGCTCCCTTAAACACGGCATTCCCTTCCTCATTTATCTCAATTGTACTAGTAGATTTACCTCCCATTACAACATCATTTACAATAGACCAGCTGTGTAGTTTGCTGTTTTTTGTAAAATCTACAATTGTATGGTTTGCATTTAGAAGTATTGACATAAGTATAAAAATTTTAAAAATTGGCATTGTTTATTTTTTATATTCTCCAAAGAGTTCGATTAGTTTTTTAGTTCTATAATTAAAAATTTCTGTAAGTTTTGGTTTTACTAAGATTGGATGCACCAACCTCCCTAAAAATCCAAAAGGCACTTTATAATCTATAATATCTTCCATTTCTACACCACCATCAATTTCTTTAATAAAATGTTTGTGGTGCCAAAGTGCATAAGGTCCAAATCGCTGTTCATCAACAAAATATTGTTTATCCACAACGTGTGTTATTTCTGTAACCCAATTGGTTTTAATTCCTAATACTGGAGTTACAACATATTGAATTATTTGTCCTGAAAACATATGTCTATCAGCACCAGATAATATATCAAAACTCATATAAGCTGGTGAAATTGTTTTTAAATTTTTTGGACTCGACAAAAACTCCCAAGCTTTATCAACTGTTATTGGTAATTTTTGTTTTGAAGATAAGCGATAAACAATTCCTTTTGATGAAAATTTCATGTGTCTATATTTATTATTTTTTAAAGTCACATTCAGCCCTATATCAAATATTTAGCTGTATGACAAACTTCCTAAAGTGCTCGTTTTAAAGCATTAATTTTTTAAATATGAATAAGCATTTAAACTAGTTGCAATTAGTAACCATATAAAATAAGGCGCAATTAATAAGGATTTAAACGTCATATCAGACAAAAAACTGAACAAATAATAACCAACTAGCACTGTTAATGAAATTATTACCACCAAGGCAAACCCAATAGCATGTTGATTAAAAAATATATAGTTCCAAGATACATTTAAAATAAATTGTATAATAAAAAGTATCCAAAACGTATTGGTTTCTTTAATATCTACCAAATACGATAAATAAATTGAAAAACAGATCATTATGGTTGTCCAAGCTACACCAAAAACCCACCCTGGAGGTGTCCAAGGAGCTTTATTTAATGTTAAATACCAGCCAGATGTTGGGCCATTGTTCATTAAATAGCTACCAATACCAAGAGCTGAAAAATTTATTACTAAAAACAGTACTAACCACATTAATTGTTTCATTAAACTTTTATTATAGTTGCTTTGTAATTTTACTACTTAATGGTTTTGTCATTGAATAATAAAAATCGATATAATCTCCATTTTCATCAATCAAATATTTTTGAAAATTCCATTTAACTGATGAATTTTTGACTCCATTCAATTCCTTCTTAGTTAACCAAGCATATAATGGGTGTTGATTATCTCCTTTAACATCAACCTTTTCTGTCATTAAAAATGTAACACCGTAATTAACTTCACAAAAAGTTTTAATTTCAGTTAATGTTCCTGGCTCCTGTCCTCCAAATTGATTACAAGGAATTCCAATTACAACTAATTTATCTTTGTAAGTTTTATGCAACTTTTCTAAGTCTTCATATTGCCCCGTAAATCCGCATTCTGAAGCAGTATTTACGAACAGTATTTTCTTGCCTTTAAAATCATTTAAATTAATTGCCTCTCCTGTAATACTATTTATTGTAATGTCATATAAAGACGATTGTGAATCCATATTCGTGTTATTTAAATTTGTTTCGTTTATAAAAAATACTGAAAGTATTATACTTGTTATTAAACCTGTTATTTTCATGTGTTTTATTTTGAATTATTAGTTTTTAAATGTAGTGATTCCACAATCCATTTCAAATATTTGCCCAGACATAGATGCTGATTTATCCGAAATTAAGAAGGCCGCCATTTCAGCAACTTCTTCAGGATTTAAATATTTTTTTAAAGGATGCCTTTCTATCATTTGCTCTTTTTGCCGATCATTTCTCAATAATTTCGCTGCCAAAGTTGTATCTGTAACAGTCGGTGCAATTGCATTAATTCTTATTTTTGGAGCATATTCTGCAGCTAACGATTTTACCAAACCTTCAATTGCTGACTTTACACTTGCAATGCTGGTATGAAAAGGCATTCCTAATTTAGATGCAACCGTGCTAAATAATAAGATATTTGCATTATTTGTTGCTTTTAAATTTGGCAAATATTTTTGAATTGCTTTAACTGCACCAATAAAATTAATTTCGTAATCATTTTTAAAATCTTCTATTTTTAAGCGTTCAAAAGGTTTTAAATTTATACTTCCTGGGCAATAAATTAATGTGTCAACCTTTTCTAGATCTGGCAATTCATCTGTTAAAATATCACAATTATAATGTGTTAAATTTCGATGAGGAAATTCTGGTTGAGACCTGCTAATATTAATTACGCTATTTTTATCTAACATTGCAGTAGAAATTGCTTTTCCAATACCTTTGCTTCCACCTATAATTACAATTGTTTTCATATAAATTTAAATAGTAATCCGTAATTTTAATCGTTTTTCAATTTTTTTCTTAATAACTGTTAAACGCTTCATAAGATCCATTAATTCGGGGTTTTTTGTTTTTTTATAAATTTCATTTAACCCTAAAATTAATGCTTTCACTTCTCTTGAAGCTAAAATCCGTTCGTTTGTTGTTTTTAATGAAAGTTTACGCTCCTCAAATTCCAACGCTTTTTCAACTAATTCCATACTTTATAATTTTAAATAATTTTGTAATTCTACAATTTTTTCTTGTTGATTAAAAATCCCTCCATAATAACTTGTAACAGTTGCAGAAGAATCATCTTTAATTCCTCTTGAAGCCACACACAAATGCTTAGCATCGATAATAACAGCAATATCATCCGTTTCTAAAATGGAAGCTAATTCAAGTGCAATTTGATTTGTTAATCGTTCTTGAACCTGAGGTCTGTTAGCAAAATATTGTACAATTCGATTAATCTTTGATAGCCCAATTACTTTTCCAGAAGAAACATAAGCTACATGTACTTTGCCAAAAATTGGCACAAAATGATGTTCACAATTAGAATAAAATTGAATGTTTTTTTCAACCAACATTTGGTTATACTTATATTTATTCTCAAACAAAGCAATTTTAGGTTTATTCTCAGGGTTTAAACCTGAAAATATTTCTTCAATATACATTTTAGCAACTCTTTTGGGAGTTCCTTTTAAAGAATCATCGGTTAAGTCTAACCCCATAACTTCCATTATTTGTGAAAATAATTTAGCTATTTTTTCTTTTTTTTCTTCATCAGAAATATCAAAGGCGGTTGATGTTAATGGAGTTTCAATACCAGTATATAAATGATCGTCGCCTATTTCATCAAATGTAAATCCATTCAGTTTTGTTCCGTTAATAGGGATATTCAACAAAGTTTCTTCGTGTCTCATAAAGCTTAATTTTTAGTTCGTAATTCTCCTCAATAAGAGGTCTCAAAATGTTATAAATAACAATAGCAATATTCTCTGCGGTTGGATTTAAATTTTTAAAATCTTCAACATCTAAATTCAAATTTTTATGATCAAATTTATGTAACACATGCTCTTTTATTAAATCTGACAAGTATTTAGTATCTATAATATAACCTGTGTCCTCATTAACTATGCCAATAATTTTTACTTCTAATTCATAATTATGTCCATGATAATTTGGATTATTGCATTTACCAAATACAGCGAAGTTTTTTTCATCGGGCCACATAGGATTATGCAATCTGTGTGCCGAATTAAAATGCTCCCTTCTTACTATTGCTGTCTTAAAATTCATTTTGTTTATTTAATTTTAAACAAAGTTAAACATTTTATTTTAAATTTCAATTATTAGCTATCAGTTTTACTTATACTTTAATAAACTTTTAACATAGTTAAATACATAATAAGTGGCTTTATTTTGTTTAATTTGTTTATATTTATGTTAAACATTTTAAAAAATTAATAATATGTCAAAAAAGAAAGAAATAAATAAACTAGAAATCATAACATTATATATGGGTTATATTCTAGACCACAGCGCAAAACCAACTTCTGTTTACAGTTTTGCAAAAGAAAATAAGTTTGAAGAAGCCATATTTTATGAGTTTTACGGATCGTTTGAAGCTATTGAAAAAACAATTTTCAATACATTTTTTGAAAACACTATTAAAATATTAGATAAGAGTAACGATTATAAAACATTTGATGCTCGAAATAAATTATTGAGTTTCTACTATACCTTTTTTGAAAATTTAAATGCAAATAGAAGCTATATTATTGCAACTTTAGACTCTAAAAAGTTAGATTTAAAAAAATTAGATGCGCTATCTGATCTTAAAAAAAGTTTCACACATTATATAGATACGCTTGAAATTGAAACTATTGATTTAAAACAGAAAAACATAGAGCAGATTCAACAAAAAAGCATTAAAGAGACTGCCTGGCTTCAACTTTTGATTACACTAAAATTTTGGTTAGACGATAGCTCCGCCAATTTTGAAAAAACAGACATTTTTATTGAAAAATCTGTAAATACAAGCTTTGATTTAATTGACTCAACTCCTTTAAAAAGCATCATAGATTTGGGAAAATTTTTATACAAAGAAAAAATGAATATAAACTAATTTAATTATGCTAAAAACAATTGACACAATTCCAGTTTCTAAAATTCATAGAGCTTCTAAACTAGTACAAACTGGTGCAAAAGTTGGTATAAATTACTTAAAATATTACGGTGATAAATTAGTAAATACTGAAGACGAAGCAAAAGAAAAACTCAACAAAAATAACGCCGAAGATATTTATGATGGGCTAAAAAAATTAAAAGGTAGTGCTTTAAAAGTTGCTCAAATGTTGAGTATGGAAAAAAGTGTTTTACCAAGAGCCTATGTAGAAAAATTCTCTTTATCTCAGTTTTCTGTGCCTCCATTATCTGCACCATTAGTTTTAAAAACATTCAAAAAATATTTTGGAAAAGCTCCGGATGAAATTTTTGATACTTTTAATGCAAACTCTGTAAATGCTGCAAGTATTGGGCAAGTGCATAAAGCTAAAAAAGATGGTAAAAATTTAGCGGTTAAAATACAGTATCCAGGTATTGCAAATAGTATTTCTAGTGATCTTACTATGGTAAAACCAATTGCCATTAGTATGTTTAATATTAAAGGAAAAGATTCTGATAAATATTTTAAAGAAGTTGAAGATAAATTAATTGAAGAAACCAATTATTTAATCGAAATTAAACAAAGTAAAGAAATTTCTGAAGCCTGTAAACACATTCCAAACTTAAATTTTCCGAAATATTATGAAACGTTTTCTTCTGAAAGAATTATTACAATGGATTGGATGAATGGTGAACATTTATCTGAATTTACCGCACATAACAACGACTTAGAAAAATCTAATAAGTTAGGACAAGCATTATGGGATTTTTATATGTATCAAATTCATTCTCTTAAAAAAGTACATGCAGATCCGCATCCTGGTAATTTTTTAATATCAAAAAACGCAAATTTAATTGCACTGGATTTCGGGTGCATGAAAACCATTCCAGAAGATTTTTACATTCCTTATTTTGAATTGGCAAAAAAAGAGAATATCCAGAATCCTGAAATTTTTAAACAAAAACTATTTGAATTAGAGATTTTAAGAGACGATGACTCTCCAGAAGAATTAGCTTTTTTTACTGCAATGTTTCATGATATGTTAAGTTTATTTACACAACCTTTTCATCAAGAAGTATTTGATTTTTCTGATCCAAATTTCTTTAAAAAGATTGCTGAGCTAGGAGATCGTTATTCTAAAAGCACAGAACTTAAAAAAATGAATGGTAATAGAGGTTCTAAACATTTTATATATATCAACAGAACCTTTTTTGGGTTGTATAATTTAATGCTCGAGTTAAAAGCAACAACAGTTCACATTAATAATTTTAAAAATTTATAATGAAATATTTGAATGTTGATGAAATACATAATCTAAACCATTTATATAAAATAAATCTTATTAATAGTTGTGCTGGTTTTAAATCCGCAAACTTAATTGCTACAAAATCTACTGATAATAACACAAATGTTGCTATCTTTAGTTCCGTAATACATTTAGGTTCGGCACCTCCGTTATAAGGTTTTATTTTAAGACCTACTTCAGTGCCAAGAAATACGTATGAAAACATTATGGAAACTGGCTATTATACAATAAATCATGTTCACGAGAAAATTATTAAAGATGCACACCACACATCTGCAAAATACGATAGTAAGGTTTCTGAATTTGATGTTACAAATTTAGAAACCAGCTATAAAAACAACTTTTTTGCGCCATTTGTGCAAGATTGTCCTATTCAAATTGCTATGAAATATGTTGAAGAATATGACATTAAGTCAAATAACACGAAACTTATTATTGGAGAAATTCAAGAATTGTATATTGAAGACACACTTTTAAAAGATGATGGATTTATTAATTTATCTGAAGGAAATATTGCAACTATAAATGGACTAAACGGTTATGCAATTCCAACATTAAAAGAACGCTTAGAATACCAAAGACCTAAAATATAAATGAAAATTCTAGTTACAGGAGCCACAGGCTATATTGGAAAACGCTTAATACCTTTGTTATTAAATGATGGTTATAGTATTGTTTGCGCTGTGCGTGATAAAAACCGAGCTCCAAAAAATTTTATAAATGATAAAAATATAAGTATTGTAGAAGTTGATTTTTTAAAACCAGAAACTTTTAAAAATATCCCTAAAGATATTAAAACAGCTTATTATTTAATTCATTCTATGTCAAATTCTTCAACAGAATTTCATGCGCTTGAAGAAACATGTGTACAAAATTTTAAAAATTATATAGAAACAACTTCTGTTGAACAAGTAATTTATTTAAGCGGAATTACAAACGACACAAAGCTGTCTAAACATCTATTATCACGTAAAAATGTTGAAAACAGGTTAGCTTCTAATAATTATGCATTAACCACCTTTAAAGCTGGAATTATTGTTGGCTCTGGTAGTTCTTCTTTTGAAATAATTAGAGATTTAGTTGAAAAATTACCATTTATGATAACTCCAAAATGGCTTAATACCAAAACCCAGCCAATTGCAATTAGAGATGTTTTGGCTTTTTTGCAAAGAGCTATTGGCAAAAAAGAGTTGTATAATAAATCGTTTGATATTTTTGGTCCAGAAATACTTACTTATAAGCAAATGCTCTTAGAATTTGCAGAAATTAGAGGCTTAAAAAGACATATTATAACCATTCCGTTAATGACTCCAAAACTGTCATCTTATTGGTTGTATTTTGTCACTTCAACTTCTTATAAACTTGCTGCATCATTGGTAAACAGTATGGGTATAGAAATTATTGGAAGACCAAGTAATATTTACCAAATGCTAAAAGTAAAGCCTATTTCCTACAGAGAAGCTGTACAAAATGCTTTTGCAAAAATTGAACAAAACAGTATTGTTTCAAGCTGGAAAGATTCATTTATTAGTAGTGCACTAAAAAGTGATTTACATAAACATATTAACGTACCTAAATATGGATGTTATACAGATAAAGAACAACGTACATTAAAAGATGAAAACTATACGCTCAATAAGATTTGGGCAATTGGTGGTGAAAATGGTTGGTATTATGGAACTTTTTTATGGAAATTACGAGGCTATATAGATTTACTTTTTGGAGGAATTGGGTTAAGGCGTGGACGTACGCATCCAACAGATTTAAACAATGGAGATTCTTTAGATTTTTGGCGTGTTATTTATGCAAATAAAGAAGCCAAAAAACTTTTATTATATGCCGAAATGAAACTTCCGGGTGAAGCTTGGTTAGAATTTAAAATTGAAAATAATATCTTATACCAAACAGCAACTTTTAGACCACAAGGAATTGCAGGACGCTTATACTGGCATGCCGTAACACCGTTTCATTGGTTTGTTTTTAACGGCATGATTTCAGCATTGGCAAAATCGCCTTAAGTTGTTATCGTAACAAAGATTTTTTTACGACGTCTAAATAGCGTAAACGGGCAAATTTATGCTCAACAATTTCAGGAATATTTTTGTAATTAGGATTCCATTTTTCGATGTACTTAAAATCTGGATCAAACTTTTGTTGTTGAGTTGTTGGATTAAAAATCCTAAAATATGGTGCCGAATCACATCCAGTTCCAGCAACCCATTGCCAATTTCCATTATTTGCAGCTAAATCATAATCTAATAATTTTTCAGCAAAATAAGCTTCTCCCCAGCGCCAATCAATCAACAAATGTTTGTTTAAAAAACTTGCAGCAATCATTCTAACTCGGTTGTGCATATAACCAGTTTTATTCAATTCGCACATACCAGCATCAACTATTGGATAACCCGTTTTTCCTTCGCACCACAATTTAAATTCTTCTTCATTATTCCGCCAAGGAATAAAATTGTATTTCGATTTAAAATTATTATTTACAACTTTTGGAAAATGATACAAAATTTGCATAAAAAACTCTCTCCAAATAAGCTCGTTACAATACGTTTCATTTTTGGTTTGCGCATATTTAAATAGCTTACGTGTACTTATCAATCCAAATCTTAAATAAACTGAATTATTAGATGTATTAACAATTGGAAGGTCTCTAAAGTTTTGATAATCTAAAATTGCATTTTTATTAATTGCTCTAACTTTTTTAGCACTTTCAGTAAAACCTAACTCCTCTATTAAAGGAAAGTTATGATTAGATTCTATAAAATTTTCTTTATAATTTTCTGAAGGAAATAATTTTAACTCGCCTGAATGAAACAAATTCCACCATTTATTTTTATAAGGTGTGTAAATTGTATAAGGAGTTCCATCATCTTTTAAAACTTCACCTGCTTCAAAAATAACCTGATCTTTATAAGAAAAAACTTCAATATTTTTATCTGAACACAAATTAGTTATTTCAGCATCTCTTTTAATTGCATAAGGCTCGTAATCTTTATTGAAAAACACCTTTTTAATATTGAAATTACTCAAAAGCTCTTTCCAAACAGCAATTATTTCTCCCTTTCTAATGTATAATGAAGATTTATTTTCAATTAAATCTTCATTAATTTCATTTAATGATTGATGTATAAAACTTAGTCTTGCATCATTTTTAGCTAATTCATTTAAAATAGCTTCATCAAAAATAAAAATTGGTAGTACTGGATATTTAGAATTTAGGGCATAAAATAATGCAGTATTATCATGCAATCTTAAATCTCTTCGAAACCAAAATATAGCAATTTCTTGTTTGCTTGTCATTTACTTTTTCTTAAAAATTGGTTTAAATTTTTCAATTAGCACAGTTGCGCCATACAACATACTAAATGCATAAAAAGCATCTTCAACAGGAACAGTTCCTAATCTAATTCCTAAATTTTCTGCATTGTTATACCAAACAACTTGGTCTTCTATAAAACTTCCAGTTAACAAACCGTTTACAATAAAAAACGGAATTAAAACAACCAAAAATGTAATGTAAAACGAATTTAATAGCGTATCCTTAATTATTAGCGCATACAATAAAAGTGCTGCAAAAACTGAAAAATTTACTAATGTGTACCATTTATCATAATTAAAAAACACAATTACAAGCGCTATTAACAAAAGAGAAATAGATATTCCTTTTGTAACTTTTTTTGGTAAAGTTAACTTCGGAAAAAAATATAATAATGCATAATGCGTAAAAATACTTGAATATGGAATAAAGAAAAAAAACAGCACCTCTTCAAAAGGTAAATTAGCAATTTTTGGTCCCAACAAATAGGTTGGATTAAAACCCCAAACTCCCATATTCGTAAACCAAACATCCCAAATTAAAAATGGAATTGCCACAATTGAAATCGCTAAAAACACAGATTTCCAGTATTGTATGTAATTCATTCTTTTTTCAAAACTGTACAAAAATGGAATTGAAAAAGATGCCACGTTTATTATAAAATATAAAGAGGTCATACTTTATAGTACTTAAAAGGAACAAACAGCATACCGAAACATTCACCTTCTTCTTTTCCCAAATGTTTATGATGTACTTTGTGTGCCTTTCTTAAACCAATTAAATATTTATTGTTCGTTTTATTGAACCACTTAAAACGCCTATGAATTAAAACATCGTGCACCAAAAAATAAGCCATTCCGTATAACATGATACCTAAACCAATAAAAAATAAATAATTTAAACCGCCTTCAACACCAAAATAAAACAAAGCTATACTAGGAACTGCAAAAATAACGAAAAACACATCGTTTCGTTCAAACCAATTTTGATACCGTGGCTGATGGTGATCTTCATGAAAATACCACAAAAATCCGTGCATAACGTACTTATGAGTTAACCAAGTAACACATTCCATAATCAAGAAAGTAGCTATTGTAATAAGAGCAAATATCATAATTTATCTAGTATTTCGTGAATTTTATTTTTGTTCATTTCACTTAAATCATCTACCAACAACATAGTGTCTAACATTTTAAGTTTCAAATTTTTGTTTAAATTTGATTCTAATAGTTTAGCAGAAATAACGCTAAAATCTTCTTCTATATTTTTATTATAACCCAAAAAATTAGGAATTCTCTTTTGCATTAAAAATCGAATATACCTAATCTCTAAAACCTCTGGATTTTCGTTTATATCGTTATCCAAAATTTTCTTCCCATGTTTAAAAAATTTTAATTTCGAGAATGGACCTTTTATATAGCGAGATTTCATTAAAAACATTGCAGCCGTATAGCCTTTTGCCTCAGGTGAACTATCGTTTTTCAGTTTTTCTATAAACTTATTGGCTTCATTTAACGATGTAATATCAGGGAAATGATCTCTCACACTCTCAAGAGGTGTTTGCACACTTAAAGAGATTAATGAAAAAAAAATAAGTCCAAAATATTTCATTATAATAAATTTAATTTATACACTACAAAAGATTTAGCCAATAAACTAATTTTTAACGAATTAGAAACACGAATACGTGTATTTAAAATTTCTGTTGAAGGTGTTTTACTTAATTTATTCAACAACCTTTTATAATAAACATAAGCAGTATATACGCCAAATTTTGCCTCTAAAGGCAATTTTTTTATCCCAATTAAAGCCTCATTAAAATCAGCTTCAATATCTGAAATAATTTCTGCTTTTTCTTCAGCTTTTAATTCTTTTAAATTTACACCTGGAAAATAAGAACGGTTTAACAATTCATAATCATCTTTTAAATCACGTAAGAAGTTTACTTTTTGAAAAGCTGAGCCCAATTTCATTGCAGAAAACTTTAATTCATCATACCTTTCAGTATCTCCATTTACAAATACCTTTAAACACATTAACCCAACAACATCTGCCGATCCATAAATGTACTCGTTGTATTCCTCAACAGTATTATAGGTTTCTTTATTTAAATCTGCCTTCATACTATTTAAAAACGACTGAATTAAATCGTCTGTAATGTTATATTTTTTTACAGTATGCTGAAAAGCATTTAAAATAGGGTTTAAGCTAACATTGTTCTTGTGCGCCTTATAATAATCTGCTTCAAATTCATTTAATAAAACTTCTTTTTCATGGGTGTGAAAAGAATCTACAATTTCATCAGCGAAACGAACAAAAGCATAAATACTGTAAATGGCTTCTCTTATTTTGGGCGATAACATATAAACCGCTAAAGAAAAAGAAGTACTATATTTTCTAGTAACAATTTTACTACATTTAAAAGAGGTTTCATCAAATAGCTGCTTCATAATGATTTTTTTTAGTTAGTTGTAATTTTATTTAGTATTTTTTATAACCATATCTGAAACAATTTTTCCAGAAATTATAGCTGGAGGTACTCCAGGACCTGGAACAGTTAATTGTCCTGTAAAAAACAAATTTCTTACTTTTTTACTTTTAATTTTAGGTCTTAAAAAAGCAGTTTGAAATAATGTATTTGCCAAACCATAAGCATTTCCTTTGTACGAGTTGTAATCATTTACAAAATCATTCACACAATACGATTGTTTAAACAACACCTTATCTTTTAAATTTTGTCCAGTTAAAGTCTCTAAACGTTCTATAATTTTTAAAAAATACTCTTCTCTTACCTCAGGAATATCAGTTAAACCTGGTGCCAAAGGGATTAAAAAAGTTGCAGCTTCTTTTGAATCTGGAGCAAAACTAGCATCGGTTATACTCGAAAAACTTGCATAAAATAAGGGATCTTCTGGCCATTTTGGATTATCATAAATATCCTGCGCGTGTATGTCAAAACTAGTATCAAAAAATAATGTATGATGCGCTACATTTTTAATTTTTGTATCAAAGCCAACATAAAAAAGCAACGCAGAAGGAGCAAAAGTCTTTTTCTTCCAATACTTTTCTGAGTACATTCTATACTTTTTATTCAACAATGTTTCGGTATGATGGTAATCTGCACCACTAATTACTGAATCTGATTCTTTAAAAACTGCATTTGAAACAACCCCCTTAACTACACCGTCTTCTACAACAATCTCTTCAACATTTTGATTGGTTAAAATTTCAACACCTAAGTCTTCCGCCAACTTTACAAAACCATTTACCACTTCATACATTCCTCCTTTTGGATGCCAAGTACCAAGACCAAAATCGGCATAATTCATAAAATTATAAAAACTGGGCGTGTTTGTTGGTTTTGCACCTAAAAATAATACCGGAAATTCTAAAATTTGTTGAAGTTTTGTACTTTTAATTTTTTTACGAACCGTTGAGCTAATAGATGTGAAAAATTGATTCGCTTTTGACAGTGTTGTGAAATTTATTAATTCTGTAATAGATTCTCCAGGTTTGTAAACTAAATCATTAATTGCTACTTCATAATTAAATTTAGCTGAATCTAAAAATGATTTTAAATGTTTTGAACTCCCCTTTTCTTCATTCTCAAAAACATCATAAATTTCATTTAATGTACCTGGAATTGTAATTGAATCGTCTTCACCAAAGTATACTTGATATGCTGGAGAAAGTCTTTCTAATTGGTAATAATCTGAAGTTTTTTTATTAAAATCTTTAAAAAATTTCTCAAAAACATCAGGCATCCAATACCATGTTGGCCCCATATCGAATTTAAAACCATCTTTTTCAAACTGTCTCGCTCTTCCACCTATTGTGGAATTTTTCTCAAGGATAGTAACTTTATAACCCGCTTTTGCCATATGACAAGCAGCCGAAAGTGACGAAAATCCTGAACCAATAATTATTATATCTTTCATCTGTTTAGCAAATATACACTTTTGTTAAACAAAAGCAAATTTGTTTGATATTTTTTACAATTTATTTAACAGTAAATCAATAGATTTAAACATTCTTACATTTGCTAAATTTAAATCCTCTTCAACTTCAGTTAATTTTCTTCCTAATAGCCATAATTCGCTATTGGTATCTGTTAAAACTGTATCATTAACTGTTACAATATACTCAAAAACTGACATTCTTGATGGCTCAACAGTTAAATAACTAATAAAACATATATTATCATACACCTTTTGAACATCGCTTAAATTGGCTACAGGAACACTTTGTCCTAAATAAATAGATTGATAACCGTGTAATAATAATTCATAATGCAGGTACAATAAACCTAAATCATGTATTTCATTCATTGGTAAGTATAAAACAAATATTTTTTCAAAATTAGTTGGTGATGCTAATTGTAAGCGCTCAATATTTATATGAATTTTTTGTGAAATTAGATTCGTAATAAAATGCTCATGAGCAGGAGTAATTGAATTTACCTGCCATAACAATCCTAAATCATTCATAAATGGAAGGAGAACATTTTTAAAAATGTCTCTAAGTGATGCTTGTGCTATTAAATTATTATAAGTAATATTAAACAAATTCTCATCAAAATTTAACATTGCAAGCTTCAGTGAATTTGATGCTTGTGAGTTTACTCCTTTTTTAGAAACTAATTCACGAACTGATGCATTAATTTTAGATTCTGGTAACTCAGCAATTTTAGATATTTTTAATCCATTTGCATTTAAAAGCGACACATTTAAAAGCTTCTGTAGGTTATTAATATCATAATACCGAATGTTAGATTCTGTTCTATTTGGCTCTAAAAGATCATATCTTTTTTCCCAAATTCTAATAGTGTGTGCCTTAATTCCAGTGAAATTTTCAAGGTCTTTTATCGTAAATTCTGACTTAATATTGTTCAATGTAATTATTTTTTGTTTAAACAAAAGTACAAACAAAAAATGATATAAACAAAAAAGAGCCCCGAAAGGAGCTCTTTTTAAATATTTATTACTTTTTTTACTTATTTAAATACATCTTTCTACGTGAGTACAATTCATAAAATTGATCATCTTTTAAATTATCAATAAATAAAATACTCTCTCCTGTAGATTTCATTTCTGGCCCTAATTTTTTATCTACATTAGGAAATTTATTAAATGAAAATACAGGTTGTTTAATTGCAAAACCTTCTAATTGCGGATTAAAAACAAAGTCTTTTACTTTTTTATCACCCAGCATTACTTTAGTGGCATAATTCACATAAGGTTCTTGATATGCTTTTGCAATAAATGGAACCGTACGAGATGCTCTTGGGTTTGCCTCAATTATATAAACAGTATCATCTTTTACTGCAAACTGAATATTTATTAACCCTTTAGTTTTTAGAGCTAGTGCAATTTTTTTAGTATGATCTTTAATTTGTTGCATTACAAACTCACCTAAATTAAATGGTGGTAATGTTGCATTTGAATCTCCTGAATGCACTCCACAAGGCTCTATATGTTCCATTATTCCAATAATATAAACATCTTCACCATCACAAATGGCGTCAGCTTCCGCTTCAATTGCTCCATCTAAATAATGATCTAGCAACAACATGTTATTAGGGATTTTACGTAATAAATCTACTACGTGTTTTTCCAACTCTTCTTTATTAATAACAATTTTCATTCCTTGTCCACCTAAAACATAAGAAGGTCTCACTAATATTGGAAAATCTAAACTATCAGCTATTGCAGCTGCTTCATCTGCGGTTGTTGCGGTTCCGTATTTGGGAAAAGGAATATCTAAATCAACTAATAATTCAGAAAAACGCTTTCTATCTTCCGCTAAATCAAGGGCTTCGAAGCTAGTTCCTATAATTTTAACACCCCATTTATCCAACTTTTCAGCTAATTTTAATGCTGTTTGCCCACCTAACTGAACTATAACCCCTTCTGGTTTTTCGTGTTCAATTATATCGTAAATATGCTCCCAGAATACGGGTTCAAAATATAATTTATCTGCGGTATCAAAATCTGTGGAAACTGTTTCTGGATTACAATTAATCATAATTGTTTCATAACCAGCTTCTTTAGCTGCTAATACGCCGTGGACACAACAATAGTCAAATTCAATTCCTTGTCCAATTCTGTTTGGACCAGAGCCTAATACAATTATTTTCTTTTTATCGGTTACAACACTTTCATTATCCGCTTTAACAACTCCATCTGGAGTAATCATTTTATTTTCGAACGTAGAATAATAATATGGTGTTTGTGCACTAAATTCAGCTGCACAAGTATCTACTAATTTGTAAACCCTATTAATATCTAATGTTGTACGTTTCGCTTTTACTTCACTTTCTAAACAACCTAACATATGGGCTATTTGTCTATCTGCAAAACCTTTTTGCTTTGCTTCTAACAATAATTCATAGGATAACGAATCTAATTTATTTGTTGAAATTTCATTTTCAAGCCCTAATAATTCTTCATATTGTCTTAAATACCAGTAATCAATTTTTGTGATTTCGTGAATCCTACTTAACGGTATTCCTATTGAAATTGCATCATAAATTACAAAAACTCTGTCCCAACTTGCGTGTGTTAATTTTTGAATTATTGTATCATAATCCTTCTCTCCTTTTCCATCAGCACCTAAACCATTTCGTTTAATTTCTAAAGATTGCGTGGCTTTGTGCAACGCTTCTTGAAAACAACGACCAATTCCCATTACCTCTCCAACCGATTTCATTTGTAAACCAAGAGTTCTATCTGAACCTTCAAATTTATCAAAGTTCCAACGTGGAATTTTTACAATTACATAATCTAATGTTGGTTCAAATAAGGCTGAAGTTGTTTTTGTGATTTGATTATCTAATTCATCTAAATGATAACCAATTGCCAGTTTTGCAGCAATCTTAGCAATAGGATAACCTGTTGCTTTTGACGCTAAGGCAGATGAACGAGAAACACGTGGGTTAATTTCAATAGCAATAATATCTTCTTTTTCATCTGGACTAACTGCAAATTGAACATTACAACCACCTGCAAAATCTCCAATAGAACGCATCATATGTATTGCCATATCGCGCATTCTTTGAAAAGTAGTATCACTCAATGTCATTGCTGGAGCAACCGTTATTGAGTCTCCAGTATGAATTCCCATGGGATCCATATTTTCAATTGTACAAATAATAACTACATTGTCATTACTATCTCTTAACAATTCTAATTCATATTCTTTCCAACCTAATAATGCCTTATCTATTATAACTTCGTGAATTGGTGAAGCTTCTAAACCTCTGCTCAACAATTCATCAAAATCTTCTTTCTTATAAACTATAGATGCTCCAAACCCACCTAATGTGAATGATGGTCGAATAACCAACGGAAAACCATATTCCTGCGCAATTTCTTTACCCTTTAAAAATGATGTTGCTGTTGTAGAAGGCGCTTGTCCAACTCCAATGTCAATCATTAATTTTCTAAACTGCTCTCTATCTTCGGTTATATTAATAGCATCAATATCAACACCTATTAGCGATACATTAAAATCTTCCCAAATTCCTTTATCATCCGCTTCAATACATAAATTTAATGCTGTTTGCCCGCCCATTGTTGGCAATACGGCATCAATTTCAGGATGAATTTTTAAAATCTCTATAATAGATTTTGTAGTTAAGGGTTTTAAATAAACATTATCAGCTAAAGACGGATCCGTCATAATTGTAGCCGGATTCGAGTTAATTAAAGTAACTTCAATTCCTTCTTCTTTTAACGATCTAATTGCTTGGGAACCAGAATAATCAAATTCACACGCTTGACCTATAATTATAGGTCCAGAACCTATAATTAAAATTGACTTAATGTTTTTGTTTTTTGGCATTTGTTAGTATTAATTAATAATTTGGTAAATATCTATAAAATTCAAATTTTTTAAAAAAATAGTTTTAAAAACTTATTAAAAGGTCATAAAAAAAGGCGTTACTTAAGAAAAGTAACACCTTATATATAAAACTATTGTTTCATTATTTCTTTGGTCTTGGGTCAGAAGAAACACTTACTCTATTTCTTCCTTTAGCTCTTCTTCTTGCTAAAACTTTTCTACCAGTTGCAGAAGCCATACGCTCTCTAAATCCGTGTTTATTTCTTCTCTTTCTTTTTGAAGGCTGAAATGTTCTTTTTGGCATTACTTATAATTTTTAAAATCGTGTTTCTTTTTTTCTTAATTTACTTTAAGAAGAAGTCTCCTTTAAAGCGTGGGCAAATATACAAATCCTTTTGTGTTTGACAAATAGAATTTAAAAAAAAATAAAAAATATTATTTTTCAAGCTAAATTTGAAAAAATCCCTATTTTTATAATAAACAAAAATACCATTTTTATGTATCAAAAACCAATGTTAAAAGAAGGAAGTTTAAAAGATCAAGTAATTGTTGTAACTGGCGGTGGCAGCGGTTTAGGAAAAGCTATGACTACCTATTTTTTAGAATTAGGAGCTTCAGTTGTAATAACATCTCGAAATATTGAAAAATTAAATACGGTTAAAATTGAGTTAGAAGAAAAAACTGGAGGAAAAGTTTTAGCTGTGCAATGCGACGTTAGAAATTATATTGAAGTTGAAAATGTTTTAGCTGAATCTTTAAAAAAGTTTGGAAAAGTTGACGGTTTACTTAACAATGCTGCTGGAAATTTTATATCACCTACCGAACGTTTATCTGCAAACGCTTTTGATACTATTATTGATATTGTTTTAAAAGGAAGTAAAAATTGTACGCTTGCTTTTGGAAAACATTGGATTAAAACAAAGCAAAAAAAATCTACTATTTTAAATATTGTAACTACATATGCATGGACAGGCTCGGGTTATGTTGTGCCATCTGCAACTGCAAAAGCAGGTGTGTTGGCTATGACACGCTCTTTAGCTGTTGAATGGGCTAAATATGGAATTCGATCAAATGCTATTGCTCCAGGTCCTTTTCCAACAAAAGGTGCTTGGGATAGATTGCTTCCTGGAGAATTAAAAGAAAAGTTTGATATGAAAAAGAAAGTTCCTGTTGGCAGGGTTGGTGAACACCAAGAATTAGCAAATTTAGCAGCCTATTTAATGAGTGATTTTTCTGCTTATATAAACGGAGAAGTTATAACTATTGATGGTGGTGAGTGGCTAAAAGGCGCAGGTGAATTTAATATGCTCGAAGAAATCCCAAAAAATATGTGGGATATGCTAGAAGCTATGATACGGAAAAAGAAAAAGTAGTACTATTAAAATTTACTTTGTTTAAGGCTCTTTTAAAATAATTGATGAGATTTATATGTAATAATTACCCCTAACCCTATCCAACCTAATGTAATTAAAACTAAACATTGACTACAAATAATTTCGACATATTAGGGTTAACAAACGAGCAGGTAATTCTTGCAAGGGAAAAATTTGGACAAAACACATTAAACTACAAAAAAGAAAACAGTTTCTTAAACACCTTAAAATATATTGTTAAGGAACCAATGACGATTTTATTATTGGTTGCTGCTTCTATTTATTTTATTAGTGGTGAAATAGGTGACGGGATTTTCTTAGTAGCTGCTATTTTATTCATCACCTCAATTTCTTTATACCAAAATTCGAGAAGCAAGAACGCTTTGGAAAAATTAAAAGATTTTTCTCAACCCCATTGCAAAGTCATTCGCAATGGTAAAATAGAAGAAATAAAAAGCAATGAACTGGTTGTAGGTGACAGCCTAATTGTGGAAGAAGGAACCCTTATTGCAGCAGATGGAAGCATTATTCATTCCAACGACTTCTCGGTAAACGAATCCATACTTACAGGCGAATCATTAGCTGTTTTTAAGGATAAAACTAAGGAAGATAAAAGTATTTATAGCGGCACAACTGTGACAAGTGGTTTAGCTATTGCAACAATTACTGCAATTGGTAACAAAACCAAATTGGGTAAAATTGGAATAAGTCTAGAAAGTATTATTGAAGAAAAAACACTTTTAGAAATACAAATTGCAGATTTTGTAAAAAAGATGGCAATCGCAGGTGCTGTAGCCTTTCTATTTGTTTGGGCAATTAATTATTGGAATTCTCAAAGTCTATTGAACAGCTTATTACAGTCACTTACTTTAGCCATGAGCATTTTGCCTGAGGAAATCCCCGTTGCTTTTACAACTTTTATGGCTTTAGGCGCTTGGCGCTTAATGAAAATAGGGATTGTAGTTAAGCAAATGAAAACCGTTGAAACATTAGGTAGTGCAACCGTTATTTGTACTGATAAAACAGGAACCATTACTGAAAACAAAATGAGTTTAGCAAAACTCTTTTTGCTATCATCGAATAAAATCTCTCAACCCAACAACCAATTATCAGATGATGAAAAACAACTTATAGAATTAGCAATGTGGGCTAGTGAACCTATTCCGTTTGAGCCAATGGAAGTGGCACTACACCAAACTTATAAAAATATTGTAAAAAATGATGAACGACCAAGTTACAAACTCATTCATGAATACCCATTAGGTGGTAAACCACCTATGATGACACATGTTTTTGAGAACAATAAAGGCAACCGAATTATAGCAGCTAAAGGAGCTCCCGAAGCTTTGATAAATATATCAAACCTTACAAAAATCGAAAAACAACAAATAAATGAAGCCATTCAAATATTGGCAAATGATGGTTATAGAGTATTGGGAGTAGGTGTGTCAAATTTTACAGAAAATAATTATCCTGCAAAACAACAAAAATTGTCATTTCAATTTAAAGGAATTATTGCTTTTTATGATCCACCCAAAAAGAATATTCAAAAAGTATTAGAAGATTTTTATAATGCGGGCATTGCTGTAAAAATTATAACTGGTGATTATTCAGCAACTACTATTGCAATTGCAAAACAAATTGGATTTAAAGGTTACGAGAAAAACATTACAGGTGAAGAATTGATGAAATTAGATGATAATGAATTAAAAAACTGTGTAATGAATACTACAATTTTTACTCGTATGTTTCCAGAAGCTAAATTAAAAATTATCAATGCCTTAAAATTCAATAATCAAATTGTAGCAATGACAGGAGATGGCGTGAATGATGGACCAGCTCTAAAAGCAGCACATATTGGTATTGCAATGGGTAAAAAAGGAACGGAAATAGCGAAACAAGCAGCATCATTAATTTTATTAGAAGATGATTTGTCAAAAATGGTTGATGCAATAGCTATGGGTAGAAAGATATATGCGAACCTAAAAAAAGCAATCCAATACATTATTTCTATACACATACCTATTATTTTAACTGTATTTATTCCCTTGGCTTTAGGATGGATTTACCCCAATGTATTTTCACCCATCCACATCATTTTTTTAGAATTAATAATGGGACCAACTTGTTCTATTCTTTATGAAAACGAACCAATGGAAGAGAATACGATGTTACAGGAACCTAAAGCATTGACAACTTCTTTTTTTAATTGGAAAGAATTATCGATAAGTATTGTGCAAGGGTTGATGATAACAGTAGGAACTTTATTTGTTTACCAATATTCAGTAATTAGTGGTTACAATGAAGCTTTAACAAGGACAATGACTTTTACTGTTTTAATAGCCGCAAACATTTTCCTGACTTTAATAAACCGCTCATTTTATTATTCTATTTTAACAACTTTAAAGTATAAGAATAATATGGTCTTATTTATCATTTTTATAACCATTGCTCTTGTAGCTCTTATCCTTTATGTAAACCCACTTACAAGTTTTTTTGAATTTGAACATTTGAATTTGCTGCAATTATCAGGCTGTATTGCAATTGGTTTCATTTCAGTGCTTTGGTTTGAAATTTTTAAAATCACAAAAAGAACAAAACCAAAGCACTGAAATAATAGTCATTAAAAATTTATAAAAAATTGCTAATAAAATTAATATTAGGAGCATTACACCCCACTACTATATATGTTCTAAATTAACCAAAAACCAGTAAAAACCGAACCAAATGTTCCAAAAAACACATTTTCAAACATAAATAAGTTAAAATATTACAGATTTAAAATAACATAAATACTTAATTTTGTATTCAATTTTTTTAAAACGAACGAACCTATGGTAAATGAATATAGTAAATGGCATCACCCTTACAAACCAGCAAAAAAATATGACAAAAAAGTAGCATATTTTAGTATGGAGTTTGGAATTCACCAAGCGTTAAAAATTTATTCTGGAGGATTAGGCTTTTTAGCTGGTTCACACATGCGCTCTGCACATGAATTAAAACAGAATATGGTTGGGATTGGAATGCTTTGGAAATATGGATATTATGATCAAGCAAGAAACGAAGACCGTACACTTAGAACTGATTTTATTGAAAAAACATATAACTTTTTAGAAGATACCGGAATTGAAGTTGAAGTACCGCTTCACGACAATCCAGCAGTAAAAGTTAGAGCTTATATTTTAAAACCTGAAATTTTTGGCTGTGTACCAATGTACCTTTTAAGTACCGATGTAGAAGGTAACGATCATTTATCAAGAACTATTACAAATCATTTATACGATTCAAATGAACTTACTCGAGTTTCTCAAAGTATAATTTTAGGTATTGGTGGAGCTAAAGTTGTAGAGGCTTTAGGCGGTGCAGATATGTATCATTTAAATGAAGGACACGCATTACCTGCATTTTATTATTTAAGAGATCAAGGTGTAAAAAAAGAGCAATTTGCTTTTACAACACACACACCTGAAAAAGCTGGAAATGAAGAACGTGATGCAAGACATTTAAATAGATGTGGCTTTTTTGGAAGAACACTTTCTGAAGAAGAATTAAGACAAGAAATGGTAAACGATGGTATGATTAATTATACCGTTGCTGCTTTAAGAATGGCAAATAAATCGAATGCTGTATCTAAACTACACGCTGTAGTTTCAAATGATATGTGGAAAGGTTTTGATGGAATCAATAAAATAATTCCTATTACAAATGCACAAAATCAAAATTTCTGGCAAGATGAAGAAATAAAGAAAGCCTGGAAAACTAAAAGCGCTAAGAAATTTAAAGATAGAAAAACAGCTTTAAAAAATGAGTTATTTGATGTTGTTTTAAATCAAACTCAAAAAAGATTTGACCCTAACGTAATTACAATTGTTTGGGCAAGACGTTTTGCAGGTTACAAAAGAGCAGATATGTTTTTATACGATTTAGAGCGTTTTGAAAAACTACTTTCAAACGAAAAATATCCAGTTCAAATTATTTGGGCAGGAAAACCATATCCAAAAGATTATTACGCTATTGACATTTTTAATCATTTAGTGAATTTTTCTAAAAATAGAAAAAACTTAGCCGTATTAACTGGCTACGAAATGGATTTATCTAAACAACTAAAATACGGTTCAGACATTTGGCTTAACACACCAAGAATTACACGAGAAGCTTCTGGAACAAGTGGTATGACAGCTTCTTTCAACGGTTCTGTAAACCTATCAATTAACGATGGGTGGATTCCTGAATTTCAAAAACATGGAGAAAACTGTTTTGTATTACCTGAATTAGATCACAAAAAACCTGTTTGGGAACAAGATGAAGAAGATTGTGCTAATTTATTTGAAATTCTAGAAAACGAAGTATTACCTACATATTACAACAAGCCTAAAAAATGGCAAGAAATTGTACTTAATGGTATCACAGATACTATTCCAGAATTTACAAGTAATAGAATGGCACAACAATATTACGACGAACTATATAGCTAATACACTTACTACTATACTTTACAAAAGCACTTTAATTTTCAACAATTTTAAAGTGCTTTTTTTTGTTTCAAACAATAATTCTCAAGTTTTTGACTTTGAACCTTTCCTCTTGTCAACTTTTCAACCTTTTCAACATTTCAATATTCGCACTCTTAAACTTTCAAACTTTTTACACATTTCCCTTTTGTAAACTAAAATAGAGTTAGTACTTTTGCCCAAACCTAAGAATAATGAAAAATACAAAATATGTTTTTGTAACAGGAGGCGTAACTTCTTCACTTGGAAAAGGAATTATCGCAGCTTCTTTAGCAAAATTACTACAAGCTAGAGGCTATTCTGTTACCATTCAAAAACTTGACCCATACATTAATATAGATCCTGGAACTTTAAACCCTTACGAACATGGCGAGTGTTATGTAACCGATGATGGAGCTGAAACAGATCTAGATTTAGGCCATTATGAGCGTTTTTTAAACATCCCTACTTCACAATCTAACAATGTTACAACTGGTAGAATTTACCAATCGGTAATAAATAAAGAAAGAAAAGGTGAGTTTTTAGGAAAAACAGTACAAGTAATTCCACATATTACAGATGAAATTAAAAATAGAATTCAAATATTAGGTAATACAGGAGATTTTGATATTGTAATTACTGAAATTGGAGGAACTGTTGGTGATATTGAATCGTTACCTTATGTAGAATCTGTACGTCAATTATTATGGGAATTAGGACACGAAAATGCCATTGTTATTCATTTAACCTTAGTTCCTTATTTAGCTGCCGCTGGAGAATTAAAAACAAAACCTACACAGCATTCTGTTAAGATGCTTATGCAAAGTGGAGTAAGTCCAGATATTTTAGTGTGTAGAACAGAACATGAAATTTCGGACTCTATAAAAAATAAATTAGCATTATTCTGCAATGTAAAAAAGGAAGACGTCATTCAATCTATTGATGCTGAAACTATTTACGATGTCCCTAACTTAATGTTAGAACAGGGTTTAGACAAAGTAGTTCTTAAAAAATTACAATTACAAGACGATAAACAGCCTGATCTTAAAATATGGAATGCCTTTTTAAAGAAATTTAAAAATCCTAAAAATACGGTTGAGATTGGTTTAATTGGAAAATATGTTGAATTACACGATGCATATAAATCAATTTCTGAAGCTTTTATTCATGCTGGAGCTCAAAATGAAGTTCAGGTAAATATAAATTGGATTCATTCTGAAGATTTAACCGTTAAAAATGTTCCTCATAAATTAAAAAATTTAAATGGAATTTTAGTTGCACCTGGTTTTGGTGAGCGCGGTATTGAAGGAAAAATTGATGCGGTTCGTTATGCCAGAGAAAATAATGTGCCTTTTTTAGGTATTTGTTTAGGAATGCAAATGGCAGTAATTGAGTTTTCAAGAAACGTTTTAGGTTATAAAGATGCGAATTCCGTTGAAATGGATAGTGAAACACAACATGCTGTAATTGATTTAATGGAAGAACAAAAAAACATTGTTAATTATGGTGGAACTATGCGTTTAGGTGCCTGGGATTGTTCTTTAATAGAAGGAAGTAAAATTAAAAACATCTATAAAAAAGAACTTATTAGCGAAAGACACCGCCACAGATACGAATTTAACAATTCGTATTTAAAACAAATTGAAGCTGCTGGAATGATTGCAACAGGTACAAACCCAGAAACAAATTTGGTTGAAGTTGTTGAAATCCCTTCTCATCCATGGTTTGTTGGTGTGCAATACCATCCAGAATATAAAAGTACAGTTTTAAATCCGCACCCTTTATTTATTGATTTTGTAAAAGCCGCTTTGGAACATTCTTTAAACTAATATAGAATACTTAATAAAAACTAATTATTAACGTTACTTTTAGTACTTTTGTCGGGCTTTTTAGAATTTTTTAAAAAGTAAATGACAAATTGACATTTAATTATACACATGGAACAAAAGAAATTCGATTTTAATTCACTTATAGGTTTTGTGCTTCTTGGCGCTATTATGTTATGGTGGATGTACAGCAATCAACCAACGCCTGAAGAACAAGCAGCTCAAGAAAAGGCAGCTGAAATAGAACAAGTTGAAGCTACAAAAGCAACTACAAATACTGCAACTTTTAACGATACTACCCAAACAACACTGCAAGCTACAGATTCTTTATCTTTAATAAAAGCTAAAGGTAAATTAGGTGATTTTGGGTATTCTGCAACAATTGCTGAAGGTGAAACAATTTTAGAAAATAATGTTCTAAAATTAGTAATCTCTAATAAAGGTGGACAAATTAAAGAAGCATTAATAAAAAATTATGTTACCTATGATTCTTTACCTTTATATATTGTAAAAGATCAAAACGCTTCTTTCAACATTAATTTTGGAACTTCAGAAAACAGGATCTTAAATACAAAAGATTTAATGTTCGAACCAACTTTAACAACAGATGGATCAAACGAAGTACTTTCAATGAAATTAAAAGTTTCAGATTCTAGATATTTAGAATACCGTTATGAAATGAAACCAGATGAATATATGGTGGATTTTAATATTCGTTCACAAGGTTTAAGTACTTCGCTAAACTCCGCACAGCAAATTACATTAGATTGGAGTTTAGATGGTTTTAGTCACGAAAAAAGTATTCGTTACGAAAATCAACAAACAGAAATGTATTATGAAAAAGGTGATGAAGATATTGATTACCTTTCCGTTGGTGGTGAAGATGATGCTGAAGAAACGGATGTAAATTGGGTCGCTTTTAAGCAACACTTCTTTTCAGCAATCTTAATTTCAGACAAAGCATTTGATAGCGCAAAATTGACCTCTGTTACTTTAACTAAAGACGAAGAAATTGACACTGTTTTTACAAAAGCATTCGCTTTAAAAGCCCCTTTAGCTTTGGATGGTGGAGAATTTAATTATAATATGAATTGGTATATTGGGCCTAATGATTATCAAATTCTTAAAAAATACGATAGAAATATTAAAGAAATTGTAAATCTAGGTTGGGGAATTTTTGGTTATATAAACCGATTAATTTTTGTACCTGTATTTAATTTTCTTCAAGGCTTTATAGGTAATTATGGTGTTATTATAATTTTACTAACTATAGTTGTTAGAATTATAATGTCGCCATTGGTATATAAATCTTACTTGTCTAGTGCAAAAATGAAGGTGTTAAAACCTGAAATGGAAGAAATTAACAAGCGCTTACCAGGAAAAGAAAACGCAATGAAACGTCAGCAAGAAACAATGGCTGTTCAGAGTAAAGCTGGTGTTAGTCCGCTTTCTGGTTGTATACCTGCATTATTACAAATGCCAGTATTCTTTGCATTATTTAGATTTTTCCCTTCTAATATAGATTTACGTCAGAAAGGATTTTTATGGGCAGATGATTTATCTTCATACGATTCTGTGTTTGAACTTCCGTTCCACATACCAATGTACGGATCTCATATTAGTTTATTTCCAATATTAGCTTCTGTTGCAATTTTCTTTTATATGAGAATGAGTCAGAGTCAACAAATGGGAATGCAACAACCTACGCAAGAAGGAATGCCAGATATGCAAAAGATGATGAAAATGATGATGTATCTCTCTCCTGTTATGATGTTAATTTTCTTTAATATGTATGCGAGTAGTTTAAGTTTATATTACTTTGTTTCTAACTTATTGACTATTACTATAATGTTAGTTATCAAGCATTATATTATAGATGAAGAAAAAATTCATGCTAAAATTGAAGAAAATAAAAAGAAACCAAAAAAAGAAGGGAAGTTTAGAAAAAGATTGAATGATGCAATGAAACAAGCCCAAGAACAACAAGCAAAACAGCAAAAGAAACGATAAAACGTACCATTTGTTAAATTCTAAGTCCTTTTGTTTTTTCAAAAGGACTTTTTTTTTAAATTTATATTCTAACCAAACCCCAAACTGTTATATGGCAGATTTAAAAAGTTCATATAAAATAATTGCTAAACATAATATTATTATCGAATACCATAAAGGGAATATCGATGTTAATTCCTACATTAAATTTAAAGAAAAAATATTTAATGATAAAGGCTTTAAAACGGGTCTCAATTACTTAATTCATTTTAAAAATGTCAGATTCTTAACTCCCCCAGAGGATATCATAAAGTTTGTGAATTTTATTAAAAAGAACACTCCTAAACTAGGTAGAAGAAAAATAGCCTTTATTACAAGAACTCCTGATCAAGTTGTTAAAACCACAATCTACAAAACATTGTTGGCAGATGTTGAGCAACAAGTTGCTGTTTTTTCTACAAATAATACCGCTTTAAATTGGTTAAATTCAACCCCTTTAAATACTAACGATTTAATTGAAGTTTTAACAGTTATAGAAAAAGAATTTGAAGGATAATCAATTAAAAACAGTAAGATTCTATATTCTTACTTCATAATAAGTTCTAGATTTGGTTTTTATTTAAAAGCATTCTAAAGCTCGTTCGATTTTCAATCAAAAAATAACCTATGAAATTTACATTTAAATATATTCTAATTTCTGCATTATTACTTTCTTTTTTCGCTTGCTCCAAAGAAAGTAATAATGCCGTTCCAATACCAGAAAAAAATTTAAAAACCCTTACAATATTTCATATAAACGACCAACACGGACAATTAAATAATTTTGCAAAAATAAAAGATATTGTAGCTAAAGAAAAAAAAGAAACTAATGTTTTATTGGTTTGTAGTGGAGATATTTTTTCAGGAAATCCAGTTGTAGACAATCACCCAGAAAAAGGTTTTCCAATGATTGATTTAATGAATAAAACTGGGATTGATATCTCTGTAATTGGCAACCACGAATTTGATTACGGAGAAGCCATTTTAAAAGACAGGTTTAACCAATCTCAATTTGAGTGGGTTTGTGCCAATGTTGAAATGAATAACAGCGGAATCCCAGAACCCCATGAATTTAAAACTATTTCAATAAATAATTTAAGTGTTACTTTTCTAGGTTTGGTAGAAACTAATGGAAAAGACGATGATATTATTCCTTCTACACATCCTTGGAGAGTGAAAAATTTAACTTTTGAAAAGTACCAAAACATAATTAGCAACTATGCTCAACTTAAAGAAACTGAAAATTCTGATTTGTACATTGCGCTTACACATTTGGGAGAATCAACCGATTCTAATATTTCTAACAAGTACCCATATTTTGATTTAATAATTGGAGGACATTCACACACTAAAGTGAATAACACTATTAATAATATTCCAATTTATCACGCAGGTTCTAATCTTAATTATCTAGGCAAAATTGAATTAGAGATTGAGAATAAAAAGATAAAAAAATCAAATTACACATTAATTAATTTAACTACTTACCAAGAATATAATAGTACTATAAAAGACCTAATTGACACTTACAATATAGATGCTAATTTAAATGAAGTTATTGGTTTTTCTGAAGCCTATCATAATAGGTCTAACGTTGGTAGTTTTTATACTGATGCGCTAAGAAATGAAATGAATGTTGATATTACTTTTCAAAATACTGGAGGGATTAGAAGTAATTTAAATGAAGGCTACATTTTAAAAAGTGAAATTTATAGTATAGATCCTTTTAATAATGGAAGTGTAACTTACACAATGACTGTTGCCGAAATTAAAAATTTTTTAAAAGGCAGTAAAGCCTCTCTTTATTATTCAGGTGTTATAATTGAACAAGATAATAATTCAATTATTATTAAAAATAAAAACAATGAAATTTTAAATGATAACGAAACGTTAACAATAGGGCTGAATGACTATATACCTGCTGTTTACGATAATTATTTTACTAAAAACCCAATATTCCTGCCATATACAACTGCCGAAACTTTAATAAATTATCTTGAAAACACAACAGCCCCAATAAATTATACAACCATAAATAGTTACTTCAAATATGAATAATTATTGAAATCTTAACTATTCAAAAAAGTTAAGATGTTCCGTTCAATTCTTTTAGAAATATTTTGTACATCAGATTTTACAAAAATTTCTCCAGTAATATTTTCGAACAATTCAATATATCTTTCAGAAATTTCTTGAATTTTTTCGTCACTCATCTCTGGCACTGTTTGTCCTTCTAATCCTTGAAAACCATTGGCAATTAACCACTGACGTACAAATTCTTTAGACAACTGTTTTTGAGCTTCTCCTCTATTCTGTCTTTCTTTGTACCCTTCGGCATAAAAATAACGTGAAGAATCTGGTGTATGAATTTCATCAATCAATAAAATTTTTCCATCTTTAGTTTTTCCAAATTCATATTTTGTGTCCACTAAAATTAAACCTCTTTCAGCTGCAATTTCAGTGCCTCTTTGAAATAAAGCACGTGTATATTTTTCCAAGATTTCATAATCTTCTTTTGAAACTATTCCTTTAGCAATAATATCTTCTTTAGAAATATCTTCATCGTGATCGCCATCTGCTGCTTTTGTTGCAGGAGTAATTATTGGTTCAGGAAATTTATCATTTTCTTTCATTCCTTCTGGCATTGGAACACCACATAACATCCTTTTACCTGCTTTATATTCTCTAGCTGCGTGACCAGACATATATCCTCGGATCACCATTTCTACTTTAAATGGTTCACACAGATGTCCAATTGCCACATTTGGATCTGGAATTGAAATAATCCAATTTGGAACAATATCCTTTGTTGCCTCCATCATTTTAGAAGCAATCTGATTTAAAATTTGCCCTTTATAGGGTATTTGCTTTGGCATTACAACATCAAATGCAGAAAGTCTATCCGATGCAATCATCACTAAAATTTCATCATTAATATTATAAACTTCTCTAACTTTTCCTTTATAATAAGATTTCTGTTTTGGAAAATTATAATTCGTATTATTGATTGTATTGCTCATTATTTTAAATATTTATCTATTAACTTGTTCAATTATAGCATTGTGTTTCAAACGCCTATAAGATTTTTCTCTTACAAGAATCTATTCATTCCCAACTGTCAAACTTTTATAAGCTGAAATTATTTCTTTTACTAATCTATGTCTAATTACATCTTTTTCATCTAAATGAACAAATGCAATACCTTTAACATTCTTAAGCGTTAAAATTGCTTCCTTTAAACCAGAAACTTGTCGTCTAGGTAAATCTATTTGACCAGGATCACCATTAATAACAAATTTTGCGTTTTTTCCCATTCTGGTTAAAAACATTTTCATTTGATTGTGTGTAGTGTTTTGTGCTTCATCTAAAATAACAAATGCATTGTCCAAAGTTCTACCACGCATAAATGCTAGCGGTGCAATTTGAATTACCCCCTTTTCAATATAAGAATCTAACCTTTCAAAAGGAATCATATCTCGTAAAGCATCATATAAAGGTTGCATATATGGATCTAGCTTTTCTTTTAAATCTCCAGGTAGAAACCCTAGATTCTCACCAGACTCAACTGCTGGACGAGTCAGTATAATACGTTTTACTTCTTTTTCTTTCAATGCCTTAACCGCTAATGCAACTGCTGTATATGTTTTACCTGTACCCGCTGGTCCAATTGCAAAAAGCATATCGTTAACATCCATTAATTCAACCATTTTACGTTGGTTTGCAGTTTGTGCTTTTATTAACTTTCCGCCAACACCATGCACCAACACTCCATCTGCTAATTTAGAACTTTTATGCTCTTTACCATTTGAAGTTAGCATACGTTCAATACTATTTTCATCTAATTTATTATAACGGTTAAAATATTTAATAAGCATCTTAACCCGTTTCTCAAACTCATCTAAAATAGTTGGTTCTCCAAAAGCCTTTAAACTAGTGCCACGAGCAACAATTTTAAGTTTTGGGTAATATTTACGTAAAATATCTACGTTTGAGTTCTGAGTACCAAACAAATCCTCTGGGTTTATCTCTGTTAGTTCAATAATACGTTCGTTCAAATGTAAAATGTGTTAAGTTTAATTCAATAAAATGTACATAAAATAACCGAATAAATGATTAGATTTGCAAAACAAATTTAATTATATCAAATAACAATAATTAAAACTTTTTGAATAAGTTTTAAACATTTTATTAAGGATATTTAATTGCTATTCATTAAAAAAAAATCGTGTATATATTTTATGTCAATAATTACATTAACTACTGATTTTGGGACAAAAGATCATTTTGTTGGTTCTGTAAAAGGCACTATTTACAGCGAATTAGCCGATGCCCGAATTGTTGATATATCACACCAAATTGCTCCATTTAACATAACCGAAACGGCATATATTTTAAAAAATGCATATAAAGGTTTTCCTGATGGAAGTATCCATATAATTGGAGTAGATTCCGAGTTAAATGAAGAAAACAAACATATTGCACTTAAATTAGACAACCATTATTTTATTTGTGCAAATAATGGAGTAATTTCTCTTTTAACCGCCGAAATTAAACCAGAAAAAATAGTTGAGATTAATATTCACGATCGTGTAGAAACAAGTTTTCCTGTTTTAGATATTTTTGTAAAAGTGGCATGCCATATTGCTAGAGGTGGAACCCTTGAAGTTATTGGAAAAGTAATTAGTGATGTAAAAAAACTAATAGAATTACAACCGTTTATTTCAAGTGACAATACTTCAATTTCTGGAAATATAATTTATATCGATAATTATGGAAATTCTATAAGTAATATCTCAAAAAAATTGTTTCAAGAAGTTGGTAAAGGGCGTAATTTTGAAATAACTGCAAATAGATATACTTTTAAGAAAATTTATTCTAAATACAGTGAATTTGTTGATTTTTCTGTACCTAAAGAAATACGTCAAAAAGAAGGAAGCAGGTTGGCGTTATTTAATTCTGCAAATTATTTAGAAATTGCAATTTATAGAAGTAATTTAAATACGGTTGGTGGTGCAGCTTCTTTACTTGGTTTAAATTACAGAGATAAATTAACTATTAATTTTATTTAAAATTAAACTATGTTTGTTCGCATTGTAAAAATGAGTTTTGAAGCTTCTAATATTGAAAAATTCCTTCAAAATTTTAACAATAACAAAGAAAAAATACGAAATTTTAAAGGCTGCCGTTTATTAGAGTTATATAGAGATAAAAAAGAACCAACAGTATTTTTTACTTATAGCTATTGGGAATCTGAGCAAGATCTAGAAAATTATAGAAATTCCGAATTGTTTAAATCAGTTTGGACAAAAACGAAAAAATTATTTAATAAAAAACCTGAAGCCTGGAGTGTTGACAAACTCTTTGTTTTGGAATAGTTTTAAACTTTTAAACCTAATTAATGTTACCCATTCTAAAAAAAGAACTTATTTCCTTTTTTTCTTCTCCAATTGGCTATTTGGTAATTGCGGTATATTTAGTAATTAACGGACTATTTCTTTGGATTTTTGAAGGAGATTATAATATTTTACATGCAGGTTTTTCCGATTTAAGCAGTTACTTTTTTTTAGCTCCTTGGATTTTTATTTTTTTAATTCCTGCAATAACAATGCGCAGTTTTTCCGATGAATTTAATGCCGGAACTATTGAAATTTTAAGAACAAAACCACTAACCGATTGGCAATTAATTTTAGGTAAATTTTTTGGAGCATTAATTTTAGCTGTTTTAGCAATAATACCAACATTAATTTATGTGTTTAGCTTATATCAATTAGGAAATCCTATTGGAAACATTAATATTGGTACCACAATTGGATCTTTTTTAGGATTGCTATTTTTAGCGAATGCTTATACAGCCATCGGAATTTTTTCTTCCACACTTTCTAACAATCAAATTGTTTCTTTTATAATAGCCGTTTTTAGTTCGTTTTTCTTATTTTATGGTTTTGAAGCTTTAGCTACCTATAACCTATTTGGAAATTCAGATTATTTAATTCAAAAAATTGGAATGAACAGCCATTATAGCAGTATTGGAAAAGGTGTTTTAGACACACAAGATTTACTCTATTTTATATCAGTGACTGCCTTCTTTTTATTTTTAACTAAACTTAGAATACAACATGAAAAATAAGTATTCTAAAATAATAGTATTTCTTATAGGAATAATCTTAATAAACTACATTGGATCAAAGATTTACAAAAGATTTGACCTAACAGAAGACAAGCGCTATACGTTATCTAAAACAACAGAAAATATTTTAGCGAATGTTGATGAAATTATTGGTATTAAAGTATATCTGGAAGGTGATTTTCCTGCGGAATTTAAACGCCTTCAAATTGAAACTAAACTACATTTAGAAGAATTAAAAATCCGTAATAAGAATATACACTTTAGATTTATAAATCCAATTGAAAACGCTCAAGAGTTAATAGAAAAAGGTCTTGAACCAAGCAGATTACAAGTTGAAGAAAATGGGAAATTATCTGAAATTGTTTTGTTTCCTTTTGCAGAAATTAATTATAAAGATAAAACAGAGTACGTCTCTTTGTTAAAAGATATTTTTTCTAATTCGCAAGATGAGCAATTACAAAGTTCTATTCAAAATTTAGAATATGCTTTTGCACATGCCATTCATAAAGTAACAACGGTAAAATCTAAAAAAATAGCTGTATTACGTGGTAAAGGGACATTAGATGATATTTATTTATTCGATTTTTTAAAGAAATTAGGTGACTACTATTACCTTGCTCCTTTTAGCTTAGATGCTGTTGCTGAGCAACCACAAAAAACAGCACATCAGCTTTTTAATTACGATCTTGCAATCATTGCAAAACCAACCGAAAAGTTTACTGAAGAAGAAAAATATACGCTAGATCAATTTGTAATGCAAGGCGGAAAAACATTGTGGACGCTAGACAATGTGCACGCAGAATTAGACAGCTTAATGCAAACTGGAGAGTCGTTAGTGTATCCCAGGGATTTAGGATTAACCGATTTATTTTTTAATTATGGTGTTAGAATCAATCCAGATTTAATAAGCGATTTATACAGTTCTCAAATTACATTGGCAACAGGAAATATTGCAAATAAAACACAATTTAATAATTTTCAATGGAATTATTTTCCGTTGACTAATTCTTTAAATAACCATCCTATAAACAATAATATTGCCCCCGTTAATTTTAAATTTCCCAATAGTATAGATACTTTAAAAAATAACATAACAAAAACTGTTTTATTACAAAGTTCTCCGCTTTCAAAAGTTGTGGGAACTCCTACAATTATTTCTTTAAAAAGCATCAGTCAAAAACAAGATCCTGCTAATTTTTCTAATGGAAATAAACCATTAGCTGTGTTGCTTGAGGGCGCATTTAAGTCCGCATACAGCAACCGCGTAAAACCTTTTGAACTAGATAATTACAAAGAAAATAGCACCAATACTAAAATGGTTGTAATTTCAGATGGTGATATTATTGCAAATGAAATTGTAAAAGGAAAACCTATTGAATTGGGTGTTCATAAATTTATAAATAAACGCTATGGAAATAAAGACTTTTTATTAAATACAGTTAATTACCTATTAGACGATTCTGGCTTAATAAACTTGCGTTCTAAAACCATAAAAATAGCTTTTTTAAACAAACAAAAAGCCTATGAAGAAGCTGTAAAATGGCAGTTGATTAATATTATTTTCCCTTTGATTATTTTGGGTGTTTTTGGACTTACATTTAACTACTTCAGAAAGAAAAAATACAGTTAAATTTCTAAAACCTTCTTCTTAAAAATTTGTTAAAATTAAAACCACTTCGTTTATAGGGTTTTATATAAGTTATATTTGTTACAAAACTTAAATATACCTTATTATGCTAAAAAAATTATCACTCTTATTATTATTTGTTGGTTTAATTTCAACATCTTATGCGCAAATTAAAACACCACAACCAAGTCCTGCTGCAAAAATGGAACAAGTTGTTGGTTTAACTGACGTTTCTGTTGAATACTCGCGCCCTGCTATGCGTGGAAGAACAATTTTTGGAGATTTAGTGCCTTACGGAGAAGTTTGGAGAACGGGAGCAAATGCCAATACAAAAATAACTTTTGGCGACAATGTAACAATCGACGGACAAGAATTAAAAAAAGGAACGTATGCAATTTTCACAATTCCTAATGAAACATCATGGGATGTGATTTTTTATAGCGATTCCAACAATTGGGGAGCTCCTCAAAAATGGGATGAAAGTAAAGTTGCCGCAAAAACTACCGCTAAAGTTGAAGAAATGCCGATGTCTATTGAATCTTTCACACTAACTTTTGATGATGTAAAAACAGGTTCTGCTGTTTTAGGAATGCTTTGGGAAAATGTTTATGTAGGTGTTACTTTTGAAGTTCCAACGGACAAAATTACTTCTAAAAGTATAGAAACTGTAATGGCTGGGCCATCTGGAAACGATTACTTTCAAGCAGCTTCTTATTATCACACAGAAGGTAAAGATTTAAAACAGGCTTTAGCTTGGATGAAAAAAGCAACTGCTGGAGATAATCCTCCTTTTTGGTATTTAAGAAGAATGAGTTTAATTCAAGCAGATCTGGGCGATAAAGCTGGAGCAATTGCTACTGCAAAAAAATCTTTAGAAAGTGCAATGAAAGCTAACAATGCAGATTATGTTAAAATGAATAAAGAATCAATTGCAAAATGGCAAAAATAATGACAAAATTTAAACTAACACTTGTATTTCTATTAGTAGCAACAATAACATTTGCTCAAAAAAGTCCTAGAAAACAAGCTACAGGAAAAATTGGACAAGTTTCTTTAACTGTTGATTATGGTGCGCCAAGCGTAAATGGAAGAACTATTTGGGGAGAATTAGTGCCATATAATAAAGTTTGGAGAGCTGGTGCTAATGAAAACACTACTGTAAGGTTTAGTAAAGAAGTTACTATTAAAAACACAACTGTTCCGGCAGGAAAATATGGATTATTCTTAATTCCTTCCGAAGAAGGTGAATGGATTGTTATTTTTAGCAAAAAAAATGACGCGTGGGGATCAAACGGATATAACGAGGAAAATGATTTGTTACGCATTAAATTAAGAGCTAATACGGCTGCTAAAAGTACAGAACAAATGACTTTTTCTATTGATAAGGATAACGGTATTTTATTTAATTGGGACAAAGTATTATTACTTATTCCAGTTCAATAATTAGATATACTTGCTATAAAAGGTCTGTCTAAATGTTTTAAAACATTTAGACAGACCTTTTTTTAATTAGCATCCACTACTATTTTTTTAATAAAAATTACTCCAACATTTTTAAATAATCACTTTCAGAAATAATTGGAATTCCTAAAGTTTCTGCTTTTGCTAATTTACTTGGCCCCATATTTTCACCTGCAATAACATAAGTTGTCTTTTTTGAAATAGAACTTGCCACCTTACCTCCGTTATCTTCAATCGATTTTTTTAAATCATTTCTATTAAAAATTGTAAAAACTCCAGAGACGACAAATATTTTATCTTTTAAAATTGTTGTAATATTTTCTTGTGATTCTGCGGACATTTCTAACTGAACACCATACGACTTTAAATGCGACACCAATTGAATATTAACTAAATTTGAAGAAAAATCAATAACACTTTGCGCAATTCTATCACCAATTTCATCAACAGTAATTAGTTCTTCAAAAGAAGCTTTCATTAAATTATCTATAGATTTAAAATGTTTTGCCAGTTTTTTTGCCACGGTTTCACCAACAAATCTAATCCCTAAAGCAAATAACACTTTTTCAAAAGGAATTTGTTTAGAATTTTCAATACCAGCAATAATATTTTGAGCAGATTTTTCTGCCATTCGCTCTAATGGAATTATCTGTTGCTCTGTTAATTCATACAAATCGGCATAATTATTAATTAAACCTTCTTTAAAAAGTAATTCAATAGTTTCAGCTCCTAAGCCATCAATATTCATTGCTTTTCGACTAATAAAATGCTGAATTCGTCCAGTAATTTGAGTTGGACAACCGTACTCATTTGGGCAATAATGCTTGGCATCACCCTCATTTCTAATCAATTCCGTATTACAATCTGGACAATGGGTGATATAGTTAGTAGGTTCGGAATTTAAAGGTCTTTTACTTACATCTACTCCAACAATTTTTGGAATTATTTCTCCTCCTTTTTCAACATAAACCGTATCTCCTACTCTAATATCTAATTTTTCAATTTGATCGGCATTATGTAACGAAGCTCTTTTTACTATAGTTCCAGCAAGTTGCACTGGTTCTAAATTAGCTACAGGAGTAATGGCTCCAGTTCTTCCAACTTGATAAGTAATTTCACGCAAAATAGTACTTTCTTGTTCGGCTTTAAACTTATATGCAATTGCCCAACGTGGCGATTTTGCAGTATAACCCAACTCATCTTGCTGCGCCAATGAATTTACTTTAACAACAATTCCATCTGTTTCATATGGTAAATTAAAACGCTCTGTATTCCATTTTTCAATAAAGCTAAAAACTTGGTTTATAGATTTGCATACTTCTATAGCTTTTGGAATTTTAAAACCCAATTCTCTGGCAAATTCTAAAGTTTCAAAGTGTGTGTTTTTAATTGGTTTGTCCGAAACAATATGATACAATAAACAATCCAAAGGTCGTTTTGCAACTTCAGCACTGTCTTGCAGTTTCAAACTTCCACTTGCTGTATTTCTAGGGTTTCTGTATGGTTCTTCTCCAATATCAACCCGTTCTTCGTTCATTTTATTAAACCCTTCTAAAGGTAAAATTATTTCTCCTCTAATTTCAAAAGTTTCATCAAGCTTTTTATTTAAAACTAAAGGAATAGATTTAATTGTTCTAATATTTTCGGTTACTTCGTCACCTTCAAAACCATCACCACGCGTTACAGCACTTTTTAATGTTCCATTTTCATACAATAAATTAATAGATGCGCCGTCGTATTTTAACTCACAGGTATATTCAACTTCATCGGTACCCAATATCTTTTTTACTCTTTTTTCCCAATCTTCTAAATCTTCCTTAGAATAAGAATTCGCTAAAGAATACATTCTGTTTTTATGAACAACAGTATTAAAATTTTTAGTAATTGCACCACCAACTCGTTGTGTTGGAGAGTTAGCATCAAAAAATTGTGGATTTTCAGTTTCTAACTTCTCAAGTTCTTTTAATTTAATATCAAATTCATAGTCAGAAATAACAGGCGCATCTAACACATAGTAATTATAATTATGCATTCGTAATTCTTCTCTAAGCGCATTAATTTTTTGTTCAATCGTATTTGACATATTTTCTAAATTCTTGGCTAAAAGTAATCATATTTTTTAAAATTTAAATATTGAAATTTCATTAAATAACGCGACCTAATTAATATTAATGTGTAACTAAAGTAACATTGTGGTCTGACTTTTATCATAAAAATGTTTAAGCAACTAAAGTAACTTTACTAAATAATTAAAAGACTATTTTAAAGTGTTTTAAATTAAAAATAAAACTAAACTATTAAAGATGAAAAACTTACTTATTCTAGGCGCTGGAACTTCTGGTACAATGATGGCAAACCATTTACTACCTAAACTATATAAAGATCAATGGAAAATAACTATTGTTGACCAATACAAAACACATTATTACCAACCTGGTTTTTTATTTTTACCTTTTGATATTTATACTGAGAAACAAGTAAAGAAAGTTGGTAAAAAATTTATTCCAAGTGAGGTAAACTATATTCAAAAAAAAATTGAACAAATTTTCCCTGAAGAAAACAAAGTTCAGTTAGAAGATGAAACGCTACATTATGATGTGCTTATAATTGCTACTGGTTCAAAAATTGCACCTGAAGAAACTCCTGGTTTAATTGGGCCTTTATGGAAAAAAGATATTTTTGATTTTTACACATATGAAGGTGCTTTAGATTTAAGAAATAAACTTAGAAATTGGGAAGGTGGTAAATTAGTAGTTCATATTACCGAAATGCCAATTAAATGTCCCGTTGCTCCTTTAGAATTTGCATTTCTAGCAGATGACTATTTCCGTAAAAAAGGTATGAGAGATAAAGTTGAAATTTCTTATGTTACACCACTTTCGGGAGCATTTACAAAACCAACTTGTACTACTGCCTTAAATTATCTTTTAAAAGAAAAAGGAATTAAAATTGAGACTGATTTTGCCATAGAAAGTGTTGACAACGACACAAAAGAACTTGTAGATTATGAAAATCGAAAAATTCCTTTTGATTTATTAGTAACAATCCCAACAAATATGGGTGATGAAGTAATTGAAAGATCGGGTTTAGGAGATGATTTAAATTTTATACCTACAGACCATAACACGTTACAGTCTCTAGCTCACGAAAATATATTTGTAATTGGAGATGCTACAAATGTTCCGGCATCTAAAGCTGGTTCAGTAGCACATTTTCAAGCAGAAACATTAACAGATAATATTCTTTTATATATTGATGGCTATCCGTTAAAAAAAGAATTTGATGGACATGCAAATTGCTTTATTGAAACAGGAAATAACAAAGCATTACTCATTGATTTTAATTATGTAACAGAGCCTGTACACGGTAAATTTCCATTTGCAAAAATTGGACCACTTAAACTGCTTAAAGAGAGTGTTTTAAATCATTGGGGAAAATTAGCTTTCAGATGGATTTATTGGAATATGCTTTTAAAAGGAATTTCAATTCCATTTGTATCAAGAAACATGAGTTTTAAAGGGAAGGTTTTTGATATTAAACCAGAAACAAAATAAACTATTAAATTAACAATAAAAACTAATAATTATGCCAGTAAAAACAATAGCAGGAAAAGAGGTAAACGTTTCAGAAGACGGATACTTAGAAGATATGAATCAATGGAATGAAGAGATAGCAAAAGAAATTGCCAGTGAAATTGGTATTGAATTAACTCCAAAACACTTTGAAGTTATCAACTTTTTGCGCGAAAAAACAGCTGCTAAGGAAGCTCTAACAATTAGAGGTGTTGGAAAATCAGGTGTTGTAGATATTAAAGGATTATACAAATTATTTCCAAAAGGACCTTTAAAATTCTCATCGAAAATTGCAGGAATTCCTAAACCAACTAGTTGTATTTAAACAAATTTCATTTATAAAAAAATAAAAATTATGAGTACAGAAAAAAAACCTTTAGAAAAAGTTTGCTTAATATGTGCCAAAGGAAGTTTAGAAGATGTGTATGCTAGTTTAGTTATGGCAAATGGAGCCGTAATGGAAGGTATAGAGACAAAAGTGTTTTTTACTTTTTTTGGTTTAGATGGAATTACTAAAAAGGCAATGAACCATTTACATACCGCAACAACTGGTAACCCTGCAATGCGTATGCCAGGCGGATTACCTTTTCCAACAATGTTAGGTGGACTTCCAGGTGTAGAATCAGCAGTTTCAAGTATGATGCGTAAACAAATGGAAGCTTTAGATATGCCTCCAGTTGATGAGTTCTTAGAAATGATTACTGCCGGTGGAGGTGAAATTTATGCTTGTAAATTAGCTGTAGATATGTTTAAATTAAAAAAAGAAGACTTATCTGACGAAGTCTCTGATATTATTACAATTGGTGAATTTTATGAAATGTGTGATGGTGACAGAACACAAATAATTTTTACTTAAAAAAACACCAAAATAAAAAGCTGGCTAAAAAGTTACTTTTTAGCCAGCTTTAAAAAAATCAACCAAACAATTATTTAAATATATAACGTTCTGTTTCTCCTTCTAAATTTAACATCTCAATTCTTAAAACTTCTCCTTTTGTTTTAGCCGAAATAATAGAATTCACAGTATCAACAGAATACATTTTTTCACCATTAATTGCAGTAATAATATAGCCGGTTTTCACACCATAATAAAGCAATTCTTTATTGGTAATATTGGTAACTTTAACACCATTATTAATATTTAATTTTTTTAATTCTTTGACGTCTAAATTTTTCAGTTCTAAGCCTAAAGAGCTTACTTCGCTAATTTCATTTTTACTTAAAACTACACTTGTTTTAAATTCTTCACCATTTCTAACATAGGTTACATTTACAACATCATTAGGTCTTTTTGTATTTAAAAACCCTGTTAAATCTGCATAGGATGTAATTCTAACACCATCTAAGTTAACAATAATATCATCTTTTTGTAAACCAGATTTTGCGGCTCCAGAATTTTCAACTACACTTGAAATATAGAACCCTTCAGAAATATCCAAATCTAAATTTTCTGCAACTTTGCCATTTAACTCACCTCCATGTACACCTAGAATTGCTTTTTGCACATTTCCAAACTCCATTAAATCTTCAATAACTTTCTTTGCAATATTAGAAGGAACTGCAAATGAATACCCAATAAATGAACCAGTTCTAGAAGAAATTGCCGTATTTATTCCAATAAGTTCTCCTCTTGTATTTACCAATGCTCCTCCACTATTTCCAGGATTAACAGCTGCATCAGTTTGAATAAAAGAATCCGTTACTGGACCATTTCCATGTAAATCTCTTCCTTTAGCACTAATAATTCCAGCGGTTACAGTTGAAGTTAAATTGTAAGGGTTTCCAACAGCTAATACCCATTCACCAACTTTAACAGCATCTGAATTGGCAAACGTTATATAGGGTAACTCATTTTCATCAATTTTAAGCAGTGCAATATCATTTGTAGCATCGGTTCCTACCAACGCTGCTTTATATACTTTTTTATTATTTAAAGTAACTTCTATATCGGTTGCTCCTTTAACTACATGATTGTTAGTGATTATATAGCCGTCAGAAGAAAAAACAACTCCACTTCCTGTACCAACTTGAGAATATTGCTTAGTACTACTTCCTTGCCCATAAAAAAACTCTGCAAACGGATCTCTAACTGTTTTATATGAGGTGTTTTTTACGTGAACTACAGCATTCAAAGTTTTTTCAGCCGCAACCGTAAAATCCGTATTCTCAATTGAATTACCGAGTACATTTGTATAATTAGTAGCAACCGTAACCGGACTTTCATCCACCGTTTTTTCAATTACTATTTGTGGCTTTTCTAAAAATAATTTATAAGCACCTAAAGTTAAGGCGCCTCCTAAAGCCGAAAACAAAACAATACTTATTATTTTTTTCATTTTTATAAAATTTAATTTATTAACACCCAAATTTAAAACTTTATTGCATCTTAAAAATAGCTTTAACGCTTCGTTAACGCTCATTTAACCAATTTTAACATTTTACAATTCAGCTTTCATTTTTAGGTACAAAAAACTACTTTGAATTTACTACATTTGCAACAATGAAATTACATTTTTATAAATACCAAGGTGCTGGAAACGATTTTATAATGGTTGATAATAGAAACCTTAGTTTTCCAAAAATTAACACACATTTAATTAACAAACTGTGCGATAGACGTTTTGGTATAGGCGCAGATGGGCTTATTTTACTAGAGCCTTCAAAAAATGAAGATTTTACCATGGTATATTTTAATGCAGATGGAAACGAAGGAAGTATGTGTGGAAATGGTGGCAGATGCATAGTGGCTTTTGCAAAACAGTTAGGAATTATTACAGATAGAACTACTTTTAATGCCGTTGACGGATTGCATTATGCAACTATAGCAAATGAAATTGTAAGTCTTAAAATGATTGATGTTAGTGAAATTAAGGTTACCGATAGTTACGTTTTTTTAAATACTGGTTCTCCACATCATGTGCTATTTTCTAAAAATATTGCTAAAATAAATGTTAAAGAATCGGGAGCCAAAATAAGATATGGAGCGCCATACTTTGAAGTAGGAACAAATGTGAATTTTGTTGAAAAAATAACAGCTAATTCATTTAAAGTTAGAACCTACGAGCGTGGTGTTGAAGATGAAACTTTAGCTTGTGGAACTGGAGTTACTGCAGTAGCAATTGCTGCCCATATAACAAATAAAACTAACGAAAATTCAATAAAAGTTGAAGTCTTAGGTGGTGATTTAGAAGTCTCTTTTGAGAAAGTTAAGAACAAATACACAAACATTTTTTTAAAAGGACCTTCACAATTTGTTTTTGAAGGTAAAATAGCTATATAATGGCAACTTTATTAGGTGAAAATATAAACTTGCGCGCACTAGAACCTACAGATCTAGATTTTTTGTTTGCAACAGAAAACAACGAGCAATTTTGGGATATTAGCAGTACACAACTTCCTTTTTCTAAATACATATTGCAGCAATATATTGAGAATGCTCATCAAGATATTTATGAAGCTAAACAATATAGGTTTGTTATTTGCAATGCCGAGAATATTCCTGTTGGAATGATTGACCTATTCGATTTTAACCCGCAACATAAACGTGTTGGAATTGGGTTATTAATACTTCCTGAACACCAAAATAAAGGCTACGCCTCTGAAGCCTTGGAAATGGTGATAGATTACGCATTCAGTTATTTAGATGTACATCAAATTTATGCAAATATCACTTCAAATAATTTAAAAAGTATTGCGTTATTTGAAAAAAACAACTTTAAACAAGTAGGTATTAAAAAGGATTGGCTATTCTCAAATTCAACCTTTAAAGATGAAATATTATACCAATTAATTATTAGTTAAAATGAATCTAAAAAAAGGTATTCTGCTAATTATTAGCTTATTATTTATTATAGGAGGCTTTCTAACCTACAACTACCATTCAAAAATATACAAAGCCAATACCATTAAAGAAGGTGACCTATTTATACCAACGTCAAGCGAATTTAGTGATGTTGAAAACTTAGTTCGTCCATTTTTAAAAAGAGTAAAACCTTTTATTTGGGTAGCCCACAAAAAAAATTATCCAAATACTATAAAACCAGGGAAATATAAAATTACCAAAGGAATGAGTAATAATGATTTGGTGAATTTATTAAGAAGTGGAAAACAAACACCGGTGAAACTGTCTTTTAACAACCAAGATACTTTTGAAAAATTGGCTGGTAGAATCTCACAACAGATTGAAGCTGACTCTATATCTTTACTCAATAGTTTTAACGACGCCTCTTTTATTGAAGAAAATGGGTTTTCTAAAAATACAGCATTAGGAATGTATATTCCAAATACCTATGAATTTTACTGGAATACATCTGCCGATTCTTTTAGAAAAAAGATGCTTAACGAATATGATAGCTTTTGGAACAATACTAGATTAAAAAAAGCTAAAACGTTAAATTTAAGTAAAAACGAGGTTATAACTTTAGCTTCAATTGTACAAAAAGAAACGGCATCTGTTGGTGAAAGGCCTGTGGTAGCTGGATTGTATTTAAACAGATTAAGAGATAAATGGCCTTTACAAGCCGATCCAACCATAATATTTGCCTTAAAAAGAAATTTAGGTGAAGACACTATTATTAAAAGAGTTTTAAAGAAAGACTTAGATATCAATTCACCATACAATACGTACAAAAACAGAGGGTTACCTCCAGGACCAATAGCAATGCCTGACATTTCTTCTATAGATGCTGTATTAAACGCAACAAAACACAACTATTATTATATGTGCGCCAGTGTAACCAATATTGGAACCCATGAATTTGCGAAAACGTTGTCGCAACACAACAAAAACGCATTTAAGTATCAAGTTTGGCTAAACAAACAAGGAGTTAATAGATAGCTAACAGGCCATTTTCACTAGCCTCATTATATTTATTTCAATAAAAACTACATATTTATTTATTAAATTTAAAAATAATTAATTATTTATTTAAATTTGTTAAAAAAATATTTTTACACGATTTATTTGTATATTTAAAAATTAACCATACATTTGCACCCCGAAATTTAAAAGGATTAAAACCTTTAAATTATGAGAAAAGTAATAGTATTTTTAAGTTTACTTGTTATTATTGTTATAGCGTCAGCTTTTACAGAAGAAAAAAATAACTTGAATAAATTTACAGACTTTCAATCAGAAATTAGCTCTGTCGCAACCCAACAAGAAACTCTTTCATCTTTAGAAGTAAACATTCCTTTTATTGGAAAATCTTTTAATGGGTTTAGGGAAGCGGTTGCTTTTAAAGAATCTCAAGGAAGGTATCATGTAGTTAACACCTTAGGTTATTTAGGTAAGTACCAATTTGGTAGATCAACTTTAAAAAGATTTAAAATCTACAATACTCACAACTTCTTAAACACTCCAGAATTACAAGAAGATGCATTTGTTGCGCTTTGCTCTTTAAACAAATGGATTTTAAGAAAGGATATTGTTAGAAGTGTTGGAAAAAAAATTAATGGTATTGTAATTACCGAATCTGGAATTTTAGCAGCAGCACATTTATCTGGAGCTGGTAATGTAAAAAAGTACTTAAGGAGCCACGGCCAAAATACTTTTAAAGATGCTTACGGATCTTCTATTCAGCATTATATGAAACTTTTTTCTGGTTATGACACTTCATTTATTGAAGCAAACAGAAAACCAGCTGTTTAGTTAACTCTTATCATTTTTAGAAATCTAACTCTTTTTTTAAGTTAAAATAAGCAGGATTTATTCCGTTTTAGATAATCCTTTTAGAAATCCAAAACCGTAGCCTAAAAATTGAATTAAAGTGGTTAATACACTAAAAATAGCTACTTTAATATTTTTATTTTTCAGCAAAGAATCTAGAAATACAATTATAAAATAAACTGCAAAAGCTAGTGCAGCTATTTTTATATTAATTAGTAATAGAAGTATTGAAAAAATAAATGTTAAAATAAATAAGGTTGGAAACCAATAGGTAATCTTTGCCGTTTCAGGATATTTTCTATTTAAAAAAGGCCTGCCCTTACCAAATGCAAAAGTTTGTTTAAAAAACTGCCTAAATGTTGTCCTTCTTTTGTGATATACAAATGCATTTTCTATAAATTGAGTTTCAAAATTATGCTCCCACAATCTAAAGGTTAAATCAATATCCTCTCCTATTTTCATTCTGTTAAAACCTTGAGTTTTATCAAATGCTTTTTTAGAAATTCCTAAATTAAAACTTCTTGGCTGAAATTTATTTACTGCCTTTTTGCTTCCTCTAATTCCTCCTGTTGTAAAAAAAGAAGTCATACTATAATTTATAGCTTTTTGAATAGTTGTAAAAGAATCATGTGCAGCATCAGCACCACCAAAAGCATCGGTGTAATTTTTAGATAAAGCCTTTTCAACTTCAACTAAATATTTTGAAGGAATAATGCAATCTGAATCAAAAATAATAAAATAATTTCCTGAAGCTTGCTGCATTCCATAATTTCGGCTTGTTCCTGCCCCGCTATTTTCTTTAAAAAAATACTTTAAATTTAAATCTTTTGAATAGTTCTTTACAATTTCCTCAGCTTTTATGGTTGAGCCATCTTCAATAACAATAACTTCAAATCTTTTTTGATAGCTTTGTGTTGTTAAACTTTGTAACAATTCATCAATTTCTTGAGGACGGTTATAAACAGGAACGATAATTGAAAATTGTAACTCCACTAATTATTTCTTTAAGAAATCCAAAATTACAGTTTTTATAAGAACTATAAAGAAAAAACCTACTTTGATATTTTCAAAGTAGGTTTTTTAGTAGTTAAAATTTAGGATTAATGTTTTAAAGCTTCTAAATCTACGTTTTTGTACATTTCTAAATTCTCAACACTAAATCCATTCATATAATCGAATCTTTCTTTGTTTTCAGACCTCACTAAATTCACATATAACCTTGCAGTTTTTATAAACTTGTCATCTTTCTGACTATTTAGCACCAACAAGTAACCCATAATTATATTACCAGCCATTTCAACAAGTCTAGTTGAATGAAAATCAACCAACTCGTTATTTTTTTGCTCTATAATACTTTGAGAAATTGATTGGTATTCTTCTGCCATTTTATGAAGTTTCGTTCTAATTTCACAATTTTTATCTAAAACTTCAGTATCGTAAGCTTTAATTTGCTCAAAGAAGACTCCAGTTGTAACACCTTTTATCGCTGCAACAGCTTGCAACTGAGATGTTCCTTCATAAATTGAAGTAATACGTGCATCTCTATAAATACGTTCTATTGGGAAATCTTTCATAAACCCTGTACCACCATGAATTTGTAAAGAATCGTAAGCTATTTTATTACACGCTTCACTTGCAGTTAATTTAATTAGCGGTGTAAATACGTTAGAAAGTTTCCCGTAATGTTTCATTTCCATACGTTCTTCTTTAGTTAACGTTCTATCTTTCATCACTTCTTCATAAGCTTTAAAAATATCTACAAAACGAGTAGTTTCATATAATAATGAGCGAAGTGCATCTATACGAATTTTCATATTGGTTAACATTTCATATACCGCAGGGAAATTCACAATAACTTTACCAAATTGCGCTCTTTCCTCAGCATATTTCAACGCTTCTCTATAGGCGGCATCCGCAATACCAACTGATTGAGCACCAACACCTAAACGTGCAGAATTCATTAAAGACATTACATACTTAATCAATCCAAAACGCTCCTTCCCAACCAATTCAGCAGGAGCATCTTTAAATACTAATTCACAAGTTGGTGAACCTTTAATTCCTAATTTTTTTTCTAAATGGCGCACTTCAACAGCATGGTCGTTTCTATCATAAATAAACATTGATAAACCACGAGCATCATTTGTTCCTTCTTCTGAACGTGCCAACACTAATGAAATATCTGCATCACCGTTGGTAATAAAGCGTTTTACACCGTTTAAAATCCAAGTATTTTTTTCTTTATTAAAGACTGCTTTTAATTTTACAGCTTGCAAATCTGAACCAGCATCTGGCTCAGTTAAAACCATTGCGGCAGTAGCCCCATCTTTATTAAAACGAGGTAAAAACTTATCTTTTTGTTCCTCAGAACCAAATTCATAAATAGTTTCAGCACAATCTTGTAAGCCCCAAATATTTGCAAAACCTGCATCTGCACGAGCTACCATTTCCGCAGCCATAACATAAGGTAATAAAGGGAAATTTAAACCTCCATACCTTCTAGGTAAGGACATTCCAATTAAACCAGCTTCGTACAAAGCTTTATAATCTTCAGTAGTTCCTTTTGCATAAATTACTTCATTATTTTCGATATGTGGTCCTTCTAAATCAACACCTTCTGCATTTGGCGAAATTGTATTGGCACAAATATCACCTACTATTTCAAGTACTTTTTCGTATGAATCAATTGCGTCTTCATGATTTAAAGGTGCATAATCAAACTTTTCAGATTGTTCAAAATTATCTTCTTTTAACTTTACAACCTTTTTTAATATTGGATCTTTTAAATGAAATTTAAAATCCGGAGTATCTTTGAAAAAATTATCCATTTTTTTCTATTTTATAATTAGAGTTTTATAAACTCTTCATTTTTTTTAAACTATTTTGCGTTCTCCTTATAATATTTAATCATTTTAGGAAGAACAACTCCTAAATCTCCAGTAATTACATAATCTGCAATTGCATTAATTGGTGCATCTGGATCATTATTTATAGAGATTATCATAGAAGCATCTTGCATACCTGCTGTATGTTGTATTGCTCCTGAAATACCAGCTGCTATATATAATTTTGGTCTTACCGTAGTTCCTGTTTGTCCAATTTGTCGATTATGATCAATAAATCCAGCATCTACAGCAGCTCTTGAACCTCCAACTTCACCTCCCAAAATGTTTGCCAGATTTCTAAGCAAATCGAAATTTTCTTTTGAACCAACACCGTATCCACCAGCAACAATTATTGGAGCATCTTTTAAATTTACGCCCGACTCTTCAATATGACGTTCAATAACTTCAACAACAAAATCTTGGTCATTTAAAACATCATTTACATCTATCTTAATTATTTCTGATTTGTGATTTGCATCGAAAATTTCTTTTTTCATTACACCTTCTCTAACGGTTGCCATTTGAGGGTGCATGTCCCAATTTATAATGTTAGCCATAATACTTCCTCCAAATGCTGGACGAATTGCATACAACAAATCGGTATATTCTTTTTTTTCTTTTTTCACAAAATGATCACCAATATCTAATATGGTTGTATCGGCTGTTAATCCACAGTTTAATTTTGAAGCCAAACGCGGTGCTAAGTCTCTACCTACAGAGGTTGCTCCAAACAATACAATTTGAGGATCTTGTTCTTTTAATACTTTATAAGCTAAAGCTGCATGCGGCAAAGTTCTGTAAGGCTCTAACTTTGAATCATCAGAAATAAATAATTTATCAACTCCATAAGGTGAAATTTGACTTTCAATTCCATCTAAGTCATTTCCAAAAACCATTGCGTCTAGTGGACAACCTAATTTTTGAGCTAATCTTTTTCCTGCTGATAATAACTCCTGACTTATTTCTGCTACTTCTTTATTTTCTACTTCGCAATAAACAAATACACTTTTCATTTTACTAATTTTAAGTTATATCAACTACCCAATGGTGTGATGTTTAATTAATTCTTTAATCATTCCTTCTATATCACTATCTGAATCAGTTAATACCTTTGATTCATTTGCAGTTAATACAATGCTGGAAACACTTTTAACTTTAGTAGGAGAACCAGCTAATCCAATTTTTGTTTCATCTGCTTCAATATCTTCAACACTCCACTCTGGAATCACCAAATAAGGTCTTTTTTTATGCAATTCTTCTAGAACAGGATCTCCTTTTCTCATCTCTGTATTTGTTCTTGCATATTTGTATTTCATCACATTTTTTGCGTGTCTTGATCTACATTCTTGAGAAGAACCATGCACAGTCATTAAACAAGGATATGGGGCTGAAACAATCTCAACACCATTTTCTAACCTTCTTCTTGCAATAATTTTATCTTCATTAATTTCTAAAACCTCTTCAACATAGGTAACTTGAGGAATGTTTAATTTATCGGCACATTGCGGACCAACTTGCGCTGTATCACCATCAATTGCTTGTCTTCCTCCAACTATTAAATCATAATCGGCTATTTTTTTTATTGCTTGAACAATAGTATAACTAGTTGCCAACGTATCGGCTCCTCCAAAACGTCTATCAGAAATCATAATTCCATCATCAACACCACGATAATATCCTTCTCGGATAATATCAGCGGCTTTTTGTGGTCCCATTGTCAATATAGTAACGTGTGTTCCTGGTATTCGATCTTTTATATTTAATGCTAATTCTAAGGCGTGTAAATCGTCTGGGTTAAAGACTGTTGAAAGTTTTCCTCTATTTACAGTACCATCTGGTTTCATGGCATCGGGACCCACATGACGTGTGTCCGGCACTTGCTTTGCAAGCACTACAATTTTAAGTGGTCTCATAGAATAATATTACTTGTATTTTTTGATTCTCTAAAATTAAAGCAATTATTTCATGAAAATGATGACAATACTCATACTTCCAAAATTTAAATTTTTTAGGCAAAAAAAAAAGCGATGATTTAAAAATCATCGCTTTTTTTATATGTAAATAAGTCTTAAACTTACTTTTTATCCTTAATTGTCTATTTTTCAGGCACTACCTCTTCTTCTTGCTGAAAATCTTCCATAAAATTTTCCATAATAGCCGTACTTACACCCATATTTGAGAAACCACCATCGTGAAATAAATTTTGTAGTGTCACTTTTTTTGTTAAATCAGAAAACATTGAAATTGTATAATCAGCACATTCTAAAGCAGTTGCATTACCAAGCGGTGACATTTTTTCTGCATAGGCAATAAAACCATCAAATCCTTTTACACCGCTACCTGCCGTAGTTGGCGTTGGAGATTGAGAAATGGTATTAACCCTTACTTTTTTATCGCGCCCAAAGAAATAACCAAAACTACGAGCTACAGATTCTAAATATGCTTTGTTATCTGCCATATCATTATAATCTGGAAAAACACGTTGTGCTGCCATATAAGATAAAGCAACAATACTTCCCCATTCGTTCATTGCATCTTTTTTATACAACATACTCATAACTCTATGAAATGATAATGCAGACACATCAAAACCTGTTTTTGTGAAGTTATAATCTTGATTTGTGTAATGATTTCCTCTACGTACATTAACAGACATTCCAATTGAGTGTAATACAAAATCAATTTTTCCACCTAAAATTTCCATAGACTTATCAATTAAATTTTCTAAATCCATCATAGAAGTCGCATCAGCTGGTACTACTTGTGAACCTGTTTTTTCAGCTAATTCTGAAATAGTTCCTAAACGCAATGCTACTGGTGCATTTGTTAAAACAAATGTTGCTCCTTCTTCATGTGCTCTTTCAGCAACTTTCCAAGCAATTGATTTTGAATCTAGTGCTCCGAAAATAATTCCTCTTTTTCCTTTTAATAAATTATGCATAGTCTTAATATTGTTTTCGATTTAGTTTAATTGGCTGCAAATATAGTGAATTCTTAATTTAACAGCTGTTTTGCGTGTTCAATAGCAGTTTCAGAAATATTTTTGCCACTTAACATTTCTGCAATTTCTTTAATACGCTCCTTTTTATTTAATCTTGTTAATTGTGTAATTATATTATTATCAATATCTTCTTTATAAACTTTATAATGGTGTTGTCCTTTTGCAGCAATTTGAGGTAAGTGCGTAATTGTAATTACTTGCATATTATCGCTCATTTGTTGCATGATATCAGCCATTTTTTGAGAAACATCGCCAGAAACGCCAGTATCAATTTCATCAAAAATAATAGTTGGTAATTTCGAATATTCCGAAAGAATTGCTTTTACTGCTAACATTATTCGAGATAATTCACCCCCTGAAGCTATTTTTTTAAGTTCCCCAAAATTAACCCCTTTATTTGCTGAAATTAACAAGTGTAATTCATCCTTACCGTTTGATAAATAATTTTTAGTATGATTAATTTTAAATTGAAATCTTGTATTTTCCATTCCTAAATTAGAAAGAATTAATTCTAACTTTTTAATTAAAACAGGAATTGCCTTTTTACGTTCGTTAAAAATTGAAACTGCAAGTTTATCAATTTTTTCTGCAACCGATTTTATTTCAGTTTCTTTAGCTTTTATTGCTGATGAAGAGTTTTGAACAGCATCAACTTTAAGAGATAGATTTTCTTTAATAACCAACAATTCTGTAATTGAGTTTACAGTATGTTTCTTTTGCAAGTTGTAGATTAATTGTAATCTATCATTTAGTTTTTCTAATTCTGAAGGATCAAACTCAACATTTTCATTTAAGTTTTCAATTTCTGTGATAACATCGTCCATTTCAATTTTCAAGCTTGAAACCCTGTCATACAATTCTTTATATTCTGAAGCAAACGATTTTATTTTGTTTAAATTTGCTGTAAATGAAACCAGTAATGCTTGTATTCCAATTTCTTCATTTAAAGCCAATGCCTGAGCTTCAGTTAAATTTAATTTAATTTCTTCTATATTATTTTCTTTATCTAACTGCTGTTCTAAAGCTTCTTGCTCTTCTGCTTTTAAATTCGCCTTTTCTAACTCTGTGTATAAATGCAAATTGTATTCATACTGCTCTTTTGCAGCCTCCTGTTCTTGTTTAAGCTTTTTTAACTCTTTCGTTAATTTGTTAAAAACCACCAACCCTCGTTTGTAAGATTCAATTTTTCCTGTATTTGCAGAGAGCGCATCAATTATATAGAACTGAAAATTAACATCGGATAATTGTACTGTTTGATGCTGAGAATGCACATCTATCAATTTTTCACTAAGTAATTGTAATGTTTGAATTGTAGTTGGCGTATCATTTATAAAAGCACGTGATTTTCCACTCGGTAAAATTTCACGTCTTATTATAGTTTCTTCCTCAAAATCTAAGTCTTTTTCTTCAAAAAACGTATTTAATTTATAATCTGAAATTGAAAACCGGGCTTCTATAATACATTTTTTAGAAGCATCTTTTAATGTTGAAGAATCAGCTCTTTTTCCTAAAACCAACCCTAAAGCACCAAGCAATATAGATTTACCAGCACCTGTTTCACCTGTAATTATAGATAAATTATCTTGAAAACTTACAGATAAATTTTCTATTAAAGCGTAATTTTTTATGGAAAGATTTATGAGCATTCTTTTTGTTTGAAAATTAAGAAATTACTTTATCGCTTCCCACTTAGAAGCATTTAGAGGAGAAATCCTTAATAAGTCGTCTTTTAATCTACTAGTATCGAATCTAGGTCCATCAGAAAAAATATCTACAATTTCATCTGCTTTAGAGTCCATAAAAACACGTAATAGAAATGCATTAGGACGCGAATCGTATATAGTTTTTAAAGTTTTTACAACTTCAAAAATAGCTTGTTTTGCTGCTTTCTTATCTTTACTCATCATATCTAAACCGTTATAATGATAATCGAACATAGCTTTTCTAAACATATCATATGTTGGTGACAACATATTATCTACCAATGTAAATCTTGTTTTAGAACCATCATTTTGATTCCAGCCAGCATAACCACTTTGTTGTGCCTGCACAACAACATCTTGTGCTTTTGTAAAATAGGAAGTTCCTCCATTTAATGAAAATGTATCTGCATCCATCCCTAAAATTGTATACACATAAAATGAAATTACAGAAACTATATTAGATTCAAAAGAGTTTTCGTTAAATTGTAAAGGTTCAAATTCTGTATATTGAAATGAAAAATTATCGTCTTTAAAATTTAAAACTGGCGTTAAATAGGTAGAATTATAAACTGGACGCGATGATTGTATTTGAATATGACCTCTAAAATCTGTTCCTGTTTGTTCTAAAATAGTAAGCGTTAAATTACAATTTATTAGTTCTTGTGGTTTATAATTAAAATTTGTCCACCTTTTTTGATTTACAAATTCATTTAATGACGTTTGTAACGTAGTAAAAATTTGTTTGTTAGAACCTGGTATTTTATCGGCATTAACAGTAATTGTACAATTTAATTCTTGTGCATTTAACTGAATTACGGTAAATAAGGCTATTACTATTTGAACTATTTTATGCATACATCTTATTCAAAATTACATTAAATATATCTTCAGCAACTGCCGCCTTAGATTTTAGACCAAATTCGGAAATATTTTCCGATTTATCAATTATTGTAACTTTATTTGTAGGTTTTTTAAATCCAGCACCTTTATCGTTCAAAGAATTTAGCACAATTAAATCTAAATTTTTAGATTTACATTTCTTTTTTGCATTTTCTAATTCGTTATTGGTTTCTAGTGCAAATCCTACTAGAAACTGCTGTTCTTTTATACTACCTAACGACGCTAAAATATCGTGTGTTTTTACCAGTTCAATTGACATTGAATCCGATGATTTTTTTATTTTTTTATCGGCAACATTTTTTGGTTTGTAATCTGCCACCGCTGCAGAGAGAACTGCAATATCTGTTGAACTGTAAACTTTATGAACTTCATTATACATTTCTTCAGCACTTACAACATCTATTCTTTCAATTAAACTATTAGAAATAGTTTGATTAGACGGACCTGTTATTAAATAAACCTTTGCTCCTAAATTAGCAGCAACTTTTGCCATTTCAAAGCCCATTTTACCAGAAGAATGGTTTCCTATAAAACGCACAGGATCAATAGCTTCATACGTTGGACCAGCAGTAATAAGTACTTTTTTATTAAATAGTGGCATCCCTTTTATAATATCATTTTCTATAAAAGAAATAATATTTTCAGGTTCCTCCATACGTCCTTCTCCTTCTAAACCGCTTGCTAAAAATCCAGTTGATGGTGGAATAAACACATTTCCAAAACTTTGTAATTTTTCAATACTATTTTTGGTTGAAGGATGTTTGTACATATCCAAATCCATTGCAGGTGCAAAATACACCTTACATTTTGCGGACAAATAAACTGCTAACAACAAATTATCGCAAACACCATTTGCCATTTTAGATAAGGTATTCGCAGTTGCAGGAGCAACCACCATATAATCCGCCCATAAACCTAAATCTACATGACTGTTCCATTCCTCTGTTTCCTGTTCTCCTTTTTCATAAAAAGAGGAATACACAGGATTTTGAGATAAAGTAGCTAAAGTTAATGGAGTAACAAAGTCTTTTGAAGCAGGTGTCATTACAACTTTTACGCGCGCACCTGCCTTAATAAAAAGTCGTACTAAATGTGCCGTTTTATAAGCAGCAATACCTGCGGTAACTCCTAAAAGTATATTTTTACCGCTTAAAATTGACATACTATTCTTTTGTATCTACGTCTGGGTTTCTATGATAAATTTTACCTTCTAACCATTCTTCAACGGCAATTGCAGTTGGTTTTGGCAGTTTTTCGTAAAATTTAGAAACTTCAATTTGTTCTTTATTTTCAAAAACCTCGTCTAAACTATCAGTATAAGTAGCAAATTCTTCTAATTTTTCAATTAGTTCACTTTTTAAATCACCACTAATTTGTTCAGCTCTTTTAGCTATAATTGTAATAGCTTCGTAGATATTGTTAGTTGGAGCCTCAATACTGTCTTTATCATAAGTAACAGTAGTATTAGCTGCTTTTGTGTTTTTATAATCCATTTGTTTCAGTTTTTAATGCAATTAAAGAGTTTAACTCGTTATTTAGATTTTGTAGTAATTCTTCAGTTTCTGATAAATATGCTGATTTCGAAAAACTTCTTTTAAATCTTTCGTGAATTTTTATGGCATTATTTAGTCTAACTTCTTTTTTAAAAATATAGCTATTAACTGCTAAATTATAAGCCGATTTAAATTTAAGATACATCGCTTCCTCTTTATATGAAGTTCCCAAAAAATCTCCCAATAAGTTATCGAATGCAGCAATTGCAGCAATATAATCTTCGGTATGATAATATTGCTTGGCTATCTCAAAAGATTTCTTTTCTAACTTTTTAGTAAGCTCTTTAATATTTTCGTTTGCCTCTGCTACTTTATCAGATTCTGGATATTTATATAAAAAATTCTGCAAAGCGGTAATGGCTTCTTTAGTATCTTTTTGATCTAAACTAAATACCGGTGAAGCTAAAAAATAACTATGTGCAGAAAGATACGCCGACTCCTCCAATTTAGAACTCTTAGGGTAATTTTTAACAAATTTATCAAAATAATATGCTGCTAGTGTATATTGTTTTGTATTGTAATGTGATTGTGCAACCATAAATTGAATACGTTCCATTTGAGGTTTCCCCCTATAAATAGGCGTAATTTTTTCAAATAATTGTATGGCTTTATTATACTTTTGACTTTCATATAATTTTGAAGCCAGTGCGTATTGCTCTTCAGCCTTACCTTTATTTAATACTTTTTGATATTCACTACAAGATGAAACACCAACAGTAACTAATAAAATGAGAATATAAATTTTATTTTTAAGCATTTGGCAAAAATAGTTATTTATTATGGATTATTAAAATGATTTTGTATTAATAGTAAACCACAAAAATAACTTGCTTTTACAATAAATATTGCGCAACAATCTTAATTGTTTGTTAATTGTTAAACAGTTGGCGGAGCTACTGAACTAACAACTGATAATTGCTTAATGTCATTATCAAACAAATACAAACCACCTTTATCGTCTCCAATTAAGTTAATTTTATCTAAAATAGTTCTCGCTTGTGCTTCCTCTTCAATTTGCTCAGCTACATACCATTGTAAAAAGTTGTGCGTAGCGTAATCTTTTTCTTCTAAAGAAATATGAACCAAATCATTTATACTTTGCGATACAAAAACTTCGTGTTTAAATAATGTTTCAAACATTTCTTTTATTGAACCGTATTCTAGTGCTGGTTTAGCCAATTCAGAAACCTCTGCATGTCCACCTCGTTCGTTCACATACTTAAACATTTTAAGCATATGCACACGTTCTTCATCAGATTGTGCATACATAAATTCAGAAATACCTTCTAATCCTTGACCTTCAGACCAAGAAGCCATTGCTAAATATACTTGTGATGATTCTGCTTCAATTTTAATCTGCTTATTTAAAGCAGCTTGCATATTTTCTGATAACATATTTAAATATTTTTTATTACTAATTTACTTTTTTCAAATTGACTGTAAAATTACTAATAATTATCTATAAAGTTACTTAATTTTTGTTCTAATTTTTCAGTTGCTTTTACCAATGGCAAACGCACGTTAGAACTACAGATTGCTTGCTTTTGCAATAGTGCTTTTATTCCAGAAGGATTACATTCTTCAAAAATATAGTCTATGCTGTCCATTATTTTAAGCTGCAATTTATTGGCCTCAATCACTTTTTTTTGCAATCCCAATTGGATCATTTCAGAAAAATCTTTTGGCAAACCTTGTCCTATTACAGAAATAACACCTGCCCCTCCAGCCAATACCATTGGTAAAGCAATCATATCATCTCCAGAAATTACCATAAAATCTGCTGGTTTATGCTGAATAATACGCATTGCCTGCACTATGTCTCCAGCCGCTTCTTTTACGGCAACAATATTTTCAAAATCGTTTGCCAATCTTAAAATTGTTGAAGTTTCCATATTTTTACCAGTTCTTCCCGGAACATTGTACAGAATAATTGGTTTAGAACTTACTTCAGAAATTACTTTAAAATGTTGATAAATACCTTCTTGTGTTGGTTTATTATAATATGGAGAAACTGAAAGTATTGCAGTATATGCAGTTAAATCTGTAGTTTTAATTTCTGCCGCAACAGCCATTGTATTATTACCACCAATTCCAAGAACTAAAGGAAGTCTTCCATTATTTTCTTTAATAATAGTGGCTTTTACTTGTTCTTTTTCTTCCGCAGTAAGGGTTGCTGGTTCTCCAGTTGTTCCTAAAACAACTAAATAATTTACACCATTATCTATTTGATAGTTTACCAAACGAGCCAACCCTTCAAAATCTACTGATTTATCTTCATTAAAGGGCGTTACTAACGCAACTCCAGTTCCTAACAATTCTTTCATTTATATTTTGTTTAAGATCTCTAAATATTTTTTTAATTCTTTATTAAACAACTCTATTTCAGACGTTTTACAGTTTATTAACAAATCGTAAAAACGATTATCTAAACTTGCAAAACCAACTTTAAAAGCTGCTTTACTGTGCAATATTAATATCTTATTGTATAAATAATCAATTTTGCTGTAGTTTATTAACAGATCGTATTTTTTTGTTAAAATATTTTTGAAATATTCATTATTAATTTTACCATACCACCCAAAATCTTTCGACGAAAAAAGATGCTTATCATCATTTTCCTTTGATTTTTTCTGAAGAAAAACCAAGATTTCAATATTACTTTCCTGAATACCTAAATTATTCTTAAGGTTAGCTAAAGTTACTTCTTTTAAAGAAATATCATCTAATACAATAAGTACATTATTTATTTTTTTAGAGTTACTTTCAGCTGCATTAGCTAATAATTCTTTAACCTTTTTGTTAAAAAATAATTGATTACTTTTCCGTTTAATTCCTGTAAAAATCATTTATATTTACCGTTGAGACACAAAATTAATTAAAATCATTAGTATTTCAACAATGAAAAATTTTATTATTTCACTATTTACAGTGCTACTTATAATTAGTTGTAAAAATGAACCACAAGAGGTGGTTAAAATTGAAGGAAAATTAATACCAATTAATCAAGAAATTGAGTCCGTAAAAGAAATTGAAAATTTTATTGAACCCTACAAACAAAAAGTAGTGGCAGAAATGAATACTATACTTACTTATGCGGAAATAGATTTAGTTAGAACCGATGGCGGATTAGAAAGTACTTTAGGTAATTTAATGGCCGATTTATGTTTTAAAAGAGCAAATCCTGTTTTTAATTCAAGAACTAATAAAAATATAGATTTCGCCATGTTTAATTATGGCGGTATTAGAGCAGGTATTTCAAAAGGAGCAGTTAAAATGGAAAATGCTTTTAATTTAATGCCTTTTGAAAACAGTTTGGTTGTTGTTGAATTAACCGCTGAAAAAATTAAAGAGCTTGTTACTTATTTAATTAAAAATAAGAGAGCACATCCTCTTTCTAAGCACATTAATTTAGTTATTAATAAAACTGGATATTCACTAAAAATTAATGGGAAATCTTTAGAGGATGATGCAACCTATTTTGTGTTAACATCGGATTATCTTCAAAATGGAGGTGATAGTATGAACTTTTTTAAAGACCCCATCTCTATTACTAATATAGATTATAAATTTAGAAATGCCATTATAGATTATTTTAAAGAAACCGACACCCTTAAAACTAATTTAGACGGAAGATTTAGAATAGAAAATTAATAATTAGCTACAAATGAAAAGAAGAAATTTTATACAGCAATCAACAGCCGCAACAGCTTTTTTAACATTAGGTGGTTTGTCTTTGCAATCGTTTGCAAAAAACACAACAAAACATATCACTATTTTACATACGAATGATACTCACAGCCATATAGAACCTTTTCCAAGTGACCACTATAAAACTCCAAACCGAGGAGGTGTTGCTAGGCGTGCAACTTTAATAGAAAACATTAGAAAAGAAAATCCCAATACCTTATTATTAGATGCTGGTGACATTTTCCAAGGAACGCCATTTTTTAACTTTTATGGAGGAGAATTAGAATTTAAACTAATGAGTATGCTTAAATATGATGCTGCTACAATTGGTAATCATGATTTTGATAATGGAATTGATGGACTATTTGCACAATTACCAAACGCCAAATTTGATTTTTTATCTGCTAATTACGATTTTAAAAATACGAGCTTAGAAAATGCTATTAATCCGTATAAAGTATTTATAAAAGATGGTATAAAAATTGGTGTTTTTGGTTTAGGTATTGAATTAGAAGGACTTGTTGATCCTAGAATGTACAAAGAAACTACGTATTTAGATCCTGTTGAAATAGCACAAGATATGAGTCGGATTTTAAAAAAAGAAAAACAGTGTGATTTGGTAATTTGTCTTTCACATTTGGGTTATAATTATAAAAGTAATCCTGAAAAAATAAGTGATTTAGTATTGGCTTCAAAAACAAAAGATATTGACTTAATTATTGGTGGACATACACATACTTTTTTACCTAAACCTACAATTACAAAAAATAGTATTGGAGAAAATGTGTTGGTAAATCAAGTAGGATGTTATGGATTAAATGTTGGAAGAATAGATTTTTATTTTGATAATGATGCCTCTAAAATTAGTAAAGGAAAAAGTATAATTGTTTAAAAAATTATTTAAAAGGTAGTATGAGAATTGAAACAGGATTAAAATTAGGATTTAAAGATGTAATGATTCGTCCAAAAAGGTCAACATTAAGCTCAAGATCACAGGTAACTTTAGATAGAAATTTTACTTTTTTACATAGTAAATATAAATGGAATGGCATTCCAATAATGGCAGCAAATATGGACACTGTTGGTACTTTTGAAATGGCAAAAGAATTAGCTAAACATAAAATATTTACTGCTATTCACAAACATTATTCTTTACAAGAATGGAAAGAATTTATGGAATCTATTTCTGATGAAATGACTGATTATTTTTCAGTAAGCACAGGAACCGGATCTGCTGATTCTGAAAAACTTGCTATTATTATGAAGGAACATCCTCAAATAAAATTTATTTGTATTGATGTTGCAAATGGTTATTCTGAACATTTTGTGAATTTTGTAAAAAAAGCACGTAAACTATATCCAACTAAAGTTATTATGGCTGGAAATGTGGTTACTGGTGAAATGGTTGAAGAATTATTATTAGCCGGAGCAGATATTATTAAAGTTGGTATTGGACCTGGTTCCGTTTGCACAACACGCGTAAAAACAGGTGTTGGATATCCACAACTTTCTGCAATTATTGAATGTGCAGATGCTGCACATGGTTTGGGCGGACAAATAGTTTCGGATGGTGGATGTAAAATACCAGGAGATATTGCCAAAGCTTTTGGTGGTGGTGCAGATTTTGTAATGTTAGGCGGAATGTTAGCCGGACACACGGAAAGTGGCGGAAAAACTATAGAGATTAACGGTGAAAAATACAAACAATTCTACGGTATGAGTTCCGAAACCGCTATGAATAAACACGTTGGTGGAGTTGCAGATTACAGAGCTTCTGAAGGAAAAACCGTTGAAGTTCGGTATAGAGGTGCTGTTGAAAATACTGTGCAAGATTTTTTAGGAAGTCTTCGCTCAACCTGCACTTATGTTGGAGCTAGTAAATTAAAAGAACTAACAAAAAGAACAACTTTTATTAGAGTGCAAGAACAACATAATGAGGTTTTTTCAAAGTAATACTTTAATTACGCCTTAAATAAAATACGTATTAAGCTAAATTTTAATCAAAAAAAACTGTCTAAAAGGTTAAACTTTTAGACAGTTTTTAAATTTATTTAAAAGTAAGATTATTTATCTTCTTTTACTTCTTCAAAGTCCACATCTTCTACGTTATCACCTTCGTTCTTTGGTTGTCCGTTATCAGATGGCTCTCCAGTTGGAGCACCTTCAGCTTGACCTTCTTGCTGTGCTTTGTACATTTCTTCACTCGCTACTTTCCATGCTTCGTTTATCTTTTCCATTGCAGTATCAATTTGTGCAATATCTTTAGATTCGTGTGCTTTTTTAAGTTCTGCTAAAGCTGCTTCAATTGGATCCTTTTTATCCGCTGATAATTTATCTCCAAATTCTTTTAATTGCTTTTCTGTTTGAAAAATCATGGAGTCTGCTCCATTAATTTTTTCTGCAACTTCTTTCGCATTTTTATCCGCATCTGCATTTGCTTCAGCATCTGCTTTCATTTTTTTGATTTCATCTTCTGTTAAACCAGATGAAGCTTCAATTCTAATATCTTGCGTTTTATTGGTTGCTTTATCTGTAGCAGTTACATGGATAATTCCGTTAGCATCAATATCAAAAGTTACTTCAATTTGTGGAGTACCTCTCTGTGCTGGTGGAATTCCATCTAAATGGAAACGACCAATTGTTTTATTATCTGCTGCCATTGCGCGTTCACCTTGCAATACGTGAATTTCTACAGATGGCTGATTGTCTGCTGCAGTTGAGAATACTTGCGACTTTTTAGTTGGAATTGTAGTGTTCGCTTCAATTAACTTAGTCATTACATTACCCATAGTTTCAATACCTAAAGATAAAGGTGTAACATCTAATAACAATACATCTTTTACATCTCCAGTTAAAACTCCACCTTGAATAGCTGCTCCAATTGCAACAACCTCATCTGGATTTACACCTTTTGATGGTGCTTTTCCAAAGAATTTTTCAACAGCTTCAACAACCGCAGGAATACGCGTTGAACCACCTACTAAAATAATCTGGTCAATATCTCCAGTTGTTAAACCAGCACCTTTCAATGCTGTTTTACAAGGTTCTATTGTTCTTTTAATTAAATCGTCTATTAATTGTTCAAATTTCGCTTTTGTTAAACTACGCACCAAGTGTTTTGGTCCTGAAGCAGTAGCAGTAACATAAGGTAAATTAATTTCTGTTGAAGCTGAAGATGATAATTCTATCTTCGCTTTTTCAGCAGCTTCTTTTAAACGTTGTAAAGCCATTGGATCTTTACGTAAATCCATATTTTCTTCTGCTTTAAACTCTTCCGCTAACCAATCAATAATTTTTTGATCTACATCATCTCCACCTAAGTGTGTATCTCCATCGGTTGAAAGTACTTCAAAAACACCATCTCCTAATTCTAAGATAGAAACATCATGTGTTCCACCTCCAAAGTCAAAAACTACAATTTTTTGGTCAGTTCCTTTTTTGTCCATACCATAAGCCAATGCCGCAGCAGTTGGTTCGTTTATAATACGACTTACTTTTAAACCTGCAATTTCACCTGCTTCTTTTGTAGCCTGACGTTGAGCATCGTTAAAGTATGCTGGTACTGTTACAACAGCTTCATTAACTTCCGTTCCCAAATAATCTTCTGCAGTTTTCTTCATTTTTTGAAGAATCATTGCTGAAATTTCTTGTGGAGTATATAACCTTCCATCAATATCAACACGTGGTGTATCATTATCTCCTTTTACCACTTTATAAGGTACACGTTCTGCTTCCATTTTAGATTCAGAATATTTATTACCCATAAAACGTTTAATAGAATAAATGGTTTTTAAAGGGTTTGTAACTGCTTGTCTTTTAGCTGGATCTCCAACTTTACGTTCTCCACCTTCAATAAATGCTACAATAGAAGGTGTAGTTCTTTTTCCTTCTGCATTAGGAATTACAACTGGCTCATTACCTTCCATTACTGAAACACAAGAGTTGGTAGTTCCTAAATCAATTCCTATAATCTTACTCATAATTATATATTTTATATTGTTTTTAATTTTTTAAACTTACAATTACAATTAGACAATGATTATGCCATTACAAATTTTATGTCAATATGTCATAATTCAATTATATTTTAAGTTTTTATTGTCATTTACGAATGCCTAAACCTATTTAAATATTAAATTAAAAATGATACAAATATTATTCAATACTATATATTTGCGGCTTTAATTTAAAACTATATAATGGAGTGTATTTCTATTTTTGATATGCTAAAAATTGGTGTTGGGCCTTCTAGTTCTCATACATTGGGTCCTTGGAGAGCTGCGGAAAGATGGATTAATCATTTAAAAAAAGAAAATCTTTTTTCAGAGATTACTTCTGTAAAAGTAGATTTGTATGGATCTTTATCTTTAACAGGAAAAGGACATGCTACAGACTTGGCTATAATTTTAGGTTTAGCAGGTGCTGATCCAGAATATATTCCTACAGAAGAAATAACACCCTTAATTTCTAAAATTAAAGCTGCAAAGCAATTGAAATTTGGAAATAATTTTAGGATTAATTTCAATCCTATAAATGATATTATTTTTAATAAAGAGTTTTTACCATTTCATTCAAATGCTATAAAATTTACAGGATTTAACAACACTACTGAAATTTCAGCAGACACCTACTATTCTATTGGTGGTGGCTTTGTGGTTAGAGAAGAATTAATTCATGCCAAAGAAAATATTGCTATTTTTAAAACATTTCCTTTTTCTATTCAAAAAGCAACAGAACTAGAATTCTATTGTAAACAAGAACAATTAAAAATTTCTGAAATTGTTTTAGAAAATGAACGCTCATTAAGATCAGATGAAGAAATTGATTTTGAAATTCAACGAATTTGGGATACAATGCTTGAATCCATGTATAATGGTTGCCATACAGAAGGCATGTTACCAGGTGGATTAAAAGTTAGAAGGCGCGCTTTTGATATGCATCAAAAATTAAAAGGAGATCGAATTTACAACAATCCAAATGAATGGTTAAGAGCTATTAGGAATACTGAAGTTAAATTTCGTGAAATATTAAAATGGGTAAGTTGTTTTGCATTAAGTGTGAATGAAGTAAATGCCTCCCTCGGAAGGGTTGTAACCGCACCAACCAATGGAAGTGCTGGAGTAATACCTGCAGTTTTAATGTATTATTTAGTAATTGAAAATCACGAGGCAACATTTGAGCATATAAAACAATTTTTATTAGTTGCTAGTGAAATAGGTAGTCTCTTTAAAAAAGGAGCTACAATTTCTGCTGCTATGGGAGGCTGCCAAGCTGAAATTGGTGTTTCGGCAGCAATGGCTGCTGGCGCTTTAACCGAACTACTTGGAGGTTCTCCAGAAAAAGTTTTAATGGCAAGTGAAATTGCTATGGAACATCATTTAGGATTAACCTGTGATCCTATTGGTGGATTAGTGCAAGTGCCATGTATTGAACGCAATGCAATGGGCGCAATAAAAGCAATTAACGCTGCTGAATTGGCTTTAGAGTCTGACAATTTACATGCTAAAGTTCCCCTTGATAAAGTAATTTCTAGCATGTGGGAAACAGCTAAAGATATGAACTCCAAATACAAAGAAACTTCAGAAGGTGGGTTGGCAGTTGGTGTAAATCTTTCAGATTGTTAATATAATTATAGCTATACAACTAATATTTTTTTATATTTGATAAAAGATATATTAACATTCATAAAAAAATTCGTTACTCATGAGTAAATTAGATGAAAAAATAGCACTTTATCAAGGTGAAATGGAAAAGTTAGGAATCAGCTTTGATGCTGATTTATTAGCTAAGGTTACTAAAGGTTTAGGGCCTTCTATTTATAAACAAGATGCTGAAACCGTTTCTGGATCTGATGCAAAAGAATTAGGAACCGTAAAAAATAATTTTTTAATTAAAAAATTAGGTCTTTCTGATGGGCCAAAATTAGATGCGGCTATGCAAAAAGCTGTTGAAACTATGGGTAAATCTAATAGAAATAAATACAGAGCTATTTTCTATTATTTATTAGTTAAAGAATTTGGTAAAGAATCTATTTACTAGAATTTTAAAATTTTATAAAAAAGGCTGTCTAAAACATTTAGACAGCCTTTTTTATTTAATAATTAAGTCTAATAATCATCATCCTCAGGGCTATCGTCTGGAATATCTTCTAAATCACCCGTATCATGAACGTCATCAAAATTATCTTCATCAGCGTCATATTCTTCCATCGTTTCTTCTAATTTCAAGCTGATTTTCACTAAATAGATAGTCTCTTCTGTACGAACTTCAACTGCTCTTACAGTTTCGCCTTTAGCGTTTTTAAACGTTATTATATCTCTATACCCATAACCCGTAGGGAATTTTTCAACCAACATATTTAAAATATCTTCGGTTAATTTACTATAATCTACAATTACTCGTTTCATAAATTACATATCTAATAAGTAAGCGAAAATTAATGGTGCTACAATGGTTGCATCCGACTCTATAATATATTTTGGTGTATTAATATCTAATTTACCCCAAGTAATTTTTTCATTTGGAACAGCCCCAGAATAAGATCCATAACTAGTGGTTGAATCTGAAATTTGACAGAAATAACTCCAAAACGGGGTATCCGTTCTTTCCATATCTTGATACAACATTGGTACTACACAAATTGGAAAATCTCCAGCAATACCTCCTCCAATTTGGAAAAATCCAATACCATCTTTTGAATTTGCAGTATACCAATCTGCTAAAAACGTCATATACTCAATACCAGATTTCATAGTACTTGCTTTTAACTCGCCTTTTAATACATAAGAAGCAAAAATATTTCCCATTGTGCTATCTTCCCAGCCAGGAACAACCATTGGCAAATTAGCTTCTGCTGCAGCAATCATCCAGCTATTTTTTGGATCAATCTCATGGTATTGGTCCAATACTCCAGAAAGTACTAATTTGTACATAAATTCATGTGGGAAAAAACGTTCTCCTGCAGCCTCAGCATCTTTCCAAATTTTAAAAATATGTTCTTGCAAACGTCTAAAAGCTTCTTCTTCTGGAATACAAGTATCGGTAACTCTGTTTAAACCTTTTTCCAGCAAATCCCATTCATCTTGAGGTGTTAGGTCTCTGTAATTTGGCACTCTCTTATAATGAGAATGTGCTACCAAATTCATAATGTCTTCTTCTAAATTAGCCCCTGTACAAGAAATTATTTGTACTTTATCTTGTCTAATAACTTCTGCAAATATTTTGCCTAATTCTGCAGTACTCATGGCTCCTGCCAATGACACCAACATTTTAGAACCTTTTGCTAATTGATTTTCGTATTCTTTGGCTGCATCCACAACCGAAGCTGCGTTAAAATGCAAATAATATTTTTCTATAAATTGTGAAATTGCTCCTTTATTAGTAGTCATTTTCTTCGTCGTTAAATTTAGTTTGTTTGTTTGTTGGTTCTTTAAAACCTTTTATATCATCATAAGTATCTTCATCAGAATTGTTAAATTTATAGCTTAACATTTTATAATATAATTTTGCTGCTAAAAAGTCTGATGATTTTTCTTGAGGATTTGGACACAATTCTACAATATCGAATCCAACTACATTTTTTTCTTTAAATATTTTATTTAAAAACTCTAGCGTTTCATACCAAAATAATCCTCCTGGTTCTGGTGTACCGGTTGATGGCATTATTGAAGGATCAAAAGCATCTAAATCAATTGTTAGAAAAACATTCTCTGTCATTAAATCAATTGCATTTTCCATCCAATAATCGTCTTGAGCAAGGTCGTGCGCAAAAAATACTTTATCTAAATCCATAACTGTTTTTTCAATAGCATCCATACTACGAATACCTACTTGAATTAAATTCGTATTTTGACTGGCTTCATACACTGCACAAGCGTGGTTACATTTAGATCCTTCATACTCTTTTCTCAAATCTGCATGGGCATCGATTTGTACAACAGTTAAATTATCAAAACACTCATTAAATGCTCTAATTGAACCAATTGAAATTGAATGCTCACCTCCAATTAAGGTTACAAATTTATTCTTTTTAATGTATGATTTTGTAATCTCATGAACTGCAGCTACCATACTTTCTGGTGAAGCATTTTCAGTAATGGCATTCGCTAAATAAATACCGTTTTTATACACTTCTGTATCGGTTTCTATATCGTACAATTCCATGTTTTCTGAAGCGTTTAAAAAAGCTTCAGGACCTTTATCTGCACCTTTTTGCCAAGTACTTGTTCCATCATAAGGAACTGGAATTAAAACTACTTTTGAAGTTTCAATTTTACTATTTTGTTCAGGAATTCCTGCGTAAGTTCTTTTATTCATAACCTAATATTTTTAAAAAATCGCTTGGTTTTTGTTGTTCTTTAAAAACTTTGTATTCTAATTTACCTTCGTTGTTTTTTGATATAATAATATGTTTTGGTTGAGGAATTAAGCAATGCTGCAAACCTCCATAACCTCCAATTGATTCTTGATAAGCGCCTGTATTAAAAAAACCTAAATATAATGGTTTTTCGTCTTTATAAACAGGTAAATAAATAGCATTCATATGCTGTTCAGAATTGTAATAATCATCACTATCGCAAGTTAAACCACCTAACAAAACCCGCTCGTAAGTATCGTTCCATCTATTTAAAGGTAACATTACAAAGCGTTTATTTATTGCCCAACTATCTGGTAAAGTTGTTATAAAAGAGGAATTTATCATATTCCAATTCTCTCTATCGTTTTGCTTTTTTTGGTATAACACTTTGTATAAAGCACCTCCACTTTCTCCAACTGTATAACTTCCAAACTCGGTAAAAATATGTGGTGTTTCTACTTCAGCATCATCACATGCAATTTTAATTTGAGAAATAATTTCATCAATCATATATTCATAATCATAATCAAATCCCAATGAGTTTTTAATTGGAAACCCCCCTCCAATATTTAAACTATCTAATGTTGGACAAATACGTTTTAAATTTATATAAACCTTTAAACACTTACTTAATTCGTTCCAATAATAGGCATTGTCTTTAATTCCTGTATTTATAAAAAAGTGTAACATTTTTAGATTCACTTTTTTATTTTCTTTGATATCGCGTCGGTAAAAATCAACTATATTTTTATAGCCAATTCCTAAACGAGAAGTATAAAACTCGAATTTTGGTTCTTCTTCCGAAGCAATTCTAATTCCAATATTAATTTTCTTACGAATTCCATCGGTTAATAAATCAATTTCCTCATAATTATCAATAATTGGAATACAATTTCTGTGTCCGCTATTTATTAAACCTTGTATTTTTTTAACGTATTCATCTCTTTTAAATCCGTTACTTAAAATATAGGTTTTATCGGTAATTTTACCAGCTCTTTTTAAGTTTTCAATTATATCAATATCAACCGCCGAGGATGTTTCTATATGAATATTATTACTTAAAGCTTCATCTAAAACATGTTTAAAATGTGAACTCTTTGTACAATAGCAATAGTGGTATCTCCCTTTGTATTTATGCTTACGCATAGCTGTTTTAAACCATGTTTTTGCTTTAATAATGTTTTCGCTAATTTTTGGTAAATACGTAAACTTTAAAGGTGTACCAAATTCTTCAGCAAGTTTCATGGTATCGATATCATGAAAATGCAAATTTTTCTTAGTATCTATTTTAAATTCCTCTTGAGGAAAATCAAAAGTTTGATTTATTAAATCAATATATTTAGTATTCATTAATTATATTTAAGTATTAAAAATTTAATAGGAGCCTAATATAAGGCATATTTAAAATTAATAGAAATATTTATACTCTTAATACTGAATATGTATTTTGATTATCTATACCCAAAAGTTGAGTACAAATTTTAAAAATGAAGTTGGTAGAAGTTGTCTTTTTCCTTAATTTTTCGTTGTGCTTCCAAAACACATAATAACCTAAAAACTTCTTAATAAAAAAGTTACGACCGAAAAAACAAATATTTTTCATTGTCACTAAAAAATAACGGGACAAACTTATATAAAAAAACAATACAATTTTAAAAAAAATTAAATTATCGTGTAAAAACTAATTCTTTTTCATTTGAAAGGTTCGAATCAAACGCATAACCTTCTGAATTAAAACCTTTTAAACCCTCAATAGTTTCTGTATTATTGTCTAAAATATAACGCACCATTAGCCCTCTAGCCTTTTTTGCAAAAAAGCTAATTACCTTTAATTTTTCACCTTTATAATCTTTAAAAACTGGAGTAATTACCGGAACCTTTAATAGTTTAGTATTTATTACTTTAAAGTATTCGTTACTGGCTAAATTTACAAATACTTCATCGTTTTCCATTTCAGCATTTAAGGCTTCAGTTACTTTTTCACCCCAAAACTTGTACAAATTTTCTTTGCGACCAACTTTTAGTTTTGTACCCATTTCTAAGCGATATGGTTGCATTAAATCTAAAGGCTTTAAAATACCATATTGTCCAGATAAAATTCGAAGTTTATTTTGAAGTTGTTCTAATTTTTCAAGTGGTAACGTGTAAGCGTCTAAACCTGTGTAAACGTCGCCATTAAAAGCATAAACAGCCTGACGTGCATTTTCTAATGAAAACGGTAATTCCCAATCTTGATTTCGTTGCCAATTTAATTCACCCAATTTTGGCGAAATATGCATTAACTCCGAAAGTTTTTTAGGAGATTTCTTTTTTAAAACTGTGCTTAACTTCTCAGCTTCATTTAAAAAAATACCTTGTGTAAATTCCGTTGTTGGAACTGCTGTTTCAAAATCTAACGATTTTGCTGGTGATATTACTAGTTTCATAAATAATTATTTATTGTATAAAATTAGTACATTTTTTTAATACTAACCATGGTAAAAGATGGATTTTAATAATACCTAAATAAAAATAATTTATATAGAAATAGGCCGGTGTTTAGTTTGTTTAATAATTTAAAGTAGTTTTAAAATAAATTAGAAAAGCCAATCAATTTCTTGAATGGCTTTTGCTTTATTGTCATCGTAAATTCATCCTTTTAAAAAGAATGTATTCCGTGTTTAATTCATCATTCCAGTAGACATTTCTGGTACTAATATCAACATATCTTTTTGTTCTCCCCAATATTCTATAGAGGCGTCAAAATTCTTCCAATCTTCATCCCAAGAACCCCATCCAAAAAGTTCGTCATAATCTTCTTTAGTTGTAGTTTCCATTTCTGGCTCATCTGCTCGTTTATAAGTATTAAAACCTGTTGCTAAAATAAACTGATTTCTATTTCCGCCACTAACTACTCTAAATAATGTTCTTGTAGTTTTCCATTCTCTTTTTTCTGCAACTTTTGATATTCTATACATAGCTCTTCTAAAATGTAAAATTTTATCTGCCTTAATATTGAAAATTGTGCGACTCACATACTTTGAAGGTGAAGTGTTTTCTGGATTAGGATCATAAGAACCATTTTTTAATGCTTCGTATCTCACTTGCCCTCTATCTTTTGCAATAAACTTAGCAACATTTTGATTCCAATAATCACCTTCAGCTGATCTGTCCAAATCATAATCTGCCGGAGATTTATTTGCCTCAACACGAAGATATGATCCACTATCAGGGCCTGTTATAATTTTATACGTCATTATAGCGGTCTCTGGTGTTTTGTTAAACATGGCTGTTTTTTTTGCAGCAGCCTTTTCAAAGTCCTTTTGCATACCATCTTTTGCGGTATATTCCCAAGTATTCCAATAACTTGCATTATTATTTCTTTGAGCATAAATAGATGAACTTAACACAAGTATCATCGAAAATAATAATAATTTTTTCATTTTAGTTAGTTTTAAATTGATAAAATATATTTGGCCTTACGCCTTATCTGAAAATCAGATATTTTAATTCTTAAAAATAAAGTGAGGGGGAGGTAAATTCTTTTAAAAATATAATTTAAGAAGGACATTTATCCTAATGCGATTTCTAATATACATAAAATATTTTACTTTATTATTGCCCATAAACTTATAGGCCCCTTTTTAATTGGTTAAAATCTATCTAAAATAATGCCGAATAAATTCTTAAAACTCTCCTTCTCTGGCTTGCAGCATGCCTTCTAAACTTCTTAAGGCATTCACCTATTTTGCGAAATTGCACTCAAAAAAAGATTTTTAAAAAACTGATGATTAAATTATTTAATTTGTTTCTTAGTTTAAAAAAAGTGAAATTCGCTTGTTAATAAATATAGTTGATTAAAACCGGTTTTATTTAATCGTTGTAGCTTATATAAAAAGAAAAATGGAAATAAAAGAACTGATAAAAAGATCAGATTTTGACCAAAATAAAAAGCTTGTTCACGCTTTCAATCAATTAAACAAACTTCTAATTGAATTGAAAAAAAAGGACGTTCCTGATAAAATTATTATTGTTATTAATAATGGAATAAACAAAATAAACACTGAACCGAGGGCACCTAAAGAATTAATAAAACAACTAAAAAAAACGCACTCTAGTTTTCTTAAATTAATTGAGAAGGAAGTTAAACTTGTAACTAAAAACCACTATCGAAATACTTGGATGGCACTTGGAATGGTTGCATTTGGACTTCCTCTTGGGGTTGTTTTTGGATCGAATACTGGAAATATGGGGTTACTTGGAATAGGATTACCTATAGGAATGGTTATTGGAATGGGTGTAGGTTCTAAAATGGATAAAAAAGCATTTGAAGAAGGCAGACAACTTGACCTAGAAACATAGAACTAGTTTTACAATACATAAAATTAAATAACGAACATGAATACTAGAATGCAAAACACACACTTACTAGCGTCTGAAAAATTAATAGGCTCTGTGGTATCCATTGGAAACGATTGTGCTACTGTTAAATTAACTATTTTAGAAGAAATGACTGTTGACACTTACAATCTTTCTCACGGCAGTTTTGTTTTTGGGCTCGCTGATTATGCAGCTATGGTTGCTATAAACGAACCAACTGTAGTTTTGGGAAAAGCTACTACTAAGTTTTTAAAACCAGTTGTTTTAAATGATAAAGTAACCGCAGTTGCAACAATTACTGAAACTTCAGGAAAAAAGATTAGTGTATTAGTAGAAGTAACAAATCAAAAAGATGAGTTAGTATTTGAAGGTGAATTTATATGTTTTGTTTTAGATAAACACATATTAGATACATAATTTTATTTGCTTCTTAATCTAAGAAAGTTGAAATTAGCCTAGCAATCGGTACTAATTAAAAAATTTTACTGACAGTTGGCAATCAAAAAGAAAACAATAGAATGAGTAAAAATATTATTGCAATACTACTTTTGCTAATAGGGATTAATCAGGTAAAATCACAAATTGTTGGACAAATTGTAATCGGCACAAAACATTCAATTAAATCTAATGTTTTGAATGAAAATAGAGAATATTGGATTAGTCTTCCTGATTCATACAACAAAAAGGAATCATCCTATAAAAAGTACCCGGTGCTTATTGTACTTGATGGAAATGTGCATTTTAAATCTATAGCAGGGATAGTAAACTACATGAGTTCTGATGTATACAGAAGCTGTAAAATTCCAGAGATGATTGTAGTTGGCATACAAAATGTTGATAGAAGAAGAGACTACACACCAGACAAAATTATTACAGTTAGAGAGAATAATACAGGAGGTGGAGATAGTTTTCTAGGCTTTTTGCAAGATGAACTTTTACATGAATTGGATCAAAAGTTTAGAACATCTCCCTATCGCATACTTTTTGGACATTCTTTAGGAGGTTTGTTGGCCACTCATGCTTATATGAAAGAAAAGACCTTTTTCAATTCATTTATTGCAGTTGACCCAAGTTTTGGAACATGGGATTCAGAGACCATGGACAAAAAATTAGATTCTCTGACTGAACAATCATTTGAAAGATTCATTTATATAGCTACTGCCAATTGGGGAAAAAGAAACATCAAAAATCGTGATCGCCACGTAAGACTATTTGAGGCATTGAATAGTAGATGTAAGGGTGAATTACCTGCAAAATTAGAATACTTCGATAATGAAAACCATAGCTCAGTACCAATCATTGCTTTTCATAATGGAATCTCTGCAATTTTTGAAGGCTATGGAATTTCCTATCGTGATGTCAAAAGCAAAGAGCAACTAACTAAGCATTATAAGACACTTTCTGATCGGCTCTCATGGGATATTCGACCTCCCGAATTTCTTGTAAACCAATTAGGTTATAGAATGCTACAAAGTGGAAATGATAAAGACAAACTCAAAGCGTTAGAATTCTTTATCTTGAATGTAGAAAATTACTCTAAATCATCTAATTCTTATGATAGCTTAGGTGAAGCCTATGAAACATTAGGTGAAACTCAAAAAGCAATCGAAAACTATAAAAAATCTCTTAAACTAAATACAAGTAATGAACATGCCAGAATGAAAATAAAAGAATTAAATAATAGCGAATAAATACGATTGGTAAAATTTCCTATGCGTAATAAAGGGAAAAATGCTAATATGAAAACAACTACACTGAATAAAACAATTGCATTAAGCTATCTCTATCTAAAGAAGAAAATTTATCTAACCTTCCCTTAGAAGACCAAGAGTAAATACTGTCATATTTAATTAAATTCTTTTTTAACTTTCCAAGCTTCTTCTGGTTGTTTAACTACATTTTCTTCACTTTGTTTTATATCAGATTTTTTCGTTTCATTGTTTTATCATATTAAATATTTAAAAAAATATTAAAAACTTATTTTTGAAAATAAGGCAGAAAAACCTGCCTTATTCTCAAGTTAAAAAATTAGTTATAAAATTTTAATGCTTCTGGCAGGTTTTTGCTTTGCCTCTTCTTTTTTAGGTAAAGTAATATTTAAAATGCCATCCTCATAGCTTGCTTTAATTTTTTCCTCATCTACACTTTCAGGTAAAGTAAAGGTTCTTTTAAACGAGGAATAACCAAACTCTCTACGTGTATAATTTTCATCTTCGTGTTTATTTTCTTTCTTCGTTTCAGTAGAAATTGACAATAATTTATTATCTAGGTTTAGATGAAAATCTGATTTCTTTAAACCTGGAACAGCCATTTCTACTATAAAAGCATCTGCAGTTTCTTTAATATTTACTTTTGGTAATGTAATGCCTGTATTAAAATTTGATGCAAATACAGAAGGTAGGTCTCTGTTGAAAATATCATCTAACAAATTAGACAGATTTGAGAAGTTTGCATTTGAATTTGTGTTTGCTAAACTTCCGCTTTTAGGAACATTAACTAAATTGCTCATAATTACATGATTTTAAATTAAACATTATTTCAAATTTGAAATCTTTTTTGATTTCGATACTATATTTACAAATAAAATACCAAAATAAACATATCGTATTTTTACTATATATTTTATTTAAATCACGAGTTTTTTATTCATTTTTTCAGAATTATTGTCATTTTTTCATTTAAATAAATGTCATATTGACATTCGCATATTTGAATTAAATTCTTATATTTTAAGTAGAATAAATGGTGTAAAGAAATAAGAAATGCGAAGCTAGATACTCATAAAAACCCTATAAATTGCTATATAATTTAGTTTGTTTCTTAACTTAAGAAAGTTGAAATTCGCCTAACAACCAAGTTCATTTAATTATATTAATTTTATGTAACTGTTAGGCAGAGAACAAATAGATCAATGAATAAAAAACCTTTATTAGATTACATACATAACTATATCAACTTAACTGTTGAAGAGGAAACTATATTATTTTCTAAATTAATTTATAGAAATTATCTAAAAGATCAATACATAGTGCAACAAGGAGATGTTTGTAAAAGTATCAATTTTATTGTATCTGGAAGTACAAAAACATTTTATGTAGATACTGAAGGTCAAGAACATATTGTAGTGTTCTCCATTGAAGATTGGTGGACATCGGATTTAGGAAGTTTTATGACTCAAAAACCTGCCGACTTTAATGTACAGTGTTTAGAGAATACGCAACTCTTTCAATTTACCTTCAATAATCTTGAAGAATTATATATAGAGATTCCTAAACTCGAACGACTTTTTAGAAAAATTGTAGAACGTGCTTTTGTAGCTTCACAAAAAAGAATTGTTAGAAATTTTAGTCTTACAGCTAAAGAACGTTACCAAATTTTCAGAAATACATATCCAAAAATTGAACAGCGTGTTCCACAATATATGATTGCTTCTTATTTAGGTATTACCAAAGAGTTTTTAAGTAAAATTAAGAGCCAACTTATTCAAAATCAATAAAAGTTAATCTAGATTAACTTCATTTCATAATCTACTTCATTTTCTATAGTTTAACTATTTTGGATATTTGCACCATAATATTTTAAACTAAAAATAATAACAATGAAAAATTCAATTAAAAACATTGCTGCAGTTGTAATAGTAGCTCTTATAGCATTTTCTTTTAAAACAATAAATGAAGTTAAAAAAGAAATAAAAGTAGAAAACAGTAAAATAGTATGGAAAGGTTATAAAGTTACTGGGTCTCATGAAGGTCTTATTTCCATAAAATCTGGAAACTTAGAATTTAACGAAGATAAATTGACTGGCGGAGCATTTGTTATAGACATGTCTACTATTATTTCTACAGATTTAGAAGGTGAATATAAAGGAAAACTAGAAGGTCATTTAAAATCAGATGATTTCTTTGGAGTTGAAAAATTTCCAACAGCAACTTTAATTTTTACCAAAGTAAAAGCTACTAGTAAAAACTCATACGAGGTAAAGGGAGATTTAACTATTAAAGGAAAAACTGAAACTGTTCTATTTAATCTTTCAGTTTATGGAAATAAAGCAAATGCTTCTTTAAAAATAGATAGAACTAAGTTTGATGTTAGATATGGTTCTACAAGTTTCTTTGATGATTTAAAAGACAAGGCAATTTATGATGAATTTGATTTAGTTGCCGATCTGGAATTTTAATAAATATTTAAAATTAAAAATAGTAAAAAAAGCGCAAATCAATTGGTTTGCGCTTTTTTTATGTTTAGAATGTAAGACCGTTTAGCTATTTATTTAAATGTTTTTCAATATCACTAATATGAACATTAAGTGCTTGAGCCGAAATTTGAATTTCTTTTATTAAAAGAATTAAAGATATGATTAACAATATCAATGCAGTTCCAAATACCCAAACTGCAATCATTTGCTGATGTATATAAATAAGAAACATTGTTAATACGCATAATAGCAGACTTGATATTCCAAAAATCTGCATCCAACGTGTAAGATTTATTCTTAACTTAAGATTTTTAATTTGATGAATTAAAGATTTGTCTTTGTTTTCTTGGTAAACAGCATGTAAATTTCTTATTACAGCAGCATAAGCTAAAAACCTATTGGTATAAGCAAGCATTATTAATGATATTGCCGAAAATAAAAGCGCTGGTGTTGTTAGCGTAAGTGCTTCCATAAATATTTTTTTAATGTTCTTCCTTCTGGTTCATAGTATAGGTTCTCCATTTCTCTAAACACTCTAAAATATCTTGTGGAATTTCAGAATTAAAACGTAAAAATTCTTTGGTTGTTGGGTGTTCAAAACCTAAAGTTTTAGCGTGTAAAGCTTGGCGCGGCAATACCTTAAAACAATTTTCTACAAACTGTTTGTATTTAGTAAATGTTGTTCCCTTTAAAATGGCATCTCCTCCATAACGTTCGTCGTTAAAAAGTGTATGACCAATATGCTTAAAGTGTGCTCTAATTTGATGCGTTCTACCCGTTTCTAACTTACACTGAACCAATGTAACATAGCTAAAACGTTCAATTACTTTAAAATGCGTTACTGCATGTTTTCCAAAATCACCTTCAGGAAAAACACTCATTTGTAATCTGTTTTTTAAACTTCTTCCAATATTTCCTTCAATAGTTCCTTCATCTTCTTCAACATTTCCCCAAACTAAGGCATAATATAAACGCTCGGTAGTTCTGTCGTAAAATTGTTTTGATAAATGTGCCATTGCAAATTCAGTTTTTGCAACAACTAACAAACCACTGGTGTCTTTATCTATTCTATGCACCAATCCTGGACGTTCGTTTGAGTTGGTTGGTAAATTTTCTATATGATAAATTAATGCGTTCACCAACGTTCCGCTATAATTTCCATGACCTGGATGTACCACCATTCCTGCAGGCTTATTTACAACCATAACTTGGTCATCTTCAAATAAAACATCTAACGCAATATCTTCAGCAACCAATAGGTTTTCATGAGGCGGATGCGACAATACAACTCGTACAACATCGTTTGGTTTTACTTTGTAATTAGATTTTACGGCAACATCATTTACCAAAACATTTCCTGCTTTTGCAGCTTGTTGAATTTTATTTCGTGTTGCATTTTCGATAAAATTCATTAAGAATTTATCTACACGTAAAGGTTCTTGCCCCACGTGAGCAACATATCTAAAATGCTCGTAAAATTCTTCGTTGTCTGTGTTAATTTCTTCTACACTCATTACTTTCCTTCTGTATATCTTCCTGTTCCTTCCCCATCACCTAACTTTAACGTAATGATAGAGTTTTTCGGAATTTTATCACCTGCTTTTAAATCTTTACCATTAAATTTTAATCCTCTTACAACATCTTTTGCAATGTCTGAAACATAAATAGGATTGGCACTAATTTTAAAACCAATTGAACTAAGTTGCGACGTAACTTGCCTTTTTGATTTCCCAAAAACATTTGGAACTTCAATATTTCTATATCCAGTAGGATTTAATGTAAGGTATATTTTTCTATTTTCTTTTACAAATTCACCTGGCCCTGGGTCTTGATCTATGACAGATTTTTTAGGATATTCTGGATTGTAACTTGCTGAATCTATTACAAAAAGTTTTAAATCTAACTCTTTCAACGTTTTTTCAACTTCACTTAAACTCATTTTTTCCAAATTCGGAACTTCAATTTTCTGATCGTGATTTGTAGAAATATTTAACCATTTCATAACCACAAAAACAAACACTACCAAACCAACAAAAGCGATAATAACTTGTTTTAAAAATATTTTGGACTTTATAAATTGAATTAGACTCATTTTTTATATTTTAATTTTGCAAAGATACTTTTTTTGAATTGTTTATCTGTTTAATTTTTTTTAAGTAATACTACTTCCCTCAAAAAAGCCTAAAATGTTCTCAGTTTGACTCTTAAAACCTAAATTCCTTTTAAATTTAAAATAAAACTTTCAAATATTATTATGTAAGTTTGTATTTATTGAATATAACTAAAAATGAAGAAAAATATTGCCATTATTATGGGTGGTTACTCCTCTGAGGTTGAAATTTCCCTAAAAAGTGGGGCAGTTGTTTACCAACATCTTTCCAAAGAAAAATACAATACTTATAAAGTTCATATTTTAAAAAATAAATGGGTATTGGTTGATGATAATAACCAAGAGTATCCCATAAATAAACACGATTTCTCAGCAGAAATTAAAGACGAAAAAATTACATTCGATTGTGTTTTTAATGCAATTCACGGAAATCCAGGCGAAAACGGAACCATTCTGGCTTATTTAGAACTGCTCGAAATTAAACACACCTCTGCTCCTTTTTATCAAATGGCATTAACTTTTAACAAACGAGATTGTTTAAGCGTAGTAAAACCGTATGGTATAAAAACAGCAACTTCGTATTATCTAGATAAAGGTGATGAAATTAAGGTTGATGCAATTGTAAAAAAAGTTGGTTTACCTTGTTTTGTAAAACCTAATAATGCTGGTTCTAGTTTTGGAATTTCAAAGGTTAAAACCAAAGAAGAAATGATTCCCGCTATTGAAAAAGCATACAAAGAAGATGCTCAAATTTTAATTGAAGCATTTTTAGATGGTTCTGAAATTACCATTGGCGTTTTAAATTATAACAATGAAATTAAAGTGTTACCAATGACGGAAATTGTAACCAAAAACGACTTTTTTGATTATGAAGCCAAGTATTTAGGAAAATCTGAAGAAATCACACCAGCACGTATTTCAGATGAAATTCATAAAAAATTAGAAAAAACGGCTATAAAAGTATATAGATCACTAAATATGAGCGGTTTTACACGTTCCGAGTTTATTATAGTAAACGGCGAACCGCATTTTTTAGAAATGAATACCGTTCCCGGTTTAACTGCGGAAAGTATAATACCTCAGCAAGCAGCCGAAGCTAAAATCAGCTTACAACAACTTTTTGATAATGCCATAGAAATGGCTTTAAAAAACTAATTATGCGAAAAGCAATTTTTCCAGGATCATTTGATCCAATTACATTAGGTCATGTAGATATTATTAACAGAGCTTTGCCTTTATTTGATAAAATTGTGATTGCAATTGGAGTAAACGCCGATAAAAGCTATATGTTTTCTTTAGAAGAGCGTATACAATTTATAAAAGAAAACTACAAAAACGAACCTAAAATAACGGTAGAAACCTATTCTGGCTTAACAACAGATTTTTGTCAGAAAATAAATGTCGATTTTATTTTAAGAGGTTTACGGAATCCAGCAGATTTTGAATTTGAAAAAGCCATTGCACAAACCAATAGAAAACTTTCTAATATAGAAACTGTATTCTTATTAACTTCCTCAGACACTGCTTTTATAAGTTCAAGTATTGTTAGAGATGTTTTCAGACATGGTGGTGACATTACAGGTTTTGTTCCAAAAAGTGTTTACAAAAAGTAGATTTTTCATGAAGAAAATAATTCTATTACTTTTAGTTGTTACTATTTCTTGTAATAAAAGCACTGTTGATTTTACTACTAAGTTTGAAAAATCTGAAGGTCTAGAAACCACAACTTATGCTGAAACTATTGTTTATTTTAAACAATTAGCCGCTGAATTTCCAGAAATCTCAATACAAGAAATTGGTGTAACAGATAGTGGATACCCGCTTCATTTAGTTATTTTTAATAGCGACACTTCATTTGATTTTAATAAAATTAAAGAGACCTCAAAAAATGCAATTCTAATAAATAACGCCATTCATCCTGGTGAATCTGATGGTGTAGATGCTTCAATGTTATTATTAAGAGATATTGTTCAAGATAAAAATAAAATAAAGGAATTAGAAACTATTATTTTGGCTTTTATTCCTATTTATAATATTGGTGGAGCATTAAATAGAAATAGTTATTCCAGAGCAAATCAAAACGGACCAATAGAATACGGGTTTAGAGGAAATTCAAGAAACTTTGATTTAAATAGAGATTTTATAAAAGCGGACACAAAAAATGCACGTGCATTTGCTGAAATTTTTCATTTGGTAAATCCCGATGTTTTTATTGACAATCACGTAAGTAACGGAGCAGATTATCAATATGCAATTACACATTTATTTACACAACATAACAAACTAGGAAACGATTTAGGTGCTTTTATTGAAAACAATATGAGACCAGAGATTGAAGCCGATTTACTTAAAAAAGACATTATTATTACACCTTATGTTAATGTTTGGGGATCAACACCAGAAGCTGGTTTTAGTCAGTATTTTGACTCTCCAAGATATTCTACCGGATATACAACTCTTTTCAATTCTTTAGGGTTTATGGTAGAAACACATATGTTAAAATCCTATAAACAACGCGTAGAACAGACTTACAGTTTATTGGAAAGCGCCATAGATTTCACAATAAAAAATGGTTCAAAAATTAAAGAATTACGTAAGACTGCAGTTGCCAATATTTTAGAAAAGAAATCGTATCCCATAACGTATCAAGTTGATAAAGATACTTTTACCGAATTACAATTTAAAGGTTACGAAGGCAGTTTAATTGACAGTAAAGTAACCAACGGAAAAAGATTGTTTTACGATAAAACAAAACCATTTACTAAAACTGTTAAATATTACAATCAGTTTAAAGTTGCTAAAGAAGTTATAATTCCAAAAGCCTATATTTTAAATCAAGGTTGGTGGAAAGTTATGAATAGATTAATTGAAAATAATATTGAATACACAGTTTTTAAAAAAGATACCATAATTACTGTTGAAGAGCAACACATTAAAAACTATAAAACAAGAACTTCTGCGTACGAAGGTCATTATTTGCATTATAATACTACCGTTTCAACTTCAACAAAAGAAATTACTTTTAACAAAGGCGATATTTATATTCCGTTAAATCAATTTGGCGTTAGGTATATTATAGAAACTTTAGAGGCTTCAGCAACAGATTCATTTTTTAACTGGAATTATTTTGATAGTGTTTTACAACAAAAAGAAGGATATTCTGCCTACGTTTTTGAAGATATTGCAGAACAATTTTTAATTGAAAATCCAACAATAAAAAAAGAACTTGAAAATAAAATAAATTCAGATCCAGATTTTGCAAAAAACCCAAGAGCTCAACTTGATTTTGTGTATAAAAAGTCTCCTTATTACGAAACGGCTCATTTAAAACTACCAACTTACAAAGTGTTTTAAATGGATTTATGATGGATTTAAAAACAAAAGATATACAATTACAATACGAAGGTTTTTTAAATACTCCACAACTTTGGGAAAACAATGAAGTTTTTGAATTACAACAATTTGAACTTCCAAAATTAAAAACTCCAATATTTGAAGGTGTTCTACAAAAAAATCAACGTTTAGGAAAACGAGTTGAGAGTTTTTTAAGTCATCTATTAAAACAAGATGTTACAGTTAAAATTTTAGTAGAGAATAAGCAAATTCAAAATAAAAAAATTACGGTTGGCGAGTTAGATTTTTTAATAGAAACATATAAAAATCCAATTCATTTAGAAGTTATTTACAAGTTTTACTTGTATGATGCTTCTGTTGGAGAAACGGAATTAGAACATTGGATTGGACCAAACAGAAGAGATAGTTTAGTCTCAAAATTAAACAAATTACAAGACAAACAATTACCGCTACTTTACAATTCGTTTACAAAACCATTATTAACTAAATTGAACTTAAAACCTAAGACAGTTCAACAACAAGTTCTTTTTAAAGCGCAATTATTTATTCCATATCAAGCAAAGAATATTGAACTTAAACCACTGAACAAGAACTGTGAGAAAGGATTTTACATTCATTTTAATGAGTTGCAACAATTTAATAAGTGTAAGTTTCACATTCCTTCAAAAATAAATTGGTTACAAGAAATTCAAATACAAACCAAATGGCAGACTTTTGAACAGTTTGCTCAAACAATTGAAGTATTTTTAAATCAGAAATCAGCACCACTTTGCTGGTTGAAACATCCAAACGGAGAAACCGAAAAGTTTTTTGTTGTTTGGTGGTAAATTATATTTTTAAGATTTCATCTTTATTTTCAGTTATTAAACTGAATAAATCTAAAACTAAGAACCTCTAATTTTATCCATTTTTAAAGAAAAAAAGAAAAACAGATTTATAAAATAGTTTTCAGTATTTTTGCAAACGCTACTATGCTAAATATAATACATGTTAAATTTTACTACTTACAAACATAAAACATCTGAAGATTGGGTAACTTTTGTCCACGGAGCTGGAGGAAGCTCTTCTATCTGGTTTAAACAAATTAGAAGTTTTAGTCAAGTATTTAATGTATTGGTGCTAGATTTAAGAGGACACGGAAATAGCAAACATGTTTTAAAAGATGCTTTTAGAGAAAAATACACATTTGATGGTATAACCCATGATATAGTTGAAGTAATAGACCACTTAAAAATTAAAACATCGCATTTTGCAGGAATTTCTTTAGGTACTATATTAATTAGAAATTTGGCAGAGAAGCATCCAGAACGTGTAAAAAGTATGATTATGGGAGGTGCTATTATGGAACTCAACTTAAAGTCTCAATTTTTAATGCGCGTTGGTGTACTTTTTAAATCGGTAGTTCCTTATTTAATATTATATAAATTATTTGCATTTATTATTATGCCGAGAAAAAATCATAAAAAGTCTCGTTTAATTTTCGTGAATGAAGCTAAAAAATTATACCAAAAAGAATTTGTAAGATGGTTTAAATTAACCTCTGAAATTAATCCATTATTACATTTTTTTAGAACAAAGGATATTAAAATTCCTACATTTTATATTATGGGAGAAGAAGATCATTTGTTTTTACCCTCCATAAAAAAAGTAGTAGAAACACATTTAAAATCGACACTTTTTATAATAGAAAACTGCGGTCATGTAGTGAATATTGAGCAAGCTCAAATATTTAACCAAAAATCAATACAGTTCATTAAAAATCAACAACTTACTTAGCTTGGAAGTTGAAAGATTTAGTACGTAAAATAACGTTTTCTTTTATCGCCATGTCATACCTGCGAAGGCAGATATCCATTCTCTGTTACTTTGTACTCATGTTAGATTTGTTTTTTTTGAAGCTTGGTGTAGATTCCTGTTTTCACAGGAATGACATTTGTACAAACCAAATCAACAAAAACTACTTAGGCCATTTTATAGTGTCGTCATTTATAAATAATGGAGACCATTGTATTTCATCTAAAATACCATCTGTTAGCCAAAAATTAATGGATTTTTCATCAATTTCAATAACTTTATGATCTTCATTATCGTTATCAGAACAATCTTCAACAAACACTTCACCTAGATCAATTTCATCTAACTGATCAACTAATTTTTTTTCACTTAAACCAATTAGGGAAGCATCCTCTAATTCATAAAAATCAGAGCTTATAGAAAACATCATTAATTTCCAATTTTCAGCTTCATCAAAACTAATTGATAAAAACAACTCATCATATTCCCAAGATTCTGTTGCATCGTTTGCAGCATCTGAATGTGAATATTTGTCGATAAATGCAGGTTCTCCAAGTAATTCTTTAACTTGCTCTCTAGACATTCCAAATTTTAGAAATCCCAGTCCAACACCAGGCTTAATTTCTTTTAATTCTTTTAACATTATAAAGTTTAATTAATAATTTTTAAGCAAATATAATTTATTATCCGTTACTAAATTTATCCTTTTCCAAGCTTTTTTAATGCCACCCATTGTCTAAACATATCTCTTGCCTCAGTTGCAGGATAACCTACTACTGTTTTACCAGCCGGAACATCACTCATTACACCAGAACCCCCACCAACAACAGCTCCATCACCGATTGTAATATGGTCTTTAATTGAAGATGCTCCGCCAATGACAACACCATCTCCTAAAGTAACAGAGCCCGCTAAACCACTACTTCCTGCCATAATACAAGAACGACCTAAAATACAATTATGAGCAATTTGAACTAAATTATCAATTTTACAACCATCGCCAAGTATTGTTGAGCTAAATTTTGCACGATCAACCGAAGAATTTGCTCCAATCTCTACATTGTTTCCAATTTTTACATTACCTATATGAGGTATTTTAACCAATCCTTTACTCTCTGGTCGATACCCAAATCCATCTGCACCAATACTTACATTTGAATGAAAAATACAATCAGTTCCTACCTCAGTTCGCTCACGAATAACAGTTCCAGACCAAACTACGGTTCTATCTCCAATTATAGTAGCATCAAAAATTGCAACATTCGGATATAAAATTACGCCATCTCCAATTTCAACATCTTTTCCAACATAACAATTTGCTCCAATTTTGCAGCCTGCTCCAATTTTTGCAGTTTCGTGTATTACAGCTGTTGGGTGTAAATCAACATCAAATTGCGGAAGAGTCGGCTTAAAAAGATCTAATACCTTAGCCATTGCTAAATCAGCATTTTTAACTTTTATAATTGCACGGTTTTTTAGAGGTTCAATAGTTAAATTATCGCTAACAATTGCGGCACAAGCATTTGAATTTTCCCACAAATGAACATACTTTTTATTTCCAATAAAAGTTATTTCATTTGTTCTTGCTTTTTCTAAGTGTTCTGGACCAGTAATATTTTGAGTAGTATTGCCAATTAATTCACCGTTTAAAAGTGTATTAATTTCATTAATAGTATATGATTTCATTGGTTTTATGGTATTTAGACTAAAAATTCTAAAAGCTATAAATATATTATTTTTAATTTTAATAGTTACTTACTTCCCTTCTAAATAAAAAACTAAATTATAGTTACAAAAAATTCACTTTTTTATACTTCTAAATTTATCTTGCATTTTAAAAATGTTGGTTCCTATTTCTATTAAAATTTAGTACTTTGCAACTTTAAAACCAACTATTAAATGAAAGTTTGTATAGCCGAAAAACCAAGTGTTGCTCGAGAAATTGCTACAGTTCTAGGAGCAACTACAAAACGCGATGGTTATTATGAAGGAAACGGCTATGCCGTTACCTATACTTTTGGTCATTTATGTACGCTTTTTGAACCAAATGACTACAAACCACATTGGAAAAGTTGGGATTTAAATAACTTACCAATGCTTCCCGAAAAATTTGAAACTAAAGTTGTTGCAAATGAGGGCATACAAAAGCAATTTAATATTGTAAAAAGTTTATTCGACAGAGCCGATGTAATTATAAATTGTGGGGATGCCGGGCAAGAAGGAGAATTAATTCAACGTTGGGTTATTAATCAAACAAATTATAAAGGAGAAGTGCAACGTTTATGGATTTCCTCTTTAACTACTGAAGCAATAAAAGAAGGTTTTCAAAATTTAAAGCCTTCAAAAAATTACGATAATTTATATTATGCAGGTTTTTCTAGAGCCATTGGAGATTGGTTATTAGGAATGAATGCTACAAGATTATACACTGTTAAACACGGTGGATACAAACAAATGTTATCAGTGGGCCGTGTTCAAACGCCTACATTGGCAATGCTTGTAAATAGGTTTAAAGAAATTGAAAATTTTAAACCACAACCGTATTGGGAATTACAAACTCTTTATAGAGAAACACAATTTAATTGTGAAGAAGGAAGGTTTTTAAAAAAAGAAGATGGTGAAGTTCTAGCTAATAAAGTAAAAGAAAGTGACTTTGAAATTGTTTCAATTACAAAAAAGAAAGGAAAAGAATATGCTCCAAAATTATTCGATTTAACTGGTTTACAAGTATATTGTAATAATAAATTTGGTTTTTCAGCTGATGAAACCTTAAAAATTGTTCAGAAGTTATATGAGCAAAAAGTAGTTACATACCCTAGAGTTGATACAACATTTTTACCAAATGATGTGTACCCGAAAGTTCCAGCAATTTTAAAAAATTTAACCAATTACCGCACCTTAACTGAACCTTTATTAACTAAAAAAATAAAGAAATCATCCAGAGTTTTTGATGACAAAAAAGTAACGGATCACCACGCAATTATACCAACTGGTGAACAAATAAACTTGCAATACAACCAACAACAAGTATATGATATAATTGTTAAACGTTTTATTGCTGTTTTTTACGACGAATGTGCTGTTTCTAACACCACTGTTACCGGAAAAGCAGATACTGTTTCTTTTAAAACTACAGGAAAAGAAATTTTAAAAAAAGGGTGGAGAATTGTGTTTGAATCTCCTGATACAACTAAAAAAGAAACTGGAATTTTACCAACATTTGTTAAAGGAGAGAAAGGGCCTCACCAACCTTCGTTTTTAGAAAAAGAAACAAAACCTCCAAAACATTTTTCTGAAGCAACACTTTTACGCTCTATGGAAACCGCTGGAAAACAAGTAGATGATGATGATTTAAGAGAATTAATGAAAGAAAACGGAATTGGTAGACCATCTACACGAGCAAATATTATTGAGACACTTTTTAAACGTAAATATATTGTACGTAATAAAAAACAATTGTTGCCAACCATTACTGGAATTAAATTAATTGACACCATTCAAAACGAATTATTAAAATCAGCTGAACTCACAGGTAGATGGGAGAAAAAATTGAAAGAAATAGAACAAGGAACATTTAACGCTGGTACTTTTATAAAAAACATGAAACAAATGGTTGATAATTTGGTGTATGAAGTTCGATCTGAAAAAGTAAGAGCTAATATTTCCGCTATATCAACTTCAAAAAAAACTACTTCTACTACAACTAGTAAAACACTAAAAAGCACCAAAGGAATTATTGCTGAAAAATGTCCGAAATGTAATGTTGGAACTATTTTAAAAGGCTCTACTGCTTATGGTTGTAGTAACTACAAAAATGGTTGTAACTTAAAACTTCCTTTTACTTTTTTAGATAAAAAAATATCAGAAAATCAGTATATCAGACTGTTAAAAAAAGGATGTACCGTAAATTTAAAAGGATTTAAAACTGAAAAAGGTACTGTTGAAGGATTGGTACGTTTTGATGAAAACTTTAATTTAAAATTGGAGGAGAAGAATACTTCAACTCCATTAAGTACCCGAGTTAAAGTGCCTGAAAAAATTAGTTGCCCAAAATGTAAAAAAGGTACTATTTTAAAAGGAAAATCCGCTTATGGCTGTAGCGAATTCAAGAATGGTTGCGAATTTATTTTTAGTTTTGATGAAATCAGAAAAAAAGCTGCTGGACAAACACTTTCCAAAGAACTGGTTTACAATATTTTAAATGAAAAACATTAATCATCAACATTTTGCAATTTTCAAACCTGACGGTTATTTGAGTCAGTTTGTAAATAATGAACAGCGAAAAAATAAAAAAAAATTATTAGGTGAATTTTACGACTTCCCAGAAAATATAATGGCAATTGGAAGATTAGATGAAAAATCTGAAGGCTTATTATTACTAACAACAGATGGAAAAGCAAGTGAACTTATAAGGAGTAAACAGATTGAAAAAGAATATTATGTTCAGGTTGATGGCATCATTTCTAACGAAGCAATTGAAAGGTTAAAAACAGGTGTTGAGATTACTATTGAAACTGGAAATTACACAACAATTCCGTGTAAAGTTTTTTGCTTAAAAGAAACTCCAACCCTTCCAAAAAGAAATAAAAAAATTAGAGACGATCGTCACGGTCCAACAAGTTGGATTTCAATTATTTTAACTGAGGGAAAATTTAGACAAATACGTAAAATGACTGCTGCTGTTGGATTTCCAACCTTACGCTTGGTAAGATTAAGAATTGGTAAGTTTGAACTTCAAAATATGATTCCTGGTGAGGTTAGAAGTATAAACATCTAATTATTTTCTCTTATTATTCGATTAAAATACTGTTATACAAGTACTATTTAAAATGTTTACAAAATTTTTCCTATCTTGTTATTTTAAATAAACTACTAATTTAAAACAAATGATTACACTTCAAATAAATGGAGAAAAACATGCAATAGATGTTGCTCCAGAAATGCCATTACTTTGGGCAATTAGAGATATTATTGGACTTACAGGAACAAAATATGGCTGCGGAATAGGTGTTTGCGGCTCTTGTAAAATACTCTTAGACGATTCTCCCGTACAATCTTGTATGATTCCTGTTACTGCTGCTGAAGGGAAAAATATTACAACTATAGAAGGTCAATCTAAAAATTTACAATTACTACAAAACTCTTGGGAGGAATTAAATGTACCTCAATGTGGTTTTTGCCAGCCAGGACAATTAATAGCTGCTACAGCTTTACTTGATAAAAATGAAAATCCGACCGATGAAGATATTGATGAAGCAATGATTGGAAATATTTGCAGATGCGGAACCTACCAGCGCATAAGAAAAGCAATTCATAGAACTGTTAAACTAAAAAATCAAAGCTAATTATGAAACGAGCGTGCTAAAAGTTTGTCAAAATATAAAATGACAAATTAGCGAACAGCATGTGACCATTAAAAAAAATAAAATACCACATGAAATCTATAAAAAATATAAGTCGTAGAAGTTTTGTTAAAAGTATTGGTTTAGCATCTGGAGGATTGATTTTAGCCTGTAATACATCAGTATTTTCAGATAAAGAAAAAGCTCCTGAAAATTTAATCAATTTTAATCCAAATTTATTTGTCCAAATAAATTCTGATGGTAGTGTAATTTTAATTGCGTCACGTTCAGAAATGGGAAATGGCGTTAGAACGTCCTTACCTTCAGTTATTGCTGATGAAATGGAAGCTGATTGGTCAAAAATTACAGTTCAACAAGCGGTAGGAGATAAAAAATATGGTGATCAAAATACCGACGGATCTAGAAGTATTCGCTATTTATATGAACCTATGCGAAAAATGGGCGCCATTGCAAAGGCCATGTTAATTGCGGCGGCTGCTCAAAAATGGGAAGTACCAGCAGCTGAATGTTCGGTGGAAAATCATTTTATAATTCATACAAGTGGTAAAAAAATTGGTTTTGGAGATTTGGTTGAAATTGCTAAAACATTGGAAATTCCTTCCGATACAAATTTAACCTATAAAGACCCTAAAGATTTTAAATATATTGGAAAACATCTAAAAGGAGTTGATGTTGCAGCATACGCAAACGGAAGTGCTATTTTTGGTTTAGATAAACGTTTATCAAACATGAAATTTGTGGCAATTGCTCGTTGTCCTGTCGCCTTTGGAACAGTAAAATCTTTTGATAAAACAAGAGCCTTAAAAGTTGCAGGGGTATTAGATGTTATTGAAATTCCAAGAATTGAAAAACCTTTTGGGGCGCTTGGTGGTGTTGCTGTTATTGCAACTAATACTTGGGCTGCTTTTAAAGGAAAAGAGGCTTTAAAAGTTGATTGGGATTTTGGAGATAATAAAGTGTATGATTCTGAAAAATATATGAGTCAAATAACTGAAAATGTTCACAAACTAGGTAAAGTTGGAAAAGATATAGGAAACATTAACAATGCTTTTAAGAAAGCTGCAAAAACCATAGAAAGCACTTTTCAGTTACCACATTTAGCACATGCTCCAATGGAGGTCCCAAATGCAGTTGCTTGGGTAAAAGATGACACTTGCGAAGTTTGGGCACCAACCCAAGATCCGCAATCTGCAAGAAAAGAAGTAACCGATTATTTAGAAACTTCTGAAGATAAAGTAACCATTAATGTCACTTTTTTAGGTGGTGGTTTTGGAAGAAAATCAAAACCAGATTATGTAGTTGAAGCCGTAATTGTTTCCAAAGCAATAAATGCTCCTGTTCAAGTTGTTTGGACACGTGAAGATGATATTAAACACGGTTACTTTCATACCATTAGTGCACAATATTTGAAAGCTTCCTTCGATAAAAATGGAAAAGTAACAGGTTGGTTGCATCGTTTTGCACTGCCTTCAATAGTTTCAACATTTCAACCTGGAGTAGATTTTGCTGCTGGTTTTGAAATTTCAAGTGCTGCCAATGTTCCTTTTGATATTGAAAATTTAAAAGTAGAAGTTGGACAAGCACCAGCACATGTAAGAATTGGTTGGTTGCGTTCTGTAATAAATATTCCTCACGGATTTTCAATTAATGTTTTTGCAGATGAATTGGCACACGCCACAAATAAAGATCCTTTAGAATTTCGTTTAAATTTAATTGGAAATGATAGAATTGAAGACACAAACGATCCAATAAAATATGATACTGCACGACTTAAAAATGTATTAAAAATTGCTGCAAAAAATGCTGATTGGGGAAAACAGCTACCAGAAGGTCACGCCTATGGCTTGGCAGTTCATTATAGTTTTTATTCCTATGTTGCATCAGTTGTTGAAGTTTCTATGAAAAATAACAAGGTAAAAGTTCATAACGTTTATTCTGTAATTGACTGTGGAACTGTGGTTAATAAAAATACTGTTACTGCACAAATGGAAGGTGCTGCAATATTTGGAATGCAATTAGCTTATTATGGAAAAATTACAGCAAAAAATGGTGCAATCGAACAAAATAATTATAATGATTATAAAATGATTCGGATAAATGAAATACCACAAGTTCATGTAGAAATTGTTGAAAGTACTGAAAAACCAACTGGTGTTGGTGAACCAGGCGTACCTGTTATTGCACCTGCAATTATAAATGCAATTTTTAAACTAACTGGAAAACGTTATTATAATTTACCTTTGAGTGATTATGACTTGGTTTAAAGTAAATTGGTTATCTGGTAGTAAAATCTGAAATTGAAGGTTCCGAATTCATAAAAAAATGATTAATTTTAATCCGTTAAAAATCCAAACTGTTAAACCTTTTTAAATGAATAATTGGATTGAATTACTTTCAGAATTTAAACGCACAAAACAACCTATTGCGCTGGTTACCGTTACGAAAGTTTTAGGTTCTGCTCCCTGTAAAGTTGCTTCAAAAATGATTGTTACAAAACAGAAAGAAATTTTTGGAACTATTGGAGGTGGAAAATTAGAATTTCAAGTTATTGATGAAGCTGTAATTGCCATAACTGAAAATACTATAAAAGAATTTTCTTACACACTTGGACCAGAATTTGAGCAATGCTGTGGAGGAAAAGTAGAATTAATAATTGAACCTATGAATAAAACTCCTGAATTGTACTTATTTGGAGCAGGCCATATTGGCATGGAATTATGCAATGTTTTAAAAGATACTCCTTTTAATATAACTTTATTAGATGTGCGTAAAAATTGGAAAGAAAACTTGACAATTGATAAAAATATTACTTTTTCAAATATTGATTTTGATTTGTATAAACAATCTATTAATTGGGGGCCTAATTGTTATGTGGTTATTATGACACACGATCATAAATTAGATTTTGAAATAACTGCGTTGGCCTTACATTCTAAAACTAAGTATATTGGCTTAATTGGCAGTAAAACCAAAAAGAATAAATTTAACAATATGCTTAGAAATGAATTGAATTTTGGAGCTGGTATTTCACCTGTACATTGTCCGGTTGGTTTAGATTTAGGAGGCAATTCACCCAAAGAAATCGCCATAAGTGTTGCTGCCGAGTTGTTGAAAGTACATTATGGAAAATAAACCTGTTTTTGTATTACTTGCCGGTGGAAAATCTGAACGAATGGGTATTGCAAAAGGCTTATTGAAATACCAACAAACGTATTGGATTTTAGAACAACTACATAGAATTTCAAAAGCCAATATTAAAGAAATTTATATTGGACTAGGTTTTAATTTTGAACAATATTTTAATGCCATTCCTTGGTTAGAAAATGCACAACGTAATTTTATAGAATATGAGGGGTTGAAAGTAAAAGTAATCATTAATAAAAATCCCGAATATGGGCCTTTTTCAACGCTTCAAACAATTTTAAAAGTGGTTCCAAAAACTTCTGAAATATTAGTAAATAATATTGATATTCCAATTTTAAATTCAGAAGAGCTTTCTGAAATTATTTCATTAAAGAATGAAATTGTATTCCCTAAGTATCAAGGAAAAAATGGACATCCTATAAAAATGAAGAACTGCTTCTGGAAAAGCCTTTTAAATTTAGATATTTCAGACGACAATGCACGTTTAGATTTTCAGCTTAAAAAAGTAAACCCCGCAAAAATTTCAACAATTGAAGTTTTTGACAGGGCTATAATTATGAATTTAAACACTAAAAAAGAGTGGGCTACTTTTTTACAAGAATCTATTTAGAAAGCTCTAGATTTTAATCAAAAAAAATCTTAAATCGTAAAAATACTAATTTCTTTTCTTTGATATTTAGATTAATTTTGTAAAGAAAAACCCTACTTCAATGACACCAATTTTTTAATTAAAAAAATTCAATAATTTCAATATTGAAATTATTATAAATAAATATCTTAATTAAAAATGATTATTGATAATTTATATATTTTTTAAAATGTTTATTGATAATTTATATATTTTTTTAAAATTATTACAATTCATTAAAAATAACGTCTATATTTGTTCTTTACTTTTTTCATAAAGAGTATTTTAAGTTATTTAAAAAAACAAAATAGAACTATCTATGAAAACTTATTTTAACGCCTTTTTTCTACTTTTATTAACAATTTCATGTGCTCCCGAAGAAGCAATTGTAAATAATTATAATCTTTCTACAAAGGTTGAACCTGCAAACTCTGGAACTATAGCTTCCATTAGTCAACCTAATAGTAATGTTGTTCAATTATATGCTGTACCTGCTGAATTTTACCTATTCAAAGGGTGGAAATCAGAAAATGCAACAGATCCGTTAATAACAGAAAATAATATTTTCGTTGTCTTAGACGCTAATAAAGTTGTTACGGCACTATTTGAATTAAAAGATACAGATGAAGATGGTGTAACTGATGATATTGATTTATGTCCTGATACTCCATCTTACGAAGCTGCAGATGCAAATGGATGTTCCATTTCTCAAAGAGATAGCGATAACGATGGTGTTATGGATGACATTGACAATTGTATTCAAACTGAAAATCCAGATCAATTGGATTTTGATTCAGATGGTATTGGAGACGTTTGTGATAATGATATAGATAATGATGGTATACTAAATGAACTTGATTTATGCGCTGAGACTCCGATAGATGAATTAGTTAATGGAGACGGCTGTTCTCCTTCTGAAATAGGTGTTCAAGGTGTGAATTTTATGAATTCATATCTTTCTGGGGGTTCAGCTGATGTCATTGAAATTGCTGTGAAGGGTGAAAGCGCTTCTATTTATGAGGAGTTATCATCAGATCCTGCTTGTAATGATGCATGGTATCCCCGAGGTTCACTGTGTGATCAAGAACCATATGTAAATGACCCTGATTTTAGTTACCGTCAAAACGGAAATTCTGGAGCAACTTGGGGAATAGATGATTTTGATTTTAATGCCTATGGAATTCTTGTGATTGACTTAGGTAGCGAACAGTTTATAAATACTATGAGTGTTTTTCAGATGTTTTCAGATGGTAAAGCAACACATATTGAAGCTTATGCATACCCTAATGCTACGGCAGCACCATCAAGTTCAGATAGCAATTGGTCTCAACTTTTTCCTTACACTGAAGTGGGTGAAGGAACTGAAATTGATTCAAACACTGTTTCTGACCCCTTAAAAATTCAATTTACAACAGTATATACTCGTTACATTATGCTTTATGTAAAAAACGATGGATCATTAGGTGATGAAGATTATATTGAATTGAGGCAAGTAAAAGCATTTTATACTGACTAATTATTATTGTTATTATAATTAACAAAAAATCCACTTCAATAAACGGAAGTGGGTTTTTTATTTTGCACAATAATTTCTTTTAAGCTTTGATAATTCTTTTTAACTAGTCATGTGATTACTAAAACTTATAAAGTCCTTTATTATTTATATTTCTAAACAGTTTGTGTTACTTTTTTGAATCAATTTAAAATACCTACATTTATTTAATTGGTAAATTCTAATAACAATCAATATAGTCCAAAATTAAAACTAATTACTAGGGGTTGCACTCATTCTAAAACTATTAGTACACTTATAAAGAACTATTTAAATATCTCAGGAGTTTCTGCCAAATGATTACGAGGATTATCAACTGCAAGATGAGAGCCTTCTGTTTCTTATGTAAATATTTTTATCCCTTTTTTTCTATTCTCATAGTTAAAGTTATAAAATCTTGTTTTCAATAATTATTTCTGTGCCCTTTTATACTTAGCATTGCATTCGTTTATATTAAAAACCATAATTTTATTTCTATTGATTTGGAGTTTTATATTTAGCGATTTCTGTTAACTAATGTGGGTACTAATTACTATTTTTAAAGAAAATCTAGCTAAAAAATCCTACAAAATTTCTACAATTGAAGTTTTAGCCAGGGCAATTATTATGAATTTAAACACTAAAAAGGATTCGGCTACTTTTTAGAAAATTCTACAATTTGATAGATACCTGCCTATGGATGCAGGGTAACGTGATTGTTTTAAAAAATACTATAACTTCCTATATCTAAGACAAAAAAGAGACTTTATTGTCAATCCTGTGAAAACAGGAATCCACTTATATATTGAAAATAGATACCTGCCTACGCAGATATGACAGTTTTATTTTTCAAATAAACCTTTAGTAAATTCTTCAGGGTTTGCCGCTAAATGATAACGTGGATCGTCTATAGCTTCTAAAATAACTTCATAAAACTTTGGACTAGATTTATACAATAACACCTTACATTCTTCACTTAAATGTTTTAAATGAATTGTTTTACCAGCATTTTCATATTTTTCAACCAAATTAAAAATCGCTTCTACAGCTGAATGATCTGCAACACGAGATTCAACAAAATCAATTTCAACTGAATCAGGATCGTTTTTTACATCAAATTTTTCCATAAATGTTGAAATAGACCCAAAGAATAAAGGTCCCCAAATTTCATAAATTTTGGTACCGTCTTCTTTCATTCTTTTTCTGGCTCTAATTCTGGTAGCATTTTCCCAAGAAAATACCAATGCACTAAATATTACCCCTGCAATTACAGCAATAGCTAAATCAAAAATAACAGTTAATGCAGAAACTAGAATTAATACAAATAAATCGGCTCGTGGAATTTTATTAATAATTCTAAAACTACTCCATGCAAATGTTCCAATAACTACCATAAACATAACTCCTACAAGTGCAGCAATTGGAACTTGCTCTATATATGATGAACCAAATAATATAAATAATAGCAACATTACTGCTGCTACAACTCCAGACAATCTACCTCTACCTCCACCTTTTATATTTATAATAGACTGTCCAATCATAGCGCAACCTCCCATTCCACCGAATAAACCTGTTACAATATTTGCGCTTCCTTGCGCAACACATTCTTTATTTCCATTTCCTCGCGTTTCAGTTAAATCGTCAATTAAGTTCAACGTCATTAATGACTCTATTAATCCAATTGCAGCTAATATTAATGCATACGGAAATATAAACACAATAGAATCCCAGGTAAATGGAATTTTTGCAAATGTTTCTAATTTTAAAGTTGGAAAACCTCCTTTTAAACCAGCTCCACCACCATCACGTATAAAAGATCCAACAGTTGCAACATCAAATTTTATAAAAATAGCAATTCCAGTTACTACCAAAATAGCGATTAAAGCCTCTGGTAATTTTTTAGCTTTTTTAATTTTTGGCAAACCCCACATTATAAGCATTGTTAAAGCTACCAAACCAATCATTAAAAATAATTGACTGCCTTGCAACCAAACTTTTTCTCCTGCCACTGTTCTTTTAAACATTCCTAATTGTGAAAGAAATATTACAATAGCCAATCCGTTTACAAAGCCCATCATTACTGGATGTGGAATTAAACGAACAAATTTACCAAGTTTTAAAACACCTGCTAAAACTTGAATTACTCCCATTAAAATTACGGTTGCAAATAAATAATAGAGTCCTAAATTTTCGCCTGGATCTCCTAAAGCATTTCCTTCAGAAACCAGACTTACCATTACTACTGCTAATGCACCAGTTGCTCCAGAAATCATACCTGGTCTTCCTCCAAAAATTGAAGTAATTAAACCTACTATAAAAGCAGCATACAAACCTACTAATGGATCAACACCTGCAACAAACGCAAACGCAACAGCTTCTGGCACCAAAGCTAAAGCAACTGTTATTCCTGATAAAACATCGTTTCGAACGTTTGAAACTCTTTTTGTAATAAATTCATTCATAAGTAGTTAATTTTAAAAAGCGGCAAATATAAGGCTTTTTCTAAGGACTAAACAATTATAATTAACGAGTTACGAAAACGTTTAAAATAATAGTTTAATGTTTTCGTAAGTATTTGCTAAAGCTTCTTTAGTTTCGACTTTATTCTTAAAAACAGCTTCTTTAATAGCTTCTTCTGCTTGAGGAATTAAAATACCAGAGAAATCTGTTTTCATTAAAAACCAATAAGTAATTTTTAAAATAGTTTTTTCTTTTCTTTCAAAAATATGATAGGTCGTTTGCAACGATTTTTTAATGGTCAGATTTGTAACCCCGCATTCTTCTTCAGTTTCTCTAACAGCACAATCTTCAACAGATTCTCCTTTTTCTAGTTTACCTTTTGGTAAATCCCATTTATCAAATCTATAAATAAAAAGTACTTCATTTTTAAAATTCAACACCTTTCCTCCTGCTGCTTTTTGTATTTTAAAATGAGATCGAAACTGTTTCCAAGCTTCTTCTAAATCACTACAAATAATACAAATTCCACTTAATTTATTTTGAAATAAATCAGCTACAATTCCCTTAATATTAAAGGATTTGAAAGTTTCCTTTTTATATATTGTTGAAATATTATTGTTTTCTGTCAAAATAATTGGACAGTCATTCACAAAAACTTTATACATTTGCATTATGATTATCAACAAAGATACTGCAAAAAAAACTGCTGAGCTTTTATTACAAATAAAAGCCATAAAGCTACAACCAAACGATCCGTTTTCTTGGGCATCTGGTTGGAAATCTCCTATTTATTGCGATAATAGAACAACGCTATCTTTCCCTAAAATAAGAAATTATTTAAGAGAAAATTTAGCCACTATTATTGAAAAAGAATATGGAAAACCCGATGTTATTGCTGGTGTTGCAACTGGTGCAATTGCTATTGGAGTTTTGGTTGCCCAACATTTAAATGTGCCTTTTGTGTATGTTAGACCAGAGCCGAAAAGCCACGGAAGAAAAAATCAGGTTGAAGGACTTTTAGAAAAAAACAAAAATGTTGTTGTTGTTGAAGACTTAATAAGTACCGGAAAAAGTAGTTTAAACGCTGTTAAAGCTTTAAAGGAAACAGGTGCTAATGTTAAAGGAATGGTCGCGATATTTAATTACGGCTTTAGAATTGCAGACGAAAATTTTAAAGAAGCTGATGTTAAATTAATTACATTGAGCGATTACGATCACTTACTAGAGCAGTCTTTAGATAGCAGTTACATTTCAACAAAAGAATTACAAACACTTCAACTTTGGAGAGAAAATCCAAGTGAATGGAATCAATAAAAAACTAATATGAATTTAGAAACTAAAAAATCAGTTATAAATAAATCTCAAAAAGATTTTTTTGAATATTTAACAGATCTCAATAATTTTGAACATTTAATGCCCGAAAACAACACCAAGTTTGAAGTTGATGGTGAATCGTTTATTTTCGGTTTAAAGGGGATGCCTGAAATTAGACTGGTTGTTAAAGAAAAACAAGAATTTAATAAAATTATTTTAGGAGCTGCAAGTAGCAAATTGGATTTTTCTCTTACAGTTAATATTGATGTAGTAGCAGAAAACTCTTGTGAAACACAATTATTATTTGAAGGTGATTTTAATCCAATGATGGCGATGATGGTAAAAAAACCACTTCAAAAATTTATTGATACCTTAACTGAAAATGCTTCAAAATTATAAGGGATAACAAAAACAATATTTAACGACTCGCAAATTTGATTTCTTTTAAATTAAATTTGCGAGTTTTTTCGTTTTCAAGCTCAATTACAAGTCTTCCGTTTTCGTCAACAGTACAAATTTTACCTAAAAAGATTAATCCGTTAGCATCTTCAAACATTGATGGCGTATTAATTTTATACAATTGCGCCAAGTATATCTTTTTTAAAGACTGGAAGTCTTCTTTTTCTAAATAATCGACATATTTTTGAATAGAATCAACAACTTTAAATAACAATTCATCTAAATTAAAATTTGTACCAGTAAGTTTTTTTAAAGAAGTTACATTTCCAATATCTGTTGGAAATTCTAATTGATTCACGTTTAAACCAATACCAATAATTGAATGATGAATATTTGTACCCTTTAAAACATTTTCAATTAAAATACCTGCTAATTTATCTTTTTCTGCCAATATGTCGTTTGGCCATTTAATATTTAATGACATACCTAGATAGGGTCGCAAAGCTGAAATTAAACCTAAAGAAACTGCCATACTTAGGTAAAACTGATCTTGAATTCTAAACCTATTAAAATTCAACAACAAGCTAAACGTCAGGCTCTTACCCTGTTCTGCCTCCCAAGTTGTTCCTAATTGTCCTCTCCCCAAAGTTTGCTGATTAGCTACCACAGCCGTAAAGTTTTCTAAAGTGCTTTTTTGAGCGAGCTCCTTTAAGTAAGAATTGGTAGAATCAATGGCATTAAGTTTGATTATATTCATTTGAAGGTTATAATTATAACAAAGTTATTTATTTGACAATTTATGATAAAAAAATAATAACTTTGCAACCAAATAAAAAAAATTAATGACAAAAAAAAATGTAAGCGCAGATGAATTAATTGCGGTGATTATTAAGGCAATAGACGAAGTTAAAGGTATTGATATTCAAATTTTAGATTTAAGAGATATAGAAAATACTGTTTGCGACTATTTTATTATAGCTACTGGTACTTCTAATACCCATGTAAATGCCATTTCTGGTATTATTCAAAAGCAAGTTGGTAAATTGTGTAAAGAAAAACCTTGGCACGTTGAAGGTGAAGGAAGTGCCGAATGGATTTTAATAGATTATATTAATGTAGTAGTGCATATTTTTCAAAAAAATGCTCGAGAATATTACGATATTGAAAGCCTGTGGGGTGATGCTAAAATTACATTAATACCTACATCTAATTAAGAAATAATTTCAACTTATTGAAAAACAACTAAATGAGTCAAGAGAAAAAAAATACTTCAAAAAATAAGAATATAAAACCTCCTAAATTTAATTTTTACTGGATTTACGGAGCTATTTTTGTACTTTTTATAGGTTATCAGATCTTTAATAGCGATAGTTTATCGACTAAAAATTTGAGTCAGAATGAATTTGAAAACATTCTTTCAGAAAATGATATTGAACGCATTTCAATTATAAATAACGCAGTTGCCAACATTTTTATAAAGAATGAGGCGCTAGAAAAAGAACAACATAAAAAAAATAAAGGTTCACTTTATACTGCAAATTCACCAATTTACTACTACAAATTTGGTGATTTAAAGAATTTTCAAGAAAAATTAGAAGCTTCAAAAGAAGAATATCAGCTTGATTTTGATATTAAATTTGAAGAAAAAACAAATCTGTTAGATCAATTATTTATTTATTTACCATTTATATTTTTAATTGGTTTATGGATTTACTTTATGCGTCGTATGTCTGGCGGTGGCTCAGGAGGTGGCGGCGGTCAAATATTTAGTATTGGAAAATCTAAAGCTAAATTATTCGATCAAGATCAAAAAGTAAAAACTTCTTTTAAAGATGTAGCTGGTTTATTAGGTGCAAAAGAAGAAGTACAAGAAATTGTAGATTTCTTAAAAAGTCCAGATAAATATACTTCCCTTGGTGGAAAAATTCCAAAAGGAGCTTTATTGGTAGGACCTCCAGGAACAGGTAAAACCTTGTTAGCAAAAGCTGTTGCAGGTGAGGCTGGAGTTCCTTTCTTCTCACTTTCTGGTTCAGATTTTGTTGAAATGTTTGTAGGTGTTGGAGCATCTCGAGTACGAGATTTATTTAAACAAGCACAACAAAAAGCACCTTCAATTATTTTTATTGATGAGATTGATGCTGTTGGTAGAGCACGTGGAAAAAGCAATATGACAGGTGGAAATGATGAAAGAGAAAACACCTTAAACCAACTATTAACTGAAATGGATGGTTTTGGAACCGATACTAATGTAATCGTTATTGCAGCAACCAACCGTGCCGATGTATTGGATAAAGCACTTTTAAGAGCAGGTAGATTTGACCGACAAATTTATGTTGATTTACCTGATTTAAAAGAGCGTGAAGCAATTTTTAAAGTTCATCTTAAACCTATAAAAATTCATAAAGATGTTGATGTAGAATTTTTATCTCAACAAACACCTGGTTTTTCTGGAGCAGATATCGCAAACTTGTGTAACGAGGCTGCTCTAATTGCTGCTAGACAAGATAAAAAAGCTGTTCATCATCAAGATTTTTTAGATGCCGTAGATAGAATTGTTGGAGGTTTAGAAAAGAAAAATAAATTAATTTCTCCAAAAGAAAAGAAGACAATTGCTTTTCACGAAGCTGGACACGCCACCGCTAGTTGGATGTTAGAACATGCCGCACCTCTTGTAAAAGTTACTATTGTGCCTAGAGGACAATCTTTAGGAGCTGCTTGGTATTTACCAGAAGAGCGTCAAATTGTGCAAGCAGAACAAATGTTAGATGAAATGTGTGCTACCTTAGCAGGTAGAGCAGCAGAAAAATTAATGTTCGATAAAATTTCTACTGGTGCACTAAACGACCTGGAAAAAGTAACAAGACAAGCTAAAGCAATGGTTACTGTTTATGGGCTAAACGACAAAATTGGAAATATAACTTATTATGATTCTAGCGGTCAGTCTGATTATAATTTTACAAAACCATATAGTGAAGAAACAGCTCAAACTATAGATAAAGAAATTTCTCTAATTATTGAAGAACAATACCAAAGAGCCATAAAAATACTAACCGAAAATAAAGAAAAGTTGGTAACTTTAGCTGAGCTTTTATTGGAAAAAGAAGTAATCTTTAAAAAGGATTTAGAAGTGATTTTTGGTAGCAGACCATTTGATAAAGATGAAGTAATTGAGAAAATTGAAGAAATACATTCTTCTGAAGCACCAAATATTGAAAATTCATCGGAAACAACGGAGTAGTTTCATAAGTTTTTCATAATTTTGAATTTATTCAAAGTAGCTAATGAATTTATTCAAAAAATTATTTAATACTCCAAAAGAAAAGGTAACTGAAGAACCATTTTCAGAATTACAAAACTTACCACTTGATCAAATTTTTGTTAAAAATTTTATTAAGAATAGTGGTAAGTTTTTGTATTGCACCACATTACAAGAGGTAATTGCAAATTTAAATAATATAATTCAAGAAAACTCTTGGAAAACTATTAGCTGTAACGATAATGATTTATTAAAACTTATAAAATCATTAAGTCTTAAAACTACTGATAAACTAACGCAACAATTTCCGATATTTTTAAGTTGTGAGCACTTAATTGCTGAAAATGGAAGTATTTTATTTTCTTCAAATCAACTAAAAGAGCATAAAATCTCCGAATTATCAGAGAATTTTATAGTTTATGCTACAACCAGCCAGTTAGTAGCATCTAAAGGTGAAAGTTTAACAGGCATAAAAACACGTTACCAAGGCAATATACCAAGTAACATTAGTGCTATTAAAAATTACAATCTAAACTGTAAAGATGATGATTTTATGAATTATGGTAATACAAATTCAAAAAACCTATATTTACTGCTTTTTGAAGATTTATAATTTATGGGAAAACTTTTAACAAGAGCACTATCAGGACTAGTTTTTGTAAGTGTTTTAATATTTTCAATACTCTACAGTAAAATTACATTTATTTGTCTTTTTTTTGCTTTAATGATGTTGTGTTTGTATGAATTTAAAAAAATGATAGCTTTAAAAAGTGTGTTTCCATACTTAATTGGCTGTTTGTTTTTCGTTTTTGGAAACATTTTAAATGTTGAAGACATTCCTTCAAGGATAATTTTCGAATATGTTGGAGTCGCTTTATTTTTAACTATTTTTATAACTTTTGCATCGATATTATTTGCTAAAAAAGAAGAAGTAATTAGTCATTTAGGAAAAATATTTTTATCTGTAATCTATATAGTCGTTCCGTTTACATTAATTGTTCAAATTCCATTTTTAAACGCTTCTTTTAACTATGTAAACTCCTCCATTTTAGGTGTCTTTATTTTAATTTGGGTAAACGATAGTTTTGCATATTTAGTTGGTAAAAATTTAGGAAAACATAAACTTTTGGAACGAATTTCACCAAACAAAACTATTGAAGGGTTTATTGGAGGAATGTTATTTACTTTTATAGCCAGTTTTATATTAACACATCAATTTACAAGCTTAACACAAACCCAATGGATTGTTATTGCAGGAATAGTTAGTATATTTGGAGTGTTAGGAGATTTAATAGAATCTATGTTTAAGAGACAAGCTGGGGTTAAAGATAGTAGTAACTTTATTCCAGGTCACGGAGGTTTTTTAGACAGGTTCGATAGTGTAATTTTTGCAGCTCCATTCATTTTTATCTATTTACAATTAGCACATTAGTTATGTTTCACAAAGAGGGTTATAAAATAATTTTAATTTCAACTATAATTATTGGAGTTGGAATAATACTTATTGAAAATTTTGTAAGTATAAACTGGTTAAATAAACTTTTAGCTGTATCATTATTACTTTTTTATATAATTATTTTGCAGTTTTTTAGAAACCCAAAACGAAATACTACTTTAAATGATTCTGCAATTATAGCTCCTGTTGATGGAAAAGTAGTTGTTATTGAAGAAGTTTTTGAAAAAGAATATTTTAATGATCAAAGAATACAGGTATCAATATTTATGTCACCATTAAATGTACACGTAACAAGATACCCTGTAAGTGGACTTGTAAAATTTAGCAAATACCATCCGGGTAAGTTTTTAGTTGCTTGGCATCCAAAATCTTCTGAAGAAAACGAAAGAACTACAGTTGTAATTGAAAATAAAACTTATGGAGACGTTTTGTATAGACAAATTGCAGGCGCTTTAGCGAAACGCATTGTAAATTATGCAAAACCTAATATGCAAGTAATTCAAGGTGAAGATGCGGGGTTTATTAAATTTGGATCTCGAGTTGATTTATTTTTACCTTTAAACACTAAAATTAAAGTAAATTTAAACGATAAAGTTAAAGGAGGAATACAAACTATTGCCGAAATATAGGATTGAAATAAGTAGTATGGAAAAAATTTTAAATAAGGAATTTGAAGCTGCATACCTTAAGGCATCAACTACAGACATTAAATTACCACCTGATATAATGCTTCAATTCTATGCATATTATAAACAAGCAACAAAAGGCAATAATTATGAAAACCCATCAGGTGATATTGAACTAAGAAATGCTTTTAAATTAAATGCTTGGTTTCAATTAAGTCATCTCTCAGAAAAAGAAGCTAAAAAAGAATATATTAAACTTGTAAATAAATACTTATTATAATGAAAAAAAATATTTTTAAAATCTTAATTCTTGTAACATTAACAGCAGTTGTTTCATGTAAAAACACTCAAAAAAAAGAAGTAAAAAACACCGAAGAAAAAGGGTATACTGTAGAACCTAAAACTACAACTGTAAATTGGATTGCTTATAAAACCAATGACAAAATACCTGTAAAAGGTCAATTTACGCAACTTAATATTGAAAACTCCTCTAAATCAAAAACGGCGTTAGAGGCACTCAACAATTTAAAATTTAGCATCCCTGTAAGTAGCTTATTTACAAATGACACAATTAGAGATTCTAAACTAAAAAAATTCTTTTTTGGTGCTTTAAAAAACACATCTTTAATTTCTGGAACCATACATATAAATAATGAAACATCTGGAACTGTTGATATTGTAATGAATGGTATTACACAAGCTTTACCAATTACATTTATAATGAGTGAACAAATGGTTTCTATTGAAGCTATAATGGATTTAGATAATTGGCAAGCGCAGACTGCAATTGAATCGTTAAATGAAGTTTGTAAAGAGTTACATACTGGTACTGATGGAGTTTCTAAAACTTGGAGCGAAGTAAAAATCGAAGTTGCTACTTATTTAAAATATGAATAAAAAAAGTAGTTCGATATTTTTGCAAACATAAAAATATATAACTTCTACAAATTAAAAACCTCAATTAATTGACTTTAGGTCAAAGATTGAGGTTTTATTCTTTAAAAAAAATAGGAATTAAAAAATTACTTACCCCAAAAAAGGTTGCTCATCATCCTCACTTCCAGGTAGTTCTAGTGCCTTTACAGATTGTATAGCATTACCAGCAATTCCTTTTATAGAACCATACATATCTATTGTATTTGTAACCACTTTTTCTATTTGTTTGTCGCGCTGTTTCCAAATGCGTTGCATAGAACGTTTTTCACTTTCTAGGTCAGATTTCATTTGGGTAAAACCTTCAACAATAGCTTCTATTTGCATTCTAAAAGTGTTACTGGTTAGAAAATCGTACAACATATCCATTTTATCGCCTTTATTTTCTTGGGTGCTTATGGCGTTATTAATTTTAATAATAGATTCTCGTAAAACAGTACAAAGACCTTTAAATTCCTCATAGTTACAAATCCAAATCCCCTCTCTTAGACCAAATCTATCCATATCAGATGGCATAACTTCTGTAACCAATACTCCAATATTTGCCCCTTTATCTCTAATATCTGCTTTAAATTTTTCTATCCAACTTGGTTGAAAATCTTTAGTTCGCTTACTTTCATAATAAATAGAACCACAATTTTGCTCGGTTCGTGTATGTACAATTTGAATACAATCTCCTCCTCTAGCTCCTTTCTTTATTTCCTCTATTGTGTCTAATGGAAATTTAGCCGCTAACCATTCTTCTATTGCTAATTCCTGCACTTCTCCTTGCATTTGCATAGAACCTTGGTCTTGCTTACGTTTCATTTCTTCGGTAAGTTTTTTTTGAGCTTCTAATTGCATTTGCAATTCTTTAAAACGCAATTCGTTTTTATCTGCTTCAGATTTTTTAATTTTCTCTCTTTCCGTTAATAAAGTTTCGCTCAGTTTTTTTTGAGCTTCAACTTCTGCAATCTCTTTTAACTCTGCTTTTTCACGTTTTAACTTTTCTATTTCGGCCTTGGTACGATTTAACTCCTTTATTTGCTCAGATTTTTCGTTCAATTCTTTTTGTAAAGCATTAAATTGTTCGGATTGTTCTTCTCTTAATTTTGATTTTAACCTTAATTCAATAACCTTTTTTTCCTCTTTTATTTGCGCCTCTAAACGACTTTTAAATAATTCATTTTCTTGCTTTTTCTTTTCCTCAAAAGCTTCTTTAGCTTTATTTAAGATTTCTAAATTTTTTTGATATTTTTGCTTTTCGGCCGCAATTCTCGATTGGTATTTTTGCTTAATTTCCTCTTCTAATTGGTGTGATAAGATATCTTGTACATCTATTGAGGTGCCACAATTTGGACATTTTATTTGAGTTTCCTTTTTCATTTGTATTTTGTATCTATTATCTTAAAATTATTTTTCTTCTTTATCCCACCCCGTTAAACCTGCTGAGACAATAAATTTCATAACCTGACTTGAGTTTACTTCTAAAGGTTTTATATTTTTTCTAGGAACTATAAATAACTCACCTGAAAAATTATACGAATGTGGAAAATACACAGCAACTTTATCTAATTCATTTAAAATTTCTAGATTTTCTTCGGTAATAAAACCTAATTTTTCTAAATCTGAAATGGTATTAACTTTTACTAATACAGGTTTACTGAATTTTTTTTCTTTGCCAACAAATGCCGAAAATAAATCGTTTAAAGCAGTGTAAACAAATTTTAACAATGGAATACTATCAATTATCTTTTTAAAAACAATTTTTAAGGGTTGTGCAATAATGGTTCTCCCTATAAAACCAACAACTATTAAAAATATCAGTAAAGATAAAACACCTAAGCCCGGGATTTTTACATCAAAAAAGTTAGCTATTAATTTTTGTGATAAACCATCCATAAACATAAAAACAGCATAAATAATATAAGCTGTTATTCCCAGAGGTGCGATATACAATATACCTTGAAGTAAATAATTAATTAATTTTTTCATAAATTATAAAATCTTAGACGCTATTAAATATTATATTTTTTAATAAGGACAAATGTATTTTTAAAAAATAAAGATACAAACTATTTTAGGTTGTCTAAAACCAAGTACCTTAATTTGTTTTTTAACATAAATAAAGATCAAACACCTTTATAAACCAGTTGCAAATAGAATATACTAATTTACAAAAAAACAACGTGTAAACCACTTATATTTTTAAAGGGCAATTCTTTTTATAAACAGTGATAAATTGATAATTATCAGTAATATAAATATTATTCTACAATTTCTTTTTTTAATTCTTACTAATATCAATGAAAAAAGACCTTCAATTGATTCACATCATTTTATACACTAGTTGATACCACTAAATTTGGGTAATTGAAAGTTTAACTTTAAAAAATAATACTATGTCACTAATTAATTTAAAAAAGAGAAATCCATGGAATAACCTAATCACTTCAGATTTTTTTGATACTGATGATTTTTTTAATGACCGTTTTTGGTTAAAAAGAGCTGGTGAACCAGCTTTAAATGTTAAAGAAAAACAAGATGAATTTGAAATTGAATTAGCAGCTCCTGGCTTTGACAAAAAAGATTTCAAAGTTTCTATTGATAATGGATGTCTAAATATTTCAGCTGAAAAAACCGAAAAAAAGGAAGAGAAGGACGAAAATTACACTAGAAGAGAGTTTAACTATAATTCTTTTGAAAGATCTTTAGAGTTACCGGATTCTATTGTAGATGAAAAAATAAAAGCAACTTACAAAAATGGTATTCTAAAATTTAACTTGGTAAAAAAAGAAGAAGCTAAAAAACACACACCAAAAATGATTGAGATTTCTTAATTCAACAAAAAATTAAAAATTGTTGGAAAAGATTGCACCATTTTAAATAGTATTAAAAACACTATTTGGAGTGGTGTTTATCTGTTGAGAAGTAACAGACTACTTAATTCTAAAAAGTTTTATTAAATTGATGCGTTATTATTATTTGACATAGAAACAATTAAGATAATTTAATAAAGAAAATATGTATATCTTTAATTTTGCTTCTGAAATTTCATACTACTCTAAAAAATATCTGAGTTTTAACACCCAGATATTTTTTTATTAATTTAAAATTACAACTAATGAATTATTTCTAACTCATTTTCTACATCATAAACTCCTGGAGCAAAGTATGCGGTTCTTCTTGCCTCTTCTTTTTCTGCATAAGAATGTACTTTACCTTTTAGCTTTACTTTATGTCCATCTACTTCAACTTTAATATTTTGTGCATCTAAATCTGCCAATCGTTCAAAAGCTTTGGAAATTTTATTTTTAATTTCAGAAGGTTCAATGGCTTGTTTTAAAGTAATATTGTTAACCACCTTTTTTACACCCAATAAATTTTCAACAGCTTTTTTAGCTGCATCTTTTTGATAAAACCATTGCAATTCTCCAGATAAATACACCCAACCATCTCGCACTTCAATTTCAACTTTGTCATCTGGAACAGAAGCATTCCAACTTAAGGCATTTACAACAGCTTTTGCAATTTCTTTATCTGTTTTTTTATAAGCATCGCCGTACTTAACTTCAATATCATCAGCAACTGCTTTAACACCAACTACATTTTTTACAGCTTTTTCAGCAGCCACTTTTTTAGCATAGGTATCTACAATACCAGTAAGTGTTACCACACCTTTTTCAACAATAACACCTATTTGTGTTTCGTCTACATTAGGTTGCCACATTAATTCATCAAGAACATCGTCTTTAATTTCACTATCAGTTTTCATAATAAAACATTTTTTAAATTAAACAATAAATTATTTTATATAAAACTATGTACTATTACTGCATCTTAAAATGATAATCCTCAAGATTTTGAAATAATTAAACGATAAAAATCATTAAGCTAAAATGATTTTTATCTAAACACATTTTTATTTAACTTTACAATAGTTAAAAGTTTAAAGAAGATGTCTAAAATTCAACCACTACTTACTAGTTATAAAATGGGAAATTTACTCCTAAAAAACAGACTGGTAATTGCACCTATGACTCGTTCCAGGGCTAATAATAAAGAAAATGCTCCAACCAAATTACATGTAAAATATTACAAACAGCGCGCAAGTGCAGGGCTTATAATTTCTGAAGGTTCTCAAATTTCTAAGCGTGCTGTAGGTTATGTAAATACACCTGGGATTTATTCTGAAGCTCAAATTAAAGGATGGAAGGCTGTTACAGATGCCGTGCATACAGAAGGTGGTAAAATATTTATTCAATTATGGCATGTTGGTAGAGTTTCGCATCCAGATTTTCATAACGGTGAATTACCTTTAGCACCAAGTGCTTTAAATCCAAACTCTAAAAGTTTCACTCCAAATGGTTTTAAAGATACTGTTACTCCCAAGGAAATGACTTTAGAAGACATTAAAAGTACTATTGAAGATTTTAAACAAGCGGCAATTAATACAAAAAAAGCTGGGTTTGATGGGTTAGAAATTCATTCTTCAAACGGATATTTATTTCATCAATTTTTTAATAATAGTTCAAACAAAAGAACTGATAATTATGGTGGAAGTATTGAAAATCGTGCTCGTTTTTTCTTTGAAGTTTTAGATGAAATTAGTGAAGTTTTTCCTCAAAACCGCATTGGTGTTCGTTTTAATCCGTCGATGCATAATTCACATGGAATTGATGTTGACCAAGAAACAATTCCATTATTTGAATATGTATTAAAAACACTAAATACTTATAATTTAGCCTATGTACATTTATCTGAACCTTTTACAGATGTTTCCGAAGTAAAATATGCCGTTAAAAATATTGCAAAACATTTTAGACCTTTATACAACGGAACTCTTATTATAAATAGTAAATTTGATCAAGAAAAAGGAAATAAAATTATTGAAGATAATTTAGCAGATTTAGTAGCTTATGGCAAATTATTTATTTCTAATCCTGATTTAGCGGAACGATTTGAAAAAAATGCTCCGTTAGCAGATTGGGATGCTGCTACTTTTTATTCAGATACAGGCGAAAAAGGATTAACCGATTATCCTAAATATGCGAACTAAAAAATAGCAACATAAACTATTTAAAATACTCAAGATTTTTACCTATAATTATTTAAAAAATCCTTTTGTTAATTATCCATATTTTTAAGAACTTACTATTCATTCTACTGAAGTTCAAAATTCGATTTTAGAAATCGAATTCCTTGTTCGCTTTCTAAAACTTTAATTGTTGATTCATATCCTAATTTAAATATTTCTTCAAAATTAGTCATATAAAAAGTACTATAATTATTTAAATCTTTTGGTGAAATAATTAAATTACAAGCTTTGAACTTTTTAATTGAATCATGAGCGCTTTTAATTTTTAAAGCACGTTCTATAACATTATAAGAGTGTTTTAAAGTATTACCATTAATAGTATTGTAAGAGTTTACATAAACCCCAATTATTTTATTACAATATGATGAGATTAAGTCTACTGGAAAATTGTTTAAAACACCACCATCTATATAATATTCTTCATTAATTTTAACGGGTGTAAACACTCCAGGAAATGCTGCCGATGCTAAAATTGGTTTTATTAATTCTCCTTTACTAAAGACCTTTAATTGTCCGCTTAATAAATTTGTTGCAGTAACAAAAAGTTTTTTATTTAGATTATCAAAATTATCTGTTGGAAAATAAGATTTAAAATCATTATAAAATTTTTCAGTATCTATAAAACCTGGTTTATTAATTGCATATTTACTTAAAGAAAATATTTGGACATTATTAAAGAACTGCATCATTTTATTACAACTGTATCCACTTGCATATAGAGCACCCACAATTGCACCTGCACTTGTACCAGCAATATAATTGGGTTTAATACTATTTTCTTCTAAGGCCTGTATTGCTCCAATGTGCGCTATTCCTCTAACTCCACCTCCGGAAAGTACTAAACCTATGTTCATTTTTAATTCTATTATACCTAATTAAATTATAAAATTTATGTTAACATAACTTCAATTTTAAATTGAAGAAGCGGTAAAACGTACCAATCTTTTTAAGTTTTTGAAGTTTCTAATAAATTAAAGAACTGATCTAGTTTTGGTAAAATAATTATTTCAGTTCTTCTGTTTTTTGCACGACCTTCTTTTGTTTCATTAGTATCTTTTGGAATGTATTTTGAGCGACCCCCGGCGGTCATTCTTTCAGGTTGAACACTAAATTCTTTTTGCATTAAACGCACAATTGAAGTAGCTCTTTTTACACTTAAATCCCAATTATCTAAAATACAATCAGTATAAATTGGCACATTGTCTGTATGTCCTTCAACCAAAATATCCAATGTTTTATGGTCGTTCATAATTTTTGCTATTTTACCAATTACTTCTTTTGCTTTTGGACTTAAATTATAACTTCCAGATTTAAATAACATTTTATCTGAAATAGACACATACACCGCACCTTTTTTAACTTCAATATTAATATCTTCATCTTCAAAATTATCTAAAGATCTTTTTAAATTCATTACTAACACTAAGTTTAAAGAATCCTTTCTTTGTATAGAAGTTGTTAAATCCATAATATATTTATTTTGTTGATTTAATGCTTCCAAAGATTTTTTAATACTTTCTGCTCCAGATTTACTAACAATAGATAAATCTGAAAGGCGTTCTAACAAATTAGTATTGGTACTTTTAAAATAGTCTAATTGGTTTTCTAATTTTGCTACTTTACTTTGTTCGTTTAATAAATTAGCGTCTAAAATTAGTTGTTCATTTTCACAGGTTGCTAAATCATTTTCAAATCGTTCTTTTTGATTCTGCAAATCGGTGTATTTTTTTTGGCTTACACAAGAAGTTAATGCTATCAAAAAGAATATGATTATAATTTTTAAAATTTTCATTTTACTTTTTTTTAAATTAATGTTTATTAATACAAAGTGAACACTTTTATTAGTGTAAAAAAATGATTGTAATCATTTAGTAAACTGATTTATATTACTTTAAAATATATAAGACTCTTAGCTATCCTAATTCAAAATAATGAAACCCATAATTCCTGCAATAAAAATAAAGCTATAACCTATTAGTACGTATTTTTTTAAGGCTTTACTACCAGTCCAAATGGCAATTCCAATTTTAACTAAAGTATTTGCAAGTGTTGCCAATAAAATAGCATTTTGAGCAGTTAAAAAATTAATTGTTGAACCACCTAATTTTGATACAGAAATTGCAATGGCATCAATATCTGATAGGGCACTTATGGCACTTGAAATATAAATCCCTTTTGCTCCATAAGCAGTACTTGCATAACTTACTAATAGTAATATTCCAATGTAAAAAATTCCAAAAAAAGCAGCATTTTTAATATTTAAAGGATCTCCTAATTGCATTTTTTCTTTAAAATGAGGTTTTGTAGGTTGTTTTTTATAGAAAAAAAAAGTAACTCCTAAAGCTGTACAAAAAACAATTGATAAAGGAATTAGAAGACCGTTTAACATTTCATAATTAAATATATATACCCATAAAAATATTCTAATAACCATAATGGTTGCTGCAGCAAAAATCCCAACAGCGTAATTTTGAGAAAGCGTTGGGGTTTCACTACTTTTTTTTGAAAACGTAAAGGTTACAACAGTACTAGACACCAAGCCGCCTAAAATACTGGTTAATAATATTCCTTTATCAGTTCCCAAAAACTTCATTAAAACATAACCAATAAAACCAAAACCAGATGTTAAAACAATAACCCAACCTACTTCTCTTGGGTTAATTACATTATAGGGACCAAAATAGTTGTTAGGTAAAAACGGTAAAATTAATAAAGCTATAATTACAAAACGCACAAAAGCATATAACTCCTTTTGCGTTATTTGTCCAATAATTGTTCTTAATTTTACTTTAAGTGATAATAAAACAACAATTACAACAGTAAGTGCTAAACTTGCATTTATAGCGCCTATTAATGTTAAAGCACCTAATAAAAAAGTTAGAATTGTTGCAAATTCGGTAGTTCCTCCAATGCTACCTTGGTGAGCGCTTACCCAGAAAGAAATTGCTACAATACAAACAACACTTAAAAAACCAGCAATAAAAAACCAGTACGTAAATGTAAGACTTAAAAAGGCAGCTAAAAAACCTAATAACGCTACTAACGTAAAAGTACGTACACCTGCAAAAACCTCTTCCTTTTCAGAGAATTGAGAAAATTCACGCTCTAAACCTAATACAAAACCAATTCCAACTGTAACCAAAATTCTTATAAGAAACTCTAGTTGTGTTAATTGAAAATCCTGTAATTGAACTAAAAAACTATCTTCCATTAAATTTAATTAGTAATTAATACTGGTTAAAAAATGTAGTAGCCTGAATATTTAAAACCTACATATATTTGGTTAAAAATTTAAAAAATTCCTTTTTTAAGTCTCTATAAATATGACGTTGTACTTCCATTCTGTTTCTAAACTCAATGTGTTTTTTAACCAGAGTGGTATCTAACAAGTCTTTTCCATTTTTACTGGCCGCAGCTATACTTATTTCATGAATATGTATATCATCTTGAAGTGTATTTATAACGTCATCTTGTAGTATAAATTGATTTTGATAATGCTCCAATTGAACAAGCATTTCTTTTTTTGTCCATCTTTTAACAAGTTCTTCTAATCTATTTTGAAATGATTTTAACTCATCTTCCCAAAAGAAAAGTTCGCGTCTCCATTGATTGTGCTCAAAATGTAAATCTGAATTAAAAATAAGTTCGTTTTTCATAATACTGGCTTTTAAGTTATAAATTTTAGAATTTAACTTTATGAAATACAAAATTTCACAAAGTATTTAACAATTAAACTAAGTATTAAGGCTATAAAAAATGTTATTCTTTTATTGCATTTTATGTTTAATTATTGTTAAAGTTCTTTATTTATAAAAACAATTAAAATGATGCGTATCAGTTTTAAAAAAGATTTGAATTCTTTTAAAATTAATCTTTTAAATTAGCTGGAATTCCTTTAGTTCGTTTTCCTAATATAGTTTCAAGATCTTCCAAATAAACCACTTCCTTTTTCAATAATAATTTTGCTAAAGTTTCCAATTCATGCTTATGTTTTACTAATAAATTTTTAGTTTTATTGTAAGCAGTTCCTATCAAGTCTTTTACTTCTCTATCTATTAACATTGCCATATTTTCACTATAAGGTTTTCCCAAAAAGCGTTCATTTTCACCGGTTGAATCATAAAAACTCATAGGACCAATCTCATCGTCCAAACCATAAAAAGCAACCATATTATAGGCTTGTTTTGTTACTTTCTCTAAATCGTCTAAAGCCCCAGATGAAACTTCATTAAAAATTATTTCTTCTGCTGCTCTCCCTCCTAACGATGCGCATAATTGATCTAAAAATTGAGCTTTTGTTATAATTTGATGCTCTTCTGGCAAATACCAAGTAGCACCTAGCGATTTTCCTCTTGGTATAATAGATACTTTTACTAAAGAGTCAACATGTTCCAAATACCAACTCGCCAAAGCATGACCAGCTTCATGATATGCTATTATTTTCTTTTCTTTCGGGGAAATAATTTTACTTTTACGCTCTAAGCCTCCTATAACACGGTCTCTGGCTTCCATAAAATCACTCTGTTTTATAAGTTGTTTTTTATGACGCGCAGCAATGAGTGCTGCCTCATTGCAAATATTGGCAATATCTGCTCCCGAAAAGCCTGGACTTAATGCTGCTAAAGAATTTATATCAATATCTTTTGCAAGTTTTAACTGACGAATATGTACTTTAAAAATTTCCTCACGCTCTGTTTTATTAGGTAATTCTAAATAAATATGCCGATCAAATCTTCCTGGGCGTAAAAGTGCTTTATCTAAAACATCTGGTCTATTGGTAGCAGCAATAACGATTACACCAGTATTTGGCCCAAATCCATCAAGCTCCGTAAGTAGCTGGTTTAAAGTACTTTCACGCTCATCATTTGCCTGAAAAGCATTCACTTTCCCTCGAGATCTGCCAACAGCATCAATTTCATCAATAAAAATTATACTTGGTGCTTTACTTTTTGCTTGCTTAAATAAATCGCGCACTCTAGAAGCTCCAACACCAACAAACATTTCAACAAATTCAGAACCCGACATTGAGAAAAAAGGCACTTTTGCTTCCCCCGCCACAGCTTTAGCTATAAGTGTTTTTCCTGTTCCTGGCGGCCCTACAAGCATAACACCCTTAGGTATTTTTGCTCCTAATTTGGTATAGATTTCTGGGTTTTTAAGAAAGTCAACCACTTCCATAACTTCAACTTTAGCTTCTTTTAAACCCGCTACATCTTTAAAAGTTACAGCGCTTTTACCTTCTGTTTCAAGAATCCTAGCATTGGTTTTACTAAAATTAAAAAGCGAACTACCAGCACCACTAGCACCCCCAATTCTTCGAAAAATAAATAACCAAAAGATAATAATTATGGCAAAAGGTAAAATCCAAAATAGTGTATCTATCAAATTTGTTCTGTTTTGATAAAAAACATCAATTTTGTCTTCTAAAGAAAACCCCTCTTGTGCCTTTTCTAATTTAGTTTCAAAACTTTCTACCGATCCAATGGTAATGGTATAATGCGGTCCTATTTTAGAGGTAAACAACTCATTAGCTAATACTTGGTACTTGGGGTCTTGTAATTTTTCTTGTTTGATATAAATTTCGGCAACTTCTTTATTCACAACCACAATTTTAGCAACATCATGCTGACTTAACATCGTGTTTTCAAACTTTAACCAACTTATTTCATTTGTTCTAACTAATGGACTTATTAAAATTAATAAAACCATTGATACCAGAAAAAAAACATAAATCCAATAAGGTTTAATACCAATAAGAGATTTTTTCGGATTTTCATTTTCCGATAAATTTTTATTTTCACTATTTTTAAAATTGCTACTCATTATTGTTCTAAAACCATAAATTGGTTTAATGCTTCTAACGCTTCACAGCCATATAATAATGAAGATTCACCTCCCATAAAAATTGCTACTTCAATGGTTTCTAAAATTTCCGAAGTTTTCACCCCAGCAATAAGTGCATCATTTACATGAAGTGCAATACAACTCGTACTTCCAATTGAAATAGCTATTCCTAAAGCAATAAGTTCTTTTGTTTTTAAAGTTAATGTACCATCTTTTAAACTTATTTGTTTAAGGTTTTGAAACTTGCTAACGGCTGTTGGAATAGACCCTTCTAATTCATCTAATCCGCGTTTCAAATCGCTATAATATTTACAGTAATCCCTAATCATTTTTTCTAATTTTAAATTTTTATAATATCCGTAGGTATTTCAACTAAAATTGTTTTATCACCTCTTAAAGCAATGGGTTGTTTCATAATTTCTGGGTTGTTCCTAATCATTTTTATCCAATCTTCTGAAGATAAATTATGATGTTCAAATTTTGAAGCATAAGTTGGATGTTCTTGATTTACCAAATCTTTAATTTCTATTTTTAACCTATCTGCTAATTCTGCAATTTGGGTTCCAGTTAATGGCGTTTTTAAAATATCAATTTCTTGAATGGGTAAACCTTCCGATTTTGCATATCCCAATGCTTGCTTTGCTCTTATAGATTCTGAGTTGTAAAACAAGGTTATTTGTCGTTCTGATGTAGCTATTCCTCCCATGATATTTTATTTTAAACTATGAGTTTCTTTATGATGTGCCAATAATAGTTTTAAACTTTCCAAATAATCTTGCATCACTTTTTTATTGATTTCAAGGTTGTTTTCTGAAGGAATTGCAAGTGGATTCTCCTCTAAAAACTGATACAATTCTGGATAGTTTTTTTTAATTTCAAAAGTTAATTCTGTTATTTCTTTTAGTACTTTTTGTAGATTTCTCATAAGATTTAATTTTTTTCTATTCATATCTTAATGCATCTATTGGATTTAATTTAGCTGCTTTTTTGGCTGGAAAATACCCAAAAGCAATTCCAACAAAAGCTGCAAACCCAAAACCAATTAATATTGAATAAAGCATTGTTGGAATGTAAAAATTTGTAACCTTATAAATTATCTGATTTCCAATAACCCCAAGTAAAACGCCTAGTGTTCCTCCAGCCAAACTCAATGTAACCGCTTCTATTAAAAACTGAGTTAAAATATCACTTTCTCTAGCTCCAATTGCCAAACGTGTTCCAATTTCACGTGTTCGTTCCGTTACGGATACCAGCATTATATTCATAATTCCAATACCTCCAACCAACAACGAAATACTTGCAATTGCACCTAAAAGAATGGTTAAAATACCTGTAATATTTCCAGTAATTTCTTGCAATTCAATTTGAGTAGTAATTTCAAAATCATTTTCATCTCCTTCTAAAATCCGATGAGATTCTCTAAGTAATTCTGTAGCTTCAATTTTGGCGTCAACAATATGATCTTCACTAATTGCACTTGCCATTATAATATCATAACCTCTTCTATGACCGTGCAATCGATTTTGAATTGTTGTATAAGGAGCTAAAATAATATCGTCTTGATCTTGTCCCATTGCTCCTTTTCCTTCCTCTTTTAAGAATCCAACCACTGTAAATGGAATTTTATCTAGTCTAATTTGCCTACCAATTGGATCTAAATCTAAAAACAATTCATCTTTAATAGTTTTACCTATTACACATACTTTTCCGGCATTTTTCACATCCTCTTCTTTAAAGTATTCACCAGTTAACAAATCTCTACTTAAAATATCAAAATATTGATCGGACACACCATAAATTGCAACAGATTTATACCCTTTTGGGCCAATAGCTTGAGCCACTGATACAACTAAGGGAGATAGTTTTGAAATCCAAACTGAGTTCTTTTGTAACATCTCAAAATCTTTTTTATTTATTGGTCTTCCCATTCTAACATTTGCTCCTGCCCTATGTTCATGCTTGGTATAAATCATTAATAAATTAGTTCCCAAACCAGCTATTTCATCCTGTACCTGTTTGGTTGCTCCTTCACCAGCTGAAATTGTCATAATAACCGCGGCAACACCTATAATTATTCCAAGCATAGTTAATAAACTGCGTGTTTTATTTTTAAAAATCGCTTGAAAGGCTACTTTAAATGTTTTAAATAATTGTTTCATTTTAAAAGGTTAAGCCGTTAACTCCAAATCTTTTAATGCACTTTCCTTAGTGCTTCTATTTTTAATTATCTCATCAGTTAAAATCCGTCCATCTCTAAGATAAATCATCCGTTTAGCAAACTGAGCAATTTCAGGCTCATGAGTAATCATTACAATGGTTTTTCCTTTATTATTTAATTCAACAAACAAATCGGCTACATCAATACTTGCTTTACTGTCTAAATTTCCAGTAGCTTCATCAGAGAGAATTAGAGCTGGATCATTTACTAAGGCGCGTGCAATTGCTACACGTTGTTGCTCTCCTCCTGAAAGTTGGTTTGTCTTATGATTTAATCTATCTCCCAAGCCAACCTGTTCCAATGCTTTTTTTGCCAGTTCTTTAGAATTAGAAAATCTTCCTGTTCTATTATAAACCAAAGGCAATTCAACATTTTCTATGGCAGTTGTTCTTGACAATAAATTATAACTTTGAAAAATAAATCCTATTTTTTGATTTCTTATATCTGCTAACTGATTTTTATTTAGCTCATTAACGTGTACTCCATCCAAATAATAATCACCAGAAGTTGGTTTATCTAAACATCCTAGAATGTTTAAAAATGTTGATTTGCCCGATCCCGATGCTCCCATAATTGCAACAAATTCGCCCTCACCTATTATTAAATCTACATCTGTTATGGCGTGCACTTCTATTTTTCCATTTTTAAAAACGCGACAAACTTTTTTGGTTTCTATTACTTTTTTTTGTGGCATTTTTCTATTTTTTAGATTTAATACCATTAATTACCTTTATTTCTTCTGATATTGGCACATTATCTAGAAATCTTTTTAATTCTGATTGTAAGCCTGTTTTTATTCCTATTTCTATAAATTTAAAATCTAGTTTTCCTTCTGAATTAGTATAAAAAAGAATATTAATATTGGATGGTAATCCTTTTTTAAAATTATTTGGAGTATAAGATTCTTCATTGTTAATAGCATTTTTAAACTTTTGATACAATGAATCTGAAAGTATACTTTTTGATTTCTCTTCTAATTTTGATTTAATTTCTTTTAAAATTACCTCATTAGGTCTAAACCTTAATGCTGAATTATTAATTAGTAGCACATTTTTTGCTGATTTGGTAATAAACTCCAAATTAGCCGTCATCCCAGGGAGTAACAATCCTTCTTTGTTATCAACATCAACTACCACCTGATAATTAACTACATTATTTATCTCAATTGGTTGCAACCGTATTTGACTAACTATACCGTAAAATTCTTTCTCAGAGTATGTTTGAACTGTGAAATGAACTTTCATACTATCACGAATAAAACCAATATCACTTTCATCTACATCCGCTAGGATTTGCATTTTTGACAAATCTTCAGCAATTATAAACATTTTTGGAGTTGCAAAAGAAGCTGCAACTGTTTGGCCCTCTTCCACACTTCGTTCTGTTATTGTACCACTTATTGGTGCAGTTATTTTAGCATAACCAATACTTACTTGTATGTTTTTAACAGCTGCCTCTGCTGCTTTATTTGCCCCAATTGCCTGATCATAAATAAACTTAGAATTGGCTAAATCTTTTTCTGAAATAACATTTTTATTAAACAATCCTAAATTTCGTTCATATTCTTTTTTTGAATAAGCTAGCTGGGTTTGACTTACAGCTAAATTTGCTTGCGCACTTATTAAATTGGTATTCAATAATTTCAAGTCCATTTCTGCTAACAACTGCCCTGCCTGCACTTTATCATTATAATCAACATATATTTTTTTTATAGTTCCAGATATTTGTGTTCCAACCTCAACAGTATTAATAGCTTCTAAAGTACCAGTACTTGATACAATAGCTTCAATAGTTCCTCTCTCTAATCTTGTGTATGTAAATTCAAGGTTTTTTGAAGCTATTACTGGCTTTATTTTAACATAAAATATTACAGCAATAACTAAAATTCCGAAAAAAATCCATCCCTTCTTTTTCATTTCCATACTTGTTAAGAATAATCTAAAACATCGTTATTTAATAGTTAGTGAGCTTTCGTTAAGATTCTTATTAGTTCATCACTTTCTATTAAATGTTCAGTAACTTTAAAAACCTCTTTTCTATTTGCTCTAAAGGTTTTTAAAAATATTGTTATGTCATTTTCCAGTTGTTGATGTTCTGTTCTAAAATTATGAGAATCATATTTAAAAGGATCCTCCATTAACCCTTCAATATGTGTTAAGTGTTTATTTATTCCTTGCAATAAAAGATCACATTCTTTAGTTGTTTTTACAATTCTTTTTCTAATGTTACGAACACTTTCTAGATCATCTTCTTTCGAAATCCAAATAATATATTTATCAATTAAATCATCTAGAAACCTTAAATCATCTATGTAAAATAATAAATCTGATTTCCAATGTTTGGTAAGTATGTGCAAATCTTGCCATGAGGAATCAAAAATATAATTGCCATTTGGTCTACTTCTTAATTCGTTTAAATCATTTTTCATGATAATAGCTTTAGTACCATTAAAATTATCAAACTAAAAATTTGAATAAAATGATTGACATCATCAATAAACCTTCAAAAGTTGAGAGATATCATTTAATATTTAGAGGTCGTATTTTAAATTTATATATCAAATAAAGTTTTTATGAAAACAATATTATGTGCAGTAGATTATTCAACAAATGCACTAGCTGCTTTAAAGTATGCTGATGCATTGAATTCTAAAATTAATTCTAAACTATGTGTGCTACACGTATATGATAATACTACGTTAGGATCAACAGTTAATGAGCCCTATTTATTACCAAAAAAAGAATTGCAAAAGGAAAAGCTTTTTAAATTAAAAAACTTTTGTATTGAACATTTAGGAAATGTGACTGACACAAAAAATATAGAAATTGAAGTTGTTGAAAATGTTTCGGTAGTTGAAGAAATTAATGCGAAAGCAAAAAAATTAAAAGCTTCATTGATACTAACAGGAATGAAAGGAAAAGGTAAAATTAAGAGTTTTTTTATGGGTAATACCACAAGTGAGCTTATTTCTAACGCACCTTGCCCAGTTCTTGCAATTCCAGAAAAATATACGCTTAAACAACTTAATACCATTGTGTATGCTACCGATTTTGAACAAGAAGATATTTATGCTGTTGCCAAACTTTCTGAAATTGCTTCCGTTTTTAATGCTACAATTAAAGTAATACATATTTCACCTCTAAGTGAAAAAGATGGTGCAACTCAAATGGAATGGTTTAAAGAAATGTTATTGCAACGTGTTAACTACACTAAAATAGATTTTAACATTTATAGTTCTAACGATATTATCCATTTTTTAAGATTATACTTAAATGAAGTTAGAGCTGATATGATTGGCATGTTAGAACGAAATAATTTTAAAACTTTTTTTAACAAATTTTTTCATAACGATTTAGTTAAAGAAATGGAAGCTTTAGCCTTATTACCTTTAATTAGTTTTAATGAGAAGAATTTAAAATAAAAAAAGAGAAAACAACATTAAAACACCCTCTATCCCTTAAAAAAAACTTACCTTTTTCTAATCAGTTGTTCGGTTTCAAGTTGGTTAATAATTCTATCAACATAATCTTTCACAGTAACAGATATTGTTTGAGGATCTACAACTTTAAATGATCCAACCCAAATAAGTGACTTATTTTCAGCACCATTTAGATTGTAAATTGATGTCTCTATGTGATAAACATTGTAAGTTTCGTAGTATCTTGGAGTATAATAAATATCTTGATACCAATAATAATACCTTCCAAATCTTGACCATCCAAAACCTACCCTTGGATAATTCTCATAATAACTTTTTTGTTTTTCAACACCTTTTACAACTGTAATTACAACAGCATCAAAACCATCATTAGATATTTTTTGAATCATCTCATTAATTTCTTCCTCACTTTTTTTTGAACTTGTAAAACCTTCACTTAAAACAGTAGTACTTTCAACTGCATTTATATTTCTTAAAATTAAAGCATCTTTAAAGTCTTCTTCAAAAATTTTACGAGCTGTCAGATTATCGGTAATACCAACAACTAAAGCTTTTTTTGGATTAAAAGAAGTAGTTTCAGGGTTTTTCCAGCTATCGACAAATTGTGTAGATGAACAACCTGTTAAAACAATAAGTACAATAATGATTACTAATTTTTTCATAATATAAATTTTTAGACTCTTAAAGTTAAAGTTACTAGGTAATTTGTGGAATGATTATTATCAATAACTGGTTTGAGGAATATCATTTTCTAGTGTATCTATTTACTTTAAATTCACGTATTATTAATCTAAAACAAATTAAAATGTCTGTATTAAAAGTTATAGAAATATTAGGAAATTCGACTGTAAGTTTTGAAGATGCCGTTCAAAATGTAATTGATGAAGCGGCTAAATCTGTTAAAAATATTAAATCAGTTTATATTGTAGATATGCAGGTTACTGTAAACAATAATAAAATTAAAGAATACCGAGTAAATACGAAAGTTACATTTGGTATTATTGATTAATTAGTTTTCCTATAAATAGAGTAAAGTTTGGTTAGAGGTGTTTTTAAAAATGATATTGAGAGAGATTATGTTAATATTTAAAAACACCTCTTTTTTTAATTTCATTTAGTTTTGGTTTATAGTTTAGAAAAAAACTAAATATATTTTATTACACCACTAAAAATTCAGTTCATGAAGTTTGTAGATTATTATAAAATACTTGGAATTGATAAAACTGCTAACGACAAAGACATTAAAAAAGCTTATAGAAAATTAGCTCGTAAATACCATCCAGACTTAAATCCTGATAACAAAGAAGCTGAAAAAAAATTCAAAGAAATTAATGAAGCTAATGAAGTATTAAGCAACCCTGAAAACCGTAAGAAATACGATACATACGGCAAAGATTGGAAACATAGTGATGCTTTTGAAAAAGCCAAACAGCAACAACAATCTCAACAACGATCTCGAAGTTATTCAGCTACAGGAGGAAGCTATTCTGAACAAGATTTTTCTGATTTTTTTGAATCTATGTTTGGAGGTTCAAGATCCTATTCTAAACAACGTAGCAGACAATTTAAAGGACAAGACTTTAATGCCGAGCTGCATCTAAATTTAAAAGATGTCTACCAGTCTCATAAACAAGTTTTAACCGTTAATGGCACTAAAATTAGACTTACAATCCCTGCAGGAATTGCAGATGGGCAAATTATTAAAATAAAAGGAAAAGGAGGCAAAGGGGTAAACGGAGGTCCAAATGGTGATTTATATATTAAATTTAATATAAAAAACACTACCAAATTTAAAAGAGATGGTAATAACTTATATACTTCGGTAGCTTTAGATTTATATACTGCCCTTTTAGGTGGAGAAATTACTGTTGATACTTTTAAAGGCAAAGTAAAACTAAAAATTGCTCCAGAAACTACTCAAGGAACAAAAGTAAAATTAAAAGGAAAAGGGTTTCCTGTTTATAAAAAAGAAGGTGTTTTTGGCGATTTAATTATTACTTATACTATTAAAATGCCAACAAAATTAAGTAAAAATGAAATAGAGCTGTTTAAAGAATTACAAAAAATAAGATCTAATGGATAAGCCAGATTTAATATTAATAGAAACAATTTGTTTTCACTATAAAATTGAAATTTCATTTATAAAAGATCTTGAAAATATAGGACTTATAAAATTAGTAACCTTTGAAAACAATAAATTTATTCATCAAGATAAAATTAGTGATCTTGAAAAAATGATTAGACTTCATCACGAATTAAATGTAAATATTGAAGGAATTGACGTTGTTTTTAACCTATTGCAACAACAATTAAAGCTGAAAGAAGAAGTTAATGCACTAAAAAACAAGTTACAGTTTTATAAAAACAACTAATTAAATACTTCTTCTTTTATGTAATAAAAATCAAATACTAATAACTACATAAGAACTTAAATCTTCATCAAATTTCTTTGCTGTATTCAATTAAAAATTCTATTTTTAACACTGTATCATTTTTGTTAAAATAAGTCTTTAACTTTTTTACATAAACTTATTAATAATTTTTAAAAACTGAGAAAGATGTTATATTTAGGAATGGTAGGACCTTGGCAAATAATTATACTAATTTCTTTATTACTTGGAATTATACCAACACTTATTGCTTTAGTAGATATTTTAAGAAATAAATTTGAAGATAATAATAAAATTGTTTGGGTATTAGTAGTATTATTTTTTAACTTAATTGGTGCAATTCTATATTTTATAATTGGAAGAAAGCAACGGATAAAGGAATAAGGGCCACTAGTTAAAACAAAATATTAATTGAAATACATAAATTTAAAAGATCAAAAAGAAATAAATCCCTTTCTTTATTCACTATTTATTTCCGTAATAGTTGGTCAAATAGCAGCGTTGGTTTATTGGTATGCTTTTAACGAAAATTATTTTTTCGCATTATTCTTCGCATCGATAATAGGATTATTCGTTGGTTATGGAGGTAAAAAAGAATGATAATTAGTAACTTCGCACATTGAAAATTAGTTCGATGGAAAACGCAAACCAAAACTCAATAAATTTAAATAAATACATTAGCAGTACCGGAATTTGTTCCCGAAGAGAAGCTGAAAAACTAATAATTGATGGAAAGGTTACCATAAACGGAAAACCAACTCAATTAGGAAATCGTGTATTTGATGGAGATATTGTTAAAATTAATGGTCAACTCTTAAAATCGAAACCAAAAACGCTTTATATTGCTTATAACAAACCAGTTGGTGTTGTTTGTACTACCGATTCTAAAGAACGATGTAATATTGTTCGAGCTATAAATCATTCAGAAAGGCTCTTTCCCATTGGTCGTTTAGACAAACCCTCTCAGGGCTTAATTTTTTTAACAAATGATGGGGATATCGTTAATAAAATTCTTAGAGCAGGAAACAATCATCAAAAGGAATATATCGTTTCCGTAAACCAGCCAATTACATCAGATTTTATTCAAAAAATGGGTAGTGGAATTCCTATTTTAGGAACAATTACAAAAAAATGTTTAGTTGAACAAATTTCTAAAAACACTTTCAAAATTATTTTAACGCAAGGTCTTAACAGACAAATTAGACGCATGTGCGAATATCTAAATTATGAAGTGACAAAATTAGTGCGTACCAGAATTATGAATGTTAGTTTAGACAATTTAGCTGAAGGAAATTGGCGCGAATTAACTGATGAAGAAATGCAACAAATTAACAAAATGGTTGCAACCTCTTCTAAAACAGAAGAAGCTTCAAAAACACCTTCAAAAAAGAAAATTTATAATTCAAAAAAAAACAAATTTACCCCTAAAAACAACACCCGTTTTAAACCAAAAAGTAAAAGAAGAAGGTAATTTTTAGTTGAACACTTTAAAAGTTGAAGGGCTTAATAGCTTTTGGTAGCAGCAGTTAAATAATTTTAGAATTAAACTGTTTACCACTTTTTAAACTTTTTTACTTTTAACATTTCAACCCGTTTTCAACTTTTAAACTTATCAACCTTTAAACATTTAAACTTAATAACTATATTTGCCGACTATGCAATTTGAACTAAAAAGTAAAGATGCTCAAAGCAAAGCTAGAGCAGGTATTGTAACAACCGATCACGGTACTATTGAAACTCCAATTTTTATGCCTGTTGGTACTGTTGGAACCGTAAAAGGTGTGCACCAAACCGAATTAAAAAACGAGATAAATCCTGATATAATTTTAGGAAATACCTACCATTTATATTTACGTCCGCAAACAAAAATTTTAGAACAAGCCGGAGGTTTACATAAATTTATGAACTGGGATCGTAATATTTTAACTGACAGTGGTGGATATCAAGTATATTCGTTATCTGCAAGACGAAAAATTAAAGAAGAAGGCGTAAAATTTAAAAGTCATATAGACGGTTCATACCATACCTTTACACCTGAAAATGTAATGGAAATTCAACGTAGTATTGGTGCAGATATTATAATGGCCTTTGACGAATGTACACCGTACCCTTGCGATTATAATTATGCAAAACGTTCTATGCATATGACACATAGGTGGTTAAAACGTTGTATTACACACTTAGATAAAACACCTTTTAAATACGATTATAGTCAAACTTTTTTCCCAATTGTACAAGGAAGTACTTATAAAGATTTAAGAAAACAATCTGCTGAATTTATTGCTTCCGTTGGAGCAGAAGGAAATGCAATTGGTGGACTTTCCGTAGGAGAACCTGCTGAAGAAATGTATGAAATGACAGAAGTTGTAACTGCTATTTTACCAGAAGACAAACCACGTTATTTAATGGGAGTTGGAACGCCTATAAATATTTTAGAAAATATTGCGTTAGGTATAGATATGTTTGACTGTGTAATGCCAACTAGAAATGCTAGAAACGGAATGCTTTTCACAGCACACGGCACAATAAACATAAAAAACAAAAAATGGGAAGATGATTTTTCTGTAATTGATGAAATGGGAATTACCTATGTAGATACACTATACTCAAAAGCTTATTTACGTCATTTATTTGTTGCGAAAGAGTTATTAGGAAAACAAATTGCTTCTATTCATAATTTAGGGTTTTATTTATGGTTGGTTCGTGAAGCAAGAAAGCATATATTAGCAGGAGATTTTACAGAATGGAAAAATCAAATGGTAAAACAAATGGACAAAAGATTGTAATAGGTAATTGCTAAGCATAAAAAATTACAAATAGCTGAAATTGAGAATTATAGACAAATACATATTAAAAAAATTTCTATCATCTTTTGCGTTGGTTTTAGTTTTATTATTACCAATTGCTATAGCTATTGATGTTTCCGAAAAAGTAGATAAATTTTTACGCCATGCAGATCTATCTGCTTCTGAAATTATAAGAGATTATTATGTGCATTTTATTGTAATATTTGGAAATACATTTATGCCTTTGGCATTGTTTATTGCCGTTATTTTTTTTACTTCTAAAATAGCCTCAAATACCGAGATTATTGCAATTCATTCCGCAAAAATTTCTTTTACACGTTTTTTAAAACCTTATTTTATCGGTGCTACCTTAGTTACAGTACTTGCCTTGGGAATGAATCATTTTGTGGTGCCAAATAGTAACAAAATTTTTAATGAGTTCAGTAAAAAATACCTTCAAAAGAAAAAATACAATCAAAACCATATAACAAACATCAATCTACAACTTGGATCTAATGATTATATTTATTTAAAAAGTTACAATTTAACTACAAAACAAGGTCAGAAATTTTCTTTTGAGAAATTTGAAGGTACTAAATTACAATATAAATTAATGGCTGAAAATGTTAGGTGGATTGAAAAAGACACTGTTTTTAGATTGAATACCTATAAAAAAAGATTTATTTTAAAAGATAAAGACTCTATAGAGTACGGTATAAAGTTAGATACCTTGTTAGATTTCAGGCCAAAAGATTTAATAAATGTAGACGACTTGGCCAAAGAAATGACCTCTATTAAATTAAATGAATTTATTGAGCTATCAAGGCAAAGAGGTGTTGGTAATTTAAATACTTATTTAGTAGAATTTCATAAAAGAACCAGTTTACCAATTTCAACCTACATACTAACTTTTATTGCCGTTTGTTTAGCTGCAAAAAAACGTAGAGGTGGTATGGGTATAAATCTGGCAATAGGAATAACCTTAATGTTTGTGTACGTTTTTTTCTTAAAAATTGTAGAAGTATTAGGAGCTGGGGCTGAAACAAATGCTTTTATTATGGTTTGGCTCCCTAACATATTTTTTGGAGCACTCGCAGTGTACTTATATCTTAGAAATGCTAAAAACTAACTTAAAAAACTATTTACACCTCCACTTCATTGTGTTTATTTGGGGGTTTACAGCAATTTTAGGAGCGCTAATTACAATAGATGCAATACCCTTAGTTTGGTACAGAATGTTGTTAGCTGTAATTGTACTTTATATTTATTTTTTAATTAAAAAAAAGAATCTAAAAGTACCTCCCAAAACACTTGTGAAATTTTTTATAGGTGGGGTGCTTATTGCCCTTCATTGGATTGCTTTTTTTACAGCTATTAAAGTTTCTAATGTTTCTGTAGCTTTAGTGTCTATGAGTACAGGAGCTCTATTTACCTCATTTATTGAACCTGTTTTTTTTAAAAGACGTATTAATTTTATAGAATTTATCTTTGGAATTATTGTAATTTCAGGTTTATATATTATTTTTAATGTTGAAAATGATTATACACTTGGAATTATATATGCACTTATTGCTTCTTTCTTATCTGCATTATTTACAGTTATTAACGGGCTATTTGTAAAACAAAACGATGCAAGTACAATTTCATTCTATCAATTACTTTTTGGGGTTCTTTTTATTACAGTTTATATTTTATTCTCAACTGGATTTACACCCGAAAACTTTACTTTAACAACCAACGATATCATCTATTTAATAATATTAAGTACCATTTGTACGGCATATGCATTTATAGTATCTGTTGATATAATGAAGTACTTAACTCCCTATACTGTTATGCTTACCATAAATTTAGAACCTGTTTATGGAATTATTTTAGCTGTTTTAATTTTTGGTGAGGCAGAAAAAATGACTCCCCAGTTTTATTTAGGCGCAGCAATAATTTTTGTAACAGTAATTGTAAATGGGCTAATAAAAAATAAAAAAAGCACCTAAGTGCATACTTAAAATATAGAAGTTATTATATTTGTACAACATCAAATTTAAAAAACATGGAATATTTAGAATTTGAATTACCAATAAAAGAATTAGAAGAACAACTTACTAAGTGTGAATTAATTGGTAAAGAAAGTGATGTCGATGTAACTGATAGTTGCAAAAACATTGAAAAAAAATTAATAAAAACTAAAAACGACATATATAAAAATCTAACCGCTTGGCAAAGAGTTCAGTTGTCTAGACACCCAAACAGACCTTATACTTTAGACCATATAAACTTTCTTACCAACGGTACTTTTATGGAGTTACATGGAGATAGAACTGTAAAAGATGATAAAGCAATGATTGGTGGATTGGGTAAAATTGGAGACCAATCTTTTATGTTTATAGGCCAACAAAAAGGTTATAATACCAAAACACGCCAATATAGAAACTTTGGAATGTCTAATCCTGAAGGATACAGAAAAGCATTGAGGCTTATGAAAATGGCTGAAAAATTTGGCATTCCTGTTGTAACACTTTTAGATACTCCTGGCGCATATCCTGGTTTAGAAGCTGAAGAGCGCGGACAAGGTGAAGCTATTGCTCGAAACATTTTAGAAATGACTCGCTTAAAAACACCTATTATAACAATTATAATTGGTGAAGGTGCCTCTGGTGGTGCAGTAGGAATTGGTGTAGGAGATCGAGTTTATATGATGGAAAATACATGGTACTCAGTAATTTCTCCTGAATCTTGCTCTTCAATCTTATGGAGGAGTTGGGAACATAAAGAGAAAGCAGCTGAAGCGCTAAAACTTACCGCAAGTGATATGAAAAAACAAAAATTAATTGACGGTATTATTAAAGAACCTCTTGGAGGTGCACATTACGACAGGGAAAATGCATTTAAAGAAGTAGAAAAAACAATAATTAGAGCATACAAAGAACTAAAAGATTTAACACATAAAGATCTTGTAAAAAAACGTATGGATAAGTACGCCGAAATGGGTGAATTTAAAGGTTAGTGTAATTTTAATTAATGTAACTCTAAAATTCATCTTACTAAAAATAAAGTGAAGTATATAAAATTTGTCATTCTAAAGAAACCTTAGAGTGACAAATTTTTTTTTCATTAAATTTATGGTATGTTTATACTTAACTCACATCAAATTGCCGCTGCAGATCAGGCTACTATAAATAGTAACAATATTTCTTCAATTGATTTAATGGAACATGCAGCTAAACAGTGTTTTAATTGGTTACATAATCAATTGCAAAATCAAAACATTAAAATTCATGTATTTTGTGGTATTGGAAATAATGGTGGAGATGGCTTAGTAATTGCGCGTTATTTATACGAAAATGGATATAATATAACCTGTTACATTGTAAATTTTAGTGAAAAAAGAACCAAAGAATTTTTGGTGAATTACAATCGTTTAAAAGAAATTGGAAAATGGCCAACTATTATAAATAGTGAAAATGATTTTCCAGAAGTTGCTTTTGAAGATATTGTAATTGATACTATTTTTGGAAACGGTCTTACACGAAGCCCCGAAGGTTTTACTAAAGAATTAATTAACTATTTAAATAGCATAAAAGCTTTTACATTAGCTATAGACTTGCCATCTGGACTTTTTACCGATACTTCTGTAATTGATAAAGAAACTGTTTTAAAAGCAAGCCACGTGCTTACATTTCAAACACCTAAATTGGCATTTTTACTTCCCGAAAATAGTGATTTTTTTGAAACTTGGGAAGTATTAGATATTGGTTTGGATTCCAATTTTATCAAAAGTTTAAATCCAACCCTAAATTATACAATTAAAAGTGAAATACTTCAATTATACAAACCTCGAAAAAAATGGTCGCATAAAGGAACTTTTGGACATGCACTTATTATTGGCGGTAGCTTTGGAAAAATTGGGGCTGTTACGTTAGCAACAAAAGCAGCGTTAAAAATTGGTAGTGGATTGGTAAGTGCATACCTTCCAAAGTGTGGCTATCCAGTTTTACAAATTGCTGTTCCAGAAGCTATGGTTGAAGTTGATAATGACACTTCATTAGAGTATTTTAATTTTAAAACAAATGCAACAGTTATTGGAATTGGTCCTGGAATGGGAACAGTTGAAAAAACTGCTAACGGTTTTGAAAGATTTATTAAAGAAAATAAACTACCTCTTGTAATTGATGCTGATGCAATTAATTTATTATCTCAAAATAAATCACTCTTAAATTTTTTACCAAAAAATACTGTTTTAACTCCGCATCCTAAAGAATTAGAACGCTTAATTGGGACTTGGAAAAACGACTTTGAAAGATTAGAAAAAACTACAGATTTTTCTAAAAAACATGACCTTATAATGGTTATTAAAGGTGCTCATACTGTAATTATAGATAGTACTTCAAAATACTTTAATTCAACGGGTAATCCTGCCTTAGCAACCGCTGGTTCTGGAGATGTTTTAACAGGAATAATTACAGGTTTAATTGCTCAAGGATATGAGCCAATTAATGCCGCAATTTTTGGTGTGTATTTACACGGTAAAACAGCAGATATTGCAATTTCTGAAACTAGCTACGAGACCTTTACAGCTTCGTCAATATTAAAATATTTACCAAATGCTTTATTAGATTTATTTAATAAAGATGATAATCTGATTGAAAACAACAAAAGCGACATATAAAAAACTCGTTTTAACCAAAGATAAAAAAAGAGGCTGCCTAATATATAAGACAGCCTCTAAAGAGTTTATTAATTTAATTCCTAATGATTAAATTTTATATTCATCAAACAATTCTATTAATTTTTCACTTGAAGGTCTTGGCGCGTTTGAACTTATAATATTTCCATTTGGATCAATTAAAATAAAACGAGGAATTCCTTTAATTAAATAACCTGTTACAAAATCTGATTTCCAGTTTTTATCAGAAAATAATTGAATTCCTTTTAAGTCTTCTTCTTCAATCATAGTTCTCCATTTCTCATAATCTTTTTCAACATCTACAGATATACTTACAAATTCGATATTTTTATTGTGATATTTTGCTTCAACTTCTTTTAAAAATGGTATTTCAGCTTTACAAGGTCCACACCAAGTTGCCCAAACATCAACATATACAAATTTTCCTTTTAAGTCATCTAAAGAAGTAGTTCCTCCATTAAAATTCTCATAATTTTCAAATTTTGGTGAAGGCTGACCTTTAGAAACTGTTTTTAATTTATTATAACTTTCAGTAATCTCTTTTTTATGTTCCTCATTTGTTGAAGCTGACATAAATAACGTATAAAAATCTTCTAATTGATCTGTATAAGTTATATTATTTTTAGAATTTACATAAAGTAATTTATTTTTAATAGTTTCATTTGTAATACCTGCTGCAGTTTTCAGAAAAGCAATATCATTTGGTATTGAATCTTGTTCTGCCAATTTTCTTGCCTCTTTATGATAATGTGCATTAACTAAATTTTCATAATTTGAAGAAAATAAAAAATCTTCTTCATTGTTATATTCTATCGTTTCAAGTTCTTTTAAAAAATCGTCAGAAACTTTAAAATCTTTCTTTTTAGAATAATGTGAATGATACAATTGATATTTGTCAACAAACCCTAAATAAGTATAATATATGTTACGCTTTTCCTTCTCTTTAAATTCTTCTGAAACTCCTGCTGTAGCAGCTAATAAATCTTCCGAAGCAGTTTTAATTTCATTAATTTTGGCTTTATAAGCATCTTCTTCTAATAAATAAATATCTATTCCTTCTCCTGCTAATTCTTTAGATTTCGCTCTTTTACTGATTAAATAGTTACTTATTTCAGATCCCGCCCCAGTAAGTTCTAATGTATTTTCAAAATCATTTGCATCAAAATTAATGTTAACCGTATTTCCTGAATCTAAATATAATGAAGCTTTATTTTTACCATCTGAAAGTATATAATAACCTGTTGTAACCGTTAAAGTATCTATAAATGTACCATCATCGGAAACTTCAATAGTTTTTATAGGTCTTTCTGCACTATTAATGGTTAATTGCTTTGCTACTGGATTTGCAATTTTACCAGATAAAATTGCATAATCTATTTTTGGTTCTTCGTTACAAGAAATAATTGCTAAAGCAGCAATAAAAAATACTATTTTCTTCATAATTTAAGTTTAATTATTTTTTAATTACTCAAATATAAAACTTATTATTCAATATAATATCTATCTTTTTATTTTAACAAAAAAGCCTACAAAATATTAACTTTTGTTGTATCGCTATCAGTTAAATTTTAAGCATAAAAAAAACGATAGGTTTGCCTACCGTTTCTTAAACAATTTACAATGGTTTTGTGTTTACTCTTATATTCCAAATCTTCTTTTACTATTCCAAGTTATACTTTTAGCATTCTTAAAATCGACTGCTGTCATTCTCTTTTTACTTTCTTGATTTTTTAATTTTTTGATAATTTTCATATCGATTATTTTAGTAGTTATTATGGTGCAAATATACAACAACTAAAAAATGCCTACAAGCAAAACATTACATATTTATCATTTTTTTAACTATTCAAGATCTTTTAATTATGTTTTGTTTAACGAAAACGTTTTATATTTAATTTTTCTATAATGTTATAGAGTTTTTTTATTAAATACGAAATATCTAAAATGTTAAATAATTCTATTTACTTCTCAATCTTTAGATGAATTTAAAGAAATTTTACCTATTAAAATTTCAAAATACATTTTAAAATCGGAACGTAAACTCCAAAGTGGATATTGAAATGTGGCTGGTTTATTTTTTTCAAAAAAATAGTGACCAATCCACGCAAAACCATAACCTGCAATTGGAACAAAGACCCAAAGTATTGGAATATTGTGATAAATAGCTGTAATACCTAATGCCAAAACAAAAGTTGTTCCAACAACATGTAACAATCTACAAGTTTTATTACTATGTTGTTTTAAATAAAAAGGGTAAAAAGCATTAAAAGATTTAATTCTTTCTTTCATGTTTATAATTTTAATATCTCAATTTACAAATATTTATCTATTTTAGTTCTTCAACTTTAACTTTAGCATTATGAAAAGCTTTGTATATTTTCTCTTTTTAACAATTTTCTTTTATTCATGTAACAATTAAATAAATAATAATTCCACAAAATTCCTTCTGAATCTAATAAATTTGATCCTGTACTGGCAAAAAAATTAAATGCAGATAATTACGGCATGAAAACTTACGTTATGGCTTTTTTAAAAAGAGGTCCTAATAGATCTCAAGATTCAATTACTGCCGCCAATTTACAACGTTCACATTTAGACAATATTACAAAGTTAGCACAAATGGGCAAGCTAGTTGTAGCAGGCCCTTTTTTAGATACCGGAGATTTAAGAGGTATTTATATTTTTGATGTTGCTACCATAGAACAAGCTAAAAAGTTAACCGAAACAGATCTAGCAATTCAACAAGGCACATTAGTTATGGAATTAAAATTATGGTACGGCTCAGCAGCTTTACTTAAAACAAATGAAATTCATAAAAAAATTGCAAAAGTTGAAATTTAAAAATTAGTAAAATACTTAATAAAATTTATAGTTTAGTCCAAACATTAAATTGCCTTTTGGCATTGGTACTAAATTGGTTTCTGTATATGTTGTATTGAAAATATTATTTGCACTTAAAGACAAGCCAAAACGATTAGGCAATTCAGCTAAAATTTTTGCATCTACAATTGCATACGTTTCTCCTCTAGATCTTTCCACAAATCTGTATGATATATTTTGACTAAATAGTTTCGAAAATTTAAAATCTAATGCTGATGTTAGTTGATGTTTAATACTATTTAATGCATACCTTGTGTATTCATCCTTATTTTCGTCTTCAATAAAACTGTAGCCTAAATTAAATTTTTGGTCAAAATTCCCAATACTAAACTTATAGGCTAATTCAATTTCAAAGCCCTGTGTGCTCACTTTGCTAAAGTTTCTTGCTTTCCACTTCTCTTCAGCATTATTAGGATCATCTTTAGCCCAATCAATTAAATCATTAGCATCTCTGTTAAAAAATGCCAAATTAAAATCGAACCTACCCGTAATGTATTTAAAGCCTATTTCTTCAGATAATGCAGATTCTGGTTTTAAATCTGGGTTTCCAATTTCATTTCTTCCAACATAATAAAGATCTGTAAATGTTGGTACTCTATAAGTATAACCTATATTACCATACAATTTAAAACGCTCAGAAAATCTATATCCAAGATCTAATCCAGGAAATGCTTTTGTATTAAAATCTGAAAACGAGCTAATAGCAATTCCAGGAGTAATATCAAAATTATCAATTTCAAAACGATGTTCTAAAAATCCGGTAAAAGCAGTTCTATTATGATCATTTAAATTATTACTCACCAAAAAGTTTCTTGAAACATTAATACCAACACCTGTTTTTCCTAATGAAGAATTGAGAACAATATTAGTTTCTGCTCCTATTCTATTTGTAATATGTAAATTTCGGTATGCTGGCGGGTTGTGTCTTAAATACAAATACATATCTTGATTTCTTTTCCAATAAACTCTAGGTTTAATGGTGAAATTTCCTGATAAATATTTAGCATCTAACGCAATTAAACTAGTTTGTGTCTCTTCGTACTGGTCTATTGCAGCAGGACTTGCATAAAATCCGTTTGCACCAAAATCTCTAGCTGTATATGAAGAAGTCAAATTATACTTTCCTAAATATGCTTTTATAAATACTGACTTATTTTTAAAATCAGTATTATATCTATAACCGTCAGACTCTTGATAATTAAAAGAGGCCAAAACTCCTCCATTTTCAAATTTCTCAATAAAAGAAAGACCTCCTTTTAAATTATTATAAGATCCGTACCCTAAATTAACCTTTAAAGAATTAGCTCTAATCTTTTTTGTTACGATATTTATGGCACCTGTAAACGCATTCTGACCATAGATACGTGCGGCAGGACCTTTAATAACCTCAATTCGCTCAATATTATCGAGAGACAGAATTGCATTCATTGAATGATGTCCAGTTTGAGAATCATCCATCTTAACACCATCTATTAAAACCAATGTCTGATCAAAATTTCCTCCTCTAACATATAAATCAGATTGCATCCCTTCTATTCCTCTTCTTCTAATATCTATTCCCACAATATTTTGCAGTAAATCTGAAACATTAGAAGCAGGAGATTTCAAAATTTGATCTGAAGTAATTATATTCATTGTTCTAGATGTTTTTGAAAAAGGAATCGAAATTCTATTTGAAGAAATAGAGACCTCTTTTAACCTAATTGTATCTTGTTGTGCATATAGTGTAACACCCGTAAATAATAAAATGTATAATATTCTAATTGAAATTTTCATAAATATTGATTTAAAAACGCTGCAAAATTAGTAACTTTCCGGACGACTTATATAGTCCAGTTTTAAAATGATAGATAGTCCGGTTAATACTCTTTTTAAACAGCTAATTAATTTAGACAAGTCTAAATCACAACCTCTATATTTACAGGCCTCGGAACAAATTATAAATGCAATACAACGTAGTTATTTAAACAAAGGTACAATGTTACCAGGAACCCGTGTATTGAGTCAATTATTAAAAGTTCATAGAAATACTGCTGTCGCTATCTATGAAGAGTTAGCCTCACAAGGTTGGGTTGAAATTATACCAAATAAAGGTACATTTGTTTTAGAACCAGAGCAAAACAAAGCAAAAATTAAAGCAACTTCTCAAAAAATAAATGAAGCATATACATATGCTAAATCAACGGGGTTTCCTTTTCAAAAGTCATTTCATTTAGCTTCAACTGTTCAGTTTACAAATGCAAGGTATTCTATTAATGATGGTAAACCAGATTTACGCTTGCATCCTGTACATCAATTCACGAGGTGGTATAGTGCTGCCATGAAACGAAAAACGTTAATAAATAAATGGAACAGATCAACCGATTTTTTCAACTCTTTATTTCAGACTCAACTATGTAATTACTTAAATGCAACTAGAGGTTTTCATATTAGTCCAAATAACCTAATAAATACACGTAGTACGGAAATGAGTTTATACCTGGTATCTCAACTCTTAATAAAACAAAACGATGTTGTATTGGTAGGGCATTTAAGTAATTATGCATCTAATATGATTTTTCAACAAACAGGTGCTAATATAAAGACAATTCCAGTAGATAATAAAGGAATAGATGTTAAATATATAAAAAAACACTTTACAAAAGGTAGTATTCGGTGTGTTTACATATGCTCCCATAGAGATTATCCAACAGTGGTGACATTAAGTGCGGAACGTCGCTTAGAGCTATTACAACTTGCGAAAGCATATGGTTTTGCCATTATTGAAGATGATTATGATTACGATTTTCAGTATGAAGGATCGGCAATGTTACCTATGGCTAGTTCAGATGCAAACGGCATGGTTATATATTTAGGAAAACTAGGCCAATCATTATTTCCAAGTTTTCAAACAGGGTTTGTTATAGCCCCAGAAAATCTGATCTCAGAAGCTAAGAATTATTTAGAATTAATAGATAAGCAAGGCGATTTAATACAAGAACAAATGCTATCAGAATTAATTAATGAGGGTGAAATTTACCGGCTTACGAAAAAGAATATTGTAATCTATAAAAAAAGACGAGATGTTTTGTGCAGTCTTTTAAATAACTATTTTTTAGATACGGGACAATGGGAAATTCCTTCAGGAGGATTAGCTATCTGGTTACAGTTTAATCCTAAAATATCACTACTTAAACTAGCTAAAGAAGCCGAAAAAAACGATCTATTGCTACCAAAAACAATTCTTTATCAGAACAAAAATACATGTGCTATTCGTTTTGGTTTTGGACATTTAAATGAAATAGAAATAGAAGCTGTTATTAAAAAATTAAAAAAATCTTATGATAAAATAACTCTAAAATAAAAAATCCCGAACAAATGTTCGGGATTTTTAAGTTTTTATGCTTCTCCTGTTGGACCAAAATTCATTGGTATTGGAGGTTGCTCATAGTCTTTAATTTCTCCATGACTTTGCTCAAACCTATGCACATTATCAGCTAAAGCTTTTACCAATCGCTTGGCGTGCTGAGGAGTTAATATAATTCTAGATTTTACTTTTGCTTTAGGTTGCCCAGGCATTACACTAACAAAATCAACAATAAATTCTGAAACAGAATGATTAATTATTGCTAAATTAGCATAGGTTCCTTCCGCTATTTTATCGTCTAATTCAATATTAATTTGTCCTTCTTTTTTAGGTTTTTGGTCACTCATAATTAAAAACTTGAATCCATCTCTTCTTTAGAACCTACAATAATATTATCATACATTCTCATACCTGTACCTGCAGGAATACGTTTACCTACAATTACATTTTCTTTCAATCCTTCTAAATCATCAACTTTACCGCTTACAGCAGCTTCGTTTAATACTTTTGTAGTTTCCTGGAAGGAAGCTGCAGAAATAAATGATTTAGTTTGTAAAGAAGCTCTTGTAATACCTTGTAATATTTGTTCAGCAGTAGCAGGGTTTGCATCTCTTGCTTCTACCAACACTTTATCTTCTCTACGTAATACAGAATTTTCATCTCTTAGCTGACGTGCAGAAACAATTTGACCCTCTTTTAAATTAGCAGAATCTCCAGCATTTTCAATAACTTTCATACCATAGATCTCATCATTTTGTTCTATAAAGTCATTTTTATGAATTAATTGATTCTCTAAGAATAACGTATCTCCAGAGTCAATAATTCTAACCTTACGCATCATTTGACGCACAACAACTTCAAAATGTTTGTCATTAATTTTCACACCTTGTAGACGGTAAACCTCTTGAATTTCATTTACTAAATACTCCTGAACTTTAGCAGGACCTTCGATATTTAAAATATCATTTGGTGTAACGGCACCTTCAGAAAGTGGCATACCAGCTTTAATAAAGTCGTTTTCTTGAACTAAGATTTGATTAGAAAGTTTAATTAAATACTTTTTAACTTCACCTAATTTAGACTCAACTATAATTTCACGGTTACCACGTTTTATTTTTCCAAAAGAAACGACACCATCAATTTCTGAAACTACAGCTGGGTTTGAAGGGTTACGTGCTTCAAATAATTCTGTTACACGAGGTAAACCTCCAGTAATATCCCCAGATCTTCCAGATTTACGAGGTATTTTTACAATAAACATTCCAGATGGAATTTTATCCCCATCTTCAACAATTAAATGTGCCCCAACTGGTAGGTTGTACGATCTAATTACATTGTCATTATCATCTTTCAACAATAATGTTGGAATCGTCTTTTTATTTTTAGATTCAATAATTACTTTTTCTTGGAAACCTGTTTGCTCATCAATTTCTACAAGATAATTAATACCTCTTTCAATATTCTCGAAATGAATAGTACCAGCAAATTCTGAAACAATAACACCGTTAAATGGATCCCATTTACAAACAACATCATTTTTCTTAACCTTTTGTCCATCTTCTATATAAACAGTTGAACCATAAGGAATATTATTAGAACTTAATGTTAAACCAGATTTTTCATCAATAATTTTTACTTCTGAAGTTCTAGAAATTACAATATCAATTGGTTCTCCATCAGCATCTTTTCCTGCAACTGTCCTTAAATCCTCAACTTGAGCTTTACCTGCAAATCTTGAAATTAATTTGTTGTTTTCAGAAATATTTCCTGCAACACCTCCAACGTGGAAAGTTCTTAATGTTAACTGCGTACCTGGCTCTCCAATAGATTGCGCGGCTACAACACCAACAGCTTCTCCAATTTGAACCATTTTATTTGTTGATAAACTATTTCCGTAACATTTTGCACAAATACCTTTTTTAGCTTCACAAGTTAAAGCTGAACGTACTTCTACACTATCAACAGCTGAATTTTCAATAGCTTTTGCAATTTCAGGGGTTATTTGATCCCCAGAATGTGCTAAAATTTCTTCAGTAATTGGATCAACAACATCGTGTAGTGATACACGTCCAGAGATTCTTTCACTTAAAGTTTCAACAATTTCATCATTCTTTTTAAGTGGTTGAACATTTAATCCTCTTAACGTTCCACAATCATGTTCATTAACAATAACATCTTGAGAAACATCAACTAAACGACGTGTTAAATAACCTGCATCGGCAGTTTTTAATGCCGTATCCGCTAATCCTTTACGTGCACCGTGTGTTGAGATAAAATATTCAAGAATTGATAACCCTTCCTTAAAGTTAGAAAGAATTGGATTCTCAATAATTTCTCCACCTCCTGCTGTAGATTTTTTAGGTTTCGCCATTAATCCACGCATACCTGTTAACTGACGAATTTGCTCTTTAGAACCCCTTGCACCAGAATCTAACATCATAAATACAGAGTTAAACCCTTGTTGGTCTTCACGTAAACGTTTCATTGAAAGTTCTGTTAAACGGTTGTTTGTAGAACCCCAAATATCAATTACCTGGTTGTAACGCTCTTTGTTTGTTAACATACCCATATTATAGTTTGCCATAATATTGTCAACTTGAGCATTAGCAGCATCAATCATTGTATGCTTTTCTGGAGGAATAATAATATCTCCTAAACTAAATGATAAACCACCACGGAATGCAAAATTATATCCCATTCCTTTCATATCATCTAAGAATTTTCCAGTAGTTGGAACATCGGTAACTTTTAATATATTACCAATAATATCTCTTAATGATTTTTTATTCAATACTTCATTTACATAACCTGCAGCTTCTGGAACAACCTCGTTAAATAAAACTCTACCTACTGTAGTTTCTATAATTTGGTTAACCAATGCTCCTTCTTCATTAAAATCTTTAGTTCTAACTTTAATACTTGCATTTAGATCTACTGCTTTTTCATTAAAAGCAATTGTAACTTCTTGCGGAGAATAAAAAGTTAAACCCTCTCCTTTAACTTTATATTCTGGAGTAGATTTTCTTTCTTTTGTCATATAATATAAACCAAGTACCATATCCTGAGAAGGAACGGTAACTGGCGCACCATTTGCCGGATTTAATATATTATGTGAAGCTAACATTAATAACTGACACTCTAAAATAGCCTCAGGTCCTAATGGTAAGTGAACCGCCATTTGATCCCCATCAAAATCGGCGTTGAATGCCGTACAAACTAACGGGTGTAATTGGATTGCTTTTCCTTCAATTAATTTTGGTTGGAAAGCTTGAATACCCAATCTGTGTAACGTAGGAGCACGGTTTAACATTACAGGATGTCCTTTTAAAACATTCTCTAAAATATCCCAAACAACTGGTTCTCTTTTATCTATAATTTTCTTTGCAGATTTTACTGTTTTTACAATTCCTCTTTCAATTAATTTTCTAATTACAAAAGGTTTGTATAATTCAGCTGCCATATCTTTTGGCAATCCACATTCGTATAATTTTAACTCTGGTCCAACAACAATTACAGAACGTGCAGAATAATCAACACGCTTACCAAGTAAGTTTTGACGGAAACGTCCTTGCTTACCTTTTAATGAATCGGATAATGATTTTAATGGACGGTTAGATTCTGTTTTTACAGCAGATGATTTACGTGTGTTATCAAATAATGAATCTACAGATTCTTGTAACATACGTTTTTCATTACGTAAAATTACTTCTGGTGCTTTTATTTCAACCAAACGTTTTAAACGATTGTTTCTAATAATTACCCTTCTGTATAAATCATTTAAATCTGATGTTGCAAAACGACCTCCATCTAATGGAACTAATGGACGTAATTCTGGTGGAGTTACCGGAATTACTTTCATTATCATCCATTCTGGACGATTTTCTCTATTTTTATTAGCATCTCTAAAAGATTCAACAACGTTTAATCTTTTTAAAGCTTCAGTTTTACGTTGTTTAGATGTTTCTGTATTTGCTTTATGACGTAACTCGTAAGAAAGTTCGTCTAAGTCAATACGATTAAATAAATCGATTAAACAAGCAGCACCCATTTTAGCAATAAACTTATCTGGGTCGTTATCATCTAAATATTGATTTTCTACTGGGAATGATTCTAGAATATCTAAATATTCTTCTTCTGTTAAGAAGTCCATTTTTTGTAATGGTTCTCCTTCAGCATTTTTTGCTCCTGCTGGTTGAATTACTACATAACGTTCGTAGTAAATAATCATATCTAACTTTTTAGATGGTAAACCTAAAAGGTATCCCATTTTATTAGGTAATGATTTAAAATACCAAATATGAGCAACAGGAACTACTAAATTAATATGTCCTACTCTATCTCTACGTACTTTTTTCTCAGTAACTTCTACACCACAACGGTCACAAACAATTCCTTTATAACGAATTCTCTTGTATTTACCACAGGCACATTCATAATCTTTTATAGGTCCAAAAATTCGTTCACAAAACAATCCATCTCTTTCAGGTTTGTGTGTACGGTAATTTATAGTTTCTGGTTTTAATACTTCTCCGTTTGATTTCTCTAGAATTGCTTCTGGAGATGATAAACCAATTGAAATTTTATTAAACTTTTTTACAGTGTATTTATCAGTTTTTCTTGCCATTTCTTTATAGTATTCAGTAATTGGTTGGCAGTATTCAGTTTCAATATTCAGGTGTAAATTACTCTCTGAATATTGAAACTGTTTACTAAAATTATTCTTCTAATCTAACGTCTAATCCAAGACCTCTAAGTTCGTGCATTAATACGTTAAATGATTCTGGCAATCCAGGTTCTGGCATAGCATCACCTTTTACAATAGCCTCATACGTTTTTGCTCTACCCATAACATCATCAGATTTTACAGTCAAGATTTCACGCAATGTACTAGAAGCTCCATAAGCCTCAAGCGCCCAAACCTCCATTTCACCAAAACGTTGACCTCCAAATTGTGCTTTACCACCTAATGGCTGTTGTGTAATTAATGAGTATGGTCCAATAGAACGTGCGTGCATTTTATCATCAATCATATGACCTAATTTAATCATATAAATAACTCCAACCGTTGCTGGTTGATCAAAACGCTCTCCTGTTCCACCATCATATAAATAAGTATGACCATATTTTGGCACACCTGCATCTTCAGTAATTTTATTGATTTGGTCTATACTTGCTCCATCAAAAATTGGTGTAGCATATTTAGTATCTAATTTTTGACCTGCCCAACCAAGAACAGTTTCATAAATTTGTCCAATATTCATACGAGAAGGTACACCTAGCGGATTTAAAACAATATCTACTGGAGTCCCGTCTTCTAAGAAAGGCATGTCTTCTGCTCTTACAATACGAGCAACAATACCTTTGTTACCGTGACGACCTGCCATTTTATCACCAACTTTTAACTTACGTTTTTTAGCAATATAAATTTTAGCAAGTTTTAAAATACCTGCAGGTAATTCATCACCAACAGAAACTGTAAATTTTTCACGTCTTAATGATCCTTGTAAATCGTTTACTTTGATCTTGTAATTATGAATTAATTCAATTACAAGAGAATTAATATGATCATCCGTTGTCCAAACTCCTTTAGTTAAATAATTAAAATCAGGAACAGCATTTAACATTTTCAGTGTAAACTTTTTCCCTTTTTGAAGTATTTCTTCCCCTAAATCGTTTAATACACCTTGAGAAGTTTTACCACTAATTAACGTAAATAATTTTTCTATTAGAACCGATCTTAAATCTTCTAACTTAGCAGTATATTTACTTTCTAAATTAGCTATACTAACTTTATCTTGAGCTCGTTTAGATTTATCTTTTACAGCACGCTCAAATAATTTTTTATCAATAACAACACCTCTTAATGATGGCGAAGCTTTTAATGAGGCATCTTTTACATCACCAGCTTTATCACCAAAAATAGCTCTTAATAATTTTTCTTCAGGTGTTGGATCTGATTCACCTTTTGGAGTAATTTTACCTATTAAAATATCTCCAGGTTTTACTTCAGCACCAATACGAATCATTCCATTTTCATCTAAATCTTTTGTAGCTTCTTCTGAAACGTTTGGAATATCATTTGTTAATTCTTCAGCACCAAGTTTTGTATCTCTTACATCCATAGAGTATTCATCAATATGAATAGATGTAAAAATATCTTCTTTTACTACTTTTTCAGAAATTACAATTGCATCCTCAAAGTTATACCCTTTCCAAGGCATAAAGGCTACTTTCATATTTCTACCAAGAGCTAATTCTCCTTTTTGTGTAGCATAACCTTCACAAAGCACTTGCCCTTCTTCAACTCTATCTCCTTTTTGAACAATTGGTTTTAAGTTTATTGAAGTACCTTGATTTGTTTTTCTAAATTTAATTAAGTTGTAAGATTTACTATCTCCATCAAAACTTACCATACGATCCTCATCAGTCTTATCATACTTAATACTAATGGTATCGGCATCTACATACTCAACAACTCCAGCACCCTCTGCGTTCATTAAAATACGCGAATCTTTTGCAACTCTAAATTCTAAACCAGTCCCAACAATTGGAGATTCAGGTTTTAACAAAGGTACTGCCTGACGCATCATATTCGATCCCATCAATGCTCTGTTTGCATCATCATGTTCCAAGAATGGAATTAAAGATGCAGAAATTGATGCAATTTGATTTGGAGCTACATCCATAAAGTTTACCTTTTCAGGCTCAACTACAGGATAATCCGCTTCTTCACGAACAATAATTTTTTCGGCTGTAAATTTACCTGTTTCATCTAAAGGAAGATTTGACTGAGCAAATTTCATTCCCTCTTCTTCTTCTGCACTTAAATATCTTGGTTCATCTGTAATATTTACATTACCATCTATTACTTCTCTATATGGAGTCTCAATAAAACCTAAATTATTCACTTTAGCAAAAACTGCCAATGATGAAATTAAACCAATGTTTGGTCCCTCAGGAGTTTCAATTGGACATAACCGTCCGTAATGTGTATAGTGAACATCTCGAACCTCAAACCCAGCTCTCTCTCTAGATAAACCACCAGGTCCTAATGCTGATAATCTTCTTTTGTGTGTAATCTCTGCTAATGGATTTGTTTGATCCATAAATTGAGACAACTGATTTGTTCCAAAGAATGAATTAATTACCGAAGACAATGTTTTAGCATTAATTAGATCTATAGGTGTAAATACCTCATTATCACGCACATTCATACGTTCACGAATGGTACGAGCCATACGAGATAAACCAACACCAAACTGACTAGCTAATTGCTCGCCAACGGTTCTAACACGACGGTTAGATAAATGGTCAATATCATCAACTTCTGCCTTAGAATTAACTAATTTTATTAAATTTTTGATAATTGTAATAATATCTAATTTTGTTAAAACTTTTTGATCGATATCTTCATTCAGCCCTAACTTTTTATTCATTCTATAACGTCCAACTTCACCTAAATTGTAACGTTGTTCTGAGAAGAATAATTTATCTATAATACCTTTCGCAGTTTCAAAATCTGGCGGTTCGGCATTTCGTAATTGTCTATATATATGTTCAACAGCTTCTTTTTCAGAGTTTGTTGGATCTTTTTGTAATGTATTGTGAATAATAGCATAATCAGCCATTTCATTATCTTCTTTATGAAGTAAAATGGTTCTTGCTCCAGACTCAATAATTTCTTCTATTTGTTCCTTTTCTAAAATTGTATCTCTATCTAAAACAATTTCATTTCTTTCAATAGAAACAACTTCTCCAGTATCTTCATCCACAAAGTCTTCAAACCATGTTTTTAATACACGAGCTGCTAATTTTCTGCCTAAAACTTTCTTAAGTCCGCTTTTAGAAACTTTAATTTCTTCAGCAAGATCAAAAATTTCAAGAATATCTTTATCTCTCTCATAACCAATTGCTCTAAACAATGTAGTTACTGGTAATTTTTTCTTTCTATCAATATAAGCATACATTACTTGATTGATATCTGTTGCAAACTCTATCCAAGAACCTTTAAAAGGAATTACTCTTGCAGAATATAATTTTGTTCCGTTTGCGTGGAATGACTGTCCAAAGAATACCCCTGGAGAACGGTGTAGCTGTGAAACAACAACTCTTTCCGCTCCATTAATAACAAAAGTACCACTATTTGTCATATAAGGAATTGTACCTAAATATACATCTTGAACAATAGTTTCGAAATCTTCATGTTCAGGATCAGTACAGTACAACTTTAAACGTGCTTTTAATGGCACACAATAAGTAAGACCTCTTTCGATACATTCTTGAATTGAATATCGAGGAGGATCTACAAAGTAATCTATAAACTCTAACACAAATTGGTTTCGAGTATCTGTAATTGGGAAGTTGTCAAGGAAGGTTTTATATAACCCTTCGGTACTTCGTTCGTCAGCCTTAGTTTTTAATTGGAAAAAATCTTGAAATGATTTTACCTGAATATCTAAAAAATCTGGATATTCAGTTACCAATTTAGCTGATGCAAAGTTTATTCTTTCGGTGAAATTTTTTGATGCCAATGGACAAAAACTTTAAGTTAAAAAACTATTAAAATATAAGAACGAATATATACGCAAAATGGTTTAGGTCTTAGGATGACCCCAGACCTAAACCTTAAATTGTTTTAGCTGTTGAAAGCTTATTTAAGCTCAACCTCTGCTCCAGCTTCTTCTAGTGATGCTTTTAAAGCTTCCGCTTCATCTTTAGAGATACCTTCTTTTACTGGTGCTGGTGCGCTATCTACTACACCTTTAGCTTCTTTCAATCCTAAACCAGTTAATTCTTTAACTAATTTAACAACTGCTAATTTAGAACCACCTGCTGCTTTTAAAATTACATCAAATTCAGTTTGAGCTTCTTCTGCTGCTTCTCCACCTGCTGCTGGACCTGCTACTGCAACTGCTGCTGCAGCTGGCTCAATACCATATTCGTCTTTTAAAATATTAGCTAACTCGTTTACTTCTTTTACTGTTAAGTTAACAAGTTGTTCTGCGAAATCTTTTAAATCTGCCATTTCTCTTTGTTTAATTTTTATTATTTAGTTTATTAGTGCGCTTATTCTTTTTCTGATAATGTTTTTAAAATACCAGATAATTTGTTACCACCTGACTGTAATGCTGAAATAACATTTTTAGCTGGTGATTGTAAAATCGTAATGATATCTCCAATAACTTCCTCTTTAGACTTAATATTAACTAAAGTATCTAATTGCTCATCCCCTACATAAACAGCTTCTTCAACATAAGCTCCTTTTAATAAAGGTTTATCAGATTTTTTACGAAATTCTTTTATTAATTTTGCTGGTGCATTACCAGTATCAGATAATAAAATTGAAGTATTTCCTTTTAATACTGTAGGTAATTCTCCAAAATCTTTATCAGACTTATCCATTGCTTTTGCTAACAATGTATTTTTAACAACTGCAAGTTTAATATTTGCCTTAAAACACGCTCTACGTAAATTTGAGGTATCTGTTGCATTTAAACCTGAAATATCTGCTAAATAGATGATATTTTGTTCTGTTAACTTTGTTGTTAAAGCTTCTATTACTTGTGATTTTTCTTCTCTCGTCATAATTTCTAAGTTTTAACTATTAACAGATTTAGTATCAATACTAATTCCAGGACTCATTGTACTAGACATATATATGCTTTTCACATAAGTTCCCTTTGCAGCGGTTGGTTTTAACTTTATTAAAGTTTGTATTAATTCACCTGCATTTTCTGCAATCTTCTCTACAGAGAACGAAGCTTTACCTACTGCAGCGTGAACAATACCTGTTTTATCAACTTTAAAGTCAATTTTACCAGCTTTTACTTCTGTTACAGCCTTTGCAACATCCATTGTTACAGTACCTGTTTTTGGATTAGGCATTAAACCTCTAGGTCCTAAAATACGACCTAATGGACCTAATTTACCCATAACGCTAGGCATTGTAATAATAACATCAACGTCTGTCCAACCTTCTTTAATTTTCTGAAGATATTCATCTAACCCAACATAATCTGCACCTGCTGCTGTAGCATCCGCTTCTTTGTCTGGAGTTACTAATGCTAATACTTTTACATCTTTACCAGTTCCGTGAGGTAATGTTACTACCCCTCTAACCATTTGATTTGCTTTACGAGGATCTACTCCTAATCTAACAGCTAAATCAATAGATGCATCAAAATTTACATTAGTAATTTCTTTTACTAAAGCAGAAGCATCATTTAAACTATAAGTTTGATTTCTATCAACTTTAGCTTCAGCCTCTTTTTGCTTTTTAGTTAATTTTGCCATTTTTAAATAACTGTTTTATTGTTTTATAGGAGCTTCTCCCTTTACTCTAATCCCCATCGAACGTGCTGTTCCCGCCATCATTAACATAGCAGATTCAACAGTAAATGCATTTAAATCTACCATTTTATCTTCAGCAATCGCTTTCAATTGATCCCAAGTAACTGTAGCCACTTTAATTCTATTTGGTTCAGCTGAACCTTTTTTTACTTTAGCTGCTTCTAAAATTTGCACTGCTGCTGGTGGAGTCTTTATAACAAAATCAAAAGATTTATCCTTGTATACTGTAATAGCTACTGGTAAAACTTTTCCTTGTTTGTCTTGAGTTCTAGCATTAAACTGCTTACAGAACTCCATAATATTAACTCCGGCAGCACCTAAAGCAGGTCCAACTGGTGGTGATGGGTTTGCCGCACCTCCACGAACTTGTAATTTTACTACTTTACTAACTTCTTTTGCCATTTTTAAATCTTAAATTAGATATTACATTAATTGGAAGCAAATGCAACATCAAAAATTATATGTAACTATTATGAAATTTTATCTACTTGCATATAACTAAGTTCTAATGGTGTTTTTCTACCGAAAATTTTAACCATTACTTCTAGTTTACGCTTTTCTTCATTTATCTTTTCTATTGTACCATCAAATCCATTAAATGGTCCGTCGATAACCTTTACCGTTTCACCTACTACATAAGGTATTGCAACATTATCATTTTGCACAGATAGTTCATCTACTTTACCGAGCATACGGTTTATCTCCGATTTTCGCATTGGTACAGGATCTCCTCCTTTAACTTCACCTAAAAAACCTATTACTCCCGTTATAGATTTAATAATATGAGGCAATTCTCCACTTAAGTTTGCTTCAATCATAACATAACCTGGAAAATAAACACGTTCTTTATTTATTTTTTTGCCGTTACGTACTTGAATTACTTTTTCTGTAGGCACTAGAACTCTATCAACATAATCCGTCATTCCAAGGCGAGCAATTTCATTTTCGATATAAGATTTTACCTTATTCTCTTGACCACCAATAGCTCTTACAACATACCATTTTTTTACAGAATCAGTCATACCTTAATTAAAATAATTTAAAATACTCAGTTAAACCACTTTGAAAGAATTTATCTACCGCAAACACTGCTAATGCAAATATTATAGTAAATATAGCAACAACCACTGTTGACTTTTGGGCTTCTTCCCAAGAAATCCAAGATACTTTATTGCGTAACTCTTCAAATGAGTCTTTGATATAATTAACTAAATTCATTTTTCTAATTTTTGCACGGGCGGAGAGACTCGAACTCCCGACACCTGGTTTTGGAGACCAGTGCTCTACCAACTGAGCTACGCCCGTAAAGAAAGGTGCTTCTGTTACAGAAGCACCTTATTTATTCTTTGGGTTTGATTAATCTAACATTTCTGTTACCTGACCAGCTCCAACTGTTCTACCTCCTTCACGGATTGCAAAACGTAAACCTACGTTTAATGCAATTGGTTGGTGTAAGTTAACAGTAATTGTTAAGTTATCTCCTGGCATTACCATTTCAACTCCATCAGGTAACATAATTGTTCCAGTTACGTCAGTTGTACGTACGTAAAACTGTGGACGGTAGTTATTATGGAATGGAGTGTGACGACCACCTTCTTCTTTTTTAAGGATATAAACCTCAGCTTTAAAATTAGCATGTGGAGTAACTGATTTAGGTTTACAAATTACCATACCTCTACGGATATCTTCTTTTGCAATACCTCTTAATAAGATACCTACATTATCACCTGCTTCACCTCTATCTAATATTTTACGGAACATTTCAACTCCAGTAATAGTAGAAGTTAATTTTTCAGCACCCATACCAATAATATCTACTGCATCACCTGTGTTTGCAACACCTGTTTCAATACGACCAGTTGCTACAGTACCACGACCTGTAATTGAGAATACATCTTCAATAGGCATTAAGAAATCTTTTTCAACATCACGCTTAGGCAACTCAATCCAAGTATCAACAGCATCCATTAATTCCATTATCTTATCCATCCACTTAGGCTCTTTATTTAATCCTCCTAAGGCAGAACCTTGAATAACAGGAGTGTTATCACCGTCATAATCGTAGAAAGATAATAGATCTCTAATTTCCATTTCTACTAATTCTAATAATTCTTCATCATCAACCATATCCACTTTATTCATGAATACAACTAATCTAGGAATACCTACCTGACGACCTAATAAGATATGCTCTCTAGTTTGAGGCATTGGTCCGTCAGTTGCAGCAACAACAATAATTGCTCCATCCATTTGTGCAGCACCAGTTACCATATTCTTTACATAATCCGCGTGACCTGGACAGTCAACGTGAGCGTAATGACGATTAGCAGTTTGGTATTCTACGTGAGCAGTATTAATTGTAATACCTCTCTCTTTTTCCTCAGGTGCGTTATCGATTTGATCGAAATCTTTTACTTCAGAAAGTCCTTTCTCTGCTAATACAACAGTAATAGCAGCTGTTAAGGTTGTTTTACCGTGATCAACGTGTCCAATTGTACCAATGTTTAAATGTGGTTTTGAACGATCGAAAGTTTCTTTAGCCATAATTATTAATTTTTAAATCTTAGTTATATATAGTGTTAAATTCAATTCTATTATTGAGCCAATGACGGGAATTGAACCCGTGACCTCTTCCTTACCAAGGAAACGCTCTACCCCTGAGCTACACCGGCCAAAAAAAATAGAGCGAGAGACCGGGCTCGAACCGGCGACAGTCAGCTTGGAAGGCTGAAGCTCTACCAACTGAGCTACTCTCGCAATAATTTTTATCAAATCATCATTGGGTAATGTATTCTTTATTCCAATATTAACGTGGTGAGAGGAGGATTCGAACCTCCGAAGCTTGCGCAGCAGATTTACAGTCTGCCCTCGTTGGCCACTTGAGTATCTCACCGTTATTTTCAAAGATCCCTGTCAAAAAAACTTGACAGTGCTGAGCATAAACTTTTCTGTTTTCACCATTAAATGCTACATCAAAAAAAACAAACTCTGAACTTTTCTTTTATTTTGAGCCGATGGAGGGACTCGAACCCACGACCTGCTGATTACAAATCAGCTGCTCTAGCCAGCTGAGCTACATCGGCCTTTTACTCCATAAAAGAAGCCCGCTATTTCTAACGGACTGCAAATGTATTAAAGTTTTAATTTTAAACAAAACTTTTTAAACTATTTTTTATAAATTATTTAGCTCTTATTTTTTCTTTCGTTTGAGTTAGCTTTCTTTTTAAAGAATCTACTGCTAACATCACACCTTCCTCAAAAGTTTTACATTGTTTTTTTACCATAAGATCATTCCCTGGTATATTTAATTTCACATCTACATTTTTATTTTCCTTTTCACTAGTTTGATGCACCTTTAAAAAAACTTCAGAATCAACTATTTTATCATAATATTTTTCCAAACCATTTACTTTCTTTTCAACAAATTCAATAAGACCTTTATCCGCATTGAAATTAACAGACTGTACATTTACTTTCATAAAATTATTTTTTTTGGCTCCTTGGGTGAGCTTGGTTATACACTTTCTTTAATTTACCCAAACTACTGTGAGTATAAACTTGTGTTGACGCTAAACTTGAATGCCCAAGCAATTCTTTAACAGCGTTTAAATCTGCGCCCTCATTTAACAAATGAGTAGCAAAAGAGTGCCTAATAACATGTGGACTCTTTTTAACTTTTGATGACACAGTACTAAAATAATTATTTATAATTCGATACACAAGTGTATCATATATTATTTTACCTTTTTTTGTAATAAATAAATAAGGTTGTTCAGTTTTAATTTCATTTCTAAAATTAAGATAATTTTTTAATGAAACTTGCACCGTTTTTATTAACGGAATATAACGTTCCTTATTTCTTTTTCCAACCACTTTAACAGTTTCAATATTAAAATCTATATCGGCAACTTTAATATGTATTAATTCACTTCTTCTTATACCGGTAGAATAAAACAACTCTACAATTAATTTATTTCTTACAGATTCAAAATCTTCTATATTATCCTTTAAACTAAGTACATCTTTAATCTCCTTTTCAGAAAAAGGAACTTGAATCTGTTTTGATGTTTTTAAAGCCTGATGCTTTGCTAATGGATTAATTGTGATTTGTTTTGTTTTTTGAAGAAATTTAAAAAATGATTTTAACGATGATATTTTTCTATTTATTGTTCTATTATTTATATCTGAATTCACCAAACTAACAATCCAACTTCTTATTTGAGAGTAATTAATTTCTAAAATAATAACATCTCCATAATTAGCATTGTAAAAGGCAAAAAAATCATTTATATCTTTTTTATACGCAGTTATAGTATGTATACTATACTTTCTTTCAATTAGTAGATAATTTAAAAAGGATTTTATAGGCATAAAAAAAACCGTTAGAAAACAAACATACAAATTGTATATTGTTTTTACTAACGGTTTTAATTTTTTGGCTAATAATTAACCTTGCTCTTCGGTTGTTCTTAATCTCTGAACATATTGAGCTTTTATGTTTTGCGCACGTTTTACAACTGATGGCTTATTGAATTGTTTACGATTACGTAAATTTTTCATTGTTTTTGTACGATCAAATTTTCTTTTATAACGTTTTAACGCTCTATCGATATTTTCTCCGTCTTTAACTGGTATGATTAACATGTATTAGCACCTCCTTCCAAGTTGTTCTCTTTAAAATTTAAGAGTGCAAATGTATAAATTATTATTGAAAAATTAAAAATTAAATAATTAAAATAATATTTTTATATTTTTTCACCTCAGAAAACAGCTAAATATGCTTAAGTTACTGGCTTGTACTCTTTCTTATCAATAATCATTTTTGCGATAATTTCTCTCAAAATTTCAGAAGTGCCACCTCCAATTGGCCCTAGTCTGCTATCTCTTAAAAGTCTTGCCATTGGGTATTCTTCCATATAACCATAACCTCCTAACAACTGAAGGCATTGATAAATAACCTCATCAGCCATTTTTGTAGATACTAACTTAGACATACTCGCCTCCTTTACAACATATTGACCTTTATCTAATCTGTAAATTATAGAATAATTAAATTCTTTACACATTTCAACTTCACTTGCCATATCTGCTACCTTGTGCCTTAAAGCTTGAAATTGATCTATCGTTTTTCCAAAAGCTTTTCTTTCTGACATATATTGGATCGCATAGTCTAAAGCAAATTCGGCTCTAGCATGTGCGTTCACCCCCATAATAACTCTTTCGGAAGCAAAATGCTGCATTATATAAGAAAACCCTTTATTCTCTTCTCCTAATAAATTTTCTTCTGGAATTATAACATTGTCAAATGCAATTTCAGCAGTATCTGATGCCTTCCATCCTAACTTCTCTAAATTTGTTGCTGAAATTCCTTTAGTTTCTCTATCGACAACAAAAATGCTCATTCCTTTATTACCAAGTTCTAGGCTTGTTTTTGCTGCTACCACTAAATAATCGGAAAAAACACCATTTGTTATAAATGTTTTAGATCCATTTATAATATAATTAGTTCCTTTTTTTGTTGCGGTAGTTCGCATTCCTGCCACATCAGACCCTCCAAATGGCTCTGAAATACAAAGACAACCAACCTTTTCTCCATTTACACTTGGTACTAAATATTTTTCCTTTATAAATTTACTTCCCTCAGCATTTAAATGAGTCATAGCTAAATAAGTATGCGCCCACATAGCAGCGGCAAATCCACCTGAATTTACTTTCTGCATTTCTTCTAAAAAAATAACAGTATAAAAAAGATCTAAATTTAAACCTCCAAACTCTTCTGGATAATTTAAACCAAAATAACCCATATCCCCAAATTTCTTCCAAATTTGTTTATCCACAAAACCTTGTTTTTCCCATTTATTAACATTGGGAACTACTTCTTTTAGCAGAAAATCTCGAAAACTTTGTCGAAACGACTCGTGTTCTTCAGTAAAATACATGTTATTCATTTAACGGTTAACTGTTTTAATTATAAATTTATTCAGCCACCAAATATAAGCTTATTCTATTAAATTTTTCTATTGGAAAACCATCAATTTTTTTTAATTCTTCTAACGATTGAATTTCTGCAACTTCATCTCTATAACTAAAAATTTTCTTAGTAAGCTCGTAATCAATATAGACAATGGCTAATACCTCTTTAAATGAAGCTGTATTTATATTTAATTTTTTAATAGTTGGTTTTGAGAGTACTTTATAGTATTTTAAAGCCTTATCTGCAGTTTCTTTATCTAAATAATACACTTCATAAAGCTGGTTTTCGTAGGAAAAACCCTGTAATTTATTTCTATAACTAAGTATTCTTTCAGCCGTTTTTTCTCCAATTCCTTTAATTTTTATTAAATCGCTACTTGTAACCAAGTTTAAATCTTTAACCTCTATAGCTTCTTTTTTATTTTTTTTAAACCTAGTGTTAGATTTAGTATTTTTATTAGTCACCCAATCTGGAAATTTAAAATAAGGGCTTATTTTATTTAATAAACTATCACTAATTTTAGTAACACCTTTAAACTCTTTTATTGAATTTATAAATTTACCTGTTTCTCTAAAGGATATTAGCCTATCAATTTCATCAACATTCAATCCTAATTGATATCCTTTAAAATCGTTTATATAATTAGGATTAAATGGAAAAATCTTAGGTTTTCTTTCTTCAAGAGCTTTTTTTAATAAAGAGTCTTGTTCCTTTTTAAAAACTTCAATTTCATTTTGAGAAAAACGAGATGGTTCTTCTGGAGCAAAATCTACAAAAAAGAAAGTAATTTGTAGCATTACAATAATCAATAATAAAAAGAAAATCCCATTTCTTTGGCGTTTGTTATACCAGAAATGGGATTTAAATTGATTCATATGTATAGTAATATTATTTTTTTGCTACTCTTTGAGCTTTAAAAAGTTCTCCTGCATTTAGTTTACGCCAATATTCATTTAAATCTGTACGTACTTCACTAGACATAAAGTACAATCCTATAATGTTTGGAAATGCCATTGCAAGAATCATCATATCCGAAAAATCTAAAACAGCTCCCAAACTAACTGATGCTCCAACAACTATAAATATTAAAAAGAATATTTTATAAATCATTTCAGCTTTTTTACTTTTTCCAAATAAGTAAGACCAAGCTCGCATTCCATAATAAGACCAAGAAATCATTGTAGAAAAAGCAAACAAAAAGATTGCTACAGTTAACACATAAGGAAACCAAGAAATTACAGTACCAAAAGCATCAGAAGTTAATTGTGCACCTGCCATTCCTATAACTTCATGTTTTCCTGTAAAAATTAACACCAATGCTGTTAAAGTACAAATAACTACAGTATCAATAAAAGGTTCCATTAAAGAAACAAACCCTTCAGAAGGCGGATGGTTAGTTTTTGCCACACTATGTGCAATTGCTGCAGAACCAACACCAGCTTCATTAGAAAATGCTGCTCTTTGGAAACCTACAATTAATACACCTATAACACCACCCTTTAAAGCAGTTGGATTAAAGGCTCCATCAAATATTGCTGTAAATGCAGGGCCAATATTTTCAATATTTATAAAAATTACCGCTAAACAAGCTGCAACATAAATAGTAGCCATAAAAGGAACTACTTTTTCTGTAACCTTTGCAATACTTTTAATACCACCAACAATTACAGCTGCAACAAGTATAGAAATAATTATACCAAACCAAAAGCCATGCCCTACTAATTCTGGTACTTGTCCAGAAACAGCTTCAAACGCCTGATTAGATTGAAACATATTACCGCCACCAAAAGAGGCACCAACACATAACACGGCAAATATACCTGCCAAAACCTTACCTAAACCTTTCTTATTTTGCTTTTCCAATCCATTACGTAAATAATTCATTGGTCCACCAAACACTCTTCCGTCCGCAGCTATGTCTCTATATTTTACCCCTAAAGTACATTCTACAAATTTGGAAGACATCCCTAACAATCCTGCGAGAATAATCCAAAAAGATGCACCAGCACCACCTAAAGAAACAGCAACCGCTACTCCTGCAATATTTCCTAAACCAACCGTCCCAGAAACGGCAGTTGCAAGCGCTTGAAAATGCGTAACTTGCCCCGGAGCATTTGGATCGTCGTATTTTCCTCTAGCCAGATCAATTGCATGTTTAAAACCTCTTATATTTATAAAACCCATTCTAATTGTAAAGAATAGAGCACCAATAGACAACCATATTACAATAAACGGAATGTTTTTTTTCTGAATATCTCCATTTGGATACAGTAAAGCAATTTTTTCATCATAAATTACAGAAGCGTAATTATGTGCACCTTCTTCAATTATATCTTCTTTATTTGAAGAATCGTAAATTGTTCCCCCTTCTTTTGCTAGGTGTTTTAAAGTTCCAGACACAAAAGATCTTCCAATAATTTCATTCTCTCCTCTCGAAATAATTGCAATGGTATCACCTTCTTTTACTTTTGTACCATCTTCAACCACCCATTTTTTAATTGTAAATGCCCCCTTTATTCCAGGTTTCCAACCAGGAATAGGAATAATCTTTTTTTCTACGTAAACATTTGGATCATAAATTCCAATTGCAGTAAAAGGATCCCAAAATAACACCATAGCAATAGAATTTACAACTGGTGTAAAAGTTCCATTAAACCGTTCTGAAATATTTTTTATGGGAACCACATATTCTTTTGTAATCGAATTTCCTGAAGCATCCGATACAACAACACTATAAGGAATACCTTCTACTAAGCCAAAAGCTTTATTGGAAGTTAAAGGAGTACTTTGATTGCTCCATTTGTAGGTATATGGAGGCGTACCGCCAAAAACATCAACTTCAATAATTCCGTCGTTAATTAATTTGGATGGATTTACAATATTTTCCTTAACTGTAATGTCTTGGGAAAAAGCAACTGAAGAAAATAGCAATAGAATTATTAAAAAAAATTTCGAACTCATTGTTTTATTAGTTTGGTTAAAATATTTTGTTAAAAGGTCCCCAAGATGCTAAAAAATTTAGCTTGCTACAAATTTTTAATGCAAAACTTATTTATTTTTATTAAATTATTCATAATAATTTTATAAAGTTTCTCGTAATTTTTTAATTTGAGTTGGATTTCCTAATACAATTAAATTTGTATTTGATGTTAACTTTGTTGACGATTCTGGATTTACAATATATTCGTTTTCAGATGTTTTAAATCCAATAACATTACAACCTGTTTTTTTTCGTAAATCTAAATCTAAAATTGTTTTATTTAAAAGCTCTGAAGGTAAATCATTCACAGAAATTTCTTCCAAATTTGCATTGGTATCTCCTGCAATTGTAAGCCTATCAACAAATTCAACCAAATCTGGTGTAACAACTAAAGATGCCATATGAGCACCACCCAATTTATCTGGCATAATAACATTTGTAGCTCCTGCAAACTTTAACTTTCCGTAAGAAGATTCGTTGGAAGCTCTGCTGATAATGGTAAAGTCTTTATTGAATTGACGTGCAGACAAAACAACAAATAAATTATCTGCATCTGAAGGTAATGCTGTAATTAAGCTTTTAGCTCTTTCTAAACCTAATTTTGCTAAATCGTCATCATTAGTTGCATCGCCTTCAATAAATAAAATATTGTCTTTTTCTAATTCAGCAATTTCATTTACTCTTTTTTCAATAACAACACAAGGCTGATTAAATTGAATTAATTTAGCAACTGCTTGTTTTCCATTACGTCCGTATCCACAAACAACGGTATGATTCTTTAAATTCTGAATTTTTTGTTGCACTTTTTTTTGTTTTAATTGTTCTAATATTTTTCCACTCGCTAAATATTCAGTTAAGGCTGTTACCGTATAACCATAAACCATTATACTTATTAAAATTAAAAATATTGTAAATAGCTTTTCGTTATAAGTAAGTGGATGAATTTCGCCAAATCCAACAGTAGTCATTGTAATAATTGTCATATACAATGAATCAATAAAATTATCATCAGAAAGAGTCATATAACCTCCAACTCCTATGCTAATTACCACAAGTAATAACCCAATTGAAATAACTAATTTTGATTTACTTTTCATAGTATTTTATAAATCGAATACCGAACTTCTTTTAGTATAGATTAAATCTTTTAAGCGTAGTAAAAAAGCCAATGTTAAATAAATACCAAAAGAAAACCCTAAAGTTACAAATGAAATATAAATAAAAAATAAACGCACATTAGATACGTTCATACCTAATCTATCTGCAAATCTAGATGATACAGCAAAACCATGTTTTTCAAAAAAATGTCTTAAAGAATTAATCCAGTTCAATGCTTATAAATTTTAACGCAATATACTAATTTTCAAAATAAGATGTACTACTACATTAAAATTGTAATTTCATTTTTTTAACTTTGTAACTTTTCAAAAATCTAATGGCAAAACAAGAAGAATATATTGAAGTATTAGGTGCGCGCGTTCATAATTTAAAAAATATTGATGTTCGTATTCCTAGAGAAAAGTTAGTTGTTATAACTGGCTTAAGTGGTAGCGGAAAATCGTCGTTAGCTTTTGACACTATATATGCTGAAGGTCAGCGCAGGTATATTGAAACTTTTTCGGCATATGCCCGACAATTTTTAGGTGGATTAGAACGACCAGATGTTGATAAAATTGATGGACTTTCTCCTGTAATTTCTATTGAACAAAAAACCACCAATAAAAGTCCGAGATCAACTGTTGGCACCATTACAGAAATTTACGATTTTTTGCGATTATTATTTGCCAGAGCGGCCGATGCTTATAGCTACAACACCAATAAAAAAATGGTAAGTTATAGCGATGCGAAAATAAAAGAATTAATTTTAACTGATTTCAACGAAAAAAAAATAGCAATATTAGCTCCTGTAGTAAAATCTAGAAAAGGACATTATAGAGAGTTATTTGAGCAAATTGCCAAACAAGGATTTGTAAAAGTACGTGTAGATGGAGAGATAAAAGACCTTGAAAAGGGAATGCGACTCGATAGGTACAAAACGCATGATATTGAAATTGTAATAGACCGCTTATTAATTAATAAGGCTTCCGAAAAAAGACTGGAAGAAACTATTACTACCGCCTTATATTCTGGAGAAAATGTATTGATGGTTTTAGAACATAATACCGACGTGCCACGTTATTTTAGTAGAGAATTAATGTGTCCAGAAACTGGAATTTCGTACCCAAACCCAGAACCAAACTCCTTTTCATTTAATTCGCCAAAAGGAGCTTGTTCAACTTGTAATGGCCTTGGAAGAGTTAATAAAGTTAATATTCAAAAAATAATTCCGAATACTGCTATTTCCATTAAAAGTGGTGGAATCGCTCCAATTGGAGAACAAAAAAATAGTTGGATTTTTAAACAATTACAACTTATTGCAGAACGTTATAATTTTCAATTAACCGATGCAATATCCAAAATTCCAAAAGAAGCATTAGATATTATTTTAAACGGTGGAAATGAAAAGTTTGAAATTGCCTCAAAAACTATGGGGATTACTCGAAATTATGAAATTGATTTTGAAGGTATTGTAAACTTTATTGAAAATCAGTACAAATCGAGTGATTCAACTTCTATAAAACGTTGGGCTAAAGATTTTATGGATGAAATTGATTGTGAATCTTGTAATGGCAATCGTCTTAAAAAAGAAGCTTTATATTTTAAAATAAATAATAAAAATATTTCGGAATTAGCTCAGTTAGATATTTCAGAATTAGCTGATTGGTTTTCAAGTATTGAGGAAAAATTATCAAAAAAACAACTAAAAATTGCTTCAGAAATATTAAAAGAAATTAGAACTCGAATTCAATTTTTATTAGATGTTGGTTTAGATTATTTAGCATTAGACAGAAGCTCAAAATCCCTCTCAGGTGGTGAAGCTCAACGCATTAGACTAGCAACACAAATTGGCTCTCAATTGGTTGGAGTGCTTTATATTTTAGACGAGCCAAGTATTGGCTTACACCAAAGAGATAACGAAAAATTAATTAAATCACTTATAAATTTAAGAGATGTTGGTAATTCTGTAATTGTGGTTGAACATGATAAGGATATGATTGAACATGCCGATTTTGTATTAGATATTGGTCCTGGCGCAGGTGTTCACGGAGGTGAAATTGTAAGTAAAGGTACTTTTGAAGAATTAAAAACACACAATACTTTAACAGCGGATTATTTAAATGGAACTAAAGAAATTGAAGTTCCAAAAAAAAGAAGAAAAGGAAACGGAAAAAAAATTACATTATCTGGAGCTACAGGAAATAACTTAAAAAATGTTACTGTAGAATTTCCTTTAGGTAAACTAATCTGTGTAACGGGAGTTTCTGGAAGCGGTAAATCCACTCTAATAAACGAAACGTTATATCCTATTTTAAACAAACACATATATAGAGGTGTAAAAAAACCAATGCCTTACAAATCAATAAAAGGTTTAGAACATGTAGATAAAGTAATTGATATTGACCAATCTCCTATTGGAAGGACTCCACGTTCTAATCCTGCAACATACACAGGTGTTTTTAGTGAAATTAGAAGTTTGTATGCAAAAACCAGTGAAGCTTCAATTAGAGGATATAAACCTGGAAGATTCTCCTTTAATGTAAAAGGCGGACGCTGCGAAACCTGCCAAGGTGGAGGTGTTCGTGTAATTGAAATGAACTTTTTACCAGATGTTCATGTAGAGTGTGAAACCTGCCAAGGAAAACGTTTCAATAGAGAAACTTTAGAAATTAGGTACAAAGGAAAATCTATTTCCGATGTATTAAATATGACTATTGAAGATGCTGTTTTGTTTTTTGAAAATATTCCAAAAATTTATAGAAAATTAAAAACTATAAATAATGTTGGGCTGGGTTACATTACACTGGGACAACAATCTACAACACTTTCTGGTGGTGAAGCGCAGCGTATAAAATTAGCCGCAGAACTATCTAAAAGAGATACAGGAAATACATTTTATATTTTAGATGAACCAACTACCGGACTTCATTTTGAAGATATTCGTGTACTTATGGAAGTTATAAATAAACTTACCAATAAAGGAAATACAGTACTTATAATTGAACATAATATGGATGTAATAAAATTAGCAGATTACGTTATTGATATAGGTATGGAAGGCGGAAAAAATGGAGGTGACTTAATTTGCAGTGGCACACCAGAAGAAATAAGTTTGAATAAAAAAAGCTATACTGCCAAATTCTTAAAAAAAGAATTACATTAGTCAGCAAACATTTTTAACCTTATATTTAGCAACTTAAAAAAATATATTAAAACACATATGATTCCAAATGAAGATAGAAAAATAAGAGAAAAGTTTGAACAAAGAACTTGGAATGAAATTAAAACCAACGATTCTTGGGCTATATTTAAAATTATGGCAGAATTTGTTGAAGGGTACGAACGTTTAAGTAAAATAGGACCTTGCGTAAGCATTTTTGGATCTGCACGTACAAAAGAAGACCATAAATACTATAAATTGGCAGAAAGTATAGCTTATAACTTAACCAAAAACGGTTATGGAGTTATTACTGGAGGCGGCCCTGGAATTATGGAAGCTGGTAACAGAGGTGCAGCCCGAGGTAAGGGCACATCCGTTGGATTAAATATTGAATTGCCATTTGAGCAACATGACAATCCATATATAGATGCCGATAAAAGTTTAGATTTCGATTACTTTTTTGTTCGCAAAGTGATGTTTGTAAAATATTCTCAAGGTTTTGTAGTAATGCCAGGAGGCTTTGGAACAATGGATGAATTATTTGAAGCTATCACTTTAATTCAAACCAAAAAAATAGGTAAATTCCCTATAGTTTTAGTAGGAACAAAATTTTGGTCTGGTTTATTTGAATGGATTAAAAATACCTTACTTGAAGAAGGAAATATAAGTCCAAAAGATCTTAATTTAATTTCAATAGTAGATACTGAAGACGAAGTTTTAGAAGTAATAGATACCTTCTATAAAAAATACAGTTTAAGCCCTAATTTCTAAACTTTAATACCACTTGAAAAAGTACATATATTTTCTTTTTATAATTGCTTTTGTTTGTTTCAGTAACGTGTCTGCACAAACAAACAAAATTATCATGTATGCTACTTTATTTCCAGATAGTAATGAAATTAAAATTCAACAAGAAACAATATTTTATAACAAATCTGACAGTATTCTAAATGAAATTTACTTTCATAATTGGCCTAATTCTTATAAAGATAAACAAACACCTTTAGCCAAACGTTTTATAGAAAACTATTCTAAAACATTTCATTTTACAAACGACAAACATAGAGGTAACACAATAATAAACGGAATCTCTGTAAATTTTGATGTTGCAACTTTTGAAATTACAGAGGAAAATCCAGATTTCTTAAAAGTAAATTTAATCGAACCTTTAAAACCAAAAGATTCTGTTAAAATTTCCGCTACTTATTTAGTAAAAATACCAAATGATAAATTTACTAAATATGGAGTCCGTGAATTTGAATACAACTTAAGATATTGGTACTTAGCTCCTGCAATTTTTGAAACAAAATGGCAACTTTATAACAACTTAGATATAGACGATTTATATATAGACTATACCGATTATAATATTAGTTTTAAAGTACCAAAGGAGTTTGAAATAAACACCGATTTAAAGGCGTCATATTTTATTAAAGACTCCATAAAAAACTATGGATTATCTGGTAAAAACAGATTGGATATCGCGTTAAATATTAGTAAAGCCAATAATTTTCAAGAGTATACTTTTGATGATATAACAATTAGTTCAGATTTACTTTCAGAAAGTTTAGATGATGGAATTAAAACCAGTATTCTAAAAAGAGAATTCTATTTTATTCAAAATTTTCTTGGTAAATATCCACACAACAAAATACTTTTAAATAAAATAGAATATGATAAAAATCCTGTTTATGGTTTTAACCAATTACCCTCCTTTTTAGCAGCTTATAATAATGCTTTCGAGTGGGATATTAAATTATTTAAAGTTCTTTCTAAAAAATATATAGATCAGGTATTTTTATTTAATAATAGAGAAGATTATTGGCTAGCCGATGGTTTGCATGCCTATTTAATGATTAAATATGTCGAAAGATATTATCCAGAAATTAAAGCTATTGGTAATATTTCTAAACTTTGGGGTGTTAGAAATTTTAGTATTGCAAAAATAGATTTTAACGAAAAGTATCATTTTGTTTATCAATTTGCAGCTCGTAAAAATTTGGATCAGGCACTTACAACACAAGCAGATTCTTTATCAAATTTTAATAGAAAAATTGCAAATAAATATAAAGCAGGTCTTGGACTAAAATATTTAGAAAGTTATATTGAAGATTATTCTATACCTACATCAATATTCCAATTTTCATATGCAAATTCTCAAAAAATGATTAAAAGTGAAGCGTTTTTAAACTACTTAAAATCAAAAACTACAAGAGATTTATCTTGGTTTGAAAACGACTATCTTACAACAAATAAAAAAATTGATTATACAATTAAGAATATTACTCAAAAAAATGATTCGCTTAAAATCAGTATAGAAAATAAGAGAAACTTTACGGCTCCAATTCAATTATACGGAATTCAAGATAAAGAAATTAAATTTAAAAAATGGCTAAACGGAATAGATTCTTTAACAACCATAACAATTCCAAAAGACGGTTTCGATAAACTTTCTTTAAACTACGAATCCCAATTACCCGAATATAATTTAAGAAACAATTGGAAAGATATAGACAATAAAATATTTAACAGACCTCTTCAGTTAAAATTTTTTAAAGATATAGAAGACACATATTACAATCAATTATTTTATACTCCTATTTATAAATTTAATTATTACGACGGGTTGGTTTTAGGAATGGCATTTTCTAACAAAACCTTGTTGAACAAAAACATCAATTATAAAATAACACCTTCTTATAGTACAAAAAGTAATACTGTATCTGGATCTGCCTCATTTCAATATGAATATTTACCTGAAAATAAAAAAATAAACAAACTCTCTTTAGGAGTTTCTGGAAGTAATTACCATTATGCACCAAACTTAACATACACAACATTAAGACCCTATGCTTTTGTAGAATTTAGACGAAAAAGCTTAAGAGATGTTAGAAGCAAAGCTTTAGGCGCCTCATTTACATTTATAGATAAAGAAAGATCGCCAACCCAAACTGAACATATTGAAACTAACAAATACAGTGTTTTTAATTTAGGATATGGGTATTCAAGTCCGGGAATAATAGATGATGTTAGGTTTTCAACAGGATTAGAAGTTTCTAGTAAATTTAGTAAACTTTCGGTAACAGCACAGTTTAGAAAACTTACAGATTCAAATAGACAATTTGATTTTAGATTTTTTGCCGGTGCATTTATAACCAATAAAACCGAAACCAATTATTTTAGTTTTGCATTAGACAGACCAACAGATTACTTATTTCAATATGATTATTTAGGAAGATCTGAAACTTCTGGTATTTTTAGCCAGCAAATTATTATTAATGAAGGTGGATTTAAATCTAAACTCCCTGTTTCATTTGCAAACCAATGGTTATCAACACTTAACACAAGTGTAGGGATTTGGAGATGGGTTGAAGTGTACAACGATGTTGGTTTTGTTAAAAACAAAAATGAAAAGGTTTATTTTGCCCATGAAAATGGAATACGACTCAACTTTATTCAAGATATTTTAGAAGTATATTTCCCATTATATTCAAATTTAGGTTGGGAAGTTTCAGCACCACAATACAGTTCAAAAATCCGATTTGTTTTAGTAATAAAACCTAAACGGATTTATAATTTTGTAAAAAGAGGTTTTTATTAAAATTAACTATATTTTTAATTGTTTTCAACATCGGTTAGAGTATTACTAAAAACAAACATCATTTTATTAATTTTATTAAAAATAATTCAAAGCATTTGAGTCATTTTTAGATATCACATAAATTTTGTACCTTTGCAAAACTAAAAAAATCTTAAAATATGCAGCTAAAATCTTCTTCAACAAGTCAAAAGCAACTTTCTTTTCAGCAATTTAAAAAAGAAGTATTACAAGATTATAAAATTGCTGTAATAAGTAGAGAGTGCAGTTTGCTTGGAAGAAGAGAGGTCCTTACAGGTAAAGCTAAATTTGGAATTTTTGGTGATGGAAAAGAAATTCCTCAATTAGCAATGGCAAAAGCCTTTAAAAAAGGAGACTTTAGATCTGGTTATTACCGCGATCAAACTTTTATGATGGCAATTGGAGAACTTACACCTCAACAATTTTTTGCAGGTTTATACGCGCATCCAGATTTAAAAGCTGATCCCATGTCTGGTGGACGCCAAATGGGTGGTCACTTTCTTACACATAGTTTAGATGAAAACGGTGAATTCAAGAACTTAACAGAGCAATACAATTCAACTAGTGATATTTCTCCAACTGCTGGTCAAATGCCAAGAATGTTAGGTATTGCCTACGCTTCAAAACTATTTAGAAATATTGACGAAGTAAAAAATCCGAAATTTTCTAATAATGGAAACGAAATTTCTTGGGGAACAATTGGAAATGCAAGTACTTCTGAAGGACTATTTTTTGAAACCATAAATGCTGCAGGAGTTTTACAAGTACCAATGATAATTAGTGTTTGGGATGATGATTATGGAATTTCGGTACCTGCTAAATTTCAAACAACAAAAGAAAGTATTTCTGAAATTTTGAAAGGATTTCAGAGAGAAGAAAAAGCAGACGGGTACGAAATTTTTGTTGTAAAAGGCTGGGATTATCCCAAACTTATAGATACTTACAGTAAAGCTTCAAAAATTGCACGTGAAGAACATGTTCCCGTATTAATTCATGTAAAAGATCTAACACAACCACAAGGACACTCTACTTCTGGTTCTCATGAGCGTTATAAAACTAAAGAACGGTTGGTTTGGGAAAAGCAACATGATTGTATTGCCAAAATGCGTGATTGGATTTTTGAATTTGAATTAAAAGATGAAAACAATAATACTTTAAAATTTGTTGAATCTGAATCTGAGTTAATTCAAATTGAAAAAGATGCTAAAAAATTAGTTTCACAAGCAAAAAGAGAAGCTTGGAACGCCTTTTTAGCTCCAGTAAAAAATCAAAAAATTAGATTGTTAAATATTTTAGACAATTTAGCTAATAAGAGTAATCATAAAGTATTTATAAATAAATTAAAAACGGAATTAACAGCGGTTTTAGAGCCGTCGAGAAAAGATCTTTTAGCAACTGCTAGAAAAGTAGCTGTATATATTAGAAACGAAAATTCGGTTGAAAAAACACAACTTCAAAATTGGATTACAAGCTATTTAAATAGTGAACAACATAGGTTTAGCTCGCATCTATACAGTCAAACTAATAAAAAAGCTACTAACGTTAAAGAAGTGCTACCAACATACAACCAGCAGGCCGATTTAGTTGATGGTAGAATTATTATTAAAGATAATTTTGATACAATTTTTGCTAACAACGATAACGTTTTTATTTTTGGAGAAGATGCTGGAAACATTGGAGACGTAAATCAAGGTTTGGTTGGGCTTCAAGAAAAGTATGGTAAACTTAGAGTTTCAGATACAGGAATTAGAGAAGCAACAATAGTTGGTCAAGGAATTGGAATGGCTTTAAGAGGGTTGCGCCCAATTGCAGAAATTCAATATTTAGATTATCTATTATATGCTTTACAAATTTTAAGTGATGATTTGGCTTCCTTACATTACAGAACGGTTGGTACTCAAAAAGCACCATTAATTATAAGAACAAGAGGACATAGACTGGAAGGTATATGGCATTCAGGCTCTCCAATGGGAGCAATTGTCCATTTATTAAGAGGTATAAACATATTGGTTCCAAGAAATATGACAAAAGCAGCTGGTTTTTACAATACACTTTTAGAATGTGATGAACCTGCATTAATTGTTGAAAATTTAAACGGATACCGCTTAAAAGAAAAATTACCAAATAATTTTGGTGAATTTAGAACGCCAATTGGAGTAGTTGAAACTGTAAAAGAAGGTTCAGATATTACGGTAGTTTCTTATGGATCAACTTTAAAAATTGTTCAAGAAGTAGGTAAAGATTTAAATCAAGTAGATATAGATATCGAAATTATTGACGTACAAAGTCTACTTCCTTTTGATATTAATCAAGATATTGTAAAAAGTGTTCAAAAAACAAATAGACTAATTATTATTGATGAAGATGTTCCAGGCGGAGCTTCATCTTATATTTTAAATGAAGTTTTAGAAAAGCAAAATGCTTATCAATATTTAGACAGCAAGCCAGTAACTTTAACTGCTAAATCTCACAGACCAGCTTATGGTACAGATGGTGATTACTTTTCAAAACCAAACGCCGAAGATATTTTTGAAACTCTTTACAAAATTATGCAAGAAGTAAACCCTTCAAAATTTAAAAACTTATATTAAGAAACAAAAGTTACATAGTTACAAAATTCTAATAAAAGCGCCTACTAGGGCGCTTTTATCATTAAAACAAACATAAATAATATGACAATTATCATTGAATTGATATTTATCATACTTTTTACAATAAAATAGCAATAACTTTGAGAATAATAAAATAACAAGTTAATAATCATCTAATATATTATTAAAATGGCAAAAGTTAAAGGAGCAATTGTAGTTGACACCGAAGCGTGTAAAGGTTGCGAAGTTTGCATACCTGTATGTCCTGAAGACGTAATTGGGATGACATCAACCGTAAATAGAAAAGGATATCACTATGCATATATGAATAATCCAGAAGCTTGTACAGGTTGTACAAACTGTGCTATTGTTTGTCCTGATAGAGCTATTTCGGTATATAGAGTAAAGGTTTCAGCATAATAAAATAAATAAGAAACATGTCAGAATTAAAATTAATGAAAGGAAACGAAGCATTAGCTGAAGCTGCTATTAGAGCTGGCGTTGATGCTTATTTTGGATATCCTATTACACCACAATCGGAAGTAATTGAATATTTAATGACCGAACGTCCTGAAGAAAGAACAGGAATGGTTGTATTACAAGCCGAAAGCGAAGTTGCAGCAATAAATATGGTTTATGGCGCTGCAAGTACTGGTAAAAAAGTAATGACTTCCTCTTCTAGCCCTGGAATTTCACTTAAATTAGAAGGAATTTCATATTTAGCCGGAGCTGAATTACCGTCTGTAATTGTAAATGTTGTTAGAGGTGGTCCTGGTTTAGGTACAATTCAACCTTCTCAAGCAGATTATTTTCAATCTGTTAAAGGTGGTGGCCATGGAGATTATAAATTATATGTTTTGGCACCTTCATCTGTTCAAGAAATGGCTGATTTTGTAGAAGATGCTTTTGATATAGCTTTTAAATACCGTGCACCTGTTTTAATTCTTTCAGATGGATTGATTGGCCAAATGATGGAAAAAGTAAATCTTAAAGAACAACAAGTTCGATTAACGGATGAAGAAGTAATTAAATTAAATGGTGATTGGGCAACTACCGGTAAAACAAAAAACCGTGAACGTAATATAATTACATCTTTAGATTTACAATCCGAAAAAATGGAAGCAAGAGTTCGTAGATTAATGAAAAAATACGAACAAATGGAGCAAGAAGATATGCGTTACGAAGAATTTCAGACTGAAGATGCCGAATATTTATTTGTAGCCTATGGATCAAGTGCTAGAATCGCTCAGAAAGCGGTACAATTAGCAAGAGCAAAAGGAATAAAAGCAGGTTTATTAAGACCTATAACATTATTCCCATACCCTAAAAAAGTTTTATTTGATTTAGCAGATCAAGTAAAAGGAATTTTAAGTGTTGAATTAAATGCTGGTCAAATGGTAGAAGATGTTCGTCTTTCTGTAGAACACAAAGTACCAGTAGAGCATTTTGGAAGAACTGGAGGTATTATTCACACCCCAGAAGAAGTATTAGAAGCTTTAGAACAAAAATTTATAAAATGAACGTATTAGACATAATAAAACCCGAAAATCAAGTATTTTGTAAATCAAAATTAATGACAGACACTACTTTGTCCTATTGCCCAGGCTGTGGACATGGTACTGCACATAACTTAGCAATGGAAGTAATTGATGAAATGGGAATTTCTGAAGATACTATTGGAGTTGCACCAGTTGGCTGTTCCGTTTTGGCTTACGATTTTATGAATATTGATATAACTCAGGCAGCACACGGACGAGCTCCTGCAGTAGCTACAGCAATTGCTAGAACTTGGCCAGAAAAGTACGTTTTTACATATCAAGGTGATGGTGACTTGGCAGCTATTGGAACGGCAGAAACTATTCACGCTTGCAATAGAGGTGAAAATATTGTAATTATTTTTGTGAATAATGGTATTTATGGAATGACAGGTGGTCAAATGGCACCAACTACTTTAGAAGGGATGCGCTCATCTACTTCACCATATGGTAGAGAAATAGAATCAATGGGGTCTCCTCTAAAAATGACTGAGTTAGTTGCTAATTTACCTGGAGTACATTATGTTACACGTCAAGCTGTGCATACACATAAACACGCAAGGAAAGCTAAAAAAGCTATTAAAAAAGCGTTTGAAAACACACGATTAAAAAAGGGATTGTCTTTTGTAGAAATTGTTTCTAATTGTAATTCTGGTTGGAAAATGACTCCTCTTGAATCTAATATTTGGATGGAAGAAAACATGTTTCCGTACTTCCCTTTAGGTGATATAAAAGTAAACGGAATTTTAAAATAATTAATTATGACAGAAGAAATTATTATTGCAGGCTTTGGTGGACAAGGTGTACTATCAATGGGTAAAATTCTAGCATATTCTGGCATTATGCAAGATCAGGAAGTTAGTTGGATGCCTTCATACGGACCAGAAATGCGAGGTGGTACTGCAAATGTAACCGTTATTTTAAGCGATGATAGAATTAGTTCTCCATATTTAAAAGTTTTTGATACTGCCATTATTTTGAACCAACAAAGTATGGATAAATTTGAAGAAAGTGTAAAACCAGGTGGTATTTTATTATATGAACCAAATGGTATTTCGCACCACCCAAAAAGAACCGATATAAATATTTATCAGATTGAAGCAAATAAACTTTCAACTGAAATGGGAAACAAAAAAATATTTAACATGGTGGTAATGGGTGCTTTTCTGAAAATAAAACCAATTGTTGAATTAGAAAATGTTATTGAAGGCTTAAAAAAATCGTTACCAGAACGATACCACGATTTAATACCATTAAACAAAGAAGCTATTACAAAAGGAATGGAAAGTGTAACTCCTTATATGGCAGAACAAGTAGCTAATTAAAACAATAAATTAAAGTTAAACATTTTTAAAATCGGTTATTTTGTAATATCTTTTGTTGCAAAATAATCGATTTTTTATGGCATCAATTTTAGTAACTGGAGGAACCGGCTTAATTGGTAGTAATCTTTGTGACTTACTTAAATCTAAAGGACACAATGTTTCAATTTTAAGCAGAAGTAAAATAAAAAAAACAACTGTTTTTCATTGGGATATTGAAAAAAGACATATTGATAATAAAGCTATTATAAATACAGATTATATTATTCATTTGGCTGGTGCGGGTATTGCAGATAAACGATGGACTAAATCTAGAAAAAAAGAATTAATAGCTAGCAGGGTTAATTCGACGAACTTATTATTTGAAAAAGTTAAAGAATTAAACCCTGATTTAAAAGGTTTTATATCATCTTCAGGTGTAGGCTACTATGGTGCAATAACTTCAGAAAAAATATTTCAAGAAAATGATACTCCTAACAACGATTTTTTAAGTAAAATTTGTATTCTTTGGGAAAAAGAAGTTAATAAATTTAATTCTCTAAATATTAGAACTGTTATTTTAAGAACTGGTGTGGTATTTTCAAAAGAAGGAGGCGCTTTAGAGAAAATTATAAAACCTATAAAACTTGGTGTAGGTGCTGCTTTAGGAAGTGGAAAACAATATATACCTTGGATTGCTATGGAAGATTTATGCAATATGTATGTCTCTGCAATAGAAAATGCGGAACTTAACGGTGTTTACAATGCAGTTGCGCCAGAACATATTACTAACCAAGGATTGACAAAATCAATTGCAAAAACATTAAAAAAATCGTTGTGGCTTCCTAATGTTCCATCATTTGTTCTAAAAATTGCTTTAGGCGAACTCGCTGTTATTCTTTTACAAGGAAGTAGAGTTTCTTCTGAAAAAATAAAAAAAACTGGATTTAATTTTATTTTTCCTACTATAGAAAAATACTTTTCAAAATAAAAATTAACAATATATATACTATCAAAAAGATTCTTTATTTCTTTTTTTAAATGGCCTTATTATTAAGCGGGTTTCTCTGTCAAAACGAATGTAGTTGTACACCCAATTAAAAAAGACAACAGTTTTATTTCTAAATCCTATTAATGAAAATAAATGAACAAACATCCATACAAACCAGGCAAAAACACCTTGGAATCTTATTTTCTTTAAATCCACTACCGCTTTATTTCTTCCTATTGTAGCCATTGCACCTTTATCAACATATTTAAAAGGTTTTTGCTCTTTATTATTTAATTCCGCAATTAAGTTTTTTGCTACATGAATACCTTGCTGAATGGCAGGCTGTGCCATCATTGGATGTCCTTTAGGAAAACCAGAAATATCCATACAGGCTACATCGCCAATTGCAAAAATATTTTTATGGTTTTTTACTTTATTAAAAGTATCAACTTTAATTCTTTCAGTGCGTTCAACGACACATTCATTATTTAAACCATTAATAGTAGCTCCTTTAACTCCAGCTGCCCAAATCACTGTAGCTGCCTCAAAAGATAAATCAGCATTTGTAGAAATAGTATAACCATCGTAATCTGTTACGTGTGCATTTTTATAAATATTAACTCCTAAATTTATAAGAAAATCTTCTGCCTTTTCGGAAGCTTTTTCGCTCATTGCTTTTAACAATCTATTACTACCTTGGATAATATTTATTTGCATTTGACGAATATCTAGGTCTGGATAATCTTTTGGTAAAATTCCCTTTTTCATTTCAGCCAAAGCACCTGCTAATTCAACTCCCGTAGGTCCACCACCTACTATAATAAAATTCATTAAAGCATTTCTCTTTTCAAAGCTTTTAGTTAATAAGGCGTCTTCAAAATTTTCAATAATTAAACTTCTTAAATTTAAAGATTGTGGAACATTTTTCATAGCCATACTATATTTTTCAATATTTGTATTGCCAAAATAATTTGTTTTAGAGCCTGTTGCAATAATTAAATAATTATATTTTAATTCTCCAATTGTAGTATGAATTTTTCTTTTTTCAGAATCCATCTTTAACACTTCGGTTAATCTAAAATAAAAATTTGGAAGATTTTTAATAACTTTTCTAAGTGGATATGCAATAGAATCTGGCTCTAACCCTCCTGTTGCAACTTGATACAACAAAGGTTGAAATGTATGATAATTGTGTTTGTCTATTAAAACAACTTGTATTTCTTGATTTTTTAACCCTTTTGCAGCAGCAAGCCCAGCAAAACCACCTCCAATAATTACAACTCGAGGGAAACTCGTTTTGGGAATATTCATATTTTTATTAAAATTAGTTTCCAGCTTCAAATTTATTTTTTTTATTTTTTAAATCTTGTTTAAGCACATGTAAATCCTTTTGTGTACTAACAAGATTTAAAATTAATTCTTTTCTTAAAACATCAATATTTTCGTTAAAATAATATGCCCACTTGTATTCTTTAAATATAGTTTTAATTTGCTTTAATTTTTTAAGAGCTAAGTCTAACGTCATTAAAAAATTAGTTGTGGTGTCATTTTCTCTTTTACAACAAACTTCAACTTCCTTATTAAGGAAATCAACTTCTAAATAAAAGTTTTTTTCGGAAGTGTTTAATGGAAAAAAATCTATCCAATTAGCATAACCAATATAATAATTTTGATTTTTATAGTCTTTTACACTACTAATCTTCCATCTGCAATTTGCCACTCTTCCCCAATGATTTGAATAACGATATACTCCCTCATTTGTATAAAAATACAAACTCCCAGATTTACTTTTAAAATGAGTTGATTTTTGTTTAAAAAAATCATTCTGAATTAATTTAAATTCACAATAAGTATGTTTAAAAAAATTTAAATTATTATATTTTCTCAAGTTTGTTTTCGTTTAAAATCTAGAACAAAAATATCAATTAACTAACTTAGCCACAATATCTTTTACTGGTAAAATTTCTTTAGTATATTCTATACTTGGCCCCGCAACCCAAACTGTTTTATATGTTGCCTTTGTAGCTGCATTGGTAACTGCATTTGTACCGATCATATAACGCACCATTTTTACCCATTTTTTTAATTTTTTATTCTTATTTAAAAATGATTCTATCCAAGATTGTTTTGTTCCAATTTTTTGGACATAAGGTGTGTTAATTACTGTACATGGAGTTCCAGAAATACGCTCAGTCATTGTAATATCTTTTTCGCCATAATCTACACAAGCTTGCTTATACTCATCTGTTATCGCAGCCTCTATGGAAGCAATAAATGGACTCCCAGCAGAAACACCTATTGCCCCATAACTTAACATCCTATCAAGATCTTGTCTACATCCTACTCCACCAGCAGAAATTACTGGAATATTACAATTTTCAACTAGTTCTTTTATTAAAATTTCTGGAGAACTGTTTCCCCTATGTCCACCTGCTAAATTGTTAACAGCAATTAGGGCATTTGCATTTAAGCTTTCTACTTTTTTGGCAAATTTTAAATTTGTAACATCGCAAAAAACCTTGATGTTTGTTTTATGTGCTTGTCTTATAGTATCTTCTGGACTACCCAATGAAGTGATAATAAAATCTACTCCTTCTTGACAAATAACTTCTAACTGATCTTTGTATTTTTATGTTAGATTTATTTACAATTAAATTAAAACCAAACGACCCTCCTGCTACTTTTGCTTCTTTTAATTCTATTATTGCAGTCCGCAACTCTTCTAAGGTTCTGTAATTTAATGCTGGAATACATCCTGCAATTCCAGCTTTCATAGCTTCAATTACCATTTTTGTATTAGACACCAAGAACATTGGAGCTTGAATTATTGGATAGGTTATATTTAAAAGTTCTGTAAGTTTTACTGATTTCATCTTTCGGATTTATTCAAATATATGAATATTTTATTATGCACGCATAATAAAACACATACTTAATTAGTACCTTTTATATATACTTTTTTCCTCTGTCTAAATATAGTTAACTAAAATTTAACTTTTGAAACAACCTAATATTGTAAGATTTAAACCTATTACCGTCTAAAGAATAAAGAGTTATATCTTTTTTGGTTTTTAATTAATAATGTTCTTTTGGTTAAGTAACTCTTTTGAAAAGTCGGTATTAAAATACCGGCTTTTTTTATACTATTTCAGCTGAAAGTCCTTTGCTAAGTAATTTTGTACAACGAGATTTTAACTCGTTATATTCACCCGTTTTTACGGTACATTTCCCTTTATAATGCACTAAAATAGTACATTGTTCAGCCTGCTCTAAAGTATGTTCACAAACTTCAATTAAAGAATCAATCACAAAATCAAATGTATTAACATCATCATTAAACAACACAATTTCATATTGATTTGTTTCTTGTTCTAAAGTATCAACCTGGTCTTGTTTTTTTGTTTTTGTACTCATTTGCTAAATATAATAAATTATTTTTTATACTTTATAGCTACCCAATTATTTCGTTCTATAATTGTCTCAATTTTAAAGTCATATTTAGATACTGCTGCATCAATAATTGGAATATCTTCTTGGTAAAAACCACTAAATAAAATTACGCCTTCGTTGTTTAAACAATCCATATAAGATTGCATATCATTCAATAAAATATTTCTATTAATGTTTGCAATAATAACATCGTATTTTTTATTGATTAATAAGGAAGCATCACCTTCAAAAACGGATATATGTTCGCAATTATTACGCTCTACATTTTCTAATGAATTTAAATAACACCAATTATCAATATCAATTGCATCAACAGGTTTTGCACCTTTCATTTCTGCAAAAATTGCTAAAATTCCCGTTCCGCAGCCCATATCTAACACTTTCTTACCTGTTAAATCTATGTTTAACAAATGTTGCACCATCATATGTGTGGTTTCATGGTGTCCTGTCCCAAAACTCATTTTTGGTTCTATTACAATATCATATTTTAAATTTAGATTTTCATGAAACGGAGCTCTAATACTTACTAAGTCATCAACCTGAATTGGGCTAAAATTTTTCTCCCACTCACTATTCCAATTAGTTTGTTCTATAACTTCTTCTTTAATTTCGAATTCAAACTCATCTGAATTTAATATTTGAATATCCTTTAAAATATCTGCATTCCAATCCCCTTCTTGAATATAGGCCGTTACCCCATTCTCAATTTCAACAAAACTTTCAAAACCGGCAAAACCTAATTGTGCAATTAAAATTTCAGTTGCAGGTTCTTTTGGTTCCACTGTAAATGTATATCCAATATATTTTAAATCCATAATATTTTTATTTCAGAATGCAAAAATACGGTTTCCTTTTATAATTTAAGGAAACCGTATTTATAATTTATAAGTTATTTAACTAAATTTTAAATGGTATTTAAAATGATTTTACCAAAGCGATAAAGTTATCAGCATTTAACGCGGCACCACCAATTAAACCACCATCTACATCTTTTTTAGAAAAAATTTCTTTAGCATTTCCAGGATTCACACTTCCTCCGTATAAAACAGAAACGTTTTCAGCAACTTCTACATTGTACTTATCTGCAACAATTTTTCTAATAAAAGCATGCATTTCTTGAGCTTGTTCTGGAGAAGCAGTTTCACCTGTACCAATTGCCCAAACTGGTTCGTAGGCTAAAACTATGTTTTTCCAAGCTTCTGCTGGTAAATGAAACAATCCGTTTTTAATTTGACTTTCAACTACTTTAAAATGGTTGCCTGATTTTCTATCTTCCAGCACTTCGCCAAAACAGAAAATTACTTCCAATCCGTTTGCTAAAGCAGCATTAACTTTTTCAACTAAAATAGCGTCGGTTTCTCCAAAGTATTCACGTCTTTCAGAATGACCTAAAATAACTGTTTTTAGACCTAAAGAAGTTAACATTTCAGCAGAAATCTCTCCTGTAAAAGCACCGCTTTTAGCTTGGTGCATATTTTGTGCAGCAACTTCAACAGATGAACCTTTTGTAGCTTTAACAACCTCACTAATATTAACAAAAGTTGGTGTAACTATTACGCGTGTATTATCTAAATTTAAACCTTTAACTTCACTTACAATTTCACTTGCTAATTGTGTTGATTCTTGAACGTTTTTGTTCATTTTCCAGTTTCCTGCAACTATTTGTTTTCTCATTGTTTTATGTTTTCTAAATTTTATTCTTTTTAACCTTACAAATTTACAATTTTAAGATGAAAAAATGTATGAAATTAGGGACAGTTTCCGCAATCGTTTTCGATTGATTATCAACACACAAACTTGTTTTATTTAATTTTTATCAGCCTATTACCATCTTTTCATTAATCTATCATCATACCAATAAAATAGTGCTATTATGTATTAAATAATTAAAATTATAAACAGCATAATACAAAAAAGTTAACAGTTTATAAAATTATTTTTTTTTATAATTAACAAAAGTATTTTATTTAAGAAGAGCTATAGCTTAAAGTATTAAAATTACTACTTTTGCCTAATTCTTTATTTTATATTATGAACAGACAAGAACTTATTGCTCAAATTCAACAAAAAAAATCGTTTTTATGCATAGGATTAGACATTGATTTAGCAAAAATCCCGACACATTTATTAGCAGAAGAAGATCCTATTTTCGAATTCAATAAACAGATAATTGATGCTACCCACCATTTAGCAGTTTCATACAAACCAAATACCGCTTTTTATGAAGCTTATGGTATAAAAGGTTGGCAAGCTTTGGAAAAAACCATTGACTATATCAATACAAATTACCCTGAATTATTTACAATTGCTGACGCCAAACGTGGTGATATTGGCAACACATCAACTATGTATGCAAAAGCATTTCTTGAAGATTTAAATTTTGATTCTGTAACTGTTGCTCCGTATATGGGAAGTGATTCTGTAGAACCATTTTTAGCTTTTGAGAACAAGAACACTATTCTTTTAGCATTAACATCTAACAAAGGTGGTGTAGATTTTCAAGGACTTAAAACTGAAAATGAGGAATTGTATAAAAAGGTATTAAAAACTGCATTGACTTGGAAAAATTCAGAAAACTTAATGTTTGTTGTTGGAGCTACAAAAGCAGAATATTTTGAAGACATTCGAAAAATTGTTCCAAATCACTTTTTATTAGTCCCAGGAGTTGGGGCACAAGGTGGTAATTTACATGATGTTTGTAAATATGGTTTAACTAAAGATTGTGGTTTACTTATAAATTCTTCAAGAGGAATTATTTATGCTGGAACTAATGAGAATTTTGCACAAGAAGCACAAAAAGAAGCATTAAAATTACAACAAGAAATGGCGACTATTTTAGATAGTAGTTGGTAGATCTTTGAATTTAAGAAAGGCTGTATAAATTTTCACGCAATTTTGGTTAAAAAACATTAGAAATAAAAACTTCAATTCAAGATTTTAAAACCATAATAATCCTAAACATTTCAAAACAACTGTATTAATAACGTTTATTAAATCTTTTATTGGTAAATTCGTAAACTTAAATTCAAAACAATGCACAAATTATTTAAGCAGTCAAATTTAATTTATTTTTACCTAATAATTAGTTTTATAAGTGTTGTAGGATGCACTAAAAACGAAACTTCCTCTCTTCCAGAAATAGAAGATACAAATCTGGTTTTTGAAAGTTTAGTTTTTGAAAAGAAAAACAACCCTAATTTAAGTGAAGATATCGTTTTTGATATTACAGACGGTATTATAAATGGAAAGCTAAAAAAATATTTTTTCAATGCTATTCCTACATTTTCTACAAATGCAACTATTGTAGAAATAAATGGTTTAGAGCAAATTAGCGAAAAAAACAGTGTAGATTTTAGAAAACTAATCACTTACAATCTAAAATCAGCATCAGGAACCGTTAAAGCATATACCGTTAATATTTCTTGGGACGATGCCTTAGCTCATATTTATTTTAACACTGAAGGAGGTGCACCAATTATATCTAAAGATGATTATTTATATGGTGTTTTAACAATTGATGGACAATCTAGATATGAAGATTTAGTGATTGATTCCAGAATAAAAGGTAGGGGAAATTCGACTTGGGTTTTGCCAAAGAAACCATATAAATTAAAATTGAGTGAAGATGCATCTATTTTAGGTTTAGCGCCTGAAAAAGATTGGGTATTATTAGCAGATTATCTAGACGGTACACATTTGCTAAACGCTGTGGCTTTTAAAGTTGGGCAAATGTTAGAAATGCCATTTACCAATACAATAATACCTGTAGAAGTAACCATAAATAATGAATATCAAGGCTTATATAATTTAACAGAACAAGTAGAAGTAAAATCGAATAGAGTAAATGTAGGTAAAGATGGTTTGCTATTAGAACTAGATGCTAATTATGATGAAGAATGGCAGTTTAAATCAGCCACTTATAATTTACCCGTATTAATAAAAGATCCAGAATTAGATAATACATCTGAATTAGCTGCTATTAAAAGTGATTTTGAAACCTTAGAAGAACTTATTGCTGCTGATAATTTTCCAAATAATAATTACCGAGATTATATAGATGACATTTCTATTGCCAAGTATTTAATTGTATATATGCTTACTCTCAATGAAGAAATTAATCATCCAAAAAGCACATATATTCATAAAACCGCTACAGGAAAATATACAATGGGTCCATTATGGGACTTTGATTGGGGTTATGGGTATGAAGGTACAGGCTGGCATTTTAATAATTATAATAAAGATTTATTTTGGTCCAATCCAAGCAAAGGAACTAAGTTTTTTACAAGACTAATGTCCGACCCTATAATTGAAGCATTAATAAAAGAATATTGGGAAGATTTTAAAGCCAATCACTATTCAGATTTAATGGATTATATTAATGAGTATGATTTTATTACTCAAGGAGCAAAAGCTAGAAATTCATCTTTATGGCCTCATAATAATGAAAAAGATGTTGATAAACTAAAACAATGGATTGAGAATAGAATATCGTATATGAATACCTTTATAAATAACCTTTAAAAGTATTTTTAAACCAAATATCATGAAAACAATTAAAGATCAAATAGGAAGAGAAATTACCTTAAAAACAACACCAAAAAGAATTATTTCTTTAGTTCCTTCCCAAACTGAATTGTTATATGATTTAGCTTTGGAGAATGAGTTGATTGGTATAACAAAATTTTGCGTACATCCTTACCATTTAAAAGCTACAAAAAAAATTATTGGAGGTACTAAAAAAGTAGATTTTGATAAAATTAAAGCTTTAAATCCTGATTTTATTTTATGTAATAAGGAAGAAAATTCTTATGAAATGCTACCCGAGTTAGAAAAAATTGCACCAACATATTTTTCAGACGTAAATACCTTTCAACAAGCTATAGATTTAATTTTACATTTAGGAAGTATTCTTAACCGAAGAACTGAGGCGGATAATTTAGTGCATAAAATTGAATTTAAAATGAATGATTTTAAACAATTTATAAAAAGCAAGCCAATTAGAAAAGTAGCTTATTTTATTTGGGCAAAACCTTGGATGGTTGTTGGCAATGATACTTTTATTAACAAAATGATGCAATTAAATAAGTTTGAAAACATTTACGAAAATATGAGTCGTTACCCTAAAGTTGAAATTAATAGAATAAGACATGAAGGAGATCCAGACGTTGTTATTTTATCATCTGAACCCTTTCCATTTAAAGATGAACACGCCATGGAAATTGCCTCTTTTACAAACCGCTCAATTACGGTTTTTGGCGATGGAGAAATGTTTAGTTGGTATGGATCTCGAATGCTCTTAGCATTTGATTATTTTAAAGAATTACACAAAAAGTTAGAGAGTCACTTTTAAACATATTATAACTAAAAAAGCCTTTCAATTAAATTTGAAAGGCTTTTTTAAAAGAAATAAGTTTTAAATTATTTGTCTTGTAAAGCAAAAACTTTTTTTAGCAAATCAGAAGTTCTGCTACTTACTTTTTCTCTTATTTCTTTTTCTTCAACTTCAACCATTGCAAAAACCCCCTTTAATGCTTCAACAGTAACGTAGTCTGTTAAATCTGGATTTACATTATTTGTTAACGGTAAGTTATTGTATTTTGTAATAAGATTTGTCCAAATTTTATCTGCACCAACTTTTTGGAAAGAATTAGTAATAATAGGATTGAATTTTTGGTACAAGGCTTCAGAAGTTGCCGTTTGCAAATACTGTGTTGCCGCATTTTTTTCACCTAACAAAATGTTTTTTGCATCTGTAAAGGTCATTTCTTTAATTGCATCCACAAAAACTGGTATTGCTTCTCCTACTGCATCTTCAGCTGCCCTATTTAATACTTTTAAACCTTCATCTGCCAATTTAGACAAACCAATTGCACGCAACGTTTTATCAACTTTTTGCAACTCTTCTGGAAGTAAAATTCGCGTTAATTCATTTTTATAAAAACCATCATCAACAGCTAACTTTGTCACTTGATTAGTAATTCCCCTATTTAAAGCTTCTTTTAAACCACCAGCAATTTGATCGTTTGTAATACCTCCATTTGGCAATTGATTAATAACTTGCTGTAATTCTGTACAACTAGAAAATTGAAAAATTACTACAATTAATAGTATTTTTTTTAGCATTGTTTTTATTTTTTAAATGAATCAGTTTTTTTATCGTATCCAAACGGGCAATGTTTACAACCATTTTTACAACAATAACCTCTTTTTAGATGATACTTTTCAGTAAAAACACGAAAACCTTGTTCGTTAATATAGTAATCTCCTTCTTCTAAAGGAGTGGTTTTATTAAATTCCATTGCGCAAAAATAACATAAAAAAAACGTTCTGAAATTTCAGAACGTTTTTAATTCGTATTTGACTATATTTATTCAATAACAGGTGGGTATTTAGACATTATTTCAGCAACAAATTCTTTAATTCTTTCTTCTTTTTTAGCAACATTCCCAGAAGTTGTTAAACCACCACTTCCAATTCCTTGCCAAGCTAATTCTTTCTTTTCAGCATCTATTAAATCTATAAATAACGTTCCTTCGGTATATTTAGAAATGTGCATTCCAAAATTTGGTCCATAATACCAAGGGTGCCAACCAAAATGCATTGAACTATTATTATACACATCTACTTTCTGACGAGATTTTGTAAAAATATTTACCAAGACATCTGGATTTTCGGATTTTGTAAAGCCTTTAGCCAATAATTCTTTTTCAACAGCTTTTAAAATTCTACGTTTATCTAAATCCGATAATTCTACTTTATCAATTCCTTTTTTGTAAAAAGCAAACGTTTTGTACTGAGAAAAATCAGTTGATGTATCATAATCTGAAGTAACTCGAACTGAACTACAAGATGCAACTAAAAAAAGTAAGACTAATGGAAGTAATTTTATGGCTTTCATGTTATTGAGTTTTATTTTATTAACTAATTCTATACTTTTAAGTTATCAAGAATCATACCATAATATTAATATTTTAAAAGCACATACTTATAAATAGATCTAGGTTTCTTTTTAATATTTTTTCATAAAAAAACAAGCAAAAACAACTGGCTATAAAGTTAGATATTTGTTAAATATCATATAAGCTTTTAAAAAAATCATAAATTGCACTCAATAAATTAGTCAATTTTACAAAATGAAAAAAATAGCACCATATAAACCGGTAAACAAATTAAGAATTGTTACAGCAGCATCTCTTTTTGATGGACATGATGCTGCCATAAACATTATGCGCAGAATCATTCAATCAACTGGCGTAGAAGTTATTCATTTAGGTCATGATAGAAGTGTTGAAGAAGTTGTAAATTGTGCTATTCAAGAAGGTGCAAATGCTATTGCAATTACATCTTATCAAGGTGGACATACAGAATATTTCAAATACATGTTCGATCTTTTAAAAGAAAAGAATGCTTCACATATTAAACTATTCGGTGGCGGTGGTGGTGTAATTCTGCCTTCAGAAATTGAAGAATTAATGCATTATGGAATTACAAGAATATATTCTCCTGATGATGGAAGAAGCATGGGTTTGCAAGGAATGATTAATGATATGGTTGAGAAAAGTGATTTTGCAACTGGTGAAATTGTTGATTTTAAAGTTGCTGACCTTCAACATAAAAATAATAGACAATTAGCAATTTCCATTTCAGCTGCTGAAAATTTTTCAGAAAAGCATGTTGAATTTCTTAATAAATTAAGAAAAAATGCGAACAAATCTAAAACTCCAGTTTTAGGAATTACTGGAACAGGCGGTTCTGGAAAATCCTCAACCGTAGATGAAATTGTGAGACGCTTTTTGATTGATTTTCCTGAAAAAACTATTGCAATTGTATCTGTGGATCCTTCAAAACGTAAAACTGGAGGTGCTCTTTTAGGTGATAGAATTAGAATGAATGCTATTAATAACAACCGTGTTTATATGCGCTCTTTAGCTACACGACAGGCTAATTTAGCATTGTCTAAACATGTAAACGATGCAGTTGATATTTTAAAAGTCGCTGGTTTTGATTTGGTTATTTTAGAAACTTCGGGTATTGGACAAAGTGATACTGAAATTACCGACCATTCTGATCTTTCTATGTATGTTATGACTCCAGAATATGGAGCGGCAACGCAATTAGAAAAAATTGATATGCTAGATTTTGCTGATGTAATTGCACTAAATAAATTCGATAAACGTGGTGCCTTAGATGCACTTAGAGATGTTAAAAAGCAATACCAACGCAATCATAATTTATGGGAAGAAGCCACAGATGAAATGCCTGTTTTTGGAACTGTCGCATCACAATTTAACGATCCTGGAACCAACAAATTATACAGTTTTTTAATTAAAAAATTGAACGAAAAAACAACTGAAAATTTTGAAAGTAGCATTCAACTTTTAGAAGACTTTAGCGAAAAACAATTTATAATTCCTCCAAACAGAACTCGTTATTTATCTGAAATTACCGAAAATAATAGAGCCTACAGTAAAGATAGTTTGCAACAAAAAGAAGTTGCTGAAAGATTATATGGTATTTATAAAACTATTGAATCAGTAACTACTGTTAAACCTAAACTAACACAAATCGGATTGAATGAGGATGATGTTCTCAAACAAGTTCTAAATAACAATAATAAAGAGTTCATTTCACTTCTTTTTAAAGAATTTTCAAAAATTAAAATGGATTTAAATCCACATAATTGGAACATTATTTTAAACTGGGAAAGCAAAAAGCAATCCTATAAAAATGATGTGTATTCTTATAAAGTTCGTGATAAAGAAATTAATATAAAAACACATAGCGAATCACTTTCCCATATACAAATTCCAAAAATAGCTTTACCAAAATATGAAGCTTGGGGAGCAATTTTACATTGGACATTAGAAGAAAACGTGCCTGGAGAATTTCCTTATACAGCTGGCCTATTTCCGTTCAAAAGAACTGGTGAAGATCCTACCCGAATGTTTGCAGGTGAAGGAAGTCCAGAACGCACAAACAGGCGGTTTCATTATGTAAGTTTAGGCATGCCAGCAAAACGTTTATCCACCGCTTTTGATTCTGTTACTCTATATGGAAACGATCCCGATGTTCGTCCAGATATTTATGGGAAAATTGGAAATGCTGGAGTTTCTATTTGTTGTTTAGATGACGCAAAAAAGTTATATTCTGGGTTCGAGTTAACAAATCCTATGACTTCCGTTTCTATGACAATTAATGGTCCAGCACCAATGATGTTAGGCTTTTTTATGAATGCCGCAATAGATCAGGAATGTGAAAAATATATTTTAGAAAATAATTTAAAAAATGAAATTGAGACTAAAATAACTTTAATTTACAAGAAAAAAGGAATTGACAGACCTAAATACCAAGGCGATTTACCCGAAGGAAATAATGGTTTAGGTTTATTATTATTAGGTGTTACAGGTGATGAGGTTTTACCAAAAGAAGTATATCAAAAAATTAAAACTGCAACAATTTCTAAAGTTAGAGGAACTGTACAGGCAGATATTTTAAAAGAAGACCAAGCACAAAATACCTGTATTTTTTCTACCGAATTTGCCTTGCGTTTAATGGGTGATGTACAAGAATATTTTATAGAAAATAATGTTCGTAATTTTTATTCGGTTTCAATTTCTGGCTATCATATTGCAGAAGCCGGAGCAAATCCAATTTCGCAACTCGCTTTTACATTAGCAAACGGTTTTACTTATGTTGAATATTACCTTTCCAGAGGAATGGACATTAACAAATTTGGTCCAAATTTATCGTTTTTCTTTTCAAACGGAGTTGATCCAGAATATGCCGTAATTGGAAGAGTAGCTCGTAAAATTTGGGCGAAAGCTTTAAAAAATAAATACGGAGCAAATGCACGTGCACAAATGTTAAAGTATCATATTCAGACTTCAGGGAGAAGCTTACATGCTCAAGAAATTGATTTTAATGATATTAGAACAACACTACAAGCGTTATACGCCATTTACGATAATTGTAATAGTTTACATACCAATGCTTATGACGAAGCAATTACAACTCCAACCGAAGAAAGTGTGCGCAGAGCAATGGCAATTCAATTAATTATTAATAAAGAATTAGGATTAACAAAAAATGAAAATCCAATTCAAGGTGCTTTTATAATTGAAGAATTAACCGACTTAGTGGAAGAAGCTATTTATGCTGAATTTGATAGAATTACAGACAGAGGTGGCGTTTTAGGAGCTATGGAAACCATGTATCAGCGCAGTAAAATACAAGAAGAAAGTTTGTATTATGAGACTTTAAAACACAATGGAGAATTTCCAATTATTGGTGTAAATACATTTTTAAGTAGTAAAGGTTCCCCAACAGTTTTACCTCAAGAAGTAATTAGAGCAACTGAAAAAGAGAAACAATATCAAGTAAGTATTGTTAAAAATTTAAACAAAGGAAATGTCCATAAAACATCCGAACAACTTCAATTATTAAAACAGAAATCTATAAATAACAAAAATATCTTTGAACAGTTAATGGAAGCTTGTAAAGTATGTTCCATCGGTCAAATTACAGAAGCTTTATTTCAAGTTGGCGGACAATATAGAAGAAACATGTAGGTGTTTATTAATTTAATTATTAACTTAGTATTAACAAATTTTAATTATGAAAAAAAATATTATAATCCTTTTCGTAGCGTTGTTTTTCAGCTCTAATATTAATTCTCAAGAAAAGAAACTTACCATTATTGTTAAAGATATCGACAACAAAGCTGTTGCTGGGGCTATCATTCTTTTTGACAATGTGAAACAAAGAATTTGGACAAATTCGAGTGGAATGTTTAAAACGAAAATAAAAACGGAACCAAGAGAAGTAAGTGCATTCCATCCTAATATTGGTATTAAAACCATAAAATACGATGGTCAAAACAAATTAACTATTGTTATTAAAGGTGGGGATGATTTAGATTTGATTGTGAATTCCGTAAAGCAAAAAATGGTTAATGCAATACAGTACAACACAATTTATGATTATTTAAGAGGTAAAGTCTCAGGACTAAATGTGTCTTCAGACGGTGTTATTAGAATAAGAGGCTATAATTCTGTAAATGGAAATATGTCGCCACTATTAATTTTAAATGGCGTTGAAGTTTCGAAAGAATCATTTAGTGCCATAAGACCTGATGATATTAAAACAATAACCGTTTTAAAAGGTCCAGAAACAAGCAGATACGGATTTAGAGGAGCTAATGGTGTTATAATTGTTAAAACAATATTCATTTAATTTAAAATTGAAATATAACTGCATCTACTAAAAGATTTAAATAAAATATCATTTTGAATAATTCTAAACTAGAAATTCCATTATATATTATTTCAAATCTCAATACTTAGTTATTGACTTCACTTAATTAGATTCTAATTTAAAAATCAAAATCAGACTAATATAGATTGTTTGCACGGAGGGAGTATTAAGAAGTCTTACAAAAAATAAAGAACCTTTATTTTTATCGGATATTAAAGGGAGTAAACAAGTTGAAATCTCAAAATTTTAGACCTTCATTTACCAAGCATTTATGAATTGCAATAATTATATTAATAATGAAAAAAGTGCAATCCAAGAAAACTTAAAAAAAAAGATTGAAATCTGTATTTAAATTACACTAAAGATTTTACATAACGTCTGTGAATTTTTTTAAGAATAATAAGTTCTTTACGAAGCATTCTTACAAAATCTGAACCTTGAATTTTAGTACTTTCTAGTTTTAAACAATCTTGATACAATCTATCTATAAAATAACGCAAAGACTGCGCATATTTTAACTTAATACCTGGATTACTTTGAGTTTCAGTTTCAACAACTTTTGGCACAAGTCTAAAAGCATTCATTACTAAATTATCTGCATAATTATCTGCCCTTCTGCCAGATCTGTACATAGAGATCATATCCTTATCATCGGTAATATAGTTAGCTATTCGTCTAGATAAATTAAATACATCCAACGATTTTCTATAAATAACTAATTTATTTAAACCTTCTTCACTCAAGTTCATTACTATTTCTATTTGATATTTACACAAATTTACTACCAATTTATGCTTTCTCTATTTAATAATTAAAGTTAAGACCTATATTTAATTTAAATTTTAATATTTTTGCAGTAAATTCTTTAATTATGAAATTAGATGAAATAAATTGGAAAATATTAAAATGCTTACAACAAAATGCGCGTCAGTCTAATACCGAAATTGCCAAAAAAGTTGGAGTTACTTCTCCTGCTGTTGCAGAAAGAATTAGAAAAATGGAAGACGGAGGCGTAATTGAAGGATATTTTGCAAAACTTTCTCATACAGAAACCAATCATCAATTAAAGGCTATAATTACCTTAAGAGCATTTATGGGACGACTAAAACCATTTCTAGAAACTGTAAAAACATTTGATGAAGTGGTTAACTGTTATAGAATTACTGGAAACGAAAATATTATTATGGAAGTAGTTCTAAAAAATCAACAGCATTTAGAACAACTAATAGATAGATTAATAACTTATGGTGAAACTAGAACTCATATTGTGCTCTCCAATATTGTCAACAACAATCCTATTTTGAAGAAGATTTAGGTTGAAAAATTCAAATGGATAAAGTACCAAAGTTAGAATCTCGAAATCTTTAAACATTTAAACCTAAATCTACCCATCAGTGTCTATAATTGTTAATGCTAAACGAATTTTAAAATACTCAATTTCAGCATTAAAATACTCGTAATACGGTTTTAAAGCAAATGGACTTTCTAATTTTTCTTTAGCTTTTCTAACTTTTTCAACTTCTTCTTTAGTCACAAAATCGTAAATCTCAATAGCCTTTCCTTCAGTATATAATAAAGCTAAATGTGAAAAAATAGTAGTTGATTTTAAATTACGTTTTGCTGCAATAGTATCAATTGTTAAACCTTCTTTATATAAATCGTACGTAATTTTATAAGTATCTTTCTTTTTTCTAGTTTTAATTTTTTCGTTTGAAAATGCTACAATTTCAGCAATAAAATCCTCACCATAAACTTCTAATTTTCGCTGTCCTACTCCACTTATATCTAAAAAATCAACTTCGCTCATTGGACGAGCGCGTTCCATTTCTTTTAAAGTAGCATCGTTAAAAACCAAGTATGCAGGAATTTTTTCAGCCAAGGCAATTTCTTGACGCAGTTTTCTCAATCTTTCAAACAATGTATCTTTTGGCGCTTTTTTGGCTTTGGTCGATTTTTCAACACTTGTTTGTTCAACATAATCGACTGGTTTGGTTAAATTAACAGTTTTACTATCGAACAATACTTTTTTAGAAAAATCAGTTAATTGCAAGGCATTGTTTTTATGAAAAGCAATTTCGCAATATCCTTGATTTATTAATTGAATTAAATATTGTTGCCAATCTCTCCAAGAAATCTCTTTACCAACACCATGCGATTTTAATTTGTCATAGCCTTTTTCTAAAACTGTGGCGTTATTAGCTCCACGCAACACATCAATAACAGTTCCAATAGCTTCATTTTCTTTTAAACGAGTGATTACAGAAAGTGCTTTTTGCGCAATAATTGTTCCATTAAAAATTTTAGGCGGATTTTTACAAACATCACAATTTCCACAATCATCGGCTAACAATTCACCAAAATAACTCAATAATATTTTTCTTCGGCAGGTTGTTGCTTCAGAAAACTGTTTCATTCTATCTAATTTGGCAGCTTGTACTTCTTCATTGGTGGCTCCACTAATAAACTTTCTAAGCTGAATTACATCTGAATAACTATGAAATAATAATGCATTTGCTTTTAATTCATCGCGTCCACTACGTCCAATTTCCTGATAATAGCCTTCAATATTTTTAGGCATATTATAATGTATTACCCATCGCACGTTCGATTTATCAATTCCCATTCCAAAAGCGATAGTGGCACAAACAACTTGAGTTTTATCGTAAATAAAATCTTCTTGTGTTTTTGTACGTTCTTCAAAACTTAACCCTGCATGGTAGGCAGCAGCATTAATTCCATTTAATTTTAACTTGTCTGCAATTTGTTGGGTAGATTTTCTGCTTAAACAATAAATTATACCTGATTCTTTAGGAGCTTTTCGAATGAATTTAATGATTTGAGAAATTCTATCGTTTGCTGGTCTAACCTCTAATTCAATATTTTTTCTGTCGAACGAAGTGATAAATTGTGTTGCTTTAGGTATATTTAATTGCTCAATAATATCCGCCCTAGTTGCCTTATCTGCAGTTGCTGTTAGTGCAATTATTGGAGTATTAGGCAAGATTTGTTTAAAAAAACCTAAGTGCTGATATGAAGGACGAAAATCGTGTCCCCAAGAAGAAATACAATGCGCCTCATCAATGGCAATGCAACTGATAAATTCTTCATTTAAAATATTTTCTAAATAAGATAAGCTCTCTGGCGCCACATATAACAATTTTAATTTCTTGCTATAAATCTTCTCAAAAATTTCAGTTTGTTCTTCTGTTTCCTGACTACTATTATAAAAATCTGCTTCAATTCCGTTTGCTTTTAAACCATCTACCTGATCTTTCATTAAAGCAATAAGCGGAGAAATTACCAAGGTTAAACCATCAAAAAGCAACGCAGGTAATTGAAAACAAATTGATTTCCCGCCGCCTGTTGGCATAATTACCAAATTATCGTTTTTTGCAAGAACAGATGATACAATTTGTTCCTGTTGCTCTCGAAACGTGTCGTAACCAAAGTACTTCTTTAACGTTGGAATTAATTTTTCTTGGGAATCTTTCAAATTCATTTAACAGATTTTCAACAAAAATACACTTAATTAACAAATTAGAAGAAATTGAAATTACCAATACAATTTTAGGGTTTATTTCAATATATACTAAAGATTATAAGTTTCATTTATAAAATGTTAAAAAATTGACAGCATAGTTTAGGTTACAAGGCTTGAACAACAACTACTTGTAAAAAAAAATATGCTTCACTCGTAAAACTTTCGTAATTTGGTCGGCTTAAAGTTTAACTTACAACATAAATTAAAAAAAGATGAGTAAAATAATGACAGTCGATATATTGTCGAGTATTAAAGGAGCGCAGCCATCTGAGGCTGTTAACAAATTATTTGATGTAATTAAAAATGCACAACCAACAAATAATAATTCTTTAAATAATGTCAATTATAATTGCGTATCGGTTAATAATTTAAGAGAAGATGTTGTTATTGAAAGTTCTGCTATTGAGAAACAACTAATTATTGAAAACTTCCCGAAAAAAAAGAACGGTTATTTGGTAGTTGCTAAGGTTATCGAAGATTAGATTAAGTACGAATTACGAGTTTGAAATTACCAATTTCAACTCCCTAACAATTCAACAAAAATTACATGGATTCTCAAATAAAACACATACACCAACAATTGGTGGATCAACAAATAACTTGTACTGCTTTAGTGCAAGAGAAATTAAATTTACTTCAAGAAAACACGCACAATACCGTAAATTCTTTATTAGATAAAACAGCTTTAGCATTAGCTGTAAAAGTAGATACTAAAATAAAAAACGGCGAAAAAATAGGATTATTAGAAGGTATTCCTTTTGGAGTAAAAGATGTTTACATGCTGCAAGGAACTAACACAACTGCTAGTTCTAACTTATTAAAAAATTACAAATCTCCGTTTACTGCAACCGCAATTCAAAAATTATTAGATGCTGGTGCAATTCCAATAGTTAAAGAAAACTGCGACAGTTTTGGACACGGTTCTTCTAGTGAAAACACCATTTTTGGAGCTGTTAAAAACGCACTTAACCCAGCCTTGGTTGCTGGTGGTTCTAGTGGTGGATCTGCAGTAAATGTTGCCAAAAATTTTACCATATTTTCAATTGGTGGAGATACTGGAGGTTCTATCCGTCAGCCAGCAGGTTACAATAAAATATATGGTTTAAAACCAACATATGGACGCATTTCTAGATACGGTTTAATGGCGTACGCATCCTCTACCGATTGTGTGGGTCCTTTAGCAAAATCTATTGAAGATATTCGTATTATTTTAAATGTGATGAGTGGAAAAGATGCTAAAGATCAAACCTCGATTACTTCAAAAGAAATTGACGAAAAAGCAATTTCAAATAATACTGTAAAAACCATAGGTTACTTTAAAAATTTTATTGAAAGTGATGCTATTGATGCAGATGTAAAAGCTGATTTTTTAACAAGTATTGAAAAAATAAAAGCTACTGGAATAAAAGTAAAAGCATTAGATTTTTTTAAATCTGATATTTTAGTTTCAACATATTATACATTGGCAATGGCCGAAACAGCTTCCAATTTATCGCGTTTAGATGGAACTAATTATGGAAACCGGATTGAAGCTGAAAATTTAATTGAAACATACGCAGTAACACGTTCTGAAAATTTTTCCGAAGAAACTAAACGTAGGATTGTTGGTGGGAACCAAGTTTTATCGCAAGGTTTTTCTGATGAAATTTATTTAAAAGGATTGGCTTTACGAGATCAAATTTCAACAAATTTTGATAAAGATTTTAAAGAAGTTGATATCATTTTATCGCCTGTTACACCAAGTGCACCTCCTAAAATTGGAGAAAGCCTAAAAGACCCACACGCAATGTATTTGTCTGACGCTTACACTGTTGGATTTAGTTTAGCGCAATTACCTACCTTAACTATACCGCAAGGAACAGTAACTGGATTGCAAATCACTGCAGCAAAAAATAATGAAGAAATTATCTTGAAGTTTGCTAACTTCTTAAAAGAAACTATATAATGGAATTAGAACAATTAAATGCTGCTATTAAAAAGCACGATTTAGAATTGGTAATTGGACTGGAAACACACGTTCGATTAAATACCAAAACCAAGTTGTTTTGTTCTTGTCCAAATCAAGAAATTGAAACACCAAACACAAATATATGTTCCGTTTGTACGGGACAAATGGGAGTTTTACCAGCTATAAATAAAGAAGCAATCACAAAAGCTATCTATTTTGGAAAAGCTGTAGATTCATCATTTGATAATGAAGTAATCTCTTGGGATAGAAAACATTACGAATACCCTGACAATCCGAAGAATATTCAAATTACGCAATTTCACAATCCAATAATACCTGACGGACACGTTTCTTGTTATAGAAACGACGGCTCTCAATTTACGGTGAATTTAACACAGGTTCATATTGAAGAAGATGCTGCAAAATTAATGCACGAGAAAAAGATTTCTCTGGTAGATTTTAATAAAGCTGGAGTTCCTCTTATTGAAATTGTTACAGAACCTTGCATTCGTAATATTGAAGACGCTTCAACCTACGCACAATACATTCAACGGATTGTTCAAAACTTAGGAATTTCTGAAGCAAACCTTGAAAAAGGTGAATTTAAATCGGATGTTTCTGTGTCTTTACGCAAACGAAGAAGCTACGATTTAAATCCACGAACTGAAATAAAAAACTTGAATTCGTTTAAGTTTATGGTGGATGCTTTGAAGGAAGAAATTGAAAAACAATTTAACTATTACGTTGAGCATAAAGAATTTAGACCAGATCAAACTACTGTTTTATGGGATGCTGATTTAAAGCAAACCAAAACCATGCGTAAAAAAGAGTTTGAAGCAGATTATCGCTTTATTTCTGAACCAGATTTACCTTTTGTAAGCATTAAGAATGAAATTAAAGCAATTTCTGTAGATTCGAGTGCATTGCCTTTTGCCGTTGAAACTGTGTTAATTAAAGGTGGTGTTTTGCCGCAAGATGCTAAGTTTTTTACTGCAGATGCTATTCGATCTAAAGTGTTTATGGATATAAATAAGGTGTTAAAAGATCCTTCGTTTGTTGCAAAAACATTGGTAAATAATATTAAGCCAGAAGATTATTGCGCAATTAATAATATAAATAGTCTTGTCGAAATTTTTCAATTATTTAAGGCAGAAAAGATCACTGCCGTGTTGGCCCAAAACGGAATTACTTCCTACTTAAAAGATAGAACTTTTGATTACAACAAGTATTTTGAAGACAATATAATTTCAGAAGATAAAATTTCAGAAGCTATCCAAAAAGTAATTTCAGAAAATGATGCTATTGCAAACGATATTAAAGCTGGAAATCACGGAAAAGCAGGTATTTTAGTTGGGAAAGTAATTAATATTATTGGAAAAGGAGCTTCTGGAAAAGTAATTAGAGAAGGGATTTTAGAAACTCTTTCAGCTAAAAGTCAAAAGTCGAAAGTCGAAAGTGACCAACAAAAAGCAAGTAACGAACAGCAAAAGGCAAAAGTTGAAGACGAAACACTTCCGGAAATTCCTATCATTATAAAAGATGTTTATAGAACACACAAGGCTTCAGAAATATCAGAAAAAAACATTTCTGAAAAAGTTATGCTAGCAGGTTGGGTTTCTAGTGTTCGAGATCACGGAGAACTAATGTTTATTGATTTACGAGATTCTAGTCAAGAAATTTTTCAAGTACGTCTAAGTAGAGAGTCATTTCCTAACCTAGATGAGTTGGTGAAATTAAAACCAGAGACTGTAATAACGGTAACTGGAAAAATTGTACAGCGTAATGAAGACGATTATAACGCAAGTTTAAGAACCGGAAAAATTGAGTTAGAAACTTCCGATTTGGAGATTTTAAACCTTTCTAAAACATTGCCTTTTGAAATAAAAAGAGCTACAAAGACAAGTGAAACTATTCGCTTTCAATACAAGTTTTTAGATCATAGAAACGATTCTGTAAGAAGAGCAATTGTAAACCGTCATAAAGTAATAAAATTACTGCGTGATATTTTAGATGAAGAAGAATTCTTAGAAATTGAAACACCAATTTTAACCGCTGGAACCGATGAAGGAGCACGCGAGTTTATTGTTCCAACACGTAAACAACCAGGTTCTTTTTACACGTTACCACAAGCACCTCAACAGTTTAAACAAATGCTAATGGTTAGTGGTTACGAGAAATATTTTCAAATTGCACGTTGTTTTAGAGATGAAGATTCCAGAGGAGATCGTCAACCAGAATTTACGCAATTAGATATTGAGATGGCGTACGCAAGTATGCAGCAAATTATAGATTTAAACACCAAAATGTTTAATGAAGTAGTGAAGAAAATATATGGTAAAAAGTGGATTTTACATCCGTTTGAAGTGCTTACCTACAAAGAATCAATGGATAATTATGGTTGTGATAGACCAGATTTACGCTATGCCTTAAAAATGCAAGATATTACAAGAATTGTAAAAGATACAACGTTCCAAGTGTTTAGTAAACCTATTGAACAAGGAGGGATTGTAAAATGTATTAAAGTTTCTGCTAAAGAACAAGGAAACAGCCGTATGTCTAAAGGTCAAATTGAAAACTTGACTGCCATTGCACAACAAAATGGTTTAGGCGGTTTGGCATACATTATTGTAAATGAACACGATTTACAATCGCCGATTATTAAATTTTTAGGTGCAGAAATTGCTGCTGGAATTATTAATGAAACCAACGCAGAAGTTGGTGATATTGTATTTTTCTCTGCCGCAGATTATGAAACTGCAAACAAAGCATTAGATGCTGTACGTCAAGAAATGGGTAAAATTTTAGGATTGATAAACCCTAAAGAATTACGTCCGGCTTGGGTAATAGATTTTCCAATGTTTGAAAAAACAGATGAAGGTAGATGGACATTTACGCACAACCCGTTCTCGATGCCTGCTATTTACGATTTAGAGAAGCATATGAATGGTAAAGAAGATGAAATAGGAACTATAATTGCGCAACAATACGACCTTATTTTAAACGGTTACGAAATTGGTGGAGGATCTGTGCGTGCCCATAAAGCTGAAATTTTAGAAGCAACTTATAGAAATATGGGCTATTCTAAAAACGAAATGATAAAAAGTGTTGGCGCTATGTACAAAGCGTTTCAATATGGAGCGCCACCACACGGAGGAATTGCTTGGGGAGTAGACCGCTTAATGATGATTTTAGAGAAAAAGACTTCTATTAGAGAAGTGATGGCGTTCCCAAAAACAGGAACTAGTGACGATTTACTATTTGGAGCGCCTTCTCAATTATCTGACAAAAAAGTTGAAGAACAGAATGTTCGAATATTAAAAAAATAATGCAACTTAAATAGTTAAAAAGAGGTTATTAGAAAACGTATTTTCAATAACCTCTTTTTTATTTATTAATAGTTTGTTATAAGGTTTCCTTAATTAAAACCTTATTATACAATTATTTATCGTAACTTCACGGTCGGATTATTTATCCGTTAATCTTAATAACACTTCTAGTTCCATTAAATGAACTAATAAGGTTTTTTAAAGATCCTTTCTGATTTTAACGCACTAGTTTTCAACTTAATGACTGATTATTAGTAAGTATTCTGTTCTATGAATTTTATAATGATGTTTTGCTTATTTCATTAATAAGTGTTGACTTCAATAAAAATAACGAATGGCTTTATTAAAAATGGGAGTTATAGGAACTTCAAAAAAAGTGGATGAAAGACGTGTTCCAATTCATCCAGACCATATAAAACGAATTCCAGAAAACATTAGAAAACAACTTATTTTTGAAAAAGGATATGGAAAACCTTTTAATATTTCAGATGAAGAAATTTCAAATCAAACGGGGGGAATTGCTACAAGAAAAGAATTATTATCTGAAATAGGTTCGGTTATTATTGCAAAACCTATTTTATCTGATTTACAAGAGTTAAAAGCAAACGGGATACTTTGGGGATATCCACATTGTGCGCAACAAATGCCAATTTCACAAACAGCTATAGAAAAAAAATTAACATTAATTGCTTTTGAAGATATGTTTGTTTGGAATCCGAATGGACAAATGGGTAGACATACATTCTATAAAAATAATGAAATGGCTGGCTATTGTGCCGTTATACATGCCTTGAAATTAAAAGGAATAGATGGACATTATGGAAATCAAAGAAAAGTAATTATTTTTAGTTTTGGAGCGGTAAGTAGAGGTGCAATTTATGCATTAAAAGCACATGGTTTTAGAGATATTACTATTTGTATTCAAAGACCCGACCACGAAGTAAGAGAAGAAGTTCTTAATGTAAATTATGTTCGTGTTAGAAAGGGAGCAATTAATGAACCTCGACTTGTTTTAGTGGAACATGATGGTTCAGAAAGACCTTTTTCAGAATTGATTAGTGAATCTGAAATAATAGTAAATGGTACCTATCAAGATACAGATAATCCTTTCGATTTTGTTATTGAAGAAGAAAAAGACAGTTTAAAACCAGGTACTTTAATTATAGATGTAAGTTGCGATGAAGGAATGGGTTTTTATTTTGCAAAGCCTACTACTTTTAAAAACCCAATGATATCCATTAATAAAATTGACTATTATGCCGTTGATCACACGCCTAGTTATTATTGGGAAAGTGCTTCAAGGTCTATTTCTGCAGCTCTAATTGTTCATATACCATCCGTAATAAACGGCAGAGAAAGTTGGATGCAGAGTAAAACCATACAAAATGCCATAAATATTGATAAAGGCGTTATTGTGAAAGATACCATACTTCGATTTCAAAATCGCGAAAAAGCGTATCCGCATTTGGTGATTTAAACTGAAAATTGAAAAATAATTAAAAAATTTAAGTAACTACTTTTGGTTTATTGAATATTGATTGTTAATTGTTGTTGAAAATCTGTAATTTTATACAAAAATAATAATGACACAATTCACCTTACTTTTTGCCAGTATTCTCGGAGCTTTAGCAGTTATTTTTGGAGCTTTTGGTGCACATGCATTAAAAAAATTATTATCTAAAGATCAACTCAGAAGTTTTGAAACTGGTGTAAAATACCAAATGTATCATGCTATCGTTTTATTATTAATCGGTTTTAATTTTAATTTAGAGACTGCCTCAGAAAAATATATGATGTATAGTTTTATGGCTGGTATTGTATTATTTTCTTTTAGCATTTATGGTTTGGTAATCTCATCAGCTAAAAATAAAAAATTACGTTTTTTAGGTCCAATTACACCGCTTGGTGGATTGTTGTTGGTTTGTGGATGGTGCTTACTATTTTATAGTATTTTAGGTACAACATAATTACTTTTTTACATATTTTTTGTTTTAACAAAATACTAACAAATTGAATATTTATTTTTAGTAGTTTTACCATTAAACCAATCAATCTTTAAATGAAAAACTACGCTTTTAAAGTTTTTGTACTAATATTAGTAATTAATACCTTGTTTTCTTGTAAAAAAACCCCTTCAAAAACACAGCAAAAATTCAAATATGTTGAAGAAAATTACAACAAACTAGAAACCGCAATTACTATGCGAGATGGTGTTAAATTGTTCACATCCATTTACACACCAAAAGACAATAGTAAAACCTATCCAATTTTATTGCAACGCACGCCTTACAGCACTAGACCTTATGGAGCAAATAAATTTAAAACCCGTATTGCACCAAACGAACATTTAATGAAGGAAGGCAATATTGTGGTGTATCAAGATGTTCGTGGGCGTTGGATGAGTGAAGGAACTTATGACAATATGCGAGCTTACATTCCAAACAAACTAGACAGCACTTTTGTTGATGAAAGCTCCGATACTTTTGATACTATTGATTGGTTGGTGAAAAATGTTGAAAACAACAATGGCAACGTAGGAACTTGGGGAATTAGTTATCCTGGTTTTTATAGTACTTATTCAACTATAGATGCGCATCCTGCGTTAAAAGCGGCTTCGCCTCAAGCAAGTATTGCAGATTTTTATTTTGATGATTTTCACCATAACGGTGCTTTTACATTGAGTTATTTTAGAGCCGTTCCATTGTTTGGAACTCCGAAAGACACACCCACAGATTCCTCTTGGTATAAAATTCCAGATCTTAATACAAAAGACCAGTATCAGTTTTTTTTAGATGCTGGACCTCTTAGTAATTTAGATCACTTTTTTGAATATGAAAAATTAGATAATCCTGCGTTAAAAAATAGCGATAATGCAAGTGATTTCTTTTGGAATGAATTAAAAGAACACCCAAATTACGACGAAGTTTGGCAAAGCAAAGACATACTTCAACATTTAAAAAACATAAAATCGCATGTTGCAACTATGGTTGTTGGTGGTACATTTGATGCTGAAGATTTATACGGTGCTTTAGAAACTTACAAAACTATTGAAAAGTACAATAAAGACAATTATAACACCCTGGTTTTTGGCCCTTGGAGTCACGGACAATGGGTAACTACTAAAACTAAAAACAGTGTTGGAAATTATTATTTTGGTGATTCAATCTCCATTAAATATCAAGAACGTATTGAAACTAAATTTTTTAACCATTTTTTAAAAGGCACAGGCGATAAAAATACTGGTTTGCCCGAAGCTTATATCTACGATACTGGTAAAAAAGAATGGAATAGTTATGCCGTTTGGCCTCCAAAAAATGCTGAAAAACAAACTTTTTATTTAGCTGATAATCAGAAGTTAGCTTCTGAAAAAGAAAAAGAAACTGGTATTCAGTTTATTAGTAATATTAAAAAACCTGTTCCGTATTCCGAAGATATTAAAACGGTTTTTACGCCTAGAAAATATATGACAGATGACCAACGTTTTGCCGCCAGAAGAAGTGATGTTTTGGTGTTTGAAACTCCTGTTTTAAAAGATGATATTACGTTAAGCGGCGATATGTTAGCAAAATTACAAGTCGCAACTACTGGAACCGATGCCGATTGGATTGTAAAAATTGTAGATGTGCATCCTGCTGATACGAACGAAAATAATAAAGATATGCAAAACCACCTAAAAATGAGCAATTACCATTTAATGGTGCGTAGTGAAGTTATGCGTGGAAAATTTAGAAATAGCTTTACGTTTCCAGAGCCTTTTATTCCAAATAAAAAGACTGCAGTAAACATTAAATTACAAGATGTACATCATACATTTAAGAAAGGACATAAATTACAAATTCAAGTGCAAAGTACGTGGTTTCCGTTAATTGATTTGAATCCGCAAACTTATGTTGACAATATTTTTAAAGCAACAGTTGAAGATTTTAAAACTCAAACACATACTGTTTTTACCTCTTCAGAAATTGAATTTACCGTATTAAAATAACATTTTAAATTATGAAGTATTCAACCTTATTTCTCAGTTTATTGACAATTTTACTATTTTCTTGCAAAGAAAAACCTTCAGAAAAAATAGCGCTACAAACTTTAAATAGCAACCAATTTAATTTTAAGATTGATACCATTGTTAGCGGAATGGAAATTCCGTGGAGTATGGCATTTTTACCGGACAATTCAATATTAATTACCGAACTAAAGGGAGATTTAATTCATTTCCAAAATGGCGTAAAGACGAGTATTAAAAATGTTCCTAAGGTTTATTTTAGAGGGCAAGGCGGATTATTAGATATTGAATTAGACCCTAATTACAGTGAAAATGGTTGGTTGTATTTGTCATATTCGTCAAACATAGAAAATGATAATAATGGTGGAAATACCACCATTATGAGAGCTAAATTAAAAGATTTTACTTTAGTTGAAACCAAAATTTTATACAAAGCAACTCCAAACACCAAACGTGGTGTTCATTTTGGTTCACGTATTGAATTTGATAGAGATGGTTATTTGTATTTTTCAATTGGAGATCGATCAAACAGAGATGCTTTACCTCAAGATATTACTAAGGATGCAGGTAAAATTTACCGTATTAATTCTGATGGAAGTATTCCAACAGACAATCCTTTTTACAACACAAAAAATGCTAAAAAAGCAATTTATTCTTACGGACATAGAAATCCACAAGGAATGGCAATACACCCAGAAACTGGAGAAATTTGGACGCACGAACATGGTCCACAAGGAGGTGATGAAATTAATATTGTAAAAGCTGGAAAAAACTACGGTTGGCCAAAAGCTTCCTTCGGTATAAATTATAACAATACAACGTTTACAGATAAAACTTCTATTGAAGGAATGGAAGATCCTATTCATTATTGGACACCATCTATTGCACCTAGCGGAATGACTTTTATTACAAGTGACAACTATCCGAATTGGAAAGGAAATGTGTTAGTAGGTTCTTTAAAATTTCAATATGTAACACGATGTGTAATAGAAAATAACAGCGTTATTAAAGAAGAAAAATTATTGAAAAATATTGGACGCGTACGTTGTGTACGTCAAGCTCCAGACGGTTTTATTTATGTTACTGTTCAAAATTTAGGAATTGTACGTTTAACTCCTTCAAATTAATAATAATTCCTTTATATTAGATAATTAAAATAACTGTATAAACGAACAAATTCCTAACTTCCATGTGTTTCTGTCATTCCTGCGAATGCAGGAATCTATACTGTTCTGTTAAAATAACAAAACACAATTTTTGGGTAAAAGCGGCAACTTTATTTAGTTTGTTTTTAAATTTTTTAGTTTCTAGTATCTCAATATTCTGGTTATGGATTTCTGCATTCGCAGGAATGACAAACTTACTAAAAATAGAAAAGCCATACTTTGGATGTAACATCTAAGTACTGGCTCTAAACTAAAACTACTAATTAAAGTTTTTAACTTCTTTTTATTTTGAAGAAAATAATTTTGGTTTGAATGTAAACATTATCCAAGCCCAAGAGTTATTCTCGTCTTTATCGCCTCCTTTAAGTATTTCCATAGAATCTGTTGCAAACATTTTAGAATAACCTACATTAAACATAATGTTATCAGCAACTTTGTACCCTAAATTTAAGTCAATTTCAGTACCCAATTTATTGTCTTCTTTTGTTGTTCCGCTGTAAATATTAGCTGCAGAAGAGAAAAAATGAGGAACTAACGTAGCAGAAAACTTATCTTTTTTATAAGATAAAACTGCATTAATATCAACTAAACCAACAGAACCTACATGGTTTCCAACGTAAAAATAATCCATCCAACCATTAAATTTGTGGTTTGTACCATATAATGGAACAAATGATTTAACATCTGAAGAAGTGTCGTTTGTGTCTTTACCAGATAAAATTTCAATTCCAGCACCAATGTTAAATTCTGAAGAAACTTTATATTTTAAATTACCTGCAACATAATTTGCAGAAACATCATTTCCTCTTAAACTTCCACCTTGTAAATAAGCAGAAGCATCGGCACTAAACTTACCTTCGGCATATGTTAATCTAGTTCCCAAAGTTTGAGAATAGTCTACAGTTTGATCAGCACCATCTACATATTCAACACCATTATTTAATGCCAAAAGACTAATCCCTAATTTACTTGCTTTTGTATTAAACCAAGCATATTGAAACGTTTTATAACCTGCAACATTGCTATATAAATTATCTACACCTGCCTGACTATCAGAATTTAATGCAAAACCTAAGTCTAATTTACTTTTTTCAGATAATTTAAATTTAGCTAACATAGCATCGTGGCTTCTTCCTTGTTGCGCCCAACCTACATTCCCAAAAATTCTACTATCATCATAAACTATTTCCTGACGACCTAATTTTAATGAAAAATTATCAGATAATAATGCTTCTGCCCACGCTTCGTGTAACATAGTATTGTTGTCATTTGCTCCTAAAGTACTAACGTCTCCCCAAACTCTAACGTTTTGTAAAGAAACACCTAGTTTAATTTTATCTTGCTGAAAATCAAAGTTTAAACGTGTGCGTTGTGATACAAAATTTGCACCATTGGCATTTGTATTTAATAAGGTTCCAAAACCGTGTTTATTTTCGAAACGCGGACGTAATTCAGCTGACAAATCAAACTGTTGCGCTGTTAAAGTTGCTACTGTTAAAGTAACTAATAGAGTTAAAAATAAATTTTTTTTCATTGTAATCTGTTTAAATTATTTGATCAGTGTAATATTTAAAGACCTTTTAGTCTTATATAATGCGAAAATACATGCATAAATAATTATAAAGACTGACTTTTATCAACTTTTAACTATTTTTTATTCCCCTAAATAGACATGATAATTCAATTTTAGCACTTTAAAACTTGTAAGAACCCAAACCTGAAAAAATTTAAATATAAAATTAAGTTTCGTAAAAAGTTTGCTTAAAATGCATATTTTTACACGTAAATGAACATACAAAACCCCAATAATATTATGAAGTCTCTTTTTAAAGCAACCTTATTCTGTTTGTCTATTTGTTTAAACTACCAGTCAATCGGTCAAGAAAAAGAAAATTTAGAATTATGGTATAACACTCCTGCAACCGACTGGATGAAAGAAGCTTTACCTATTGGAAACGGATATATTGGCGCAATGATTTTTGGAAATTCACAAGAAGAACACATACAGTTTTCTGAAGGAACTTTATGGTCTGGAGGACCAAGTTCTAATACCGATTATAATTTTGGAATTCAAAAAGATGCTAATAAAAATCTTCCAAAAGTTAGAGAGCTTTTAAAAAATGGTAAAAATACTGCCGCTGATGCTCTAACTAAAAAATCGTTTGTTGGAAATATAAATACAGGCAAAAAATACAATGCCGAATTTGGTGATTATGGCTCACAACAAACTATGGGAGATATTTATGTAAAAGTAGCTCATAAAAAAGGTGACATTACAAATTACAAACGCAGTTTAGATATTAGCAATTCTATAGCAAAGGTTTACTTTGAAGTTGATGGTACAAAATATGAGCGTACATTTTTTGGAAATTACCCTAAAAACACCATGGTTTATCAATTTAAAAGTTCAGAAACAAGCAGTTATGAAATTCGTTTAAGAAGTCCACATGCTTTAATAAAAGAAGATTTTGAGAATAACACCTATAGTTTTGAAGGAAAGGTTGCAGACAACGCAATGGGGTTTGAGACTAAATTATATTTTAAATTTTTAGAAGGCACTATACGATATAAAAATGGGATTATTTATATAGAAAACACTAAAGAATTTACTATTTTACATACTGCAGCAACAGCATATTCTTTAGAATTCCCAACCTATAATGGCACAGATTATAAAACTATAAATTATGAAAATTTAACTGCTGCATCATTAATTTCATACAATGATTTAAAAGCTGAACATATAAAAGATTATACAAACTTATTTAACAGGGTTCAACTAAATATTAAAGGAGATTCTTTTACAGAACTACCTACAGATAAAAGATTAGAAAATTATTTTGCTACTAAAACCGATACAGGTTTAGAAATTTTGTACTTTCAATATGCACGTTATTTAATGATTTCTGGAAGTCGCCCAAAAAGTATGTCTATGCATTTACAAGGAAAATGGAATAACTCAATAAATGCTCCTTGGGCAGCTGATTATCATAGTAATATAAATTTACAAATGATATATTGGCCAGCAGAGTTAACAAATTTATCGGAATGTCATGTTCCTTTTTTAAATTATATTGAGAGCCTTGTTGAACCAGGAAAATTAGCTTCAAAAGAGTTTTTTAACACTAGAGGTTGGATGGTAAATACTATGTGCAATGCTTTTGGATATACTTCACCTGGTTGGGGAATTCCTTGGGGATTTTTCCCTGGTGGGGCTGGTTGGTTTTCGCAACATTTATGGGATCATTACGATTTTACTCAAGACACACAGTTTCTAGAATTAAAAGCGTACCCAGTTATGAAAGAAGCTGCATTATTTTGGATAGATTACTTAACAAAAGATACACAAGGAAAATTAGTTTCTGCTCCATCCTATTCACCAGAACATGGTAGTATTTCAAGCGGAGCATCTATGGATCATCAAATTGCTTGGGACTTATTAAACAATTGTATAAAAGCTGCTGAAGTTTTAAATATTACAGATAATTTTACTAAAGAAGCAATTGCAGTAAGAGATGCTATTTTACAACCACAAATTGGTAGTTGGGGACAATTACAAGAATGGAAAGAAGATATAGATGATCCAGATAATAAACACCGTCATATTTCACACTTATTTGCGTTACATCCGGGGAATCAAATATCAACAACTAAAACTCCAGAGTTAGCTGAAGCTGCTAAAGTTACATTAAACGCCAGAGGCGATGGTGGAACCGGATGGTCTTTAGGCTGGAAAGTGAATTTTTGGGCAAGATTAAAGGATGGAAATCGCGCTCACAGTTTACTTCAAAATTTATTGAATCCTGTTTTTTCAAAAGAAGCTAGGATGCTAAATGGTGGTGGAACCTACCAAAATTTATTGTGTGCACATCCTCCATTTCAATTAGATGGAAATATGGGTGGTACAGCTGGTATTGTTGAAATGTTATTACAATCTCATACTGAAACAATAGAATTATTACCTGCATTACCAGACGCTTGGCAAGAAGGCAAGGTTAAAGGTTTAAAAGCTAGAGGTGGTTTTGAAATTAATATTGCTTGGAAACAAGGAAAACTTTCAAAAGCTACAATTAAAGGAACACCCTATAAAAAAGGAACCTTTACAATTAAAAATAGTAAAATCAAAAAATTTAAATTGAATAGTAAAGGTTATTTTGTATTGTAAAACAACGTTTAATTTGTGCAATAATATAAATAAAAGACTGCTATACAGCTAGAATCAAGTTTTTAATCTTGAATTAAACTAATTAAAAAATAATATAAAAATTATAACTAACGCATTAAAACTAAAATAGTAGTTAAAAATACTACAAAAATAGTTATTGAAATTTTCCAAAAAATATGTGCTTTTTTTAATTCCATAAAGTAAAATGAAACTCCAAAAAACTTAAAAACAGACAACCCTAAAATAAGTATTGCTACCCGTGTTTTACTTAAGGTTGAATTTGAAACTAATGTGGTAGTTATGGTAAGCATAATTAGTACCACCCAAACTTTTAAAAATAAATATTTCTTCATCTTAGAATAGTAAATAAATTATTGGAAAAAGGAGTAGCCAAATTAAATCGCACATATGCCAAAAAGCGGCACTTGCCTCAAAATCTTCTATAGAAGTTCTTACTATCGGTTTTTTTATGCCAAAATAAACACTCAACAAAATTACAATTCCTACAATAACATGAATTACATGAAATAAGGTTAACATCCAGTAAAATGAGAAAAACGTACTGTAGTTGATGGTATATCCGTTTTCAATCTTAAAATAGTATTCAACAGATTTTAATACTAAAAATAAGAATCCTCCTAATAGTGTCCACCTTAAAAATAGTGCAGTTTTTTTAATATTATTTTCCCTAAAACTATCAACAGATTTAGCCATAAAAAACCCACTCGTTAATAAAAAAACGGTGTTAACAGCTCCAAAAGTTGTATTTAATAACAGCCTAGAATTATGAAAAATTTCAGGCTCATCTTTACTATAAAAAATCATAGCAATTAGTGCCATTCCAAAAGTGAACAATTCTAAAAAGATGATAATCCAAATTAAAATTCCTCCAGGTGGATAGTATACGTTTTTAACATTTATAAGTTCTTTTTGCATAATAATCCCTACCCTAATCCCAGTCTAGTAATCGTTTTTGACCTTCCAATTTTTGAATATCTGTAATGTCTTGCGACATTTCAATTACACCTTTGTATTGCTTGTTATTATCTCTAATTGCAAAATATCTAATATGGATAATTCTTCCTCTAAAATTAAACCAAAACTCAGCAACATCTTTTGTACCTGCTTTAAATTCCGCTACAATACGGATTACCATATCTACACTTTTTGGCGGATGGCAAAACTTAACTTCTCGTCCGATAATACCTTTACTTCTTGGAAAAACACGATCATCGCCTCTATTATAAAAAATAACTTTATCGTTTTCATCTACATAGGTAATATCAACTGGTAAAAAACGCAATAATAAATTTACTTGTTCTGGCGTCATATAACCTTCATCGTAATGAAACGTATTCTCTAATGAAAAAGACAATTCTCGTTTCTTAAAATCTTGACTAGGATGTACATAAACCTCTTCAGCTATTGGGTATTGAGCTGGTTTTTCAGTCAACATCCAACCAATTTCTTCATCGCCTACATAAAATTCTTTCCAATCATCTTCAGTTAATAAATTCATTGCATTTGGAAACAAACGCAAATCTTCAATTGACATTAAGCGTTTAATACCTTCAATTAGATAAGGAATGTTATCTATAATTTTCTTTGTGTTTTTTTCTGAATTATAGGTATTTAGTAAACGAATTTGATCGCGTAAATTATCATGAAAAGACCACATTCCTTGACTTGGGCCTTCCCAACCGTGCTTTTCTAAATATGGAAATAATTGGTTTTCTTTACGTGCAAATCGTTTTTCTATAGTTATTAATTGATTATAAATATTAAAATATTTTTGAAAATCTTCAACAGGATCAGCTTCATGTAATTCTAATAAAATATCTTGTATTAAGGTAGCTTCTTGATAATATACTTTAACAGGATGACCTTCTGGTAGTTTTTCAACAGTTGGTAAGAATGAATTCATTATTCAATAATATTAAGTGTTTTTGGTATTAATACATTTTTTTCAAAATGCATATATTTATGTACTTCGTGCTGCAATTGTTGTAAATTTTTATACAAGTAATCATAAGAACTACATGCATCATCAGGAGTTGTATAGTTTGAAGATAATTTTGAAATTTCTTTAAAGGAATCTCCTATTAAACCTTGCGCAATTTCATTTCTTTCAATACTTTTCTGAAGGCTCTGTAGTGTCTCTATTGAAATTTCTTCTGTTTTTTCACTTGCTTTAACAATTTCAATAATTATTGGGTACAAACTCATTATTGAATTTCTAAAGGTTTCATTAATTACTACTTCAGCTCCTTTAACTAGTTCATTAATTTCAATAACTTCCTTATGCTCAAGACCATGTACATTTGCAACTTTGGATGTATAGGGTAATACTTCAAAAAACAGGTCGCTAATTGTAGCATGAAATCCACCTTTTACCTCATTAATGAGTGTAGGAATATCTATATCTTCTATTGATGTTCCTCCTGTAATTTTATTATTTATAGCTTCAATTTCATTTTTTAAAGTCTCAAATTCAATTCCTCTTTCTTTACAAGCTTTCTCCAAGGTATCTCCACCTCCGCAGCAAAAATCTATTTTATATTTACTAAAAACGTGATCCGATCCTAAGTTTTTTGATACTACTTCAGCAACTGTATTTTCTTTTGTTATATTCATAATCATTAATTTAAAGTGCAAATATACTAAATAAAAGACAATCTTATCCTTTTTTATGAAAATTTATAAAAAACTGCAATACAGTGTTTTATAAATAAAAAAGTAATGAAATAGTTGACTTAAAACACAATAAATATTAAGACTTATGTTTAATCTTTTCGTATAGATGAACTAGAGATTTTAATAATTCAACTGGTGTAGTTAATATTTGATAATGATTTTGTCCGAACATTTGCGGTAAATAATATTTTGCTTGTGCTTCAATTGCTAAGGCATATGAGTTTATATTTCGTTCATTTAACTCTCTCAAAGCCTGTTTTACATCGTTTACTCCGTATTTACCTTCGTATTTATCGTAATCGTTTGGCTTTCCGTCTGATATTAAAACCACCCATTTGTTTTTGGTATCACGCTTATCTAACATAGCTCCAGAATGACGTAAAGCTGATCCGATTCTTGTATAACCACTAGGTTCCACAGCTCCAACTTTAAATTTTGCTTTTTGCCAATCTTCATCAAAATCTTTTATTGTTATGTATGAAGAGTGATTTCTGGTTTTTGAATAAAAACAATCGATAGAAAAATCGATATTAAAATCTTCTAAAATTTCACCAAACAAAATTGAAACTTGTTTTTCTACATCAATTACTCTATTTCCAGCCGCGTAACCATCGCTAGACAGACTAGCATCTAACAATAATAAAATGGATAAATCCTTTTCTTTTTTTCTTTTTGATATGTATATTTTTTCAGAAGGCGTATGTCCAGAATGAACATCAACAAACAAATCTGTAATTGCATCAATATCAAACTCTTCTCCTTGAGGTTGTCTGCGTTGTTGTTGAAATTTATTATTAACTGTTGTTAACATTTTTCTTAAACCAGCCAAAGTCGTTCTGTTGTCGTTCAGTGTTTTTTTATAATAATTAACATCGTTTTTTAACAACGTTTTAGGGTACACTTTACAAAAATCTGGTTTATAAGCTCGTGTTTTATAATCCCACTCATCGTATTTTATATGATATCCTTTACTGTCAATTTCAGCACTTTCAGAAACTGTTGTATTTTCAATAAAATCTGCCTGATACACAGAATGTACAGTATCATCTACACGAACCGTATATTTCATGTTAATATCTTCCAGCGCATTTGAATGGTCTTCTAACTCATCTTCTCCATCAAAATCTCTAAAATTTCCTCCAAATTCTTCCGCGGTTTCTACTTTCTCAAATTGATGTTGTAAAACGGCATCTTCTTGTTGTTTTATATCAACCTGAACCGAAATTATTTCTTCCACAGCATTGGATTTTAGAATGGTTTTCGGTTTTTCTTCATCTACTTTTTTTACTTTTTCAGTAAAATTTTGCAATGTATCTTCATAATTTTCTTCAGGATTATTTCGCATCCATTTTCCGTAAATTAATGAAAAATCTCTGAGGTTGTTATTTTTGTGTTTTTCAGAAAAAAATTGAATGAATTTGTTATGGTATTTCTCCGATATAGGAAATTGTTCAAATAAAGAATCTAATACTAATTTTGAAGTTTCTTCTGCTTTTTGTTGAGACTCTAATAACTCATGTTCTTTATTATCGTTCCAATTTAAATCTAAATTCTTTTGAACAGATAGGTATAAAACTCTAAATGTATAAAACGATATATTTTCTTCTATGGAAGAAAATTCAACAAAACGAGTAGGCAGAAAAAAGTTATCATTTTTGTAACCACCTTCTCTTTCAGCCTCATAAATCTCGATAGATTCCCCAGTAATTGCACGGGCTAAAATTAACAAACGAGGTTTAATATCAATTAAATTTACCGCATTTGAAATTGCTTGCTCCTTCTCTTTTTTCTTCCTTTTAAAGTAGTAGGCTAACTTGGTAAATATGTATTCATCTGGTTCAAACATTTTTTCGCTTTTGGCTTTTGGCTAAAGGCTATTGGCTAATAGCTAACGGCTTACTAAATCATTAAATTACATAAATCTTTCAAGGCTTCAACCACATCTAAATCATCGGTTAAAGGCTCTACAATGGCAACTTGAACAGACAAGCGTTTTGGTAATCCGCTATGAATTAATTTTGCTGCATCAACCAACAAACGTGTAGAAACTGTCTCTGTTAAACCAAGTTCTGTTAGGTTTCTAATTTTAGTGGCAATATTTACTAATTTTTTAGCGATCCCTGCATCAACACCTGTTTCGTTAATTAAAATTTCAGCTTCAATTTTAGCTTCAGGATATGCAAAAGCTGTTGCTATAAAACGCTGACGTGTTGAAGGTTTTAACTCTTTAAAACCCTTTTGGTAGCCTGGATTAAAAGAAGCTACTAACATAAAATCTTCATGTGCTTTTATGGTTTCACCTAATTTGTCTATAAACAATTCACGTCTATGATCTGTTAAGGAATGAATTGCAACAATTACATCGGGTCTTGCCTCTGCAATTTCATCTAAATAAATTATTGCTCCTTGTTTAATAGCTGTTGTAAGTGGTCCATCTGACCAAATAGTTTCTGCTCCTTTTATAATATACCTTCCAACTAAATCGGTTGAAGAAGTTTCTTCATGGCAAGAAATGGTAATTAATTTTTTGCCTAATTTATATGCCATGTATTCTATAAACCGACTTTTTCCTGTTCCAGTAGGACCTTTTAATAAAAAGGGAATTTTATTTTTATAGGCATGTTCAAAAACCTCAACTTCTTTTCCTATAGTTTGATAATATGGTGCTTGCTTATTCATTTGTATTTATTGAAATTATTAAAATAGAAAACCAGAGTTTTGGATTAATATGTTAGTTAGTATAAAAAAACAACAACCTATCTTCAACTCTGGCAATCAATCTAAAAAACTACTATTAAGATTTTAATATCTTACTTTTTTAAGCATTAAAATGTTGTATTACAAATCAGATTTAAAACATTTAAATACAACTAAAAATATAGTTTTGGGTTGATTTTTTATAAACTTATTCTTTTAATAAATTACTCTTTAATTTCTATAGCTTCATCGGTTGGTCTTCCATGTTTATAGAAATCTACTATATACATAATAATCCCCGTTGCAAAAAGTGATGCGCAAATTATTAACACCACAAAATGAATGCTGATTTCTTTTTGTACAGCCATAAAATCCATTCCGAATTTACGTTCTAAATATACTTGAGCTACCCCAGCAACACCAAAAGCAACAGTCATACCAATCATACCAATATTAGAGAACCAATACGCCATTCTACCAGTTGCACTGTCGTATAATTTTCTTCCAGTCATATTTGGTAAACTGTAACTAATAATTGCAAGAACAATCATTGCGTAGGCTCCCCAGAAAGCTAAATGTCCGTGCATTGCCGTTACTAAAGTTCCGTGAGTGTATAAATTTGTTTGCGGTAATGTATGTGCAAATCCTAACAGACCTGCTCCAACAAAAGAAACAATTGCAGCACCTAAAGTCCAATATAAAGCTAATTTATTTGGATGCTTTTTCTCTCCTTTTCTGTACATATTAACTGCGAATAATGCCATTGCCAAAAATGCTAGTGGTTCTAATGCTGAGAAAATTCCTCCAACTAATAACCAAATTTTATTTACACCTATATAATAATAATGGTGACCTGTACCTAAAACACCTGATAAGAAAGTTAAACCAACAATTACATACAGCCATTTTTCAATAACTTCTCTATCAACACCTGTTAGTTTAATTAATAAGAACGATAAAATACCCCCCATAATTAATTCCCAAACACCTTCTACCCATAAATGAACCACCCACCAACGGAAAAATGAATCTGTTACTTGGCTATCAAAAGGTAGCATTCCTGGTAAATACAATAATGCAGCAAATAATAGCCCCATTGAAAGCACTAATGCTGTTGTGGTTTGTTTTTTTCCTTTAAATAAGGTCACTAAAATTAAGCCTAAAAATAAGAGCACATTTACAACCACTAAATAATCAAGTGGACGTGGAATTTCAAGAAATTTACGTCCTTCCCAAATATTAAAGTGAAATCCAACAATTGCTACTACCCCAACAACTGCAAGGCTAATTAATTGAACATACGCTAATTTTACATTAACCAATTCGCGTTGCGCTTCTTCAGGAATTATATAATAAGCGGCACCCATAAAACCAGAGAGTAACCAAACGACTAATAAATTTGTGTGTACAGATCTTGCGGTATTAAAAGGAATAAACTCGTGTAAATTATCAAACCCAATTCGGGCAAAACCCATAATAAAACCATAGATAATTTGTAAAACTAATAATAGCATTGAAAGAGCAAAAAACCAATATGCTACTTTTTGTGATTTATATTTCATTTTAAATTGTTTTAAAGTTATTGATTAGTTGTTCATTCTTTCTTTAGCAATTGGTGATATTTTTCTATCAACACCTACTACTTTTCCAAAACCATTTAAGTCAATTTCTCCAATCCATTTAAAGAAAGCAACCACATCATTTGCCTCAGCTTCTGTCATACCATAAGCTACCATTTTTCTCCCGTTTGGTTGCCAAGGTCCTTTAGACATTAAAATACTTTTAATAACTTCTTCACCGTTATCATTATATTTTGCATTTAGTCTATCTACAACTTTTGTTAATTCTGGCGCATAATATCCACCTTCACCTAGTATAGTATGGCACCCCATACAGTTGTTAGTTTCCCAAATTTCTTTACCTCTTACAACTTCTGCTGTAATATTGTCGTGGTTTGTTTGATCAACGTCTTTCGATAAGGAAAACACCGTAAGTCCTATAAAAATTAGAAATGTTACTAATGTTCCTCCTAAAAAGAAAGCTCTTGCTTGTTTTTTAGATAACATGTTTTTAATTGTTTAATTGATTATTTTTTCACTTATAAATATATTAAGATCTTTTTATCTTTTATTATAAAGCAAAAGTATTATAATTTTTTTATATAATTATGATAAATATCATTTTTAAATTATTCCATTGAAGTATTTAACTCAGGAGAAATATCTTTAATACTTAGTTTTCTACCTTTTGATACAATTTCTTCGGAAAACTCCATGATTGTTTTATCACGAAATTTTCCAAGGATACTGTTTTTAAATGGTTCCACAATAAAATGTACTGGGCAAGGGTTGCTTCCATCACACTCCGATAAACCTAAGAAACATTCATTTAGTCTTTGCAATCCATCTATATTTTCAATAATATCTAATACGGTTTTTTGTTGATTCTTTTTTGTTAGGTAAAAACCACCATGCGGACCTTTGGTTGAAGATATAATCTTCCCTTTAACCAATTGTTGAAATAATTTTGCCAAAAATGGACTTGGTACATCAATAGTTTCAGCAATTACACGAACACTTAATTTTTTATTGTCCTTTACATGTTCTGCCAAAAATAATGTTGACAGAATTGCATATTTACTTGCTCGTGATAACATCATATTATTTTATTTTTATCAATTTTGATCGGGTAAAATTAATAAAAAAAGACAAACATGTATTATATTTTACTGAATTTAGCTGTAAAGTGTCTCATAATAGGGGCTTCATCCACAATTACGTAACCAGATTTTGCTTCATCTCTAGAGTCGTAAATATTTTTTAATGTAGCTGCAACATACGCTATATGATTATTAGTGTATGTTCTTCTTGGTATTGCCAAACGAACTAATTCTAATTCTGGATACCTATTTTTTCGTGTAAAAGGATCTCTATCTGCTAACACAGTGCCTATTTCAACACCTCGAATTCCACCAACAATATACAATTCAATAGCTAATGCTTGCGCTCTGTATTCATCTCTAGGAATTGATGGTACAAATTTATTGGCATCTAAAAAGATAGCATGGCCTCCAAATGGTTGTTGAACTGGCACTCCATATTCAACTAATTTTTTTCCTAAAAACGCAACTTGTTCAATTCTACTTTCTAGATAATTAAACTCTGTAGACTCATCTAAACCAACTGCTAAAGCTCCCATATCTCGTCCATTCATTCCTCCATAGGTTATAAAACCTTCAAACATAATATTAAATACAGTAGCTTGTTTATAAACTGCTTTGTTATTTAGTGCAATAAAACCACCCATATTCACCAAGCCATCTTTTTTTGCACTCATTGTCATTCCATCTCCATAAGAAAAAACTTCTTTTACAATTTCTTTGATGGTCTTATCTGCATACCCTTCTTCTCTTTTTTTTATGAAATAGGCATTTTCTGAAAAACGAGCTGCATCAAAATAAAGAGGAATACCGTATTGTTTGCATAATTTTGAAACTGCCTTAGTATTTTCAACAGAAACTGGCTGGCCGCCTGCGCTATTACAAGTTATTGTTAAAATTACAAATGGTATTTTATCCTTTGGGTATTTTTTAAAAACTGTTTCAAGTTTATGTACATCAATATTTCCTTTAAACGGATGCATATTTGAAGTGTCGAAAGCTTCGTCAATAGTGCAGTCAACAGCAGTAGCTTTTCTAAATTCAATATGTCCTTTTGTCGTATCAAAATGAGAATTTCCAGGAACGATATCTCCTTCTTTCACCATTGCAGAAAACAATACATTTTCAGCTGCCCTTCCCTGGTGAGTAGGTAAAAAATAATTAAACCCTGTTATTTTTTTTACCGTCTTTTTTAATTTTTTAAATGATGACGACCCTGCATAACTCTCATCTCCAATCATCATTTCTGCCCATTGTTTATCACTCATTGCTCCAGTTCCTGAGTCTGTTAGCAAATCAATAAAAACTTTTTCTGAAGCTAAATTAAATAAGTTATAATTTGCTTGCTTTATCCATTTTAAGCGTTCCTCTTTAGTAGAACGTTTTATTGTTTCTACCATTTTTATTTTATACGGTTCTGAGTATGGTAATTCCATAATAATAGTTTTTTAATTTAAAATAAGTTGAAAATGTGGTGTGTAAAATAACCAAAAAGTATAGAAGTTCCTATTTAATATAACATTCTGGACGTTTAATATTTAAATAGATATTAAGATGCGTTGTATAAAAAATAAATAGTTTCATGTATTTATAATATTATCTTTTAATGATAACGAGTGGTTGGCTATTAGCAACTTCTTTAATTTGCTCGTTTCATTATAAATCTAATTACCAACAAAATTACAAAATTATTAAGGGAAATAACATATAAAAAGTATCACATTTTAATGACAAAGGTCAGTTATTGTCACAAAAGTTACAATTATATTTGTTGAAGTGTTAAAATTGAAAGATAATTGTTTTAAATAAGCGATTTTGAATGGCTAATGTGACAATTATCATTATTTTTGCCCTGCATTTATTTTTAATGATAAAACAACTGTAATGAACAAACTACTTTCCCTTATTTATTCAACACGTTTAATGGCTATTTTGTTTTTAATTTTTGCCTTGGCAATGGGAGTTGCTACATTTATTGAAAACGATTACGGTACAGAAACAGCTAAAGCTTTAGTTTATAATGCTTGGTGGTTTGAAGGAATTATGATATTTTTTGCAATCAATTTTTTTGGTAATGTATTTAAATACAAGTTATTACGAAAAGAAAAATTAGTTGTACTTGCTTTTCACCTTGCTTTCTTCCTAATTATTATTGGTGCTGGTGTTACTCGATATATCAGTTTTGAAGGAATAATGCCGATAAAAGAAGGTCAAGTAACCAATAAATTTTTAACTGAAAAAAACTATATCAGTATTGTTGTTAATGATGGAAACGAACAAAAAACACCTGTTCATCATTCTATTTTATTGTCTGCCTTAGGGTCAAACAATTATAGTTATAATACCGATTTTAAAGGTAAAGATGTTGAAGTAAAACTTACCAACTACATACCAAACGCACAACAAGTTTTTGAAGAAAGTGAAACTGGAGATGAATATATGCTTTTTGTAGAATCTGGCGCTGGTGGAAGACACAATCACTATATTAAAAGAGGAACTTCAGAACTTGTCCATGGTGTCTTAGTTGGATACGATGCCCAAAATAACAACACCATTGATTTTAAAAATATTGATGGAAACATTAAAATTAAATCAGCTGTAGAAGGTAGCTTTTTTAGAATGGCTGATAGTTTTGAAGGTACAATTGTAAAGGATTCTCTGCAAGACTTTTCTTTATTAGCAGTACATTCTATTGCAGGAATGCAATTTGTTGTACCAAACGCATCATTAAAAGGATATTATAAAACCATTTCTGGCGATAAAGATGTGCATACATTAGGTGAATTAACTTTTGATGTTAGTGCAGGAGATGAAACCAAACAAGTAAAATTAGTTGGTGGTAAATTTGCAATTCAACCTCCTACACAAATATCAGTCGGTGGTTTAAATTTTAGAATGAGTTATGGTGCTATGCAAAAACAACTTCCGTTTAGTATTAAATTAAACGATTTTCAATTAGACAAATATCCAGGGTCTAACAGCCCAATGTCTTTTGCCAGTGAAGTTACTGTTATTGATCCAAGTGAAACATTTGATTTTAGAATTTTTATGAATAATATTTTAAATTATAAAGGCTATAAGTTCTTTCAATCTAGTTATAATATTACAGATGAATACGAAGAAACTCACCTATCTGTAAATCACGATTTTTGGGGTTCAACAATAACATACATTGGATATTTCTTATTGTATGCAGGATTAATGTTAATCATGTTTGTAAAAAATACACGATTTGATTTCTTAAAAAAGAGTTTAGATAAAATTAGAACTAAGAAAGCCATTTTATCATCTATTGCTATAATATTATTTTCTACAATTTCTTTTGCTCAAGAACACAACCATGGGTTAACAAACAAGCAAATAGATTCTGCTTTAGTTGAAAATAAAATTGACTTAGCACATTCAGAAAAATTTAGTAAAGTTGTTATACAAGATGCTGGCGGTAGAATGAAACCGGTACATACGTATGCTTCTGAATTATTGCGTAAAGTAAGTAAACAAGATACTTACAAAGATATGAATGCTACTCAAGTTTTCTTATCTATTCAACAGAATCCAAGATTATGGTTTCAAGTTCCTATAATCTATATTGAAAAAGATAATACTAAATTAAGAGACATTGTTGGTATTGCTCACGATCAAAAATATGCAACACTTGCTAACTTTTTTGACAGTAAAGGAATGTATAAAATTTCTGAAACGCAGCAAGAAGCTCAAAAAAGCAATATTAAAAGTAAATTTGAAAAAGACGTAATTAATGTTGATAGAAGAGTAAATCTGCTATATTCGGCAATTACTGGCGATGTATTAAGAATTTTCCCTATTCCAAACGACCAAAATAATACTTGGGTATCTAACAACAACATACAATCTGCGCATTTTAAAGGTCAAGACTCTGTGTTTGTACGTCAAATATTACCTATTTACCTTCAAACTTTATCAGATTCTAATGTGTCTAAAGACTATTCAAAAACTGATGAAATTTTAGAAGGAATTATCAATTTTCAGAAAAAATATGGAGGTGAAGTTTATCCTGCAGATCATAAAATAGATTTAGAAATTGCTTACAACAAGTATGATATATTCAAAACAATATATAGCTATTATATGTACATTGGAACATTAATGTTCTTTTTTGTAATCTTTCAAATTTTCAAAAATAATAAAGCAATTAACTTTTTAATTAAAGCTAGTATTGCAATTATTATTGGGCTATTTTTATTGCATACTGGTGGTTTAATTGCTCGTTGGATTGTGAGTGGAAACGCTCCTTGGAGTAATGCCTACGAATCTATGATTTATGTTGGATGGGCTACCATGTTATTTGGTTTATTATTTGGTAGAAAATCTTCAATGACCATTGCTGCTACAGCATTCTTGACTGCTTTTATTTTAATGGTGGCACATTGGAACTGGATGGATCCAGAAATTGCTAATTTACAACCTGTATTAAACTCGTATTGGTTAATGATACATGTATCAATTATTGTAGCCAGTTATGGACCATTTGCTTTAGGAATGATATTAGGGTTAATTGCATTAATCCTTATGATTATTACCAACTCTAAAAATAAAAAGAAGGTTGGTTTAATGATTAAAGAAATTACAATTATTAACGAAATGGCCTTAACTATTGGATTAATTTTATTAGTAATTGGTAACTTCTTAGGAGGTCAATGGGCGAATGAAAGCTGGGGACGTTACTGGGGTTGGGATCCAAAAGAAACTTGGGCTTTAATTAGTATTATGATTTACGCTTTTGTATTACACCTGCGTTTAGTCCCTGGATTAAGAGGAAGATTTGTATTTAATTTATTCTCTGTTGCAGCTTTTGCATCTATTTTAATGACCTATTTTGGAGTAAATTTCTACTTATCAGGATTGCATTCGTATGCTAGTGGAGATAAAGCAATTACACCAACATTTGTTTATTATTCTATTGCAATTGTTTCCGTTTTAGCCATTTTTGCTTTTGTGCAATATAAAAAATATTATAAAAAATAATTAAAATCGAAGCAAAACTGTAACTTTGCATTCCATTTAAAAATAAAAATATAATGTTTAATAAGTATATAAAATTAGTAATTGCTGGAGCAATTGTAGTATGGTCAGTATTTCAGTTTGTTGATGGAAATATAATGAATGGTATTTCATTAATTTTATTAGCAGGTATATTTGTATTGTTTTATTTTAAAAATGAATTTATTTTATTAGCCTTTTTACAGTTAAGAAAACAAAATTTTGCTGGTGCAAGTAAATGGCTTGCCTATATTAAAAACCCAAGTAGTGCTTTAATAAAAAAACAAGAGGGTTATTACAACTTTTTACAAGGCATTATGATTTCGCAAACAAATTTAACACAAGCTGAAAAATACTTTAAAAAAGCAATTAGCCTAGGTTTAAATATGAAACATGATATTGCAATGGCAAAACTACAATTAGGTGGTATTGCAATGTCTAAAAGAAGAAAAAGAGAAGCTACTATGCTTATAAATGAAGCTAAAAAATTAGATACTCAAGGAGTTCTTTCGGATCAAATTAAAATGATGAAAGACCAACTTAAAAAGATTTAAAAAGCCTCTTAAAAATAAAAAAAAGGCTGTTTAGAAAGTGTTAAAACAAATTAATTCCACTTTTCAAACAGCCTTTTTTAGTGCTTTATAATTTTACTCAACAATTACAGGAGCTAATTCTTTGTTGTATTGAACAATATAAACTCCGTTATTTTCAAAACTTCCAAATAGTTTTTTATTATAATTAAAAATTGCTGAAATTCTAGAGGATTTACCTGCTCGTAAAGCATCCTCGATACCGTCTTCACTAGCCAATCTCAACAATATATCGTACGTTACATCAAAACCTCTAACTGCATATTTAGATGGCAATGTAAAATTTTTAGAACGAAATTTAGCATAAAAGTTTTTTACTCTTAAATCTTGCATATTTACAAAGTCTGTTGTTGGATATGTAAAGTTTAACTGCCCTAAAAAGCTATTATCAATTTTATCAAAATTCTTTCCTTTACCTGTCGTAAATAATGTAATATTAAACTCTTCCATAAACACTTTTAAATTGTTTACAGCGGCTGCAGTTGTTACAATTTCATCACTTATTAAAAATACCCAGTTAGCGGAATTTTTTATTAGCTTTCCTGCAAATTTTTCATTATCAATATACCCTTTATCCGATTTTAAGACTGTTATGTTTTGTATCGAATCAAAAGATTTTAAATGATTTACAATTCTCCATAATTTACTTTGAGATTGCTCTTCACTATCGTTAATTACAAGAATATTTTCTCCTTTATAATTCTCTTTCATATAGTTAAGCAAGTGTTCTTCTAATAATGTATCGCTAACATCATCAGATTTTATTAAATTACTTGCAGACAAACTATTTTGACTTTTTGAATATATAGGCGCTATAACGGGAACATTCACATGTTTTGAAAGCCAATATGCTTTTTTATAAAATAAAGGACCAATAATAACGTCTGTTTCAGAAAAATCACTATTATTTACAATAGTTTGTAATTTATAATTAGAATCTTGAGTATCAAAATATTGCACATTAACAGTCATTCCTTTGCTACGCAAAGAATCGATTGCCATACTTGCTCCCATATGAAAATCTGTAGCAATATTTAAAATTGAATTCCATTTAGTCAATTCCTTTTCAGGAATTGAATCTGAATATTTCTGCAATTCATAAGGAAGCATTATTGCAACATTAATTGATTTTTTGAAGTTTAGAGCTTCAACAAATAATCCTTCTTCATTTTCAGCTTCCGTCTCTACTTCCCCCTCTTCATTAGCATTAGGAATAGCAATTGGCTTAATTTTTAAAATCATTCCTAATTTTAAACCATCAATTAAAGTAGGATTTAACGCATATAAACTTTCCGCTGAAACTTCATATTTTTTTGTTAAATTATAAACAGTATCATCCTTTATTACTGTATGCAAAATAAATTTTTCTGAATCATTTTCTTCAGTCTTAGATACAGGAATCTTAAGGTGCATTCCTATTTTTAATCCATTTTCTAATACAGGATTTGCTTCTTTTAATTCTTCAATTGTAATATTATGTTTATTTGAAATTCCAAAAAGTGTTTCTTTTGGTCTTACAATATAAATTTCAGTTTCTTTAACTTTAGAAATTTGTTTACCATAATTTTTATTTGGAACAATAATTACTGTATTCTCTTTTGGTTTTCTACCAATATCTGGATTTAATCTTAACAAATCTCTTGTGGAGACATCGTAATCTTTTGCAATAGTCTTCATTGTTTCCCCTTTTTTAACAGTATAGGAAACATATTTTTTTTGTTGTGCAACCATTGTAAATGCACAAAACGCTAAAATTGATATTAAAAACTTGATTTTTTTCATTAATTTATTTTTTTCAAAATAGAATAAAATTAAGTGTGCAAATTTATTCCCACTCTATAGTTGCTGGTGGTTTAGAACTAATATCGTACACTACTCTATTAACGCCTTTTACACTATTTATTATTTTATTTGATGTTTTTTGTAGAAATTCATACGGCAAATTAACCCAATCTGCAGTCATTCCATCTGTAGATTCTACCGCTCTTAATACTACAGCTTTTTCGTAGGTTCTTTCATCTCCCATAACTCCTACAGAATTTACTGGCAATAACATTGCTCCTGCCTGCCAAACTTTATCGTACAACCCTGCATCTTTTAGACCTTGTACAAAAATAGCATCTACTTCTTGTAGAATTCTTACTTTTTCAGGAGTAATATCTCCTAAAATTCTGATTCCTAATCCTGGGCCTGGAAACGGATGTCTTCCTAATAATTCAGCATCAATTCCCATTGATTTACCAACTCTTCTGACTTCATCTTTAAATAATGTATTTAAGGGTTCAACTATTTTTAATTTCATAAAATCGGGTAATCCACCCACATTGTGATGCGATTTAATAGTTGCTGAAGGTCCTCCAGTTGCAGAAACTGATTCTATAACATCTGGATAAATAGTTCCTTGAGCTAACCAACTTACATCTTTTATTTCGTGTGCTTCATCATCAAAAGTTTCAATAAAAACACGACCAATAATTTTACGTTTTCCTTCAGGGTCACTTTCTCCAGCCAGTTCTTTCAAAAAACGTGCCGAAGCATCTACACCTTTTACATTTAAACCCATGTGCTTGTACTGATCTAATACGTTTTCAAATTCATTTTTACGTAATAAACCATTATTTACAAAAATACAGTACAAGTTTTTACCAATAGCTTTTGATATTAATGTTGCTGCAACTGTAGAATCTACACCTCCTGAAAGACCTAAAACTACTTTATCGTTGCCTAATTTTTCTTTAAGCTCAGCTACGGTCGTTTCAACAAAAGAATCAGGTGTCCAAGTTTGAGCAACTCCTGCAATATTCACTAAGAAATTCTTTAAAATAGTTAAACCGTCTGAAGAATGATACACTTCTGGATGAAACTGAATTCCGTAAGTATTTTCATCCTTAATTTTAAAAGCTGCATTTTTCACATCGTGTGTGCTAGCAATTAACTCATAACTTTCTGGTAAATCTAAAATAGTATCGCTATGACTCATCCAAACCTGACTTCCTTCAGAAACACCTTCAAAAAACAATTCTTCACCTTTAATAAATGATAGGTTTGCCCTTCCATACTCTCTCGTATTTGAAGCTCCTACTTCTCCTCCAAAATTATGAGCTAAATATTGTGCACCAAAACAAATACCTAATAAAGGTAATTTTCCCTTTATTTGAGATAAATTTGGATGTGGTGCATTTTCAGCTCTAACAGAAAAAGGACTTCCAGAAAGAATTACAGCACTGTAATCTTCTACATTAAAACTTTTACTGTTATATGGAAAAATTTCACAAAAAATGTTTAATTCTCTAACTCTACGGGCAATCAACTGCGTGTATTGCGAACCGAAATCTAAAATAAGTACCTTATGTTGCATCCGCAAAAATAATATTATTATAAATAGATATGATAATATTATTTCATTTTTTCTCAACAAAAAATTGATTTTATTTTAAAAAGGTTTACTTAAAATCTACTTTTTAAAATATAAAACTTAATGAAAACACTAAAACCATTGTTAATTATCACTCAAAATAAAACGATTTAAGGCATTTTTGAATTTTAAATTCAGATTTTAGTAAAAAAACTAATTACATCCGATTTAAAGCTATTTAAAGCTATTTAAGCAACTTTTAACAATCTTTAATTGTTAATAACTTAAGTATCAAACCCCTTAAAAGAAGTAAAAAAACATTGTTTGAATGCTTATATTTGTTTGTTAAATTTTTTATTAAAAAACATATCTTATAAATTATGAGTGACGAAATAAAAAAAAATCAATATTCTGCGGATAGTATTCAAGCATTAGAAGGAATGGAACATGTGCGTATGCGTCCGTCTATGTACATTGGAGATGTTGGAATTAGAGGATTACACCATTTAGTGTATGAAGTAGTTGACAATTCTATTGATGAAGCAATGGCTGGACATTGTGACACTATAAATGTTATAATAAATAAGGACGGTTCTTTATCTGTAAAAGATAATGGACGTGGTATTCCTGTAGGGATGCATAAAAAAGAAGGAGTTTCTGCTTTAGAAGTTGTAATGACTAAAATTGGAGCTGGTGGTAAATTCGACAAAGATTCTTATAAAGTTTCTGGTGGTTTACACGGTGTTGGTGTTTCAGTAGTAAATGCATTGTCTCAACATTTAAAAGCTACGGTTTATTTAGATGGTAAAATTTGGGAGCAAGAATATTCTAAAGGTAAAGCATTATATCCTGCAAAACCAATTGGAGATACGGATGATAAAGGAACTATGGTTACTTTTTTACCTGACACTTCAATTTTTACACAAACAATTGAATTTAATTACGATACACTAGCAACACGCTTACGTGAACTTTCTTTTTTAAACAAAGGTGTTACCTTAACTTTAACAGACGAAAGAACCACAGATGATGAAGGTAATATTCCTACTGAAACTTTTCATAGTGATGAAGGATTACCAGAATTTATCAAATATTTAGATGCCACACGTGAGCAATTAATTACGAATGTAATTTCAATGGAAGGTGAGAAAAACGGGGTTCCCGTTGAAGTAGCAATGACTTATAATACTTCTTATGCTGAAAACTTGCATTCATATGTAAATAACATTAATACCCACGAAGGTGGAACACATTTATCTGGTTTTAGACGTGGACTAACGGCTACATTAAAAAAGTATGCTGATGAGTCTGGGATGCTTAAAAATCTTAAATTTGAAATTGCTGGAGATGATTTTCGTGAAGGATTAACAGCTATAGTTTCAGTTAAAGTTGCAGAACCTCAATTTGAAGGACAAACAAAAACAAAATTAGGTAACCGTGAAGTTACTGCTGCAGTTAGTCAAGCTGTTTCAGAAATGCTGACTGATTATTTAGAGGAAAATCCAAATGATGCTAAAATTATTGTTCAAAAAGTAATATTAGCTGCAACTGCACGCCACGCAGCACGTAAAGCACGTGAAATGGTGCAACGTAAAACTGTAATGTCTATTGGTGGTTTACCTGGTAAATTAAGTGACTGTTCTGAAACTGATCCAGAATTATGTGAAATATTTCTTGTTGAGGGAGATTCGGCGGGTGGAACAGCAAAACAAGGTAGAGACAGAGCTTTTCAAGCAATTTTACCATTACGTGGTAAAATTTTAAATGTTGAAAAAGCAATGCAACATAAAGTTTTTGAAAATGAAGAAATAAAAAACATGTACACTGCCTTAGGAGTTTCAATAGGTACAGAAGAAGATCCAAGAGCTTTAAACCTAGAAAAACTGCGTTATAACAAAATAGTTATTATGTGTGATGCCGATGTAGATGGTAGTCACATTGCTACATTAATTCTTACTTTCTTCTTTAGATACATGAAAGAGTTAATTGAAAACGGACATATTTTTATAGCCACTCCACCTCTATATTTGGTTAAAAAAGGACAAAAAAGAGAATATGCTTGGAATGATGACCAACGTGATTTAATTGCACATAATATGGGAGGAAGTGTTAACATTCAGCGATACAAAGGTCTTGGGGAGATGAATGCTACACAACTTTGGGATACCACAATGAATCCTGAATTTAGAACCTTACGTCAAGTTACAATAGAAAACTTAACAGAAGCAGACAGAGTATTTTCTATGCTAATGGGCGATGAAGTTCCTCCACGTAGAGCTTTTATAGAGAAAAATGCAAAATATGCAAATATTGACGCATAAGACATTTTATTTCAAAATATGCAAAAGGCTGCTAAAATAGCAGCCTTTTTTTATGATTATCGCAAAAATTCATAATAAAAATCAACAATATCGATTTCGTAAATTAACTTAAAACTCATTAATCTTTAAATTTAAAATTAGTATTTTTGATACGTTTTAAATGAATATTAACACAATAATAAAAATATGAAAGTAACAGTAGTAGGAGCTGGTGCTGTAGGTGCAAGTTGCGCTGAGTACATAGCTATTAAAGATTTTGCATCTGAAGTAACATTAATCGACATTAAAGAAGGTTTTGCCGAAGGTAAAGCAATGGATTTAATGCAATGTGCTTCATTAAATGGTTTTGACACAAAAATTACAGGTGTAACAAACAATTATGCTGCAACAGCAGGAAGTGATGTTGCCGTTATTACAAGTGGAATTCCAAGAAAACCAGGAATGACTCGTGAAGAATTAATTGGAATTAATGCAGGTATTGTAAAATCAGTATCAGAAAATTTAATTAAACATTCGCCTAACGTTATTATTATTGTTGTAAGTAACCCAATGGATACTATGGCATATTTAGCACACAAAGCTACAGGATTACCAAAAAACAGAATTATTGGTATGGGTGGAGCTTTAGATAGTGCTCGTTTTAAATTCCGTTTAGCAGAAGCTTTAGGTTGCCCAGCGTCTGATGTTGACGGAATGGTAATTGGTGGACATAGTGACACTGGAATGGTTCCATTAATTGGAAAGGCTGTTAGAAACAGCGTTAAAGTTTCTGAGTTTTTATCAGAAGAAAGAATGCAAGAAGTTGTTGAAGCTACCAAAGTTGGTGGAGCTACTTTAACAAAATTATTAGGAACAAGTGCTTGGTATGCGCCAGGTGCAGCAGTTTCTGCAATGGTGCAAGCTATTGCTTTAGACTCTAAAAAAATGTTCCCTTGTTCTGCTCTATTAGAAGGTGAATACGGTTTAAATGATATTTCAATTGGTGTACCATGTATTATTGGTAAAAACGGAATTGAAAAAATTGTAGAAATTGAATTATCAGAAGCTGAACTTGCTAAAATTCAAGAAAGTGCAGTTGGTGTAAAAGCTACAAATGCTTTATTAGACTAAACACAGTTTAAACTTATTATTTAAATACTCCTCAAATATTAATTTGAGGAGTATTTTTTTACAAAAAATCCAACATATTTATTTATCTGACCAAACCGCTAACTCATTGCCAGATGGATCTAAAAAATGAAACCTTTCTCCTCCAGGAAAAGAAAAGATATCCTTTGAAATTTTACCGCCAGATACTATTATTTTCTTCTTAATTAACTCGAGGTTGCTGTGGTATAAAACCACCAATGCTCCATTTACAATTTCATTTTCAGTAAGCTCAAAACCTCCTTTCAACCCACTTTCAGAAAACGCGGTATAAATTGATCCGTAATCATTAAATACCCAATTGAAACAATTAGAATAAAACTTTTTTATTATCTCAATATTATTCGTTTTAAACTCTATATAGTTAATTTTATTTTCCATATTATTTTTATTTATGACAATCCAGAAATAACACCATTATTATCAATCGTCATATTTTCTGATGCTGGCGTTCCAGGCAATCCCGGCATACGCATCATAGATCCCAATATTGGAATAATAAATTTTGCACCAGCTGCTATTTCAATTTCACGTACAGTAACTGTAAAATTTTCTGGTCTCCCTACTAGGAATTCATTATCAGAAAAAGATTTTTGTGTTTTTGCCATGCAAATTGCAAAATCGCTAAAACCTAATCTTTCAATTCTTTTTAAATTTAGTTTTGCTTTTTTATCAAAATCAACAATAGCAGCTCCATAAATCTCTTTAGCAATTTTTTCAATTTTTTCTTTAACTGGAGAATTCCAATCATACAAGGGTTTAAAACTTGACTTATTAGACTCCACTACTTTAACAACAGCCTTTGCCAATTTTATAGTTCCCTTTCCTCCTTTTGCCCATCCTTCAGAAACAACCGCTTGAACACCTAGCTCTTCACACTTTTCTATAATAAACTCAATTTCTTCATAAGAATCATTTGAAAATGCATTTATAGCTACTACAGGCTCTATATTGAATTTTCTAATATTCTCTATATGTTTTTCTAAATTGCAGAAACCTTGTTTTACAAAATCTAAACTTGGAGTATTGTATTGATCTTTTTTAGCACCACCGTGATGACGCAAAGCTCTAATTGTAGCAACCAAAACAACCGCTTTAGGACTTAAACCAGCAGATTGGCATTTAATATTTAAAAACTTTTCAGCACCTAAATCAGCTCCGAAACCTGCTTCTGTAATTACATAATTAGACAATGAAAGCCCCATTTTTGTAGCAATAATTGAATTGGTTCCTTGGGCAATATTTGCAAAAGGACCACCATGGATAATTGCAGGATTTCCTTCTAAAGTTTGTACTAAATTTGGTCTTATTGCGTGTTTTAATAAAATAGCCATTGCGTTTTCAGCTTTTAAATCACGTGCAAAAATGGGCTGTTTATCATATGTGAAACCAATAAATATATCTCCTAAACGTTTTTTTAAATCTTCAAAATCATTAGCCATACAAAGTATCGCCATAACTTCAGAAGCAGGTGTAATATCAAAACCATCTTCTCTTGGAACGCCGTTTGCAGTTCCTCCTAAACCAATAACAATATTACGTAAGGATCTATCATTCATATCCATTACTCGTTTCCAAAGAATTGTTCTTGGATCTAAATTTAATTTACAGCAGCTGCTTTGTAAATTGTTATCAATTAATGCTGATAGTAAATTATTAGCCTTTTCAACTGCATTAAAATCTCCTGTAAAATGTAAATTAATATCTTCCATTGGAATTACTTGAGAATATCCTCCTCCGGCTGCCCCGCCTTTTATTCCAAAAACTGGTCCTAAAGATGGTTCTCGTAAAACAACAGTAGCTTGGTTACCAATTTTATTTAATCCTTCAGTTAAACCAATTGAAACCGTAGTTTTTCCTTCTCCAGCAGGTGTTGGCGTAATCGCTGTTACTAAAATTAAATTATTATTTTTAATTTTTTCTTCATCTATAAGCGACAACGGTAATTTAGCCTTGTATTTGCCAAACATCTCAATACCATCCTCTTCAATTCCAAGTTTAGTCGCAATTTCTTTAATATGTTTAATTTTATTTTGTTGGGCAATTTCAATATCTGTTAAGTGCTTCATCTCTTATGTTTTTTCGAAACAAATATATAAAATTCAGAATTCAGAATAGTAATATTTTAAGAACTGCTAATTTATGGGTATAAAAAGCTAAAAAAGTATTGTTAGTCTCTATTTGAAATTATATATTTGCACGTTTATAACAAATGAATTTTTATCAAATTAATGTAAAATGCAAAATAAAGGACTTATAAAGTTATTCGCTATTCTATTTGGATTAGTAAGTTTATACCAATTATCATTTACTTACTTTACAAATGGTGTTGAGGATAAAGCAAAAATGTATGCAGAATCAAAATCTGAAGACGGAAAAGAAATTGCAAGATTAGAAGGAGTTTTTTTAGACTCGGTTGCAAACAAACCTGTAATTGATTTAGGTTTTGCCCAATTTAGTTATAATGACATTAAAGACAAAGAGTTAAATTTAGGATTAGACCTTAAAGGGGGGATTAATGCTATTTTACAAGTTTCTGTAAAAGATATTTTGATTGGTTTATCTAATGAATCTAAAAATCCAGTTTTTAATGAAGCACTAGCGAAAGCAACAATAGCACAAAAAAGTAGTGACAAACGTTTTTTAGATTTATTTTTTAATGAATTTGAAAAAGCAAGTGCTGGAAGTGTTAACTTAAGTGATCCTAGTATTTTTGGTAATAAATCATTACGAGAAAAAATTAATTTTAAACTTTCAGACGAAGAAGTAATGCCAATTATTGAAGCTGAAGTAACTGGCTCTGTAAACACTGCTTTTGAAGTATTAAGAAGTCGTATCGATAAATTTGGAGTTACACAACCAAACATTCAACGTATTGGAAACTCTGGTCGTATTTTAATTGAATTACCAGGCGCAAAAGATATTGACCGTGTAAAAAAATTATTACAAAGTACTGCAGAATTACAATTCTGGGAAGTATATTCTAACCAAGAAACTGCAAATTTCTTTTTTCAAGCAAATTCTGTAGTTGAAAACTTATTAAAAGTAGATACTGAAATAGATACTACTACTGCAAAAGATGATCTAGAAGATTTGTTAGGTGAAGTCTCTGATTCTTTAGCTGCAAAACCAGTCAACAATTTATTTTCTGTATTATCTCCTAGTATTCCACAAAGTGAAAACCAAGTATCTTCTGTAATTGGAACTGCAAAGGTTTTAGATACTGCTAAAGTAAATTCTTATTTAGCAATGAGAGAAGTAAGAGCATTACTTCCAAATGAAATGAAATACGCTAAATTTTTATGGGATGCAAAACCTTTTTCAAGTGCAACAGCAACTGGAGAAAGTGTTGATTTAATATACTTATACGGAATAAAATCTAATCGTGAAGATGTTGCCCCTATAGAAGGTGATGTAATTGATGATGCTAGTCAGGAATACGGACAAACAGGAAAACCTGAAGTAAGTATGACTATGAATGCTGGTGGCTCTAGACTTTGGGGTAAAATGACAACTGAAAATGTTGGGCAATTTGTTGCCGTAGTATTAGATGACTATGTATATACAGCACCATCTGTAAACACACCAATTACAACAGGTAGAACTTCTATTTCTGGTGGAAGTATGACTGTTGAAGAAGCACAAGATATTGCAAACGTATTAAAAGCAGGTAAATTACCAGCTGCTGCACATATTATTCAATCTGAAGTTGTTGGCCCATCATTAGGTCAAAAAGCAATTGACAGTAGTATGAGCTCATTTGGATTAGCTTTATTACTTGTATTACTTTGGATGATTTTTTATTACGGAAAAGCAGGTGCTTTTGCCGATGTTGCCTTGGCCGTAAATATTTTGTTCATCTTCGGAATTTTAACTGCATTTGGAGCTGTTCTAACATTACCAGGTATTGCAGGTATTATTTTAACAATAGGTATGTCTGTTGATGCAAACGTAATTATTTTTGAAAGAATTAAAGAAGAATTAAATAAAGGAAAAGGTTTAAAAGCCTCTATTAGTCACGGTTTTAGTTTTAAAGGAGCGTTATCTGCAATTATTGATGCCAACATTACAACAATGTTAACAGGTGTTATTTTATATGTATTTGGAACAGGACCTGTAAAAGGATTTGCTTATACATTAATGGTAGGTATTGTAACCTCTTTATTTACAGCAATTTTCATTACACGTTTACTAATAGACTGGTATGCTGCTAAAGGAAAATCATTCACTTTCAATACAAGTATCACTAAAAATTGGTTTAAAAGAATTGATATTGAATTCTTAAGAAAAAGAAAAATAGCTTACGTAATTTCAGGAATAGTAATTATTGGTGGTCTTACATCATTACTTACAAACGGATTAAATTACGGTGTAGATTTTATTGGTGGAAGATCTTATGTTGTAAAATTTGACAAACCTACAAATGCAACTGATGTTGCTGAAACTTTAAAAGATGCTTTTGGCAGTGCTCCTGAAGTTAAAACTTACGGGGAAGTCAGTCAGTTAAAAATTACTACTAAATATAAAATAGATATTGAAGGTAGCGAAATTGATGATGAAGTACAAGGCTTATTATTTACAGGATTAAAAAGTTATTTACCTGAAGGTTTAACCTTAGAAAAATTTAAACCAGGTTACGAAGGAATTGGAAAAGTTGGAATTATGAGCTCTATGAAAGTAGAACCAACTATTGCAGATGATATTAAAACTGCAGCAGGTTGGGCTATTTTAGGTTCATTACTAATTACATTTTTATATATTTTATTTAGATTTAGAAAATGGCAATATAGTTTAGGTGCTGTAGCAGCTGTTTTTCATGATGTATTAATTGTATTAGCAATTTTCTCTGTCTTCCATAACTTATTACCATTTGATATGGAAATTGGGCAATCATTTATTGCCGCCATACTTACAGTTGTTGGTTATTCATTAAACGATACCGTAGTAATTTTTGATAGAATTCGTGAATTTGCAGGTATACATACTTCTTGGAAATTCTCTGAAGTAGTTGATAAAGCATTAAGCAGTACATTAGGAAGAACAATTAATACTTCATTAACAACATTGGTTGTTTTATTGGCAATCTTCTTATTTGGTGGTGACTCTATTAAAGGATTTATGTTTGCATTAATTGTTGGTGTAATGGTAGGTACCTACTCTTCTTTATTCATAGCATCACCTATAATGTATGATACAGTTAAAAAAATGGATTCAAAAAAATAATAGAATTTAACTAATTAAATTAGACAAAAACCGTTTTGAATTTTCAAAACGGTTTTTGTATTTCAAATTAGCAAATAAATCTTTAAATAAACCAATTATTCTATATTGATTATTAAATTTGTAACAAAGCATAAAAATGAGCATTATTAAATTACACGATAAGTATTTTAAATCTTATATTTCCGAAGAACAAATACAAGAGGCGATAAATTCTATTGTACAACAAGTCTATAACGATTGTAAAGATGAAACTCCAATATTTTTAGGAATATTGAACGGATGTTTTATGTTTGTCGCAGATTTTGTAAGACAATACAATGGAGATTGCGAAGTATCCTTTGTAAAATTAGCTTCTTACCAAGGCACAAACTCTACTGGAAAAATTAAACAGTTAGTTGGTGTTAATGAAGATTTAGAAGGCAGAACCGTTGTAATTTTAGAAGATATTATTGATACTGGTAATACACTTCAAGAAATATATGCCATTTTTAAAGACAAAAAATTAAAACAACTTAAAATTGCTACTTTATTTTTTAAACCAGATGTGTTTAAAAAAGCATTACATATAGATTATATTGGTATTTCAATTCCAGATAAATTTATTGTAGGTTACGGATTAGATTATGACGGAATAGGTAGAAATTTTGCAGATATTTATCAACTAACATCTAAACCTACTATGACAAACATTGTTTTATTTGGACCTCCTGGAGCAGGAAAAGGTACACAAGCAACTTTCTTAAAAGAAAAATACGGACTTGTTCATATTTCTACAGGTGATGTCTTTAGAGACAACATTAAAAATGAAACTGAACTTGGGATTTTGGCCAGAACCTTTATGGATGGTGGTGACTTAGTACCAGATGATGTTACAATAAAAATGTTGAAAACTGAAATTGAAAAAAATCCCGATGCTAATGGATTTATTTTTGATGGATTTCCACGCACAGAATCCCAAGCAAAAGCTTTAGACCAGTATTTGTTAGAAAAAGGTGAAGCCATTAGTGGTATGGTAGCTTTAGAAGTTGCAGAAGACTTATTGGTGCAACGTATTTTAAATCGTGGAAAAACAAGTGGAAGGCCTGATGACCAAAATGAGGCAAAAATTAGAAATAGATTTAATGAATATAAAACAAAAACTGCTGTTTTAAAAGAATATTACCAAAACCAAAACAAGTATTTTGGTGTAAATGGTGTAGGGGATATTAATGAAATTACAAAACGTTTAAGCGACGTTTTTGATAAGATATAAAGAGAGATTCCTGCATCCGCAGGAATGACAAAAAAGAAAAAAATGACTGAAGGAAATTTTGTAGACTATTTAAAAATATATGCTAGCTCTGGAAAAGGTGGTGGTGGCTCTACGCACTTACATAGAGAAAAATATATAACCAAAGGTGGTCCAGATGGTGGAGATGGCGGACGTGGTGGTCATATTATTGTAAGAGCAAATCCAAATTTATGGACACTCTTTCACTTAAAATTTAACAAACATTTTAGAGCCGAACACGGTGGACACGGAGCAAAATCTAGAAGTACTGGAAAAGACGGTCAAGATGTTTATATTGAAGTTCCTTTAGGAACAATTATTAGAGATTCCGAAACTCAAGAAGTACTTTTTGAAATTACTAAAGATAATACTGAACAAATTTTACTAGAAGGTGGAATGGGTGGACTTGGAAACTGGAATTTTAGATCTTCTACAAATCAAACTCCAAGATATGCTCAGCCTGGTATAGATGGAAAAGAGAACTGGTTTCAATTAGAATTAAAATTATTAGCTGATGTTGGTTTAGTTGGTTTTCCAAATGCCGGAAAGTCTACTTTATTATCTGTTTTAACAGCGGCTAAACCAAAAATTGCCGATTATGCTTTTACAACCTTAAAACCTAATTTAGGAATTGTACAATACCGCGATTTTCAGACGTTCGTAATTGCTGATATTCCTGGAATTATTGAAGGTGCTGCAGAAGGAAAAGGTTTAGGACATCGTTTTTTACGTCATATCGAACGAAATTCCATCTTATTATTCTTAATTCCAGCAGATTCTGATGATATTAAAAAAGAATACAAAATTCTTTTAAATGAGTTAAAACAACACAATCCAGAATTGTTAGATAAAAATAGATTACTTGCTATTTCAAAATCTGATATGCTTGATGATGAATTAAAAGAAGAAATTAAAAAAGAACTACCAGAAGGAATTAAGACGCTATTTATCTCGTCTATTGCCCATCAAGGGTTATCCGAATTAAAAGATAATTTATGGCAACTGCTGAATGAGTAGGTTGCTTCGTTATCTATTATCAAATTGATATTACGTCACATCACCCTGAATTTAATTCAGGGTCTCACTATTTTATTCACATTTATAGTATTATTTGATTCTGAAATGGAAGATTTCTGATCAGAATAAGTCAAAAATCACTAATTCTTCAAAATTATTGGTAAGCTAAACTCAGTTTTTACAGGTATTCCACGTTTAATTCCAGGTCTTAATTTTGGTAATTTTTTAATTCCATCAGTTATTAAACTATCTAATTTAGGTATTTCCTTTTGAATAAATTTAGAAGATTCTATAGTAACAAGCGAAACTTCTCCGCTTTTAGCCACTTCTAATTTCACTAAGATGGTATCGTTTACACTATTTTTTGTAATAAATTTATGCGTTACCAAAGAAGCATAAATATGTTCGGATAGTTTAATTTGAGAACATATTTTTTGTTTTTCTTCAGAAGGAATACTATCACAGGTAGGAAATAATGGAAAACTATCTATAAAATTAAAATCTACAATAGTATCAACTACTTGTATTTCCTCTTTCTTATAATTTTTTTCAAAATAAGAACACGATAAAAGCAAAAAAGCACTAAAAATTGTTATAAAAAACTGTTTCAAAATTATTATTTAATTCACAATGTGAAAATACAACTTTTTGATTTAGTCTACAATAACACCTTCAATAAAGAGTTGTTTTCTTAGTTGTTTAATCCTTTCACTTGCGTATTTACTTAATTTTGGACTTTTGCTTTCAAATCTTTCCATAAATCGTTCATAATACCTAAGTGCCATTTTTTTATCTTCATAATAAGAATCTGCTGCAAAAGCTAATTCAAAAAGGGCATCTACATTATTAACATTATTTTTAACAGCTTCATCAAAATAATTGACAGCAGACTTATAATCAAACTCATTTTTTGCCATAATTCCCAATAACATATATTGTTTATCGTGGTCTGGTTTACTATACATAATAGATTGCATAGCTAGAAGTCTGGCCAATTTAAAATTTTCTCTATGGTATTCAAGTGTTGCAAGTCTATATAGTATTTTTGGATTTTTTCTATCCATTTTTAAAGCCTTTTTAAAATAGATTTCTGCTGAGTCATTTTTCTCTAAGTTAAAATAACTCATCCCAAACATTTCGTAGGTATTTATAGATCTAAATTTTAATGCTTCTAACTTTTTTAGGGTTACGAGTGCCTCTTCAAATTCTTTTTCAAAATACTGATCATTTGTTTTTAATTGCAAGAAATTAATATTAGTAGAGTCTATTTTTAATCCTTTTTCAATAAATATTCTGGAAGTATCTCGAACATTTATGGTTTTGAAAAATTTTGCGACTTCATAAATACTGTTTAAATGCAATGTGTCTATTGCAAAAGCATCAATATAACTTTGCCCCATTTGCAACTTCTTTCTTTGTAAAGCCAAGGCCTTACCAAGTTGATATGGATAATTTGGATTTAAAGTATCTTGAACCTTTAAATACCTAAATAGTTGTTCTGCACTCTTTGGTTTCAATTCTCTTAAATACAACTTCCCTAAATTGTTAGCTACCAATAAATTGGACGAATCTTTTTTAAAAACGTCTTCATATAAATCAATCGCTTTATTTTTATAGCCAATTGTTGCATACACATTCGCTAATTTAAGTTTAAGCTCACTTTTTTCTTCAATTGCTAAGGCTTCGGAATAAGAAGTTATTGCCTTATTATAATTGCCAATAGTTTGGTAAATATCTGCTGTTTTTTCGAGTAGAAGTGGATTCTTGTCTTTAGTCTCTTCCAGTAAAATTAGTGCTTTCTGATAATTTCCTTTTATCAACAAACTATCTACAACTGTAAAAACCGAAGACTGCGCTTCGGTTTTTAAAACTGCCACTAAAAACAGTAATGGAATAAAAATCTTTTTCAAATTTCGTATTTTTATGTATTATTTTTTTTGAGAACAATATTAATAGTTCTCTCCTTGCCAATTTTCACTTCTTGAGTTTGATAGTCTATAAAAGAAATTATGAGAATCTGCTCCTCCATTGCCCTAATCGCAAAATTTCCATCATAATCTGTTACAACTCCATTTTCAGTTCCTTTTATAACAATATTTGTACCAGGCAAACCTTTCCCATTTTCATTTGTAATTTTCCCTTTAACAACTTCAAATACAGTATCTGTTTTATTTCCATTTATAAAATCTTCTTTCGCTTTTTTTGATTGTTCGTTAGTAGCTTGTTCACCACCAACTTTAAAAGCTATTGGTAAACTATATTTTACACCAACTGCATTTCCGTTATATTTTCCAGGCATCATTTTTGGCAAACTTTGTACAACTCTTATGGCTTCATCTTCCAAAGATTTATGTGGTGCTCTTGCCATAGCATCTGATATATTTCCTTCTTTGTCAATTTTAAAAATTACAAATATTCGTTTAACACCATCTGTTAATCCTAAATCACTTGCCAGGCTTGCATTAAAATTTCTATTCACATGTTTTGTGATATTTTCTTGTAAACACAATCTTAATTCTTCTTTTGTGCCTTCACAACCAGGAAAAACTGGAACCTCTTCAACTACTGCAAAAGGAACATCATCTCCTTCAACATATTCATATTTTGATTTAGACCCAAGTCTTGCAGATTTTGGTCGAAACCAATTCACTCTTACATTATTTTCATCTAACAAAACTACATGGTCAAATAATAATTCATCATTAGAATTAAATTTTTCAGTTATCTCTTTTTCTTTTACTGTGTATTCACTAACATCCAAATAACGCCCAATAATTAAACTATTTCCAACATAAGTTTTACCAATTTCAAAATCGAAATATTTACCATTTCTAAAATCTTGTACATTGTTTAATGCTGACTCCATTTCAAATAACTCCTCATTTACTTCATCAATACAAGATGTATAAAATAACATCCCCGCTAATAAAGGAATTAGCAATAAATACTTTAACTGTTTAATTTTTTGTGATTTTTCTTTTGCGATCATAACGATTCTTTTTTTAATTAATGACTGTTTAAAAAATTGATTTATGAATGAAATATTTTCTACATTAAAAGTTTCAGCCAATAATGTATTGAAATACAATTTTTTATCGGATTCTTTTACAACTTCAGCATCTGAAATATACTCGTGTAAAAGTGTGATGCGTTTTTGGTATACATAAATTAAAGGATTAAACCACATGAGTATTTTTAATACTTCAAAAAACAATAAATCTAATGTATGTAGCTGTTTACAATGGATTGTTTCGTGTTTAATAATCTCTAATTTTTTATTATCTAGTAAATTTTGATGAATAAAAATGTAATTGAAGAATGAAAAGGCAGCTTTTTGTTCAGGCAATAACACCAACTTAAAATTCCCTTGATTTATTTTTTTGTTGTGGATTATTAAATTAATAATTTTAAATAATCGCACTAAAAATAGCGTTGAAAATAACATTATTCCAATATAAAATAGAAATGGCAACACGTTAAAAGTACTTTCCGTGGCGGTGCTTTCAATAATCACTGCTTCTGGATTTAAAAATACAGTTGGCAATTGCACCATATATTCCTGCGGAATACTTTGCTGGATACTTTTAAACTTTAATAATGGGATGATAAACGCTAAAATTGGTGTTGCTAATAAATAAACTCTATTCCACTTAAAAAATGTTTCTTTTTGCAAAAAGAAATCGTAAACGGCTAAAAATAACGCTTGAAAAAGCAATACTTGAATTATATAATTTATCATTTTTCTGTCTTTTTGTCATTAATTTGTTTTAAAATTGATTCCAATTCATTCATATCAACATCATTCTTTTTTACAAAAAATGACACCATACTTTTAAAAGAACCTTCAAAATAACCGTCAACTATTTTATGTAAACTTTTATTACTGTAATCAGCTTTTTTAATTAAAGGAAAATAAACATACCCTCTTCCTTGCGCTTTATGCCCCACAAATTCTTTTGTTTCTAATATTCTAATTATCGTAGAGACAGTATTGTAAGCTGGTTTTGGACCTGGTAATTGCGCTATAATTTCTTTTACCGAGGCCGCTTCTAAATCCCACAAAACTTGCATCAATTGCTCTTCTGCTTTGGTCAATTGTTTCTCCATTTTTTAACTAAGTTTTTAGTTTAACAATACAAATATAACTAAACATTTAGTTTAAACTAATTTTTTAGTTGAAAATGTTGCACGATTATTGATTTAAACATTTTGTTTAAATTTGATTTATAAATAAAAGTATGGATATAGCCTTATTAATTTTTGGAATTTTGCTAATGATATTAGGAGTTCTTGGTTCTTTTTTACCAGTATTACCAGGACCAATAACAAGTTGGTTTGGTTTATTGGTTTTGCATTTAAGCGAAGCCGTCCCAATGAATTGGACTTTTTTAGGAATTACTTTTGCAATTGCATTTATTATTTGGCTAATAGATTATTTTATTCCTGCAATGGGAACGAAACGCTTTGGTGGATCGCGTTATGGAGTAATTGGAACTATGGTAGGTCTGGTTTTAGGAATTCTTTTCTTCCCTCCTTTAGGACTTATAATTGGTCCTTTTTTAGGTGCTTTTGTTGGTGAATTAATAAAAGACAATAAGGATTCTAAAAGAGCTTTAAGAGCTGCCTATGGATCCTTTATAGGATTTTTGACCTCTACATTCTTAAAGTTTATTGCTGCAGTTATCTATACCGGTTTATTTTTCTCGATATTTTGGGATTATAAAAGTGTGTTTTTTTAATTAAAACTTTAATTGCTTTCAATAGAATTTGCAACTATCCAAGCACTTGTCCAAGCATTTTGAAAATTAAATCCGCCAGTTACCGCATCAATATTTAATACTTCACCCGCAAAAAACAAATTTTTATGGATTTTACTTTCAAATCGTTTAAAGTTTATTTCTTTTAAATCTATACCTCCAGCCGTTACAAATTCATCTTTAAACGTACTTTTTCCGTTTACTTTAAATACAGACTTTGTCAACTGATTTGCTAAATTTTCTAATTGTTTATTGTTTAATTGTGCCCATTGAGAATCGATTGAAATCTCTGAAGCAATCACAAATTTTTCCCATAAACGTTTTGGGACTTCTTCAAAAACGGAGCGTAAAATTACCTGTTTTTTAGACTGTTTTTTCTTTACCGATTTTAAATAATCTAATACAACGTCTTGTTTTTTAGACAACCAATTTACTTCAATTTCAAAATTATAATCCTTTTTATGTAATTCCAACGCGCCCCAAGCAGAGAGTTTTAAAATTCCTGGTCCACTTAAACCCCAATGGGTTATTAACAACGGCCCTTGCTCTGCAAGTTTAGAGTTCAATACTTTTACAGATGCTTTTGGAACCGAAATCCCTGGAATATCTTGTAACCTTTCATCCTTAATATTAAAAGTAAATAAAGAAGGAACTGGCTGTATAATTGAGTGTCCCAAATCTTGCATCATATTCCAAACTTTGGTATTACTTCCACTTGCTACCAACACATAATCTGCAATAAAATCTTCTGAAGTTGTTTTAACAATAAACTGTTCGTTATTTTTCTCTATGGAATCAACTCTAGTACTTGTTTTTAATGCTACACCAGCGTTTTTAGCACTCTCTAAAAAACAATCTATAATTGTTTGTGATGAATTACTTTCTGGAAAAATTCTGTTATCGTCTTCAATTTTTAATGGAATTCCTCTAGTTGAAAACCATTCCATAGTGTCACCAGTCATAAATTGGTGAAAAGGTCCTCTTAATTCTTTTTTACCTCTCGGATAAAACTCCACCAATTCACTTGGCGTAAAACAAGCATGTGTTACATTGCAACGTCCACCTCCGCTAACTTTTACTTTTTGCAACACTTTTGCGCTTCCTTCTAAAATTTGCACTTCTAAAGTTGGATTGCCTTCTGCTGCGTTAATTGCAGCAAAAAAACCTGCTGCTCCACCTCCTATTATAATAAGTTTTTTCATATAATTTATTTACTCTTTTACTTTTCTCCCTCTCAGCCGGTGAATTAAATAATTAAATCTTGATACGGAATTACAGTTTCAAATCCTTTTTGTTTAAAATAGCTTGGAGTATCATTATTTCCTGTGGCTAAAATAAAATCGCCTCCCCAAGCACCTAAACTTTTTGTTTGTCCAAAGTAATCTGAAAATAGTTCTTTTTGAACTGGTTGTAACTGTATTATTGTTGAAACTAATTGCTCGTGTTCAATTAGTAATTTTTCAAAATCCGTCAAATTTTCACAAGCCAAAAACAACTCAGACAACTTCGAAATCTCCTGAATTTCAGAAGTCAATGTTCCTTTTAAGGTTTTGTATCTTTTAATTCCTGATCTGCTATTCTGTTTTTTATTTAAAAACACAAAATATAATTGTTCCTTAAAATTCGGATTGAAGTTTACGTTTTCAACTGATGGATTTATACCATTTCTCGTATATAAAATTGATGTATTATTTTGTGCGCAAGCAATATCGTAACCACTTCCTCCAAATGTGTTTTCTAATAATTGGTAAGGATTTACTTTTGCCCAATTTGCAATATTATTAATCAAGGTTGAAGAAGTTCCCAGTCCCCAATTTTTTGGAAACGTAAGGTTAGTTTTAACTAAAATTCCTTTTTCTGAATTTAAAAAAGCAGGATTTAGTTTTTGTGTTTCAACTAAAATAGTTCTTAAATTTTCAGCTAATGTATCATTTCCTCCATCCTCCGTTGCTTCAAAATCAGCCGAAACCAGTCGTAATTTGGGTAGGTCTAAGATTACCTCTAACCAACATTCTCCAGTATTGGTAAAACTTTGCCAAATCAATTGAGTTTCTTTTATTGGTTCAACGGTTAAATCTTGTCCGCAAGTGGTTGGAACAGCTAAAGATTTTGCGCCATCAAGCACAAAATATTCACCTGTTAATAGTAATTTTCCGTTACTGTAGAATTGTTTCATCAGTTTTTTTATTTGTCATTCCTGCGAAGGCAGGAATCCATATTAATGTTTCAAAATATCATCATACCACTCGTTTGAGAGGTCTAACCAATTCTTATTCTATCAATTTAATGTTCGATTCACGCTTCCGTTTTATTAAATTCTTTTTATTAAATTCGTTTTATAGATTCCCGCCTTTGCAGGAATGACAGCAGTAATTGGCTTCGACTCCGCTCAGCCGCCGATGATAATACTTAACATATATTTTTTGAAATTGCTTTTGACACCACTAACAATAACTTTCAACCTCCATCATCCATTTTCCCCAATTAACTTATTATACGCCTCAACCACGGCATTGTGCGTAATGGTTTTATGTTCAAAATAATCAATTAAATATTGTTTTTCTTCCGCACTAGCACCTAATTGTTTAATAATATTTGTTAAGTGCATTTTCATATGTCCTTTTTGAATTCCAGTAGTTGTTAGGGCACGCAAAGCTGCAAAATTTTGTGCTAAACCAGCAACTGCAATAATCTCCATCAATTCTTTTGCTGAAGGATTATCAAGCATTTTTAAAGACAATTTAGACAATGGATGTAACTTAGTTAAACCTCCAACAGTTCCTAAAGCCAGTGGAATTTCAATCCAAAATTTAAATATTCCATTTTCTATAGTAGCATTTGTTAAACTTTTATAACGTCCGCTTTTCGCAGCGTAGGCATGCGCACCGGCTTCAATTGCTCTAAAATCGTTTCCCGTAGCGATAACCACAGCATCAATACCATTCATAATTCCTTTGTTGTGGGTAACAGCGCGATGCGTTTCGGCATTAGCAATTTGAACTGCCTGCACAAATTTTTGAGCAAACAATTCTGAATTTTCTGCATACAATTTATCAACTTTACAACTCACTTCAGCATGTACCAAACATTCTGGAACGTAGTTAGATAAAATACTCATTACAATTTGAACATCCTCTTTTTCAAACTCATTTGCAATGGCTTCTAAACACGAGTTTATAAAATTAGCGCCCATACTATCAACTGTTTCAAAAGTAACATGTAATTGATAGTAATTGGCTAAATCTACTGTTTTATCTCGTAATTCTATGTCTACAATTCCACCTCCACGTTTTTGCATGTTTTGAGTAATAGCTTTGGTAGCTAGTAATAGAGCTGCTTTCTTTTTTGTAAAATAATTTTTAATTTCATTATTGGTCCCTTCAAACATAAAATGAACCTGTCCAATTTTTTTAGTTGAAATTACGCTTGCTTTAAATCCACCACGCGTACTCCAAAATTTTGCTACTAAAGAAGCCGCAGCAACCACAGAACTTTCTTCAATTGCCATTGGAATGGTATAATCTTTTCCATTTATTACAAAATTAGGTGCAATTCCAAAAGGCAAATAAAAATTAGAAATGGTGTTTTCAATAAAATCATCGTGCAAATCTTGAAGAACTGGATTAGAATTCCAATACTGCATTAAAATTTGCTTCACTTTAACATCATTATTAAAAAAGTTTGAAACTAACCAATCAATTTTTTCGAGCTTCGTGAGTTTTGAGAACCCGCTAACGGTTTTAGACATTTAATATGATTTTTATTATTTGCACAAAGATAATTTTTTAAAGATTAAAATTAACAGTTTTACCAAATGCAAATTTTTATGACTTAATTCACCTTCATTTTGCGAAATTTTTCTTAAACTTGACACTTATTTTAAGAAATGATAATTTCATGAAACGAGCGTGCTAAAAAATTTATCATCAAAAAATAAAATTACTGATGAACTGCATGTGACCTTTAAAAAACAATAATATAGATACATGAAAAAACTACTTATTCTCTTTATTGCAATAACTTCCTTAGCCACAGCTCAAAAACAAGATATTACTTTAGATGAAATTTGGAATGGTACATTTAGAACCGAAAGAATGAACTCTTTAAACTCTATGAATGGCAACTTTTATTCATTGTTAAATTTTGATAGAGCCACTAGAAGTTCTTCGGTTGATAAATACAGTTATGCTACTTTAGAAAAAGTTGAAACCATAGTTAATAGTAAGAATTTAACCAATTTATCTTATTTTGAAAACTATGAATTTAATAACGATGAAACAAAATTATTGTTAGGTGTTGCTACTGAACCTATTTATAGACGCTCTAGTTTAGGTATTTTTTATGTTTATGATATAGCTTCAAAAAAATTACAATTAGTTGATAAAGACAAAATTCAAGAACCTACTTTTTCTCCAGATAGCAAAAAAGTAGCATACGCAAAAAACAATAATATTTTTATTAAAAATTTAGAGACTAATGAAGTTGTCCAAATAACTTCTAATGGTAAAAAGAATTTTATTATAAATGGAATTTGCGATTGGGTGTACGAAGAAGAATTTTCTTTTGTACGTGCTTTTGATTGGAGTGCAGACAGTAAAAATATTGCCTTTTTGCGGTTTGACGAAACAGAAGTTCCTGAGTTTTCTATGCAACTTACTGGAAAGGAACTATATCCAACACAACAAGTATTTAAATATCCAAAAGCAGGAGAAAAAAATGCGGTTGTAACTTTGCATTTATATAACGTAGCATCTAAAAATACTTCAAAAATAAATTTAGGAGATTACGAATATATTCCAAGAATTAAATGGACAAAAGATGCTAATCTATTAAGTGTTATAACTTTAAATCGTCATCAAAATAACTTAAACTTATATTTTGTAAATGCTTCAAATAATACTGCAAAAATTGTTTTAAATGAAACTGACGAAGCTTACATAGATGTTCACGATAATTTAACGTTTTTAAAAGATAATAGCTTTATTTGGACAAGTGAAAAAGATGGTTTTAATCATATCTATCATTATTCTGAAGAAGGAAACCTTAAAAATAAAATTACCAACGGAAACTGGGAGGTAACTAATTTTTATGGAATTAATGAAAAATCTAAAACTGTTTATTACCAATCTGTTGAAGATGGTTCTATCAACAGAACAATTTATTCCATAAAATTAAATGGAAAAAACAAACAACGTTTAACAAACACTTCTGGAACAAATAGTGCTTCATTTAGTAAAAACTTGAATTATTTTATAAATACATTTTCCGATGTAAATACACCAACTGTTTACACGCTGCATAATTCAAAGGGAACACAATTAAAAGAGGTTTTAAACAATACTAAGCTTTTAGAAAAATTAGAGCAATACAATTTATCTCAAAAAGAATTTTTCACCATAAAAACAGAAAATGGTGAATTTAATGCTTGGATGTTAAAACCTTCAAGTTTTGATACCAATAAAAAATATCCATTATTTATGACGCAATATTCCGGGCCAGGCTCGCAATCTGTAAGTAATACCTGGAATGGCGCTAACGATTATTGGTTTCAACATTTAGCGCAACAAGGATATATTATTGTTTGTGTAGATGGAAGAGGAACTGGCTTTAAAGGTGCTGATTTTAAAAAATCTACCTATTTAAATTTAGTAAAACACGAAACTATAGACCAGATTGATGCAGCTAAAGAATTAGCTAAAAGATCGTATATCGATGCTAACGAAATTGGAATTTGGGGATGGAGTTTTGGCGGACATATGAGTACAAATTGCCTGTTAAAAGGAAATGATGTTTTTAAAATGGCAATTGCAGTTGCTCCTGTTACAAGCTGGCGTTTTTACGATACCATTTATACAGAACGCTTTATGCGTACCCCTCAAGAAAATCCTGCTGGTTATGATGACAATTCACCAATAAATTATGCGAATAAATTAAAAGGTAAATTTTTATTGGTACACGGAAGTGGAGATGATAATGTGCACGTGCAAAATACTATGCGCCTTACCAACGCTTTAATTGAAGCAAATAAGCCTTTCGACCATGCTATTTATCCAGACAGAACACACGGAATTTACAGAGGAAAAAACACAAGGTTACATTTGTACAATAAAATGACTACTTTTATCCGAGAAAATTTAGGAAGTGGAAATAAATACTAAAAATTTTAAAACAATAAATATCTTTTTTAAACATAAATCTAATCTATAATTATGACTAACAAAACTTCAATGCAAGGACATCCAAGTGGATTAATGACGCTATTCTTTTCAGAAATGTGGGAAAGAGTATGTTATTATGGTATGCGAGTGCTATTAACACTTTATTTAGTAAAATCTCTTATGAAAGGTGATGCAGATGCCGCCGTAATTTATGGGGCATATACAGGTTTGGTTTATGCGGCTCCTATAATAGGTGGTAAATTAGCAGACAAATTTCTTGGATACAGAAATGCAGTTATGTTAGGAGCAATTCTAATGGCTATTGGGGAGTTTCTGATTTTAGGTGGATCTGAACAGTTTTTAATGATTGGTATGGGTGCCTTAATAGTTGGTAATGGTTATTTTAAAGCAAACATCTCTACAATTGTAGGCAAGTTATACAAAGATGACGATCCTAGAAGAGATTCTGGTTTTACCATATTTTATATAGGAATTAATATTGGTGCACTAATAGCAACCACCGTTATTGCATATGTAGGTGAAACCTATGGGTTTAAATATGGATTTGGATTGGCTGGATTTGGTATGTTACTAGGTTTACTAATATTTTGGACTGGAAGAAAAAACTATGCTGCAGCCGAAGGACTTGGTTTTACCGAAGAAGGTAATCAAAAAGTTTTCGGTGCATTAAAAAAAGCACATTTAGTTGGTATTTTATCACTAGTTCTTATACCAGTTGCTTACTTCTTAATTATGCAAAATAGCTGGTTAGATTATATCTTACTTGGGTTATTTATTTTAATCTCATTTGTATTAATTAAAGCAGGTGTAGATGCTGATGCAAAAGAAACAGTAAAAGTATGGAAAGACAGAATGATTGCGCTACTTATTTTTATGGTAATAAATATTGCATTTTGGGCGTGTTTTGAACAAGCAGGAACTTCTTTAACACTATTTGCTGATAGAAATGTTGACAGAAGTATTTTGGGTTGGGAAATGCCAGCGTCAATGACGCAGTTCTTTAACCCTTTCTTTATTATTGTATTTGGTTCTATTTTCTCTGTAATGTGGGTTAAACTAGCAAACATTGGTAAAAACCCTAGTATTCCAATGAAATTTGCTTTTGGTATTTTACAATTAGCTTTAGGTTTTTTAATTACTAACATTGGTTTGCAATTTGTAAACGAGGCTTATCAAGTACCATTACTAACTTTAGTTATTTTATACCTTTTACATACTACCGGAGAATTATTTTTATCCCCAATAGGATTGTCAATGGTTACTAAATTATCTCCAAAAAAGATCTCGGGAACAGCAATGGGAGCTTGGTTTTTAAGTTTTGCCATCGCAAACTATGTTGGTGGAAAAATAGCTACTTTAACTGGAGGACATAGTGATACCGGAGAAGTTCTAACTGCTGCACAAGGTTTAGATAAATATATAACTGTATTTTCAACATTAGGTTTTGTTTTAGTTGGTATATCAGTTTTAATAATGCTATTTAACAAACCACTGAAAAAATTAATGCACGGTGTAATATAATCTTTCCGAATTTAATGTTACAAAATAATTAAAATATTATGAAGGCTCAGGTAAAAATTTACCTGAGCTTTTCCATTTTAAAAATTAAAAAATAATGAGTACAGAAAAAAAATCGTTTTTTGGAGTTATGAAGTCTTACAATAAGAACTTCTGGGTTGCAAGTATCATGGAGCTTTTTGAACGTTGGGCTTGGTATGGTCTTTTTGCAGTATTAGCACTTTACCTTACCGGATCAACAGATGATGGAGGTTTAGGTTTTACACACACCGAGAAAGGTCAAATAATGGGTATTGTTACTGCAATCTTGTATTTACTTCCTATGATTACGGGGGTAATAGCAGATAAAATTGGCTATAAATTATCATTAATAATTGCTTACGTATTACTTATTTCAGGATATTACTTTATGGGTGAAGTATCTAGCTACACTTCTGTATTCTTAGTATTTCTTTGGGTTGCCGTTGGAGCGGCAATGTTTAAACCTGTGGCCTCGGCTATTATTACAAAAAACACCGACAAGTCTAATTCAACTTTAGGATTTGGTATTTTTTATATGATGGTAAATATTGGTGGTTTTATAGGACCGGCATTTTCGTCAACGTTAAGAACCCAATATGGTTGGAAAATAGTTTTTCTTCAAGCAGCAATTGTAATTGCCATAAACTTATTAATATTAATATTCTTTTATAAAGAAGGAGAAAGAGTTAAAAAAGTTGAATCTATTAGCGAAGCTATTTCAAGTTCGCTGAAAAATATTTGGGAAGCTGTTAAAGATAGCCGTTTATCTGTATTACTTGTAATTATGGTTGGTTTTTGGACTATGTTCAATCAATTGTTTTATACATTGCCAACTTTTATTGAAGATTGGGTAAATACAAAAGCCTTACACGATTCTATTGCACAAGTATCACCTTGGATAGCAAGTGCTATGAGTGGTGGTGGTGATTCAGTAAATCCTGAAATGCTTATTAATTTAGATGCTGGTTCTATTATTTTATTTCAATTAATTGTTTCTTATTTTGTTTTAAAAATTAGACACGTAAGCGCTATGATTACTGGATTTATTATAGCTTCTATTGGTATTGGTATTACTTTCTATACTGGGAACGGACTTTATACTATTTTGGGTATTATGATTTTTGCAATTGGTGAAATGATGACAAATCCAACATTTTCTTCATTTATAGCTTTAATTTCTCCAAAAGGAAAAGAAGCACTCTACATGGGAACTTATTTTTTACCAATATTTTTAGGTAACTTTTTAACAACATTTGTTTCTGGTAATTTATATCAAGCTTGGTCAGATAAATTAAGTTTATTACAAACTGAAATGTCAAATAGAGGTTTGCAAATGCCAGAAGTCTCAAAAGAGTTTACAAAAAATGATTATTTTGCTTTAGCCTCTGAAAAATTGGAAATGACTCAAACCCAAATGACACAACTTATTTGGGATACTTACAATCCAAATAAAATTTGGTATGTTATTGTGGGAATTGGGATAGTTACAATTTTGGCTTTGAGTATTTACGACAGAGTTGTTATTAAGCCAAAAGAAGCAGCACAAAAAGTAGCTTAATTAAAATTATTTATTCTTATGAATTCATCACAAAACGAATTTTTTAAATCCCAAGTTTTAGGGCATCCAACAGGATTATTTGTACTATTTTTTACTGAAATGTGGGAGCGTTTTTCATTTTATGGAATGCGTGCCTTATTGGTATTATTTTTAGTAAGTGCACTTGGAATTGGTGGCTGGGATTGGCCTCGTGAAAATGCATTAGCATTGTACGGAACCTATTTAGCGTTACTTTATTTAACACCTATTATTGGCGGTACGTTAGCCGATAAATACTTAGGGAACAGACTCGCAATTATTATCGGTGCAGTTATTATGACCTTGGGTCATGCGAGTATGGCAATAGAATCAAATCCGTTTTTTCTTTATTTAGGATTAGGTTTATTAGTTATTGGAACTGGTTTTTTTAAACCAAATATGACTTCTTTTATCTCTATTCTTTACAAAGATTTTCCAGAAAAAAAGGATGGTGCATATACTATATTTTATATGGGTGTAAATGCAGGTGCTTTTTTAGGAATTATGTTGTGCGGTTATTTAGGTGAAATTTTAGGTTGGAGTTGGGGATTTGGACTTGCTGGTATTTTTATGCTTTTGGGATTATTACAATTTTTATTTGCGCAAAATATATTTGGTGAAGTTGGTAAAAAACCAAATACTGCAAATAAAAAAATTGAAGCGGATGATCATACAGAAATTGAAGACAAATTAAATCCGTTTACCTTAATAGATAAAATTTTAATTGCAGTTATTGCTACTGCTGGTTTAACATGGGTAATTAATGATCCGCTTTCAAAAATTGGAGAAGTTAACTTTTTAGAGTTTGGAGGTACCGATTATTCGGGTCATACTATTTTAGTAACCCTTATTTTATTTGTCTTTTTATTAGGCTCTAGAATTATTAGATACAGCCGCATTACCAGAGATAAAATGATTGCCGTTGTAATATTTGCATTCTTTATTATTTTCTTCTGGGCTTCTTTTGAACAAGCTGGTGGTTCTATGAGCATTTTTGCAAAAGATTATACAAGTAGAATTTTATCGGGTAATTCCGCATTAATCTTTAATATTATTGATATTATTATAACGGTGGTTCCTATTGGAATTATTACTTATGTGTTGTTTTTATTATTTAGACAGACCTATAAAAAATATTTAATTTCAAATTTAATTTTAGCCTTTAGTTTTATTTTAATTTGGGGAGTTGTTATTTGGAAAATCTACAATAATTTCAATACCTACTCTTATGAAATTTCCTACAAAACATATCAAGTAACAGCGACTAATGATGTTGGAGAAGAAGTTACAAAAGATTTTGCAATTACTGCTGAAACTAAAATTCCAGAAAATGCAATGATTATTGATAATACCACTGTAATAAGATCTGCAAACGATTTTGTTAAAAATGATAAAATTTCAATTATTGACCTCGATAAGAAGGGCGTTAATTATAAATTTTTAACTGCGGAACAAGCCGATTTAATTACTACAAATATTGCAGCAACAATTGTAAAGAAAAAAGAAAATGAAATTCAAATTCCTGCAACTTGGTTTTTAATTTTAAACTCGTTATTTATAATTGCATTTGCACCTTTATTTTCTAAATGGTGGGAAAGTAAATACAATCCAAAACCCGCAAATAAATATGCTATAGGTTTATTTTTCTTAGCTATAGGTTTTGCATTCTTAGCCTATGGAGCAGCAGGAATTCCTCAAGGAGCTAAAACAGCTTCTGTCAGTATCATTTGGCTTATAATGGCTTACTTATTTCATACATTGGGAGAATTATGTGTGTCGCCAGTTGGACTTTCTTATGTAAGTAAGTTAGTACCTCCAAGAATGATTGCTTTTATGTTTGGAGTGTGGTATCTAGCTTTGGCAATTGGAAATAAAACCTCTGGGAAATTAGGCTCTATGATTGACGATATTACAACTAGATATGATATTTCAACATTCTTCTTAATTTTTACTATTGTTCCAATTGTTATTGGTTTAATTGCAATTGCATTGAATCCAGTTTTAAAGAAATTAATGCATGGTGTTAAATAAATTTATAAAAAATTTGTAATTTTGCCAGCGTTTTTACGTCATAAGTAAAATCGCAAACTAAATAACAATTTGAATGAAGAAACTACTCATTTTAACAATAGCATTATGTAGCATAACAGTATCAGCTCAAAAAATAAATTGGATGAGCTTAGAAGATGCAGTTGTTGCACAAAAAGAAACGCCTAAAAAAATATTTATAGATGCGTATACTGTTTGGTGTGGACCTTGTAAAATGTTAGATAGAAACACCTTTAGCAATAAAGATGTGGCAACTTATGTAAACGAAAATTATTATGCAGTTAAGTTTAATGCTGAAGGAAACGAAACTATAAACTTTAACAATCAAACATTTTCAAACCCAAATTTCGATCCAAATAAATCTGGAAGAAATAGTTCACATCAATTAGCTGGTTATTTTGGTGTAAGAGCATATCCAACCATTATATTTTTAGATGAAGAAACCAATTTAATAGCTCCATTGCCTGGTTATAAAACACCTCAACAATTTGAGCTGTATTTAAAATTGTTTAAAACAGATGACTATAAAAAAATTACGGCACAAGGTGATTGGGAAAAATATCAGAATAATTTCACTTATGAATTTAAAGAGTAAACATTTATTCTTTTAGTATAAAAGCTCCTTTTTGCATCGTATTGTAAAAAGGAGTTTTATTTTTTATACAGGTATCCTCCCACTGTTCAATATAACTTCTGTAGTTTGAAGCATCAGCGACTATCATTTTAGGTTGCTGTATTTTTAACAAACGTTCTAAATTTATTTTTGGAGAATTATGCAATACAATAATAGAAGGCTTAATACTCTTAAAATTATACATTCCTAAACTATCAATTACTAAAATAGTTTCATTATTAAAACGATACAAATTTTTAAACTCCTTAAATTTTTCTTTATGAGTTAGCCCAGTGCCCAAAACATACGCTTTTAAACTATATAAATTCTGAGTTGAATCTTTTGAACTATAAATTCTTAAATCCGTTCCAAATCTATTTGCTAAAACAGAAGTTCTATTTTCATTAAAAATAGTAAATTCATTGGTTGTTTGTAGTTTCTTCTTTTCAAAAATAAGCACAGTTTGTACACTTATAAAAGCAAGTAAAACAAAAATTAATCGACTAAAAGTTCTCTTTTCTATCCATTTAAAGCTAAAAAAAATAAAACCATAAAGTGCACACATTAAAACTAATGAAAGTGTAATATCTTTAATAATAAAAAAATGTTGATTTGCAATCCACTCCACAAAAGCATTCATTAACCTAATAATATTTATAAATATATCGGCTAAAAATTGTGGTAATAGTTCAAAAACTGACAATGCTATTACTAGGATTCCAGCAATTAGAATAAATCCTAAAAAAGGAATAATTACTAAATTTGAAACAAAAAACAAGCCTGGAAATTGATGAAAATAAAAAATACTTAAAGGTAAAACACCCAATTGTGCTGCTAAAGAAACCGAAAACAACTGCCACATTTTAAAAATAAAACTATTTTTAGGAGTCCATAAACTCACTATTTTTGGTTGTACCCAAACAATTGCAAAAACAGCTAAGTAACTTAGTTGAAATCCAACTTCAAATAAATAATAAGGGTTAAAAAGCAATAAAAAGAACATTGAAATAACCAACGTATTGTAAATATTTGAAGGTTTATTTAAATACATTCCAATTGCAATTGCTGTAAACATAGAAACTGCTCTAACAACTGATGCCGATAAACCTGCTATTATTGCATACATCCACAACAAACAAATAATAACAATACTCGCAATTAATTTTCCGTGTTTAAAATAATGTAAAGGCTTGCATAAAAATGTTAGAATTAACAGTATAATTCCAATATGCAATCCTGAAACGGCTAATATATGAATGGCACCTGCATCGGAATAACTTTCAATTAAATCTTTAGAAATAGTTTGTCTTTGACCCAATAATAAGGCATTTACAACGGCTAATTCGTTATCCTTAAATCCATTATTTATTAATGCAGTTGTAACTTCCTTTCTAAATTTAGCAGCCAGACCTCTAATAGAATATGCTGTAGCTGGCTTTTTTAGAAATTGGTGGTTATTTACATACATCTGATGATAAATCTGTTGATGCTCTATATATTTCTTGTAATTAAACGTAAATGGATTTAAAGATTTGTTTATTTCATAGAATGAAGTATTCACAACTAAAACATCACCTACATTTAAATCAGTGATAGTACTGTCTTTTTCAATATTAACAAGTATTTTCCCAAGTGATTTAGAATACTGTAATTGAATAACTTCAGCTTCATATTTAAAATAATTAATAGAAGGTTTTAGTTCCTTTTTGATTGAAATTGTTGCAACATTATTAGTTGAGACTTTAAAAACTTCTGCATTAGAATAATGCTCTTCTTGATGCAACTGATTTTTAAAGGTAATTGCAGCAATTCCGACAAAAAATACAATTACAAATACAAGACCCGTAAAGAGTAAATTTGATTTAAGTTGGCGGTTTGTATAAACATATAAAATAAAAAGTAGTACTAAAAATAAAGGGATAATTTTAACCAATAAATTAATTTGAAAATTATTAGTGTTTCCAATTAAAATACCAAGTATTAAAAAGAATGTTAATTGAACAGGTATAAACTTTAAAAACTTTAACATAGCCTGATAAAGTTACGAAAAATAATTTAGTTGCTGTTTCTGATTAAGTTAAGTAACAAAAGTCACAAAATGACTTATATCACTCTCAGGGTTGCTTCCATACAGTAATTTTGACACTTATAAAAGTATCATATTATGAAAAAAATAATTTTCACAAGTGTCGTAGTTCTTTTAAATATATTTATATCAAAAGGTCAGGAAATAGCACCTTATATAAAAGTTACCGAAACTACCGAAGGAATTGATCAAGTTTCTAAAAACGTTATTACTTCATTAAAAAGCAACAACTTTAACATCTTAGGAACCTACACTCCTTCAAACAAAAAAACGTTAAAAGTAATTGCTTTTACAAGAACTGATTTAAAAAATACGGTTATTAAAATTACAGATAGAGGTGCTTTAGCTGCAACTTTTAAAATTGGGTTGATAGAAGAAAATGGGAAAACAACTGTTTCCTATACAAATCCAGATTATATTTTAAGAGCATATTTAGGCGCTAATTACAATACATTTTCCGGTATCTTTAAAACATTTAGTACCGATCTAAAATCAAGTTTAGCTACTGTTGGAAGTGATTTTACTCCTTTTGGAGGAACTGTTGCAGCACATAAATTAGGCAAATATCATTATAAAATTATGATGCCTTACTTTTCAGATCCAGTTACTTTAAATGAATTTTCATCTTTTGAAGAAGGTTTAAAAACCATTACTGCTAATTTAACTGCAAAAAAAGGTAAAACAGCTGAAGTATACAGGCTTGTTTATACTTCTGAAAAAGTAGCGGTTTTTGGAGTTGGATTGCAAAGTACAGAAGATGGTGAAGCTCATTTTTTACCAAAAATAGGAGAAGCACATGTTGCTGCTTTACCTTATGAAATTATATTACAAGGAAAAAATGCAACTATGTTGCATGGAAAATATAGAATTGCGTTACATTGGCCAGAATTAACTATGGGAACTTTTATGAAAATTATGAGTACTCCTGGTGATATTGAAGACACATTAGAAGAACTATGTAAATAGGTTAAAATTATTATTGTTCACAATTATTCTTAATAAAGTTGAGGTTTATGAAAACTATAATTTTTTCAGACAGCCTCAATCTCTTTTTAATATTAGTTTAACTACTTTTTGTGAAGCTCCTTTTCCTCCTAATTTCTTCTCTAAATCAAAATAATTTAGAAACATTTTAGTACGCACATCATCATTCAAAATTTTATGAAGTTCTTTTTCTAATGTAATTTCATTAAAATCGTTTTGAATTAATTCTTTTACAACCTCTTTATTCATTATTAAATTAACCAACGAAATATATTTTAAATCTATCAACCTTTTCCCGATTTGATATGAAAGCCAACTTGTTTTATAACATACAATTTCTGGCACTTTAAATAATGCTGTTTCAAGTGTTGCTGTTCCTGAAGTTACAATTGCTGCATAGGAAAGGGATAATAAATCGTAGGTTTTATTGCTTACAAATTTTACATTTTCTTTATTAATAAATTGTTGGTAAAATTGGAAATCTTGACTTGGTGCCCCGGCAATTACAAATTGATACTCTGTAAATTTATCAGCCATTTTTAACATTACCGCAAGTAATTTTTTTATTTCCTGTTTTCTACTTCCAGGCAACAAGGCTATAATGGGCTTTTCTCCTAATTCATGTTCTTTTCTAAAAACTGCTTCCCTTGCCTGTTTTCTATTTGCAATAGCATCTAACAAAGGGTGCCCTACAAAAGTTACTTTATAATCATATTTTTCATAAAAATCTTCTACAAAAGGAAGAATCACATACATTTCGTCAATATCTCTTTTGATTTCTTTAACTCTTCCAGGCCTACTTGCCCATACCTGAGGAGAAATATAATATATGGTATGAAAACTTGCTGCTTTTGCCCATTTTGCTATGCGCAAATTAAACCCTGAATTGTCAATAAAAATTATTTTATCCGGATTGAATTTTAAAATATCATCTTTACAAAATTTAATAAATCCTAAAACGGTTGAAAGGTTGGTTATAACTTCAGCAAAACCCATAAAAGCTCTTTCTTTGTAGTGCTTAACAAGAGTTCCTCCAACTGCTGCCATTAAATCTCCTCCCCAAAATCTAATTTCAGCTTGTTTATCTTCTAATAACAACGCTTTCATTAAATTAGAACCGTGTAAATCTCCTGAGGCTTCACCTGAAATTATATAATACTTCATTGTTAGTTACTTTGAAAGAAAGTTAATAATAACACTAAAAAGGCAATAAAAAAAGTTTCAAACAATACACCTCGCGCCCTGTAAATCTGTTTTTTCTTAAGAAAAATAAAAAACACAAAAAAATTAGCTATCGCTCCTAATGACAATACTTTACCTTCTAGATTCCCTTCTTGTATCAACTCTAAACTTCTGTAAAAATCGTATGTAGAAAAGAATTCAATAAAAATAACAGCGCCAACAGTAGTGGCAATTAAACCTATAATAAAACCTATTAGAAGTTCTTTTATCATTTTTATAAATTATAAATTCCAGCTATTTAATTTTTGTATAAAATGATGGGCAGTTAAATCGAATTGAACCGGTACAACAGAGATATAATTATTTGCCAATGCCCATTCATCGGTATCTTCACCTTTATCCATATTTACAAATTTACCTGTTAACCAATAATAAACTCGCCCTTGTGGGTTTACACGTTTATCAAATTCTTCTACCCAATTAGCCCGCGCTTGCCTGCAGATTTTAATACCTTTAAATGTTTCACTTTTCGGGAAATTAACGTTTAAAACAACCCCATCTGGCAACCCATTTTCCAATACATTTAAAACAACTTGTTTTATAAAAGGCTTTAAAACTTCAAAATTAGCATTCCAAGAATAGTCTAACAGAGAAAAACCAATTGCAGGGATTCCCTCAACTCCCGCTTCTACGGCAGCACTCATAGTACCTGAATAAATTACATTTATAGATGAGTTTGAGCCATGATTGATACCCGAAACACATAAATCTGGTTTTCTCTCTAAAATTTCACTCACAGCCAATTTTACACAATCTGCCGGTGTTCCCGATGATTTATACTCAGTTTGTGGTCCATCATCAACGGTAATTTGATTGCAGTACAAAGTTTCATTTATAGTAACTGCATGTCCCATACCACTTTGCGGACTGTCAGGCGCAACAACAACTACATCTCCAATTTGGTTCATTACAGCAATTAAAGTACGTATTCCTGGAGCTGTTATACCATCATCATTGGTTACTAAAATTAAAGGTCTTTTATTCATATTTTAAATTTAAAGAACAAAGCTACTATATTTTATCTGGTTTCAATAAATTTAACTTTAACATTTTATAAAGATAATTTACTATTTTTTTAGGTATAATTGCCTTTAACATTAAAATAGAATTTTACAAAATAGTGCTAAAGCAGCTATGAAAAAGAAGACTCTTAAAGTCACAATTTAAATTTTGTTTAATCTTTTTTGAAAATTAATAGTGTTTCAACAAAACTTATTGATTGAATTTATAAAAAAAAGTTAAATTGGTCACAAGTCTAAGATAATGGCACTATTTTAGTAGTTAGAATTCACATAAAATTGATTATATTAAAAAAAATGATAAGAAAATTTAAATTTTTATTGCCAGTAGTTTTTATAATGGGTTTTTCAACAAGTTTTAAAAGTGTTGAAAATACAGATCCAAAAGATAAAGTTTTAATAACTATACTGAATTATGTTTTAACACAATGGCATTACCATCCGCAAGATATAAACGATTCTTTTTCGAACAATTTATTTAATAGTTTTATTGAAGACTTAGATCCTACTAAAAGATATTTTTTACAATCTGATATTGATGAATTTTCAAAATTTAAAAATGATCTTGATGATCAGATTAAAAAAGAAGATGTAAGCTTTTTTAATTTAGTATTTGAACGTTTTTCGCAGCGTACAGAAGAATCCAAATTATATTATAAAGAAATTTTAAAAAACAGTTTCAATTTTACTACTATAGATACTTTAAATGTAGATTATGAAACAAAAGCATATGCTGCTTCCAAAAACGAACTACTAATTAACTGGGAAAAACAGTTAAAATTCAGCACATTATCTAAACTTTACGATAAGCTTAACGATGAAGAAGATAAACTAAAAAAGGACGCATCTTATAAGATAAAAACAATAGAAGCACTCGAAATTGAAGCCAGAAAATCTACACTAGAAAATATGGATGAGTATTTTATGCGTTTAGATGAGTTAACTGAAACAGACTGGTTTTCTACATATATTAATTGTATTTCCAAAGAGTTTGACCCACATACTAACTATTACGATCCTGAAGCAAAAAAAGGCTTTGATCAAGATATTTCTGGAAAATTAGAAGGTATTGGTGCTAGACTTCAAAAGAAAAATGATTATACAAAAGTAAGTGAGTTAGTTTCTGGCGGACCTGCATGGAAACAAGGTGAACTAGAAGCAGAAGACATTATTTTAAAAGTTGGTCAAGGCGATGAAGAACCTATTAGTATTGTTGGAATGCGTTTAACAGATGCGATACAGTATATTAAAGGAAAAAAAGGAACTGAAGTAAAATTAACAGTTAAAAAAGTAGATGGCTCAACAAAAGTAATCTCCATTATTAGAGATATTGTGGAATTAGAAGAAACCTTTGTAAAATCTAGTGTTGTAAAAAAAGATAACCGCACATTTGGAGTCATTCATTTACCTAAATTTTATATAGATTTCGACGAAAAAAATTACCGGAATTCAACAACAGATATGGTTCAGGAAATTGAACGACTTAAAAAAGAAAATGTTGAAGGTTTAGTGTTGGATTTAAGAAATAATGGAGGTGGTTCTCTGCAAACTGCTATTGAAATTTCTGGACTTTTTATTAACAAAGGACCTATAGTACAAGTAAAATCTAGGGATAAAATGGCTGAAGTTTTAAAAGATGTTGATCCAACAATTCAATGGGATGGACCTTTAGTTGTTTTGGTTAATGAATTTTCTGCTTCTGCTTCAGAAATATTTGCGGCTGCAATGCAAGATTATAAAAGAGCCGTTATTATTGGTGGTAAACAAACCTATGGGAAAGGTACCGTACAACGTGTTTTAGACTTAAACAGATACCATAATTTAAAAGAAGATATTGGTGCTTTAAAAATGACGATTCAAAAGTTTTACAGAATTAATGGAGGCTCAACACAATTAGAAGGTGTGCATTCAGATATTATGTTACCAGACAGGTTTACATATATGGAAATTGGCGAAAGAGATTTAACAAATCCATTAAAATACGACAAAGTACCAGAAGCTAATTATAGCTTATGGAATAAATATGAAAATTACAATATTGCAATTAACAATAGTAAAAAAAGAGTTGCCAGCAACAATAATTTTAAACTGATAGATGAAAATGCTAAATGGTTAAAAAATTCTCAAGATGATACGCTTATTTATTTAAGTTTAGATGCCTTTAAAAAAGACATTGAAAATAATAAAAATGAATCTTCTAAATTTAAATCCATTAGAGATTTTACAACCAATTTAACCTTTAATTCACCTTTGTATGAGCTTCCTATAATTGAAGCGGATAAAGATTTAGCAGATAAACGCAGCGCTTGGCATAAAAACTTAAAAAAGGATATTTATGTAGATGAAGCTTTAAATGTTTTAAGTGAGCTAAAATTAAAACCACAACATCATTTAGTTAAAAATTAATTTTTAAAAGTTGTAACTTTACTGTTGATTAAAGTTATAACTCTTGAAAACAACAAATTCATTAACAGCATTAGCACTCCAGAGGTATAAAAAAATACTACTGGAGTGCTTTTCTTTTAGTTTAAAGTAATCTGTCACTATGTGATAACTCTAAACCTAATTTAGCTAATTACTTTTAAAAAACAACAAGTAAACATCAACATACCAACTTTTTAACTATAGTATTTTCGCTACAACATTATCCCTTGACACCTTTAAAAAAATAATATTAAATGAAAGTAAAACACATCTTTTTGGAATCTTTTATGCAAAACATTTCAAAAGTTCATCAAAACTAAAAGGCACTACTTAGTTTCAAATAAATATACATAAGAGATTAATTAAAATGTCTATTGTAATTATTTCTTATGGCAAAAGCTGAACAACTTAATTAAGTAACAAATGTTGCATATTAAATTGTTTTTTGTATTTTGTAGTTAAATCTAAAAAGTCGAATGCATTATTAACCCCTTTAAAACACCTAAAATTAACGACTTAACACATTCTAAAAAAATTAAATAACATTTTTTAACTTCTTGGGGTAACAATTCATTGATCTTTTTGATGTACAAATAAGAACATTATTTACTAATGGAACTATTAACAAAAAATCAAATTAAATTATGAAAAAATTAAGTATCCTCATTTTTTTTGTGTTTACAACTATTGGGTATTCACAAAAAAAAGTAACCGAGCCAGACCAAAACAAAATGAGCTTAGTTGAAGTAATGGTAGCTGCAGGTATTTCATCAGCTACTAGTACATTTAGTGACAATTCTTATGCCGCTGATGGCAGCTTCTTTGAAGTATCTTCAACTTATTATTTTTCAAAAATTGGACTAGGAATTTCACTTGGAAGCTTTTCAAACCCAACTGAAGGAAATTTATTAAAATTTGCTAATGAAGCATCATATCCTATTGAATTGAATTCAGAAAAATGGAAAACTTCTTACTATGGTATTGGTCCAAGTTATAGAACAAACTTTGGTGATATTGAAGCCACCATTTTTGGTCGTGCTGGTATAATGTCTGTAAAACCAATTTTATTAGAAGGTAATTTTAATGTAGAAAACGCAGATGCTGCAACCACAATCCCAGTATACAACTTTAGTACAAATGAAACATCGAACGTAGGTTTTTATAATGCTGGTATAAGATTGGGTTATAAATTAAATCCAAATTTTGGTTTATACATTACAGCAAATTATATGTCTGCTTTTTCAGATGCTATTATTGCACAAGATGGTAGAAAAGAATTTATCGACCTTAACCAAGATGGTGAAATAACCGCAGATGAGATTCAAAAGTTGGGAGGAGAAGTACAATTTCAATACACAGAAAAAAATATACAACCACAAGTATTTAACTACGGATTTGGATTAAGTTATAGTTTTGGTAAAAAAACTACCACATCTATAGAGCCGCCATCTAGAGGTCATACAAATCCATATTTTGTTTCTAATGAATTAGAAGGAGAAATGGTAGAACTTAAAAATAGTGGCTCTGTTGTTTTTACTAATGCTTCACAAAAAGATAAAAAAAGACAACAAAAAATAATTGGTGTGTTGCCAAAAAACAACAGTATTTTTAAAAATGCTGATGAAATCAAAAATTTCAATTGGCAAGTTATTGGTGCTAAAATTGCGAATCCTCAATTTATTATTGAAGTCACTAAAATTGGAAGCAATCAACAACCACAGCGTACTTTTATTGAAAAAACAACTAGTACTTCTTTAGGTGCTACTCGTATTTTTAAAGAAAGTAACTTAAGTGATGGGCAATATAGATGGAAAGTTACTGAAACTACTATAGGAAATTCATCGGATATCATGTTCTTTACATTTAGCAATTGCGAAATAGATTTTGCCATTTCTAATGAAGAAATTGAGTGTTTAGGTTACGAAGGTGAAAACAGAAAATTCAAAATTTGTTTTGACTCCACCTATTCAAGTACATCAGGAGATCTAACGTTTGCAAATCCAGGTTCAGGCTTATCGGTTTTTAATCAAACCTACGCAGCTTTAACCTATACAATGGTGAGTCCAAATCCAACACTTTTAACTCAAATTGGCGCAAGTATTTCAACAGTAAGTTATTGCTTTGAAGTAACTGTTCCTGCAAGTGTAACGTCCATTGGTTTTGGTTTGCAAGGAGACGATCTAGATCCAAGTCCTGTTTTATGTCAACCCGGTGTAAGTGCTAATTTTGATGAATTACCAGATTGTATTTGTGATGACTGCGAAGAAATGGAGCTCTCTTTCGATAATTTTAACATTTCATTAAACGGAGCAAGTGGCAATCAATTTAATTTTGATGGTGACATTAATGTAAATGTCCCTATTTACGGAATTGAATTTCAAATTCAATCTTTTAGCTATACTGCAAATCCTTCAGCTTGTACAGAAGGTGTTAGCAATGTTGAGGAATCTGGTATGTTCTTAATGCCAGGAACTACCATTAACGGTTCAAGCTCTTTTCAATTAGTAAATGAAACTGCCTCTGGAAGCCCAAGTTCTAACGATAATGCCACAAAAAACATAAAGTATACAAGTAATTCGGCATTAACAGGTGCAATTCCAGTAAACTTAACTATTGGTCTACCTGGGCCTATTTCTGGTCTCGACCCAAGTTGTTGTGAAATTGAATACACAGTTTGTATAAAAGTTAAAGTATTTTATGAAGAAAGTAATTGTAAATCATGTGATTTCACACATTGCTTCAACTTTAATAACCAATAAAAATTACTAACATGAAGAAAATAATATATAATATTAAAACATATATGTTGCTAGTATTTTTATTCGCAACAACCATAGGATACTCGCAAATTGCAGTCAATACTTCTCCTAATACAAGTACCTGTAATTTAAGTGGAGAAAATGTTACGGTTTCTGTACCAACGGAAGCCTTAACAGGAGACAACATAGCTTTAAATATTACGCTTTCAGGAAGTTATGACGCAAGCTGTGTAAAAACAGTAAGTATTACAAATTCATCTAATCTAGTATTTCAAAGTTCAGGAGCCATTCCATTTACTAATATGGGTGGTGGCACTTATCAAAATGCAGCAACACCTGCTTTAAATGGAAACGATGGACATAACTTTAATGTGTTCTATAAATTCCCAGGTTATACAACTTGTAATGGTGCTGTAGGTACTTTTGATGTTACCGTAACATTAGATTGTGAAGGGGTAATAACTACTTGTACAACTTCTGTAAATGTAATTGCACGGGCTGATAATTATTGGTCAATAACTAAAGAATTTGTTACTGGAGATTTAACATGTGGAATTTCAAAATGGAGAATAAAAGTAAACCATAACAATCCAAATGGGGCTGGTTTAGGAACTTATAAATTAAATGGTATAATTACTGAAACACCTTCTGTACCAATTGTTAGTGGTGCTTCATTTCCTGTAAATTACTCTTGGTCTTTTAATTCAACGGCTAATTTGCATGTGTACTTACAAAATTGTGGAAATGCAGGAACTACCATCACAAATACCGCTAATTACAATTTCACTTTAGGTGATGGAACTTGTGATGCTATGTCTGGATCTGTAACAGCAACTTCAGACCCGTTGCAAAGTCCAAATGCCGATATTTCATTTACGAAATCTATTCCTAGCACGTATTACACAAATTATTCGCCAGGATGTCAATCTTATTACAGATTAAATATTTGTAACAATGGAAATGTTCCTTGGACTGATTTAACCATTACAGATAATTTAAATATTCCAGGAATTACAATTACAAATATGAGTTTAGGAGGATGGACTGTTTCACCTACTGTACCACCTTATCCTGCAACTACATATACATTTACAAGACCAGGTTTTATCTTAAATCCTGGCGAATGTACCAGTATATTTATTTATTACGAAATTGATGCTGGAGCAACTATAGGTGCTACAATAAGTAATACCGCAAATTTAAGTTATGTTGCTGCAGGTACCGGAGGAAGTCCTGGTGGACCTCCTGTTGATCCTTGTCCTAGTATAAGTTGTCCTACAATTGATGACAGTATTCAAAATACCACAGCAAGTGTAGATTTTGTTGTTGAAAATCCAAAGTCTATTCCTAAAATAAAGAAATGTATTTTAGACCCACCTAACCCATTAGTACCTCCTATTTATCAAATTGGTGATATTATTAAATTTAGAGTTATGGTGAGTAATTCTGGTTCAGGAAACTTAACCGATATTATTAATGACGCCTTAGGAATGCCTAATCAGAATTTACAAATAAACCCTGGCTCAATAACTTATGATTATTATCCAGATCAATACAAAGGGTTAATTAATAGTTGTAATCTTAATTTTTCAACTGCTCCAATAGCACCGCCATTTAGTGTTGTTGCAGACACTTCAGATTTACAAAATCCTGAATGGAATGTTACAAATATGCCAGGAATTTGCGATTACAACAGAGCCAATTTCTTAGTAATTGAATTTGAAGCAGAAATATTACCTCAGCTTTCTGGTACTAAAACCAATAAAGCAACCATTCCTTATGGGGCTGGAACTGTTAGCAGTAGTGTTAACTACACTATTGATGAAGTTGGAATATTAGGAATTTTTAAAGAAGCTGATGCAGAAATAGTAGAAAACGGACAATCATTTAATTATACATTAACAGTTTCAAATAATGGAAGTGTACCTTTAGATAACATTGTTATAACCGATATGTTGCCTGATTGTGTTACTGTGCAAGGACAAATAGCTATTGAAGATGCTATGGCAACTTCTATTCCATTTACAACTTCGGGAGGTTTGGTAATTAATATAAACCCAACGACTGAAATATTCCCTGGTAACGATTTTATAATTACAATTCCTGTGGTAAAATCGGGTGGTGGAAACTGCTGTAATGAAAGTGTTTCGGTGACTGCAGAAATGGCTACTTCGGGTGTTGAGTTAAGTGCAAATTACGGTAGTCCTGAAGCTCCGGCAGCCTGTGTTACAGGAACAGAATGTTGTGATATTGAAGATTTTGATGCAACACTGCAAGAAAACAATGGTTCATTTAATGTAACCATTAATGGAGGAAGCGTTCCGTTACAAGAAGTAGAAATTTCAATGGTAGATTATCATATTGAATATTCAAATGGCGATTGTAAACCAGACGATTTAGGTATTTTTGGAACCTTAACTACTTCAACTGCAAACCTTAATAATTTAGTTTTAAATGGTAGTGACAATGGATCTAGTAGTTTATCTTGGTTGCTTGGAGATCCTTCTATTATTAATTCGTCCGTAAATCTAGATATTCTATATCCAGAAGTATTAAACTTAGATTGTTGTGATGTAGAGTTTTACTTCTGTTTAAAAGTAAAAGTTAAAGATGTAAACTGTAATGTATGTGAAAAAATCATTTGTTTTTCAAGTGATCAGCAAACCGAGCCAGATCCTTGTGAAATTGATATTAAACCAATTGACCAAGATCAAAAATTATGTCCTGGTGAAACTGTAACGGTTAATTGGTCAGGAACAACACCAACAGGTTTGGTAAACGTTTCTTTATTTGATGTTACAAATAGTGTAGTATATCAAGTTTTAGCAAGCAATATTCCAAATACAGGGTCTTATACTTTTACAATTCCTGCATCTATCCCTTGTGATCCACCTAGAACGTGGTCTATTATTGTTGAAGATGCTGAAAAAAAATGTTCAGACAGAAGTGCCCCATTCATTATTGAATGTTGTGATCAACAACAGGATGATTGTGATTGTGGTGATTGGAGTGGTGATGCTGTAGGTATTAAAGCCTATCTAAAACAGATTCCACAAGATCCAAAATTGAAAATTAATTTCCAAAGCAATTGGGAATCTAAAGTTGGTTGTAAAAAATCAATTAAATTAAAACCAACATACAATTATGTATTTACAGCTCCAAATTATATATGTAACCCAGAAGATTGTGACGTAAATTACACTTGGGAAGTTGTAGATCCGAATGGAACTATTGTTAATGGAACTGGTAGTACTTTTAATTATAATTTCACACAGTATGGAAATTATCAATTTAAAATTACACCAATTTGTGGAAATAAAAGATGTAAACCTTGTGAGTTTAGAGTGTATATACCTTCCATCCATGGTGAGCCTAATTATGATACCCTTAAAAATAAAGAAAATCCGCTTTTTAAGGCTCATATAAAAGAAGGAGAAAATCCGTTATTTAATCAATAACGAAGTCTTCTACAGTTTATAATTTCAAAAAGAGTCGAACAATTGCTCGGCTCTTTTTATGTTTTACCTTAAATTTGCAACTTCAAAAAAATAACAAATGAATTTCGAAGTACAATTTAAAACAAAATGGTCGGATTTTGACCCAAACCGACATATGCGTCACACAGCCTATAACGATTATGCTGCTGAAGTTAGAGTACGTTACTTTCAAGAACACGGCTTATCAATTAATGAATTTGCCAAATTAAATATTGGACCAATTTTATTTAAAGAAGAAACTTCGTTTTTAAAAGAAATTCATATTGGTGAAAATATTACCGTAAAAATGGAATTAGAGGGTGTTTCTAAAGGAATTGAACGCTGGCGTTTTAGTCACCAAATCTTTAATAAAGATGGTGTGTTATCTGCAGAAATTAAAGTTTATGGCGCTTGGATAGATTTAGTGAAACGGAAATTAACTGTTCCACCAACAAATTTTGTTAAGATTTTTGAAGACTTACCTAAAACTTCTAATTTTAAAGAAATTCCTTTAAATAGTAAAAAATAGAAGAAACATAAGAGTTAATTAAAACGATGTGGCAATCTGTTGATTAACACATATATTTTTTGATTTAGTTTCAAAGAAACAGATTACTTCTTTCTATTACATTCTGTTCGTAATAACAGTTCAATCAAAGCTGTCATTCCTGCGAAGGCAGGAATCTCATGAATAATAATTACGATGTTGATTTAGTTTCAAAGAAACAGATTGCTTCACTGCGTTCGCAATGACGGTTGCATTTCACTTCGTCATTGCCAAGGTTTTTTACGACGCAGCAATCTCATTTTACCCTCCAATAGTAGCCGTAATTCCATAATTGCCAAAAATGTCAATTATAGCGTTTATTTCCCTATTGTTAGGAGCTTCAAATACATGATTGTTAGTTGGAGTTCCTAATTTTATATGCTTATTTTCTGCAATATTATGGTAGGGCAATAAATTAATTACCTTTCTATTACCTTCTAAAGAATTTATAAAATTTGCTGTTTCAATAATATTTTCATCTGAAGTATTTACATTCTTAATTAATGGAATTCTAAAAATGATTTCACAATTTGTTTTTGCCAACTCAACAATATTTGAAAGTATTTTTTCATTAGAAACACCTGTATACTCTTTATGTTTTTTAGAATCCATCACTTTTAAATCAATTAAAAATAGCTCGGTGTGTTGGGCCACTTCCAAAATGGTTTCAACACTTGCAAAAGCCGTGGTATCCACTACTCTATGATACAATCTCTTTCCGCATTCTTTCAAGGCTTCTAATAAATAAGCTGCATGCATTAAAGGTTCACCTCCAGAAAAAGTAACACCTCCACCCGACTTGTCAAAAAAGATGGCTTCATTGTCAATTTTTTGCATTAAATCTGATACTAGAATAGTTGATCCGAGCATTTCAAATGCTTTTGTAGGACACACCTCTGCACATATTCCACATAAGTTGCACACATTATAGTCGGTTATAATACCTTCCGAAGTCATTTTTAGAGCATCATTTGGACAATTTTCAATACAACTTAATGCACCAATACACTTCTTAGCATTGTACATTTTCTGCACCTTTGGCGACATACTTTCTGGATTATGACACCATTGACAAGATACATTACAACCTTTAAAAAATACAGTTAACCGAATTCCAGGGCCATCGTTTATAGCGTATCTTTTTATATCAAAAATTAAACCTGTGCTCATTTGTTCATTTATTTACTGTTATCATGCATTAACCCTTACGCCTCTTTGAATGCTGCGACCCTAGGAGCAATGTATCTAGAAGTACTTCTTTATTCAAAATTTCTTGTTTTCGATACACCAAATCATAGATTTAGCACTCAAACTGACGAAATTTATGTTCCGCCCATTTCATTTCTAAAAATTACTCGAACTGACGTTACACAGTACTTAAAACCGTCTCTTCGAGTGCTTCGACCAAAGGAGAAGCGTATCGAGAAGAACTTTACTTTCTAAAACAAAAGTTCTCGATACAATTTTTTATCAAAAATTACTCGAACTGACGTTCTCCTCATTTAAAACGATTCATTTTCTGTTCTATCAATAACTTCTTGCTGTAAATCGGCGTTCATATCGTTAAAATAATCGCTGTAACCTGCCATACGCACTAATAAATCTTTATAATCTTCTGGGTTTTCCTGCGCTGCATATAAGGTTGCCGTATCTACAATATTAAACTGAATATGGTGTCCGCCTAACGCAAAATAACTACGAACTAAATGCCCTAATTTTTTTAAATCTTCATCACGCTTTAACAAACTTGGTAAAAAACGTTGGTTTAACAAGGTTCCTCCAGATTTTGTTTGATCTAACTTTGTCAATGATTTTATCACTGCTGAAGGTCCATTGGTATCTGCACCGTGGGAAGGAGAAGTTCCATCTGAAATAGATTTATGCGCTAAACGTCCATTTGGTGTTGCACCCATTATTTTCCCAAAATACACATGGCAGGTTGTGGACAACATATTTAAATGAAAAGTTTCTCCTTTTGTATTTGGTTTGCCATCAATGGCATCAAATAAATCGTTGTAGACTTGCAGTGCTATTGCATCTGCATAATCGTCATCATTTCCGTAAAACGGCGTTTTATTCAATATGGTTTGACGTAAAATTGCTGAACCTTCAAAATTCTTTGAAACTGCATTTAATAATGTATCCATTGCAACAGTTTTATCTTCGAAAACATGTTTTTTCAACGTCGCTAAACTATCCGTAACTGTTCCTAAACCTGTACATTGAATGTAATTTGTGTTGTAACGAGGCCCACCGTTGTAATAATCTTTTCCTTTTGTAATACAATCTTCAATAACCACCGATAAAAAGGTAGCTGGACTGTATTTTGCAAACATGCGGTCTATATAATTACTAACCAAGATCTTTTGATTTACAATATAATTAAGTTGGGTTTTAAAAGCTGCATACAATGCTTCATAACTTTTAAAATCTCTTGGATCTCCAGTTTTAATGCTAACTTGTTTTCCTGTTAACGGATTTACACCATTATTTAAGGTGATTTCAATTATTTTTGGAACGTTTAAATACCCTGTTAAAATATAGGCTTCTTTACCAAAAGCACCTACTTCAATACAACCGCTACAACCTCCTTCACGAGCATCTTCCAACGATTTTCCTTGACGTAACATTTCAGGAATATACACATCTGGATTAAAAATAGACGGATATCCATGACCCTGACGAATTACTTTACACGCCGCTGTTAAAAACCGATCGGGTGTTCTTGAGCTTATATGCACCGAATTTCCTGGTTGTAATACGTGCAATTCCTCTACAATTTCTAACATAATGTATGAAACTTCGCTTACACCATCTGAGCCATCTCGTTTTACACCTCCAATATTTATATTGGTAAAATCGTTATACGTACCACTTTCTTTGGCAGTAATTCCCACTTTTGGAGGCGCAGGGTGGTTATTTACTTTAATCCAAAAACAACTTAATAATTCTTTGGCTTCGTCTCTTGTTAAGGTTCCTGCTGCTAATTCATTTTCATAAAATGGTGTTAAATGCTGATCGAAATGACCGGGATTCATAGCATCCCAACCGTTTAATTCTGTAATCGTTCCTAAATGTACAAACCAATACATTTGTATGGCCTCGTGAAAGTTACGTGGCGCATTTGCTGGCACCCATCTGCATACCTCTGCTATTTTTAAAAGCTCTTTTTTGCGCTTTTCATCCGTTTCAGTGTTGGCTTGTGCTTCTGCCATAGTTGCATGACGTTCCGCAAAAATAATAGCAGCATCACACGATATTTTCATGCCTTCTAATTGCTCTTTTCTATCGGTTGCTTCAGGGTCGTTTAAAAAATCTAATTGGTCTAACTGATCTTGAATATCTCTTTTGAAATTCAACATTCCTTTTTCGTAAATTTTACCATCTAAAGCTGTATGTCCCGGTGCACGTTGCTCCATAAACTCAGTAAATAAACCTGCTTCATATAAATCGCTCCATGCACTTGGAACGTGGCTAAAAATACGCTCACGCATTGTTTTTCCTTCCCAGTAAGGAATCACTTCTTTTTCATAGGTATCAATGTCCTCTTGCGATATTGTATAACGTTGCATTTCACGTGAATTTAACACCTGAAAATCTTCAACACTATGGCAGGTAAGTTCTGGAAAAGTTGGAACGGCTTTCGGACTAGGCCCTCGTTCGCCAATAATTAATTCGCCTTCGCCTACATAAATGGTTTTTTGTTTACATAGTTCTAAAAAATTCATTCCTCGCAACACCGGAATGGCATGTTTTCCAAAATGCTCTTTGTAAAATTTTGTTTGAATTAAAGCACGTTCTATGGAAAGTGAAGGTTCTGTTTCGAAACTTAATTTCCGAAGTTTTTGAATCCGTTCATTCATTCCAGGACCAATGCTATTGGTTATTGGTTGGTAAAAATTGCCTTGTGCCGATGCTGGGCGTTCTGGATTAAAAGATGTGTGTACAGTTTTCATAAGACTTATAAGTAAAAAACAGCAATGTTCTTCTGTGGATAAATTAAGGCATTATACAATGTTGAAATTTCCCTTATTGTAGCGTCAGATCGAGTGATTTTTGATAAAAAATTGTATCGAGAGCTATTGGTTTTCAATAAAACAACTATTCTCGATACTAATTTTAAGCCTAAACAGGCTGAAAATTCACTCGAATTGACGAAATTTAACATAATGCACAATGGGTATAGATTGATAAAATATTACAATGCGATACTTAGGAAACTGTTTTAAAAAACATCAAACATTCGAACAATTTTCGATATGTTTTTAGAAGATTTGAAATGTTCTTTTTGATTAACATACAATAAAAGATTGTTTCGTCTCAAATATACAAAAAAACATGAAGTTTGGATATTTTTATTTATCTAATGAAGCGGCATTGCTATAAAGGTTATGTAATAGGATGAAGCAATCTGCCACCGTCATTGCGAGGAGC
>NZ_BMNS01000002.1:477548-477923 GCF_014646675.1 Lutibacter litoralis | reverse complement strand
CAATAGAAGTTGAAGAGATCTTTAGTCTTTTAAATGTATTTGTTAATGAAAATAATACCCTCATTAAAATACAAAAACCAGAAGAATTAACTATTCAAGAGATTTCATTATTTAATGCTATTGGACAACAACTAAAAATCTGGAATACTAATTTTAATAAAAATGAAATTAACCTCCCAATAAATGTTGCTTCAGGAATCTATTTGGTCCATATTAAAACCAATAATGGCAATAATATTAAAAAAATAATTATTAATTAAAAGTGAAAATTTAATAAAAATAGATCTTTCGAAAGAAATCGAGTGGGATCTATTAAAAATATAAACCCCAAGTTTGAAATAGATGAGTTTACCCCTACAAATTCAATTGAAAAGC
>NZ_BMNS01000002.1:426671-477538 GCF_014646675.1 Lutibacter litoralis | reverse complement strand
AATGAGAAATAAGATAATTAAACATATATTATTCGTTGCGTTTTTATTAATGTTTAATAATGTCCTTGCGCAAGATCCACCAATACCGGATGATCAGGCACCTGAATTGCCAGTTGACGGAGGAATCTCTTTTCTACTAGCTGTAGGAGCTTTGTATGGTACATATAAACTAAAGAGAAGCAAATAGTTAAAAATAGTTGCTTTTCTTTAGTTATTATAATATTAATGTTTTAGAATTTAATGTAACTTGTTATCTTAAATTATTAAAATATAAATCCTAATAATGAATAACTTAACCCATAAATTAGTTCATAATTTTTTTATTTTACTTCTTTGTTCCAGTTTAATAATAAGTTGCAAGGTTTTTCACGATCCAATTTCGTTAAATGAAGCAGCCAATAATACTGAAAAAGGGTATTATAAGGTTACTATGCATAATGGAGATGAATATATTTATGAAAGAATTGAACTTAATAGCGATAATAATTATATTGGTTTTTTAATGAAAAACAAGAAGCCTACTGAAACGATTTTGAAAAATGAAGAAATTAAATCAATTCAAAAACAAAATAAAAAATCTTCAGGGTTTTCAAATATTTTAGGTTTTGGAGTTGGAATTGGGTCTATCCTTTTAGGAATTTATATGTTTTAAAACATCTATAAGTTCTGAATTTTTTGAGCAACCTCCTGTACTTCATCCAAAACACGAAATAAATTTCCACCCCAAAGCAGTTCAATTTGATCTTCTTTATAACCGCGTTTTACCAACTCTATAGTTACGTTTAAAGTTTCAGAAGCATGGTTCCAACCTTGAACACCACCACCTCCATCAAAATCGGAACTAATACCAACATGTTCTATTCCAATTTTTTCAACCAAATAATCTATATGATCCACAAAATCGGAAACATTTACGGGATCCAATGTTTTTGAAACTTCATCTATTTTTGGTTTTGCAAGTTTTTTAATTTCACTATATTTTGAATAATAAGCTTCTTTAGCCTCTTTATCTAATGCTCTATAATCGTTCCAAGATATTATTTCAAAATTCTTACTAGCTGCTACTTCCTTTAAAATTACATTTGTAGCTTCTTTAAATTTGTTGTTTTTTTCGGTATTAACATAGGCACTAAAAGCAACAGTTTGTATTACACCACCGTTTTGCTTTAACCATTGTAATTGTTCATCGTCTAAGTTTCTACTATGATCGCATAAAGCTCGACAAGATGAATGTGAAGCAATTATTGGTGCTTTAGAAAGCTCTATCATATCTCGCATGGACTCTTTTGAAGGGTGAGAAACATCTATCATCATTCCCCATTTATTCATTTCAGCAATTACTTCTTTTCCTAATTCGCTAACTCCATTATGCAACCAAACATTATCTTCTTCTCCAGTATTTGAGTCGCATAATTGACTGTGACCATTGTGGCTTAAAGACATATAACGTGCGCCTAAATCGTAAAATTCTTTTACACGGTTTATATCCGTACCAATTGGATACCCATTTTCAATTCCAATCATTGCAACTTTTTTACCAGTTTTATTAATATTTTTGGCTTCTTCTGAAGTTACCGCTAACTCTATTTGATCTGGAGCTATTTCTTTTGTTAATTTATGAATGGCTTCAAATTTTGCAATGGCTTCTTTATAAGCATTGGCATAACCTTCATTGGTTAACTCACCTTGACCAGTATATACAATTAACCAAGAAATATCCAATCCTCCTTTTTTCATTTTAGGTAAATTTACCTGATTGTCAAGTTCTTGTGTGTAATTTACGTCGTTTGTAAAGTTTTTTAAATTAATATCGTTATGAGTATCAACAGTTAAAACTCGTTTATGAATTTCTGTAGCCTTGGTTATTAAATCTTTTTCTAGTTGCGGTGTTGTATTATCATCGATTTTTTTTTCAGAAACATGTTTACAAGAAATCAATGCAAAAATTAATAGAAATAGAATTTGTGATGCTTTCATAAGTTTTATAAAATTTAGAAGTTTTAAATTTACAAAACTTATGAATACAATTAGAAGAATTTTTTTAGTACTTGTTTTATAAAAAATTGCTTAAAATGACAACTATTTATCTTTTAAAAAGATATTTTTAAAGTGGATTGTATTGTTGCATTGAATTGGGATAAATTTTCATTATTAAAAAAACCATCTAGAAAATGGTAAATTATATTTATCTTGCTACTTTTACATCTTTTAATAAATTAATATTCTAAAAATAACTATGTTAGAACTAGCCGGAATAATTATTTTAGGAATTTTAGCACAATGGGTAGCATGGAGATTTAAAATACCCGCAATTTTACCTTTAATTTTAATTGGATTGTTAGTAGGTCCGATTGCTGCTGAGTTTTTATCAGAAGATGGTACAAAATGGATTGAACCTATTTGGAATGGTAAAAAAGGATTATTTCCTGGTGAAGGACTGTATTATTTTGTTTCCTTAGCAATTAGTATTATTTTATTTGAAGGTGGTTTAACACTAAAACGAAATGAAATTAAATCAGTTGGACCTGTTATTACCAAACTAATTACATTAGGTTCTGCAATTACATTTTTTGGAGCAGGTCTTGCTTCGCATTATGTATTTGATTTGAGTTGGGAAATGTCATTTTTATTTGCAGCATTAATTATTGTTACAGGCCCAACGGTAATAACGCCTATTTTAAGAAATATTCCATTAAAAAAGGATGTTTCAGCAGTTTTAAAATGGGAAGGAATACTTATAGATCCAATTGGAGCGCTGGTAGCTGTATTGGTATTTGAATTTATTAGTGTTGGAGGGGGAAGTGGCTTTACAAGAACTGCATTGATTGAATTTGGTAAAATTCTGCTGTTTGGTACCACATTTGGTTTTACGTTTGCACATGCGTTGGCTTTTGCCATAAATAAAAATATGATTCCACATTATTTATTAAATGTAGTTTCATTATCTACAGTATTATTGGTTTTTGTAGAATCTGAAGTTTTTGCTCATGAATCTGGCTTATTAGCTGTAGTTGTTATGGGAATGGTTTTAGGGAATAACAAATTAGATAATATTAAAGATCTACTTTATTTTAAAGAATCTATAAGTGTATTACTTATTTCCATCTTGTTTATTTTATTGGCGGCAAATATCAATATAGAAGATATGTTGTTGTTGTATAACTGGAAAACAGCAATTTTGTTTGGTATAGTTATATTTGTTATCAGACCTTTGGCGGTGTTTTTAAGTACAACAGGATCAAAACTTAAAACCAATGAAAAAATATTTATAAGTTGGGTAGGGCCGCGTGGTATTGTAGCCGCTGGTATTGCTTCTTTATTTGGGAGTAAGTTGTTAAAGGCAGGCGTAGAAGGTGCCGAATATATCACCCCTTTAGTTTTTATGATTGTACTGGGAACGGTATTATTAAACGCAACTACAGCCCGCTTATTTGCAAAATTAGTTGGTGTGTTTTTAAAAACCTCCAATGGAATCCTTATAATTGGAGCATCAGATTTTGCTCGATTAATAGCAACTTACCTTAAAAAGAACAATAGAAGAGTAGTTTTAATTGATAGCAATCTAGATAATATAAATAAAGCAAAGAGTCTAGGTTTAGAAGCTATTGAAGGTAACATATATTCTGAAGAACTGTTGGAAGACGTAGAATTAAATGATATAGGTTTTCTACTGGCTTTAACTGGTGGCGCAGCTGTAAATGAATATGCCTTAGAAAAATTTACACCAATATTTGGCGAAAATGGTGCTTTTAGAATTATTTCAACAGATGAAATGCAAAACAGAGATTTAAAACCGAAAGGCAATCTATTTACTCATAATGATGATTATTTAAATCTTAGTGAAGTAGTGCGCGATTTTCCTTTAGTAAATGAAGTTTTAGTTAATTCTAACGAAGATTATAAAAATTTACTGAAACAACTAAATGATGAAGAGCATGCAATACCTATGTTTGTAAAAGATAATAATGATGAAATTCATATTATTTCTTCCTTATCGAAAGATTATGAAATTAAAAAAGATACAACATTAATGTATCTTGGTAAAACTATTATTTGATTTTATAAAATAGTAGTATTGCAATGGATTTATTTACTTCCAATCGCCTTCAAAACATCATTCCTTTTGAAGGTGAAGTTCTTAATTATGGTTTAATTTTAAATAACGATGAATGCCAGTATTATTTAAAGAAACTCTTAAATGCCGATTTTTGGAAATACGATGAATTAATACTTTTTGGTAAACAAATTAGAACCAAAAGAAAAGTAGCTTGGTTTGGAGATAAAAATATAGAATACTCTTATTCAAATACCAAAAAAATAGGGTTGGCGTGGACTTCTGAAATTTTAAAACTTAAACAGCTTGTGGAATTAAAAGCAGGTGAGAATTTTAATTCTTGTTTGTTAAATTTGTATCATAATGGAGACGAAGGAATGTCTTGGCATTCTGATAATGAAAAAGAATTAGGTGTAAATCCTACAATTGCTTCGCTTAGTTTTGGTGCAACCAGAAAGTTTTCATTAAAACATAAAGTAACAAAACAAAAAGTAGATGTGCAGTTACAATCTGGTAATTTATTAGTTATGAAAGGCGAAACACAACATAAATGGATACATAGTTTGCCAAAAACTAAAAAAGTGAAAACACCGAGAATAAACTTAACATTTAGAAATATTATTAAATGAGTAATAACAGCAAGAATAAAAACAATATTAGTTGGGGAATTATTGGATGTGGAAATGTAACCGAACTAAAAAGTGGACCACCATATTATAAAATAGAGGGTTTTGAATTGTCTGCTGTTATGAGAAGAGATAAAGAGAAAGCAGAGGATTATGCAAAAAGACATAATGTTAATAAGTACTACACAAATGCAGATGCTTTAATAGACGATCCAGATATTGATGCGGTTTATATTGCGACCCCACCAGACAGTCATAAATTGCTTGGGTTAAAAGTTGCTGCAGCAGGAAAACCTTGTTGTATTGAAAAACCTTTAGCACCTAATTATGCTGATAGTTTAAAAATTTTTCAAGCTTTTGAAAGCGCTAAAATTCCATTGTTTGTTGCCTATTATCGTCGTAGTTTACCGAGGTTTACAAAAATAAAAGAATGGATTGATGCTGATTTAATAGGAGAAATAAGACATGTTAATTGGCATTTAAGTAAACCTGCTAATGTGCAAGATTTATCAAAAGAGTATAATTGGAGAACAGATGTAACAATTGCGCCTGGAGGTTATTTTGATGATTTGGCAAGTCACGGCCTTGATTTATTTACGTTTTTATTAGGCTCGATAGCAACAGCAAAAGGAATTAGTTTAAATCAACAAAATTTGTACTCAGCTAAAGATGCAATTACGGCATGCTGGCTACATGAAAATGGTATTACTGGAGCTGGAAGTTGGAATTTCGGATGTAATTTAAGGGAAGATAGGGTAGAAATATATGGAAGTAAAGGAAAAATAATTTTTTCTGTTTTTGATGAAAGCCCTATTCATTTAATTTCAGATGAAGAAAATAAAACCTTGAATATTGAGCATCCAGAAAACGTACAATTTTATCATGTTCAAAATATGAGAGATTTCTTTTTTGAAGATAAAAAAAACCATCCTTCAACAGGAAAATCAGCCTTACACACGAGTTGGGTTATGGATAAAATATTAGGGTATATTTAATATAAAACACATGCTTGGCTTCAAATTAATCCGCAAATTTCCAATAATGAGGGTTGGTATCTTCAGAAACTTGATTCCAATAATCTTGCGTGACTTTATGTCCATCAAATGTTTTTAATTTTCGTTGGAATACCCATACAGTTGGATTAAAAACCATATCAGTTACGCCAACAGTATACAATTGAGGTTCTTCTTCCGATTTTCTTTTTTCTTCCTGAATTATAACTTCGAAACCATTGTGTTCCAATAATTTTTTTAGAAAATCTTTACGGTTTTCATCTATCTTTTTTTCAACAAAAGTCACTCTAGTATCTCCAATACTTCCAAAAGTGTGTTTTCCTACTAAACCCATAATTTCTTAATTATAAATGCTACTTAATTCATAAATGTAATCGTACAGCGGGCTGTATAGTCCTAATACCAAAATACCAATTACGGTAATTAATAACCCTAAACGCATATATAGTTTATTTTTAAAGAATGGAATTGGATCCTCACTTTTTCTAATAAACATAGCTCTAACAACTAATAAATAGTAATATAAGGATATAGTTACGTTTACAACAGCTAAGAACACTAGTAAATAAAAACCTTTACTTGCTGCTGCAGTAAATAGGAAAAATTTACCAAAAAATCCCGCAACTGGAGGTATTCCAGCTAATGAAAATAATGCCAACATCATAATTAAGCTTAAACCAGGATTGGTTCGATAGAGACCATTATAATCATCCATATTTTCTTTGCCAGTTTTTAATGAGATAGCTTGTACAACTCCGAATGCAGCTAGGTTCGAAAATATATAAATCATTACAAAATAAACTATAGTAGCTGTTCCTAATTGCGTTCCTGTAATAAGACCAAGTAAAATAAAACCAGCTTGTGCAATAGATGAAAATGCTAAAAAGCGCTTCATATTTTGTTGACGTAAAGCAAATAAATTACCAATAAACATGGTAGCTAATGCAATAACATAAACTACATTTTCCCAAATATGCATTAAAGGTTTAAAAACTGTAAACATTAAAATCATTAAAATAAAAACAGCTGCTCCTTTAGAAATAACTGATAAATACGAAGCAACACTAATTGGTGCTCCTTCATAAACATCGGCAGTCCAAAAATGAAACGGAACTAATGATATTTTAAATGATAATCCTGCAAAAAATAAAATAAATCCTAAAATTGTTAAGTTCGTTGAAGTAATAACTTCAATAATATCATTAAAAAAGATGGATCCAGATGTTGCGTATAATAATGAAATTCCAAATAACGAAACACCTGATGCTAATGCAGCTGAAAGTATTAATTTAATACCTGCTTCACTAGATTTTCTTTTAGTAGTCTCATATGCTGCCAATGCTGCAACTGGTAAAGTTGATAATTCTAACCCAATATAGAACATTAAGAAGTCACCAGAAGAAATCATAAAATACATTCCTAATAAAGAAGTAAATAATAAGATAAAAAATTCTGTACCCCTATCTTGATTTACAATCTTTTCTTGAATCCAATCGGCAGATTGTAATAATAAAATAAACACTCCAATATTTAATACATTTTTAAAGAAATGAATTAAATTATTTGTTTGAAATGAACCTCCAAAAAGACTTGATTCATCCATTTGAAAAAATCCAACTGCAGTATGAATTCCAAATAAAAAGATGGCCAAATGTACCAAGCTACTTTTTTTGGATTTGCTTATAAAAATTTCACCAACCAATAACAATAATGTAATTGCTAACAGCAAAATTTCGTGTCTCATTAATAAAAAGTTACTAAAATTCATTTTAGTTATCTGTTTTAATTTTTATAATACTCCTTGAATAAACGGTTGTAAACTTTCTTGAATCATATCACTTAACCAAAGTGGTGCAACACCCATTCCTATAATTGGAATAAGTAATAATAAAATACCAGTTTTCTCGTACCACGTTGCTTTTGGTAAATTTTCACAATCATTGGTAACTAATGGTCCCATCATAATTTTCCCAACTAACCTAAGAATATATACTGCTGTAATAACGATTGATGATACAACAAGCACAGTTAAAATCCTTTGAAACATATCTGGATTTTCAAAAGCACCAACAAAAATATTCATCTCTGCTACAAAGCCACTAAAACCAGGTAATCCTAAATAGGCTAAACCAGTAATTACATAAATGGCACCTATAAAAGGTAAAATTTTCATCATACCTCCCAATTTACTAATATCTCTGGTGTGTGTTCTTCCATAAATCATTCCTATTAAGGCGAAAAATAGGGCAGTTAATAACCCATGTGACAGCGATTGAAGTATTGCTCCGTTCCAGGCTATTTTATTAAGTGTCATTAACGCAAATAATACTAAACCTAAGTGACTAACAGATGCATATGCATTAATGTATTTTAAATCAGTTTGTCTAATGGCTCCAAATGCACCGTAAACTACACCAATGGCGGCTAAAATAATAAAGAACCAAGACCAATAGATTGCTCCTGCAGGTAATAAAAACATAGCAATTCTAAAAATACCATATCCACCCAATTTCATTAAAACACCTGCGTGAAGCATAGAAACTGCTGTTGGTGCAGAAGCATGACCATCAGGTGACCAAGTATGAAATGGAAATAAAGCTCCTAATACTGCGAAACCAACAAAAGTTAAAGGGAAAAATAATTTTTGGGCTTCAAAAGGAATATTTACTTGAGCAATTTCTAATATATTGAAAGTTAAAGCACCTCCATCAGCATTTGAATTAAAGTAAATTCCTAAAATTCCAACTAATAAAACTGCTGAGGCACCCATTAACATTAACGTTAATTTCATTGCTGAATATTCTTTTGGACCAGATCCCCAAATTCCTATTAATAAATACATTGGAATTACAGCTATTTCATAGAAAACGAACATTGTAAATAAATCTAATGAAATAAAGAAACCGTATACCCCTGATGCTAATACCAAAAGTGATATAAAAAATTCTTTTGGTAAATCAGAAATTTTCCAAGAAATGAAAACACCAGCTAAAACTATAATAGCCGTTAAAAGTAATAAGGCAACTGAAATTCCATCAACACCAATTGTATAATGGATATTAAATTGTTCAAACCAAACATAATCTTTGGTGAAAACCATTATTTCCTTATTAATAGCTCTTTCTTTGAAATAAGCGAAAACTAAATTTATTGCCATTCCTAGTTGAATAATGCTTCCAACCATTGAAACCAAACGTGCCTGTTTTAAACCTTTAGTAAAAACTAAGGCAACAATTGTTAAAACTGGAATTATGACAAAGAGTGTTAAAATATCCATATTAATTTGTTAGTTTGTCCATAAATAAATAAAAACCAATGCTAAAATAACTACACCAGCAATAAAACCAAAAGCGTAATCTTGTACTTTTCCTGACTGAATTCCTTTAATTTTTTCAGAAATTACTACTGTTTTATTTCCTATTCCTTCCATAGTTCCGTCAACAACTTTTTTATCGAACCAAGCAATAGGTGCAGCGATTCTATTAAAAATTATATTTTTTGTAACGAATAAATAGATTTCATCAAAATAAAATTTGTTAAACGTCCATTTGTAAAAAACTCCAAAGGCATTTGAAAATCTATCTGCTAAATCATTTTCTTTTTTATAGAAAACATAAGCTAATCCAATTCCTGTTAAGCCAACAATAGTAGCAACAATTGCTAAAGGAATATTTAAATGCGCTTCAAAACCAGCTTTATCAGGAGTAATTAATTCACTAAAAGGAATAAATCCACCAACCATACTTATAAAGGCTAAAATCATTAATGGAAAAGTCATTGAAATTGGAGACTCATGCGGTGCGTGTTTGTATTGTTTATCTTTTCCCCAGAAAATTCCAAAATACAATCTAAACATATAAAATGCAGTTAAACCGGCAACAAAAACACCAACTCCATAAATTAATTTATTATGTTCAAAAGCAGCCACTAAAATTTCATCTTTACTCCAAAACCCTGATAAAGGAAACACTCCAGAAATTGCCAAAGCCGCAATTAAAAAAGTAATATTTGTAATAGGCATATACTTACGTAAACCACCCATATCTTTTAAATAATTACTATGTACAGCGTGTATTACTGAACCTGCTCCTAAGAACAATAAAGCTTTAAACATAGCGTGCGTAAACAAATGGAACATTGAAGCCATATAACCAACGCCTTCGTGACCATCATATCCAGAAACTCCCAAAGCTAACATCATATAACCTAATTGTGACATAGTTGAGAATGCCAAAACTCGTTTTATATCGGTTTGTGTAATTGCTATTATTGCAGCGAATAATGAAGAAAATGCACCCACATAAGCTACTATATTAAGAGCAAAGCCATCTTCAACAAAATAATACATTGGAAAGAGTCGTGCTACTAAATAAACACCAGCAACAACCATAGTTGCCGCGTGAATTAATGCAGAAACTGGTGTTGGACCTTCCATTGCGTCAGGTAACCAAATATGTAATGGGAACATTGCAGATTTACCTGCACCACCAATAAAAATTAGAATTAATGCCCAAGTAATTACTGATAATCCTATAAATGATGTAGATGCCCAATTTAAAATAGCACTTCCTTCAGGATTATTTAAGGTTTCAAAATCGAATGTTCCTGTGTAATAACCTATAATTAAAATTCCAACTAGGAAACCTAGATCAGCAAAACGTGTTACAATAAATGCTTTTTTTGCAGCAGAAACCGCTGATGGTTTTGTGTAATAATATCCTATTAATAAGAATGAAGAAACTCCAACTAACTCCCAAAAAATATAGATTTGGAATAAGTTTGTGGCTAAAACCAAACCAAACATAGAGAAGGAAAATAAACCTAAAAAAGCAAAAAATCTAGTATATCCATCATCACCTTTCATATAACCTCTACTGTAAATATGAACCATTAATGAAATAACGGATACTACAATTAACATCATAACTGATATTGGATCAATCAAAATACCCATATCAATTGCTAAGGTATCTGTAAAATTCATCCAGGTTGTTTTCTCAACAAATGTTTGATAAACTCCGTTAACTTTTCCAATAGCAAAAAAGTATTGATAAGCTGTATAAAATGATAAAGCAGTTGAAGTGCTTAATGCAGCAACTCCAAGATAGCCCGATACACTAGGTTTAATTTTTTTATTAAAAATACCCAACACTAAAAAAGATAGTAGTGGAATTAATGGTATTAATATAACGTAAGTAAAATTCATAATTTCTTAACTATTAATATTTCATAATTTCAGTGTCCTTAACTTCAACAGAGGCAATTTGTCTGTACAAATTTATTATTATAGAAACGGCTAGTGCAGTCTCTGCAGCAGCTACCGCAATAATAAATATTGAAAAGAAAACGCCCTGTAACATATCTGGGTATAAATATTTGTTGATAACAACAAAATTGATAACCGATGCGTTTAAAATCAATTCAATTGACATTAAAATTGAAATCAAGTTTTTTCTGGTAATAAAACCGTACACTCCTATAAAAAATAGGATAGAGGTTACAGTTAAAATTTCATATATGCTAATTCCGGCTATCATAATGTAGTATCATTTTTGTCGGTTAGTTTTTTTCCTTTTGCAATTACAATTGCACCAATCATTGAGGCTAATAGAAGCACACTTATTACTTCAAATGGTAAAATAAATCCACCAGTTTCATAACTTAATAAGCCTAATCCAATTTCTTCTGTACTTGTAGTTACAGAATTTTCAACCACATTAAATTCGTGCGAATGTATAGTAGTTAAAAAGACACCCAATCCAACTAAACAAGCCAAACCAACTAATAGTTGTTTAGAACGTTTTGCTAATTCCAATTCCATTTCAATATGATGCACCAATACTACTGAAAAGATGATTAATACAATAATTCCTCCTGCATAAACTGTTAATTGAATGGCTGCTAAAAAGTTATAGTCAATTAAAAAGTAAATTCCGGCGATTCCACACAATACAAATAATAAGTAAATAACAGATCGAAGCATTTTTTTACTTGTTACCGAGGCAATTGCAAAAACAATTAATATCAATGCTAAAATGTAAAATATAATTTTTTCCATATGCTTATTCTTCTACACCGGCTTTTAATTTAGAGCCTGGTTGATTTAAAACTTTGGTCAAAGAAGATCTGTCGTACACCGAGTTTTCAAAATTTTGAGCCCAAACAATGGCATCAGTAGGACAAGCTTCAATACATAAACCACACATTGTACACATACCTAAATGGTAAATGTGTTGGTCTATCATTTTTTTCTTTTTACCACTTTCAGGATCAATTTGTCGGTCCCAAATAATTTCAATAGTACCGTTTGGGCAGGCAATTTCACATTTCTGACAACCAGTGCAACGGTGTTCATTATTTTCATCGTGCGGCATTACAACTTCACCACGAAAACGCTCAAACATTTTTAAGGTTTCTCTATTATCGGGATATTGCTGTGTAATAGCTCCTTTTCTTGAAGTGATAAAATACTTTCCGGTAACACTCATACCAGTAAGTAATGTTTTTATCCCTTTAACTATGTCTCCAAAATAACTCATAATCTTTAAAATTGAATTGTTAGGTTTAGCCAAACAATTAATGCCATTAAAATGATGTTTAGTAAGTTTAATGGTAATAAGTATTTCCACTCAAGTGTTAATAATTGGTCAACTCTTAATCTTGGGAACGTCCAGCGAAACCACATCATTAAAAATACTAACATAAATGTTTTACCTATAAACCAAAATACACCTAACCAAGGAATAGATTCTGTTATTCCAAAAGGTGAAAGCCAACCACCAAAAAAGACGGTTGTAGCTACTGCTGCTATAATAAACATGTTTATAAATTCAGCTAAAAAGAAATAAGCGAATTTCATTCCTGAGTACTCTGTATGAAAACCTGCTCCAAGTTCACTTTCGGCTTCCACCATATCAAAAGGAGCTCTGTTTGTTTCTGCAGTACCTGCAATCATATAAATCATAAATGCAATTATTGCTGGAATATGACCTTGAACAATTAGCCAACCATTTTTTTGAACTTCTATTATTTCTGAAAGTTGAAGCGTTCCTGTAAGCAAAACCATTGTAATTAATGACAATCCAACAGAAAGTTCGTAACTTATAGTTTGAACTCCACTACGCATTGCTCCAATTAAAGCAAATTTATTATTACTTGCCCAACCTCCTAATAAGATTCCAATAACACCTATAGATGAAATAGCAATTAAAAAGAAGAGTCCAATATTGATGTCAAACGCTTGAAATTCTTTAGTGAAAGGAAAAACAGCCAATGCCATTAATGACGATACAATTACAAAATAAGGTGCTAAATTGTATAAAAATTTATCAGCTTTTACGGTTCCAGTTAATTCTTTTGAAACTAATTTTAAAGCATCTGCCATTGTTTGTAATAAACCCCAAGGCCCAACTCTATTAGGCCCTAAGCGCAATTGAAACCATGCAGCTACTTTTCTTTCTAATAAAACCAAGTACAAACCTGCTACAGCAAAAATAGCTAGGTAAATTAGTGCAATTACAACCATTGTACCAATATTTGCTGCTCCTTCAGACATAAATCCTGATAGAAATTCAGTAATGGTTGTTGTTATATTTAATGATATATTCATTGTGTTAATTTTATCTGTCAATATCTGGAATTACAAGATCTAAGGTTGCCATAGAAGCAACTAAATCACCAATTTTACCGCCAACAGCAATATGATTTAATAATGAAAGGTTTGAAAACCCAGGAGAACGGAATTTAACTCGGTAAGGGTTTTTAGTACCTGTACTATTAATATAAACACCTAACTCACCACGTGCAGTTTCAACTTTTTGATAAAATTCACCTTTTGGTAATTTTATAACAGCATTGGTAGCAACTTGAACATCGCCTTCAGGAATATTGTCAATTAATTGTTCTATAATAGACATTGATTCCCACATTTCTTGAATTCTAACTTGGTATCGTGCAAAACTATCTCCATCAGTTTTTAAGGCTTCATTAAAAGTAACTTTATCGTAAGCACTATATGTATGGTATTTTCTAACATCACAAGAATATCCAGAACCACGACCAACAGGGCCAGAAGCTCCAAATGAGATAGCATCTTCTTTGGTTAAAATTCCAACACCTTTCATTCGTTTTTGAAAAATTACGTTTCCAGTTAATAAGGTGTCGTATTCAGGTAATTTTGTTTTAAAATGGGCAATAAACTCTTTAGTTCTTTTTACAAAATTAGGATGAATATCAAACATTAAACCACCGGGAATGTTGTAGTTCATTGTTAAACGAGCCCCACAAGTTTCCTCAAAAATATCGTTAATCATTTCACGGTCTCTAAAACCGTAAAAGTAAGTTGTTAATGCACCAACATCCATTCCCATAACTCCCCACCAAAGACAATGTGAAGCTATTCTGGTTAATTCACCAATTATAGTTCTTATAACTTTAACACGGTCTGGAATTTCTAATTGCAATGCATTTTCAACTGTTAAACAAACAGCTTCATTATTTATATGTGAAGACAAATAATCCATTCTATCTGTTAAATGCACAATTTGCTGGTAGCTATCGCGTTCACACATTTTTTCAATAGAGCGATGAATATAGCCTAAATCTGGTTCAACTTTTTTAATAATTTCACCATCAATGGTTAATAATAAACGCAAAACACCGTGAGTTGCAGGGTGTTGAGGTCCCATATTTATGAAATATTCTTCCGATTTTAAGTTGCTGTTTTTTATAGTTGTATCCATAATTACTTAATAACCATATTAATTTCATCTACATAGTCTTTTCTTAAAGGAAATCCTTCCCATTCATCAGTTAAAAACAAACGTTTTAAATTTGGATGGTTAATAAATTTTATTCCGAAGAAATCGTATACTTCTCGTTCGTGAAAATCAGCAGTTTTCCAAATATCACAAACAGAGTCTAATGTTGGATTTTCTCTATCTTCAGTTTGAACCTTTACAACAATAATATGTCTGTGTGAGGTAGATTCTAAATGATAAATAACACCTAATTCTTTCCCCCAGTCCATTCCTGTTAGACAAAATAAATAATCGAAACTAGTTTCGTTATTGCTTTTTAATTGAGATAATAATTGGTGTAATTGTTCAGGTTTTACAGAAATATTTAAAAATTGTGAACCTTCTTCAGTAAATTCCAAATCTGGAATCCAGATGCTTATTAAGTTTTGTAATGCTTGGTTGGTCATAACTTCAGTTTTATAATCCTTCATCAAACCCATCAATAGGATTTTCTTTTTGTTTCATGTTTTCGGTTCGAATCTTATCTTGAAGCATTAACATACCTTCTAATAAAGATTCAGGACGTGGTGGACAACCAGGAACATAAACATCTACAGGAATTACGTGATCAGCACCTTTTACTACGGAATATGAATTGTAGAAGAACGGACCTCCAGATATTGCACAGGCACCCATTGCAATTACGTACTTTGGTTCTGCCATTTGATCGTATAAACGACGTAAAACAGGTGCCATTTTATTAACTATGGTTCCAGCAATAATAATTAAATCTGCTTGACGTGGAGAAGGTCTTGCAACCTCAAATCCGAATCTTGAATAATCGTGTCGTGCTGCACCAGTTTGCATCATTTCAATAGCACAACAACTTGTACCAAAATACAAAGACCACAAAGAATTAGATCTTCCCCAATTAATTATTTGATCTAATGAAGTAACTATTACGTTTGCTCCATTACCAGCAGGAATTACTTTTCCAGGAAAATCTGCAGGTACTTTTGGAACAGACTCATTCGGTTCCATTTGACTAACATATCGTTTTTTTTCTACTCCCATTTTAATGCTCCTTTTTTCCAAGCGTATAATAATCCCAATCCTAAAATAACTAAAAAGATAGTGATTTCAATAAAAGCAACTGTTCCAACGTCCTTAAACACAACAGCCCAAGGAATTAAAAAAGCAACTTCTACATCAAAAATTAAGAATAAGATTGCAAAAAGGTAATAACCTACTTTAAATTGAACCCAAGTTGGTCCAACAGTAGTCATACCACTTTCATAAGGTTCTCTTTTTTGAGGATTGTCTGATTTATGTGAAATTAAATTCGATAAAAAGTTTGCGCCAGCAACTAATGCAATGCCAGCTAACAGAAATACAATAATTGCTTCTGAGCCCATTTTTTATGTTTTTTTAGTTAGTCTACAAATGTAGTAGATTAATTAAATTAAATACTTAATAATTTAAAAATTTATTGCAAATATAAATGTACATAAAAAAAAGATAGCTGATAAAAATCAGCTATCTATGTCACTTTTATTACTTAACCTTATAGGTTTCACCAGAAAAGAAGAGATCGTCTGTTTTTTTGAAGTTAGAATTTGCTTTTACTTGAGCAGTAAGTGCATCTTCTTGTTCTTCTAAGGTAACATCGTTAAAACTTCTGATAATTCCTGTTGCTAAAGGATATTCTAATCGAACAAGCATTTGATGTAGTGTTGGGTCTTTTTCTTTGGCATTATGAACTAATAAGTCTTCTTGTGTAATTCCGTTTTCACCAATAGTGACAACCTCTAGTTTAAGTCCGTTTAAAACCAATCCTTTATCTCTGTTTTTACCAAAAATCATAGGTTTACCATGTTCTAGGTAGATTTGTTTATCTTCTTTAACAGCTTTATCGGTAACATTAGTAAAACATCCGTCGTTAAAAATCACACAGTTTTGTAAAACTTCGATTAAAGAAGTTCCTTTAAATTTTTCTGCTTCAATAAATATTTGAGTCATATCCTTTGGATTGTTCCCACCTATTCTAGCAAAAAATCGCGCTTGTGCACCAATAGCTAATTCACCAGGTTGAAAAGGAGGTTGCGTATTTCCATAAGGAGAAGATTTTGTTTTTTGACCGACTAATGAAGTAGGAGAAAACTGTCCTTTGGTTAAACCATAAATTTCATTATTAAAAAGGATAATATTTAAATCGATGTTTCTTCGTAAAACATGGATAAAATGATTCCCTCCAATTGCCATGGCATCACCGTCACCCGTTACTACCCAAACGCTTAAATTAGGATTGGCTAATTTTACACCTGAAGCAATTCCAGGAGCTCTACCGTGAATTCCATGCATCCCATAAGTATCCATATAATATGGAAAACGAGACGAGCATCCAATACCAGAAATAAAGACAACGTCTTCTTTTTTAACACCCATTTCTGGAAGTGCTTTTTGCATAGAACGCAAAATAACATAATCGTCACAACCAGGACACCATCTTACTTCTTGGTCACTTGCAAAATCTTTAAATGTATATTTTTTTACAGCTGTTTCCATAATTATTTTACTAGTTGTTTAAATTTTTCAGTTAATTCGGTATTTCCAAATGGTAATCCTTGAACTTTATTATGTTGTAAAAATTCAAACCCATTAAAGTTTATTTTTAATACTTTCGAGAATTGACCGTTGTTTAATTCACAAACAACAATTTTTTTAAATTTTGTTAATATTTCTTCTGTGTTTTTTGGAAGTGGATTTATATAATTAAAATGAGCAAAACCAATATTTGTATATCCTTCTTCCTCATACAAATGTTTTACAGCAGAATGTAAAGATCCATAAGTACCACCCCACCCAATTACTAATAAATCTCCAGTTTCGGCAAATTCAGTTTCTAAATTAGGAATGTAATTTTGTACACGCTTTACTTTTTCAGCTCTTATTTTGGTCATGTACTCATGGTTTTCAGGAACATAAGATACGTTACCAGTAATTTTATCTTTTTCTAATCCACCAACTCTATGTTCAAAACCAGGAGTCCCAGGGACTGCCCAATTTCTTGCTAAAGAGTCTTCATTTCTGTTGTAAGGATGCCAATTTTCTGTTACTTCATTAACAAGATTACTTTTAATTTCAGGCATGTCATTTACTGATTGTACTTTCCATGGAGCAGAACCATTTGCAATATAACCATCTGTAAGTAAGATTACCGGAGTCATATGTTCTAAGGCTAATTTTGCGGCATTGTAAGCATAATTAAAACAGTTTGCAGGTGTGCTTGCAGCAACTACAATTACTGGGCTTTCTCCATTTCGTCCATAAAGTGCTTGTAATAAATCTGATTGTTCTGTTTTTGTTGGCAATCCTGTTGAAGGACCTCCACGTTGCACGTTTACCACAACTAAAGGTAATTCAATCATCATAGCCAAGCCTAATGCTTCACCTTTTAAAGCCAATCCAGGCCCAGATGTCGTTGTAATTGCCAAATCACCAGCAAATGAAGCACCAATAGCAGAAGCAATACCTGCAATTTCATCTTCTGCCTGAAATGCTTTAACACCAAAGTGTTTATGTTTTACCAATTCGTGCAAAATATCTGTAGCCGGAGTAATAGGGTAGGATCCTAAAAATAATTCTAAACCAGATTTTTCAGCTGCAGCTAGAAATCCCCAGGCTGTTGCCGTATTACCCATAATTATTCTATAGGTTCCAGGATCCATTTTTGCAGGTGAAATAGTGTATGCTGTTGGAATTAACTCCAGTGTATTTGCATAATTATAACCCGCTTTTAAAACTCTTGTATTAGCTTCAATAACACTAGGTTTCGATTTAAATTTTTTATTGAAAAATTCTTCAGTATGCTCTGTGGATCTATCATACATCCAATAAACCATACCTAAAGCAAACATGTTTTTACTTCGTGTAATAGATTTATTATCAAGTCCTTCAACACCCTTTAAAGATTCTTTTGTTAAAGAAGTCATAGAAACTTGAATAACACGATAATTTTCTAAACTATCATCTTCTAATGGATTCGTTTCATATTGTGCTTTTTCTAAATTTTTTTTAGTGAAAGCATCAGTATCAACAATAATCGTATGACCTGGTTTTACGGCATGTAAATTGGTTTTTAAACCAGCAGGATTCATTGCCACAAGTAAATCAACCTCATCACCTGGGGTGCTAATCTCTACACTACCAATATGAACCTGAAACCCCGAAACCCCATATAAACTTCCTTGTGGAGCTCTAATTTCTGATGGGTAATTAGGGAATGTGGCAATATCGTTACCAAACATAGCTGACGTATCTGAAAACTGTGTTCCTGTAAGCTGCATTCCGTCTCCAGAATCACCAACAAACCTAATAATTACTGCTTCCAGTACTTCAAGTTGTGGTTTTGTTTTTGTTGTAATCATAATTTATGATAATTAAAAAATTTTATTTAAATTTATGAATAATTTCTATACAAATAATTTAAATCAAATTTAAATTTACTTTTTAGAATAGTAAATGACTTTTGTCACATTGATTTGTATAATTTTTTTTAATTTTGTATATAATTAAATATTTAAATTAAGTAAACATGGCTATTAAAATAACAGATGAATGTATTAATTGTGATGCTTGTATTTCTGAGTGTCCAAACAATGCGATTTACGAACCAGATAGTGAGTGGGCGTATGCAGATGAAACTTCTTTAAGTGGAACTATAACTTTACCAAATGGAGAAGAAGCTGATGCAGACGAAATGAACGAACCAATATCTGATGAATTTTACTTTATTGTAACTGATAAATGTACAGAGTGTAAAGGTTTCCACGATGAACCACAATGTGCTTCTGTTTGTCCAGTTGATTGTTGTGTTCCAGATGAGGACCACGAAGAGACTGAAGAGCAGTTATTAGCTAAAAAAGCTTGGATGCACGGAGAGTAATTTTCATTCAATCATAAAAAAAAGCACCGAATTTCGGTGCTTTTTTTTATGAATTATATTTCAGTTTTTAATCATTTAATTTCAAAACTGCCATAAATGCTTCTTGTGGAATTTCTACATTCCCAACCTGACGCATCCGTTTTTTACCTTTCTTTTGTTTTTCTAATAATTTACGTTTACGAGAAATATCACCACCATAACATTTTGCTGTTACATCTTTTCTAAGTGCTTTTACAGTTTCTCTAGAAATTATTTTGGCACCAATTGCCGCTTGAATTGGAATGTCAAATTGTTGACGAGGGATTAATTGACGTAATTTTTCGCACATTTTTTTACCAATACTATAAGCATTATCTGCGTGGATTAATGCAGAAAGTGCATCTACGGATTGTCCATTTAATAAAATATCAACTTTTACTAATTTTGAAGCTTTTAAACCTGTTGGATGGTAATCAAAAGAGGCATAACCTTTAGAAACTGTTTTTAAACGATCGTAAAAATCGAATACAATTTCAGCTAAAGGCATATCAAAAGTTAATTCAACACGTTCTGGTGTTAAATACGTTTGATTCACAATTTGGCCACGCTTTTCTATACACAAACTCATTACGGGTCCTACAAAATCGGATTTAGTAATAATAGTTGCTTTTATAAAAGGCTCTTCAACCCTGTTTAATTTTGATGGTTCAGGTAAATCCGAAGGATTATTTACCAATAATATAGTATCAGGATTTTTATTAGTAAAAGCGTGGTAAGATACGTTTGGTACAGTTGTAATAACTGTCATATCAAACTCACGTTCTAAACGTTCTTGTATAATCTCTAAATGCAGCATTCCCAAGAAGCCACATCTAAAACCAAATCCTAACGCTGCAGAACTTTCAGGAATAAATACTAAAGAAGCATCATTTAATTGCAGTTTTTCCATAGAATTACGCAACTCTTCATAATCTTCTGTATCTACTGGATAAATTCCAGCAAACACCATTGGTTTAACATCTTCAAAGCCTTCAATTCTGTTTTTAGTTGGGTTTTCAACAGTTGTAATAGTATCTCCAACTTTAATTTCACTGGCTGTTTTAACTCCTGTAATTAAATAACCAACATCACCTGCTTTTAGACTTTGTTTAGGAACTTGTTTTAATTTTAAAGTGCCAACTTCATCAGCAAAGTATTCGTTGTTAGTAGCCATAAATTTAATGCGCTGTCCTTTTTTTATTTCGCCATTAAAAACTCTAAAATAGGTTTCAACACCTCTATATGAATTGTAAACCGAATCAAATATTAAGGCTTGCAATGGAGCGTTTTCATCTCCTTTAGGAGCAGGAACTCTTTCAATAATAGCTTTTAAAATATTTTCAACCCCAAAACCAGTTTTTCCACTTGCATGAATCACTTCATCAGGATCACAACCTAATAAATCAACAATATCATCTGTAACTTCTTCTGGATTAGCCCCTGGTAAATCAACTTTATTAAGAACTGGAATTATTTCCAAATCGTTTTCCAAAGCCAAATATAAATTTGAAATTGTTTGAGCTTGTATGCTTTGTGCTGCATCTACAATTAACAATGCGCCTTCACAGGCAGCGATTGAACGAGAAACTTCGTAAGAAAAGTCAACGTGGCCAGGAGTGTCAATTAAATTTAAGACATATTTTTCTCCTTCAAATATATAATCCATTTGTATGGCGTGACTTTTTATGGTAATACCACGTTCACGCTCTAGATCCATACTATCTAATAATTGTGCTTGTTCTTCACGAGCGGTTGTAGTTCCTGTAAAACTCAACAATCTATCAGCTAATGTGCTTTTACCGTGATCAATATGAGCTATAATGCAAAAATTTCTTATTCTTTTCATACTTCGTATTCCTTTCTACTTTATTTGCCGCAAAGATAACTAAATATTTGTTCCAAAAATGAAAATAAAATCTAGTCGTGATTTGGAAAAATAATACCTGCATCTTTTCTAACATCATCTAAAATATTCATTAATTTTAAACTTAAAGAAAGAGGTAGAATAGGACTTTCTTTTAGATTCTTGCCCAAACATTCCATTACGTGAATCGCTTCAAATTGATAACCTAAATTTGGTCCATTTTCAAAAGATATTTCAGTAGTTTTTTTGTTTGTAATTAATAAGATTGGGTCCTTAGAAAAACGATCGTATTTTATAATTCCATTTTCAAAACACAGCTCAGATTCATTTTTGTATTCCGAATCAAAACTTGATGTTAATACTGCGGTTGCACCATTTTTATAACCAAATAGCATAGAAATACTTTCTTCGGAACCTGTTGGACTAAAATGGGGTATGGATTTAACTTGATCTGGAACGCCTAAAAACATAAGTGCCGTAAAAATTGAATAAATTCCAATATCTAATAAAGATCCACCTCCTAAGTCAACATTATACAACCTATTTTGTGGATTGTATTCTCCGTTGAACATAAAATCTGATTTTACAAATTTTAGTTTTCCTAAATTTTCTGAAGCTATAATTTCCTGTACTTTTAAATACTTTGGTCTAAAGATCACCCAGAAAGCTTCCATTAAAAAGGTGTTATTTTCTTTTGAAGAAGTAATCATTTGCTCAACTTCTTTAGAATTTATAGCAAAAGCTTTTTCGCATAACACTGCTTTTTTATATTTTAAACATAATAAGGTATGCTCTAAATGAAAATTATGGGGTGTTGCAATATACACAATGTCAACATTTGGGTCTTCAACCATTTCTTGATAAGAACCATAAGCTTTTTCAAATCCAAATTGATTGGCAAAGTTTTGAGCGTTTTCTATATTCCTTGAAGCAGTTGCATATAAATTAGCGTTTGGCAACATTTTTAATTCTGTAGAAAATTTTTTAGCAATATTTCCACAGCCTAAAATTGCCCAGTTGTATTTTTTTGACATTTTATTCATTTTGAATGTAAAAATACAGATTATTTCAAAGTTCGAAAATGAAGATTAACAGTTTTTTAATCAAATTTATGGTTATAGATCATTATTTTAGGCTAGTGATTTAGATAATACCTTTTTTTAAAATGTTATAAGGCGAAACATCAAAAACAGATTTAACGGAAAATAAAATCTGAAAGGTAACGCTCGAATGATAAAAAATATTTATGTATTTTTGCACACTTAATTTTTTTTGTTTTGGTAAAAATTGGAGATATAGAATTGAACGACTTTCCGTTGTTGTTAGCGCCAATGGAAGATGTGAGTGATCCGCCGTTTAGAGCTTTGTGCAAAGAACAAGGCGCTGATGTTGTATATACCGAATTTATTTCTAGTGAAGGGTTGATTCGTGATGCTGCAAAAAGCAAAAAAAAATTGGATATTTATGAAAAAGAACGTCCGGTTGGAATTCAAATTTTTGGGGCAAATTTAGAATCGATGTTGCGCACTGTTGAAATTGTAGAGAAATCGAAACCAGATATTATTGATATAAATTTTGGATGTCCTGTAAAAAAAGTAGTAAGTAAAGGTGCTGGAGCTGGAATTTTAAAGGATATAGATTTAATGGTAAGTTTAACAGAAGCCATGGTTAAACATACCAATTTACCTATTACCGTAAAAACGCGTTTAGGCTGGGACGAAAGTTCTATAAAAATTGTAGAGGTTGCGGAACGCCTACAAGATGTTGGATGTGCGGCTATTTCGATTCACGGAAGAACACGAGCGCAAATGTATAAAGGAAATGCTACTTGGGCGCCAATTGCTGAGGTGAAAAACAATTCTAGAATGCATATTCCTGTATTTGGTAATGGAGATGTAAATACGCCAGAACGCGCCGTGGAAATGCGCGATAAATATGGTTTAGATGGTGCAATGATTGGAAGGGCAAGTATAGGAAATCCATGGTTTTTTAAACAAGTAAAGCACTTTATTGAAACTGGATCGCATTTGCCGGAAATTAGTATTCCTGAAAGAGTAAAAATGGCAAAACGCCACTTGCAAATGTCTATAGATTGGAAGGAAAGTGAAATTGTTGGTGTTATGGAAATGAGAAGGCATTATACCAATTATTTTAGAGCAATTCCACATTTTAAAGAATACCGTTTAAAAATGGTGACTTCTGATAAGTTAGAAGATGTTTACAATGTTTTTGATGAAGTGTTGCAAAAATTTGCGTAATAATAAAAAAGCAGTTTGAAACTATCAAACTGCTTTTTTTGAATTATGCTTTTATTTATTTTAAATCGAATCTATCTGCATTCATTACTTTTACCCAAGCATCCACAAAATCTTGCACAAACCTTTCTTTATTGTCATCTTGTGCGTAAAATTCAGCATAAGATCGTAAAATTGAGTTTGAACCAAAGACTAAATCAATGCGTGTAGCAGTATATTTTACTTTTCCAGTTTTTTTAGAACGAATATTATACAATCCCTTTTCTGAAGGTTCCCAATCGTAACCCATATCTGTTAGGTTTACAAAAAAGTCGTTGGTTAAGGCTCCAACAGAATCAGTAAATACACCGTATTTTGTTCCGCCATAGTTTGTTCCTATAACGCGCATTCCACCTAATAAAACGGTCATTTCAGGAGCTGTTAAGCCCATTAACTGCGTGCGATCAAGCATCAGCTCTTCTGGACTTACAATGTATTCTTTTTTCAACCAGTTTCTATAACCGTCAGCTAATGGCTCTAATGGTTCAAAAGATTCTATATCTGTCATTTCATTTGTTGCATCGCCACGTCCAGGAGCAAAAGGGACTTTAAGATTTATCCCTGCATTTTTTGCTGCTTTCTCAATACCCACATTTCCTGCCAATACAATAGTATCTGCAATGCTTATACCAAATTCGGCAGCAATTGGCTCTAAAACTGAAAGTACTTTTGCTAATTTTTCTGGCTCGTTACCTTCCCAATCTTTCTGAGGAATTAATCTAATTCTTGCGCCATTTGCACCTCCACGCTTGTCTGAACCTCTAAATGTTCTAGCACTATCCCAAGCGGTTGTAACCATTTCAGAAATATTCAATCCAGAATTTGTAATTTTTTCTTTAACAGCAGTAATATCATATGCTCCTTTTCCTATGGGAATAGAATCCTGCCAAATTAAATCTTCTTTGGGGACATCTGGTCCAAAATAACAAGATTTAGGGCCCATATCACGGTGTGTTAATTTAAACCAGGCACGTGCAAAAGCATCAGAAAAAGCATCAAAATCATTCATAAATTTTAATGAGATTTCTTTATAAGCTGGATCAACTTTCATCGCCATATCTGCATCAGTCATCATAGGATTTTGATGAATGGTAAAATCTTCAACATCTACAGGTTTATCTTCTTCTTTTATCGCTTTAGGTTCCCATTGCCAAGCTCCTGCAGGACTTTTACATAATTCCCATTCGTGGTTAAATAACATTTCAAAGAAACCATTATCCCATTTTGTTGGATGAGAAGTCCAAGCGCCTTCTAATCCACTTGTTACTGTATAACGACCTTTACCAGATTTATTTGGGTTCGACCAACCTAAACCTTGCTCTTCAACACCAGCAGATTCTGGGTCTGGACCAAGAATACTAGCATCTCCATTTCCATGAGCTTTTCCAACGGTATGTCCACCTGCAGTTAAAGCAACAGTTTCTTCATCGTTCATGGCCATTCTTTTGAATGTTTCACGAACTTGCTCTGCCGTTTTTGATGGATCAGGAACTCCATTTACACCTTCAGGATTCACATAAATCAATCCCATTTGTACCGCTGCCAACGGATTTTCCATAGTTGCAGGGTCTTCTAAATTTTCATAACGACTATCGCTTGGTGCTAACCATTCTTTTTCAGCTCCCCAATAAATATCTTGTTCAGGATGCCAAATATCTTCTCTACCAAAAGCAAAACCAAAGGTTTTTAATCCCATATTTTCATAGGCAATGGTTCCTGCCAAAATAATTAAATCGGCCCAACTTATTTTGTTTCCATATTTTTTCTTAATTGGCCAAAGTAAGCGTCTTGCTTTATCTAAATTGACATTATCTGGCCAAGAGTTAAGAGGTGCAAAACGTTGATTTCCTGTTCCACCTCCACCGCGTCCATCGGCAGTTCTATATGTTCCTGCAGAGTGCCAAGCCATGCGAATCATTAATCCGCCATAATGACCCCAATCTGCAGGCCACCATTCTTGACTATCCGTCATTAAGTTATGCACATCTTTTTTTAATGCTTCAATATCTAATTTTTTTAATTCTTCACGATAGTTAAAATTGGATTGTAAAGGATTTGTCTTTGTATCGTGTTGGTGTAAAATATCTAAATTTAATGCTTTGGGCCACCAATCCATTACAGATTGATTTGACGAAGTATTTCCTCCGTGCATTACAGGACATCTTCCTTCAGAATTCGGTTCTTCTTTTTTAGAATTTTGATTGTGATCAACTGGGCATTTATCATCTTTTGAATTGCTCATGATTTTTATCTTTTAAGTTTAATTCAAATTAAATATAAGTAGTAACTATTATAAATGTATCTTAATAGTAATTATTTATAATAAAAATAAAGGTTTTACCTTTTGAGTCATGTAAATAATGAATTATATTACTGTAACTCTTTTAAATGTCATAGTAAATTTAACAGAATAATTCTTTATTTAAAAATAAAGGAAGAAATATTATTCAACTAATTTTTTGGAAATTCTACTACTCGCAATGAGAGCCGCTAAATAACCTAATATTAATATAGTAATAACCACAGAAATTACATTATAAAGTTTAAGTTCAACAGGATAGGCAAGATGTTGTGTTATCATAAATAACGCATATTTTTTTTGTAGCAGTACTAAAATTACACCTATAGAAAGACCAATAAACAAACCAAATAGCGATAATAAAAAACCTTGTAAAATAAAAACACGCTTAATATCTTTTATAGTTGCACCTAAATTATAAAGTGTTTTTAAATTATCTTTTTTGTCCAAAATCATCATTATAATTGCTCCAATAACATTGAATAATGCGATTATTAAAATGAGTGTAAAAATTAAATAGGATGCTAAATTTTCGGTATTCAACATTTTGTAAAAAACTGCATTCAATTGTTCTCTGGTTTCAATATTAAATTCGCTTCCTAAGTTGTTTTTTAATGCGGCAATAGTTTCATCTCTATTTTTTAGATTTTCAACTTTTAGTTCAATTGCGGAAACTTGTTCAGGTTTGTAATTCAATAAAATTTGAGCTAATTCTAAAGAAATAAACGTGTATTTTTTGTCAACTTCTTCAGTTAAAGAATAAACACCAATTGGTTGTGTTTTAATTTGGTTAAAGGCATCTGTTGGATTTGTAGCATAGCCTTTTCCTGGTTTTGGAACATATATTTTTAGAGGTTCCAGAAAATCAAAAACGCCAACAGATAATAAATTAGAAATACCATTTCCGACAATTGCTCCATTTGGAATTTTTTGGTCTAACCAAGTTCCAACATATACTGTTGAATCTATACTGTTAACTTTTGTGTAATTGGAATCAACTCCTTTAATATAAGCAATATGTGTTTTTTTATTGAATTCAAAAAAAGCACGTTCCTCAATTACCTTTGTATAAGAAACGATATTGCTTTGAGCGTTAATATTATCTTTAATTTTAGCATTAAAAAGAAAAGATTTGCCTTTTACCGATGTAATTTTTATGTCGGGATCTGCAGTGTTTAAAAAACCAATACTAAAAGTTCTTAGCCCAGAAAATCCAGACAACACTATAAACAAAGCCAATGTGCCAATAATTACACCAATTGTTGCAATTATGGTAATAATATTTATGGTGTTATTACTACTTTTTGAAAATAAATAACGTTTGGCTATGTATAAAGGAAAATTCAAGCTATCGTTTTTGACGTTTGTCTAAAATATCAGGATTTTTAATTGGATTTTCTTTTTTGCCTTTTAAAGCATTGTCAATATCTTCAATATAATCTAACGTATCATCAATATAAAATAAAAGTTCAGGCATACGTCTTAATTGGTTGCGTGTTCGTTTGGCCATTTCATAGCGAATTGTAGCTGTATTTTCTTGAACACCTTTTAAAATTATATCTCGTTTTATTTGAGGGAAAACACTAATAAAAACTTTTGCTTGCCCTAAATCTGATGTAACTTGCACTTTAGTAACAGAAATAATAACTCCTTTCATTCCATCTCGTGCTGCATTTTGTAACACATCTGCCAAGTCTTTTTGTAAAACTCCTGCTATTTTTTTTTGTCTGTTTGTTTCCATAGTGCAAAAATAAGATTTAAATGTACATAATATAAGTTTTAAGTAAGCATTGTTTTAAAATAATAAATAAGTAAGTAACTTTAATATGTTTTTATAAGATATTTACTGGTAAGGTTTAATACAATGCTTCTTTTTATATCATAACTAAAAAGAGGTTAAGTTGTTTTACAAAAAACCAATAAATTACGCTTAATAGCTATAAACAAAATTTGTATATTGCAAACTCTATAATACATATAACTTTTGAATAATTCTTTCGATAAATATCAAAAAAGAAGATTAAGATCTTCCTATCTTTCAGTAATTATTAGTATTGCCTTAGTACTTTTTTTAGTGGGCTTTTTAGGTGTTATTTTACTAAAAACCAATACAATATCCAATCATTTTAAAGAAAAAGTAGCCATTACTATATTTTTAAATGACAATGCCAAATCTAATGATGTTGAGATTCTAGAAGCAGAATTGAAACAAGCAGAGTATTCGAAAGAGGTTGTATATATATCAAAAAAAGAAGCAGCTGAAATCTATGCGGAAGAAATTGGCGAAGATTTTGTGGAATTTTTAGGAGACAATCCGTTAAAAAATGCTATTGATGTAACATTAAAATCGGATTTTGTTACACCAGAACAAATGGGTGAGATTGAAAAAAACCTGCTGATAAGAAGTATTGTTGCTGAAGTTGTGTATGATAAGCCTTTGATTGAATTATTGACAAAAAATATTAACCGTATTAGTTTCTGGATGTTGCTTCTGAGTGCCTTATTTACCTTAATTGCAGTGGTGCTTATAAATAGTTCTATCCGTATTTCTATTTATTCTAAAAGATTTACAATCAAGACTATGCAGATGGTAGGTGCGACAAAAGGATTTATTAGAAGGCCCTTTATTTGGAAAAGTATAAAACTTGGAATTATAGGTGCTTTAGTATCCAATGCAGCCTTAGTTGGTTTTATTATTTACATTAATAAAATGGTGCCAGAAATAGAGTTACTTTCAGACTATAAAGCGTTAGGCTTTTTATTTTTATTTATTATCATAATGGGGATTTTAATAACTTGGTTAAGTACATTTTTTGCAACTCAACGATTTTTAAATTTAAGAACAGACGAACTTTATTACTAAAAAAATGAATAAGAAAAAAGAAGAAAATAAAAGCAAATTTTTATTCGGTAAAAAAAATTATGTACTCATGCTAATTGGTATTGCTTTTATAAGTTTAGGCTTTATATTAATGGCTGGTGGCGGTAGTGATGATCCTGCTATTTTTAATGAAGAAATCTATAATTTTAGAAGAATTAGGCTAGCTCCTACACTTGTTCTTATTGGTTTAGGTATTGAAATTTATGCTATTATGGCGAAATCTTCAAAATAAACTATGGGGTATATTGAAGCAATAATCTTAGGGATTATTCAAGGATTAACAGAATTTTTACCCGTTTCGTCGAGTGGACATTTAGAATTAGCAAAAGCTCTTTTTGGAGATAATTCCTTGCCAAATGAAAGTTTAACTTTTACTGTTGTATTGCATTTTGCAACAGCCCTAAGTACCTTGTTTGTTTTTAGAGTTGAAGTTATTGAAATATTTAAAGGATTATTCCAGTTTAAATGGAATGAAGAATTGAAATTTTCATTGAAAATAATTTTGTCAATGATTCCTGCTGTAATTGCGGGTGTTTTTTTTGAAGAACAATTTGAATCTTTTTTTAGTGGACAAATATTATTAGTTGGTTTTATGCTAATAGTAACATCGCTTTTATTGTTATTTGCCGATAAAGCCAAAATCACAACAAAGAATGTATCTTTTTTTAATGCTATAGTTGTCGGAATTTCACAAGCATTGGCAATTTTACCTGGAATTTCTAGATCTGGAGCAACAATTTCTTCATCTGTTTTATTAGGAATTGATAGAACAAAAGCTGCGCGCTTTTCATTTTTAATGGTAGTGCCACTAATTTTTGGAAAAATAGCAAAAGATGTAGTGTCGGGTTCTATAAATTTTCAAAGCAATCAAATTGGAGTTTTAAGTGTTGGTTTTATTGCTTCATTTATCGCAGGTTTATTTGCGTGTAAATGGATGCTTGCAATTGTTAAAAAAAGTAAACTTTCTTACTTTGCATTATATTGTTTTATTGTTGGAATAATTGCAATTGCTATAACTTTATTAAATAACTAATGACTTTAGAAGATTATAAAGACGGACAAGTTTTATTGATTGATAAACCTTTAAACTGGACTTCCTTTCAGGTGGTAAATAAATTACGCTGGGAAATTAAACAACGTTTTAAAATTAAAAATATAAAGGTAGGTCACGCAGGGACATTAGATCCTTTGGCTAGTGGTTTATTAATACTTTGTACGGGTAAATTTACCAAAAAGATTGAAGAATATCAAGGTCAAATAAAAGAATATACGGGAGAAATTACTATAGGAGCTACAACTCCAAGTTTCGATTTAGAAACCGAAATAAACCAAACCTTTCCAATTGAGCATATTACTGAAGATTTAATTCAACAAACCACACATCAATTTATTGGAGAAATAGACCAAGTTCCGCCAATTTTTTCAGCCTTGAAAAAAGATGGAAAACGTTTGTATGAACTTGCAAGGGCAGGAGAAACCACCGAAATTAAATCAAGAAAAATTATTATTTCAGAATTTGAAATAACAAAAATTGACTTGCCAAAGATTGAGTTTAGAGTTGTGTGCAGTAAAGGCACTTACATTCGTTCTTTAGCAAACGATTTTGGTGCTGCATTAAATTCAGGAGGACATCTAACAGCGTTAAGAAGAACTAAGATTGGAAATTTTAATGTGGATAATGGTATGAAAATTGATGACTTTATAGCCAGTTTGAAGCTATAAATGTTTTATGAAAAAAATTCTGTTGGTTATAATTTTGTTTGGAAGTGTTCTTTGTTATTCTCAAAGAGCTGTAAATTATAATTTTACTTTAAATGTTACATTTACTGCCAATGAGAATTTTGGTGAATACGACGATTATTTAGAAAAAACAGATTGGTCTCCAATTGCACCAAATGCTATTTTTTTAAGAAACGGAATAGATGTAAAAATAAATAATTTTATTACAACCGGTATTAATTTAGGTTTAGACGTGCATCCAGATGTTGATATTTTAGCAATTCCTTATTATGTAGATGCAAAATTCTCTATTTTTCAATCGGATGATGATAAGTTTTATGTTGGAGGTGGAGTAGGGAAGTTACTTAAATTAGGAAAAGCTTTTGAACGTGGAAAATATTATAAACTAGGTATGGGATATCATATTTCTTCAGAAAGAAACAACAGTGTTATATTAAGTATGGATTTTCATAATAAACAAATTGCAGATTTTGAAAATGGAAGACTAAATAGTTTTTCCTTCGGTATTGGAATGATTTTCTTATAAAAAACGTCCTAACCAGCTATCCATAATGTTAATTTCCCAATCGTTTTCTAATTCGGCTTTGGTTATAATCATATTATCAAAAACAATTGTTTTTTTAGAAACACCCTTACTCTTCATCATTTTTTTAAATTCTTTTAAATCTTTGTATTGCACAAACTCACCTTGTTTGTAACAAACATTAATTTTGTCTAATAAAACAACATCATAAAGTTTTTCTAACTCAAGTATAAAAGCAGTTAAAGTATCATGTGCTTTCAAACTCAAACTTATTTCAGAATTGTCAACAGAAATTATAATAAACCGATCGTATTTTAATTGATAAGAACATGCTAAAGATTGCCCTTCATTTGTCCAATTTGTTAAAAACTCTTCGATACGTTCTTTTAAACCTTCAATTTCTTGAGGATAAAATTTTCTACTTGAAGGAAAAACCCACAATTTACACCAATTAGGAATTTTTTTAAAATCTACAATCATTTCTTTAAATTAGAGTGTAAAGGTAGACTAAATTAGCTCACTTCAACAGCGGAAGTTTCTAAGATATTTAACAAGTCTTTTTGGGTATTATTTCCCTTGTCTTTATTATACCAAATTTGTAAATCTTTTTTAAAAGTGTCATCTAAACCACCATGAGCAACTTTATAATCATTTACCATTTTTGTAGCTACAGAAGGTCTTGGGCCCCAGGAATTCACAACTTCATTTTTGTTATTAACTACAATTACTTTTGGAATAGCTTTACCACCATTTGTTAAAAACTGATTCATTAAGCCTTCATTTTCGTCTCTGCAAACAATTTTTAATTCAATTTTAGAAGAAGATTCAGCAATTTTATTAATTACAGGGAGTATTTGAGCAGCATCTCCACACCAACCTTCGGCCAATACTAATAAAGTAAAATTATCGGTTAGTTTATTTAAAGCATTGGAGGTTTCTTCTGAAATTTTCAATGTTTTATCCAGCCTATCCATGCGTTTATCATTCAAAATACTATACTCTAAAAGTGCTTCAGATTGCTCGTTACCGGTAGATTTTCCTTCAACTAATAAGCCTTTTATTAAAGTTCTATAGGTTGAATAAGAAACTCCCTTTTTTATACTACTCGAAATTAATTTGCTAATCATAAATTTTTATTTTTTTATAATAGAACATTGGACGTTCTTAAATACAAATACTTACACCATTTTTAGATAAGTATTATTATGCAAAAATAACTTGAGATTCCGGATAAAAAGTGTTACTTTTGTTACAATGAAATAAAAGACAATTTTGTCTTTTATTTTGAAATAAAAATATAACTTTGCATTTTTAAAATGGATTGCTGTATTTAAAAATAAAACTTAAATATTAAATAATCAATTATGAAAACCAAACAAACAAATCAATTATTTATTTCATTTTTCACCCTAATTCTTGTCCTTTTAGTATCTTGTGGTGAGGCTGAAAAGAAAGGGCAAGCTGCAGAAACTAACTCCACAGAAATAGAAGAAGCACAAGGTCAATCTACTGTTGTAGATGAAGAATCAGCTGCAAACGCATTACAGGTAGCTAAATCTTTACCAGATTTTTCAACTTTAGTAGCTGCAATTGACGCAGCAGGTGTTGATGATGCATTAGTAAATGTGGGTCCACTAACAGTTTTTGCACCTTTAAATAGTGCGTTTGCTAAACTACCTGAAGGTACTGTTGAGACTCTTGTAAAACCAGAAAACAAAGAGCAATTAGCATTTATATTAAAAAATCATGTAGCACCAGCAAATTATCCTGATACACAACTTAAAAAAGAAGCTAAAAAAGGACGTAAGTTGTATATGGCTTCAGGTAAATATTTGGTTGTAGAAAATAGAGAAGATGGTTTATATGTTGGTGGAACAAAAGTATTAAAAACAGTACAAGTAAGTAATGGCTGGATTCACGTAATAGACGATGTGTTGGTCCCAGCTGAATAATTAAGAAAAAAATAGCATAAATAATTAAGAAACGAATGAAACTAAAAGTATTAGTATTAGCAATAGCTGTAGCAATTATGTCAAGTTGCGGTGGTGACGAAAAGAAAAAAGATAAAGTTGAAGCTCCTAAAGAAGCGGAAAAAGAAGTGGTTGAATTAGACCCAATGAAAGATAAAGGAATTGGTCCTATTTCAAGTATAACCTTAGGAGAAATTGATGAAGCAATGGCAGCTGAGGGAAAAGAAGTTTTTAAAGCTAAATGTTCTGCTTGTCATAAAATGAGTAAGCGTTTTGTGGGACCTGGTTTAGCTGGTGTTACAGAAAGACGTACTCCAGAATGGATTATGAATATGATTTTAAATCCAGAAGAAATGGTTGAAAAAAACCCAGCAGCTAAACAATTATTAGCAGAGTATTTATCTCCAATGGCAAATCAAAGTTTAACAGAAAAAGAAGCTAGATTAATATTAGAATATTTTAGAACAGTAAAAGCCGAATAGGTTTTTAAATAAACATTGAACAAACAACAAATAATAATCAAATAATTATGAAAACAATTTTTAAATCTTTATTTGCAATTACAGTACTTTCATTAGTATTTAGTAGTTGTGGTAATGGAGGCTCAGACAAAAAAAGTGGTGCTTTATCAAGTAGTGCTGCTGAGAAAGTTTATGTTGCACCAGGTGAACACGATGAATTCTATGCATTTGTATCTGGTGGATTTAGCGGTCAATTAGCGGTTTATGGTCTTCCTTCGGGTAGATTATTTAAAGTTATTCCAGTTTTTTCAGTAGATGCTGAAAAAGCGTATGGTTTTAACGAAGAAACAAAACCAATGTTAAACACTTCTCACGGTTTTATTCCTTGGGATGATTCACATCACCCAGACATATCTCAAACTGCTGGTGAATTAGATGGTCGTTGGGTTTTTATTAATGGAAACAATACACCTCGTATTGCAAAAATTGATTTAACAACATTTGAAACTACTGAAATTATTGAAATTCCTAATTCTGCGGGTAATCACAGTTCTTCATTTGTAACTGAAAACACTGAATATGTGGTTGCAGGTACACGTTTTTCTGTGCCTTATCCTCAAAAAGATATGCCAATTGCTGAGTATAAAGGAAACTTTAAAGGAGCATTAACTTTTATTTCTGTTGACCCAGAAGATGGAGGAATGGATATTAAGTTTCAAATTATGATGCCAGGTTTTAATTATGATTTATCGCATCCTGGAAGAGGAAAATCTCACGGATGGTTCTTCTTTACAACGTATAATACCGAAGAGGCAAACTCTTTATTAGAAGTAAATGCATCTCAAAACGATAAAGATTTTATTGCAGCAATTAACTGGAAAAAAATTGAAGAATATGTAAATAATGGTGGTGGAACAAAAGCACCAACAAATTATGCGCATAATGTTTACGACGAGCATACACATACTGCAACTTCAACAATGAAAGATGAGATTTTAATTGTAAATCCTTCTGATGTTCCTGGAGCAATCTATTTCTTACCAACACCAAAATCTCCTCACGGTTGTGATGTTGACCCATCAGGTGAATATATTATTGGTAGTGGTAAATTAGCTGCAGAACTAACTGCCCATTCATTTACTAAAATGCTTGCTGCAATTGAAGGAGAAAAATTCGATGGAGAAGCTTATGGTATTCCAATTTTACAATACGAAGAAATTTTAGCTGGTGCAGTAAAGCAACCAGGGTTAGGTCCTTTACATACAGAGTTTGATGGAAAAGGGAATGCATATACTACTTTCTTTATCTCTTCTGAAGTTGTAAAATGGAAATTAGGAACTTGGGAAGTAATTGATAGAAAACCTACATATTACTCAGTTGGTCACTTAATGATTCCTGGAGGAAATTCAAGAAAACCTTTTGGAAAGTACGTATTGGCAATGAATAAAATTACAAAAGACCGTTATTTACCAACAGGTCCTGAAGTAACACAATCTGCACAATTATATGATATAACAGGTGAAAAAATGGAATTATTGCTAGACTTTCCAACAATTGGAGAACCACATTATGCTGCAGGTATTCCAGCTGATATTATAAAAGCTAATTCTAAAAAATTCTTTAAGTTAGAAGAGAATAAACATAAGTATGTTACAAAATCCGAGGCTGATGCTAAAGTTGTGAGAGATGGAAACGAAGTACATATTTATATGACAATGATTCGTTCTCACTTTGCACCAGATAATATTGAAGGTATACAAGTTGGAGATGAAGTATTTTTCCACGTAACAAACTTAGAACAAGATTATGATGTTCCACACGGAATTTCTATGATTGGAGCACAAACATCTGAATTGTTAATTATGCCAGGCCAAACGGAAACGTTTAAATGGTATCCTAAAAATGTTGGTGTATGGCCATTCTATTGTACCGATTTCTGTTCTGCATTGCATCAAGAAATGCAAGGTTATGTTAGAGTTTCACCTAAAGGATCAAGCGTTCCTATAACATTTACGTTAGATGGTGATGCTGTTGATGCTGAATAAGTTAGAATTATAAAAATGAATTTTTAATTGAAAACGGGCAGCATTAATTGTTGCTCGTTTTTTATTAAAAATAAATAAGACAATTTTATCTTTTTTATGTATGTTTTATTACATAGATATACAAACAGTTTTGTAAATTTATAGTTTATTTTAATTGAATTATAACCATAATCTAAACATCAAAAAAAATAATGAAAAAATCTAAAATTTTAATGATAATCGGTTCCCTTTTATTGTTAGGCTTGTTTGCATTCCCTTTGTGGAATATAACTTTGGAAGCACCTCAGTATCCTATTCCATTAGGTATGGATATTTATATAAATAAATTTTCTGATACCCACGAATTTGATATAAAAAACATCAATTTAATGAACCATTATGTTGGAATGCAATATATTCCAAAAACTATTCCTGAGTTTAAAATATTTCCAATTGCTATTTTGGCAATGTCTGCTTTAGGAGTAATAATTGGTTTTTTAGGTAAACACAAACTGTTTTTAGCGTGGTTTATTTTAATGACGATATTGGGAACTGCAGGAATGTACGATTTTTACTTATGGGAATACGATTACGGTCATAATTTAGATCCTAAAGCAATTATGAATTTTAAAAATCCAGATGGCTCTGTGATGGGATTTCAACCTCCGCTATTTGGCACAAAAGATATTCTTAATTTTAAAGCACATTCATATCCTAGACTTGGAGCGTACTTTTTATTTACAGGTATGTTTTTAACTTTAGTTGCATTTTTTATCGGAAAAAAGGAAGCTAAGACCTAAAAAAAATACAAAAGCTATTCAAATACATGTTAAAACGGATATAACCATTTTAATATATCCGTTTTAATGTATATTTACGGTACTATTAAAATCAAAAAAATGAAATCAAAACTTCTAAAACCATTTACTGGTATCTTTATACTATTGCTTACAATTTCATGTAAAGTTGAGCCTCAACCGATAGAATATGGGAAAGATCAATGTAGTTTTTGCAAAATGAATGTTGTTGATAAAACACATGCTGCACAGTATGTTACTTCAAAAGGAAAGCAATTTAAATTTGATGCTATAGAATGTATGGTGAATGATTTAATTGAAAAAAATGAAGATAATATTGCTATATTGTTAGTCGCTAATTATGGTAACCCCGGAGAAATGATTGATGCAACTACTGCAGCATTTTTAATTTCAAAAGAAATAAAAAGTCCAATGGGAGCAAATTTATCTGCATTTTCTTCAAAAAATAAAGCTGAAGAGTTACAACAAAAACATGGCGGTGCAATTTATACTTGGGAAACTTTAAAACAAAAATTTTCTGATAAATAATGCATACTAAAATTCTATTATTTTTCCTTTTTATAACGTTTACTATTTCTGCTAAACAAATAGAAGTTTGTAGTAATTGTACTATTAAAACAATTAAGGAAGCTATTGAAATTGCTGAAGATGGCGATGAAATTTACCTAAAAAAAGGCATTTATAAAGAAAACAACATTATCATAAATAAATCTATATCGCTAATAGGTGAAGAAGGAGCTGTTATAGATGGTGAAGATGCTGGCGGAATTATAATTTTTGAAGCTGATAATTTTACAATTAGAAATCTAAAAATTATAAATGTTGGAATGAGCTATACAATAGATTATGCCGCAATAAAAGTTATAAAAGCCACAAATTTTACTATTGAAGATTGTATTTTAGAAAATGTGTTTTTTGGTTTGTTAATTGAAAAATCAAAAAAAGGAATTATTAGAAATAATAGTATATCGGGCACTAGAAAAAGTGAAGCTAGTTCTGGAAACGGAATTCATATTTGGGACGGAAGTGAAATGGAAGTTTACAATAATGAATTGTATGGTTTACGAGATGGAATTTATTTCGAATTTGTTAAAAAAAGTGTTGTTTTCGAAAATACAAGCCGAGAAAATATTCGTTATGGACTGCATTTTATGTTTTCAAATAATAATATTTACCATCACAATATATTTAGAAATAACGGAGCAGGTGTAGCAGTTATGTTTTCTAAATTTATTACAATGCATAATAATATTTTTGAGCTTAATTGGGGATCTGCATCCTATGGACTTCTGCTGAAAGAAATTTATGATGCCGAAATTTACGACAATCTTTTTCAAGAAAATACCATAGGAATAAATGGTGAAGGATGTACCCGAATTAATTACACAAATAATACATTTTTAAGAAACGGTTGGGCAATTAAAATTGCAGGTGCGTGTTATACTAATATTTTTGTGAATAACGATTTTATGCATAATTCACTCGATTTATCATACAATACAAAAATACATGATAACAAATTTGATAATAATTATTGGAGTGAATATACAGGATACGATTTAGATAATGATGGCATTGGAGATGTACCATATCGCCCCGTAAAATTATTCTCTTATGTTGTAAATCAAACCCCCGAAGCGTTGGTGCTTTTGAGAAGTTTATTTGTTGATATTATAAATTTCTCAGAAAAAGTTTCACCAGTTTTTACACCAGATAATCTCATGGATTCAAATCCTTTAATGAAAAAAAATAATGATTCAATTTAACAATATTCATAAACGTTTTGGCAAATTAACCGTTTTAGATGGTTTAGATTTGGACATAAAAAAAGGTGGTATTTTTGCTGTTCTAGGTCCAAATGGTTCAGGAAAAACTACCCTAATAAAATGTTTGTTAGGAATGGTAATTCCAAATAAGGGAGATATTAGGTTTGAAGGTAAAAGCGTACTTAAAAAATGGGAATACAGAGATAACCTAAATTATTTGCCTCAAATTGCTAATTTTCCTCCAAATTTATCAGTAATTGAACTGATTAATATGGTGAAAAATTTACGACCTAAAAATTCTAATGAAGAAGAATTAATTCAGCTTTTTGGTCTCAAAAGTTTTTTAAATAAAAAATTAGGAAACCTTTCTGGCGGAACAAAACAAAAGGTAAATATTGTATTAACCTTTATGTTTGATAGTGATTTAATTATTTTAGATGAACCAACTACAGGTTTAGATCCAATTGCATTAATTCATTTAAAAGAGTTAATTCAAAAAGAAAAAGATAACGGAAAAACTATTTTAATTACAACCCATATTATGAGTGTTGTAGAAGAACTAGCCGATGAAATTGTGTTTCTGTTAGATGGTAAAATTTACTTTAAAGGAAGTATAGATGCTTTAAAAAAGCAGACTGATAATGAAAATTTAGAACACGCAATAGCTAATTTAATATCGAAACAATATGCTTAAAATATTAAAATATAGTTTTTACGATCTAATGCGTAGCCGTTGGAGTTATGTTTATTTTATATTTTATTTAATACTGGGTTTTGTATTGTTATTTTTAAATAACGATGTTAACAAAGCAGTAATTACTTTAATGAATATTATAATTGTTTTAACACCTTTAATCGGGACAATTTTTGGAGTGATGTATTATTATAATTCAAGAGAATTTACCGAACTACTTTTGGCACAACCTATAAATAGAAAAAAAATATTTATGGGTCAATACTTAGGCATTTCAATATCTTTAACATTAAGTTTAGTGCTTGGTTTAGGAATTCCATTTTTATTATACGGTTTATTGAAATCTGCTGCAATTTTTAATTTTAGTTTACTTTTAATAGTAGGTGCTTTTTTAAATTTTATTTTTGTTGCACTTTCATACAACATTGCACTTTCTACAGAAAATAAAATAAAGGGTTTTGGTTATGCAATTTTAATGTGGTTATTTTTAGCTGTAATTTATGATGGTATTTTTCTAATTTCATTAGTAATATTTAACGATTATCCTTTAGATAAATTTTCATTAATAGCGACAATGCTAAACCCGATTGATTTGTCTAGAATTTTAATTTTATTAAAATTAGATATTTCAGCATTATTGGGTTATACAGGTGCAGTTTTTAGAAAGTTTTTTGGAACAGGTTTTGGTATGCTTGTATCAATGTCTATATTAATTTTTTGGGTAATTATTCCTGTTTTTAGAATCAATCAGAAATTAAAGAAAAAGGATTTTTAGTTTTTTCTGTAAATGCCAAAAGCTGTTTTTTGTAAAAAAATTAGACCTTCTTACCAAACAATTTTAGTAATATGTGTATCTTTGTTAGTATAATTAACAGCATGTTTTGTTGTTATATTTAATAACAGATGGAAGGTTTTTTTAGAATTAAAAAAGCTCCATCTTTTTATTTATTGATAAGTGATGAAAAATTACAAGCCAAAAAACAGATTAGCGGCTCAAACATATATTCAAGGAATTTTAAAAGGAGATAGAGTTTTACTTTCTAGAGCCATAACTATTATTGAAAGTAATTTAGAAAGTGATAAAACACTTGCTAAAGAGATAATTCAAGCTATTTTACCATATTCAGGAAATTCAATTCGTATTGGTATTACAGGAGTTCCAGGTGTTGGTAAAAGCACATTTATAGAAGTTTTTGGGAAGCATTTAGTTAATAAAGGGCATAGAGTTGCTATTTTATCAATCGATCCAAGTAGCCAGCGTTCAAGAGGAAGTATTTTAGGAGATAAAACCAGAATGGAAGAATTAGCAAATATAGATGAAGCTTATATTCGTCCTTCTGCTTCTGGAGACACTTTGGGAGGTGTTGCCAATAAAACTGGTGAAACAATGTTGCTTTGTGAAGCTGCAGGTTACGATGTTGTTCTAATTGAAACTGTTGGAGTAGGGCAGTCGGAAACTGCTGTTCACGGAATGACAGATTTCTTTTTATTATTAATGCTTGCTGGTGCTGGAGACGAACTGCAAGGCATTAAAAAAGGCATTATGGAAATGGCAGATATGGTGGTGATAAATAAAGCTGATGGTGATAATATTACTATGAGTAAATTAGCGAAACGTCAATACCAAAATGCATTACATATTTTTCCGCAATCAGAATCTGGTTGGAGTCCTGTGGTTAGTACAGCTTCAGCAATAAAAAACATTGGAATTTCTAATGTTTGGGATGAAATAGAGAAATTTAAAAGGCTAGTTGATGAAAATGGTTATTTTAAAAAGAACAGGAATCATCAGCAAATACAATGGATGTATAATAATATTAATGAAGAATTAAAGAACCTTTTTTACGGTTCAAAAAATATTAAAGAACATCTTTCTGTTATGGAAAAAGACATTGTTTCAGCTAAAATCTCACCTGTAAAAGCAGCTGAGATAATGATTCAGGAATTTAAAGATTCATTCTAATAAAGATTGCGTCATGCTGAACTAGTTTCAGCATAAACACAATTATCCTAAAATATGATGAGATTCTTAAACAAGTTCAGCATGACGTTAAAACAAAAATTAGGGTTTATTCTCTCGAATTTATTAATTGTTCAAGAATAAACTCAACTCCTTTGTCATCATTACTTTTTGTTAGAAATTTTGCTGCCTTTTTCACATTCGGATGTGCATTTTCCATGGCGTAACTAAAATCTGCAAGTTCAATCATTTTTAGGTCGTTGTTATAATCTCCAAAAACCATGGTTTCTTCTTTTGAAATATTTAAATCCTTTTGAAGAATATTCAGGGCATAACCTTTATTTGCATTTGAATGAGAAATATCTAACCAATGTTCGCCAGATACAATTACTTGCAATTCATTTTCTAAGTGTTTTACAGCTGGGTAAATATGTTTTTCTGAACAATCAAAATGATAAGCTGCAATCTTAAAAAAGGTATCGTTGGTAATTTCAGTTAAATCGTCAACAAGTCTATATTCAGAGTAGTAGTTTTTAAACATATTGATGAATTTTTCATCTTTTGTTTCAATATAAGCTGCATTTTTTCCACATAAAACAATGTATACACTATCTAATTCACGCAATGTGTTAATGCATTTTTTAATGTATTCAAAAGGAAGCTCTGAAGTGAATAACTCGTTAGCTCCATGCATTGCAAAAGCACCATTTTCAGCAATAATGGTAATTTCATTTTGAATACTTTTATCAAATCTATCTACAATACTAAAATACTGCCTGCCACTTGCTGCAATAAATTTAATTTTATGTTTTTTTAATTGATTGTAAATTTCCGGAAACTGAGAGCTAACTTTACTCTTAGAGTTCAGTAAAGTTCCATCCATATCTGTTACAACTAATTTTACTTTTGAAAAATCCATAGTTTATTTTGAAGGAGCAAAAATAGTGTTATTGTATTAATTTTCGCGTTTAATTAAATGATAATAAAACAAAAAACCCAAACCTAACAGGTTTCAAAAATCTGGTAGGTTTATTAAATTCCAGATTCCTGCCTTCGCAAGAATGACAGGTTTATTGACAAAGTATTTTTGATTCATTCTAAATGATAACAAAAAAGCCCAAACAATTTAATGTTTGAGCCTTAAATATTAATATTTTAGAACTTATTCTTGCTCTAAATATTTTTCCATAATAGTAATCGCTGATTCTGAAATAACAGTTCCAGGACCAAAAATGGCTGCTACCTTTCTTTCTAATAAGTAATCATAATCTTGCGCTGGAATAACTCCACCTGCAAAAACCATAATATCTGGTCGTCCTAATTTTTCTAATTCACCAATTAATTGAGGAATTAAAGTTTTATGACCGGCAGCTAAACTTGAAGCTCCAACAAAATGCACATCGTTTTCAATAGCTTGTTTTGCAACTTCTTCTGGAGTTTGGAATAAAGATCCCATATCCACATCAAAACCTAAATCAGCGAAACTAGATGCAACAACTTTTGCACCTCTATCGTGACCATCCTGACCCATTTTTGCAATCATAACTCTTGGTCTGCGACCTTCAATTTCTGCAAATTTATCAGCTAATTGCTGTGCTTTTGCAAACGTACTATCGTTATTTACTTCTTTTCCGTACACACCACTTATTAATTTAGTTTCAGCTTTATGTCTTCCAAAATGAACCTCTAAAGCATCAGATATTTCACCTAAAGTAGCAAAATTTTCAGCAGCTTCAACAGCTAAAGCTAATAAATTACCTTTTCCTGATCCAGCACAATCTTCTAAAGCTTTTAAATTAGCAGCAACAACTTCTTGGTTACGTTCAGCTTTCATTTTATTTAAACGAGCAATTTGAGAATCTCTTACAACTGTGTTGTCAACTTCTAAAATTTCAATGTTAGATTTTTCTGTAGTTTGGAATTTATTAACTCCAACTAAAATATCTTGACAAGAATCTAAACGAGCTTGTTTACGTGCAGAAGCTTCTTCGATACGTAATTTTGGAACTCCAGTTTCAATAGCTTTTGCCATTCCACCTAATTCTTCAACTTCTTCAATTAATTTCCAAGCTTTTTTCGCTATTTCTTGAGTTAAGTACTCAACATAGTAAGAACCAGCCCAAGGATCAACAGCTTTAGTCATTTGAGTTTCATCTTGAATAAAGATTTGCGTATTACGTGCAATTCTCGCAGAGAAATCTGTTGGTAAAGCAATGGCTTCATCTAAAGCATTTGTGTGTAAAGATTGCGTTCCACCTAATCCAGCAGCCATAGCTTCAATACAAGTTCTAGCTACGTTGTTGAAAGGATCTTGCTCACTTAAACTCCATCCTGAAGTTTGACTATGCGTACGCAATGCCATTGATTTAGGATTTGTTGGGTTGAAAGACTTAATGATTTTAGCCCAAAGCATACGTGCAGCACGCATTTTTGCAATTTCCATAAAGTGATTCATTCCAACTGCCCAGAAGAATGATAAACGAGGAGCAAACTCATCAATTTTTAAACCAGATTTTAAACCAGTTCTAATGTACTCCATACCATCGGCTAATGTATAAGCCAATTCAATATCTGCAGTTGCACCAGCTTCCTGCATATGGTAACCACTAATTGAAATTGAGTTAAACTTAGGCATATTTTTAGTGGTGTAATCAAAAATATCACCAATAATTTTCATTGAAGGTAATGGTGGATAAATGTAAGTATTACGCACCATAAATTCTTTTAAAATATCATTCTGAATTGTTCCAGAAAGTTTATCTAAAGCAACACCTTGTTTTCTTGCAGCAGCAATATAAAAGGCCATAATTGGTAATACTGCTCCGTTCATTGTCATAGAAACAGACATTTTATCCAATGGAATTTGATCGAACAAAATTTCCATATCTAAAATAGAATCTATGGCAACCCCGGCTTTACCAACATCACCAGTTACACGTGGATGATCTGAATCGTATCCACGGTGTGTAGCTAAATCAAAAGCAACTGAAAGTCCTTTTTGACCTGCGGCTAAATTTCTTCTGTAAAAAGCATTTGACTCTTCGGCAGTTGAGAAACCGGCGTATTGACGAACCGTCCACGGACGCATAGCGTACATAGCACTATATGGTCCTCTTAAAAACGGAGGCAACCCAGCAGCATACCCTAAATGTTCTGCTTCTGAAATGTCTTCTTTAGTAAATTGTTTTTTTACAGGAATTCCTTCAGGAGTATTCCAAACGTCTTGATTCTCTGAAGTTGCAGCTGTTTGTTTTACAGCTGAATTTAATTTTATATCTGAAAAATCTGGTTTCATATCCTTAGGCTTTTAATGTTTTTTGAACTTTATTCTGAATTTTAGAAAGTGTTACCAGTACATCTGATCTCATATTTACAACACCATCTAAACCAACTTCAGTTAATTCATCAATATTTTTTGGAGCACCAGCTAATAACAATACTTTATCGTTATTTAGTGCTCTAAATGCTTTTACAAAATCAACCGCTGTTGCGTCGTAATCCTCATCGGAACTACAAATAACAACCACGTTTGAATTTGATTTTGCACTTTCTGTTGCAGCTACTTCAGCACTATTAAAACTTTGTTCTTGATGCACGTCAAAACCACTTACACCAATAAAGTCGTACGCAAAAGCTGCTCTGGCTTTTCGCATATTTAAGTTTCCGTAACTAGCTAATTGTACAATTGGACGAACGTTTGTTTCTGCAACAAATTCTTCAGTTTTTCTTCTTAAAGCTTCAATTTCTAAAGAAGCTCTTCTTGGAGTTAATACTTTCGAATTATCAATAGCGCCTTCTGAAAGAATATCAGCAGCAACAGTTTCCATTAAGTTAGGGTATTTGTTAACACCTACTAATGGAGTTCTACGTTGGCTGATTAATTTTAATTTTTGAAGTCGAATTTCAGCAATTTGTTGTTGAATTGTTTCGTTTTCAAAAGCAGTATAAAAACCACCTGCGGCTTCAATAGATTTAAATAATTCCAACGCTTTTTCAGCTATTTTTGAAGAAACTTCTTCAATATAGTAAGATCCATCAACTGGATTTGAAACTTTTCCGAAGTAAGATTCTTCTCTTAAAATTGTAGTAATGTTACCAGCAATTCTACTTGAGAAATCTGAAGGGTTTTTAAATTCTTTATCGTAAGCATCAATTAAAATTCCATCTACATTTCCTAAAATTGCAGACATTGCCTCGGTGGTACAACGTAACAAATTAGTTTCAGCATCTGTAATTGATTTACTCCAAATTGAAGTTTTTGCTGTAATTGTATTTGAAAAATCAGCAACTCCGTATTTTGCAGCAACTTCAGCTAATAAACTGTTGAATGCTCTAAATTTACCAATTTCAACAAAATATTCTAAACCAATTGCCAGTTTAAAGTTTAAGTTGTTAAATATTGTTTGTGCCTCAACACCTTTTTCTGAAAGTTTTTCAATTAAGAAAACCAACGAATTTAAAGTGTATGCAATTTCTTGAACTTGGTTTGCACCTGAATCTAAATATTCAGTTCCTGAAATTGTGATTGCCTTAAAGTTTGGGAAATCTGCAGTTAATTTAACCAATTCTGAAGCAACTTCAATTTGATGGTTGTCAAAAGAACCAGTTGTAACGTAATTAGAAATAATTCCAGTGTTTACAAAACCTTTTAAATCACTTCCTTTTGCAAAGGAAACAAGATCTATAGTAAATGCTACTGCGTTAGAAGCTATTTCAAATGAGACACTTGTTTTATTTAAATTTATTCCATTTAAAAGTTCTGCAACGGCAACTTTATTTTCTAAAGTGAAAATAATTCCGTTCATTCCTTCTTCAACAGCTTTAATTGCCAGCTTATTTCCGTTTTCGGCGGTTGTTACTTTAACAGTGCGGTAATTTACTAACGTTTGTGAATTTTCTCCTGTATTTTGAAGCTGTTCAATCTTATTTTCATTATTATAACAAGGTTGAATATTGATACCACTTAAGTTTTTCCAAACTAGTTTTTTATCAAAATCAGCACCTTTTAAATCTGCTGTCACTCTTTCCATCCATTGTTCAGTAGTTACTGAAGGAAATTCAGAAAAAAGCGCTTTATTTTTTTTGCTCATAATTTAATATTTATGAAATTATTTAATTGCTAAACTACTTCCGAAACGCTCAAAAATAGCTTTGTCTAATTCTTCTCTATGATCTGGATGTGCAACATTTCTTAAGGCTACAGCACGTTGTTTCAGTGTTTTACCAAATAGTTCTGCTACACCATATTCTGTTGCTACATAACGGGCATGAGCACGCGTTGTTACAACGCCAGCTCCAGGTTTTAAAGCTGGAACAATTTTAGAAACACCTTTTAATGTTGTTGATGTAACTGCAATAATTGGTTTACCGCCTTTTGATAACGCAGCACCACGCATAAAGTCCATTTGACCACCAACACCAGAGAACATTCTAGTTCCAATTGAATCTGCACAAACCTGACCAGTAAAATCAATTTCAATGGCAGAATTTATAGCAGTTACTTTAGGGTTTTGACGAATGATAGCTGTATCATTTACATAGGCAATGTCTAACATTTCAATTTCAGGATTGTCATCCATAAAATCGTATAAACGACGAGTTCCCATAGCAAAACCAGATATAATTTTATAAGGGTTTACTTTTTTCTGCGAGCCATTTACAACGCCAGTTTCAACTAAATCTACAATTCCTTCAGAAAACATTTCTGTATGAATTCCTAAATTTTTATGATTTGTTAAATACGTTAGAACGGCATTTGGAATACCACCAATTCCCATTTGAAGCGTAGAACCATCATCAATAATTTCAGCAATATTTTTACCTATCGCTTTTTCTGCTTCTGTTGGTGCAACAAATTTCATTTCGTGAATTTCTTCATCAACCATTACACAAGCACTAAAATGATTTAAATGTACTAAAGCATCACCAAAAGTACGTGGCATTTTAGGGTTTATTTGTGCAATCACTTTTTTTCCTTTTTCAATACCTGCAATTACAATATCTACAGATACGCCTAAAGAACAAAAACCATGTTTATCTGGCGGAGAAACATTTACAAGCACCACATCTAAATCCATATATCCTTCACGGAATAAACTTGGAATATCACTTAAAAATATTGGAATATAATCAACGGTATCACCTACCATTTTTCTAACATTCCCGCCAATAAAGAAAGCACTTGTATGAAAACTTTCTCGTAATTCTGGAGCTGCATATCCACATTCTCCTTCGGTATGTAAGTGGCAAACTTCAACACCCTTTAGTTCAGGGCCACGTGCTGCCATGGCACGAATTAACGTTTGAGGGGTTGCTGAACCTCCTTGAATTAAAACTCTATCTCCAGACTTGATTAATTTAACAGCCTCACTTGCTGTCATAACATTTGGTATTTTCATTTTACTAATAATTTGTAATATTATTTTATATTTATTTTTTTATCCTAAGAAACTTAATATAATACCTGCAGCAATTGCAGAGCCAATAACCCCTGAAACATTAGGAGCCATTGCATGCATTAATAAGTAATTACTTGGGTCGGATTTTAATCCTTCATGATGTACAACTCTTGCACTATCAGGTACTGCCGAAACTCCTGCCGCACCAATTAATGGGTTTATTTTATTATCTCCTTTTAAGAATAAATTCATAAGTTTTGCAAACATTAAACCACCACAGGTTGCAATAATAAATGAGATAGCACCTAATCCAAATATTAGCATAGAATCTTTTGTTATAAAGATATCTGCTTGAGTAGAAGCACCTACAGTAACACCTAATAAAATTGTTACTATGTCAATTAATTTTGTGCGTGCTGTATCTGCTAATCTTTCAGTTCTTCCAGACTCTTTTAATAAGTTTCCAAAGAATAACATACCTAGTAATGGTAATGCGCTAGGAGAGATAAACAAGGTTAAAATTAAAGCTACAATTGGAAAAATCATTTTTTCCTTTTGAGTTACAGCTCTTGGCGGTTTCATTTTAATTTTTCTATCCTTTTTTGAAATTAATAAACGCATTAAAGGAGGTTGAATTACCGGAACTAAAGCCATATATGAATATGCGGCAATTGCAATAGGTCCAATTAAGTTTTTAACGGTTGTTCCATCTGCAAGTATGTTTATTCCGTTTGCTAATTTAGATGAAAGGAAAATTGCAGTAGGGCCATCAGCTCCACCAATAATTCCAATTGCACCAGCTTCAGGAAGACTAAACCCTAAATAAAGTGCTCCTAAAAAGGTTGCAAATACACCGATTTGAGCTGCAGCCCCTAAAAGCATTAATTTTGGATTTGCAATTAAGGATGAAAAATCGGTCATTGCTCCAATTCCTAAAAATATTAATGGAGGATAAATCCCTTTTACTACTCCAAAATATAAATAATTTAGAACGGATCCAGTTTCGTAGATTCCAGTTTGATTTCCCGCAACAAAAGGTATATTCCCAAGAATTACACCTGTTCCAATAGGAATCAAAAGAAGAGGTTCGTAATCATATTTGATTCCTAAAAATATAAATATAATCCCTATAAGAATCATAATTGCATGTCCAGATGTTACATTGGCAAAACCTGTATAATTGTAAAATTGTTGCAGCCCTTCAAAGGCTCCGCTATAAGAATTAGATTCTTCAATAGTATCAACTTGTTCAGTTGTTTTAGAAGAATTAATGTTATTTGAGTTTGTATTTGTGCCTAAACCGAGTGCTGGTCTGATAAAAATCAACAATGATAAAACACAAAATATTACTATTACTTTTTTCATTTTTTTTCTTTTAAAGAATTATTTGCATGTTATAATTTTAAAACAAATAATTCAGAAATTTTTATTCTAGTTCTATCATTAATTCGTCTTGTAATACTTGTTGTCCAACATTAATTTTAATTGAAGTTATTGTACCAGCTGTTTCACAAACAATATTGTTTTCCATTTTCATTGCTTCCAGCACTAACATTCTATCTCCAACTTTAAGTTCATCGCCCACTTTTACATCAATTGACAATATTACTCCAGGAATTGGTGCAACAATTTTAGTTGTTTGAGATTTTGGGTTTACTTTTATAGGTTCGGTTGGTCTTTTAGATGCTGAGCGCACTAATGTAGGCGTTTTTATTTTTTTAAATTCCTCACTCATTTTTACGGCATAACTAGTACCATTTACCTCTAAATTGATAATGTTATCTTCGTGAGATTTTATATGAACGGTATAACCGTTTTCGTTTACTTTAAATTTATAAGTTTTCATGTTTTACAATCTATTTTGTGTTCCATAAATTTTAGAACTCCAAGGTGAATATGGTTTTTTAACTTGTTTTATTGTTAAAATAGCACTTTCGTGATCGTGTTGTTCACGTAAATACATATGAACCGCAGCTCCAATAGCGGCAGACATTTCTCCAGTAAAATCTCGATCAGCTACTACTTTAATTTCACTAATTTTCTTTTCTTTTCCCTTGGTAATTATTTTGTAGGTATAAAGCATTAGTGGAAGTCCGTATTTAAAGAATAACATTAATGTTACTAAAGCACTAAAAACTATTAATAATCCCGTCATCAATATAACGTATCCTTCGCTAATTTGATCTGTCATTAAAGGTATAAACATAGTTATAATGGTATATTTGAGTGTTTTTTAGGAGGGTTTACTTCCTTTTTATTTTTTAACAACTCTAAAGCTCTAATAATTCTAAAACGAGTGTTTCTTGGCTCGATAACATCATCAATAAACCCATATTTTGCAGCTTCATAAGGATTTGCAAACTTTTTAGTGTATTCTTCTTCTTTTTTATCGATGTATTCTTGTTTTTCTTCAGCATCTTCAATTTTTCTAATATTAGATCCTTCTAAAACTTCAACAGCTCCTTTAGCTCCCATTACCGCAATTTCGGCAGTTGGCCAAGCATAATTAACATCGCCACGTAGTTGTTTACAACTCATTACATCATGAGCTCCACCATAAGATTTTCGTAGCGTAATTGTTACTTTAGGAACCGTTGCTTCTCCATATGCAAATAGTAATTTTGCTCCGTGTAAAATAATTCCTCCATATTCTTGACCCGTTCCAGGTAAGAATCCAGGTACGTCAACTAAAGTTACAATAGGGATGTTGAACGCATCGCAAAAACGAACAAACCTTGCAGCCTTTCTAGATGCCTCAATATCTAATACTCCAGCGTAATATTTTGGTTGATTTGCAACAATACCAACAGGATGCCCATTAAATCGTGCAAAACCTACACAAATATTACGAGCGTAGTTTCTGTGTACTTCTGTAAATTCACCGTTATCGGTAAGTATGGAAATTACATCAACAATATCGTAAGGTTGATTTGGATTTTCAGGGATAATTTCATTTAAAGCATCCTCTAATCTGTCAATTGGATCGTTACACGTAATAACTGGAGCCTCTTCTAAATTATTAGAAGGTAAATAACTTAATATTTTACGAACTAATAATAAATTTTCTTCATCATTTGCAGCTAAGAAATGTGATACACCTGATCTAGTTGAGTGAATCTTTGCGCCTCCTAATTGTTCTGTAGTTACAACTTCACCTGTTACCGTTTGCACTACTTTTGGACCTGTAACAAACATATAACTAGTCTTATCAGTCATAATTGTAAAATCGGTAAGCGCAGGAGAATAAACTGCTCCACCAGCACAAGGGCCTAAAATTGACGAAATTTGAGGGATTACCCCAGATGCCATAATATTTCTTTGGAAAATTTCTGCATAACCAGCTAAGGATCTTACACCTTCTTGAATACGTGCTCCTCCACTGTCATTTAACCCAATAACTGGAACTCCAATTTTCATGGCCATATCCATTACTTTACATATTTTTAAAGCATATGTTTCTGATAATGAACCTCCAAATACTGTAAAATCTTGTGCAAAAATGTAAACGATACGTCCGTCTATAGTACCATGTCCAGTAACAACACCATCAGAAAGATAGACTTGTTTATCTAGTCCAAAAGATTTTGTTCTGTGAGTTACAAACATATCAAATTCTTCGAAACTATCTTCGTCTAAAAGAATATCAATACGCTCACGGGCTGTTAATTTCCCTTTAGCATGTTGTGAATCAATGCGTTTTTCACCACCACCTAATTTCGCTTTGGCTCTTTTTTCAATGAGCTCATTAATTTTATCTTGATTTGCCATTTTTATGCGCTTA
>NZ_BMNS01000002.1:0-426661 GCF_014646675.1 Lutibacter litoralis | reverse complement strand
TCTGTTAATTTTTTTAAGAAGCTAACTTAGTTTATTATTCTTTAGAACAAAGTTCAGTAAGTACTCCTTGTGTAGATTTTGGATGTAAAAATCCAATATTTAAACCCTCAGCTCCTTTTCTAGAAACTTTATCTACAAGTTTAACGCCGCGTTCTTCAGCAGTTTTTAATGCTTCAGATGCGTTTGGCACTGCAAAGGCAATATGATGAATTCCTTGTCCCTTTTTTTCGATAAATTTACCAATTGGTCCATCTGGTGAAGTGCTTTCTAACAATTCAATTTTTGTGTCACCTACCAAAAAAAAGGCTGTTTTCACTTTTTGATCAACAACCTCTTCAATATTATAACATTTTAGTCCTAATATTTTTTCGTAGTATTTAATTGATTCTTCTAGATTTTCTACTGCTATTCCTAAGTGTTCAATATGTGAAATGTTCATAATTATATAGTATTTTGTTATATTATCTATTGTGAAGTACAAAGTTAGTTGAACCCTAAAACTAAAGATATGATAGATGTCATATATTGGGTTAATCTACTAAAACGTTGTAGTTAAAAATCTGTTTATTTTCAAGGGTTTAAGATGTCTAAAAAGGGTTTTAAAATGGTTTATTTAAAGTTTTTGCTACATTAAAAAATATAATATTTTAAGTTTAATCCGAGAGTTAATTCTTTATTCAGATTTATATTTTAAAATGAGGTTGTCGAGCATTGTTTGGGATATCTTTTTAAGATTGTATTTATGCTGCCAATCCCAATCTGATCGGGCTCGTGAATCATCAATGCTTTTAGGCCAGCTATCTGCAATAGCTTGTCTAAAATCTGAATGGTATTTTATTTTAAATGCTGGTATTTTAGTTTTAATTTCATTTGCAATTTCTTCAGGAGTAAAACTAATTGCAGCTAAATTATAAGAAGATCTAATTTTAACCTTTTCAGCAGCTGTATCCATAATTTTTATGGTCGCATCAATGGCATCATCCATATACATCATTGGTAATTTAGAATTTTTATTTAAAAACGAAGTATACGTTCCTTTAAGTATTGCTTTATGGAAAATTTCAATAGCATAATCTGTTGTACCACCACCTGGGTTTGTTTTCCAGCTTATAATTCCGGGGTACCTTAAACTTCTAACATCTACATTGTATTTATTAAAATAATATTCGCACCAACGTTCGCCTGCTTGTTTGCTTATTCCATAAACGGTTGATGGTTCCATTACAGTTTCTTGGGGTGTGTTTTCTTTTGGTGTAGTTGGACCAAAAACCGCGATTGAACTTGGCCAAAATAATTTTTTAATTTTACCCTCTTTTGCTAAATTTAACACATTAAATAACGAGTTCATGTTTAACTCCCAAGCCTTATCTGGATATTTTTCTCCGGTTGCAGAAAGCATTGCGGCCATTAAATATACATCTGTTACTTTATATTTCTCTATAGTTTTTAAAATAGAATCATAATCCATTGCATTTACTATTTCAAAAGGACCAGATTTAGTTAGCTCTTTACTTCCTTTTCTAATATCTGCAGCAATTACAGCTTTTTCGCCATTTATTTTTCGTAATTTTAACGTTAATTCAGTTCCAATTTGACCACAAGCACCAATAATTAAAATACGTTTTTTCATGTAATTATAGTTGGTTTTTAAGAGTATCAAATATACAGAAATTAAATGTGGTATTTTCAAGTGCTTGTTTTTTATGAAAATAATAATTTTTATTTATAAGAGTTATTTTATTACTATTTTTGACAATAATTATTTTTACAATGAAGTATTTATACAGTTTTTTATTACTAATATTATTTTTGAGTTTCTCTTGTAATAAAACAAAAAAACTCGAAGAAGTTGTTGAAGTAGCGGATACATTAGTAGTTGAAGATACAGATAGAATAATAAATAATACGAGTGAAACACTTATTCCAGCAGCTAAGCGAAGTTTGAAAGATTGGAAAGAATATCAGAAATTAGACCAATTTATGTTAAAATATTACAATGTTTCTAATTTAGAAGCGCTTAATAATGCTAAAGAACTTTCAGGTTTGGTTAAAAATATGATAGATACTATTAGAGTAGAAAAGTTAACGGAGTTAAATGTTGTAGCTAGATTTAATGTATTGCATAATGAAACTTTAAGATTGGCTGATATGGCTACTATTCGCTCTATCTCTAAAGAGGAAGTTAAAGAAGAAGTTAAAAAAATAATCGATTTATATTCAGCTGTAAACTCAAAAATTAATACAATCTATGAGGCTGAAGATTTACAAAGTTCTTTAGAAGTAGATACAGAAGAACCTATTAATGATTTCGATGTTTTAAAAAAGAAACTAGAATCTAAGCGGAAAAGGCCTTCTCGTATAATATCAAGACAATAATTTAAACCTATGAAATTCTATTCTTTATTATTTATAATGTTATTAGTGGTTTCTTGTTCTATAAACGAGGAAAAGAAAGTTAATAAGGTAAACACGATTTCAGAAAAAGAAGCCATTGAAACGGTACTTCTTAATTGGCATAAAAATGCCTCTGAAGCAAATTTTGATGCTTATTTTAATGCAATGTCAGACAAAAGTATTTTTATTGGGACAGATGCTTCAGAAAATTGGAATATAGAAGCCTTCAAAAATTTCAGCAAACCACATTTTGATAAAGGAAAAGCTTGGAGTTTTACCGCAGTTGATAGAAATATTTATGTAGATACTGAGGGCAACATTGCTTGGTTCGACGAACTTTTAGACACTTGGATGGGGATTTGTAGAGGTTCTGGAGTATTAAAAAAGACAGGGGGTTCTTGGAAAATAGAGCATTATGTACTTTCATTAACAACACCAAATGATAATATTGAAGTGGTTAAAAGTATAAATGCAAAACACGATTCAATTTTTTTAAAGAAATTTAAAAAGTAATAGTTTAGGTATAAACTAAATTAAGGATTTTACAGTTTTAAAAACTAATTCAGATTCAAAGCCTTTTGATATTAAAAAAGCTGCTAATTTTGAACTTTTTTTATATGAATTAGACTCTTTTATCAATGGTGATTTTTTTTCCGCAATAGTTTGTAACACTGTTAAATATTCGTTTGAATCTATTTCGGTTAAACCAGATTTGATATTATATGCTGAAATACCTTTAAATTTTAGCTGATTTATAATTTTAATTCGTCCCCATTTTTTTATTGAAAACTTTCCTCTTACAAATGCTTTGGCGTAGCGTTCTTCGTTTAAAAAATTGTGCTGCAGTAAATGTAGAATTATATATTCTTTTGCTTCGGGAATCATATTTAAATCGTATAATTTTTGTTCAACTTCTTTATGACAGCGTTCCTGATAAGCACAGTAATTTTCTAACACTTTTGTAGCTTCATCTAAAGTATATGTTTTTTTATTTTTCATGCAACACAAAATAAAAGAAAAAAAGCGATTCAAAGGAACCGCTTTTTAAATAATTTACTGTTTTCTATTGAGTCTAAATTTTAAATTGTTCAGCATAGAATACATTATTGGAACAATAACTAAAGTTAAAAAAGTAGCAAAGGTTAAACCAAATATTATAGTCCAAGACATTGGACCCCAGAACACAACATTTTCTCCACCAATATAAAATTGTGGATCAAATTCTGTAAACAAGGTCATAAAATTAATATTAATTCCAATAGCTAAAGGAAGCAATCCTAAAATGGTAGTAATTGCTGTTAATAAAACAGGTCTTAAACGTGTTTTACCACCTTCAATAATACTTTCATAAATTAGTTCTTTTGTTAAAGTGCCAGGTTCTAAGTCTTGTTCTAAACGTTTACGTTTCATTATTAAATTGGTGTAATCAATTAAAACAATAGCGTTATTTACAACAATACCGGCTAATGAAATTACACCAATCATGGTCATCATAATTACAAATTCCATGTTAAAAATAATCAAACCAAATAATACTCCAATTAAACTTAATAATACAGATAATGAAATAATTACGGGTGTAGAGGTGGAGTTAAATTGTCCAACTAAGATTAAAAATATTAAGAAAACTGCTATTAATAACGCTTTGCTTAAAAATGCCATTTCTTCTGCTTGTGCTTCTTGTTCACCTGTAAATGAAATTGAAATATCTTTTGGTAATGCATATGTCTTAAGAGCTTCTTTAATTTGATCGTTTACATCCGTTGGATTGTAATTTTCAATTACATTAGATGATATAGTAATAACTCTATTTAAATCTTTTCGTTTTACAGCACTAAATGTTGACGACGTTTCTGCGTGTGCTACCGAAGAAATAGGAACTTGTACAATTTTCCCATTACTTGCATTTCTAAAAGTAATTTTTTGATTTACTAAAAGGTCTTTATTGTAGCGGTATTTATCCATTAAACGCAAATTAATTGGATAATCGTCTTCACCATCTTTAAATGTAGAAACTTCTTTTCCAAATAATGAAGTTCTTAAAGCATCACCAATTTGACCTGTAGAAATATTTAATCTTCTGGCTTTTTGGCGGTCGATTATAATAGGCATTTCAGGCTTTCCTTGTTCTACATCCAGTTTTAAATCTTCAATACCTAAAATTGTTGTTTTATTAATAAACTGACGAATATTATCGGCAGTTTCTAACAAATGTTCGTAATCATCTCCTGAAACTTCAATATTAATTGGAGCGCCGGCGGGAGGTCCATCTGCAGGTCTATCAACTGTAATATTTACGCCAGGAATTTCTTGCAACAGGTTTCGTATGTCAATTAAAACATCTTCTGTTGCTACGCCACCTCTGTCCATAAATTTTACAAAATCGACAGTAATACGCGCTTTATTTGGAGTTGTACCACCTTGCTGACCTTGATTTGGATCGCTTGTTCCTTCACCAACCTGACCAATAACCGAAGTTATAAGATTGTTCTCTCCATTAACTTCATATTTTTTTAAATAATCTTGAATTTTATTTTCAACTTCAATAGAGAGGTCGTTTGTTTTTTCAATATCGGTTCCAATAGGATATTCTAAATAAACATATACTTGTTTTGGAGGTGTTTCTGGGAAAAACAGTACTTTTGGCGGAAATGCTGCAAACAGCATAAAAGCAAAAATTAATAAGCCAAAAGTAGCAACAAAGAAATAACCAGATCTTCTTTTAAAAAGTACAAATTTTAAGGTTCTTTCGTATATAGTTTCCAACTTTGGTAAGAATATTTTTTGAAACCACTCGGTTCCTGGAGTTAATAATTTGGTGTTTATAACTCTCAGTATTCCAGCCAAAACCAATATTAAACCAAAAGCGTTTAAACCTCCGGATTTAGTAGTTAAACCTGCAATTATAAATAGAACACCAATTGCAAAAATTACAGAACTATATATTAAAATCTTTTTAAAATTAACTTCATCTTCTTTTATTTTCATATAAACTGAAGTTAACATTGGGTTAATAACCAAAGCAACAAATAATGAAGAAGTTAAAACGATAATTAACGTAATAGGCAAAAACCGCATAAATTCTCCCATCATACCTGGCCAAAAGGCAATAGGTAAGAACGCTGCTAATGTAGTTGCGGTAGAAGCAATAATAGGCATTGCAACTTCTCCAACTCCGTATTTTGCGGCATCTATATTAGAATAGCCTTCATCTAATAATCTATATACATTTTCAACAACAACAATTCCATTATCTACTAACATACCTAGTGCTATTACTAAAGAAAATAGTACCATTGTATTTAAAGTAACGCCTAAAGCATTTAAAATAATAAACGAAATAAACATAGATAAAGGAATAGCAATACCTACAAAAAGTGCATTTCTAATTCCAAGGAAAAATAGTAAAACAACAACTACTAAAATTATTCCTAGAATAATACTGTTTTCCAAATCGGCAACCATTGTTTTGGTGTCGTTTGTTTGGTCGTTTGTTTTAGAAATAGATAAGTTAGAAGGGAAATAATTTTCTTTAGCATCAGCAATAATTTTATCTATTTGAGTGGAAGCTTTTATTAAATTTTCACCACCTCTTTTGGTAACATCTAACATTACTACAGGCTGAGAGAACTCACGTGCGTAATTTTGTTTCTCTTGCTCTTTAAAGCTCACTTTAGCAATGTCTCTTAAGTAAACAATATTGTCATTTTCTTGTTTTACAATAATATCTTCAATTTCATCTGCGGATTTAAATTCTCCAATAATTCTTACATTTCTTCGAATACCGTTTTCTAATAAATCTCCACCAGAAATGGTCATATTCTCATTTTGAATAGCCATTGCAATATCATTAAAGCTGATTTTAGAAATTTCCATTTTGTATAAATCAACACTAATTTCCATTTCTTTATCTTGAATACCACGAATATCCACTTTAGAAATTTCAGGAACTTTTTCTATTTCATCTTCTAAATATTCTCCATATTCTTTAAGTTGATCCATAGAAAAATCTCCAGATAAATTAATATTCATTATTGGAATTAATTCTGAAAAGTTCATTTCTTGAACTGTTGGGTCTGCTGGCAAGTCAGTTGGAAAATCTTTATCAGATTTTGCAGCATCAACCTTATCTTTTACTTTTCGTAAAGCTTCGGTTGGAGAAACGCTAAAATCAAATTCTACTTGAATAGTTGAAAAACCTTCTATGGAAGTTGAAATTATTTCTTCAACTCCAGAAATTCCGTTTATTTCTTTTTCTAACGGTCTTGTAATTAGTTTTTCAATATCTAGTGCGGAATTTCCAGGATATGGAGTTGCCACATAAATTTGAGGTACTACAATTTCTGGAAAAGATTCTCTTGGCATACTTTGGTACGAAAATATACCTGCCAAAAAAATCATTCCTATAATTACAAACACAGTCATTTTATTACTAATGGACCATGTTGAAAGTTTAAATTCTTTTAATACTTTGTTCATTTTAATGTCTGTTAGTTAAATGATTTTAATTTGTGCGTATTTCAACAATATCGCCTTCTTTTATAAGTCTTGCTCCGGCATTCGCTAATACATCATTTTCTGCAATTCCTTCAGTAACAAAAACGTTATGTTGATATTCGTTCGTTATTGTAATTAAAGACTTTACTATTTTGTTTTGTCCATCTTCATTTTTAATGATGTACACATAATCTGCTCCGGTTTGATCTTGTTGTACTAAATTTGAAGGAATTGTAATTCCGGTAGCTTCAAAATCTAAAATTTTTAAATCAGCCAATAAATTTGGTTTTATACTTTGGTCTTTATTTGAAATATTAATTCGTGTTTTAAAACTTCTATTATCTGGATTTATATAATGTCCTATTTGAGCAATTTCTGAAGTTATTTCTTTGTTAATTGATGGGAAATTTAAAATGGCTTCTGTACCAACTTTAATTACAGGTAAGTAGGATTCTGTGATATCAGCTTCAACATATACTTTATCTAAGTTTATTAAGCGTATAACTGGCATTTGCGGATTGGTAAGTTCTCCATTTTTAGGGTAAATTACATCTACAATTCCACTGAAAGGGGCTATAATTTTCATTTTACGGGCCTGTGTTTTAATAGAGGCTAAATTATTTTCTAAACTTTCTTTCTGAGCTTTTACTTGTAAATATTGCATTTCTGAACCAATTTTTTGATTCCAAAGTCGTTCTTGTCTTTCAAAAGTAGTTTTTGCTAAACTTAATTGTGTGTTTAGTTCATCCATATTATTTTTTATAGAGGTATCGTCTAATTGAATTAACAATTGTCCGGCCGAAACTTTTTGACCTTCTTTTACTAAAATTGAGTTTACTGTACCTCCTAATTCTGGTCTAATTTCTATATTTTTATCTGCTTGTACCACACCTTGTATTTCTATATAGTGTTTAAAAATATCTTTTTTAACAGTAAAAGCGGTTACAATTGGTAGTTTTTTATTTGGATCTATTTTAGCAATTTCACTTTCAATAGTTTTTAATTTAGTATTTAAACTATCAAGTTGATTTGCTATAATTAAACGTTGTGAGTTCAATTCTTCTAATGAAGATTTTTTAACTTCTTCTCCACAAGAAATAGTTACAATACTTGCTATAATTAATGCTATATATTTTTTCATTTTAAATTTATTTAGTTGATTGAGATGTTTAATGCGTTGTCTAAAGCAGCTTTATTAGCAATTACATTTAGCATTGCCTGTAAGTAATTTTGCTGCATTGTGTATAATTGTCTTTGCGCTTCGGTCAATTCAAAGCTTGTAGAAATTCCTTCAAAAAATTTAATTTGTTGTTTGTTTTCTATGCGTTCTGCCAAAGCTAAATTTTGTTTAGAAGTTTCTAATTCTTCTAAACTATAATTGTATTCAGTTTTAGCAGATTCTAATTGAAGTAATAGTTTTTGTTCTGTTTCTGTTAGATTTGTACGTGCTTTTTCTAGTTCAATTTTAGCTTGTTGTGTTCTTGAATTTCTAGCCAAACTACTAAAAATTGGAATATTTAAGCTTACACCTAATAATGAGGAATCGAACCATTGTTGCTCCTTTTTAAAGAAATCAAAATTTTGACCAAAACCTGCGTACCCAAAATTTACAAAACTACTTAATGATGGTAATGCTTTACTTTGTTCTAGCTTTACCAAAAGTTCATTAGACTTTTCTGTGTTTTTAGCAATTTTGAAATCTATATGATTTTCTAAAGTTAATTCCGAAGAAAGTAAGCCTAAATCTATATTTTCTTTTGATAGATTGTTTAGTGAATCAGATAATAAAACAGTTTTATTAATTTCTAAACCTAAAGTTATATTTAACATTTTATAAGCAATGCTTTTTAATTTTTTAGTTTTAGAAAGTTGACTTTTTATAGTAGCAAGTGTAATTTGAAGTTGTTCAACATTTTCTTCTTCAGTAAACCCATTTAAATAAATTTGCTTGGTTTCTTTTAAGTTTTTTTCTAGAGTAGCAATATTTTTTTCTAAAATTAGAATACTTTCTTCACTTAATAATACATTTCCATAAGCGTTAATTACAGCCTCTCTAATACCAAGATTAGTTTTTTCTTTAGCATTTTCAGAAATTTGTAAATACACCTTAGCAGATTGTAACCCCACTAAATAGGAGCCATCAAAAATTAATTGATTTAAAGTAGCTGTGGCATTCATGTTTTGTTTTGTGCCAAAAGCAACTTCAGTAAATTCACCTTCAACACCGCCAAAAAATTCAGCTGGAAGTAAAGATACTTGTTGTTTAATCCAGTTTTGGTAATCTATAGTTGCACTTATTTGGGGCAATCCAATGGTTGTTGTTTCCCATTTTTTCTTTTTTGCTGCTTCAATATCTCTAGATGCATTTATTGATGAATAACTGTTTTCTATTGCATAATTTATTGCTTCTTTCAAAGAAAGTGTAATACTTTCTTGTGCATTTAAATTAATACCTAGCAGTATTCCAATAACTAATAGTATTGTTTTTTTCATTATTAAATAGTGTTTAGTTTGGCCAGTTGTTTTTCTAATTCCTTTATCCCTTTTTTTGTAGCGATAGCTCTTATATGATATTCAAGAACGTTTAACTCTAATTTGTTGATGGTGTTTTTACTATAGGTATATATATCGGAATCATGTACACTCATTATAAGTGAAAAGTAAAACTTTACAACCTGTTCAACATATAGATTTGCCCTAAATAATCCTTCTCTAATACCTTTTTCTACATTGGTTAAGAGACAATCCCTAAACATGCAAAATTCTCGCGACATTATTTTATTATAAGTTTCAGGATAATATTTTTTTAATTGATAAATAGGAGAGTCGTCTGAGTTTTGCATAAAACCTTTAAAAACCTTATTTGCTTCAAAATTCTCTTCAATGGCATTGTATTCCATATTGTAGACCTTTAAAACTTCAGTATGCATTAAGTTATGCATGTATTCTGTAGCTTGATCAACAAGTTCAACTTTATTTTTAAAATGTTTATAGATTGTTTTTTTTGAGATTCCTAAATCATTAGCAATATCGTCCATAGTGACACTTTTAAAGCCGTACTTTAAAAATGTTTCACCAGCTCTTTTTAAAATTGTTTCCTTCATGCTATTATACTTTTTTATAAAAAAAGCGAGTGCAAATATACGAAAGGAAACTTTAGATACCGAAAAAGTTTCTTGAGTTTTAACAGTTTTATAACATTCAAAAAAATAAATCAATTATAAAAAGTAACTTCAAAGATGTATTTTTACAAAAAAATAGAATTTAAATGAATATAGTTGATACTTATAAAGAAGATTTTATTAGTTATTTAAAAAAAGAAGTAACAGTAAAAGAACCTAAAAATTTATATGCACCAATACATTATATTTTGCAAATTGGAGGTAAGCGATTGCGCCCAATCTTAACAATAATGACCTGTGATTTGTTTGAAGGAAAGCCCAAAGATGCCTATGATGCAGCTTTGGCGATAGAACTTTTCCATAATTTTACATTAATACATGACGATATTATGGACAGTGCTCCAATTAGAAGGGGTAAACAAACTGTGCACGAAAAATGGGATGTCAATACAGGAATTTTATCGGGTGATGCTATGATGATTTTGGCCTCACAGTGTTTTAATAAATACGAACCAGAACTTTTTAAAAAATTAATACTTTTATTTAATAAAACGGCTTTAGAAGTATGCGAAGGACAACAATTAGATATTGATTTTGAAACCAGAAATAATGTTACAATTGCCGAGTACATTAGAATGATTACTTATAAAACCTCGGTTTTGGTTGCAGCTGCTATGGAAATGGGAGCTATTATTGCAAATGTTGAAAAAAGTGAAGCTGAAAAGATTTATAATTTTGGACTGAATTTAGGAATTGCATTTCAATTGCAAGACGATTTTTTAGATACTTTTGGAGATGCAGCAACTTTTGGAAAACAAATTGGAGGTGATATTTTAGAAAATAAAAAAACCTTTTTGTATCTAAAAGCATTGGAAGTTTGTGATAAAAAGGATAAAGAAAAATTATTGGGTTTTTATAACACTAAAATTAATTTTGAAACTAAAACGAAAGAAGTTACAGAGCTTTTTAATAGGAGTAAAATTGCAGAGATTACTACAAAAGAAATTGAAACTTACACGCAAAAGGCATTTATTATTCTTGAAACTTTAAGTATTCCAGAAAGTAAAAAAGAACAATTAAAGAACTTTGGCTTAAGTTTAATGAAACGTAGCATTTAATGTTGGAAGCACAAAATTCTTTAGAATTATTAAAAGTTGTTAAAACAGAAAACCTGCTATCTAAGCTGATAGAACAGCTTAATAAAGATTTTCAATTAAGCGGTATGTGTAAAAAAGTTGAAAGTACTTGTCTTATTGAAGATCTTATCAAAGAACTAACAGAAACAATTTTAAACTTAATTCAATTTAAATACGATGATTATTTAAATCTAATGTATAGAGTTGATGTTTCTGAAAAAGATTTGGCTACAATTACCAGCAATGATTTAACTACTACCGTAAATGAAATTGCGTTTCTTATTTTAAAAAGAGAGTTTCAAAAAGTTTGGTTAAAACAAAATTATAAGTAACATTTAAGTTATTTAAACTTTTAAATTTTAACTGAATATTTTGGGAATCAAAAAGTTAATAGAATCATAAAAAATTAAATAAATTTTATTTTTTAAAAATTGCACAAAAGAGTTGTACATAAAATAAAAAGTAGTAATTTTGCACCCAGTTTTAGGTCCCATAGCTCAGCTGGTTAGAGCACCTGACTCATAATCAGGGGGTCCTTGGTTCGAGCCCAAGTGGGACCACTTTTAAAACTCGAAAAGCCTTTCAAATTAATGAAAGGCTTTTTTTATTAGGATAAATGAATTAAGTTGAGTTTGAATCCAGTCTACACATTTTCAGTAGTATCTTTAAATAAAATCCTATCAATACTAAAATAATCTGAGACTCCGCCTTCAGACATTCCTACTATTGGTGGTAGTGTATTTATTTATGGTACAGTGTAAGAATTTTAATTGTGAAAGAAAAAAGTAATTATTTTTCTAACAGTTTTGCAACATATTTCCCAATAACATCAAACTCCAAATTTACTACTGTTCCTATTTTAAAGGTATGAAAGTTTGTAAAGTCATATGTGTATGGAATTATTGCAACTGAAAAAGTATTATTTTTAGAATTTACAACTGTTAGACTTGTTCCGTTTACTGTAACTGAACCTTTTTCTATGGTAATATTGTTTAAAGAGTTGTCATATTCAAAACTAAAAACCCAACTACCGTCTTCTTCAATAACGCCAGTACAAGTCGCAGTTTGATCTACATGGCCTTGTACAATATGTCCATCCAGCCTAGCTCCAAGAATCATTGCACGTTCTAAATTTATTTTATCACCAATTTTTAGGTGTTTAAAATTCGATTTTTCTAAGGTTTCTTTTATAGCTGTTACAGTATATTCATTTCCATTTATAGCAACGGTTGTTAAACAAACCCCGTTATGAGCAACACTTTGATCAATTTTTAATTCAGAAGTAAAATCACTTTCTATACTAATATGTATATTATCTCCTTCTTTAACAATATTTTTAACAATACCTAAGCTTTCTATTATACCTGTAAACATAATTTTATTAATTTATTTCATTACTTTTGAAGTCTCAAAATTAAGCATTATAACCGTATTTATGGATAAATTTGAAAAAATAAAATTAGGAATTTCTATTGGAGATTTTAATGGTATTGGAATAGAAATAATCTTGAAAGCCTTTTCAGACAAAAGAATGTTGGACTTTTGTACTCCTATAATATTTGGAAGCACAAAGTTAATTACAAACTATAAAAAAAACCTGAACATTAATATACCATTTAATGGAATTAAGCAAGTAGATAGAGCAATTAACGGTAAAGTAAATATTTTAAACCTTTGGAAAGAAGATATAGATTTAGAATTAGGCGAACCTACCGAACTATCAGGGAAACTAGCTTTTGAATCGCTTGAAGCAGCAACAAATGAACTGACAAAAGGGACTATAGATGTATTGGTAACAGCTCCAATTAATAAAGATAATATTCAGTCTGAAGATTTTAAATTTCCAGGTCATACCGAGTATCTAGAATCTAAATTAGATGGTGAAACTTTAATGATTTTAATGGCAGATACTTTAAGAATAGGTTTAATTACTGGTCATATCCCTATCGCTAAAGTTTCTGAAACAATTACACCAGAGTTGATAAAGAAAAAAGTAGAAATATTGTATAAAACCTTAGTGCAAGATTTTGCTATTTCAAAACCAAAAATTGCAATTTTAGGACTCAATCCGCATTGTGGAGACCATGGTGTTATTGGAAAAGAAGACGATGCTGTTATTAGACCAACTATTAACGAGATACAGAATGAAGGTAAATTAGTATATGGACCGTATGCGGCTGATAGCTTTTTTGGATCAAGTAATTATAAAAACTTCGATGCTATTTTAGCCATGTACCATGATCAAGGTTTAGCGCCGTTTAAAACCCTTTCTTTTGGTGAAGGAGTTAATTATACAGCAGGTTTAAGTAAAATTAGAACGTCTCCAGACCATGGTACTGCTTATGAACTTGCAGGCAAAGGTTTGGCAAACATAAACTCTTTTAAAGAAGCTATTTTTACAGCAATAAAAGTTTTTAAAACAAGAGAAGAATATAAAAGTTTGACAGAAAACACTTTAAAATCGAATCAAAGAAAAGAAAAATTGTAAATTTCTATATTTATTTAAAAAATGTATATATAATTTTTATATCTTTGCACGCTCAAATTGAAGTTCTAATATGAAAGATTTAAAAAATTTCGATATTTCTTTTATAGGTTTAAAAGATGGAGTTCACCAGTTTGATTACAATATAAGTAAAGAGTTCTTTGATTTTTTTAATTATGAAGAATTTTACAATTCAAATGTAAATGTAAGTTTGTCTTTTTTAAAGAAACCTACATTGTTTGAATTAAATTTTGAGTTTTCAGGAAGTTTAGAAGTAGCATGTGATATTACAAACGAGTTATTTCAACAACCAATTGCAACCAATATATTTTTAATTGTAAAATTTGGGGATGAATTTAATAACGAAAACGATGAGTTATTAATAATTCCACATTCAGATTTTAAACTAAATATTGCACAATATATATATGAAGCAATAGTTTTGGAGGTACCCATAAAAAGAGTACATCCAGGTGTAGAAGACGGCACCTTAAAATCTGAAATATTAGATAAATTAAACGAGTTTAAAATAAAAGATTTAAATAAAGAAGAAAATCATTTAGAAGTCGATTCAAATAATATAGACCCTAGATGGAATAAATTAAAGAGCATACTAATAGAAAAAAATAAGAGTAATGGCACATCCTAAAAGAAAAATTTCAAAAACAAGAAGAGATAAGAGAAGAACTCATTATAAAGCTGTAGCTCCTCAAGTAGCTGTTGATCCAACAACAGGAGAAGCGCATTTATATCACAGAGCTCACTGGCATGAAGGAAAACTTTATTATAGAGGCCAAATAGTAATAGATTCAGTTGAAAATCAAGCTTAATTTATTATAATATAACAATTTAAAAAAACTCTCATTTTGAGGGTTTTTTTTGTTTTTTATAATCATTTTGTTTAAAAAATGGTAAAATTCACTAATAATTAAAAATAAATTTCATTACTTTGAAACTCTTTTTTATTAAAAAGAAAACATTATGACAAAAATTACCGCAGCAATTACAGCCGTTGGAAAATATGTTCCAGAAGATGTTTTATCTAACAAAATGTTAGAAGAAATGGTTGATACCAATGATGAATGGATAACTTCAAGAACTGGAATTAAAGAGCGTAGGATTTTAAAAGGAGAAGGAAAAGGAACTTCTTATATGGCTATTAAAGCTGCTCAAGAACTAATTTATAAGAAAAAATTAGACCCAAAAAAAATTGAATTAGTTATAGTTGCAACAGCAACTCCAGATATGCAAGCGGCTGCTACAGCTGCCTATGTAGCAACAAAAATTGGAGCAATTAATGCTTTTGGATTTGATTTGGAAGCAGCATGTTCAAGCTTTTTATATGGAATGTCAGTAGCATCTAAATATATAGAATCTGGCAAATACAAAAAAGTTTTACTTATTGGTGCAGATAAATGTTCATCTATGATTGATTATACAGATAGAGCAACATGTATTATTTTTGGTGATGGAGCAGGAGCCGCACTATTTGAGCCAAATGAAGATGGGTTAGGTTTGCAAGATGAATATTTAAGAAGTGATGGTGCAGGAAGAGAATTTTTACGAGTAAAAGCTGGAGGCTCTTGTTTTCCTATTACAAAAGAAGTGATTGATAATAGAGAAAACTTTGTTTTTCAAGATGGAAAAACCGTATTTAAAAACGCAGTTTTTAATATGGCAGATGTTGCAGTAAAGATACTAGAGCGCAATAATTTAACGAAAGAAAGTATTGATTGGCTTGCGGCACATCAAGCTAATAAAAGAATAATTGAAGCAACTGCAAATAGAATTGAAGTAGATAAATCTAAAGTAATGATGAACATACAAAAGTATGGAAATACTACTTCAGCTACATTGCCATTGCTTTTGGCGGATTACGAAAATCAACTTAAAAAAGGAGATAAAATAATTTTTGCTGCATTTGGTGGAGGTTTCACGTGGGGATCTATTTACTTAAAATGGGCATACAACTCTTAAATTAATTAACAACAAAAACAAAGTGAATATTATGGAATTAAAAGATATTCAGAATCTAATTAAATTTGTAGCTAAATCTGGTGCAAGTGAGGTTAAGTTAGAAATGGAAGACATTAAAATTACCATTAAAACTGGATCTGAAAAAACCGAAACTACAATTGTACAGCAAGCCCCAATGGGAATGCCTCAAATGGGAATGCCAGGTCAAGTTGCAGCACCAGTTCAAGCTCAAGAAGCAGTATCAGGAACAAATACGGCCACTGAAGAATCTAAATTTATAGAAATTACTTCGCCAATAATTGGAACGTTTTATAGAAAACCTTCTCCAGACAAACCAGTATTTGTTGAAGTAGGTGATACTGTAAATAGTGATACCGTAGTTTGTATGGTCGAAGCAATGAAACTCTTTAATGAAATTGAAGCTGAAGTAACTGGTAAAATTGTGAAAATTCTTATAGAAGATGGTACGCCAGTTGAATTTGGTCAACCATTATTTTTAGTAGACCCGTCATAAATAAAATCACAATTTTTAATTTACAGATTCCAATTTTTTTTGGAGTTTGTTTTTTAAATTTTGATAAACAGAAGTAAGTATGTTTAAAAAAATATTAATCGCCAATAGAGGTGAAATAGCATTACGCGTTATTAGAACCTGTAAAGAAATTGGAGTTAAAACGGTAGCAGTATATTCAACGGCTGACTCAGAAAGCTTACATGTTCGTTTTGCAGATGAAGCAGTTTGTATTGGACCGCCTTCAAGCAGTGAATCATATTTAAAAATGTCTGCAATTTTAGCGGCAGCGGAAATTACAAATGCTGATGCAATTCATCCAGGGTATGGATTTTTAGCTGAAAATGCTAAATTTTCTAAATTATGTGAAGAGCATGGGATCAAATTTATAGGAGCTACCGCTGAAATGATAAGTCAAATGGGTGATAAAGCATCAGCTAGAGCAACAATGAAAGCAGCTGGTGTTCCAACAATTCCAGGTTCTGAAGGAATTTTAGAAACTTTTGAAGAAGCTGAAAGTTTAGCAGATGAAATGGGGTATCCTGTTATGTTAAAAGCAACTGCAGGTGGCGGAGGAAAAGGAATGCGTGCAGTATGGAAAAAAGAAAAGTTAAGAGACCTTTGGGATTCAGCACGTCAAGAAGCTGGAGCAGCATTTGGAAACGAAGACATGTATTTAGAAAAGTTAATTGAAGAACCTAGACATATAGAAATTCAGGTTATCGGAGATTCTTTTGGAAAAGCTTGTCATTTATCTGAAAGAGACTGTTCAATTCAACGTCGTCACCAAAAATTAACCGAAGAAGCTCCTTCACCATTTATGACTCCTCAATTAAGAAAAAAAATGGGAGAGGCTGCAGTAATGGCTGCTGAATATATATCTTATGAAGGTGCAGGTACCATAGAGTTCTTGGTTGATAAACATAAAAATTTCTATTTTATGGAAATGAATACTCGTATTCAGGTGGAGCACCCAATTACAGAACAAGTTATAGATTACGATCTAATTTATGAGCAAATTAAAGTAGCTGCTGGAATTCCTATTTCTGGGAAAAATTATTTTCCGAAATTACATTCAATCGAATGTCGAATTAATGCAGAAGATCCTTTTAATGATTTTAGACCATCACCAGGTAAAATAACAACATTACATATTCCAGGAGGTCACGGAGTAAGAGTAGATTCGCACGTATATGCAGGGTATTCGATTCCGCCAAATTACGATTCTATGATTGCTAAACTAATAACAACCGCTCAAACTAGAGAAGAAGCAATTAGTAAAATGCGTAGAGCACTTAATGAATTTGTTATTGAAGGTATAAAAACCACAATACCATTCCATAGACAGTTAATGGAGCATCCAGACTATATTGCTGGAAATTACACTACAAAGTTTATGGAAGATTTTGAAATTCAACCTGTTGAAGAAGATGAGTAAAGTTTTAGATATATAAAAAAAGGCTGTTTTAAATTATTAAAACAGCCTTTTTTTTAACTTTTTTAAGATTTAAAATTATGAAAAATCAAGTAGTAACTATAGATGGTATAGATAAAACTATTTTAAAATATTTGATGCAAGATGCTAGAACTTCAATTTTAGGAATTGCTCGTGAAATTGGAATCTCAGGAGCGGCTATTCATCAACGGTTACGAAAATTAGAGTCGAGTGGATTAATTTCAGGATCAAAGCTACTAATAAATCCAAAAGTTCTTGGGTATAATACCACTGCTTTTGTTGGAGTACATTTGGATAACGCTAGTAAATTTTCTTCAGCAATAAAAAGACTAAAAGAAATTCCAGAAGTAGTTGAGAGTCATTATACCACAGGAAATTGGTCTATCTTTATAAAATTACTTTGTAAAAACAATACACATTTAATGAAAGTTTTAAATGAAGAAATCCAATTTATTAAAGGTGTTGCACGTACGGAAACCTTTATTTCATTAGATCAGCAAATCGATAGACAATTAAAGTTATAAAAAACACCTAACAGTTTGTAAAAATCTGTTAGGCTTATGAATATAGTAACTTTTATTAGAAGTATTAATCTCGAGAGCCGAAAATTCTTAACCCCCAATAAAATAACATAGCTAACGATCCTAAAGCGGCAACCAGATAAGTTCTTGCAGCCCATTTTAAAGCATCTTTAGCGCCATCTTGCTCTGTATTGGTAAGCATATTATTGGTTTTTAACCAAGCTAGCGCTCTATTGCTTGCATCATATTCAACAGGTAAAGTAATAAAACTAAATAGCGTTGCCAAAGCCATCATTCCTAAACCTATAATTGCAATTGTAAATCCAATTGGAGAATTTCCAGATGCAGCACCTAAAACAACACCACCAATAACCAACCACATAGAAAAGTTTGAAGTAATACTTACAACAGGAACTAATTTAGAGCGCATTTGCAGCCATTGATAAGCTTGCGCATGTTGCACAGCATGTCCAACCTCGTGCGAGGCTACAGCAGCCGCAGAAGCATTACGTTCGTTGTAAACAGATTCACTTAAATTAACGGTTTTGTTTGCGGGGTTATAATGGTCTGTTAATCGTCCAGAAGTAGAAATAACTTTAACGTCATAAATGCCATTATCACTTAACATTTTTTCAGCAATTTCTCTACCACTTAATCCATTTTGTAATCTAATTTTTGAATAGTAGTTGAATTTTCTTTTCAATTGCTGGCTTACTAACCAGCTTAATAATGAAATACCACCAATTATTATATAATATCCAATCATAATTTCTTTTTAGTTAATGTATTTTAATTTGGTAAATTTACAACATAAATTATTCCAAATTTAAGCATTCAGACAAAATGACAAAAATGACAAAAATACTTTTAATTTATACTGGAGGAACCATAGGTATGGTTAAAGATTTTAAAACAGGTACATTAAAAACATTTAACTTTGATAAACTTTTAAAACATATACCAGAAATTAATCATATAAATTGTTTAATAGAAAGTATTTCATTTGAAGAGCCTATAGATTCTTCAAATATGAATATTTCAAATTGGGTTTTATTAGCAGAGCTAATCGAAAACAACTATAATAATTTTGATGGATTTGTAGTTTTACACGGTTCAGATACCATGTCTTATACGGCTTCAGCAATTAGTTTTATGTTTGAAAACTTAACAAAACCAATAATTTTTACAGGCTCTCAATTGCCTATTGGAGATTTAAGAACAGATGCCAAAGAAAATCTAATAACATCAATTCAGATTGCATCTTCAAAAGAGCAAGATAAACCTGTTATTTCTGAAGTATGCTTGTATTTTGAATATAAGTTGTATCGGGCAAATAGAACAACCAAAATAAATGCAGAACATTTTGAAGCTTTTGATTCACTAAATTTTCCGCCTTTAGGAGAAAGCGGTGTACATTTAAAGTTTTCTAAACAATTATTGTTGCAACCAAATATTTATAATAAACGTTTAAAAGTTAGAAAAAAACTAGACAATAATATTGTTGTTTTAAAAATTTTTCCAGGCATTACTAATGAAGTGGTAGAAACTATTGTATCGATAAATAGCCTAAAAGGAGTTATTATTGAAACTTATGGAGCGGGTAATGCTCCAACAGAAGCTTGGTTTGTTAATTTATTAAAAAAGACAATAGAAAGAGGTGTACATGTTGTAAACGTAACACAATGTATAGGAGGAAGTGTAATTTTAGGGCATTATGAAACAAGTGAACACTTAAAAAAAATTGGAATTATTAATGGAAAAGATATCACTACAGAATCTGCATTAGCCAAATTAATGTATCTTTTAGGTGAAAAAATCCCAAAAAGTGAATTTAAAACTATTTTTGAAACACCTTTGCGTGGTGAAATGAGTGAAGATTAATACTTTTATTTAAATTAATACTAATGTTTTAATTTTTTTTATAATATATTATGAAAAAAAAGTAAGATTGTTACAGAAATTAGAAAATAATATAATATTGCAAATAAATTATTTAAAGTGCTTCTAAAATTTTCAAAATTCAACATTTTTTTGTTACTTGCCATTCGCAAAAGTTTAATTAGAGACGAGTTTTTTGAGAAGCATTGGACTTTTAACTTACTCAATAAATGAACTATTTGTTTAAAAAAAATTATATATTTAACCGTAAAATTAATAAATTAACTATTACACGATGAAAAGAGTATTTACTATCCTTGCAATTACAGGGTTATTGTTATTTGGAGCAGCACCTAAAGCTATTGCACAAGATGCAGCAAACACAGAACAAGTTGCAGACGCAGAAACAAAAACATTTCACCAAGAATTAAAACAACGTTTTATAGAAGGTGGACCATTTTTTATGGGAATTGTATTAGTAGCCTTAATTTTAGGGTTAGCAATTGCTATTGAAAGAATTATTTATTTAAACATGGCTACAACCAATACTAAGAAATTAGTTGGTAAAGTAGATGATGCATTAGCATCTGGTGGTGTAGAGGCTGCTAAAGAGGTTTGTAGAAATACTAAAGGGCCTGTTGCTTCTATATTTTATCAAGGTTTAGATAGAATGGACGAAGGCGTAGATGCAGCTGAAAAAGCAGTTGTTGGTTATGGTGGAGTTCAAATGGGGCTGTTAGAGAAAAACATTTCTTGGCTTTCTTTATTTATCGCTTTAGCACCAATGCTTGGTTTCATGGGAACTGTAATTGGTATGATTAGTGCATTTGATTCAATCCAACAAGCTGGTGATATTTCTCCAACAGTTGTTGCTGGAGGTATTAAAGTAGCATTATTAACAACAGTGTTTGGTTTAATTGTTGCAATTATTCTTCAAATTTTTTATAATTATATTATTTCTAAAGTAGATAGTATTGTAAACAATATGGAAGATGCATCAATTTCACTTGTTGACCTTTTGGTTAAACACAAAAAATAAGAGAAATTATGAATAAGAAATTTTCAAAAATATTAACCTTAGTAGCAGGTCTTATTGGATTAATAGCTTTCTATTTTTTCATTAGAATTGTTATGGTAGGTGACGATATAATAGAAACGGATGCCGAATTACAGGCTAGCATTGTTTCGCCATTTATAAATTTTGCTAAATTTGTATTAATAGCAACTGGTTTAATTGCAGTAGTCTTTTCTATACTAAATCTAGTAAAACATCCACAAGTTTTAAAAAGAACATTATTGGGTATTGCTGCTTTAGCAGTAATATTAATAATAGCATATTCAGTATCTTCGGATGCAGCAGTTTTAGATGTTAGTGGTAGAGTTTTAGAGGATGGTGAAGCTGGAAGTGTTTCAAAATGGGTAAGTACAGGAATAAACTTTAGCGCAATTTTAGGCGTTATTGGTTTAGGATTCTTTGTAGTTGACTTTGTAAAAGGATTAGCAAAATAATAGCACTATGGCAAGAAGAGAAAATTCAGAAATAAATGCTGGTTCAATGGCAGACATTGCGTTCTTGCTTTTAATATTTTTCTTAGTTACAACAACTATGGATGTGGATTCTGGTATTTCTAGAAAATTACCAGAAAAATCGGAAGATACACCTGAAGTAACTATTAAACAAAAGAATGTTTTAGATATTACTGTAAATAGAAATAATCAAATTCTTATAGAAGGAACTGATTTTGTTCAAGTTACAGATATTAGAAGGATTGCAATGGATTTTATAGATAATGGTGGGGGTGAATCTGCACCAAAACCAGATGGTACTCCTGGAGTTCCATGTGATTATTGTCAAGGAGCAAAAGACCCAGCATCATCAGATCATCCATCAAAGGCAATTATATCTTTACAAAGCGATAGAGGAACAACCTACGGAATGTACGTTTCTATTCAAAATGAAATTGAAGCGGCATACAATGAGTTAAGAAACAGGTTGGCCTTAGAAAAATATAAAAGAACTTATAGTGATTTGTTAAAAGATTATAATGATAACGGAGGAGATAAACTAAAGGAAAAAATTGACTTTTTAAAAGACAGTTATCCTCAAATAATCACTGAACCAGAACCAATTAAATAATATCAGCACATGAGTAAGTTTAAAAAGAAGAAAAAAGGATTGCCTGCAATTTCTACAGCATCTTTACCAGATATTGTATTTATGTTGCTATTCTTTTTTATGGTATCAACTACTATGAGAGAAACTGATTTACTGATTAAAAAACCACTATTGCCTACGGCAAGTGAAGTAAAAAAGTTAGAAATGAAAAGTTTGGTTAGTACTATTTATGTTGGTAAATCAAAGGATACAAGAATTGGAGGAGATAAGATTCAGGTGAATGATAAAATTATTGATGTAAATGATGTCCCTAGTTTTATTTTCTCTGAAAGAGCCTTAAGAAAAGAAGAAGAAGTTAAATATATGACTACTTCTATTAAAGCTGATAAGGAGGCCAATGTAGGTACAATCTTAGATATTAAAGAACAATTAAGAGATATTAATGCACTAAAAGTTAGTTTTTCAACCACAAAAGGTAATGATATAAAAAATAACTTTTAATAAGTATATACTACTTAATTAACTTTTAAAGAGGCAATCAAATTTGATTGCCTCTTTTATTTTTATAAAGTATATTTGTTATTATGAAAAATGTATTTTCAATATTTTGTTTAATTTTTAGTATTTCAATACTTCAGGCTCAGGTTAATAATGATTCAATAAATATTGATGCATCATATCTAGAAGATCAACTTTATTTAACACTTACATATAATAGTTTAATTGATAAGCCCAAAGAGTTGGCCCAAAATGGTTTTTCAGGCGGTATTGCAACTGGTTTTATTAAAGATATTCCTTTAAATAGAAAAGGTACTTTTGGTTTAGCGCTTGGATTAGGATATCAATATAATGCTTATATTCAAAATTTAAAGATTTCAAAAGAAGGCAATAAGAACATTTGTGTTATTGCTGATGATTATAAATCCAATTGGTTAAAGTTGCATGCAATAGATGTACCTTTTGAGATACGTTGGAGAAACTCAACCCTCAATAAATATAAATTCTGGAGAATTTATACTGGAATTAAAGCATCTTATATTTTTTCTTCGAAATCTAAATTTAGCGATATAAATGAAACCATTCTAATTAATAATATTTCTGAAATAAAAAAAGTACAGTTTGGTATTATATTTTCTGCGGGATATAGTACTTGGAATCTTTATGTATATTATGGCTTAAACCCTATTTTTGATAATGTTGATTTAAATGCCGACCAACTTGATTTTAAAGATATAAGAATAGGTCTTAAATTTTATATCATGTAGTATATAAAAAAGAGTAAAAATTGAGTTATTAAGCCTGCAAAAAATCCTAAAAAAACTTCACTTATTGTATGTGCTTTTAATCGTAATCTTGCAGAAGCAATTATACCACTTAATATAAAAAAGAACGCTAAAAGAACTACTAGATTAATTTGATAATAGAAACTATAGTAAATTAAAAAACCAATTAAACCACCAACTGCGGCCGTATGTAAGCTAATTTTTTGTTTAAAATATAGTAATGCATAAGAAATTAGAAATGCGAATGCATATCCAAAAAATAGTAAAGCTAAAAGGTCTACAATTTTTGTTTTAAGTAACCAATTGCCAATAATAACCGAAATTGCAGTAAATAATAAAGTAGGAAATTTACGCTCCTCTATCGAAACCATGTGGTAGCTATGTATCATTTTATAGCGTTTTAAAACAATTAGAAATATAATTGGAAAAACATAAGTGCCAATTAAAATTACTGACATTATGGTATATTCTTGTGGTTTAAAAATATATTTTGGTCTAAAAAGAAAATAGATTAGCGCACCAATAATTGGAAAATTAATTGGATGAAAAAAAATTGAAATAAATTTTGAAATTTTCATAGGCTTTTTAATACTATTAAATCTTTTTTCTTAATCGAGCCACTGGAATATCTAGTTGCTCCCTATATTTTGCAACAGTTCTTCGTGCGATTGGATATCCTTTTTCTTTTAAAAGAACAGATAACTTGTCATCGGTTAAAGGTTTATTTTTATTTTCATTGGAAATAACAGTTTCTAAGATATTTTTAATTTCTCTGGTGGATACATCTTCACCTTGATCGTTTTTCATGGATTCAGAGAAGAATTCTTTAATTAATTTTGTACCATAAGGTGTGCTAACGTATTTGCTGTTAGCAACTCTAGATACCGTTGAAACATCCATATCAATTACATCTGCAATATCTTTTAAAATCATAGGCTTTAACTTGCGTTCGTCACCTGTTAAAAAATATTCTTTTTGATGGTGCATAATAGCATTCATATTTAGAAGCAAGGTTTGCTGGCGTTGTTTTATAGCATCAATAAACCATTTTGCAGAGTCTAACTTTTGTTTAATAAACTGTACAGCTTCTTTTTGAGATTTGGATTTTTCTTTTGAATCTTTATATCCGTGCAATAAATCGCTGTATTCTCTAGAAACATGTAGTTCTGGAGCATTTCTTGAGTTTAATGAAAGCTCTAATTCCCCTTCAATAATTTTTATGGTAAAATCTGGAACAATTTGCTCCGCTATTCTATTATTTCCAAGGTAAGATCCACCTGGTTTTGGATTTAGTTTTTCAATTTGTAAAATAGCCTCTTTTAGTTGCTCTTCTGAAATATGAAATTTTTGCAATAATTTTTTGTAATGCTTTTTAGCAAAATGATCAAAAGAATTTTCAAGAATATTTATTGCAAGAAGTACACTAGGTTTTTCTGTTTTTCTTTTTAATTGAAGAATTAAACACTCTTTTAAACTTCGTGCACCAACACCAGCTGGGTCTAATTGTTGCACCAAATGTAATAATCTTTCTAACTCTTCAATAGATGTAAAGATGTTTTGTGTAAATGCTAAATCGTCTAATACATCAACTAAATCACGTCTTAAATAACCGCTATCATCTATACTTCCAATTAGAAAATCTGTAATAGTTTCTTCATCTTCAGTTAAACGGTAGGTATTTATTTGAGTTTTTAGATGCTGTGTAAAAGAGGTTCCTGAAGCGTAGGGAATTTGTTTATCCTCATCATCTGAGGAATAATTATTTGCTTGAGTTTTGTAATTAGGTATTTCGTCGTCACTTAAATATTCATCAATATTTATATCATCTGTGCTTATATTTTCATTACCAGAATCATCGTATTCATCATTTTGAGAATCTTCAAAATTGTCTGTACTCTCCTTACCACCTTCTAAGGCAGGGTTTTCCTCTAATTCTTGTTTTAATTTTTGCTCAAATGCTTGTGTAGGCAATTGAATCAATTTCATTAATTGAATTTGCTGAGGCGATAATTTTTGTAATAACTTATAATGTAAGCTTTGTTTAAGCATATATTTATTGCGACTTTTTATAAAAATACAAAAAACATTGAATTATGTCTGTAAAATTTTTAATTGAACAATTTAAAACTCTGCGTTTTGAGGTGTTCTTGGAAATGGAATTACATCTCTAATATTCCCCATACCTGTTGTAAATTGAACTAAACGTTCAAATCCTAATCCAAAACCACTATGCTCTGCTGTTCCAAATTTTCGGGTATCTAAATACCACCATAATTCTTTTTCTTCAATATCTAAAGCAGCCATTTTTTGTTGTAAAACTTCTAAACGTTCTTCACGCTGACTTCCACCAACAATTTCTCCTATTCCTGGGAATAAAACGTCCATGGCTCTTACGGTTTTTCCATCGTCGTTTAAGCGCATGTAAAAAGCTTTAATATTTGCAGGATAATCAAATAAAATTACAGGGCATTTAAAATGCTTTTCAACTAAAAAGCGTTCATGTTCGCTTTGTAAGTCCGCACCCCATTCATTAATTATATATTGGAATTTTTTCTTTTTATTAGGTTTACTGTTTCTTAAAATATCAATGGCTTCTGTATAACTAACGCGTTTAAAATTGTTCTCAACTACAAAATTTAATTTTTCAAGTAAAGTCATTTCACTGCGTTGCAAAGCTGGTTTGGTTTTCTCTTCTTGATTGTACCTGCCATCGAGAAAAGCAATATCATCTTTGCTATGTTCTAAAACATAGTTAATTACAGATTTAATAAAATCTTCAGCTAAATCCATATTATCATCTAAATTATTGAACGCAACTTCAGGTTCAATCATCCAAAATTCAGATAAATGGCGTGTTGTATTAGAGTTTTCTGCCCTAAAGGTTGGTCCAAAAGTGTACACTTTACCTAAGGCCATTGCATATGTTTCGGCTTCTAATTGACCAGAAACGGTAAGATTGGTCATTTTACCAAAAAAGTCTTTTGAAGTATCTATCTTTCCATCTTCATTTTTCGGTGGATTTTCAATATCTAAGGTAGTAACTTTAAACATTTCCCCAGCTCCTTCAGCATCTGAACCTGTAATAATTGGGGCACTAAAATTATAAAATCCATTTTCAGTAAAATATTTATGAACAGCAAAAGAGAGTGCAGATCTAACACGCATTACTGCACTAAATGTATTTGTTCTGACTCTTAAATGTGCGTTTTCTCGTAAAAATTCGAAACTATGTTTTTTTGGTTGAATTGGGTATTCTTCAGGATTAGAATCTCCTAATATTTCAATTTTATTTACTTGAATTTCAATAGATTGTCCTTTTCCTTGACTCTCAATAAGTGTTCCCTTTACAGAAATTGCAGCTCCTGTAGTAATGCGTTTTAAAGTTGTTTCATCTGTTTTTTCAAAGTCAACAACACATTGAATATTGTTAATAGTTGAACCATCGTTTAATGCAATAAATCTATTGGCTCTAAAAGTTCTAACCCACCCTTTAAGTGTTACATCTTGTAAAAAATTATTTGAACCCAAAAGTTCAGCTACAGTAGTTCTAATCATGTTTAAAATTTTAAGAGTTACAAAGATACATGAACTAATGAAAGTTGGAAAGACTAATTGTGTAAAAGTGATTTTAAGAAAATTCTAAATTTTAATATTGGTATTTTGACCTATCTTGGGGTTTATATCAACTATTATTTAGGTGTCTCCATTCGTATCTTCAGGTGTTAAAATATCTAAAGTGGGTTCTTTAAAGGTTTTCTTATTGGCAATTTTCTTTTCTAAAGATAATAACAATGAAGGTAGTAATAGTAAGTTTGAAACCATTGCAAATAACAGCGTAATTGAAACCAAACCTCCTAATGCGATTGTTCCTCCAAAACTAGAAACGGTAAAAACTAAGAAACCAAAAAACAAAACAATAGAAGTATAAAACATGCTTACACCAGTCTCTCTTAAGGCTGCGTAAACAGATTGTTTAATTCTCCAATTATTGGCAATTAATTCTTGTCGGTATTTTGCTAAAAAGTGAATTGTATCATCTACAGAAATACCAAATGCGATACTAAAAACTAATATTGTTGATGGTTTTATTGGCACACCCAAATATCCCATTAAACCAGCTGTAATTAGCAAAGGGAAAATATTAGGAATTAGAGAAATTACAATCATTCTAAACGAACGAAACAGAAATGCCATAAAAACAGCAATTAATAAAATAGCTAATGATAGTGAAATAACTAAGTTATTTATTAAAAACGTAGTTCCTTTTAAAAATACCAACGCACCACCAGTCATAGAAACATCAAAATCTTCTTTTGGGAATTCCTTATCAATTTTTTGCTGAATGCGTTCTTCAATACCAGCCATTTTTTCTGTGCCAATATCTTTCATAAAAGTTGTTATTCTTGCATAACGTCCTGTAGAATCAACAAAATTATTTAATAAATCGGTATTTGATGTTGCATTTTTTGTGTATGCTAAAATCCAGTTTTTTTCTTGATTATTTGGCAATTGGTAATATTCTGGTTTTCCACTATAAAAAGCTTGTTTAGAGTATTTAACAATATTTAAAACTGAAATTGATTTTGAGAGCTGTGGAATTTCATCAATAGTTTCATCTAGTTTATTCATCCGTTGCAAGGTGGAAAGTTTCATCACACCTTTTTCAGCTTTTGTATCAATAATTATTTCCAAAGGCATAATGCCTCCAAATTCCTCTTCAAAAAATACAATATCTTTAAAAAATTGTTTGCCTTTTGGCATATCTTCAATTAAACTTCCTGATATTTTAATCATATAAACACCGATCATGCTAACAATAATTAAAACAATTGTTGAGGCATATACTGCTAATCTATGGTTTCTAACAATAGATTCCATCCAAGTAACAATAGCATCAATCCACCTGCGTTCTAAATGTTTTAAGTGTTTTTCTTTTGGTAATGGCAAAAAACTATACATAATAGGTATAATTAATAGTGCCAAAACAAAAATTGCTAGTATATTAATGGAAGCAATAGTACCAAATTCTCTTAACAACTGACTTTTAGTAAAAATAAATGTTGCAAAACCTGAGGCGGTTGTAACATTTGTCATTAAAGTGGCATTTCCAATTTTAGAAATTACACGTTGTAAAGATTTCGCCTGATTACCATGTTTTTTTACTTCTTGTTGGTATTTATTTATTAAAAATATTGCGTTTGGAACTCCAATTACAATAATTAATGGCGGAATTAAAGCCATTAAAACTGTTATTTCATATCTAAATAATCCAATAAAACCAAAAGCCCAAACAACACCAATACTTACTACAATTAAAGTTATAAAGGTTGCTCTAAAAGATCTAAAAAAGAAAAAGAAGATAAGTGCTGTAACCCCTAAAGCAAGTGCTACAAATATACCAATTTCATCAATAATATTTTGGGCATTCATGGTACGTATGTAGGGCATACCAGAAACTCTGATGTCTATATTATAGTCTTTTTCAAATTTTTCAATTGTTGGATTTAACGCATCAAAAATAAAATCTTTTCGAATTGAAGTATTTACAATGTCTTTTTTTAAATACACTATTGTTCTAATAGTTTCAGACTTTTTATTGTATAAAAAATTATCATAAAACGGCAAATTTTCAAAAAGTTCATTTTTTATTTTTAAAACATCTGCTGTTGTTTCTGGATCTTTTTCGTATAAAGGTTCTAGGTCAAATTTTTGTTCGTCTTTATTTTTTGTTAATTTTTGAATATCACCAATTGCAACAGTAAAATCTACTTCTGCAAAACTATCCAGCTTTTTAGATAAACTATTCCAAGCGTTAAACTTTTCGGGTGTAAATATTGAGGGGTCTTCTGTTGCTAAAATAATAAGGTTTCCTTCTTCTCCGAATAGCTCTAAAAATTTGTTGTAATCTATATTTATTTGATGATTTTCAGGCAGTAGATTTGCTTCTGTATAAGAAAAACGCATATATTGCATTTGAGAAGCTAAAAAATAAGTACAAGCTGCAATTAATAGTATTATAAAATACCTTCCTTTTAAAATTAATCTAGAAGTATGCGTCCAAAAATTCATTAAAAAAAATTTTTGCAAAGGTAACAAAATAGTTGATCTTTTAACTAACTGATACTTAAAAACCGAGCCTTAATTTATATGTTAATTTTATTGCCAAATTATCGCTCCATATTAGGTTTTTATAGGCACCATATCTATAAAATCCGCTTAACCCAAATCCTTTAAATAGGCTATTAAATTCTAATCCGCTTTCCAGATAGCCTTTGTTTAAATTTTTAAACACCAATCCGCTTTGGTATTCTGGATTCTTTATGGCGCCAATGGCAGCCCTGGTTACTAATGTTAATTGAGGTTTAAATTTTAATGAGATATTAAAAGGCTTTAATTGATGTTTAATGTGCAAGGCAGCAAATTTGTCGGATATAAATTCGTTATAACCCATAGTTTCAAAGCTGTTTTTACCAGCAAAAGTAATACGTTTTATCCATGGGTTTTTAAATGTATAATTTGGTGTAGCATTAAATAGATGTGAAATTGGAGCATCTCCAAAAACAATTCCTCCCTCAGCTAAAAGGGTAGTGGTTGCTTTTCTAAGAGGTTTAATTTCATGTAAAATTCTAAAATTTATCCGTGTAAAATCGAAATCACTTTCAAATAGGTTTTCAAAACTTTTTGTAAGTTGAAAAGTAAATTGCGGAAAAGCATTTTTTATAGAAAGTTTTCCAATAGGTGAATTCATATATTCGCTGTTGGGATTGTATTGTACTCCCAAAGTTGCTAGTGTTAATTTATAGTTAACAATTGCTTTGTTTAAAGTGTTGAATTGATAATTGAAAACGGGCAAATAATCTCCTGTACTAAGCTGAAGTTTAGCTTCTAAATTTGGCTGAATATCATGAGAAATAAAGGTATTTATAGTGTTGTAATTGTAAAATTTATTGATATTTAAATTTCTAGGATTGATAGGAGAAAAAGAGTTGTTTTCTTTAATAAAATCTAGTGAAGCTGCTTCTTTTAAATCGTTTGTTAAATTTACTCCTAACCATGTATTTGTGTTTTTATTTAGTCTGAAAGACGCTCCAACACTATACTTAATATCTTTATCTTTTGTTCCATACCCTATGTACGATTCTATTTTAAAAATAGTTGAAAACTCCTGATTTGTTTCTCCACCAAACCCCAAACGGACGCCTTCGTAATTATTTAAATTTAAAATCTTCCCAAGATCTAAATTAATATACTTTGTTGGAAAATAGCCTTTTAAAATGTTACGTGCTAAGTTTATTTTTTTTTCAACACCTTCACCTTTTGCTACACTATCTAAAAATGAATACGTAGTTTCTCCACGTTTTGTTAAAGAGTCTGATCGGTATAAATTCCAGAATTGTTCTGTTTTTTTATGAGCATCGTCTTTAAATTGAATAGTTGAAGCAGCTTTTTTTACAGATATGGGAGTGTTAATGTGAATATTTGAATTTGTGGTAGTTGAAATAAAATAAGTAACGTCACTTTCCTTTCTTGTACTTGTATTAACTATGGAGTCATTTTTTTTATTTTCTGAGAATTTAATTGTTCCTCCAAATAATGAAACATTTTCCTTAGTTGTCCCTTTTCTTAATACAATATTCATGATAGTAGGGAACCAAATTTTATACGTTTTTAAGTAATTGTAATTTTGCGATGCTTTTACATTTACAATCCCTTTTAATTCAGCAATTGCTTTTGTTATTGCAAATTGTTTTGTGTCTATGTATAAAACACCTTCAATACCTAAAACTTCTTTGTTTTCTTTCGGCTTGAAATATATAATAATTGATTTTCCGTTGCCATTATTTATAGTGTCTAAAATTTTATAGTTGTATTGTTTTAGGGCATTTTTAGCAATAGGGTTTGTATATTTTGTACCCGCTAATGTGTAAAATTCATTATAAAAAGAAAAATCTTGTAATGTAATTCCCAACAATTCATACACGGGTTGTTTTAAGCCCGCCATGCGCGATGCTAGCACAACTTCTTTTTTCTTCTTACCTTTTTGAAATTGATATTGAGAAATTTTTTCAGAAATGTATAAGTGTTGTTTTAAAATATCTTTTTTAAATTTAAAGTTTGAAGAATCTAATTTTGAGAATTCTTTAGATCCATCTTTTTTTAAGATAAAAACGGAGTCTATTTTGCCATCAATAGAGTCAGGATTTGCCGTAACTAAAATTTTATTATAAGCATTAAACTTAAAAGAATTTAATGCTATTTCTATATTGTTTTTCGGTTTATTTTTTATAGCATTTCTAATAATTTGTAAGGCAGGATTTTCTTTAGCAGTTATCAAAACTTCGTCTAAATTTTCTATTGAGGTAGTTAGTTTTACTCGAACAAATGTGTTTTTTGTGTTTGCCAGAACCTCTACTGGTGAATAGCCTATATAAGAAATTTTAATTGTATTAAACGAGTTTTTAGTTTCTATTGAAAACTTCCCATCAACATCAGTTAATACTCCAAAACCAGTATTTGTTATTATTGAAGCAAAAGGGAGTGGTTTGTTTGTTTTACTATCTGTAACAATTCCTTGAATTTGGTTTTGAGAGAAGACCAAAATGGGAAATAGGTATAATAATAAAAGTGCCTTTTTCATTAATTTATTTTTAGTGTATAAAAAAAACTATCTAAAAAGTTTTAATTAAAATCCATTAATACGAAAAATAGAATAATCTTTATGCTTTTAGTTTACAATTTAAGATTAAAATATGCTTTCGTAATTAGGTTAAATGTACTTTTTAGATAGCCTTTTTGTCTTTTAGAACCAGATAAATAAGGTTCATTTAAATTAAACCTTCATAATTTCTGCATCTTTCACTTTATAATGGTCATCAACTTCTTGACTAAATTTATCTGTTAACGCTTGAACATCTACTTCGGCATTAGCTTTCATATCTTCAGAAGCATCCGTTTTTTTAATTTCGTGCATTGCTTCTCTACGATCATTTCTTATACTAACTTTAGCATCTTCTGCAGCTGCTTTGGCTTGTTTAGATAAATTTCTACGTCGTTCTTCCGTTAATACAGGAACATTAATAATAACAACTTCACCATTATTCATAGGGTTAAAACCTAAATTTGCATTCATAATGGCTTTTTCAATTTCGTGTAACATGTTCTTTTCCCAAGGTTGCACAGTAATTGTATGAGCATCCATAGTACCCACATTGGCAACTTGAGCTAAAGGTGTTTGAGAACCATAATAATCTACAGTTACATTCCCTAACATTGCAGGACTTGCTTTTCCAGCTCTAATATTTCTGAATTCTTTTTCTAAATGCAAAATGGCTTCTTGCATTAATTCTTTTGTGCTATCTATAATAAAGTTTAATTCTTCATTCATAATTGAAAAATTTTAATTTAACATTAATTATCAACTATTGTTCCAATATTTTCTCCTGAAGTTACTTTTTCAAGATTACCTTTTGTATTCATATCAAAAACTATAATAGGTAAATTATTTTCTTGACTTAGGGCAAAAGCTGTCATATCCATAACCTTTAGACCTTTATTCATGACATCTTTATATGTAATAGAATCAAATTTAATAGCATTTACATTTTTTTCAGGATCGGAGTTGTAAATTCCGTCTACACGTGTTCCTTTTAAAATGACTTCAGCACCTATTTCTATTGCTCTTAAAACTGCAGCTGTGTCTGTTGTAAAATAAGGATTTCCCGTTCCGCAGCCAAAAATTACCACACGTCCTTTTTCTAAATGGCGTACCGCTCTTCTTTTTATAAAAGGCTCGGCAACTTGTTCCATTTTTATAGCAGTAAGTAATCTGGTTTTAACACCAGCAGTTTCAATAGCACTTTGTAATGCCAAACCGTTTATTGCAGTTGCAAGCATACCCATGTAGTCTCCCTGAACTCTATCGATACCGTTACTTGCTCCGGCAACACCTCTAAAAATATTTCCACCACCAATAACAATGGCAACTTCAATACCTTTATCTACAATATTTTTAATTTCTTGAGCGTAATCTGCTAATCTTTTTGGGTCTATTCCATGTTGGCGATCACCCATTAGAGCTTCACCACTTAATTTTAATAGAATTCTTTTATAAGTCATAATTTCTTTCAAAGTTATGCAAATATAATAAATACTTTAGAAGTTTAAATGGAATGTTAGTGATGAATTGAAGGATTAATAACAAGGGAGCAGGCTCCCTTGTTAATTTTGTTTTTATTCAAAAATAAATGAGGAAAGTTTTTCTAAACTTTTAAGAATTGCTAATTCAACATCGACTAAAGGTTTTTCTAGTTCTATTAATTGAGATTTTATAGATTGTTGCGATGCTTTTGAGGTTTCTTTTGTTTCAATAATTTTAATTAAATCTTTAGAAATTCTAGTAATATTTTTAGACAACGGTTCAATACTTTTTAAAATAGGATTTTTAACTTTTATTTTTGAAAATTGCTCTTGATTTTTAGCCCATTTGTTTAAAAATACAAGTATCTTATTTTTTGCAGCACTATTTTCAGTTTCAATATAGTCTGAAACTAAATTGTTAAACACAATAGCATCAGAAGCGTCTGCAGTACAAGCATCTGCAAATAAAGTAAAAGGTGAGTAAGTTTTATATTCTGTTCCTCCTTTATTTCTAGTGTAAATTTTTAAAGGTTCGTAAATTTTTGTCAATACTTCTAAAGCTTCAATACTTTGGTTATTTGTAATGTTTCTTAAAATTACGGCTTTGTTTTTAATATGATTTATTCCTAGTTCTTCTAACCTAAAACTAATTGTTTCTAGTCGGTTATACATACTTGAAATATCTTTAATTTCTTCTGAAGACCAAAATCGTTCTGCAATTGCTGCTGTTCTTGGCCATAATCTAGAGTCTAATGTTTCACTGGTTGCTAATTCACTCCACATTGTAGCTTCGCCACCTAAAACGCGTTTTCTTTCTTCGGAAGTTAATGTGTTGTTCTTTGGCATTGGATCCACAATATAATGTTCACTTGCAGGTTGCATTAAATCAACATAATAACCATTTGAAAGAATTGTATTGTATCCGTTTTTTGCAGCTGTGGCTAATGAACTTCCGGGTTTAACACCTTCATTTACACCTTTCCAAGAATGAATTAATGCTGTGGTTGGCATTTCATCAGTCATAATTTCTTCCCAACCCATTAAATTTTTTCCTAGTTTAGATAAAATGGTATCTAAACGAATATTCATGAATGTTTGTAAGTCGTGATTGGTTTTTAAATTATGTTTTCTTTTAAAATCTTGAATATGGTTATTTTCATCCCAATGTTTTCCTTCATTTTCATCGCCTCCAATATGAAAATACTTATCAGGAAATAGTGCAGCTATTTCTTCAAATAGATCTGCTAAAAAGGCATAGGTTTTTTCGTTTGTAGGGTCTAAAGTTGGGTCAAAGATACCTGAAAATCGTTCAATTGAATAAATAGTGTCTTTACTTCCAATTTCTGGATATGCAGTTAAAATAGCAGTTGCATGTCCAGGAACATCAATTTCTGGAACAACACGAATACCTCGGTCTCCTGCATATTTTACTACATCTTTAATCTGTTCTTGTGTATAAAAAAATCCGTCTGAACCTAATAGATGGAGTTTAGGATGTGTCTTAGACTCTACTCTAAATCCTTGATCGTCTGTTAAATGCCAATGAAGCACATTCATTTTAACAGAAGCCATTGCATCTAAATTTCTTTTTATTACGTCTACAGGATGAAAATGACGTGCAACATCAATCATTAAACCTCGCCAAGTAAATCTTGGGAAATCTTTAATAATAACTTCAGGAAAAAAATAGGTTGTTTCATTATTGTCAACCAACTGCAGTAAAGTTTCTAAGGCATAAATTACACCAATATCTGTAGTTGCTTCAATTGTAATTTTAGTTGGGAAGATATTTAATTGATACGATTCGTCTTCATTAATTTCTAAATTCCCCACTCTTTTATAGGTGATTTCTAAGGAAGGATTTTTAATTTCAGAATGCTTAAAAGCAAATCCATTTTCCAAGAAAATACCAGTTCTGCCACTTAGTCTTCTTAAAAATTTAGTGGTTGCAACCTCTATTCTTTCTGTTATTTCTTGATTTACAACAATTGTAAAATTCGGTTTAACTTCAACTATTGAATTTCCTAGAGTAATTTCTTGGGGCCAAGGCATTAAATTCATGTCTTTAGACTGACTGATGCCGATAATTGAATAGAATGCTAAAAATAATAATGTGAGATTCTTCATAATAAATTTTTGTAAGGTTTTTTTAAAGTATTTTATAACAATAAAATTGGGAAGTCCGAAGCTATAGTTAAATTAAAAAATATTACAATATGTGCTTTTCTAAGCTGGAATTCTTAAAATAATTCTCAGATTGATATTAATAATAGTTTGGGTTTAGTTATTTGGTTGGATAAAAACTTACGTAGTGTTTATTAGTTTAATGATTTTTTAAAAATAAACGGGAGTGGTTAACTCCCGTTTATAACATTTAACTAATTCAAATATAATTACTTATGTGTAATTTTAAAAATTGCTTCCAGCAATATCCCACCAAAGTCTGGTTCCTCCATTGTCTGGACCGTTTAAATAACCAACAGCAGTTGCAACATTTGCTCCATTTGTATTAACTTCATTACTAACAAAGTTTATTCTTCTAACTTGAATATCTGTATCAATTTTTCCACCGCTATTATTTACAACTACTGGATATATTTTGGGGTAACCAGTTCTTCTAAATTCGCTCCAAGCTTCTTGACCATCGGGAAACATCGCAATCCACTTTTGAGTAATTATTTGCTCTAATTGATCTTCATTTGTTCCAGAATTATCGTAAGCAATTTTTACATCACTAGGATATGCAATATTATTTATAGGGTTAAGTGCATCAACAAAATCTGCAGGCGTACTTGTGTTATCACTTAAATAAGAGTCAACACCTGAAACACCGTGTTGTGTAAACGAAGCGGTTACACCAGATTGGTAATTAGATTTAGCATTTCCAGCATTTGACCAGCCTCTTAATGCTGCTTCAGCGCGTAAAAACCAAACTTCGGCAGCAGTCATCCACTGCATAGTCTCTTCATCTACTAAACTTCCAACAGAAGCGTGATTTAAATATTGACCTTTTGCTTCAATTTCTATACCCATTCTAATTCCTTTATATTCACCAGGTAAACTAGGATCTGCAGAAGGAGTGAAATATCTTTCGATTCTACCATCATTAAAACCTGTTAAAATTGATTCCATTTCTGCGCTCATTCTAGTATCACCCCAAGAATTACTAAGAACACTAATTGGATGTTCAAAACCTGTGTTTATTACCATATCTGTAGTTTCTAAAAATCCAGCATCACTATTTAGAGCTAATTCACCTTGAGTTTTAGACAATGTAGGATTAACATTTACCACTCTCATTGCCAATCTTAATCTTAAAGAGTTGGCATATTTTCTCCACATTGCAATATCTCCATTAAGGGCAGACATATCAAAAGGTATAAATTGTGCATCGTTCTCAAATTGTTTTAAACCATCAATAGCGGCACCTAATTCATTAAAAAATGTAGTATATGCTACTTCCTGAGAATCATATTCTCCAGTAGTTTCAAAATCGTCAAATTTTGAATAACGAATTGGGCCATAAATATCCGATACGCGATGCATTGCAGATACTCTAATTATATTAGCTAAGTGTACAAACTTCACACCTGCTTCATCTCCACCTACCTCAACAGCATTTTTAATATCTAATACAAACGGCATTACACTTCCATAAGCATCTGCCCAAGGAAATCCATTCCAACCATCTACTAAAGAGTAGGTCATATTATTTACATTTCCAGCAAAGGGGGTAGGAGGTGTTAAATAGCCCGAAAATACATCACCCATTAAATTTTGTTGTAATTGGTAATTCCACGCAGGAGTAACATTAAAAACATTTAAAAACATTGGAGTAAATGAACCTCCAATATGATTGTTCATTTGGGTTAGGCTTTCGTTGGAAATTCCATTTGGATCTGTATTGATGTCTTCAAAGTCGCCAGTACAGTTAATTAAACCAACAGCAATTATAGTTGCTAGTGTATATTTTATTAGTTTCTTCATTTTCTTAAAAATTTACGTTAATGTTTAATCCAATACTTCTTGTAGATGGTTGACCATAAATGTCTACACCTTGTAAACCAATACCTGTACTTGAAGCAATGTTTGGGTCAAATGGAGCGTCTTTATAGATAAAGAAAAGGTTGTTTGCAATTAAAGAAAATTTAAGGTTTTCGATAAATTTTTCTTCGAATTTTAGATTATATCCAACAGAAACTTCTCTTAAGCTAACATTTGTTGCACTATATACATACTCGCCAAATAAACCAGCTCTACCACCAGATTGTAAGTAATAGTCTTGAGCTGTCATTTTTTTAGCCATCCCGTTAGAGTCCACAACATCAATCATTCCGTTATTTATATTTCTAGCATCAGCAGTTGCTTGTGAAACTCCGTAAAAATCGTTTATAGCTTCTGTAACACTAACAACATCTCCACCAATTTTTGCATCAACTAAAAAGTTTATTGTAAAGTTTTTATAGTCGAAGGAATTATTCCATCCTAGTGTAAAATCCGGTTGCGCGTGTGCAATTGTTTCAAAATCGGTACTTTCTAATGTTAAATTACCTGAATCGTCGGATACTATTGGAGTACCGTTTGAATCTCTTTGAATTGAACGACCACGAATACTTCCAAAGTCTTCACCTTCAATTAATGAATAAGCATACCCATTAACACCTGGAGCAGTTATAATTGCTTCTCCATTTTGTAATGATGGATGTACAGCTATTACTTTATTGCTGTTTTGAGCAAAGTTAATTGCAGTATTCCATTTAAAATTATCGTTTTCAATTGGTCTTCCGTTTAAAACTAATTCAATACCACTGTTAGAAATTTCACCGGCATTTACAATATTTTGTGTATATCCTTGTACGTTTGGCTCGGCAGCAATAAAGAATATTTGGTTGGTTGTTTTTGTATTGTAATATGTTAAGTCAACCCCAAGTCTATTATGAAAAAATCTCCATTCTGTACCAATTTCAAATGAATTTTGTTTTTCTGGTTCTAATGTTTCGCCTTCTTTAACACCAAAAGTTGGTTTTGTAAAATTACCTTGTTCTACAGGTATAGAGTTTAATGGAACTGTAGCATAGGTTGGAATATCTTTACCAACAATAGCATAAGAAGCTCTTATTTTTGCAAATGAGATAGCTTCAGGTAATTCAAACATATCTGAAAGCACACCCGTTAAACCAAATGATGGATAAAAAAATGATTCGGAATTTGTATTTACCAATGTTGAAGACCAGTCGTTTCTACCAGTTACATCTAAAAATAATAAATTTTTATAGCTAAAATTAGCAGATCCAAAAACAGATTGTACTTCTTTATTAAATACACTTTGTAAAATACTGTTAGTATCGGCAAAATTTCCAATTGTAAATACATTTGGATATGTTAAGCCTTTTCCATTTCCTGAATCTAGAGAAATTCTATCTCCAATTGATGATTTTGTTAAACTTGTACCTAACACTCCTGAGAAACTAAAATTCTCAGAAAGATCTTTATTATAAGTTGCAATTAAATCTATATACTGTTGTGTGTTTTCAGTTTTTTCTAAAATGTATCTACCAGTTGCAGGTACAAATGTTCTATCACTACCAGCATACATTCTTTTGTCGAATGTAAAAAATGATTTATCAAAACTACCTCTAGATTGAAGTGAAATATTTTCGTTAATTTGAAACTGTACACTTGCACTTGCAAGAACTCTTTGAGCAATATCTTTACTTGGGTTTTTGTTTACTAACCAGTAAGGATTTTGTTGTATGTTTTCATCAAAAGAAGTTGCGTATTGATCCATCATATTTGTAGATGAATTAAAGTATTCATAATTTTTATATGAATTTAAATCAATTCCTACAGGATGAAGGTAAAGTCCAGTTATTGGATTAGAATACAAACCATTTGTTGGTCTGTTGTTAATTCTTTGGTCAGATAAATTTATACTTGCAGAAACTTTAATTTTTTCATTTAAAAAATTAGCGGTTTCTCTTAAATTAAAGTTATTTCTAATCAATTTATTATTTGGTATTATTCCTCCGGCAGAAGTATTTGCATATGAAAAATAGGTTTGTGCTTTTTTATTTCCGGCAGTTAATGATAGCGATTGAATTGCAGTGTATCCAGTTTGAAAGAAATCATCAACATTATTAGACAATCCACTTGTTTTTGCCCCCCAAGATTTTGGGTCAGTTACATTACCATTTTCGGTAATTCGTTGTCCAACTGAATTTGATTGGTATTCTGTTTGTAATTTAGGTAAAGAAGTCACATTGTCAACAGTAATATTAGAGCTGAAATTAACGCTAACTTTTCCGTCTTTTCCGCTTTTTGTAGTAATAAGAATTACACCATTAGCACCCTGACTTCCGTATAATGCAGCAGCAGAAGCACCTTTTAATACAGACATACTTTCAATATCATCTGGATTTATTAAAGACATAGTGTCACCACCATCTCTGTTTCCAATATGACCTCCAAAAATACTTGTTCCTGGCTCTTCACCGTTTTGTCCGTTACCGCTATTAGACATTGGGATACCGTCAATAACATATAAAGGGTCGTTGTTAGTAGTAGAAGAGTTTCCTCTTAAAACAACTTTTGATGCTCCACCTGCTCCAGAGGCACTTTTTGTAATAGTTATACCAGCAGATTTACCAGATAAACTATTAATTGGGTTTGTTTGTTTTACCCTTGTTAGGTCTTCACCTTTAACTTCTTGGGCCGAATAGGTTAATGCTTTCTTTTCTTTTTTCATTCCTAAGGCCGTAATAATAACCTCATCTAAACTTTGAGCATCATCAGATAAAATAACATTTATTGTAATTTCATCTCCAATTGTAACTGATTTTGATTCCATACCAATAAAAGAAAATATTAAAACATCTCCTTTTGAAGCTTCAATAGTATAGTAACCATCAAAATTAGTTTGACTTCCTCTTGTTGTTCCTTGTATAAGGACATTTACTCCTGGTAAAGGAGTCTCATCTGATGCAGCGGTTACTGTACCAGAAATAGTTTTTACTTGTGCTTTTACTAAATGTGTATTAACAAGTGAAAAAACCAGAATTAATAGTGTTATTAATTTTTTCATAAATAAATTAAGTTAATTGTTAAAGTATAAACATAAAAAAGGAAGTAGCTTATTAAAAGAAATATCTATAAACAACAGAAAAATCACAATGAAAAGCAGAAATTGACACACAAGAGTTTTATTTAGTTGTGCTTCCTTATATTAAAAGATTGAAAATCATGAAATCAAAAATAAACGCCTTTTTATTTTAAAAATTCATTAATTTAGAAACCTTAAAATAACAACTATTGAAAGAAAAATGGTTTAAAAATACGAGTAGCTTTATTCCAGTAAAATATCATGTTCTTTTTTGGACTGGATACTTTACTTTTAATGTAATTAGGTGGGGTAGTTATTTTAATGATTATTGGTATTCGTTAAAATCAAACCTCGTAGAATTTCCTTTACATATAATATTAGTTTATATAAATATCTATTATTTAATTCCAAAATTTATTCTAACAAAAAAGTATATAACCTATATTACTTTATTTTTAGGTTTTCTTTTTGTTTTATATAGTGCACGTACGGGATTAAATTATGTTTTAGTAACAGAAAATATTTGGCCAGAAGCAGAAAGTCAGCAACAAGCATTTACATTTAACCACATAATAGCAGTAACATTAGGAGAAATATACGTTGTAGCGTTAGCAACTGCTATTAAACTTACGGCAGATTGGATTTATGAACGAAAAAGAAATGAAGACCTTCAGAAAATACAACTTAAAACTGAGTTAAAATTTTTAAAATCTCAAATACAACCACACTTTTTTTTTAATACACTAAATAATCTATATGCACTTACGCTAGAAAAATCTGATGTAGCCCCAGAAGTTGTACTAAAACTTTCAGACATTATGCAACATGTTCTGTACGACATGAAAGAACCTTTAGTGCGACTTTTTGATGTAATAAGATACATTCAAAATTATTTAGATTTAGAACGATTAAGATATGGAGATAAAATTATTTCAACTATTGAAATTATTGGAGAAATAGAAGATGTAAAAGTTCCGCCATTGCTTTTTTTACCGTTTATTGAAAACAGTTTTAAACATGGTGTAAAAAACGTGGAACATTTTAAAGTTAATATTACTTTTGAAAATATGGATAATAAATATCTTAATTTTACTGTTGAAAATGCGATTGATGAACAGCAAAATATTAATAATACAAGTAATCACGGTATTGGAAACCACAATGTAAAAAGAAGACTTGAATTACTTTTTAAAGATAATTTTGAATTAAAAACATATATAGCTAATGGAAACTATTGTGTTCAATTAAAAATACCAATTCAATGAAAATAAAATGTATAATTATTGATGATGAACCTTTGGCGATTTCAGTGCTAAAAAATCATTTAAATGATTTTGAAAATATACAATTGGTTGCTACATTTAATACAGCAATCTCAGCAATCCCAATAATTGAGAAGAATGAAATAGATCTTATTTTTTTAGACATTAATATGCCTAAAATGAGCGGGTTAGAGTTTTTAAAAACCCTTAATATAAAACCACATGTTATTATTACTACAGCGTATAGAGAATATGCAGTTGAAAGTTTTGATTTAGATGTTTTAGATTATTTAGTAAAACCAATTTCTTTTGGTAGATTTTTAAAAGCCATTAATAAGGGAACAAATAGAATAAGTTTAGAAAACGAAAAACAAAGTGATGTTGTTATTAAGGAAGAACCATTTATTTTTTTGAAAGTAGATAAAAAAATGATGAAAATTAAACTAAATGATATTTTATACATTGAAAGTTTAAAAGATTATATAAAAGTATTTACTGTAATAGAAAATTATATGGTACATAAATCTATGACTAGTATTTCTGAAGAATTACCAAGCGATAATTTTTTAAGAATTCATAGATCTTTTTCTATAGCCATAAATAAAATAACTTCCGTAGAAGGAAATACAGTTGAAATAGCTAAAAAAAGAATTCCAATTGGCAGAAATTATGCAATTGAAGCAAAACAAAAAATATTTAATAGTACCAATTTTATTGATTAATATAATTTATAAAAGTTGTTTTGTGCTTAAATAAGTTAAGTTTAACGATGTTTTAATGTTGAATATAGAAAATAATTTATAAAACATTTTTTTGATAGTATTTTAGAAAAAAATAACAATATGCAAACACAAAGATTAATTGCTTTAGACGTTTTAAGAGGTTTAACCATTGCATTAATGATTATGGTAAACACTCCGGGAAGTTGGAGTTACGTTTACCCTCCTTTACTACACGCAAAATGGCATGGGTGCACGCCAACGGATTTAGTATTTCCCTTTTTCCTTTTTATTGTTGGAGTTTCGATGTTTTATTCGTTTAAAAAATTTAAAAAGGGGATTACCTCTACTAGTTTTAAAAAAGTGATTAAACGCACTTTAATAATTTTTCTATTAGGATTATTTTTGAATTTATTTCCAAAGTTTGATTTTGAGCATGTAAGATATTTAGGTGTTTTACAACGTATAGCAATAGCTTACGGATTAACGGCGCTTTTATGTTTGCAGTTTAATGTAAAAGTTTTAAAGTATGTTTTTGTTTCAATCTTGTTAGGTTATTGGGGATTACTATATGTTGGTAATCCAATAGATCCTTTTGCCAAAATAGGTAATTTGGTTCAGCAATTAGACCTAACATTATTAGGTGAAAATCATATGTATAAAGGATTAGGTTTTACGTTTGACCCTGAAGGTTTGTTATCATCTTTACCATCAATTGCAACAGTTTTGTTAGGTTATTTCACAGGAAATATTATTGAGACTTCCAAAAATATTTTAGATACTATAAAAAAGCTAATACTATATGGTGTAATTCTAACTTTAGTTGGATTTGTTTGGGGAACTGTTTTTCCAATAAATAAATCACTTTGGACAAGTACCTATGTAATTTATACAGGTGGTTTAGCATTATTATTTTTAGCCTTTTTATTATGGATTATTGATGTAAAAGGATTAAAAAAATGGTCAACTCCATTTATTCATTTTGGGACAAATCCTTTATTTATTTTTATGTTCTCTGGAATTTACGTAAAAACAATTATTTATTTGGTATATGGTATAGATTCTTCAACTGGAGAAACATTAACAGGTTATAGTTACTTGTATAAACATATTTTTGTGCCAATTGCAGGGAACATGAATGGTTCTTTATTATTTGCAATTACACATATTATTTTCTTTTGGTTTTTGACCTATGTATTGTATAGAAAAAAGATTTTTATAAAAATATAGTAAAAAAAAACCTCGCTTTTAGCGAGGTTTTTTTTAAGCTTGAATAGTATATTATACTAAAGAAATTCTTTTAAAGTCACTTACTGTAACATCTCCAATAGATTTTACATATTCGGCAACTGTAATTTTTTCATCTTTAATAAAGTTTTGATCAAGAAGACATTGTTCGTGATCTAAAGTTGTATTATCAGAAATAAAACGTTCTAATTTTCCAGGAAGAATTCTATCCCAAATTGCTTCTGGTTTACCTTCAGCTTTTAATTCTTCTTGTAATTTTAATTTAGTTTGCTCAATAACTTCATCAGTTAATTGTGATCTTGAAATAAAACTAGGAATATTTTTAAGTGTTTTACCTAATCTAGCAAGTTCAATATTATCTTTCTCTATAACTGCTATTCTAGCTTCAGTTTCTGAAGCAACATAAGCAGGGTCAAAATCTTTATAAGATAATGTAGTTGCACCCATTGCAGCTACTTGCATAGATACATCTTTTGCAACAACATCTGCACCCTCAATATTAGCAGATAATACTGTTAAACTTGCAATTTTATTACCAACGTGAATGTAAGAACCAACATAAGGACCTGATACTTTTTCAAATCCACCAATTTCTAATTTTTCACCAATAACACCTGTTTGCTCAATTAATTTTTCAGCAACTGTCATTCCTCCAAAATCAGCAGCTAAAAAAGCTTCTTTTGAATCACAATTTACTGCAACTTTAGCAAATTCTGTAGCTAATGCAACAAAAGCATCGTTTTTAGCAACAAAATCTGTTTCACAGTTAAGAGAAATAATAGCACCTTGTGTATTGTCATCATTTACATATGCAATAACCGCACCTTCAGATGAATCTCTATCTGCTCTTTTAGCAGCAACTTTTTGTCCTTTTTTACGTAAAATATCAACTGCTTTGTCAAAATCTCCTTCCGCTTCAACAAGTGCATTTTTACAATCCATCATACCTGCACCTGTAGATTGTCTTAATTTATTTACTTCTTGGGCTGTAATTTTCGCCATCTTATTATTGTTTTTTGTTGAATTTAAGCATTCAACTATTTTACTTTAATTATTTTTTTACTTCTTTTTTTGTTTCAGCTTTCGCTTCAGCAACTTTTTCTTTACCAGCTTTTCTTTCAGATAAACCTTCAGCAACGGCGTCAGTAATATGTCCTAAAACTTTTTCAATAGATTTTGAAGCATCGTCATTTGCAGGTACCACATAATCAATTCCTCTTGGATCAGAGTTTGTATCTATCATTGCAAAAATTGGAATGTTTAGTTTTTTAGCTTCAGCAACAGCAATGTGTTCTTTTTTTACATCAACAACAAAAATTGCACCAGGTAAACGTGTCATATCTGTAATAGAACCTAAGTTTTTTTCCAGTTTTTCACGTTGACGGTTAATTTGTAATTTTTCTCTTTTAGAAAGTGCTTCAAAAGAACCATCTTGCTTCATTCTATCAATAGTAGCCATTTTTTTAACAGCTTTTCTAATAGTAATAAAGTTAGTTAACATTCCGCCCGGCCATCTTTCTGTAATGTAAGGCATGTTAACACTTTTAGATTTGTCTGAAATAATTTCTTTTGCTTGTTTTTTTGTAGCTACAAAAAGGATTTTTCTACCTGAAGATGCAATTTTCTTTAAAGCTTCTGAAGCTTCTTCGATTTTTGCAGCAGTTTTGTAAAGGTCAATAATATGTACACCGTTACGTTCTCCGTAAATGTAAGGAGCCATGTTAGGATCCCATTTTCTTGTTAGGTGACCAAAATGAACACCTGCGTCTAATAAATCTTTAATTTCAATATTTGCCATTTGTATTTAGTTTACGTTCCGTTGAGTTAGCAATAGGGAAGTAGCGAATATTCGATCTTCCCTATTTGGATGCTAAACTTATTACAGTCATTGACTGATCAACGACAACTTTGTTTTTAATTTCAATGAACCACCAAAAAAATTGGTGTACCAATATTTGTATAAAACGATTAACGTTTTGAGAATTGGAATTTTTTTCTTGCTTTCTTTTGACCGAATTTCTTACGTTCAACCATTCTTGGGTCTCTAGTAAGTAAACCTTCAGGCTTAAGAATTGTTCTATTTTCTGGGTCTAACTCAACTAAAACTCTAGAAATTCCTAAACGGATAGCTTCTGCTTGTCCTGTAATTCCACCTCCAAAAACATTAACTTTAATATCAAATGCAGTTGCATTATCAGTTAAGTTTAAAGCTTGTAAAATTTTGTATTGTAAGTGTGGAGTAGTAAAGTACTCTTTATAATCCTTTTTGTTAACTGTGATATTTCCTTTTCCTTCAGAAACATAAACACGAGCAACAGCTGTTTTTCTTCTACCTATTTTGTGAATTGTATCCATTATTTAAGATCGTTAAGGTTAATAACTTTAGGTGTTTGTGCAGTTTGGTTATGTTCAGCACCAGCATAAACATATAAATTTCTGTACAAAGCACTACCTAAAATATTTTTAGGTAACATTCCTTTTACTGCTTTTTCTACAAGACGTGTTGGGTCTTTTTCGAACATTTCTGTTGCAGTTAATGATCTTTGACCACCTGGATATCCTGTGTGACGAATGTAAGATTTGTCAGTCCACTTTTTACCAGTTAAATTAATTTTTTCCGCGTTGATAACCACTACATTGTCTCCACAATCTACGTGAGGAGTGTAATTTGGTTTGTATTTACCTCTAATTAGCATTGCTATTTTAGAAGCTAGACGACCCAACGTTTGGCCGTCTGCATCAACTAATACCCACTCTTTAGTAACGGTATTTTTGTTAGCTGACACTGTTTTGTAACTTAATTTACTCACAATTAAATTCTTTGTTATAGTTAAACATTTTTTTTTGTCCCTAAAAAGGGAGTGCAAATGTACAAACTATTATTTATATAACAAACAGTAAGTTAGCAATATTTTCTTCTGAAGTTATTTGGCAAAAATCAATAGGTAAAAGCTCGTTTTTAGTAACTGTAGACTTTGTTACTTTTACCCTTTGAAACTAATTTTTTTAATGCGCTTCTAGCCAATTTTGTCCCTGACCTAAATCTACGGTTAATGGAACAGAAAGTTTAAATGCGCTTTCCATTTTTTGTTTAATTATAGGTTTTAAAAGTTCGGCTTCCTCATTATGCATATCAAAAACCAATTCATCATGTACTTGCAGTAGCATTTTAGTTTTATAATTTCCTTCAGTTAAAAATGAATGAATATGAATCATGGCAATTTTAATGATGTCGGCTGCGCTTCCTTGAATTGGTGCATTTACAGCATTTCTTTCATCACCAGATCGTACAATTGCATTTTGAGAATTAATGTTTTTTAAATACCTACGGCGACCTAAGATTGTTTCAACATAACCATTTTCACGCGCAAAATCTACTTGATTGGCTATATATTGTCGTAATTTCGGGAAATTTTTATAGTAATTATCTATTAATTCTTTTGCCTCAGCTCTAGATTTATTTAATTGTTGCGCCAATGTAAAAGCACCTTGACCGTAAATAATTCCAAAGTTTACGGCTTTTGCATCTCCACGTTGAGCGCGAGTAACTTCCGCTAACGAAACACCAAAAACTTTTGCAGCAGTGGCGGCATGAATATCTTCACCTCTATTAAAGGATGCTATCATGCTTTCATCTTCACTTAATGCGGCAATAATACGAAGTTCTATTTGAGAATAATCGGCGGCAACCAAGGTGTAATTTTCGTTTCTTGGAATAAAAGCTTTTCTAACTTCTCTACCTCTTTCTGTTCTAATTGGAATATTTTGAAGGTTAGGATTGTTAGAACTTAATCTACCTGTTGCTGCAACTGCCTGACTGTAGGTGGTGTGTATTCTATTAGTAACAGAATTTACTTCTTTTGGCAATGCGTCTATATACGTATTTTTTAACTTTACTAAACCGCGCCACTCAAGTATTTCTTGAACAATTTGATGTTTAGGAGCTAATTTTGATAATATTTCCTCACCGGTTGCATACTGACCAGTTTTTGTTTTTTTAGGTTTGTCTAGTAATTTTAAATGGTCGAATAACACATCTCCTAATTGTTTTGGTGATGCTAAATTAAATTCAACGCCAGCTTCTTTATAGATAGTATCTTCTAATTTTTGAATATCTTCTGTTAATTTTTCTGACAATGAATTTAAAAATTCACAATCTAATTTAATACCTTCTAATTCCATAGAAGCTAATACTCTTAATATTGGAATTTCAATGTTATTGTAGAGTTTGGTTAAGTTAAATTTTTCTAAATCTTTTTGAAAAATCTCTTTTAATTGAAAAATAATTGCTGCATTTTCAACAGTATATTCAGTAAGTTTTTGAATGTCTATTTCTCTAATTGAAAGTTGATTTTTTCCTTTTTTTCCAACTAAATCCGTACTATTAATTGGTTGGTAATTTAAATAGGTTTCAGAAAGTACGTTCATATCATGGCGCATATCTGGATGCAATAAATAATGTGCCAATTGTGTGTCAAATAAATTTCCTTTTACTTGAATATTATAAGTGTTAAGAACTTTTATAGTAAATTTTAATTCATGACCAATTTTTTCAATAGTTTCATTTTCAAAAAACGGTCTAAATTCCTTTAAAATAGTTTTTTCTTTTTCTTTGTTTTCTACTGAAACAAAATAACCTTTTCCGTTTTCATAAGAAATAGCGATTCCAATTATTTCAGCTTCGAAAGCATTAAACCCAACAGTTTCAATATGAAAACTTACAGATTTTTGTTGTAATAATTTTTTAAGCAATAATTTTCTGGAAAGCGGTGTGTTAATATATTGATATAAATGATCTGTGTTTTCGTAAGTTTTAAATCCAGTAAGACCTTGCTCTTCAGTATTTATTGCAGCAGGTGTTGCAAATAAATCGAATTGTTGATTTACAATCTGAGGTGTTTTCGTTGTTGTATTTGTCTCTTTAGGATCTGTGTTTTTTGTAGTTTCTGTAACAGGAATTTTAAATATTTTATTTAGACTTTCTGCAATTCTTCTAAACTCTAATTCTTTAAAAACCTCGTTGGTTTTTTCAAAATCAGGAGTATTTAATTCAAAATCTTCTTCATGAAACTCAACTGGACAATCTAAAATTATGGTTGCTAATTCTTTAGAAAGTAAACCGAGTTCTTTATTGGCTTCAACTTTTTCTTTCATTTTACCTTTTAGCTCGTGTGTATGTGCCAAAAGATTTTCCATACTCCCGTATTGTTTTAAGAACTTTTTTGCGGTTTTTTCTCCAACTCCAGGTAAACCAGGAATATTATCAACTGCATCTCCCATCATTCCTAAAAAATCAATTACCTGTTCTGGGCGTTCTACTTCAAACTTTTTTTGAACCTCTGGAATTCCCCAAATTTCTATCCCATTTCCCATACGGGCAGGTTTGTACATAAAAATATTTTCTGAAACCAGTTGCGCAAAATCCTTATCTGGGGTTACCATAAAGGTTTGATATCCAGCTTTCTCTGCTTGTTTAGAAAGTGTTCCAATTAAATCATCAGCTTCATAACCTGGTTTTTCTATAATTGGAATGTGCATGGCTTCCAATATTTTATGAATGTACGGAATGGCAATTTTTATGGCTTCAGGAGTTTCGTTTCTATTAGATTTATATTCTGGAAAAGCTTCGGAGCGGGTAAGTGAACCTCCGTTGTCAAATGCCACAGCTAAATGATCTGGATTTTCTCTTTTAATTACATCTAATAAAGAATTTGTAAACCCTAATATTGCAGAAGTATCCATTCCTTTAGAATTGATTCTAGGATTTTTAATTAAAGCATAATAACCACGAAAAATTAAGGCATAAGCATCTAAAAGAAAAAGGCGTTTTTTACTCATAATAAATAAGGTAGCTTATTGTAATTAATAAAAGAATTTTTATAATTACGCACTATAATAGCAAAGATAAAATTTTATTTTTGGAAATTACCTATCTATTATTTTTTTGAAATTTTATAAGAGACTGAGGTATTTAAAAACTATAATTTAATTATTTGATAAGAATTAAAATTATTACTGTTAAGGTCCCTAATAATAATTAAATAAGTGCCTGCACTTAAGTTAGATATGTCAATGTCTTTCTGATTTGATTTAAAAATTACTTGTCCTAGATTATTATAAATTAAGGTTTCAATTGTTAAATCTGTAGTTATTTTAAAAGATGAAATAACAGGATTAGGAAAAAGATTTATTTTTAACTCATTAAATTTGTTTAGAGAAAGTGTAATGCCTGGTTTACTCGCCGTAAATACCGCAAAACTAGATGCTGAAAAAGTATATTTTAATGTATTTAACTCTGTATTTCTTTCAGGAGTTAGATCAGCACTCCAAGTAGTCCCGCTTTTGGTGCGCAGCACCAAGGTTGATTCATCTATGCCGTTTAACTCTCCTGTTTCATAATAAAAAGTTATATCGCCTGTAAAGTTGGTTATGGGATTGCTAAAATTAAAAACTCTATCAATGCTTTCAGTGTTTAAAGCGGTTGAAGACCGGGAGATATTTATGGGGCCTGATACTGTAAAATTGGTGCTGGGGTTAAAATTTAGACCGTTAACATAAAAATCTGTACCAGATACGATGGCTAATGAAGTTCCATTTGAAATAGTTAAATCTTGTGAATAGGAAAAGAAACTAATTAAGCACAATAAATAAGGGAAAATTTTAATAATTGTTTTCATAAAGTTTATTATTAAGATCCTGACAAAGAGGTGCTTGACTTAAGTTAGGTAAAATTAGTAAAAATTTTGAAAACAATACTGTTTATTGCTATTTTTCTACCAAATGTTTGAAAGATAGTGTTTTTTATTACAAAAGATAATTAAATTGTTTAAATAAAGGTAAAATAGTCTGTTTATTAAGCTGTTGCTTATTAATTAGTTACTCTATGATTTATGTCACTAAAGTTACATAAATAATTCATTAAATTCGCTTTAAATAAAAAATAAAAGCACAATGAAAACAAAAAGCATTAAGTTGGGTTTTGTATTAATTTTATTTTTGTCTGGTAATATAGCTTTTTCTCAAGTAGGGATAGGAACTACTACTCCAAATACATCAGCCATTCTTGATGTGGACGTAACTTCTTTAGCTGCAAATGGTAAAAAAGGGTTTTTACCCCCAAGAATGACTACAACAGAAAGGAATGATATTGCATCGCCAGCAACAGGTTTATTAATTTACAATACCGATACAAATATTTTAAATTATTATACCGGAAGTGGTTGGACAGTTATTGCTTCAACAGGTAGTTTTGTAGATTTATCAACTGAACAAACAGTTGCAGGAAATAAAACATTTACAGGTACTTTAACTGCTGAGGGTAGGTTAATGATTCCTATGGGAGAGATTAGTTATTATAGTTCTTCAGAACTAGGATTACTAATTGATATAACTGGACAGTCAACAGGGACTGCTTTAGGTACTGATAACATGATCAAAATAGATACAGGATCTGGGACAGAATTTGTTAATGATAATTTTGGACTTGGTGCTAACAGTACATTAACTTATCAAGGAGCAGTTGGTAGATATTTTCATATAGCATTAAGTTTTAGTTATAGACCAGTTAATGATAAAGATGTGTTTATTTTTGGAGTTGCAAGAACAACAGATCGTAACAATGATGGAAGTCGAACTACTGAAGTTGAAGATCAATCTAAGTTAGTGATTACAACAGGGGTTCAAGCAGATTATAATAGTTCTGCAATGCATGTGTTATTATGGTTAGATTCAGATGATTCTATCGATTTTTATGTAGGTAATATGAAAACATCTGGAGGTGATATTTATATCAAATCCTTCAATTTTGTAGCAATTGGTATGTAATATATAGGCTGTAATTTGTTAATAAATAAAGGAGTGAATACAACTTAGTAGTCATTTAATTTTACATATTTACCATGTAATTGTAAATTACTTAATTACAGAATATTAAAGAGCTTGCAATAATCAACTAAATTTAGCGTAGAACTTTTAAATTAAACTTATACAACTTTCTATAGAAAGTTGTATAAGTTTTTTTATGAACTTGTCTAAGTTTTTGTGCAACTGCTTATTAAATAATATTATTTATTACACAAAATAACCCAATTTAATAGGCAGTTTATCCTTATTTATTAGGGGGATACAAAACGGTTGCTTAAATAGTGAATTTTAAAGAGTTATTAATTTATAAAAAAAGAATGCTCCGGCGTTAAATTACTGCATTACCAAAAGAAAGAACAATATCAAAAACCCTGAACAAACACAGTACATTATGCAGGCGGTTAGTAAGGGTGTAATAGATTTAGAAAAAGTATGATATTAGCCATCAATGTGCCTTGGGCGAAAATGATGTTATTGGAGTGGTGACAGCTTTAGGGAATAAACTACATGATAGTTTGGAACAAGATTACACGGTAGACCTAGGTGACTTAGGGCGATTTAAACTTACTTTTAAAGGTACCACAGCGCCTGAGCCTAAATTACTTTCTAAAAGAAGCATTCAAAAATTTATATTAAATTACCAACCCTCTAAACGTGTGAAAAATAAATTAAAGAAATCTATTACTTTGGTAGAAGATAGAAAAGGTATTACTAAATTTAAAAATACAAGGAGCATTCAATAATTATTAAATGGACTTTTAGTTTAATTGAAATTTGTAACATATGTAACCTTTAAAAAGTATTAAGGTTGATATATATCATTAAAAGATCCTTAGTTTAATTATAATTTTATACAAGAAAAACTCTTAATAAATTATGATTATGAAAACGACCCTATTTAAAATGTTACTTTTTATTACTTTCTTTTGTTTAGGAACTTTTTCTTATGCCCAAGTTGGTATTGGAACTACAAATCCAGATGCTTCGGCAATGTTAGAGATACAGTCTAATTCTAAAGGTGTTTTAATTCCGAGAATGAATACTCTTGCAAGAACGGGTATAGCCAGCCCTGCAGCAGGTTTGTTAGTTTTTGACACTGTTACAAATAGTTTTTGGTATTATAACAGTGGTTGGGTAGAATTAGTTTCTGAAAAAACATTAGTTGATACTGATAATGATACAAAAATTGAAGTTGAAAAGGTTACGGATACAGACCCTAATGGAGATGAAATAAATTTTACAACAAGAAATGTGGAGCGTATGAAAATTGGAAATGATGGTGAAATCCTTATGGGAACTGATCTTTCCGATCAAGGTGACGGAAATCCACCTAAAACCTATTTTGAAATTGGCGCCGATGGTACGATAAAATTAGGAAATAAAGGAGGTTCAACAACTCCAGATTCGGATACCGATCAAGAAGAAAATTACACAAAAATCACATCAGATGGTTCTTTAAGTTATGTTGGAAACGCCACTAGATGGGAAGATTTAAAAGTACCAGTAAACACAATAAAAATAAAAGGCACTGTAGATGATGCTAAATGGGATGACTTTATAGGAAATACTGCTCTACTTTGGTTTGAAGGAGGTAAGAGTCAAGATGCAGTTTTTACTGTTCAAATGCCACATGGTTGGAAAGAAGGAACTGCTATTTATCCGCATGTACATTGGACAACAGGTAGAGCTGGAAGCTCTACAGGTCCAGAAGATAATAGAGTTGAGTGGAATTTAGAATATACTTGGGCAAAAGTTGGGGAAGCTTTTTCTGCTACAAGTACAAATACAGGAAGTGTTGTAGCAGCACCTAATACAGGTACTATTGCAGTAAAAGAGCATGTAATTACCCCATTAGGTCCTATTTCAGGTAATGGTAAGAATCTTTCTAGTATGTTAATATGTAGACTCTATAGAAGTAGCACAGATACATTTGGTGGTGACGCCGGTTTATTAGAAGTAGATTTTCACTATCAAGTTGATAGTGATGGGAGTAACCAAGAATATTCGAAGGAATAACGTGTTAAATCCATCTTAATATTTTTAATATCTTATAATTTATCATAAAATAAATTTAGATTTGTTTTTATGATAAGGTGGATAGTTTTTATAGTTTTTGTGCTTATTATAGATTTCTATGCGTTTCAAAGTATTAAAACTATAACAAAAAATAAAATTGTTTATATAGTGTATTGGTTGCTTTCTGTAGCCGTGGTTTTTAATGTTATTTATACCATATATGCTATAGGAGAATCTAGAGGATTAAGCCAACAAGTAATGTTATCTTTTGGCTTATTTATACTTACATTTTCACCAAAAATTATTGCGCTTATTGTATTATTTGGTGAAGATATTTTTAGAATATTTAAATCGGGATTCAACTATTTTTCGCGTACTACAACATCTAATTATTTTCCAGACAGAAGAGCATTTGTAAGTAAAATGGCGTTAGGTTTGGCGGCAATCCCGTTTAGTTCTGTGCTCTATGGAATGATGCGCGGTAAATACAATTACCAAGTTATTAAACACACCTTGTTTTTTGATGATTTACCAAATGCTTTTGATGGTTATAAATTAACGCATCTTTCCGATATACATAGTGGTAGTTTTGATGATGAAGAAAAAATAGCATACGGAATAGATTTAATTAATGAACAAGCATCTGATGTTATTTTATTTACTGGAGATATTGTAAATAATACTGCCGATGAAATGACTCCTTGGATTCCTCTATTTAGTAAATTAAAGGCAAAAGATGGTAAATATGCTGTTCTGGGAAACCACGATTATGGCGAATATGTGCGTTGGAAAACCCTAGAAGAAAAAGAACAAAATTTTCAAGCTATAAAGGATATTCATCCTAAAATTGGATTTAATTTATTGTTGAATGAGAGTGTTTATTTAGAAAAAGAAAACGAAAAAATAGCGTTGGTTGGTGTAGAAAATTGGGGCACACGTTTTAAAAAAGTGGGTGATTTAGATTTGGCTTCTTCAAAAATTAATAAAGAAGATTTTAAAATTTTAATGAGCCACGATCCGTCACATTGGGAACAAGAAATAAAAAGTCATACTAATAATTATCACTTAACTTTAAGTGGACATACACACGGAATGCAATTTGGAATTGAGGTTCCAGGAATAAAATGGAGTCCTGTGCAGTACATTTATAAGCATTGGGCTGGTATATATAAAGAATTTGGTAAATATATAAATGTTAATAGAGGTTTTGGTTTTTTAGCGTTTCCAGGAAGAATTGGGATTTGGCCAGAAATTACGGTAATTACACTGAAAAAGAAGTAACTATCTATTATTTTAATTTAAAATAGTACATTTGTATATATACGGCCTGTTTTTTTGCAGCTATAGTCTATAAAAATATAATAAATTATGACAAAATTTGGAGAATTAATAAGTTCTGAGATTCCTGTTTTAATCGATTTTTATGCAGAATGGGAAGAAGACTCTAATGATTTGCATTCTGTTTTGCGAGATGTTGCAGCTGCACTTGGTGATAAAGCTAAAGTGATTAAAATTGATATTGAAAAAAACGAAACATTAGCAAATGCTTTAAGAATTAAAGGAAATCCGACCTTTATTATTTATAAAGATGGTGAAATGAAATGGAGACAATCTGGAGATCAAGACGCAAATTCTTTAATTAGCTTAGTGCAGCAATACGTTTAGTAGGTTTATTTCTTAATCAATTGTTTTAAAACTATATCCTTTGTCCGAATAGTATTCCAATATTTTTGGCAATACATATTTTAGTTTTTCACTTGCTTTTTTGCTGTCATGAAAAACAACAATACTCCCATTTTTTATATTTTGAATAACATTTTTTAAACAATCTTTATTCGAAATTGTTGTGTCGAAATCTGCACTTAATACATCCCACATAATTATTTTATAACCGTCCTTTCTAATTTTTTCACTCTGTTTTAGTGAAATTCTTCCATAGGGTGGACGGAACAACTTTGTAAGTTTTTTTTGTGATTTTGAATACAGATTAAAATTATTAGATATGGTTTTATTGGCTTGTTTAAAATTTATAAAATAATCTTGGAAATTGGTTTTCCATCCGTTTAGGTGATTATACGTGTGATTACCTATAGCTTGTTTTGACTCAATTATTTTTTGAAAAATTTCAGGGTGCTTTTCTACATTTTTTCCAATACAAAAAAAAGTAGCTTTTGCATTGTGATTTTTTAATTGGTTTAATGTCCACTCCGTTATTTCGGGTGTTGGGCCATCATCAAAAGTTAGGTAAATAGTTTTTTCTTTTGAAGAAAAACTCCAAACCCATTTATTAAAGATGATTTTTAATAGGTTTGGAGTTTTTATAAAATAAGATTTCATGTGATTATATCTATTGTTTTTTATTATTCACACTTCGACTCCGCTCAGCACAGGCATGCTGTTCGCTATTAATCATTCCGTAGGGTGATAAAATTTGAACATGCTCGTTTCATTTTAGTAAATTGCTATTCTTCTTCAGCCATTAAAAAATCGAAGAGTTTTAAGTACTGCACATACTCGCTTTTAATTTCTTCGCCATATGTTTCATCATCAAATTTAACTGAAGACCTTACAATTTGGTCATACATTAAAAAATTACGTTCAATTTGATCAAAAACTATATCAATATTTGTTTCATCAAACTGACTAAAATACACTAGTTTTTCTTGTAGAACAGTTTTTAACTCTGAAGTTAATTTTCGTGCTTTTTCTGTTTCTTCTAAAATATAATACAAATCTATATAAGAAATTAACATACTGTAATGTCCAAATTTATTTACAGGCATTTTTTCTAAAGAAACATCTAAAATTTCAAGTGCTTTTTCAGGTTTATCTTCTCTTATTAATTCTCTTGCCAAGCGCTCCATATTATTTCGGTAAGTAACAGAATTTTTACGTGTTTCAATATCTAAATATATGTTGTCATCTGTGATGTTTCTCCAATCCCATTTTTTAACATTTTTATACATAATGTCTGTATTTATTCTACCCATTTCAAAGAAATTGCCATCGTTCTTAGTAAAAATTGGCACTAATTTATAGGTCATTCCGTCTAATTGTAAATAATCTTTAAGCCAAATATATTCTTCATCAGCTTGCGCACCACCTGTAAAATAGATTGGTTTTTCCCAATTGTTATTTGCTAAAATATCGAGCATTAAAATTCTATTTTTAGTAATAGCACTGCTAATTTCAATATCAATATAAGGCACAATTAAATGAGCGTCTTTTGCTGCAACAATACCATTATTTAAAACTGCTTCTTTGTTAACTGGAATTCTAATTTTATTAGAGGGCAATACTTTTTCTGGAATACCATCATCATCTAAATCGTAATAAGTTACGTCTTTGTCACTTGCAATCCATTTCATAAAATAATCAATATCTACTACAGAATCTTTTAATTGTGGAAATATTTCTTCAAAATAATATGCTACATCCAAAGAGCCAAGTTTGTATTGATTGTGTGTTAATTGAGATGGAATTGGATCAGCTTCATACGTTTTACGTTTCATTTGATCTATATACCAATCTGTTTGGAATAAACTGGTATTAACCAATTTCATGTCTGTTCTGTAATTTTCAACTTCTTGCATATACCAAAGTGGAAACGTATCGTTATCACCAATTGTAAATAAGATGGCATTTTCATCGCAAGAATCTAAATATGCTTTTGCATTTAAATGAGAAGTATATCTGTTAGATCTATCGTGATCGTCCCAGTTTTGTGAAGCCATAAGTGTAGGAACAGCTAATAAACTTAAAACAGAAACTGCTATAGCAACGGAATTTTGATTTGCATATTTTTTTAGTTTTTCGAAAATTGCAAGTACTCCAAATCCAACCCAAATTGCAAAAATATAGAAAGAACCAACCACTGCATAATCTCGTTCTCTAGGTTCAAAAGGTTTTGGATTTGTATAAAAAATAATTGCTAAACCTGTAAAGGCAAAGAATAAGAGCAGTACATAAAAATCGTTTTTATCTCTTTTAAGATGAAATAGAAGTCCTATAAAACCTAAAATAAACGGTAAGAAAAAATAGGTATTTCTTCCTTTGTTATTTTTTACATCGGAAGGCAAGTTAGATTGCGGCCCTAAATGTAATTCATCAATAAATTTAATACCGCTTAACCAATTTCCGTTTTGTAAATCTAGGTTTCCTTGTTCGTCGTTTTGCTTTCCAACAAAATTCCATAGAAAATATCTTCCATACATATAACCAAATTGAAAATCGATCATATATTTAATATTTTCAATAAAAGTTGGTCTTCTTTTACTGTTTTCAGGAATACCAGCAATAGCTTTGTAATTTTTTATTACAGATGCATCTGTACTTACCATTCTAGGAATTATACCTTTATGTTTATCGCTATAGTTTGGTAACGCATCTTTATAATGATTTACAATAACGTATTTTCCTAGTTTTTCATCCTTCTCGTATTTAGGTTTATCATCTTTAGTAGGATTGCTTTTATCGGTTTCTCTATTAAATATAATCGAATAATAGGTGTCGTAAAACACACTTGCGTCTCCATATTGTTCTCTATCGTAATAGGCAAGTAATTCTCGTGCACTAGAAGGATTGTTTTCGTTAATGGTGGTATTGGCGTTCGCTCTTATTGGAAGCATCATCCAAGAAGAAAAACCAATCATAATAAATAATATTGAAAGTAGTATAGTGTTGGCTTCAACTTTATTGTTTTTGTGTGTATAAGTTAATCCAACATAAAATGCCGCAATTAAAATAACACCCGCTATTATACTTCCAGAATTAAAAGGTAATCCGATTGAATTTACAAAAAACAACTCCAACGCACTAAAGTATTTTAAAGTGTAAGGGAACAGCATTTTAAAAACAAAAAGCAATACCAAAATTGCTATTGCATTAGCAATTATAAATTGTTTAGCATTTAAATTTTTATATTTTTTATAGATGTAAAGAAATACAATTGAAGGGATTACAAGCAATGATAATATGTGTACTCCAAAAGATAAACCTACCACAAAACTAATTAATAATAGCCATTTATCTCCACCAGGTTTTCCAATTTCGGCTTCCCAATGTAGGCCTAGCCAAAATAACAATGCCATTAAAAATGAAGACATTGCATAAACTTCTCCTTCAACTGCACTAAACCAAAAACTGTCGGAAAACGTAAAAGTTAAAGCACCAACAACAGCACTACCTAAAATAGCGATTGACGTACTTTTAGTGATCTCAGATGATTTTAAGATTAATTTTTGGGCCAACATTGTAATTGTCCAGAACATAAATAAAATGGTAAATGCACTAGCGAGTGCAGACATAAAGTTTACCATTTTGGCAATATGAGTTACATCAGAAGTAAACATTGCGAAAAAAGCACCTAACATTTGAAATAAAGGTGCTCCAGGCGGATGCCCAACTTGCAATTTTACAGATGTTGCAATATATTCACCGCAATCCCAATAACTAACCGTTGGCTCTAAAGTTAATGAATAAGTGATTAATGCAATTGTAAATGTTGCCCAACCAAGAATGGTGTTCCATTTTGTAAAATTTAATGAATTCATAGAATAAATTTAGTACGTGGCGAATTTAATAAAATTAAACGTAACTATTTAAGTTTACGTTTCTTTCAATAGTTAATAAAGTACTAAAATAAAGATGGAAATATTTTTATTAAAAAAAAATGTAAAATTTATTTGTGAAATAAAAACTTTACTCTAAATTTGCACCCGCAAAATGACCTATGGTGTAATGGTAGCACTCCGGTTTTTGGTATCGTCAGTCAAGGTTCGAGTCCTTGTAGGTCAACTGATAAGCCTGATAGTCTTTAGATTATCAGGCTTTTGCATTTTAAGAGAAATTAGTGTGTCGTATTTTACAATAAAATGCGCAAACTTTTTTAATCCTTTGCTAGTATCTTTTTTTATATTTCAGTGCTACTTCAATATAGGAATATTTATCCAACCTTCTTAGATATTTTTAAAGTTAATGATTAAACGGATGTATAACTTATATAATAGATTATTAAATTAGTGTATAAACTATGTATCCTATTATACTTATTATAATAAATATAAATGCCAAAAGCAGATTTCCTTTAAGGTTTAACATCTTATTCTGAAAATAATATTTCTTCCTTTTTTTGTTTTTCATAGCTATAATTTACAAAATTATATAGAATTAAAAAAATGCTTTAAAAGTTTACAAGATTTAGAAACTTCTTTTTGAGTTTTTTACCTATTTTAGTTTACTAAATTTTAATTAAATATGATTACGCAACGATGTGATTGGTGTGGAAACGATCCACTTTATGTTGAATACCACGATAAAGAATGGGGTGTTCCTGTTTTTGATGATGCAAAATTATTTGAATTTTTAATTTTGGAAACTTTTCAGGCTGGCCTAAGTTGGATAACAATTCTTAGAAAACGAGAGAATTTTAGAGCTGCTTTTGATGGTTTTGATTATAAAAAAATAGCAACCTATAATAAAGTTAAATTTAACGAACTAATTAAAAATAAAGGTATTATAAGAAATAAATTAAAAATTAAGGCAACAATTTCAAATGCAGTTGCTTTTATGGAAATTCAAAAGGAATTTGGTTCTTTTTCAAAGTATATTTGGGAGTTTGTAAATGAAAAGCCTTTAAAAAACACTTATAAAACGTTAAAAGAAGTTCCGGCAACTACAGCACTTTCAGATACTATTTCAAAAGATTTAAAAAAGCGTGGGTTTAAATTTGTTGGTTCAACAGTAATGTATGCACATATGCAAGCTACAGGAATGGTAAACGATCACGTTACAAGTTGTTTTAGACACCAAGAAGTTTAGAAAATCAACTATTAAATTTATAACTTAAAATGCATTAAAAACTTAATAATTTTTAGTTTTAAATCGGTAAGTGGAAAATATTTTAAATTAGGTTCAAACCAAGTGCTTTTTTTTAAAATGGATTTATAATGTGAAAATGTTTTAAACCCATATTCTCCGTGATACGATCCAATACCGCTGTGTCCAACACCTCCAAAAGGTAAATTTTCGTTTGATATTTGCATTATGGCATCGTTTATGGCACCAGAACCAAATGAAATTTCTTTTTCAATCTTTTTAATAAATGCAGTGCTGTTTGAAAAAATATAACACGCCAATGGCTTTGGTTTTAGTTTTATTTGCGTTATAATTTCATCAATATTTTTATAAGTTATAATTGGAAGTATAGGCCCAAATATTTCATCTTCCATAATTGTATCATAAAAACTTACATCGGTTAAAATAGTTGGGTCAATACTATTTTCTTCAAAATTATACAATCCTCCTAAATATATTTTTTCTGGATCTATTAATGAAACAAGTCGTTTCATATTTTTTTTATTAATTATTTGAACATAATTACTGTTTTCAATTTTAAAATTTGAAGCATTAATTTCAAGTGTAAGTTGTTTTAAAAATTCAGATTTAATTGAGGCATCAACACAAACATAATCTGGAGCAATGCAGGTTTGTCCGGCATTTAAAAATTTTGCCCAAACCAATCTTTTTACACAAATTTTTAAATTACATGTTTTATCAATTATTGCAGGGCTTTTTCCACCAAGTTCTAAAGTAACTGGGATTAAATTTTTTGCAGCAGCTTTATAAACTATCTTTCCGATAGTTGTGCTTCCTGTAAAAAATATTTTATCAAACTTTTCATTTAATAATTCAGTAGTTTCTGGAATTCCTCCTTCAACAACTGTAAAAATTGCAGGATCAAATGTGTTATTTATAATTTTTGTTAAAAGTGCGCTTGTAGCAATCGAAATCTCACTTGGTTTTAAGATAACTGTGTTTCCAGCTGCAATTGCTGAAATTGCAGGGGAAATAGACAATTGGTAAGGATAATTCCATGCACCAATAATAAGTGTAACACCTAATGGCTCAGGAATTATATAACTTTTTCCAGGAAAATTTAAAAAGTTTGTTGTTACTTTTTTTGTACTAGCCCATTTATGCAATTTTTTACAAGCTGTATTAATTTCACTATAAATTATCCCTAGTTCTGTGGCGTAATTCTCAAATTCAGATTTTTTAAAATCATTAAAAATAGCTTCATTTAAAAGCTGTTCATTTTTTTTTAGAACTTTTTCTAATTTTTGAAGTTGTTCAATTCTGAAGGATATATTTTTAGTGGCATTTGTATTAAAAAATGCTTTTTGTTTTGTTACAATTTGATGCATTAAAATTGTTTGAGAGGTTTTATTAGTTTAAATTAATTTATTGGAATGTAAATTTCAGTTACCCATTTTGCAGGATTTGGATTGTCGTTTGAACCTACAGTATACACTTCAAAAGGTTCGCTGTTTTCCAATGTAGTAAATCCTTGATTTGCTAATTCTTTGTATGCCGCTTCCCAAGCTTTGCTTGAATACTGATAGCTTCCATAAAAAATTGTTTTAAATGTTTTTTGAGGTTCTAAAAAACCTGTTAAAACATTTCCAGTTGTTATAACTCTTTCTTTAACAGGAACGCAAGTTGAGAACATTGTGGTGTTGTTCATCTCATCCCAATTATGTGTTAATAAAAAAGGTTTTCCTGAAGCTTCTATTGAGTTTTTATCCATATAATTTATAACAGATTCAAACATTTTCTTCATTTTTTTATTTACATCTTCAATTTTACAAGAAGTTGATTGATACATATAAAACCCACCTCCATAATCTACTTCACCAATAATTTTAAAAGAATGTTTATTCATTTCACTAAAAATATGTTGTTCCAATAATTTGAGACCTCTCTTATAAATTGGTATCATATTTTTTTCAATACCGCCTTGTGTTAACCAATATGCTTTTTCGGTAAAAGAACTCTCTCCACGCATTCCCCAAGTAACTTTATTCCCTAATTCGGTTTCGGTAATATCCCAATAAACTTCAGGCGTACTTCCTGTGCCAAAATCTATTTGTTGAATAAGCCCTTTATTTGGCACTAATGAAACTGTTTTAATAGAGCCAGTTCCGTCTTTACCTGTCCAAGAATAAGATGCGCCAACGCCAGATGTTATTTCTGGGTAACTTGCAACAATTGTTGGATCTATTTCGTACCAAGGTCCCCAATGTTGCCAGTTTTTAAGATTGTTGATGTTTTCAAAAATAAGTGCCGCTGGAGCCTTTATAACTCTTGAACTTTTTATGTCGTATTTGCCATTTAGCGTGGCAATATAAATTGCAGCTCCAATAGACACTATTAGTAGAAAAAGGATGAAGTATTTTAAAAATTTCATATTTTAAAAATTTAATGTTAACGCGATTACTAATTTCTGGTATGTATAACACATTCTAGTGTTGTTTTTTCGTGTTGGGCATAGCCTTTTAAAGTTTCATCAAGGATTGGAGTTAAATTGTAGTGATATTTTAAAGCAACAGCTATATTGCTCCATGCATCTTTAACTGCATTGTTGGTTTTTACAAAATGGTTAAAAGTTTTTACAAATAAAAAAGCTAAAACTAAAAGAATACCTAAATTAGAAATTATTAGATTCATAATTATATTGAATTTATAGGATTATTAATCTTTTAGATATGAAATACTAAGATACCATATTTTATTGGTTTTTAATAGTGTATTAAATTAAATTTAGGATGTATAAACGTTTATACAGTATTGTGAATTTTGAAATTAAGACAGTCTAATATATTGATACATTAGGTTTAAGAAAAAACAAACACAAGTTTAGTGTTAGTGTAAAGAAAAGGTGATTAACGTGAAAATAGCAATTATTAAAAAAACGGCAATTATAACAATAAAGGAATTTTTATAATGTTTTTTATGAATTTTTATATCTTTTCTATAGCTCCAAATCATTAAAATTGTAAATGCTATTACAAATAAAGCGGCGAAAATTAGTTGTCCTTTGCTAAACATATTGAATGTGTATATTTAGCCTCAAAAGTACATAAATTTTCAATAATACATGTTCAATTTAATAATTGAAAACCTACAAATAAAATAAAGTAACTATATCTATAGTTCATGAAAATAATTTTTAGTTTATGAAAACGGCATTAATAATTGGAGCAACATCTGGTATTGGTAAAGAACTTGCAAAACTTCTGGTAGCAGATAATTATAGGGTTATTATAACTGGTAGACGCGAAAAATTATTAAAAGAAATTGAGAAAACTGCGCCTGAAAATTATATTATAAAGGTACAGGATGTTACAGACTTAATTTTGTGCGATACATTATTTGAGAATTTAAAAAATGAATTTAAAACCATAGATTTAATAGTCTATAGTTCTGGGGTTGGAGAAGCAAATTATACATTAGATTGGGAAAAGGAATTGCCAACACTTAGTACCAATGTTTTAGCTGCATCTAAAATTTATGGGTTGGCCTATAACTTTTTTAGAGCACAAGGTTATGGTCATTTGGTCGGAATTTCATCGATCGCTTCAATTCGAGGAAATAGACACACACCGGTATATTTTGCCTCAAAAGCATTTCAAGCAAATTATTTAGAGTCACTTTATATGAAGGGAAAAAGAAGTAAAGCGAAAATTTATGTAACAGATATTCAGCCTGGATTTGTAGATACCGCAATCGCATTAGGAACTACTTTCTGGATGGCATCTTTAGAAAAAGCAACCAAACAAATTTACACAGCAATTAAACAAAAAAACGAAAAGCATATATAACAAAACGGTGGAGGTTAATTGCATTTGTTTTAAAAAATGTACCCACAAAATTACTGTATAAGTTTGCCTAACTTTAGAAATTAAAAAATTAGAATTTAAATGAACAAAAAATTAAAGGCAGTACAAGATTTTCATGAAGCTTTTGGATTGGGAATCCAACAAGAGCCAATTGCAAAATTATCAGATAGTAAATTAAAACTGAGGTTCGATTTAATGACAGAGGAAAATGAGGAATATTTAGAAGCTGCAAAAGACAATAACCTTGTTGAAGTCGCTGATGCTTTGGGTGATATGTTGTACATTTTGTGTGGTACAATTTTAGAACACGGAATGCAACATAAAATTGAAGACGTTTTTAACGAAATTCAGCGAAGCAATATGAGTAAATTGGGAGCAAATGGAATGCCAATTTATCGTGAAGATGGAAAAGTTATGAAAGGCCCAAATTACTTTAAGCCAAATATTATTAAAATTTTAGATGAGTAAATATTAACAATATTTTAGGTTAAAAAATAAATTTATTTGTGTTATTTTATAAGTTATTAAAATAACCAAATCAAAAAATTCAATCAATCTAAATATTATGAAAATTACACTTAAAAAATTAATGCTATGTACTTCAATTATAGCATTAACACTATTTGTTTCTTGTAAAGAAGAAAAACAAAATGAAGCAGAAAAAATACCTGGAATAATTGTTGAAAATATGGATACTTCTGTGAAGCCAAACGATGATTTTTTTAGATTCGTTAACGGAAGTTGGTTAGATAAAACAGAAATTCCTGCAGACAGAACTTCTTGGGGGAGTTTTAACGAATTAGTAAAAAAGACAGATGCAGATGTGCTAACAATTTTAAATGAAGCAATTGCAGAAGATAAATTTCCAAAATTAAAAGATGCTCAAGGAAATTTAACAATAGAATCCGATCAAAAAAAGGCAGTAAACTTTTACGAAACAATTATGGATACTGTTGCTAGAGATCAACAAGGAATTACTCCAATAATGCCTTTTTTAAATAAAATTGACGCCATTAAGAACATAGACGATTTACAAAATTTACTTACAGAAATGGCACCTTATGGTTATGGTGGTTTTTTTGGATTTGCAGTATTCAACGATTTAAAAGATAGCAAAATGAACGCTGGATATATTTCACCAGCTGGTTTAGGATTATCCCGAGATTATTATGTAGATCAAGATGAGGATACTAAAGAAAAGCGTGTAAAATATATTGCTCATATAGCTAGAATGTTACAATATTTTGGTGATACTGAAGAAGTAGCAAAAGCAAATGCTCAAAAGGTATTTGATTGCGAATATAACTTAGCCGAACCTAGATTTACCAAAGAAGAATCTAGAGATACCAGAAAATTGTACAATCCTAAAACTATGGAGGAAATTCAAAAACTAACACCTTCAATTAATTGGCAAATGTATTTTAAGGGTTTAGGTGTTGAAAATTTAGAAAGAGTTATTGTAATGCAGCCAAACTATATGGAAGCAGTTGAAAAAACACTTACTTCAAGTTCTATAGATGATATAAAATTGTATTTGCGTTGGACAGCAATTGATAGAGCTGCTAGTTTGCTAAATAAAGAGTTAGAAATTGCCAATTGGGAATTTTACAGCAAAGAATTAACAGGAGCAAAACAACAAAGACCTAGAGATGAAAGAGCATTAGCAAACCTTAATAATTCTATTGGAGAAGCATTGGGTAAATTGTATGTTGATGCAAAATTTCCACCTGAGGCGAAGGCAAAAGCTGAGGAAATGATTAAGAATGTAATGTTAGGTTTCGAAAAAAGAATTAATGCTTTAGAGTGGATGAGTCCAGAAACTAAGTTAAAAGCAATAGAAAAACTAGATAAAATGACAGTTAAGATTGCATATCCAGATAAATGGAAAGATTATTCTGAACTAGATGTAAAATCTATTGAAGATGGTGGTTCTTATTTTCAAAACTCTATTAATATTACAAAATGGAACTTTGAAGAATCTATGGCAAAATTAGGAAAAGAAGTTGATAGAACTGAATGGGGAATGGCGCCACAAATTGTAAATGCATATTTTAATCCTGTTAATAATGAAATTGTTTTTCCTGCGGCAATTTTGCAACCACCTTTCTATAATTATCAAGCTGATGAAGCAGTAAATTATGGTGGAATAGGAGCAGTTATCGGACATGAAATTTCGCATTGTTTTGATGATTCTGGTTCAAGATTTGATGCTGATGGAAATTTAAATAATTGGTGGACTGATCAAGATTTAGAACAATTCACAGCTTTGGGCAAACAATTAATAGATCAATATAGTGACGTTGTTGCTATTGATGATGTTAATTTAAATGGCGAATTTACTTTGGGTGAAAATATAGGAGATTTAGGAGGAATTAATGCTGCTTACGATGGATTGCAAATTTTTTATGAAAAAAATGGAAGACCAGACTCTATAGATGGATTTACGGCTGAACAACGTTTCTACATGTCTTGGGGAACTATTTGGAGAACTAAAACAAGAGATGAAGCGTTAAAGAATCAAATAAAAACAGATCCACATGCTCCTGGAATGTATAGAGCTTTTATGCCACTTCAAAATGTAGATGCTTTTTATACTGCATTTAATATTGTTGAAGGTGACAACATGTATCTAAAACCAGAAGATAGAGTTAAAATTTGGTAGTAATAAAATTCTTAAATTTAAAACCCACTAAAGTTAAAACTTTAGTGGTTTTTTTTTGCAATCTCCTCTAATATACAATAATGTGATCTTTTCCGTGGTGTAACCGTATAGCACTTTATCTATTTAATTCAGGGGATATTTCACCTTTTAATAAGGGGAAATATCCCCTATTTTTTACGATAGTAGCTTGTTATTGTTTTTTACCAGTAATTAAAGGACGTTATTATACTAAATCCGCACTATAAAATCCACCGCGGTTTTCTTTTCTATTTTTCGAAAATTGTGTAATTAAATAAGCGGTTGTAATTAGGTTTCTAAGTTCGCATAAATCTGTTGAAAGTTCAGAATGATCATATAAGCGTTTATTATCCTCATATAAAACTTTTAACCTTTTTTCAGCCCGCAATAGACGTTCGTTAGAGCGCACAATTCCAACATAATTACTCATAATAGTTTTTACTTCGTTTCTGTCATGTGTAATTAAAATTTTCTCCATATTTTTTACAACACCGCTATCATTCCACACAGGAACATTTTGAGGTATTGTAATTTTATGAAATCTTTTTTTAAGATTTTCAACAGCATTATGAGAAAAAACAAGGCCTTCTAATAGAGAATTTGAAGCCAATCTGTTTGCACCGTGCAAACCAGTTCGTGTAACTTCTCCAGAAGCATATAAGTTTTTGAGTGAAGTTTTTGCTTTTTTGTTTACGTTTACACCACCACAAATATAATGTTGGGCGGGTGAAACAGGGATATAATCTTTTCTAACATCAATACCTAAGCTCATACATTTTTCGGTAATATTAGGAAAATGCTTTTTAAACGCTTTATAATCTAAATGTGTACAATCTAAATAAACATTTGGAGTACCACTTTTTTTAAGTTCATTATCAATGGCTCTTGCAACAATATCGCGTGAAGCTAACTCTTCACGGTCATCGTATTTTTTCATAAAGCGTTCACCGTAATAATCTCTTAAAATAGCACCTTCACCACGCACAGCTTCAGAGATTAAAAATGCAGGATATTCTCCGGGATTATACAATGCGGTTGGATGAAATTGAATAAATTCAACATCAGAAATTTCTGCTTTTGCCCTATATGCCATTGCTATTCCGTCTCCAGTTGCCACAACTGGATTTGTAGTTGTATTATAAACCTGACCATTTCCACCAGTAGCCAGCATAGTTACTTTTGCTGAAAAAGTTTTAACTATATTCTTTTTCTCATCTAAAACATAAGCGCCAAAACAGGTTACTTTTTCCTTTCTTTTAATCTGTTTTTTCTTAACCTGATGCTCAGTAATTAAATCAATAGCGTAATGATAGGTTAAAAAAGTAATATTTTCCGCGTTTTCAACTTGTTCAATCAGCGCACGTTCAATTTCGGCACCGGTAATATCTTTATGATGTAAAATTCTATCTTGAGAATGGCCACCTTCTCTTCCTAATGAATATTCACCATTTGAAGTTTTATCAAATTGTGTTCCCCAATCAATTAATTCTTGCAATCGGTCAGGAGCACTTTTTACAACCATTTTTACAACTTTCTCATCGCAAATTCCATCTCCTGCAATTAAAGTGTCTTGCGTATGTTGTTCAAATGAATCTACCGTTTTATCCCAAACCGTTGAAATACCACCTTGAGCATATTTTGTATTACACTCATTTTTTTCGTTTTTTGTAATAATGGTAACTGTAGCATCTTTAAATTCTGTAGCCGCTTTAAGGGCGAAAGATAAGCCCGCAATACCCGAACCAATTACTAAAAAATCGGTTGTATGTATTTTTTTTTCGGCGTTCATTAAATAAATTATTTAGAAAGTTCTAACATACGCTCGATAGAGATTAATGCTTTTTTACTTAATTCTGAATCAACTTCAACATATGGTAATTCGTGTTTTAGACATAAATACAATTTTTTCATAGTATTCATTTTCATATAAAAACACTCGCTGCAATTACAGCTATCATCTTCAACAGGCGCAGGAATTAATATTTTATTTGGAGATTCTTGTCGCATTTTATGCAAAATACCAACTTCAGTAGCAACAATAAATGTTTTAGCCTTGCTGTTTTTTACATAATTTAGTAAGCCAGATGTTGAGCCAACATATTTGGCAACTTTTAATAAGTGCGCTTCAGATTCTGGATGCGCAATAATTTCTGCTCCCGGATTTTCGGCGTATAATTTTAAAATTTTGTCAATTGAAAAAGCTTCGTGTACCATGCAAGCACCATCCCAAAGTAGCATATCTCTGCCTGTTTTTTTAATTAACCAAGCACCTAAATTTCTATCTGGAGCAAAAATAATAGGTTGGTCTTTTGGAATAGAGTTTATAATTTTTTCTGCATTAGAAGAGGTACAAACAATATCAGTTAATGCTTTTATTTCTGCGGAAGTATTAACGTAAGAAACAACAATATGGTCTGGATATTTTTTCTTAAAAGCAGCAAAATCGGCTGGTGGACAAGAGTCAGCCAAAGAACAACCCGCTTTTAAATCGGGTAATAAAACTTTTTTTGTAGGGTTTAAAATTTTTGCGGTTTCTGCCATAAAATGTACTCCAGCAAAAACAATAATATCGGCCTCGGTTTTTGCGGCTTCTTGTGCTAACGCTAAACTATCACCAACAAAATCTGCAATATCTTGTATGGCATCTTCTTGATAATAATGTGCTAAAATTATGGCATTCTTCTTTTTTCGTAGTTTTTTAATTTCCTTTACAAAATCTATACTTTTTGGAATATCAATATCTAAAAACCCTTTTTCTTGTATATTTTGCTTTGCTTTTTCTAATGTTGTCATAAGTTTTTTTACTTGATTAAGACCAATAAATATGCCAAACAATCGGACTTTTAAATCCGATTGTTATAGCATTGCAATTTATAAAAAGTTATGATTTTAGACAAGTATTAACAAATTTGATTATTGTACCTTAAATCTCCAACCAAATTTATCTTCTGCAAGGTTTCTTTGAATGTCTGTTAAGCTCTTTTTTATAAATGAAGCATAACTATTTTCAACTTTAGGTAGTTCAAACTTTTCGTCTTTATGTGCAAATCCTAAAATTGGGCTAATTACTGCTGCGGTACCTGCACCAAACATTTCTAAAAGTTCACCGTTTTTTGCAGCTTCAACAATTTCTGTAACTTTAATAGGTCTTACTTCAACTTTTATTCCTTTATCTTCAGCAAATTGTATAATACTTTTACGTGTTACACCATCTAATATTCTTTCGCTAGTAGGGGCGGTTAATAAGGTATCATTCACTCTAAAAAATACATTCATTGTTCCTGCTTCTTCTAAATATTCGTGATTAGAAGCATCTGTCCATAAAACTTGTTGATATCCTTGTTCAGCAGCCAATTTTGCAGGATAAAAAGACGCTGCATAATTTCCAGCAGCTTTTGCATAACCAACACCGCCATTTGCAGATCTACTATATTTATCAGCAATTTGTACTCTAACTTCACCAGCATAATAGGCTTGCACTGGTGAGCAAATAATCATAAATTTATAGTTAGTTGAAGCTGATGCTGATACACAATTTTCTGTGGCAATTACAAATGGACGAATGTAAAGTGCATTTCCTTCACCTTTTTGAACCCATTCTTTATCTAATTTTAACAATTCTGTTAAGCCTTCAAAAAAATATTCCTTTGGAAAAGCAGGCATATCTAATCTTTCGGCAGATTTGTTAATACGCTCTTGATTTTGATCTGGTCTAAACAACCAAACATCATTATTTTCATCTTTATAAGCCTTCATTCCTTCAAAAACAGCTTGTCCGTAATGAAAAACTTTTGCAGAAGGATCAAAAGCCAATGCTTGATATGGTCTAATTTTTGGCGTTTGCCACGCACCATTTTCATAATCACATTCAAACATATGGTCAGTAAATACTTGACCAAATTTCAAATTATTAAAATCAACATCAGAGATTTTAGATTTTTTTATTTTTTCTATCTGTAAAGCCATAATTTGTTTAAATTTAATTTGAACAAAATTACTTATTTTTTTTCATTAAAAAGTTTTAAACCCCTTTTAGGTTAGTTTTTTATTTTTAATATATTTGCTTAAAATGTTGAATTTAAATAATTTGAAATGGTGAAAAATGTAGTATTGGTAGTTATGAGCTTCTTTTTTTTAGCTTCATGTAAAAATGATAAGGCTAAAAATGCTGAAAAACTTGTTGAAAACGAGGAGATTGCATACCATTCTTTTGGAAATGAAATAACAGATGCCGAAGTATTAACTAAAGAACAAATGGCAGAAAAGTATAAAGATTTAAAAGTAGGTGATACACTTAATGTAAAGTTTGCTTCAAAAATTAATGAAGTTTGTAAAAGTAAAGGTTGTTGGATGAATTTAGATTTAGGCAACGAAACTGAGTCTTTTGTGAAGTTTAAAGATTATGGTTTTTTTATGCCATTAAATGCTGATGGAAGAGAAGTAATAGTAAATGGAAAAGCGTTTGTAACAACAACTTCTGTTGATGAATTGCGCCATTTTGCTGAAGATGCTGGGGAATCTGAAGAAGAAATAGCTAAAATAAAAGACCCAAAGTATACATTGTCTTTTGAAGCAGATGGTGTTTTAATGAATAAATAATGAGAAAATTAACCATTCTAATTTTAGGAGGAATTTTCTTTTTATCATGTGATGCAACTAAAAAAGAAGCGCCTAGAAATAAGGAGGAGGAATTGGTAATGTACGAGTTTTCTGAAATGGCATTGCTTATGGAAGAAATGTGCAAAACCAATGAAGATCTGAAAAAGAAGATTGTTAATAAAGAGGGAATTGGTGAATTTTCAGATAAATTTTTAAACATACATTCAGCAGTTTTAACGAACCCAAAAGATAGAGATACCAGTTTTGAAATTTTTTCAAAAGCTTTTGTTGAAAATCAACAAGCTATTTTTTTAGCTTCACCAGATGAAGTTAAAGATCAGTTTAATCTTATGGTAAACTCATGTATTGCGTGTCATAAAACAACCTGTTCGGGTCCAATTCCTAGAATTAAAAAGTTACTTATTAAATAGCCTTTGAAACGAGAAATAATTATAACTTCAGATGGTTCTTCAACCATTCATCTACCAGAATGGGATGAACAATATCATTCTAAGTACGGAGCAATACAAGAAGCCAAACACGTTTTTATTAAAAGTGGGTTGTCGCTATTTTCAAATAAAAATATTTCCATTTTAGAAATAGGTTTTGGAACTGGATTAAACAGTTTTATAACTTTTTTAGAAGCTCCAAAATTTAATTTAGAGGTTGATTATGTAGGTGTAGAAGCATATCCTGTAGCTCCCGAAGAAATTAAAAAATTAAATTATGTTTCAGAGTTAGATGCTATAACTTTTGAAAACACTTTCGATCAAATGCATCAGCAGCAATGGGAAATTAAAAAAGAAATAGCTACTAATTTTACCCTTACTAAAAGAAAACAATTTTTTAATGAAATAAATGACGAGAATTCGTTTGATTTAATTTATTTTGATGCTTTTGGAGCGAGAGTTCAACCAGAATTATGGACTGAAAGTATTTTCAAAAAAATGTTTAACGCTTTAAATATAGGTGGAATTTTAGTAACTTACAGCGCAAAAGGAAGCGTAAGAAGAGCTATGCAATCTGTAGGGTTTGTAGTTGAAAGGTTACCTGGTCCTCCTGGAAAAAGAGAAATGTTACGTGCAACAAAATAAGAGTTTATTTTTATAAAAATATGGAAGGTCAACGATTTAAAAAACGAAAAAAACCAAATTACAAAAGGGGTATTATTTTAGCATTATTATTACTGCTAATTATTTTTTTATGGTTTAATATTGAGGATATTATTACAGGTTTTTTTAATTCTAAATAGCGTTACTTTTTAAAAACCCTATCTTTCCATTGGTAGTTTTTAAAAAGTGTTGAAAGCGCAATAAGAACTATAAAAGCGGAATAAATCACACTTATTATAAGGTAATAATGTAACCATTTTGGACTGTTGAAAAAATTAGCAGTTTTAAATATTAGTATAAAATCAAGTAAAATTTTTGATATAAATACTATAATAAAGTACATCCAATACTCTGAAATAAATAGAGAAGAACCCCCCAAAATAATTACTAATAAATTTTCAATAAAAACGATTAAACCAACAAACTTAGAAAACCAATTGTTGTAAGTGGTGGTTTTTGAAGCCCATCGCAATTGTTGATTAAAAAACTGACTCCAATTTTTTTCAGAAGAAGTTGCTACTATGGCTTCATTGGCTTTTAAATAACAAACCTTTTCTGAACTTTTTTGTGCTATTTTCTCTAATAAAAAAATATCATCGCCACTTGTAATAGCTTCATTTCCTTCAAAACCATTTAGTTCAAAAAAAGTGGCTTTATTATAACATAAATTTGCTCCGTTGCACATAATTGGTTTTTTAATACCAAAACTTCCAATTGTACTTCCCAACAAACTAATAAAATTTAAGTTTTGAAAATGATGTAAAAAAGTAGCTTCATATTTAAATTTTACCGGAGCAGCAATAAATAAAGCGTTTTTATCTTCAATAGTTTGATTGAATAAATTCAACCAATTCTTTTGAACGTTGCAATCTGCATCAGTTGTAACTATCCAATTAAATTTAGAAATTTTTATTGCAGTTGTTAATGCCTCTTTTTTAGGCGAATTTGTTATGTTAGTATTGTTAATTAGTGTATAATTAATTGTTGGGTTTTTAATCTTAAAGGCTTCAATTATTGGAATATAATTATCTGAAGAAGCATCATTTACTAAAATAATTTCAAACAATGTTTTTGGATATGCTATTTCAGAAAAGGAATGTAATAAAAGAGGTAGATTTTTAGCTTCATTTCTAAACGGAACAATTATTGAAAATTTGTTTTTTGGTATAGTATTTTTGTTTTCAATATTTTTAAGTTTATCAAAACCAATTATCAAACTACAAATAATTGAAAAATAACAAATTGATATTATTGCAGCTATAAAAATCATTAATTAGTTAAAGGTTTAAAATTTAACACAAAGATACTTCCAAAAAGTGCTGGAATTGCAAAATTCAACACATACATAAGGGTTGTTGTCGTAACTATTGTTAAAGCATTTATCCCTAAAAATCCGAATAAAAAAATGGCTACAGATCCTTTTATAGCCCAATCAAAAATTGTTAAACTTGGAAGAATAGAAGCAATAAAATACATACTAAATATTAAATAAAGTGCTCTAAAATAATCAATTTCTACACCTAACAGAAATAATAAAAAATAAAACTGATGTATAAAAATTAAGTAACGAAGAATTGCTAAAACAACAACAAAGGCATACGTTTTATGAGATATCTTATTTAGAAATGTTTTTACTTTTTTAAACTTAATTTTGTTTCTGAAATATATCAAAATGAATAAAAAAAGTATTAAGATTAAACTATTTTGAATATTAATTTTAGGAATTTCTATTGTATAATTCATTAAAAAATAACAAACTCCAATACACCCAAAAAATATGGTAACCGCTAACTGACTTAAATTTCCTATTAAATTTAGTGCCATAATATTTTTACGCTTTTCGCTATCAAAAAATAAAGCTTTCGCTCCATATTCACCAATTCTATTTGGTGTAATTATAGATGCGGTTAATGATGCGAAACATTGTTCAAAAGCTTCAAAAAATGTGATTTTTTTTTCAACAGAAGCCAATGTTTTCCACTTTACAATTTCTATCAACCAATTTGCATCTGTAAAAAAAAGCAACAAAATAAGTAGCCAACCATTATTTAAAAATAAAATAGAAAATTGATTTTTTAGTTGCTCAAAAGTTATAAGAGGGTTGGCGATAATTTTTTGGTACATAAAATAAAATGCCCCAAAAACAATTATTAATTTTAATAGTAAAATTAAGGAGACTCTATATTTGCGCAAGATTATGTACATTTGGTTTTACAAATAAACAACTAATTGAGCTCAGAAAAAATTATATTAGGAATTGATCCCGGAACAACCATTATGGGTTTTGGATTGATTAAAGTTGTCAATAAAAAGATGGAATTAATGCAGTTAGACGAACTGATGTTAAAAAAATATGACGACCATTATGTAAAGCTGAAATTGATTTTTGAGCGTACTATCCATTTAATTGAAACCTATCACCCAGACGAAATAGCTATTGAAGCTCCTTTTTTTGGTAAAAATGTACAATCAATGTTAAAATTAGGAAGAGCACAAGGAGTTGCAATGGCAGCAGGTTTGTCTCGTGAAGTTCCAATTACAGAATACTCTCCAAAAAAAATAAAAATGGCAATAACAGGTAATGGGAACGCTAGTAAAGAGCAGGTTGCAAAGATGTTACAAAGTTTACTAAAAATAAAAACCTTGCCAAAAAACCTGGATGCAACAGATGGTTTGGCCGCAGCAGTTTGTCATTTTTACAATAGTGGTAAAGTTACTTTAGGTAAAAATTATACAGGTTGGGGTGCTTTTGTAAAACAGAATGGTAAAAGAGTAAAAGAGTAATTTAATTCAAACTAAATTACGACATCACATTCGTATGTTTCGTATTTTTTATCAATTACAAGCTTTCTGTGTTCTCTAAAAAGTTGGTATTCTTTAGAGTTTTCCATTTTTACACGATCTTCCTTAGAATTCCAATATTCAACTAAAAAATAACGGTTTTTTTCATTTCTATCTTTAAAAATATGAAAATGATCTAATCCGGCAGGTTTGGCTTCAGTTAATTCTTCAAATTTTTGCAATTCAACAAAAGTAATTCCTTCGCCTTCTTTAACTTTGAATGAAACTATATAGGTATACATAATTGACGGTTTTTTTCAAATTTACATAAGTGATTTCATAAAAAAGGTAACTTAAATCACCTTTTACATTTTTTTATTAAGTTGTACTTTTGGAAAATCTAAAAATAATTTGAATTGGCAGGAATATATATTCACATACCTTTTTGTAAACAAGCATGTTTTTATTGCGATTTTCATTTTTCAACTTCAATAAAAAGAAAAGAGGAAATGTTACTAGCAATTTTAAATGAATTGCAATTGCGCAAAAACGAATTAAAAAACGAATTAATTGAAACCATTTATTTTGGTGGTGGTACGCCATCACTTCTAACTTCTGAAGAAATTACAGCTATTTTTAAAGTTATTTATAGCAATTACAATGTTATTGAAACTCCAGAAATTACGTTAGAAGCCAATCCAGACGATTTATCTGAAAGTAAAATTATAGAACTGTCAAATTCACCAATTAACAGGTTAAGCATTGGAATTCAATCTTTTTTTGAAGACGATTTACAATTTATGAATCGTGCGCATACAGCTGAAGAATCTAAAAGATGCTTGTCGGTTGCACTGCGTTATTTTGATAATATTACCATCGATTTAATTTATGGAGTTCCAAATATGAGCAACAAAAAGTGGAAAGAAAATTTAAAAATTGCATTTGAATTTGAAGTGCCACATATTTCTAGTTACGCACTTACTGTTGAAAAGAAAACAGCCTTGTATAATTTTATAAAAAAAGGCAAAGTTCCACCAGTTAACGAGCAACAAGCGTTAGAACAGTTTAATATTTTAGTTTCTGAAACTAAAAAACAAGGATTTATACATTATGAAATTTCAAATTTTGGAAAACCTGCATATTTTTCAAAACACAACACATCATATTGGTTAGGAAAAAAATATTTAGGAATTGGCCCATCAGCTCATTCATTTAATGGGAAACAACGCTCTTGGAATATTGCGAATAACGCAAAATATATAAAATTAATAGATAGCAATACGCTTCCAATAGAATTTGAAGAACTTTCTACTGAGAATAGATTTAACGAATATATTATGACTGGCTTGCGTACTATTTGGGGTGTTGATTTACTTAAAATTAAAGTAGATTTTGGTGAGATTTATTTTAATGAATTGATTAAAAACTCACAACAATTTATTGAAAAGGGATTGTTAAAAATAACTTTAGAAAATAAATTAGTAACTACTAATAGAGGAAAGTTTTTAGCGGACGGAATTGCAAGTGATTTATTTAAAGTTTAAAACAATTCTTATATTTGAATAACTACAAATGATTATGGAATTATTAACTGGAATATTATTAGGGGCAATTGCATCATATTGGGGATTTTCTTTTTTTAATAGAAAAAAAGGAGTTCATCAAGTAGAAAAACAATCTGTTGTATTAATTGAGAAAATTAAAAGCGTTTGCAAACTAATTTCTGTTGAAGGAGATTTTGCTGAAATTTATCATTTTGAAGACAGTAAAAATCGTTTCTTAAATTTATTTACAAGTCGAAAAAAGGCTGTTTTATTAATAAATGCCAAAGCTCATATTGGATTTGATTTATCACAAATTAAATTAGATGCCAATAATGAAACCAAAGAAATAATCTTGACACATTTTCCTGAACCAAAAATTTTATCGGTGGAGACAGACGTAAAATATTACGATAAAAGAGATGGTATTTTTAATAAATTCGAAGCTGCAGATTTAACCGAGCTACAAAAAGAAGCAAAATCTTTTATTGTAGCCAAAATACCTGAAACCGGTTTGTTAACCTCAGCAAAAAAAGAAGCTTTAGATACTATTTTAATGATTGAAAAAATGTTGGAAACTTCAGGCTGGAAGCTAAATTATTCTCAATTAGTTTTGCCAAATGGCGAACTTAAAGAAATAGCCAAATAGTATGAATATAGAGCACTTTAGAAATTATTGTTTATCTAAAAAATATGTTACTGAAAGCTTTCCTTTTGATGAAGTTACTTTGGTATTTAAAGTAGCCAATAAAATGTTTGCACTATCTGGATTGGAGCACCATCCTGCAACAGTAAATTTAAAATGTGATCCAGAAAAATCTATTGAGTTACGTGCTCAATATTCAGATGTTGTTGAAGGTTTTCATATGAGTAAAAAGCATTGGAATACAATAACAATTGAAGGTAATTTATCTAATAAACTAATTGAAGAATTGATAGATCATTCGTATAATTTAGTTGTAAATGGACTTACTAAAAAGTTGCAAAAAGAATTAGGATTTATCTAAAACTATATTTAAATCAATCCTCTTAGTTTCATTCTTTCTTTACCCATTGTATTTCCAATATATTTTCCCAATAATGTGAAAATTAAAGTTAAAACAATTATAGTAAACATAGACAACCAATTTGAACTAAAACTTTTTATTGAATTTAAAATAGCATCTGAATTTAATGAATTGAATACATTAAATGGAAAGCGAAAATATTCTATTAATCCTGTTTTAAAGTTATCAAAACCTGTGATAATATAGGCCAATGAAAAAATATTCCAAGCAGCTAATCCAGTAAAGTTTTTTACAAAATTAGAACAAGACTTAAGGTATTTATCACAAGTGCATTTTGTATATTCTGAATAGTGGATGATATCACTCGTGCAGATTCGAGTGTCTATTTCTTTTTTAAACTTATTAATATTAAAAAAGTTATCAATCATTGAAAAACACAAAATTGCTGGAATTAACATCATAATAAGTAATGCTATAATTATGCAAATGAATAGAAATAAGTATTCAGCAGAATTAAATAAAAGTGTTGCTTCACTATCTTCAATAATTTGAATTATTAAAGAATTATTGGCAAAAATTAAGGTCTTCAACATAGTGTTATTTTTTAGAATTGGTAACTTAAACTATTCTAAAGAACACTTTATACTTTGATTTAATTGGGGAAGAGAAAGTATACAAATATTCTTTAACTCACTTTATGTATTCTATTATAACTATAAAATAATTAAAAACTAACTGAAAAAATACACGAGAGAATCCCATGAATTATATTGATAATATTTGTTTGGTTCGGTTAGTAGTTGAAGTAAATATAGTTGAAAAAACGTTAAAAATCAAGAATAATTATTTTTAACTTGTTGTAGGTTAGAGTTTTGGTTGTTTTTTGTTATCGCTTCTTCCTATATTCCGAAGGGGTTATGCCTTTTATAGACTTAAACTTTCTATTAAAATTAGCTAAATTATTAAAGCCAGATTTATAGGATATTTCGGTAATACTTAAATCGTTGTTTTTAGCTAATAACTTACATGCATTTCCAATTCGTATGTCAATTAAAAAATTAACAAATGTTTTTGTGGTTCGTTGTTTAAAATACCTGCAAAAAGCATTGGGTGTCATATTTGCAATATTTGCAACATCGTGTAAAGTAACTTCTTTATGAAAATTATCCATGGTGTATTGAAAAATATCACTCATTCTTTTCCCTTCGTTACCAGCATATTTTTTTAAGTTAATTAAAGAAGAAAGTTCGCGTTTTTCAGCTTCAGAAATTAACCTTAAAACTTCTAAAAAATTAATAAATTGATAGTATTTTGAGAGTGTTTTAATTTTTGAAAGTATTAACGAAATCTCTTGTTTATAGGATTGTACTTTATAGCCTAAAACTGCGTTGTCAAAAAACTTTTTAAAAAAGGAGAACTCTGGTAAGTTGAAAAAATCTTCTCCAAAAGAATTTTTTGAAAAAAACAATGAAACCATTTCTGTTTTTTGTTTAAAAGCTTTATCACGTTTAAAAACATGAGGTAAATTTTCTCCTAAAACAAAAATATCATGCTGTTTAAAGTCACCAACACAATCGCCAATAACAAAAGTTCCTTCTCCCGCAATTACAACACTTATTTGTATTTCTTTATGCTGGTGTAATTTTTCATAAAAATTTTCACCTTTATAACGCTCAGTATACAAGGTTACATTTTCAGGTTTTGGAATTGTAAAGGGTAAAACTTTCATTAAATTAAAATATATATCAATATTAATCTATTTTTTTAAATAAATAAACATTACAAGGTAAAATAATACTATTAAGGGGTTAGAAAATGAATTTATTTAAAAAAGCATTTAAAAAGTGCAATAATTAATTAGCTAAATTAAGTACCTTTATCCATCTAACAATTTAGTTATTTAATTGTTATGTTTTATCACTAAGAAAAACAATAAACTATTTTTATGATTACAGGTAAAAATTACATAGGAAATGTTTTAACATCCACAGGAAAAAAAACTTTTAAAACCTTTAATCCGCAAACAAACCAAGAAAATGATGTTACTTTTACTGAAGTTTCTGATTTAGAAATTGAAGTAGCGTTAGAACTAGCAACTGAAGCTTTTACAACATTTAAAACAACTTCTGGGGCTAAAAAAAGTGAATTTTTAAACGAAATAGCAACCCAATTATTAGCCTTTGGAGACACATTAATAACAATATATTGTTCTGAATCTGGATTGTCTAAAGAAAGAGCCATTAGCGAAAGAAGTAGAACTATTTTTCAATTACAAACTTTTGCGAATTTAGTAAAAGAAGGTTCTTGGGTTGAAGCGACAATTGATACTGAAAACCTTGAAAGAACTCCAATTCCAAAAGTAGATTTACGTAAAATGTTAGTGCCTTTAGGTCCAATAGTTATTTTTGGAGCAAGTAATTTTCCGTTAGCATATTCAACAGCGGGAGGAGATACTGTTTCGGCACTGGCTGCTGGTTGTCCTGTAATTGTGAAATCACATCCAATGCATACTGGAACTGGAGAATTGGTTGCCTATGCAGTTATAAAAGCTGCGGAAATAACTGGAATGCCAAATGGTGTATTTTCAAATTTAAATAGTAGCGGAATTGAAGTAGGAAGTGCATTAGTAAAACATCCTGCAGTGAAAGCGGTTGGATTTACAGGAAGTATTAGTGGAGGAAGGAGTTTGTATAATCTAGCTGCAAAACGTCCAGAACCGATTCCAGTTTTTGCTGAAATGGGGAGCGTAAATCCTGTAATTTTATTACCAAATGCAGCCAGTATTAAGGGTGTACATTGGGCAAAAAAATATGCAAATTCAATAACTTTAGGTGCAGGGCAATTTTGTACAAATCCAGGATTAATTTTGGGAACTAAAGGAGAGGATTTAACGAACTTTATTAAGAATTTAGCAAAAGAGATTATAAAAATTGAACCAGTTTGCATGTTGCATCCAAATATTATTGGTGCTTTTGAAAATAATACATCTAGAATGCAGCAACAATTGGGTTTAGAAACAATTGTAAATTATACAAAAGATACTTTTAAGAATTATGGTAGTCAAATTATTACAACTGTTGATGGTGCTACTTTTTTGGAAAATACAACGTTGCATCAAGAAGTTTTTGGACCCTTTTCTATGGTTGTTCAATGTGAAAATGTTGAACAATTAGCAATAATAATTTCTAAATTAGAAGGACAATTAACTGGTACTATTTTAGCTGAAAATGAATTAGAATCATATTCTGAAATTGTAAACGCACTTCAAAATAGGGTAGGACGCATTATTTTTAATGGAGTTCCAACAGGAGTTGAAGTTTGTGACGCCATGGTGCACGGTGGACCATATCCTGCATCAACAGATAGCAGGTTTACAGCAGTTGGTATAAATTCAATAAAACGTTGGGTAAGACCGTTTTGTTATCAAAATTGGCCAAATATTTTATTGCCATACGAATTAAAAAATGAAAATCCATTAAATATTTCTCGTTTAGTTGATGGGAAACAAACCACTAAAAAGATTTAAAAAGTATGAAGTATATTCTTAGTTTATGTTGTTTAATAATAGTATTTATTTCTTGTAATCATGGAAATGAGGAATGTGATGATTCTTCTTCAGAATTAAATAACATAATTAGATCTTATGAAGAACATCAAGGTTTCGATAGAACAGAATTTCCTTTAGGAGTTTTTACAAAAGAATATTATAAAAATGAAGCTGATTTTGCCGAGCAACAATTACATTATTTTGGATGTATAAAATTAGAAGAACTTACCGAATCCGAACAAATTTCTGCTGCATTATTAAAATTTATACTTCAAGAAAAAATTGATTTTTATAAATATGAAGCTTATTTAAACCCATTGCTATCCGATGCAGGTTTCCATACAAGTTTACCTTATGAAGTTCGAGATTTTGCTACACATCAGCAATTTGTGAGTTATTTAAATAAATTAAATGCATTACCTAATTTTGTTTCGCAGCATATTGCATTAATGCGAGAAGGGTTAGAGAAAGGAATTTCGCAACCAAAAATAATTTTTAACAATTTTGAAGACACTTACAATAGCCAAATAGTTGAGAATTTTGAAGATAGTTTTTATTATTCACCATTCAAAAATTTGGCGACTAATAGTACTAAAGAACAAAAAGATTCTTTGTTAACTGCAGCTAAAATTGTTATTGAGACTAAAATAATCCCTCAGTTTAAAATAATAAGAGACTTTTTTGAAAACGAATATTTTGTTAAAACTAGAGAAAGTGGTGGAGTCTCAAATCAGCCAAATGGAAAAGCTTATTATCAAAACAGGGTTGAATATTATACAACGTTAAAAATCTCAGCCGAAGAGGTTCATCAAAAAGGATTAGAAGAAGTTGCTAGAATTAAAGCTGAAATGCAGCAAATAATTGATGAAGTTGAATTTAAAGGTTCTTTTTCTGATTTTTTAACTTTTTTAAGGACAGATGAGCAGTTTTATGCGAAAACGGGTAATGATTTATTAAAGGAAGCCCGCAATATTGCAAAGCAAGTTGATGCTCAGTTACCTAAGTTTTTTATAACATTACCTAGGAAACCTTATGGTGTAGCACCTGTTCCGGCAGTAATTGCACCAAAATACACAACAGGTAGATATAGTCCTCCAAGTAGTAGTACACAACCTGGTTATTATTGGGTTAATACCTATAATCTACCGAGTAGACCTTTGTATGTTTTGCCAGCATTAACATTGCATGAAGCCGTTCCTGGACACCATTTACAAATGAGTTTAAATAGCGAAATGGGTGATGAAATTCCACAATTTAGAAAGAATTTATACTTGTCGGCTTATGGTGAAGGTTGGGGATTGTATTCAGAATTTTTAGGTGATGAAATGGGAATATATACAACACCTTATGAAGAATTTGGGAAATATACCTACGAAATGTGGCGTGCATGTAGGTTGGTAGTAGATACTGGAATTCATATAAAAAATTGGACTAGAGCAGAAGCTGTTACATATTTAAAATCAAACACCGCGCTTTCTATCCATGAAGTAAATACAGAAATAGATCGCTATATTTCATGGCCAGGGCAAGCATTGTCTTATAAAATTGGAGAACTAAAAATAAGAGAACTTAGAGAGTTGGCAGAAAAGGAATTAGGTTCCAAATTTGATATTCGTCAATTTCATGAAATTATTTTAGAAGAGGGGACAGTTACGCTTAATATTCTTGAAAAAAGGATACATGATCTTATAGAAAAATTAAATGTTTCATAATGAAAGTATTGCAGAATTAATTTTGAGAAATTGCAATTTGGTAATCAACTAATCAATTTTTCGTAATTTTGGAAAATGAATTTTATTGATATCCTTATAAGGTTACGAAAAATTGTGCGCTCGGTTAACTTAGAAAGCAAGCGTGTAGAAAAAGAACAGGGCGTAAGTATTCCTCAACTTTTGTGTTTACAGTTTTTAGCAGAGCAAGAAGATTTTAAAACAAATGCAGCTAAACTTAAAGCGTTTTTAAATTTAAATGCCAGTACAATTTCAGGAATTTTAAGACGCTTAGAAAAAAAGGGATTCATTGCAAAACTTCCAAAAGCATCAGATAAACGAGTTACACTTATTTCATTAACTGCCAGTGGAATGGATTTACTGAAATCTGCTCCTATTACTTTTCAGCAAAAATTAAGTGAAAAACTGCAAGCACTTCCTCCAGAAAAATTGCAAACAATTATTGAAGGAATTGATTTATTAACTCAAATTATGGAGGTTGAAGAGTTAGATGCTTCGCCCATAATTACTGCAGAAGAATTTTCAAACGAAAAATAAGATCATTTTTATTATTCTTTAAATTTTCTGTAGAATCCATTGATTAATAGTTGATTTTTTGTATATTATTGTTATATGTGTTAAAATAAATACAGTAAATGTAATTAATCTTAAAATATATATCGTTGTTAAAAATAGTTTCTATAGAAACTATTTTGTATTTTAGCAGAAATCATAAAAAACAATAAAAATATATGTTAATAATTCCTGTAAAAGAAGGTGAAAATATTGATAGGGCTTTAAAGCGTTATAAAAGAAAAACTAGAAACACAAAGGTTTTGAATCAATTAAGAGAGAATAAACATTTTACTAAAAAATCTGTAAAAAGAAGAAGGCAAATCGAGAAAGCGGCCTATAAACAACATCTTAGAGATCAAGAAAATCAATAGTATAGTAGTAATGGAAAAATTTAAAATTTACAATGAAGATTCTAAACCAACTAAGCAAGAAAAGGAAACAATTGTAGAATTTCTATTTAATCATTTAGAAGAGTTTGGAGATGAAAGAGATGCTATTTTGAAATGTTTAAATTTTGCTGTAAAAGATTCAGAAAAGGGGTTGGGCGGTTTTGTTTTGGTTTTTAATGATGAAGATGAAGCATTAGGAATAACTATAGTAAATAAAACTGGAATGGAGGGTTATATTCCTGAAAATATTCTAGTTTATATAGCAGTGCACAATAAAGCTAGAGGTAAAGGAGTTGGGAAAAAAATAATGCAAAAGGCAATTGAGATTGCTGATGGAGATATAGCCTTACACGTTGAGCCAAATAATCCAGCAAAATTTTTGTACGAGAAACTAGGGTTTGAAAACAAATATTTAGAAATGCGCTTAAAAAAATAGTCGAAATTAGTTATGGAAATTATAGACATAATTGTCTTTGTAATATACATGATTTTAGTACTTGGAATAGGTTTTTACTATTTCAAAAAGAATAAAGATGTTAAGGATTATTATATTGGAGGTGGTAAAATGAGTAGCGCTCATATTGGACTTTCAGTAGTTGCTACAGATGTTGGTGGTGGGTTCTCAATTGGTTTAGGAGGGCTCGGTTTTATGATGGGCATATCTGGATCTTGGATGCTATTTACAGGTTTAATTGGGGCTTGGTTAAGTGCTGTTTTTTTAATACCAAAAGTAGTGCAGCAAGGTAATTTACATGGGTTTTTAACATTTCCTGAATTTTTAAAACACAACTATGGAGTTACTGTAGCCATGGTTGCGGGTATTATATCTTTTATAGGATATTTAGGTTTTACTTCGTCGCAATTTTTAGCAGGAGCTAAATTAGCTATCGGAACATTTCCTAGTTTAGATTTATTAGATGCCTTACTAATTATGGGTGGGATTGCACTCGTTTACACTGTCTTTGGAGGAATGAAAGCCGTCATTTACACTGATACTTTTCAGTGGATTATTTTAATGGCAGGTTTAATTTTTATTGGAATTCCTGTTGCCTATAATTATTTAGGCGGTTATCATGAAATTATAAATGTATTACCAAATAAATTTTACTCTTTACAAAATGTAACCTGGGTTCAGTTGGTTAATTGGTTTGTAATTATTGTACCCATTTGGTTTGTTGGTATGACGTTATACCAAAGAATATATGCTTGTAAAAACGAAAGAACTGCTAAAAAAGCTTGGTTTATTGCAGGTTTATTTGAATACCCTATTATGGCATTTATGGGGGTAATTTTAGGTCTATTTGCTCGAATAGCAGCTGCAAAAGGGTTATTTGCAGCAGAAGGTTTTGACAATGCACTATTAATGGATCCTGAAATTGGAATGCCTTTATTATTAAAAAAAGTGCTTCCTGTTGGTTTTATGGGTTTAATGTTATCAGCTTATTTTTCAGCAATTATGTCTACTGCAGACAGTTGTCTTTTAGCAGCGTCAGGAAATTTTGTCACAGATATTTTAGGTTTTAAAGATTTAAGCCCTAATACTATTAAAATTTCACAAATCACTACTTTTATAATTGGAGGATTGGCTATTTTAATTGCTAGTTCAATGCAAAGTGTATTAGAATTAATGCTTCTGTCCTATTCTTTTATGGTTTCCGGTTTGTTAATTCCCGTACTTGGTATTCTTATTTCAAAAAAAAGAAAACCAAAAGCGGCACTTGTTTCAATGTTATTAGGTGGGTTTTCTACATTAATATTATCCGTTTTACAAATACCAATTCCATTTGGTTTGGATCCTATTATAGTAGGAATTTCGCTCTCTTCAATTAGTTATTTATCCATTAAAAATTAAATTATGGCTTTTGTAACACTTAATAAAAAATCTTTAGAGACTAATTATAATTATTTAAAAAACCTCTTTAAAGAGCATGATAAAGAGTGGGCTCCAGTGGTAAAAATGCTATGTGGGCATAAACAGTTTTTGGAATATTTATTATCCTTAGGAGAAGAACAAGTATGTGATGCGAGGCTCACAAATTTAAAAACTATTAAGTCTATAAATTCAAAAGTTGAAACTATTTATATTAAGCCACCTGCAAAAAGAAGTATTAAAAATATAGTTAAATATGCCGATGTAAGTTTTAATACAGAGTTTACAACCATTAAATGGCTATCCGAAGAAGCTGAAAATCAAAATAAAGTACATCGTATAATTATTATGATAGAACTTGGAGATTTACGCGAAGGTATTTTGGGAGAACATTTATTGGAATTCTACAAAAAAGTATTTGAACTTCCTAATATAAAAGTTGTTGGTATTGGTGCAAATTTAAATTGTTTAAGTGGCGTTATGCCAAGTAAAGATAAATTAATACAGTTAAGTTTATACGAACAATTAATTGAAGCTAAATTCGGTAAAAAAATTGATTACGTTACTGGAGGTTCTTCGGTTATGATTCCTTTGTTACAAAAACAACAAATTCCTAAAGGAGTGAATCATTTTAGAATTGGAGAAACCTTATTTTTTGGAGTCGATTTATTTTCAAATAAGACAATTCCAAAAATGAAAAACGATGTTTTTTTATTGCATGCTGAAATAATTGAAATTACAGAAAAGCCGGTATTACCCTATGGTGATTTAGAAGAAAATCCATCAGGAGAATTACTAGAAATTAACCCTGATGATTATGGAAATACACATAGAAGAGCAATTTTAGATATTGGGTTATTAGATATTGCTACAACAGATTTTTTAATTCCTGTAGATAAAAAACTAACATTTATTGGTGCTAGTTCAGATATGTTGGTGGTAGATTTACAAGATACTAGAAAAAAATATAAGATAGGAGACGTTGTTTCATTTAAAATGAAATATATGGGAGCTTTAAGAATTATGAATTCTAGATATATTGAAAAACGATTGATTTAAATTGAGTGCATAAAATCTTCTGAAAGTATTTTTCGTAAATAAAATAAGAGTTCTTCTGTATTTTCTTTAGAAAAAACAATAGGAGGCTTTATTTTTAAAACATTATGGTCTGGACCATCAACACTCATTAAAATTTTGTGATCTTTCATCCTATTTGCTAAATAATCTGTTTGTGCAGCTAATGGCTTTAAATTATGGTCAACTAATTCAATTCCTAAGAATAATCCTTGCCCGCGAATAGCACCAATAATTGGAAAATCTTTGGCAAGCAGTTTCAGCTCATTCTTTAAAAATTCACCAACTTTTAAAGCGTTTTCTTGTAAATTTTCTCGTTTTATTGTTTTTAAAACTTCACTAGCAATAGCGCACGAAACTGGGTTTCCTCCAAACGTATTAAAATATTCCATTCCGTTGGCAAATTTATCAGCAATTTCTTGAGTACAAGCCACTGCTGCAATTGGATGTCCATTACCTAATGGTTTTCCTATAGTTACAATATCTGGAACTACATTATGTAATTGAAAACCCCAAAATGTATTCCCCATTCTTCCACAGCCAGTTTGCACTTCATCTGAAATACAAACACCTCCAGTTTTTCTAATTAATTTGTAAGATTGTGCTAAAAAATCTTCTGGTAATTCAATTTGTCCGCCACAACTTATTATTGGTTCAATAATAAATGCACATACGTTTCTGCCTTTATTATGAATATTTACAATACATTTTTCAACTTCGTGCACATATAATTTTCCAGTATTATTTCCAGTATATTTTCCTCTAAAATTATCTGGTATAGGAAAAACATGAGTATGTTCTGGCGCACCATCTCCTCCTTTACCATCAAATTTATACGAGCTAATTGCAACACACATATTAGAATTGCCGTGATACCCAACTTCCGAAGCAATTATATCTTTTTCTCCTGTGGCGGCTTTTGCCATTCTAATAGCAAGTTCATTGGCTTCGCTACCAGAATTTACAAAATGCAGCACATTTAATTCAGGCGGTAAGGTTTTTAATAATTCACTGGTAAGTGCATTTATATTTTCGTGTAAATAGCGTGAATTTGTGTTTATCAATGCCATTTGCTCTTGACCAGCTTTTACAACGGAAAAATGCTCATGACCAACATGTGCAACATTATTTACAGTATCTAAATATTTTGTTCCAATTTCATCCATTAAATATTGCCCTGCTCCACGAACCATTTTAATGGGAGTTTTATATTGCAGACTTAAACTTTTTCCTAAATATTGTTTTCTGAAATTAATTAATTCGGTATTTGAAGTTTCTTTTTTAGTTTGAAGCCCTTTTGTTTTAAACAATAAATTAGGATTAGGACAAATACTTTTCCAAACTTCAATTTCATTAAAATTTGCAACACCTGGGAAATCATTTTTAAAATCTAAAAGCGCAAGCAAAACTTGAAAATGTAAGTGAGGTACCCAACTGCCATTTTCTTTTCGATTTCCTAAATAACCAATGCAATCACCTTTTTTAATGGTATCTCCAATTTTTTTGTTGCTAACACTTTCTATACTTAAATGCCCGTATAATGTATAAAATTCAAAATTTTGAATAGTATGTTTTAAAATAATAAGTCCACCATATAATTTATTGCCGGCATTATTATAGCAAACTACAATTTCACCATTAAATAATGTGTGAACAGGAGTTTGTGAAGGTAACCAAAAATCAACTCCTAAATGAATGGTTCTACTTTCTCTTCCATTATTTCCAATGGTATCAAAATCTTCCGAGGTATATATTGGACGCGGTTCTAAATATCCCCCAGCAATTATTTTTGAAGGATTTTTAGCCTGTAATTTGTTGATTTTATATTCAAATAAATCTAAATCGTTAAACGCTTCTTGATGTCCAATCCATTTACTGGAAACGCTTAAATCTAAAGGTTGAATTTTATTTTTTTGAATTGTTGGAAATAATTCGGATAGTTGAAAATTATTTTCTAAAATCCAGTTATTAAGTTTTTTTTCATTTGGATGTGCTGTAAAACCGCACGCTTTTCTAAAACTGTATAGTGCAAAATCCGCAGGTATTTTATGCCATCTTTTTAAAATTTCCCAAGCAGGTTTTTCGCTTATTTGTAAATACTCATTGTCTGGTTCTTTTATTTTATTAATTGCCGATTTTGTAACTGAAATAATTAAGCGCATTGCCACAGCAGTATATAAATGTTCGAGTTCAGCTTCTTTTAATGGAAAAGAATTATGGTACCCTTTTACAATTGGTAAGGCTGCGGCTAACGGATTGTTCTCGTTTATTGTTGTGTACAAGGTTATTGCTACATCATTTATTATTTGCGTATTTATGGCATCTCCAAAGTCAATTATTGCTTCAACTTTTGGGTTAATCAAATTTTCTGAAACAATTATGTTATTGTCATTAGCATCATTATGAACTACCGATTTTCTTAATTTTGAGTAAGATTCAACGTTATTTTCAAATTTATGTTGAAAATAGGTTATGATTTCTTTTTCATCAAAATTAAATAGATTTAAATGTTTTTTTGTCCAAAGTGATTGCGCAATATCCCAATCAAAATTTCTTGTTGCTTTTGGGTGCTCAAATCCTTGTAGAGTTCGTGTTAACAAACCACATTTATTTCCTAAACTAAAACGTAAATTGTCTAATTGTGGATTAACCGAACTCCAAATACGTCCAGATATCCAAGTAAGTAATCTAACTTTTCTAGTTTTACCAAAACCATCAATAATTTGAGAAATGTTATTTCCTTTTGAATCTACAATAATTTTTGGAACAGTTAAATTTGAATCTTTTTTTACAATATATTTTAATAGCTTTTGTTGAAAATCGATGCAGTCTAAATCTTCATGGGGTCTTGAAATTTTTAAAATATAACTAGTTGAATTTTCAATTTTAACTCTAAAGTTGAAATCTACTTCTCCTGGAAGTTTAGTCGCTTTTCCTTTTAAATTATAAATATTTAAAAGTATTTTTTCGGCTTCAGTAGTAGTTATTTTAACGCTATTGTAATTCATTATTAGTTAATATTTTTTAAAACAGGATAAACTAAATTATTCAAAATTTATGTGAATTTAATTCTTATTTTTGTTAAGATATTAAATTATTAGTTGAAGTTAGTATGTTTAATCCTCTTTTAGTGGCTAACTTTAAATCTTTAAAAACATTTCATGAAAAAAATTAAAGCCTTATTTTTATTTATTGCCCTAAGTACAATTATTGTTGGTTGTAGAGTTCGTTTAGAACCTGTTGAAATATTAACATTTCAGCAGAAAATAGAAAAATTATTTCCAGCTGCTGAAATTACAAAAATAGAGGTAAAAGACCATTTTACAAAAGCTTACCAAATAGTATTAGACCAACCGTTAGATCATAAAAATCTAGCAGCTGGAACATTTAAACATTATTTTTATTTGTCTCATGTAGATGAATCTAAACCAACGGTTTTTATAACTGAAGGCTATAATGCGACTCCACGAACCTATGAATTAAGTAAAATATTTAAAGGGAATCAGGTACAAGTTGAATACCGTTTTTATGGAAAATCGCGCCCCGATACCATTCCTTGGCAGTATTTAAAAAATGATTTAGCTATTGAAGATTATCATAAAATAATTTCAAAATTAAAAAGGCTATATACTGGAAAATGGATTTCGACAGGAATTAGCAAAGGAGGCGAAACAGTTTTAATTCATAAAAGTAAATATCCTTGGGATGTTGATGTTGCAGTACCTTATGTAGCACCATTAATAAATACTCAAGAAGATATACGGACCCAAGCGCATATTAATACTGTTGGAAGTGATGAGTGTAGAGAAAAAATTAGACAATTTCAACGTCAGGTTTTAAAAAATAGAGATTCACTTTTAATTGAAATTTCAAAATATGCTAAAGAAAAGGAAATGAGTTTTACAGAGCTTTCTATTGAAGAAGCTTTAGAATATAGTGTTTTAGAATTTCCATTTTCGTTTTGGCAATGGGGAGGAAGTTGCGAAGAAATTCCTGCTGAAGATGCTTCTGCAAAACAAATGTTCAATTACATCAATACAATTGTTGGAATTAGTTTTTACAATGATAAAACCTATTATGATTTGTTGCCATCATATTACCAACATATTACGGAATTAGGATATTATGGATTCGATACCACGCCTGTAAAAGATTTATTACAAGTTGTTCATAACCCTACAAATTTACGTTTTGCGCCAAAAAATGTGGATTTAACTTACAACGCTAATTATATAAAAGAAGTACGAGATTTTGTTGAAAATAAAGGGAAAAAGATTCTTTATATCTATGGAGAATACGATACTTGGGGCGCTTGTGCTCCAAATCCTAAGCCTCATGTAGATGCTTTAAAAATGGTTCTAAGTGAAGGTTCACATAAAACAAGAATTAAAGATTTTTCTACACAAGACCAACAATTAATGTACGATAAATTACAAAATTGGCTAGGTTATAGTGTTACAATCTACCCTCTGGAAGACTAAAAAATATAAGTTAATCAACTTATAAATTTTACGGCAAACTAATTATATTTTTAAATAATATAGAAATTTCAATTCTGATGTTATAAAATAAATACAGTAATTTTGTGTTTTGAAAGGAAGAAGATAATGAAAAATAAAATTTGGCTATCATCTCCCCATATGGGTGGAGGAGAACAAAAATATGTTCAAGAGGCATTCGACACAAATTGGGTAGCTCCTTTAGGTCCAAATGTAAACGAATTTGAAAATAGTTTAGAGGATTATTTAAGTGAAGGTTCCTATATTGCAGCGCTAAATTCTGGAACTTCTGCAATACATTTAGCTTTAATTATATTAGGAGTTTCTAAGGGAGATGAGGTACTCTGTCAAAGTTTTACATTTTCAGCTTCAGCAAATCCAATTGTTTATCAAGGAGCGACACCTGTTTTTATTGATAGTGAATTGGAAACTTGGAATATGTGTCCCGAACAATTAGAAATTGCTATTTTGCACCGACTAAAACACGGAAAAAAACCAAAAGCAATTATTGCAGTTCACTTATATGGGATGCCTTATAATGTTGCAAAGATTAGTGAATTAGGTAAAAAATATGAAATTCCTGTTATTGAAGACAGTGCAGAAGCTTTGGGAAGTAAAGCAAACAATAAAAAATGTGGAACTTTTGGGGATTTTTCTATTTTATCTTTTAATGGGAATAAAATAATAACAACTTCTGGCGGAGGTGCAATCATAAGTAAGAATAAAAAACATAAAAAAACAGCCATATTTTTAGCAACACAAGCAAGGGATAATGCACCCCATTATCAACATTCTCAAATAGGTTATAATTATAGAATGTCTAATATTGTTGCGGGTATTGGAAGAGGACAATTAGAGGTTTTAAATGAAAGAGTAGCAGCAAGAAGAGCTAATTTTGATTTTTACAGATCGAATATTAAAAATACTAATTTCAAATTTTTAAAAGAACCTAAAGGTTATTATTCAAATAGGTGGTTAACTTGTATTTTAACGCAATCATTTAAAATAAGAGAAAATATTAGACTATCTTTCGAGAAAGAAAATATTGAATCTAGACCATTGTGGAAACCAATGCATATACAGCCAATATTTAAAAATTGCTTAAGTTTTTCAAATGGAAATTCTGAACAATTGTTTAATACGGGTTTATGCTTGCCAAGTGGGTCTAATATTACTGAAAATGAATTGGAGAAGGTTGTTGGGGTTCTAAACTGTTTTTAGTATGATAAGTAATGTATTTAGAGAATTATTAAAAAGAAATACACCAAGGTGGTTTGTATTAATTATCGATATCTATATTGTTTTCAATACATTTATTTTATCTTATTTAATACGATTTAATTTTAGTCTTAATTTTGATACTTCCAAGTTTATTATACAGCTTCCAGTGGTGGTAATTGCTGCATTAATAAGTTTTTTAATGGTTGGCTCCTATAAAGGAGTTATAAGACATACAGGGGTTAGAGACTCCATTAATGTAATTCTTGCCAGTTTTTTAATTTTTGGCACATTAATCGCAATTGTAATGTTAAATCATCAATTTAACTTCATAACAGAATTTACAATTCCAAAATCTATAATTGCAATTCATTTTTTACTAAACGTAATTGTCTTAATTGTTATTCGATTTTTATATAAAGAATTTTATTCACTTTTAACCTCGGGCTCTTCTGTAGAAAAGAGGGTTTTAATTTACGGTGCTGGTGAAGCAGGTATATTGGTACATTCTATATTGAAGGACGATAAAACTAGCAGAATTCATTTAGTTGGATTTGTTGATGATGATAAAAGAAAAGCAGGAAATAAACTAAATGGAATACGAATTTATAATTCCGATAAAATAAACATACACTTTGTTGAAAAAAAGAGTATCGACGAAGTTATTTTAGCAATTCAAAATATTAAACCTTCAAAATTAATTGAAATTGTTGACACATTATCTAAATTGCCGATAGAAGTTAAAATAGTTCCACCAGTTCAAACATGGATGAATGGAGATTTACAAGCAAAGCAGATAAAACCTGTTAAAATTGAGGATTTATTAGGTAGAGTTCCAATTGAGTTAAACAATCCAATGTTGCATAAAGAATATAGCGATAAAGTAATTATAGTAACTGGAGCGGCTGGCTCTATTGGAAGTGAAATTGTAAGGCAAGTTGCTAGTTTTAAAGTTAAACATTTAGTTTTAATAGATCAAGCTGAATCCGATCTTTACAATCTTCAACAGTATTTTTCAAATAAGAACATACAAAACATAATAGCAATTGTAGCAGATGTTCAAAATAAAAACCGAATTGCTACTATTTTTAAAAAGTACAAGCCTCAAATAGTTTTTCATGCAGCTGCCTACAAACACGTTCCTTTAATGGAAGAGAACCCATACGAAGCTGTCAGAACAAATGTAATGGGAAGTAAAAATTTAGCAGATCTTTCAGTAGAATATAATGTTGAAAAGTTTGTAATGATTTCTACAGATAAAGCAGTTAACCCAACAAATGTTATGGGGACTACAAAACGAATTGCAGAAATGTACATTAATTGTTTGAATGCAGTTGGTACAACAAAATTTATTACAACACGTTTTGGAAATGTGCTTGGCTCTAACGGCTCGGTTATTCCATTATTTCAATCGCAAATTAAAAGTGGAGGCCCAATTACGGTAACACATAAAGATGTAACAAGGTATTTTATGACCATTCCAGAGGCTTGTCAGTTAGTTCTTGAAGCTGGTTCTATGGGAAATGGTGGAGAAATTTTTGTTTTTGATATGGGGAAATCTATTAAAATTTACGATTTAGCAATAAACATGATTCGTTTATCGGGTCTAAAATATCCAGATGATATAGCTATTGAAATAAAAGGTTTACGACCTGGAGAAAAAATTTATGAAGAGTTATTAGCGACCACAGAAAACACCATTGAGACCCATCATGAAAAAATTATGATAGCTAAAGTTACTCCATTAGATGCTGAAACGGTAAAGGAACATATTAAAAATTTATGTGATATAAACAATAAGGATAATAATGAATTAACAGTTTTAAAAATGAAGCAAATTGTTCCAGAATTTATATCTAATAACTCAAAATATCAAGTGCTTGATAAATAACAAATTTTTATTAAATATATTTGTAAAAAACAGAAAATGAAAATAAACTACCTATATAAATTTACATTACTTTTTTTAATGTTAATTACTATTTCATCTTGTGTATCTAAAAAGGATATGATTTATTTTCAAAATGACGAAACAATTTCAAATGAATTGTATAAGAACTATGCTCCAAAAATACAAACTGCCGATATTCTTAATATTACAGTAAGCGCACGTGAACCTGACGCAGTAAAAGCATATAATTTAACCGGAGGAGGAGGACAAACTACAAAGCCAATTACTTATTTGGTAGATAAACAGGGGGATATCATCTTTCCAGAACTTGGTAAAATTAAAGTTGGTGGTTTAACAACCGAAGAACTAAAAGCTAATTTAATATCGAGATTAGAGGTGTATATTACAAACCCAATAGTTACAATTAGACTGGAGAACTTTAGAGTGTCTATTTTAGGAGAAGTAAAATCGCCCGGTCCTTATAATTTAGAAAATGAAAAAGTTTCAATACCGGAAGCACTTGCAATGGCTGGAGATTTAACTATTCAAGGAAAAAGAAAAAATATTCTGCTGTTAAGAACTACTGGAGATAAAGTAGAAAGTATTCGTTTAGATTTAACCGATAAATCTTTATTTAAATCGCCTTATTTTTATCTAGCCCAAAATGATATTGTTTATGTAGAACCTAATAAGGCAAAAGTTAACTCCTCTGCAATAGGTACAACTTCATCTTTAATTTCAATAGCATCTGCACTGCTTTCTTTAGTGCTAATTTTAACACGTTAATATGCAAGAAAATCAGCGAAATAGTCCTGTAAATTTTAATGAGGGTACCATAAATATTCGTGAAGAAATTGAAAAGTATGTGTACCACTGGAAATGGTTTGTTTTAAGTACTTTCTTAGCGTTAACAATTGTTTTTATATACTTACGTTATACACCAAATTTATACGAAGCTTCTGCGACCATATTAATAGAAGATGTAGAAAATAGTGAGCTTTCAGCATTTAAAGACTTAGGTTTGGTGGGTAATTCTCAGGCGTCTTTAGAAAATGAAATAGAATTGTTAAAATCTAGAAATTTAATTCAAAGAGTTGCTAAAGAATTACAATTAAATGTATCGTATTACAATCAGGGAAGAGTTATTGAGGCAGAATTTTTTCATAGTGGATCACCTTTTAATATCAATTTTTTAATTAGCGATTCAGTTTTTGACGAACTATACACAACATTTTCAATTATTATAAAGTCTAAAACACACATAATTTTAAAAACTACCCTGGAGGAAAAAGAATTTGCTTTTGGTGAAAAAATAAGCTTATCTTTTGGAGACATAGTAATTACGCCAAAAGATGTAAATAGGTTAAAAGTTAATGATGAAACAATAATTAAAATCATTCCTTTAAGATCAGTTGCAGAGAGTTATAGAAATCGAATTCAGGTTGAAGTTGTAAAAAATTCTAGTGTAATTCGTTTAAGTTTAAGAGATCGTGTGAACGAGAAAGCACAAGAAATTCTTGATAATTTAATAAAACAATACAATATAGATGCTGTAACAGACAAAAGTTTAATAGCCAAAAGAACCAATGAATTTATTAATGATAGAATTTCAATTATTGATGAAGATTTATCGCAAATAGAAGCTGGAGTTGAAGAATTTAAAATACAAAATAGATTAACAGATATTTCTTCGGAAGCAGGAATCGCCTTGCAATCTAAAAATGAACTTTCAAAACAAATTATAGCTTTAAGTACCCAATTAAAGTTAGTTGATTACGTAAATGAATATATTTCGTCAAATACTAAAGAACTTATTCCAGCTGGTTTGGGTATAGACAATAGTTCAATTACCGAGAGTATAAGTAAGTATAATGAATTGTTGTTAGAGCGAAATAGAATACTAAATAGTTCTAGTGAGTTACATCCAACAGTTATAAATTTAAATACACAATTAAACCAATTTAAAGAGAATATTTTACAAAGTTTATCTAATTTAAAATCTTCGTTAACAATTTCATTAAACGATATAAAAAATCAAGAAATTAGGTTTAATTCAAAAATTGCTGCGGTACCAAAACAGGAAAGGGAATATAGAGATATTCAAAGGCAGCAAGAAATAATAGAAGCATTGTATTTATATTTATTACAAAAAAGGGAAGAAAATGCAATAACTTTGGCAGTTACCCTGCCTAATGCTAAAATTGTAGATAAGGCTTATGGCGGTGGTTATCCAGTAGCCCCAAATCGCCGAATATTCTATTTAACGGCCTTATCAATAGGTTTAATTTTACCTTTTGGTGTCTTATACGTAATATTTTTATTAGATAATAAAATACATACGCGTAAAGATGTTGAAGATGCAATTAACATTCCTATATTAGGAGATATTCCTCAATCTAAATCAGAAAAAAAGGTGGTTATTTCAGATCGAGATCGAGATAGTACTTCAGAATCTTTTAGATTGTTAAGAACCAATGTTAATTTTATGCTTTCCAGTGTTAAAGGCAACTCTAAAACTATTTTTATTACATCAACTCTGGCAGGTGAAGGAAAAACCTTTATTGCCATAAATTTAGCTTCTGTTTTAGCATTAACCAATAAAAAAGTATTATTAATTGGAGGGGATATTAGAAAGCCTAAAATTGTTGAATATTTAAATATTAAATCTACAAAAAAAGGACTTTCACATTTTTTAATGGATACTTCATTAAATGTATATGATGTAATTGAACAATTTGAAGAAACTAATTTTGATATTTTAGAATCTGGAATTATTGCTCCTAATCCTTCAGAATTATTAATGAACGGACGTTTTGATGAGGTTTTAGCATATGGAAAAGCTAATTACGATTATGTTATTGTTGATACTGCTCCAATTAATATTGTTACAGATACTTTACTGTTTAGCCAACAAGCAGATTTATTTATTTATGTTATACGAGCAAATTACTTAGATAAACGTTTGCTTGAAATTCCAAATAAGTTATATAAAGAAAAACGTTTGCCAAATATGGCTGTTTTAATTAACGACACCGATTTAGAAAGAGGTTACGGCTATGGTTATGGCTATGGTTATGGTCATGCCGAAAAAGAAACTAAGAAAAATAGATGGTGGAGAAAAGTAATACCATTTTAAAGATTATAATAATTGTTATAATTTAATTGTGTTGAAGTAGTTTAGAATTATGCTCTAAAACTGGCGCAACCAGTTTTAATAATTTTCTATTGTTTATAGTTTCTAAAACATTTAAATGGTGATTATTGTGCGTATCCGTTCCTGTGAAATCTATAAGATTATCTTTTAATAACTGTTCAGCAATTTTAGTTGTTTTAGAACCATAATGTTGCGATAATGAAAGTAAATTTAACTGGAATAAGCAACCCCGCTCTTTTAATTTAAAAAACTCCTTATAATTTGAATGATAAAAAGTGTAACGTTCTGGATGTGCTAGAATAGGTTGATAGCCAGCAATTTGAATCTTGAAAAGAATTTCTTTTAAATTTATTGGTGGATTAAAATAAGAAAGTTCTATAAGTAAATACTTATCATTAATGGTAAGTAGTTTTTTTTTACTTAGTAATATTTCAAAATTTGCATCAATCATATATTCGGCAGCAGCTCTAATATTTATATCATAAATTTCTTGAGTTTTTAAATAATTAGTAAACTCAAACAGTTTTTGATTTATGTTTCGAGGTGTATTATTCCAAACACCATCCATTATGTGCGGTGTAATAACAAAGTTTTTTATACCGTAATTAGAAAGTCTTTTAATAAGTGCTACAGATTCTTCAAAACTTTTAGAACCATCATCTATATTTGGTAATAAATGCGAATGAATATCTACATAATTATCAGGAAATAATGTAGTAATAGAATTCTTATTTTTTCTGAAAAAAGACAGCATAATTTAAAAAATTCCAGATTTAGTTAATTTTAAAAAGCCTCCAAAATTAGTTGATAAAAAATCTCCAAAGTCAGCAGAGGCTCCAACTGTTATGTCAAAGGGAATGGATTTTTCCGTAATTAAAAATTCTAAATATGGAGCGAATAAAGATTTATTAATTGGCTTATTAAACCAACCAGCATACTTGGTATAAGTAATATTCGTTTTGTATTGAATGTTGTTGCTTAAATATCCTTTAACACCAAAATTAAATGAAGTAAATCTATTTTGATCAATTCCATAAGTAATACCGTTTTCAGGAACTTTGGTCGTAAAAAAAGGTGAACCAATAGTACGTCCAAAGAAAGTCCAACCACTTTTATAAACACTGTTGTTAAAGTAGTTGTCAATCAATCCATTTATAGAACTATTTTTCCCTTGGTGTTTGGTATATTGAAATTCAGTAATTAAGTGGGTTATAAGACTTTTAGGACTCTTTAAATCTACAAAAAAGCCATAAATAGCATCTGGATAATTGGCTAATTCTCTTCCAGATCTATCTTCAAAAGGGTGCGACCAATAAAAGCTCCAGTTAGAATTTTCTCCTTTATAATCTAACTGAACCAGATAATTACCTACGTGATTTCCCCATGCATTAGAAGAATTAATTTGGTCTTCAGTTTTATTTCCATCGCCTGTTCCTGTTATATATTTTAAATAAGTTTTAAAATTTGTAGGTTGTTTTCCAAATTCTTCAGAAGTTCCACCCCACTGAACATAGTGGTCTAAACCTGTAATTAAAAGGAGTTTGTCTGATAATTTAGATTTAAAAAATAAACTTTTATAATGTAAATGCGCCATGTCTACTGAGCGTTTATCATTTAAAAAATATTCAGCATAATTGGCTTTAAATTTTAACCAGTTTTTGGCGAATGGAAGTTCTAAATAACTTTTTGTTTTAAAATTTATACCCGGAAAAGCTCTTGTATTAATTGAATTTATAATATTTCCATTAGATACAGATAAGCCTTCAAATACAATGTCATCATTTTTACTTCCAAGGTCTATTTGCCAATTTTTTGAAGCAATACTTACATAAAGTTCATTAATTAAAACATTGTTCTTGTCAGCAATATAACCACTAATCGAAGCTTTATATGCAACATCTAACTTATTGTTCTTATTTTTAAAATCAGAAAAAATGGTTGTATTTAACAAAACATTATTGCTGTTTGGAATTGCACCAAATTTATTTGCTGTTAATAAAAAGGGCAGATTTTCTTTACTGCTAATGTTTGAGTTTAACTCCACCACATAATTTTGAGAATGCAATTCAAAAAATATGGTAAAAATTAAAGTTAAATTCAGTATAATTTTAACGGGTTTCAAAATCATAATATTTTATTAAAAAAATAAAAATCAAAGTTAATTAATTTTAGATTAAGGTTTGTATAAAGTGCAATATATCAATCATCAGTTAAAAACCAATAAGATAATAATCTTAATAATTTAGAGATTCTTGAAAATATCATTATTGATATTGTAAAAATTAAATTAAATGGTGTGCTTTTTTAAAGTATCAATAAGTATTGAAATTTTTTCATTAAAAAGAATGTTTTTATAAAATTTATGTATAGATTTGTCCGGTATTTACAAGATTATGATAACAAATAACACATTTAACAACTTCTATTTTTACTTTTATTTTATCAATAAAAGGTGAGACTTTGTATGTGTTGTTTAACAAAATATAATTATAGAGTCTCGAAATTTTTCGAGATTTTTTTTTGAATAAAAATTAAAAAATGAAGGTAGCAATTCAAGGTATAAAAGGATCTTTCCACCACATTGTGGCTCAACAGTATTTTGGAGAAAATATAGATTTATTAGAATGTTTATCTTTTTCTGAAATGCCAAATCTGTTGTCGGAAAAAAAGGCGGATGTACTTATAATGGCAATTGAAAATTCAATTGCTGGGGCAATTTTGCCTAATTACGCATTAATTGATGATCATCAGTTAACAATTTGTGGGGAGTTTCATTTACCAATTCAACATAATTTAATGGGGTTGAAAAATCAAAATATTGCAGATATTTCAGAAGTATATTCACATCCTATGGCACTATTACAGTGTCATAATTTTTTTAAGGACTATCCACATATTAAGCTTATAGAAGATAAAGATACGGCCTCGGTAGCTAAAAGAATTCAAGATAATAATTTAAAAGGAGTTGGTGCAATTGCAAGTGATTTAGCTGCAAAAATTTATAATCTAGAAATTATTGCACCTGGAATTCAAACCATAAAAGAAAATGCAACACGCTTTTTTATATTGAATAATAATTCAGATAAAAGTAGTGTTTCTGCAAATAAAGCTTCTATAAAATTTATAACAAGTAATGATACTGGTAGTTTGGCTGAAGTATTATCAATTTTGGCTAAACATAATTTAAATTTATCTAAAATCCAGTCTATGCCAGTTATAAATACACCTTGGAAATATGCTTTTTTTGCAGATTTTATTTTCAAAAGCTATGCAGATTATTTTAATGCGTTAAATGAAATAAAAGAAAAAGTTGAAACAATAAAAATATTAGGAGAATACACAAAGGGTAAAAGATAATGATACAAAAAGCTAATAGATTAAACGATGTAAAAGAATATTACTTCTCAAAAAAGTTGAGAGAAGTTGCGGCTTTAAGAAATGAAGGAAAACCAATTATAAATATTGCAATTGGAAGTCCAGATTTAGCACCTTCAAGTGCTGTAATTGAAGCAATTCAAAATGCGGTGAGCTTGCCAGATGCGCATCAATATCAGAGTTATCAAGGAATTCCAGAATTACGCGGTGGGATCGCTAATTTTTACAAAGAAAACTATAATGTTTCCTTAAATTCAGCTTCAGAAATTCTTCCTTTAATGGGTTCAAAAGAAGGAATTATGCATATTTCTATGGCATTTTTAAATAAAGGTGATAAAGTTTTAATTCCTAATCCAGGATATCCAACCTATGCTTCTGTAACTAATTTAGTAGAAGCTGAACCTGTTTTATACAATCTAAATGAAAGTACTAATTGGTTGCCTAATTTTAGTGAAATAGAACAACAAGATTTATCAAAAGTAAAAATTATGTGGATTAATTATCCGCATATGCCAACAGGAGCTGTTGCTTCAAAAGAAGATTTTAAACAATTGATTGCTTTTGCTAAAAAGCATCAAATTTTAATTGTAAACGACAATCCATATAGCTTTATTTTAAATGAAAAGCCACTTAGTATTCTCGAGATTGAAGGGGCAAAGGAAGTTGCTATTGAGTTAAATTCTTTAAGTAAAACCTTTAATATGGCAGGTTGGCGAGTTGGAATGGTTGTTGGAGATGCTGAAATTATTAAAACAATTTTACAAGTAAAAAGCAATATGGATTCTGGAATGTTTTTTGGAATTCAAAAAGGTGCGGTGGAAGCATTTAAATTATCGAGCGATTGGTTTAAAGCGCAAAACGAAATTTATAAAAGACGAAGAGCATTAGTTTGGCAAATTTTTGATGTATTAGATTGTACTTATAATAAAAAAATTGGAGGATTATTTGTATGGGCGAAACTTCCAAAAGGAATACAATCGGAAGACGTAACAGACGATTTATTATACAATAAGAATGTGTTTATAACACCTGGAACTATTTTTGGTTCTAACGGAGAAGGTTATTTAAGAGCATCTTTATGTGTCTCAGAAGAAGTGCTTACTGAAGTATTAAAAAGAATAGTAACTGTAAAAATATAACATGAAAAAATTAGTTGTTATAGGTTTAGGTTTAATTGGAGGCTCTTTAGCCTTGGATTTAAAAAAACGAGGAAACTATAAAGTCTATGGTGTTGATCAAAACCCAAATCATATTAAAAAGGCATTAAAACTAGGAGTAATTGATGAAGAAATTAGTTTTTCTGAAATTGTTGATGCAGCTGTAATAATTATTGCAGTACCAGTAAATATTATTCCAAATTTAACAACTCAGGTGTTAGATATTATTTCTGAAAATACGTTGGTTTTTGATGTAGGTTCTGTAAAAAATGAAATTTGTAAAGCAGTTGAAAATCATAAAAAGCGTAAAAACTTTGTAGCTGCACATCCACTTGCAGGAACAGAATTTTCTGGTCCAGAAGCTGCAATTTTAAATCTATTCGAGCATAAAGTAAATATTATTTGTGAAGCTGATAAAACAGATTGGAAAATTTTAGATGAAGCAATAAGTTTGTTTAAACAATTAAATATGCGCATTAAAATGATGCAGCCAGTGGAACACGATAGACATATTGCTTATGTTTCTCATTTATCACATATCAGTTCTTTTATGTTGGGGAAAACGGTATTGCAAATTGAAAAAAATGAACAAGCAATTTTTGATATGGCAAGTACAGGTTTTGCTTCAACTGTGAGGCTGGCCAAAAGTAACGCAGATACATGGGCACCTATTTTTTTAGAGAATAAGGATAATATTATAACATCTTTAAATGAGTATATTAAAAATTTAAATGAATTTAAAGACTTGATTGAAAATACAGATGATAGTGGTTTAAGAGAATCTATGAAAAACACAAATTATATAAAATCAATTTTAAACGGAATTAAAGAAAACGACTAAAAAAGAAAATAAAATAAGATGGAAATAACAAAAGAAAACAGAAAATGGTTAGATGGAATGGGACTTTCTCATCCAATTGTAATTGCTGGACCTTGTAGTGCAGAAACAGAAGAGCAAGTTTTAAAAACAGCTCATTTATTAAAAGATACTGATACAAACGTGTTTAGAGCAGGTATTTGGAAACCAAGAACAAGACCAGGAGGTTTTGAAGGTGTTGGTGGAATTGGATTGCCATGGCTACAAAGAGTTCGTGAGGAAACAGGACTTAAAATTACTACAGAAGTTGGAAACGCAAATCATGTAGAATTAGCTTTAAAGGCCGATGTTGATATTTTATGGATTGGAGCTAGAACTACTGTAAATCCTTTTGCTGTTCAAGAAATTGCAGATGCTTTAAAAGGTGTTGACAAACCAGTTTTAGTTAAAAACCCAGTAAATCCAGATTTAGCCTTGTGGTTAGGTGGTGTTGAACGTTTTCAAGCAAATGGAATTTCACAACTTGGTGTAATTCACCGTGGATTTTCAGCTTATCATACAGGACATTACAGAAATAAACCAAAATGGCATATTGCAATTGAATTGAAAAAAGAATTTCCAGATTTACCTTTAATTCTTGATCCATCTCATATTTGTGGTAGGAGAGATACTATTTTAGATGTTTCTCAAACGGCCTTAGATTTAAATTTTGATGGTTTTATGATTGAAACTCATATTGATCCAGACAATGCGTGGAGTGATGCTGCACAGCAAATTACACCAGCACAATTGCATAAAATTACTCAAGATTTAAAAATTCGTCAGAAAAGTAGTTCTAAAGAAAGTTTTCAAAGTAAATTAAACTTATACCGTAAAGAACTTGATTTAATTGATGGTAATATAATAGATATTTTAAGTGATAGAATGGTGATTGCAGAAAGTATTGGAAGATTAAAACATCAAGAAAATGTAGCAATTTTACAAAGTGGTAGATGGTCAGATATTTTATCAACTATGGTAGAAACTGGAAAAAGTAAAGGTTTAAGCGAAGAATTTGTAGAAGAAGTATTTAAGGCAATACACGTTGAGTCTATAAATATTCAACATAATGTAAAATAATTTTTTTAAAAGGCTTTTTGAAAAGTTTAGGTTGAAGAAATTATACCTTTTTCAAAAAGCCTTTTTTTTTTTATAATTTATTTATTACTCTCTCAATCTCTTAAAAATATAACGTGTAATATAAATTCCTTGCCCGTCATTTTTACCAGCATCACTTTCTACTCCACTAACAACAAATGCTAAATCCCAACCATTACTTGTCATTGTATTTATTTTTGAACTTATAATAGCGTCATTAGAGGCAACATTTTTAAAATTAATACCTGCAATACTAAAAAAGTTAAGTAATTTGGTTTCTTCAAAATTGTCAATTTTAATACTTGAGCGTTTCGATTTGTTTTGTTTATTGTTTTCGGTACTTCGTTCTGAGGTGAAATTGTTATAATCTTTGTCTTCTTCAGAAGAAATTATGCGAGATCTTCCTATGCCCATTGGTACAATAGATTCTATACTTGTAATAACTTTATACTCATAACTTTGAGCTTTTAAATCAATAAAAGATATTAAAATTAGTGTTGCTGTAAGTAAAATTAGTTTCATTTTTGATTAAATTAAATTGATTTTATAAAAGTACGAACTAATATTTTGAATAAGCAATCAAATTAATTTAGACGGATACAAAATATTCTGTTATTTTTGTAATTCTTATGAAGCCAGTAGAACAAATAAAACAACCTATATTTCAGGAAATGGAGCTCTTTGAAAGTAAATTCAGAGAGGCAATGATTACCAAGGTTCCACTTTTAAATAGAATTACACATTTTATAATTAGAAGAAAGGGAAAACAAATGCGACCTATGTTTGTTTTTTTAGTTGCCAAAATGGTTTCGAATGGTAGGTTTGATGAAAGAACATATAGGGGAGCTTCAATTATTGAATTAATTCATACTGCAACTTTAGTACACGACGATGTTGTTGACGATAGTAATAGAAGACGTGGTTTTTTCTCGGTAAACGCTCTTTGGAAAAATAAAATTGCTGTTTTAGTAGGTGATTTTTTATTGTCTAAAGGATTATTACTTTCAATTGATAATGAAGATTTTGATATATTAAAATTAATTTCTATTGCTGTTCGAGAAATGAGTGAAGGTGAGTTACTTCAAATCGAAAAGGCTCGAAAACTAGATATAACAGAAGCTGTTTATTTTGAAATTATTCGCCAGAAAACAGCAACTTTAATAGCAGCTTGTTGTGGTATTGGTGCCGCATCAGTTGGAAGCACCACAGAAGAAGTTGAAAAAATGAGGCTATTTGGTGAGTTAATTGGAATTGCTTTTCAAATTAAAGACGATTTATTTGATTATACAGAAGCACATATTGGAAAGCCAACAGGTATTGATATTAAAGAACAGAAAATGACTTTGCCATTAATTTATACGCTTAATAATTGTTCTGAAAAGGACAAAAAATGGTTAATTAATTCGGTTAAAAATCATAATAAAAATAAAAAAAGAGTAAAAGAGGTAATTGCTTTTGTTAAAGAAAATGGCGGTATAGAATATACAATCGCTAAAATGAAAGAATATCAAACAAAAGCCTTAGCAATTTTGAATGAATACCCAGACTCACCTTATAAAGAGTCATTACTTATTATGGTAAATTATGTTATTGAACGAAAAAAATAATATTTAAGGTATTCGTTAATAGCAAAGTTGATACTAAACTTTAAGGATACTTAACTCTAATAATTCGTCTAAATGTTTTCTTGAATTTGAAAGTCTTGGTATTTTATGTTGTCCACCTAATTTTCCTTTAAGTTTAAGCCAATTATAAAATAAACCCTCTTGAGCTACATTAATTTTTGGCATGGCTAAAGTTAAATTATTATACCTTTTAGCCTCATAATCAGAATTTATAGACTTTAATGCATTGTCTAATATTTCTGTAAAATAATTTATATTTTTTGGATGCTTTTTAAATTCTATCATCCATTCGTGGCCACCACCTTTTTTGTTTTTCATAAAAATAGGTGCTGCGGTATATTCAGAAATTTCAGCATTAGTTTTTAAACAGGCTTGTTTTAATGCTTCTTCTGCATTTTCAATAATTAATTCTTCGCCAAAAACATTTATAAAATGTTTTGTACGTCCAGTTATTCTAATTCTGTAGGGGTTTAAAGAAGTAAACTTTACGGTATCTCCAATTAAATAACGCCATAATCCACCATTTGTAGTGATAACAAGTGCGTAATTGGTATTTAATTTTACTTTTTCAAGAGGAATTGCTTTAGAATCTTCACCATCAAAAATATCCATTGGAATAAATTCGTAAAAAATTCCATAATCTAACATTAATAACATGTCTAAAGAATTATTTACATCTTGAATGGCAAAAAAACCTTCTGAAGCATTGTAAGTTTCATAGTATTTAAAGTTTTTTTTGGGAATTAATTTTTTAAACTGTTCTCTGTAAGGATTAAAATTTACACCTCCGTGAAAGTACACTTCTAAATTAGGCCAAACTTCTAAAATATGCTCTTTTCCAGTCTTTTCTAGAATCCTGTTTAATAGCACTAACATCCACGATGGAACGCCAACTAAACTTGTTATATCTTCATTAACTGTTTCTTCAACTATTGCATTTAGTTTTGTTTCCCATTCACCCATTAATGCCGTTTCTTGTTTTGGGGCACTGCTAAAATCTGCCCAAAATGGCATGTTTTCAATAATAATTGCTGACAAATCACCAAAATAAGTATCGTTATCTTCATAAACAGCACTGCTTCCTCCTAAGCGTAATCCTTTTCCAGTGAATAATTGAGCCTCTTCATTATTGTTAAAATACAAGCAAAGCATGTCTTTACCAGCTTTAAAATGGCAATCTTCTAAGGCTTCATCGCTTACAGGAATAAACTTACTTTTTGCATTGGTAGTGCCACTGGATTTTGCAAACCATTTAATTGGTGTAGGCCAAAAAACATTTTGCTCACCTTTTCGAGTACGATTAATTAAATATTCTATAGATTCATATTGTTGAATAGGTACATTTTTAGTAAAATCATTATAGTTGGTAATTGAGGAAAAGTTATATTTTAAGCCTACTTCTGTGTTTTTAGCTTTATGCACTAATTTAAACAATAACTCGTGCTGAACATTAATAGGATATTTTAAAAACAGTTCCATTTGATGTTTTCTTTTTTTTAGAAACCAAGATATTATTGAATTTACTATTTGAAATGGCATATTATAATCAGTATATTTGGAATGTTAAATTTAATAAAAAACTTTAGATGCAATATCAAACCGTACTAAAAAAAATGAAAACAGAACTTAACTATCAAGTTCAATATTATTTAGATGTTGAAAATGATTTTTTAGTTTTAAATCAATTATTAGATAAAAACATTGAGTTAAGTTTTGAAGGGTATCAATGTTTGTGTTGCGGTAAAGAAAAAAAAATATTTAGACAGGGTTTTTGTTACGACTGTTTCTATAATAGTGCTGCGGTTGGAGATTGGATTATGAAGCCAGAATTAAGTACGGCACATGAAGATATAGAGGATAGAGATTTAGATTACGAGAAAAGTGTACAATTACAACCGCATATTGTATATTTGGCACTTTCAAGTAATGTGAAAGTTGGTGTAACTAGAAAAACACAAGTTCCAACACGTTGGATAGATCAAGGAGCATCAAAAGCTATTGAAATTGTAGAAGTACCAAACAGGTATTTAGCAGGTATTACTGAAGTTGCTTTAAAAGAACATGTTGCCGATAAAACAAGTTGGCAAAAAATGTTAAAAAATGAGATTTCAACTGATGACTTAATTGAAGCAAGAGAAAAATTAAAACAATATCTTCCGGAAGACGCCCAGCCATATTTTTTAGCAAATAACGGTAAAATTACAGAGATAAATTATCCGGTTTTACAATACCCTAAAAAAATTAAAAGTTTAAATTTGGAAAAATCCCATGTGTATTCTGGAAAATTAAAAGGGATAAAAGGGCAGTATTTATTATTTGAGGACACTACCGTTTTTAATGTTAGAAATAATGAAGGTTTTAGAGTAATAATTACAATTAAGTAATTAATAAATAAAAAGTAACATAATATATGATTGCATTTATACATAACCTAGTTGTTAAAGCAGTAAAACGTAGATTCAAAAAAAATAGGGATAAACCTCGTAATAAACTTTCTGTAGAAGTTAAAAATATAGAGGTGAGCATTTCTCATAGTATCAGCGAAGTATTTTTTATCTTAATAGGAGTTGTTTCTGCAGGTTTTGGCTTAAAAGGGTTTTTATTACCAAATTCTTTTATTGATGGTGGAGCAATGGGAATATCTTTATTAATTTCAGAAACTACAGGCTTTTCACTATCTGTACTCATAATTATTGTGAATTTGCCATTTATTATATTGGGGTATTCCAACATTGGAAAACAATTTGCAATAAAAAGTATTTTAGCAATTATAGCCTTAGCATTAACAGTGCATTTTATTCCATATCCTTTAATTACATCAGATAAATTATTAATTGCTGTTTTTGGAGGTTTTTTCTTAGGGGGAGGTATTGGAATGGCAATTAGAGGAGGTGCTGTTATTGATGGAACAGAGGTGTTGGCAATTTATTTAAGTAAAAAAACAGGTCTTACAATTGGTGATATAATTTTAATTGGTAATGTTATTATATTTTCCTTTGGGGCTTATATTTTATCAATTGAAGTTGCTTTGTACGCGATGTTAACATATATGGCAGCCGCAAAAACTGTTGATTTTATTATAGAAGGTGTTGAGGAATACACGAGTATTACAATTATTTCTAGTCAAAGTGAAAAAATAAGATTAATGATAACCGAAAGTTTAGGACGTGGAGTTACTGTGTACGCTGGAAAAGGTGGTTTTGGTAAAAAGGGAGTAGACCTTACTGATTTTGATATTCTTTATACCATTGTAACACGACTTGAAATTGCCAAAATTAAAACTGAAATTGATAAAATAGATGAAGATGCTTTTATAATAATGAATAGTATAAAAGACACTAAAGGTGGAATGATAAAAAAACGACCTTTAAAATAATTGGGGTTATCATTTATTTTAATCTTTATTTAAATATGTAAATGTTTCTTTTTATTGATGGCTTAACCATTTACTTTATGTTTCACTTACATTTTTAAATCAATAACTTTTTTAATTTGTTACCCATTTAATTGAAATATCGCAAATTATATGCCAAAATTAGTCGAGTAGTTTAATTTCTTCTCCTTGTTTTAAATGAAAGCGTTTTCTAAATAAGTGTACAATAAAATATAAAATTGGCGTATCTAAAAGTGCAATTATAATTTTAAATAAAAATCCACTTAAAACTAACGAGCCAAATAGGCTCCAAGGCAACACCTTAAAAATACATAATAAACCTACTACGGTTGAAGTGTCGATTAACTGAGAAGAAAATGTAGAAAAATTATTTCGTAACCATAAATGTTTACTATTGGTTTTTCGTTTCCAAAAATGAAAAATTCGAATATCAACAAATTGTGCAAACAAATAGGCCAGCATAGACGCTAAAACAGCAATTGGCGATAATCCAAATACTTTTGTAAAAATTTCATTGTTAATTGGTGAGCTGTCAATTGCAGGTGTGAAATTTGCAATTAAAATAATACACATTGAAAAAAATGAAGCAAAAATCCCGGCAATTACAACTTGGTTTGCTTTTTTCCGTCCATAAATTTCCGAAATAATATCAGTAATTAAAAACGTAATTGGGTAAGGTAAAATTCCAACAGAAAGTTCAAATCTATACCAGCCAAAAGGATTCCAATAAAAAAACTTCTGAAAAATTAAATTTGAAGCCACCAGTGCTGCAATAAACATAGATGCTAAAATTAAATAGATTGTGAAAGCTTCAGATTTTAGTTTTGGATTCATTAGTAGCAAGTTGATACGAATATAGTAATTTATTCTTATTTTTGCTTTTTGAAATTTGAATTGAAATAAATATATAAAATGAAAGCATACATATTTCCAGGTCAAGGGGCACAATTTACAGGAATGGGTTTAGATTTATATCAAAACTCACCGTTAGCTCAAGAACTTTTTGAACAAGCAAACAATATTTTAGGTTTTTCTATAACAGACATTATGTTTGAAGGTTCTGCCGAAGATTTAAAACAAACTAAAGTAACACAACCTGCAATTTTTTTACACTCAGTAATTTTAGCAAAAACATTAGGAGAAGATTTTAAGCCAGAAATGGTTGCGGGTCATTCTTTAGGTGAATTTTCTGCATTGGTTGCCAATGGAGTGTTAACTTTTGAAGACGGGCTTAAGTTGGTTTCTAAGAGAGCTTTAGCAATGCAAAAAGCGTGTGAAGCTCAAGAATCTACAATGGCTGCAGTATTAGGTTTAGAAGATACCATTGTTGAAGAGGTTTGTGCTAGTATTGATGGAGTGGTGGTTGCAGCTAACTATAATTGCCCTGGGCAATTAGTAATTTCAGGAGAAATTACAGCAATAGACAAAGCATGTGCTGCACTTACTGAAAAAGGAGCAAAAAGAGCATTAAAATTACCAGTTGGTGGAGCGTTTCATTCACCTCTTATGGCGCCGGCTAGAGAAGAATTAGCTGAAGCTATTAACAATACAGTTTTTAGTGAGCCAATGTGTCCAGTATATCAAAATGTTGTGGCAAAAGCGGTTACAAATGCAGATGAAATTAAAGAAAATTTAATAGCACAATTAACGGCTCCTGTACGTTGGACACAATGTGTACAAGCTATGATTGCTGATGGAGGAACTGAATTTGTTGAAGTTGGTCCTGGAAAAGTTTTACAAGGATTAATGCGTAAAATAGATAGAAATGTTACCGCTAGTGGAGCAGGTAACTAATTCTTATATTAATCGAAACTAAAATAAAAAAGGCTGACTAAAATTTTAATTTTTTGTCAGCCTTTTTTCAAATTTAAAATTGTTATTTATTCCAATGTTTCTTGCCATTTCCAAGCAGAAAGTAAAGCAGCATCTAAACCTAATTCAGCTTTCCATCCAAGTTCTTTGTTAGCAAAATTTGTATCTGCATAAGCCGCGGTAATATCCCCTTCTCTTCGATCTACCAATTTATAATTTACTTTTTTACCGGTAACTTTTTCAAAAGTTTTAATTACTTCTAATACAGAATTTCCTTTACCTGTTCCTAAATTAAAAACTTCGAATTGAGATTTATTGTTGTTGTCAATCAATCTTTTTAAAGCAATAATATGTGCTTTTGCTAAATCTACTACATGAATATAATCACGAACAGCAGTGCCGTCTGGAGTTGGGTAATCGCTTCCAAAAACTGATAATTCTTTTCTAATGCCAGCTGCAGTTTGTACTACAAATGGAATTAAATTTTGAGGAACACCAATTGGTAATTCTCCAATTTTTGCAGATTCGTGCGCTCCAGTAGGATTAAAATATCTTAAGGCAATTGCTTTTAAATCAGTTACTTTGGTAGTATCTTTAATAATTTCTTCACCTATTTGTTTAGTGTTTCCATATGGAGATTCCGCAGGTTTTATTGGTGCTTTTTCGGTAATAGGTAATTCATCTGCTTGTCCATAAACAGTACAAGATGAACTAAATATAAAATTGTTTAAGTTATTGGTCTTCATTTCCTGAAGGATGTACACCAAACTACCAATATTATTTTCGTAATATTCTAAGGGCATTTGAACACTTTCTCCTACGGCTTTTGAGGCTGCAAAATGAATAACTCCATCTACTCTATTCTCTGCAAAAAAATCTTTAACACTTTTCTGATTTTTTAAATCAATATTAAAATATGTTGGTTTTATTCCTGTTATTGAAGTAATTTTATCTAGAACTTCTATAGAAGTATTTGACAAATTATCTATAATTAAAACTTCAAAACCTTCATTTTGTAATTCTACAACGGTATGGGATCCAATAAAACCTAACCCGCCTGTCACTAATATCTTTTTCATCTTTATTTAACGAAATTTAAAATTGTTGAAGAAATAAAATTTAATTGCTCTTCATCTAATTCTGTATGCATTGGTAAAGAAATTACAGTATCAATCAATTCATTGGTAACTTTAAAATCAGCTTCATTATAACGTTCGTCTGCATACGCTTTTTGACTATGTAAAGGGACAGGGTAGTAGATAGCATTTGGAATTCCGTTATCTAATAAATGTTGGTGTAATTCGTTTCTTTTACCATTTAAAATTTGCAAAGTATATTGATGAAAAACGTGGCAATCACAATTTTCACAGATAAATTCACAGCTATTTCCAGTCTTAGGAGTTACAATATTTGCATTGTTTTTAAATGCATTGTTGTAAAATATTGCTGCTTTTCTACGAGCATCACAATACCCATCTAAAAGTGGTAATTTTACATTTAAAACAGCTGCCTGAACACTATCTAATCTAGAGTTAACACCAACAACATCGTGGTAATAACGCTTGTACATTCCATGGTTAACAATTCCTCTAATCGTATGTGCTAAATCATCATCATCGGTGAAAATTGCACCTCCATCTCCATAACAACCTAAATTTTTAGAAGGAAAGAAAGAAGTAGTTCCAATAGTTCCAATGGTTCCTGCTTTCTTTTTAGTACCATCTTTAAATGTGTAATTAGCTCCAATTGCTTGTGCAGTATCCTCAATTACAAATAAGTTGTGTTCTTTTGCAACTTCCAAAACGGCTTCCATATTTGCACATTGTCCGAATAAATGAACAGGTACAATAGCTTTTGTTTTTGAGGTAATTGCTTTTTTTAATGCTGCAATATCCATGTTAAAAGTATCTTTTTCAACATCAACCAGAACAGGTGTTAAATGTAAAAGCGCAATAACTTCTACAGTTGCAGCAAATGTAAAGTCGGCTGTAATTACTTCATCACCAGGTTCTAGTCCTAAACCCATCATGGCAATTTGCAGCGCATCGGTTCCATTCGCACACGGAATGACGTGTTTTACATCTAAATATGTTTCTAAATTTTTTTGAAATGAATGGACTTCAGGTCCATTTATATAGGCAGCAGATTTTAAAACTTCTGAAATTTTTGAATCAACTTGTTCTTGAATTTTAGCGTATTGACTTTGGAGGTCAACCATCTGAATTTTTTTCATGGTAAGATTTGTATGTATTCTAACAAACAAAAATACAATAAAAGACATTCCTATCCAATCTAAAATACGGATAGTTGCTACAACGTTTTATTCAAATAAATCTGATGATAAATAACGATCTCCACGATCGCAAATAATGGCAACTATAATTCCTTTTTCTATAGTTTTAGATAATTTTATAGCTGCTGTAACTGATCCTCCACTGCTCATTCCTGCAAAAATTCCTTCTTCTTTTGCAAGTCTTTTAGTCATTTCTCGAGCTTCAGTTTCACTAACTTCAATAATGATATCTACTTTTTTAGGATTGAATATTTTTGGTAAAAATTCTGGAGACCATTTTCTAATTCCAGGAATTTTAGAATTATCTGTTGGCTGTGCACCAATAATTTGTATGTTCTTGTTTTTTTCTTTTAAGAAGGTTGAAGTTCCTATAACGGTTCCAGTTGTGCCCATAGCAGAAACAAAATGTGTTATTTCGCCATCGGTATCTCTCCAGATTTCGGGACCAGTAGTTTTGTAATGTGCTTTCCAATTATCTTCATTTGCAAATTGATTTAGCATTTTAAATCCTTTTTCTGCTACCATTTTTTCGGCGTAGATTCTAGAACCTTCAATACCAATATCGCTAGAAGTTAAAGTAACTTTAGCACCGTAAGCCTGCATAGTTTGTACACGTTCTTTGGTTGAATTTTCGGGCATAACCAATTCAATTTTAATTCCAAATTGCTGTGCAATCATAGCCAGTGCAATTCCTGTATTTCCGCTTGTAGCCTCTATTAGATAGTCGTTTTTTTGTAGATCACCTCTTTCTAAGGCAGTAGCAATCATATTGAAGGCAGCTCTATCTTTTACACTTCCTCCGGGATTGTTTCCTTCTAATTTAAGGTAGAGTGAAACACCTTCTTTTGATAAAATATTCTTGGCTTTTACTAATGGAGTGTTTCCAATAAAATCGAATAAATGTTTAGATGTCATTTGTTATTTTTTTTGTTTCAATCTAATTTCAGCTTTGTGATACACCAAAGAATTTTCCGGAATTGATTCTGTAATCCATACGTTACCACCAATTATACTGTTTTTGCCAATAACAGTTTTACCTCCTAATATAGTTGCGTTGGCATAAATTGTTACATTTTCTTCAACAGTTGGATGTCTTTTTACATTTTTTAATTCTTTTGAAACTTGCAATGCTCCTAAAGTAACTCCTTGGTAAATTTTCACATGGTCTTTAATGATACAAGTTTCACCAATTACGGTACCAGTTGCGTGATCTATAAAAAAACTGTTTCCAATGGTAGCTCCAGGATGAATGTCAGTCCCTGTTTTGCTATGCGCATATTCGCTCATTAGTCTTGGAATTAAAGGTGTCTTTAGTAAATGCAATTCGTGACTAAAACGGTAAATTGCAATTGCATAAAATCCAGGGTAAGCCATGTAAACTTCTTCAATAGTATTTGAAGCTGGATCGTTGTTTACCAATTCTAGTGCGTCTAAATTTAAGTTTTCTAAAATTTCTGGAAGTTTAGATAAAAATGTTTTCCAAATAGTGCTACAGGATTCTTTATCAACTATACAAGCTAATTTGTAAATTTCATCAAAATCAATTTCTAATTGTTCAATGTTTTCAGCTACGCAAGTTTCAGCATCAAATAAAGTTTGAAATAAGTTATCTGTAAATTTTTCAGTTTTATGTTTTAAGCTGAAATTTAAGTGTGGTCGATTTTCGCTCGATATTATTTTATGAATAATACTCTCTTTTGCAGTCATAATTTTTTTAAAGCTTTCTAATTCTTTGTCGTATTTAAATTTGTTTAATTACCATTGTTGGTAAACTTTTTCAAAAGGGATTCTAAAACGCTCCCCATAAATTCCTTCAGGCTTTCTAATTCCACAAGAAATAACCATATTTATTTCGCTGCTTAATGGAAGTTTTAATAGTTTTTTAATCCGTAAAGAATCTATTCCTTCCATTGGGCATGTATCGTATTTTTCAGCAGCCATACTTAACATAAAAGTTTGTGCTGCTAATCCAGCACTTTTGTGAGCAACAATGCGCATGTCAGAATTTCTAAGCTGACGATACGTTGGTTTAAATAATCCTGTAAGCCAAGAAAAAGCAAATTTTAGGTATCCAAAAATGCCTAAAAAATCACTGTAAATTATAGGCATTAGTTTACTGTAATAGTTTTTTGCAAATTTTTCTCTAGAACTATATTCGCTTTTATTTTTTTCACCATAAATGGCATTTAAATTATTTAAGTTAGCCTTTATACGTTGTTTCCATAAATCTTTTCTAACTACAATTACAACCATTTGTTTAGCTGTGGTTGCCGCATTTTGATTTAAACAAGCGATTGCTAATTTTTTTAAAATATCTTTTGAAGTTATATGGTGAAATTCCCATAATTGCATATTACTACTTGTTGGTGCGAGTGTAGCTTGCTGAATGCATTTTTTAACTATTTCAGAATCAATTTCTTTTTGACTATCATATACTCTAACCGAGCGACGGTAATTAATTGCTTCAATAAGATTTTTCCCCATAGAAAATTATAATTACGAGTTATTAATTATGCAAACTATTACTGAATACTGCCAACTGTTAACTATATTATAGTAGATTGCCCTAAGTCAATATTATTTTTATTATAAAATGTATTTTCATCATCTAAAATAAAATCGCTTAAAAAACTCCCAACGTTTGTTGTTGAAAAATGATTTGTACTATTTAAATCTGGTGTGGTTATGTTTAACTCAATAGATTTTTCAACTGCAGTTCTAATTGCTTCTGCCTCTTCGTGTAATTGAAAATGATCTAAAAGCATTGCTGCCGATAAAACTGCCGCTAAAGGATTGGCAATATTTTTGCCTTTTGCTTGAGGGAATGAGCCATGAATTGGCTCGAACATAGCAGAATTTATTCCAATTGAAGCAGAAGCTAATAAGCCAATAGACCCTGAAATTACACTAGCTTCATCAGATAAAATATCACCAAACATATTCTCAGTTAAAATTACATCAAATTGTTTAGGGTTTAATATAAGTTGCATAGCCGCATTGTCAACAAATAAAAAGTCTAAATTTATGGTAGGGTAATTTTTAGAAATTTCAATTATGCGTTTTCTCCATAATCGTGATGTTTCTAGTACGTTCGATTTATCAATCAAAGTAAGCTTTTTGCGTCTTATTTGTGCACTTTTAAAAGCTAAATGGGCAATTCTATCTATTTCTTCAACTGTATATTTACAAACATCAAAAGCTTCGGTACCGTCTGCACTTAGTTCTTTTTCTCCAAAATAAATTCCACTAGTTAATTCTCTAAAAATTACAAAATCTACACCTTTTATTACTTCTGCTTTTAAATTAGATTGATGTATTAAAGCGTCATAAATTGAGAGTGGGCGAATATTTGCAAATAAACCTAAGCTTTTTCTAAGTTTTAGTAAACCTTCCTCTGGACGTATTTTTGCTGTTGGATTGTTATCGTATTTAGGGTCTCCAATTGCACCAAATAGAATTGCATCAGCTTCTGTACAAATTTTTAAAGTTGCATCGGGCAATGGGCTTCCGGCTTCCTTTATTGCAATTGCACCAATACTAGCATATGTAAATATAAATTCATGATTATATTTTTCTGCAATTGCATCTAATGCTTTAACGGCTTGTTGAATTACTTCTGGACCAATTCCATCGCCTGGAAGCAAAGCGATATTTAACTTCATAACTTTATTTATTGAATGTTTTTATTTCAAAATTTCAGGTCAAGTTAAGTTATTCTTTTCAAAAAAAACTAAAAATATTAGGATTATCTTCTGTATTAAATATGGACGTTTGTTTTATGAATATGATTTAATTCCATTAAGTGATGAATGTCACTATCATTTACTTCTTTATGAAAATCTGCAAACTTTAAAAACTGAGGATATACATCATCTAACTGAATTTTTGTTAAATCATAACCAACATTTTTAGCTCTATAAGCCAATGCAGCTCTACCACTTCTTGCCGTTAAAACAATTGAAGATTCTGTTACACCAACATCTTCAGGGTTCATAATTTCGTAAGTTTCTCTGTTTTTTATAACACCATCTTGATGAATTCCTGAGCTATGAGCAAATGCATTTTCACCAATAACAGCTTTGTTTGGTTGCACTACCATTCCCATACTTCTTTGTACCAATAAACTAGTGTCATAAAGTAACTTTGTATTTATGTTAGTGTCTAAATTTAAATAAGGATGTTGTTTCATAATCATAACTACTTCTTCTAAAGCAGTATTTCCTGCGCGTTCTCCAATTCCATTAATTGTGCACTCTATTTGACGTGCACCATTTTGAATTCCAGCAATTGCATTTGCAGTGGCTAAACCTAAATCGTTATGACAGTGGCAAGAAATAATTACATTATCAATGCCTTTTACATTCTCTTTTAAATATTTTATTTTCGCTCCATATTCGTCTGGTAAACAGTACCCTGTGGTGTCTGGGATGTTTAAAACTGTTGCTCCAGCTTTAATCACTTGCTCTAAAACTTTTGCCAAATATTCGTTATCTGTTCTTCCTGCATCTTCTGCATAAAACTCAACATCTTCAACAAACTTTTTTGCATACGCAGTCGCTTCGAAAGCTCGCTCAATTATTTTATCTTGAGTAGAATTAAATTTATATTGAATATGAGATTCGGAAGTACCAATACCTGTATGTATTCTTGGTCGTTTTGCATATTTTAATGCTTGTGCAGCAACTTCTATATCCTTCTTATTCGCTCTAGTTAGGCCACAAACTATTGCGTTTTTTACTAATTTTGAAATTTCTTCAACAGATGTGAAATCACCTGGACTTGAAATTGGGAAACCCGCTTCAATAACATCTACTCCCAGTAAATCAAGTCGTTTGGCTATTACTAATTTTTGTTCTGTATTTAGCTTACATCCTGGGACTTGTTCTCCATCTCTTAACGTAGTGTCAAAAATTTGGACTCGATTTTTACTCATTTCTAATTTTTTTTTATCACTTTTGAATTTCAAAAATATGGGTATACGTTTCTTTAAGTAATAGTAAATACGGTTGTTTACTATATTCAAACGGATTGTATTTTTTGTAAACAATTAATTATCAATCAGATAAAAATAAAATAGTTACAATGGCTATTGATCAAAAAGATTCACTTTTTACTTTAATAAAGTCTCTTTCTAAATCTGAGAAACGACAATTTAAATTATATGTTGGCAGATTAGGCGGAAATGCAGAGGCAAATTTTATTTCTTTGTTTAATTTATTAGACAAAGTAAATGCATACGATGACAAGCTAATTTTAGAAAAGACCCAAATAAAAAAACAACAGATTTCTAATACCAAAGCGCATTTGTATCGTCAGATTTTGGTGAGTTTGCGTTTTAATCCTGTACATCAAAATACTAGAACTCAAATTAGAGAGCAATTTGATTTTGCGGCAATTTTGTATAATAAAGGACTTTATAAACAAAGTCTTAAAATATTAGATAAGGCAAAAGACATAGCAATTAATAATGATGAAAACAATCTAGCCTATGAAATTGTTGAATTTGAGAAAGTGATTGAATCTCAATACATTACACGAAGTATTAGCAATAGAGCTGATGAACTTACGATACAAGCAAAAGAATTGAGTTTACGAAATATTAGAATTAGTAAATTATCTAATTTATCGTTGCAATTATACAGTTTAATGTTAAAGGCGGGTTATATTAAAGATGATAAGGAGTCTAAATTATTAACTGAATATTTTCAAAAAAGATTGCCAAAATACAAATTGTCTGAACTCGGTTTTAAAGAAAAATTATTTTTATATAAGGCATATTTATGGCATAGTTTAATAAAACAAGATTTTGTTTCTAGTTTTAAATATGCTCAAAAATGGGTAGATTTATTTGATGAACAACCTGAAATGAAAAAACAAAATCCTGTTTTTTATCTAAAAGGTGTTAATTATCTAGCAGAATCTTTATACCTTATTAAGTATCGAAAAAAGTTTAAAAAAGTGCTTTCAAATCTTGATTTTGATATAAGAAACGATATGATTGTTTTAAATGAAAATACCAGAACATTAGCTTTCTTATATTACAATCAAAATAAGTTAAATCTATATTTTTTAGAAGGAAAGTTTACAAAAGGATTGGATTTTGTTCAAAAGCTATTATTGGAAATTCAGCAATATGAAGAACATATAGATGCGCATCATACGATGGTATTTTATTACAAAATTGGATGCATGTATTTTGGTGCTGGAGATAATGAAAGATGTATTTTTTATCTTGAAAAAATTATTCAGAATAAAGATTTAAAAATGAGAGAAGATTTGCTATGTTTTTCTCGAGTTTTAAATTTAGTTGCTCATTATGAAGCTGGAATTGATTCTAATATCGAAAAATTGATTGTTTCAACGTATAAATTTTTGTTGAAAATGAACGATTTACATCAAGTGCAAAGAAAAATGATAGAATTTTTAAAGAACTTAAGCAATATTTATCCACAAGACTTAAAGAAGGAATTTATAAAACTACATGAAGAATTAAAAAAATATGAAAATCATCCTTTTGAAAGGAGAGCATTCTTATATCTAGACATATTATCTTGGTTAGAAAGTAAAATATATAATGTGTCCGTAGAATCCATAATTCAAACGAAAGCTAAAAAACTTTTAAAATAAATTTGAATTAATTATTAGCATATTAAAAAATATGTTACATATTTGTAACTTAATTATGAAAAACAGTATTGTCAATATTATTTCTATAAATGTCTCTGTAATTATTTACAGATGATATAGGATTGTATTGTAATTTATAAATTATAAAACCTTCCTAAATTTTAGGAAGGTTTTTTTTATTAAAAAAAAATGAGTAGCATAAAAATAATTAGTGTCATTTTAATAAAAGTCATTATTAGGTATTTAATAAATTGATGCGCTATTATTTTTAAAATATTAAAAACCTGCATCAATGTTTTGATTCAGGTTTTTTTATAATATAATCATTGTAAAAAGAATGAAGTTAACTATCATAAAATCAAAATATTATGTAAAATTATTATAATGTGGCTATTGTAAAAAAAGCAAATGAAAAAATAATAAAATAAATGACTAAATTAAATTTGCGTCTTATTGAAAAATAAATAATAGAATCTAAATTACTTTAAATATAATTTAAGATAATTAAAAAAGTATTAAATTAAATGCAACTAAATAAATATAGTAAAAGAGTAACCCAAGACCCAACACAACCTGCAGCACAAGCTATGCTATATGGTGTGGGACTATCTGATGACGATATGAAGAAGCCTCAAATTGGTATTGCAAGTACTGGTTATGATGGTAATCCATGCAATATGCACTTAAATGGGTTGGCTGGAAAAATTAAAGAAGAAGTTAATAAAAATAACGAAGTCGGTTTAATATTTAACACCATTGGTGTTAGTGATGGTATTTCTATGGGAACTACAGGAATGAATTATTCCTTACCTTCTCGTGATGTAATTGCCGATTCTATTGAAATAGTGATGAATGCACAAAGTTACGACGGTTTGGTAACTGTGGTTGGTTGCGATAAAAATATGCCAGGAGCAATTATGGCAATGTTGCGCTTAAATCGTCCATCTTTAATGGTGTATGGAGGAACAATTGCTTCAGGAAAGTACGACGGAAAAAAATTAAATATTGTTTCTGCTTTTGAAGCATTAGGACAAAAAATTGCTGGTGAAATTACAGAAGAGGAATATAAAGAAATTATAAAAAACGCCATTCCAGGAGCAGGAGCTTGTGGAGGTATGTATACAGCAAATACTATGGCTTCATCAATTGAAGCATTGGGATTCGCATTGCCTTATAATTCATCTATTCCAGCTGAAAATCCAAATAAAGAATCTGAAAGTGAGCGTATTGCAGCAGCTATTAAAAATTTATTAGAATTAGATTTAAAACCATTAGACATTATTACAAAAAAGTCGTTAGAAAACGCCGTGGCTTTGGTAAATGCTTTGGGAGGTTCAACAAATGCGGTTTTACATTATTTAGCAATTGCTCATGCAGCAGAAATTGAATTTACACTAGAAGATTTTCAACGTGTAAGCGATAGAACTCCATTAATTGCAGATTTAAAACCAAGTGGAGAATACCTGATGGAAGATGTGCATGGAGTTGGAGGAACACCGGCTGTAATGAAATATTTATTAGAAAAAGGATTTTTACATGGAGAGTGTATGACTATTACAGGTAAAACATTGGCTGAAAATTTAGCAGATGTAAAACCTCTAAGTTTTGAAGAAGATCAACAAGTAATTCACCCAACAGAAAAAGCATTAAAATCGTCAGGAAATCTTCAAATACTTTATGGAAACTTAGCTACTGAAGGTTCTGTTGCAAAAATTAGTGGAAATGAAGGGAGTTTGTTCGAAGGAAAGGCAGTAGTTTTTAATAGTGAACAAGAAGCAAATGATGGAATTGGAGCAGGGAAAGTTTCAAGAGGAGATGTTGTTGTTATTAGATATGTTGGTCCAAAAGGAGGTCCAGGAATGCCAGAAATGTTAAAACCAACATCTATGATTATGGGTGCTGGTTTAGGAAAATCAGTTGCTTTAATAACAGATGGACGATTTTCTGGAGGAACACATGGTTTTGTAGTTGGACATATTACTCCAGAAGCTCAATCAGGCGGCGGAATTGGATTGGTAAAAGATGGCGATATTATTGTAATTGATGCAGTTAACAAAACCATAAATATGAAAATCTCAGATGCTGAATTGACAAAAAGAAAAGAGCAATGGAAAGCACCTGCATTAAAACATACAAAAGGAATATTATATAAATACGCAAAAACCGTTTCTTCTGCTTCAGAAGGTTGTGTAACGGATAAATTTTAAACCTATGGAGACATTGAAAAAAGAGGTTCAACAAAAAAATACTGCAACATCTGTTAAAATTACAGGAGCCGAAGCAGTTATTAAATGCTTGTTAGAAGAAAATGCTGATTTGGCATATGGTTATCCAGGAGGAGCCATTATGCCAGTATACGATGAGATTTATAATTATAGAAAAGATTTTCATCATGTATTAACGCGTCACGAACAAGGTGCTATCCATGCAGCTCAAGGTTTTGCGCGTGTTACGGGAAAACCAGGGATTGTTTTTGCTACTTCTGGTCCAGGCGCTACAAACTTAGTAACAGGCATTGCAGATGCGCAAATAGACTCTACACCTTTGGTTTGCATAACAGGTCAGGTTGCTTCTCATTTATTGGGTTCTGATGCTTTTCAGGAAACCGATATTATTGGAATTTCAACTCCAGTAACAAAATGGAATTATCAAATAACCAAAGCTTCAGAAATTCCTGAGGTAATGGCAAAAGCCTTTTATATCGCTAAATCTGGCCGTCCAGGGCCAGTGTTAATTGATATTACAAAAGATGCACAATTTGGAGAATTAGATTTTTCATATAAAAAATGTGAAAAAATTAGAAGTTATAGAGCAATTCCTGCATTTGAAACGGAAAAAGTTGCAGAAGCTGCTTCCATAATAAATAATGCAAAAAAACCTTTTATTGTTTGGGGGCAAGGTGTAATTATTGGTGAAGCAGAACAAGAATTTAAAAACTTTATAGAAAAAACAAATATTCCTTCTGCTTGTACAGGTTTAGGTCTTTCTGCTTTGGATACTGCACATCCACTAAATGTAGGAATGGTTGGTATGCACGGAAATTATGCGCCAAATGTATTAACTAATTCTTGTGATGTTTTAATTGCTATTGGTATGCGTTTTGACGACCGTGTTACGGGTAATTTAGCAACCTATGCAAAACAAGCAAAAGTAATTCATTTTGAAATTGACCCTGCAGAGATAGATAAAAATGTAAAAACCGATGTTGCAGTTTTAGGTTCGGTAAAGGAAACTTTAGTGGAAATAATGCAATATGTAAATAAAGCAGATCATAGCGTTTGGATGCAAGAATTTGATAAATTATATCAGATTGAAAAAGAAACTGTAATTGACGATCAATTAAATCCAACTAAAGTAGGCTTAACTATGGGAGAAGTTTTAGGAGGAATTAATAAGGAAACGAATGGAGATGCGGTAATTGTAACAGACGTTGGGCAGCACCAAATGTTTGCGTGGCGTTATGCCAATTTTACAAAAACTAGAAGTAATGTTACTTCTGGTGGATTGGGTACAATGGGATTTGCATTGCCAGCAGCAATTGGCGCAAAACTTGGTGTTCCAAATCGAGAAGTAATTGCAATTATTGGTGATGGAGGGTACCAAATGACAAATAATGAGTTGGGTACAATACTTCAAACAAAAGCGGCAGTTAAAATTGTTGTGTTAAATAATGGTTATTTAGGAATGGTGCGTCAATGGCAAGAATTGTTTTTTGACAAACGTTATGCTTCCACAGAAATGGTGAGTCCAGATTTTGTAAAATTAGCACAAGCTTATGATATTGAAGCACAAAAAGTTTCAAAGCGTGAAGATTTAGCAGAAGCAATAAAAACAATGGTACAATCCAAAGAAGCCTATTTTCTTGAAGTAGTTATTGAAAAAGAAGACAATGTTTTTCCAATGATTCCTACAGGAGCAAGTGTTTCAGATATAAGATTAAGTTAATTATGGATACAATTACAAATTATACATTTTCGGTATATACAGAAAATAACGTAGGAATATTAAATCGCCTTTCAGCAATATTTTTAAAACGTCATATAAATATAGAAAGTATGGCGGTTTCAAAATCTGAAATAGACAATGTACACAGGTTTACTTTTGTAGTAAATATTACGGAAGTACAAGCTTATAAATTAGTAGGACAATTAGAAAAGCAAATTGAAGTGATTCGTGCTTTTTACCATACTCTAGATGAAATAATTTATCATGAAACTGCTTTGTTTAAAATTTCAAACGAGCATTTATATGATGAAAATATTCAGAATAAATTAAAATTTAGAAGAGCTCATATTATTTCAATTACAGAACGCTATTTTGTGATAGAGGCTTCTGGTTTAAAGGAAGACATTGATAATATGTACGATAAATTAAAGCCTTATGGTTTGTTACAATTTGTACGTTCAGGTAGAATTGCAATAACAAAACCTAAAATGGCTATTTCAGAATTATTGCAAGAAATAAATTAGTTTTAAAGTCAGAATTCAGAAATTTTCAGAATTAAGTTTGAAGACAGAGAATTACAGTGACTGAGTGGAGTAGAAGCCATTATATTAAATAGAATAAATAATTAAATAGATTAACAAAAAATAAAAATGACAAATTATTTTAACACACTTTCATTAAGAGATAAATTAGATCAGTTAGGAAAATGTAGATTTATGGATCCAACAGAATTCAGTGAAGGTGTAACAGCTTTAAAAGGAAAGAAAATTGTAATTGTGGGCTGTGGAGCGCAAGGCTTAAACCAAGGTTTAAATATGAGAGATTCTGGTTTAGATGTTTCTTATACTCTAAGACCAGCGGCAATTTCAGAAAAAAGACAATCGTTTTTAAATGCTTCTGAAAACAATTTTGCAGTAGGTACTTACGAAGAAATGATTCCAACTGCCGATTTGTTAATCAATTTAACGCCAGATAAACAACATACCGCAGTAGTTTCAGCAGTAATGCCTTTAATGAAAAAAGGCGCAACTTTATCGTATTCTCACGGTTTCAATATTGTTGAAGAAGGAATGCAAATTCGAAAAGATATTACGGTAATTATGGTAGCGCCAAAATCACCAGGTTCTGAAGTTCGTGAAGAATTTAAAAGAGGTTTTGGAGTGCCAACTTTAATTGCTGTGCATCCTGAAAATGATCCTGAAGGAAAAGGTTGGGACTACGCAAAAGCATATGCCGTTGGAACAGGTGGACATACAGCAGGGGTTTTAGAATCTTCATTTGTTGCTGAGGTAAAATCGGATTTAATGGGTGAACAAACCATACTTTGTGGATTGCTACAAACAGGTTCTATTTTATGTTTCGATAAGATGGTTGCTGAAGGAGTTGATGCAGGTTATGCATCAAAATTAATTCAATATGGTTGGGAAACAATTACCGAAGCTTTAAAGCACGGTGGAATTACCAATATGATGGATCGTTTATCAAATCCAGCAAAAATTGCAGCATTTAATGCTTCCGAAGAATTAAAAGATATTATGCGTCCGTTATTTCAAAAACATATGGATGATATTATGAGTGGGCATTTCTCAAAAACAATGATGGAAGATTGGGCAAATGATGATGTAAACTTATTAACTTGGAGAGCAGCAACAGGTGAAACAGCATTTGAAAAAACACCTGCAGCTGATGTGGAAATTTCAGAACAAGAATATTTTGACAATGGAGTATTAATGATTGCGATGGTGAAAGCCGGTGTGGAATTAGCTTTTGAAGCAATGACTGAGTCTGGTATTATAGAAGAATCTGCTTATTACGAATCGTTGCATGAAACGCCATTAATTGCAAACACAATTGCACGTAAAAAATTATTTGAAATGAACCGTGTAATTTCTGACACTGCAGAATATGGTTGTTATTTATTTGACCACGCGTGTAAGCCTTTAATTGCTGATTACGTTAAAAAAACACCAAGTAATTTTGTTGGAAGACCATTTAATGATGGTTCTAATGGTGTTGATAATAAAGAATTAATTGAAGTGAATGATGTAATTAGAAATCATCCTGTTGAAGAAATTGGAGAGTTCTTAAGAGCATCTATGACAGCAATGATTAAAATAGTTTAAAGGGAAAATTTTGACTGAAACTATTAAAAATAGTATTTCATTAGAAGAAATATACAAAGCTCAACAGAGCATTAAAGGAGTTGTGCAAGCAACTCCTTTGGTGTTTATGAAGAATTTTTCTGAACATTATAATGCCAATATTTATTTTAAAAGAGAGGATTTACAGGTAGTCCGTTCATATAAAATTAGAGGCGCATATAATAAAATTCAGGGTTTGTCAAAAGAGCAGTTACAAAACGGAATAGTTTGTGCTAGTGCTGGAAACCACGCACAGGGGGTTGCTTTTGCTTGTAAAAAATTAGAAGTTCATGGAACAATTTTTATGCCTGTTACAACTCCGCTCCAAAAAATTGAACAAGTGCGCATGTTTGGTGGAAACTTTGTAGAAGTTAAATTGTTTGGAGACAGTTTTGATGATAGCCAAAAGTCCGCTGCCGAGTTTTGTGATCTTCATAAAAGCACTTTTGTGCATCCATTTGATGATTTAGCTGTAATTGCGGGACAAGGTACTATTGGATTAGAAATTATTAATGATATTGATACAGAAATAGACTATCTGTTTATGCCTGTTGGAGGCGGAGGTTTAGCATCGGGTGTTGGTAGTGTATTTAAAAATTTAAGTCCTGCTACAAAGTTAATTGGAGTTGAGCCTAAAGGAGCACCTTCATTAACAAATTCATTAGAAAAAGGAGAAAATATCACCTTAACTAAAATAGAAAAGTTTGTAGATGGTGCGGCTGTAAAACGCATTGGAGAGCTTACTTTTGAGTTTTGTAAAGAATTATTAGACGGAACAGATACTATTTGTGAAGGTTTAATTTGTGCTACAATTTTAAAAGTTTACAATGAAAATGCTCTGGTAGTAGAACCTGCAGGAGCACTTTCAATAGCTGCTTTAGAGCAACATAAGGAGCAAATTGAAGGGAAAACGGTTGTTTGTATAGTAAGCGGAGGTAATAATGATATTACCCGAATGGAAGAAATGAAGGAGCGTGCGTTATTATATCAAGGTTTAAAACATTATTTTATTATTCAATTTCCGCAAAGAGCAGGAGCTTTAAAGGAATTTGTGGTTGATGTTTTGGGGCCTAATGATGATATTGCGTATTTTGAATACACCAAGAAAAACAATAGAGATAAAGGTCCAGCGGTAGTCGGAATAGAATTGAAATCTAAAGATGATTTTGAGCCTTTGGTTCTAAGAATGGAACAAAAAGGATTTTTAGGAGAGTATTTAAATGACAATCCACAGTTATTTCAATTCCTAATTTAATAAAATGAAGGTCTTTGATAAATAATTTGTTAATTATAAGCAACGTTTAAATAAATATTGTTAAATATTAAACAAATTGATGTTTGCTTTAAAATATTTACGTACTATTGCACCAATGAAAGTAGAGAATTTTAAAATATTATTTACACGTCGCTTCACTCGTCGCCCCTTGAGGGCTTAAATTTCTATTGATTACGGTGCGTCCGTTTTCACATTTCAAAAAAACATCAAAATACATTTATAAAATTTAAAAAGTAATCAATGAAAGTTGTTATTGCTAATATATCGCATAGTAAATATGCAGAAATTATTTGTGAGACTATTGAAGAGTCTGCAAAAGTTAGAGGTACTGGTATTGCGCAAAGAACTCCAGAATACATTATAAAAAAAATTAGCACAGGAGATGCTGTAATAGCTATTGAAAATGATGAGTTTGCGGGGTTTTGTTATATAGAAACTTGGGACAATGCTTCTTTTGTTGTAAACTCTGGATTAATTGTACATCCAAATTATAGAAACCAAGGATTGGCAAAAACCATCAAAAAGAAAATCTTAGAATATTCAAAAGAAAAGTATCCTGACTCAAAGATTTTTGGAATTACTACTGGTTTGGCCGTCCTAAAAATTAATTACGAATTAGGCTACCAACCAGTAACTTTTTCTGAATTAACTACAGATGAAGCATTTTGGAATGGTTGTAGAACCTGTAAAAATTTTGATGTTTTAACTAGAACAGAGCGAAAAATGTGTTTGTGTACTGGAATGTTATACGATCCAAAACATGAAAAGAACCTAAAAACACACAAATACAATTCAAAAGTATTAAGTAGATTAAAAAGAATAAAACAAGCATTATTTTTAAAAAAGAATAATAAATAAAGTCATGGAAAAAGTTGTAGTTGCATATAGCGGAGGTTTAGACACATCATATTGTGTAAAATATTTACAAAACGAACTAAATTTAGAAGTTCATAGTGTATTGGTAAATACAGGAGGTTTTTCTTCAGAAGAATTAAAAATAGTTGAAGCAAAAGCTTATGATATGGGCGTAAAATCTCATACAAATCAAAATATCTTAGATATTTATTACGATAAAGCCATTAAATATATGGTCTATGGAAATGTATTAAAAAATAATACATATCCTTTGTCGGTAAGTGCAGAGCGTGTTTTTCAAGCAATTGAAGTAGTAGAATATGCTAAAAAAATAAATGCAAAATATATTGCTCACGGAAGCACGGGTGCAGGAAACGATCAGGTGCGTTTTGATATGATTTTTCAAACATTAGCGCCAAACATTGAAATTATTACGCCAATTAGAGATTTGAAATTATCTAGACAAGAAGAAATTTCATATTTAGAAAAGCATGGTGTAGATTACCCTTGGTCTAAAGCAAAATATTCTATTAATAAAGGAATTTGGGGCACAAGTGTTGGAGGTGTTGAAACATTAACATCACACCAAGCTTTGCCTGAGGAAGCATATCCAAGTCAGTTAGAAAAAACAGAACCAACGGATATTAAACTACATTTTGAAAAAGGACAAATTGTAGGTTTGAATGATGAATTTGATACGTCAGTAAATACTATTTTAAAGCTAGAAGCAATTGCTTCAAAATATGCTATTGGTAGAGATATTCATGTTGGTGATACAATTGTTGGAATTAAAGGTAGGGTTGGTTTTGAAGCTGCAGCGGCTACCGTAATTATTAAAGCCCATCATCTATTAGAAAAACATGTGCTTTCTAAATGGCAACAAAATTTAAAAGAAGGTTTAGGTAGTACTTACGGAATGTTATTGCACGATGGCCAATATTTTGAACCTGCAATGCGAGATATTGAAGCGTATTTAACCAATTCTCAAAAAACTGTAACAGGAGAAGTTTTTGTAACTTTAAAACCATATCATTTTAGTTTAAATGGAATTGAATCTAAACACGATTTAATGAAATCTAAATTCGGCGAATATGGAGAAACGAATAAAGCTTGGTCTGCAGAAGACGCCAAAGGATTTATTAAGATCTTGGGTACTGCAAACAAAATTTATCACAGTGTAAATTCAGAATTATGATTAAGGTAGGAATAGTTGGGGGAGCTGGCTATACAGCGGGTGAATTAATAAGATTGCTGGTAAATCACTCTCAAGTAGAACTGGATTTTGTGTACAGTACGTCAAATGCTGGGAATTTTATATATCAAGTACATCAAGATTTATTGGGAACATTAGACTTGAAATTTACCGATACAATAAATAAAAATGTAGATGTCTTATTTTTATGTCTAGGGCACGGAAATTCAACTGCTTTTTTAGAAAATAATTCCTTTTCTAAAAGCACTAAAGTTATTGATTTAAGCAATGATTTTAGATTAAAAGCAGATGCTGTTTTTCAAGGGAAAGAATTTGTATATGGACTTCCAGAACTTCAGAAAGACAACATTAAAATAGCAAATCATATAGCAAATCCAGGTTGTTTTGCAACATCAATTGAGTTGGCCTTGTTGCCTCTGGCAAATGCAGGTTTGTTAAATGGTTCTGTACATATTAATGCAACTACAGGAGCTACAGGAGCTGGAGCTTCTCCTGGGGCAACAACACATTTTGCGTGGAGAGATAATAATTTTTCGGTGTATAAAGCTTTTACACATCAGCATCTAGGTGAAATAGGAGAAAGTTTAAAAGCACTTCAAAATAATTTTAATAATGAGTTGTTTTTTATTCCAAATAGAGGGAATTTTAGTAGAGGAATTTTTACTTCTATCTATTTAAAATTTGATGAAAGAATAGAAAAAGCATATCAATTATTTGAAGATTATTATAAAGAAGCCGTTTTTACACACGTATCTAAAATACCAATTCATTTAAAACAAGTGGTAAATACCAATAATTGTTTCTTGCATTTACAAAAGCACGAAAGAATGTTGTTAATAACTTCAGAAATAGATAATTTATTAAAGGGAGCGTCTGGTCAAGCAATTCAAAATATGAATTTAATGCTTGGTTTTGAGGAAACAGAAGGATTAAAATTGAAAGCTAATTCATTTTAGTTTATTGATAATATGTAAAATGTTTGTCATTCCTGCGAAAGCAGGAAACCAGAACCAGACAAGCTATAGATTCTTGCTTTTGCAGGAATGATAAGTAATTAAGATATTAAACCAACAATATGAAAATAGCAATTTTAGGTACAGGAAATTTAGGATATTCAATAGCTATTGGTATTTTGTCTCAAGACAATTTTAAGTTCAAGAATTTATACCTAACAAAACGAAATACTGAATCTTTAGAAGGTTGGAGTAAATTGCCAAATGTTAAAATTTCAACCGAGAATAAAAGAGCAGTCCGCTTTTCTGATGTTATTATTATTGCGGTGCAACCAGCCCAAATACAGGGGGTTTTAGATGAAATTAAAGAAGTAATAAACCCTAAAAGGCATACAGTTATTTCCGTTGTAACTGGTAGGAAAATTGCCGATATTGAAGCTGTATTAGGAACTGAAGTGGCTATTGTTAGAAGTATGCCAAATACGGCTATTTCTGTGGGTCAATCAATGACTTGTTTAAGTGTCAATTCAAGAGGGAAAAAGAATATAGAATTTGCAAAAACAATTTTTAATTCTTTAGGCCAAACTATGTGTATCGAAGAAAATTTAATGCAAGCAGCAACTGTAATTTGTGCTAGTGGAATAGCATTTTGGATGCGTCTAATTAGGGCAACTACCCAAGGTGCTGTTCAGCTTGGTTTTGATGCTGAGGAAGCACAGGAATTGTCTATGCAAACTGCTTTAGGAGCTGCTAGTTTACTTATAAAATCTGGAAATCACCCAGAGCAAGAAATAGATAAAGTAACCACTCCAAGTGGTTGTACTATTGAAGGTTTAAACGAAATGGAACACCAAGGTTTAAGCTCTTCATTAATAAGAGGTTTAGTAACTTCGTTCGAAAAAATTAATCAGATTTAAAAATTGAATTATGGAATTATTTGATGTCTATCCGCTCTATAATGTAAAGCCTGTAAAAGCTGAGGGAGCATATGTTTGGGATGAAAATGGAATAAAATATTTGGATTTATATGGTGGTCACGGAGTTATTTCTGTGGGACATACACATCCAAAGTATGTTCAATCTATTACCCAACAATTAAATAAAATTGGGTTTTATTCAAATTCAATTCAAAATCCGTTGCAACAAGAATTAGCCGAAAAGTTAGGACGCATTTCTGGGTGTGAAAAATACAATTTATTTTTATGTAATTCTGGTGCTGAGGCAAATGAAAATGCATTGAAATTAGCTTCTTTTGTTACTGGAAAAAGTAGAATAGTGTCGTTTAAAAATGCCTTCCATGGTAGAACTTCTGCAGCAGTTGCCGCAACCGATAATTTAAATATTAATGCACCTATAAATTTACAGCAAGAAGTAACTTTTCTTCCTCTAAATGATATTGGATTGGTAATTCACGAATTGGGAAAAGGAGATGTCGCAGCAGTTATTATTGAAGGAATTCAGGGTGTTGGAGGTTTGGATGAAGGCGAGAAGAAATTCTTTAAAAAAGTTAAAAAGGCATGTAAAAAGAGTAAAACTTTATTGATTTTAGATGAAATTCAGTCGGGATACGCTAGAAGTGGTCAATTTTTTGCATTTCAACATCATAAAATAAAACCAGATATTATTACTACAGCCAAAGGAATGGCAAACGGTTTTCCAATAGGTGGCGTGTTAATTTCAAAAAGGATTAAAGCAAAATACGGAATGTTAGGTACAACTTTTGGTGGGAATCATTTAGCATGTGCCGCAGCAATTTCTGTATTAGATATTATTGAAGAAGAGCATTTAATGGACAATGTAAATGAAGTGTATAACTATTTTTTAAAAGAAATTAAATCCGTTCCAAAAATTAAAAAAGTAAAAGGAAAAGGCTTGATGTTAGGTCTTGAATTTGATTTTGAAGTAGGAGAATTAAGAAAAAAGCTAATTTTTGATAAGCATATTTTTACAGGTGGTTCTAGTAATAAAAATTTACTAAGAATATTGCCACCTTTAACAATAACAAAAGAGCAAGTAGCTATTTTTATAAATGCATTAAAAGAAGTTTTGGTATAATGAATTCACTATTATCAGAAAAACAGCGGAATGATGTTTTATATATGATGGCTGAATTAATAGCAGATGAAAAAGACGCTATTTTAGCAGTAAATAAAATTGAATTGGATTCATGTTTTGGTGACAAATTGTCTATAAGTATAGGTAAATTGCATCATAAGGGGTCAAAAGGTTTTAAGTATTTGGTAAAAAATAAATGGTATGTTTTTGGCGATGGGGAAATCAGGTAAAAAACGCATATTATTGAAGATTGGTTCCAATGTTTTAACAAAAGAAACCAATCAAATTTCTAGAGGTAAACTAGAGGATATTGCGCGTCAAATAGCTTCTTTAAAAGATGAGTATGAATTTATAATTGTAAGTTCAGGCGCAATTGCGGTTGCAAAGCAATTTGTTCAATTAGAAAGTAATGGCAAACCAATAAATGTAAAACAAGCATTGGCATCTATTGGACAACCCCATTTGATGCGTATTTTTCACGAGAATTTTTGGGAATTAGGCCTTCTAACGTCACAGTGCTTATTGTCGTATTCAGATTTTAAAGAGGAAGAATCAAAAACCAATATAAAAAACACAATTAATGTGTTGGTTAAAAATAATTACATTCCAATTATTAATGAAAATGATACCGTTGCAACCGATGAAATTAAATTTGGTGATAACGATAAACTATCTGCTTTAGCTGCAGCACTTTTAAAAGTAGATATGCTAATAATAGCAACAAATACTAACGGAATTTACACCAAAGAATCTATTGAAGCTAGAGGTTTTCAAACTATTAAAGAAACTTCAAATATTGAAGTTTTAAAAACTCAAATACAAAATGCTATTTCTATGCACGGAACAGGTGGAATGACTACAAAAATTGACGCAGCTGAAATTGCACAAAAAGCAAATATTGAAACTTGGATTGTAAACGGATTAAATGATAACTTTATAGTGAATGCGATTAATAATACATCAAAATTTACTAAAATAATTTTAAAATAAAATGCAAAATTACTTACATATCAACGATTTAGATAATCTGCAGGCAGTTGTAGATGAAGCTGTTGAATTAAAAAAGAATGAACTCGAATTTGGTTTTCTTGGTAAAGGAAAAACTATTTGTTTGCTTTTTTTTAATAATAGCCTTCGTACGCGTTTAAGCACTCAAAAAGCAGCTCAAAATTTAGGTTTAAACTGTATTGTTATGAATTTTGGGAGTGAAGGTTGGCAACTAGAGTATGAAGATGGAGTTAAAATGAATCAAGATAAATCTGAACACGTAAAAGAAGCTGCAAAAGTAATTGCACAGTATTGTGATATTGTTGCAATTAGAGCTTTTGCAAGTTTAACTGATAAAGAAAAGGATTTAGCAGAGGTTGTATTAAACAATTTTAAAAAGTACGCAGGAATACCGGTAGTAAATATGGAAAGTGCAACAGGGCACCCATTACAAGCTTTGGCTGATGCAATTACTATGGAAGAAAATAAAGTTCCACACAAACCAAAAGTAGTGCTTTCTTGGGCACCACATCCAAAAGCTTTACCACATGCAGTTGCAAATTCGTTTGTAGAAATGATGCAGTTGCAAGATGCAGATTTTGTAATTACACATCCAAAAGGGTATGAATTGGATCCGAAAATTACTAAAAATTCTAAAATTGAATACAACCAAGAAAAAGCCTTAGAAAATGCAGATTTTGTGTATGTAAAAAACTGGAGTTCTTTTAAAGAATATGGAGAAGTAATGATAAGTGATCCTAATTGGATGTTAACAGCGGATAAAATGAAATTAACAAACAGTGGAAAGTTTATGCATTGTTTGCCAGTTAGAAGAAATGTAATTGTAGCCGATGAAGTAATTGATTCAAGAAATTCTATTGTTATAGAACAAGCAAATAATAGAACATATGCTGCTCAAATTGTGTTGAAAAAAATACTTGAAAGTTTATAATTATGATTTTGTCATTCTGAATGAAGTGATAACGAAATGAAGAATCTCAATTAATGAGATGTGATACTTCGCTTTGGTTCAGTATGACATTCGAAATAAATTCAAATAATGAAAAACCAAATATTAAAAATTGTAAAAATAGGAGGAAACGTCATAAATAACGAAGATGCGTTGCGCTCCTTTTTAAAAGATTTTGCAGCTTTAGAAGGACCTAAAATATTGGTTCATGGGGGAGGGAGAAAAGCTTCAGAGGTTTCCGCAGCTATGGGATTGGAACCTAAAATGATTAATGGACGTAGGGTGACTGATGAAGCAACAGTTGAGGTTGTAACTATGGTGTATGCCGGTCTACTCAATAAGAAAATAATAGCCAATTTGCAAAGTTTTGGATGTAATGCAATGGGACTTTCTGGCGCCGATGCCAACTGTATTTTAGCACACAAACGTATTGTAAAAGATATTGATTATGGGTTTGCGGGCGATGTTGACGCTATAAATTCAGAAATAATAGGTGTGTTAATTAAAAATAATGTAACTCCAGTTTTTTGCGCGATTACCCACGATAAAAATGGACAATTATTAAATACAAATGCAGATACAATTGCATCAGAAGTTGCCATTGGAATGAGTAATCTATATAAAACAGAACTAAATTTTGTTTTTGAATTAAAAGGTGTCTTGGAGGATATAGAAGATAAAAATTCGGTTATAGAACAAATTAATTCAGAAAAATATGAACAACTAGTAGTTAAAGGAGTTATTGCTGATGGAATGCTTCCTAAAATGCACAATTGTTTTAATTCACTTGAGAAAGGTGTTGATAAGGTGAAAATAGGAGATGCTTCATTAGTAAAAAGTTCAACTAAATTATACACGACATTAAGTTTGTAAAAATGATAAAACAACTTACAGAAGAAGCTATTGAATTGCTTCAAAAATTAATTTCGAAACAATCGTTTTCAGGAGAAGAAAATGAAACAGCTTTGCTAATAATGCAATGGTTTTCAGATCATAATATAAAATTTGAAAGTGAAGTTCATAATGTTTGGGCAAAGAATAAATATTTTGATCCTTCAAAAAAAACAATTTTATTAAACTCTCATCACGACACTGTTAAACCGAACAAAGGATATACGCGTGATCCTCTGCTTCCAGAAATTATTGATGGAAAATTATACGGTTTGGGAAGTAATGATGCCGGAGGTTGTTTGGTTTCATTATTAGCAACATTTACATATTTATATGATAGAAAAGATTTAAAATATAATTTTGTAATGGTGGCTTCAGCAGAAGAAGAAAATACGGGGCCAAATAGTTTGGTAAGTATTATTCCTATATTGCCAAAAATTGATTTTGCCATTGTTGGGGAACCAACTTTAATGAATTTGGCAATTTCAGAAAAAGGATTGATGGTATTAAATTGTGAAGCTAAAGGAACTTCTGGACACGCAGCTCATGGAAATGCAGATAATGCAATTTACAATGCAATTAAAGATATAAATTGGTTTCAAACATATGAATTTCCAAAGATTTCAGAAACGCTAGGAAACGTTAGAATGACTGTTACACAAATTGAAGCAGGAAGCCAACACAATGTAATTCCTTCAAGTTGTAAATTTGTGGTAGATGTTCGTGTAACTGACTGTTATTCAAATCAAGAGGTTTTTGAAATTATACAGGAAAATGTAAGGGCAGAGGTTTGTCCAAGATCACAACGTTTAAACTCTTCATCAATTCCAAAAGAGCATGAGATAGTAAAAGCGGGTATTAAATTAGGAAGAACAACTTATGGTTCGCCAACAATCTCAGATCAGGCAATATTAACCTGTCCTTCTCTAAAATTAGGTCCAGGAGAAAGTTTACGTTCACACACAGCCGATGAATTTATTTATATTCGAGAAATTGAAGAAGGAATAGATTTGTATATTAAAATATTAGAAAAAATGATCTAGTTAAAAGTTGAAATGTGAAAAGGTTAAAAAGTTTAACTTAGATCTTAACACTATTAAACCATTCAACTATTTAACCATTAAACATACATAAAATGAAACTTTGGGATAAAGGATTTTCAACCGATAAAAAAATTGATATTTTCACTGTTGGAAACGATAGGGAATTAGATTTAATTTTAGCAAAATATGATGTAATTGGGAATTTAGCTCACGCTAAGATGTTACATAAAATAGGCTTGTTGACTTCAGAAGAAATTAAAAATTTAGAAGTTGAATTGAATGCTATTTTGAAAACTATTGAATCTGGAGAATTTACTATTGAAGATTCTTTTGAAGATGTACACTCTAAAGTTGAATATTTATTGACTGAAAAACTTGGAGATACTGGTAAAAAAATTCATACCTCACGTTCTAGAAACGATCAGGTTTTAGTCGATATACATTTATATTTAAAAGATGCTTTAACTGAAATAAATGAAGGAGTTGATGATTTATTTGATTTGTTGATTAAGTTGGCAGAACGTTACAAAAATGTATTATTACCTGGTTATACGCATTTACAAGTAGCAATGCCATCATCATTTGGATTGTGGTTTTCGGCGTATGCAGAAACCTTAATAGATGATATTTACTTTTTAAAAGCAGCATATAAAGTGGCGGATCAAAACCCTTTAGGTTCAGCTGCTGGTTATGGAAGTTCTTTTCCAATTGATAGAGATGAAACTACCAAATTGTTAAATTTTGAAACACTGAAATACAATTCTGTTGCAGCTCAAATGGGACGTGGAAAGTTGGAAAAATCGGTTTCATTTGGATTGAGTTCTGTAGCTGCAACGTTGGCTAAAATGAGTATGGATATTTGTTTGTATATGAGTCAGAATTTTAATTTTATTTCTTTTCCAGATGAATTAACAACTGGTTCAAGTATTATGCCTCATAAAAAAAATCCAGATGTTTTTGAGTTAATTCGAGGGAAATGTAATAAGCTACAGGCATTGCCAATTGAGTTTACAATGATTACTAATAATTTGCCAAGTGGTTATCACAGGGATTTACAATTGCTAAAAGAAGGATTAATTCCTTCATTTTCTACCTTAAAATCTTGTCTGGAAATGCTGACCTATTCATTGCAAAATATTAAAGTTAGAGAAGATATTGTTGAAGAAGATAAGTATTTGTATTTGTTTAGTGTTGAGGAGGTTAATAAGCTAGTGCAGAATGGAACTCCGTTTAGAGATGCTTATAAAATAGTAGGAAAAAATATAAATGATGGTAATTTTAATCCAGATAAAGCTGTAAATCACACCCATAAAGGAAGTTTAGGTAATTTATGTTTGGATGAAATTGTGGCTAAATTTAAAAGAGCAAATAGTTTTTAGTTGCAAGGATGTTGTAGAGTCATAAAACTATTGGTAATTAAGATGATTTGGGGCTTATATAGATTGAAAATTCGTAATTAATTACAAGCATTCCAAATAACTTCATTTGGAGTTGGGGCAATTATAGAAATAAGATCTTTAGTAACAGGATGTGTAAACTCAATTTTACGAGCGTGTAAATGTATACTTGCATCTTTATTGCTGCGATCAAAACCATATTTTAGATCACCTCTAATGGGACTTCCAATTGAGGATAATTGACAACGAATTTGATGATGACGACCCGTTTCTAAATCTACTTCTAATAAATGGTAATTATCTAGAGACTTAATTAATTTATAATGAAGAATGGCTTTTTTGCTTCCTTCAATTTCAGAAGTATAAGAAGTGGATTTATTGTTTTTAGGGTTTTTTCTTAAATAACCAATAAGGGTGTTTTGCAACTCTTTTGGTTTGTTCTTTACAACTGCCCAGTAGGTTTTGTGTACGTCTTTATTGCGTAACATTTTATTAAAACGTTCCAATGCTTTTGAGGTTCTTGCAAAAACTATAATGCCAGTTGTTGGCCTGTCTAAACGATGCACAACACCTAAAAAAACATTCCCTGGCTTGTTGTATTTTTCCTTTATATATTGTTTTATAATATCGCTTAATGGTGTGTCTCCAGTTTTATCTCCCTGAACGATATCACCAGATTTTTTATTGACTATTATAAGGTGATTATCCTCAAATAAAACTTCTAAATTACCTTTAGTTGAAGCCATTTAAGAAGATATTTCTAATTGTTGATTTATTTCATCAATATAGGTTAGTAGCTCTTCTTTTCCATCAGAAGAAGTTGCGGAGGTTATAAAATATTTAGGCATTTCTTCCCAAAGAGTTTGGGTCATTTTTTTTGAATAGTTTTTAATATTTCTATTCAATTCTGAAAGTTTTATTTTATCAGATTTTGTAAAAATAATTGAGAAAGGAATTTCATTCTCACCTAAAAACTCCATAAATTCCATATCAATTTTTTGAGGTTCATGCCTACAATCAATTAAAACAAATGTACAGATAAGTTGTTCTCTTTGTAGAAAGTAATTTTTTATAAAGCTTTGAAAGGTTTTTTTTACGCTTTTTGAAACTTTTGCATACCCGTACCCTGGTAAATCTACCAAAAACCAATTATTATTAATTTTAAAATGATTTATTAACTGGGTTTTTCCTGGTCTTCCAGAAGTTTTGGCTAATTTATTTTGACCAGTTAGCATATTGATTAAAGAAGATTTTCCAACATTAGAACGGCCAATAAAAGCATATTCAGCTAACCGTTCTTTTGGGCATTTAGCTACGTCACTATTGCTTATTACAAAATCAGCGGTTTTAATTTTCATTTTTTAAAGGTTTCTGTCTTTCAACCAAGAATCAAGAATTCGATTAAATTCATCAGGATGTTCCATCATAGGTGCATGTCCACATTTATCAATCCAAAACAAATCAGCATCAGGCATTAATTTTTCAAAATCTATGGCTACTCCTGGAGGAGTAACATTGTCATTTTTCCCCCAAATAACACAAGTTGGAATGTTCATTGCTGGTAAATCTTTTGCCATATTGTGTCTAATAGCACTTTTTGCAATTGCCAAGGTTCTTATTACCTTATGTCTATCATTTACAGATTCATATATTTCGTCGATAGCCTCTTTTGTAGCGACCTTTGGATCGTAAAAAACTTCTTCGGTTTTTTTCTTTATATATTCGTAATTTCCTCTTTTGGGGTAGGTATCACCCATAGATTTTTCATATAAACCTGAGCTGCCAGCTAACACTAAAGCGGTAACTTTTTTTGGATTTAATTTTGTAAAATACAATCCAATATGTCCTCCTAAAGAATTTCCAATTAGAATTGCTTTGTCAATTTTTTTATAAGCCATAAAGTCTTTTAAAAACTTTGATAAGTTCTTTACATTGGTTTTTAGGAGTGGTAAGGTGTATATCGGCAATACAGGAATTATAACTTTGTATCCTTGTTTAGAAAAATGGTTAAGTACTCCTTCAAAATTGCTTAAACCTCCCATAAGCCCATGAAGAACAATCATTGGTTGCCCTTCTCCAGCCTCTACATACTTGAATTTATTTTCTTCAATAAGATTTTTGCTCATTAATTTTTAAATTTTAAGCTTATTACAAAGGTAGTTTTTTTTTCTAAAAAAACCTTTTTTTATAAGTGCGTCTAATTTATTTATTAATTCCTTGTTTTTCAAAAAATTAGCCTTAAATACATTATAAGTGGTAAAAGTTATCAACAAAGTGGGGAAAAGTGGAAAAATGTGGGAAAAAATTTATATTTTTGATTTTATACAAAGTCGTAATGATAAATTTAATTGGAACATATGAGGGAAAAGCTGATGCCAAGGGGCGGCTATTGCTTTCTGCTGCTTTAAAGAAGCAGTTAAATCCAATTTTACAAGATGGTTTTGTGTTAAAACGTTCCTTATTTCAGCCGTGTTTAGAATTATATCCGATGAATGAATGGAATATTTTAATGGCAGAAGTAAATAAATTAAACAGATTTGTTAAAAAGAACAACGATTTTATTCGCCGATTTACAGCAGGTGTTAAAATTGTTGAATTAGATGCTTCAGGAAGGTTATTGATACCTAAAGATTTGCAATTTTTTGCAGGAATTTCAAAAAATGTTGTACTGTCTTCGGCAGTAAATATTATTGAAATCTGGGATAAAGATAAGTATGAAACAGCAATTGATGATGCAGCAGGAGATACCGCAGATTTGGCAGAAGAAGTAATGGGTAATGCAAATAATAACAATGGAATATCATAGTCCGGTTTTATTAAAAGAGAGTGTTGATGGTTTAAATATTAAACCAGACGGCATTTATGTGGATGTTACTTTTGGAGGTGGTGGACATTCAAAAGAGATTTTGAGTAGACTGAATGAGCACGGAAAGTTATTTGCTTTTGATCAGGATGAGGATGCGCAAAGAAATGAAATTGACGATCCAAGATTCACGTTGATTCCTCAAAATTTTAGATTCATAAAAAGATATTTAAGGTTCTATGGTGTTAAAAAAGTGGATGGGATTTTAGCTGATTTAGGTGTTTCATCACATCAATTTGATGAAGCTGAACGTGGATTTTCTACAAGGTTTGACGCGGATTTAGATATGCGAATGAATCAAACGAGTGGATTGTCTGCTTTTGAAGTGGTTAATACATATGAAGAAGAGAGGTTAAGCGATGTGTTATTTCAATACAGCGAGCTTAGAAATGCAAGAGCAATAGCAAAAAAAATAGTTGCAGCACGTTCTGAAAAAAAAATTAAAACAAGTTTTGAGCTTAAAGAAGTGTTAAGTGAGTTTGTGCCAAAATCTGTTGAGCATAAAATTTTAGCACAAATATTTCAAGGTATTCGTATAGAGGTAAATCAGGAAATAGAAGTATTGAAAGAATTTTTATTGCAAATACCTGAATTACTGAATAAAAATGGAAGGCTAAGCGTGATATCATACCATTCTTTAGAAGATAGATTGGTGAAAAGATTTATTAGAAGTGGATTGTTTGAGGGTGAGCCAGAAAAGGACATGTTTGGCCATGTAAGTGTGCCAATGAAAAAAGTTGGGAAATTAATAATTCCAAGCTTTTCTGAAATAAAGAAAAATAATAGAGCTAGAAGTGCCAAATTAAGAATTGCAACAATTAAATAAATGTCAGCTATAAAATCTAGCATATTCAACCTATTAAAAGGAGATTTTTTAGTAAACAAAGACTCCTTTAAAAACTGGCGATTTATACTGTTTGTAGTTGCTTTATTGTTGTTGATGATAGCAAGCTCCCATAGTTCTGATAAAAAAGTAATGGAAATTGCAAAATTAACAAATGAAATTAAAGAGCTAAGAGCAGAGTTTTTAGATAAACGTTCAATTTCAATGGGAATGCGATTGGAATCAACAGTTCGCAAAAAAGTGATTGATTTGGGTATAAAACCAAGTGAACAACCACCACAAGTAATAAAAGTAATTTCAAAAAAATAATCAAAAATTGGCAACAACCAAAAAGGGCATATTAAATAAATTGTACGTTGTAGTTATTATTATAGCGCTTTTTTTGGTGGCTATTATTTTTAGGTTAACCGATATTCAGTTTTCAGACGGAGATAAATACAGAAATTTATCGGAGCAATTAACATTAAGAAACGATACCATTTATGCAAATAGAGGTAGTGTTTTTTCTGCTGATGGCAGTTTGCTCGCAACTTCAATGTCTCAATATGAAATCAGGATGGATGCTTTTACTGTTAATAGTGAGGTATTCGAAAAAAATGTAAGAAGTTTATCGCAGGAGCTGTCTAAAATGTTGGGTAATACAACTGCGCATTGGGAACGAAAAATTAGAAAAGCTAGGAATACTAAGAATAGGTATTTATTTATAACTAGAAAATTGGGATATACGGAGTATATAAAAATTAAAAGTTTTCCAATTTTTAATTTAGGAATGTATAAAGGTGGATTTATAGCAGAGCAATCTACTGTTAGAGCACATCCTTTAAATAAAGTTGCAGAAAGAACCATTGGTTATGATGATTATAGAGGTGCGCCAGGAATTGAGGGAGCATATAGAAAATACTTAACAGGTAAAAATGGCTTAAGGTTAAAACAAAAAATAGCAAAAGGTCAATGGAAACCTATAAATGATAGAAATGAAAAAGAACCAATAAACGGTAAAGATATAGTAACAACGTTAAATGTGAATATTCAAGATATTGCACATCATTCTTTACTAAGGCAATTAGAGTATTATGAAGCTGAACATGGTTGCGTAGTTGTAATGGAAACCAAAACAGGAGAAGTTAAAGCAATTTCTAATTTAGGAAGAAGTTCAGAAGGAAAGTACTATGAAAAGCGAAATTACGCAGTTTATGAATCACATGAGCCAGGCTCAGCATTTAAATTAATGGCAATGGTTGCGGCTCTAGAATCTGGAGCTATTGATACAAGTACAATTGTTGATACTGGAACAGGAAGGTATAGAATGTATGGAAGGTATATTAATGATTCTAAACGTGGTGGTTATGGAGAAATATCAGCCGCTCGTGCATTGGAAGTGTCTTCAAATATTGCATTCGCTAGATTAATTGAAGAAAATTTTGGGGATAATCCAGAAAAATTTATCAATTCATTATATAAAATGAATTTGAACGATAAACTAGGACTGCCAATTAAAGGAGAAGGAGCGCCTTTAATTCCAGGGCCAGAACACAGTTTGTGGAGTAAAAATGCACTACCATCTATAGCTTATGGTTATAATTTAAAATTAACACCATTACAAACATTGACCTTTTACAATGCCATTGCTAATAACGGAGAAATGGTGAAACCTAGGTTTGTAAAAGAAATAAGATCTTGGAACAAGCACGTAGAATCTTTTGAAAAAGAAGTTATAAATAAAGCAATTTGTTCTAAAGAAACAATCGCTAAAATTCAAGAAATACTTAAAAATGTTGTGTTTCGAGGTACTGGAAGAAAATTATATTCTGAAGATTTTTCAATGGCAGGAAAAACAGGAACTGCACGTGTAGAATATGGAAATTATGAACAATGGTTAAAAGACAAGAAATATATCTCTTCGTTTACAGGATATTTTCCTGCAGAAAACCCCAAATACTCTTGCATTGTGGTAATTCATAAACCAAATACTAAAACAGGTTTTTATGGTGCAGATGTTTCTGGACCTGTTTTTAAAGATATTGCACAAAAAATTTATACAACAAATCATATAATTAACGAAGTTGAAAGTGAAACCCCAGATTTTGAAAGCGTTAAAAATGATTTCGAAAAATATTATACCCTAGCTAATAAGGAATTTAATTCAATCCCGAATGTAAAAGGAATGGCGGCTATGGACGCCATTTCTTTACTTGAAAATTTAGGATTAAAAGTGAATTATTCAGGAAATGGAAAAGTAGTGGAACAATCGCTTAATGAAGGTGAAAAATTAGTAAAAGGAACAACAATCAAAATAAAATTATCTTAGTTGAAAGTAGTTAAAGACATATTGTATAAGGTTAGAATTAATGCAATTCAGGGAAGTACGGAGGTGCTAATTAATTCCATACAATTTGATTCAAGAAAAATACAATCAAATGATTTATTTGTTGCTCAAAAGGGGTTGATTTTTGATGGACATAAATTTATAGATACTGCTATTAAATTAGGGGCTAAAGTAATTGTATGTGAGGAATTTCCAATAGATCTTGATGCTAATGTTACTTATATTAAGGTTGAAGATTCTAACGAGGCCTTAGCAATAATGGCGGCTAATTTTTATGACAATCCATCTTCAAAATTAAAATTAATTGGAATAACTGGAACAAATGGTAAAACAACCATTGCAACATTGTTATATAAATTATTTAAAAAAGCTGGTTTTAAAACAGGTTTGTTATCTACCGTTACTGTTTTTGTTGATAATCAGCAGTTTAATGCAACTCATACAACTCCAGATTCCATTGTAATAAATAGCTATTTATATAAAATGGTGGAAGCTGGTGTAGATTTTTGTTTTATGGAAGTGAGTTCACATGGAATTCATCAAAAAAGAACAACAGGTTTACATTTTGAGGGAGGCGTTTATACCAACTTAACGCACGATCATTTAGATTACCATTCTACATTTAAAGAATACAGAGATGTCAAAAAATCCTTTTTTGACAACTTACCGAAATCAGCATTTTCTTTGGTAAATATTGATGATAAAAATGGTATGGTTATGCTTCAAAATACACAAGCTAAAAAATATACCTATGCCTTAAAAACAATGGCAGATTACAAGGCCAAAATTTTAGAAAATCAATTTTCTGGATTGTTTTTAGCTATAAATGAAAATGAAGTTTGGATAAAATTAATTGGAAGTTTTAATGCCTATAATGTAGTTGCAGTTTATGGAGTTTCGCAATTATTAGGGCTGGAGTCTACTGAAGCTTTAACCTTAATTAGTGAATTAGAGAATGTGTCAGGAAGGTTTCAACACTTTACTTCAAACGAAGGGATTATTGCAATAATTGATTATGCACACACTCCCGACGCACTAAAAAACGTATTGGAAACTATTAACGATATAAGAACTGGAAACGAACAAGTTATTACCGTTGTGGGATGCGGTGGAAATCGAGATAAAGCTAAACGCCCTGTTATGGGGCGTATAGCATCTCAACTTAGTACACAAGTCATATTTACTTCAGATAACCCACGAAATGAAGATCCTCAAACAATTATTAACCAAATTGAAACGGGGGTAGAAGCACATAATTATAAAAAAACACTATCAGTTTTAGATAGAGAACAGGCGATAAAAACAGCAACTAAACTGGCAAAAAAAGGAGATATTATTTTAATTGCTGGAAAGGGACACGAAACGTATCAAGAAGTAAAAGGTGAACGCTCACATTTTGATGATTACGAAAAAATATCACAATTATTAAAAGCTATAGAAAACTAATACAATGCTATATTATTTATTTGAATATTTAGACACAAATTACGATTTAGCCGGAGCTGGTTTGTTTCAGTATATTTCGTTTCGCTCTGCAATGGCATTTATTGTTTCATTATTGTTTTCTACAATTTATGGGAAACGAATTATAAATTATTTGAGATATAAACAAGTTGGAGAGTCTGTTAGAGATTTAGGCTTAGAAGGCCAAGTTGAAAAAGCAGGAACACCAACAATGGGTGGTATTATAATTATTCTTGCCACAATAATACCTGTATTGTTAATCTCTAAAATCGACAATGTTTATATCATCATATTGTTAGTTACAACAATTTGGATGGGAACAATTGGTTTTATTGATGATTATATTAAAATTTTCAGAAAAAATAAGCAAGGTTTAAAAGGAAGATTTAAGGTTTTAGGTCAAATTACTCTTGGAATTTTTGTAGGAGTAATGTTGTATTTCCATCCAGATGTTACCATGAAAGAAAAATTACCTCAAAAATTTCAATATGAAACAGAAGAGGGGATTCCAGTTTTATTTGCTGATGCACAAAAATCAACAAAAACAACCATTCCATTCTTAAAAAATAATGAGTTAGATTATGCCGCAGTACTAGATTTATTTGGAGATGGATTAAGAAATTATGCATGGATAATTTTTATTCCTATTGTAATATTTATTATAACAGCAGTTTCAAACGGGGCAAATTTAACAGACGGTATAGATGGTTTGGCAGCAGGTTCTTCGGCTATAATTGTATTAACCTTAGGGATTTTCGCATGGGTTTCTGGAAACATCATTTTTGCAGATTATTTAGATGTAATGTACATACCGAACTCAGGAGAGATGACCATTTTTATTGCTGCTTTTGTTGGTGCTTTAGTCGGTTTTTTATGGTATAATACCTATCCAGCCCAAGTGTTTATGGGAGACACAGGAAGTTTAACTATTGGAGGGATTATTGCTGTTTTAGCAATTTCGGTTCGTAAAGAATTATTAATTCCAATTTTAGCGGGCATCTTTTTAATTGAAAATTTATCTGTTGTACTGCAAGTTGGATTTTTTAAATACACAAAGAAAAAATACGGAGAAGGAAGGCGCATTTTTAAAATGTCACCTTTGCATCATCATTATCAGAAATCTGGCTACCATGAGAGTAAGATTGTAACACGCTTTTGGATTGTAGGTATAATGTTAGCGGTGTTAACAATAGTAACATTAAAGTTGCGATAAATGAATTTAGTGGTTCTTGGGGCAGGTGAAAGTGGAGTAGGAGCAGCTATTCTTGGAAAACAGAAAGGGTATAACGTTTTTGTTTCTGATAAAGGAGAAATAACAAAAAAGTATAAAAAAGTTCTTTTAAATAATGAAATTCCTTTTGAAGAAGGAACACATTCAGAAAGTAAAATTTTTCAAGCTGATGTAGTAATGAAAAGCCCTGGAATTCCAGATAAGGTTGCTGTAATTCAAGAATTGATTGAAAGAAAAATTCCAGTGATTTCAGAAATTGAATTCGCTTCAAAATATACGAAGGGAATTATTGTGGGAATTACAGGATCAAATGGTAAAACCACCACAACTCTTTTAGTAAATCATATTTTAAAAAAGGCAAATTTAAATGTTGGAATGGGAGGAAATATTGGAGCAAGTTTTGCCCAGCAAGTTGCAGAAAACAACTTTGATATTCATGTTCTAGAACTAAGTAGTTTTCAGTTGGATGGTATAGTAAATTTTGCGCCACACATTGCAATAATTACAAATATTACACCCGATCATTTAGATAGGTACAACAATAAATTTGAAAACTATATCAATTCAAAATTTAGAATTACAGAGAATCAAACAGAAAATGATTTTTTAATATATGATGCAGATGATGAGGTAATTACAAACTGGTTAAAAAATAATAAGGTAAAAGCAACATTGCTTCCTTTTTCATTAGGAAAAGAATTAGAGGAAGGCGTTTTTTTAAAAGATAATAACATACAAATAAAATATAAAACCGAAGATATAATAATGGGAATAACAACTTTAGCATTAAAAGGCAAACACAATACTAAAAATGCAATGGCAGCTGCAATGACAGCTACATTATTAAAGGTTAGAAAAGATACAATTAGAGAAAGTTTAGAAGATTTTGAAGGTGCAGAGCATAGGCTAGAGTCAGTACTTAAGATTAATGGTGTACAGTATATAAACGATTCTAAGGCTACCAATGTAAATGCAACATTTTATGCATTAGATAGTATGAAAACTCCAACAGTTTGGATAGTTGGCGGGGTAGATAAAGGAAACGATTATTTAGATTTAATGCCGTTGGTTAGAGAAAAAGTAAAAGCAATTATTTGTTTAGGAGTTGACAATCATAAAATAGTACAAACTTTTAATAATGTTGTTGATTTAATTGTTGAAACCGCTGGAGCCGAAGAAGCAGTAAAAGTTGCTTATAAAATTGCAGAAAAGGGAGATGCTGTTTTATTATCACCAGCGTGTGCAAGTTTTGATTTATTTGAAAGTTACGAGGATAGAGGAAATCAATTTAAACAAGCAGTTAGAGAACTGTAAATGAAAAAAATATTAAAAAATATCGAAGGTGATCGTGCTATTTGGGCTATTGTAGTCTTTATGGCATTGTTGTCATTTATGCCAGTTTATAGCGCAAGTACTAATTTAGTATATGTTGCAAATTCTGGTACTACAACGTATCATTTGGTGAAACATGTGATATTGTTGTTTTTCGGGTTTTTAATAATTTATGGAGTGCATAAGGTGCCTTACAGATATTTTAGTGGAGGTTCAGTATTAATGCTTCCATTAGTGGTTGTTTTACTGATAGTTACCTTATCAAAAGGAACTGTTATTGGAGGTGCAAATGCAAGTAGATGGATTCAAATACCTTTTATTGGTGTAGGTTTTCAAACATCTACACTGGCAGGGGTTGTTTTAATGATTTTTGTAGCGAGATATTTAGCTAAAAATAAAGAAAAAACCATTTATTTTAAAGAAAGTCTTTGGAAGTTATGGTTGCCAGTAGCAATTACATTGGCTTTTATTTTACCCGCAAATTTTTCAACAACTGCTATTATTTTTTCAATGGTATTATTGTTAACTTTTTTAGGTGGATATCCTTTTAAATATTTGGCATCTATTATAGGAATGGGAATTGTAGCATTGGTGCTATTTGTATTAATAGCAAAAGCATTTCCAAATGCAATGCATAATAGAGTAGATACTTGGATTAGTAGAATTGAAAATTTTTCTGATAAAAATGCAGAGGAAGGGTATCAAGTCGAAAAAGCAAAAATTGCAATTGCAAGTGGTGGATTACAAGGTAGAGGGCCTGGGAAAAGTGTTCAAAAAAACTTTCTACCGCAATCTTCTTCCGATTTTATTTTTGCCATAATTGTTGAAGAATACGGGTTAATATTTGGCGCACTAACAGTTATATTAATGTATTTATTATTGTTAATAAGAATATTGGTAGCAGCTAAAAAAGCAACAACTATTTTTGCAACATTATTAATAATTGGTGTTGGTTTGCCTATTATTTTTCAAGCAATTATAAATATGGCGGTTGCCGTAAATTTATTTCCAGTTACAGGGCAAACATTGCCATTAATTAGCAGTGGAGGAACCTCTATTTGGATGACATGTTTTGCAATTGGTATTATTTTAAGTGTCACCGCAGAAAAGGAAAAGATTATAGATATTGAAAATGAAGATAACCCTTTAGATATTTTACATGAAGCAATCGATTAATATTATATTAAGTGGTGGTGGAACTGGTGGACATATTTATCCAGCAGTTTCAATAGCAAATCAGCTAAAGGAAAAATATCCTGAGGCTAATTTCTTGTTTGTGGGTGCAAAAGATAGAATGGAAATGGAAAAAGTACCTCAGGCTGGATATGAAATAAAGGGATTGTGGATTTCAGGAATACAAAGAAGTTTATCATTAAAGAATTTAGCATTTCCATTTAAACTAATCAGTAGTTTGTGGAACGCTTTTAAAATTATTAAAAAATTTAAACCAACAATTGTAATTGGAACCGGAGGCTTCGCAAGTGGCCCAACATTATATGCTGCAAGTATTAAAGGTGTTAAAACCGTAATTCAAGAACAAAATTCATACCCAGGAATTACAAATAAATTATTGAGTAAAAAAGCTGATACAATTTGTGTTGCTTATGATGGTTTAGAACGATTCTTTCCTGCCGATAAAATTGTAAAAACAGGAAACCCAGTTAGACAAGATTTATTAGCAATTGAAAGTAAACGAGAAGAGGCTATTGATTTTTTCGATTTAAAAACAGCTAAAAAGACCTTACTAATAATTGGAGGTAGTTTAGGAGCAAGAGCTATTAACAATTTAATTGAAAAATATATTAATTGGTTGGTTGAAAATAACATTCAGGTAATTTGGCAAACAGGAAAGCTATATTACAATGAATTTAAAAAGTACGATGCTTTAGAAGGAGTTCAAATACACGCATTTTTAAATCGAATGGATTTAACTTATGCCGCCGCAGACTTTATTATTAGTAGAGCAGGAGCAAGTTCAATTTCAGAGTTATGTATTGTTGGAAAGCCAGTTATTTTTATTCCATCTCCTAATGTTGCAGAAGACCATCAAACAAAAAATGCGCTATCTGTAGTCAACAAAAATGCTGCTTTATTATTGAAAGAATCGGAGCTAAACATGTTTGAAAATATGTTTTTAGAATTGAATAATAATCCAGAATTGCAACAAAGATTAAGTAAAAATATAAAAGAGTTGGCATTACCAAATGCTACAAAAGATATTGTATTAGAAATAGAAAAATTAATATATAATTAGTTGAATTTAAATAATATACATAACGTTTATTTTATAGGTATTGGAGGTATCGGTATGAGCGCTATTGCAATTTATTTTAAAAGCAATGGCAAAAATGTGGCTGGCTACGATAAAACACCGACTGAAATTACCATCACTCTTCAAAAAATGGGAATAAATATTCATTTTGAAGATACTGTAAATTTAATTGAAGATACTTTTAAAGACACTAAAAATACGATTGTAATTTATACGCCTGCTGTACCTAAAAATCATACAGAATTAAACTATTTTATTTCAAATAACTATACGGTTTTTAAGCGTTCAGAAATATTAGGAGAAATTACTAAAAATACTATTTGTTTAGCAGTTGCAGGAACACACGGAAAAACCACAACTTCAACAATTTTAGGTCATATTTTAAAAGAAGCCAATGTAAATGCAACTTCTTTTTTGGGTGGAATTTCAGAAAATTATAATTCAAATATAATTTTGGGAGGAACTGAAGTTTCAGTTGTTGAAGCGGATGAGTTTGATCGTTCATTTTTAAAATTGTCCCCAAACATTGCATGCATTACTTCTATGGATGCAGATCATTTAGATATTTATGGAGCACATTCCGAATTAGAAAAGTCATTTCAAAAATTCGCAAATAAAGTTTCAGATACATTAATTGTTAGAAAAGGATTATCGGTTCAAGGTCAGACGTATGGAATAGAGGAGGAAGCAGACTATAATGCATATAATATTAGAATAGAAAATGGAGCTTATATTTTTAATATAAAAACACCAAGAGAAACATTTGAGAATATAAAAATATATATACCAGGAAAACATAATGTGCTAAATGCAGTGGCGGCTTTGGCAATGGCAAATAGTTTTGGAATTTCAATACAAGTCATTGCTAAAGCTTTACTAACTTTTAAAGGTATAAAAAGACGTTTTTCTTATAAAATTAATACGGAAAACTTGGTTTTGATAGATGATTATGCTCATCATCCAACTGAGATAAATGCAGTTGTAGATTCCGTTAAAGAAATGTACCCAGAACAAAATGTTTTAGGCGTTTTTCAACCACATTTGTATAGCAGAACTAGAGATTTTGCAACAGATTTTGCACATAGTTTATCGCGTTTTGATGAGTTGATTTTATTAGATATTTACCCAGCGAGAGAATTGCCAATTGAAGGCGTAAATTCTAAGTGGTTATTGGATAAGATTTCATGTAAAAACAAGCAACTTTCTTCAAAAGAAAATTTAATAGATAACATAGTAAAATCTAACGCTCAAATTATCGTGGTAATTGGAGCGGGAGATATAGGTGAAGAAGTAGAAAATATAAAAAAAAGTTTGATAGTTGAAAATTAATTGGAATTACATAAAAGGGTTTTTATTACTAGGTTTAGTAGTTTTTTTGTATGGCTTTTCACATCAAAAGCATACTGCTAGAAAGGTATACAATATAACTGTAGAATTTGAACAGGGAGAAAACCTTTTTATGAATTATGAAATGGTTAATAAATTGTTAATACAAAATGGAAAATCTGTTCTAAATGAAGCAAAAACTGTTATAGATTTACAAAAACTTGAAGCAAAGGTTCTATCACATTCCATGGTAGAGGAAGCGGCTGTTTTTTTAACGGTTGATGGTGTGCTTAAAACAACGATAAAACAGCGAACACCAATTGCTAGAGTTATGTCTAACACTAATAGTTATTATATTGATAAACAGGCAACAATAATGCCTTTGTCAGGGAATCACTCAGCTAGAGTTTTATTAGTTTCAGGAAATATAACGGAAAAAGATATAGATGATATTTATCTTTTAGTAACAACAATTTTGGAAGATGAATTTTTAAAAAAACAAATAATTGGTGTGCAAAAGACGAAGCAACATCAGTATGTTTTAAAAACCAGAATTGGAGAGCAGAATATTGAATTAGGTAAAATTGAAAATTTAAATTCAAAATTTAAAAACCTAAAGTCGTTTTTTACCAAAACAATGGCTGATGAAACAATAGATAAATACACATCAATAAATTTAAAATATAACAACCAAGTTGTTTGCACAAAAAAATAGGGTATGGAACATAACGATATTTCGGTAGGATTAGATATAGGAACAACAAAAATTGTTGCTATGATAGGTCGTAGAAATGAATATGGGAAAATTGAGTTACTTGGTACAGGAAAAGCCAAGAGTTTAGGTGTGCACCGCGGTGTTGTAAATAATATAACGCAAACAATACAGTCTATTCAAATGGCTGTTGACGAGGCAATTGCGGTTTCGGGGATTAAGATAGATGAAGCTGTTGTTGGCATTGCTGGCCAGCATATTAGAAGTTTACAGCACAGCGATTATATTACACGTCCAAATGCTGAAGATGTAATTGATGAAGATGATCTAGAAAAATTAGAAAAGCAAGTTCATAAATTGGTAATGTTGCCAGGTGAAGAGATTATACATGTACTACCTCAAGAGTTTAAAGTAGATGGACAACCAGAGATTGCGCAACCAGTTGGTATGTATGGAGGTAGGCTAGAAGCAAATTTTCACGTAGTTGTTGGTCAGGTTTCTTCAATAAGAAACGTAGGAAGATGCATCAAAAGCGCAGGTTTAAATTTAGCGGGTATAACATTAGAGCCTTTAGCATCAGCAGAAGCAGTTTTAAGTAGTGAAGAAAAAGAAGCAGGTGTTGCTTTGATTGATATAGGTGGTGGAACAACTGATTTGGCGATTTTTAAAAATGGAATTATTCGTCATACAGCTGTTATTCCATTTGGAGGAAATGTAATTACTGAAGATATTAAAGAGGGTTGTTCTATTATTGAAAAACAGGCAGAATTATTAAAAACAAAATTCGGATCTGCTTGGCCAGGTGAAAATAAAGACAATGAAATTGTGTCAATTCCAGGCTTAAGAGGACGAGAGCCTAAAGAAATTACCTTAAAAAACTTGTCTAAAATTATTCATGCACGCGTAGTAGAAATAATTGAGCAAGTATTTTTAGAAATTAAAAATTACGGACACGAAGAACCGAAGAAAAAATTAATTGCAGGGATTGTTTTAACAGGTGGGGGAGCAAATTTAAAACACTTAAAACAGTTAGTTGAGTATATTACTGGAATGGATACTAGAATTGGTTATCCTAATGAAAATTTAGCTGGAGATTCGGATGAGATTTTTTCTAGTCCGCAATATGCAACTGCCGTAGGACTTTTAATGAATGGTTTAAATAGACTGGATAAGAAAAACTTAAAAACAATTCAGCAACAAGCAGTTCAAGAAGAGGAAGCAAGTGAAAAAGATAAAGAAGTTGTAGAAGAAATTGAAACACTAAAAGAACCAAAGAAATCAATTTTTGAAAAATGGGGAGATAGATTTAGAGATTTTTTAGACAACGCAGAATAACATAAAATAGTAAGAAAAGGACATATAACACCAATAAATTAATATTATGAGCAGTTCAGATTTTAGCAACATTTCATTCGATTTACCAAAAAATCAGTCAAACGTAATAAAAGTAATAGGCGTAGGAGGAGGCGGTAGTAATGCCGTAAACCATATGTACTCTCAAGGGATTAACGGAGTTGATTTTGTTATTTGTAATACGGATGCTCAAGCGTTACAAAATAGTCCAATTCCAACTAAAATCCAGTTGGGTGCTTCATTAACAGAGGGTTTAGGGGCTGGGGCAAATCCAGAGGTTGGAGAACAAGCTGCGTTAGAGAGTATTCAAGAAATTAAAGATATGTTATCTTCTAATTCAAAAATGGTGTTTATTACCGTTGGAATGGGAGGAGGAACAGGAACTGGTGCTGCGCCAATTATAGCTAGAGTTGCGCGTGAATTGGATTTGTTAACTATTGGTGTGGTTACAATTCCATTTACTTTTGAAGGTAAAATGCGTAACGATCAAGCTCAAAAAGGAATAGAAAGATTACGTGAATATGTTGATTCTTTAGTGGTAATAAATAATAATAAACTAAGAGAGGTTTACGGGAATCTAGGTTTTAAGGCAGGTTTTTCTAAAGCCGATGAAGTATTGTCAACAGCTTCTAGAGGAATTGCTGAAGTTATAACGCACCATTACACGCAAAATATAGATTTAAAAGATGCCAAAACGGTACTTTCTAATAGTGGAACTGCAATTATGGGATCTGCAACTGCATCGGGAGCTAATAGATCTTTAGAAGCAATTTCTAAAGCATTAGACTCTCCTTTATTAAACGATAATAAAATTACAGGCGCTAAAAATGTACTTTTATTAATTGTTTCTGGAGCAGAAGAAATTACCATTGATGAAATAGGCGAAATTAACGATTACATTCAATCAGAAGCCAAAACGAATGTAAATATTATAATGGGTGTTGGTGAAGATGAAAACTTAGGAGATGCTGTAGCTGTAACTGTTGTTGCAACGGGATTTAATAAAGATCAACAACACGAAATTTCGAATACTGAAGCTAAAAAAATAATTCATACTCTTGGTGAAGAGCAAGAAGCTTCTTTTGATTTTTCAGAAAAAAGCACAACTAAAACTACTCCAAATACTACAAATCAATCTTTAAATCATAATGATGAGGTTGTTGAAAATAAAATTGTATTTGAATTGGGAGACGAAGAAGAAGATGATTTTTCAATTATTCCAACTACAGAATTTATAAAAAATATAGATGTTGTTTATGAAGAAGTTTCAGTTAATGATGTTAGTGATGATGATTTTATAATTACTCCGGTACAGGCAGAAATTGAAGAAACAACTGTTGTTGAAGAAGAAAAGCAAATTGAATTTACATTTGATATGCCACTTTCTGAAAAACCAAAAAAACAGATTGTTGACGACTCAGAAATAGCTATAAACTCTATTGAAGTTGTAGATCATAAAGTGGTTGAACCTGAGAAAAAAGTTGAGGCAGATGTGTATTTTACTTTAGAAGACTATACCGAATTAGAAGATAATTTAACCAAAGCGACAAAACCAACTGCCAAAAAAAATAATGAAATTGAAAATGAGGAGTTAAATCTAACACTGCATTCTACAAAGAAATCGGAGGTTGATTTAAATAATCAAGTGGTTATAGACCATAAAGAGGTTTCTCCACTAGATTTAACAATTGCTGAATTACAAAAAAGAGCAGCAGATAGAAGAGAGAAAATGAAAAATTTCAACTATAAATTTATCAATAAGGTAAATAAAAATATAGATGAAATTGAAAAGGAACCAGCTTATAAAAGAATGGGAGTTCAATTAGATCAAACAGCACATTCCTCTGAAGTTAATCAGTCAAGAACCACATTGGACACTGATGAGAATGATGATTTAAAATTTAGATCAAACAACTCCTTTTTACATGATAATGTAGATTAAAAATATTGCCCAAAGACGGAAGCCCTTAGATTTATTTTCTAAGTTTAGACTCGGAAATCTTTATGAGAATTAAAGATTTTCGGGTTCTTTTTTTTATCTTCGTGCAATAAATCAATAGTATGAGTTTACAACAAAATTTAATGGTGAAAATTAAAGAAGCTATGAAATCTAAAGATAAAGTGGCTTTAGAATCTTTAAGAGCCATAAAGTCTGAAATATTATTAGCACAAACCAAAACTGGGGCTACAGAAGAGCTCACCGAAGATGAAGAAATAAAATTGCTTCAAAGATTGGTAAAACAGCGAAAAGATAGTGCGGTTCTTTATAAGGAACAAGGTCGTGCTGATTTAGCAGATCCAGAATTAGCACAAGTTGCAATTATTTCACAATTCTTGCCAGAGCAATTAGATCAAGTCGCCTTAAACAAAATTATAGCGGATATTATAGCTAAAGTTGGTGCAACTTCTATGAAAGATATGGGTAAAGTTATGGGTATGGCATCTAAACAATTGGCTGGTAAAGCAGATGGTAAAGCTATTTCTATAGCTGTAAAACAATTATTAGAATAAAATTATATATAATTATGGCCTCGTGGCGCAACTGAATAGCGCACTGGATTTCGGCTCCAGCGGTTGCAGGTTTGAATCCTGCCGGGGTCACTAGAATTAAACTTAAGGAGTTCAATTGTGTTTGAACCATTCCATATTGAAACTTGCTCAACAGAATCAGAAGAATCATTATCTAGATTCTTATCAATCCAAATATTAATTCTCTTGAAGAATTCATTGGCTAGAGATTTCCAATTCCAAAATTAAATTTAGAACTATTGCCTGAAACTAAGGTCACATCCCTATAACTGTTATTTTCCTAACCAAAATTGATAAATGAATGATTTAACTCAGCCACTTCCTATACAGTTTCTGAAGAAATCAAGCACGATATTAGTGGTAAGCTTTAAAATTATATTTTATCATAATTAATGTTATTTATTATAAAAATGGCGCAAATATTATTATGTTGTACATAATACATTTAAAGAATTTAACTATATTAGCAGAATCTATATGACTAATAACCATATATGATAGCTTTAGATCTAAAAAATATTGATTTTAACTGAGGGAACTAATATTATGTAAAAAATAGTGATGATACTTTTTATGGATTCAAAAAATATTTTAAAACAATTATATCAAGAACATTTGAATCTTTGCTCTAAATTTTCCAAAACCATCTTATTTTTGTTGAATGTGATAAATTTTTGGACAAATCAATATTGAATAGATCGATTTCAAAAAATTAATTATAATAAATAATTTTTCTAAAATGAAGAGAATTAAGAATATATTAATAGTAGTACTTGCTGTTCTAGCTTTTGCACAATCCTTTGGTCAGGAGGCAGTAAATAAATTAGATATTGTAAGTCTACCTAGTTTACCAGCTGAAAAGGGGGTAGATACTTCTCTTGGTTATGCAGGTATGTTAGGTGGAGTACACAATGAGGTTGTTGTGGTTGCAGGAGGAGCAAATTTTCCAAATGGACTTCCTTGGGAAGGTGGAAAAAAAGTTTGGAGTAAAAACATTTATATTCTCGAAAGTAACCATTGGAGGCTTTCCAGTAAAGAATTACCAATCCCTCTTGCTTATTCGGCTTCAGTATCAACAGAGAACGGAATTTTGTGTATAGGAGGTGACAATGAAGAATATACAAGTGATAAAGTATTTCTTTTATCTTACAATTCCACTACTAATGAAGTGGAAATCACAGAATATCCAGAATTGCCTGAACCAATAGCCTATACATCTGCTGTTGTGCTAGAAGATTTTGTGTATGTGGTAGGTGGTAAAAATTCTAAAAATAGCATTAATTCATTTTATAGATTAAACTTAAAGAGCAAACAAAAGTGGGAAAAATTAACTGATTTTCCAGGTCCCCCTAGAGCTGTCCACAGCGCAGTAATTCAAGAAACTTCTACAAATAAAAAGTTATTTGTTATAGGAGGAAGGAATCAAAAATCTGGACAAAAGTCACAAACCCTTACCAATTATTTATCTTATGATTTTAAGAAACAAACATGGCAAGATGAAGGTGATATTATTATAAATGACAAGTCTAGAGTATTGATGGGAGCTTCACCTGAAGCTATGGGTTCAATGCATATTATTTTATATGGTGGAAGTGATGAGGTTCTTTTTGATGAGTTGGAAAATATTTCCTTACAATTAGATACAACACAAAACGATGCCATAGCAGAATCTTTAAAAGTTAGAAGAAATAATATTCTTAATAACCACCCAGGCTTTTCAAAGGATATTTTGGGGTACAATACCATTACTAAAAAGTGGTTTGTTTATGACAGTCTTACAACTAAAATTCCTGTTACAGCACTCGCTTTTAAACACAATGATGATTTTACTATTGTTTCGGGAGAGTTATCTCCAGGCATTCGTACTCCAAACGTTAAAACTTTTAAAATTGCTGAAGCAGCTCATCCATTTGGAATTATAAATTATACTGTCTTAGCATTGTATTTATTAATATCCGTGCTAATAGGTCTTTATTTTGCTCGTAAACAGAAATCAACCAAAGATTATTTTACAGGAGGAGGCCGTATACCTTGGTGGGCTTCAGGTTTAAGTGTTTTTGGTACATTGTTAAGTGCTATAACCTTTATGGCTATTCCAGCCAAGGCTTTTGTAACAGATTGGTCTTTCTTTTTTCTAAACATAACAGCCATTCTTATAACACCTGTAATAGCATTTATTTTTATACCTTTTTTTAATAAACTAAAAATTAAAACAGCCTATGAATATCTTGAAGATAGGTTTAATTATAAGGCACGTGCTTTTGGAAGTCTATCTTTTATATTATTTCAGTTAGGAAGAATTGGGATAGTGTTATTATTACCATCATTGGCAATTTCAATTGTTACGGGCATACCAGTTGAAACCAGTATAATAATAATGGGTTTACTATGTATATTATATACAACTTTTGGAGGTATAGAGGCTGTGATATGGACAGATGTAATGCAAGTAGTTGTTCTTCTAGGAGGTAGTATTTTGGCAGTTATATGGATTATGCTACATACAGAAACTTCTTTTGTAGATATGATAAGTTATGCTTCTGAAAGAGACAAATTCAATCTTACAAATATGGAGTTTAACTTTACAGAATCAACCTTTTGGGTGGTCTTTTTAGGAGGACTCGCTTCTGCAATGGTTACACAGGGAACCGACCAAACCATAGTCCAGCGTTTTTTAACCAGTTCAAGCATTAAAGATTCCCAAAAAACACTATATACCAATGCTGTACTTACGCTACCTGCAACTATTATATTTTTTGGTATAGGTACACTTTTATTTATATTCTATACCGAAATGCCTAATGCACTTTCTCCTGCTATTTCTAATAACGATTCAATTTTTCCCTGGTATATCGTTAGAGAATTACCAATTGGGGTTTCAGGATTATTAGTGGCTGGTATTTTCTCTGCTGCTATGTCCAGCATAAGTAGTAGTTTAAATTCGGTATCTACTGCATATTGTAACGATTTTCATTCGCATTTTAAACCTAATGTTTCTGATATGAAATTGTTGCGAATTGCAAGGATGGCAACTATTATAACAGGTGTTCTTGGTTTATTGTTGGCGCTTTGGATGGCAAGTTCTAATATTAAATCTCTTTGGGATCAGTTCTATCGATTTTTAGGACTATTTACAGGAGGTTTAGGCGGGATGTTTCTTTTAGGAATGCTTACTAAAAAAGCCAATGCTAAGGGAACATTGTTAGGGTTGTTGGTTAGTGCTATTGTAATATGGTATATAAGTGTCTTTACTGAAATCAGTTTTTTAATGTATTCATTTTTTGGTGTAGTTTCGTGCTTTACTTTTGGGTACGTTTTTAGCTTAATCTTTAGTAAGAAATCGTCTTAGTTTTTATTAGATATATAAATAGCTGTATAACTTTGTGTTGAAAAGCATAAAGTTATACAGCTATATTTGAATAGAATAATAGTTATTCTTTTATTGAAATAATTTTTGAGTAAATTACTTCTTTAGCGTTGTTGTTTCCAACTTTAAAAATTATGATAACTTTCCAAAGCTTTAACAAAGCTAAGTCAGTATAAATAGTGTTATTGTAAAAAACGTTAATGCGATTGTCTTAACATTAATATTATAGCAGTTTTTAGAAGTAAATTTGATATTCGAAGAAAGAATGGAGCGCTAAAAAAACTCGATGAATAATTTTAAATTAGTTGACATGTTTTTTGATAATTTTAGCCCAAAAAACATAACCACTTTTATTCAGGTGTAAACCATCATAGGTTAAATTTGCCTTTAATTCACCTTTTTTATTCCTGAATTTTTTATGAATATTTAAGAACTTTACACCTTGGTCTCTGGCAAGTTTTTTAAGTTTTTTATTTAAAACCAACACATCTTGTTGCTTAGATTTATGACCTGAAAATTTAGTACCAATATTTGGATTATATGGCAACACACTTTGAAGGTAGATTTTTGTTTCTTTTGAAACTGCTTTAATTTTTTCAAGTAGTATTTTGCTATTATTCAAAACTTCATCAATACTTTTTCCTCTTGCCAAATCGTTTGTTCCAATCAATATGAATATTTTTTTAGGTTGAGAAGAAAGCACTTCATCTAATCTATTTAAAATCCCATCGGTTACGTCTCCGCTAATTCCACGGTTTACAGCATTTATATTTGGAAATAGAGCTTTCCAGTCACCACCCTCCGTAATACTGTTTCCTAAAAAAACGATCTCATTTTTTGTATCAGCTTCACTTTTAAAAAGTTCATACCTTTTGTAATAATGTTCTGAATATTTTTTTTGAGAATAACTGTTAATTGTTAAACAAAAAACAACTAGTAGGAGAATGTATTTTTTCATAAAATAATTTATTAATTTGTTCTAAATTTTAAATCCTTTACTTCCTTAATACCCGATTCATTAATATTAATGGGAATACAAGTAAACATCCATTTCCAAGAGCTTCTTCCGTGTGGAATTTTTAACAGTACTGTATTCCACCCTTTTTTAAGATGAATTTTAGTTGGACTTCTATAAAAATAATCTTCATCAACAAATGGTATTTCATCAGTTTTGGTTGCTAAATTTGGTTGTTTCCAAACGGGAGGTTCAATTTCTTGTTTGTTTACCCAAATTTTCGGGTTTGTGGTATGCCATTGACCAATATTTGGAAAAGGGCCAACACGTCGTCCACCAGAACGTGACCAACCTTGGAACCCAATCCAGAAATCTTGCACACGATTATTAGGTGAATAAATTTCTGAGTATGCATAGTACGTTCCACTATTTTTGTCTGTATATGAAGGAAATCCAAAAAAATGTTTTAAATGAATAGTACCTCCAACAATTAAATCGTTCCAAGTAAAAGTTTTACCTTCAACTTTATAGCTATTTTTTATGTTGTTTTCTACTTCAAAAGGAGTTTTGAAATCCCCTTTATGGTCAAAAGGGCCAATAATTTTCCAAGTAATATTGGTTTGTGCTGCATACGGAAATTCCTTTCCTTCAAAAAATAAATCTCTATGAGTAATAACTTTTTCTTCAAACAGTTTAAAATCGTTAAACTCTTTTGTGTGTTGTTTTGGTAATTTTGCCCAATACTCTTTATAATTCTTTTTCCTTCCTTTCCAAATGGCATCAGAATAAAACACCATAGACGGATATATTGGATTTTGTTTTAAAATATCACTTTCATGTGCTGTATTATTATCTGGCCATGCACATAAAATTCCGCCTAAAGCAATTTTATCGCCTTGCGGTTGCCTACAAGGTTGTTGAAAAAATAAGCGAGACATTCCTGCAAAAGGATCTAAATGATTGATGTAATTTGCTCTAGAATCTATAAAGCGATGTTCTTTTCTAGGTGAATGTTGCGCCCAAAGTTGATTTATTGATGTTGAATCTTCGGCTATTTCAATACCTTCTTTCCAAACAATTAATTCTCTATTGTTGGACTTGATAAGGTTCATAATTTCTAGAATAAAATCTTCTGAAACATACTCTTCTTTATTACGCACTTCATCGGTTCCAATATGAATATACGGCATATCTTCTGGAGTTGTTAAACTCATTAATTCCCTAAAAAGATCTAGTAAAACAGGTAATGCTTTTACATCGCGCATCGATTTAAAACCTAAGGCTGTTCTAAAGGCTCTAGAATGCCCTGGAATATCAAATTCAGGTATTACAGTAATATGCCTTTCCTTACAAAAAGCTACAATTTCTTTAAAATCTTCTTGCGTGTAAAACTTTCCTTTTTGACGGGTTGTTGCACTTTCATTTTGCAATTGTGGATATAATTTACTTTCCAATCGCCACGCCGGGTCATCTGTTAAATGCCAATGAAAAATATTGTATTTATAGTTTGAAAGGACTTCTATTTGCTCTTTTAATTGTGCAACCGATTGAAAGTTTCTTCCAGTATCGTGCATAAAACCTCTTATTTTAAATGCTGGCCAATCTGTAATATTTAGTGAAGGAAATTCACCTTTATTGTTATTTTTCCTGAAAATTTGTTTTAAAGTTTGAATTGCATAAAATGCACCCTTTCCAGTATTTGCAGTTATTGTAATTTCTGAATTAATTTGAATTTTGTATGCTTCTTCACTATTGTTTTTAGAAATATTTTGCTTAATGAAGTTAATTTTTAAACCATCATTAGACACTTCAATACCATTTTCTTTAAAAAAAGCAATCAACTGGTTCGCTTCAGGTTCAAAAACTGTATTTTGAATTGTAATTGTTTCAAAATAAAGTTCAGTTTCGCCATAACTAATTTCTTGAGGCGATGGAATAATTGGATATTTTGCTTGTAAAGTTGTACTATCAAATTTAACTGTTGCACACGCATTTAAACTAAATATAGTTCCGAAGCTACCAATAACTATAAACAAAAAGTTGAATAAAAAAAGACGCATGCTGAGAGAATTTTATGTTTTAATTAATCTAAAAACAACAACATCTCTGCTAGGTATTTCTATAGTAAATTCTTTGTTACTAGATCCAATAACTTTATCTTTCCAAAGGTCTTTTACTGTGTAAGATCCAGAAAAATCTTTGATTTTAAGGTTAGACCAATTAATTTTATATTTTTTATTAGTAATGTCTCTATTGAATAAACAAATTGCAATATCTCCGTTTTCTAACGGTTTTTGCCAAATTTCAAAATTTCCAAGATCTTCAATTTTAAAACCTTGTTTTCCTAAAACATCTTGATTAACAGCGATTAATGCTTTATTTGTTAAAATATCTTGATCATTTACAGACATTGCTCTTAAATCGTTTCCAGCCATAAGCGGAGCAGCCAACATGCACCACATACTAAAATGTGCCCTGGCTTCATTTTGTGGCATATCATTATTTCCAACAGCTAACATATCTGGATCGTTCCAATGCCCAGGACCGGCATATTTTTCTAATCCAACTTGCATATCTACAATATTTGTCCAACCGATATGATTGTCCCAAACATCTCCATCAAATCTACCTTTCATATCAATATCTAGTGTAGTTCTCCATAAATGTCCTACGTTTTCTGCCCATTCCCAGGGTTTGTTTTCGCCCCACTCGCACATACTAAAAACAATTGGTCTTCCAGCTTTATATAAAGCATCACGCATTTTTTTATAAGAAACTTTAGCATCTTGGCCTTCAGTAAAACACCAATCATACTTTAAATAATCCACATCCCATTTAGCATACGTTTTTGCATCTTCTAATTCAAAACCTTTACTACCTGGACGACCAGCACAGGTTTTTGTTCCAGCATCAGAATAGATACCAAACTTTAAGCCTTTTGAATGAATATAAGCTGCTAAACTTTTTATGCCTGAAGGGAATTTTTCTTTATCTACAATTATATAACCATCTTTGTCACGCCCAATTTGCCAGCAATCGTCAATTACAATATATTCATAACCAGCATCTTTTAGGCCATTTTTAACCATGGCATCAGCCATTTCTTTAATTACAGTTTCATTAACATTTTCACATTGAAAACTGTTCCAACTATTCCATCCCATTGGTGGAGTTTGTGCTAAGTTTTCAAATTTTTGCGCAAAAATAGTACTTGTGATTAACAAGATTGACACTAAGAAAAAAGATCTAAATTTCATTTATTTAATTTTAAGTTATTCTACTAGATTTGAGAATGTAGAAGCTGGTAAGCCGTGCTTATTTATCAAATTTCCGTTTGAAAATGGAGTATAGCCATACTTTACATACCTTGGGTTTTTAATTTCTGAGGACCAAACTTCTAATATATTGTTGTTTAATTTGGTTTTTGCAGGTACAAATATTTTATCTGAATTAGCAATAAAGATATCAGTTACCTGTTTGCCGTTTGAAGTTGTTAATGCTTCGGCATGTTTAAAATAAACCTGTAATTTGTTTCCTTTTACATTTACAAAATCGAGTAGTGGCCCTGAAAATTCCTTTGAGAAATTATAATTTTTATGAAGCGCAATTTTTGACAAGCGTTCACCAAGAATCCATTTCTTTTTTGGATGCACATCTGTTTTATTACCAACATCTAAAGAAACAGCCATTCCTGTATTTGGTATTTCTAATAATCTTCTTTGTGAATCTCTAAATGTTCCCCAAGTTGGTCTTTCAATACTGCTTAATTGTACAAAATAAAAAGATAATTCAGGATTTTTAAAATGAAATCGCCAATCTTTAACCAATAATTTAAACAATTTTGAATGCAATGTTGGTTTTTCAGCATTCGATTCACCTTGATACCAAATAACACCTTTTATTCCATAATTCTTAATAGGCATTATTCCAGCATCAAATAATAGCGTAGGTTGGTAAGGATGTCTTGCTTTTATGTTTGTGTTTTTCACATCCTCCATATTTAACTTAATTCTTTCAGCAACCCAGCTATCAACAAGCGGATTTAATTGTGTGTCGTTTAGCAAATTTACCGTTGTGTGTGTTTGCTCCATAGTTTCTCTACTAACCCAACTTTGTATAGGAGATCCACCAATGGCGTTGCAAATAATACCAACTGGAATATTTAAGTTTTTTTGAAGATTATAAGCGAAAGAATACGCAACTGCTGAAAAATTTTCAATATTTTTAGTTGTTGTATTTTGCCAACCAGAAGATTGAAAATAATTAGAAGCATTGCAAGTTAAAAGTTCTTCTTCTGCAAATTTCTGACCAGATAATGCTTTTCCATCTATAGAAAATAAGAAGATATTTTCATTTAATGAATCTTTTAAAACGGTTGCCGCACTTTCCATTGATTGTACCTTAAAATCCATATTGGATTGGCCCGAAGCCAACCAAACTTCACCAACATAAACATTGTTAATATCGATGGTTTTTTTATTTGAAGCAATTTTTAAAGGAAATGGACCGCCGGCAGGCATTGGATCAAAAGCTATTTTCCAATTACCATTAAAGTCTGTTATTGTCGTTTTTGTTTTGTTGTTAAATTCAATAGTAATTTTCTCATTATAATTGGCTGTACCTTCAAAATTTATAGTTTTATTTCTCTGTAATACCATATTTTCTCCATACAATAAAGGCACTTTTAAACTACCATAGTTACCAGTAATGGCGCCATAAACTTTTTCAGAAATTATTTTAGCACCTTCTTTTGTTGGGTGTAAATTATCTGGAAAATATTCAGGAAAACGATACAAGGGTTCGTGTAAATCTATAACATCAACATTTGCTATTTTAGCTATTTGCTCAATTTTAGTTTGAATTTCTTTGAAGTTTTCTCGCATTCCTTCTTCAAACCAATGATGTCCAGAAAAAGTAGGAGTCATTTTACAAATAATAACAGTAGGTTTTGAAGGGAGATTTCTATAGGTAGCAATCATATCTAAATAATCACTTTCAAACTCTTCTTTATGTTGTGGCCAATTATTGTTTCCTTGGTCGTTTAAACCTAAATGAATTATTATAATAGTTGGCTCAAACTCTTGAGATTTTATAAAAACTTCCTTATCCCAATAAGGTTTGTGACCATTTTTTAGCATGGTAGCACCGGAATATCCAAAATTGGCTACTTTATAATTAGCACCTAATAATTGTTGCAATTGAGCAGGATAACTGTTTTCTTCACGTTGTTTTATCCCATAACCGTAGGTAACACTGTCACCAATACATGCTACTTTAGTTGTTTGTGTATAAGAAATAGCAGTAAATGAAAGTGCTATTACTAGTGTAAAAAACAGATTAAAGCGTATAAAATTCATAATTATTAGATGCTAAATAAACCTTATTTTAGTTTTATAACTTCAATGGTATAACTATAATTATACTTTATTGCAGGTAGCCTAAATTGTTCATGAGGTCTAGCTTTCATAGACCAACTATCGTCTCCTCCAAGTCCTCTTTGCTTGTAATCAATATTTAAAGTTATAAGATCTCTATTTGGCAATTCGTTAATATGCTTTGCTGTTTCCAAATCCTTCATTAAATATGGCCAAGCACTTACACTTAGTAATTGTGGACTAGAAAATTTAATACCTTCTCCTTTATTATTGGTTAAAGTTGCCCATCTCACTTGCGTATAATTGTTGCTTTCTTGTGGTCTAACATATTGGAAGAAATCTTTTTTTACAGATTTTTTATACGTTCCAATTTTAGCACCACTTAATCTATCAATATAGTTTTCGTGTGGACCCATTCCAAACCAGGTAAAATTATCAAATTGTTTTGCTAATTGAACTTGGCTTCCAAATCTAGGAAGGTTTGGTAAGTCGCCTTCAGGATTAAAGAAATAGCTTACTTTAATTGTTCCATTACCTAAAATTAAATATTCGGTAGTTAGTTTGCTAAATATTTCCTTTTCATCTTTTTTACTGGTAGGTAAATTGTATACAGCAACGATTTTAACCATATTTTCATTTTCTTCTGAAATAGTAAAATCTGCAAGTGTGCTATTGTCAACAGCTGTTTTCCAAACTCCATGTCTTCCTACTAATTGAGAGCCTTCATCATTATCTGTTGGAGGTCTCCAAAAATTACCTTTTAATGGTGCTTTTAAAAACTCAACACCTTTTTTGTTTTTTAATGAAGTTAAATAACCACTTATTTTATCGAATGTAGCTTTGGTTTTAGCAGTAGTTATAGAAACTTGATTTTGAGTGTGAGAAATAAGTACTGCTTTATTGTTTTTTGGTGCATCTATACTTTTTGAAGATTCAAAAGGTAATTTAAACTGTTCCCATGCAATTTCGTGACCTTTTTCTGCCCAAGTAGTTCCATTTTTCAACTTAAAACTAATGTTTAAAAAGTATTCTTTTCCTACCTTAGTATTTATTTTTTTGAAAGGAATTGTTACTAGTGTTTCTTTAGCAGCATCCAAATCTAAACTTGGTAATTGCCCTTTTTGAATAACTTTTCCATTTTCTTCAATAGACCAAAATAAATCAAAATTATTAAGGTTTTTAAAATGATGCCAGTTCTTAATATTTAATTCCCCAGCAGCTAAATTACTAGCTTTAATAACAATTGGTTGGTGTACTTTTTTAGCCGCCCAAGTTGTAGGTTTTGGGGTTTGATCTGGATTAATAACGCCATTTATACAAAAGTTTCCTGAGTGAATTGGTTCACCATGATCACCACCATACAACCAATATTTAACACCATTTTCATCGGTTTTTGCGAGGCCTTGATCCGTCCAATCCCAAATAAATGCTCCAACAATGCGTTTTTCACGTCTAATAGCTTCCCAAAAGGCTTCAAAATTACCAAGTGAATTTCCCATAGCGTGTGCATATTCACACCATAAAACAGGTCTGTTGTCATTTTCTCTGTTAGCCAAGGTAACCATATACTCAATAGAATTGTACATTCTACTTGCAATATCTACATAAGAAGGATCTGGTGCAAATCTATCCATTTTATGTTTTTCGAAAGTGGGTTGAGCACCTTCGTAATGCACGGGTCTAGAAGGATCATATTCTCTAATCCAGCCAGACATTGCAGCGTGATTTGGTCCAGAACCACTTTCGTTTCCTAAAGACCAGAAAATAATAGAAGGGTGGTTTTTATCACGTTCCACCATTCTAACAGCTCTTTCCATAAAACTATTTAACCATAACTTGTTGTTAGAGGGTCTACCACCAAGTCCGTGAGTTTCTAAATTAGCTTCATCCATTACATAAATTCCGTATTCGTCGCACAATTCATACCATCTAGAATTGTTTGGATAATGCGAAGTTCTTACAGCATTAAAGTTAAACTGCTTTAGTAATAATATATCTTTTAACATAGTTTCTTCTGAAACTACCTTTCCAGTATATTCGTCGTGGTCGTGTCTGTTAACACCATACAAAAGAATTGATTCTCCATTAACATATAATTCTCCGTCTCTAAACTCTGTTTTTCTAAAGCCAATTTTACTACTTCTAGCCTCAATTAATTCACCTTTTTCGTTTTTTAAGTAAATTACTGTGGTATATAAATTTGGATATTCGGCAGACCATTTTAGTGGATTTTTAATTTCTGCGCGAAGAAAAGCGGGCGATAAATTACCACGTTGAGGAGAATAGGCACCATATAATTGACCTAAATTTTTCTTGATAGGAGCTTCCAATACAGGTTTTTTATTAGCGTCAAATAATTGTGCTTCAATAGTCCAGTTATTAATGTTTGTATTTGTGTAATTATTAACAATTGGTCTTATTTTTAAAATTGCATCTTCATAATTTTCATCTAATTCTGTTCTTACAAAATAGTCGTAAATATGTGCTTTTGGAACAGCTTCAAGATACACATCCCTGTGAATTCCACTTAAACGCCAATGATCTTGATCTTCTAAATAAGAACCGTCACTCCAACGATACACTTTTACTGCAATCGTGTTTTTACCTTCATTAAGGTATGGAGAAATATCAAATTCTGCTGGCAATCTACTTCCTTGGCTATATCCAACTTTCTCTCCATTTACCCAAATATAAAAAGCAGAACTAACACCTCCAAAATGAACAATTACGTTCATATCCTTCCAATCTACTGGGAGTGAAAATTCTTTTTTATAGGCTCCTACTGGATTGTCGTCAATAGGAACATTTGGTGGGTTTACAGGCGTAAATGGGTACGTAACATTAGTGTAAATTGGCATTCCGTAGCCTTCTAATTCCCAGTTTGCGGGTACTGTAATTTCTTCCCAGTTTGAAACATCAAAATCTTGTTTGTAAAAGTTTTCAGGACTTTTTTCTGGTACATCTGCCCAATTAAATTTCCATCTTCCATTTAAAGATTTATAGCGAGGGCTATTTTTAATGTTACCTTCTAAAGCTAACGATTCTGAATCGAAGGAGACAGAAGTGGCGCGAGCAGGTAATTTGTTTATCTGAACAACAGAAGGATTTTCCCAATCATTAATTTGAGCTTGCCCATTAAATGAGATACAAAATATTAGGAAAAAAATAAGATTAATTTGTTTCATTGAATTTATATTATTTTTTAATTTATTATTACTAATTATCTTTTCAAAATATTGATAATTTTATATTGTAAAAGTGTTGATATTGTTTTGTTGTAAAACCTTAGTTTGAAGATTTTTTATAGGTGTCTTCTCCATCGGTTAACCAATCTAAAGAAAAACTTACAAACGGATTTTTACTGTACTCATCTTGTTCAAAAAACAACCCGATATCTCCATTTTTTAAAATTGTTAAAGAAGAATAAGCAGAAGAACCGGCATAAATAGTTTTTCCTTCACTCCAAGTTTTACCTTCATCGTAACTTATTCTAACGCTCATATTTTTTCGTCCTTTTTCCATTTTTGCATTTGAAAAAAGGAGTCTGTTTTTATCATAACCATCTTCAATAGCAGTATAGCGAATAATACTGGCATTACAACCTGGGTCAATTAATTCTGGGGCTGCGTTGGTTTCCCAAGTTTGGCCTTCATCTGTTGAAGTATGCACATAACGTAGACCTTTTCCGTTTACTCTGGCATTTATCATTAAAGTTCCATCTACAAGTTCTATTATTTTAGATTCATCTGCTGGTTGAATAGGTACATCAATAAAATACCAAGTTTTTCCATGGTCATCACTTCCAAATACGTGCAACCCACTATTTAAATTTACCATAGTGTGTAATAATTTACCAGCTTTGGTTTGGATTCCTCTTCCTGAAGTAATAAATTTAAAATCTTTATGCCATTCAGGTTTTGCAATTTGAGAGGTGATATCTGTGGGTTCGCTCCAAGTTTTGCCATTATCGGCACTTTTTACAACATGTAAATAATAGATGTCTTTTTCAGTATCTAAATCCATATAGTTGTAAAATAAGAAAATCTCGTTGGTAACAGTATCAACGATCATTGAAGGATCTGAAGCTGACTTTCCATAAGGGAAATCTACAACAGTTTCAATTTCAGACCAAGTTTTACCATTATCAGAACTTCTTCTAACAATAATATTAATGTCTTTGCTCCATTTTAGGTCACCACACCCCGGCACACGTTCATCTATTGACGCAATTAAATCTCCGTTTGGGGCAGTAACTATTGCAGGAATTCTGTAACATTCTACATTTTCATCCATAGAAGAGTTGAACAAATCTTGAAACACCAATTCTTTTTTTTCTGTTGCTACTTTTAGTTCTTTATTTTGATTTTTGGTATTACAACTCAATAAACAGATAGAGATAATTAGTAAGGCTGTTTTTTTCATTTTAAATTTTTTTATATTATTTATTGGTACATATTATTTGTGTCGGCATTGTGAAGTTCTTCAAAAAAGGCTGCAATTTTTTTAATAACTACATTCAAAAACGTAATGCCTTTTTCTTTTGTTGCTAGTTTAGGATTTCCAACGCCTGTATCTTCACTTATTTTTGTCCATTGGCGTTGTGCAATTACCCAACCTTCTTTTAGTCCTTCAATTTTAAACTTTTTTGAGTTTCCATTTCCAGCTTGTTCTATAGGTAAAACAATATTAGGTGCAATTTTTAACATAGCAGAGGTTTCTAATTCACCTGCGTGGTCTCCAGGTGCATCAAAATATTTTGTAGCATCTGTAACTTGCCACCAGTTTATAGCACAAATAAAGACTTTTGGAAACTCTAAACTTAATTCTCTTATAATTTGTTTAAAATTATTTCCTCCGTGTGAATTTACAATTACTAATTTTTCAATATTTTGTCCATTTAGGGTTTGTAGAATATCTTTTAAAACAGCATATTGTGTACTTGGGTTCATATTTATACAAAACGGAATATCCATTTGACCTGTATTTACTCCAAATGGAATTATAGGTAAAACAATAACTTTTGCATTGTTTTGCCAAGCTATTTTTGCAGCTTTAATTGCAACATATTCTGCTTGAAAGTTATCTGTGCCATATGGTAAATGATAATTATGTGCTTCAGTTGCTCCCCAAGGTAAAATGGCAACAGTATAAGACTCTTGTTTTACATCTTTCCAGTTGGTTTCTGCCAATACATAGGGTCTTATTAAGTTTGCCATTATTTTAAATTTTAAGATGTAAGGGTACGTAATTATTTGTTGTTTTTAATATTTTCAAAAGATTTCCAACATTGGTACATTGCTCTAGGAACGTGGAAACAACCTTTCCATTTTCCTCCTTTTAAATCTAGTAAGACTTCGCCTTGTCTATTTAAATAACCAAACCATTCTCCATTTTCTGGATCTGAAAAATGAGACCAAGCGTAGTCGTGTACTTTATTATACCATAACAATAATTCTGGGTTTTGGGTTTGTTCATATCCTTTAGATAATGCAACTAAAGCTTCTAAATGTACCCACCATAATTTTTGATCCCATTCTAATTGCTGCGGTGGTTTTTGGTGTGCATCCATAAAGTATAAGATGCCCCCATATTTTTGATCCCAACTATATTCCAAAATATTTAAAATAGTAGTGGTTGCTTTGTTGATTAGTTTTTTGTCATTTCTACGAACTCCAATGTCAATCATAAACCACATAGCTTCAATCCCATGACCAGGATTTAAAAGTCGACCATTAAAACTATCTTCCAATGAGCCATCTGGACGGACAAATTCGTAAATAAGTCCTGATTTTTTATTCAAGAAAATCTCCATTACCTCATGAATACTAAAATCAATAGTTTTTTCAACTTCTTCCTTTGGAAGCACGTCTTCTAGTTCTAAAACTAAGTTAGATAATATCATTGGTAAGGCAAAACTTTTTAAAGGCCTTGCGTCAGTTCCTTTTTCGTAAATGCCTTTAGGATTATCCTTTTTCTTTAAAATATTAAAATAAGTGTCAATCGCTAATTGTTTTATTTCTTCGTCTCCAGAGGCGGTTGCATATTGACTAAATGCCATAGCGGCGAAGCAATCTGAAAATATATTATAAGGCTGTACTAGCGGCTTGCCATCTTCAGTTGTAGAAAAGTAGAAATTACCATCAGCATCCATTCCTTTATTTCTAATGAAATCAATACCATTTTTAGCAATTTTTAACCAATTTTCATTTTTTTTAACTTTATTATAAAGCATAGAAAATAACCAAGCTTGTCTACCTTGCAACCACATAAATTTATCTGTATCAAATACATTACCTTTAGTGTCTAAACATGTATAGTAACCTCCATTTTTAGTGTCAATAGAATTCTTTTCCCAAAACGGAATTACATTATCTAATAATGTATCTTTATAAAGTGATGAATTTTTTTCAGCTTTTATGTATAACATAACACAAATATATATTATATCTTGTATATTTGAAAGGAACTCTAATTAATTTATTTAATTATAATTTTTGTTCTACTTTTGTAAATTGAATTCTGAATAATTATACGCGTAAAAAATTATAAATGAAATATTTAAAAAAAATAAAGCCTTTAAAAAACTTGTCACTTGTTGATAAGGTAGAAATACGAATTATAGAATTTTTAAAAGAAAATAATCTTAAAGTTGGTGATTCAATTCCAAAAGAACTAGAGTTTGCTGAAGCTTTAGGAGTGAGTAGAACAGTGGTGCGGGAAGCAATTTTACGTTTAAGAACTCTAGGTATTATAGAATCTAAAAAACATAAAGGTATGGTTCTAACCGAGCCAGATATAATTTTAAATATTGAAAAAGCATTAGACACCAAGTTAATAGGTGAGGAAATGTTAAAGGATATTTTTGAATTACGTTTAATTTTAGAAATGGGAATGGCAGATTTATTATTTGCAAGAAAAACAGCAGAAGATCTTATAGAATTAGATAAAATTGTAAAAAAAGAAGAAAAAGATCTTTTTGATTCTACTATATTTAGTTTGGAATATGAAATACGTTTTCACGGTAAGTTATATGAAATGTCTGGCAATAACACGTTACAAAGATTTCAAAATTTATTATTACCAGTTTTTCAATATTATCACGATAAAAAATTACCTACTGACGAAAAATTTGAGTATTCCCAAAAGTTTGTGAGTCATAGGGATATATTAAATCATTTAGTAAATGGTTCTCCTGAATCTTTTAGAAATGCAATGCGTCAGCATCTAGAACCGCATTTTGATCGTGTTTTAAATTGGATTAAAGCTTAACTTTTACGACTACTTTTGTTACTTTTGAGACGGTATCGGCTATTAAACCAGGGATGTGAATATCACTCGGATAGAAAATTGCGAACATTCCTTCGTTTAAAGTAATTAGATTATAGGGTTCTTTAAATAACATATAGTCATCTGTACTATCATAAAATTTCTCAGGTATTTGGTTGTTAAAAGTAGTGAAACCAATTTGCTCAGTACCTTGCGCAATAAATTGTACATCAATATATTTTATATGAGACTCTAGCAGATTTTCTTCTTGATTCTTAGTTTTATATTCGTTTACAATTGCAAAAATTTCATCACCTTCAATTTCATGTCTTCCTTTAGTTAACTTAAAAAAGTTAGTATTTTTAATATAATTTAGTGCTTTATCGATACCACTATGTGAATTGGTATAAAGGTGAGCGTTTTCAATTTTATCTACTATCATTTTTATAAATTTAACTAATAGGCTGCTTGTGAAATGCTAATTTTAAGCCGAAAAAGGTAAAAATCCATTCGGATTGACAACATTTAATTAAAAGGCATATTCGTATTAAGTAAAAAACTAACTAAAAACTTTAATTTAAAGTTAGTTTTTACATCTAAACAAAATTTAATTATGAACTTAATAAGTTTAAAAAACCAATTTTATCTAGTTCCTTATTAATTTCTTTATAAGTATCTGGTGTTGGTGTTGTATGAGGAAATCTACTAGGTCCACAATCTATACCAAGATATTTCATATAACCTTTTGCGACTCCGTTAAACCCGCCATAACTATTTAAAATTTCAACAAACCTTATTGCTTTTGTTTGTAAGGCAGCTGCTTCTTTCATGTTACCTTTTTCAAATAAAGCTTTAATTTTGTAGTATATAGGTGCTAAATGGTTGTAAGTGCTACCGACCCAACCAGTTGCTCCTAAAGGTAAGCTGGAAATAAAGATTTCATCAAAACCAAATAAGATATTGTATTTTCCATTTTCATAATTTTTGCAATGTAAATAATCTATTAAATTATTATTAGTGAACTTAATACCTTCTAAAGTTGGAATTTCTTTTGATGCTATTTTTAAAAAATCTAGCATATTTAAATCAGCCCCACTTAATGCAGGAATATGATAATAGTAAAAAGGTAAGTTAGGTGCACTCAAAGCAACTTCTTTACAATAAGTCACCAATTTATCAATAGTATCTAATTTAAAATAATAAGGCGCTAAAACGGCAATTGCATCAACTTTATCCGATGCGTAAGCAGCTAGTTCTTTTGCGACTTTTAGGCTAGGGCTGCCTACGTGATCTATTAAATATAGGTCAGATGATTTGGTTTTAGACCAAGCCAATGTAATTTCTTTACGTTCTTCTATGGATAATGAAACAAAATCTCCAGTGGACCCATTCATAAAAACGCCTGTTACTTTATTTCTAATCAAAAATTCACTATAAGATTTTATGATTGCGGTATTTAAGGAACCATCTGGTTTCATTGGTGCATATGTAGCAGCCACTAAATTATTAATATTCATTTCTTTTATTTTATGTATAACATAATGCAATATTAGGTAAATATATCAAATAAACAAAATTAAATTATTTGGTAGTGTTGTTTTTTATGCTCTAATTCAATAATTTTTAGCTCTATATGATTGAAAATAGGTTTCATGAAAAAATATTTTTTTTATGAAATTTTTAAGAGTTTTCTAAGATTATTTGTTTTTTTGAATTTTAATCTTTAATATTGCTTTATGTTATACATAAAACTAACTTAATTATGAGGTACAAATTATTTAAAAGCATGTTAATGCTTGTTTTTATGATCTATGGCTTATCCGCAATAGGACAAGAGAAGGTTATAAGTGGAACAATCACAGATGGAAGCAATCAACCACTACCCGGGGCAAGTGTCCTAATTAAAGGTACTGTTACGGGTGCTCAAAGTGATTTTGACGGAAATTATGCTATCAATGCTAAAATGGGTGATATACTTGTTTTTAGTTATGTGGGGTATAAAATACAAGAGGTAAAAGTAGCTAATGAAACAGTAATTAATGTTTCTTTAACTGAAGATGCCAATGTACTAGACGAGGTAGTAATTACAGGTTATGGTTCACAAGCTAGAACCACACTAACAACTTCAGTATCTAAATTAGATACTGAAATTTTAGAAACTTCAACTAGATCAAATGCGGCTACGGCCTTACAAGGTACTATTGCTGGTTTAAGAGTAACAAACACAACAGGTCAGCCAGGCTCTACACCAAGTATTGTTTTACGTGGTGGTACAGATTTTAATGGCTCAGGATCTCCATTAATATTGGTAGATGGAATTCCAAGTTCTTTTTATGCTTTAAATTCTGATGATATTGAATCTATTGAAGTTTTAAAAGATGCTGCTGCAACTGCTATTTATGGTGCAAGGTCAGCCAACGGTGTTATTTTAGTAACAACTAAAACTGGTAAAGTTGGTAAAAGCTCAATAAACTATAAATTTAGGTATAGCACTAATAATGAAAGAAATGATCAACAATATCTGGAAGCTGAAGATTTTATAAATTATAACAGACAGTCTATTGCTTGGTTTAGAGAAGCTACAAATAACTCAGGTGCGTTTGGTGCATTTTTAAATGGTGCTAATTCTATGGGTACTGGAGGTAACGCAACAAATTCTCCTTTTACAACACAGTTGCTAAATTCATCTAATCAATACTTATTAAGTCAACCAGGTTGGAGTTCTATACCTGATATATTAAATCCAAGTCAAGAGATTTTATTTTATGATAATAAAGGTGTTGGTGATCGTATTTACCAAGATAGCGCCTCAAAAGATCATTATATTTCATTTGATGGAGGTAATGAAAATGGTTCTTACTATTTAGGTTTAGGAGCTTTAGATAATGAAGGTTTAATTTTGGGTTCAGGATTTAAAAGATATTCTGGTAAATTTAGTGGATCTTATAAAATTAGAGAAAATGTTCGTGTAAATTCAAATGTATTATATTCGCATTCTAATTTAGATAGAAGTCCATTAGGTGGTGATGATACGGTATTTAGAAGATTTCAGGGTCAAGCACCTACCTCTAGAACTTATGATAATAATGCAGACGGAACTTTGTCTGATCAATATGCTGTTGGGCAAAATCAAGGTTTTGGAAATCCATTATACTATCAAGACAAATTTGTTCGTAAAAATTTAGAACAACGTTTTTCAGCTTCTGTAGGTTTAGATTGGGATATTATAGAAGATTTAACTTTATCTCTAAAAGGAAGTCACTTTGCTATTAATAATCACAATGAAAGTTTTAATAGAGGATACAGAGTTGGAAGTACTACCGGACCATTAAGAACTGGTCGTGAAGCATCTGTAAGCTTAGGAAGAACTTTAAGAAATCAAGCGACAGCAACCTTAAATTATAAGAAAACCATTAATGATTTACATAACTTCAATGTATTAATAGGTACAGAATATTATAAAGATAATTATTTTACAACATCAGCAGGAACAAGAAATTCACCTACAGATTTAATAGAAACCTTAAACGCTGCTCCCGAGGCTAATGGTATTCCTTATAGTTTTGAAACAGAATATGTAATTGCATCTACTTTTGGAAGATTATTATACGACTATGATAGTAAATATCTAGTTGGGTTAACATTTAGAAATGATGGTTCTTCAAGATTAGGAAATAATAAGTTTGGATTCTTCCCAGGAGCTTCTTTTGGTTGGAATGCTCACAATGAAGAATTCTTTAGTGAATCTTCTCTATCAAAATATGTTAATAGATTAAAACCAAGATTAAGTTATGGTGTTAATGGTAATCAATCTGTATTAAGTAATTATGGTGTTTTTGGTTCTTACGGGGATCAAGGAGTTTATAACGGTCAAACAGGGTATGCAAATACTTCTTTAGCAACATTAGACCTTGCTTGGGAACGTTCAACAACATTTAATGCAGGTATAGATATTTCATTTTTAGATAATAGACTTACATTTATAGCAGATGTGTATTCTAGAGATGTAAAAGATAAAATTGCAAATCTTACTTTACCTTATTATACAGGGTTTAGTTCTATTAGAACAAATAACGGAACTATTAGAAATAAAGGTTTTGAATTGCAAGTTAATGGAGACATTATAAGAAATGATGATTTTACTTGGAGTGCCGGAGCTACTTTTACAACTAACAAAAATTATGTGGTAACACTTCCCGAAAACGCAAATGATTTAAATAGACAAGGTGGAACACTTATTTGGAACGCTAAAACTGGCGAAGAAGAATGGGTAGGTGGCTTGCAAGAAGGTCAGCGTGTTGGACTTGATCTTGTTGTTGCTTACGAACAGGCAGGTATTTATGCCAATCAGGCAGAAGCAGATGCTGATAACTCAATAACAGATGAACTGATGCCAGGAGCAAGTCGTAATAAGCGCTATGCAGGTGATGTAAAATGGGTGGATCAAAATAACGATGGCATAATTAATAGTTTAGATAGAAAAGTAATTGGACGCACAACACCAAGCTTAGTTGGTGGTTTAACTACAAGTTTTAAATATAAAAACTTTAGCTTATTTGTTAAAACGGATTTTGCAACGGGACATTTAGTATGGAACCATATTAGAAATAAAAGTTACGGACAAACGCAAGGTAATTTAAATCAACCTATTGAAGTTCTAAACTCTTGGACACCTACAAATACAGATACAGATTGGCCACGGTTTGTTTTTGTTAATGGAACTAAAAATGTGTGGAGAGGTAATGAAGGATCGGGAAGTTTACAAACAGCGGCAAATGACCGTTTTTGGGAAAAAGGAGATTATTTAGCACTTAGAGAAGTAACTTTTACTTATAACATACCTACTAAGCATTTTAATGATGTAATTAAAGGAATGAGCGTTTACGTAACAGGTACAAACCTACATTACTTTAAAAGTATGAGTGGAGATACCCCAGAAATTGGTGGTGTACAGTATGGAGCATTCCCAGTTCCAAAAACATACACAGTTGGACTAAATGTAACATTTTAAATAATTAAACAATGAAGAAATATATTTATATAATACTAGCGTTATTTGTTTTTAGTTCTTGTGAAAATGAACTTGAATTAACGAGCCCTAGTGAATTAACCGCAGCAGGTTTCTGGGATACAGAAACTGGAGCTAAAACAGCGCATACAGCCTTATATACTAACTTAAGGTCATCAGCCGGAAACTTATGGTTGTTAGGTGAAATGAGAAGTGATATTTGGGGTGGAAGAACCTACGAATCTCCATCTAATGAGAATTTAATTGAATCAAATATAACAGCAACAACAGCTCCTTTTGGTGGTTGGGCTGGTTTATATACTAGAATCCATAGAATAAATGATTTTTTAATTAATGTTCCGAATATTCAATTTTCTGATGAAGACGAAAAAAACCATTTGATGGGTCAGGCGTATGGATTGAGAGCATTGTATTATTATACGCTTTTAAAAACTTGGGGCGACGTGCCGATTATTTTGGAACCTTTTACCGATGTTGATCCAGCTACTTTAAGTAGAGCAAGGTCACCTCAAAGTGAAGTAATGAACTTAATAAAAACGGACATAACAGCGTCTTTAACAGCTTTTGGTTCTCAAGATGGATTCTATCAAGATACTAGAATATTTTGGTCTAAAGCAGCTACTCTGGCGCTTAAAGGAGATGTATATATATGGTCTGGAAATTTACTAGGTGGTGGAACTGCAGACTTTACAGAAGCAAAAACAGCGTTACAACAAATTGCATCTTTAGGTGTTAGTTTAGAAAGTAGTATAGCTGATTTGTGGACTGTTGGAAATGAAAATAATAACGAATTTATTTTTGCAATTCAATATAAAAGAGATGAGGCCTCTAATTTCTATAATAGTCTAACAGGAAGAAGTACAGAAATTAACCCAACATATAATGATAGTGGTAACTCTATGGGAGATTTTGTAATTGCGGGTGCAAATAGATATGGACAGTCTGAGAAAACAATTCTATTATTAGACGATAATGACGATGACCGTAAACAAGCTACATTTATTCGACTTTATGTTGATGATAATGGTGGTGTAGGTTATCCAACGTACAACGAGCCAGCTTATTTTGGATCTGTATTTAATAAATTTCTAGGTCAAGTTGATGGAACAGAAAGAATTTTTGAAAACGATGTGCCAGTTTATAGATACGCCGATGTGTTATTATTGTTAGCAGAAGCAAAAAATCATTTAGGAGAAGATCCTTCTGGTGAAATAAACCAAATTAGAGCAAGAGCCTATGGAGAGAACTATAATGCAGCAATACATGCGTATTCCAATGGATCTAAAGTTGACAATGCAAATGTAATATTAGATGAACGTTATAAAGAGTTTATAGGTGAAGGTAAAAGATGGTGGGATTTAAGGAGAGCTGGAGACAGTTATGTAATTAATAACATCAGTTTTTTATCATCTGGAGATACCTTTAAACTGCTATTACCAATTACAACTGATATGATTGGAAGAAATCCATTATTAGATCAAACATCGGGGTACTAAAAATATTTGTATAATAGATAATTTGAGTTAATTAAGTTTAGGGATGGTTTTAAACCATCTCTAAACTTTTTTTATTATATCGTTTTTTGAAACCTGCTTGCCAATCCAACAGAAATAGGAAACCATACCAACCTTCAGAAAGAAAGCCTATAAACCTAAAATAAAATAGTATAGATAGCTGCCTGCCTAAATGTTACAATATGGTAAATCAAAACTTAAAGAATAGCGATACATTTATTTACACTTTTAAAGTATATTGTTTCTTAAATAGGAATGAGGATTTTAAAAAATAAATGTATTTTGTACGTATAATGTCAAAAATATTTTACAATTTTATCCAAATTTTGAAAAACGAATAAATTATCTAATAATGAGGTTAAATTATAATTTTGTAAAGTCTTATTTTAATACAATTAAAAAGATTGGAGTTACTTTTGTGGGTTTATTTATTTTATCCGCTTGCTCTACAAATAAAGAAACTATTGCATTGCAAAATACTATAAAAGTTGAGCCAACAGATAGTAAAGAGCAAATTATTGAAAAAGCTGCGCATGTTGTTCCTACAGAAAATCAATTAGAAGCTTTAAAAAATGAATTTATTGCATTTATTCATTTTGGACCAAATACCTTTACTAGAATGGAATGGGGTAATGGTATGGAAGATCCTTCAATTTTTGAGTTAGAAACTTTAGACACCGATCAGTGGTGTAAATCACTAAAAAGTGCAGGTATTACTATGGTGATTTTAACTGTAAAACACCACGATGGTTTTGTTTTATGGCAATCTCGTTACACAAATCAAGGCGTTATGTCTTCACCTTTTAAAGATGGTAAAGGCGATATTTTACAAGAATTAACCGATTCTTTAAAAAAATACAATCTAAAACTAGGAATCTATCTTTCTCCTGCAGATTTATTTCAAATTGAAAGTGAAAACGGATTGTATGGTAACGGAAGTGAAATAACCGAACGCACAATTCCAACAACCGTTGAAGGACGTCCGTTTAGCAATAAAAAAACTTTTAAATTTAAAGTTGATGATTATAACGAGTATTTTTTAAATCAATTATTCGAATTACTTACCGAATATGGCGAAGTGCACGAAGTTTGGTTTGATGGTGCAAATCCAAAGCAAAAAGGCAATCAAAAATACAATTATTTAGCGTGGAGAGAACTTATTAGAACATTAGCACCTAAAGCTGTTATTTTTGGAAAAGAAGATATCCGTTGGTGTGGAAACGAATCTGGAAAAACACGTGTTTCTGAATGGAATATTATTCCATTTCAAAAAGATCCTATGCAGTTAAATAGTTTTTCAGATATAACTAATAGTGATATTGGGAGCAGAGAAAAATTGTACGATGCCAAATATTTACATTACCAAGCTACAGAAATAAACACATCTATTAGAGAAGGTTGGTTTTATAGAGACGAAACTTATCAAAAAGTTAGAAGTGCCGACGATGTTTTTGATATTTACGAGCGCAGTGTTGGAGGAAATTCTATATTTCTTTTAAATATTCCTCCTAATAGAAAAGGTAAATTTTCTCCTGAAGATGTTAAAGTTTTAGAGGAGGTAGGAAAACGGATTAAAGAAACCTACAAAGCTAATTTGTTTGAAAATGCAGATGGTCCAAAAAACCTATTGGATGAAGATTATAATTCAGTATATGATTTAAATAAGAGTAATGAAATTATTATAACTACAAAACAACCAATTACCATAAACAGATTGGTGCTGCAAGAAGCAATTGCAACACATAGCGAACGTATAGAAAAACACGCTGTTGATGCTTGGATTAACAATCAATGGACTCAAATATCCGAAGCTACAAATATTGGTTATAAAAGAATATTGCGTTTCCCTAAAACAACTTCAAGCAAGTTTAGAGTTCGTATTTTAGAAACACGTTCTACTCCAGCTTTAGTATCAATTTCTGCACATTATTACAAAACGCAACCACCACAACTTTCAATTTCTAGAACTTTTGATGGAATCTTAGAAATACAACCAAAAAAACAAGATTTTGGATGGAAGCCACACGGAATAGATGTAGCTAAAAACTTAAATACCAATTTTGAAATCCGTTATACAACCGACGGAACTGCTCCAACAAAAAATTCTTTAGAATTTAGAGAAGATGTTGTAATAAATTCTGGTGAAATAAAAGCTGTGGCAATAGATAATAATCAGGTAGGAAGTGTGGCTTCTAAAGTTTTTGGAATTTTAAAGAAAAACATTAAAATTATAGATGTTAGTAGTTCAGAAGAGAAGCAGCAAGCAATAATGGCAACAGATGAAAATGCGAAAACTTTTTGGCAGTCTAAACCAACAGGAAGTAAGCATTTTATTTCATTTGATTTAGGAACTGAAGTTGCGTTAAAAGGATTTTCATACACACCACAAACGTCAAATTCTGAAGGAATGATAGAGAGTGGAACCATTAAAATTAGTGCCAATGGTAAAACTTGGAAAACATTAGAGAATTTTAATTTTGGAAATTTAATTAACAATCCAACAACTAGGGAGTATTATTTTAAATCGCCTATAACTACTCAATACATAAAATTAGAAACCAGAAGTATTGCTGCAAATAAAAAAACAGCTGCAATTGCTGAAATAGATTTTATAAAAGAATAAGAGGTTAAATAAACCTTTTAAATAGTAATCTTAAGATTAAAAATCAATAAAAAGTATTTAAAACGTAGCCTTTTTTGCTGTGTTGTATTTTTGTGATAAACATAATACAATCACAAACATTAGAACCTGTTTTTGAAAACTCTGCTGTTGCAGCAATAAATAAATTATCCATACGTGAAACTTTATTATACAATGGAGTGCAATTAGCTTCAGAAAAGAATACTATTATACTTATTTTAATTACTATTGCTTGTCAATCTTTAGGTTTAATATTGATGACTATTTTACTGAATTCTTTATAAAACTCCTTTATAAAAATAAAAATAACATTAACTCTTCAAAGTGTATTAAGTTATGTTTTAGGAAGATTAGGATATATATAATTTTATAAAACCTTGCGTTAGTTGTATGTTATAAATTCATTAAATTAGCTTTTTTAAAGTGTTAATATTTCATTAGAATGAACATAAAAATCAATTTAACTATTACTGCTCATTTTTTATTTAAGTTTTCAATCGTACTCTTTATCTTTAGTTTCATTTCTTGTAACAAAAAAAAAGCAGAAGAGTACTCTCCACTTCAAGTTTCTCTGAATAATCATAAACATGATGAAGGTTTTATAGGATCTAAAAATTGTATTGAATGTCACCAAACTGAATATGATGAATGGATGGGTTCTGATCATCAATTAGCAATGCAATTACCAACGGATAGTAATGTATTAGGTGATTTCAATAACTCAAAATATACAAGTTTTGGTGTAACTAGTACTTTTTTTAAAAAGGACAGTTTGTTTATAATTAATACGCAAGGACCTGATGGGAAATATGCTGATTTTGAAGTAAAATATACCTTTGGAGTTTATCCTTTGCAACAGTACTTAGTTATTTTTCCTAAAGGAAAATTACAAGTGTTAACTCCTTTTTGGGATGCACGTTTAAAAGAAGAGGGTGGTCAAAAATGGCAGCATTTATATCCCGATGAATTTATTGCTTCACACGATGAATTAAATTGGGGGAGGCCATTACAAAATTGGAATTATATGTGTGCAGAATGCCATTCTACCAATGTTAAAAAAAATTACAATCCAGATACACAAACTTACAATACAACTTTTGATGAAATAAATGTTTCTTGTGAAGCGTGCCACGGACCTGGAGATTTACACGAAAAATGGGCACAAGACACGCTTCAAAAAGTAAAAAATATGGGATTGCTCTTTGATATAATGGACAGAGACCCAAGTTTATGGAATATTGATCCAGAAACTGCAAAAGTAACCCGTTCAAAACCCAGAACTTCAAATATGCAAGTAGAATGGTGTGGACGTTGTCATTCAAGAAGGTCTCAGTTAACAGATGAATATACTTTTGGGAAAATGTTAGAACATACGCATCAAGTGGCATATTTAGATTATCCTTTATATAATGATGATGGTACTAACAATGACGAAGATTATGTATATGGATCCTTTCTTCAAAGTAAAATGTATGCAAAAGGCGTAACTTGTAAAGATTGTCATAATGTGCATAGTGGACAATTAAAAGGTGGTAAAGAGAATGTTTGCTTTCAATGCCATATGCCAAGCAAATATAAAACTACTGAACATCACAAGCATAAAGAAGATGGTACTGGTGCAAGTTGTATTAGTTGTCATTTACCAAAAATTACCGTAATGGTTGTTGATCCACGTTCAGACCATAGTATGCGAATTCCAAGACCTGATATTAGTGTAAAGACGGGAGCTACAAATGCTTGTAATAATTGTCATAAAGATAAATCCAATGAATGGGCATCCGAAGAGTTTAAAAAATGGTATGGAAATAAATATGATACTATTTCACATTATGGTTTTGCTTTTCATAATATAAGAACAAATAAACCAGACGCTCAATCCGACTTAAATAAAGTTATTAATGATAAAGATATGGCTAATATTGTAGTTGGAACAGCTATTAGATTTCAAGATTATAGGAATAATCCATTGGCCTTTGAAAATTTAAAAATGACATTAACATCTCCAAGTCCATTAGTGAGAAGAGCTGGATTAGAATCTTTAAGAAATTTACCAAAACAACAACAATTTAAATATGCACTGCCTTTAGCAAAGGATACTGTTTACGGTGTAAGACATATGGCAAATAGCTTAATTTATGATATGTCTGCAACAAATTTATCCGCTGAACAACAACAGGTTGTTAAAGAAGCTAGAAAAGAATACATCAATCAGTTATTATATTGGCAAGACCGTTCTTTAGGTTTATCATCTGTAGGTGTTGCTGCTATCGGTTTGGGAAAACTAGAACAGGCTGAAGACTACTTTAAAAAAGCAATTGCATTAGATACCTTAAATTTAATAGCGAAAATTAATTATGCCGATTTAAAGCGGATGCAAGGTGAAAACGATGCCTGTATTACTTTATTAAAAGAAGTTTTAACAATAGATAATACTTTTTCGGCAGCATATCAAGCACTGGCTTTTGCTTATATTAGAAGTGGAGATAAGCCAAAAGCATTTAAAACATTAGAAACTGCTAAAACAATTGTTAAAAATGATGCTCAAAACCACTACTATTATGCGTTAATGCAAAATGATTCAGGAAAAAGTAAAGAAGCAATTGCAACTATTAGGAAAGCATTAAAAACCTATCCAAACAATGAGCAATTGTTAACATTAGCGCATTCTATTTATAGTGACAGAGGTGATGTTATTGAAGCTAAAAACGTTCTAAATATGTTGGTAAAAATATTTCCAAATAGTAAACAGTATCAGTAAATAAAAAAATATAAAAACTGCGTTTATCCGGAATTTGAAGATGATAAATTGAATGATATAATAGTTAACAACAAGGGCTGAAAAAGATCATATTGAAAGAAATATTTAATAATAGAGAAATTGCATTATTATTCTGGATAGGAATATTATTAATTTATGTTTTTCGAAAAAAGCATAATATTGAGAGCTTTGGAAAAGTTTTAGAAGCATTTTTTGTAAATAAAATTTCAACTATTTTCCTTCTTTCAGTAATTTATGTTGAATCACTTATATTGATTCTATCGTTAATCGAATTTTGGGATTTTACATTTATCAAAGATTCTATATTTTGGTACTTCGGAGTTGCTTTTATAACAATACTTAATCTTCACAAACAACCAGATCCTCGAAAATTTTTCAAAAAGACAATAATTGATAATTTCAAATTTGTAGTTCTTTTTGAATTTATATCAAACTTTTTCACCTTTAGTTTGATAACTGAATTTATTCTTATTCCTCTAATATCATTTTTTGTCATTTTAGATACATATTTGAGTATTTATAGTGAGAAAGATTCGGAAAAATCATTAAAAAAAATCACAAATAGAATATTGAGTATTTTCGGATTAATAATGATATTTTACTCACTTTACAGATTTAAAAATGACTATTCAAGCATAATGAGTTTAAGCTCATTAAAATTCTTTCTATTTCCAATTATCTTAACTCTATTTTTTATTCCCTTTCTTTACTTTTTAGCATTGTATTCTGAATATAATATTAGAAAGACTAAAACATCGATTTAAAGGAAATAAATCAGAAATAAATGGAATATTGAGAGCAATCTTAAGAAAATGTAATTTCCAGATTGACAAAGTTTCATCAATTAACATAATTACAAGAGCAAACTATTTCAAAGAAAAAGATGACCTTATTACAATAATTAGGAACTATAAACCCCCAGTTGATAACAACTCATGAATTTTATGCTTACTTTTAAACTAAATAACTAACCAACAATTGAAAACATACCAACTAAAAAATTGAAATATGGAAAATGTTTGGATTATTGCAATAGTACTATTTTTAATAATCATATTTCTTTATTGGAGAATTTCTAAGAATTATTTCAAAAATGAAGTTTTTAGCAAAGGAACATGGGAAAATTGGGGAACGAGATTATTTTATTGGCAAGGAGCAATTTTCGTCAGCATCTTGGTTACAACGCTAATATTTTTTCTCTTAAAGTGGACAAATATTTTGACTTTCTAAAAAAATTAACAACTAGGAATATTTGCAGTCAACAATTTGCCATATTTATAGCCAAGAAAAAGTTCATTTAAAAAAAAATTTATTCTTAAAAAATGAACGAATAACACAATTAAAAGAATTTAGAAAATTTACTTTATCGAATGATTTTAAAATAGATAGTTAGAGAATTGATAATTTTTTTACTTAATTTTAAACTTTAATTTACATAACTAATTTTGAAACGAACATGCTAATAATTTATCATTAATAAAATGATTATTAACCTAGCACATGACCCTAAAATAATAATAAATACACATGAAAAAAATAGTAGTACTACTAGTTTTAACAATTTTATTTTCTTGCAAGGAAGATAAAGAAGCTCGGAAACCTGTAAAACAAGTAACAGTTGAAGAAAATTTGACTGATATGGGTAAAAATTTAGGTAAATATGTGCCTTTTAAATTAACGTCAGACTTAAGTGTATTAACTGATAATGAACGCAAAATGTTGCCTTTATTAATAAAAGCTGCGGATAAAATGAATGCATTATTTTGGTTTGAAGCTTATGGAGATAAGGAGGCTTTGATGGCTAAAATTACTAACGAGGATACCAAAAAATTTGTAGAAATTAATTATGGACCTTGGGACAGATTAGACGGAAATAAACCTTTTGTTGAAGGTATAGGAGAGAAGCCATTAGGTGCAAATTATTATCCTAAAGAAATGACTAAAGATGAATTTGAAGCATTTTCCTCTGATAATAAATCAAGTTTATACACTTTTATTAGAAGAAATGATGATGGAAGTTTAAAAACAATTTGGTACCATAAGCAATTTGAAAGTCAGGTAAAAGAGGTTTCAGATTTATTAATAGAAGCATCAAAATTAGCTGATAATGCAGGGCTTAAAAACTACCTTGAATTGCGTGCAAAAGCATTTTTAGATGACGAATATCAAGCAAGTGATTTGGCTTGGATGGATATGAAAACAAATACACTCGATATTGTAATTGGACCAATTGAAACTTATGAGGATCAGCTTTTTGGAAATAAGGCATCGCACGAAGCTTATGTATTAATAAAAGACCAAGTTTGGAGTAAAAAATTAGAGAAATTTGCACAGTTTTTACCTGAATTACAAAAAGGATTGCCAGTTGATGAATTGTATAAAAAGGAAATCCCAGGAACAGATTCAGATTTAAATGCATATGATGTTGTTTATTACGCTGGAGACTGTAATTCTGGGGGAAAAACAATAGCTATTAATTTACCAAATGACGAAGAAGTTCAGTTACAAAAAGGAACAAGAAGATTGCAACTTAAAAATGCAATGCGTGCAAAATTTGATAAAATAATGCTTCCAATTTCGGAAATAATTATTGATGAAAGTCAACGTAGTTACGTTACATTTGATGCTTTTTTCGCTAATACAATGTTTCATGAGGTTGCCCATGGTTTAGGAATTAAAAACACTATTAATAATAAAGGAACTGTAAGAAATTCCTTAAAAGAATTGGCCTCTGCATTAGAAGAAGGGAAAGCTGATATTTTAGGTTTGTATATGGTACAACAATTGCACGAAAAAGGTGAAATAGAAGGAGATATAAAAGATTATATGACCACTTTTATGGCTGGAATTTTTCGCTCAGTTCGTTTTGGAGCTTCAAGTGCGCATGGAAAAGCTAATATGATTCGTTTTAATTTCTTTAAAGAAAAGGAGGCATTTACTAAAAATGAAGATGGAACTTATAAAGTGAATTATGACAAAATGCAGACTGCAATGGGAGAGTTATCAAATATAATTTTGACGTTACAAGGAAATGGTGATTATAATGGTGTTGCAAAATTGGTTGCTGAAAAAGGAATAATATCTGAAGATTTACAGAAAGATTTAGACATGCTAAGTGAACAAAATATTCCTGTAGATGTTATTTTTGAACAAGGTTTAAAAGCTTTAGGGTTAGAACAATAATATGAATTGTTATTGTAAAAAGCCTCCAATTTGGAGGCTTTTTTGGGTAATATGTTTATGTGTATTATTTTGGTTCCAAAATAGCATCTATGCGTTTGGAAATATCTTGTAAATGATATCTTGTAATTGTATTTGGTGCAGATGAGGCAGCTCTTTGGGCGTCTCTTTTAATGCGATTTAATTCACCTCTAACAACAGGAATAATATCAGATTGTTTTACAGTAACAGCAGTACTTTTAACATAACTAGAACCTCTAGACCCTTTAGTGTCTTTGGCAGTCATTAAGCTTGCAAGTTGTTCAATATGGGCTCTTTGTAAGTTTCTTCTGTAAGTGTCTATGCTTCTTCCAGAACGCAATTCTGTCCAAATTCCATTTCTTAAATCACTCATCATACTAACTAAGGTATAAGCTTCTGAACCATTTAAAGTTTCATTTTCAATCATTCGCATCATTCTTCCTAAACTTAAAACATTGTTTAATGATCTAACTTGCAAACCTCTAACGCGTTCTGTAATTCCAGAATATTCAGTTTTTCCAATAATATCTTTGTCAATTAACCAAGTTGGTGTTTTAAATAATTGATCTATTACAAATTTCAAACTATTTTTTTGACGGCTTTTATCAACATGTGTATATACAAGACCATCTTGGTCAGAAGTTTTATAGTTTTCATAAACACCACCAACATTAGATGAAACATGTCCCATATATCTGTTAAATTGAGAAACGACATGTCCGTACATTTCAGATAAATCGTCATAATTTTCACCTTTTTTAGAAGTCCAATCTATAAGATTTTCCATAATACGCTTTAAATTTGCAATTCCATATGAACTTGCCTTTATAGCATCATCTCCTAAATCTTCAGTTTGAGAACTTGGATCTACAACATCACTAGCTTGCTGATGTCCAAATCTATACCAAGGATCTCCTGCATGTTCTAAAATCCACCCATCTAATGTTTCTTTCTCATCTTCAGGAGTTTCTACATCTAAAATTGGGCGGTATCCCCAGTTCATTGCATATTTATCATACACACCAATATTTGGCATGAGTGCAACATCTTTATCTCCTGGTTGTGCAACATAATTAAAACGTGCGTAATCCATGATTGAAGGAGCAGTGCCATGTTTTTTAGTAAAAGTTGCAGAGCGCAACGAGTCAACAGGATATGAAGCACTACTTCCCATATTATGGGGTAAACCTAAGGTGTGCCCAACTTCGTGTGAAGAAACAAACTTTATTAATTCACCCATAACTTCATCTTTAAACCCAACACTTTGTGCTTCTGGATTAATTGCTGCAGTTTGTACAAAGAACCAGCCTTGTAATAAGCTCATTACGTTGTGATACCAATTGATATCGGATTCTAAAATTTCTCCAGATCTTGGGTCATTTACATGTGGTCCATTTGCATTTGGAATTGGTGATGCTAAATAACGCACTACCGAATAACGTGCATCTTCTGGGCTCCATTCTGGATCTTCTTCTTTTGTAGGTGGGTCTTTTGCAATAATGGCATTTTTAAAACCAGCTGCTTCAAAAGCAACTTGCCAATCTTCTATACCTTGTTTAATAAAAGGTCTCCATTTTTCAGGTGTAGCTCTGTCTATATAATAGACTATTTGTTTTTTTGGCTCAACCAATTCTCCACGTCTAAACTTTTCAAGATCTTCATCTTTTACTTCTAGTCTCCATCGGTTTAAATAGGTAACTTTTTCACTTTTTTGTGCTTCAGAACCATAATCTATCTGACTTGATGTAAACCAGCCAACACGTTCATCAAAAATTCTTCTTTTCATTGGAACTTCTGGAAGTAAAATCATAGAATTACTCATTTCAACAGAAACTGTTCCCGTACTAGAATTTGAAGGCGGAGCACCTGCACTATATGTTTTTACATGTCTACTTTCTATATTTAAAGGGTAACTTTGAATACTATCTATAAATGATTTTTTAGTATCTAATCTGGTAATTTTATAGCCTTTCCTAACATATTCTGGCAAACCTAATGCTTTTACATCGGTTGCAAATAAATCTGTAACATCAATCACGGTTGCTTTTTTATCTTCTGAAAAAGCTTTAATTGGAAAAGTAAACAAGACAGGTTCAAAGTTTGAATTTGTAACAGCTTCATGTACTGGAAGTGCTTCATCGGCTACAACTTTATGAGAAACAACTCTTAATAAAATTTGTTTTCCTTTTTTTTGCCAACGTAATACTTTTGTATTTGCTTTTTGTCCACCAAAACTTTGGTTGTTTGAAGTATTTTTTGCAATACGTGTTACCATTAACATTTCTCTTTCTAACAAAGAATCAGGTATTTCAAACAGATATTTGTCATCTACAACATGAACTTTAAATAAACCATCATCAGTTTTTGCATCTTTGGTAATCACCTTTGCATAGGGCTGAATTGCTCCTTTCTTTGGTTTTGGAGGAGGTGTCGGTTTAACAGTTTCTTTGTCTTTTTTCTTTTTTCGTTGAGCATCGGCTTGAGACGTAACACCAACAATAAGTAGTAGTGTTAAAACCGTGGTAAAAAATTTGCGAGTCATTTTATTAATTGGGTTTAATTATTGATATTTAAAATAAGAGCCCTAAATTATTAAACCCCAGCATAAAACTTCTTAAAAATTTGTTAAAGAAAAAACCGCAATTATCGAAATTACGGTTTAAGGTTTATGGTTTAAAAACTAGAAAGATTTTAGTTAAAAATATGAAATTATTTATTTTTTTCTAACTGTTTTTGAATTTTTTTGATGGCATTTTCAATTGGTTTTTCAGGCTCAATAACGTTGTATTCTCCCCAAAATTTTGGATCTGCAAAACCTTGAACTTCATCACTTAAAATAACAGATGGTTTTAACCGATCTCTAAACTTTATTGTAGTGTTTTCTGTTATTTCTTCCCAATCTGTAATTGCCATTTCCATAACAATATTATAAACAGAGTTAAATAACCGTTTGTCATAATCTATTTTAAATCCTAATTCAATTCTGCTATATCCAAAATGCCACTTTCCATTTTTTTCTCTGTAGTTAATTTGATAAATAGCTTGTGTTGGAATAACAGTTGCCTTTTTAGGTTTTTTAACTACAAATAAGCGACTGGCTTCCTTTTTATCTTCTAAATTTAGGTGAAATTTTGTACTTACTAAGGCAAAAGAATTGGCATCTATAAAAAGTTTACCATAATAAAGAGGGTCTTTAATATGTTTTTTTTGTTTAAATTTAACTACATATACAGGTTTATCATCAATTTTGGTGGATGTTTCAAAATTAAATTGATACCTATCAAAAATTTCGTTTCCAAAAAAGTCCAATGGGTTTTTCATAACATCAATCTTTAAAGTACTAGAAGGACCTCCTTTTAACTTTAATGTAATGGTGTCTAGTTTGTTATAGTCTGTGTTTTTGCGAGCTTTATATAGTTTTATGAGGTCGTTTTTACTATTGGTATATGCCTGCTTGTTAACTTCAACTACTGCTTCAGAAAGAGACACATAGTTTCTCCTTTTTTTTATGGTCTCTCTGTAAAAAGCAGTCATTGATGTAGGGAAATCGAAATAATTATCTCCTCTACTTTTTAACATTGCTCTTACTAAAGAATTTGCATCTTCAATATTTATTTTAATTTCAGAAAGCTCTTCAATATGTGTTTCAAGTTTAATTACAATATCACTTTCATTTAGATCGTTGAAGTCAATTACTTTACTAGTGTAACCTAAAAAAGAAATAGTTACTCTATGATTTATGTAATCAGTTGGGATTTTTAACAGAAATTCTCCTTGTGTATTGGTTATAGAACTTATGTTTGTGTTGTTTACTATAAGTGTTGCAAAAACTAATGGTTTTTTTGATTTACTATCTATAACTTTACCTTTATATTGTTTAAATTTTATGGTATCTTGAACAATTTCATTATTCGCGTATCCATTGTTTTGAAATACAATTAATGTTAAAAAAACACAGGCAACTAATCGATTTAGCATTTTTTTTAGGAAGCGATCTTTATTTTTCATAATGTAAGATTTAAAAAAATAGAATTAAGCTTTGACTTTACAAGTTAGTAATTATTTGTATTTTTTAATAAAACAAATTGTTAAAATTTTAAAACTCTATAAAATAAAAAAACACTTTAAATCCACTTCCTTAATTTAAGCGGATTTAAAGTGTTTGTTAGTATCTAAACTTTAGTTATCTATTTTAAAATTATTTAGTAACGGGAAATCCACGATCTCTCATTAGAGCATCAATTTTAGCATCGCGTCCTCTAAATTTTCTGTAAGCTTCAGCAGGATCCATTGAATTTCTTGGTGCAAATAAATATTTTACCATTTTTGCTGATAATTCTTTATCGTAAAACCCGCCTAGAGCTTCTGCAAATGCTTCAGCAGCATCGGCTGTTATAACATCTGCCCACATATACCCATAATATGCTGTTGCGTACCCTTCACCAGAAAATACATGTCCAAAATGCGGTGTTCTGTGGCGCATTACCAATTCTTTAGGCATATTCATAGCTTCTAAGGTTTCTTTTTCAAATGCATCAACATTAATATTTGTTGGATCGGCTAAATGAAATTTCATATCCATAATTGCTGAAGCCAAGTATTCTGTTGTAGAAAAACCTTGATTAAAAGTAGACGCTTTTTTAATTTTTTCAACCAATTCTTGTGGAATTGCTTCACCAGTTTTATAATGTACTAAAAACTGATTTATTACTTTATCAGTAGATAACCATCGTTCTAATACTTGCGATTGAAATTCTGTATAATCTCGAACGCCTCCATTTAAAGTTGGATATTTTACTTCAGAAGAAAAGAAATGTAATGCGTGTCCAAATTCGTGTAAAAAAGTAGTTGCGTCATCCCAAGAAACCAATAAAGCTTCTCCTGGGGCTGGTTTTACAAAATTAGAATTATTAGATGCTAATACCGTTTTTTTACCATCAAAAGTAGTATGACTTCTATAGGTTGTTGCCCAAGCTCCTGAACGTTTCCCTTGTCGTGCAAATGGGTCTAAATACCACAATCCAATATGGTCACCACTTGTTTTATCTGTAACTTCCCAAACTTTTACATCTTCATGAAAAACAGGTACGGTTCCTTCTGGAACTGGTGTAAAATTATAATTAAACACTTCGTCAGCTACAAAAAATAAAGCATCTGTTAATTTATCTAATTGTAAGTATTGTTTTACTTCATCGGAATTTAAATCGTATTTTTGTTTACGTACTTTTTCAGCATAAAAACGGTAATCCCAAGGTTCTATTGTAATATTATCTCCATTTGTATTTGCAACTGCCTGCATGTCTGCAACTTCTTCTTGCACTCTTGCAATGGCTGCAGGCCAAACAGCATTCATTAAATCCATAGCGTTTTCTGGTGTTTTAGCCATTCTATTTTGTAAACGCCAATCTCCAAAATTATCGTATCCTAATAATCCAACACGCTCTTTTCTCAATTGTAAGATTTTTGCAATATTTTCATTATTATCAAATTCATCGGCATTATCACCTCTTGAATAGTAGTTATTCCAAACTTTTTTACGTAATTCTCTTTCCGTTGAATAGGTTAAAAATGGATCCATATAAGAACGTGTGTTCGGAACTGCGTATTTTCCTTGTTGTCCTTTATCCGTAGCAATTTTTGCCATAGATTTTATCATTCCATCAGATAATCCACCTAATTGATCTTCAGTTAAAAAAACCACATAATTTTCTTCATCTGCTAAAACATTATTCGAAAAATTGGTGTAAAGTGTTGAAAGTTCTTTATTAATTGCAGCATAACGCAATTTTTTAGTTTCATCTAACTCTGCGCCATTCATTGCAAAGCTTTCATAAATTAGTTGAATAACACGCTGTTGATCAGTGTCTAAAGGTGTTTTTAATGAATTGTCGTAAACGGTTTTTATACGTTGAAACAATGCTGCATTTTGCGAAATTTTAGATCTGAAATCTGATAAAATTGGAGCCATCTCACTTTGAATTTTTCTAAATTCAGGCGAAGACATATTTGAACTCCAAATACCATAATAACTAAAAACTCTATCTAAAGCTTCACCAGATTTTTCTAAAGGAACAATAGTGTTTTCGAATGTAGGAGCCTCAGAATTTGACGTTATTTCATCAATTTCTTGAAGGTTTAATTCCATTCCTTTTTCAATTGCAGGTTTAATATCTGCGATATTCATTTTATCAAAAGCAGGAACACCGCCATAAGGCCCTGTCCACTCTTGCAACAATATATTGTTAGTTGTCATAGTTTCCTCTTTTTCCTTTGTTTGTTTGCAACTTATTAAAGCTAAAGCCACACAAAAAAGTGTAATAGTTGTTAATAGTTTAGGCGTTTTTTTATCCATAATTGTAAATTGTTAATTAGATTGATTTAATTATATCAAAATTAATTATTTAACAATTAAAAACATAAAGAATGGAGGTTTTTAAGGGGGTAAATTTAGTTAATGAAATGTTAATTCTTTTATAAAGAAACAACATGGTTTTTTTTACATTCTTAAACCAAAAAGAACGCTGTGTTTTTGATACTGTTTTTTTATAATATTCTATATTTGTTATTCAAAAATTCAATTTAATTTAAAGATTCTTTTATGAACTCAAACCTTAAACATGCTCAAGATTTAATAGATTTTATTGGGAAAAGTCAAAGTCCTTACCATGTAGTTAAAAATGTAAAAAACATTTTGTTAGAAAATAATTTTTCTGAACTAAATTTTAAAAATAAATGGGCTATTGAAAAAGAAGGAAAATATTTTGTAAGTCAGAATGATACTTCTTTATTCGCTTTTACAGTAGGTACTTCGGATATCGCATCAAGCGGTTTTAAAATTGTTGCAGCACATTCAGATTCTCCAACATTTAAAATAAAACCTTCTCCTGAAATTTCAGTGGAAGATAAATACATAAAGTTTAATACCGAAACCTACGGAAGTCCTATTTTAAATACTTGGTTAGACCGTCCATTATCTATTGCAGGTCGCGTAAGTTGTAAAGGTAAAAATAGTTTAAATCCAATTACACATTTGGTAACTATTGAGCAACCAATATTAATTATCCCAAATTTGCCAATTCACTTTAACAGAACTGTAAATGAAGGGATTGCACTAAATAAGCAAGTGGATATGTTGCCGGTTACAGCATTAATTAATAAAGATTTGAATAAAGATTTATTGTTAGCTACTAAATTATCGGAAATTATAAATGTTCCTATTGAGGATATTTTAGAAGTAGATTTAAACTTGTATGATGTAGCTAAAGGAAGTATAATTGGATTAAATAACGAGTTTATTTGCTCTGGAAAGTTAGACGATTTAGCAATGGTTCACGCTGGATTATCGGCAATTTTAGATTCAAACAATAAGAATTCAACCAATGTATTGGCAATTTTTGATAATGAAGAAGTTGGAAGTCGTTCTAAGCAAGGTGCTGGATCTCCAATACTTAAAGATGTTTTAAATAGAATTTTATCAATACAAGGTGAAAATGAAGAAGATAGCCAACGTGCAATTTACAATTCTTTTATGGTGAGTGCGGATATGGCGCATGCGTTGCATCCAAATCATCCAGATAAACACGACCCAGTAAATAGACCAATAATTAATGCTGGACCTGTAATTAAAATTGAAGGAAATCAAAAATATACAACAGATAGTAACTCGTGTGCTGTTTTTGAAATGATTTGTAAAGAAGCTTCTATTCCGTATCAAAAATTTGTAAATCGTTCAGATATGCTTGGTGGTGGAACTTTAGGAAATGTTTCCGCAGGTCAATTGGCAATATCTTCTGTGGATGTAGGTAACCCAATGTGGGCAATGCATTCCATTAGAGAGACAAGTGGAGTAGACGATCATACTTATATGACAAAAGCGTTGGAAGGTTTTTATAATGCTCAATAGTTGAAAATAATAAAGTTGTTTTAATAAAAAAGCTGTCTGAAAATTTTAAAATTTTCAGACAGCTTTTATTTATTTCAGAATAAAAATTATTGCTTTTTAGCGTCTAAACGCTCTATTACTTTTCCATAAACTATTAATGAAATTGCTGAAAATAATGCAATTCCGGCGAAGTAATACCAAATATAATGTGCATTTGCAGAGGCTGCTTGCCAAGCTTCGTGTGTTTCAAATAATTTTGGTTCAGGACAATATTTTGAAAGTAAATATCCAGACAAACCAAAACCTACAACAGAAGAGATAAATGAATGTAAATGGCTAAATCCTAAGTACAATCCTTCTTCTCCTTTTGGAGCTTGTAAGGAGAAAAATTGTAAAAATCTAGGAGATATAAACGATTCTGCTAAACCTTGTAAAACAATTCCTAGAACCATCATTAATGCAATTGGGTGCATACTCATAATACCAAGATCAATTTCACCTCCACTGATCCAATTTCCAGAAGCCATTACAAGAGCTGAAAAAGGCATAATAAACATACCAACTGTCATAGAGAATAATGGTGTCTTGCTTGCCATTAATCTTGTTACTAATGTAACAGTAAGTACTACAATCAATGGGTTTACGTTAGCATACCAAGACGGTGAAGCACCTTCACCAGCCATTCTCAATACATATTTTGGCATAGTTGCATACAATTGATGTTGCACCATCCAAAAACCTGTGATTATTAATATAAGTGTTATCAATCTTCCGTTAGAAACTACCTTTACTAATGCGGTCCAAATCTCTTTTAAAGTTTTTCCTTTTCCTTCGGTTTTAGAAGATTTATAGAAGAAAATAATCATTATTAAAGCAATAAATGTCATTGCGGCAGAGAAATAATTTAGGTAAACTAACCCCATATCTCCCATAGAAACACGTAGTGGTTTTACAATGGTTTTTCCTGAAAAGGCACCAATATTTACCATCATGTAAAATATTGAAAAACCTAATGCTCTATTGCTTTCAGTTGTTTCTTTAGCAACAGTACCTGTAATTACAGATTTTATAAAAGAACCACCAATCATTATTACCAACATTATCGGAACAATAGACCATCTTTGAGAGGATTCTAATAATCCTGTAAATTTAATTCCTTCGGAATAATCAACAAGTCCTATCGATTCTAGAACAGTTGGAAGTGCACCCAGTCCAAAATATCCAATACTTAATAATGAAAAAGCAATTACTAATGATGATTTAAATCCTATTTTATCAGCTAAAGCGCCAGTAAAAGTTGGTAATAAATACAGTCCTCCAGAAAAGATACCTGAAATTAATGCGGCTTCTACATCAGTAAAACCTAAAATTCTTGATAAATAAAGTGTAATAACAATAAATACACCGTAATATGCGCCTCTTTCTAAAAGTTCAACAATATTTGCTGTCCAAAAGGCACGCGTAAATCCCTTTAATTTTTGAAACATGTTTGGTTTTTTTAAATAATTTTCGAAGATAGTAATTTTACACGATTCATTATTTAATAATTTAAATTAATTAGAGTATTAATTTCTTAATAAACGTGGTTTAATTTTGTTGAGATTTATATTATTAATAATTGTTGAGCGATTTTCTAAGTTTGGAAACTTTTGTTTTTGCAAATTTATTTCATAAAAAAGACTGTCTAAAAAAATCAGACAGTCTTTAAGTATTATGTATATAACAGCGTTTTTTAAATATTAAAAGCTGATTTTATTTTATCTACGTAATCTAATTTTTCCCAAGTAAATAATTCAACATCAAAAGAAACTTCTGTGCCATCAACATTTCTAAATGTTTTATTTACAATGCGATTTTCTCTCCCCATATGTCCGTAAGCAGCTGTTTCTAAATACATTGGTTGACGTAATTTTAAACGTTCCTCAATAGAAGCTGGTCTCATATCAAATAGAGTTTCAATAATCTCTGCAATTTCACCATCAGCTTTATCAACATTAGAAGTTCCATACGTATTTACATAAATTCCCATTGGTTTTGCAACTCCAATTGCGTAAGAAACTTGAATTAATACTTCATCTGCAACACCAGCTGCAACCAAGTTTTTTGCAATGTGTCGCGTTGCATATGCAGCACTTCTATCTACTTTACTTGGGTCTTTTCCAGAAAAAGCACCACCACCGTGGGCTCCTTTTCCACCATAGGTGTCAACAATAATTTTTCTTCCTGTTAAACCAGTATCTCCGTGCGGTCCACCTATTACAAATTTTCCAGTTGGATTTACATGATATACTATACTATCGTTAAATAACGCTTGGATTGATGCAGGTAATTTTGCTATTACTCTAGGAATTAAAATACTAATGACATCAGCTTTAATTTTGGCTAACATTTCATTATCGTCTTCTAAAAATTGATCGTGCTGTGTCGATACAACTATATCTTTTATTCTAAAAGGAACGTTGTCATCGGTATATTCAATAGTAACCTGACTTTTAGAATCTGGACGTAAATAGGTAATTTCACTATTTTCTCGTCTTAAGGCTGCTAATTCGTGTAAAATTCTATGACTTAAATCCAACGCTAAAGGCATTAAATTTTCAGTTTCATTGGTAGCGTAACCAAACATCATCCCTTGGTCACCAGCTCCTTGCTCTTCTTTTTTAGCTCTATCAACACCTTGATTAATGTCTTGAGATTGTTCATGAATTGCAGAAAAAACACCACAAGAATTTCCATCGAACATATATTCGCTTTTGGTATAGCCAATGTTATTAATAACATCTCGTGCTATTTTTTGAACATCTAAATACGTGTTAGATTTTACTTCTCCAGCTAAAACAACTTGACCAGTTGTTACTAACGTTTCGCAGGCAACTTTTGAATTTGGATCAAAAGCTAAAAAGTTATCAACTAATGCATCTGAAATTTGATCTGATACTTTATCCGGATGTCCTTCCGATACAGATTCTGATGTGAATAAATATGACATAATTATTTAATTTTAAATTGTTTGAAGAAAATTTAGGTGATTGCGTTGGTCGCTAAAAGGAGTAAGTAATTACTGCTTTAGCATTTTTTAATGAGGTTGCAATCAGTTCAAATTTTTCCTCTTGAATATTTCGTTTGCAAATTTATGAAAATTTAAAAACTAAACGCAAAATAACTGTTAAATAATTTTTAAAAATATCTTTTGTAATTACTTTAAGCTTTTTACGACTTTTAATTATAAAACATATATTTATGATGAAAAAAATAACTTTTTTGATTCTTTTAGCTATAATATTTAGCAATTGCTCAGGAACCGATGAAATAGAAACTATTTTTGAGCAGATTGAAAATGAAGAAAATATTATGAATGAAACCATTTTTGTAATGGGAGATTTTATAGATGGAGCACACCCAACTTCTGGAAAGGTTGCTGTTAATTCTGATAAAACAGTGCTAACATTTACAGATTTTAAAACTGATAATGGACCAAAATTATTGGTTTATTTATCAACTGATGCTAACTCAACTCAATACATTGATCTTGGAGATTTAAAAGGTGTTTCGGATGATTTCACGTACTCAATTCCGTCAAATACAGATTTATTAAAGTATAAACTTGTTAATATTTGGTGTGTTGATTTTTCGGTTAGTTTTGGAACTGCGAAATTAAAATAAATAAAAAAAATATTGCAGATTAAAAAAATGTAATTACATTTGTCGCAACAAAAAGGTAAAAAATGAATAAAATGTTTAACAATATGCGTAATATGATGTGTGAAAATTTCAAAGAGTCTGCTATTGATTAAATATTAATAATATATAAAAATAGAGCCTCTGAAAAATCAGAGGCTTTTTTTTTATAAAAAAATTAGAAAAACAATGAACAGTTTCCAAAAAATGATGTTAAACCAATTTGAAATGTGTATGCAAATAATGCGTGACACAATGAACAGGTATTGCCAAATATAAATGGAAAAATAAAGTCTATATAGATAAAAGTCCCTTTGGTAATACCTAAAACCAAAGGGACTTTTTTATTTAACTAAACTAGAATTAAAATATAAAAAAATATAACAATGAGTACTCAAAAAATTTCAACACAAGCATTACACGCAGGACATGATACAGCACAAACTTCTGGAACTAGAGCAGTTCCTATTTATCAATCATCATCATATGTCTTTAATGATACAGAACACGCAGCAAATTTATTTTCATTAAAAGAATTAGGATTCATTTATACAAGATTAAACAATCCAACCAACGATATTTTACAACAACGTTTAGCTGCAATTGAAGGCGGAGTTGGAGCAGTTGTTTTTGCTTCTGGAACTTCGGCAATTTCTACCGGATTATTAACGTTGCTAAAAGCGGGAGATCATATTGTAGCTTCAAGTAGTTTGTACGGAGGAACTTTTACGCTGTTAAATGTTACGTTACCAAGATTGGGAATTACTACTACTTTTGTAGATGCTTCAAATCCTGAAAACTTTAAAGAAGCTGTTCAAGAAAATACAAGAGCATTTTTTGTAGAATCTTTAGGAAATCCAAAATTAGATGTTTTGGATCTGGAAGCAATTGCAGTTCATTCAAAAGCAGCCGGTGTTCCATTTATTGTTGATAATACAGTGGCAAGTCCAGCGTTGTTAAATCCTATAAAACACGGAGCAAATTTGGTAATTCATTCATTAACAAAATATATTGGGGGACAAGGTAACTCGTTAGGAGGGGCTATTATTGATGCTGGAACTTTTGATTGGACAAATGGTAAATTTCCTGAATTTACGGAACCTTCAGCAGGATACCATGGATTGGTTTATAGCGAAACTTTAGGTGCGGCAGCATTTACGTTTAAATTAATTTTAGAAGGATTACGTGATTTTGGAGGTGCATTAAGTCCGTTTAATGCATTCCAAATTATTCAAGGATTAGAGACCTTACCAATTCGTATAAAACAACACAGTAAAAACGCTTTGAAATTGGCACAATGGTTGGAAAGTAGAGAAGAAGTTGCTTGGGTAAATTATCCAGGTTTAGAAAGTAGCAAGTACAATACATTAGCAAAAAAATATTTATCTAAAGGGCAAAGTGGTTTGGTAACATTTGGATTAAAAGGAGGTTTTGAAGCGGCTAAAAAAGTAACAGATGCAACTCAACTATTTTCTTTATTAGCTAATATTGGAGACACAAAATCATTAATAATTCACCCTGCAAGTACCACACATCAACAATTAACTGATGAACAACAAGAATCTAGTGGAGTTTCAAAAGATTTAATAAGATTGTCTGTAGGACTTGAAGATATTGAAGATTTAAAACAAGATTTGCAAGAAGCTTTTAAAGAAATAAAAACATTAGTACATTAAATTTTGTTTGAGAAAGAATTATTGTGTTAATTTGCCGCTTAGTTCATAAACGTATTGACTATTGTTATCAAGAAAGGCAGAGGGAATAGACCCAGTGAAGCCTTAGCAACCCTTTAACTTTTAAAGAAGGTGCTAAATTCTACCCATTTTGGATAGATAACTAAACGAAATTACTTTGAGTAATTTTCTGCATTTCTCGTAACAATAATTTTTAAGCACAAATAATTCTGTAAAGGATGCTATTTTAAATAATTATTGATGAATCAATTAAAACACATAACACTCTCTAATTTTATTTCTGAAAAAGGAATAAAAAGCGAGTATCTTCAACTTTCTTATGAGATTTTTGGAAAAGAATTGTATTCTGCTCCAATCATTTTGGTAAACCATGCATTAACAGGAAATTCAAATGTTGCGGGGAAAGATGGTTGGTGGATTGATTTGGTGGGAGAGAATAAAGTAATAGACACCAATCATTATACTATTTTGTCATTTAATATCCCTGGAAATGGATATGATGGTTTTGTAATAGAAAATTATAAAGATTTTGAAGCCAGAGATATTGCTAATATTTTTGTTTTAGGGTTGAAAGCGTTAAAAATTGAGGGTTTATTTGCGTTGATTGGAGGTTCTTTAGGTGGTGGTATTGCCTGGGAAATGGCAGTTATCAATCCTGAAATTACAACACATTTAATTTTGGTTGCTACAGACTGGAAAGCTACGGATTGGTTAATTGCAAATTGCCAAATTCAAGAACAATTTTTAGTGAATTCGAGCAATCCAGTGCACGATGCACGTATGCATGCAATGTTGTGCTATCGAACTCCAGAATCTTTTAAGGCACGTTTTCAACGTTCTAAAAATGAGGAATTAGAAATTTTTAATGTAGAAAGTTGGCTGCTACATCACGGTAAAAAATTACAGGAACGTTTTCAATTGTCTGCTTATAGGTTAATGAATCAATTGTTAAAAACCATTGACGTTACAAAAGATAGAAGTGAAAATGTACTAGATACTATAAAAGCAAATATTCATATTGTTGGAGTAGATTCAGATTTATTTTTTACGGCAGAAGAGAACAAAGAAACACATAAACAATTAGCATTAACACATCCAAATGTTACCTATAACGAAATAAATTCGGTACACGGACATGATGCTTTTTTAATAGAATATAAACAATTAGGAAAAATTATAGAACCAATTTTTAACAAAAGTTCTAAACACAATAAGATGAAAGTAGTAAAATTTGGAGGAAAGTCGTTAGCAAATGGTTTAGGTTTAGAAAGCACCTTAGCTATTATTGAAAACAAAATTGCTAATAATGAAAACATAGCTGTAGTAGTTTCAGCACGTGGAAAAACAACAGATCATTTAGAATCTATTTTAGAAAAAGCAAAAAGTGGTTTGCCTTATATAGAAGAGTTTGAGCAAATGAAAAACTATCAGATAGAAGCTGATAGCACAGTCGATTTATCTAACGAATTTCAATTATTAGATGAAATTTTTAGAGGTGTAAATTTGTTAGGTGATTACAGCCCTAAAGTTAAAGATCAAGTACTTTCGCAAGGAGAAATACTATCTGCTAAATTAATTGCTAATTTACTGAATAAAAGAGGGACTAAAGCCAATTTTGCTGATACCCGTACATTAATTAAAACTAATAATCAGTTTGGAAAAGCACAGCCTTTTGAAAACACTTCAGAAGAAAATGTAATAGAATTTTTTAGAAATCAACCAGATGAAGTTACTCAAATTATTACAGGTTTTATTGGTTCTAATTTAAACGGAGAAACAACTACTTTAGGAAGAAATGGAAGTAATTATACAGCCTCATTAATTGCTAATTTTTTGAATGCTGAAGAATTTCAAAACTATACACACGTTGATGGAATTTATACTGCAAACCCAGATTTAGTTGAAAACTCAAAGAAAATAGAAAAATTGAGCTACCAAGAAGCCAATGAAATGGCAAATTTTGGAGCTAATATTTTGCATGCTAAAACTATTATTCCATTAATTGAGAAAAATATTCCATTACGAATTTTAAATACGTTTAATGCTGATAACACAGGTACTTTAATAGGCAAAGAAACGGAACGGGGAGGTATTAAATCCTTATCTGTTGATCAAGATGTAGCTTTGGTAAATTTAATTGGACGCGGTTTATTGGGGAAAGTTGGTGTTGATGGAAGAATTTTTGGAGCTTTAGGTAGAGAAAATATTAGTGTAAGTATTATTTCTCAAGGTTCAAGTGAACGAGGAATTGGTTTTATTGTTGATGCTAAAAATGGTTACAAAGCAAAAAAAGTATTAGAGCAAGAGTTTAAAACTGAATTTAAAAGTAAAGATGTAAGTCAGATATACGTAACCGAGAGCGTATCTGTAATTTCAATTATTGGACAAAGCTTGTATTCTTTCAATCAACCTTATGGTGCTTTAATAAAAAATCACATTACTCCAATACTAATAAACAATACTGTAACAGGTGAAAACGTATGTTTGGTTGTAAAACAAACCGATTTAAACAAAGCGGTAAATGTTATTCACGGTGAAATTTTTGAGATTTCAAAAAACATTAACATTGCAATTTTTGGAAAAGGACTTGTAGGCGGAACACTGATAAACCAAATTCTGAAAAGCAAAGAAAATATCATTGCTAGAAAAAACATCAACTTAAATATTTTTGCAGTGGCAAATTCTTCAAAAGTATTGCTGAATAAAAAAGGTATAAATGAAAGTTGGGAAACTGACTTAACAATTGCTTCTGAAGAAAATTCTGTTCAGAATATAATAGACTATGCCGAAAAAAACCATTTAGAAAATTTAATAGCTGTTGATAATACAGCAAATAGTGAATTTGTAAAAAATTATATTGATTTAGTTGAAAACGGATTCGATTTAATTTCATCAAATAAAATAGCAAATACCTTAGAGTATTCTTTTTATAAAGAATTGCGTAATAAATTAAGCGATAATAAAAAAGCCTACTTATATGAAACCAATGTGGGAGCGGGATTGCCATTAATAGATACCATAAAATTATTACACGATTCTGGTGAGAACATTACAGGAATTAGGGGTGTGTTTTCAGGATCTTTAAGTTATTTGTTTAACAATTATTCTGTGCAAGATCGTCCGTTTAGTGCGGTTTTAAAAGAGGCAATTGCAAACGGATATACAGAACCAGATCCGCGTGAAGATTTATGTGGAAATGATGTTGGACGTAAATTATTGATTTTAGCCCGTGAACTAGATTTACAAAATGAATTTAGCGATGTAGTTATTGAAAACTTAATTCCAGAAAATTTAAGAACGGGAGAAGCTTCTGAATTTTTACAAAAATTAACTGATTTAGACGCACATTATCAGGCAATAAAAGATACTCAAAAAGAAGGTCATGTATTGCGTTATATTGGAGATTTATCGGGTAATTTACAAGAAGATAAAGGAGTATTAGAGGTTAAATTAATTTCTGTACCAGCAAATAGTGCTTTGGGACAAATACAAGGGGCAGATGCTATTTTTGAAGTATTTACTGAATCTTATGGTGAAAAACCGATTGTAATTCAAGGTGCTGGAGCGGGAGCAGCTGTTACTGCACGTGGTGTTTTTGGTGATATTTTGCGTTTAGCACAAAAAAATTAATAATTAAAAATTAACTGTAACAAGTTTCCTTTCGTGTGGGAAGGATTAACGAGGGGAAAAATAGATAATATGAGCGATAAAAATTTTGAAACAACAGCAATTAGAACCCAATTAGAACGTTCACACTTTCAGGAACATTCAATCCCGATGTATGTAACTTCAAGTTTTATTTTTGAAGATGCTGAAGATATGAGGGCTTCTTTTAGTGAAGAAAAAAATAGAAACATTTATTCGCGTTTTAGCAACCCAAATACAACAGAGTTTGTAGAAAAAGTTGTAGCAATGGAAGGCGCACAAGATGGTTATGCCTTTGCTACAGGAATGGCGGCAATTTATGCGAGTTTTGCAGCGCTGTTAAGTAGTGGAGATCATATAGTTTCTGCGCGTTCGGTTTTTGGATCAACACATACTTTGTTTACAAAATATTTTCCAAAGTGGAATATTACGACCTCTTATTTTGATATAAATAATCCAGATGAAATTGAAGGGTTAATTACGCCTTCGACAAAAATTTTATATGCAGAATCTCCAACAAATCCTGGAGTAGATATTATAGATTTAGAGTTGTTAAGCAAAATAGCAAAAAAGCACAATTTAATTTTAATTATAGATAACTGTTTTGCAACTCCTTATATTCAGCAACCAATTAAATATGGAGCAGATTTGGTTGTGCATTCTGCAACAAAATTAATGGATGGGCAGGGTCGTGTGATGGGAGGTGTTGTGGTTGGTAATTCTGACTTGGTGCGTGAAATTTATCTATTTTCACGTAATACTGGTCCTGCAATGTCGCCATTTAACGCTTGGACTTTGAGTAAAAGTCTAGAAACTTTGGCTGTAAGAGTTGACAGACATTGCGAAAATGCAGTGAAAATAGCTGAAACTCTTGAAAATAATGAGCATATTTCAACAGTAAAATATCCTTTTTTAAAATCACATCCTCAATATAAAATTGCTAAAAAGCAAATGAAGTTAGGAGGAAATATTATTGCTATTGAGGTAAAAGGAGGAATTGAGGCAGGGCGAAATTTTTTAAATGCCATTAAAATGTGCTCTTTATCTGCAAATTTGGGAGATACAAGAACTATTGTAACGCATCCAGCATCCACTACACATAGTAAATTAAGTGAAGAAGAGCGTTTAGCAGCAGGAATTACGCCCGGGTTGGTGCGAATTTCTGTTGGCTTAGAAAATGTAAAAGATATACTTCAGGATATTGAACAGGCTTTAAATCATTAAAAATTAATACTTTTTTTAAGAATATGTTAAAAAGTTTAAATATTGCCAATCTATTAGTCTATCGAGTTGGTAGGCTTGTGAAAAAAGAGTAAGTTTGCCTCTTAAAATGACATAATCGAAAAATGATACTAGATCAGATCTTTATTTCAAATAAAAAACAAAATAAAAGTGGTGAAGTAGATGTTCAAAGTTCTGAAAAACCTATGCGTAGTATTTTAAAAACTATTAGTTGGAGAGTAATTGGAACTTTAGATACCATTGTAATTTCTTGGTTAATTACTGGGCATATTGCATTGGCATTATCAATAGGTTCTATAGAATTAGTAACAAAAATGGTATTGTACTTTTTTCACGAAAGAATCTGGAATAAAATAAAATGGGGAAAATAATGAAGCACATTAATATTGAACAAATAAATGAAGATTTAAAAGATAAATCTCCAACTGAAATTATTACTTGGGCACTGTCAGTTGCTAAAAATCCTGTAGTTACTACAAATTTTAGACCATACGAAGTGGCTATTTTACATGCGTGTACACAAGTAGATGCTGAGTTAAAAGTAATTTGGTGCGATACAGGGTACAATACACCGCAAACTTATAAACATGCAAATGAACTAATACATTCTTTAGGTTTAAATGTGCATTTATATGTACCACAACAAACAACAGCACATAGAGATTCAATAATGGGAATTCCTCAAATTGAAGATCCGCAGCATAAAATATTTACGGAACAAGTAAAACTTGAACCGTTTACTAGAGCAATGCAAGAACACAAGCCTGATGTTTGGTTTACAAATTTACGCAATGGTCAAACTGCTTTTAGAGATAGTATTAATGTAGTTTCTCTTAGTAAAGATGGTATTTTAAAAGTGAGTCCTTTTTATAATTATACGGATGCACAATTAGATGCCTATTTAGAAGGAAATGAATTACCTAATGAGTTTAAATACTTCGACCCAACAAAGGTATTAGAAAATAGAGAATGTGGTTTACATTCATAAAAAGCGAATTATGACAGATAAATTATACATAAATCAATTAGAAAACGAAGCAATTTATATTATGAGAGAAGTTGCTGCACAGTTTAAAAAACCTGTGCTGTTATTCTCAGGAGGAAAAGATTCAATCACATTGGTTAGATTGGCTCAAAAAGCTTTCTATCCAGCAAAAATTCCGTTTCCATTAATGCATATAGACACAGGACATAATTTTCCTGAAACTATTGAATTTAGAGATCGTTTGGTTGAAGAATTAGGATTGGAATTAATAGTACGTAATGTACAAGATTCTATAGATCAAGGCAAGGTAAAAGAAGAATCTGGAAGGTATTCTAGCAGAAATATGTTACAAACAACTACACTTTTAGATGCTATTGAAGAATTTAAATTTGATGCTTGTATTGGTGGTGCTCGAAGAGATGAAGAAAAGGCAAGAGCAAAAGAACGTATTTTTTCTGTACGTGACGATTTTGGTCAATGGGATGAAAAAAACCAACGTCCAGAATTATTTGATATGCTAAACGGACAAATAGATTTTGGTCAAAATGTACGTGTCTTTCCAATTTCTAACTGGACAGAGTTAGATGTTTGGACCTATATAGAGCGTGAAGATTTAGAAATTCCTTCTATTTATTTTGCACATAAACGTAATGTGTTTTTAAGAGATGGACTTATATGGTCGGCTTCAGAACATGTGTATAAAGATGAAGATGAGGAGGTTGAAGAGCGCATGGTTCGTTTTAGAACTGTAGGAGATATGAGTTGTACTGCAGCTGTAGATTCTTATGCTACCACAATTAGCAAAGTCGTTTCGGAAATTAGAGATTCAAGTATTTCAGAAAGAGGTGCAAGAATTGATGATAAAAGATCAGAAGCAGCAATGGAAGAACGTAAACAACAAGGGTATTTCTAAAATTTTCGAAAGAAAATTTTGCCTTTAGCTACTGGCTTTAGCCTTTAGCTTATTAACAACATAAATTTAAGCCAATAGCTAAAAGCGAATGGCAAAAAGCTAAACAAAAAAATGGAAGTTTTAAAAATAGCAACAGCAGGAAGTGTAGATGACGGAAAAAGTACATTAATTGGAAGATTGTTGTACGATACAAAATCGTTAACCGATGATAAGTTAGAGGCCATTGAACGCAGTTCTAAACAAAAAGGATACGATTATTTAGATTTTTCTCTAGCAACTGATGGTTTAGTAGCAGAAAGAGAACAAGGAATTACTATTGACGTAGCACATATTTATTTTTCAACAGCTACAAAAAGTTATATAATTGCTGATACTCCTGGTCACGTAGAATATACCCGTAATATGGTTACAGGAGCATCTACATCGCAAGTGGGAATTGTTTTAATAGATGCACGTCACGGCGTTATTGAACAAACTTATCGTCATTTTTTCATTAATAATTTATTAAGAATTAAGAATGTAATTGTAGCAGTAAATAAAATGGATTTAGTTGATTTTTCTGAAGAAAGATACAATGAAATTAAAGCTGATTTTCAAAAAGTAGTTGACAAAAGTGATTATGAAGATCAGAATATTACTTTTATTCCTGTAAGTGCTTTAAAAGGCGATAATGTTGTAGAGAAATCAACAAAAATGTCTTGGTTTACTGGTAAAACGTTACTACAACATTTAGAAGAGATTGATACTCAAGATATTTATAATTTAGGTAAAGTACGTTTTCCAGTTCAATATGTAATTCGTCCAAAAACTGAGGAATATCACGATTTTAGAGGATATGCTGGTAAAGTATATGGAGGTGAATTAAATGTTGGAGATGAAGTAGTTATTTTGCCATCAAAAACTAAATCTAAAATTAAAGAAATTTTCTTTTATGATAAAAAATATCAAACTGCTGCTCGTAGATCTTCGGTAACTGTTACTTTAGAAAATGATGTAAATGTAAGCAGAGGTGATATGATTGTTAAAGAAAACGAATTGCCAAAAATCGAAAAGAAGTTTACAGCAACTGTAACTTGGATGGATAACGAAAATTTAAGAGCTGGTTCTAAATATGTGTTACAACATGGCGTACATAAAGTGTTAGCTAAAGTTGGTGCTATTCATAATAAAATAAATCCAGATTATTCTGGAGTTGAAACAGGAGTTGATAGTTTAAAAATGAATGATATTGCAGCTGTTTCATTTCAACTGAACAAGCCAATTTTTTTAGATGCATTTAAAGAGCATAGAACTAACGGATCTTTTATTTTAATCGATCCACAAACTAATAACACTGCGGGTGTCGGTTTTATTGAATAACTAAAAGAAAATCAATTACATATAAATTATTAAAGCTCATATTTCCTTATGAACTAGGGAAACTATTATTACTAACTAAAAAAATCAAATAGCATGCAAAGCTTTAGAAGCGAGATCGAAAATCCGATCGTCGAGAGGGATATTATTGACCTAGAAAAAAAGATTCAACAGTTTTATAACGGAGAAATTGACGAGGCACGTTTTAGAAGTTTACGTCTTGCAAGAGGTGTTTATGGGCAACGTCAGTTTGGGGTTCAAATGATTCGTATTAAGCTACCATATGGAAAAGTAACCAGCGAACAGCTTCATAGGATTGCTAATGTTTCAGATGAATATTCAAGAGGAAGATTGCATATTACTACACGTCAAGATATTCAAATTCACCACGTAAGTTTAGATAGAACGCCAGAACTTTGGGCTGAATTGGAAAAAGATGATATTACATTACGTGAAGCTTGTGGAAATGCTGTTAGAAATGTAACGGCAAGTGAAACTGCAGGAATAGACCCTAATGAGCCATTTGATGTTTCGCTATATGCACACGCTACTTTTGAGTTCTTTTTACGAAATCCAATTTGCCAGGAATTAGGAAGAAAATTTAAAATTTCATTTTCTGGAACAGATGAGGACACAGCATTAAGTTTTATGCACGATTTAGGATTTATCGCCAAAATTAAGGATGGTGTTATTGGTTTTAAAGTAATGGTTGCTGGAGGTTTAGGTTCACAAGCGCGTTTAGCAGATACACTATTTGAATTTGTTGAAGCGGATAAAATTATTCCAATTACAGAAGCGGTTTTACGTGTCTTTGATAGATATGGAGAGCGTTCTAAAAGAGCGAAAGCCAGATTGAAATTTTTAATAAAAGATGTAGGTTTTAACGCTTTTATAAAATTGATTGAAGACGAGCAAAAGGCATTGTCGGTAACTTCTTTTCCTATTGATACGTCAGGGGTTAATAATGAGGTAAATTTACCTCACATTAAAGTTCCTTCAGTAGAAATTAAAGATGAGAAGGCTTTTGAATTGTGGAAAAAAACGAATGTAATTCACCAAAAACAAGATGGTTTTAGTGCTATTGGTATAAAAGTGTATTTAGGAGATTTTTATACAGATGAAGCTAGAATGTTAGCCGATTTAATTAAAAATTATGCAGGAAATGAAATCCGATTAACACTACGTCAAAATATATTAATTCGTCATGTTAAGAATGAATTATTGCCATTTTTTTATAACGAATTAAGCAAATTGGGTTTTGCAACTATTGGTTATAATAGCACCTTAGATATTACCTCATGCCCAGGAACAGATACGTGTAATTTAGGAATTGCGAGTAGTACTGGAATTTCTGCAGAACTTGAGAAAGTGTTGCGAAACGAGTACCCTCAATATGCAAACAATAAAGAAATTACCATAAAAATAAGTGGTTGTATGAATTCTTGTGGGCAACATACAATGGCTCATATTGGTTTTCAAGGAATGTCTATTAAATCAGGAAATCTAGTTGCTCCAGCATTGCAAGTATTGTTAGGAGGAAGTGTTTTAGGAAATGGAGCAGGAAGAATTGCCGATAAAGTGCTGAAAATACCAAGCAAACGTGGTCCTCAAGCTTTACGTTCAATCTTAAATGATTACGAAGCTAACGTTTCTGTAGATGAGTCTTTTATCAATTATTACGACAGGCAAGGAGAGCGTTATTTTTACAACTTGTTAAAACCTTTAGCAGATACTACAAATTTAGAACAAAGTGATTTTATTGATTGGGGAAGTGAAGAAGCTTATGAAAAAGCAGTTGGAGTTGGAGAATGTGCTGGGGTTGTTATAGATTTAATAGCAACATTGCTATTAGAAAGCGAAGAGAAATTAGAAAATGCTTTAGAATCATTAAAATTAAATCAATTTTCAGATAGTATTTATTACACCTATTCAAGTATTGTAAATACAGCAAAAGCCTTATTAACTTCAGAAGGAAAGAAAACGAATACACACGTTGGTATTATTTCTCAGTTTGATGAGTTTTTTGGAAAAGAAATTGATTTGGGAGTTCCGTTTTCAACTTTTATTTATCAAATAAAAAACAATGAACCAACAGAAGAATTTGCTGAAAAATATTTAGAAGAAGCACAGTTGTTTTATGAAAAAGTAAACGAGTTTAGAACTAAAACTGTGAGTAATGAAAACTAAATTAGCGAAAAAAGTAACATTAATTGGAGCAGGTCCAGGAGATCCAGATTTAATAACAGTTAAAGGTGTAAAAGCCTTACAAAAATCTAAGGTAATTTTGTATGATGCTTTAATAAATAGAGAATTATTGGAATATGCACCTACTGCAAAAAAGATTTTTGTAGGTAAACGTAAAGGTATGCACAGTTTTACACAAGATAAAATTAATGAGTTAATTGTAAAAAGTGCTTTTGAATATGGAAATGTAGTTCGTTTAAAAGGAGGTGATCCTTTTATTTTTGGTAGAGGTTCTGAAGAAGTTGAATTTATTGAATCTTTTGGAATAGAAACTGAAGTAATTTCCGGGATTTCATCAGCAATGGCTGTTCCGGCAAGTCAAGGGATTTCATTAACTAAAAGAGGAGTTGCAGAAAGTTTTTGGGTAATTACAGGCACAACATCGGAAAGACAACTTTCTACCGATGTTTATTTGGCTGCCCAATCTACGGCAACAGTTGTTATTTTAATGGGAATGAGTAAGTTGAATGAAATAGTTTCAATATTTAAAAAGTTCAACAAATCGGAAGTTCCAACAGCAATTATACAAAACGGAACAACAGCGAGTGAAAAAATTGGTTTAGGGACTATTAATTCTATTGAAGAGGTTGTGCATCAAAAGCAATTATCCTCTCCGGCTATAATTGTTATTGGGGAAGTTGTCAAGGAAAGTGCAAAATTGAATTCGTTTTATGAAAGTTATAAATCGGTAAGTGCTTAATCTTATTTTATTAAAGAAATGAATCAAAACCAATTATATCCAATTTTTTTAAAGGCGAATGTCTTAAACATATTAATTGTTGGAGGTGGAACAGTGGCCTTAGAAAAATTATCTTTTTTATTAAAATCAAGTCCTAATGCAACTGTTTTGGTAGTTTCAATAGATTTTGATGAAGATTTTTTAAGTTTAGCAAATAAATACCAAGTTTCATTATTAAAAGCACCTTATAATAAGTTGGCTTTAAAAAACAAGCAATTGGTAATAGCAGCGACAAATAATTTAGAAATTAATAAACAAATTTATGCTGATTGTAAAGCCAATAATATTATTGTAAATGTTGCCGATACACCAAGTTTATGTGATTTTTATTTAGGAGGAATTGTAACAAAAGGCAATATTAAAATAGCAATTTCAACCAACGGAAAATCACCAACTTTAGCAAAACGTTTACGTCAATTTTTTGAAGAAGTAATTCCAGAAAACATTGATGAGTTGGCTGAAAATTTAAATAAATTCAGAAAAACAATTAAGGGTGATTTTAGTGATAAAGTCAATCAATTGAACAAATTAACTGAAAGATTATTATAGAAAGGTATAAATTTGGATTGCAGTTTGTAATTCATAAGAATATGCCGTTTATTTGCAGAAAGTTCGTAAACATATAATTAGTTATTAAGAAAGGCAGAGGGAATAGACCTGTTGAAGCCTTGGCAACCCTTTAAAAAAGAAGGTGCTAAATTCTACCAAAATTATGGGAAGATAACATTCAATGCCTTAAAAGTATTTCTTTTTACTACTTCCTATGTTTATGTTAAAAAAATAAAATGGAAGACATTCGCAACATATTAAAGGATAAAATATTAGTGCTCGATGGTGCTATGGGAACTATGATTCAGCAGTATAAATTTACTGAAGAAGATTATAGAGGTGAAAAATTTAAAGATTTTCATGTTTCAGTAAAGGGAAATAACGATATGCTTTCCATTACGCAACCTGAAGCTATTAAATCTATTCACGGAAAATATTTAGAAGCTGGAGCTGATATTATTGAAACGAATACATTTTCTTCAACAACCATTGCAATGGCAGATTATGAAATGGAAGAATTTGTATATGAATTGAACTTTGAATCGGCTAAAATAGCTAAAGAAGTTGCTCAAGAATATACAGCAAAAAATCCTGATAAACCACGTTTTGTAGCTGGTTCAATAGGCCCAACAAATAGAACGGCTAGTATGTCTCCAGATGTAAATGATCCAGGTTTTAGAGCCGTAACTTTTGAAGATTTAAGAATAGCTTATAAACAACAAGCAGAAGCGTTAATTGATGGTGGAGTAGATTTATTATTGGTTGAAACGGTGTTTGACACATTAAATGCAAAAGCCGCATTATTTGCCATTGAAGAAATAAAAGACGAAAGAGATATTGATATTCCAATTATGTTAAGCGGAACTATTACAGATGCTAGCGGAAGAACATTATCCGGTCAAACAGCTGAAGCTTTTTTAATTTCAGTATCACATATTCCATTATTAACTGTTGGGTTTAATTGCGCGTTAGGTGCAAACCAGTTAACACCGCATTTAGAAGTTTTGGCACAAAAATCAGACTTAAGAATTTCTGCACATCCAAATGCTGGATTGCCAAATGCTTTTGGTGAATATGATGAAACGCCAGAAATGATGGCAGGTCAAATTAAAGAATATTTAGAAAAAAGTTTGATAAATATAATTGGTGGTTGTTGCGGAACAACTCCTGACCATATAAAAGCAATTGCAGAATTAGCTGAAGGATATCAACCGAGATTGGTTAAATAAAAGTTTTAATTTTACGTCATTCTGAACTTGATTCAGAATCTCATCACTATAGAATGAATACTGAAAAAAAATATTTAAAATTATCTGGACTTGAACCATTAATAATTACTCCAGAAAGTAATTTTATAAATGTTGGTGAACGCACCAATGTTGCTGGTTCTCGTAAGTTTTTACGATTGATAAAAGAAGAAAAATTTGATGAAGCTTTAGCCATTGCGCGTCATCAAGTTGAAGGTGGTGCCCAAATTATCGATATTAATATGGATGATGGTTTGTTAGAAGGAAAAGAAGCAATGGTTCGTTTTATGAATTTAATTGCTGCTGAACCGGACATTGCTCGTGTTCCAATTATGATTGATAGTTCTAAGTGGGAAATAATTGAAGCTGGTTTACAAGTTGCACAAGGTAAATGTGTGGTGAATTCTATCAGTTTAAAAGAAGGAGAAATGCAATTTATTGAGCAAGCCAGAAAGATTAAAATGTATGGAGCTGCTGTAATTGTAATGGCTTTTGATGAATTTGGACAAGCGGATACTTATGAAAGAAGAATTGAAATAGCGAAACGTTCGTATGATGTTTTAGTTAATAAAGTTGGCTTTCCTTCAGAAGATATTATTTTCGATTTAAATATATTTCCGGTAGCTACTGGAATGGATGAGCACAAACGAAATGCCATAGATTTTATTGAAGCGACACGATGGGTTCGAGAGAATTTACCAAATGCAAGCGTAAGTGGAGGTGTAAGTAATGTATCGTTTTCTTTTAGAGGAAACAATGCGGTTAGAGAGGCAATGCATTCAGTGTTTTTGTATTATGCTATAAAAGCAGGTATGAATATTGGAATTGTAAACCCTGCAATGTTAGAGGTGTATGATGATATTCCAAAAGACCTATTAGAACACGTTGAAGATGTTATTTTAGATAGAAGAGAAGATGCTACAGAGCGTTTATTAGATTTTGCAGAAAGTGTTGTTAGCACTTCAAAAGAGCGTAAAGTTGATTTAAGTTGGAGAGAAAAACCTTTGCAAGAACGAATTACACATTCTTTAGTAAAAGGCTTAGATGAATTTATTGTGGAAGATGTTGAAGCTGCCAGACTGGAAGCTGTAAAACCAATTGAAGTTATTGAAGGTAACTTAATGATTGGAATGAATGTAGTTGGAGATTTATTTGGTTCAGGTAAGATGTTCTTACCTCAGGTTGTAAAATCAGCACGTGTAATGAAAAAAGCCGTAGCCTATCTATTACCATTTATAGAACTTGATAAAGGTGGAGCAAGTCAGTCTAACGGAAAAATATTATTAGCAACGGTAAAAGGTGATGTACACGATATCGGAAAAAATATTGTGGGTGTTGTTTTAGGTTGTAATAATTATGATATTGTAGATTTAGGAGTAATGGTCGCTCCTGAAAAAATTATTCAAGCAGCAAAGGATAAAAATGTTGATGCTATTGGATTAAGTGGTTTAATTACACCGAGTTTAGATGAAATGGTGTATTTAGCGAAAGAAATGGAACGTCAAAATTTTGAAGTTCCATTGTTAATTGGTGGTGCAACTACCTCTAAAGCGCATACAGCAGTGAAGATTGATCCTCAATATAAAAATGCAGTTGTTCATGTGCACGATGCATCAAGAGCTGTAACGGTTGTTGGAGATTTATTAAATAAAAGAACCAATCAGAAATATGTTGGCGATATAAAAGCTGATTATGTAAAGGTTCGAGAAGGTTTTGCTAACAGATCTAGTAAAAAAGAATATGTTTCGTTAGTTAATGCTCGAAAAAATAAATTTAATATTGACTGGAATACAACAACAATAAAGAAACCTAATTTTGAAGGAATTCAGGTTTTTGAAGATTTTGATTTAACAAAACTAGTAGATTATATAGATTGGACGCCGTTTTTCAGAACTTGGGAATTGGCAGGTAAATATCCAGCTATTTTAAGCGATGAAGTTGTAGGAGAATCGGCTACTAATTTATTTAATGATGCAAAGTTAATGCTTGCAAAAGTATTGAATGAAAATTTATTAACTGCAAAAGCTGTTTTTGGAATTTTTCCTGCAAATTCTGTAAATGATGATGATGTTGAAATTTATGCACATACAGATAGAACTAAAGTAAATGTTCAATTTGTAACTTTGCGTCAACAATTAAAAAAGAAAGCAGGAATTCCAAATATAGCATTAGCAGATTTTGTAGCCCCAAAAGAAACGGGAATTGAAGATTATATGGGCGCTTTTTGTGTTTCTACAGGTTTTGGAACAGCAGAATTGGCTGCAGAGTTTGAGAGGGATCACGATGATTATAATTCGATTATGATTAAAGCAATAGCCGATAGATTGGCTGAAGCCTTTGCTGAATATTTACATGAAAAAGTACGTAAAGAATATTGGGGTTATGCTACAGATGAAGGGCTTTCAAATGAAGAGTTAATTAAAGAAAACTATAAAGGTATTCGTCCAGCGCCAGGCTATCCTGCGTGTCCAGATCATACAGAGAAGTGGACAATTTGGGATTTACTTAGTGTAAAAGAAACCATTGGAGTTGAGTTAACAGATAGTTTGGCTATGTGGCCCGCAGCATCGGTTTCGGGATATTATTTTGGGAATGAAAAAGCAAAATATTTTGGAGTAGGAAAGATTACTGAAGAACAATTGAAAAGTGTTGCTGATAGAAAAAATATAGATTTAGAAGTAATGAGAAAGTGGCTGAATCCGAATTTGGCTGAATAAATAGAATTTGCGTTAGCGATAGGAGTGACATCCTTTTTTGAAGTGCAACGCAAAAAAAGATATAACGGATAGCGCGACCTAAAAGGGAACGCCCAAATAAAAGAAAATGAAAGTTACAGATCATATTAAACAAGCAAACGGTAAAACGTTGTTTTCGTTTGAAATAGTACCACCTCAAAAAGGTCAAAACATTCACGATTTATATAATAATGTAGATCCGTTAATGGAATTTAAACCGCCTTTTATTGATGTAACAACCTCACGTGAAGAGTTTGTGTATATTAAAAAAGAAAATGGATTGTTAGAGCAAAAAATGACCAGAATGCGACCTGGAACAGTTGGAATTTGTGCCGCTTTGAAATATAAATATGATGTAGATGCAATTCCGCACGTATTGTGTGGAGGTTTTACCAAAGAAGAAACTGAATATGTGTTGGTTGATTGTCACTACCTTGGTTTAGATAATATTATGGCATTAAGAGGGGATGCCATGAAACATGAGCAGTATTTTATTCCAACCGTTGGAGGGAATAATTATGCTGCTGAGTTGGTTAAGCAAATTCATGAATTAAATCAAGGAAAATATTTACATGAGATTATTGAAACACCTCATAAATCGGATTTTTGTATTGGAGTTGCTGGTTATCCAGAAAAGCATTTAGAGGCACCAAGTATGGAAACAGATTTACGTAGGTTAAAAGAAAAAGTAGATGCTGGGGCAGATTATGTTGTTACGCAAATGTTCTTTGACAATCAGAAATACTTTAATTTTGTTGAAAAAGCTCGTAGTATTGGTATTACAGTTCCAATAATACCAGGAATTAAACCAATTGCAATAAAAAGACATCAGCAAGTATTGCCTCAAATTTTCAGATTAGATTTACCTGAAGAATTAATTTTAGAAATTGAAGCTTGTAAAGATAATAAGCAAGTTCGACAATTAGGAATTGAATGGGCTATTCAACAATCTAAAGATTTGATTGCAAATGGTGCGCCAGTAGTTCATTTTTATTCTATGGGGAAATCAGATAATATAAAAGCAATTGCAAAAGAAGTATTTTAAATGAAACCAATTAATTAGCTGAGAAAGAATTATTTTTTTAGAGTTACTTACTGTAAATCACTTTTGTAAATAGTTTCATAAATAAAAGTAATAAATGTTCAATTGTTTTGGGGAAATATTTGATTACTTTTGTATCAGTTTTATAATCGTTATTAATTAAAAATATATATCATGGCATTAGAAGTAACAGACGCAACTTTTAACGAAGTAGTTTTACAATCAGATAAACCAGTAATGGTTGACTTTTGGGCAGCTTGGTGTGGACCTTGTAGAATGGTTGCTCCAATAATGGATCAATTAACAGCTGAATATGAAGGGAAAGCAACAATTGCAAAAGTTGATGTTGATTCAAACCAAGAATTTGCAGCTAAATACGGGGTTCGTAATATTCCTACAGTTTTAGTATTTAAAGGTGGAGAAGTTGTTGAAAAGCAAGTTGGTGTTGCTCCTAAAGCAACATACGCTCAAAAAATTGACGCACATTTATAAAATGTAATCTCACATAAAATAAAAGGAAGCTCGACAAATTTGTCGAGCTTTTTGGTTTTTAACCCTATATTTACAAGAATTAAAATTTAAAAATGGAAACCTTATCAGTAAAACACCTTTCAGAATTAAATAACTTAGAGTTGTTAGCAAATCAGGTTGTTGAAGGATTTATTACTGGAATGCATAAAAGTCCGTTTCATGGATTTTCAGTGGAGTTTGCAGAGCACAGATTATATAATAAAGGAGAAAGTACACGACATATTGACTGGAAATTATACGCAAAAACAAAAAAGCTATTTGTAAAGCGCTACGAAGAAGAAACAAATTTGCGTTGTCATTTAATTATCGATAATTCTGCCTCTATGCATTATCCAATAATTAAGCAGCCAACAATAGATAATTTAACAAAAGTAGCATTTTCAGCTATTGCATCTGCGGCCTTAATTGAGATTTTAAAGCGTCAGAGAGATGCTGTTGGCTTAAGTGTATATAGTGATAAGAACGATTATTATGCGCCTGCTAAAGGAGGAGAGCGTCATAGAAGAATGTTATTAACACAGTTAGAAGGATTGTTTAAAGAACCATCAATAGCAACAACTGATACCTATAAAGTATTACATGAAATTTCAGAGAAGATACACAGAAGATCGTTAGTTTTTTTATTTACAGATATGTTTCAAACATCTAAAAACGAACAGGAATTGTTTGAAGCCTTAAGGCATTTAAAACATAATAAACATGAAGTGGTATTGTTTCATACATATGATGAAAAGTTAGAATTTAATTTTGATTTTGAAAATTCGCCAAAAAAGTTTGTAGATGTTGAAACAGGTGAACAAATTAATATGTATGCTTCAAACGTTAAAAAACAATATAAAGCATCGATGTCTCAATATTTTAACGATTTGAAAATGAAGTGTATGCAATATAAAATAGATTATGTTCCTGTAGATATAAATAAAGGTTTTAGTACGATACTTTTATCTTATTTAATTAGCAGAAAAAAAATATTATAAAAAATATTAAAAAAGCTTTGCAGATATCAAAAACACTCTTATATTTGCATCCGCTAAGAGCAACGGTCTGGTAGTTCAGCTGGTTAGAATACCTGCCTGTCACGCAGGGGGTCGCGGGTTCGAGTCCCGTCCAGACCGCTTAATAAAGCAAATTAAAACCTTAACAATCTAATTATTAGAGAGTTAAGGTTTTTTGATTTTTTATTTTGTACGGTTTTTGTACGGTTGATGTATTAGTTAATTCATTTTAACGATTATTGGTCCACCATGAGAGACATAGCCACCTCCTATTTCATCAATATTGACATCTAATTCATCTGAAGTGTCAATACTTGTAATATTAACATCTATTTCGCTAGTGTTTGTAATTTTTACATTTATACTTCCATCACTATTAATAGGTACTAAAGCGTATTCTTTATTAATAAGATTATTTGGAGTTTTAGCGTAGGCTTTTGGAATTAGGTCTAAAGATTTTATTGTTAGAATTGTTAAGCAAACTGCGATAACTGTTAAAACTGTTTTTAAATAAAGGTTTGTTTTCATAAGGTAGAATTTATTAGTTGTTTAATCTTTTGTTTTCTTTAATTCTTTTTGCGCTTTCGTCCATTCTGCGATTTTCTTGTACGCTTCCAACTTTTGTTCCAATGTTGGTTTTGGCTTTTGTGTTAGTTCTTTTCTCTCCTGAACGTTCTTGAACGCTTGTATTCTCGCTCTCTCGTTTTCCGACATTCTTTCTAACTCTATTTTTTTATCATTTTCAATAGTTTCAAGATACTTTTTTAATAATTGAATTTCAATTGATTGCCCTTCAATAGTATTTTCTTTTTTCTCCTTATCAAATTTTAAATCTTGCAAATAAATTCTATAACTGAAAAAGAGAGTAATAAACCCAAAAATCAATACTATTTGTTCCCAATAATTTCTAGTATCTAAAAATTCTAGAGTTACAAATACATTATTATAAAATAAATACATTAAAGTTAAACCAAAAGGGATAGCAACAATTGCAGCATAAATATATTGTAAAGTACTTATTTTTTTAAAGTTCCAATTTGATTTTTCATAAACATAATTTGAGAATATAAAAAACACAATTATTAAGATTACCTTAGAAATGAAAATCATTTTAGATTATTTAAGGTTAGCAATTTCATCTAAAATTAGATATTTTCGATTAAAGTGTAAATGATTTTTATCATAAACCTATAAGATTTAGATTTTTTAAAGATGTCTGCTCAATTCACTACAACACTAAATAAACACATTTACAACTCATATGCATAAACTATCTATTTAACATTAAAGTGTAATATATCAATGATTTAGGGAGTATATATGAGCCGAAGGCGAAGGGTAAAAGGGTTTTCAATTATTGAATAAATGGTGCTATAATTTTAAAAATATTCTATGCTAGTAACCTTGTAACCCTATCTATATATTAAGACTTTAGGGTAAAAAAGAAAATTAAAATATAATTAGGGAGGGGGTTATTATTACTTTGGAGTTTATAGAATTTTCAACTTTTTCTTGTTAGTATTACAACTAACTGTTTAATAACTTGATATAGAATTGATTAAGTTTTTTAATATGATTTTTTGTAATTGACTTTTGAAAATAAAAAAACATTGTTGTATTTGTGTGCTACAAAATTTAATTAATTGCTAATGAATATTGATTAGAATATTTCTTTTGTTTATATCCTATTTGTTTTATTTTGACTGGATTGTTAACTCTATTTCTTATTTGATGGTTTAAATGCTGTATTAGTTTTGGTTCATATTTTGTATGTCCTCCTTTAGTGTTGGATAACAACAAACTACATAGTTCTTGAAACTTGTTTGTATCATATTGACGCAAATATTTAAAGGTTGAAGTTCTGATGTATTTTGCACCTTCTTTTTCGTGGGTTAATTCTATGCCGGTAACTAAGCATTTTTTAGGTGGTTTTACAGGTTGTGCATTATGGGATTTATTTATAGTCCTATTATGCACAATTGTACTCTTATTGTCAGTTGTCAAATATGCACAATTAATAAATTTGTTTGTTTTGTTTTTTAACTGTTTTTCTAGGTTGTAGAATAGTGAGTTTTTAGGTAGGCTTTCGAAATATTCTCTTTTTCTATTACTAAAGGTGTTTCTACTTTTATTGATTATTGCATCTAACCAATATTCAGTAATATGCTTTTCACTTAATTCAATTACATCAAAATCAAATATTAATATACTACTCCATTCCTTTAAAATGCTTACTGCTAATTGCTTGTAAATAGATTTGCTCAATAAATCGTTAATTGTATTTATGCCTAACGTTCTTAAAAACTGACTTTCATTTGTTTTTACTTCAAATCTTAAAACATTAGGCTTTGCATATTTTGGGCAATCTTGGGTTTTATTGTAAATTTTAACAGATTTATATTTAGTTCCTGCTATATAAAAATTTTTATATTCTAAACTTTCAATTATCTTCTTTTTTCCATAGAATCTCAATAAACTTAAAATTTGATTTACTTCCTTTTGTGGGCAAATATTACAACCATATTCTAAGCCCATTACTTTAAATAGTTTCGGCCTAATATTAAAATGTTTTATTAATTCTTTAAAAGTACTTATACTGTCTGCTACATTAAAATCATTAGCATTATGCAATCCATCATTAAAAAAATAATGAATACTTCCACTTACCTCTAACCTATTATAAAACCTCTTAAATATTAAATTTTTATATGTTCTTACCTCCATATTTCTAACCTCATCTTCTACTCTATAATCTTTATCACATTTATACAATAATGAAGTATTACACCATATCTTATTTATTTGGCGTGAATTGAAAGTAACTATGTTAAAATTATCAATCATTATCCTTATATTTGTATATGGGTTGCGTTGCCAACGTTAAACCCAACATTTGAACAAAACACTAAAGAGAGGATTGAACACCTCTCTTTTTTGTTTTAGCCCTCTTTGTTTATTAATGATAAAACCTTGCTTAAATCGGTTGTAAAGTAGTTTTTGAAGTGATAAACGGTTAATGTGTCAACCTTATCGTTAAACTTAAAAATTACTAAGTGAGTGCGTTTATTGACATCGCCTTTGTAAATGTTTTTAAAGTCTGTATTAAACAGTCCAGTAATACATTTGCTCCATTTATTGCCCTGTCTAATCTTTAGCCAAAATTCAGGCATAGACAATGCACAATTACGGTTTTTACTTATATTTAAAAGTTTGGAAAGTGGAGGTTCATATTTTGTAACTTCTGCAAGTTCAAAATGTTTTACGCTTTTAAATTTACCCTTATTTACTTCTTTGTAAAAATGGATAGTAGGTTTAGATTGTGTCGCCATTGTCTTACTTTTTTAGTTTAACAATTGCTTTTTCAATTTCAGAACGTTTGTAATAAACACGACCCGAAATTCCGTAAGATTGAAGTATTCCTCTTTTAGTCCAATTATGAATTGAACTCACATCGACCTTTAAGAGGTCTGCAGTTTCTTGCCTTCCTAGATACTCTATTGGTGTCTTTGGTTCAAAATTCTTTTTAAGTTCTTCTAATTGAATTTTTACACCTTCAATAATAGCATTTTGTAGTTGCTCTGGTGTTACTTGGATGAATTGTACTGTTGGCATTTTGCTGAATATTTTAAATTATATTCGGCTAAATTGCAATGCTTTAAGTGTATTTAAAGATTACTAACTTTTAACTAACTAACGGTTTTTTTCTAATTTAGTCTTAATGTATTTAGATAGTGAACTTTTTAAAGAGTCTAAAAATTTAGTTTCGTTTTCTTGATTTCTTGAATTAAATTTCGTGATTGCCTGATCTATATTGTTTAATTTAATATTAAAGATTTTCTGAATTGTATTAAATATATCCTCCTGCTTTCCTTTTAAATTTCCATTTTCAATTAAGGCTTTTGTTAATTCAATTAATTCAGATTTACTCCCGTACCATTGTAATATATTATTATCGGTAATTTTGTTGACATCATTAACAAGTGTTTCGCTTTTATGCAGTGTTCTTAACTTGTCCTTAAAGTAGTTCAGGTATTTTTTGTATTCTATTAATTGTTTTTCTTTACTGTATTCATTATCATAAAGTTTCTCAAATGGCATTTCTTCAAATTCCTTTACGAAGTCCTCATAAAAGTCAATCTCATTTTTAATAAATTCTTTCTCATTGCTATTAGGATAATCTTTTAAATAATCGTCTAATAAATCATAATAATGTGCTTTAATATCTATCTGTTTCATTTGAACTTTTTTACGTTGCCTATGTAAATATACAAAACCCTCTTAGAAGTATTAAGATGGTTGCAAATACCGAATATTGCTTGTGTAATTTAGGTTATACTGGATTAATTCAATAACCATTTCTAAAACATCATTTTTAAATATTTCATTAGTTGATTTTAAGGAGTTTAAATATTCTAAATAAGAATTTCTGCGATTAACGGTTTCATATTCCATATTAAAATTTTCTAGTAGACTTATAGTCAAAATTAACACTGAATAATTTTGTGAATGTTCTCTACTAACTAATTTAGAATATTTATCCAACACATTAATAAGTTTTTCTTTTCCGCAATTTTCATTAATTATTTTTATCATTCTGTCTTTTAGTGCCATTGTATGTTTTATGTTTAATTATTATTAGATGCTTTTTTGCTAACTACTTTTAAATTAGTTTCTTTTTTCTCTTTTAGTTCCTCCTTTTTGTAATATTCCAAAAATGCGTCAATATGACTATCGTCTGACTGGTTAATGTAGGTTAAAAAGGTGCTTTCTTTGCTGTGTCCTGTAACTTTCATTATTATTGGCGTTGGTAGTTTGCCATAATGATTTGATGCAAATGACCGTCTTCCTATATGAGTGCTTATGTAAGCATATTTAGGGCGTACTTTTTTTATACCTCTTTTCTTTTTTATTTTAGTGTCTTCATTTGCTTCGATAATACGTCCCATTGTTGGGGTGTTTATTTCTGCAAGTTTGCCAATCTCTTTAAAATATTTATTTAGTTTTTGTGTAGAAACTTTGTAAGGTAAGCCAGTATTATATATTTCTCTAACTTTTGGTAGTATTGGAATTTCAACCTTTGTATTAGTTTTTTGTTGTGTTAATTCAATACATTCTTTGTTCTTAGTTTTTTTGAAATTACTTTCAGTTATTTTGATTAAATCACCTCCACGTTGTCCAGTATAACACGCCAAAATAAGCCATTTACGAGCGTTTATATGTGCACCCTTTAGAAGTATTACTTTTTCAATTTTTTCTATTTCTGCGGTGCTTAAAAATATAACGTCCATATCATTGTCATAGGCTGTAAGTTGCTTTGTTTTAATATCTGTTAATTCTGTTGAAGTTTCTATTCCGTTTGATCTTGCATCTTTACAAACTCCTTTTAAGTCGGATAATTTTTTAAATGCGTATGTACTTGAATAGTTTTGTTTATTGAATAACCATTTTTTAAAATCTTCAAATACTTTTTTATTTAGTTCCTTAACCTTGTATTGGTTTTTGCCTTGAAACTTATTGAAAAGTTCTAAAAGTCTGTTGTATGCGTTAATTCTGCATTGGCTTAAACCTATGCCACCTTTTCCATTATCTCTTAAATGTGCGTTATCAATAATATTTTGTATTGCATCGGTAACTGACTCACTTTTTTGATTTTCTTTTTTTGGGTTGTAGAAAAGTTCCATTTGTTCATCAAGCCATTTTTTATTTACCCTTGAAATTTTGGTTTCATTGAATTTAGTAAGTATGAAGTTTTCAATTTTTTTTAAATCGTTATTAACCTCAACTTGTTTATTTTGGATTGTTGCATCTCGTCTATTTTTGAAATGGTCATTTTCCCAGTAGTCTTTTTCTATTTCGTATTTTGTTTTAGTAGCAAATACAAAATCGTCTTCATTATGTCGAAATAATAATCGAAGTGTTAAGGGTGCTTTTTCCTTAGTTGAACGGTATAAAAAATTGATTGTAGCCATATTTAGAACATTTGAAGAATACAAATGTAATAAAATTGTACGGTATTTGTACGGTAAATTTCCATTTATTTAGATTTCATTCTATTTTATTAAATACCTCTTAAGTATTATAAAATAAGGGTTTAATTGATTTTGTAGGGATTGTGTAGGTTTTTAGGGGTTTTTATAATTGCGTAAAATAGATAGTTTCAAGTCCCGTCCAGACCGAAAAAAGCATCTCATTTGAGATGCTTTTTTTATGCAATAAATTTAGGTCTAGTGATATAATCTATGAGTATAAAGGGGAATTGTTTGGATAATGCAGCAGCAGAAACCTTCTTTAAAAACTTAAAAACAGAATGGGTTTATAAACACAAGTATTATAGCTAAATAAAATAAATGAGGAAGTTTATAAAAAAATGAAATCCCTTGACTTTAAGAAGGTTTATTTTAGTTACTTTTAAAAAAAGAAATTGGATTATCAGATGATAGTTGTATTGATGTTACTCACTCACCCATCAGATTTTAGGTATTCTTTATTACGCAAGAGTTTATGAAAACGTGTTAGACGTATTTTAAATTTATTGTATAGTTAAAATTAATTCTAAGTATAATTTATATGAGATTAAAAATAGTCATTTTAGTAGCGATAATATCCATTTGTGGATCTATTTATGGCCAAACAAACAAAAGTAAAAAAAGAATTGTTAAAGTACTAACCTTTAATATTCTTCATGGAGCAACTACCAAAGGAGATTTTAATTTGGATGTTTTAGCAAATGTTATTAAAAAATCTGATGCCGATTTTGTAGCATTACAGGAAGTAGACTTTAAGACTAAAAGAGCAAAACAATATGATTTAGTTACCGAATTGGGATGGAGAACTAAAATGGCTCCAATTTTTGCTAGAGCTATGAGCTTTGATGGAGGAGAATATGGTGAAGGAGTATTATCTAAGTACAGCTTTTTATCAACTAGAAATGTAGACTTACCTTATAGTAAAGGAAATGAACCAAGAGCTGCTTTGGAAGTAGCTACAGTTTTAAAATCAGGAGATACAATGTCTTTTGTAGCAACACATTTGGATCATTTGCAAGATGAAACAGATAGAATAGCACAAGTAAAAAAAGTAAATGAAGTATTTTCTAATAATAAATATCCTACAATCTTAGCAGGAGATTTGAATGCAATACCAGATAGTAAAACAATAAAAATTTTAGAAAAGTTATGGAAACCATCTTATGATAAAAAAAATGTTAAGTACACTTATCCATCCTCTAACCCATCTAAAAAAATAGATTATATAATGTTTTATCCTACAAATAGATGGAGGGTGATAAAAACTGAAGTCATTCAAGATATAATAGCTTCAGATCATTGCGCATATTTGGTAACTTTGGAATTACTCACAAAATAATTCAGATTAGTTATGTAAAGTCTTGAGTAAAAAAATGAATTTTATATGGATATTTGTTTATTGATGTTAAATCAAATGTTTGTTTAGAAGATGATTTTCTAATGAATTATATTTATTAATAAAGGAAAATTATGAAACGAAGAAAGTTTATTCAACAAATTGTAACTGGGGCAGCTGTAGCAATAATTCCACTAACATTATTATCCTATACACAAACTATTGATGGGGAGAAAAAAATGAAAAACTTACATTTGGAATTGTAACAGATGTGCATAAAGAATTAATACCAGGTGTTGATGAAAGATTAGAAACTTTTATAAATAAAGCGAATGAAAGAAAAGTTGATTTTATAATTCAGCTTGGTGATTTCTGTATGGCAGAAGGAAAGAATAGAGCGTTTTTAAATATTTGGAAAAGTTTTGAAGGTCGAAAATATCATGTTTTAGGAAATCTATATGGATAAACATTCTAAGCAAGAAATGTTAGATTTCTGGGGAAGCCAAAAACATATTATTTTTATGATTTTAATAATTATCATTATTATCATTTTATTGTTTTAGATGCTAATTTTTTATATCAAGAAGGGAAATATGTAGATTATAATAAAGCTAATAGAATCTACAAAATTTCTAACTGTAGTTTTTTTACATCAAAGTCTTTGGCATTACCAGTTGGGTGTTAAAAAATAGGTTAACTATATAAAAAAATAATGAGGTACATGGCGAAAAAGTTATTTGCTGTTTAAAGGGTTATAAACATATTGATTTTCAACATCATCAATCAACCAAAAAAAGTCGTCTAAAAATTACTTTTAAGACGACTTTCTTATTTTTTTTGAGCCGATGGAGGGACTCGAACCCACGACCTGCTGATTACAAATCAGCTGCTCTAGCCAGCTGAGCTACATCGGCTTTTAACGGGTGCAAATTAATTTAATTTATTTTATATGTGCAAGTATTTTCTAATATAAAATAAAAAAAATAGCACTTTCTTATTTTTATAGTATTCATAATTTTTTTTATTCAATTTTTGCCGATATATTACTGTTTCAATAAATAACTAAACGCTAAAATGCAGTAATTCCAATGAGTTTAGATGCTTTTATTTGAGATCAAATAGAATGTGTAAAAACAAAAAAACACTGATAATCATGTGATTAACAGTGTTTTGATTTGACCTATTACTAGGTTCGTCGGGGTGGCAGGATTCGAACCTGCGGCCTCCACGTCCCAAACGTGGCGCGATAACCGGGCTACGCTACACCCCGAGTTTTAAAAGAAGTTGAAATAAAAAAACTACTTTTTTACTCAAATTATTTGATTGTAATTTATAAATGCACTTTTAACTGTGCCTTACACCAAATAATTTTGGACTGCAAATATAAAACTAATAATATATTCTACAAGGTTTTATTCAAAAATAAGTTGATAAGGTCTTTTAATTGCTTCTTCCAACTCAAAAATGCTAATATTCCTGCTTCTTCTAATGGTTTCCTTTCCTTCAAAAAAGATGAGAATTGTAGGCTCTACAAATGCATTAAAGTGTGTAGCTATTTTTGCATTGTTATTTAAATCAGCTGAAATTAATTTAATTTTAGGAAATGAATCTGCTAATAAACTTTCAACTTTTGGTTCAAGAGCTTCGCCAACACTGCAAGAAGTTGTTGAAAAATATACAAGAACAGCGCTATTAGATTCTAAAAATGTATAAAAATCTTCAATTGAATTGTAAATGTTATTTGTTCTCATATTTTTTAATAAGTGTGATGTTTTTTATACAAATATAGGGGGTAAATTGATTTCCATCGACTTATTAATTATAATTATGTTTTCATTATTAAAAATTATAAACAATGGTGTTTATTATTAATAATAATGCCATAAATTTGCTTAATTAAAATAAAATAACATTACAATGTCTGATACAATTGAAAAAATAAAATGCTTAATAATAGGATCTGGTCCAGCAGGCTATACTGCTGCAATTTATGCTGCTCGCGCAGATTTAAAACCAGTAATGTACACTGGAATGCAAATGGGTGGCCAGTTAACTACCACTACTGAAGTTGATAATTTTCCGGGATATCCAAATGGAACTGATGGAACAGCAATGATGGAGGATTTTAAAAATCAAGCAGAGCGTTTTGGAACAGAAGTACGTTTTGGAATGGTTACTAAAGTTGAATTTAGTAAGGAAGTTGGAGGAATTCACAAAGTAATTGTTGATGAATCCATTGAAATTGAAGCAAATTCAGTTATAATATCTACCGGGGCAACTGCTAAATATTTAGGTATTGAAAGTGAACAACGTTTAATTGGCGGTGGTGTTTCGGCTTGCGCAACTTGTGATGGATTCTTTTACAAAGGACAAGATGTTGTTGTTGTTGGAGCTGGTGATACGGCTGCAGAAGAAGCAACATATTTAGCTAATATTTGTAAAAAAGTCACAATTTTAGTTAGAAAAGACTATATGAGAGCATCGAAAGCTATGCAACATAGAGTTGACAAAACTAAAAATATTGAAGTGAAATTCAATACTGAAATTGATGAGGTTTTAGGTGATAATGTAGTTGAAGGAGTTAGAGCAGTAAACAATATTACTGGAGAAAAGGAAATAATTGATGTAACAGGAGTTTTTATAGCCATAGGGCATAAGCCTAATACAGATATATTTAAAGGTATTTTAGATATGGATGAAACAGGTTATTTAATTACCAAAGGGAAGTCTACAAAAACAAATTTACCAGGTGTTTTTGCAGCTGGTGATGTACAAGATAAAGAATATAGACAGGCTGTTACAGCTGCAGGAACAGGCTGTATGGCAGCATTAGATTCGGAACGTTATTTAGGTTCTTTAGACTAAAATTCTGTATAAAGTTTAAAAGAGGTTGTTTTAACTTTTAAGTTTAAGACAACCTTTCTTAGTTATAGACAATATTGTTAAATAGCAATCGATTTCGTAAATTAAATTGTTTATTAAAAGTATTACTTATAATAAGTAGTTAATTTTGTGCTATAAAATTGAATCTTATGGAATTATTTTATAACAGTTATTTTGTATTATTTTTGATTATTGTAATTGGTTTTATAATTGGTCGAATCAAAATTAAAGGTATTTCACTTGATGTATCCGCTGTTATTTTTGTAGCATTAGTTTTTGGGCATTATGGAGTAGAGGTTCCTAAAGACTTCCATTATATAGGATTGGTACTTTTTATTTTTACTATTGGAATACAAGCTGGGCCAAGTTTTTTCGAATCTTTTAAAATGAATGGACGTGAACTGGCAGTATTGTCAACAATACTTATTACAAGTTCGGGTTTAATGGCTTTTGTAATCTTTTATTTTTTTGGTATCAATAAGAATTTAGTTATTGGTTTATTAAATGGAGCTTTAACTAGTACTCCAGGATTGGCAGCTGCAATTGATGCAACGGAATCGCCATTGGCTTCTATTGGTTATGGTATTGGTTATCCTTTTGGTGTAATTGGAGTTATACTTTTTGTAAGTTTTTTACCACGTATTTTAAAAGTAAATTTAAAAGATGAAGAGAAAAGATATAAAAAAGAATTATCAGCAGGGTTTCCAGAAATAGTTAAAAAACACTTTATTGTTGAAAACGAAAATGTTATTGGAAAAACATATGGCGAATTAAATATTCGGTTCATGACTAAAGCTGTTATTTCAAGAATAATGCATAAGAATATAGTAATTGTTCCTGAGCCTCAAATTGTTTTTCATAAAGGAGATATTATTAAAGCAGTTGGTACAAATGATGCTTTAGAGCGTGTTAAATTGTTAATAGGTTCCGAAACACAACAAGAAATTCCTTTAGATACTAATTTTGACATCCGATCTATTTTGGTAACAAATAAAGATGTTGTTAAAAAAACATTAGGGCAATTAAATATTTTAGATACTTACCATGCCACAATTACACGTATTAGAAGGTCTGGGATTAATATATCTCCTAGTCCTTCAACCAAATTACAGTTTGGAGATAAATTAGTTGTAGTATGCCATAAAACAAACATGAAACATGTGAGTCGTATTTTTGGAGACGATACAAGTAAACTTTCAAACACCGATTTTTTACCAATTGCCGCTGGAATAATTTTGGGAATTTTAGTTGGAAAATTAAGTATTAATTTTGATTCTTTTTCATTTAGTTTAGGATTAACTGGTGGGATTTTATTGGTAGCTCTTGTTTTGGGGAGAACTGGTAAAACAGGACCTATAATGTGGACTATGACAGGTGCTGCAAACCAATTGTTACGTCAGTTTGGATTGCTTTTCTTTTTAGCAGCAGTTGGTACAAGTGCAGGTTCTAGCTTGGTAAATACTTTTCAAGAATTTGGGTTGGAGTTGTTTATCTATGGAATATTAATAACTTTGATTCCAATGCTAATTACAACTTTTGTAGCTAGAACATTTTTTAAATTAAACATGCTTACCTTGTTAGGTACGTTAACCGGAAGTATGACAAGTACACCAGGATTGGCAGCCATTGATAATTTAGTTGATACAGATGCACCTTCTGTAGCTTATGCAACCGTATATCCTATTGCAATGGTTTTACTAATAATTGTTGTTCAAATATTGAGTTTGTTATAATTTTAAAAAAGTCTTAGGTTATTCTCTTTTGTAAAGAGCAGCTTTATCAAAAAATTCAGTCATTGTAATTTGTGGATTAGAATATAAGTATACTTTAGCAGAATTTTTTGCACGTATATCTATTGTTTTCAATGCGTTTATATAAGTATTAGATGAATTTGTAGCGTTTACTAAAGCTTTTTCAGACTTAAAATCTTTTCCTTTAAAGGAAGTGTTTCCTAATGTTTCAATTTCAAAAAAGGTTGTAGAGCCTTCTAAATCTATTGAAGCCTTATCTAACAATGTAAAGACTGCTTCTTTGGTATCAAAAGTCCCTTTGATATTTGAATTTTCTTCGGCGTTAATAGTTATAGAATTACTTAAAACTTCAAGTTTTAAATTGCTCGATTTTTTGCTGTTTATTTTTACATTATTAGAGTTTAATTTTAAGTTTATATCAGAATTGTCAAAAGAATTTATGGTTAAAGAATCAATTGCTAAAGAATTTTTTGATATGATTTTTGCACTATTATAACTGTTTATTACTTGTATTTTTTTATTCACTTTAACATAAACTGCCAACGTTTTTTTTCTAACAATTTTATCACTTATTTTAATTACAAGCGTTCCATTATTAACTTCAGTAATAACGGCTTCTTGCAGGTTAGAATCCGTTTCTACATTTACAGATTGTACATCATTATAACTTAAATAAACATCAATATTATCTATAACTTCTAATTTATTAAAGTCTGAAATAATTCTATTTTCAGTTGTAACTTCCTTATTTCCTTTTAATTTTTCTTGTGAATTAATTGTGGTAATTATTAATAATGTAAATAATATAGCGATTTTATGTGAAATTTTCATAAATAAGTTTTTGTTAAATTTAATAAATTAATTTTTAATAGAATAGTTTGCTCATTTAAAAATGTATGCTAAATTTGTGCCATAAATGAAGCAAAATATATTAAATAACAATTGGTGGTGGAACTCTCTTAATAATTAAGCGAGACGTATCCCTTATATTTAATTAACAATATATAACAAAAAGGACTTATCTCGTGATAAGTCCTTTTTTATTTTAAAAATATGAAGAAATTAAAATTTAAAACAATTTTAAAAAAACAGTTGGCAGATACGGTTACGCCGGTTGGTTTATACTCAAAAATTAGAGATAAATACGCCAATAGTTTATTATTAGAAAGCTCAGATTATCACAGTAAAGAAGATAGTTATACATTTATTTGTGCCGAACCAATAATTACGTTAAAAGCAGATAAAAATAACTTTACGTATAGTTATAAAAATAATCAATTAGATACAACAAAAATTAATCGTAATTTTTATTCAATTTTTGAAACTTATAAAAGTACTGTTGAGGTAGATTGTGATGAAAGTATAAAATCTTTCAATGGGTTTTATGGTTATATTTCTTACAATTCAATTCAATATTTTGAAACTATAAAATTAAAATCTGAAAAAGCTGCTTCAGAAATCCCAGATTTACAATTTAGTTTTTTCCGTTTTATTATTGCGATCAATCATTTTAATGATGAATTAACGTTAATTGAAAACGTTGAAGAAGATGAAACTTCTAGAATGCACGAGATAGAAACATTGATAAATGCACGTACTTTTGGCTTGTATAATTTTAGTATTCAGGGTGAAGAATCTTCAAATTGTACCGATGAGTATTTTAAAAATAATGTAACCAAAGCTAAGCAACATTGTAAACGTGGAGATGTTTTTCAATTGGTGTTATCACGCCAGTTTCAACAGTCTTTTTCGGGAGACGAGTTTAATGTTTACAGGGCATTGCGTTCTATAAATCCATCGCCATATTTGTTTTATTTCGATTATGGAAGTTTTAAATTAATGGGGTCTTCTCCAGAAGCACAAATTAAAATTGATGCAGAAAGTGCAGTTATCAATCCAATTGCTGGTACTTTTAGAAGAACTGGAGATATGGCACAAGATGTTTTATTGGGGGAGAAACTGTCTAACGATAAAAAAGAAACTGCCGAACACGTAATGTTGGTAGATTTAGCACGTAACGATTTAAGTAAACACGCAAGTAATGTTTTTGTAGATGTTTTTAAAGAAGTACAATACTTTAGTCACGTAATTCATTTAGTCTCAACTGTTCAAGGGAAACCAAAAGGAAAAGCTATTGAAATTGTGGGAGATACGTTCCCAGCAGGAACTTTAAGTGGAGCTCCAAAATATAAAGCAATGGAATTAATTGATAAATATGAAAATCAGACCAGAGGTTTTTACGGTGGAGCAGTTGGTTTTATTGGTTTAGATAATACTGTAAATTTAGCAATTGCAATCCGTTCATTTGTGAGTAAAAACAATACATTATTTTATCAAGCTGGAGCCGGAATTGTTATGAAATCTTCAGAAGAAGGAGAATTACAAGAAGTAAATAACAAATTAGCAGCTTTGAAAAAGGCGTTGATAATAGCAGAAAAAATTTAAAAAATGAAGATACTAATAATAGATAATTACGATTCATTTACTTACAACCTAGTTCATATGGTTGAAGATATTACAGGAAATCATCCAGCTGTTTTTAGAAATGATGAAATAGCTATTGAAGATATAAATTTGTACGATTTAATCATTCTATCCCCAGGTCCTGGAATTCCAGATGAAGCTGGAATTTTAAAAGATGTAATAAGAACGTTTGCAGGTAAAAAGCCAATTTTTGGAGTATGTCTAGGTTTGCAAGCAATTACTGAAGTTTTTGGAGGAAGTTTAAAAAATTTAGATACTGTTTTTCATGGTGTAGCAACTACCATGAAAGTTATAGATTTTGATGCTGAGATATATAAAAATGTTCCAACGGAATTTGAAGCTGGAAGATACCATTCTTGGAATGCATCAAAATCTGATTTTCCTGAAGAATTAACAATTACTTCTGTAGATGAATTTGGTGATATTATGAGTTTAGAACATAAAATACATAAAATTAGTGCAGTGCAGTTTCATCCAGAATCTATTTTAACACCAATTGGAGAGCAGTTAATCAGAAACTTTATTGAAGCGAATAACTAAGAATATTATTGCGAATATGGTTGTTGAACGGAGTCGAAACGCAATTGAACCAATCTTTATTTAAAAGAGAGATATGAAAAAAATACTAAACAAATTATTTGAACAGCAACAATTAACTAAAGCTGAAGCCAAAGAAGTACTTATTCAAATGGCAAATGAAAAGTACAATGCATCACAAATGGCATCTTTTTTAACAGTATATTTAATGCGTCCAATTTCAGTAAAAGAATTGGCTGGTTTTAGAGAAGCCTTATTAGAATTAGCTGTAAAAATTGATTTATCAGAATTTAATACGATAGATTTATGTGGAACTGGTGGTGATGGTAAAAACACCTTTAATATTTCAACATTAACCTCTTTTATTGTTGCAGGAACTGGTAACAAAGTTGCAAAACATGGAAATTATGGAGTTTCTTCGGTAAGTGGATCTTCAAATATGTTAGAATATTTAGGTTACAATTTTACTAATAATGAGGATGCGTTAAAGAAGCAAATTGACAAAGCAAATATTTGTTTTTTACATGCACCATTATTTCACCCGGCAATGAAAGCTGTTGGTCCAATTAGGAGAGAATTAGGTGTTAAAACATTTTTTAATATGTTGGGGCCATTGGTAAATCCAAGTAATCCGCAAAATCAATTAGTTGGTGTATTTAACTTAGAAGTTGCACGTATTTACAATTATTTATTACAAGAAACATCAAAAAATTATGGAATTGTATTTAGTTTAGATGGATACGATGAAATTTCATTAACAAGTAATTTTAAATTATTTACAAAAGGATACGAGCAATTGGTTTCGCCACAAGATTTGGGTTTAAAACGTTTAGAGCAGTCGGAGATATTTGGAGGAGATACTGTAGAAGAAGCTGCGAAAATATTTGTTTCAATTTTAGATGGAAAAGGAACAGAAGCTCAAAATAATGCTGTTTTAGCAAACGCAGCATATGCTTTAAAAACATTTGATACTAACAAGTCTTTTGAAACAGCTTTTGAAGAAGCAAAAGATTCATTATTAGGATTAAAAGCAAAAGGAAGTTTGAGTAAATTAATTAGTTAAATTGTCATGCTGAACTCGGTCATTAAGCGTAATCGAAATGTGATTGAGCAACACATCCTACTATTATATAGATTGAGGTAAAGGAATTAGATTTAAACTAATAAAAAGTAAAAAAGTGTCATTCCTGTGAAGACTGGAATCCAAGGAAATTAAAGTAAATATGAATAAGATTCCTGCCTACGCAGGAATGACAGAAACATAGAAAATGAATATTTTAGATAAAATAATAGCACATAAAAAGCAAGAAGTTGCTCAACTGAGAAAAGAAGTTCAAGTTGAAAACTTGGTTAAAAGTCCAAATTTTAAAAGAACACCATTGTCTTTAAAAAAGAGTTTGTTAACTATTGGTTCAACAGGGATTATTGCTGAATTTAAACGTCAATCTCCTTCTAAAGGAATTATTAACGACAAAGTAACTATTGAAGAAGTTACGAACGGATATTTAGATGCAAATGTAGCTGCACAATCAGTTTTAACAGATACGACATTTTTTGGAGGTACTATTTTAGATATTATAAAAGCACGTTCTATACAAAATACAACTCCAATTTTAAGAAAAGATTTTATTGTTGATGGTTTTCAAATTGTTGAAGCTAAAGCAATAGGAGCAGATGTTGTTTTGTTAATTGCGGCTTGTTTAACAAAAGCAGAATTGAAAAACTACGGTAAACTTGCAGAAGATTTAGGGATGGATGTGTTGTATGAAGTTCATAATAAAGAAGAGCTGGACAAAATAGAATTAGACAATAAAATTATTGGAATAAATAATAGAAATTTAAAAACATTTAAAGTGGATTTGGAGCACTCTATTGAGTTGGCAAGTCATATTCCTGATTCTTGTATTAAGGTTTCTGAAAGTGGGTTGAATGATCCAAGAGTTATAACAGGATTGAAAGAATACGGTTTTCAAGGATTTTTAATTGGAGAAAACTTTATGAAAACAGAAAATCCAGGTCAGGCATGTAAAGAGTTTATTGATCAAATTGGGTAAAAAAAAGTTGAAAGGTGTAAAAAGCAAAAGCGAAAGGACGCGTTGTTCCTACGAAGGTAGGAATTAAAGCTAACGTTGAACAGGTACCAGCCTAAGCAGGTATGACAAATAGAATAAAACATTAGTATAGATGAAAATTAAAGTTTGTGGAATGCGAGATGCTGAAAATATTTCGGAACTCATAAATTTAAAACCAGATTATATGGGGTTTATATTTTATGATAAATCGAAGCGTTTTGTTGCAAATTTTCCTGAAGTAGAAATTCCTTCTGAAATAAAGAAGGTGGGAGTTTTTGTAAATGAATCTATAGATAAACTAATTGAAATAGCTGAAGAAAACAATTTAGAAGCTATTCAATTACACGGAAATGAAACTCCAAAGTATATTGAAGAATTGAGAGTTCTGTTAATTAGAAATGTAGAAGTTTTTAAAGCATTTTCTGTTGATGATAATTTTGACTTCTCTAAAACTGACGCCTATCAAAACGTTTGTGATTATTTTATTTTTGACACAAAAGGAAAAGAATATGGAGGAAATGGCGTTAAGTTTAACTGGCAGGTTTTAGAAAATTACAAAGGAACTACTCCATTTTTATTAAGTGGAGGAATATCACAAAATGATGCTAAAGAAATTAATAAAATTTCACATAAAGCATTTGTAGGAATTGATATTAACAGTGGTTTTGAAATTGAACCAGCTTTAAAAAATATAACAAAAATTAAAAAATTTAAACAAAATTTATAATGAGTTATTTTGTAGATGAAAATGGATATTACGGACAATTTGGTGGAGCTTATATTCCAGAAATGTTGTATCCAAATGTAGAAGAATTACGTCAGAATTATTTAAAAATAATGAAAGAGGATTCTTTTAAAAAAGAATTTCATGATTTATTAAAAGAATATGTTGGAAGACCAACACCTTTGTATTTTGCAAAGAGGTTATCAGAAAAATACAATACAAAAATTTACTTAAAGCGAGAGGATTTATGTCATACTGGAGCTCACAAAGTAAATAATACTATCGGACAAATTTTAATGGCTAAAAAGCTAGGTAAAAATAGAATTATTGCAGAAACAGGAGCAGGGCAACACGGAGTTGCAACTGCTACAGTTTGTGCTTTAATGGGATTGGAATGTATTGTTTATATGGGCGAGATCGATATTGCTCGTCAGGCTCCAAATGTTGCTAGAATGAAAATGCTTGGAGCAACTGTTGTTCCTGCATTATCAGGTAGTAAAACATTGAAAGATGCTACAAATGAAGCGATTAGAGATTGGATTAATAATCCGTTAGATACACACTATATTATTGGTTCTGTTGTTGGGCCACATCCATATCCAGATATGGTTGCGCGTTTTCAATCTGTTATTTCAGAGGAAATGAAGTTGCAATTAAAAGAAAAAGAAGGAAATGAAAACCCAGATTATGTAATAGCCTGTGTTGGTGGAGGAAGTAATGCTGCGGGTGCTTTTTACCATTATTTAGACGAAGAAAATGTAAAATTAATTGCAGTTGAGGCTGCAGGTTTAGGTATAGACTCAGGAGAAAGTGCAGCAACAAGCGTTTTAGGAAATGAAGGAATAATTCACGGAAGTAAAACGCTGTTAATGCAAACAAAAGATGGTCAAATTACTGAGCCGTATTCTATTTCTGCAGGATTAGATTATCCTGGAGTTGGTCCTTTGCACGCACATTTATGTGAGAGTAAGCGCGCTGAGTTTATTTCAGTTTCTGATAAAGAAGCAATGGAAGCTGGTTTGGAGTTATGTGAACTAGAAGGGATTATTCCTGCCATAGAAAGTTCACATGCATTAGCAGTTTTTAAAACTAAAAAGTTTAAAAAAGATGACATTGTTATATTGAATTTATCTGGTCGTGGTGATAAAGATTTAGATACATATATTAAATATTTTAAGTTGTAGAAGATGAATAGAATAAATATAAAGTTGCAAGAAGATAAAAAGTTATTATCTATATATTTTACTGCAGGATATCCTAAATTAAATGATACTGTTTCAATTATTGAAAGTTTGGAAAAAAGTGGTGTTGATTTTATTGAAATTGGATTACCTTTTAGTGATCCGTTAGCTGATGGACCTACTATTCAAGCTAGCTCTACAGCTGCTTTAGAAAATGGAATGACTACAGAAATATTGTTCAACCAATTAAAAGATATAAGAAAAACAGTTTCAATTCCTTTAATTATTATGGGTTATTTTAATCCAATGATGCAATATGGTGTTGAAGAATTTTGTAAAAAATGTGCTGAAATTGGTGTAGATGGTTTAATAATTCCAGATTTACCTGTGCAAGATTACAGTGAAAACTATAAAGCTATATTTGAAAAATATGGAATAATTAATGTGTTTTTAATTACTCCACAAACATCCGATGAACGCATTCGTTTTATTGATAGTATTTCAAACGGATTTATTTATATGGTAAGTTCTGCAGGTGTAACTGGTGCTAAAAATAGTTTCGGAAACACACAGGAAATCTATTTTAATAGAATAGCGACAATGAATCTGAAAGCACCGCAAGTAATTGGTTTTGGTATTTCTAATAAAGCAACTTTTAGGCAGGCAACTTCAAATGCAAAAGGAGCCATTATTGGTTCTGCTTTTGTAAATTATCTTACAAAAAATGGAGTCGCTTCAATTCCAGATTTTATTGCTACAATACGATAAAAAAAAGAGGTTGAGAATTTAAATTCTCAACCTCTTTTTTTTATTTATAATTGCTAATTAGAGAATTTCAAAATCAAAAATTACAATTGCATTTCTAGGAACCACATTTGTAACTCCATTACTACCATATGCTAAATGCGGAGGTATTATTAGTTTTCCTTTTCCGCCATTTTTAAAAAGAGAAATTCCTTCAGCAAAACCGGGTATTACATTTTGAAGATAAAAATTACTACCAGTATCACTACTTTTGTCAAATTCTATTCCATTGGTTAAAGTTGCTGTGTATTTAACAGTAACAGATGAATTTTCAGTTATTTCAGTTCCTTCACCCAATGTTTCCACAATATAATAAACACCTGAATCTGTACGTTCGGCTTCCAAATTATTACTTAGAAGGTATTCCAAAATATCATCTTCGTTTTGAGCATTTAATACAGATTTTACTTCTATGTCAAAAATTACAACAGCCCCTCCAGGAATTAAATTAGAAATACCCGAATTACCATAGGCTAAACTTGGTGGAATTAAAATTTTTCCTTTTCCGCCTTCATTAAAATAGGTAATTCCTTCTGAAAAACCTGGAATAACAGCTAAAAGATCTAGCATTACACCTTCTTCCTTTTCACTTAAATCAAATACGGTTCCGTCTAAAAGATAGCCTTTATAAGTTAAAGTAACATAAGCATCTCTCATTGCTTTTTTTCCAGTTCCTTGTTCCTCAATAACATAATATACACCTGAATTTGTTTGTTGTGCATTTAAATTATTGATTTCTATATACTGAGTAATATCAGATTCAGTTTGATTAAGATTTTCCATAGAATCATCTCCATTGCAAGAAATAAATGAGACTAATAGTAGTAGTGAAATAAAATACTTCATAAATATTATTTTTTTATTTAGTGCGCAAATATACCACTAATTAAAGAAAATTGTTATGTATTTTGCGAGGTTCTAGATTATTAAATTCTGTAAAAATTTGTTAATTAATAGTGGTTTCTAAAATTTAGTAATAGTATAGCGTAGGAAATAATTTTAGAATGCTATCTTTAAGAACTAATTTTAAAAAAGAGACGATGGAATTACCAAAAAGAGCTGGAGATAATCCTTTGGCTATTAAATTAGAAGCTGGGAAAAAATATGCTTGGTGTACTTGTGGGCTTTCTTCAAGTCAACCTTTTTGTAATGGACAGCATAAGGGAAAAGGGATGGCTCCTCAAGTTTTTACAGCAGAAAAAACAGAAACTAAGTATTTATGTGTTTGTAAAGCAACTAAAAATGGGCCTTTTTGTGATGGCTCTCATAAATAAAGGAAAAGATTATTTTTTGAATCAAAAAAACTTTTTATACTGTAAAACCCTAAAATCAAATGTGTTGAAGTTGGGGTTTTTCTTTTTTTGAGATTTATATTTAAGATTGCTTCCAACTGCACGATTTGCAGCTCCAGAAGGCGCAGTAAGTGAAATACTTTTTAGAGTTCTTTTTTTAATATTGAATTGATGAATTCTTGGTGTATCTAAGTTAACTGGAATTAATTTAATATTTATACTTTTTAGCAGTTTTCTTAAATGATATTCTGGACCGTTTTTACTATTTCCACCTGTTAAAAGAAGTGTATCTATTTTCGGAAATTTGTTTAAATAATATAACAGATCTCTTAATTGAATGTTTTCCATAGCAAGATCTGAAGCGTCAATTTTTTTGCGTATACAAGATACGACAATATCACAAATACCAATATTATTAGTTATTAAAAATTCTTTGCGTTGTTGAATTGCAAATTCAGAAGTTTCAAACTTTAAGTTTAAATTATAAATTTTATCTAAAATTTTCCATAGTTGTCCGTCAATACTTCCATAACAAAAATTTACATCTCCTTTTTTTAAAACTCCTATAGAAAATCGAGGAGGAGGTAAGGTGCCAACAATTAATTTTGTGGCATTTTCTGGAATAAAAGGTTTGTATGGGTGTTTGTGAATGAACATAAATGCTTTTTTTACAATACTATAATTTTTTAAATCAATAGAATAAATAAATACATGTTAAATTTGCTTACTAATTTATACTAATGTTCGAAAAATTAAATCGATTTATTAAAAGTTTTAATTTTTTAAAAGCTTTTGTTTTAGCTTTTTCAATGGTAACTCCTATACTTATTTCAAATGCTTTTTTAAATGATATTTCTGTAGGTTTTAGTGTTGCGTTAGGTGTTCTATTTTGTTCTCCAACCGATGTTCCTGGAAGTCTAAAACATAAGTTTTATGGTATATTAATGGCTATCTTCTTGTCTTTTAGCTTAACTCTTTTATTTGGTGTGGTTACCTATAATAATTGGATGTTAGTTTTAGCTTTAGGAATTGTAGTTTTTTTGGTTTCTTACCTCTCAGTTTTTGGATTTAGAGCTTCGCTTATTTCGTTTGCAGGTTTGTTGGCAATTACATTAAGTTTTGCCTATGATAATTCTCAAATGACGCTACTAATTCACGCAGTGCTAGTTGCCTTAGGCGGGTTTTGGTATTTAATTTTATCTATGTCTACTTCATTATTACTTCCTAAAATACAAACAGATCAATTATTTGTTAGTATAATAGAGAAAACTTCTGAATTTTTAAAAGTTAGAGGAGAGCTACTAGTATGCAAAACTAATAGAGAAGTTTTGTTTCATAAAATGTTTGAATTACAAACTCAAATTAATGAAAGTCATGAATCTATTAGAGAAATTATATTAAGCAAACGTTCCAATTCAGGTTTTTCAAATAGAACCAGAAGACAACAATTGTTGTTTTCAGAATTAATGGAGATTTTAGAATTAGCGGTATCAAATCCAGTTAATTATGAGCAGTTTGATAAAGTTTTTGAAAAACACAGTAAAAATATTGAAGTGTTTAAAAAATTGAATTTTGAAATAGCAAATCAGCTTGAGCATATTTCAAAAGTGATTAGAAAGGAGGCAACATTAAAATTAAATACTAAGATTTCAGAAATTTTAAAGGAGATTCAAGAAACTATTGAATATTATAGGGGTTCAGTAGGCTTACCAAAATCTAGAATAGGTACTTTAATGCTTGTAAATCTTAAAAATTATCAAGAAAAACAGATTCAAAGTCTTATTGGTATAGAGCGTGTTCTCGGTAATTATATTTCAAACAATAAAATTTTAGGGATAAAAGATGCGAGTAGATTTATTACCCCTCAAGATTACGATTTAAATAAAATTGTAGAAAATTTTAGCTTTAAGTCACCTATTTTTAAGCATTCCTTGCGTTTAGCAATAATTGTTGTTATTGGTTTTTTAATAGGAAATTTTTTTTCTATGCAAAATCCTTACTGGATTTTAATTACAATAATAGTAATTATGCGTCCAAGTTATGGGTTAACCAAAGAACGTTCCATAAATAGGGTTATTGGGACTTTAATTGGAGCGGCCATTGCCACAATTATAATACTTATAACTCAAAATACTATAATTTATGGGGTTATTGCAATAATTTCATTACCGTTAGCTTTTTCTTTAATTCAGACTAACTATAGGAATGCTGCAATTTTTATAACGCTTAATGTAATTTTTGTATATGCAATTTTAGACCCTAATATTTTATCGGTTGTTAAGTTTAGAATTATAGATACTCTAATCGGAGCCACGTTGTCTTTTGGTGCAACTTATTTTTTATGGCCAGCTTGGCAATTTCAGAACATTCAAGAATATTTTATTGAAACCATACAATCGAATTGTAATTTTTTAAAGCAAATAGATATTTATTATCATAAAAAAGGAGAAGTACCAACCGTTTATAAACTGTCTAGAAAAAAAGCTTTTTTAGCTATTGGAAATTTGAATGCTGCTTTTCAGCGGATGCATCAAGATCCTAAATCAAAACAAAAGGAATTTGCTGTTATTTATAAATTAATCACTTTAAATAACACATTTTTATCTTCGTTAACAGCGTTAGGTATGTTTATTAGACATAATAAAACTGCATTAGTGCCATCGCATTTTGAAGTTATTGTAAGTCATATTATTACAAATTTAAAATTAGCAATACAACTACTTCAAGATAAGGAAAATGTGACTGTTTTGGAACATTCTGAAGTTGAAATTGCACAAAAAAAGTACGAAGAATATTTTGAAAATCTATCAAATAAGCGCGATAAAGAAATACAAGATGGAGTTGAAATCTCTGTTAAAATGAAAGCTCAATTAAAAGAAACACAACTGGTTTCCGAACAAATTAATTGGTTGTTTAATTTGTCGGAAAAATTAATCAATGCTATAAAAATTTATAAATCTAATAGTGAAAGTAAAGAGTTTTAGAAACTCGTAATTCTGAATTTATTTTAAAATTAAAGGATATAAGCCTGCTGTAATTTTAGTTCCGTAAACTTTTTATGAATATTGTCATTCCTGCGCAGGAATGACAAGTAATAAAGACAAAACCTACTTTACTTTTTCACCACCAACATAAGTTTCTTCAACTTGAATATATGGGATTTTATCAGCTTCTACAGTCATAATATCTTTATTCAAAATAATAAAATCAGCCATTTTTCCAATTTCAATACTTCCTTTTTCGTTTTCTTCAAAGTTAGCATATGCAGCCCAAATTGTCATTCCTTTTAGTGTTTCTTCTCTGGTAAGTGCATTTTCCATTTGAAAACCATTTTCAGGATAATTTTTTAAGTCTTTACGAGCAACAGCTGCATAAAAGGTTAAAAATGGACTTACTTTTTCTACAGGAAAATCAGTTCCTAAAGCAACTTTTCCGTATGCATTTAATAAATCTTTAAAGGCATAAGCACCTTTTATGCGTTCTGACCCAATTCGGTCTTCAGCCCAGTACATATCGGAAGTTGCATGCGTTGGTTGCACAGAAGGTAAAATATTATTGAAATAGGTAAAATCAGATTTATCTATAATTTGAGCATGTTCAATTCTCCAACGCCTGTCTTTTTGGTCTATTAAAACTTCTTTATAGGTTTTTAGCATTACATAATTTGCAGAATCACCTATTGCGTGAGTGTTCATTTGAAAATCTGATGCAGCAATTTTTTTGGCATAACGTTTCAAATCTTCCAAAGGAGTTACCAATGCGCCAAAATGATTGTGTTTGTCACTATACGATTTTTTCATAGCTGCTCCACGAGAACCCAAAGCACCATCGGAATACACTTTAAAAGAGCGCACATTTAAACGATTAGTTTTTAGAATTCCATTTTTAGTAAAATAATCTATGTTAGCATCACTAACAGAAACCATTGCATATATTCTCATTTTAAGTTCACCAGCTTGCTGCAAACTATCAATTATTTTAATAACGTTTTTTGGAAGCCCAGCATCATCCACAGTTGTTAATCCTAAATCGAAACAAATTTTTTCTGCGTCTTTTAGTCCTTGAGCAATTTCTTTGGTAGAAGCTTTTGGAATCTTAGAACTGATTAAACCCATTGGGCCATCAATAAAAATACCTGTTAATTTACCATCTTTTTTTACAATAAAACCACCATTTTCTGGGGAATCTACAGTTACATCTGCTAAATCTATAGCAGCTTGATTCGCCAATAAAGCGTGTCCGTCAATTCTTCTAACAGCAATAGGTGTATTTGGAAAAAGTTCATCTAATTTATCTTTGGTAGGAAATTCTTTTTCTTCCCAATCGTTTTGATCCCAACCACGACCTGTTATGTACGAAACGTTCTTTTCTTTTTGAAAATCTACAATACGTTGTACAACTTCATCGAAGCTTCTTGTACCTGACAAATCTACTTTTTGTTGTTGCATTCCCAATCCTAAAAAATGACAATGTGCGTCAATAAAACCAGGAATTATTGTTTTTCCTTTAACATCATTTATAAAAGTTGGTGAATATTTGGCTTGTATTTCAAGTGAAGATCCAACATCAATAATGTTACCTTTTTTAATTGCAAAAGCTTCAGCCTTGTCAAAATTAGTATTTACAGTATAAATATTTGCATTAATTATAATGCTATCTACTTTTTCCTTTTTTTGGCAAGAAAATAGGATAACACATAGAATTAAAATTGTTAGGTTTTTCATGGTGAAGTTTTTATAGATGTTAAAACTACACAAAAAAGTTTAAAAAAACACCTAACTATTATAAATCAAATTTGTAGGTAATACCCGCTAAAACTTGCAAAGGTTGTACTTGATAATTTACAAAAGGTTCGTATTTTTCTCCAAGTGCATTGTTCAATTTAGCAAAAGCTGTTAACCTATCAGAGAAAATATAACCACCATTTAGGTTTAAATCCATATACGATTTATTTGTTACAATGGGTGTAGTTATATTAATTATTCCAAAGTCTTGAACTATATCCTTTGTTTCACCGATATAAAATAATTTTGCACCAGCAAACCACTTTTTGTTTTGATAATCAGCAGAAATTGTAGCAGTAATTTCAGGTAAATTCCAAGCTTCAGAACTAAATTCAGTAGTATAATTATTGTAGTTAATAGTACCTCCAAAATTAAATTCTTCTGAAGCATCAATAGTTAATTCTCCAAAAAAGCCTAACGTTTTAACATTGTCGTAAATTACATTAAATGAGTTTCCGGCTTCGTATGCGTAAGTTGTATTGTGTGTGCCATCTGTTTTTGAAGGGTTTTGTAAAAACAATGGTTTGTTTAGTTCGTTTGTATGGCTTACATTAAAATTATAACCAATGTTTGAAGCTAGTTTTCCTTTTGCACCTGCAAAGGCTTTGTATTGCTTATCGGTTTGTTGAATGTTTAAAGTTGGTGAAACATATGGATTTAAAGTAGCATAATTCTGATACGTATTTTGTACTAAATCTCCTGTAGCGCCAGCAACCAAAATAAATACATCGTCTATTAGTTTAAATGAAGCAGTTACATTTGGATATGCATAAAATTTATTAGTTTTATTTTCTAAATCGCTAGAATAGTACAATTTTGCTCCTAAATTAACAGTTAAGTTATCGCGTAAAACTTCAAAATTAGGATTAACTCCTAAGTTTAAAAAGCTGTAGTTAATCTCGTCGTTTGTAGTATAATTTTGTTTAAATTTTCCATTTACCAAATCAACTAAAAATTCAGCATTTATTAATTCTGTAGAAATTGGAAATTCTAATTTTGGTGTTATTTTAAATCTGAACTCGTTACTGTTATAATTGTCAGAAAAATTTACTAATTCTGCAGTTGCACCTTTAAAAAAGGAGTCTTTAAAATCAACGTTCCCCCCAACATATACGTTTTTATAGATTTGTTTTTCATCTATTGTATTTAGAATTGCATCTTCAAAAGTTACACGAGTTCCGTAATAATTATAAACTTTGCGATGTACACCAGCATTAATTTGCCAGTTGTAATATTTGTCGAAAAACTTGTAAAATCCATCAAAACGAGTGTCTGCAAAACTATCGTTTAGTTGTAAATCTTTAATTCCATCTTCGGAAGAATGATGATTTATAAAAATCCCTAAATCACTATATCTTGGATCTCCTGTATGCAAATATGCTTCAAACAACGGACTTGTAAAATTTCCAAAACCTGCGGAAATATAGTTTTCGAACAAACGTTCTTTTGGAGCTCTTTTTACACCCTTTGCTTTTCCTTTTGAAGGTGTAAAAGTTGAAGCAACAGGAATTGAAAAAATACTGTATTTTACTTTTTCTTTTTGTATTGTTGAAGCTGTATCTATGCTAGGATTGGATTTTACTTTAAACGCATCAGAAATTTTTGGTGTATAAGGTTTTACAACTAAAATTTCTTCAGTTTTTAATGTGTCTACTTTATTTTCTTGTGAAAAAGAAGCACTAATTGAAAAAATAGATATTATAATTATAAGGAGCTTTCGCATAGTTTTTAGTTTAAAAGTTGAAAGTTTATAAAGCTTGAGGTTGGTATTGAATAAACTTGTCATTATTTTAATTTTTTACGGATTCGTTTGTTTTTGCTGCTTCAGTTTTAATTTTATTTAAAGCGGTTTTGGCTTCTTCAACAACATCTTTAAACTGGGCAAAGTTTTTAATTACACTTTCTAAAATATAGGTTGCCTGATATGCGTCATTTAATTCATAATAATTGTTTGCCATAATTATTAATCCTTTTGCGGCCCAATATTTATATGCTGAATAATCTGATGCAATCTTTTGAACGATTTGATTGGAAACTCTATGACTTCCATCTTTATTTTCAAAATAAGCATTGTAATACAAGGCTTCAGCTTTTAATTCTCCAGAAGCAATCTTTTCAACTTCGTTATAAGCGTTTCTAGCCTTGGATTCATTATTAGTTTTAATTGCTGATCGTGCAATTATAATTTGTGCATCTGATTTTACGCGATTTTCTAATTTAGAATTTTTTAATACCAATTCTGCATGGGCAACGGCTTTACTATATTCTTTATTTTCGTAATAACCTTTCATTAAATTTGATTCTGCAAATGTTTTATTTTGAGGTAAATTGGCTTCTTTTTCTAGGCGTTCTAAAACAGGAATCGCTTTTTGCCAATTATTCTTTTCTAAATACACCAACGCTAATCTGGAAAGCGCGTTTTCGGTAAATTCATTTTGTTGTTGCTCTATAACATACCCATAATGAGGAATAGTTTCTTTATGTTTATCTTCAGAAAATAGCGATTGTGCTAAATAAAAATGTGCTTTTAATGCGTGTAATCCTTTCGGAAAATTTAACAAGTACTTTTTAAAACTTGAAATAGATTTGCTATGATTATTTTGCAAGTATTGCTTTTCGGCAGATTCAAACATATCATTATCTAAATCGGCATTTGAAACATTTACAAAATCAACATTTTTTATCCATCGTGCATATTCATCAACATTCCCTAAATCAACATAAATTTGACGCGCATCTTTTACAGCTTGTCTGGCTTCTGCGGTATTTGGAAATCTATTCACCACAGATTTATAAGTTGTTAATGCTTGTTCACTTTGATCGGTATTGTAATAAATTAATCCTTTTTTAAGCAACGATTTAGAAACCAATGGACTTCTTTTATAAGTAGTAATTAAATTGTCGAAACTTGCAATTGCTTGCTGATTTGCTCCCTTTTTAATATAGGAATTACCTAAAACATAAAAAGCATCATCCCTATATGTTGAACGTGCGTGCTTGTTTAAAAAGGAATTTAAAGTTTCAATTTTTAAATTTTCATTACCTGTTAAACCATAACAAATTGCTTTTTGAAACTGTGCATAATCGCCATCAATTCCATTTGTTTCAATAGCTTTGTTATAGTAGTTTATAGCGTTGGAATAATCACTATTCACAAAGTAGCCATCTGCAACTCTTAAATAACTATCGTTTTTTCTAATTTCGTCATCTATCTTTTTAGAGATGTATTTTTTAAAAGCATCAGTGGCGTTTGCATACTCTTTTTGTTTGAAGTACGCATATGCAATATTGTAATCTACATGTTCAAATTCTGCGGTATCTGAGGCTTCTGATTTTGTTTTAAAATTATTAAAATCAGTTAAGGCATCTTTAAAATTATTTAGTCTATAATTAGATTCTCCTTTCCAAAAAGTAGCTTTTGCAGTAATGGTTTTATCTAATGAAACCGTTAAAGAATTTTCAAAATTTTCTAATGCTAGTTTGTAGTTTCCTTTAGAAAAAAGTTCAACACCTCTATAAAATGCAACTTTTTGAAATAATGCTTGTTCTTTTGTTCCTTTTTTGTTTTTTAAAAATTCTAAGGCACCTTTATAATCTTTTGAAGTAATGTATGCACTAATAATTAAATCGTTAACTTCTTCTTTGTGAGTTGAATTAGGGTACAATTCTATATATTCTTGTAAAACCTCTGGTACACTTTTGTATGGATTTCCAATTTCGTAACTTAATTTTGCATAGTTTAACCAAGCATCTTTCTTAATTTCAGGCTCAAACTTCATTTGAGCTGCGTTTCTAAAAGCATTTAAAGCTTCATTTTTTTGTTCTAATTTTAAATAGCATTCAGCTAAATGGTAGTATGCATTTTGTGCTACACCATTATTTCCGTCAATTATTTTATTAAAATTATTAATAGCATTTTCAAAATCATTTTGTTTGAAATATGAATATCCTAATAAATAATAATCTGTATTGTTCCATCTTCCGCGTTTTCCTTTATAATTTTTTAGATGAGGAATTGCTTTATTATATTTTTGAAGGTTAAAATAACTTTCACCTACAATTTTAGAAATTTCAGAGTGTTCTAAACCCCTCGATTTTTCTAGTAATGGTTCTCCTTTTTCAATTGCTATTTCGAATCTTCCTAATTTAAAGTTCATATCAGCCAAATAATATGAAACATCTTTTTTAAACGAGGTATCTTCTTCAACTTCACCTAAATATTTATCAGCAGTTTCATAATCATCTTGGTTGTAAGCAATAAAACCATAGTAATATTTGGCTTGCGCACCATATTCTTGCGAGTCTAATAAATTTAAAAAGTAATTTTTAGCTTCACTATAACTTTTGGTTGCAAATAATGAATACGCATAATTGAAATTATAAGTTTCTTCTTGTTTTATAGTTAAATTAGTAGTGTTTACTTTTTTGTACCATTTTGCAGCATAGGAGTATTTTCCAACTTTAAAATAATAGTCTGCAACATCTAAAAAAGCACTATTTCTTTTAGTACTTGTTGGATATTTATCTACAAATTGTTGCATTAAATCGTCCGAGTTTCGTTGTCCTAAAACAATTGCACAATTGGCGGCGTAATATTCGCAATTTGCTTTTAGTTCTGAAGCATTATTAAATTCACTTTTTAACGCATTAAATTTATGCTGGGCTGCAACATATGCTCTGTTTTGGTATAATTCAACAGCGTGGTTATATTCTTTAAGTGGATTGGTGTAAATGGCTGATTTTTGTGCAAAAGCAGTTCCGAAGATAAAAAATATGATGAAAGGTAATACACTATTTTTATAATTCATTTTAATAAAAATTGAAAGTTTAAAACTATAATCTAATAACGCAATATTTTTTTGAAATTGCATAGACTATTTGTTTTTTTATCAAAATGTTATCACAAAAACTATTCCCTAATTATATATTTTAACCCTACAATTCTCAAATTAATTAATTATTAGTTGTTTAGATGTTGAAAAATTATAATTAAATATTTAGATTTGTTAAAAATCATTTTTAAATGCCAGAAGCGATACTTTCCTTACAAAATGCTGAAATTTTTCAACGTGAAAATTTAGTTTTATCAAACGTAAATCTTACAATAAACACGGGTGAATTTGTTTATTTAATAGGTAAAACAGGAAGTGGAAAAAGTAGTTTAATGAAAACTTTGTATGGAGATTTAAACTTAGAAAAAGGAACAGGAAGTATTGTTGGTTTTAATTTAAATACTCTAAAAGAAAAGGAAATTCCTTTTTTAAGAAGGAAGTTAGGAATTGTTTTTCAGGACTTTAAATTATTAAATGATAGAAATGTATTTGAAAATTTAAAGTTTGTTTTGAAAGCTACTGGTTGGAAAGAACCAGTAAAAATAGAGTCTAAAATTAATGAAGTTTTGGCTAAAGTTGGTATGGAAACCAAAGGATTTAAAATGGCTTTTCAACTTTCGGGAGGAGAGCAGCAACGTGTTGCAATTGCCAGAGCTTTGTTAAATGATCCAGATTTAATTTTAGCAGATGAACCAACTGGAAATCTTGATCCTGCAACATCCGTTGGTGTTATGAATGTATTGAACGAAATACACAATGCAGGAAAAACCATTTTAATGGCAACCCACGATTATGCACTTATTTTAAAATATCCACATAAAACTATTAAATGTGAAGGTGGAGAATTATTTGAAGTAGTGCAACAGAAGAGTGCTACTTAATAATGATTTCAGTATTAATTCCAATATTTAATTACAACACTACACCTCTTGTTGCATCAATTCATCAACAGTTGGAGATGTTACCTTTTAATTTTGAAATAATTTGTATTTGTGATGCTTCAACAGAATTTTTGTCTGAAAACGAATCTATCAAAAGCTATGCACACACACAGTTAATTTCATTAAAAGATAATATTGGTAGAAGTAAAATTAGAAACCTTTTGGTTGAAAAATCTAATTATAATTGGTTGTTATTTTTAGATGCAGACGTATTTCCTAAGAGTAAATTATTTATTAAGAAGTATTTAGATTTAATAGAAAATCGGCATTCTGAGGTATATTGTGGAGGTTTAATTTACAAACAAGAAAAGCCTAAAAGTGAAAAGATTTTACGGTGGGTTTATGGTAAAAAACGTGAGGAAATTTCGGTTAAGAGGAGAAAAGAAAGACCTTTTCAGTTTGTTACGGGAGCCAATATTTTAATACATAAATCGGTTTTTAATAGTCTTAGATTTAATGAAGAAATTGTTAATTATGGTTATGAAGATGTTGTGTTTATTGAAGATTTGAAATTAAATTTGATTGAGGTTAATCATATTTATAATCCCGTATTTCATTTAGGAATTGAGAACAATCTTGTTTTTTTGAAAAAAACTAAAGAAGGTCTTGAGAATTTGTATTTATTAAATTCAAAGAATATTTTAAAAGGTGAAAACTTAAAATTATTAAGAACTTTTAGAGTATTAAAAATACTAAAATTAACTTGGTTTGTTGTTTTGTTTTTTAACATATTTGAAAAGTTATTGGAATATAACTTATTGAGTAGTAAGCCATATCTTTTATTATTTGATATTTATAAAATAGGATTCTTCTGCACTGTTTATAACGCTAAAAGGGAGTAGAATTAAACTTTGGTTGCGTTTTTAACAAGAGCTTTATACACCTTTGTCCAATTTTTCCATTCATTAACTTCACTTAAAGACGAATTATGCCAAAGCGACACAAATGTTCCATTAACATTTTTAACAGCAGTTATAATATCTTTAATTTTTTGGGTTGCTTGTTCTGGAGTTAAATTTTCATAATGGTTTAAAGTGCCATCCATAATTTGAAACGGGGTAATTTGCAACTTTTCTTCTTTGTTTTTTAGAATATCAAAAAATGGATAGGTAGTGCAAATTCCTGCCCTAAAACCAACTTTGTTAGGGTATCCCATTGTGTAATCGTGTTTAATGTTATTTTTAATAAGTTGTTGGTAAGTTTCAGGATGTTTGAGCATTAAATAATGTTGCCTGCTATTAGTAACCCACTTATTTGTAATTTTCTCTAACCTGTCTTTTTCTAATTTAATTTTCTGATAATCATAATTTGAGGCATAGGAGGGATGGATTCCAATGATTGTATTTGGAATAGAAATTAATTGTTGTATTAATTTTGTTAAAACCTTCTTTTTATGTGAAATGTTTTTATCCAATTTAGCATAATCACCTAAATTTATAAAATATAAGTTTTTTGTATTAAATTGAGTCTGGAGCTTTATTATTTTAGCGTAGGTATTGTAAAGATCTTCATTTTTATAAATATAGTTAAACCTATTTTTTACTTCCGAAAAATTTAGTTGAACTAAAGCTTTTAAAAAACCTCCAAAAAAACGAAAAAAACCTTTTCCTTTATAAGCATACGCAACATCTATATCTATAGAGTTTATAAAGTTATATTTTAAAATTGTAAAATCTGAATTTGGATACTTTTTAATGATTTCTTTTTTCAATTCTTGTGCCCATATATTAGCTACTGGAATTTCTAAAAAGTTGTTTTTGAAAGCAACAGAATCTCTAGCTTTAAATCGATTATGATTGTCGAGTTCTGTAGTAAAATATTCCTCGTACCTGCTTACTATATAAAAAGTACTTGCAAAAATATCGTAATTAAAAACTGTATTATCATTGGTTTTAAAGTAATAAGGAATAGTATCTATCCAATCAACTTTAATGAGTTGTTGTTTTAAATTGTTTTCAAAAAGAATTGAATGAGGTTTTACAGAAATACAATTATTAAGTGAGCGATTGCTATAATTTATTCTAATTGAATCTTTGCATTTATTAAATTTTTCAAAATTTACAAGAGAATAGTTAACCTTTAAAATGCTTTTAAAAATTACATTTAAAGTATAAGTTAATCTATTTGATATGTTATCACTATAAACAATTATCATTTTAGATTGTTGTATATGTTTTTTAAGTGTTCACTTTCATTTTCCCAATTATAAATATTTGCAGTTTTAATTAGGTTTTGGCACCATTTAGAATACAATTTTTTATTTTTAAAGATAGCAGATATACACGTAGCAATTTCTTTAGGGTTATGCGTTTCAATTACTTTTCCAATATTGTTGTTTTCTACAATTTCTTTAATAATTTTTCTATTTGAAACAAGTAATGGCGTTCCTGCCTGAATGTAATCAAATATTTTATTAGGTAAACTAAATTCGTAATTTAGGTTTGTATTTTTATCTAAAGATAGCCCAAGATCTGCAATTTGAGTATATTTCATCAATTCTAAATAAGGCATTTTAGGAAGTATAAAAACTTTTTCTTCTATATTTAGGTCTTTTATTTTGTTTTTTAAAGTACCAATAACATCTCCAGAACCAATTATGTATAATATGCAGTTTTCTATATACTGCATTGCTTCAACAGCTTCTTCGGCTCCTCTATCTACATTTATTCCAGCACCTTGTAGAATGAGCATCTTTTTTGCTCCTTTTATTTTTTCAGCAAAAGATTCAAGATGTACCTTTTTGTAATATTTGGGTGCTAGATTTCTAATTACGTTTACAGGAATATTATATTTCGTAGTATAAATTTGTGCTATTTCAGAATTTACAGTATAACAATTCTTAATATGTGGCAGTATATTCTTTTCTAGTGTTAACCAGAATTTTTTAATAAAAGGTCTGTTATTTAGTTCAGGAACTTCAGTAAATAATTCGTGACTATCATACACTAATTTTGATTTAAAAATCTTACTGATTAAAAAGTTAGGAAGCAATGTATCCAAATCATTACTTAATAAAATGTTTTTTTTTGTAAAAAATAATTTAAAGAACAAACGTAAATTATATTCAGCATAAAATAAAAAACCGTGATTAAATAAAAGTTTAAATCGAAACGTATTATAGTTCCTATTTAAATTTTCGCTGTTTTTAAATTTTCTGCCAATTAATAAAACTTTAAATCCCATTTCAGATAAAGTATTGCAAACTTTATCTACGCGTTGGTCTGTGGTTAAATCGTTTGTTACAGAAACAATTATAAGTTTCAATTTTATATTTTTTAGTGGTGTTCTTTAATTGTTTGTTTTCCTTTTATAATTAAATAGTAAATATTTGCCATTATAATAAAAGTATTGGTGATAATAATTGGCCAAGATATGGCTAGCATAAAACCGTAAACTACAAACAATAATGCCCCAATAGAGTTTATAATCCGAAGTGTTGATAAATTTTTCATTAAGAATGAAATAATAAGAGCCAAGGAAGCTAAATAGCCAACCCATTCAGTGTATGAGATATTAAAAAGCATATTTTTATATTTTAGAAATACAAATATAAATGAAAAGAAAGGAGTTTTTGTTTAAAAAAGGAAGGTTTATAAAAAAGAAACCTCACTCAAAAATGAGTGAGGAAAATTGCTATGAAAAAGATTGATAAATCTTGCGACTTATCAGGTACAAAGATACTAATTAATTTAGAAATACTCATTTTTTTTTGTTAAAAAATTATTAAATAAATTTAATTAGTTTTCTTTTAGTGCACCGCTTGGTAAATTAAATTGTGAATTTCGGATCTTATATCTTTTTCTATAAGTTTATTATTACTCATTACAGGGTATACTCTATTTGATAAAAATACATAAAGAAGCCCATTATCTGGATCTGCCCAAGCAAAGGTTCCTGTAAAACCGCTATGCCCAAAGCTGTTAGCAGAGGCATATTTACTACTTGCTTTAATTTCTGGGTCTAAACTAGGCTTATCAAAACCAAGCCCTCTTCTTATGCTGTCCTTTTCATAATATCGATGGTTAAATTTATCAATTGTTTTACTTTCAAAATATCTTTTACCCCCATAAAATCCTTTTTGTAAATACATTTGCATCATCTTGGCAACATCATTAGAATTTGAAAATAATCCAGCGTTTCCACTGACTCCATTCATCATTCCTGCACCCATGTCATGAACATCGCCCCTCAAGATTTGATGTCTGTAATAATCGTCAATCTCAGTAGGGGCTATTTCGGTTGCGTTAAATTTTTCTAAAGGATTGTAACCTAATGACGTTGCGCCTAAAGGCAAATAGAAATTTTCATGGTTTAATTCATTCATTTCTTTATGAAAAGTATCTTTAATGTATTTTTTAAACAAGTAAAATAGAAGCCCGCTGTATCTATATCCTTCAGTTTTTCTTTGAGGAGCTTCAGCAATTTTCTTGTAAATAGAATCGGTATAAGAATTAATTAAGAATAAATTTTCAGCAACTTTAATTGAAAATTCATCACTTCTAATTGTTCTATATAAGTTGTTATAAGGAACTTTTGAAATACTATCAACGGTTTCTAAATAATATGGAATCCAAGGTTTTATTTTACCTACATGAGATAAAGCTTCTGTTATAGTAATTGTATCTTTATTAGAGCCTTTTAAATAAGGCAACAATTCACCAAGAGTATTTTCTAAGTTAAATAAACCCATCTCTTCGCTTTTCATTATCATTGGAAGACCTCCTAAAATTTTTGTTACCGAAGCCAAATCGTATAAATCGGTTAATTTTACGGGTTGTTTTTTATCATAGGTATGGTAACCAAAACTTTTATGATAAACTACTTTTCCATAACGAGCCACTAACACTTGTCCGCCAGGTGCCATTGTTGAATCTACAACCATAGTTGTTAAAGAATCTATTTTAGAAAGTAATTTACTGTCCATGTCCACATCTTCAGGAATGGTATAGGATAATCTCATTAAATTTGAAGTTGTTATTCCAGTTCCTTCTGGAAAAGCATGGTTTATAGAAACTGGCAATTTTCCTTTTATCTCTATTGCTCCAAAAATCATTTGAGCTGAAATTTCTTGAGATGCTTTACTGTTTTGATAGGAAACTAAAACCGCTTCTATATGATTAAAATCTTGAATATCTAAAAGGGTATACGGACTTGCAAAAACATCAAGGATAACTTTGTTGTTTTTAGAGATTTCTTTTAGCCAAGTAAGCTCTTTTTCAGACATTTTAAAACTTTTCCAGGGAGTTTCATTGGATTTATGATAACCAATAATAACGGTTGTATAAGGTTTTAATTTTTGAAGTAATACGGATAAATTTTCCTCTGAAATTACATCAACTTGCGTGTACTTTTTTAAGGTAGTTGTAAAATCAACATTGTCAGAATCACCTAGTTTTACATATGCAATCTTATTATTAGTGAGTTCTTTTATAGGTACAATTGCTTTTTTATTTTGAACAAGCGTTATAGCATCTTTCATTAAAGTATTGTAAAGTAGCTGGTCTTTTACTGTAATTATATCATCTTGAATTCCTATTTTATTTATAGGTTCAAAGTTATTTAAACCAACCCAATATTTAGCTTTTAGTATTTTTCTAACAGATTCATCAAGTCGTTTTTCTGTAAATAGGTTATTTTTAAGCGCTCTTTTTATTTTTTTTACTGCTGCTTTTACATCTTCAGGAATTAGTAACATATCATTTCCGGCTAAAAAAGCTGCTAAATCAATGTCGCCAGGCTTAGCATAATTTGCAGCACCTTTCATATTTAAAGCATCTGTAAATATGAGCCCATTATAACCCATTTTTTCTTTTAAAAGTTCTGTAATAACTTTATATGAAATAGAAGTTGGTAATCCAGTTTTAGGTTCTAAGGCCGGTACATTTAAATGTGCTACCATTACACTAGCTAAATTGGTTTTAAACAATTCTTTATATGGAAACAATTCAATTGAATCTAGTCGTTCTATACTAAAATCAAGAAAAGGAAGTGTTTTATGAGAATCTGTTGAAGTGTCACCATGACCAGGGAAATGTTTGGCATTTGCTAAAACTCCTCTTCGTTGCATTCCATTGGTAAATGCAATTGATTTTTCAGTCACATTATATTTGTTTTCACCAAAGGAACGATTTCCAATAATTGGATTTTCAGGATTTGTGTTGATATCAACCACGGGAGCGAAATTAATATGGATTCCTATTCTTTTGCAATGCTCTCCTAATCGTTCTCCAAACTGCTCAATTAGTTTATTATTTCGAACAGCACCTAAAGTCATATTCCAAGGATATCTAAACGAATTTTTTAAACGCATATTTAAACCCCATTCACCATCGAAACCAATTAATAAAGGGATATTGGAAGTTGATTGATAGTAATTTGTTAATTCAGCCTGTTTTTCAGGCGTTCCTTGCATAAAAATTAAGCCACCAACATGGTACTTTTTAATCATTTTTTTTATGTAGGCTTTATGTTTTCTATCTTTATTTGAATAAGCTTGAATCATAAAAAGCTGACCAATTTTTTCATCTAAGCTTAATTTATTCATAGTGTTTTCAACCCACTTTTCTTGATTTTCAAGATCGGTTGTTAGTAAAGGGTCAATTTGTTGTCCATAACTTTTAATTAGCAATAAGAATAGACTTAAAATTATTATTTTTTTCATTTTAACTTAGATTTTATTTGTTTAATAGAACGCCAGTTCCGTTTAATTTAGAAAATACAATGTTCCCATTATTTAATGTAACTCCTTTAGCAATATCATTTTTAAGTAATAGTGCTCCATCCATATCTACATAATCTAATAATGGTGTTAAATGTGCAATTGCTGAAATGCCTACGGAAGATTCTGTCATACAACCAATCATAGTTTTTAAACCTAAAGATTTTGCTTTAGTAATCATTCTTTTTGCAGGTGTTAAGCCACCGCATTTCATCAGCTTTACATTTATACCATGAAAGTGATTATAACATTTTTCAACATCAGTTTCAACAATGCAACTTTCATCGGCTATAATTGGTAAATGTGAATTTTCGTAAACAACTTTTGCCCCTTTCCAATTATCAACTGGAAGGGGTTGTTCAATAAATTCTACACCTAATTTTTTTAATTCAACAGAGTTTTTTACTGTTTCTGTAACGTCCCAACCGCAATTTGCATCAATTCTAAAAATTGAATTTGAATGTTTTCTTAATTCAGTAACAATTTGAATATCATCTTTTGTTCCTAGTTTAATTTTGTAAATTGGCCAAGGTACTTCCTTCATTTTTGAAGTCATTTTTTCAACAGAATCAATTCCAATCGTATAATTGGTTAGAGGCATATTTTCAGGTTTAAAATTCCAATACTCATAAAGTTTTAGGTTTTTTAAACGACTGTATAAATCATTATAAGCTTCATCTAGAGCACATAATAAGAACATATTATTTGCAAAATAGGGAAGTAGATATGTCCAATATTCTTCTGGAGTTTGATTGGAAAAAGCTTCAATAATCTTATGATTCTCAATAAGTTCTTCTTCAAATTTTTCTACGGTTGTATTGTAGTAAGGATTAGCAGTTGCTTCTCCAAAACCCGATTTTCCATTATGTGAAAGCTCTACAATTATTGAAGGAATTTCCGTTCTTGTTCCTCTTGATATTGTAAACGGGTGCCTTAGCTTTAATTTAAAAGTGTGAATAATTAGTTTCATTATAATAAAGCTTCTTTTAAAATTGTAATGGGATGTTTAGAATTAACATTTGTGCCATCTTTAATTTGATGTCTGCAGCTTGTTCCTGAAGCAGCTATAATTGTTTCTTTACCCGCATTTCTTATTTTTGGAAATAAAGTATCTTCTCCAACCTGCATACTTATTTGGTAATGCTCTTTTTCATACCCAAAAGAGCCTGCCATACCACAACAGCCTGAATTTAAAATAGTAACACTATAATTTTTAGGAATTGTTAACATTTTAAAAGTAGGTTCTGTGCTACTTAATGATTTTTGTTGACAATGACCATGAATTTTTAGCGTTGCTGTTTTTGTTGTAAAACTTTTAGAAGAGATATTATTTTTCTCAAATTCTTGTTTTATAAATTCTTCAATAGTAAAAGTGTTTTTTGAAATTTCTTTAGCAGCATCTTTATCATCAGCCAATCTTAAATATTCATCTCTAAATGACAAAATTGCGGAAGGTTCTATTCCAACAAGAGGTTTGCTGTTAGTTATCTTAGCTTTAAAAAAATCAACATTGAAATCTGCTTTTTCTTTAGCTTTGTCTAAAATCCCTTTTGAAATAAAGCTTCTACCGCTTTCTTCGTGTTTAGTAATGGTTACTTTATAACCAAGTTTTGTTAATAATTCAATGGTGTCAATACCGATACTGGCATCGTAATAATTTGTAAACTCATCGACAAATAAGTATAACTCACCAAATTTTACTGGTTGTTCTGAAAGCCTTTTTTTGTTCTTTTTGTACCAGCTATAAACCGTTGTTTTTGCTAATTTAGGAATGCTTCTTTCTGTAGCAATTCCCATTATTTTTTTAGTAAGCTTAGTGTTTAATATTAAATTGGTAAATGTGGGTGTTAGACTTCCTAATTTATTCCATTTAACATTATCTGCAAATAGTTGAGTTCTAAACGGAACTCCGTTTTCTTTGTAATATTGATGTAGAAACTCAGCCTTTAATGCTGCTATATCTACATTACTTGGGCATTCACTGGCACATGCTTTACAGCTTAAACATAAATCAAAAACATCATATAACTCTTTGTGGTTAAATTTATTTTGTTGATTAGAGTTTGTTAAAAATTCTCTTAAAGCGTTGGCTCTAGCTCGTGTAGTATCCTTTTCGTTTTTGGTAGCTCTATAGCTTGGGCACATAGTTCCGCCAGCTTCTGGAAGCTTTCTACAATCGCCAGAACCATTACATTTTTCTGTAGCTCTTAAAATACCTAAACTATCTGAAAAATCTTGTATAGTTTCAATTTTAGGTTCTTTCCTATCGGCTTGATAACGCAAACTTTCATCCATTGGAAACGGATCCACAATTTTACCTTTATTGAAGATGTTATTTGGGTCAAAAGTTTGTTTAATGCGTTTTAAAAGTTCATAATTTTTTGCTCCAATCATTTGAGGAATAAACTCAGCTCTTACAATTCCATCACCATGTTCACCGCTAAATGATCCTCCATATTTTTTTACTAAATGGGCAGTTTTAGAAGTTATTTCTCTAAATAAAGCAACATCTTCTTTCTTTTTTAAATTAAGTATTGGACGTAAATGTAATTCACCAGCACCAGCATGTGCGTAATACACAGCTTCTTGTCCGAAATCTTCCATCATTTTAGTGAATTCTGCAATGTAATTTGGAAGGTCTTTTACTGTTACAGCTGTATCTTCAATACAAGCCACGGCTTTATTGTCTCCAACAATATTACCTAATAAACCTAGACCAGCTTTTCTTAAGTTTACAGCCTTATCAATGTCATTATTAACTAATTTAGGAAACGCATACCCGAAATTTTTAGCTTTTAAATCGTTAATTAATTCATCTGCTTTTTTATTGGATTCCTCTTCAGAATTAGTGCAGATTTCTAACATTAAAATAGCTTTTGGATCACCTTCAACAAAGAACCTATTTTTAAGTTGTTCTCGATTGTTTTTTGTGCAATCTAAAATGGTTTTATCCATTAGTTCACACGTAAATAAATTATGTTTCATTGCAATAACAACAGCTTCCATGCTTTCTTGGATGCTGCTAAAATGAGCTGCAATCATAATGTTTTTTGAGGGAGGTAATGGGTTTAACTTTAAAGTTATTTCTGTGGTAAAAGCTAATGTTCCTTCGCTTCCAGTTAAAAGTGTTGCTAAATTTATGGTTTCATTTTCACCTCCAAATTCTTCATAATTTAATAGTTCATCAATTGGATAACCATTATTTCTTCTGTGGATACTTTTCTTAGGAAACTGATTTATAATTTCTTGTTGATTATCTTTATTGGATAATTCATCAAAAACAGCCTTATATATGTTATTTTCTAAAGAATTTCCAAGCTGCTTTTGTTGAAATTGTTGAGAGGTTAATTCATTAAAAGTTACTTCAGAACCATCGCTTAAAATTGTCTTTAATTCAATAACTTTATCTCTTGTAACACCATATTTTATTGAGGTTGTTCCAGATGAATTATTTCCAACCATACCACCAATCATACAACGATTACTTGTTGAGGTGTTCGGTCCAAAAAATAATCCGTATGGTTTTAAAAAGTCGTTTAATTCGTCTCTAATTACTCCAGATTGAACAGTAACTGTTTTAGCGTGTTCATTAAATGCAATAATTTTGGTGAAATGTTTAGAAATATCAACAACTAAACCGTCACCAACACATTGTCCTGCTAAAGATGTTCCAGCAGCCCTAGGAATTAGGGAGAAGTTGTTTTCTGCAGCAAAACTAATAAGTAATTTTATATCGTCGTTATTTTTAGGATATGCAACTCCTAATGGTATTTTTCTATATACGGAAGCATCTGTTGCATAAATACTTTTATGCAAATTGTCAAAAAAAACCTCTCCTGATAATAAATTTGCTAATTGGTTTAAGTCTATTGTTTTTGTAGACATAAAAATATGTTTTAAGAAGTATAAATAATTCCGCTACTATGATCTTTACTTGCTCCGGTAACGCTTTTTAAGCAGTTGTTTTTTTCTTCATCTTTTAAATAACCCAACAAGGCAAAAACTAAAGCCTCTTTATAATCTATAATACTATTTTCAGGAATTATTAATTCAGTTTTTGTGAACTCTTTTAATCTTTCTATTAAAAAAATATTAAAGGCACCACCTCCAGTAATTAACATTCTTTTTGAAGAATCTGAAGCAATCTTTTTAGCTATTTGTTGAGCAATATGTTCTACAAAAGTTCTTAAAATATCTTTTATTTCGAGGTTGTATTTGTTTATAATAGGGAAAATTGTTTCTAAAATAAACTCATAACCTAAAGATTTTGGTTTAGAATCGTTGTAAAAAGGCAAAGAGTTTAGTTCGTTTAATAAAGTAGTATCTATATTTCCTTTTGACGCAATTTCACCATTTTCATCATATTCAAGGTCTAATGAATTTACATAATGGTTCATAACAATATTTACAGGGCAAATATCAAAAGCAATTCGTTGGTTATTTTTATTCATAGAAATGTTTGAAAAGCCTCCTAAGTTTAGACAATAATCGTATTCAGAAAATAATAGTGCATCTCCAATTGGAACTAAAGGAGCACCTTGACCGCCCAGGGCAACATCTTGTGTACGAAAATCACAAATTGTTTTTATACCAGTAATTGTGTTGATATATGGTCCATTTCCAATTTGAAGCGTATAATTGTCACTTGGGTTGTGGTAAATTGTATGTCCGTGGGAAGCTATAAAGTCTAAATTTTCAATGTTATTTTCGGTAATAAATTTTTTTAGAGTATTACCTAAATAAATCCCATAATCGGCATCGAGTTTAGTAAGTGCTTCGCCTGATATGTGAAAGCCGTTTTTTAGCATATTTTTCCAATCTGGATTGTACGGAATTGTAACTGCTTTTAGTATTTCAAATTGATATGAAGTTTGAGAATCAATTTTAAGATAAGCAATATCCAGCCCGTCTAGTGAGGTGCCGCTCATAACACCAAGACAGTATTTTGTTTTATTTTTCATACTATAAAAATTAAATTTTATAATTATCTAAGGCATTTTTTACACTTTTATATTGATTTAAAAGTGAAGCTGCTAATTCTTGATCTATATGCAATTCATCCATTAACATTAACACTCCACGATTTACGAGTTTTGCATTGGATAATTGCATATGAACCATTTTATTGTCTTTAACCCTGCCAAGCTTAATCATTACAGAAGTTGTTATCATGTTCAATACTAACTTTTGTGCTGTTCCAGATTTCATTCTAGTACTTCCAGTTACAAATTCTGGACCAACTACAATTTCAATAGGCAAATCTGCAACTTTAGCTACAGGACTGTTTGTATTGCAAACGATGCAACCAGTAATAATTCCATTCTTTTTTGCAGTTTCAAGACCTCCAATAACATATGGGGTAGTACCAGAAGCTGCAATTCCAACCAAAACATCTTTATCTGAAATATTGTAATTTTGCAAATCTTCCCAAGCTAATGTGGTATTATCTTCGGCATTTTCAACAGCTTTTCTCAGTGCAAAATCGCCACCAGCAATTAAACCAATTACCCAATTGTCGGGAACACCAAAGGTTGGTGGGCATTCTGAGGCATCTAAAACACCTAATCTTCCACTTGTTCCTGCTCCAATATAAAAAAGGCGTCCTCCATTTTTCATTTTAGTATAAATGGCATCAACCAATCTTTCAATTGAAGGAAGGGTTTTTTCTACAGCATATGGAACAGTTTTATCTTCATTATTTATATTTGAGAGTAACTCTAAAGTACTCATCTTTTCAAGGTTATTATAATTTGAAGCTTGTTCTGTGGTTGGTTTATTTTTCATTTTTAGTTGTTACAATAATTAAACTTAGTATTGTTAAAAGGGCATTTACCAATATATTCATAAATCCTAAATCAAAAGAGAATTTTGTTATAAAAAGGTAATTTAAATAATAAGTAAGAAGTGGCATAAGAACGCATATAAATGGAACCGCAGCATCTTTTATTTTTAATTTGGTAAAAATACCAAATAAATAGAGTCCCAACAAAGGTCCGTAAGTATAGCCAGCTACTTTGAAAATTGTTGAAATTACATCTCCCTTACTTTCAGAAAATAACATAATAATTGTGAAAATCAGAATTGAAAAACCTAATAGGACTTTGTTTTTTAATCTTTTTTGATCTTTTGAATTTTTATGTTGAATATCTAAAAAGTCATGTGTGAATGATGTGGTTAAAGCTGTTAATGATGAGTCTACACTTGAAAATGAAGCGGCCGTTATTCCTAAAATAAAACTAACACTAGCAATAATTCCAAAGTGATTTAGAGATAACATTGGAAATAGATCATCAGTATTTATAAATTTTCCATCTAAAATTTCTAATTGAATCCCAAATTTTTCAGCATATAAATAGAGCATTACTCCAAGTCCTAAAAATAAGAATTGAGCTATTGCTAAAAATAAACTAAAAGTTAAAATATTTCTTTGGGCTTCTTTTTTATTTTTACAAGTTAGCGTTTTTTGCATCATATTTTGGTCTAGTCCAATCATAGCAACTGCAATTAAAAAACCTGAAATAAATTGTTTAAAGAAGTTAGATCCAGAATTAAAATCCCAATCGAAAATTTTAAAATATTTGTGATTAGTTACAGAGGTGATTGTTTCTGAAATATCTAAATTTAATGACGTTTTTACAACATATATTGAAACAATTGCGGCTAATAGTAAAAAAAATGTTTGAAGCGTATCTGTCCATACAATTGTTTTAATACCAGATTTATGGGTGTAAAACCAAATGAGTATTAAAATTAGGATTACGGTAATGTAGAATGGAACATTAAAAGCATCAAATACTGCAAATTGTAATATTTTTGCCGCAAGTAATAAGCGAAGTGCTGCACCAAATGATTGTGAAATTAAAAAAAATAGGGAACCTGTTTTATAGGTTTTAACACCAAACCTGGTTTCAAGATATGTATATATAGAAATTAGTTTTAGATCATAATAGATAGGTAAAAGAACATATGTAATAAATACATAGCCCACTACATTTCCAAAAACAAATTGTAAATAGTAAAAATAATTTGTGCCAACCATTCCTGGTATTGATACAAATGTGACTCCAGACATTACAGCGCCAATCATTCCAAAGGCAACAACTTGCCATGGAGATTTTCTATCGCCAGTATAAAAAGAAGCATCACTTGAATTTTTTGAAGTGAGGTGAGAAATTAGCATGAGTATTCCAAAATAGGAAGCGATGATTATTAAAATTAGTGTAGCGCTCATTAATATAATTTTATTTCGTTAAGTTGTAATTTAAATTCTTTAAGATCCTCAAAAGAGTCAAGTATTTCAATTTTTTCATTATTTTCAACCCAGTGTCTTAATTTATCAGTACCGTTAAGAATATCAATAGGGAGTTGTGTGTGGTTGTACTCGTAAGGAGGGTTTTTCCATTGAAAATCATTTCCTAAAGCGTGGTATAATTCTCTAATAATAAATTGTCCAACTCTCCATGGTCTAAACGTTTTTTTATTTGTAATATGAATTTGAAAACCACCACAAACTATATTACAGTGTTTTTGAAAAGTAGGAAGAAATGTTATAGGCCTTATTTTAAAACCTTTTAATTTAGAATCTTTTATACTTTGTTCAAAGTGTTTTATATAAAGAGAATAAGGTTCAATTTTTGGATGCCCAACAATTTCTAAAGGTTGAGATGTTCCTCGGCCCTCACTTAAATTAGTGCCTTCAAATAAAACTGTTGCAGGAAATGTGCAGGCGCTTTCTGCTCTTGCAAGATTTGGTGAAGGTAAAATCCAAGGTAATTTTGTATTCTCAAAAAACATTTCTCGCTTCCAGTTAAGCATTTTTATTACTTTAAGGTTTGTTTTTTCTGTAGCCCATAAGCTTTGATGCATTAAAGCGACTTCACCAATAGTCATTCCATGTCTCATAGGAATAGGGTGAAGGCCTACAAATGATTCAAATTGTTTTTCTAAAATATTTCCTTCAATGTCTATACCATTTATTGGGTTTGGACGATCAAGAACAATTACTTCAATATTTTTATTTGAGCATTTATCAAGTAAGAGAGTTAGGGTATAAATATATGTATAGACTCTACAACCAACATCTTGTAAATCAACAAATAAATGGTCTATACCTTCAAGCATTTTATCTGTAGGAATTCGTGTTTCAGAGTAAAGAGAATATATAGGAATGTTAAAATACGGATGAATGGAGTGATCAGTTTCAATCATATTATCTTGAACATCAGTTGAGAATCCATGTTGAGGACCAAAAACCTTAATAAATCGGGAATTAAATATTTCTTTAAATTTTAAAATGGCATGTGAAAATGTTGAATCAACAGAAGCATTATGACAAAGTAAACCAACATTCCCTTTAAAAGTTTTTTGAATTTCTTTATCATGTATTAATACATCTAAACCTGTGAATACTTTCATAATTTTTATTAATATTTCATCATTTTTTGAATTTTATTTAGGGCAACAAATTTTGTTGCCCTAAATAAAAAATATCCAAATAACTAACTTAAAATTTATATTACTACTTTTTAAATGGCAGGGTCTGCTGGAGTATTAGGGTTATTTTCTCTTTCTATTGTTGGGTAAGGGTAAAAATTTCTATTTCTTTCGTTTGTTGTGTTGGCTGCGGCCGGAACAACAAAATTTGGGTGAAATCTTTTGCTATCTCCAAATCTTAATCCAGTTAAAAATAATTCGATACATCTATTTTTATAAATTTCTTCTAGAATAGCATTTTGATTTGTTTCGTCACCTGTCCAGGCAGGTAAGTTAGCATTAACACCTAGTGGATCATTATTTTTTTGTCTCACTAAATTTAGTTGAATAACAGCTTCAGGTAATTGATTTTGTCTTGCAAATGCTTCAGCTTTGTTCAAAAGCATTTCTCCATGAAGATAAATTGGTATTGCAGATGTGTTTGTCTCAAAGAATCCGATCATTTCACTAAGTGGTTGACCACCAGCATCGCCATTTGCGAAACCAGCATCGTTTCCTAAGTAGAAATTTACACGTCCATCACCCGTTTCAGGAATGTAGGTTCCAAGTAATCCAAAATTAGTTTGAGGATCTAAATCGGCCGAATTTACAGTACGATTCCATATAGGGTTTTGGTTGTTAGAATCGTAAATCCACATTGAATTTGTTGGATTACTACTGTTTATTACATCATTGGCTGCATTAATTGATTCGGTATAATTACCAGCCAATAAGTAGTATCTTGAAAGAAAGGCGTTTATAGTTTTTTCTAGGTTCATGTCTGACCATAAAACAGTTGATTTAAATTCATCAGAAATTGGTGCAGAAGACATGGCGTCTTTCGCTTCTTCTAATAATGAAATACAACTTGCCAGTACGGTGGCTCTGTCACTAAATTCGGCAGCTCCGTCAGCGGCATTGTCAATTGGGGCTTGTTCAAACATTTGAATGAGAGCACCTAAGCTCATAGCTTTAAAAAGGTTTCCATAAGCTAATACACCACTTCTTGAGCCTGCTGAAAGTTCAACTGTATTTGCGCCTTGAATTAATGATTCCGCCATCCCTTTGGCTCGCAATAAGTTTACCCAAGGATTTGTAATACCTCCACTTTCTCCTGGTAATTCAGCCCCTCCCTGAGCCAATTCATTAATATTTAAAAAAGTATTTGTAACTCCTAGCTCTCTAGTTGTAATTCCTGGAGCTTCAATAACTTGCCTTAATGCCGTCACTGAATAGTATTGTCGTATTCCGGTTGCTAAAGCAAATAAGCCTTCTTTCGTTCCCAAAACAACATCCTCAGTTGGGTTATTTGGGTTTTCAAAATCAGTGTCGCAAGCAGTAAATATACCACTGCTAATTAGCAAAGCACCTATAATTGTTAATATTTTTATATTTTTCATTTTATTATATTTTATAATTATTAAAAAGTAGCTGTTACACCAAATTTAATTACACTTGGTATCGGAACAAGCCCCATAATACCACCTCTAGCTCCGTTACTTTGTCCATCCATGTTTACTTCTGGATCATATCCTGAGAAATTATCTATAGAGAATAAATTACGTCCGGTTAAAGTAAATTTAATATTATCAACTCCTTGTAGAGGGGTTTTTAATAAATAGGAAGCAGAAACTTCTCTTAGTTTTATATAAGAACCATCTTCAATATAAGATTCTGCAATGCCAAAATTAGCAGCACCTGTTCCTCTTACACTTTCTCCACTTAATTCACTGCCTGTTTGGGCTCCTCCTCCAAATCTATAAAACATACGTGTGTCCCAACTTAATACATCAACACCTTGTACAGCGTCAAATTGTAATCTGAACGAGAAGTTTTTGTATTTCAATTCATTAATTAATGAGGCTATAAAATCTGGGTTTGGATCTCCAATTACTTTACTTAGTGAAGTACCAGTTGGTTGTCCTGATGCATCTCTTTCTGGAGCAGGATTCCCGTTTACATCGTAAGAACCTTTTTCTCTTTGAGGAATTCCTCCAGGAGTTAACAATAAACTTCCGTCATCATTTCTAGCATAAAATCCTTGGTAAAAAACTCCTAAAGGTTGTCCGTTTTTAGCAACTGAAAAACCGAAGTTTCCTATACCAAATTGTTCACCCTCAATTTTATTTACTTCATTTTTATTTGTTGAAAAAGTACCAGTAACAGACCAACTAAAGTTATTTGTTTGAATTGGGTTAGCTGTAATTAACGCTTCAAAACCATTATTAGTCATTGTTCCGATATTTTCAACTCTTGATCCAAAGCCTGTCGATGGTGACAATGTTCTAGCTAATAAAAGGTCTTTAATATCTTGTTTGTAATAAGTTAGTTCTACACCTATTTTATTATCAAATAGTCCCATGTCAATACCAAATTCTACTTCAGTTTGTCTTTCAGGTTTTAGGTCAGCATTACCCAATCTGGTAGGAGCGACTAACCCTGAAGTTCCGTCGATACCTATTGCTGAGTAATTTGACAATCTATCAAAAGGGCCGATTGCTGTTAAATTACCTGCTTGACCCCAAGCGGCTCTAACTTTAAAGCTATTAATTGAACTTCCAAAGTTGTTTTTCCAAAACTTTTCTTCAGAAACCAAATATGACATACTTGTTTTTGGATAGAATTGATTTCTTTCATCTTTACCAAATACTGAAGAACCATCCATCCTAATTGCTCCAGTAACAAAAAGTTTATCGTAAATACCAAATGTTTGTTGTAAAAAACCTCCCCAGAATGATCTTTCACTTCTACTTTCATTAGTTGAAATTGAGGCAGCTCCATTTGTAGTTTTTACACCTAAAGCTAATCCACTAGCAGAAATAGAACTTAATAATGTTTTATCTGTTTGCCAAGAAAATCCTCCTGTAGTTGTTGACTTTATATTATCATTAATATTTTTATCAAAAGAAGCATTTAAATCACTATTTAATTGTTTTGTATTAATAGTAGTATTTGTTGCACTTCCTAAGGCAATTGTAGTGGTTCCAATTGGGATGTATGAGTTTCCTAAAGATTCGGAATTGTCATAACCAAGAATATAATTTATTTTAAGTCCATCTGAAGGGTTTAAAGTAAGTTGTAAATCACTAATAGTTCTTTTATTTTCTTGATTGAAGTCAAATGTTTCGAGATACTCTAAAATATTTGGGTAAAAAGTCATTGTTGGATAATTACCATCTGCATCTGCACTTGGATCTATTGTATTGTTTGTAAATAAAATAGTCGGTAATATACCTGCAACATAACCTCCGTTGGGTTGGTCATTACTTTTACTTGCAGAAAAATAAGTCCCAAAAGAGGCGGAAGCCCAATCATTTATTGTTTGATTAATTCTAACTCTTCCACTTTGTCTTTCATAGTCTGTACTTTTTAAGATACCATTATTTTGTAAGTATGAAAATGAAGCAAAATAGTTTGTATTTTCCTTTCCTCCAGACATAGAAACGTAATTATCTGTTCCAGTTGAATTATTAAAAACCATATCTTGATAATCATATCTAGTAGCAGGAACCTTATCAAGAACGGTAATATCACTTGAGGCCCACTCAAAAGGCTCTTCGTTAAAAGCTCGTTTCTTTCTTAAAGAGTTAAAATTTATACTACTAGAAACTGTAATTACAGGTTCTCCAGATTGTCCTTTTTTTGTAAATATTTGAACAACACCATTACTTGCTCGTGAACCGTAAATGGCTGCTGCTGCTGCTCCTTTAATTACTTCAATTCTATCAATGTCTTGAGGGCTAATATCAGATAATCTATTTTGAACTACACTAGTTGTTCCTAAAACATCAATAGAGTTATTGTTTACTATTACACCATCAATAATATACAAAGGGTCAGAACTCCCATTAACGGTACTAGCACTTCTTAATCTAACACTAATACCACCTGCTGGATCCCCAGAATTTTGTGTAACTTGGATACCTGCCAATTTTCCAGAGAGACCTCCTGTAATATCTACAGATGCAGATTCAGTAATTGCTAAGCCTTTAACAGTAGAAATCGTATTACCTAACTGCTTTTTGGATGTTAATGCCCCAGCTCCAGTAATAACTACTTCGTCTAATCCAAGAATATCAGAATTCATTGTAACGTTATTTACTATTTGACTTTCATTGGTTAAAGTGATTTTTAACTCTTTACTAACTAGGCCTAGGGATCTAAATACTAGCGTATAGTTACCTGGATTTAGGTTGACTTTTAAAATATAATTTCCAGAAAAGTCTGTAATTTCACCCAAGTTGGTGTCTTTGAGTTGTACGCTAACACCAGGAACAGGACCAACATTATCAGTTACAGTACCTTTTAATGTGTACGAATTTGTTTGTGCTTGAAGGGAAATCCCCAGCATCATAAGCACAAATACGCTGCTCATAAATCGAAATCTCTTATAAAAAGAGAGGTTTTCATTTGTTTTGTTCATAAAAATGGTTTTAAAATAATAATAGATTACTCAAAAGTAGCATTTATTTTTGTAAAACGGCAATAAATCATTAAAAAAACGCACACATTAACATTTAAAAACGCATAAAAACGCATAAAATATTTTTAAGTAAGTGTTTCTAAAGAATTTTAACACCCTTTTCTTTGAACGGAATAAAGATTTCGTTTTTTGAATTCAAGTCGGTAATAAGCGTATTTATTTTAATTATTGGAGTAACAGGGTACCTTTTAACTTCATTGATTTTATTATTTGTACATAATACAATTACTTTTTCGCTAGCTTCAATCATGCACTTTTTGATATGCGAAACTTCCCAGTTGGGCTCAGTCATTCCGTTTTCAACATTGATACCTCCTGTTCCCATAAAGCATAAATCGGCTCTTAATTGTGAGATTGAAGAAACAACATCTAATCCAACAGTAACTTGTGCGGGTTTGTTCAGTTTTCCACCAATAAATATAATTTCTATAGAAGGATGTTCTGTAAGTTGCAGTGCTATTGGAAGACTATAAGTATAGATAGTTGCATTTATATCAGAAGGAATTATTTTAGCTAGTTGCAAATTTGTTGTGCTACCACTCATTATTATTACTTGGCCGTTTTTTATAAGGCTTACAGCCTTTTTGGCAATATTATTTTTTTCTTTTAAGTTTGAGAACTTCCTTTCTTCGTAGGATGGTGCTTTAGTATCTACTGGGAGCGCTCCTCCATGAACTTTTTTGATTAGTCCTTTTGCGGATAGTTCATTTAAATCTCTTCTTATGGTGTCTTCAGAAACCTGCAACTCAATGCTTAGATCTGCTGATAAAACTTTTCTATTTAGTTTAATCTTGTCTAATATAAGGTGTTGTCTTTCTTCTTTTAGCATATTATTTCATTAATTTATTATGTAAAAGTAATACAAATATGTAACTTTTTGTTTATGTGAAATGTCTTTTGTTTTTAATTGATTAAAGTTGAATGTTTTTAAATATTTAAGTGAAACTGCATTTTTAAAGCGGTTTTATGCATTCTTATTTAAAAGATTAATATGTATATTATTTAATTGTATTAGTTAATTTTTCTAAATCACTTTTAGTATGGTTTGCTGTAATTACAATTCTATTCATATAGCTTTCATAAGTAGGATATTTAAATCTAGCGATAATAATATTGTTTTGTAGTAACTTTTCATGTAAAACATCACTTGTTGAATAAATTACAGGGTATTTTTTATTAAATTGAAAGTTGTTGTTGGGTTTTAAAGCGTTCTCTAAAAAGTCTAAGTTATTAAAAAGCTTTTTTCGCTGATTTTTATAAAGATTATTACTTTTAAGAAAAGCCTCTAAATAAGCTGGATTTGCTCCAGATGACGATATAAAAATAGGCTCAGCACTAATTACTTTAATGAAATCCTTATCAGAAGCAATAATTCCGCCTGAAATACCAAAAGCTTTTCCTAAGGATGATATTAAAATTTTCCGATTTAATTTGTTAGAGTTTATTGAAGAAAAAACTCCCTTTCCATGTTTGCCAATAACACCCAGGCTATGTGACTCATCAATAACTAAAGTTATCTTTTTTTGTGGTGAAATAACATCTAAAAAATCAAATGAAGTGGGTTGTGTTTCTAAAGCTAATATAGCATCAGCTGTAATTATAATTTCTTCTAAAATATCATTCTGTAAAAGCGGATTTATTTTCCCATTTAAAAATAAAGACAAACTATCAGGATGCAAAACCGCAGGATGGGTTTTTGGATAATGAAAGAATTTCTGAGTGGTTTTAGATAAATAATCAATAACCATTTTACCAGCTAAAGTTCCAGAAGAAGTAGTAAGGCTGTCTTCACTTCCTAAGAAATTGGAGAAGTGTTTTTCAGCTTCTTCATAAATGGCTAATTTTATATTGGCGTTTCTTGAGCTTCCATAAAATGTTCCCCATTTTTTTAAACCTTCAAAAATGTTTTTTTGAAATTCTGTATTTGAAGCCATTCCTAAATATGAAGTCCCTCCAAAATATAAATATGGTTCTTTGTTTACAGAAATTTTTCTGTTTGGAAATTCATTTACAATCATTGATGTTTGGTTAAAGTAATGCCAGTTCCGTTTAAATCACTGTATTTAATAATTCCATCATTAATTGTAACTCCTGTAGCAATGTCTTCAGCTAATAACATAGCGCCATCCATATCTACATAATCTAATAATGGCAAAAGATGTGCAATTGCAGAAATCCCAACAGAAGATTCTGTCATACAGCCAACCATAGTTTTCATATTTAATTCTTTAGCTTGAATAAGCATTCTTTTGGCTGAAGTTAAGCCACCACATTTTACCAGTTTAACATTTACACCATGAAAGTGATTGTGGCATTTTAAAACATCTTCTTCAATTTGACAGCTTTCATCTGCTATGATGGGTAATACAGATTTTGAGAAAACTTCTTTATGGTCATCCCATTCATCAGCTTTTAGTGGTTGCTCAAGAAATTCAACTCCTAGTTTTTTGAGTTGAATTGAATTTTTTATGGTTTCCTCAACCGTCCAACCGCAGTTAGCATCAACTCTAAAAACTGCATTGGTATGTTTTCGTAACTCTTCAATTATTTTTATATCTTCTTTTGTGCCAAGTTTTATTTTATAAATAGGCCAAGGAACTTCTTTCATTTTAGCTACCATTTTCTCAATAGAATCAATTCCAATGGTATAATCAGTTAAAGGGTTTTTACTGATGTCATAGTTCCATAACTCATAAAGCTTTTTTCCTTGTTTTTTGGCAAATAAATCATTAAAAGCTAAATCTAAACCACATAAAGCAAACATATCATGTTTTAAGTGCGGATACATTTTATCCCAAAAAGCTTCTGTAGTTAAATGAGAGTTTTCTTTAATTAAAGGTTTTAATGAATTTAAATCATCTATCATTTTTGGAATGGTAATGTTGTAATATGGATTAGAAGTTGCTTCTCCATACCCAGAATATTCACCATCTTTTAATTCAATAATAAGCGTTGGTTGTACATCGTAAGATTCTCTTGAAATAGTGAACGTGTGGCGTAGTTTTAAATTATACGGTTTTAAGATTAGTTGCATATTGTAAATATTTAATATTTGATTTTTTATTTTTTGAATAAAACAGTAGAATTATCTTTGTTAACTTTTAACTCAATAGTTCTCCCTAAAATAAGCGCTAGATTTATGTCTTCATGACCCGCTGGAAAATTAAAAAGTACTGGAAAATCGTAGTCTTTAACAACATCTAAAATAAGTTGTTCTATAGTTGTTCCCCAATGTGTACTGTTTTTTTTAACATTGCTAATATCTCCAACAATAATACCGTTACAATTTTCAAAATATCCGGCGCGTTTTAGACTTTGTAACATGCGGTCTATATGATAAGCATATTCGCCAATTTCTTCAAAAAATAAAATTTTACCATCGGTTTTAATACTTGTTTTTGACCCGAGCATGGTGTGTAAAAGGGTTAAGTTTCCTCCAACAATTTGTCCAGTGGCTTCACCTAATTTATTATAATCTGAGCTTTTTATGGTGTAATATAATTGATTGCCAAAAAGGGACTTTTTTAGAGATGTAGCATTTTCTTCTAAAAATTCACAATTTTCATTCAAACTAATTCCCATCATCGCATGAATGGTTTCAAATCCTAAATTATGAATTTGATTATGAAAAGCTGTTATATCCGAATATCCAATAACCCATTTAGGATGTTTAATAAAGGTGCTATAATCTAATTTGTCTAAAATTCTTACAGAACCATAGCCACCACGTGCACACCAAATAGCTTTTATGTTTGGATTATCTAAAGCTTTTTGAAAGTCTGAGGCACGTTCATTATCTGTACCAGCAAATTGATTGTTTTGTGTGAAAATGTTTTTTCCTAAAACAACATTTAAACCCCAGCCGTTAAGTAATTTTTTTGCTTGTTGAATTTCAGCTTTTTTGTTAAATAAATTTCCAGCGGGAGAAATAATAACTACCGTATCTCCTTTTTTAAGATAAGGCAGTTTTTTTATTATTTGGGTTGTTTCATTTTTTGTAAAATTGGAATGTGTTTGTTGTTTAGATTTACAACTCACATTCACCATAAAGATTAATAAGATGCAGTAGAAAAATAGTTTCATAAATTTAATAAAAGTGTTCATGTAAATATAGGATTTTTCTTGTTGAAAGTCTAATTGAAGAACACAAAAAACACATATCAATAAAGGTTTTTTTAAGATTTTAATAATTTATGATTAGTTAAATTATTGTACAGTAAAATTGTTTTAAATTTGATTGTTAGTTGAATTTTAATAATTGGTTTTATTGAATTGTTATAGAGATTCAAATCATAAATAAATTCCAAAATAAAATAATATGAAACAAGTTTTTACTAGTGTAATGATGCTTTTTTTTATAAGTATTTCAAGTCAAAATAATGACTTCACATCAAATTTGTATGAAACCTATGATAATTACAAAGAAACTAGCTTAATAAATAGAAGGATAAAATATAAAAATATAAAGCCTTTAATTAATAAGTTGGAGGAGGATTCAAAATATACAGTAAAAAAAGTGGGTGAATCTATTGAAGGTAGAGATTTAAATTTAGTGAGTGTTGGTAAAGGAAATATAAATGTTTTTTTGTGGTCACAAATGCATGGAGATGAACCAACGGCAACACAAGCTATTTTTGATATTTTTAATTTTTTAAATAGCAATGATTTTTCTGAAGAAAAAGAAGCCATTTTAAGTAAGCTGACGCTTCATTTTTTACCGATGTTAAACCCTGATGGAGCTGAAAAATATACAAGACGCAATGCATTGGGAATTGATATGAATAGAGATGCTTTAAGATTGCAATCGCCAGAAGGGAGAACGTTAAAAAGTGTTCGCGATAGCTTAAAAGCAGATTTTGGATTTAATTTACATGACCAAAGTATTTATTATAATGCCGAACGGACAGATAAGGTTGCTACTATTTCATACTTAGCGCCTGCATATAATTTTGAAAAAGAGATTAATGGAGTTAGAGCGAACGCTATGAAAGTTATTGTTTTTATGAATCAAGTTATTCAAAAATATGCGCCAGGACAAGTTGGAAGATATAATGATGATTTTGAACCTCGTGCTTTTGGAGATAATATACAAAAATGGGGTACAAGTGCTATTTTAATTGAGTCTGGAGGTTATAAAAATGATGTAGAAAAACAAGAAATTAGAAAGTTAAACTATGTTTCCATTTTAGCTGCAATTTATACCATTGCTAATGGTACTTACAAAGATATTTCGGTTGAAGATTATGAAAAAATTCCTCAAAATGATCATAAATTATTTGATTTAAAAATACAAGGGGTAACCTATCATCTTTTAGATAAAGATTATGTTATTGATTTGGGAATCAATCGTTTTGAAGTTGATGATGAAAATTATTCTAGCTTTTATAATGTAGGTAGGATAATAGATCAAGGTGATTTATCTACTTTTTTTGGGTATGAGACTTTAGATGGAAACGGGTATATTATTGAGCAAGGAAAAGTATATCCAAAAACTTTGAAATCTATGGATAATCTGTTAGATTTAGATATTTATCAGCTTTTAAAAAATGGCTATACTTATTTAAGAATTGAGGATTTACCAGATAATAAAAAGTACTTGAATGCTCCAATTCATTTAATTGAAAGTGAATTTAAAGCTCCAGAGTTAAAAATTAACGTAGGAGCAAATCCTACTTTTTTGTTAAAAAAGGATGGAAAAATTAAATATGCAATTATTAATGGTTTTTTAATTGATTTAAATAGCAAACAAAACAATTTTAATAATGCGTTGATTTTTAGAAATTAACAATAAAGCTACTTTAATAGTTGTCTCTAATAAATTCAAAAACGGTTTGCATTTGTTTTCTAACATCATTTGTTTTGGTGGTGAAATGATTGTTCATGAAGCTGAAAATTAAAACTTTACCCGATTTTGTGATTAGGTATCCGCTTAAAGAGTAATTATTTCCAACGGTGCCAGATTTTGCGTAAATGTATGGTGTAGGATTACCTTCATACCAGTTTTTTAAGGTTCCAAGTTTTCCTCCAACTGGGAAGAAATTGAACAGTCGATCTTTAGGGATTTCTGAATGTAATTTAGTTAAAACTTGCACAAATGAAGTTGGTGTAAATAAATTGTACCTACTTAACCCTGAGCCATCTACCCATCTAGGTTGCTGCTTCAAATCTTTTAGTTGGGTTTTAAGAATTTCTTTTCTTATTGTGGTAGAATTTAATGTATCTGAAAGGGTAGAAGATGTTAAAATAAGTATTTGTTCGGCTAAAAAATTATCGCTTTCAAGCATCATTCGTTTATATAAAGAATCTGATGGAATGCTATAAGCAGTATGTTCCATTTTTTTTATAGAGTTGCTTTTGATTGTAACTTTGTTGGGTAAAAGATCATTCCATAATTTAGTTACTAATAAAGAATCCATAACCATAGGAATTTCTTTTAGTTTCTTGTTATTAGGTTGGTAGAAAAAATGGTTAGAACAATACGCTCTATTAAAGTTTGATTTTTTAAATTTCACATTATTCTTTAATATTTTAGGATTGATTAAAGAGTCTTTTTCAAAATCAACTGTAAGTATGTTTCCATACATTGGAAAACTACTTCTTTCAGGACTAAAATAAGTATCGTAATCTTCCCAAGCCCAACCAGGACCATATTTTTCATCTTTTATATTGTTAATTATTAAAGTTACATTTTTATAATTTTTAAACATTTTTAAAGCAGTACTATCTTTAAAATAGGAATGTAAAAAACTTGGATCTCCAGTTCCTAAAACTGTTAAAGTGTCTTTTTTAATAGTGTATTTAAATGCTGGAATTTTTTCTGGTAAATACTGTAATCCAGTATATAAAGTGAAAATTTTTGTATTACTAGCAGGTGTAAAATATTTATCAGCATTAAAACTAAATAAAGTATCATTTGATTTTGGATTGTAAATTAGTACTCCAGTGAATTGATTATTAAAGAAGCTACTATTGAGTTGTTTAGTGATTTTTTTTGAAACCTGTGCAGATTTACACCCGATTAGTAGAAATGTTAACCCTAAAAAAAGATATTTTAATTTAAGCATGTTTAGTTGTTTTGATACTTTTCGATTTAATTTAAAGGATAAAACCCATTATTATGTATATAACAACCGTAACTCCTCCTCCAATTAAAGCGTAAGGTAATTGTGTCTTAACATGGTCTATATGATCTGTTGCAGAAGCCATAGATGAAATAATTGTAGTGTCTGAAATAGGAGAACAATGATCTCCAAAAACACCACCTCCTAAAGTTGCAGCAATGACAAGCCCAAAATTAGCCTCGTGAATATTTGCCATAGGAATTGCAATAGCAATCATAATTGCAAAAGTTCCCCAAGATGTTCCAGTTGAGAATGCTATAAAAGCACTAATAATAAAAACTATTGCTGGTAAAAATTCCGGCGATAACCATTCTTTAGACCAGTTAGCTATAAATTGGCCAGTACCTAATTGATTGCATGCATCACTTATAGCAAATGCAAAAAGCATTAATAATGCAAGAGGTATTAATTCACTAATTCCTTTTAAAGTTAAATCTACCATTTCTTCTACTTTCATAATGCCTTGTATTTTGTATAATATCATAGCAACAAGTATAGCTGTAATAACAGCATATAGAACAGATGATGATCCAGAGCCTTCTCCTATGGCTTGAGATAAATGATTAGAAAAAGAGGTATATTCTTCGACTTTATTCCAACCGGTATAAGCAAGGTTTAAAGGCATCATTATTACCATTGTAAATAATGGAATAACCATATTGTATGCTTTTGCTTTAATGCCTTCTTTTGGTTTATAAGAAGTTATTGTTTCAGAAATCATAGGTTTGGCGTTGTCATTTAAAAATTTTCCAGTCTCTCGTATTCTTTTTTCTGCTTTTGCCATTGGACCAAAATCTTTTTTAGAAACGATTATAATAAATACAATTGCAATGGCAATAAAAGGATAAAAATTGTATTTAATTGAAGATAAAAGTACCGAAAAAGGCTGGTCTATACCCTGCGTAATTAACAATCCCATAATAAAAGCTCCCCAAGCATTAAAAGGAATAATAATTGAAGAGGGTGCAGAACTTGAATCTGCAATATAGGCTAGTTTTTCTCTAGAAATTTTTAGTTTATCAAAGATTGGTCTGTAAAGTGTACCAACTGTTAAGGAACTTATACTGGTTTCAACAAATAGAATAATACCTGTTAATAAAGCTAAAATTTGAACAATAATTCGACTATAACCACTTTGTTTTTTTTCAAAATAATCAATAAGTATATTAATTTTATTTACAAAGCCTTCAACCCCTTTAGAGTATTGAATAAATAGTAAAAGAGCACCAACAAGTGCACTAAACATAATGGTTCTAGTATTTCCTTCAGATTTAAATACATTTACCATTCCTTCTATGGCGGCAATAGTACCTTTAATGAAATTCCAGTCATTCATAATAAGCCAAGATGACCATATTCCAAAAAGTAATGCTATATAAACTTGTTTAGTTCTTAAAGCAAGTACAATTGCAATTAGTGGAGGTAAAATTGATAGAAATCCGTAGTTGTCCATTGGCATAATAATTATAAATAATTTTTTTCTAAAAGAATATATGAGAATGTGAATATAATCAAACTAAATAATTTGATTACATTTTATTCAAAAATCCTTAATGTTTTTTATTGTGTTAAAAGACTTCTGTTTTTTAAAAGAAGATAGTAAAGGGCTTAAAATCAAGGTAAAATAATCTAGAAAAAGATTGTTTGAATGAATAATAAAATAAAAAGTATAATTAATAAAACTTATAATAGTGGAGACGCCGGGAGATTCTTGGGCTCACATTTATATTTACGATTACACTACTAGAGAGTAGCAGGCATCAATAAAATCAATACTTCACATTGCATTTCAAATAACATATTTGTTGAATGGTATTTAATACTATTTAACGGGATGGATATAATGCTGACTAAATGCTGACTAAACTTTGGTCAGTAACTAAATAACCTATAATTTTATTAATCAAAATCATCGCAGATGGCAACAATTAAATATTTACTTCAAAGTAAATCAGATAGTGCACCTATTTATTTAAGATTATCTATTGATAGAACTACATCATTTAAGAGGAAAATTGGACAAACCATTGACTCAAAAGATTGGAGTGGGAGAACAGGGTTACCGAAACAAAACAATACCGATAACAAGGGATTATTAACTAAGTTAAAGAATTTATCTGCTGTAATTCTGAAAAATCTTAACGAAGGTAACAGTTCTGGAGAAATTATTTCGGGTGATTGGTTGCAGCAAAAAATTGATATTCATTTTAAAAGAATTGTTCTTAATGAATTAGATTATTTAACTGTTTATGGAGATAATTTTGTAAAAGAACTAAATTATAGGGTTTCTCAAGATAATAAAAAGGGAGTTTCATTATCAACAAAAAAGAAATATCAGACAATAGTTAACAAGCTAAAGAATTTTGAAAAGATCAGAGGAAAGAAACTTTTAGTTACCGATGTTGATTTAAAATTTCATAAGGAATTTATGAAGTATTTGAGTGAGGTTGATAAGCTTTCGGATAATACTGTAGGTAGATATCTAAAAGTTGTAAAAACAATATGTTTAGATGCTCAACGTAATGGCATTCAAATTAGTAGTCAAATTCAACATTTTAAAGGGTTTACTGTAAAATCTCCTATTGTGACGTTGTCTTTTGAAGATATTGGAAAAATTAAAAATAAAGAATTTATAAATGAAAATCACCAGGTTGCAAGAGACTGGCTTTTGATAGGTTGCTATACGGGGCAGCGGGTATCCGATTTAATGCGAATGAATAAAAGTATGATTCAGCGTATTCAAAATTTTGAGTTCATTGTTTTGACACAAACTAAAACCAATAAACTAGTTCAAATACCAATTCATCAAGAAGTAAGAAGTGTTTTAGATAAATATAATGGTGAATTCCCTCCTTTATTCAATAAGCTTCTAGAGACCAATAATGTTTTGTTTAATAGATATTTAAAGCAATTAAGTCAAATAGCTGAAATTAATGATGTAGTTGAAGGAAATAGATATAATGATAAAACTGATAGATATGAAAGTGGTAAATATGAGAAGTACAAATTGATTTCATCTCATATATGTAGGAGAAGTTTTGCCAGTAACTTTTATGCTAATAGAAAATATCCTACTCCGTTACTTATGAATATAACAGCTCACAGTACTGAGAAAATGTTTCTAGAATATATTGGAAAGAAACCTATAGATTATGGATTACAATTGGCTGAAATTTGGTCAAAAGAAGCTATTAAAGGATCTAAGGAGAATAAAGTTCATGTAGTTTCAAATAATTTAAAAGTTAATGAATAATGGAATATGGTGAGCTAAATAAATTAACGGATTTATTAAAATATCAATTAATAGATGATAATACATTTTGTGATTTTTTAGATGAAATAAATAATCTAATTCAAAATCTAAAAAATGAAATTGAAATCAATTGGGAGGCAGCGGAGAACAAAGATTTTATACGTTATGCGGACGAGGAAATAATTGCATTGAAAAAAGCCCTTGAAGATCCTGTACTCAAAGTAACCTCTGAAGCGATAAATAAATATTTTTTTATTAATAATTCAGGATATTATAGAATTGATGATATTTTGAAAATGGATAAAAAAACAAAATTATATACAGATTTATCTTTTCCTCATAAAAGAGCGCAATATGAAAAACTAGCGGACTATTACTATTTTATTCAAAAAGATTTTTTGGGGTTTACTAAGTCGTATTTTATTACTGAAGTAATTACTTATCTTAAATTTTATTTAAACAAAGCAAAAGACACAGATTTCCCTGAACTATTTAGTTCGTTTAGTGATTATAATAATTTTAAGATTTATGTAAAAAGTTATATTATTAATTCGTTTCCAGATTATAGTTATTTAATTCAAAGAATGAAAAGAGAAGAGAGGATCAAAAAAAGATCTCATACTCAGTATATGACGTGGTTAAATGAAAATAAATTCATTAATGAAAAGACATTAGATTATATGTTAGAAAAGGAATCCTTCTCTACCGAAAAAAAATCAAATGCTCTATTTAGAATAAATAATTATGACTTAGTTTTCAATTAGTTTAGAGTGTATTCAATACTTTACCGATTTATCGGAAAAAACAACTGTTGATAGGAATTGATTCCGTCTGAAATTTGTCGAAAGTTTAACAATTAAAATTTTCGATAATGAAGACTATTCAATTAATTCAGATTACTCCTGAACAACTGCAAGATGGTATTATCAAAGCCATTAATTCTAAAATAGAGGATTTAAAAAAGAATTTCAAACCTAAAGAACCAGAAGAATTACTTACACGTAATGAAGTCGCTGAAATGTTTAAGGTCGACTTAAGTAGCATTCATAATTGGTCCAAAAAGGGCAAGTTAAAAAGCTATGGTATTTCTGGTTCAGGAAGAATCTATTACAAAAGGAGTGAAATAGAAGAGTTATTAATTCGAACAAACTGATTATGAGAATATACTTGCCTCATAATTTAGATTTAGATGAATTGATAGAAAGGAATCCAGTTCAAATAAAGGCTTTTAAGAAGGATAAATTGGCATATGTAATCAACTTGTTGACGATTTGTAATTATCCTGTAGAAGGCTTAAAAACGAATTTCTTTATTCCTTTAAACTCTAGAAAACTTAAGGTTGTAGTAAATAACTACAAAGCTTATTTGAATTATTTAATTGATTCAAAAGTTATTAAGTCAGATAATTATTATAGACCAGGTGAAAAGTCAAAAGGCTATAGATTGTCAAAAAGGTATTTTACAAAAATTAAGGTTTATTTAATGGAAGATTTCACACTTATTCAAACATTAAAAAGGGAAGAAAAAGCTAAGCTCAAAACTGTGAGAACCTATAAATACTTGTCAAATTTTTTTTTTAATTCTAAATTGGAAATAGATGAAGATTATGCTCTTAAATTTATTGCTGAGGAATATTGGTTATGTTCAAATGAAATCAAAATTTGTAATGAGAGAAAAAATAGATGTGTAAATAAATATAATAATTCTATGTTGACTATATCCAAAATCAAAAATCAAAATTTTTCTTTAAGTATAGATAATACTTCTCGCAGATTTCATTCTAATTTAACAAATTTAAGAAGTATATTAAGAAATACTTTGACCTATAACGGGGAAAAATTAATTTCAATAGATATTAAAAATAGTCAACCATATCTTAGCTTATTATTGTTTAATTATGATTTTTGGTCAAAAAAAAAAAAAAAAAACAAAAAAAAACAAAATTATTGAATATTCAAGATATTATGCATAAAGTACCAAGGAGAAATCCAATAAATAGAAATAAATTAAATATTTATAAGATATTTTCAGATATAGATTCTTACATTATGTGGGGAGAAATTGATAGAGCTATTGAATTTAAAGGGTTTGACGAGTATATGCTATTAGTTTTAAAAGGAGAGTTGTATGAGTATTTAGAGCATGTTTTTGTTGATGAATTAGGCGAAGAATTTAAGGATAGGGAGAGTGTCAAAAGCGTTGTGTTTGAAGTTCTATTTACTGACAACAGGTTTATTGGTCAAAAAGGTGCTGAGAAAAAAAGATTGTTTAAAAAGAAATTTACTGAAGTTTATAATTTATTCTCAATATTAAAGCGTAAAAACAAAACTGTATTGCCTATTCTGTTACAAAGAATTGAGAGTTATTTGATTATTGATGTAATTGCAAAGAGGATCTCAAAAGAAATTCCAGAAGCGCCAATTTTCACTATTCATGATAGTATAACAACAACCGAAGAGTATTATTTTAAAGTGCGTAAAATTATGGATGAAGAATTGACTCTTGCAGTTGGGTTTAAACCAAGTTTAAAAAGAGAGGAGTGGTGTAAATCAAATATAGAAAAATATTTAGAAGAGTTGAGAGGTAAGAAAAAAAGTGCTTAAAAAAAAGAAGTATACGCTTTAAATTTCCAATAACTTAAAAAAAGAAGACAACTTCAATTCTCTTGATTCACAAATTTTATGAAGTGTATTTATAGGGATTCTATAGCCCTCTTCTTTTAAAATCTTTCTTACAGTCTTTTCATCAATATTATGATCGATAGCAAAACTCCTATTTGATTTACTTTCACTAATCCAATTATCAGAAATATAATTACAAATTTTTTTGTTAATATCAATCATACAACAAAAGAATATTTTGTTTGTATAAAAAGCGCGGACTATAGGACGCGTTCCTGTGATTATTTATTATATTTGATATGATAATTACTTTGAAATTGCTCATCACGTATTATTTAAAAATTTAACAAATGGGAACATTTATAGCAATACTTGTTATTCTTGGAATAATTGGAGGTTTTATGTCACGATCTAAACCTACCATACCTGTTGAAAAAACAAGGTTTCAATCTTCAAATCAATTCTCAACTGAACATTACAACAGCATACCTAATGAAATTAGGAAGCTGATTGATGAAGAAAAATCTTTAGAATTGGCAGAATTATTAGTAAAAATTGAAAAAGATGGACATAATCAAAATCTAAATGCTCTTTTGAAAGCAATAAAATTTAGGAATTATGAATTGAGTAAATCTATGGAGGTTATTAGACAAGATTTAAGAAAAAGAAATTACTTAAAATAAATATATGGCAACAGAAATAGTAAATTCAATTAAAAGACTAGATAAAAGAAGTTTTTCAGATTATAATTTTTTAGTCACAGAAGTAAGTAGATCTATAACTGATTTAGCTGAGCAAAATACAGCTGTTTTAAGAAATAATAAAAATCTAGAGGATTATACTTTAAGATCGAATACGGTTGACTTTTTGAAAAGTGAATACAACAATAAATTAAGAGAATTTGTTAATGTCTTTTTATGGGCAGGTGGTGAAGAATTGATTAGAGAGGAATTATCAACTAATCCTGAAATTTTAAATACAATTTTAAGACAATCATATAAGTACTTAGAACCTTGCATTGAGCAATCTATGAGTGCTGGTTTAAATGGACCCTCCTCTATCCACACTGGAAAGGTTTGGACGGATCATTTTAAAAGAAATTATGATTCTGGATATTATTTAAAACCTAAAAACGCAAATTCCGAAGAAAAATCAGAAGGATGTTTTATTGCAACATATGCCTACAATTCATATGAACATAAAGAGGTTCTTATACTAAGGAAATATAGGGATGAGGTTTTATTTAAAACAGAATTAGGAAGGAAGTTTATTGAGATATATTATAGATATTCTCCTTTTCTAGTGGGTTTATTTGAATTTGTCAATTTCCCAAAGACTCTTGTTAAGAGCCTTTTGAAGGTTATTATATTTGTGATTAAAAGAAAATAGAGAGAGGAACTATGGAAAAAGTTATTGTTTTAAATTCTCAGCAAAAATTTATTTTAGAACAAATTATTGATGAGTTAAAATTTGCTTTAAGGAAAACTTATTCTGAAGAGGATCTAATAAAATTGTCATTGCTAATAATAAAAGAAAGTGGTAAGCAAACTTATTTTTCTAAAAAAGAGACTCTTTCAAATCTTTTAGACAATCTAGGAAATTATTCTAGTAAAGCTTGTGATATTTCAAAAGTCAAATATTCTAAATATAGAAAGAATGGATTTGAAAGTGAGTTTAAAAAGGATCTATTTTTCACTACAAAAGCAATAGAAAATTCTCCTGAAAAGATTTCAAGTTTTGTTTCAAAAGTTAAAGATAAGTCGATGATCTTTAAAAATGAATTTATATTAAAATCTAAAGAAGAAAAAATTGAAATAATATCAGCCTATACAATTGGAATCTTAGTATACTTTGCTAGTGCAGGAGGTATTGATCACGAAGGGGGTTTGCCAGATTCAGATTTAAGCGTAGGTATAGGTTTTCATAGGCATATATTAAGTCATTCAATTATTTTAGGTTTTGTAGTTGAATTTATTATGAGAAGTGGCATAGAATTATTTAATGCTATTAATAAAAACTTACCTGAATTTCATCATTCATTTTGGGATAGGACTAATACGTTTATAGATAATAATAAAGGGATCGCGATAGGTTCTATGTGGTTAGGAATAGGAACTCATTTAATAAAAGACTCAGGTGTTTTTGGACATGGTGTTAAAGCATATACAGGACTGCCATTTGAAATGTCCATGGCTGGACATCAAGGTTTATTTATGGCTAATGGTGTTGCTTCAGCAATGGCTTCATATAGTGAACAAAAAAAGAAATGATTTTTAGCTTCATTTTTTTTGAGGTCTCCAAACAAAAATTTCAAAAAAAATAAAAATTTGTACTCTCATTTGGCTATAATGAAAACAGACCACCTATTTTTCCGTTTTTGGTATACGCCCCTTGTTTCTAAAACTCAAAAAAGAGAGTTTATTTTGACTATAAATTAAATTCTTATTTCTATTTTTTTTGTGTTTAAAGACTTACTAACTTTTTCAGTCATTCAAACACATCAACTACTATCCAATACTTCGATAAATAAAAGAAATATAATGTTCCGTTTAATCCTATTACTTCTATAACATAGATATAATAGCCATTAGAATAGTTCACGTCTTATTCTAATTCAAACTATAAAAACTCTAAAACTTAGGTTCTATTTATAATTATTTATGTTTTATAAATTTTTGTTAGAGTTAAAAATAGCATCATTAGTTTTAAAAACTTCTTAACCATTAATCCACTTATTAATAAACAAAGTCCTGGAAACAGGCATATTCATATGAGAACAAATGAGATTTTAGTTTTACACACAGACAAAGGCTATGTTGCCATTGAAGGAAATCAAATTTTTGATTTATGGAAAATCAAATCCTTGAAAATAATCTATGAAGAATTAAGGCAGAGGTATCCAACCTACAAGGTTCACTTATTTAGTATGAATCGAATAAAATATCAAAAGGCGGTTGAGGTATCTGTTGAGTACCTGAAAGATTACAATCAATTAAACACATTTAATACACAGAATATTAATCTTAAAAACAATAACAAAATGAAACATTCAACATTTAACACAGAAACAGCTAAAACATTAGCAAAAGTATCAGTGGGTTTTACAACTCAGAAATTGGCAGGAGCATTGCATCTGTCACTACAAACTGGAGCGGATATTCTGCAATTCAGTGCTAATACTGTAGCGAACGGAGAAGCATCAATTTTAACCAAATTAAAGACCTACAACGAGCCTTTTGAAGATTTAGTTAAGATAAGGCAAGAAAGAACCAAAGGTTACCAAAAAGCTTTAAAAAGCACTTCTAAAAAGGTTATAGAATCTTCTACAGTTCTGAAAAATAAAATAGAGAATCTATTAGTTAATTATAGAATGAAACCAGTAAATCAATCAGTATGAGACGAGCAACATTAAAACCAGAAGTTATTGAAATTCTAAAAAGAAAGAAATGCGTAAAACCTCCTAAAGAAAAGAAGAAAACATTTCTAAATCAAATACCCGAAATCAAGCCCTTGCCTTTTAAGTCAGGGGCTTTTTTATTTGTTGGACTTATTTTGGTAGGGTTGTCAATTGGATCTACAATTGGAACCTATGTGTTTTTTGGAACAATAACCTTAGTAGGCTTAATTGCTTTAGTCGAGAGCAATAAATACATTAGATATATAGTTGAAAAAAGCAATAGATTATTAGACATCCTTATTTTTGGAGTGACCTTGTTTGCGACTATATCATTAGGGATTACAATCACTGCAGTACTAACATTTGCAGGGCTTGGCTACTCATTAGTATATGCGCCTTATTTAAGATCTCAAAATAAAAATTGATCTAATTTATTATCAAATAATTAATACAAACCTTCAAAAGGGTGATGCTTCAATGTATTGCCCTTTTTTAATGTCATAAAATTATGAAACATACAATCGCAGAAGTAAAAATTTCGTACCATCCAAATCGATTAAAAGGAGCAGTTAAAATTACAAGTAGTGAATACGCTGGAAAAGTCATTCGTGAAAATTGGAACCAAGGAACTTTAAACCTATACGAAGAATTTAAAATACTGCTGATGAACAATAGCAATGAAGTTTTGGGGTTGGCACCTTTATCACGAGGAGGAATGACTGGAACACTTGTAGATATGAGAATTCTATTTGCTACGGTGATAAAATCTGGAGCAACTAGTATTATAACGGTCCACAATCATCCTAGCGGAAAGTTGAAACCTAGTCAAGCAGATATCAATATTTATAACAAAATCAAAGATGCAGCAAAGCTCTTAGATATTAACTATTTAGATAATCTGATTATCACTGAAGATGGTAAATTCAGCTTTATGGATGAAGGTTACTAAGTGTTTTTAGTATAAGGCATTTGTCGACAGTAGAAATTCATTCAATAGATTTTTTTATTAATTATAAAACTAAAGATTATGTTAGTAACAAACTTTAAAGTATTCATCTCAAGAAATGGAAGTGGTAATATTTCATACTCGAAGAATAAATTAAATTACAAAGTTATTATTTATAAAGAAGATAAAATACTCAAAGAAATATTTGATAAATATTATTTTCAATTAGAACAGTTTAAACTTCGACATTATGCAATTGCAAAATGGATAGCACGTGATATAAGAAAGGAAGGCTATACTTTTAAAGCTTTTGCTAGTAATAAACAAAACATTAGGCCAATTAAAATAAAAAGTAATATTAAAAACTGAATATTATGAAAAACAAGGAAACAATTTTACTTTACAACATTACTCCAGTTGAGCTGAAAGAAATGATTATTGAAGATTTAAAAATTGAATTAGAAAAACTTATTCTAAAATCTAATATGCCTGAATTCTATAGTGTGAGTGAAGTTTCAGAACTTTTAGGGTTATCTAATCTGACAATTTACAATTATATAAAAAAAGGATTTTTACCTGCTAATAAAATTGGTCGAAAAATTCAGATTAAAAGAACAGATGTTGAACATGCTCTAAAAGAAGGAAAATCATTGAAATATAGAAGATGAATATATTTTAATAAAAAAGCCCACCTCAAAAGAGGTGGGCAAAAATTGCTATGAAAAAGAAGAGCTACCAAGCGGCAACTCTCATATTCAAATATACAAAATTTTACTTTTAATGAAGCTATTTATATTAGCTTTTGAAACTTTTTAAGTAATAATCACATTCAAACAAAAACTCTCAATTCTTGCATACTACCTCATTTATTTTAGCTATTTTTAACCTTGTTTGAGAAACTAGCTTATGCTTTCCCAAATAATTAAAAAGCTATGAAGGAAAAGGTGACTGCTTGCAAAGCATTTGGCCCATACTACCTTCTTTTATATCACAAAAATTAAAAAGAAATTATTGCTTTAAATGAGTTTAAAATCCATTGCCCCAGGACAAAGAATTACCACAAGAGGAGAAGACTTCTTAATAACCAACATAGTCACAAATAAGGATGGCAGTCAATTATTAGACTCCGAAGGCATCAGCGAATTGGTAAAAGGAAAACGTTTTTGTTTCGATACTAGCATAGACACTGACATTAAAGCTGTAGATCCTATCAACACAAAGTTCATTGCTGATACTGATAACGGGTACCGAAAAAGTAAATTATATATAGAAACGCACATTCGTAATTCTACCATCTATTCAGATAAAATTACCATAGCTACAAAAGCAGCATTCAACACTTCCGAATTTCAATTAACGCCAACATTAAAAGCGTTACAATTACCAAGACCTCGACTGTTAATAGCAGATGGTGTTGGATTGGGTAAAACAATTGAAGCAGGAATTTTCTTGGCCGAAATGATAAAACGTGGCAAAGGAAAACGAATAATGGTGTTGGCACTTAAATCAATTTTAGGACAGTTTCAACAGGAATTATGGAATCGATTTGCAATTCCGTTGGTTCGTTTAGACAGTGAGGGAATTGCCAGAATTAAAACACAATTACCAGCAAATAAAAATCCGTTCGATTATTACGACAAAACAATTGTTTCAATTGACACTTTAAAAAACAATGCAAAATTCAGGCATTATATAGAAAAATCAAATTGGGATATCATTGTGATAGACGAATGTCATACGGTAGCTAATGCGCAAAGTCAACGAGGAGATTTAGCGCAATTCTTAGCAAAAAAATGTGAATCGTTAATTTTGACTTCGGCTACGCCGCACAACGGACGAAAAGAAAGTTTTGCGAACCTCATAAATATGATTGAGCCCACAGCAATTCCAAAAAGTGGAGATTATACAAAAGAAGATGTAGAACCTTATTATGTGCGTAGATTCAAAAATGACATTGAAGATGCCACCGTAAGAGAAAATTTTCAAGATCGAGAAATTGTACGGTTACAAACTGAATTATCTCCCGAGGAAGTCGACTTTTTAAGTTTTCAGCAAGAATTAAAAATTCAAGCATTAAGTGCTTTAAAAAGAGGTAAATCTAAAGATGATGTATTATTTTCTATAATGATATTCAAAGCATTTATGTCTTCTCCAATGGCGGCTTTAAGCTCTATTGAAAACAGGTTAGAAAAAGTAAAAGGACTATCAAGTAACTCAAATAAATATGAAGACAGCTTAGATATTTTAAAAGAGCATCAATCTTTATTAAAAAATATTTTAGATAAAAAAGCAGACAGTAAATACAAAAAGTTCAAAACAACTTTAATGGAATTGGGTTGGTCTGGGAAAAAGAAAGACGAACGATTCGTAGTGTTTTCTGAACGTATAGCAACACTAAAATACTTGGAAGAAAACCTCATCAAAGATTTTGGCTTAAGTCCAGAATCCATAAAATCATTCAGTGGTAGCGATAGTGACGTTGAACAACAAGCTATTATTGAAGATTTCGGAAAGGCAGATAGTAATGTAAGAATACTGCTTTGTTCTGATGCTGGTTCTCAGGGAGTAAACTTGCATTTTTACTGTAACCGAATGATCAATTACGACATTCCTTGGTCGTTAATTACCTTGGAACAACGTAACGGACGAATTGATAGATACGGTCAAAAGAAAACGCCTTACATCTATTATTTAATTGCCCACACCAATCAGGAAGCTATTAAAACAGATTTACACATCATCAATAAGCTAACTATAAAAGAAGAAGAAGTTTATAAAACATTGGGTGATGCAGGTTCGGTAATGCATTTACACGATTCTTATGAAGAAGAGAAAAAAACAATCAATGCACTTGAAAACAGTGATGAAGATTTCTTAGAAAAAATTGAGGAATTCGATTACTTAGCGGCTTTAAATACTGCTGCGGTAATAACCAACAGTCCTTTTGAAGAGCAAACCACTATTTACAACAACGACTTTGAATATTACAAACAACTGCTAAGTCAATTGGAAAGTGCTAATTTATTAAAGAACTCCGATTATGAAATTAATGAAGTGGACACCTATTTAGAATTAGCGAACACCAAAGAACTCAACAACATTCTGTATGATATGCCTCCAGAGGCAAAACCAAAAGTGAATGAATTGTTTAAATTAACAATGGACAAAGATCTAGTGCAAGAGGCCATTGAGAATGCAAGAAAAAAGAAAGGTGATTGGGCCGAATTTCAAATCTTGTACGATTTACATCCAGCCATTAAATATTACATGACCAAGTTGGAAGCTAGTGTACCTAAAGAACAGGCTCTAGCTGTGAAGCTTACTACAAAATTACCAAAAAATACAGCTTGGTACGTATTACACGGTCAAGTTTCAAACAACTTAGGACAGCCAGTTATTTCAGATTTCTTTGTAGTAGGTTATAATGGGAGTGAAATTATTGAAAGTCTTCCTATTGCCAATTTCATTGAAAAATTTGAGCTAAATAAACAGCTGTTCAACGAAAATATGAGTCCTGAAGAGTTGGAAGCATTACACGAAGATTTGCCCAATATAATTTCTTACGCGACTAATACCCATATGAGTAAACGTCAAAAAGTATTGAGCGCTAAAATGTTTGATAAGGCGGTTGAATACGAAGAAAAATTACAGAAATGGGAAGCAGCTTCTATAAAACAAGTAGAACTCAACTTTAAAGAAATGGAGGAAACAGCTGCAGTAAAAAGAAGAAGAGAAAATCAAACAGCAGAAATTGAAAGCATTGTAAGCGAGTCAAGTCAATATTTCAAAAACTTGTTAGTTTTAAACAACGAAGCATATATTAAAGTAATGGCAGTATTTTTTAACAACTAAGAGATGATAAAATTTATAAACAACATAGGTGATTTCTTCTCTTCAAATTATTTTGATGAAGATTTTGTAAAAAAGGTACACGATAAATCTGGCTATAGTTTTGATGATCAAAAAGGATTGCAACAACGTATCACTCCATTAAAAAATAAGTACTACAATTACAAACAAGAAATTATTGAAGGTCGCCTACGTACTAGAGATAAAATCAACAAAACGCACCACTTTCATACATTGTTATTAAATGCGCTCGGCTACGATGGTGAAAATAACAATTACAAAGATCCATTTTATTTTAGTGATACAGAAGTATTACCCGTTCGGCATAAATTATTCAGAGGTGAAAAATTGCATATGCTCATTATGGAAATGCAACCCCTCATTAAGGACAGTGATGAAGAACCAGATGGTTTGTTTGAGCAGCGATACAATATTGAAGAAGAGGAATTCGAATCCAAAGAACAACGCTACCATCGTTCACAATGGAAAGATATATTCCAGGTGGCAGACGACTTAAAAATTTCTCCAGTAATCATCAACAAAGCAATCTCAGAGCTGTGTTTGCTAGAACAAAAAGAACGTCCACAATATATTATGCTATTGGCGGGTAATACGGTGTTTTTAATTGAAGTTGAAAAATGGTTTAGAGGTTCTTATTTGCAATTTGATATTGAAGAATTGTTTTCTGAAGGAACCATCAATAAAAAGTATTATTCCTTATTCTATTTACTGCTTTCTAAAGAAATGTTGGCGCCCGACAGTGATATGGTGCTAATGGATCAATTGGAAGAAGACAGCCATAAAAGTGCCTACGAAGTAACCAAAGATCTTAAAGAAGGAATCATTCACGCAGTAGAAGCCTTGGCAAATGAAGCGCTTTATTATAAAAAGTCAATTTTAAACGAAGAATTTGATGAAACCGATGATACTTTTGAACGTGACGTAAAAGACGATTGTTTAAGCATTGTATACCGTTTGTTATTTGTGTTTTATGCAGAATCCAGAGGTGATTTAGACATTCTTCCAATTTCAGATAAAGTCTACCAAAAAGGCTATTCCTTGGAAATGCTGAGAGATTTGGAGCAAACCCAATTAATTACCGACCATAGCAGAAACGGTTATTTCTTCCACGAATCCTTGCACAAACTATTTCAGTTAATGAGTTCTGGGTATCGCGAAGGTGAAAATGGAGCAAACAAAAGTTTTAGAATACGCCACATTGATTCTCCTTTATTTGATGATGAAAAATTACACCAACTAAAAGACATACAATTCCGAAACTTTGTATGGCAAGATGTAATTTGTCAATTATCATTATCACGCAAACAAAAAGGAAAAGCACGTGGACGTATTTCCTATGCCAATTTGGGTATTAACCAATTAGGGAGTGTATATGAAAGCTTACTTGCTTATCGTGGTTTTTATGCTGAGGTTGATTATATAGAAGTACATCCAAAAAACAAACCAAAAGAAGGCACACTCTTAGTACAACGTTCACGAAGAGACGATTTTCATACCGACGAAGTATTAAAAGATGAGCAAGGCAAGGAAGTAGTCATTCCAAAAGGACAATTTGTGTACCGCTTAAGTGGGCGCGATCGTCAAAAATCGGCATCCTATTATACGCCAGAAGTGTTAACGCAATGCACCGTAAAATACACCCTAAAATCTATTTTAGAAAAAGTAGAAAGTGGGGAAATGAAAGCTTTGGAATTGCTAGATTTGAAATTATTAGAACCTGCAATGGGTGCTGCTGCTTTTCACAACGAGCTCATCAACCAATTAGCAGAAGCCTATTTAAATTATCGCCAAAAAGAGAAGAAAGAAAAAATATCGCCTGAAAAATACCGAGACCAACTTCAAAAAGTAAAAGCATACATAGCTACCAACAATGCCTATGGAGTCGATTTAAACCCAACGGCCATTGAGTTAGGTAAACTATCCTTATGGCTCAACGTAATCCATAAAGATATGGAAACACCGTTTTTTGGCTACCGTTTAGGTGTTGGGAATGCCGTAGTAGGCGCTTGGTTAAAAGCATATAAAAAGAAAGACATAATAGTCGAGTTTCCTAAAAAAGGAACCACAGCACAACGCAACAAGCCAATTAAAAAAGAATGGTGGGACAAAGCGCCTAAACATTTACAATTCAAATTAAATGATGACCTTCAGCGAAAAGAAGATGAAATCTATCACTTCTTGTTACCTGATAAAAATATGGTGCCCTCGGCAAGCATCAAATTGTTAAAAAATGAGTTTGACGATGAAGCAAAACGAGTAAGCACTTGGCGAAGCGATTTTTGTATGCCAATTACAGGGGGTGAATACAGCAGACTACAAAAAATATCGAAAGCCATTGATGTATTATTAGACGAGCATTATAAGTTCCAAGCTTCTATAAATGCACAAACTAAGCTTAAAGGAAACTTTTTTGGCGCTTATGAAGATGAGGAACAAGGGCAATTAGGCTTGCGTAGTTACGACGAAAAAGAACAATTAGCAGCACAACGTAACAACACCAACGCACCCTATTACAAACTAAAACTAATAATGGACTACTGGTGTAGCTTATGGTTTTGGGATATGCGCGAAGCGGTTGAACTACCAACACGCCAACAATGGTACGATGATTTAGAAAAAATTATAAACATAGACCTCAATCTGTTTGAAAAAGAAGAGAAAATAGAAAAAACAGGTTTTGAACCAGCAGCAGAACAAGTAAGTTTATTTGAAGAACCAAGCCAACAATTAAACTTAAAAAATTATAGAAAAGACAAATCACTTACCCTTAAAAAACTTGGAGAAGCGCTACAAGCAAACCCAGATTCGTTATTTAAAAACAAGCGTAGTGAAATAGTTAACAAACTAGCAAATCAATACAAATTTTTTCATAACCAATTAGAGTTTATTGAAGTGTTTAAAGAACGTGGTGGTTTTGATGTGGCTGTAGGGAATCCTCCTTGGTTAAAACTTCAATTTGAAGAAAAAAGCTTGATGAGTGAAGTATATCCTGAGTTGGAAATTCGTAAGGTTTCAGCTTCTGAAGTTAGAAAATTACAAAAATCATTTTTAGAATTTCCACTTCAAAAAAACAATTATTTTGACGAATATATTGAAGCAGAATCATCAGCTGGCTTTATGAATTCACATCAAAATTATCCTTTGAAAAAAGGGCAATCACAAGCTTCAAATTTATACAAAGGAATACTTGAGAACACTTTTCTTATAATTTCACCTATTGGATATATTGGTTTAGTGCATCCTGAAAGTGTATTTGATGATCCTAAAGGAGGTGTTTTAAGAAAAGAAATCTTTCAAAGATTAAAATATCATTTTCAATTTAAAAATGAATTAGTATTATTTGCTGAAGTTCATCATGAAACGATTTATGGAATCCAAATTTATTCTGGCACAAAAGGAGAAGTTGATTTTATTTCAATTAATAATTTGTTTCATCCATCAACTATTGATGGATGTTTTATACATAAAGGACAAGGATTACCGGGAGGTTTTAAAATAAAAGATAATCAAGACGGCAAGATGATTTGGAACACAAATCCTCATAAAGACCGCATCATTAGGTTTAAAAATGAAGAATTAAGAATAATTGCTAAAACATTTGAAAATACAAATGACTGGGATAGTGTTAAATTAGTTTCTATACACACTTCTCAAATAGTTAGTGTATTAAAAAAGTTAAGTTTATTTGAAGGTAAACTTGAAAACCATTCATATTACATAACTGATGGTTGGAGAGAAACGGACGCAATTAATGCTGGTTACATCACAAGAGAAACAAAATGGGCAATTATTGACAATTATGAACTCATTGTTAGTGGACCGCATTTCTTTGTTGGTAATCCTCTTTATAAAAACCCTTATGAAAATTGTAAGTTGAATTCTGATTATGATAACATAGATCTTATGTCTATTGATTCAAATTTTGTTCAGAGAACTGTTTTTCTGCCTAAAATGGACAACAATAAATTCTCTAAAAAATTTATTTGGAAAAAAGGTGATAAGTCTATTTATTGGATTAATGAATTTAAACTAGCCTTTAGTAAAATGCTATCTATTTCTGGCGAACGTACTCTTCAACCAGCTCTTCTAGCTCCAAAAGTTTCTCATAACAGTGGAGTGATTTCTGTTATATTAGAAAATGAAACAAAATTGATTGAACTCATGGCACTTTGCTCTTCATTAGTGTTAGATTTCTATATAAAGACTTTAGGAAGAGGGAATCTTTATGAAAGTTCTATAAAAATGCTTTTAATTGGAATAAATTCAAATTATATAAAAAAATTATTTGGAAGAGTTTTGATGCTTAATTGTTTAAATGATTCTTATATCGATTTTTGGGAACGTAATTTTCAAGAAGCCTTTAAACAAGATACTTGGAGCAAACCAGATACACGCTTAAAGCCTTTTAGTACTTTAACCCAAGAATGGCAATGGGAAACACCCTTACGCAATTGGTTTGAGCGCAGACAAGCATTGGTAGAGATAGATGTTATTACCGCAATGGCATTAGGTTTAACCTTAGAAGAGTTAATACTTATTTACAATGTCCAGTTTCCAGTATTGCAACAGAATGAAGATGATACTTGGTACGATACTACGGGTAATATTGTATTTACCTGCTCTAAAGGGTTAACAGGAGTTGGTGTAGACCGCCCAGTTTGGGAAACCATAAAAGATTTAAAAACCGGAGAAACGTACTTGCATACCATAGAAAAAAGTGAACTATACAAAGGCAAACAAATAACCTACCACGCTCCTTATGATAAATGCGACCGTGTAGAAGATTATAAAACCGCTTGGGCACATTTTGAGAAGGTGTTTAAGGAAAAAGAATAAACCAAAACCAGTCAGTTCGAGTGTCCCAATTTTTTCAGTTGGGATGTATCGAGAACAAAGTGCTTTGATAAGATAAATTAAAAAAAATATGGAAAGAAAAATATTTGAAGTTAAATATGGAGGTAGTTATAAACAACCTGAGCATCTGAAAGATTTAGTAAAGCTTTTTATTGATTTTGAAAACAAATTTAAGTTTGTTGAAAAAATTAAAGTCACAATAGATGAAATAATAATTTCTGACACTAAATATATAAATAAAGATAGTTTTGAAATTTTAGATGATGGAAAGAGAATTACTTGCCAATTTTACGGAAATAGATACCGAGGTCCTAAACCTAAATATAAACTTAATGATGCTCCCAATCTCTTCTCACATATAAAAAGTAAACTTGAAGTATTCCTAAAAGACGATTTAGAGAGGTTTGAGGAATTAAACACGAATCAAGAGGAAGAATAATTGAGATTGATATGAGTAAAAAGCCAAATAAAATAAGAGCGACAGCTAATGCGACAGATGGTGTTGGAATGCAAAGGTATGCAACCTACAAAGCTGCAATTAGCAGAATTTCAGAATCAATTAAAAAAGGCTTTTATTTAGAAGCTATTACATTATGCGAGAGTCTTATAGCTGACAGACTTGAAAGTAGGTTGAAATATTTAACCGATAGTGATGTATACTCTTTTAAAACATTAGGAAAATTGCAAGAAGGTATTGGAATTCACGAAACTAATAAATCTTTAATTGATTTGGTTAAGTTTAAAACAGGAACGTTAGATAAATGGCGTGATTCTAGGAATAAAGTATTACACGCAATGGCTAAAATTGAAAACGGAGATTCACGAGAATGGGAAGATAAAATGGAAGAATGCAAACGAATTGCATTGGCTGGTGAAGAATTAAGAAAAGAGATTTTTAAAATTATAGATAAATTGAAAAGGTAAATAAACAATGAAAAATTACATCATCAACCCCAATACTCAAAACTTAATTAAGGAAACAATAGCGACCGAATCTTTTGTAGAAGCCATTGCTCTTTGTGAAAGTTTTATAGCCTCAAAACTAAAAATGTTGTTAAGAGGTCAAACAAATAGCGATCGCTATTTAGATAAGGATATAATAAGTACTTGTAGGGCCATCAATAGATATTCTTGGGATAAAAGAATAACGCCATTTGTAAATGAAGAAGTTATAACTTGGTGGAACAGGCGTAATATATTATTCCATTATCAAGATGATTTTTTATACACACCGAAACAAAGAATTGAAGAATTAAAAAAATTGGCAATTAGAGGTGAAATGGTTGTTGAGCATTTGGTTTTTATTCTTCAAAATTATAAAGAACCTGGATATATTAATGTAACAATATAATTTAATGAGATAATAATTAAGAGTAAATTGAAAATATGCTAGAAGAAGAAATGACATTAGAAAAAGAAGTTACGGATCTTATAAACAAGAACATTGAAACGTACAAGATAAACCCCAGCAGAATCATTTCTGATTTTAGAGGAGAAAAACAAACAACTGACGATTATAGGGGGCGTCAATTATTAGAATTATTACAAAATGCGGATGATGCCAAAACTTCAGAAATTGGAATATTCCTTGATACTGAAAATAACAAGTTAAGTGTTGCTAATAATGGAGAACCTTTTGATTTAAAAGGAATAGAATCTCTATTACTCGCTAATTTTAGTCCAAAAAATAAAAAAGAGTTTATAGGGAATAAAGGACTTGGTTTTCGTTCTATTTTAAACTGGACTACAGAAATTAATGTAAAAACAAAAGAGTTTGTATTAACCTTCTCTCCTGATTTAGCAAAAGAAAATTTTGAAAAATTTATTCCTAATTATCTTGAAAGAACTAACCTAATCCAAGAAAATAAAAAATACCTAAATAAAGGAGAAGTTCCAATGGCTATATTGGCATTGCCAAAATACAGGAATGGAAATTTAAATCAGGAATGGGATACAATTATTGAATTAACCTATGACAAAGAAATTGAAGGTGAAATTATAGAACAATTAAAAACAATTTCGCCAAGGATTTTATTATTTCTGAACCACACCAACCAAATTGAAATTTCTGGCGCGGGTGATCTAGATACGCTTATTACAAGAAGTTTTATTAAAGAAGATAAAACTGAAATTGAAATTAATGAAAAACAATGGCATATTGAAGACTCAGGAGAAATAGCCTATCCCGATGATGATGAAAAATTTTACCAATATAAAATTGCTTGGCAAGATGATTTAAGTGATGAGGATTCAAAATTCTTTACGTATTTCCCTACGGAAGTAAATACTCAATTACCTTACTTAATTCACGCAACATTTGAGTTAAATCAATCTAGAAATGATTTATTAAAAGGAGATGAAAATCAATTTCTACTACTAGAAATAGCAGAGACAATTGGAAATATTGCACTTACTAAAATTAGAAATGAAGAAAAGAGTGATTGGCAGGCATTTCAGTTTCTAGAGCCCTTATATTCAAATAGCAATCCCAAATTGAATACATTCTTCGAAAAACTTTTAGCGCTGCAAAATGAGATGGAAATATTCCCTTGCGTTGATGGAAGTTATTGCATATTAGAGAATGCTGTATTTTATGGAGATGAATTTTCTAACTGGGTAATTCGAAATAATGTAGGAATGTTCTTTCCAAATTTAATGAAGCCATTAGAAAGTAATGAAATTTCGGGGCATTATTATAAAGTGTACACAGCCAAGTATTGGCTAGAAATTATAAAAGCTTTAGATGCTAATATCAATATAAATGAAAGAGCCTTATTAATAAAACATTTAACAGATTCAAAATTTAACGAGATTCACAAATCTGATGTGAAATTACCATTACTGATTGATAATTTTGATAAAGTTATACCTGAAAACGAACAGGCTTTTATGTTATCAAAGGAGGATATTGAACAATATAATATTCCAAAATATGTTGATATCTCTTTTATGTCTGGAGAGTTATATGAAGAATTAACTGCTGTATTGGAAAATGAAATACAACTTAAACGCATAGAAAAAGAACATCAATCGCGACCTTTAAAAAGGATAATTTCTCAAATAGTTAATATTGGGTCAAACGATATTACGGATGTAATAAGAAATATTATAACAACTTCAGAAAAACAAATTAAAGAAGTTAAAGGAAATGAACAAACCAATATTATTGAAGGCTTGGTTAATTCATTATTCTCTATCTACAAGGTAAATCCTGACAGAAGAAATAGTATAAATTTAAATATTCCATTGCTCTCAAAAGATCTTGAAATTTGCAATGCCAAAGACTTATATTTAGGAGAAGATTTTGAATTTGGAAAATCTACCTCAATAATTTTTGAAGGTATCTTTTCTAACAACGATTATATAATCGGAAATGATTTTTGGGGTTTAGAAGAGGATGGTATTGGTTATTTAGAAAACTTTTTTATCTGGCTAGGCGTCAATAGAATTACTAGAAAGAATCAGGTTAGGAATTATTTGGATAGATATGAAGAAAATCAATTCACAAAATTTGTATTTAACAATACGCATTGGCCAGAAAATAAATCACATAAAGAATATCAAGTTACTGAGATTTTAAATTTCAACAGTCTTGTTGAAAATACTCAATTTTCAATTGAGATTTTAATAGCTTGGATACTAAAGGATCCCGATTTACTAAGGCAATTAAATTTCGAAAATGATGACAATTTCAGTTATAAGTACAATACAAAAACTACACCTATAAACTACAAACCATCCTATATTTATTATCAAATAAAAGAATTATACCTCAACAAAATTAATAAGCAATTTATTGTTGATTCAGAATTCCCTAAAGAACTTGGATACGATGCTATTGATTTTGAACATAGAGTATTTAAAAAACTAGGTATACTAGAAAGCGATATTATTACAATATTAAACCAACTTCAAATTAGTTTAACGTTTAATGATTTAGGCGTTGAAGATGTTTTTCAAATTATAAAAGACTTGCCAGAAACAGATCTAGAGGGAAAATATGCTCGAAAAGTTTATAATTTGGCTTTTAAATATTTTAAAACAAAGGAAGATGTTGATTTTAGTATGATTGATAAAGAATATAAGTTATTAGCAAAAAATAAAAATATAAAAGAATATAAAAATATAAATAAGGTTTATTACAGTGATAATTCTACATTACCGTCTAAAATTTCTGAAGAATTTTGGATGTTTGATTTTCCAAAAAGAGCTGGTGAAAGTCAAATTTCTAAATATTTTGGAGTCAAAACATTTAAAGATGTTCAACTGAAAATTAAAGAAGAAACAATTGTTCAAAGCAACGTTTTTTCGGAATTTGAAGCTTGGTTTAATAAAACTAAACCTTTTATATTAGCATATCGATTAAGTTCAATAAAAAATTCTATAGAAAAATCACAAGCACACGATTTAAAATATAATAAAATTAATATAGTTTCATCTTTGATGTATGAAATTGAAAATGGAGAAGAAAAACAATTACTACCTGGTGAATTTTTACCCCAACCAAATGATAAAGGGTATTATTTATGTGTTGAACAAAATAGCACATTAGAGAACTTAAAAGACACTCCATCAGTTTGTGAGGCTTTTGCCGAAATTTTATGTATGATTTTTAAAGTGAATGATCATAAAGATGATTATAGAGCCATTTTTAAGGATAGGAAAAGCTTAAGAGATTCCAAATACTTAATAGATGTAAAATCGTTAATTGAATCTTTTTCATTAGCACAAGAGTTATTAGGAATTTCCAGTAGTGAAATTGATTTTTGGAGAAAGATATATCAATTTTGGGATGTTGATTTTCCCGAGAATCTGAGTGATTCAACTGAATTATCAAACAAAATAGCTACAGATTTAGGCTTTGAGGTTTCAAAAAAGTATCTCAATATCGATTTTGAAAATTTAGATTCTATTGAAGGTGTTGATTTTTTAAAGGATATTACTGAGCATTTTAAAATTCCGCTAACTGAAGTTTTTGCTCCATTATCTAATGGAGCAATCAATTATCACAAAAGCAATTTTGAGACTACAATTAGAGATAACAAAAAATATTTTGATTCGTGCTTATGGGAGGAATTAAATGCAAATCCAAAAAAGCAAAAGAATCTTATTAATTTTCAGGAGAAATATGAAGATATCATTAACTCGAAAGAAATAGAGAATCTGTTATTTGAGCATAGATTTGAGCTGGAAGTAAATTATTTACAATTCTTAAAAGCAGAGGTAAAAAGAATTTTTGATATAGAGTTGTTAGAAGAACAAACCACCATAATCTTATTGCAGCCAGAAAATCAAGAAATTCTTAATGAAAACAAAATAGAAGAAGCTGAAATTGAAGACCCACAGATTAGAAGTTTACTATATTTTAAAGGGAATGTAGCTAAACTAAAATTAGCTTTGGAAGTTGAGAACCAAGAAAGTACCGATATTGAATTAGATGATAACCCTACTGAAAAAATAACTGGAGAAATCATTTATAGTAGCTCTTCTAAAATAGTTCCTAAGGCACCAACTAATAAAGGTGTTAAACGAGGCGGCTGGAATCATAGTGATAAAGATACAAAACGCAATAAAAAGGCAGGTAAAAAAGCAGAGGAGCGCGTATATAATTCTTTAATGGATAGTGAAGATGTTGTTGAGGTCGAATGGGTATCAAGTTTTTCAAATACTTCTGATAAATCAGACAACAAACATTATGATATAAGATATAAACCTGTTAATAGCGCTAGTTGGAAATATCTAGAAGTAAAATCATTTAACGGCTCATATTTTCATTTAAGCCAGTCAGAAAAGGAAGAAGGAATAAAAAGAGGGAAAGATTTCGAAATAGCATTAGTGCTGGATGATAAAATACACATACTTGAAGATTATTTTAAAGAGGATATTGATTTTGAGAATAATAAATTCTTTTATGCAACTCCTGCAGATTATATAATTACATTGAAATTAAAAAAAGAAAATGAATAAAAAAATATTACTATGTCAAACTCTGATAAAACCATCCGTTTAAACAAAGTATTAAGAGAATTAAATATCTCATTGGATAAAGCCATTGAGTATTTAGCTACTAAGGGTTTTGAAATTGAAGCAAGACCAACTACAAAAATATCCCTGGAAGAGTATCAAATATTAATCGATGGTTTTCATATTGACAGAAGTAAAAAGGCAGCAACAAAAGAAATAAATGAAGTAAGAAGAAAAGAAAAGGAAGCGCTCAGTTTAGCGTTAGATGAAGAGCAAGAAAAACTGAGGATTGCGGAATACAGTAAACACGTTGTTGTTAAGGCGAAAACTGAAAGATTAGAAATTAAACCAGTTGGTAAAATTAATATAGAGCCAAAATCGAGTGTGGTTGAAAGTACAAACTCTCTAAAGCAATCAGAACAGTCATTAGATATAAAAAAAGTCCACCTCAATGATTTTTTAAAAGATCACAATGTATCATTAAAGAAAGCCGTTCATTTTTTAAAAGATCTTGGTTATGAAGTTATAATTGATGATGATATAAAAATAAGCGTGGCTGAATTAAGATTACTTGCACAAGAATTCAAGAACATAAAATCTGAAGGAGAATCAAGATTAAAAATAGAAACTGAATATAAAAAAGTATCCAGACCTAAAGCAACGGGTAAAACAATTGATTTAAAACAATTTGAGCGGCCAAAAAAAATTATATCAGATCAAGAAAATATTGAAGGGGCAAATAATTTTAAAAAACGTCGTAGAATTATAAAAAAACCAATAAAAAAGACAGTTGAACCTGAATTAAAAACTTCAATTCAAATAGAAAATGACCTTAAAGATTATTGGCGAATGGACACCTTTAGCTTTATGGGTCAGTTTAAAAAAAGTAACAATGGAAAAACATGTTCATTTATTGACTTAAGGGATTTAAATGGTGATTTACTTTACTTTCCACATATAGAAGGAACTGAAATTGAAGGTGGCATATCTAATGCGTTTTCAGGAAGATTATTCAATCTTGAAGAAGGAGAATATTATCAATTTGAAGCGGAAATAAATTCAAATGAAGAGTTTGCAAAGAAGGTTCCACTTTATTTTAGAAGTCAATCATTTGGAAAAGTAAGCCACTTGATTTTAGAAAGACTAAAAAAAGAAGCTTTAGTCAAGCAAATATTTAAAGATACTGCTCCCAATGAACGTGTCGCACGTAATCAAGCAAATGCCATAAAAAAAGTAACTGAAGACGCATACGAAGAGGATGAACGCTTTATTTTTGAATTAATTCAAAATGCCGATGATTCAGGCTCTGAGGATAATTCGGTTGACCTAAAGTTTAAATTTAAATTTGGACATATTATTGTTAATCACAATGGTACACCTTTTTCTAAACAAGATGTAGAGTCTATTACAAGTATTGGTTATTCAAGTCCTGAAAAATCTAAAAACATTAAAAAAACTGGTTATAAAGGAATAGGATTTAAGGCTGTCTTTATCGTTTCAGATAAGGTTGCCATAATTTCAGGAGGATATACTTTTGAATTTTCTAAGGATCACATTTTTCACAAGAAAACAAATTGGGGAATAGAAAATATACCATGGGAAATTCAGCCAATTTGGTTACAAAAATATAGAATACCAACACAGATTTCAAGAAATATTTCTTTTCATCAGGATTCAACATCATTTCTTCTTGAATTAAAAAAAAATAGAGAAATTAACCCAAAAAAGGTAGAAGAGGATGCATATAAGATATTCCAGCAACCTCGTTTTTCTCTATTTTTAAGAAATATAGCAAAAATTGAATTGGAGGGAGGAAATGGGAAATTAAGCATTGAAAAAAGAGTTGAGAAAAATTCACACCTTACTGATTTATTAATAAATGGAGAAACTGATTCTTCTTGGATTATATGGAAAAAAAGTGATGTTTTTATTCCTGAAGAAGTTAAAGAATCTTTGCAAGATGACAACACAACTCCAAATAAGCTAAAAGAGGCGAATGAAGTATCTATTTCTTTTGCAGCAAAAGTCAATGATAACAAGATCATTAAACTTAAAGAGCAAGAGAGTATTTTATTTACTTATCTGCCAACAAGCGTAAATGATTATCATTTACCTTATTTGGTTAATGCTGATTTTCTTACAATACTAAATCGACAATCCATAAAAACTAAAAAAGCTTGGAATATATTTTTATTTGAGCAGATTGGTTATCATCAATTTAGTTGGGCAATTGATATTTGGAAAGAAGATGGCCCTTCACGATTTTACTGCTTAAAGGTTATTAAAGCGCCGTATGAAAATATGGATGGTCCAACTTTCGACGCTTTTAATAAAGGTTTTGAACAGGCAATAACAGAGTTATGTTTTATACCTGACATAAATAATAACCTATGCCTCTTATCTGATGTAATTATAGATGAAAGTGGGATTTCAATTCTAATTGGGGATAAATTATTTTTGGAACTTTATGGAGATGAGAAGAATTTAATCAATCCTAACTTAAAATCTATAGAGTTGTTAAAAAATCTAATAAAAGTCAAAGAAGTAGGTACTGTATTTTCATTGGAGAATCTGGTTAATCAAATTGAAGATTTAGTAGATTGGCTAAAACTACCAGAAAACAACTTAAATTTTTTAGAATTTCTTATTAAAAATAATGAGTTAGAAAGTTTTAAAGATGAAGCAATATTCTTAGATTCTTATAAAGAATTAAGAGTTGCTTCTGAGATATTTTTTGAAATTCCAGAAGATGAAGTAGTATTATTAAGTTTATTAGATATCCATGTGCTACATGAAAAAGTACGCAATGGTATTGAAAATTTAGAAAAATTAAGTTTACTTGAATATTCTGGTCCAAAATTTCTAGTGGATTATATCATTCCTAATTGTAGTATAGTTGATGGATTAATTGAAGATAAAAATAATTCAATTATATTTTTTAACTATTTAGCGCGATATGGAAATAAAATATCACCGGAAAACATTGAAAGATTAAAGTATTTTCAATTTTATGATTCTCATGAGAACTTAGTAAATAAAATTGAAGGTGAAGTACTTTATTTTCCAAATGAAAAATTAGAAGAATTCATTAATGAAAAATGTATACCAAGCGGTCAATTTCGCTTAATTTTAAAGGAATACTTAGTTGCAGAAAATAGCTATACTTTATGGAAGTCTTTAGGAGTAAAGGAATACAATGATAGTAATGTCTCAATCTTTTTCATTAATGAAATAGTTAATAAGATAAATGTTATTAATAAACACTTACAGAAATTATTCCTAATAAATAAAGAGTCTGCATTTAATGCAACAAATCATATTTTAACATATTTTTTTGAACATCAAGAACATCTAATACAATCAGAATTAGCAGCTGTAAAAGAAAAACTTGGAGAAATGTTCATTATAACAAAGGGCAATGAGTTAGAGGCAATCAATGAATGCTTTTTATCTCAGGCATATACTGAAAGTAATGATATTGAAAAATTATTAAAAAATTTTCCAGAAATAGAAATCAATTTTTTATCAGAGAAATATGTTGAAAAAGGCAATCTTTCAAAGTCTAAATGGAAAAAAACATTTGTTGATCTAGGCTGTAATTATGATCACTTAAATTTTATAAATGAGTCCCTCTTATATAATTTAAAATCACTTGATCCTGAAACAATAATTCCGGCAACAAGATTGCTTTTTGATTATAGAAAACAATTAAAGGATGAGATAAGCGACTTGTCAAAATTCCCTGTATTAACAAAAGATGGTATAATTAAAATTGAAGATGCAATTTTCAGTAATCATTATCTCAAATTTGATGATGTGATTTCATCATTATGGAATATATGCGAATCACAAAACCAAATTTCAGTAGAATATTCAGATGATAAGTTGGATGATTGGACGATATTTTTTATTTCTTTGGGGTTAAACAGCTTTGATGAAACTGGAGTAATTACCCATTGCCTAGAATATGTTATTGATAGTCAGGACTCACCTCTTCTAAGTGCTTCCCATTATGAAATTATTTCTATTTTATTTCAATTACATCAGAAAAATAGTTTGAGTGCTGAACATTATGAAATGCTAAGAAGTATTTATTTAATGCTTGATTCAGATGAAACAACTTTTGATATTGGTACAAATATTATTCTTAGTTCGCCTTATAAACCAAAAGTTGATTTTCAAGTGTTGTCTAAAAGTAATTCAATAGCCTTTCTATCTTCAAAATACATAAATATTCATGATAAACTTTCTGATTTAAAAGTATTTTTATTCAAATTTGGTATCCAAGATTCTTTTAAATACATAAAACATGAAGTTTGTTATAGAAAGGATCTACCAAATTGGCTTATAGAACAAATAGATACTGATTTCAAGAATATTAAAAACAATGCTCCAGGATGGTCAAGGCAGCATAAAGTTAGTCCCTATATAGAAATCCCTTATATTGAGTTAATTCTCGAAAAGGAATTGAATAACTTATTTTGGAGTAAAGTATTTCAAGAAGATTCTTTTCGAGAGCTAATATTTAGTGAAATGAAGTATAGCTGGTTCGGTGGGATTACTAAAATTAAAGGTTTTGCAACAACATACTGTTCAAACAATGAAGTTGTCTTGAATTTAGAAGGAAAATTATGCTATCCTTTTAATCTTTACGATAATTCTTTGACGGAATTAATAAAAGACCATTCTCTTGTTTCAGATCTAAAGTTGTCTGATGTTGCTATTAAGGATGGTGAGAACCTATCTAAATTAATAGGTATTAAACAGCAATTAGATTTATTTGCCTGTATTCTTATTTTGAAACGTGAAGAAAATTTATCATTTTTATATAAGAATAAGGTGGTAGAAATTTTAGTAGAGTTGCTTAATAAAGTACTCACCGATTCAGAAGAAACAATATTGAAAGAGTTTATTAATACCGGAACTATTTTAAATCAAGTTAATAAATGGGTGCCTATTCAAAACTTATATATTCCAGAGAAAGGGTTTGAACTTAGTATTTCAAAAAGCGAATGGCTTGTTCACGCTTCTTTTGAACCACTAGCCTCATATTTGAATGTTAAGAAGCTTAGTCAAGAAGATTTTATTTTTAAATCCGTAAACACAGGTAAAGGAAATGAGTTTAAACAAAGGCTTATCAATAGATCCAAATATTTAGCATTTTTAATAAATCAAGATAATTACAATGAAAAAGAGACTGAATTAATTAATAAAATTCAACCTTTAACTTTTCAACAATCTAAAAAAATTAGTTTAGAATATTCTAATAGTGTTGTTAAAATTGAAAAGAGTAATTATAACTTTTTTGAACAGGATACAAATTTGTATTATAAAGGAGCTTGGAATGAAGTTAGAGCTGCTGAGATGTTTAAATGGTTATGCGCCTATCTTAATTTTAAAAATGAAAAATTAGAAAAAGCATTTGAGGATATTCTGTTGGCTTATTCTGAAGGGGAAATTATTGAATATCTATTAGAGCACAATTTTGAATTACCTGAGGAATGGTTACCAACAAAAATAGAGGATGATAAATCTTCTGAAGGTAATGTAGAAAATGAAGTTGTCGATGAAATAGAAGATAATAATAAATCTATAAACAAAGATGAAGAATCTGAGGAAGAGGATGAAAGGGCTAAGTCAAAAGAAATTAAGGATGTAAATATTCCCGATGAAATATATGAAACAATTCGAACTCAATATTCAGTAGATGAGGAAAATACTTTAAAGAAGTTATTCGGAGATAGTTTGTCTGATGATGATAAGTTTAATGAAAATATGGTGGCACATATAAAGGCATTGCACTATTATGAATCATTAGGATATGATGTTTCTGAAGCTGAATCAAATTTCAAAGAAAATATTGAGAAAAAATTCTTATATCCAATTGTAAAAGGTGATATAAATCTTAAAGTGATGTGCAGAAAGGCTACTAGTGGATTACTTTATTTGGGGGCATATGCATGGTTGAATTTAGAAGAGGAAAATACAATAATGTATATACTTATTGGCAATACTTTTCAAGATTGCAAAATAATTACAACTCAAAAAGAATTAGAATCAGAAGAAGCTGATTATTGGATATTAAGAAGAGATCTTGAGGACGAGATATCTGCCTTAAATAATATTATTGAATCAGAAAAAGATATAAGCAAGTTACAAGTGCTATTCAATTTAAGTAAATCCAAATATTCTGGTGTATTTTCGAAATGGGTAACAACACCAATAGACGGGAACATAGAGGGCAATTATGGTAACGAAAATGAAATTTAGATGAGTTTACCAATTTCAAAACATATTGATTTCTTTGATCATCAACTTCTAGAAATGGAGAATGAAAGACGAGCATATATGAGAACTCCTGTCCGAAATCTATGGAAAGATGGAAAGCTATTTATAGGAAGAATATGGGGATTTGATAAAGTAAGGGGCCAATTAATTATAAGATTTAAAAATGGTCGACTACCTAGGTTAAAGGTACCATATCAAATGTGTTTAATTAGCTCTACAGCAGGGACTATCCCAGATGAATGGTTTTTTTCTTATGATAACTTTAGACAAAAACACTCAAAAATTAATTCTAAGATAACCCCGGTTTATTTTATGAAACCGGAAGGACAATGGAGATATCAAGGCTGCAACCAGATTTCTTCGGAGTTTTTATCTGCAATTAATAATGACTTAGAAAATTCCAAACATCCAATGGTAATAATAGCGGAAGAAGATCCGCCTTTTCGCTATTTGGAAAATTTAAAAAAATTCGTTTTTTCTAACCCGAATAACAAGATTTTGAATCTGGATGTTGATTTAAACCCTGCCAATTGGAATCCATTTATTTTACCTAAACATGATATTTTAGCCGATTATGTTTTAAAGTTAATTGAGAAACAACCTATTACGATTATTCAAGGCCCCCCAGGAACAGGTAAAACTTATTTGGTTTCACAAATATGTGAGTCGTTTTTAAAAGCTAGCAAAAGTGTTTGCGTAACAACTTTAACTAACAAAACACTAACAGAGATTGCTAAAGAGAAGCCACTAACTTTCTTATTGAATAGTGGTAGGATTTCTAAAAGAAATTTGAGTTTAGATGAAATGAGAAATATCCCGAATCTTCATCAAGCTAAAGACACAACGGCTATTCCCGGTGAAATGATATTAAGTACTTATTTTTTATTGTCGGATGAAATTAATGAACTCGAAGGCAAAAGTAAAAAATTCGATTTGATTATAATTGAAGAGGCGTCCCAAGCATATCTAGCAACAATTGCTGCTTTTATTGAGCTTGGGGTAAAAGTATTGGTCGTAGGGGATCCTATGCAATTATATCCAATAGTATTAGAAGAAGAAATTTGTAGCTTAATACATCCAAAAATTAATTTGGCAATTAAAGGATTACAAACTTTTGCTTATTCAAATGTAGATATTTCTTGTATAATCAAAGACACCTATAGATTGACAAAAAAGGCAGCAAGTCAAACAGGAGTATTCTATAATAACCAACTTGAATCTGTTTCACCATTAAATGAAAAAAAATTAATTACAACAAAATATTCAGAATTAATCTGTTCAGAAGGCGGTACCTCTGTCATTAAATATGCATTAATTTCAAAAACAAATGAATACATTAATATGGCTGTTAAAATTGCTATAGATATTCAAGAAAAGAATGAAAATTTTGAAATTGCAATTCTTTCTAATCTAAAAAGAACTGTTGAATTAATTTATGATGAGATTTTTAATTTAGAAGGTAATTTAGACCAATTTACAATAGAAACAATTGATAGAATTCAAGGACTTACCTGTGATGTTTGTATTGTTATTTTAGAGGATAAAATTCACTTTGGCCTTCAACAAAATAGATTTAATGTTGCAACTAGTCGTGCAAAAAGAGGAACTATTATTTTGACTAGGAGTATCATTAATGATTTAAAGGGGATTAGTCCTAATGTTCAGCAATTCATTAATCAATCTAAAACAATAACAAACTAAATGCTCCCACTACAACAAGCATACGAAGTAAAACAGTCTATCATTGAATACTTAAAAGCAACTTTTACTTTTAAGGAAAAGAAGGTATCTGATGCTTTTTATAATTTTATAGAAGACCCAAAAGAAGGAATCTTTAAAGGACCTTATGTTTCCTTGAAATTACCATTTGAGACAGCGCAAGAAACAGAAGAATTACCTTTGGATATCTCACCAAACTTTCCACCTTACAAACATCAACACGAAGCGTTCAAAAGATTGCACACCAATAATGGTCATCTACCACAAGCAACACTTTTAACAACAGGAACTGGATCAGGTAAAACAGAGTCTTTCTTATTTCCAATATTAGATTATTGTTTCAAGCATAAGAATGAAAGAGGCGTGAAAGTGATCATCCTTTACCCTATGAATGCCTTGGCAACAGATCAAGCAAAACGTTTAGCAGAAGCCATTTATGAAGATGATAGATTAAGAGGAGCAATAACTGCGGGACTGTTTATTGGAGAAGGTAAAGACAAAAGTAAATTTCCCAAAAATATGGGTGAAACCCATATTATAGAAAATAGGGATGAAATAATCGCCAATCCACCCGACATTCTCTTAACCAATTTTAAAATGTTAGATTATGGATTGATGCGTCATAATTTCCATAAGTTATGGTCACACAATTTTGACAACCCAGAACTATTACGTTTTTTAGTTTTGGATGAATTGCATACCTATGATGGTGCTCAAGGAACTGATGTAGCAAATTTAATTCGTCGATTAAAACTTAAATTAAACATTCCTAAAGATTATTTATGTCCTATCGGTACTTCAGCAACCATAGGAAAAGGAGAAGATTCTGTACAATTACTTACCAAATATGCTACAGATGTTTTTGGAGAAACATTTACCCCAGAATCAGTAATTATTGAACACCGTTTAAGCCCAAACCAGTTTTTCACAGTTCCCGAAAATGAATTGGATGCCTTTATTCCAAGAATAGTAGGTTTACAGCAAAGTAGACTAGGAATCAATGAAAATTATTACGAATACATTGTCCGTCAAAAAAAGTTATGGCAGTTACCTGAGACTATGGATCCTTACAATCTAAGTAAGGAACTAAAAAAACTAAAAGTTGTAAAAGACATCAGTAGTGCGTGTTCAGATAATATTGTATCCGTTGCTGAATTAATTAAAAAAATTGACTCAATAAACCCTATTTTCGAAAAATTACCTAGTTATGTGGAAGATGGTGACTTCGCTCCAAAAGAAGAAATCATTACCTCTATTTTAGCTTTAATAGCAGAAGCAAAGTCCTATAAAAAAGGACGTTTCCCTTTTCTTTTCTTACAAATCCAAATCTGGGTAAGAGAATTGAGTGGTTTGCTGCGTGAATTTAATGAAGAACCAACCTTCACTTGGAGAGATAAAATTGCAGGTAAAGATGAAAATGCTGCATTACCTCCTTATTTCTGTCGTGAATGTGGTGCAAGCGGTTGGCTGGCTATCAAACATGATAACAGGAATCAATTTGAACCAGATCCTCTAGAAGTCTATGATCATTATTTCACAAACCATAAAAATATTTATTTAGTAAACACTAATAGTGAAGCTCATAAGGAAATCGAAGAGTACGCTCCAACAACAACATTATCACCTTATGTTCATCAGGTCGATTTAAAACATCACGATCATATTGCAGATCGTCGAATGCATATGTTAGCGTATAGAAGGGTAAAAGATAAAAAAAGTATTCACACTTGCCCTGAATGTAATTCTACAAATGAATTGAGTATCATTGGAACACGTATTGCAACCTTAAATTCAATTTCAGTAAGTCAGGTATTGGCATCTGATTTAGACGAGCGTGGTGAGAAATACAGAAAAGTATTAGCCTTTACCAATGGAGTTCAAGATGCCGCGCATCATGCTGGTTTTGTACAAGCGAGAAATTATCGTTTCACGTTTAGAGCTTCCTTACAAAAGGTAATAAATAGCATTGGTGCTCCAACCGATCTAAATACACTAAAAAATAAGTTCATTGAATATTGGAAATCAAATGCCGATCCATCTGGCGCCAATCACTTAGAATCCTATTACTATCGTTTTTTTCCATCAGATTATATTGGAAAAGCAGAGGTTGAAGATTATCGAAATTCAACAACCAATGAATTTTCTAAGGCATTTGAAAAAGAATTCGATGAACGTATCGGATGGGAAATAATTTCAGAGTTTGGTTACAATGCAGCCATTGGTCGTACATTAGAAAAAACAGGGTCATCGGCTGTAAGTTTCAATCAAGAACAATTAGAAGAAATATTTGATGCTTTAGAGAATTGGATGCAAAATAATATGCTGGAAAGTATTGATAAAGCAACATTTGTAAAATTTTTGAATGCAATATTACATCGTATGAGAATAAGAGGCGCCGTAGATCACGAATATCTATCCAAATTCAGGACTAAAGAATTGAAACTTTGGGATCTAAATTGGACAAAAGATTCAAGGCATTTTTTAAATCGTAAATACCATCCTAAGTCACGTATTCCTAAATTGGTAGGAAATAAGTCACACACCAGAGGTGTGTTAGATACAACCTTTGCAAAAACCACCAATTGGTACCATAGATATTTTTTAAAATCATTTTCAATGGTACCCAATAACAATGCAATCATCAATGAGTTCTATGAACTATTGTTTGACCAGTTGTCTTCTCAAGAAATCTTAAGTCAACAAGAAACAAATGATGGAGGCAATTATGCCATTTTAGCAGAAAATATAATTGTGAGTAATAAAGTGTCAAATTACAATTGCAATACCTGCTCTTCTATAATACACGTAACTGAAGATGACAAAATGATTGAAGGAGCTTCTTGTCTAGATTACAAATGTTCTGGCAAGTACCAAAAAGCAGAGGTAAAGGAATTAAATTATTACAATTTAGTTTATAATCGTGCAAATGCCCCAAGAATATATGCTTCAGAACATACAGGTATTTTAGAAAGAAAAGTACGTGAAGCCACAGAATATGATTTTAAGGAACGTCCAAAATTCAATTCTTTAAATACATTGGTGGCAACCTCAACACTTGAAATGGGTATTGATGTTGGATCTCTAAATACTGCTATAAATACGAGTATTCCTCCGTTACCTTCAAACTTTTTACAAAGAATTGGTCGTGCAGGACGTTCTTCGGGTACCGCATTAATTGAAAATTTCGCACAAAATAAAGCACATGATTTATTCTATTATGCTGAACCATTAGAAATGATGGAAGGCGATATCAATACCCCTGGTTGCTTTTTAAACGCGAAAGATATTTTGGTCCGTCATTTTACAGCCTATTGTTTTGATAGTTGGACTAAACAAGATCCTGAAGTAAATCAAATTCCAGGATTAATAAAAACCTTGAAACTGCTAACTACAAAAACAACGGACAAAGGTTTTTTCATAAATCAACTATTAGATTTTGTCTTTGAGAATCAAAAAGAATTGTTTAGTGCTTTTGAAAAAGTATATGAAGGTCAAATTGACGAATCATTAATAGAGGATATTAAAACATCTCTTCAACATGGTGCCTTTCAACAAAAATTAATAAACGTTTTTGACAATTTAAGAAATGAATTCTTCTTTTTAAAACAAAAAGAAAAAGAAATAGAGGATTATATAAAAGAGAAAAAATTAGGTAAAGAAGATAAAGAAGGAAAGGAATTAGACCAAGAAAAAAGAGCTCTTTGGCAACTAAAAAAAGCATTAGAATTAAGGCAAGTCATTGAGCATCTTACAAATGTGGGTATATTACCTAATTACGCATTCCCCGAAACGGGCGTTACATTAAATGCACACGTATTTGGCTTCAAACCAGAGGGCGCCGAACAAGAACCTATGAGCAAATCATATGAAATTGTACGTTCAGCAACAGGTGCTTTAAAAGAATTTGCCCCAGATAATTTTTTCTACAGTCAAGGAAATAAATTAGAAATATCGGGGTTAAACACTTTTGATTGGTCTGGCCAGAAGTCAAGTTTAAGCACAATGAGATTCTGTTCGAATTGTGATCATTTGGAGGATGAATTATTAATAAAAGAAAAAGGATCTTGTCCTAAATGCGACCACGAATCTTGGAACTCGGCAACGAATAAACATAAGTTTGCGCGTTTACAAGGTGTGAAATCTGTGAATTCTAGAAGTAAATCAGCTCTGAATGATTCAAAAGATGAACGAGAGCAAAAAAATTATAAAATTTCAACACACTTTAAATTCAACCCAAAGTCAATTGAAGGCACTTGGGGTATGACCAAAATTCCATTCGGAATTGAATATGTGAAAGATGTAGAAATAACCAAAGTAAATTTAGGTGCTGGTGTCCCTAATTCAAGCCATCTATCCATCAATCAAATAGATGAAGTTGCACGTCATGGATTTGTGACCTGCAAGAGTTGTGGAAAATCGACCTCTAAACCTAGAGAGGTTATTCAGTTTGAACAAAAGAAATTTCATTATGGATATTGTAAACACAAAGAAGAGGATTATAATAATGTACCTAATGACATCTTTGAAGAAGTTTTTTTATATCGAAATGTAAAAACAGAAGCTATTAAAATATTATTGCCAGTTCAAGAATTTTTGAATGAAGCAACGCAACAAATGTTCAAATCTGGGTTGGAGCTTGGATTAAAAAAATATTACAAAGGAAATCCAGATCATATCGCATTTGAGTTTTATTCAGAATATAATACTTCGAATGATAGATTTGATAGATATCTAATTGCATATGATACCATTCCTGGAGGAACTGGATATTTACAAAAAATATTTGATCCTAAAGAATTTACAGAAGTTTTAAAGGAAGCATATGACGCAATCAAAAGTTGCTCTTGTAAAAATCAGGGAAAGGATGGTTGTTACCGTTGTATATTATCTTACGGCAATCAATATATAAGAGAAGACTTAAGCCGTGAAAGTGCTGAAGAACTTTTTGGAAGAATAGTGCGTTCTGCAAAAGAATGGGAAGAAGTAAATCAAGGGATATCTTCGCTAACCAAAACTGGTATGATAGAGGAAAGCGAATTGGAATTAAAGTTTATATACGCTTTAAAAAAGTATGCCAATAAAAATTCCAATGTTATTCTAAGATTTGATGAATTTAAAGAAAATGGTATTAATACGTATAGAATAACATTACCAATTAAAGATGGCCAAATAACATACCTAATTAGACCACAATTTAATTTAGGTGAAAAAGATGGACTTGTAGTTAATACAAGAACAGATTTTTATTTTAAATGCATTGAATTACAAAAAAATGGAGAAATAATTGATGATGTTGATGCATTGCAAAGCTATAAAGATGTTGCAATTTATTTAGATGGATATACCTATCATGCCTCAGAAAAACATATGCGATTTTACAATGATATTGAAATTCGAAATAACATTGCTGAAACACCAAATATAGCCAGTTGGTCTTTAAGTTGGAATGATGTGCGACTATTTGAAGCTGAAAAAGAAGAGGATCGTATAGATGGTTTATTTCCAAATCTAAATAGGTATTCAAAAGCAATCAATCTCTTGAATACCTTACCAATAACTACAACATTAAAAAAAGGTCTTTTAGAATCTAAAAATTCAATAGAAAGATTGTTATGGTATCTAACAAATAGCTCAAATAAAAACACAAACTCAGAGGTTGGATTATTTGGAGCTGCTTTTCAAGAACAGTTTGCTCAAAATTCATTTTCTGAAGAGAATGCAAATAAAATGCTACAAAAAGGGCAAGATGTTTTGGCTATAGAAAAAACAAAACCTTCAGGTGAAACCTATATGCTTTCAGATTTAACCTGTGCAAATGAACTGTATAAGGCTAAGATATTAGTTAGAGTAAAAGATTTAAAGATGATTTCATCATTAGAAGTATCAACATTAGATACCATTGAAAAAAGTGTCTGGGAAGAATTTTTACAGCTATATTCATTAATGAAATTAATAAAAAAATAATAAAGAGGACAATACGAATTCTTTTGGAACTGTCATAATATATAATGCTTATAATTAATATGATGATTTGACTGATGAAGAATTGAAAGTTGAATTAAATAAATTTAAAATATGTATAAGTAGATTTATTTAACTCATTTTAATTAGTTTTGAGTTTTAAAAATTGCTTGAGATGAAAAACATTAAACTCATTAAAGTTCGGATAGCAGAAAAAAGACATAAAAAAAAACTTAGAAGAAGAAGAAAGAAGAGCGGTTTTAAACATGTTTTTAATAGGACAAGTGAAAGAAATTATGAAGATGCTGCAAGAATTAAACATGATTTGCTATCGGACAATTTGAGATATATTTCTGATAATCCTAAGACCAAATTATTAAAACATGCCTTGTTCTTCAGATCTGGCCTTAGTAAATTAAAAGTTATAAAAGTTCCAAAGATTTTTTCTTTAGTTGATAATTCGGAAGAGAGTTATAAATTTATTGAAGAAGTAATAAATTGTATCTATCATAATAGAGTTAGAAAATTAAGACTTGATTATTCTCAATGCGAAGTAATCCATTTAGGAGCACAAGTTTATTTAGATGTTCTTTTGAAGGAAATATTTGTTTATGCAAAAACTCTTGCATCAAGATTCAAGAATCATAGTCTTTTAGAAAATGTAAGATCAATAAATGTTGAAAATGAGAATGTTGATAAACTCCTTTACTCAATTGGCTCATTTGCTATTCACACCAATGAAGGGAAGGATTTTGATGATATAATTCCCTATCAGCTATGCGAATTTAGAAAGAAAAAATCATCTGACCCACTATTTAATATTGAGACTAAAGAAAGGCATGTTACAGATATGGTTCAGTATGTTATGGATAGTGTTAATAGAGTTGGGAAGCAATTATCTCCTGATAGTATTGAAAGTTTAAGTATTATTATTGGAGAAGTGTTGATAAATGCTGAAGAGCATTCTACAAATAACCATAGGTTTTCTATTGGGTATTTTCAAGAGCACAATGGAAATAAGAAACATTATGGAATTTTTAATTTGACAATATTAAATTTTGGGCATACTATCTATGATAGTTTTAAAAATGAAAATTGCCCAAGAAAAGATATTGTGTCAAAAATGAATGAACTTTCAAAGTATTATACGTCAAACAAATTATTTAGTTCGTCAATAAAAGAAGAAACCTTGTGGACTTTGTATGCGTTGCAAGAAGAAATTACTTCAGTTTCACCTGAAAAAAATATAAAAAGAGGGAATGGTTCAATTAAGTTTATTGAAAACTTTTTTAATTTGAAAGGAAGTGGTAAGAAAAGTGACAAAATATCAAGATTAGCAGTATTGTCTGGAAATGCATCAATCGTTTTTGATGGCAAGTATGGTATTGGTGAAAAGATAAAAATAAATGAAAAAACAGGAGAAGAAGAGAAGTTCCAAGTAATGACATTTAATGATTCAGGTAATATTTCTGACAAACCTGACAAAAATTATGTTAAATTTGTTAAAAATCACTTTCCTGGCACAATTATTAGTGCTCAAATATTAATAAGTAAAGATGATATAGTATGAAAGAATCAGTTTTTAAATTAGAGAAATATAGAGCAACCGGTTCAAAAGTATTTACGGGGCGTGATAAGGGTAAGTACGTTAGAGAAAAATCAAAATTTGATCAAATTGAAGAGGATAGCGAAAAAGTGATTTTTGTTATTCCGGATAATTTGTTTTCAATAAATCCATCTTTCTTTGAAGAATTGTTAATTAATGTAGTTTTGAAACTTGGAAAAAAAGGTTTTTTTGAAAAGTTTGAATTTAGAAATGCAGGTGTTTATAAATATGAAAAACCATTAATGGATGCAGTTGATAGAATTCTAAGAGAAAATCATGCATTATGATGTTTATACAGACCTCTGCTGATTTAAGTCCATTTGAAATTATTGAAAAATTATCTACTATTATTATTGCGGCTTGTACACTTGTACTTTCTTTTTATATTTATTATTATCAACTGAAAAAGGATAATAAAAATTTGAAGTTAGATTGGTATAAAGTGATAATAATTGAATCTAAGTTTGAAGATTTCTTTAATTTTTTTGAAGGGCTAAACTTAACATTAATACCAATGAAAAATAATCCTAATTTATCAGTTAATGATAAAGAAAGGATTAATACTGCAATGGTTAATAGTTTGATTGAATTAAGATTAGACTTTATTACATTGTTGCTTTCGGTTGATGATATGCTTTATCAATGCGTATTAACTCAATTTGATGAGTTGGTTGATGGAATAACTACAAAACTTTCAAATGAAGACCTTAATTTAAATGACCCAGAAATTTATGACGAGGAAATATCAAAACATATTTCACAATATAGAACTCAGTTATTGAAAATATTTGTTGAATTTAGAGGGGATAATGACTCATATAAAAGATTAATTAAAAGAGTCAAAGATTATTTCAATTGGTAAGAGGTTTTATAGATGCTGACTATATATTGACTAAAAAACATATAAAAACTATTTAAAATGTTAATAAACAGTGTTTTGCAAAATATAATAGTGGAGACGCCGGGAATCGAACCCGGGTCCAAACAAGCAACCAAAGTACTTTCTACATGCTTAGTTTTCTTTTAATTTTTGTCCTAATGCTAATCGAAAACAATTTACGTTAGGCTTAGTTTCTTTAGTTTCAAAATGCTAGCGAAACAATAGCAAATCTATGTTAACTTTTACGATGTCTCTTAGCTGACCGCCGCTAACCAAGGCTTTCAAGAGACATTTAGCTTGCACACCTTGTGTGCCGAGGCAAATTCTACTATAATTCGAATTATGCAGCTAAAGCGTAGTTATCTTCGCCGTTTAAAATGTTGAAATTGAGATTTACGAGTGCTATTTCATTACTCGACATGCTTATAGTTTAATTGACCTTGCAGTCAAAACCAGTCGTCCCCAATAAGTCAAAGAACAAGTTCTTTTAAAGATGGCAAATGTATAAATTTTATATGAAATAAGCCATAACAATTATAAGGATACCAATTGATGTTGTTTTAAATTTTAGTTTATGAAACTAAAAACTGTTTATCCTAAAGCTTATAGTTTAAATGGTATTACTTGCTTCATCTTTTAATTCGTAATATATTAGAGCAAAATTTATACCAGTTTAAACAATGAAGATAGGAATTATAACAGAACGAAAAAATCCACCAGACAAACGCGTAGTTTTAACACCCAAAGAATGTAAACGATTGTTAAAAAAATACCCGAGACTTTCTATTAAGGTTGAAAGTTCAGATAATCGATTTTTCACCGATGAAGATTATGTAAACCAAGGGATTACTGTGGTTGATTCTGTTTCAGATTGTGATGTTTTGTTAGGTGTAAAAGAAGTGCCAATTGAAAATTTAATTCCGAATAAAAAATATTTTTTCTTTTCTCATACCATTAAGAAGCAGTCTTATAATAGAAAATTATTGCAAGCCATTTTGGCAAAAAATATAGAATTGTATGATCATGAAGTTATTGTAAATGAAAAAGGAAACCGTTTGGTCGCCTTTGGAAGGTATGCAGGAATTGTTGGCGCATACAACGGTTTTAGAACGTATGGATTAAAATTCAATACATTTAAATTACCTAAAGCAGAAGATTTACACGATCAATTAATGTTAATTCATGAATTACAAAAAATTGAATTACCAGCTATTAAAGTTGTTCTAACCGGTAAGGGTAGAGTAGGGAATGGTGCAAAAGAAATGTTAAACGGAATGAGAATGCGGGAAGTTTCTGTAAAAGAATTCTTAAATGAAACTTTTTCAGAACCTGTTTTTGTGCAAATAGATGTGTTAGATTATAATAAAAGAAAGGACGGACAGACAAAAAATCAACAAGACTTTTTTAATAATCCAGCAGATTATGAAAGCAATTTTATGCGTTTTGCAAAAGTTGCCGATTTGTATATTGCTTGTCATTTCTTTGGAAGTGGTTCTCCATATATTTTTACACGTGAAGATGCAAAAAATAAAAATTTTAATATAAAAGTTATTGCAGATATTAGTTGTGATATTGATGGCCCAGTAGCCTCTACAATAAGATCTTCAACAATTGCCAATCCAATTTATGGTTATAACCCCCTAACAGAACAAGAAGTTGATTTTAAAAATAAAGATGCAATTGCCGTTATGGCAGTAGATAATTTACCTTGTGAATTGCCAAAAGATGCTTCAGAAGGATTTGGAGAAAGTTTTTCAAAACATGTGATTCCTGCTTTTTTTAATAATGATGCTGATGGTGTTTTGCAACGTGCTAGAATGACACAAAACGGAAGATTAACAGAGCGTTTTAATTATTTACAAGATTTTGTTGATGGAAAATAATCAAAAGCACGAACTGGAAAAGTTGGCAAATACTAAAATGCCTTATGGGAAATATAAGAATTATTACCTAATAGATTTACCAGAGCATTATATTGTTTGGTATAATAATAAAGGCTTTCCTGAAGGAAAACTTGGAAATCAATTGCGTTTGGTGTATGAGCTAAAATTAAATGGGTTGGAAGATTTGGTTAGAAAATTAAGAGTTTAAATATTTTTCAATAATAAGAACTGTACAAATACCAAGAGTGTAAGCTATTAAATCTTCAATTGAAAAAGTTGTTCCAAAAATGACTCTTAGAGTTGTGTTTTTCTGAAGATTTAAAATTTCTAAAATATTAATAGGTTGTATAGATTCAATGAAATATGAAAAAAATAACACTGTTAAAGCTAAATGTAAAGTTTTTATCTTTAGAAAACTTTTTAAAAAGTAATACAGCATAATTACTACTAAAAAATCTCCAAAAGTAAATCGAATAAACCCTTTTTTTAGATTAACTGCGATTAAAATTTCAATTGTAAAAAGTATTGCAAAGGCAAGGAAACTACGATTGTTAAATTTGAACATTCTATAATTTAGTAATGAAGAGCCAGGAAAGGATCTTCATTTGTATTTAATAATCAACTTTTAATTCCAATCAATTTTTCTAGACGCATACATAACAGCTGCTAATATTGAAAATAAACCTATACTTCCAACCAACAATGCGTAATTTTCTAATTGTATTATTATAAAAATAAAAGAGTACAAGGCTGTTAATGAGATCCCTATAAACAAAGGAAATTTAAACGTCTTTAAAATTGATTTTGAATATAAAGTAATCAATATTATTACTGATGCACCTGCAATTAAATAAGCTTTTAAAAAATTACTATGTTCGGAAATTGATATTAATAATGTATAAAACATTGTAAGTGCCAATCCGATCATTAAATATTGAAACGGATGAATGTTTATTTTACTAATACTTTGAATTAAAAAGAAAATCAAGAATGTAAGTGCAATTACTAAAAAACCATATTTAACAGAACGTTCACTTTTTTGATATTCATCAACAGGTATTTTAAAATTTACACCGAAAGAATATTCATTTAAATTGGGTAAATTTTTAAAATATTCCTGTGAAAAAGGTCTATTTATATGTAAAACATTCCATTTAGCATCAAAACCACTTGTAGTAATTTTATCTGAATTTAGGGGTAAGAATTCACCTGTAAAATTAGCGGTTTTCCAATTAGAGGTAATATTTAAATTCGTTTCTTTTCCAATAGGAATAATTTTAAATTGTTCACTTCCGCTTACCGTTAATTTAATTGAAAAAGGTTGTTTTTCTAAATTTAGTTCCTCTTTTTTTAAATAGGAAGTCTCTAATTTATGAAGTGAAATATCATCATTAATAAAATTGTTTTTTGTTCGCTCTTCATATTTTGGAACAAAGGCATAAGAATTTGAATTTATAGAAATTTCAACTTGATTGTTTATTCCTTTTAAATTTGAAGTTTTTATAATTACGGTAGCTTTATTCCACATTACATCTTTATCTTCAACTCCAATACTAGTAAAGTTAGGTTTTGTAAAATTTCCTTGTAGATCTATTGCGCTTTTATAAACAGAAGTTTTATAGATGCCTCTTTTTTTAACTTCAGGATTTATTTCACTATTTATTGCTAATTTTTCTGGAAAGAAGTATGCATAGTTTATATGCGAAATAGTTTCTGTTGTTACTTTTTTAGTTTCACTATTAGTTACTAATTTTTCAACGTAAGTTTTATAGGGTACTTTTAATATTGGGCCGTAAAGAAGCACTTCACTTCCCCATTTTTCATTAATTTCACTCACTACAGATTCTTGTCTGTTCGCACGCTCACGAATTAAACTTTCAATAAATGACAACGGAATTAGTAATACAATTATTAAAATACCAATCATTAACATTCTTGCTGTAATAGAGTTTTTAATCCAGTTTCCAAATTTATTTTGTTGCATGTTCATAATTTTTAGTTTTAAAAGCACTTTGAAAAACAAAGTAAATGGTTAAATTTTTTAGGTGTTTTTAATTAAATTTTCTAAAGCTTCAATGTGTTTTTTAAAAGCGTGTATTCCTGTTGAATTAGCACTGTATTTTGTGTTCGGTTTTCTTCCAATAAATTGTTTGTGAATAGTAATATAATTCATTTTTTCAAGGGCCTTAATATGACTTGCTAAATTACCATCCGTTACCCCTAAAATTTCTTTTAGAGTATTAAAGTCAACGGCTTCATTAACAACTAATGCAGACATAATGCCTAATCTAATTCTGTGATCAAACGCCTTATTAATATTTTTTAAAATGTCTTTCAAACTTATTTTTTACCGTATTTATTATATAACACCGTTCCATATACAATGTGGAATACACCAAAACCTAGAGCCCAAAAATACAATCCGTATCCAATAAATTGTGTGGCAATTAATCCTAACACAATATTTATAATTCCTAAATACCGAATGTCACCTAACGTGTATTTACTTGCATTTAAACAAGCTAAGCCATAAAAAATTAAGGTGCTTGGGGCAATTAAGCCAATTAAATTGTTTTGATAAAGAACAAGGCAAAATACACCTCCAGTAAATAATGGTATTGCAAAATTAATTAAAAGTCTTTTTGAAGTAGCATGCCATAATTTTTCTCCGCTCTTTTTAGCTTTTTTAGACGATAATACAAAAGCAGTTAAAATAGCCAAAACTAAAACAACTAATGCAATTGAAAGGAGTAAATATTCTAAATAAGAAATTGGTAGCAACGAAACACCACTATATGAGTTTTTATAGTTTTCTAAAATGTATATTGCAATTGCTGCTCCAATTAAAGCATAAATACCAGCTAAAATTCCAGACAAGCCACTTAATGATATAAACCGAGATGATTTATTCATTATAGATTTAATTTCTGAAATTTCTTTTAAATAATTTTTTTCAACCATTTTTAAAGTACTTTGAAATGCAAAGTAAGTGAAAAAAAATCATTTTGCAATAAAAAAATTAACTTTTCAACAATAAAATGTTATTAACTAATTTTATAAAAGATGAAATGGTTTTAAATATTCAATAATTTTATTTTCTGAAAAATCAACCATAAAAAATAAATTTGAAAATGACAGAAGAATTAGTTTTTCCGAAAGTATATACGTATAAAGAGGTGTTAAACAGTTGTTTAGCTTATTTTAATAATGATGAGCTTGCGGCAACTACCTGGATGAACAAGTATGCAGTTAAAAATAAGAAAGGCGAATATTTAGAAGCCTCTCCAAGTGAAATGCATAGAAGAATGGCAATTGAATTTGGAAGAATTGAACAAAAATATTTAGAAACTGAGGTCGCCAAAGAAGGACTTTCTGAATACGGAAAAACACGTGAATTTTTATCTGAAGATGCAATTTTCGACTTGTTTAAAGATTTTAAATATATAATTCCGCAAGGAAGTGTTATGTCTTCTTTAGGGAATAAGAATGTAATTGCATCACTTTCAAATTGTGTTGTAGTGCCTCCAGTTTACGATTCTTACGGTGGTATTTTTCATACAGATCAACAATTAGCACAATTATTTAAACGTAGATGTGGGGTAGGTGTAGATTTATCAAATTTAAGACCAAGAGGGGCTCAAGTTTCAAACTCTGCAGGAACAACAACAGGAGCTGTTTCTTTTATGGATCGTTTTTCAAATACTACTAGAGAGGTTGCTCAAAATGGAAGAAGAGGTGCATTAATGTTGACAATGGATATTGCCCATCCAGATATTGAAGAATTTGTTACAATAAAACAAGATTTAACAAAAATTACGGGTGCAAATATTTCGTTAAGACTGTCGGATGAATTTATGTTGGCAGTTGTTAAAGATGAAGAATACACATTACGCTGGCCAATTGACAGTGAAAAGCCAACCTATTCAAAAAAAATAAAAGCTCAAGAATTATGGAACACCATAATTAAATCTGCACATAATACAGCAGAACCAGGGTTGATATTTTGGGATCGTCAACATTATTATTCAACATCTTCTATGTATCCTGGCTTTAAAAATAGTTCTACAAATCCGTGTTCAGAAATTGCAATGCAAGGTGGTGATAGTTGTAGGTTAATTGCCCTAAACTTATACAGTTTTGTAGACAATCCATTTACAGAAGAGGCTTCCTTCGATTTTGAGAAATTTTATAAAGTTACTTATGAATCGCAACGATTAATGGATGATTTGGTTGATTTAGAGCTTGAAGCAGTTGATAAGATTTTCAACAAAATAATGCATGATAAAGAACCAAACGATATTAAACAAGTTGAAATAGATACTTGGAAATTACTCTATAAAACAGGTAAGAAAGGAAGAAGAACAGGTTTAGGCTTTACAGCTTTGGCAGATTGTATGGCAGCTTTAGGTAAAAAATTCGACACTGATGAGGCCATTGCAGTAGTTGATGAAATTATGAAAACCAAACTTAGAGGTGAGTTTGATAGTAGTATTGATATGGCAATTACCCGTGGTAAATTTGAAGTGTTTAATCCAGAAATTGAAAACTTCTCTGAATTTGTACAAATGATGGAAGCTGAATTTCCTGATCTTTATAAAAGAATGATGGAGCACGGAAGACGAAATATATCAATAAGTACCGTTGCGCCAACTGGAAGTTTAAGTATGTTAGCGCAAACTTCATCTGGAATTGAACCTGTATTTTTACTTTCATATAAAAGAAGAAGAAAAGTAAACGAAAGTGATGCAAATGCAAAAGTTGCCTACGTAGATGATATGGGAGATGCTTTTGAAGAATTTGAAGTTTATCACAATAAATTAAAGCAATGGATGGACGCAACTGGCGAAACGGATATTAGTAAAAGTCCGTATGCTGGTGCAACTGCTCCAGAAATTAATTGGGAAAAGCGTGTAGAAATGCAAGCGTTGGTTCAAAAATATACAACCCATTCAATTAGCTCAACCATAAATTTAGCTTCAGATGTTCCTGTAGATTTGGTTGGTAATATTTATATAGAATCTTGGAAAAAAGGTCTGAAAGGTATTACTGTTTATAGAGATGGTTCTAGAAGTGGAATTTTAGTAGCAAGTGATGATGCTAAAAAAGAAAAGAAAGATGGAGAATGTTATGCTGACACAATTTTTCCAAAGCGTCCTAAAAGAATTAAAGCAAAAGTAGTTCGTTTTCAAAACGATTACGATAAATGGGTAGCAGTTGTAGGTTTAATTAATAATAGACCGTACGAAGTATTTACGGGTAAATTAGAAGATGCATTTTTGTTACCAACCTGGTTAGAAGAAGGTTGGGTAATTAAAAATAAAGATGAAAAAGGAGCTTCACGCTACGATTTTCAATTTGAAGACAGACAAGGCTATAAAGTAACAATGGAAGGATTGTCGCGTACTTTTGATAAAGAATATTGGAATTATGCCAAATTAATTTCTGGTGTATTACGTCACGGAATGCCAATACCATATGTAGTTGATTTGATTAACAACCTAAATATGTACGACGAAAATATTAATACCTGGAAAAACGGTATTGCACGTACCTTAAAACAATTTGTTGAAGATGGTACACAAGCAGTTGATAAAAAATGCCCTGAATGTGGAGATCCAGATGGATTAATTTATGAAGAAGGTTGTTTAAAATGTAAAAATTGCGGGCATACTAAATGTGGATAGTATTTTAAATTAATGTTAAACAGTAGAAACACCAACAAAATTTTATATATTGTTGGTGTTTTTTTATGAATCCAATAGACCAATATTTTTACAATCAGACTGAACCTTATCAGTCAATTATGCTTTATTTAAGAAGTTTAATATTAAAAGTTGTGCCAAGAATTGAAGAAAAGTACAGTTATAAAATACCTTTTTTTTGTATTGACAAAAAACCTGTATTGTATTTAAATGTGTTAAAAGGAACTGATTATGTAGATGTTGCCATTGTTCATGGTATTATTTTAGAGGAAAAATATCCGCAACTTAAGAACTATAATAATAGAAAGCAAGTTAGATCACTTCAAGTAAAATCATTAGAATATTTTGATGAATTAATGTTTTCGCAATTATTAAAAGATGCAGTTGCTTCAGTTGAAAATAGTAAAAGAGCCTGGTTTGTTTAAGCCACTATCCAATTTTATGAATGATAGGATTAAATGCTTTAGATGAAACAAGAATTTTGTCTCCAATAATTAATTGCGCACCTTCGCTTTCATCTGCAACAACTTTTACTAAATCTTTTCCAATTCTAACGGTAAGTATAAATAAAAAATCTTGTTTTTCAATTTCAATAATAGTTCCAGTAAATTGAAATTTAGCATTTAATTCTTTATGGTTAAAAACTTCATTTGGAGTTCCTTGTCGAACAATTTTACCATGCTCTAATTCTAATACTTTATCCGACATTCTTAGTATTTCAGAAATATCATGACTAATTAATAGGGTAGTAAGGTTGTACTCTTTGTGTACGGCTAAAATGTATTGCTGTAATTTAAATCGAATTTCAGCATCTAATGCAGAAAGTGGTTCATCGAGCATTAAAATACTTGGTTTTTGAACCAATGCTCGTGCTAATGCAACACGTTGTTTTTGTCCTCCAGAAAGGGTGTCAGGTTTTCTATGTTGTAATTCTCCTAATTCAATAATTTCAATTAAATGATTTACAATTGAAGAGTTTTGTCCTTTATTTAATGCAAATAATAAATTTTCTTTTACATTCATATTAGGAAATAATGCATAATCTTGAAAAACAAATCCTACTTTTCTTTTTTGAGGTTTTAAGTTAATTTTAGTTGTAGTATTTAACCAAGTATCTCCATTTACTATAATTTTTCCAGAATCTGGATACAATAAACCTGCCAATATTCTAAGAATTGTAGTTTTTCCAACACCAGATTTTCCATAAAGTGTTACTAAACTTCCTTTATTTATTGTGGTGTTTATATCTAAAAGCATTTCACCTAAAGCAGCTGTTAATTTTTTTTGAATACTGATTTCAATCATTTTTTAAACTGTTTTAAGTAGCCGCCATTAATTAAATAAACCGCCAACAAAATACTAAATGTTAAGGCAACCAAAATTAAGGAATAAGTATTAGCAGCGGCATAATTTAAAGATTCAACTTCATCATAGATTGCTATTGAGGCAACTTTTGTTTTACCTGGAATATTACCACCAATCATTAAAACAACTCCAAATTCACCAATCGTATGGGCAAAAGCAAGTACAATTCCTGTTAATAAAGATGATTTAATATTAGGTAATAATATTTTAAATAATGTTGTTGTTCTAGATTTTCCTAATACGTAGGACATGTCTTTTAACGAACTTGATAAGTTTGTAAAACCAGCTTGTATAGGATGCACCATAAAAGGTAAACTATAAATTATAGATGCAATTAATAAACCTTCAAAAGAAAAAACAAGTTTTAAACCCAACCAATTGTTGAGCCAATTTCCAAAAGAATTTGCAGGAGAAAAAGCGATTAGTAAATAAAAACCAATAACAGTTGGAGGCAGCACAAGTGGCATACTTACAATGGTTTCACAAATGGGTTTTAATTTAGATTTTGTGTAGGCCAACCAATACGCTAATGGAATCGAAATTGCTAACAATAAAACCGTAGTTATAAATGCAAGTTTAAAAGTTAATATTAACGGTTCCCAATCTATCATTCTGAAATTAGTATTTCGTTTGTTTTAACCATTGCCGTAACAGCTGTTCCCAATTTTAATTTTAATTGTTTTACTGCATTTGTAGTAATAATAGAACTAATTTTTCCAACGTTGGTATTTATGGTAAGCTTACTTAATAGTTCTTTTGACTCTAATAGTTCAATAGTTCCTTTAAATTTATTCCGTAGACTTATTTCATCAGTATTCCCTTTTCCAATAATGACTTCGGTTTCTTTAAAAACCACAGTAATTGTATTTCCAGCTTTTAAGAAAGGTGCTGTTTTTGGCGTGTCTATTACAATTGCAGACATATCAGTTGTGTTAACTTTAATACCAATTAAAGTTAGACTTCCAGACACTGTAAGTTTTTCAATAGTTCCTTTTAAAATATTCATTTATTGTTTGGTTGCGTACCCAAATTTATTCAAAATAGCTGATCCTTTATTTGAAAATAGGAAGTTATAAAATAATTCTTTTTTTTCTGAAGAACTTGGACTGTTTTTTATAATTACAATACCTTGTTTAATAGGTGTATAAGTGTTTTCGTCTATAGCAATCCAATTTCCCTTTCCTTTTACAATGGGAGATAGCACTACAGATTTAGCTGTAAATCCAATTTCGGTAGCTTTAGTGGTAATAAATTGGTTTGTTTGTGCTATGCTTTCCCCATAAACTAATTTGTTTTTTATACGATCAAAAATTTTATAATGATTTAAAACTTCTTCGGTAGCTATTCCGTAAGGTGCTGTTTTGGGGTTTGCAGAAGCAATATGTTTAATATCTTTTTGATGCAATAAATCTATAGTGGGTTTAATGCTATCAATCATAGACCATAAAATAAGTTTTCCATAGGCGTAAACTACTGGTTTACTTTTTGAAAAACCGGTATTGTATAATTCTAATGGGTACTTCATATCTGCCGAGACAAAGATATCGTAGGGAGCTCCTTCTTTAATTTGAGCCGTTAATTTTCCAGAAGAACTTATAATTATTTCACATTTAATACCGCTTTCTTGTGTAAATGCAGAGGTAATTTTTTCCATCGCAAATTGCATGTTTGCAGCAGTTGCAATAGTAAGTTTAGGTTCTTTTTGTTGTTTACAAGAAAAACTTATAAATAAAATTGTAAATAGAATAATTATTGTTTTAAAAAAGCGTGATAGTTGCTTCATAATTATATAGTGCATTTAGAAGTGCTAATATAATGCTTCTTTTTTTTAGGCGATCTTAATTTATTTTCAAAAAAATTACTTTAAAACAACAACAATATTGAAAGTATAAAATATTTAAAAATTAAATAGGTTAAAATGATTTTAATCATAATTACTTTAGTTCAATTTTTCGAACTTTAAAGTACTTAAAAAATACTATTTATGAAACGTCTTGAGCCAGTATCTAAAATTATGACAAAGGAGCTTGTTACGTTATGTTTACGTGATGATTTATACCAAGCAGAGAAATTATTTAAAGAAAATCATATTAGACATATTCCTGTTGTTAAAAATAGACATATTGTTGGTATGCTAAGCCTTACCGATTTAAAGCGCATTAGTTTTTTAGATTCGTATGATGCTAATGAAATTAAAATAGACAATGCTATTTACAATATGTTAAGTATTGAACAAATAATGGTAAAAAAACCAATAATGGTAACTTCAAATATTTCTATAAAATCCGTTGTTGAAATTTTATCTCAGAATGAATTTCATGCATTACCTGTTGTTGATAATGACATTTTAGTTGGTATTGTTACAACTACGGATATTTTAAGGTATTTATTAAAGCAATACGAATTAGAATCTGTTTAACTAGGTGATACCAAATTTTTTAAATCTGAAATTGTCTTACTTGGATCTTCACCTTTAAATACAAAACTTCCAGCTACAAAGGCGTCTACACCTACTTCAGAAAGTTGTTCAATGTTTTGGTCGGTTACACCTCCATCAACCTCAATAAGTGCTTTAGAACCGCTAAATTCTATTAATGCTTTTAATTGTTGTACTTTTTTATAGGTGTTTTCAATAAAACTTTGTCCACCAAATCCTGGATTTACACTCATAATTAATACTAAATCTAAATCCTCTATAATATCTTCTAAAACAGCAATTGGCGTATGTGGATTTAAGGAAACTCCAGCTTTCATTCCTGCTGCTTTTATTGCCTGAACAGTTCTGTGTAAATGCGGACAAGCCTCATAATGTACAGTTAAAATATCGGCTCCTACTTTTTTAAAATCAGCAATAAATTTATCTGGATTAACAATCATTAAATGCACATCCATTGTTTTAGTCGCATGTTTCTTAATTGCGCTAATTACTGGCATACCAAAAGAAATATTTGGAACAAAAACACCATCCATAACGTCTATATGAAACCAATCTGCTTTACTGTTATTAACCATTTCAATATCGCGTTGAAGGTTACCGAAATCAGCCGCTAGCATCGAAGGTGCAATATATTTGTTCATTTTTTGAAATTTTTGTTATAAGTTTTTGCAAATATATAAAAAGGCTGCTTGAAAATTTGTTTCAAACAGCCTTTTTTAATTGTAATTATTAATTCGTAATTAACTTATCCTAAATAAGTTTTCAATATTTTACTTCTTGAAGTATGTTTTAATCTTCTAATTGCTTTTTCTTTAATTTGTCGAACACGTTCACGTGTTAAATCAAAAGTTTCACCAATTTCTTCTAAAGTCATTGGATGTGCATCACCTAAACCAAAGTACAATTGAACAACATCAGCTTCTCTCGGAGTTAAGGTCTCAAGAGCACGTTCAATTTCAACTTTTAAAGATTCGTGTAACAATGATTTGTCTGGATTTGGAGATTCACCTGTATTTAATACATCATATAAGTTAGAATCTTCACCTTCAATTAATGGAGCATCCATAGATACGTGACGACCTGAGTTTTTCATAGACTCTTTAACGTCGTTCACAGTCATATCTAATTTCTTTGCAATTTCTTCAGCAGAAGGAGGTCTTTCGTTCTCTTGCTCAAGAAAAGCATACATTTTATTAATTTTGTTAATAGAACCAATTTTGTTTAAAGGTAAACGTACAATTCGAGATTGTTCTGCTAATGCTTGTAAAATTGATTGACGAATCCACCATACAGCATATGAAATAAATTTGAAACCACGTGTTTCATCAAACCTTTTTGCTGCTTTTATTAATCCTAAATTACCTTCATTAATTAAATCTGGCAATGTTAATCCTTGATTTTGATATTGTTTTGCCACCGATACAACGAAACGTAAATTTGCTTTTGTTAATCTTTCTAAAGCAACTTGATCTCCTGCTTTAATGCGTTGTGCTAATTCTACCTCCATTTCGGCAGTAATTAAATCTACCTTTCCTATTTCTTGTAAGTATTTATCTAAAGATGCGGTTTCTCTATTAGTAACCTGTTTTGTTATTTTAAGTTGTCTCATTTAAAAGCTAAAATTTTTGTGTTTATACAAAGCGTACATTATATATACGTTGTATTTTTTAAAATGTTACAAAATAACTACTATTTAATTTTTTTTTTGTGACTATTTAACATTTAAAGTACGTTAAATCTATAATTCATTACTAAATTTTTGAAATTAATAAACGACAAAACATTATTTATTGTTGTGAGTTTGTACAAAATATAGTAAATTCAAATGAACATATCTGTTTGGTGTTTTGTAAGACAGACTATTTTTTATGAGAATTATGTTACTTCTTTTCTAAGAAATCAATAATTACAGAGAGTTCTAAATAATTAGTGCTTTTCTATTTTAATATAATTTATAAATAAAAAAAAGCCCCTCAAAATGAGGAGCTTTTAAAAATATTATCTTGAGAATTAATCTCTAGATCTTGGTTTTCTATCGTCTCTACGGTTATCTCTTCCGCGGTTATCACGTCCTCTGTTATTATCTCTAGGAGGTCTTTCAACAAAACCTTCAGGTTTTGGTAACAATGCTTTTCTAGATACTTTGTCTTTACGAGTTTTTGGATCTTTTCCAAAGTATTTTACATCAAAAACATCACCCATATTAACAACATCAGTTACATTTTCAGTACGTGCCCAAGCTAATTCAGAAATATGTAATAAAACTTCATTTCCAGGAGCTTCTGTATATTCAACTACAGCACCAAAATCTAACATTTTGATTACTTTCACTTCATAAACACTTCCAACTTGTGGTTTGAATAATAAAGAATCTATTTTTGCTAAAACAGCTTCGATTCCAGCTGGATCTGTTCCTAAAATTTCAACAATTCCTTCTTCAGTTACTGGGTCTTCATTTATTACTATGGTACATCCAGTTTCTTTTTGCATTTCTTGAATTACTTTTCCTCCTGGTCCAATTAATGCACCAATAAATTCGTTAGGAATTCTTCTTGAAACCATTTTTGGAGCGTGTGCTTTTACGTCAGCACTAGGTGCAGCAATTGTATCAGTTATTTTTCCTAAAATGTGTAAACGACCATCACGAGCTTGTTTTAATGCACTCACTAAAATTTCGTATGATAATCCTTTTACTTTAATATCCATTTGACAAGCAGTAATACCGTCGGCAGTTCCTGTAACTTTAAAGTCCATATCACCTAAGTGATCTTCATCGCCTAAAATATCACTTAATACAGCATAACGATCACCATCAGAAATTAATCCCATAGCAATACCAGAAACTGGTTTAGTCATTTGAACCCCAGCATCCATTAATGCCATTGTACCAGCACATACAGTTGCCATTGAAGAAGAACCGTTAGATTCTAATACTTCAGATACAATTCTTACTGTGTATGGACAATTATCAGGAATCATTCCTTTTAATGCACGTTGTGCCAGGTTTCCGTGTCCTACTTCTCTACGTGAAGTTCCTCTTAAAGGTCTTGCTTCACCTGTACAGAAAGGAGGAAAGTTATAATGTAAATAGAATGTTTCCTCACCTTGGTAAGTTGGCATATCTATTTGGTTTGCTTCTCTAGATGTTCCTAAAGTAACTGTTGCTAATGCTTGAGTTTCTCCACGCGTAAAGATTGCAGAACCGTGTGTTGATGGCAAATAATCTACTTCACACCAAATTGGTCTAATTTCAGTAGTTTTTCTTCCATCTAAACGTAAACCTTCACTTAAAGTTAATTCGCGAACAGCTGTTTTTTGAGCTTTATCGAAATATTTTCCGATTAACCCTCCAAATTCAGCTAATTCTTCTTCAGTAAATGAAGCTTTAATTTCTTCTTTTACGGCATCAAAAGCGGCACTTCTTTCGTGTTTAGCAGTTCCTTGTTTCGCAATGTCATAACATTTTTGGTATGCAGCATCGTGTATTCTTGCAGCTAAATCTTCATTTTCTTCTTCTGGCTCATAAGTACGTGTTTCTTTTTTGCCAAAAGATTCTGCTAATGCGACTTGCGCAGCACATTGTACTTTAATAGCTTCGTGAGCAAATTTAATAGCTTCTGCCATTTCTTCTTCGCTACATTCATCCATTTCACCTTCTACCATCATTACAGAATCTGCAGAAGCACCAATAGTCATATCAATGTCAGCTTGTTCTAATAATTCTCTACTTGGGTTGATGATAAATTCACCATTTACTCTTGCAACTCTAACTTCAGAAATTGGAGTTTCAAAAGGAATATCACTTAATTGAATGGCAGCAGAAGCAGCTAATCCAGCTAAAGCATCTGGCATAACATTATCATCAGCACTCATTAACTGAATCATTACTTGTGTTTCAGCGTGGTAATCTTTTGGGAATAATGGACGTAATACTCTATCCACTAAACGCATTGTTAAAACTTCAGCATCCGTTGGTCTTGCTTCTCTTTTAAAGAAACCACCTGGATAACGACCAGCAGCAGCAAACTTTTCTCTGTAGTCAACTGTTAATGGTAAAAAATCAACATCACTTTGTTTGTAGTTAGATACTACTGTACAAAGCAACATAGCATTGCCCATTTGTACAACAACCGAACCATGCGCTTGTTTTGCTAATTTTCCTGTTTCAATAGAGATGGTTCTTCCATCTCCTAAATCAATAATTTGTGTATGTACCTTAGGTATCATAAATAATTTTTTAAAATTTAATTAAACAATTGGTTGTTGTTGTGTTGTGTTTACCAATGAAAAGTTTAATTTATGCTTTCTTTATATAAGAATATTTTAAAAAAAAAGAGGCAATAGTTTTGCCTCTTAATTTGTAAAATTATTTTCTTATTCCTAGTTCTTTAATTATCTCACGATATCTTACAATATCTGTTTTAATTAGATAATCAAGTAAATTTCTTCTTTTACCTACCAACCTTACTAGTGAACGTTCTGTATTATAATCTTTACGATTTCTTTTTAAGTGTTCTGTCAAGTGGTTAATTCTAAAAGTAAATAAGGCAATTTGACCTTCTGAAGAACCAGTGTTTGTCGCTGATTCGTTGTGCTTTGCAAAAATTTCTGCTTTTTTCTCTTTTGTTAAGTACATGCTAACATTAATTTTATTAATAATTTTTATGTATTAATACTGCACTATGCAGTTAATAGTCGGCAAAGATACTATTATTATTTTGAATATTAATTGTTTGAGGAAATAAGTTGTTTTAAATTTAATTACTTTCTAATAGGTAAATTTTCAATTAAATCAATATATAAGTTAATTTGCTTTTTTAAATTTTTACGTTCTATTATTTTATCTAAAAAACCATGTTCAAGAACAAATTCAGATTTTTGAAATCCAGGAGGTAGGTCTTTTCCTGTTGTGTCTTTTACAACTCTTGGTCCAGCAAAGGCAACTAATGCGTTTGGTTCTGCAAAGTTTACATCACCTAACATTGCGTAAGAGGCAGTTGTTCCGCCAGTTGTTGGATCTGTACATAAAGAAATGTATGGAATATTAGCATCTGCAAGTTGTGCTAATTTAGCTGAAGTTTTTACCAATTGCATTAAAGAATACGACGCCTCCATCATTCTTGCTCCTCCAGATTTTGAAATCATTAAAAAAGGAACTTTATTTTTTATTGAATAATCAATTGCTCGTGAAATTTTTTCTCCAACAACACTTCCCATAGACCCTCCAATAAAAGCAAAATCCATGGCTGCTATAACTAAATCTTTTCCTAAAGATTTTCCAACAGCAGTTCTAACGGCATCTTTTAGTTTTGTTTTTTCGTAAGCTTGTTTTAAACGCTCTGTATATTTTTTGGTATCAGTAAATTTTAATGGATCTTTAGAAACCATGTTTTTGTCAAACTCTTTAAATTTATTATCATCAAAAAGAATTTCAAAATATTCTGCACTACCAATTCTTACGTGGTAGCCATCTTCTGGACTCACATAATAATTGGCTTTTAATTCATCGGTATCAATTACTTTTCCGCTAGGGGTTTTGTACCATAAACCTTTTGGTACATCCTTTTTATTTTCGGTAGGAGTTTGAATTCCTTTATCTTTTCTTTTAAACCAAGACGACATATGTATATAATTTTATATTGCGAAATAGAGGTGCAAATTACTAAAAAAAACAAAGAGAACATATTTTTATATGTTCTCTTTGAAAATTTATAGTATAAATTTATGTTTTATAGTGTATCTACACAGTTTAAATCTTTAAAAGCCTGAATTAAACGAGCTTTAAAAGTTTCTTCACCTTTTCGTAACCAACCACGTGGATCGTAGTATTTTTTGTTTGGTTGATCAGCTCCATCAGGATTTCCTATTTGTGTTCTTAAATAGTCAATTTTCTCATTCATATAATCTCTAATTCCTTCTGTAAAAGCAAATTGAAGGTCAGTGTCAATGTTCATTTTAATAACGCCATAACCAATAGCTTCTCTAATTTCTTCTAATGATGAACCAGATCCTCCGTGGAATACAAAATCTACAGGATTTGTTTCTGTTCCATTTTTATTTTCAATATATTTTTGAGAATTGTCTAATATTTTTGGAGTTAATTTAACGTTTCCTGGTTTGTAAACACCGTGAACATTTCCAAAAGAAGCAGCAATTGTAAAGTTATCACTTACTTTTTTAAGTTCATCATAAGCATAAGCAACTTCTTCAGGTTGTGTATAAAGTTTAGAAACATCTATATCAGAATTATCTACACCATCTTCTTCACCACCTGTAATACCTAATTCAATTTCTAAAGTCATTCCCATTTTAGCCATACGTGCTAAATAGGTTTTACAAATTTCGATATTTTCTTCTAAAGGTTCTTCAGATAAATCTATCATATGAGAACTATATAACGGTTTGCCAGTTTCTTTAAAAAATTGTTCTCCAGCATCTAATAATCCATCAATCCAAGGTAATAATTTTTTTGCGCAGTGGTCTGTATGTAAAATTACAGGAACTCCATAAGCTTCAGCTAAAGTATGTATGTGTTTTGCACCGGCAATACCACCAGCGATTGCTGCTTTTTGACCGTCGTTAGACAATCCTTTTCCGGCATTAAATTGAGCTCCTCCGTTAGAGAATTGAATAATTACAGGAGAATTTAATTCTTTTGCAGTTTCTAAAACAGCATTAATTGTGTTTGACCCAATAACATTTACAGCTGGTAATGCGAAATTTTTTGATTTTGCTAATTTGAAAATTGCTTGTACTTCACTTCCTGTCGCAACTCCCGGTTTAATAGTATGACTCATAATTATTTAGTTGTATTAATTGTGTATTATTTGATGGTAACAAAATTAAGGATTTATACCTATTTATTATGCTTAGAATTGAAAAAAAACGAAAACGAAATAGTATTTTCTACTAAAAAGGGTAACTAATTCCAAAATTATAAACATTATTTTTAAAGTTTATGTGTTGAAACCATTTATTATTTTCTAAGTAGGGTTCGTAGGTTTTAAAACCTAAGTCTAACCTTAATAAAATAAAGCTTAAATCATATCGAATTCCAAAACCAGACCCTATTGCTATATCTTTTAAAGAATTAAAACCATTAAATTTTCCTTCAGCAGTTGTTACGGTGGCATTTGAGATGTCCCAAATATTCCCTGCATCAATAAATAAAGCTCCTTTTACACTATTAATTACCTTAAATCGATATTCTAAACTTGTAAGAAATTTGAGATTACCCACATTGTATTCTAAACCTGTTTTTGTAGAACCTGGTCCTAAATCGTAAATTCTCCAAGCTCTTAAATCGTTAGGCCCACCAATAAAATAACTTCTACTAAAAGGAATGGTTTTGGAATTGTTATATGGAAAAGCAATTCCTAAAAAACTTCTAAAAGCAAGTACGTTCTCCAAAGTTAAATTCCAGAATTTTTTATATTCTAAATCTGTTCTAATATATTGAGCTATTGGCGTATTAAATAATAAGTTAACATTGTTGTTATCTTTTTTGCTTGAAAGTAAAGTTGTTAAATTACCAGCTGACACTATACGTGCCCTAAAAAAAGAAAAATCGGTATCTTTATAACTTTCGCTATTGTTAAAAGTAAAAGTATATGCGGCTGAAGGTATGTAAACATCTTCAGTTATAATTGAATAACGATTTTTAATATTTTGAGCTATTTTAAATTCGTTTGGGTTGGTTTGTTCAAAATTGGAATCGATATTTTCATTAATAAAAGGAATTACTTTTGTGGTTTCTAAAGCATTTTCATTAAAATATGTGGAAGCGATATTTTGGATTTCATTAAATTCAGACTTATAAATATTAAAGTATGAGTCTATATTTAAGTTTTTAATAAATTGAGCATTTAAAAGTTGAAGACTGTGTTTTTTTGTTTGAGTAGATTCCCAAGTATAATCAATTATACCTGTAAATTTTTGTTTATCTAATCCAATGTTTTTTTGCAATGAAGTACCCAATGTTAAAATTGTATTGGGTGCCATATTTTTTGGAATAATATTGTCTGGTTTAAAAGGAAAAAGAATACGCGGAATTTCTAACGAAACATCACCTCCAACTTCCCATGCATTTAGTAACTTCTCTTTGTCGGCTGCATCTTTAGAGTCTAAGAAAGAACCTTGTACAGAGAACTTTAAGATTTCAGCTCCTTTAAATATGTTGAGGTTGGAAAAAGATAATTTTCCAGAAATACCGAGTTGCCTTATATTAGAATGTGTAAGTTCTGCACTGGTTCCAATGGAATATTTTTTTAAAGGCGACAAATAAATGGAAGCTTCTAATAAGTCATTTTCTAACTCTTTGTACTTTATAGTAATGTTTTTAAAATTATTTAATCTTCTTAAGTTTTTACGAGTTAATTCTCTAGTTTGGTCTTTATATATGGTGTTTGGTTCAATAAACACGCTTTCTAAAAGAAGTTTAGGATTGTATCTGAGGTTTTTTTGGGATAAAAATAAATAGCCTTTATAATTTAAACTATCTTTTATAGGTTCATCTTTTGTATTATAAAAATAATCGGTATAAATATTTACATTGTTAATTTTTTGAATTTTAAAAGGGACATTTGCTATACTATCATTTATTATTAAGTTAATATTAGATTTGTAATTAGCGGTATCAGCTTCTACTAATATGGCGTTTTTATTAAAACGATAAATTCCTGAATTTCTAAAGAGTTCGTTAATTCTGTCTTGTTCGTCAAAAAAGAGTTCGTATTTAAACTGCTCTCCCTTTTTTAAAAATGATTTTTCTTTATTTTCAGCATAAATAGAGTCTAAAACTTTAGATTCTATATTTGTTGTAATTGTGTCTAAGGTATAGGGTTTTCCTGTGTTAATATTGTAATTTATAGTAATTTTTTTGCGTTTGCTTTTTATTTCTTCAAAATTTACCTCAGCATTAAAATAGCCTTGATTATAATAATGTAATTTTAAATTCTCTATTGTTTGCTTCGCTTTTTTAACATCAAAAATAACTGGAGGTTCGCCATTGTTTAAAAACCAATTGTTCGATCCCTTTTTAAAATTGTGTAATCCTTTTGTTTGTTTTTCGGAAAATATTGATGTTACAAATTTTGAAGTATTCGGATGCGTTGTTTTCCAAATATTGTAATCGGTTTCAAAATTTTTATTTCCAATATTATAAAAATGTAGTGGGAAAGCAACTCCTAAAACCAATTGATTAGGGCGTTGCGCAATATAATCTGTTATTTCAGAATCAACATTTTTTTTATTATTTACAAAAACTGAATTTTTGGTAAGTAGGAAATCTTCATCCGAAACATACTTTAAAGTGTTGCAAGATGAAAAGTTTAAGGTTATACTTATTAAAATTAGTAATATTATAAAATTGTTTTTCAAAAATAAGAGTTTAAATTTGTTCAAATGTAAAACTTTTCGGAGTATTACCCAATTACTATTTTATATATAAAGATAAATGAGTTTAAGTAAAAATCAACTAAAATTAATAACGAGTTTACGAAAAAAAAAGTACAGAATTGCTACTAATTTATTTATTGTTGAAGGAATTAAAGTTGTAAATGAATTTTTAAATTCAACATTTGAGCTAGAGCAGCTATTTTGCGTTGACGCTACTGAGTATATAAATTACAAGAATAAAACAATAATTCCTCAATCCGATTTAAAGAAAATAAGCAACTTAATAACACCAAATAATGTATTGGCAATTTTTAAAATTCCTACTGCTAATTTTATTGAAAAAGAAGGATTGGTTTTAGCTTTAGACGAAATTAATGACCCTGGAAATTTAGGAACAATTATTAGATTGTGTGATTGGTTTGGAATAGACCAGCTTATATGCTCTAAAGATACGGTAGATTGTTATAACGCAAAAGTTGTACAAGCATCTATGGGCTCTTTAACTAGAGTTTCCATATTTTATACAGATTTAAAGGTTTATTTAAAAAGTACGAATAAGCCAACTTATGCTTCTTTAATGAATGGTGACAATTTGTATAAAACAGTGTTGCCAACTAATGCGGTTTTAGTTATGGGAAATGAAGCCAACGGAATTAGTAAACCTGTTTTAGAACTGTTAGAAAATGCTGTTTCAATTCCAAGGTTTGGAAATTTACAACAAACTGAAAGTTTAAATGTTGCAACTGCAACTGCAATTTTATTAAGTGAGTTTAAAAGAGGAAATTAATGAAAAGCTAGTTTTAAAAAAACACCTCTTGTTCCAAAATAATCTACATTTCCAGTCCAAGGACTATAACCATTAGTCGCATTATCTCTAATAAGTTCATCATTTATAGCGAAAACACCTCTAATTGATGGTGAAAATATAAAATAAGGAAGATAAAAATCTACGCCAACACCAATTTCATAAGTGAAATTACTTTTTTTCATTCTAAACTCACTATTAAAATTATCGTCGGGATTATCTTGATTGCTCGAAAAATTATAATCATAAGAAACACCGCCAATTAGATAAGGGCGAATATTATATAGCCTATTTGTACTTAATTTTAATAATAAAGGAATCCTTAAGTAGGTGGCGCTTACAGCTCTTATGCTATCTTTTGGACCGCCCTCAATATGTGTAAATGCAAGTTCTTTGGTATTGCTCGAAAGTCCAGGCTCTAATCTTAAGTTGATGTTTTTATGCAAACGCAAATCACCAATTAAGCCAACATTAAACCCCGTATTGGATGTCACATCAATAAAAGAACCTTCAGATTTATAGCTTATTTTGTAGCCTTTTTTGTTGAGTCCTAGGTAATAACCCCAAAAAACAGTTTGTTTATCCCATGTTTGTTTGTAAATTACTTTATCTCGTTTTTGAGCATTAATACTGTTAATACTAAAAATAAAAATAATTAATAAAACAATTTTTCTCATACATTATTTTTTAGCTATATATATTGAAGAAACCCCAAATGTCTGTGGTTTGTTTTCAATATTTATAAACCCAATTTTTGCTAAAATATTGTTGAAAGTTTTTCCATAAGGAAAAGCAGCAGCAGAATCAGACAAATATTTGTAAGCCGTTTTATCTTTTGAAAAAAGTTTTCCAATGGTAGGAAGTATATATTTTGCGTAAAATTTATAACCTTGTTTGTAGGGTGTTTTTGTTGGAATAGAGGTTTCTAAAACTACAAAAGTTCCGTTCGGTTTTAAAACACGATAAATTTCTGACAAGCCTTTCTCTAAATTTTCAAAATTACGAACCCCAAACGCTACCGTTATGGCATCGAAATAGTTAGCTTCAAAAGGAATGTTTTCTGAATCACCAAAAATCATTTCAATTTGATTGTTTAATTTCAATTCTTCAATTTTTTTTCGCCCAACATCTAGCATTCCTTCAGAAATGTCTAATCCAATTATTTTTGAAGCATTTGTTTCGGTTAAATTAATTGCCAAATCTCCTGTACCAGTTGCAATATCTAATATTTTATCTGGATTAGTTGCGCCAATTATTTTAACCACTTTTTTACGCCATTTAATATCAATTCCAAAAGAAATTACACGGTTTAAGCCGTCATATTCATTAGAAATAGTATCGAACATTTGGGCAACTTGCTGTTTTTTTCCTAAATCGGAATCTTTGTAAGGGTTTACTTTTTTTACCATTAATTTACTGATTTAAGGCTATAACTTGTTCAATTTGACCAGGGATTAACTGTTTTAGCATATTTTCAATACCATTTTTTAAGGTAATTGTTGAAGACGGACAACCACTACAGGCTCCTTGTAAAATAACATTAACAACTTTTGTTTTTTGCTCGTAAGATTGGAATAAAATGTTACCTCCATCAGCCGCTACAGCAGGTTTTATATATTCATCTAAGATTGCAATAATTTGCTTAGAAACATCATCTAAGTCTTCTAATTGAATACCTTGACTTTGTTCGTTCTTTTTTGGTTGTACACTTTTATCTACAATTGATTTGCCGTCTGCAATAAATTGTTTTATAAAGCTTCTAATTTCATTGGTTATTTCACTCCATTCAACAATATCAAATTTTGTGATAGAAACATAATTTTCTGAAATAAAAATTTCTTTTACAAACGAGAAATTATATAATTCGGTAGCTAAAGGAGAATTTTTAGCTTCTTCAATATTTTTATATTCTAAATCAAATTCTACAAGCTTTTTGTTTGCAACAAATTTTAAAACACTTGGGTTTGGTGTTACTTCAGAATATATTTCAACAGGAACTTTTTTAGTTGTTGCCGTTTCTTCTAATACTAAAACACCTCCAGGGCTGTTTAAATAATTTTCTATTTGCTCTTTAACTTCTTCTTGTACATCTGCCCATTCAATAATTGAAAAACGTTCTAAAGCAATAAAGTTTGCTGAAATTAAAACACGTTTAATAAATGGTAAATGAAATAATTGTTGCGCTAAAGGTGAGTTTTTAGCTTCATCAATATTATTAAATTGATAACTACCACTAATTAAAATTGTATTTGCTGTAAATTTAAGTATAGTATCGTTTGTTGTTTTCTCTATTTTTAAAGTAACTGAATCCATTTTTTTAAGTATTTGTGCAAAAGTACTAAAACAATTTTAGGTAATTGCGTAAAATTAAAAAACGCCCCCTTTAACAGAGACGTTTATATTTATATGTAATTAAAATTAAATATTTAAAACCAATGTAACTGTAAATTTTGAAGTGTCAATGTCTAATTCAGCTGCATTAATATTGTTGTATTGTGGATAAAAATTATAAGCTGCTGTATTTGTATCTTTTTGATAAGAAGCATCAATTTTTCCACCTCTAAATTTATATCCTGCACCTAAAGAAAAACCTTCAATAGCATCTGAGTCTAAAGCATTTTTGTAGGGGCTTTTTTCAAAATGATATCCACCTCTTATCGAGAGTTTATCAAAGCGCCATTCTGTACCCATTCTTAATTCTCCCCTAGCTTCTAAATCTGTATTAAAAGCTTTATTTTCTTCAATAAATCCAAAATTACCCGCCATATCCAACTCTATATTACTGTAATTTTTATAAATATAATCGATGCTTATTAAACCTTTTTTTTCAAAAATATAGGAAAAACTTCCGGTTAATTTGCTTGGGGTTCTTAATTTATAATCGAAAGCGTTGTATCCAGAAAAATCAGTTATTAGTTCGTCTGTGTTACTAACATAAACTTCTAAATCAGAATCTAAATAATCTTCAGAAAGTGTGTACCAAACAGGTGACTGGTATGCCAAACCTAAACGCATATTTTCTGTTGCTTTTGAAATTAAACCTACATTAAATGAAAATCCTTCACCATAAGTATATAATTCTTGAATTAAAGATGCTTCTAAATTATTTCCTTGGCCGTCTGTATTGTATTCTTCTAATAAAATTCTTTGTAAATTTTCAATGTCATACGTACTAAAAGAAGCACCTAAATACATTTTGTTGTTTAATTCTGAAGCAAATGTAAATGAATATTTGTCATTTCTGCCTTCAGTAAAATTTTCAAAATACTGTCCGTCAGAATTTAAATATTGAATATTGGCATCATTTGGATCATCTATCCAAGTAGGGTAGTTATTGTTTCCTCTAGCAAACCATTGGGTTTCAAAATCGTTAGCAATACTATAGTTAAAAGCAAGAGCTACTTTTCCCCAATCTGAATTTCTTGAATAACTTTCAAAAACAAATACTCCACCAGCTTGGGATAAGCTTGTGATATCATTTTCTGAATACTCATTATTTCCATAATAATTTGTAATAGTTTCAGTATTGTTCATGTTTAATGAAATTGCAAATTCACTATTTAGAAAAACTGCAGCTCCAGCAGGATTAGTTTCAATGGCCGATAAATCTCCACCTAATGCTCCAAAAGCACCACTCATAGCATTGTATCTAGCAGTACCATTAATTTTTTCTTTTGAGAATAATACGCCAATGTCATTATAACCTAAAGTTTGAGCATTGGAGACGAAAGCAATACAAAGCATTGCTGCTAAAAATAATTTTTTCATAATGTTAAAGAATTATTATTTATATTAATTTCTGCGAGATGAACCTCTTGAAGCACTTCTAGATGATGAACTTGAGGATCTAGATGTTGTTGCAGATGATCTTGAAGATGATGATCTGGACGACGAATATGAGCTATTATTGTTAGTGGATTTAGAGGATCTACTATAATTATTAGAAGAACTATTTTTAGGAGGTGCATAATTTTTTGTAGACCTTCTTGTGTTAGTAGCTCTAGTTTTAGTATTACTATAATTAGAAACTGATCCTTTAATCGTTCTTACTCTACTATTTGGTACATATTTAATATTTCTATCTCTAGATGTATTTGTAGAATATCTGCTAGTTGAAGGTGTATTATTGTATGAAGAATTCCCTCTTGTTCTTGTAGAAGATTGTCTAGTAGAAGATTGCTGTCTGGTAGAAGATTGTTGTCTTGTTGGATTAATGCTTCTAGTTGAACCACTTCTTTGAATAGTTCTTGTAGGAACTCTATTAATAGATCTCGTGTTTAAACTTTCATCAACAGATTTTGTTCTATTACTTGTGTTTGAAGATCTCCTAGTTGTGCTGTTTGTTGTTCTATTATTTTGTGCATTTGTAGCACTGCTTCTTCTGCTTATAGCAGCGTTAGAGGTAGCAGCTCTTCTTGTGTTTGTATTATAAGTAGTTCTTTTTCCATAAGAATCATATCTTTTATAATTATTATTAGTATAATAGTTATATGGGTAATAATTATTGTAACCATAGTATCTAAAAGGGTTATTATAATAATGCCCGCCATAATATGGATAATAATTGTAAGAATAATAATCTCCGTAATAACCGTTGTAATACCATGGTCTATAGGATCTCCATGGACTATAATAGTTGTAATAGTAAGGGTAATAATTATAAGAATAGTTATAATAAAATGGGTTGTGCCAATAATATCCATGACTACCAAAACCAGAGTTAATATTGATAGTTATATTATCGGTATGTTCCCATGGCTCATAATAATTTGAAGCATCTTCGTCATACGTTTCATCATCGTAGTAATACTCATCAATATCTGTAAAAACGTCTTCTTCACCAATATTTTGAATTTCTTCTAATTGATGAGAGAAATAGTTTTTATCAAATTCAGACTTTTCAACAATAACAATTTCTTCATTAGCTTTTTGATTACTAGAACCATAGATTCCGTCATCGTTGTAGGCACTTTGGTAAGTACCACAAGAATACAAACTAACAAATAGTATAAAAAGCAATGCTATTCGAGAGCTTTTTTGGATAAAGATATTTGAAACTGTCATAATCAATTGAATTTTTTATTGTTACCTATTGAAAAAAAACTAATTTTGTCGAAATTAGCATTTTCTAATAAAAAAGGTGCAATATTTATGCCAAACTTTTGATTATGAGTAAGAATTTAACAAAGAGAGAAGTAGATTATTCCAAATGGTACAATGAGTTAGTTGTAAAAGCTGATTTAGCTGAAAATTCTGCAGTTAGAGGCTGTATGGTAATTAAACCTTATGGTTATGCGATATGGGAGAAAATGCAAGCTGAATTAGATAGGATGTTTAAGGAAACAGGTCATGAAAATGCTTATTTTCCGTTATTTGTTCCAAAAAGTTTATTTGAAGCAGAAGAAAAAAATGCTGAAGGGTTTGCAAAAGAATGTGCTGTTGTAACTCATTATAGATTACAAAATGATCCGGATAAGCCAGGGAAACTTCGAGTTGATCCAACTGCTAAATTAGAAGAAGAATTAGTTGTTCGCCCAACTTCTGAAGCAATTATATGGAATACATTTAAAGGTTGGATTCAATCCTATAGAGATTTACCTTTATTAATAAACCAATGGGCAAATGTTGTGCGTTGGGAAATGCGTACGCGTTTATTTTTAAGAACAGCAGAATTTTTATGGCAAGAAGGTCATACTGCACATGCAACCAAAAAGGAAGCTATTACAGAGGCAGAGTTGATTTTAGATGTTTATGGCGAGTTTGCTGAAAAATTTATGGCAATGCCAGTTATAAAAGGATTAAAGACGGAAAGTGAACGCTTTGCAGGGGCTGTTGAAACTTATTGTATAGAAGGTTTAATGCAAGACGGAAAAGCATTACAGGCAGGAACCTCGCATTTTTTAGGGCAAAATTTTGCTGAAGCTTTTGATGTTAAATACACCTCTAAAGAAGGAAAACAAGAATATGTTTGGGCAACTTCTTGGGGAGTTTCTACACGTTTAATTGGCGGATTAATAATGACTCATTCCGATGATTTAGGATTGGTATTACCACCAAGATTAGCACCAATTCAGGTTGTAATTGTGCCAATATACAAAGGAGATGAACAATTGGCTGAAATATCTAGTAAAGTTGATGTATTTATAAAAGAATTTAGAAAATTAGGTATTTCTGTTAAGTTTGATGATAGAGATACATTTAGACCAGGTGCAAAATTTGCAGAATACGAATTAAAAGGGGTTCCGGTAAGAATTGCAATTGGAAAAAGAGATATGGAAAATAACACTGTTGAAATTGCGAGAAGAGATACTTTAGAAAAGCAATCAGTTTCTCAGGATGATGTCGTTTCTGTTGTTTCTAAGCTTTTAGTTGAAATTCAGGATAATTTATTTAATAAGGCTATTTCTTTTAGAGAAACGCACACAACAGAGGTGGATACCTTTGAGGAGTTTAAAGAAGCTATAAAAACAAAGGGAGGTTTTGTATCTGCACATTGGGATGGAACAACCGAAACTGAAGATAAAATTAAAGAATTAACAAAAGCAACCATTAGATGCATTCCTTTGAAAAATAAAATTGAGTCTGGAACCTGTGTGTTTACTGGGAAAAATTCATCTCAAAGAGTATTATTTGCAAAAGCTTATTAATTTTTTTGAAAAATATTTTGCAGAATAAAAAATAGTTGTATTTTTGCATCCGCAATGACGAAATAATGTCATCGACAAAAAAAATAATGGTCCGTTCGTCTAGGGGTTAGGACGCCAGGTTTTCATCCTGGTAACAGGGGTTCGATTCCCCTACGGACTACAAAATTTAATAAAAAATTTTATAATGGCAAATCACAAGTCAGCTTTAAAGAGAATTAGAAGTAATCGCGCTAAGCAATTAAGAAATAAATATCAGCATAAAACTACGCGTAATGCTGTAAGAGACTTACGTGCTACAACGGAAAAGAAAGAAGCTGAAGAGTTATTTCCTAAAGTTATCGCAATGGTAGATAAATTAGCGAAGAAAAATATTATTCACAAAAATAAAGCGAGTAATTTAAAATCTAAATTAGCAAAGCAAGTAGCTGCGTTATAATATTTTTTAACACATAATTAAAGGCATTCTAATTAATATTAGGATGTTTTTTTTGTGATATAGTTTTTTGCTTAATACCTAAATCAGACAGCTAGAATAGTCATTGTTTTTATAATATTTTAATTACCATTCATAAGACCTATTAGCATCTAATCTTACTAAAAGAAAAAGCAATATAGTAAAGCCCCATAAGGCTGAGCCTCCATAGCTAAAAAAGGGTAGCGGAATTCCAATAGTTGGAAGTAGTCCAAGTACCATACCTATATTTATAGTATAGTGAGTAAAGAATATTGCAGCAATACTATATCCATAGACCCTGCTGAATTTTGATTTCTGACGTTCGGCTATCTGTATGATTCTAAGTAAAAAAAGTGTAAAAATAAGTATAACAATAGTTGTACCTAAAAAACCCCACTCTTCACCAACAATGGTAAAAATATAGTCGGTTTGTTGTTCTGGAACGAAATTACCTTGGGTGCGTTCACCTTCTAAAAAACCTCTTCCAGTTAATCCCCCTGATGCTATTGTTGTAACAGATTGATTTGTATTATAACCAATATTTTTTATATCTGTTGTTTTACCTAATAAAATATTGAACCTGTCTCTGTGGCGTTGTTCAAAAACGTGGTTAAAAACGAGATCAACACTAAAAATAAAAAAAGCAGCAACAAAATAGATTCCTAAAATTTTAACCCATCCCTTTTTTAAGGCTCTTTTTCTATAAAAAATAAAATAAAATAATATGATTACAAACAATAAAAAAGATCCTAATAAAGTATAAGAAAACCCAAAATACAAGGTAATAACAAAGAGAATTAGTGTAATAAAACCTACTGTAATATAATAGAAAGGTAGCCCTTCACGATACAAAACAAAAATAAACGCGGTATATACTAATGCTGAACCAGGATCGGGTTGCAACGTAATTAATATTGCTGGAAAAAACAAAATTAAAAACGCTTGTAACTGGGTGTTTATTTTCTTTAAATTGAATTGTTTATCGCTTACTAATTTTGCAATAGCCAATGCAGTTGCAGCTTTAGCAAATTCTGAAGGTTGCAGTCCAAAACTACCAAAGTTATACCATGATGTTGCTCCATTTATGTTTTTACCAAATATAAAAAGTCCAGCTAAAGATATTAAACAAATTAGATAAATTAATGAAGCATATTTTTCGTAGAATTTTGCATCAAAAAGAAGAATTAAAAGAATTATGGGGAAGCTTAAGCCAATCCAAATAAGTTGTTTACCATATTCAGTAGAAAAATTTATAATATCAAATTGTTCCTCGGTAATGGTTGCAGAATAAATATTTATCCAACCAAATAAGACAAGCATAAAATAAAAGAGTATTAAAACCCAATCAATTCCATAAAATATATTAGTTTTTCTACTTCTCAATGTCTATAGTTTCTTGTAGTAGTTCTTTTTCGTACTCATGTTGTAAACTACCGTTAAACATATTTTGTTCTACCCAAGGTCTAGTTGTTGCACCATTTAAATACTTTTCTATCATTAAACTCGCTATTGGACCAGCCCATCTAGATCCCCAGTATCCATTTTCAACAAAAACGGCAATGGCTATTTTAGGATTGTCTTTCGGAGCAAAGGCAATAAATATTGAATGGTCTTGTCCGTGTGGATTTTCAGCCGTACCAGTTTTACCACAAATTTCTATTCCGCTTACTTTTGAGCCTCTTGCAGTACCTCTTGGATTTTCAAAAACATTAAAAAGTCCTTCAATTACTGGTTCAAAATGTTCCTTATTAATGGTGGTATTTATAGGCGTAGTAAACTTTGAATTTAATTCTTTATCTTTTATTGTTTTTACAATGTGTGGAATAAAATAGAATCCTCTGTTGGCAACAGCTACAGTCATGTTTGCTAATTGTATAGGTGTTGTTAAAATTTCACCTTGTCCTATAGCATTGGAAATGTTATAAGTAGCTGTCCATCTATTATTGGGATACCATTTATTATAGAAATTACCATCGGGAACTAAACCTTTTTGACCAACTGATAAATCGTTATTTAAATAATTTCCTAAACCAAAACTTTTTACATGGTTACTCCAAACATCCATTCCTTCGGTTGAAGTAGGATATTTTTCAATTGCTTTTTTGTAGGCATTGGCAAAATAACTATTACACGAACGATAAATAGCTTTATTTAATTCAATAGGGCTACCAAATGTATTGCAATGGCAATCCATAGTTCTATTTCCATAATGATATTTATTATTAATACACCGAATGGTGGTAGATGGTGTAATAACATTTTCTTGCAAAGCAGCGAGTGCTGTAATAACTTTAAAAGGAGATCCAGGAGGATACTCTCCTTGTAAGCCGCGATCTAATAATGGATTACTAATAGTATCTAAATATAATTTTGTAAAATTTTTAGAGCGTTCCCTGCCTACCATTAAATTAGGATCAAATGTTGGGGTAGAAACCAATGCTAAAATTTCTCCAGAAGAAGGCTCAATTGCAACTATTCCTCCTCGTTTATTTACCATTAATGCTTCACCGTATTGTTGTAATTTACTATCAAGAGTTAAAGTTATATCTTTTCCAGGTACTGGTAGTGTGTCATATATTCCATTTTTATAAGAGCCAATTTCTTTATTAAATCGATCTCTTTGTATGTATTTTACGCCCTTAGTTCCTCTTAAAATATCTTCATAAGTTTTTTCGATACCTGCAGTTCCAATTAATTCACCAAGTTGATAATAAGGGTTCTTTTTAATCATACTTTCATTTACCTCACTAATATAACCGAGTACATTTGGTGCAGCATTTATTGGGTATTCTCTAAGAGACCTTTTTATAATAAAGAAACCTTTGAACTTATGCATTTTTTCTTGTAAATAGGCGTAATCATTTTTTGACAATTCTATCAAAAATGGCGAAGGAATTCTTGTGGAATAATGTGTTGCTTTATCCAATTTTCTAATAAAATCTTCCTTGGTAATTTTAAGTAAACTGCAAAATTCTAGAGTGTCTAAAGGTTTCACCTCTCTAGGTATTACCATAATATCATAAGATAGTTGGTTGGCAACTAATAAAGTTCCATTTCTGTCATACACATAACCTCTTGCAGGATAATCGTAAGTTGTTTTTACAGCAGAGCTATTTAATGCTGGGACGGCGTACGAATTATTTAAAACTTGTAAATAAAACAAACGCCCAATAAATATAAGTGCCGTAAAAATAATTAAAAAGGTTAATAAGCCAGATCGTTTCATTTACTTCTTTTTTGTAAATAATATAATACCTAAAATACTTATAATTATTGTTATAATACTTGTTAAAATTGTGTTAGAAATAATTGTTGAAAAAGAATCTAGACTAAAATATGTTAAACTAAAAATTATAAAGTGATGTATAAAGGTTAAAATAGTTATGAATAAAAAAGCTTTCCCAAATGAAATAGCTCTTAAATTAAATAGTAAATAATCAAAATCTGTTTTTTTAAGTACAATTTTTAAAACAGGAAGTCTTATAAATGCTATAAATAAAGTTGCAGCAGCATTAATTCCGCCCGAATCTGAGAAAAAATCTATACTTAAACCAAGCAAAAAACTTAATATTAAAAAAATACTTTTATTTTTTCGAATTGGAAATAATACCACCCAAACTATATAAACGATGGGATTTAAATATCCAAATAAATTGAGATGATTTAAAACTAATACTTGTAAAAGTACGAGTGCTAAAAAGCGTACTGAATTATTTAAAATTAAGTTATTCATTTAAGATACTAGTTTCTAAATTTTGTTGCTCAATTCTTTCAAGGTTTTTAACAATTTGAACATAACCAATGGAACTCATATCATTAAACAATTCAATGTCTATATTTTTATATTGATTGCTTTCAAATTTAAAATTCTTAATAGTTCCAATTTTTATGCCTTCAGGAAAAATGGCTGATTTCCCACCTGTTATAATGGTATCACCAACTTTAATTTTTGCTTGTCTTGGAATATCAATTAATTGTAAAATGTTATAATCTTTTCCATTCCAAATCAATGTTCCATAATGGTTGCTATTTTTTAAACGAACATTAATTTTAGAATTTTTATTTAAAATAGATAAAACAGTTGAATAATTTTTTGAGGTACTTTTTGTTACCCCAATAATCCCATTACTATTTATAACACCTAAATCTGCTGTGATTCCTTGGTTGGTTCCCTTGTTTAAAGTAAGTGTATTGTTTCTTTTTGTAAAATTATTATTTATAATTTTTGCAAACGAATATTTGTATTTCTGTCCATATTTTGAGGAATCATTTAGTATAAATGTATCTTTATTTAAATTGAGTTCGCTTTTATTTAATAAGTTTCTTAAACGGATATTTTCTTCTATCAATCTGTGATTTTCAGATTTTAAATAAAAAAAATCATTTATAGAACTTACAGTATTATATATACCTCCCGTAATATAATTTGAGGAGTTAATAAACTTACTTTTATGAAAAGAATGGTGCTGAATTATAAAAATAAAAGCTATGCTTTCTAGAAGTATAAATAGCAGAAAGTATTTAAATTTTCTAATAAAATAAATTAATTGCTGCATATTTTAATTAAAAGTATAGTATTATTTCATTAATACATTCTTGTATTTTTCTAAATCTTTTAAGGCAATTCCAGTACCTCTAACAACAGCTCTTAAAGGATCTTCTGCAACGTATACAGGTAAGTCTGTTTTTCGAGATAAACGCTTATCTAAACCGCGTAACATGGAACCGCCACCTGCTAAATAAATGCCAGTATTGTATATGTCGGCTGCTAATTCCGGAGGTGTTTTTGAAAGTGTTTCCATTACAGCATCTTCAATTCTTAAAATAGATTTGTCTAATGCTTTAGATATTTCTCTAAAAGAAACTTGTACTTGTTTTGGTTTGCCGCTTAATAAATCGCGCCCCTGAACCAACATTTCCTCAGGAGGAGTCTCTAAATCTTCTGTTGCAGCACCAATTTGGATTTTTATTTTTTCAGCAGTGCGTTCACCAACATATAAATTGTGTTGTGTTCGCATATAATAAGCAATATCAGACGTAAAAACATCACCCGCAACTTTTACAGATTTATCGCAAACAATTCCACCTAAAGCAATTACAGCAATTTCTGTTGTACCTCCACCTATATCAATAATCATATTTCCTTTTGGTTGCATAATATCAATTCCAATACCAATTGCAGCAGCCATTGGCTCATGAATTAGATAAATTTCTTTAGCATTCATATGCTCAGCAGAATCAATAACTGCACGTTTTTCAACTTCAGTTATACCTGAAGGAATACAAACGACCATACGTAATGAAGGTGTGAAAAAACGCTTTTTTATGCTTGGTATATTTTTGATAAATTCCTTTATCATTTGTTCCGAAGCTTCAAAATCTGCAATTACACCATCTTTTAAAGGTCTAATTGTTTTTATGTTTTCATGAGTTTTTCCTTGCATTAAACTGGCTTTTTTCCCAGTTGCAATTATTTTCCCAGTTGACCTATCTCTGGCTACAATTGAAGGTGCATCAATTACTACTTTACCATCATGTATAATTAGGGTATTTGCAGTACCTAAATCAATGGCAATGTCTTCGGTCATAAAGTCGAAAAAACCCATATATTTTATTATTTATTTAATTTTTATTTCGGAACCTTACAAAGTTAATGAAATTAGTGTTTAAAATGACGTGTTCCTGTAAATATCATTGACATTTTATTGTTATTACAATAATCTATAGATAATTGATCTTTTATTGAACCTCCTGGTTGAATAACAGCATTTATTCCAGCATTTTTTGCTATTTCTACACAATCTGGGAATGGGAAAAAAGCATCACTTGCCATTACTGCATTTGTTAAATCAAAATTAAAATGTATTGCTTTTGCAATTGCCTGTTCCAAAGCATCAACTCTACTTGTTTGTCCTGTGCCACTTGCAAACAATTGTTTGTTTTTTACTAAAACAATGGTGTTAGATTTTGTGTGTTTGCAAATTTTAGATGCAAAAAATAAATCTTCCAACTCCCTTTCTGAAGGTGTTGCAATAGTTGCAGTTGACATAACGCTCGCATTATCTGTTTTGTTGTCTTTTTCTTGATAAAGCACTCCGTTTAACGCAGTTCTATATTGATAATTAGGCAATTCAATATCTTTTTGAATTAAAATAATTCTATTTTTCTTACCTTTAAGAAGTGAAAGAGCTTCATTAGAATAACTAGGAGCAATTACAACCTCACAAAATAATTTATGAATTTCGGCAGCGGTTTCTTCATCAATTTCTTTGTTTGAAATTAAAACGCCTCCGAAAGCAGAAGTTGGATCACCAGCTAAAGCATCTGTATAAGCTTGTTTTAAAGTTGTTCTTTGTGCTAATCCACAGGCGTTATTGTGTTTTAAAATTGCAAATGTTGGAGCATCATTTTTAAATTCACTTATTAAATTTAAAGCAGCATCAACATCTAATAAATTATTATATGAAAGTTCTTTTCCATGTAATTTTTCAAATAAAGCGTCTAAGTCTCCAAAAAAGTAACCTTTTTGATGCGGATTTTCGCCATATCTTAAAGTTGAAGCATTGTCAAAAATTTCTCTAAAAGCCAATTCGTTTTTATTCAAATATTTAAAAATAGCACTATCATAATGACTAGAAACTGCAAAAGATTTTGCGGCGAAATTTTTACGTTCTTCTATCGTAGTTGCTCCGTTTCTTTCGGTTATAATTTGTAAAAACTCATTGTATTGATTCATAGATGAAACGCAAATAACATCTTTATAATTTTTTGCAGCAGCTCTAATTAAAGAAATTCCACCGATATCAATTTTTTCAATAATATCTTGCTCTGGAGCTCCACTAGCAACTGTTTTTTCAAAAGGGTATAAATCAACAATTACAATATCTAATTCAGGAATTTCATATTCTCCAAGTTGAGATACATCATTTTCATTGTCTCTTCTTGCTAAAATTCCACCAAAAACTTTTGGATGTAAGGTTTTAACACGACCGCCTAAGATAGAAGGGTACGATGTTAAATCTTCAACAGGAATAACATCTATTCCTAAATTTTTTATAAAACTTTCAGTTCCACCAGTAGAATAAATGGTAACTCCGAGGTTGTTTAATTTTTTAACAATTGGTTCTAATCCATCTTTGTGGAATACAGAAATTAATGCAGATGTTGCTTTTTTAGTAGTGGTCATAAGTGGTATTGTTGCTGTTGCGCAAAGCTAATAATTATCAATAGTTTACACAATATAAATTACATTGATTTTTATAGTTTTCTATTTACTAATTTAACAAGAACTCAATCTTATTTTTATGTTTTTTTATTGATAAATGATGTATTGTAAAAAAGATTATAAAATTTCGGCTATTTTTTCACAAACAAATTCTAATAAATTTTCATCATCTTTTGTAAACGGGTTTACAGAATGTGAATCTATATCGATTTGTCCAACATTATTATTGTTTACAAAAATTGGAATTACAATTTCACTTTTAACTTTCCAGCCACAAGAAATATAATTATCTTGACTAGCAACATCTTGAACCACAAAGTTTTGATTGCTTAAAGCAACTTGTCCGCAAATTCCTTTACCGAATGGAATGATGGTATGCTCTGTTGGTTCACCAGCAAATTGCGCTAATTTTAATTCGTTTTTATCACCGTTTTTAAAATAAAAACCAACCCAATCGTAATATTCAATTTCTTGTTTTAAGAGGTTGCACATATTTTGAAGTATAGTTTCAACTTCGGTTGAACTTTCAACTATAGTTGTAATCGATTTTTTTAATTCAGAGATATTCATATTAATTTGTAATTTTAGGCAAAAATAATATTCTTTTAGTGCAAAGTAATAAAACAGTAATAATTTTTCTCATTAAGTTTTTTGGAACTTATATGCTGTTGTTTTTAATATATTCTTTTTATTTATCAAAGAACCAAAAAACGGCTGCTGTTTTGGCGTGCGCACCTATTACAAAAACTGTGGCTGAGCAATCTCAATTCTTGTTGAATTCGGTGGGGTTTAATGCAGAAATTGAACAACATTCTTCGGAAATGTCTATAAAATTATTTATTAATAATACCTATGTGGCAAGGGTTGTTGAAGGATGCAACGCCATAAGTATTATAATTTTGTTTATAGCGTTTATTGTAGCTTTTGCAAGTGGATTAAAAAAAACAGCGTTGTATATATTATTTGGAAGTTTAGTTATCTACTTTATTAACATTGTTAGAATTGCTGTAATAGCATTGGCAATTTATAAGTATCCAGCCTATGAAAATGTGCTACATTCTATAGTTTTCCCAGGGATAATTTATGGAATCACATTTTTACTTTGGTTTATTTGGATTCAGAAGTTTTCAAAATTAAAAGGATGAAAAAAAGCATAAGTATAATCTTAATTGTAATACTTCTAGCTGTTTTAGTAGCAGTAAGAGCTTTTGTAGAACCTTTTTTTTACGACCCATTAATTGCTTATTTTAAGAGTGATTCTCTAACTAAAACACTTCCTACAATAGATTTAGGAAATTATTTTTGGAATATTTTTTTAAGATATACCTTAAATTCCATAGTCTCTTTAGCAATTATTTATTTAATTTTTCAAAACATCAAAACCCTATTTTTTTCTATAAAATTTTTTGTGATTTTATTTATAGGGTTATGTTTGGTGTTATTTCTTTTATTAAACTTTGAAGCCTTAGCCAATAACTTGCTCATTTTTTATGTGAGAAGATTTTTAATACAACCGCTATTTCTATTTATTTTAGCTTTTGCTTTTTACTATCAAAAACTTCAAAAGTAAAAAACAAAAAAACCAAGATCAGTTATTTTTAGTACTTTAGGTGACTAATATTTGATTAAACAATTTTAATTACAAACAACATGAAAAAAACAATTTTACTTTTATCTGCAGTTTTTACTTTTGCCATCCTGTTTACTGCTTGTAAAGAAACAAAGAAAGAAGATGCTAAAATGGAATCTCACGAAGGTCACGACCATGCCAGTGATGAAATGGCTTCAAAAGATGTTTACCAATGTCCAATGGATTGTGAAAAAGGGAAAACTTATGAAAAAACAGGTTCTTGTCCAGTATGTAAAATGGATTTAAAAACGAAAGCTGTTGATACAGATGTTAAACACGCCGAAGGTTGTAAATGTATAGAAGGTGGAGAGTGCAAGTGTGAAGACGGAAAATGTACTTGCCAAAAGGAAATGGCTAAAATGGAAAAGGAATGTACAATGTGTGCGCCTGGTTCTTGCGAGTGCAAGGCTTAAATTTTGGTTTATAAAAATCTAAAAGGCTGTTTAAAAGAAAAATCTTTAAACAGCCTTTTTTAATTTATTTTTATGAAAGATACGTGTTTAAACTAACTCAACAAACAAACCTTCATCGGTATTATTTACTTTTGCTAGATTGTGTTTTGTTAAGCCTTTTATAGTTTTATCCCATTTTTTATTGCTCAAGCCACTTTTGGTTTTTAATGCTGGTAGCTCAATTTTTTCTATTCTCTTTAGAATTTCAAAAACAGCTTTTTCATCATCATTTAATTCAATAGAAGGAGCTTTTTTCTCTGGTTTCATTTGAGGGAAGAACAGCACTTCTTGTATAGATGCATTGTTTGTCATAAACATAACTAAACGGTCAATTCCTATTCCAATACCAGATGTTGGAGGCATACCATATTCTAAAGCTCTAATAAAATCTTGATCAATAAACATGGCTTCATCATCTCCTTTTTCAGATAATTTTAATTGATCTTCAAAGCGTTCGCGTTGATCTATTGGGTCGTTTAATTCTGAATATGCATTTGCTAATTCTTTTCCGTTAACCATTAATTCAAAACGTTCGGTTAAAGCAGGATTTGTTCTGTGCTCTTTTGTTAACGGACTCATTTCCTTTGGATAATCCGTAATAAATGTTGGTTGAATGTATAGGTGTTCACATTTTTCACCGAATAATTCATCAATTAATTTACCAACACCCATTGTTTCATCCACTTCAAGTCCAACCTTTCTACAAACATCCCTTAATTCAACTTCGCCCATTCCAGCAACATCATATCCAGTATGAATTTTAATAGCTTCTAAAATTGGAACTCTTGGATAAGGAGCTTTAAAACTTACTTTATTTTCTCCAATTTGTACTTCTGTTGTTCCGTTTGTATCAATTGCAATTTTTTCGAGTAATTCTTCAGTCATATTCATCATCCAGTTGTAATCTTTGTATGCAACATACAATTCCATTACCGTAAACTCTGGATTGTGAGTTCTGTCCATTCCTTCATTTCTAAAGTCTTTTGCAAATTCGTATACGGCATCAAAACCACCTACAATTAATCTTTTTAGGTATAATTCGTTAGCAATACGCAAGTACAACGGCATATCTAATGCGTTATGATGTGTCATAAATGGTCTGGCCGCGGCACCTCCAGGAATTGGCTGTAAAATTGGAGTCTCAACTTCTAAATATCCTTTTTTATTGAAAAAATCACGCATTGAATTTGTGATTTTTGTGCGTTTTATAAACGTTTCTTTTACGTGGTCGTTAACAATTAAATCTACATAACGTTGGCGATAGCGTTGTTCAGCATCAGAAAAAGCGTCGTGTACTTTACCATCTGCATCAGTTTTTACAACTGGTAGTGGACGTAAACTTTTAGAAAGTACTGTTAATTCTTTAACGTTTACAGAAACTTCACCAACTTTTGTTTTAAAAACTTCACCTCTGATACCAATAATATCTCCCATATCCAATAATTTTTTGAATACAGTATTGTACATTGTTGGGTCTTCTTCAGAAGAAATTTCGTCTCTGTTTATGTAAATTTGCATGCGTCCAGATGCATCTTTTAATTCGGCAAAAGAAGCTTTACCCATAATTCTTCGACTCATCATTCTTCCAGCTAATACAACTTCTTTACCTTCAAAAGAATTAAAATTAGAAGTAATTTCCTTAATGGATGCAGTAGTTTTGAACTCTTCTGCTGGATACGGATTAATACCTAATTCGCGTAGTTTTTGTAAAGATTCTCTTCTAACTATTTCAAGTGGTGATAATTGCATGATGCTATATTTATAATTTATTTTTTATTTTCGGTGTGCAAAGATACAATCAATTAAGAAATAACAGTAATTTAGAAAGAAAAAGAATATTGAATTTAAAATCAAATTAAAATTTATATATTTGCGTATCGCATTTTATGTGATAGTTGTGTTGTAATGACGTTTTTACGTCATAGGTTTTAAACCGATGGAAAGCTTCCCGAAAAACCGGGACGCTTTTTTTATGTCTTTTTATTTCAAAACCAACTCACCTCTGTGAGGTTTTAATGCATCTCTGTAGGTTTTCATGTCATTTTCATCTACAATAATAAAAGCAATAGAATGCATCTCAGAAATTATGGTAAAATCTATCTTATAAAAATATAATTTTTCTATTTGTGCATATTCATTTAAATGAATACAATGATGTTCTGCTGTTTTTTGTGAAACAGGACCTCTAAAATCCCAAATCAATTTTAGTTTTTTACTCAAAATTAAAGGTTTAATTATGACTTATATATACTAATAAATCTCCGCTGTCAAAAGCAATAAAAACGCTTTTTTCAGTAGCGGTGTTGCGTGTTCCAATGCGTTCTCCAAAGGATAAAGTCTCATTTTGAAGGGGAAACTTGAGTCCTTTAGTAACAATTCCATTTGCGGTTGGAAAAGGAATTAATGAAATGTTTTTCCCTTTAACATTGTTGATTACAATACTTTCTTCAATAAATAGATATTTTCCATAATCATCAAAAAAAGAAATGGTTAAACCCATTTTCCATTGCAATGCTGTACTTATATTTCCTAAAAAATGATCGTGTTCTTTGCCGCTTCCGCCATAAACATCTACGTGTGAAAAACCACGGTGTTTTAGAATTTGTAGGGCCTTTTCAAAATCTGTAAATTCTTGATTTGGAGTTTTTATAACTTCAACAGTTGTTGGGATAGTGTTTATAGAATCGAAGTCTCCTGTAACTAAATCTGGTACAATATTATTTTTTTCAAAATGATTGTATGCGCCATCTATAGCACAAACAATGTCGTAATTACTTAGGTTTGGGAAGTTTGAAGGTTCCGAACCATTGAGTAGAATAAATGCCTTTTTCGTTTTCATAGGATACAAAAATAATGAAAAAGACCGTATAAATTAGTTTTTTTGTTGAAGCTTTTCTAGTTTTCTCTTGTAAATGTCATTTCCACTTATAACATAAGCTATTGATACATAATTAATAGCGTTTTGCGTATCGTTTTGTGATTCATAATAATCTGCCATTGAGTCGTAAGAATTAGAGTTTTTTGGATAGTATTTTACACCCATTTCAAAAAATAATTTGGCTTTTTCAGGTGCTCCCATTTGCAGGTTCATATAACCATAACCATTGAATAATTCTTCAACCATTGGTGGCACAGCATAACAAAGGTTTTCTAAATAAATTTTAGCTTGATCGCTTAATAATTCAGTTAGTTCTGCAACTGTAGTTTCAGGATTGTTATATTTTGGAGGGTTTTTAAATTGAAACCATTTAAATAAAAAAATCAAACCATCTCTAATTGATGGTAAGGGAACAGTGCCATGTAAATCTTCAGGATATATTTTCCAAGTAAAATTTAAGTCATTCTCTTTATGTGTTTCAGCAAAGTTTGAAAACTCCATAATTGAACGTGGAAACAAGGTGAATTCTGAAGTGTTTTCCATTAAATTATTTATAGTTACACTTTCATCCATCATGTGTAATTGTTCTGCTGCCATAGAAACAAAGAGCGATTTTCCCTTAAAATTTTCAGAAGTCAGTTTTTCTTTTGCCTGTTTTAATAATTTTTGATTATCCCAGTCTAAACTTGGGTCAATGGCAATATAATTTTTAAAAAATTTAGTATGATTTATTAGCATATTTACAGTGAACAAGCCAGCGTAGGAATGCCCAATTAATGTTCTGTAGGAAGTTGTTGGATAGGTTTTATCAACATAAGGAATTAATTCTTTGGTAATATATTCAGTAAATTTATCTGCTCCACCTGTTTCTTGATCAAATTCTGCACCGCAACGCATTTTTATTTGTGAGGTAGTTAAATCTCGTGTTCTGTTGGTCTGATTTGAAATCCCAACCAATATCATGTGAGGTAAATAATGTCCCCAATAATTATTGTAAACAGTTTCTAAAGTATTTAGCATTACTCCCCCATCTAAAATATAGATAACTGGATATTTCTCTGAACTATTCGGATTGTAATTCTCTGGTAATTGAACTCAAATATTTTTGTATTCATTAAAAGTGTTTGAAAAAATACTATCTTTTTTTGCTGAATTATTTATTTGAGCTTGAATTTGAGTTGTAGAAATTAACAAAAATATAATTTTTAATGCTCTAGAAATATGTTTAGTCATTTTTGATGTTTTAGTAGTAGATTAAAGGTAACTTGAAGAAGTTGTTTTATGTATTACAATTATTCATGATTAAAGTGAAGCTTTGAAATGTACTTCACTTTAATATAGAATTCAAATAATAAGTTTTTTACTTTTTCAATAGGTTTAAAATTATTATTCCAATGCGTGCAATTAAGAAAACAATCATTCCAAATAATGGTGAAAGTATTGCTATTTTTAATCCTCCTGCTAATACTGATGGAGAGATATCACCTGCAGCTTCAATTGCATCAAATGCACCAATCAAACCTAACATTTGACCTAAAAAACCCCAAACAAGTACAAATAAACTTATAGAGCTTACCAAAGTAATGGTTTTATCTCGTGCAGTAGGTTTCAAAAAGCCTCTAATTAATAGTATAATAATTACAATTAAAATCAGAAGAGTGGTGTACATAAATAATGGCCCTCCTTCATTTAATCTAGTTAAAATTGAGTTTGCAATAAAAGGTCTAATGCTTTGTAACGCTAATAACATAATTTTGATTTTTTAAATTTATATGTCAAATATAAAATGATATTTAAAGGATTATTTCTATTTGCGATAGTTAACAAGAAAGTTACGATAAGTAACCGATTAAAGCCAAATTTTGCCGAATAAAGTTTAAAACTTGTAAAAAGCACGACTATTTTCTGTGTCTATCGCTAAAATAAATTTAACTTTAGCATTAATTGCATATTGCACTTTATGAATATAAAAAAAACCATAATAAAATATTTCTTAACCGTTATTGGCCATTCAATATTTTGGTTGGTTATTTACTATTTTTATGCTTATTTTTTAGGTTATGGTAGTTCTAATACAAAGTATGTTAACTTGTTTTCAGGATTTTTAATGCCTGCAACTATCTTAATTAGCTATTTTTTAATTTACTATTTAATTCCAAATTTTTTACTAACAAAAAAGTATAAATATTTTATTTTATACAGTATTTATACGTTTATAATTTCAGTATATGTAATTATTTTATCAATTCTATATGGATTAATTTATTCTGAAGGCTATAAAGAGGTTGAAACAGTACCGCTAACTAAAACATTACCGTTTATAGTGTTAGGAGTATATTTTGTGGTTTTAATTGTAGTTTCGCTAAGTTTAGTAATGCATAATTATAATTCAATTGTAAATAACGAAAATTTAAAGAACAAAATTTTACAAACACAACTTCAAATAAAAGATCAAGAATTACGGTTTTTAAAAGCGCAAATCCATCCTCATTTTTTGTTTAACTCTTTAAATACAATTTATGGTTTTGCATTAAAAAAGAAGGATGAAGCCCCTGAAATGATTCTAAAGTTATCTAATTTATTAGATTATATTTTATATCAAATAGAAAAACCACAAGTGCTTTTAATGGATGAAGTAAATCATTTATTAGATTATGTTTCTCTGGAAAAAATGCGTTTTCATGACACATTAACCATTGAAACTAATATTAGAGTAGCTAACCCCACTATCCAAATTGCTCCTATGTTGTTAATTCCATTTGTTGAAAATGCTTTTAAACATGGTGATATTATTAAGGGAAGTCTAAGGGTAATTATTGATATAAAAACTGAAGCCGATATGTTATGCTTCAGAATAGAAAACTCAAGTCTAAATGAACATTCAGATAATAAAGGAATTGGATTAGAAAATATTACCAAACGATTGGAGATGCAATATCCAGATTCCTACACATTAGAAACTAATCAAGAAGCAAACACTTTTAAGGTTGAATTAATGATTAGAAATTTTAAATATTTAAAAAATGAATAAGAACATTCAATGCATTATTGTTGATGATGAACCCGTTGCACGCGAAATTTTAGAAAATCATTTAAATAAAATTGAAGCAGTTACGGTTGTAGCAACCTGTAAAAATGCCATTGAAGCTTTTAATCAGCTTAATGCTAACGACATCGATTTAATTTTTTTAGATATAAATATGCCCGAAATTTCAGGGTTGTCTTTTGCAAAATCTATCAATACAAATATTAAGGTAATTTTTACAACTGCTTATAGAGAGTATGCCGTAGATGGTTTTAATTTACAAGCGGTAGATTACTTACTAAAACCAATTTCTTTTGAACGTTTGTTGCAAGCAGTTAATAAATATTTAGGAGAAACTCCTTCTGAAGTTATTGAAAATGCTACTGAAATTGTTCCAGAAAAGAGTGATTTTATTTTTGTGCGTGCAGATAGAAAAATGATAAAAATTAATTTTTCTGAAATTAATTATATAGAAAGTTTAAGCGATTATATAAAAATTCATTTATTAAATAAAATTATAGTTACAAGAGAAACCATTACAAATATAGAGGCTAAATTACCTCAAAAAGAGTTTCTAAGAATTCATAGATCTTATATTATAGCTATTTCAAAAATAGATTCATTTACAAATGAATTTATTGAAATTAATAAAAAAGCACTGCCAATAAGCAGAAGTTATAAAAAAGAAGTGCTATTTAAATTAGAAAACATTTAAAAATGAGTGTTTTTTGAAGTTTGAGCGAATTTTAGTTTTGTTTTATCTTTTTTATTAAATATTAAACAGTATATTTGTTCAAATTTTAAAATTTGATAGAAACAGATTTCATTTTAAAAGCGTATAGCCTTGAAAAAAATACAAAAGGAAGCATTACTTGGAAAACCCCAAGTAATATTGCTTTGGTAAAATATTGGGGAAAACAAGAACCTCAAATTCCAGAAAATGCATCAATTAGTTTTACACTAGATGCTTGTTTTACATTAACAACTTTAGAGTATTCAAAATCTAAATCAACCCAAGGAGGAAGTTTTGAAGTTTATTTTGAAGGTGAGAAAAAGGATGATTTTAAACCTAAAATTCAACAATTTTTTGAAAGAATTGAGCAATATGTGCCTTTTTTAAATTATTTTGATTTTGTAATTAAATCAAGAAATTCTTTTCCTCACAGTAGTGGAATTGCTTCTTCAGCAAGTGGAATGAGTGCTTTAGCTTTATGTGTAATGAGTATTGAAAAAGCGTTGAATCCGGAGATGACAGATGAATATTTTAATAAAAAAGCATCTTTTTTAGCACGATTAGGCTCTGGAAGTGCTTGTAGAAGTATTGAGGGTGAATTAATTGTTTGGGGAAAACATAACAAAATTAAAGAAAGTTCTAATCTATTCGGTGTAAAATTCCCATATAAGATTCATAATAATTTCAAAAATTATCATGATACCATTTTATTAGTAGATGAAGGAGAAAAACAAGTTTCAAGTACAGTTGGGCATAAATTAATGCACAACCATCCTTTTGCAAAACAACGTTTTAAACAAGCAAATGATAATATTTCTAAAATTTCAGAAGTGTTAAAAAATGGTGATTTAAAACAATTTATTGAAATTGTTGAAAGTGAAGCGTTGAGTTTACATGCAATGATGATGACAAGTAATCCGTATTTTATTTTAATGAAACCAAATACGTTGAAAATTATCAATAAAATCTGGGAGTTTAGAACTAAAACAAAGAGTAAAATTTGCTTTACATTAGATGCTGGAGCAAATGTGCATGTATTGTTCCCAGAGCACGAAAAAGAACAAGTTAACAATTTTATAATAAATGAGTTAATTCAGTTTTGTCAAGAAAAACATTATATTTGCGACAGAATTGGGTTTGGAGCGAAACAACTATCCAATATTTAAACTTATGAAAGGACCTTTATTTTACGCGAAAATTTTACTTTTTGGAGAATATGGAATTATTAAAGATTCCAAAGGCTTGGCAATCCCATACAATAGTTATCAAGGAGCTTTAAAAAAGTCTAAAAAATTCACTACTAAAACTAAAGAGTCTAATAAGAATTTATTAAGATTTTATACTTATTTGGCAAGTTTAGATACAGATCTAGTGCATTTTAATTTAGATGAATTTAAAAAAGATATAGAGCAAGGTATGTATTTTGATTCTAGTATTCCTCAGGGTTACGGAGTGGGAAGTTCAGGTGCTTTAGTTGCTTCAATTTACGATAAATATGCGTTTGAAAAAATAACAGTTCTAGAAAATTTGACACGAGATAAATTATTGAAATTAAAGGGCGTTTTTTCTTTGATGGAGTCTTTTTTTCATGGTAAAAGCTCAGGTTTAGATCCTTTAAACTCGTATTTAAGCATTCCTATTTTAATTAATTCAAAAGATAATTTAGAAGCCACAGGTATTCCATCTCAAAAGGAAGGTAAAGGAGCTGTATTTTTATTAGATTCGGAAATTGTTGGAGAAACGGAACCAATGGTAAGCATTTTTATGAATAAAATGAAAAACGAAGGTTTTAGGAAAATGATTGACGAAGACTTTGCAAAATGTACCGATGCTTGTATTGACGACTTTTTACACGGAAATATGAAATCGTTATTTGGTAATGTTAAAAATTTATCTAAAATAGTACTGGATAACTTTAAACCAATGATTCCTCAACGTTTTCATACTATTTGGCAAAAAGGAATAGAATCTAACGACTATTATTTGAAACTTTGTGGATCTGGTGGTGGCGGTTATATTTTAGGTTTTACCAAAGATTTTAACAAAACTAAAACTATTTTAAAAGATTATAGGCTAGAGCTAGTTTATAGATTTTAGTAGTTGTATTTTAAAATCAAAAAATTCTTATAATTACCAGTTTGTTTGGTTACTTTTTTATGGATTTACTCGAGATTTCTAAAAATAATAGTAAAAAAAAGACACCATTTTATATTAAAATGTTAAGCTTGTTTTCTGCTGTTCGCGGATATAATATTTTGCTAATTGTAATTGCACAATATTTAGCTTCTATTTTTATTTTTGCTCCTGAAAAATCACTGAAAAACATATTGTTAGATGTTGATTTGTATTTTATTGTTTTGGCAACAATGTGTGTAATCGCTGCGGGGTATATTATCAATAATTTTTACGATTTTGAAACCGATAAAATAAACAAACCTTTAAAAACAAAAATTGATGCAATTGTAGATCAGAAAACAAAACTGCCTATATATTTTGTGCTAAATTTTTTAGGATTTATTTTTGGATTGTTAGTTTCCTGGCGAGCAGCATTATTTTTTTCAGTATACATATTTTCAATTTGGTTGTATTCACATAAACTTAAAAAATATCCTTTAATGGGTTTGTTTTCGGCAGCCGTATTATCCTTATTGCCTTTTTTTGCAGTTTTTGTGTATTATAAAAATTTTTCAGAAATTATTTTTACACATGCAGCATTTTTATTTTTTATATTATTAATTAGGCAATTAGCAAAAGATTTAGAAAGTCTTAAAGGAGATTTTGTGAAAAATTACCAAACAATAGCTGTTAAATATGGTGAACATTTTACAAAAATATTAATTTCTTTTTTAGTTATTTTAACACTTAATCCTATTTACTTTTTATTAAAATATCCAGAAATTGGAGGTATGAAATATTATTTTTACGGAAGTATTTTAACTTTAATTGTATTCTTATTGTTTTTATGGTTTAGTAAAAGTAAAAGAAATTACGTGTTACTTCATTGGATTTTAAAACTACTTATATTTGCTGGAGTTTTTAGTCTTGCTTTAATAGATACTTCAGTTTTAATTGAACGAATTTTGCCTAGTTAATAGATTCTGTAGGGCTTTTAAATTCTTCGTTTTAATAATCTTTAATTGTTATTTATATTTATAGAGCACTATTTATTAGATTATTAAAGTATTAAACTTATTTTTGCAAAAAATAAATATAATGAATTCAAATAAAAACTCGTCGAGAGGACGACAAACAGGAAAAAAGAAACCTCAAAATACGTTTACTAGAAAGTTTGATAGTAAAAAGAAATTTTCAAAGGAAAGAACGGTTTCTTCTAAAGTATCAAAAAAACAAGTTGCTGGTAATACAGAAGTTGATGGAATACGTTTAAACAAGTATATAGCAAATTCAGGGATTTGTTCTCGTAGAGAAGCTGATGTGTTTATTGCGGCAGGAAGTGCTGCTGTTAACGGAAAAATAGTTACAGAAATGGGCTATAAAGTTAAATTAACAGATGAGGTTAGGTTTGATGGTTCTTTAATTAGTCCTGAAAAAAAACGGTATGTTCTTTTAAATAAACCAAAGAATTTTATCACCACTATGGACGATGATAGAGGTAGAAAAACGGTTATGGAATTGGTTGGTAACGCCTCAAAAGAACGCATTTATCCTGTTGGAAGATTAGATAGAAATACCACTGGTCTGCTATTGTTTACAAATGACGGTGAACTTGCTAAAAAATTAACACATCCAAAACATAATATCCAAAAAATTTACCATGCGTCTTTAGATAAAAAACTTACGAGTAAAGACTTAAACAGTATTGCTGAAGGTTTTGTTTTAGATGAAAGGAAGGTAATAGTTGATGAAATATCTTATATATTAAACCAACCAAAAAGTGAGGTAGGAGTTAAAATTCATTCAGGAAGGAACAGAATTGTGCGTAGAATTTTTGAGCATTTTAACTATAAGGTAGTAAAATTAGATAGAGTTATATTTGCAGGATTAACCAAAAAAGATTTACCAAGAGGGCATTGGAGGCATTTAACAGAAATGGAAGTGAATAACCTAAAAATGCTTTAATACAATATTTAATAAGTATTAAACAGGCTGAAAAAAATTTATTTTTTTCAGCCTGTTTTTTATTACCTAAAATTCTAAAAGTTAGAGTTCCTCATAAATTTGCTTAATTGTTTTTTAGCATACCAATTATTCTAGTATTTTTTTACAGTTAAAAAAAACATATATTTTTTTTGACTGGTAGCTTTTCATTCAATTATTTTTTTATATTTGAACATCTTGAATAAGAAAATAACAGTACTATTAAGATAGTGAATATATAACTTTAACTAATTTATTTTGAAGAGAATACTAGTAGACTATAAAAAATTAACACCCGAAATTCTTAATTTATTGGTAGAAAAATTTCCCGATGGTTATGGGTTACGCGATATCATACATTTTACCAATCATAAAGGACAATACGTAGACGCAGTAGAGGTGAAGACCGAGGATACTATTTATTTAGTAAAAATTAGTGAGCAGTTAGCCGACAGTATGGAAAATCATGAAGAGGATGAAGATGACGACCCAGTAATTAACGATGATTTAGATATTGATGTAGATGATGCTGCTATTGAAGATGATATGGATGAGGATTAAAGAATAATCTTATTAAAAAAAGGCTGTTTAAAATATTTTAAACAGCCTTTTTTTATTACCCAAAAATTAAAAAACCCGAACAATTTGTTCGGGTTTTTATGGTGGTGCCTCCAGGAATCGAACCAGGGACACAAGGATTTTCAGTCCTTTGCTCTACCAACTGAGCTAAGGCACCATTGCGTTAGCGGATGCAAATATAAATGTATTTTTTATACTAATCAAAACAATTTTAAAAAAATCTGTTGTATTTTTGAATCTCCTTAAAAAAACTAAATGAATTTAATAGTAGATATTGGAAATTCAAGAATTAAAATTGCAATTTTTAATAAAGATGAACTAATTTATAATGAAGTAATTACAAATGATTTTTTTGTAGGAACTGCTATAAATCTTATCGAAAAATTTAATTGTAAAAATGCAATTATTTCTTCTGTAGGAAATTTAAAAAAAAGTGAAATGGATCAAATTAAGGTAAAAATTAAGGTATTTGAGCTTCGTACAACTACCAAAATTCCGTTTTTTAACAATTATGCGACGCCAAAAACGCTAGGAGTTGATAGAATTGCGTTAGTTGCTGCTGCAGTTTCAAAATATCAAAATCAAAATGTTTTAATAATTGACGCTGGAACTTGTATTACTTTCGATTTTGTCACAACTTCAAAAAATTACCTTGGAGGTGCAATTTCTCCAGGTATTGAAATGAGGTATAAATCTCTTCATAAATTTACAAAAAGGTTGCCTTTGTTAATGCGTGAAGAGTCCACTAGTTTAATTGGAACTTCAACAGAAACATGTATACATTCGGGAGTAATAAATGGTGTTATAAGTGAAATTGATAGTATTATAAATAAGTATAGAAAAAAAAATAAAGATTTAACAGTAGTTTTAACAGGAGGAGATGCAAATTTCTTGTCAAATAGATTAAAAAATGGCATATTTGCCAATCCTTTTTTTTTATTAGAAGGATTAAACACAATTTTGACTTATAACTTAAAATAAATGATCAAAAAAATAATAGTAATTCTAACGCTATTTATATCAGTTGCAAGTTTTGCACAAAAAAATAATGCTTCTGCATATTCATTTTTTGGAATTGGCGATAAAAACACTTCCAATACAGTTGAGCAAATTAGTATGGGTGGAATTGGAGTTTCTTTAACAGATCAATTTCGGTTAAACTTATCAAACCCAGCTTCTTTATCCGGTTTAAAGTTTACAACCTATGCATTAGCAATAGAGAATAAAAATATTTGGGCAAAAGACAACCAAGGTAAAGAGCAAGGTGCTGCAACATATCTTTCGTACCTAGCAATGGGAATACCTTTAGGAGAAAATGCAGGAATGACTTTTGGTCTGCTACCAAATACTTCTGTTGGTTATTCATTAGTTGCAAATAGTTTTAACGCTAGTAACGAATTAACAGAAATATCTGCCTATAATGGAGAAGGAGGAACCAATAAAGTATTTTTGGGTGTTGGTTTCCAGATTTTTAAAGGATTTAGTGTTGGGTTACAAGGAAATTATATTTTTGGAAAAATAGAAAATAATATAACAAATCAGTTAAAAGATGTTGCTTTAGCAACTAAATACGAAACTTTTTCTAGAATAAAAGGCTTCGCTATTAATTCAGGCTTTCAATACAAAACCAAGTTAACGGAAAATGTAAACTTACATCTAGGTGCAAATTTTGATTTAGAAAGTGAAGTAGATACTGAAGACGAAGAGTATATTTATTCATTATCAATTGCGTCAGGAGAAATACCGCGTGATACCTTATTAACAAATAAAGGTAATGGTATTTTAAAATCACCTTTAAAAACATCTTTAGGAATCGGTTTTGGAAAAGAAAATAAATGGTTTGCAGGAATCGATTATAGTTTTCAAGATGCACTTCAACTTCAAGGAAATATATACAACAACTTTACAAAAATAGCCTACGATAGTTATAGTAAAATTTCAATAGGAGGTTTTTACACACCTAAATTTACATCAATAACAAGCTATTGGGAAAGAGTAACATATAGAGCTGGTTTAAAAATGGAAAAGACTGGTTTAATGGTGAATTCTTCTGGAACTGGAAACGATTTTACTGCAATAGATGATTTTGGCATATCTTTTGGAGTAGGTTTGCCAGTTAGTAATCAATTATCAAATTTAAATATTGGTTTTGAATTAGGAAAAAGAGGAAAAATAAACAATGGTCTAATTCAGGAAAACTATATAAACTTTAGATTAAGCTTTTCTTTAAACGATAAATGGTTTAAAAAACGCGAAATATTATAATTAAAACTTTAGAAAATGAAAAAAATAAGACAATTTTTAACCTTGCTAATTTTAGTAGTTTCTACGCAGTTGGTTTTTGCTCAAGCCAGCCAAGAGTGTACTATAAAATACAACCTTTTTAAAGGTGATTATAATGCCAATAATTACGACAAGGCATATGAAAACTGGATTTGGTGTATGGATAACTGTCCTACGCTATCGGTAAATATCTATAAATTAGGTATTAAAATTGCTGAACATAAATTAGAGGCTGCTTCTCAAGCCGATAAACCAGCTGCTAAGGAGCTTGTAATGAGAGTTTATACACAAAGATTAGAACATTATCCTAAAGATAAAGCAGGAATTTATGATGATATTGCTAGCTTTAAAAGAGAGCAGGGTGCTTCTGATGACGAAGTGTATGAATGGTTAGATAAAACGTTTAAAGAAGACCCAACAGCATTGTCTCCAAAAAATATCTATAAATATTTCGATATTATTTTAATAAAGTATAAAGATTCAGATACACAGAAAGTTTTTGACACATATGATGAGGTTGGTGAAGCTCTTGAACTAAAAAGACAAGACTATACAAAAACAATTGATGCAATAAATGCGAAAGATTCTACAACTTTAAGTAAAAAAGATATTAAGAAAAGAAAAGTTTCACAACAAATTATAACAAACCTAACAATAGTTGAAAGCGGATTAGATCAAAAATTAGCTTCAATTTCAACTTGTGAGAGATTAATTCCGTTTAACAGAAAGAATTTTCCTACAAATAAAAATGATGCAATTTGGTTAAAAAGAGCAGTATCTAGAATGTACAATAAAGAATGTACAGACGACCCTTTATACGATGAGTTAGTTGAAGCTTATGTGCACGCTGACCCTTCACCACAAGCATCGGTATTTTATGCAGATATTTTATTGAAAAATGGTGAAACAAATAAAGCAATGGAGTACTTTAATAGAGCCGTTAAGCAAGAAACAGATGACTACAAAAAAGCGGGTTATTTATACAAAATAGCTGTAAACTTAAATAAAAAAGGAAGAAAATCTGAAGCTAGAAGCTATTGTTATCAAGCATTAAAATTTCAACCTTCAATGGGAAGAGCTTATTTATTAATTGCTAGTATGTATGCAACAAGTGCTAATTCTTGTGGAGATGATATTGTTTCTAAAAGAATGGTATATGTAGCTGCTTTAAATAAAGCTAGAAAAGCCAAATCAGTAGATCCAAGTATAGGTTCACTGGCTAATAGATTTATTAGATCATATTCAGACCATATTCCAACAACAAAAGATTTATTTGTTGCTGGTGTAAAATCTGGTTCAACTCATAAAATTGGATGTTGGATTAATGAAACAGTAATAGTTCCATAATTCTAATTAAAATATAATAATTGGTATATTTGTTATATGACAAAATCAATTGTACATAAAATAACGAACATTGCTATTGTTTTTTCAATAGCAATGTTTTTTTCATGTACCAACAGCGCTAAAGAAGTAAGAGATTTTTTAGCAGATAAAAATTTACCAATTGGTGAAGCCATAGACATCAATTTAAAACATACAGATTCTGGTAGAGTTGACATTAAAATGAAAGCTCCTTTAATGTTAGATTTTGCAAATAGAGAAAATCATCCATATTCAGAATTTCCAAAAGGGATATTTATAACTACTATTGAAAAAAATGGTGATTCTACAACTATAAAAGGAAATTATGCTAAAACTTATAGCAAAACATCAGTTTCTGAAATAAAAGGTGATGTTGAAATTGTAAATTATACGAAAAAAAATAAGTTAGAAACATCTGAGATCTATTGGGATCAAAAAACACATTATTTTTTTACAGAGAAAAGATTTGTATTTTATACCTTAACGGATACAATATATGGTACAGGGTTTGAAGCTTCTGAAGACCTTGATGTTTGGTGGGTTAAGAATCAAAGTGGAGTTATAGAAATTAAAGACTAGAAGAGAGATGAGTAAAATTTGGAAAATATTTGAATACGGTTATTTAATAATTGCAATAGTTTTTATTGTAGAAACGGTTTTAAATTGGAATTTAGATAGAGAAAAAGCCTATCTTTTTTTACTTTTTGCGGTTTTGGCAATTTTCATGTACTTTTTTAGAAAAAGATTTAGAACGAGATTAGAAAAGAGAAATAAACAATAAATGGAATTTCAGATAGCTGTAATCCTTATTTCAATATTACTTTCAGCCTTTTTTTCGGGGATGGAAATTGCGTATGTTTCAGCTAATAAATTTCAAGTAGAACTTGAAAAAAGAAAAGAAGGCTTTACCTCTAAAATTTTAAGCAGAATTACCTTAAAATCATCTAAATTTATTACCACAATGTTAGTTGGTAATAATATTGCTTTAGTGGTGTATAGTTTTTTTATGGGCGAATTAATAATTGGTTTTATCCCAGATAATACGTTTAATGAATTTTCTATTCTACTTATTCAAACAGTTATTTCTACATTAATAATTTTAATTACAGCAGAGTTTTTACCAAAAGCCTTATTTAGAATTTATGCAAACGAAACCCTATGGTTTTTTGCACCTTTAGCATACTTTTTTTATATAATTTTTCATTTTATATCAAGTTTTATTACGGTCATTTCCGACTTCTTTTTAAGATTTTTTTTTAATTCAACAAAAGATGAAAAGCAGTCAGAATTTACAAAAGTGGAACTTGGACATTATATTTCAAAACAATTAGAAAATGCAAAAGATTTTGAAGAAGTTGATTCCGAAATACAAATATTTCAAAATGCTTTAGAATTTGATACTGTGAAAGCCCGTGAGATAATGATTCCACGAACAGAAGTTGTAGCTGTTGATATAAATGAAAGTATTACAAATTTAAAAAACCTATTTATTAAAACGGGCTATTCTAAAATTCTGATCTATAAAAACTCTTTAGATGATGTTTTAGGCTATGTGCATGCATTTGAATTGTTTAAAAAACCTAAAAATATTAAATCTATAATACTGCCAGTGGAGTTTGTTCCTGAAAGTATGATGATAAATAATGTGTTGAATATTTTAACTAAAAAGAAACGAAGTTTATCAGTTGTTTTAGATGAGTTTGGAGGAACTTCAGGAGTAATTACTGTTGAAGATATAGTAGAAGAACTTTTTGGAGAAATAATTGATGAACACGACACTGTAGAATTATTAGAAAATAAAATTAACGATAGAGAATTTGAATTTTCAGCGCGTTTAGAAGTCGATTATTTAAATGAAACATATAACCTAAATATTAAAGAAGATGAGGCTTATGAAACACTTGGAGGTTATATAGTTAACTATAATGAAGACATTCCAAAAGAAGGAGAAATAATAGAAATAGACAACTTGTATTTTAAAATGTTGAAGGTAGGCTCTTCTAAAATAATGGAAGTTTACCTCAAAGTTTTAGATAAAGCAGATTAAAAATAGAAAGTACATACAAATAGCTGTTTTTTTCGTGCTTAATTATATCAAATCACTTTCATAATTAAATACTTAATTGTATTTTCGCAAACTGTAATAAAACAACTTATATAATGGCAATTTTATCAAAAATTAGAGATCGTTCAATGTTCTTAATCCTAATAGTAGGATTAGCACTTTTTGCATTTGTACTAGATCCAAGTTCAATACAACAATTTTTCAGTTCAAGTAAGGTTAACTCTATAGGAGAAGTTAATGGTGAAGATATTGATAGAGAGGAATTTGCACGTCAAGTAGAAGCTTATAGAACACAAAGTGGAGGTAGAGCTTCTCAAATGCAAGCAGTAAATGCAGTTTGGAGTGGAATGATTAGTGAAAAAATATTTGAAGACCAACTTGAAAAAGCTGGAATTGTAATTGGAGAAAAAGATATCTGGGATGCAATGACATCTTTACAAGAAATTCAAAATTCACCACTTTTCAAGAATGAGGCAAATCTTTTTGATGAAGAAAAGTTAAAAGAATATATTGCTAATATGAAAGATGATGCCGAGTCTGGAAATAGTCAAGCTTGGATGAATTGGTTAGCAACAGAAAAAAATATTAAACAAAATTTACAGCGTCAAGCCTATACTTCTTTGGTAAAAGCTGGGCTAGGGGCTTCTTTAAAAGAAGGTGAAAGAGATTATTTGTTTAATAATACTAAGATGGATGCAGAATTTGTTTATGTGCCTTATAGTACAATAGCAGATAGTTTAGCGTATGTTTCAAAACAAGAAATTCAAAATTATTTAAAAGATAACTCTAAAAGATTTAAGACTGAAGCGGGAAGAACCTTAAAATATGTAAAATTTGATATTTTACCTTCTGAAGCTGATGATGCTGAAGCGAAAAAACTTGTAGAAAGCTATATTGAAGATAGAGAGGAGTATAGTAATGCTGCTAAAGCTACTGTAAAAATTGCAGGTTTAAAAAATACTACTAAATATGAGAGTTTTTTAAATGACAATAGATCTGATTTAGCGATTGATAATGGTTATAAATATAAGAACCAAATATTAGCAGAAATTTCTGATGAAGTGTTTAACGCTGAAGTGGGAACTGTTGTTGGTCCATACAAACAAAATGGTTATTATAAAATTTCTAAAGTTGTTGAAACCATACAATTGCCAGATTCAGTAAAATCTAGTCATATTATTGTTCCTTATGCAGGAACAACAAGGTCAACTTCTTTAAAAACCAAAGAACAAGCTAAAAAAACTGCAGATAGTGTTTTTGCATTGGTAAAAAACAATAAATCTAAATTTACTGAGATAGCTGATGAAATAAATTCAGATGGTACTAAAGGTAAAGGTGGTGATATTGGATGGGTAAGAAAAGACCAAGCTTTTTCTCCATCATTTGATGCAGATTTTGCAAATTTTATTTATAAAAATAAAGTTGGTAGTATAGATGTGGTTGAAACTGCTTTTGGTTTCCATATTATTAGAATTGACGATCAAACTAAAGCAGAGAAAGCTGTTAAGCTGGTGACTTTTGCACGTTTAGTTGAGGCTTCAGAAGAAACTGAAAATAGAATTTTTGAAGAAGCTGAAACATTAAACGCAAACCTTTCAGAAGGAAGAGATATAGATGAAATTGCTACAGAAATGAACTATAATGTTCAAATGGCGCTTAATTTAAAAGTGTTGGATGAAGTAATTCCAGGTTTAGGAGCTCAAAGACAAATGGTAACTTGGGCTTTTGAAAATGAAAGAGAATTAGATGATTCTAAAAGATTTGATATTGATGTAGCTGGAAAAAGAGGATATGCAGTAGCGGTATTAAGTGGTAAAGTTGAAAAAGACGGTATTGCAGTGAGTTCAGAATTATTAGGAAGTATACGTCCGGAGTTAGTTGATAAGAAAAAAGCAGATATAATTAAAAAGAAAATGTCAGGAGCAACTCTTGAAGAAATTGCAACAAATAGTGGTGTAACTGTTCGCAGTGCATCTGGTATAAATTTATCAAGTCCTTTAATCTCAGGAGTAGGAAACGAACCAGCAGTTGTTGGTGCAATGTCTACAATTAAGTTAAATGAGGTTTCTGATATTTTAAATGGAGAAAAAGGTGTATTTGTTTTTAAAGTTACAAAACGTGACGCTCCAATTGCTTTAGAAAATTATGATACTTTCCGTAAAAAAATTGTAACTCAATTACAAGCAAGAGGAAATCAAATATTTAATGTTCTAGAAGAAACAGCTGATATTAAAGATAATAGAGGTAAGTTTTTCTAGAGATTTTAGATAATATAATTTATAAAAGATCGTCTAAAAGTAATTTTAGACGATTTTTTTTATGCCTAAGATCCATACCTTATAATTGTCATTTTAACCAAATTATAGTATTATGCTCAAACCAGTCCTGTTCCTTTGACAGCAACGGTCTATTAGCTTTTCGATTGCACTAAAGGAAACTAAATAGTTGGTTAATCATAAATCTATGTTCAAAGAATCTAATAAGTAAAGAAATGAAAATAATAAAAGTGCATAAAAAAAGCTGTTTAAAATTTTTAAACAGCTTTTGTATTATGTTGAATTATTTATAAATTAACCATTCATAGAGATTAGAAACTCTTCATTTGAATTGGTAAATTGAATTTTATCTTTAATAAATTCCATTGCTTCAACAGGATTCATATCAGCTAAATATTTTCTAAGAACCCACATACGTTTAACTGTCTTAGGATCTAATAATAAATCGTCTCTACGTGTACTAGATTTAACCAAGTCAATTGCTGGATAAATTCTACGGTTTGCAATATTCCTTTCTAATTGAAGTTCCATATTACCAGTACCTTTAAATTCTTCAAATATAACTTCATCCATTTTAGAACCAGTTTCAGTTAACGCAGTAGCTATAATTGAAAGAGAACCTCCGTTTTCAATATTACGTGCAGCTCCAAAAAAGCGTTTTGGTTTGTGTAATGCATTGGCATCAATACCACCTGATAATATTTTTCCTGATGCTGGAGCAACAGTATTATATGCTCTAGCTAAACGTGTAACTGAGTCTAATAGAATAACTACATCGTGACCGCATTCAACCAATCTTTTTGCTTTTTCTAAAACTATATTGGCAACTTTAACGTGTTTTTCTGCAGGTTCATCAAATGTAGAAGCTACAACTTCTCCACGCACGCTACGTTGCATATCTGTAACCTCTTCTGGACGTTCATCTATTAATAAAATGATTTGATAAACTTCAGGATGGTTTGATGCAATTGAATTCGCAATATCTTTAAGTAACATTGTTTTACCCGTTTTAGGTTGCGAAACAATCATACCTCTTTGTCCTTTTCCAATTGGACAAAATAAATCCATAATTCTAGTAGATAGGGTACTTCCTTTACCTGCTAAATTAAACTTCTCTTGTGGAAATAGAGGTGTTAAGTGTTCAAAAGAAACACGATCTCTAACTACATTAGGGTTTAATCCATTAATTTTAGAAACTCTAATTAAAGGAAAATATTTTTCACCTTCTTTTGGAGGTCGAACTACTCCTTTAACGGTATCTCCAGTTTTTAAACCAAATAATTTTATTTGAGATTGAGATAAGTAAATATCATCTGGAGAAGATAAATAATTATAATCAGAAGAACGTAAAAAGCCATAACCATCTGGCATCATTTCTAAAACACCTTCACTTTCAATAATCCCATCAAACTCATAATCAGGATCTCTATAACGGTTTCCGCTTTTGCGCTGCCCTTTATTAGTATTTGATTGTTGTTGATTATTTTGTTGTTTGTTCTGATTTGGGTTTTGTTGTTGCTTCTGCTTGTTTTGCTGATTTACTTGAGGTTGTTTTTGCGGAACATGCTTAGCTTGAGGTTTGTTTTTTGGCGCATTTGGTTTATCAGTTACTTCGGTAACTTCCTGTTTTACTCCCGACTCCGTTTTTTGTTTCGGTTGCGCTTTAACTACCTTTCTAGGTTTAGGTTTTGGCTGAACAGCTTTTGCAACAATTTCTTTTGGTACATCTTGCTTAACAACTTCTTTAATTTCTTCTTCTTTTTTTTGTGTTTCAGAATTTAAAGGTTTACTATCTTTAGCAGGATTAGTCGCTTTTTTTACAATTCTTCTTCGTTTTGGCTTGTTATCACTAGGTGTAGATTCTTTTTTAGTGATTTTTGAAGGGTTTGAAGCTTGTATGTCTAATATTAAATAAACTAAATCTAATTTTTTTAATTGACTGTATTTTTTTGCTCCAATAGTTTTTGCTATCTCCTGTAATTCAACAAGAGTTTTCTCCTTTAGTTGGGAAATTTCAAACATTATGTTAATTTGTAATTAGTGTTAATATGTATATATTAAATATTGTGTTTTTTAAAACTATATTATTGTGAATTAAACTAAGTGGTGATTCTTTGTTTTAGTTGTAGTTGGATTGTGTTGCTAATACAATTGATTGCAAATATATAAAAATATTTCACATATTAATATTTAAATCTTTAAAAATAAAACGTATTTTTGTGCTCCATTATTATAATTATGATTCAAAGAATACAAACTATTTATTTATTATTAGCAACTTTATTGTCTGGGGGAGGTATTTTCCTTTTTAATTTATGGACTGTTAATGAGGGAATTAATTTTTTTGTTATGGATTCTTTCAGTTCAAATAATACATTATTAATTATAATGGCAGTATTATTTTTTCTATCTGCTACATTAACATTTGTTGCCGTTTTTCAATTTAAAAAACGCCAATTACAATTTGTTTTAGGCAGATTAACTATTTTGACCAATTTTATTTTATTAGGTATTCTCGTATATTTTTCACAAAACTTATCTGGAGAAATTAATGTTTCTGAGAAGGGTATTGGGTTGTTTATTCCAATTTTAACAATAGTATTAGTTGTTATGGCTAATAAAGCAATTAAAAAGGATGAAGAACTTGTAAAATCTGTTGACAGATTGCGTTAATCCTAACATCTTAGTATATTTAGTGCAAGGAAAACCATTTTAATTTTTATTAAAATGGTTTTTTGCTTCTAACGGTTTTTAGTGATGTAAAAATATCACTATATTTAAGTATAGTTTTAACGTTTTAATAATAATATATTTGAGAAGGGAAAATTATGAGAAAGATCAAAGTTCATATTGCAGATGATCATCAATTATTAATAGATGGTATTGAAGCAGTTTTATCCTCAGAAGAAAATATTGAAGTTGTTGGAAGTTCTCTCAATGGTGAAGATGTTTTAGATTGGTTTGCTTCGAATGAAGCTGATATCTTAATTTTAGATATTAATATGCCTAAGATTGATGGAATTGCTGTGCTGCAAAGTTTTTTGAAAAACGGTATTCAACAAAAAGTTATTGTGCTATCAAGCTATGATGATACGAAACTTATTAAAGAAGTGTTGAAAATTGGAGCAAGTGGGTTTTTAGCTAAAAAATGTGCTGGGGAACATATTGTAGAAGCAATAAATGCTATTTATTGCAACAAACAATATTTTAGTGAAAGTGTAAAAGATAAATTATTATCAACTTTTACTAACAATCTTTCGAGCATTGAAGAGATGTCTAAGGAAAGTTCATTTTTTAGTTCATTAACTCCAAGGGAAACAGATGTTCTTAAATTAATTTGCAAGCAATTTAATTCAAAGGAAATTAGTATAGCACTTCATATTAGTACTAATACTGTTGAAACCCATAGAAAAAATTTAATTAATAAATTAAAAGTAAAAAATGTTGTTGGTTTGGCAATCTATGCCATGAAAAATAATATTGTTTAATTTTTTTTAATATTATTTCATAAATGCTTTATGGTACAAAATATTCTAAAAAGGATAGCGATTATTACAATGAGAAAAGATCAACTTACTTGTGGCAGGAACGCTGTTGGAGACCTTTAAATAATATTATCACATGAAATTTATAAAACTCATAATTTCTTTAATCACTTATTTAACAGTAGTTAATTCCACTATTTTTGCTCATAATTTGTATGTTATAGATTTAAAAAAAATTGAAAATAAATTATTAGATTCTGATGAAGAAGTTTTAAAAGCAATAAAAGCGTTATTAGAAAGCGGAAATTCTGAAGAAGCTTTAGAAAAATTATACTTGTTTATAGAAACAGCTGAGGAAAATAATGAACAGCAATTAATTATAGATGGAAACCTGTTGTTAGCAGATATTTTTCGTGAACATGGAGATTATAAAAAATCGACTGAAATGTTCGATAACTTAATTCCTTTAGTTTTAAATGATGCTAAAAATTTACAATATATCTATTTTAAAAAAGGTGGAAATTTTCAATTAGACAATCAAATAGATTCCGCTAAAGTTAATTATGAAAAAGCAATATTAACGGGTAAGGATGTTAAAAAAAATGAAAATTTAAAAGCTAAGATATTTGCTAATTTATCGGGTGTATATTATTTAAAAGGCGATTATGATAAAGCAATTGAAAATTATAAAATTGCGGCTAACTATCAACAGATTTTAGGAAATAAAGAGATAGAGGCTGGAATTTTAAATAATTTAGGAGGTGTTTATTATATGCAAGGAAAATTCACGGAAGCTCTTGATGTTTTTCAACAAGCATTTAATTTAGTAGGCTATGGACAAGAGGATTTGCAAAAACAGACAAGAAGTCGTTCTTATATAAATATGGCATATGCTTATAGTGGTTTAAATAATTTCAAAAAAGCTTTTGAATATCAAGATAAATTTTTTTCGTTAAATGATTCGTTACAACAAGAACTCAAATATAAAGAAATTGCATTAATTCAATCCAAATATAGCGTAGCAACAAAAGAGAAAGAGGCAGAAATAGAAAAGGTAAAAAGAAAAGATGCCGAGGTATTAGCTTATGGATTAGGCTTTGCAATTTTAGTGCTTTTATCTGGAATTTACGCTTTGTATAAAGTATATAAGTTGAATAAAAAAAATTACGCATTGCAAATTAGCCAAGAGCAATTATTAAATCAAAATAAAATTGATAACATAAAAAGCAACTTACAAGCTAAAATTTTGGCAGCTACTTTAGATGGAAGATTAGAAGAACGAAAAAAAATAGCAAACGTATTACATGACAATGTAAGCGCATTACTTTCTGCAATAAATTTGCATTTATACGCTAGCAAAAAGAAAATTAAAGAAGAAATTCCTGTGGAAATTGAAAAAGCACAAAGTATTTTAGAAGAAGCTTCAGAACAAATTAGAGATTTGTCGCACAACTTAATTTCTGCTGTACTTTTAAAATTCGGTTTGGGTTATGCTGTTCAAGATTTATGCGAAAAATTATCAAATTCTAAAATAACTTTTACAAGTAGTGCTAAAAACATTGAACGTTTTAATCAAAATTTTGAAATAAAAATGTTTAATATTATTAATGAGCTTGTAAATAATATTATTAAACATAGTAAAGCCAAAAATGGAACAATTAAATTAGAACAGCTAAATGGCAATTTACAAATTATTGTTTTTGATAATGGGATGGGGTTTGACATGAATGAAATTGAACTACAAAGCGGAATTGGTTTAAGTCAAATTAAAGCTAGAATAAAAGTTTTAAATGGCTTATTAAATATAAAATCAAACAAGGAAGGAACACGAATCTATATTTCGATACCAATAGAATACTAACGTTTTTCTAATTCAATAATTTCTAAATTAGTAATGTTTCCTTTATCAATTTCAAAACGAAGCATTGTTCTAATGTTGTGAAACCCATGTTTTCCAGCTGCACCAGGATTTAAATGAAGTAGATTTAATTTTTTATCATAAATAACTTTTAAAATATGAGAATGACCACTTATAAAAATTTTAGGTGGGTTTCTAGTTATTTCTTCTTTAATTCTTATATCGTACCTTTTTGGGTAGCCACCAATATGTGTCATCCATACAGCAACTCCTTCTAGTTCAAATTTATTATCTAAAGGAAATTCATTTCTAATTATATTGTTGTCAATATTTCCAAAAACAGCTCTTACTGGTTTTATGTTTGAAATGGCGTCCGTAATTGCTATATCTCCAATATCGCCTGCATGCCAAACTTCGTCTGCCTGATTTACATATTTTAATATGGTATCATCAATATAGCTATGTGTATCGGAAAGAAGTAGTATTTTTTTCATGAACTGTAAAAACTTAAACTGGTAAATATCCCTTATATTTGCACCTCCAATTAAAATTTAAAAGCTTAATTGGTGGCAGCAACAAAATTAGCATTTCAATTGAGATATTTTATAGAAATAACATATAAAGGTACAAATTATCATGGCTGGCAATTTCAGCCCAATGCAGTTACAGTTCAAGAATTAATAAATAATGCATTTTCGTTAATTTTTAAGAAAAAGATAGATGTCTTTGGAGCAGGAAGAACTGATGCAGGTGTGCATGCAGAGCAGTTATATGCGCATTTAGATGTAGAGAAAGATATTGATATTGATGAAGTTATTTATAAACTAAATTCATTATTGCCAAAAGATATTGCTATTCTAAATATTTTAAAAGTTACTGATGAAGCACATGCACGGTTTAATGCTGTAAGTAGAAGTTATCAGTACCGTATCTATTTTGGTAAAAATCCTTTTTTAACGGATGTAACTTGGCAAGTTATTAATAAAAAGTTAAATGTAGATTTAATGAATGAAGCAGCTAAAATTTTGCTAACTTACACCAACTTTAAATGTTTTTCTAGATCGAATAGCGATGTAAAAACGTATAATTGTGATGTTTCAAAGGCTGTTTGGGTGCAAGAAAATAAATCGTTAATTTTTCATATAACAGCAGATCGATTTTTAAGAAATATGGTGCGAGCCATTGTTGGTACTTTAATTGAAGTTGGGACAGGAAAAACAACATTAGAAGAATTTAAAAAAATTATTGAAAGTAAGGATAGAAAAAATGCAGGTCCTTCTGCGCCAGCGCAAGGATTATTTTTAACTGAAGTAAACTATCCAAAAAATATATTTATAAATGAGTGAAAAAGTTACAGGCAAAGCTTTTGATTTAAACATCTTTGGCAGGTTAATGTCTTTTGCAAAAATATACCGTTGGGAGTTTATTATAAGTACTTTAGCGGCAATATTACTTTCGTTGGTTTCTGTAGCGAAACCTATTTTATTACAAGAAATTGTAAACACCTATTTTGAGAATAAAGATAAAGAGGGTATTTTATTTTTCTCATTGCTAATGGTCGCTTTTTTGGTTGCCGAAGTATTACTTCAATTTTTATTTATCTATAAGGTAAATTGGTTAGGACAACATATTATTATGGATATTAGAGTGAAATTGCAAAAGCATATGTTGCAATTTAAAATGGCTTATTTTGATAAATCCTCCGTTGGAAAATTAGTTACCAGGTTGGTTTCAGATACAGAAACCATCGCACAGTTTTTTGGACAAGGGTTGTTTATGATCATAAGCGATTTATTAAAAATGTTGGTGGTTGCAATTGTTATGTTATTTATGAATTGGAAATTAGCATTAATCGCTTTTATAATTCTGCCAATAATGATTTACGCTACTAAATTATTTCAAATAGCTATAAAGTCTGCTTTTCAAGAAGTAAGAACTCAGGTGGCAAATTTAAACGGATTTGTGCAAGAGCGTGTTACAGGTATGAATATTGTGCAACTTTTTAATCGTGAAAAATTAGAATATGAGAATTTTGTAAAAATTAATGAAAAGCATAAAAAAGCACATGTTAGAACCGTATGGTATTATTCAATATTTTTTCCAATTGCAGAAATTTTAACATCCATTGCTGTCGGTTTAATGGTTTGGTTTGGTGGTTTGGATATTGTAGATTCAGGAATTACAAATGCAGGTGAAATTATTGCTTTTATAATGATGTCTCAAATGTTGTTTAGACCGTTAAGACAAATTGCAGATAAATTTAATACACTTCAAATGGGAATGGTTGCTGGTGATCGTGTTTTTGAAGTGTTAGATACTAAAAGTCAGATTGATAAAACAGGAAATGTTGAAGCAACTAATTTCAGAGGTGATATTGCATTTAAAAATGTTCGATTTAGTTATATAAAAGGAGAAGAAGTTTTAAAAGGGATTTCTTTTAACGTTAAGGCTGGGGAAACCGTGGCAATTGTTGGTGCAACTGGAGCAGGAAAATCAACTATAATTAATTTAGTAAACCGGTTTTATGAAATTAATGAAGGAGAGATTTGTATCGACAATCATAATATTAAACAATATACATTACAATCGCTAAGAAATCAAATTGCGGTTGTTCTGCAAGATGTGTTTTTATTTTCAGACACCATTTTTAATAATATTGTGCTTAATAAAGAAGGGATTACTTTAGATGATGTTAAAAATGCTGCTAAAGAAATTGGGATTCACGAATTTATTATGAGTTTGCCAGGAGATTATAATTACAATGTAAAAGAGCGCGGTGCAATGCTTTCTTCTGGACAACGTCAATTAATTGCTTTTTTACGTGCTTATGTAAGTGATCCGAGTGTGTTAATTCTAGATGAAGCAACGTCTTCTATAGATTCTTATTCTGAAAAATTAATTCAAGAAGCAACTGATAAAATTACCAAACATCAAACTTCTATTATAATAGCACACAGATTAACTACGATAAAAAATGCTGATAGAATTATTGTAATGGATAAAGGTGAAATTGTAGAGCAAGGTTCTCACCTAGAATTGTTAGAAAAAGATGGCTATTATAAAAACTTGTATGATATGCAATTTGCTAGTGAAGTTGCTTAATAACTTGAAAAGGTTATAAAGTTGAAAAGGTGCGTAGGGACAAAGTTTCAAATTTTTACAACGGCTGAGCGCGGTTACTGAGCGGAGTCGAATTAGCGTCGAAGCCATTCTTAAAGATGTTGAAAAATTCAAATTAGAAAGTATAAAAAAACGTCTTTGCGAGGAGTTTTATAAAACGACGTGGTAATCTCATTTTTTGAAGTTAGAAAGTTATAGCAACTTATTAATTAAAAATACTTATTTTTAGCTACCAGCTAACAAAACTAATTCAAATCATAACGAATCTTTTCAACCAATTCATTGTAATTTTTATAGAGTACAAATTCTCCATCTTTTATATACGATATTTTTCCAGTTTCTTCAGATACAGCTAAGCACAATGCATCTGTTTTTTCTGTAATACCAATTGCAGCGCGGTGTCTTAAACCAAAGCGAGAGGGCAATTGTTTTTTGGAAAGTGGTAAAATAATACGTGTTGCAATTATAAAATTATCTTTTACAATCATAGCGCCATCGTGCAAAGGACTATTTTTATAAAAAATACTTTCTAAAATAGGCTGGTTTATTTCTGCATACATAGTATCTCCAGTATTTTTTACAAAATCTAGATTATGAGTACGCTCTAAAACAATTAAAGCTCCAGTTCTTGCGGCAGCCATAGATTCGCACGCGGCTACAATAACTTCTACATTCATAGTAGTATGAATTTCAGTGTTAAGAAATTTTAGTTGTTTTAAAAAGCTCCGTTTATTTGTAAAATTTGTAGATCCTAACATTAATAAAAACTTCCGAACCTCTGGTTGAAATACAATTAAAATTGCAATTGCTCCTAAACTAATTAAAGTACCCAATAAGCCACTAAGCATTTCCATTTGAAGTGCTTGGGTTACTTTCCAGATTAACACAATTAGTGCAATACCAATAAATATATTTATAGCTACTGTTCCTTTTAATAATTTGTAGATGTAATACAGTAGCACCGCAACCAATACTATATCTAGTGCATCAAGAAAGTTAAAATCTAAAAAATCTAGCATTGGAATTGTTTTTGGTAAAAATATAAAAAAGATTGCATACTAAATAACTAATCGCAACCGCAATCTGGAACTTTTGCTGGATCAAAAATAAATTCTATAGTATTGATTAAAATACCAGGGTTTGAAATTGATTTTATAAGCGTTAAATAATATAAATAATCTTGATACAATAAATCTTGATTAAAGTTTAAATGAAGCATTGTTTTAGCACCTTCTGAAGAGAAATCTATAAATTCCAGTAAGGTAGTTGTTAGTTCTCCGTCTTCCATTTTAGCATCATTAATCCATGTGTTTTTCGGATTAAAAGTTAGGCTTATATTGTTGTAATTAAAATAGTTGTCGCTATTTTTTTTAATGTACGTTTTAGATAAAACGCTGTCTTGTTTAAAAACTACACCATCAAACTTAATAAATGATAACTTGTCTGAAATAGTATCTGCATAGCTAAAATAATCGAATCGTCCTTCTTTAGAATGGATGCCATTCGCGTGTTTGTATTGAAATTTAGTAATAGATGGAATAATTGCTTTTAGGGGTAATTTTCTATCGATGTTATAAATCCAATGTGTTGAACTTATAGTGTTCTTCCTATTTATATTAGCAATAGTGTCGTTGTTTTTAATTTCAAAAAACATCCATATTTGAGAATGATCTTGCAGTTCTTGGATTCCTTTTACCGCTAACACTGGAACTTTGAGCTCTTTTTTGTTACAGCTTAGTAGTATTGTTGAGATAAATATGAATAAGAGTTTTTTCATTTTATTAAGTCTATAATTTTAATTGATTCGACAGCTTCTTTTACATCGTGAACCCTTAAAATATTAGTTCCTTTTAATAATGCAATTGTATTAACAACGGTTGTAGCGTTTAATGCTTTTTTAGGTGTAATTTCTAGCGGTATATAAAGCATAGATTTTCTAGATACACCGGTTAAAATTGGTGTTTCAAGATTTTTAAACAGGTCTAAATTTTTTAATAATGTATAATTTTGTTCTATAGTTTTACCAAATCCAAAACCAACATCTGCAATAATATCGTTTACACCCAAGGCGCGTAATTCGTGTATTTTTTTAGAAAAATAATATAAAATATCGGTGACTACATTTTTATAAGTTGGGTTTGCCTGCATAATTTGCGGTGTATCTTGCATATGCATCATAATATAAGGTACTTGAAGTTTTGCAATGGTTTTAAACATTGTGGGATCCATACTTCCTGCCGAAATATCATTTATAATACAGGCGCTATGTTCTATACATTTTTCTGCAATGTTACTTCTAAAAGTGTCAATTGAAATTAGTATTTCTGGAAATTCTTTTACTAATGTTCTTACAACAGGTAAAATGCGTTCTAATTCTTCTTGTTCAGAAATATGTTTAGCTCCTGGACGCGATGAATATGCACCAATATCAATAAAAGTAGCACCCTCAACAAGCATTTTCTCAACTTGAGCAATAATTGCTTTGTCATTTTTGTATTTTCCACCGTCAAAAAAAGAATCAGGAGTTATATTTAAAATTCCCATTACTTTTGGTGAAGTTAAATCGATTAAAGTGCCGTTACAATTAATTGACTTCATTGTTTTACCACTTTATTTATAACTTCTGTTTGCATTGGAGCTTTATAGCTAAACATTTTCGCCAATAAGTCTTCTGTAGAATCACTAATAATTAGCATTTCTTTGTTAGATTGTTTTAAATACCCTTCCGTTACCATAACATCTAATTGTTTGATTAAATGATTAAAAAAACCATTGGTGTTTAAAATTCCCACAGGTTTTTGCTCAATACCTAGCTGACTTAATGTAAGTGCTTCAAAAATTTCATCTAAAGTACCAAATCCACCAGGCATGGCAATATAACCATCAGCCAATCGGCTAATTTTAACTTTCCGTTTACTCATTGTTTTGGTAACAATCATCTCGGTAATATTTGTATGAGCCACTTCTTCGTGGCGCAATAATCCTGGAATTACACCAATAACTTCGCCTTTTTTTGCAATAATTGTATCAGCTATAACACCCATCATTCCAATTTTTCCCCCACCATAAACCAATCCAATATTATTATCAGCAAAATACAGACCAAGCTTTATGGCATCATTTTTATAAACTTCATTAAAACCAAGGCTAGAGCCACAAAAAACGGCAACTTTCTTCATTATTTTATAATTGATTTTTTAATTCATTAAATTTGTTCGAAATTTACGCAAATAATTAAAGTTACATGCAACAAACTTCAAAACAATATAACGACGTTATTAAAAAATGCCGTTCACTCTATATAAATAAGTTACAAGATTATGGTGCTGCTTGGCGTATTTTGAGGCTACCATCTTTAACAGATCAAATTTTTATTAAAGCCCAACGCATACGTCAATTGCAACAAAATAGTGTTCGAAAAGTGGACGAAGGTGAAGTTTCGGAGTTTATTGGAATTATTAATTATTCGGTAATGGCTTTAATTCAATTGGAAAAAGGAGTTGTTGAACAACCTGATATTTCTAATGAACAAGCCGTAGAATTATACGATAAGCATATTGCAATTACAAAGCAATTGATGGAAGATAAAAACCATGATTATGGAGAAGCTTGGAGAGATATGCGTATAAGCTCTTTAACAGATTTAATTCTACAAAAATTATTGCGCGTTAAACAAATTGAAGATAATAAAGGAAAAACTATTGTTTCTGAAGGAATCGATGCAAATTATCAAGATATGATTAATTATGCTGTTTTTGCTTTAATACATATAAATGAACAACAATAAATTTTTATAAATGAAACGAGCATGCTAAAATGTTTATCACTCAAGGGGATGATTAAAAGCGAACAGCATGTGACCATTGAAAAACAATAAAAATAAACACATGAAATTACTTGTACACCTATCTCGATTAATTGTTTCTATAACATTCATTTTTTCAGGTTTTGTAAAATTAGTAGATCCTTTAGGTTCGGCTTATAAATTTCAAGAGTATTTTGGAGCAGATGTATTAAATCTAGAATTTTTAATTCCATATGCATTGCCATTTTCTATAATATTAATTTTGGCTGAAATAGTTTTAGGTGTAATGCTTTTGGTGGGCTACTTGCCAAAACTGACAGTATGGAGCTTATTAGCAATAATTAGTATTTTTCTATTTTTAACCTGGTACTCAGCGTATTACAATAAGGTTACAGATTGTGGTTGTTTTGGAGATGCGGTAAAATTATCGACCTGGGGAACATTCTATAAGAATATTGTGTTAATTGTGTTTATTCTAATTTTAGTAAAAGGTTATAAACATATAATGCCATTGTTTAATCTTGCATTTGCAAAATGGACAACCTTTCTTTCATTTTTTATATTTCTTTATATTGTATATTATGTATTAATTCATTTACCTATAATTGATTTTAGACCTTATGCAATTGGTAAAAATATTCCTGCCGAAATGGAATATGTAGGGAATAAAGAACCTGCAATTCACGATTTCTTTTTAGAAGCTGAAGATGGAGAAGAATTAACAAATGCTGTTTTAGAAGCTGATAGAATAATGCTAGTAGTTAGCTACAACCTTAATGTTAGCGACAAGGAAGGTTTTACTGTAATAAAAAAAACTACAGATGAAGCTTTAAAAAGCGGTTATAAAGTATATGCATTATCAGCTTCAATGAATGAAGATTTTATGGAAATTAAAGATGAATACGATCTTAATTTTGAGATGCTTTTTGGTGATGAAACCATGTTGAAGACTATTATTAGGTCTAATCCAGGAATTATAACATTAAATAAAGGTACTGTAATGGGTAAATGGAGTTGGACTGATGCGGATGAAATTACATTCAATTAATAAAACGGTGTCTAAAAAGTTTAAAACTAAATAAATTAACTAATAGTGAACAAAAACTTGCCTGTACTTAACGAAGTCGAAGCATGTCCTATACAAAAGAATGATAAAGATATATGAAACCACTATTATTAATCTTTTTTGGAGGGGGACTTGGAAGTGTACTAAGATATGTAATTGGTAAGTGGCTGAATAATACTGAAAATGCCCTACCTTATGGTACTTTACTAGTAAATATTTTAGGAAGTTTAATTATAGGTATTGTTTTAGGTTATGCAGCAAAGGTTGCAAATACTTCCAATACCTATGTTTTTTTATTAGCTACTGGTTTTTGTGGTGGGTTTACCACATTTTCTACTTTTGCTTATGAAAACCACCTTTTACTTAGAGATGGCGATTACTTTTCTTTTCTAATATATGCCTTAGGATCTATTGTTTTAGGTTTACTGGCAGTTTTTATAGGACTCTACTTTTCAAAAGTATTTTAATTTACCTTTTTTATGTGCTTATTTAACCTCTATATTGAATAGAGGTGTTTTCTTACGTCCTAATATGATAAAATAGCACATTAATATTTGTTTACCCTGTAAAAAAACAGGGTGTAAAATTAAATATATGTAAAAATTAACCAACACCCCCTAAAAAATTAGGGGGTGTTAATTTATAAATATATTTTTGTCACAGAATCAATTATGAAAATCACTTTATTATGAAGAAAATTGAAGTTATTATTAGAAAATCAAAATTTGATGAAGTAAAAGAAGCTTTGCATCAAATTGAGGTCAATTTTTTTAGTTACTGGGACGTAACTGGAGTTGGAAATGAAAAACAAGGTCATGTTTATAGGGGTGTTAGTTATAGCACATCAGATATTCAGCGAAGATTTTTATCAATTGTTGTTTCTGATCCTTTTTTGGAAATTACTATTGATGCAATTTTAAAATCTGCAGGAACAGGTTTTGTTGGAGATGGTAAATTGTTTATTTCAACAATAGATGAGGCTTATAGAATAAGAACCAAAGAAAAAGGTATAAAGGCTATAAACTAAAAACTAAAAAAAATTAACTAATTATAAAAATATAAATTATGGAAGCTAACGCTGTATTAGACTTAATGTGGATTGTAATCTGTGGGATTTTAGTGTTTTTTATGCAGGCTGGATTTACACTAGTGGAAACTGGATTTACCAGGGGGAAAAATGCCGGAAATATAATAATGAAAAATATAATGGACTTGTGTATTGGTAGTCTTGGTTTCTGGGCCATTGGTTATACAGTAATGTATGGGGAGTCAATAGGGTCATTAATAGGTACACCAACATTATTTTTTGATAATGTTGATGATATGCATAATTTGTTTTTTCAAACTGTGTTTGCTGCTACTGCGGCAACAATTGTATCAGGAGCAGTTGCGGGAAGAACAAAATTCTCTACTTATATTATATTCTCATTTGTAATGACTGTAGTAATATATCCAATTTCTGGCCACTGGGTGTGGCAAGGTGATGGTTGGTTAACTGAGCTTGGGTTTGTAGACTTTGCAGGTTCTACTGTTGTGCATTCTGTGGGTGGATGGGCAGCTTTGGTTGGTGCAATTTTAGTTGGGCCAAGATTGGGAAAATATACTAATGGAAAATCAAATGCAATACCAGGGCATAACTTGTTATTAGGTGCTTTAGGTATTTTTATTCTTTGGTTAGGTTGGTTCGGCTTTAATGCTGGTTCACAATTGGCGATATCTGGGGATAATGCAAATGCGGTTGCAGGTATTGTAATTACAACAAATCTTGCAGCTGCTGCTGGAGCGATGGTCGCAATGTTTGTATCATGGATGTTGTATGGTAAGCCTGATATTTCTATGACTTTGAATGGGGCTTTGGCTGGACTAGTTGGTATTACAGCTGGTTGTGCCGCTGTAAGTCCTGCAGGTGCTGCTATTATTGGGGCTATTGCAGGAGGTGTAGTTGTGCTTTCTATTGAATTTATTGATAAAAGATTAAAAGTAGATGACCCTGTGGGTGCGGTTTCAGTGCATGGTGTATGTGGTGCTCTGGGGACTTTACTGGTAGGTGTATTTGCGCTAGATGGTGGTTTGTTGTATGGTGGTGGATTCTCATTATTGGGAGTTCAAGCAATAGGAGTATTGTCAATAGGAGCTTGGGCAGCTGGAACGGCATTTGTTGTTTTATATGTGTTAAAGAAAACAATTGGCTTAAGAGTTTCTAAAGAGGAAGAGGTTGATGGATTAGATATCCATGAGCATAAATCAAACGTGTACAATTAATTAAGTTAAATATAAAAGAACATTATTAAATTAAAACTAAAAAAGATGAAAACAATTAAAAGAATTATAGTAGTATTTGTGGCTATTTTATCAGTATCTACAATGAACGCTCAAGAAGAAGAAAAATCAAAAGCTACTTTTGATATAGGTGTAGATTATGCAAGTAGATATGTATGGAGAGGTGGAGCGTATTCGGATTCTCCAGTTTTACAGCCGTATGCAGAGTTGGCGTCTGGTAATTTTACATTTGGAGTTTGGGCTTCATATGAAACGGGTGGGGAAGTTGTTGGACAAGAGTTTGATTTTTATGCAGGTTATTCATTTGGTGCAATCTCAGTTGGTTTTACAGATTATGCTTTCCCGACTGATGCAAATTCAGATGGTTATTTTATGATGAAAAATCATATTGGAGAGGCGTCGTTAAGTTTCAATGGCGTGGATTCTTTTCCAGTTTCGTTAGCGGTGTTTGCTAATGTATACAATGATGATGCTAATTCAATCTATACAGAGCTTGGAGTTCCGTTTAAAATTGGAAGTACTGAAATGGGAGCCTTTGTTGGAGGTGGAAATGAAATTTATACCACAGATGGTGATTTCGCATTAACAAATGTGGGGGTTTCTGCGTCAAAAGATGTTAAGATTACGGATGCATTTAGTTTGGGAGTTTCTGCTTCTGCAATATTTAATCCTAATAGTGATGATGCGTATTTAGTGTTTGTTTTATCTCTATAATAATATTATGGTTAAGGTTTGTTGAAAATTGCCTAACGACAAATTGTTGTTAGGCGATTTTATTTTAAGCACTTTTACATAAAAAATATTATAATTATCTGTATATAGTTAAAAAATACAGGGTAAAATTAAAAATATACTAAAAAATATATTTTGAACCCCTAAAAATTAGGGGGTTCAATTATTTTATTTATTTTTGTGACCAAATAAATTATAAACTATCTATTAAAATGAAAAAAATTGAAGCAATTATAAGAAAATCAAAATTTGTTGAAGTTAAAGAGGCTTTGCATGAAATTGAAGTGAATTTTTTTAGTTACTGGGATGTAACTGGAGTAGGAAATGAAAAAGAAGGCCATGTTTATCGAGGGGTAAGTTATAGTACTTCGGAATTACAAAGAAGATTTTTATCTATTGTTGTCTCAGATTCTTTTTTAGACAGAACAATTGAAGTTCTTTTAAATAATGCTTATACAGGAGCTGTTGGAGACGGTAAAATATTTGTTTCAAATATAGAAGAAGCATATAGGATTAGAACAAAGGAAAAAGGATCAGAATCTTTAAAATAAAAAGTAGAATATTACAATTATGGAAGAAACGTTATTTACAGTGAACAATGTATGGATGATGATTTGTACAGCTTTGGTATTTTTAATGCATTTAGGATTTTCACTTTTAGAAATTGGATTAACAAGACAAAAAAACACAATAAATATTTTATTTAAGAATGTATTTATTATTTGTATAGGATTAGTTTTATATGCCTTAGTTGGTTTTAATCTAATGTACCCAGGATCATTTATTGCTGGAATTATACCAGATTATTTTGTCGATTTATTTGGATTAAGTATGCCTGAGAATGGTTTAACAGCTGGTTATGCAGATGGAGGCTATACCTATTGGACTGACTTTTTGTTTCAGGGAATGTTTGCGGCAACTGCGGCTACAATTGTCTCTGGGGCTGTAGCGGAAAGAATTAAACTTGGTGCATTTATGATATTTACAATTATTTATGTTGGTTTAGTTTACCCTATTGTAGGTTCTTGGAAATGGGGAGCAGGTTGGTTAGACTCCCTAGGGTTTTACGATTTTGCAGGATCAACTTTAGTACATTCAGTTGGTGGTTGGGCTGCACTTGTTGCGGTTTGGTTATTGGGTGCAAGAATTGGTAAGTTTAAGAAAGATGGTTCTGTAGGAGCAATTCCTGGACATAATATGCCATTTGCAACTGCAGGTGTATTCATTCTATGGTTGGGCTGGTTTGGGTTTAATGGAGGTTCTGTGCTTTCTGCAGCTCCAGGTGCAACTTCACTAGTTTTAGTAACAACTTGTATTGCAGCAGCATCTGGTGGATTGGGTGCTTTCTTAGTATCGTTATTTAAATATAAACAATATGATTTGTCTATGTTTTTAAACGGTGTATTAGGAGGATTGGTTGGTATTACAGCTGGTGCGGATTTAATGAGTGTAACCGATGCTATTTTAATTGGTTTTATAGCAGGTGCCTTAATAGTATTGGGTGTTGCTTTAATCGATAAACTAAAATTAGATGACCCAGTTGGGGCAATTGCAGTACATTTAATTTGCGGAATTTGGGGAACCTTAGCAGTTGGAATATTTGGAGATTTAGCTGGTTGGGCGCAATTAGGATACCAAGCAGTTGGAATTTTTGCTATAGGAGCCACCTGTTTAATTTCGGCTTATGCTATAATAAAAACATTAAAAAGCACTGTTGGAATAAGAGTTTCTAAAGAAGAAGAACAAGAAGGTTTAGATATACACGAACACGGTATGGATGCGTACCCAGATTTTCGTTTAAACCAACATTAATTATAGTATTTCACAAGAATATAGTAATAAAAAAGCCTGTTCAATTTAATTGGACAGGCTTTTTTTAATGAGTCTTATCATACGCTTTTACTCCCGCCAAAATTGCAATTGGTAAATTGTTTTCACTTGGAGGAATTGGACACGAATATTTATAATTATAGGCACAGTAGGGATTGTAAGATTTATTAAAATCTATTACAACGGTATTGCTACTTTTTTTTGGTATTTCAATATCTATATAACGTCCGCCACCATAAGAAGTTGTTCCATTTGTAGTATCGTTAAAGGGTAAAAACAGTTGATTTTCATCATCAAAAGAAGTCATAGAATTTTGATGCTGGTATAAACTTAGTTCTAAACTTTCACCGTTTAAAGTAAAAGTTGCAATACCATATTTTCTGTATAAAGGTAATCGATCGGTTGTAGTTGGTATTGCAAATACGGGTGTGTTTGGAGTTAATTTAAAACTCGCCTCAACTTTATAAGTTTCATTAATATCGAAGAAAGCTAATGATTTAAATGTTTTTAAATCTTCTTTTGTTAATGGAGAAACTTCTGCGCTTGCATATTGTGTATTTAATTTATACTGAAATAGTTTAACTTCATCTCTATAAGTATGGGCTTTTTGGGTACAATTTGTAAATAGAAAAAATGAACATATAATAATTGTAAGCTGCTTCATTGCTATAGAATTTAATATTTAATGCACAAAAGTAGCATAGTTACATTTAAAAAGTATATTAAATAAAAAAAATAGTGTAGCTTTGAACTAAATAGTTAGCATTCACATGAAATATTATAAACAATATAATACGGTATGTACGTGGTTTTTAAAAAACTGCTGGGCAATGTATATGTTATAATTATTCCTAAATAAATAATATCAATTCATTCTAAACTCAGCAATTTGCTGGGTTTTTTTAGTTTTAAGTAATGGTACTAAAAATAGTAAAATCATATAAAGATTCGTTTAGCGGATTGTCACAAGAAATTTGGTGGTTGGCATTAATAACGTTTATAAATAGGGCAGGAACAATGGTGTTGCCTTTTCTTTCGTTGTATTTAACAAAAGATTTAAAATTGTCGTTATCTGAAGTTGGTTGGATTATGTCTTGTTTTGGTGTTGGATCTTTGTTAGGATCTTGGTTAGGTGGAAAATTAACAGATAAAGTGGGGTTTTATAAAGTAATGTTCTGGAGTTTATTAACTACGGGCTTTTTATTTATTGCATTACAATTTGTACATACTTTTATTGGGTTTGCAATCGGAATTTTTATTACAATGACGGTGGCAGATACCTTTAGACCAGCAATGTTTGTATCGCTAAAAGCCTATAGTAAACCAGAAAATCAAACACGATCTTTAACATTAGTTCGTTTGGCAATTAATTTAGGCTTTTCTTTTGGACCTTTTTTAGGTGGAATTATTATTGCAACAATAAATTATTCAGGTTTATTTTGGGTTGATGGTATCACTTGTATTGCCGCAATTTTTTTAATGAAATTAGTGTTACACCCTAAAAAACTTAAAAAAACTTCCGAAAAGTCTATTGAAATTTTTTCTGAAAATAGCGCAACTTCTGTCTTTAAGGATTATCCGTATATAGTGTTTTTAACAGTAGTTTTTATAATGGGTTTTATTTTTTTACAATTATTTACAACAATGCCTTTGTATTATAAAGAAGTTCATGCGTTATCCGAAGTTCAAATTGGATTGTTAATGTCGCTTAATGGTTTTTTTATTTTTTTATTTGAAATGCCTTTAATACATGCAATAGAAAAAACACTAATTAATAGAATGAAAATTATTACGTGGAGTTTAGTTTTAATGGCTTTAAGCTTTTTAGTGCTAAATGTTTCAAATTGGTTTGGGATTTTAATTGTTGGAATGTTGTTAATAACCATTGGAGAAATGTTGGCATTCCCTTTTACAAATAATTTTGCAATGAATAGAGCTCCAAAAGGAAAAGACGGTATGTATTTGGCATATTATACCATGGCGTTTTCTTGGGCTCATATTTTTAGTGCTAAAACTGGGATGGAAATAATAGATAGATATGGTTTCAATGTGAATTGGTTTTTTATGGGAAGTTTAGGTTTAATTGCGGTTGTTTTAATGCTTTTTTTAAAACAATTATTAAACAAAGAGAAAGTGTAAAGTGGTTTTTTTAGAAAAGGTTAAAAATTAGTTTGATGGAAAACTTTATAATTATATTTTAAGTACCTAAAATGTAAATGTGGTATAATTTATTAGTTGGTTGTAAATTGGAAAAAACACGCATGTTTTAAACAATAAAAAGACAGATATAAAAGTTTAGTAGTAATCTCATTTCTTTTTTAATACTATTAAAACACAACATTTTTAAAAAGACTGCGTTATTTGCATTACAAACTACTATGTTATGCTTAAACAATTCTTTTGGATGTGCTCTGGCGCTGATACCGATATTTTAAAAAATAGTTCAAAGGCTGAACAAACAAAATTTGCTGGGATAGGCGGTACTGTTTTTTTTACGGCTGTAATGGCATTTATTGCAACTAGCTATGCGTTGTATACGGTATTTGATTCGTATGTTACAGCAATTATATTTGGCTTGGTTTGGGGTCTTCTTATTTTTAATTTAGATCGTTTTATTGTTTCAACTATAAAAAAACAAGACAATAAATGGAAAGAAGTTTTACAAGCCACACCACGAATTATTCTTGCTGTAATTATAGCAATAGTTATTTCTAAACCATTGGAAATGAAGATTTTTGAAAAGGAAGTCAATCAAGTTTTGCTAACTCAAAAAAACGACCTCACACTTGCAAATAAAAATCAAATTGCAAATCAGTTTTCACCAGAAATTACTGCATATCAAACAGAAATTGAGCAATTAAAACAAGAAATAATTACAAAAGAAGACGAAACCAATGCCTTGTATAACACATATATTTCTGAAGCCGAAGGAACAGCAGGTACAAAATTGTTAGGGAAAGGTCCTGTTTACAAAGAAAAACGAGAGAAACACGATGCCGCCTTGGCTGAATTACAGCAATTAAAAACGGATAATAAATTAAAGATTAGTGAAAAAGAAAGTCAAATTTTAGCATTAACAAATCAGCAAAAAGAACAGGTAATTACAACCCAACCAATTATTGATGGTTTTGATGGTTTAATGGCAAGAATAAACGCATTGAATGAACTACCTTGGTTACCTTCGTTTTTTATTTTCTTATTATTTTTAGCAATAGAAACTTCTCCTATCTTTTCAAAATTGATTGCTCCAAAAGGCGAATATGATTTTAAAATACAGGATATAGAAAATGCTGTAAAAACTTGGGTTTCTCAAAAGGAACAACAACGCAGTAATGTATTAAATACAGATATAATTCTTAACGAAAAAATTTATAACGATCTTTCCGAAGAGGAAGAATTGTACAACTATAAAAAACAAAAAGCCCGAGAAATTTTACAATTTCAGGCAGATGCTTTTTATAAATCTCAAAAAAATACAGTTGGGTAAAGTTTTTTATCATAAAGATAGAAGTTATTTCAGTAGTAACGAGCTCTAAATGACGTCATCTCAAACTTGTTCTATACGTCATCCTGAATTTAGTTCAGGATCTCATGATGTGAAGTTAGAATTTTACAAAATATGTAAAAGTACAAAGCAGTACCTTCCAAAAAAAATTATGAAAGAAAGTTATATTTATATAGTCTCTAATAAAAATAGAACTGTATTATATATTGGAATATCAGCTAATCTTAAAAAAAGAATTGAAGAACATAAAAATCATAAAGGTTCAATTTTTACAAAAAAATACAATTGTAATGAATTATTATATTTTGAAAAATTCACTGATATTACTCTTGCATTAAAAAGAGAGAAACAACTAAAGAACTAGCATTCGGACTGGAAATGGAATTTGGTTAAAGACTTTAATCCTAATTTAATTGATTTATATTTTGAATTGTAGTATTTGTAATGTGGTATGATTTTGTTCTGTAATACACAGATGCTGAACTAAATTCAGCAAGACGGGGGTTATATAATGTTACCCTAAACCAGTTTGTTACTGAGCGGACTCGAAGTCTTGATCCGGGGCTCAAGAAGTAAATCGAAACATGATGTAGTTATTTTTTTATGATCTCGCAAACAGTTGTTTGTTGTTAGGAAACACAGTAAAAAAGGTTATTTCTTAATTTCACGCGCAGGATTTCCCACAAACAAACTATTGTCTGGTACATTTCTAATAACCACGGTTCCAGCACCAATAGTTACCCATTTGCCAATGGTAATTCCTTGAATAATTTGAGCGCCTATTCCGATATGACTTCCTTCTCCAATTTTCACATTTCCAGCAAGAGAAGCATTAGGCGAAATATGAACATAATCTTCCAATTCGCAATCGTGCTCAACAATAGCTCCTGTATTAATAATACAATGTTTACCTATTTTAGCAGAAGTATTTACAACTGCATTTGCTAATACAGCAGTACCTTTATTAATTGAGGCATATTTAGATACATACGCACTTACATGAATTACAGTACCATATGTTGCTTTAATACTTTCGGCAATTATTTTTCTAACACTGTTATTGCCAACACTTATAAATAATTCATGAATTTGATGCTTATCAAAGTTGTCATACTTTAAAATAGGGATATTTAATATTTTTTTTAAGTTAATATCATCATCGAATACACCCTCAATTTTTTTTGAATTTGAGGACTCAATACTATCTATAATCACTTTGCAGTGACCACTTGCTCCATATAAATACATACTTAGTTATTTCCTTTAAATCGATTCATTACAATAGTTGAACTTGCATAAATACCTTCAGATTTTAACACTTTCTGAAATGTTTGAATTAAAATTTTTACATCTAATTTAAAACTGAGATGTTGCACATACCAAACGTCGAATACAAATTTTTGTTGCCAGTTTATGGCATTTCTACCATTTACTTGTGCCCAACCAGTAATACCTGGTTTTACATTATGACGTTTTTTTTGTTCCTCATTATATAAAGGTAAGTATTCTGGCAGTAATGGTCTAGGACCAATTAAACTCATATCTCCTTTAAGCACGTTTATGAGTTGTGGAATTTCATCTAAAGAAGTTTTTCTAACAAAATTTCCAACTTTTGTCAGTCGTTTGCTGTCATTTAATAAATTACCTTTGCTGTCTTTTTTATCATTCATTGTTTTAAACTTGATAATTTTAAACAAGTGTCCATTTAACCCAGGACGCATTTGAAAAAAAAAAGGTTTTCCATTATTTGCAATTGTTAATAATAATATAACAATTAATAAAATAGGAGAGAGCACAAGTAACCCAATAAACGAAAGTACTACATCAAAAAATCTCTTAAGGTAGGTTTTATACACTTCTTTTTAAGTGTAAATTTAATGGTTTTTATCGTATGAAAAAAAATTATAATAAAACCCTATTTCAGTAAATGAATAATAAAGAAGTCTGCTCACATAGTTTTTATAAAAAATACATGAACAGACATTTATATTTTGGTAAGATTTATTTTATTTCCAGAAAACTGCATACAATGCAACTAAAATTATCATAATTGCAAAGGCTCCAATATTAAATAACGGACTTGTTTTAAACAATTCTTTAGAAATTTCAATACCTTTTTCATCATCTTTTCCTTTATGTTGTAAATAACTTACAAGCATAATTATTATAGAGGTAAGTATGGCAGTATAACCCATTTGATCCATCCAAGGTAAGTCTAAAAAGATAGTACTTGTTGACCATCCTTTAGGGGCAACTTTAAAGTACATTGCAATTGGAATAGAAGCTAAAGCTCCAATAATAGCACCTTTGTTGGTTGTTTTTTTCCAGAACAACCCTAACATAAATACTGCTAAAATACCGGGAGATACAATTCCTGTATATTCTTGTATAAATTGGAAAGCCTGATCTATACCACCTAATAAAGGTGCCATAATACTTCCAATTATCAATGCTACAGCTGCAGAAATTCTACCAACATTTACGGTAGCTTTATCACTTGCATTAGGGTTTATATACTGTTTGTAAATATCCATTGTGAAAATGGTTGATGTTGAATTTAACATAGAAGCTAAAGAAGATACAATGGCTGCTGCTAACGCCGCAAATGCCACACCTTTCATTCCGGTTGGTAAAAATTGTAACAACCAAGGGTATGCTCTATCAGCTTGTTCTAATGAAGGTAAGTTTTTTAATCCTGCTGCTCCTAAGCGCGTCATAATCTCTGGGTCATTTACCATTACATAAGCCGCAATACCTGGAACAACTACAATTAAAGGAATTACTAACTTTAATCCAGCTGCTAATAAGATGCCTTTTTGAGATTCTTTTAAAGATTTTGCTGCCAAAGTTCTTTGGATTATATATTGATTAAAACCCCAGTAGTATAAGTTCGCTACCCATAAACCACCAACTAAAACCCCGATTCCTGGTAAGTTTTTAAATTCTGGGTTCGATTTATCCAAGATCATAGCAAAGCGATCTGGAGCAGCTTCATAAACAGTTTTTATTCCTGCTAGAACACCTTCACCACCAGATACAGTATTTAAAGCAATATAGGTTGTAACCAATCCTCCTAAAATTAAAAATACTACCTGAATTACATCTGTCCATGCAACCGCCGAAAGTCCACCATAGAGTGAATAAGCTGCAGCAAATAAAGCCAAACCAATTACACCATAAACCATTGGTACGCCCATGATGGTTTCTAAAGCTAAAGAACCTAAGTACAATACCGAAGCTAAGTTTACAAACACATATAACCCAATCCAAAATACAGCTAAAATGGTTTTTAAGTTGGTTGAAAATCTTTTTTCTACAAACTCTGGTATGGTATAGAGTCCTTTTTCAATAAAAATTGGTAAAAAGTATTTCCCTACAATTATTAAGGTAATTGCCGCCATCCATTCGTAGGAAGCAATGGCTAAACCTAAAGCAAATCCAGATCCTGACATTCCAATAAATTGTTCTGCTGAAATATTTGCTGCAATTAATGAAGCTCCAATCGCCCACCAAGGAAGCGATTTACTAGCCAAAAAATAATCTTCTGCATTTTTTTCATGTCCTTTTTTATCTCTAGATACCCATAATCCAACTCCTAGGATTAAAATGGCATAGGCTATAAAGATAAAATAATCCCAAAATCCGAAATGTGATGTCATAATAATTGTTATAGTTTAGTTGATTTTCCTTTATTTTTATTCCTCTTTGTATAAAAATGTATGTTTTTAATATAGTCAAGCGAATTTAGTTATTTTCTTTAAGTTGGTACTCCCAAATTTAATTTTCAATAGCTGTCCCTTCACTTGGATTTGCTTCAAAGGCGGTTAATTTAATGTTGAATTTATTAAAATATGCCTGAGATGCTGCTTCCGTAAATGCAGCTACTTCGTCTTGATGAATAATATTTATAGTACAGCCTCCAAAACCACCACCCATCATACGTGCGCCAATTACGGCATCAAAATTTTTTGAAAATGCCACTAAGAAATCTAATTCCGGACAACTTACCTCATATAAATTAGACAACCCATTATGAGTTGCATACATATTTGCTCCTAAAATAGCGAGATTTTTGTTTTTTAATGCTTCAACAGAGTCTAATACCCGTGTTTTTTCTTCAACAACATAGGTGCATTTGTTAAACATATCTTCTGTAAATGTTTCTTTAAATTCGGCTAACATTTCCAAAGACACATCGCGTAATGATGTTACATTTGGGTAATTCTTTTGAATAATTGCAACCCCTTGTTCACATAAACTTCTTCGTTTATTGTATTCACCGTCGGCTAAATTATGTGATACATTTGTGTTTAACAATAGTATTTTATAAGGTTTAATATGAATAGGGACATGCTGGTACTCTAGAGATTGGCAGTCTAATAATATTACATGACCAACCTTGCTCATTACTGAAGCAAATTGGTCCATAATACCACATTTTGTACCTACATAATTATGCTCAGCTCTTTGCCCAATTTCTACAAGGGTAATTTTAGACAATCCTAAATTAAATAATTCATTTAAACCAAACGCAAAACCACATTCTAACGCAGCCGAAGAGCTAATTCCAGAACCAACAGGAATATCACTTGTAAATATGCAATCGAAACCTTCTAGTTTGTCTGTAAGTTGTTGTATTTCAAATATTACGCCTAAAATATAATTTTCCCACTGGTGTTTACTTGGTTTTATAGTGTTTAGATCAAATGTAACACTGGTATCAAAATTTTTACTATAAACGTTGCAAGTAGTTGGGGTTCCGTTCTTTTTAAATTTAAACTGAATTTTTTTATCAATTGCAGTTGGTAGTACAAATCCATTATTATAATCTGTATGTTCTCCAATTAAATTAATTCTTCCAGGAGAATTTATGGTTAGGTTATAATGCTGCTCATTTAAATCCATTATAATTAGCTCTTTAAAATAAATGTTTTATTTACATTTAATAAATTAGAGTGCTAATTTACATCTTTTTGTAAAATATTAATATGTTTTTTAAAAAAAAGATGAAAAGGTACAATACCTAAAATTATAGTTTATATTTTAGACTGTATCATAAGGCACTGAAGTAAATTTATTATAAAAATTTAAATAGACGAACTATTTCCAACTTCTGAAACAGGAACACATCCATTATATTCGCCGGGAACTGGATTGTAATTTAAAATTTCAGTACCGACCTCTTTAGAAGTATAATACCCAAATAAAGTATAATATCGAATACACGTTAGATATTTGTAAATAACATATAACTCAATATTTTCAATCGATTTTTCATCTTTTTCTAATAATTTGAAAACATTCTTTTGGTCTTCAGCAGAGAGTTTAAAATACTTAGAAAGTAGTGTTAAAAACTCATCTTTGCTTCCCTCTAAAACAGCTTTGTTAAACATGGCTTCAAATTTATGATGAAAAAATTGTGCGCCTTTTATAAAAATAGTTTGTTCGTTTTTTGGAAGTACATCGTTTAAAACTAAATCTATAAATTTTGGTATCTGCAACTCTAAAGCGCCAACAGTACTTGAAGCTGGTAGAATTAAATCCACTAAGTTTTCAACTACAAAAGCTTGTTTTTTATCTAAAAAAAGTGGTTTCCAACTTAAAGTTGGTTGTTCTTGACAAGAAACCAACAATTCTAATAATGTAGGAGTTGCAACAATACAACCGGAAGCTAATGCCGTTTTTTTAAGTAATTCCCTTCTTTTCATCTTAAACTATTTTTCACTTAAATATTGTGTCCTTTTTTATCTCTAAAATTTCTTATTTCTAAGTTGGTCAACTGCATGTTTTGCTGCTCTTGCGGTTAAAGCCATATAGGTTAGTGACGGATTTTGATAAGCAGCTGAGGTCATACAGGCACCATCGGTTACGTACACATTTAATACACTATGTAGTTGATTATTCTTATTTAAAACAGACGTTTTTGGATCTCTTCCCATGCGTGCAGTTCCCATTTCATGGATGGCATTTCCTGGAAAACAAGGTTCGTCATATCCTGCTACGTTTTTAAAACCAGCAGCTTTAAACATTTTTACAGCTTCCTGCATCATATCTTTCCGCATTTCCTTTTCGTTTTCTTTAAATTCACAATCAAAATCAACAGTTGGCAATCCCCATTCATTTAGTTTTTTATGATTTAAAACCATTTTATTTTCATGATAGGGTAGGCATTCTCCAAAACCAGTCATTCCAATTTTCCAAGGTCCAGGTTTAAAAAGTTCTTCTTTTAAATCTGCTCCAAAACTCAATTCTTTTATTGCCCTGCTCCAACCTGTTCTGCTGGCACTTCCTTGAAAACTATAACCTCTTAAAAAGTTGTGTTTTTCAGTTTCTTTTAAATTTCTAAATCTAGGGATATGAAAACTTGCAGGTCTTCTTCCTGTGTAAAATTTATCGTCAAAACCCTCTATGGTAGCTGTAGCGCCAACTTTAAAATGATGGTCCATTAAATTATGTCCTAATTCACCACTGTCATTTCCCAAACCATTTGGAAATCTTTTTGAAGTAGAATTTAATAAAATGGCAGTACTTGCAACTGTTGAAGCACAACAAAAAATTATTTTTGCCGAAAAGGTTATTTTTTCATGCGATTCGGAATCGATAATCTCAACACCTGTTGCTAGCTTTTTTTGAGTGTCATATACAATTTTATGAACTATAGAATGTGGTCTTAATGTCATATTTCCAGTTCTTTGAGCTGCTGGAAGTGTTGAGGAATTACTGCTAAAATAAGCTCCAAAAGGACAGCCTCTAATACATCTGTTTCTATACATACATTTACTACGACCCACGTGTACTTTGTCTCCTGTTAAATTTGCAAAACGACCAATTGTTAAATATCTATCGCTATAGTTTTTAGAAATTTTAGTTCTAAACTCATCTTCAACACAGTTTAAGTCCATAGGTGGGGAAAAGATGCCATCTGGTAAATGTGGTAATCCTAATTTTTCTCCAGAAACACCAATAAATTCTTCAACTTTATCGTACCAGGGTGCAATATCTTTGTATCTAATAGGCCAATCTACTGCAATATTTTCCTTTTTATTGGCTTCAAAATCTAAATCGCTTAATCGTAAACATTGCCTCCCCCAAGTTATAGAACGACCACCAACATGGTAACCTCTAATCCAATCGAATCGTTTTGTTTCACTATAGGGATGTTCCAAGTCGTTGACAAACCAATGCTTGCTTTTGTCTTGAGTTACATATCCAGATCTTTCTTGTTTTAGTTGTGTTTTAGCATCATTATTGTTGTTTAAACCTCTATATTTAAAATCCCAAGGATCCACAGTCGCTGTTGGATAATCTGTAATATGATTTACCATGCGCCCTCTTTCTAACACCAAAACCTTTAAACCTTGTTCGCAAAGTTCTTTTGCTGCCCATCCTCCAGAAATTCCAGTACCAATCACTATGGCATCGTAAATTTCTGTATTATCAATTGTATTCATTCAAAAAATTACTAAATAAATTATTAGTTTTATTTGCTTAAATCTTTAATTCTTATGTTTCTAAACTCCAATTCAGAACCGTGACCTAAAAATGCGATATGCCCTTTATTTCTTTTTAATCCAGGATGTTCTAGACCGTCAATTGTTCCATTTATTGAAGCTTCTTTCATGTTTCCATCTACAATTACTTTGCCATTTAATATAATTTTTATAGCATCACCTTTTACAATAACTTCTTGCTGATTCCATTGTCCAAGAGGTTTTAAATGTCCTCTTTTTGCTGCAATAACGCCATAAACCGAACCGTGGTATTGGTAAGCTTCTAAATTTGCATAAATACTAGCAGTATTATCTAAAATTTGTAATTCTTTACCAACATAAGCAGCATCACCTTCAAGCGGTGTATGAATACCTAAACCATTGTTTGCTCCAGCTGTTAATTTGAATTCAAATCTAAAATTAAAATCTGAATATTCTTCGGCTGTATATAAATTTCCGTGTCCGCCTTGTTTTGGACGCACTGCTATTTCATTGTTTTCGACAGTATAATCGGTTTTATTTCCAATCCAATGGTCTAAATCCCTACCATTAAATAACGATTTAAAACCTGCTACTTTTTCTGCATCAGATAATAAATCTGTACCCGATTTAATTTCACGTACATAGATATTTTTAAATCCTAAATCCTCACCATGTGCTTGTAATTCAATAGCTTCTTTTGTAAAAATTGGCAGTGCTCTGTCCCAGTAATTTTCTAAAATTACATTATCTGTTACCAATACGCCATTCAAATAAACCGTTACACGTTCACCAACCATTTTAATTCTAAATGTATTCCATTCGTCCACTGGATTATCGGCTACTTCTAACGGAATTCGTTCGTTTTTCTGATTGTTATACAAACCACCACTACCTACTTGGGCACCAACCTGTGTAAGCGCAATATCCCAAATTTGAACTTGTGGCGTACCTCTTAAATAAATTCCGCTATCGCCTCCATTGGTAATTTTCCAATCTACAAGCATTTCAAAATCGCCATAATCTTTAATAGTACAAATATTATTATAACCTTCTCCTTTAAAACCAATAATACCATCTTTTATATACCAATCTTTCATCATTTGGGCATTTGCTTTTGCTTGAGCTTTTGCCAATGCTTTTTTAGACATTTTATTTCTGGCAATTGGATTTTGTACCAATCCTTCCCAGCCAGAAAAATCTTTACCATTAAATATAGATACAAAACCTTTTTCTTGTGGCATATTATTTAAAAACTCAGTAACATCAATTTTTATATATTGACTATCAGGTCCTGTTAAATTATCAACGCTATTTGTAACAATTTCTCTTACCAAATCTCCCTTTAATGCATCTTTTTTTCCCGGTGTTGGCAAGGCAATTTTAATAGCGGCGTTTGATGCGGTAGCTTTTAGTTCTTGATTGTTTAAATATTCTGAAACAAAAACCAATGCTAAAAATGTTTTAACATTCCCTATATTATTCAAAATACTTTTTTGCTCATCAACGGAATTTGCTAAAGGCATTAATTTTTTATAAAGCAGTAGTTTTTGATCATCTGGATGCGATGAATTACGTACTTGCACTAAATAATTGTTAAATGCAGTTTTTCTTAATTCGCTATTATTCAAACTTGTAACGGCAGTAAACAAATAAGGTAATGCACTATTTGTTCTCCAATTAGCCAAAGCATTTAAAGCTGCCACTTGTTGCTTTTTATTAGTAGAGCTTAATGAATTTGCAACTAATTTTAAAGCTTCGTCATTATTTAATACTGGTAACACTGGTAATAAAACCTCGTTATCTTTAATGGTTTTAAAGGTGTTGAATATTAATTCTGAATGATCTTTTTCTGAAGCATCTATAGTTGTAACAATTGCTTTTTGAATATTTTTAATATTCGTTGGATTTTTTTCAGAAGTTAACAGGGTTACAATTGCTGTAAGATTTTCAGTAGCTGCTAATGAAGGTAACGCTTCAAAAATAACGGTGTTTAAAGTTGCATCTTTCAAATTTAATAAGTTCAATATTTCTGTAAAATGACTTGAAGCTCTTTTTGCAGCTAAAACTTGAATTAAAACTTTTTTACCTTCAATAGTTGATTTTTCTAAATTATCGGCTAATACAGCACCATCTTCTAGACTAGAAACTCTTAACAAAGTTTCTTTAATAGCAGCAACTTTAGTCTCATTTTTAGTGTTAGCTAATAACTTTAATAACAAAGGCAGTGCTTTTTCTTTTGGTTGATATGCCAAAGATTTAATTCCTGCAATGTTCACAAACTCATTTTTATCATGAATTGCTGGAACAATACATTTTTCAAAAACAACTGTTTCTTTACTGTTTTGAAGAAGTCTTAATAGTTGAGGTTTGGCCTCTGGAGACATTTTTTTATAGGCTTTTGCCCATTTAACAATTTCAGAACTTGTAATAGTATGTGCAGCTGAGTTAAAAACAGCGCCTCTATAATTTGTATTTGTATGTTTTGCTTCTTTTAAAAGGGTCTTTATAAAATTAGCTTCATTATTTTCTCTCAATAATTGAATTCCAGCAGCTCTAAAATGCAATTGGTTCTCCGTAGTACAATTTTTAAGTAATAATTTACCTACTTCTTTACTTAGCTCAACTTTGCCTTGCTCTTTTAATCTGTTTCCATAATTAATTAATGCTAAAATTGCTTTGGAATCGTCTAAGGTGTAATTTGCGTTTTTTGCAGCTTCAATTAATTCTCCCATAGCATTTACAGAAGCAATTTCTGACAATGCCTCTAAAGCAGTTTGTTGAAGATCGATTGAATTAGCTTCCGCTAATTCTTGAATGTAAGCCGCAGCAGGCACATATTGCAACTTTCCTAAAGCGCTTATTAATGATGGTTTTATAGTATTATCGGATGTTTTTAAAGCTTTAAAAATAACTTTTGCAGCGTTATCTGTTCCAATAGAAGTAATAGTAGCTAACGCAACATTGTATAATCTAGGTTTTGATAAATATGGACTTAAAGCAGTTGCGCTGTAATCACTACCACAAAGGGCCAAACGCTCAATTAAAAAGGATTGTATTTCAATATCCGTTTCTTTTTGAAGTGCAGACAAGAATGCTTTTTCTACTATATTTTTAGTGATTTCTTGTGCTGTTCCACCGCTATAAGTTGCTAAACTATTTAAAGCAAACCTAACTTGGGTGTCATTTCCTGTTCCTAGAGGCACCAACATATCGCAAAATTGTAAGATTCCTTCAGAATTTAGTTCTAAAATGTCATTCATTAATTGGTTGGTATGGTTGGCATTTTCGGTTGGAAACTGCGCTAATATATCGGCAACTTTAGTCTCTAAAGTTCTATTTATTTGTGCAGATGTAGTAGAGACAACGCAAATAATTAATATAAATGTAATTAGCATTTTTTGTGTATTTTTCATTTTTAATAAGTTTTATGCTTTTTAATATGCCCAAGAATTTCTTGAAGGTTGGTCCATTAGTCTGTTTGCTTCTTCATCGTTAATAAATACTTGTTTAACAGGATCGAACTCTAAAGTTCTTCCTAAACGCAAGGCAATAATTCCCATATTTACGATGGTTCCAGAACGATGTCCATTTTCTTCATTTAAAGCAAATTTTTCGCGAGTTCTTACAGATTCAGAAAAGGTTGTAATCTGTTCCATTGGATCTGGAAGACTATCTATTAACCCCTCAATATTAGGTATTGTAGATTTAAATCCGTTAAATATTTTACCATTCGGACCTTCAATATATGCTGCGTTTTTATCTTTATTTTCTCCGTCTAAAATAATCTGACAGCCATCTGCGTAGGTAAATGTTATTTTTCTCCAAGTTCCAATAGCATCATAATGTTGCTGTGGCGCGTCTACTTCAACTTTTACTGGACTGGTTTCATCTTTTCCTAAAAAATATTGAACAGGATCTATATAATGTTGTCCCATATCACCTAAACCACCACCATCATAATCCCAATATCCTCTAAATGTTGAGTGTACTCTATGTGCATTGTAAGGTTTTTCTGCTGCTGGGCCTAACCACATATTATAATCTAAATGTGAGGGAATAGTTTGTGGAGCTAAATTTTCTTTACCAACCCAATAGAATTTCCAATTAAAACCTGTAACGCCACTAATAGTAACTTTTAGTGGCCAGCCTAAAACACCACTATCCACTACTTTTTTAAGTTTTTTAACTTCTGTATTTAAGCCGTAAAAATTATCTTTAAATCTAAACCAGGTGTTAAGTCTAAACATTTTTCCGTGGACTTTCATAGCTTCAACAACTCTTTTACCTTCACCAATTGTTCTAGTCATTGGTTTTTCACACCACACATCTTTTCCAGCTTCCGCAGCCATAATTGACATAATTCCGTGCCAATGCGGTGGTGTTGCAATATGTACAATATCAATATCTGGTCTTGCTAAAACAGCTCTAAAATCTCGATAACCTTTTACATCTCCTCCAACTTTTTTTAGTGTATTTGCTAAATGATTTCCGTCAGCATCGCAAACTGCAAGTAATTTTGTGCCTTCGTATCCCAAATGTGCTTGTCCCATTCCTCCAACACCAATTACAGCTTTTGTAAGTTGATCACTTGGAGCTAGAAAACCATTTCCTCCCATTACATATCTTGGTATTATTGAAATTCCAGCAGCAATTGCTACGGATTTTTTAACAAAATCTCTACGACTCTTTTTTTGTGAATTCATATATTAAAATTTTAGATCCTAAATTGTCAATTAAAAAAAACCTAAAACAACATTAATAATAAAAACAGTTATAATATTGTTTTAAAACGTATTATTTTATAATTCGCTAACAAAGAAAGATGTTGTAGTATAAAAATGGGGGTAACAAATGGGGTAATAAATTAAAAAAATGAAAATTTTTATAAGTTTTATTATAATATTGATTTTACAAACTAACGCTTTCTGAAATCAATTCATCAAAAGTTGGTTTGTAATTTTCGTTATATACATTTTTATAGAGTTTTACAAAATTGTCATAAACTTTCCTTGCTAAACTTAACTTACCTTGATATCTTAAAACTTGTAATTTTAATTGTAATGATTTTTCATTTAAATCATCATAAATATTAGTTACTTCTGCTATATCAAATAATAGTTCATTATGTTCTTCAAGCTTTAATTCATTAACAAAGGCGTTGTTATTTTCTATAAGTTTGTTGCTGAATTTTTCTATAAAGGGGTCTAACCAAGCATCGTTCGAATTTACCAAAAAACGCCCTCTCTTTAAAAGTGTAATTAGTTTTATATATTCTGAATTTAAGAATTCTTTAGTAGTTGATTTTGTTGAAAATGATTCAAAAAAATGATATGCAATATGGTAATCACAGAAACAATTTTCTGTTAAATCTATACGCCATTTTTTAGCTTCAAAAACGAGTTCAATTTCTGAACATAAGGCAAGTAAACCTCTTAAATTTTGAATATTTGTTCCTCGTGTGTTTTTTGCATTTTTAGCGGTCATTCCAGGCCACAATATTTCTGTTAATTTTTTAGAGCTAATTCCGTTTTGATTTCCTGTGCTATGCAAAAAAATAAGTAAAAAAAGGTTTTTTAGCTTAGGAGATAATTTTGTAGCTACATCAAATCCTTTATTGTTAATTATTTCTAATTCTCCAAAGCAGTATATTTTTTCAATACTAGTTTCATTATCTATTAAAACAGATGGCTTACTATTTATAGTTGTTTTAGTATAATTCTGTAGTTTTAGATTCTTTTTTCTTTTTTTGAAAAATAAAACAATTAACAGACTTACAATAGCAATGCCACTAATTAAAAACAACGCAGTATTGTTTTTTAAATTTTTATTCTTTGGTATTTTATATTGAGCTAAGATCTCAGCAGTATTAAGCTCTCTTTCCCAAACCTTAATCTCGCCAATTGCACCCACAAAAAACTCTTCCCATAAATTACTGCCTATTAATAAATTGAAGTCTGAAATGTTATAATCTGCAATAAGTTGAACAGTATCTGTTAAAGCTCCGTTTACAAAGAATTGGAGATTGTTGTTAATTTTGGAATGAACTAAAGTAATATGTGACCATTTATTTAACTGTATTGGAGAAGTTTTAGAAATATAATCTTTAACATCTGCCATTGTAAATGTTAAAAATCCATTGTGTAATTTTAAAACCAAATTATCTCCTTTTCCTATAATACTATTATTTTTAGTTAACTGAGTTGGTTTAATCCAAGAGGCAATTGTAAAACTGCCTTGCAAAGAAGATCTGCTAGCGATTCCAGCATCTATATAAGCTCTGTTTTCAAAAAAACCTACTTTACCAAACTCATTGTCTTTAATAACCTTAACATTATTTGAAATTATTTCTGAATTATTTTTCCGTATTCGATTGTGTATCGTTGTGCCAAAATCAAAATAATCTGTTAAACCAAAATCAGCTTTTAATTTAAAAGCTTTAAATTCTTTAAGGTTATTTAAATTTTCGTGAGTTATATAAATAATATCTGGAGAAAAATGATATCCTACTTTATAAGGAATAATTAATGGTAACGTTTTGGAACTATCAATAGGAAAAGAAAAGAGACCAGTAATCGCCCTATTTTTAACGTTTTTAAAAGTGACATTCTCCAATAATATGTTTTCTGAACTAATTTTACCTAGTATTCTTTTTGTTTTATTAAGCTGTGTAACAACGCTATCAACCAATTTAAGGTTTAACTTATTGCTATAAATAAAATTAGGCACCTTTCCAGAATACTGCCATAATTTTAAAAATAAACTATCAGGAATTGTGTTGAAATTTTCTATAATTACACTTCCATATTGTTTATTTTCTCTAAAACTCGGAAATTTATCATCTTTAAATTGTTTATTGTTTAATGTAAGAGATTCTATCTGTTCGGGTTTAATTTGATTAATAGTAGGATATTTAATTTGGATGCTGTCATTAATATCCTCCGTAATTAGCACTAATTTAGTGTTGTGTTTCAAAAATTCTTTCAAAAAAACATGTTGCAATGCCTCATTTTTGTTCAGCTGAATGGCAATGGGTGTTTTTTTATTTAAAATTGATTGTAATGCTTGTATTGTAATGCTATCTTGATGAATTAGAATATGAGACTGTAACCGTGTAGGTGTCTTTTTATCTTTAGTTGAAGAAACTGAAGTTTGTGCATAACTACTAAAAGTAAGTATTAGCAATAATAGTATTGTAAAATAATATGAAACTTTTTTATACAATGTTGACTTTTAGAAACAAACAAATCTAAAAAAAATATACTATATAGCGGCACCTAATTTTAATAGGTTTTAGCATGTGCCTTATTTCACTTTTTAAAATATAGAACAACTAGTTGAAGAGTAATTTCTAAGAAATTAATTCTTTTTAAAGTGTTGTTAGATTCTAAAGAACACTTCAAAATTATTAGAATCTATAAAAGCTTGAGGAGTTTAGAAATGGGACCTTAGTGTACGAATTTAATCAGCATAAAGGGATTGTTTAAGGGTTGCATAAATAAAAATAAACTACTAAAAATTTGTTAAACTTATTTAGAATCATTATAATTTATTACTTTTGTAACAATATGAAGCAAGTAATCCATAAAATAATGTCATTTGTAATGGCTGTTGTAGTGTTATGCTCTACAATGTCATTTACTATTGATATGCATTATTGTGGAGATGCTTTAGTTGATTCGGCTATTTTTCATAAAGCAGCAACGTGCGGTATGGAAATGGAGAATTCTTTAAACGATGGTTGTTCAACTTCTAAAAAGAATTGTTGTAACAACGAAAAATTGATAGTTAAAGGCCAAGATGAATTGCAATTTTCAATAGCTAAAATAGCTTTTGAACAGCAAGTATTTATAGCTTCTTTTGTGTACACTTATAGTTCGCCTTTTACAAGTTCAGATAAAAGTGTTACTTTTTATAAAGACTACAAACCACCACTCGTCATAAGGCAAATCTACAAGATTGACGAGACTTATTTAATTTGATTTTTTAAACAATAAACTGTGTTATCCTTTGGCATTTATGCCATACGGATATTTTATTGTTTGTCTTTGTACAGACAAGTATTCGGTGTATTTCTAACACCTATGTTTCATTGTTTAAATCATTTAATATGCTCAATAAAAGCATCAAATTTTTAATAGAAAACAAATTGGTTGCGGTACTACTTTTAGTTCTTTTTATAGGATGGGGAACGGTAAACGCACCTTTTAATTGGGATACTGGTTTTTTACCAAGTAATCCTGTAGCGGTAGATGCCATTCCAGATATTGGAGAAAACCAACAAATTGTATTTACCAAATGGGATGGTCGTTCACCACAAGATATTGAAGACCAAATTACCTACCCTCTAACCACTTCATTACTTGGTATTCCTGGAGTAAAAACAATTCGTAGTTCTTCTATGTTTGGCATCTCGAGTATCTATATCATTTTTGAAGAAGATATCGAATTTTATTGGAGTCGCAGTCGTATTTTGGAAAAATTAAATTCATTGCCAAATAATTTATTGCCAGATGGCATCAACCCAACTTTAGGCCCTGATGCAACGGGCTTAGGTCAAATATTTTGGTATACTTTAGAAGGACGCGATACTCAAGGAAATGTGACCGGAGGATGGGATTTACAAGAATTACGAAGCATTCAAGATTACTATGTAAAGCCTGCTTTATCAGCTGCAAGTGGTGTTTCTGAAGTAGCTTCTATTGGTGGTTTTGTTCAGGAATATCAAGTCGATGTAAATCCAGAATTAATGCGACAATACAATATTGGTTTAGAACAAGTTGTAAATGCAGTTAAGGAAAGTAATAAAGACATTGGAGCACAAACCTTAGAAATTAACCAAGTTGAATATTTAGTGCGTGGTTTAGGTTATATAAAATCAATTTCAGATATAGAAAATGCGGTTGTTACCTCTGAAAACTATACGGCCATCAAAATTAAAGATATTGGAAAAGTATCTTTAGGTCCCGCAGCCCGAAGAGGAATTCTAGATAAAGAAGGTGCAGAGGTTGTTGGAGCTGTAGTAGTGGCTCGGTATGGTGCAAATCCTATGGAAGTTATTAACAACGTAAAAGAAAAAATAAACGAATTAAGTCCAGGGTTACCTTCAAAAGTGTTAGGTGATGGTAGTACCTCGCAAGTGACTATTGTGCCATTTTATGACAGAACTGAATTGATTCAAGAAACACTAGGAACTCTAAACGAAGCCTTGTCCTTAGAGATTTTAATAACCATTTTAGTTATAATCATTATGGTGTTTAATCTGCGGGCTTCTGTATTAATTTCAGGGTTATTACCTGTTGCAGTGTTAATGGTGTTTATTGCAATGAAGTTTTTTGGTGTAGATGCTAATATTGTAGCACTTTCAGGTATTGCGATTGCTATTGGTACAATGGTAGATGTTGGTGTAATTCTTTCTGAAAATATTATCCGTCATCTTGATGAAAATGAGAATGTGATTCCGAAAGAGCGAGGTAAGAGCGATGAGAAACGTGAGCTCAGCGAAGCTAAATCTCATAAAGAGATTCTCCACGATGTTAAGAACGACAAAAAAAGCATTAATCAAATTGTTTACAATGCAACAATAGAAGTATCTGGTGCAATTGTAACCGCTGTTATGACCACCATTATAAGTTTTATTCCAGTTTTTACAATGATAGGTGCGGAAGGTAAATTGTTTAGACCCTTAGCATTTACAAAGACTTTTGCTTTAACTGCCTCCGTTATTGTGGCCTTATTTTTAATTCCGCCGTTTGCGGCCTTTTTATTCAGAAGGAAACCTATTAAAAAGCACCTTAGTTATGCTTTAAATTTAGCCTTAATTCTATGTGGAATAATGGGAGTTACTTTTGGTTATTGGCTAGGATTAATATTAGTTGGTTTTGGTGCAATAGCAATATTAAGTTTGCTTTTAGATAAAAATGAATGGAACTTTTCACTTTCCACTTTTCACTTTTCACTTTCAAAAAACCTAATCAATATTATAATTTCTGTTGCAGCAATTGTATTCTTATTAGCTGAATACTGGCGACCATTGGGAGTGGATAAAAGCATCTTTTGGAACGTTGTTTTTGTAAGTATTATTTGTTTTGGATTGTTAGGTGTTTTCTCATTTTTTATAAAGTTTTATACCCGTATTCTAGAATGGTGTTTAAACAATAAACTGTTGTTTCTAGCGGTTCCTACAGCGATTGTGATTGCAGGTGTTTTTATTATGAAAAATACAGGGAAAGAGTTTATGCCATCTTTAAATGAAGGTTCATTTTTATTAATGCCAACTTCAATGCCACATTCAGGTGTAGCCGAAAATAAACGGGTTTTACAACAATTAGATATGGCTGTAGCCAGTATTCCAGAGATTAAAACTGTTGTAGGAAAAGCAGGAAGAACCGAATCTGCCTTAGATCCAGCGCCTTTATCTATGTACGAGAATATTATTCAGTACAAACCTGAATATATGCTGAATGAACAAGGAGAACGACAACGCTACAGAGTAAATGATGATGGTTTGTTTCAATTGAAAGATGGTCGTTTTATAGCAAATATAAATAATTCTAAGAATGTCAACTTTAGTGTAGTGGAAAGGTCTCAACTCATCCCAGACAGCAATGGGGAGTTCTACCGCAACTGGCGACCAGAAATAAAATCACCAGATGATATTTGGAACGAAATTGTAAAAGTTACCAAATTGCCCGGAGTTACTTCTGCACCTAAATTACAACCTATTGAAACACGATTGGTAATGCTTCAGACTGGAATGCGTGCGCCTATGGGTATTAAAGTGAAAGGACAAGATTTAAAACAAATAGAGGCATTTGGTGTGCAATTAGAAACTATATTAAAACAAGTCGAAGGTGTTAAACCAGCAGCTGTTTTTGCAGATCGTATAGTTGGTAAACCGTATTTGTTAATAGATATAGATAGAACGAAAATTGCACGTTATGGTATTTCAATACAAGATGTACAAGCTGTATTAGAAGTTGCGGTTGGCGGAATGGTGTTAACACAAACCGTAGAAGGCAGAGAGCGTTACGGAGTTCGAGTGCGCTATCCAAGAGAATTACGATCAAATCCAACAGATTTAGAACAGATTTATATTCCAGTTGCCAATGGTAGTCAGGTTCCTTTAAGTGAATTGGCAACCATTAAATACCAACAAGGACCTCAAGTTATTAAAAGTGAAGATACCTTTTTAGTAGGCTATGTGTTGTTTGATAAATTGGATGGTTTTGCCGAAGTAAGTGTGGTTGAAAATGCACAAGCCTTAATACAGCAAAAAATTGATTCAGGTGCATTGGTAGTGCCTAAAGGTATCAATTACCAATTTACAGGAACCTACGAAAACCAAGTGCGAGCAGAAAAAACATTGGCTGTAGTTGTGCCATTAGCATTGGCAATAATTTTCTTGATTTTGTATTTCCAATTTCGTTCTGTTACAACATCAATGATGGTTTTTACAGGAATAGCTGTTGCCTTTGCAGGTGGTTTTATAATGATATGGTTGTACGGGCAAGAATGGTTTTTAAACGTGAATGTTTTTGGTGAAAATCTACGTGATTTATTTCAAATACACCCAATTAATTTAAGTGTAGCTGTTTGGGTTGGTTTTATTGCACTTTTTGGAATTGCGACCGATGATGGGGTTGTAATGGCAACCTATTTAACGCAGACTTTTAATAGAAATACACCCAAAAATAAAAAGGAAATTAGAGCAGCAGTAGTTGAAGCAGGCGAAAAACGAATCAGACCTTGTTTAATGACTACGGCAACTACCATTTTAGCGTTACTGCCAGTTTTAACTTCATCAGGACGCGGAAGTGATATTATGATTCCTATGGCAATACCAAGTTTTGGTGGTATGTTAATTGCCTTAATTACTTTATTTGTTGTTCCAGTACTGTACAGCTGGAAAGCTGAGTTTAAAGTGAAAAGCGAAAATCTAAAAGTAAAAAGTTATGAGTAAAAGTATCTTAAAAGACACAGATTATGTAACTGAAGAAACACACCTAACTCATTGCAACTTAAATAGGGAATTGGTTGCAATGTTGGTTAGTTCAATTAAAACAACAAAATCAAAAATATAATATGAATTTATTCGAAACATATAAACAAAAACTAAAGAAGGAAAATGAAAAGAGAATTTTTCACTTTTCACTTTTCACTTTTCACTTAAGAAGTGTTATAATTTTTAGTTTTTCACTTTTCACTTTTCACTTTTCAAGTGCTCAACAACTAGAAACCTTTATTGAAGAAGCATTAGCAAACAATCCTGCAATTCAAAAATTTGAACTGAAATACAGTATTGCATCAGAAAAGGTAAACGAAGTAAATACCATCCCTAATACGGAATTTGGAGTTGGTTATTTTGCAAGCGAACCTGAAACGCGCACCGGAGCGCAACGTTTTAAAGTGTCGGCTAAACAAATGATTCCATGGTTTGGTACCATCGCTTCACGTGAAAACTATGTAAGGTCTTTAGCAGATGCTACTTACGAGGAAATTGTAATTGCTAAAAGGAAATTAATAACAGCGGTTTCACAAAGCTATTTTAAGCTATATGCTAACAAAGCAACACAAGATGTTGTAGCTGAAAATATTAAACTACTGGAAACGTATGAGACTTTAGCATTAACAGCTGTTGAAGTTGGTAAAGCATCTGCTGTAGATGTGCTGCGATTGCAAATGCGCCAAAATGAATTAGTGGAATCGCAGCAAATATTAGAACAACAGTATTTAGCGGAACAAACCGCTTTTAACAACCTCTTGAATCGGGAAAATGAGGTGTCGGTAACTGTGGTTGGTACATTAGGTATTCCACTAGAAGCTATTGATATCAATACTGAAAATTTAGTGCTACATCCTGAATTATTGCAATACGAAAAACGTTATACCGCTATTGAGCAATCTGAATTATTGAATCAAAAAGAAAGCAACCCATTGATTGGGTTTGGCTTAGATTATATCAATGTTGCATCACGTCCAGATATGGTTTTTAATGATAATGGTAAAGATATTATAATGCCAATGCTAGCTGTGTCAATACCAATTTTTAATAAAAAATTCAAATCAAAATCCAAACAAAATAAACTAGAACAGCAGGAAATTCTATCGCAAAAGCAAGAACTCCTAAATACATTAGAAACCCTTTTAGATAAAGCGATAAAAGATAGGATTTCTTCAAAAATAAGTTACAACACACAAATAAAAAATTTGAGACAAGCTAAAAATGCAGAGGAAATTTTAAATAAAAGTTACGAAACAGGTACTATTGATTTTAACGATGTATTAGACATTCAAGAATTACAATTGAAGTTTCAGATGAAACAAATAGAAGCTGTAAATACTTATTATGTGCAAACTACAATTATTAATTATTTAACTAAAGACCCAACAGGTATCTAGAACTTGTTAGGTTTCAAAAACAATAAAATGGAACACACATATCATATACACGGAATGACCTGTAATGGTTGTCGAAATCACGTTGAAGAAACGCTTTCAAAATTAGAGGGTGTTTCAAAAGCTACTGTAAATTTAGAAAAAGCACTGGCAACTATAGAAATGGAATCTCATATTCCAATAGAAAAGTTTCAAAACGCTCTTAAAAATGATGGTGGGCGTTATAGCATTCATAATTTAGGAGAACATCATCATAGTAACCAAAAAGAGGAAAAACCGAAAGGTAAAGGAACTGGCATATTTTATTGTCCAATGCATTGCGAAGGTGATAAAACCTATGATAAAGCAGCAGATTGTCCTGTTTGTGGAATGGATTTAGTTGAAGAACAAAATATAACTGCCACTAATGTAGAACAATGGACATGTCCAATGCATCCAGAAATAGTTAAAGACGAGCCAAGATCTTGTCCAATTTGCGGAATGGATTTAGTACCAATGGAAGCCGACAATTCTGCAGAAGAGAAAACCTATAAAAAACTATTAGAAAAATTTTGGATTGCAGTCGTTTTTACGGTGCCTATATTTTTAATAGCAATGTCTGAAATGTTAGACAATAATCCAATATATGCTGTTTTAGAACAAAAATATTGGAATTGGATTCAATTTGCATTGTCAATTCCTGTGGTGTTTTATGCCACTTGGATGTTTTTTAAACGCGCTTGGAATTCTATAAAAACAATGCACCTAAATATGTTTACACTTATAGGCATTGGTTCAGGAATTGCTTGGGTTTTTAGTGTATTTGCAATGTTGTTTCCAGAGGTGTTTCCGTCGGATTTTAAAACTGCTGATGGAAATGTATTTGTGTATTTTGAGGCTACAACCGTTATTTTAACACTGGTTTTATTAGGTCAATTATTAGAAGCAAAAGCACATAGCCAAACAAGTGGAGCAATAAAGGAATTATTAAAATTAGTGCCATCAACAGCAACATTAGTAGAGGATGGTGAAGATAAAATAATTGCGATTGATAAAATCAAACAAGGTGATTTATTACGCGTAAAGCCTGGCGAAAAAATACCTGTTGATGGCAGTATTGTTGAAGGAAATAGCAGTATAGATGAATCTATGATTACTGGCGAGCCAATCCCAATAGATAAAAATGTGGATGATAAAGTAAGTTCAGGAACTATAAACGGAACTAAATCTTTTGTGATGAAAGCAGAAAAAGTAGGTTCAGAAACGTTGCTTTCTAAAATTATTCAAATGGTAAATAGTGCTAGTCGTTCTAAAGCACCTATTCAAAAATTAGCAGATAAAATCTCTAAATATTTTGTACCTATTGTATTAATTATTTCAATAATCACCTTTATTGTTTGGGCAATTTTTGGTCCTGAACCTGCGTATGTTTTTGCTTTTGTAAATGCAATTGCAGTATTAATTATTGCGTGTCCTTGCGCATTAGGCTTGGCTACACCAATGTCGGTAATGGTGGGTGTGGGTAGAGGCGCACAATCTGGTATATTAATTAAAAATGCAGAAGCCTTAGAGAAAATGAATAAGGTTGATACGCTTATTGTAGATAAAACAGGAACAATTACAGAAGGAAAACCATCTGTAGAGAAAGTGATATCTATACATGAAATAGATAAAAAAGTGCTGCTTAAATACATTGCATCTTTAAACCAATATAGCGAACATCCTTTGGCGGAAGCCATTGTAAATTATGGTAAATCAAAGGCTATTTCAATCACTAAAGTAAACGATTTTGAAGCAATAGCAGGAAAAGGCGTTATTGGAACAGTTGAAAATAACAAAATAACCTTAGGAAATGCTAAATTATTAGACCAGTTTTCTATTACAATATCAAAAGATTTAAACAACAAAGTTGTGGCAGAGCAAGAGCAAGGTAAAACAGTCTCATACATAACTGTAGAAAATGAAGCAGTAGGTTATGTTACTATTTTTGATGCCATTAAAAAAACAAGTCAAAAAGCTATTGCTGAACTTCAAAATAATGGTGTTGAAGTGATAATGCTAACAGGAGATAACAAAAATACTGCTAAAGCTGTTGCCGAACAATTAAATATAAAAAATTACAAAGCGGAATGTCTTCCAGAAGACAAACTCAATGAAATAAAGGCACTTCAAAAAGAAGGTAAAATAGTTGCTATGGCTGGAGACGGCATTAATGATGCGCCGGCATTAGCACAATCTGATGTTGGTATTGCCATGGGCACAGGAACTGATGTTGCTATTGAAAGTGCTACTATAACTTTAGTAAAAGGCGATCTGCAAGGCATTGTAAATGCTAAAAAATTAAGCCATAAGGTGGTAAAAAACATTCAGCAGAATCTCTTTTTTGCATTTATATACAATGTATTTGGAGTTCCAATTGCTGCTGGAGTTTTATACCCAATTTTTGGATTATTACTATCGCCAATGATTGCTGCTTTGGCAATGAGTTTTAGTTCTGTATCAGTTATTACAAATGCTTTAAGATTAAGAAAAATTAAAATATAGAAAATGAAAAAATATATAATTTACATCGGAATATTGGCTCTAGGGCTACTTTTTGGCTGGTTACTTTTTGGTGGTTCACCAACTGTAGCAACACAAAACCACAATACGGAAGTGGTAACAAATCAACAATGGACCTGCTCTATGCATCCACAAATTATGCAACCAGAAGCTGGCGATTGTCCTATTTGTGGAATGGATTTAATTCCTGCTGAAAGTGGGAGTGATGGTTTGTTGGCAGATCAATTTAAATTAACAGAAAACGCCATGGCTTTGGCAAATATTCAGACCACAATTGTGGGTAATGTAAACGCTGAAGCTACTAATATGAAACTATCGGGAAAGATTGTAGAAAATGAAGAAGCGAATGCAGTTCAAGTCAGTTATTTTTCAGGAAGAATTGAACGATTGCATATCAATTTTACAGGAGAAGCAGTGCGCAAAGGTCAATTATTAGCAAGCATCTATTCACCACAATTGTATGCAGCACAACAAGAATTGATAACGGCAGCATCCTTAAAGATAGCGCAACCTGCATTGTACAAAGCGGTACGTAACAAGTTGAAAATATGGAAGCTTTCTGAAAATCAAATCAATCAAATTGAGGCAACAGGAAAAGTACAAGAAAATATTCCTGTTTATGCAACAGTTTCGGGGACCGTATCCGAAAAATTAGTTGCACAAGGCGATTATATAAAAGAAGGACAGCCTCTATTTAAGATTTCAAATTTCAATACGGTTTGGGCAAATTTTGATGTGTATGAAAACCAAATAGCTGCCTTTAAAAAAGGACAAGAAGTTACGGTAACAACAACTACCTACCCGAATAAACAATTTATGGGGAAGGTAGATTTTATAGACCCAGTTTTAGATACAAAAACGCGTATTGTTGCTTTACGAGTAGTGCTAAACAATAAAAATAATTTATTAAAACCAGGAATGTTTGTAGCAGGCGAAATTAAAAGTAATAACCTTAAAAATAACAATAGCTTTACCATTCCATCATCGGCTGTTTTATGGACAGGTAAGCGTTCTTTGGTGTATATAAAACCGAATCCCGAACAATCAATTTTTCAGATGCAACAAGTGCAATTAGGAAATCAGATAGGAGAAAACTATGCTGTTTTAGAAGGGTTGAAACAGGGAGACGAGATAGTTACCAACGGAACTTTTACAGTTGATGCAGCGGCGCAATTACAAGGTAAAAAATCGATGATGAATGTAAAAGTAGGTAAGGTTAGTACTGGACATGAAGACCATTTAGGAACAAATGCCACACCAACAAACGCTACTAATAACCATACTCAAGTGCAAGAGCGCATTCAAGTAGCTCCTCAATTTCAACAGCAGTTAAATACAGTATTTTCAGACTATATTAATTTAAAAAATGCACTGGTGAAAGATAAGTTTGAAGCTGTTCTGGAGCATTCAAAAAGCATTTTAAAGAGCCTATCGCAAGTTGACATGAAATTGTTAAAAGAGCACAATACGCATGACTCTTGGATGTCTTTTGAGAAAGAACTGCAGGCAGCTGCAACAGCTATTTCAACATCAATGGATATACAAGAGCAACGAAATCATTTTATACATCTTTCAACCCATTTAACAAAAGCGGTAGAAATGTTTGGAGTAAACGAAACAGTATATCAACAATTTTGTCCAATGGTAGCTAATAACAAGGGTGCATTTTGGTTGAGTAAAGAAGCGCAAATTTTAAATCCATATTTTGGTGATGCTATGTTAAAATGTGGAGAAGTAAAACAAGTAATAGCTAAATAATAATTAAATAAATTTTTAAAAATGAAGAAAGTAATTTTAAGTATCGCTGTGCTGGCTATGTTTTCAGTAACAGGATGTAAAACAGAAGTTAAAAAAGAAAATGAATCTGTTAAAACAGAAGAAAAAATGGAAATGGCAACATCAGATGTGTACCAATGTCCTATGGATTGTGAAAAAGGCAAAACGTATGAAAAAGAGGGTACCTGTCCTGTCTGTAAAATGGATTTAAAAAAGGTAGCAAGCCAAGCTAAAGAAACGGAAGATCATTCCGGTCATAATCATTAATATAAAAATGGCTGTATGACAATGTTAACATGCAGCCATTTTTAATTATTACGAACACCTTGATACGTTCCACCTTAACTCGTCAGTTCGAGTAATTTTTGATATAAAATTGTATCGAGAACTATTCCACAGCTATTAGAAAGATAAAATCCCATTACTTGTCATGTCTGACAAAGGAGGAAATCGAAGATTCGACGTGGTCAATCACATAAAGGAACTGACTCCAAGTAGTATGTGATTTTTCACTACCGTTCAAAATGACAAATAACTATAGTATGTTATTTGTTTTTTTGTATAAAAAAAACTGTCTATCACTGTTGTTTTTTAATCAAGTACGCTTCTCGCTACAAAATTCTAAAAAAGAATTTCACTCGAAGAGACGTTTTTATATGTTCGTATCGTCAGTTCGAGTAATTTTTGATAAAAAACTGTATCGAGAACTATTCCACAGCTATTAGAAAGATAAAATCCCATTACTTGTCATGTCTGACAAAGGAGGAAATCGAAGATTCGACGCAGTCAATCACATAAAGGAACTGACTCCAAGTAGTATGTGATTTTTCACTACCGTTCAAAATGACAAATAACTATAAGTATGTTATTTGTTTTTTTGCATAAAAAAAGCTCCTCGAAAATTCGAAGAGCCTTAGTGCGGGCGGAGAGACTCGAACTCTCACACCTTGCGGCACTAGATCCTAAGTCTAGCGTGTCTACCAATTCCACCACGCCCGCTTTTGTTAAAGTGGATGCAAATATACACAATAGTTTAAAATTGCAAAGCAGTTTTTCAATAATTTTTTTAGAGTCATAATTCCAAATAAAATTATGTATTTTTGAATAAAATAAAACACGTTGTGCATTTTGAATAAATAAACTTAATGTATCGTCAGTTCGAGTGATTTTTGATAAAAAATTGTATCGAGAACTATTGTCTTTTATAGAATAACTATTCTCGATACTAATTTTAAGCCAGTAAAAGGCTGAAAATTAACTCGAATTGACGAAATTTAATCATGATACATAATAAATAAAACAAATTATAATTTTAATGGAAAATATTAAATCGTACGTTAGTGAACACAAAGACCGTTTTATAAACGAACTTGTAGAATTACTTAAAATACCATCAATTAGTGCAGACTCTGCTTACAGCCAAGATGTTTTAAATACTGCGGATGCTATAAAAGAAGCTCTTTTAAAGGCAGGATGCGACCAAGTAGAAATATGTGAAACTCCGGGGTATCCCATAGTTTATGGAGATAAAATAATAGATCCAGAATTACCAACGGTCTTGGTGTATGGACATTATGATGTACAACCTGCCGATCCAATTGACTTATGGACCTCTCCACCTTTTGAGCCAGTAATTAAAACTACCGAAAAACACCCTGATGGTGCTATTTTTGCGCGCGGTGCTTGCGACGATAAAGGTCAGATGTACATGCATGTAAAAGCTTTAGAGTATATGACCGTAAATGGTAATTTACCGTGTAATGTAAAATTTATGATTGAAGGTGAAGAAGAAATTGGATCTTCTAGTTTGGCGTGGTTTGTAGAACGCAATCAGGAAAAATTAGCCAATGATGTTATATTAATTTCAGATACAGGGATGATTTCGAATTCACAACCATCCATTACAACTGGTTTACGTGGATTGAGTTATGTTGAGGTTGAAGTTACAGGTCCAAATAGAGATTTACACTCTGGATTGTATGGTGGCGCCGTAGCAAATCCTATTAACGTTTTAACTAAAATGATTGCTTCTTTACACGATGAAAACAATCATATTACAATTCCAGGTTTTTATGATAAGGTGGAAGAGTTATCAAAAGAAGAAAGAGCTGAAATGGCAAAAGCTCCTTTTTCTTTAGAAGCTTATAAAAATGCCTTGGATATTGATGAAGTGTATGGCGAAAAAGGATATACTACCAACGAACGTAATTCTATTAGACCAACATTAGATGTAAATGGTATTTGGGGTGGCTATACAGGTGAAGGCGCAAAAACGGTAATTGCCAGTAAAGCCTATGCAAAAATCTCAATGCGTTTGGTTCCTAATCAAGATTGGAGAGACATTACAGAACTTTTTAAAGCGCATTTTGAAAGTATTGCTCCAAAAGCGGTAAAGGTAAAAGTGACACCCCACCATGGAGGTCAAGGGTATGTAACTCCAATTGATAATATTGGATACAAAGCAGCTAATAAGGCATATACAGAAACATTTGGAATTCCTGCAATTCCACAACGATCAGGAGGAAGTATTCCTATTGTAGCGTTGTTTGAAAAAGAATTGAAAAGTAAAACTATTTTAATGGGCTTCGGATTAGACAGTGATGCCATTCACTCGCCAAACGAACATTTTGGAATTTTCAACTACCTAAAAGGAATTGAAACCATTCCGCTTTTTTATAAGTATTTTACTGAAATGAGTAAGTAAAACAAAAAAGCTCAAATTTTAGCAATAAAATTTGAGCTTTTTTTGGCTTTTTAGTGCCGTTTAATTGTTAAAGCGTCATTTCGAACGCCGTGAAGTAGTAGTCTGTTGCTTTGGAACTAAATCTAAAAT
>NZ_BMNS01000001.1:242211-634169 GCF_014646675.1 Lutibacter litoralis | reverse complement strand
ACAAAAATTTAAGCTTAGAATACTAGTGAACAAAATTAATGAAGAAAAAACTTGTTTTTTAGCTCAGTTCTTTGTTGTGTGCAGTTTTTATTATGATGACAGCAAACGAAAAAGCAAATGACTTAGTAAATCAGTATAGAATGATATTAATGAATGAAGATACTGATTGTGGTAACGAAATTCTTTGTAGCCTTATAGCAATAAAGTCAGCAAAAATAACCGCTAATGAAATGATTAAGTATATTTCAGAAAGTGCTGATTATGATGGATACAAAGTAAGATATTGGAAAGATGTAATTAATGAGTTAGATGCTCTTTAAATTGCACACAACGGCTTAGTATTATGATTTCGTTGCGATTAGTCGTAAGACTTATCGTAAAGAAAATCGATGTTTAAATTTAGTGTTTTTTGTCGTAAAACGGCAAAACTAGCAATGAATTATATACATTGTTGCCATTTAGCTGTTTTTTATCATTATGTTTAAATCGTTTTTCAGAGTTACAATCTTTATCATTATTGAATTTTAATCATTCTTATATTCCTTAACGTTTTTCTTACGTTCCTTATAGTCATTATTGTACTCCTTAACGTTCATCATGCGTTCCTCCGAGTCATTCTTGTATTCCTCCACGTTCATCATGGGTTTTCGCACGTCACTTTTCCATTTTCGTACGTTCATCATGCGTTCCTTACAGTCATTGTTGTATTCCTCCACGTTGTTTTTCCATTTTCGCACGTTCATTATGGGTTTCCGCACGTTATTTTCCTCTTTTCACGATTCATTGCTAAAATCTGACCGATTCAATTGTCAATCCGATAGAGTGGAAGTCAATTTAAAATTTATCGGAAGAGTAAAATTTTACTTTTAAAGAACTTTATTATCTGGAAAATCGAAATTTCGCAGTTAATGGCAACGTTTAGTATATGAAAAGTAGGCGATTTCGAAGCACGAAACTTTCGTTTAAACACAAACTTTGAAACGAGCCAAAAACCTTGAATTTATTACTATTCCGCCTATTTTTTATATACATTGTTACCTGCTGGCTTTATTTTTTCGTTCGTCTTTCAGCGTTGGCAAAGACATACTCTTTTGCAATTTTGGGCTTGTGTGTCGGCTGGTGCGAATTGCAAATGTGTATGGCTTTAAGCGTGGGCATTAGTCAAACAGTTTATTAAATGGTTTCCAATTTTCTGTCAATTTCCCTGGCGTATAATCGTAGTCAAATTTCGCTCCGTATTCCGCTTTCGGTTCTTCAACTCCGTTTAATCTCGGTTCTAACAAATATTTTTCGTTATTGAAATAATACCATTGGTTATTCTCTAACACTACAAGTCCGCCAACATATTTTCCGCCATTTTCATTTAATTCTTTCAGTTTGTTAGCAAGTCCTTCAGCACGTCCTTCTGGGTTTTGTGCTGTCTGTCCACTTTTCGTGTCAAATATTCCAATTCTACCATCTTTGAATTTTAAAATCCAATCAGGATAAAAGAGTGCTTCTTCTTTTTTGGCTGTGTTGTAGTATTTCAAGCAATAAAATTCTTTACCTGAATCTCCATTTTTAAACCACCAATCCAACTTATCTTTTTTCTGTTCGAGGTAATTCAAGAATTTCAGTTCGTTATCTCTTCCTTTATATTCCTTTTTTAAGTAGAACGGTTGAATTGCACTTAATTCTGAAATTCCTTCTTGAGCGGTTAATTCAGCATAATCTTCTGTAAATGTATATTCTTCCTTAATTTCAAAAAGTGGTGCTTCTCGTTTTTCTATGTCTTTTTTACGCTTTTCAAGATATTCTTTTTTAACAGGATAATATTCTTTCAAAGTTTTGGTCAAGGCTTGTCTGAAAATACTTGACTGCTCTTCGTTTAAATCATTAATTAAAATGCGATAGTACAAATTACTGTCTTGGTCAAAAATACTCTTAAACCAAACTCTAAATGCTGATTTCAAAGGTGACCAAGAACGAGAAACGTTTGAAACCTTGGCTTCTGCTTCCGTTTGTTCAGATAATAGTTGAAAGCAATACCAATTAAATATCTTCTCGACATCATTTCTTGATATTTCGTAATCTTCTTCGTGTCCTTTTTTTGCAAAGTCTAAATTGATTTTGTCGTAGTCCGTAAATTCTGCATCAACAATTAGCTTGTTTGTTAAAGTCGGATTTATATCAATTCCCTTTGCTTCAATTTTTTCACGCATTATGGCTGGATGGTCTTGCTCGTCAAAGCCGAAGTAATTGTCAAATGATTTTAAAAAACCATTTTGAAATTTTACTGCGTGACCTAAATCTCCATAATCCACACGAGAAACAAAGTCAGAAAATAATCCTTGTATATTTTCTAAATCTTCTTTTCGTTTTGAAGTGTAGATAAACGGTTTGTTTTTAGCTCCTTGGTCTGGAATTTCTACATCATTTCGTTTGTAGTTTGTGTATAAATATCCTGTTCTTAAATTCGGATTGTTTTTGAAATCATCTTTACGATTAGGTTCTGCCATTCGTAATATTCTACCAATAGTTTGAACATAAAAAGAAGCCGAATTTATCTCTCTGAACATTACTAAAATATGTGCTCTTGGACAGTCCCAACCTGTTCCTGCTGCTTGTTTGAATAGCATAAAATCTACATCACTTTCATTGTGGGTAATGAAGTCCATATTTTTTTGCTTTCCGTCAAACCATAAAGCAACTTTTCTATCAATGTCTATTTTCTTTTTTCGTAGGTAGTCCGTGACAATTTCCTCTTTGGTTTTTTGTCCTGCATCTTTCAAACGACTATCGTCATTAGGTAATTGGATTAAAACTAAAGGATTTATGTCTTTACCTAAAGTTTTATACTCTGCTTTGAGTTCTTGTTGACGTTCAATTGCTAAATCTAAAAGCAACTCGTCTAAATCTTTATTCTTGTATTTAGCTAAATCTTCCTCTGTTTGAACTGCAATTTTTTCTTTGATTAAACCTTCTTCTACAACTTCCTCACGTTTTACGCCAACATATCCTGCTGTTCCGTCTTCTATTTCATCAATTCCGGGAACGTTTTTTGGTGTAGCCGAAACATTGAGAATTACTTTTGGATTTATAACGTCTATAACCTCTTGTGCTAAATTCGTGTCTCGATTTTTGTGGCTTTCATCTATGATTAATACAAACTCTCTATTTTCTTTATGCGTGTTTTCAATTAAATCATCAAAGTAATATCCTTGCTCTTTTAAATTCACTTCTTCGTCTGGTCGTCTCAATAATCGGTTGTCTTTTTTTGAAGCAACCAATTTTTGCCAATTGATAAAAAGAATATCGTTTTTGTATAATTTTCCTTGCTTAAAATCATTTACGGTTAGTAAACCGTTTTCAAGATTAGTATCAAAATATTCTTGAAACTTGTCTTTGCTTTGCATTGCCAAATCTTCTGAAAATGTAATCCAAATAAAGGCTTTGTCATAATCCCAAGTTGGCATACCGTTCAAACTATGCACAAAGTTGGCAACCATAAATGTCTTACCACTTCCTGTGGGCGATTTAAACGCCAAAAGTCTTTGCGATTCTGAATTTCCCCACAATTTTGTGAATGTGGAAACTAATTTATCTATGGCTTTCGTTTGAAAGTTTAATGGACTATATCTGCTCATACGGTTACTATATTGTATATCCTCTTGTATATTTCTAAAATGGGTTGCGGAATGGTTTTAATGGTAATGTGTTCCAAATGGTCAAACAAAGCCTCAAACTCACTTCTATTTCCCCAACTAAAAAGATACAATGCGATTGGTTTTTTTATATTTTCTACTTTCTCTAAAAAAGCTTCCATTTCAGTCATTTCTTCTTTAAAATAAATAGCAGTTACTTTTTTATCATTTTCAAACAGTTGATAGCAACTGCTTAATTCTATTTCTTCTAATGTGTTTTCTGCAATGGAAAGCAAATAGCCTGCTTTATGAGCCAATGAAGATTTATCTTCATCTGTTGCTGAAAGAATATTGTTTGAACCAACAAAATCAGTCTTGTAGTATTTTAAAGAGTTACCAAGACCTTGTATAACTTCTTCCTTTCTATTGGTATAACCTGAAATAACTTTTGAAACTCTCGGATAACATACATCATCAATGATTTTGCCGTCTCCATTATTGTTTTCATTGTTTGTTGCAATGATAAATTTGATTTGCTTTTTATCTTCTTCATTAAGTTCTAAAACTGCCTGTGCAGTTGTTCCTGAACCCGCAAAAAAGTCAAGTACAGTAAAACTATCTTTAAAAAATGAAATAGATTTGATTAGCTTTTTTATTAAATTCACAGGTTTTGAATAACTAAAAGGTCTGTCTTTATCAAAAATATCTTTTAGTAAACCATAAGCGTCTTCATTTGTAGCTTTAAAATCTCTACCGTCAAGAAATGAAGGCATTGCTTTAAATGAATTATTATTTGTTCTAATAACTCGTGGTTGGAAACTGGAAGTATTTATCAATACTTTAGTTTCATCCTTAATTTCTTCGTCTAAAAATTCTTGACTCCAAGTAAAAGGTGCTTCTAAAGAGAATCCTGTCTTGATAATATTGTCTTTTACGACAATATCGTTTTGCAATATTGTGGAAGTAGTTCCTTTTCCATATTTTCCTGCTTTGTAAACTCCATCTTTTAATTTTGTCTGAACAAAATTTTCAGGAAACACAAGGGTTTTTACAGCATTTGTTCTTTTTACAATAGGTTGAGATTCTGTTTTGTCTGTTTCTCCACCAAATAGTTTCACTCCATCTTTTTTGCAATAGACCAAAACATACTCGGTTAAACTTACAAGTTTGTTTGAGAGAAAAGAACCTTTTCTTTTTTTAAACCAAACTATGTTTCCGATAAAGTTTTTTTCTCCAAATATTTTATCACAAAGAAGTTTTAATTGTGCTAATTCATTGTCATCAATTGATATAAAAATTAAGCCTGAATCAGATAATAAATCTTTCGCTAATTCCAATCTTTTATTCATAAATGAAAGCCAATAACTATGTCGTAAAGGATGGTCTTTTGGAACTTCTGAACCATCAGGATATTTATCTAATACGCGTTTGTCTTTATATGTAAAACCGTCAGAACCTGTGTTGTAAGGTGGGTCAATATAAATAAGGTCAATTTTACTTTTGTGCGTGTAGTTTAAACAAGTAAGTGAATGGTAGTTGTCGCCCTCAATTAATATGTGAGTTGGTTTTCCGTCCTCATTTTTTATGGCTTTTTCTTTTACCTCTGTCAAAATAGGAAGTTGGTTTTCACTTTCTTCCTCAAATGCTTCGGGAACGTCTAACCAAGTAATACCGTATTTTTCTGTTTTAATTCGGTTGTTGGCAATTTCTAATTTCTTTTTTAGTGCCTCTATTTCAGCATATAGTTCCTTTTCTGTTGCCATTAGTTATTCTCTTTGTTAGATATTATCAAATCTTTCACGTCAATGTCCAAAATGTTTGCAATGTCCATTAAGGTTTCCAATCGTGGTTGTTGTCGGTTTTGTGCATAAGCATTTACCATATTGTAACTCTTTCCAAGTTTTTCAGCCAACCAAGTTTGCTTTATCCCTTTCTGTTCCAACACTTCCTTAATTCTGTTCATTTCAGACGTTGTTTATGTAGCCGCTAATTTAATACGATTATTTTAATTATCTCAAAAAGTTGTGTATAAAGTGTAAATATTCTGTTTGGGTGGCGGTGGGGAAGGGCAAGCTCTTTTGGTTTTTCAGCGTTGGGTTTAGCGTTGGCAAAAACCAAATGTGCTTGACCGTGCGGTGGCTCTTTTTTCAGCTTGCAGGTAACGGTTTAAGGTATGGAAAGTTGCGATATTGTAATCGTATTTTTCCGATGTTTAAATTTAAGTTATTTATGTTTTAGAAACATTCTATTTTATTGAATTTAGCAATTTTTTATACCTATTGTTAGGGCACGTTTTTAATTCAATTGTTCTTTATTTTCAATACAATAATTTTCAACAAATTTCACCCAATTATCATACCAATACCATTGGTCTTCCACGTTAACACCAAAATTCTTTTTAGGATCTTTCGCATCGTTTTCTTTCCATAACAATGTGTTTTTGTGAATTGAAAATTTAGAAAATCCTTTTTCAATCATTAGTTCTTTAATATGCTTTGGTAGAAATTTTTTTCTTTCTTTTTCTTTAATTAAAACATACTCTTTATTTAATCCTTTTGCCTCTGGAGAATTTGCAGGAATAAATTCAATTACTTTATCAGCTTGACCTTTTCTATTTGCTGATTTCGGAACATATAGTACTCGATATGAAAATCGGATATCATTATATAATTCATCTGATAGGTTTTCATCGAAATCGTTAATATATGTTGCAATATTTTTCGGTAAATCTGTAAACTCTTTTAATTTTTTTGTTTGTTCTTCGTTTATCGTTGAAAATTGTAATGAAATTGATAAGTGTTTATCAATTGCAAATTGTTCTCCAAATAACTTTTTTATGTATAAATTATAATTTAAACAACAAGATTGAAATCGAGCACTTAAATATTCATCGATTCTATCAGTCATTTGATGTTCAATTTCGTGCCTTAAACCAATTAAAAATTTTAAGTTGCTACTTGTGACTTTATCAATAGGACTCAGTTTATCGGTTAAACATCTTTCTAATTCCCAATATTTATATGCTCCACGTTTTGTTCTGTCAAATCTTCTTCTTGTTTTTATTTTTTTAAAATATCGATATTCAATACTTTTTTCTCTATAGTAAGCGTGTAATAAATACATCCAAGCAATATTCGATAGAATTATAAAATTTTCGGATTTAAAATTTATGTTTGGGTTATTAAAAATCTGAACAGCAGAAAGCATAGCTTCTCTTGACTTAATCAAAAGTTCAGATTTTATAGATTTTAATCTTCTTTTTCTTTCTGGCATAGCTTTTTTTCGTAATGTGCCCTAACGTTTTATAATATGAAAAGTTGAGGGGTGGTTTCCGCAATTTTTCGGTGTTTAAATGTATGTATTTTAAGGTTTAGAAACATTCCATATTATTGGATTTAGCAATTTTTTATATTAATTGTTAGGTGTAGTTTTTATCTTCTTAATCAACTCGTTCAATTCTGGTATTGGAACTTTAATTACTGATTTTAAAGAATCCGTTTCATTTTTAATCGATAAAACTCCAAGATTATCCTCAATATATCCAATATTTTCAAGTTCTATTTTTAAATCAACATTATCGATTTCCTTAAAACTGTCTTTGAAATATTTAAAGTCAGAGTAATATTTAATTTTGTCTTTCTCGATTGTGAAAATTTCTTTTCCAAATTGATTCCAAGCTATTACTCGAAACATATAATATGCAAATCCCCATAATAATGTGAATGAGAAAAATATTCCTATTTTCAATTCTGCTCGCTCAATAATCATATCAATCAAAAATATTACTGGCATTATTAAAAAAATCAGAAATGTAAAAATCAGGATTATTCTAGCAAATTTTGATTTTTTCTTGATAGATATTGTAAATGAAATTTCTCTGTCGTTAGAAAAGTTAATCTGTTGATTTTGCATTATTCAATTTTTTTCAAGCTATTACACCTAACGGTTTGTGTATGGCAAGTAGCCGATAGAAAGCACAAACCTTTGATATAGAAAACTAAATTTATAAACACGCAAATAGTTTAATTACAGCCCAATAACGGCTATTTGCTATACACTTTGTTATAGGGCGTTTTTATTATGAAACTTACAAGAGAAATACTTACAAAATTAGGCTTTGATAAAAAAGGCAAAATATGGACTAAATGGAAACTTGACCTACACGAAGATGACCCGCACTATTTTTCATTTGATGAAGGTAGAATTTATTTTGATGTAGAAACGGTCGAAGAACTGCATACACTTTGGAAAGTAATAAAAGCCGAAGATGAAATGCCACTTCCTTTAAATGCCCTATAACGGGTTATAATATGAAAAGTTGCGCTTTGGTAACCGCAATTTTCCGATGTTTAAATTTAGGGTAATTGGTTTTAAGAATCATTCTATATTGTTGGGTTTAGCAATTTTTTATATTAATTGTTGGCATTAGTATTTATTCTATTTTTTCGAATTCCATTATGTTTATAAATCTTTGAATCAATTGTAAGTTTTCATTCTCATTGAATATATCTATTTCGAAATATTCTTTTTTAATTATCTCGTTAGCAATATTCATTCTGTTGAGCATTGGAATTATACTTTTCAAATATCTATTATAAAATCCAATCAAATCATTTTTTTTATTTGGAATTTTATATCCATATTTTCCCTCAATACTGACTATAATTACGCCTTTATCTCTTAACGTTGAAATTAAATCTCGAATGTGTTCTTTTGAGGATTTACTATTTATTCTTTTGATAATTTCAACTAATTCATATGTTTCTGATAATCTATTGGGGTCAGTTCTGAAAATCAATAATAAATGTTTTAATAACTCAATTTCCTCAATCGTTGCTTTTCCGCTATTTAGATAATCTAAAACAACATTTAGACATAATTCGCCAACTTTTTTATCTGAAACATCTAGTTCATTATTGTATTTGCCTAAATAACTGGAACTTGAATAAGGATAAAAATCAATAAATAATCTACTATTTATTTTGTTAAATATTTTTTCTGCATCAATATCTTTGTGACTTACACAAAATATTTTACCAACGCATCCAGAATAGAAATCTGCAATTTGAATTAAAGGTTCTTCAAATTTGTCGTCAGCTATTTTGTATAATCTATCAGGATTGAATAAAGTCGGCTAAAATACTTTTCTTGAAATATAATTGGTCAAACTAGTTCTAAAATCTTCGCTTCCTATTTTGTCAAAATATATTTCGAAACTCTCATATCTCTCAACAAATTGAGTTAAAAATAATCTTTGAAAAAATTTATAAAATACAGTTTTGTCTTCTAGATTTTTATTGTCAATTTTCCTTTTGTCAATTATAAAACTAAATATTCCAAAATCGATGCTACTAAATTCCTCAATAATATTTAATCGCTTATTAATATCTAATTTACTTGATTTTAAAGGAGAGCCTTGTCTATATTTATTAGAAATAAATGTTCTTAATTCCTTTGCCTTGTTTAAATCATTTTCGTTGATTACAACTGCAGTATAAATGAAGTGAGAAAATGTTCCTTTTTTAGATTCTGTATCTAAATGGCTATTTCCAAATTCATCAAAATATATGTAAGCTTTTTTTTTCATCGCATATTAATGCCAACGAGTTTTTATATGATTTGTGCGACAGGAAAATCGGAGATTTTTCTGCCGTAGCAAAACGTTAGTTGAATGTTTGTCGTTTGTGTTAGTTTAAATGTAAGCATAAATTATATGAGGTGTTACCACCTGGCGTTTTTATATGTTTCTTGTAAAATCATTTTCGGATAGAATTTCTATTTCTGAACCTTTCTCAATATATTTAATTGCAGTTTCTTGTTTGTTACTCATTCCGTCTTCTCCAACAACTCTATAATCTTGTTGTCCAACTATCAAAAAATCTGTAGATTTAGTCACTCCTCTTAAATTTACTCCTCCAATATCAGCTATAATTTGTTGAGCCTCTTTTCTTACCATTGAAGAAAGTGTTCCTGTGAAAACAACAGTTTTTCCATAAAAAAGACTTTCTTTATTATGTTTAGTCGGGTCTCCAACCATTTTTGCTAAATCTTTAGCTTTGTAAATTCTCTTTGTTTCAGATGGTTTATACCCTCCGTTAAAAACCTTTCCAATATTTGTCTTTAATTTTTCTGGAAAATCATCTTTTGAGAAAACATCAGATTTTCTAAATGCTTTAATTGCTAGTTCTGCCGTAGCTCTACTGTCAGATTTTGCTCGGTGATGTTTGAATTTGATTTCGTTATGATTACACAATGTTTTCAAATCATAAGCGGGTAAATTTTTCCAAACTTTTTTTGAAAAAATATAACTACAAGAATATTCTAATTCAGGAAAAGGAATATCATAAGTCTCTAAAGTTTTTCTTAAAACACTAAAATCAAATCCTGCGTTATGAGCAATTAAAAATTTGTTTTCGATTAATGGTTTAACTTCTTTCCATACTTCGTCAAATTCAGGCTCATTTTCAACATCTTCTGGTGTTATTCCGTGAATCATAATGTTGAAATAATCAAACTCATTGTTGATTGGTTTAATTAGCCAAGATTTACTCTCTTTAATTTTAAAATTTTCAACGAAAGTTAATCCAATTTCGCAAGGACTATTTCTTTGTGCTGTTGCAGTTTCAAAGTCAATTGTTATAAAATTCATAGCATTTATTTTTTTTCGTAGCTTGGTGGTAACGGTTTAGGATATGGAAAGTTGCGATTTGATAACCGTATTTTTCCGATGTTTAAATTTAAGTTTTTTATGTTTTAGAAACATTCTATTTTATTGAATTTAGCAATTTTTTATAACCATTGTTGTAGCTAGTATTTTTTTATCACACTCATTAAACCATTATAGCTTTTCTCAGATTCCAAATATCCTTTCTCTCCAATTTCAATAATTTCATATTCTTTCTTTAATAATTCTAATTTGAGATTTGGAATATCATCAAAGTTATAAAAAGGAATTTTTCTCGTTTTCTGAACTCCACTTTTCTTGTTTTTGTAATAAATATTTTTTTCGATAATTTCCCCTATTGGTTCGTCATCATTTCTTTTTCTCTTGTCCTTTAGAGCTTCAATTGAATATGAATTTTCTGCAAAAATAAATGAATCATTTTTATATAGTTTGAGGTCCAATTTCACAACATTTCCTAAACCTGTTTTAAATTCAATCTTTGATTTGTCATCTGTTTCAAGAAATTGAATTTTCAAGTTTATAAAATTTTCTATTGTGTCAATTTTTTTGACTAGTTTAGAATTTCGCTCAATATTCTCAATTAACTTTTCATTCTTTTCAATCCAATCAACTTGGCAACTTAAAATAAATCCTAAAAAAATAATGAGGAATAATTTTGTCTTTTTCATATTAGCTACAACGGGATTTTATAAGATTTGTGCGACTGGAAAATCGGAGATTTTTCGGTTGTAGCAAATCGTTAGTTGAATGTTTGTCGTTTGTTCTAGTTCAAATTTAAGCATAAATTTTATGAGTTGTTAGGCACTGTTTTTTATTCTATTAAACTCATCTGTTCGTTCATCTTATTTCTAAAGTAAAAATATAATATAAAATATAGTGATATTCCTAAAACTAAAAAAATCAGCATAAACTCTGAATCGTTCTTTTTCCCGATAGCCTTGTGAAATTGACTCTGATTAATCATTGATTTAATCAAAAAGATAATAAATAGTCCAATCAAGATTAAATTAATAATCAGCATTGCTGAACTCAAAAAAATCAATTTATCGCTTGAAATAATTGCAGTCAAAATACTCATTAGTAGTACGACTCCGTAAAGTATTAAAGCCTTTTTTGAATTCCGATTAAACGATTCGTAAATGTCTTTTGCGGAATCATAATTTTGATTTTTATAATTCCCAGTCAAAATTAGTTGCTCTTTATCAATTCCTCTTTTTTTTAGAATTTCTAATGTGTCATTTCTCAAATTTTCATCATAACCGTATTGACGATAATTTTTAACAATATCTATTAATTTCTCAGAATCAAAGGATTTTAATCGTTCTATTTTATCTGTCATTTTTTTCAATCGTAATAGTGCCTAACGGTTGTTTATAAGATTTGTGCGTTTGGAAAATTGGAGATTTTTCGGACGTAGCAAATTGTTAGTTGAATGTTTGTCGTTTGTACTAAATCAAATTTAAGCATAAATTTTATGAGTTGTTGTAAATAGTTATTTTTCCAATATTATTTTTTCTCCGTCCCAAAAATATGTCTTTATAATTTCTACACTTTCAACTTTATAATCTTTATTAAGCGTAGATTTAGTCAATAATATTTGATTTTTCTTTCCGAACTTTTGATTCGGGAATCTCAATTCTTTTATTGGTGTTGGTCCATCACAATGAAGATATTCAACTTCAGGAAGTTCAATTAATTTCCCGTTTTCTGTTTTTAAAAAGTAGTTTGAATAGTAATTAGTGCAACAGGCATCGTATGAAGATTGCAAATGAATTATTTGAGTTATATTTTTCAAGTTATCAATACTCAAAACCTTAATTGAACTCCCACTATAAAATTCTAATTCTGAGATGTCAAACTTGGTAATTATTTTCCCATCTTGATCTTTTAAGTATCTTAAAATAGGTTCTGTTTTATTAGTATTATTGTTCCAATAATTTTCGGCAACAATAGAGTCTATTTCCGTTAAATAATACTCATTTGATTCTTTGAAGTCATTATTTGTCTGACTAAATGATTCCAGTAGAGGAAGTAATATTAATATTCCTAGAAGTATCTTTTTCATAATTATTTACAACGGTTTAGGACAAGGAAAGTTGCGATTGGTAAATCGTAATTTTCCGATGTTTGTCGTTTGTTTGTAAAGTAAATCGTATTTCTCTAATCATAATAATTTAGCAATTTTTTTTGTGCATTGTTGGGCAATCGTTAACTATCAATCATAAAAAAATGATGATTTCTTTTTTCTTTGGATTTTATATAATCGGGTAATGAAAACTGCTCTTCATTTATAAAACTATTAAATTCATTAGAGTAGTAAATTTTATCATTAGTTAAAAGTTTCACTCTTGATATTGTTTTAAATTGACCTCCATATTTATAAATTTTGGATATTGCATAATGATTTGGTAACAAAATATCAGACCAAAAACTATTCCCGCAAATTACAAAAGGTTCATAGTATTCAATTGGTTTCCATTCCCCTTCTTTATCTTTAGCTTCTTGAATCATCATTACCCAACCCTCTTTTAAATTTATTGGAATTGTCAAACGTGATTGATTGAAGATTAATATAGGATATGCTTGTTTCAAATCATTAGATTCTCTGTAATATTTTGAATATGAGTTTTTAACTAAATTTGAATATTCAAGAATATCGCTAGATTTAGTTTGTAAATTTTCGTTTAATTCTAGGTTATCCTTATAGTTTGGCATATTTAGAATTTGGGTAGTATCAACATAAATTCTTAAATCATTATTTCCTAATTCATAACTTGTTTCATTTGGATTAGACTCTATTGGTTTCTCAATGTCAGCTAATTCTAAATCATCAATTTCAATTATTTCTTCTTCATACTCAAGAACTGACTGAGTTGAATCATTGTAAATTATAGTTTTTATAAGGTAATCATCATTTTTTTTCTTTAAATTTTTTATTTCAAAAGGCTTACCAATTTCCTCAATTCCTATCAAATCATAACCTCCTTCTAACATTTTCTGTGTTTTCAAAACAGAAATTGTTGTTGGAATAGAATCTTTTATATTCGGAATACTGTATTTTGTATTCACTCTTGTACAAGAAATAAAGAGGGAAAGTAAAATTATATTTTGGAGTAGAAATTTCATCTTAAATGTTGCCCAACGGGCTTTTATAAGATTTGTGCGACTGGAAAATCGGAGATTTTTCGGACGTAACAAATCGTTTGTTGAATGTTTGTCGTTTGTACTAAATCAGATTTAAGCATAAATTTTATGAGTTGTTGCAAGTTTTTACGACACGCTATGCTGATAATTGAATTTTAGTACTTTCCGCGATTTGTCATTCTTGTTCTTTATAAAAATCCTTTTTTTTTGTTATTAATTTATCTTTTTACTTGTTTTAGCGTTCTGCAATTTTTCTCCGTTTCAATGTTCAAATCCGCTCTGATTTTAAATTTCTCCGTTTCATTGAGCTTTTTGCGTTTCAATTCTCAAAAATCAGTAGAGTAGAAGTGAACTCAAATTTATCATTTTTATTTAATTTGTCATTAAACTAATTTAAAAAAAACAATTTTCTCATTTTACTAAATTTGTCATTGAAAGAATTTTTAATCAACTAAAATTCATCTTTTTAGCTTAATTTGTCATTTTACTAATTTTAAATAAAATCATTTCTCAGCCAGTTTTTTTTGTTTTAAATGAACTTATTAAAAACGAATTAATCTGTTTTACATCCAACCAAAACTCCGCCGAGTAATTACTTGCAACGATTTAGAGTATGAAAAGTAGCGTAAAAACAACAGTAAATTTCGGATTAGTAAACTGGTTTAAAAACACAAAACTGTACAAATGGCTTGGCAAAAAGAAGCTATTTTTTATACGCAGTGTTGCCCACAGTAATAATCCACCGTTATTAAGATTGTCAGATAAAGAAAAATCAGAGGTCTTTGAGGAATTTAAACTACACTCAAAATATTTTAAATTATTCATAGAATCAGGTCATTTCATTGTTATGTTCAAACAGTTAATGGTTTCAGAGTATTTTTTATTTAAAAATGAAATAATACAAATTTTAAAAGTTGACGAGAAATATTCAAGAGGTGAATATAAAGACATTGAAGAATATAATTTGGCTTTAGAAAAAGCAAAAAAATCATACGATAATGCTTGTAAGTTATTTCTTGAAAATCATCCTAAAAAAACAGGTATTATTCAAACTAAATTGAATTAATCTATTTTAATTTCAAATAATCTCGCTTAAACTTTATTGAATATAACTCAATAAACGAATTAAGGCACTTTTCATAAACAGTTCTATTGTTCTCGTCTATGGTTAGTGTCTTTTCGCAAATATTTACTACATCTATCTTAAACCTATTAATCAGACTTTCAATATCATTTGATTTAGTAATAGTTGGAGATAAGAAATCATACTTATCTTTAGATTCTCTTTCTATCACTCTAAATTCATATTCGGTAAATGTTTCAGAAAACTTTCCTTTTTTACTAAACTCATTAACATCGTCTAATAAGTCTTTTTCTTGTTTGTCTAGTCTTGTTTCTTGTTCTTCCATTTCCATAGTGTTCGTTATTGTGGGCAACTCTGTTATATGTTCATATTATATACGTTTATCCCCAAAATCTGTCGGGATAAGGTGAATAAATGTATGTGTTATTAATTTTAAAATTCATAGCATTAGGGACTGACATTCAAATATAAAAGATCTCATTAATTATTAATATGACTATTATCATTTTTAAATATTTCGATTTATTTTCAAATATTCATCTTTGTTCTTATTAATTTTAAACTTCTTTACAGCTTCATCTAAAGGATTGCTTATTGTTTCTAAACTTCTTGTAGAAACATGCGTGTAAATCATAGTGGTTTCTGGTTTATTATGTCCTAATAAAGTTTGAATCAATCGTATATCAGTTCCATTTTCTAATAAATGTGTAGCATAGCTATGTCTTAAAGTGTGCGGTGTTACTGTTTTTGTAATCCCTGCAAGTTTACAAGATTTTCGTAAAAAAGCTCTAACGCTACTTGCCGTGTACTTATTACTTGGTGCGCCTTCGGCAAAATATATAACAGGATTATAAGTTCGAATATAATTGTTTATTAATGGAGTTAAACTAACAGCCATATTAACATATCTGTCCTTTCTTCCTTTACTATTCTTAATAGCTACCTGAAGTCGGTGCACATCAATATGTTTTAATTCCAAGTTAATAAGTTCCCCAACCCTTAATCCACATGAATAAATTAATGCCAAAATAGCTCTGTGCTTTAGGTTTTTTGTAACTCTAAGAATTTCCAATAGTTCTTGCTGAGATAATACAATTGGCAAAAATTTCGATTTCTTAGGTCTTATTAAATTCAGAGCTTCTATCTTAGATTCAGGATAAAATAATTTAAAAAGCTTTAAAGCACTAATAAATTGTCTGTGTGTGCTGATACTATATTTTTTTGGGATAAATACATCTTCAACAAACAGCTCCACATCTCTATTCGTTAATGTATTTAGTGGTTTATCTTTAATGTAATCTAAAAAATCAGCAATAAAAACGGAATACGTTTCAACGGTACTTTTTCCATACATTCTTCCATCTAGGTACTTTATAAAAGCTTCTAAGATTTTTTTATTGTCATTACTTAAAATTCTTGGTGACCTTATAATATTGTATTTGGGAACGCTGTATAAAGAGGCATCTTCTTTTATAGTTGTTAAATTACCAAAAGAATTTCTTACCAACTTTAAATTTTCTTGGTTAAATTTTCCGTGCCAACATCTTCTGGATTTGCTCCATTTAAATTTTCCAATAGTTCTAATTATTGAAAGCAATTGATTATTATACTTAAAAAACAGCAATATTGAATCAATATTATGTATTGCTTCTCTTTTAAGAATAATAGTGGGAAGTAACTGATTTTTCATAGCATTTCAAATATATCAAAATTTAATGAAAAATTAAAATTAACAAGGATTATAATTCCTAATCTAATATTACTTAATTAAATGAAACTAAAATATCAATATTTTAACCTAACATATTACAAGGAATACAATGTATAAAAATATTTATACCTATACTTTTTGTCAACTATACGTATAAATAATGTCATAGATACTAAGAAACTTCGTCAAAGTTAGTATACTTATTACTAAAAATACTAGTATTTTTATATTAAATATACTAGTTTATTTTTGCAAGAATACTAATTTAATTTTTTGAAAATATTACAATAAATTTGTAACTTTGAGAAATGTACCTTTTAAAGGTTATATCAAAGATATAAAATAATTGTAGTTAAAAAGGTATTCATCCATTTTTTTATTAACAACTAATAGTTAAATATGCCTATACGATACCGCATTACAAAACGAAGTAATACCATTGCCAATAATAAAGAACCTCAGTATATTATGCAAGCTGTAAGCACTGGAGTAGTAGATTTAGACCAAATTAGTCACCAAATTAGTAATGAATGTACGTTGAGTGTAGTGGATATTAAAATGGTGCTTTATGCCTTAGGTGAAAAACTGCAGTTTCATTTAGAAGACGGGAAAATGGTAGATTTAGAGAATATAGGAAAATTTAAAGTCGGCTTTAAATGCAAAGCCGATCCAGACGCCTCAAAACTAACGCCTAAACGAAATATTCAAAAATACCATTTAAACTTTCAGCCTTCTGTAGTCTTAAAACGATGGTTAAAAAAAGGAATTAAAACCTACAAAGAAGGTAGTAGAAGTAAATAAACTAATTATAGAGAGTTGAGATTATTTTTTAAAATGCTATTTTTTTCTTTAAACCTTAAAAAGCAACTACCAGTTTCCTCCTGCTCCACCACCAGAGAATCCTCCACCGCCAAAACCTCCGCCAAAACCGCCACTAGATCCAACGCCAAAGCCTCCGCTTCCAAAACCACCTCTTCCTGCTCTACTTAATATTATAGCAGTTAATATATCTGCTGCGGTTGACTTATCTCTAAAGCCTCTACCTCCGTTTCCTCCTCCTCGGTTTTTCTTCGAAAAAATAATTAATAAAATAAAAATGATTATTATGATAATAATAAATGAAGGAAAGCCTCCACTTTCGCTTTTAGCAGGCGCATTGTTTTTATAAGTACCGTTTAAAACTTCAAAAACAGCATAAGTTCCTTTATCTAAACCCGCATAAAAATCGCCTTGTTTAAATTCTGGAATAATAATAGTTCTAACAATGGTTCCTGTAATACCTGCCGTAAGCTTATGCTCTACTCCATAACCAGGAGAAATCCATATTTTACGTTCTTTATTGGCTAATAAAATAAAAACACCATTGTCTTCCTTTGCTTGTCCAATACCCCATTGGTGCGCCCATTTTGGCGTTAAAATACCAATATCTTCTCCTTTTATAGTTTCAACAGTTGCAATTACAATTTGGGTTGAAGTAGAATCGGAATAACTGATTAGCTTTTGTTCTAAAGTGCTTTTTTGAGAAGCAGAGAGCAAGTTAGCATAATCGTACACACTAGTTTGTAGCTTCGGTTTATCTGGAATTGTAAATTGCCCAAAAGCAACCTGAACAACTAAAATTGCTATAAAAAAAGCTATATTTTTTTTTAATATGTTGTATCTAGAAATCATTTATCCTTTAGAAATTTCGTCAGATAACTCATTCGAATCATCTTTTTGATAAGGGAAAAACTCTTTTAGTTTTTCACCAATTTTTAGAATTGTAAGTTCAAGTCCTTTCGTAAAATTTGAAGCTTTAAAATAGCTAATTAACATGGCTAGTTCTTCATCCCAGAAATTTTTAGGAACTAAATTATTAATGCCTTCATCGCCAATAATAGCTATTTTTTTACTTTCTACGGCTACATAAATAAGTATGCCGTTTCTTAGCTCAGTTTTGTCCATTTCTAACATATAAAAAACCTCCAATGCTCTATCCATTGGAGATTTTTCTGTAGATTTTTCTATATGAACACGGATTTCTCCTGAAGTATTTTTTTCTGAAACTTTAATCGTTTCAATTAATGCTTGCTCTTGCGTTGCCGTTAAAAAATCTTCAACTTTATACATTATTCTTTTTTTCCAAAATCAAATTCAACATCTGGTGCATTTTCAGTACCAGCTTCAGCTTCAAAATACGGTTTCCCGTCAAAGTCAAAAAATCCTGCCAAAATATTATTTGGAAATGTTTTAACGTGGTTATTAAACGGTTTAATAGCTTCATTAAAACGTGTACGTGCAGTTAAAATCTGATTTTCTGTACTCGCCAATTCGTCTTGTAATTTTAAAAAGTTCTGATTTGCTTTTAAGTCTGGATAACGTTCTACGGTAACCAATAAACTTTTTAAAGCACCACTTAAACCACCTTGTACTTGGTTAAATTGTGATAATTGCTCTGGTGTAATGTTTGAAGGGTCAATGTTTACAGATGTTGCTTTTGCACGTGCTTCAATAACCGATGTTAAAGTTTCTTTTTCGAAATCTGCCGCACCTTGTACTGTTTTTACCAAATTACCTATTAAATCACCTCTACGTTGGTAGGCTGTTTCTACATTTCCCCAACTTTCTGCAACATTTTCATTTAATTGTATTCCTGTATTGTAAAATCCTTTTACCCAGGTATATCCACCAAAAGCAAGTAATGCAATTATAATTACTGGTATTAGCCACTTTTTCATGTTCGTTGTATTTAAAGTTTATGTTATTATTTAATTAGTTGTTTTTATTTCAACAATGTTACTAAATTACTTAAAAAAATTATGTAAGCTGATTTTTAATCTGAATCAATTCAGCTTTTATAGTTTCTAGTCGCATAATAATAGCGTGGTTTTCTTTAACAGCGTTTGGCTCTTGCTTCATTTTAATTTTAGCACCTTCTAACGTAAATCCTTTTTCTTTAACTAAATGATAAATTAATTGCAAGTTTTTAAGATCCTCGGCTGTAAACAAACGATTTCCTTTCTTATTTTTTTTTGGTTTTAGTATCTCAAATTCTTTTTCCCAAAAACGTATATGCGACGTGTTTAAGCCGAAAGCTTTTGCAACCTCCCCAATTTTATAATAGCGTTTTTCTGGTAAGTCTATATACATTAATCTAGAGATTGACCTTCTTTCTGAGCTTCTTTTTGCATAGCTTCAAATTCTTCTGGAGATAAATTACCGTAATAGAAGTTAATTGGATTTATTTTTCTACCATTTTTATGAATTTCATAATGCAAATGCGGTGCTTGTGAGCGTCCTGTATTACCAACAAAACCAATTAAATCGCCACGTTTTACTTTTTGTCCTTTTCTAACATTGTACCTACTCATATGTGCGTACAACGAAATATATCCAAAACCATGATCTATTCTTATATGTTTTCCATAACCCGCAGAACCTTGATCGGCTCTAATTATTACACCATCGCCTGTTGCGTAAATAGGTGTGCCTCTTGGTGCTGTAAAATCCATTCCCCAATGGCGTTTTCTTGCCTTTGTAAACGGATCCGATCGCCATCCATAGCCAGATGCCATACGTGTTAAATCTTCCTTTTTTACAGGTTGAATTGCTGGAATTGCCGCCAATAACTTTTCTTTGTTTTCAGCCAATTTTACAATTTCATCCAACGATTTTGATTGCACATATAACTGTTTAGATAAAATATCCATGTTTTTAGTAACATCCATTATCATTTGAGAATTATCAAAACCTTCTAATGCTTTATAACGGTTAACTCCTCCAAAACCTGCAGTTCGTTGTTCTTCTGGAATTGGGTTTACTTCAAAATACAGTCTATAAATATTGTTATCCCTATCTTGAATTTCTTTTAATATTTTATCTAATTGCGCTATTTTTTTAGCGTGTAATTCTTCGTTTAACTTAACAAATTCTAATTCGCGTTTTAATTCCTTTTCTTTAGGAGATTCAAAAATTGGAGTAAATACTACAAAACCTAGTATCATAAACACAAAACCAGCCACCAAGGTTAACAATAAACCTTTAATTTTCTGACCTTTTTTTGGTTTTATCTTTTGATACGAGAGCGTCTCAGAATCGTAATAATATTTTACCTTCGCCATTGTCTATAATTTATCTTATTTTTGCACAACAAAACGCCGCTATAGTAAAATTTATTGTAGTGCAGATTTAAGCAAAATTACAAAATGTTTTGCAAAATAATTAAAACAGGTATGTTTTAGTATATAATTAACATTGAAATTGTCTTGAATAATGCTTTAAATACAACAAAAATTAATGTATTTTTAAATTATTAGAGACCTATAAAAAACAATAAAATAGATTCATGAAACGAGCATATTAAAAAGTTTATTACCAAACGAACTGATTAATAGCGAACAGCATGTAACCTATAAAAAACAATAAAATAGACTCATGAAACGAGCATATTAAAAAGTTTATTGCCAAACGAACTGATTAATAGCGAACAGCATGTAACCTATAAAAAACAATAAGATAGACTCATGAAATCACAAGAAATACGTCAGCAATTTTTAGACTTTTTTGCATCAAAAAAACATGCTATTGTACCATCAGCTCCCATGGTTTTAAAAAACGATCCAACATTAATGTTTACCAATGCTGGAATGGTACCTTTTAAAGAATATTTTTTAGGTCAGAAAAATGCTACCAATAAACGTGTTACAGATTCGCAAAAATGTTTGCGTGTTTCTGGAAAACATAACGATTTAGAAGAAGTTGGTAAAGATACGTACCACCACACTATGTTCGAAATGTTAGGAAACTGGAGTTTTGGCGATTACTTTAAAAAAGAAGCCATTGATTGGGCTTGGGAGTTTTTAGTAGATATCTTAAAAATTGATAAAGATTGTTTATATGTTTCTGTTTTTGAAGGTGCAAAAGAAGATGGGTTAGGCTTTGATCAAGAAGCATTTGACTATTGGAAAAAACATATTAGCGAAGACCGCATTATAAACGGAAATAAAAAGGATAATTTCTGGGAAATGGGTGCGCAGGGACCTTGTGGACCTTGTTCCGAAATTCATGTAGATATTCGTTCTGCTGAAGAAAAAGCAAAGGTTTCTGGAAAAAGCTTAGTGAATATGGACCATCCGCAAGTTGTGGAAATTTGGAATTTAGTTTTTATGGAATTCAACCGTAAAGCTGATGGTTCTCTAGAAAAATTACCAGCACAACACGTAGATACAGGAATGGGATTTGAGCGTTTGTGTATGGTTTTACAAAACAAACAATCTAATTACGATACCGATGTTTTTACTCCACTTATTAGAGAAGTTGAAACCATTACAGATAACGATTACGGTAAAAATGAGGAAATAGATATTGCAATTCGTGTAATTTCAGACCATGTGAGAGCCGTGGCTTTTGCAATAGCAGACGGACAATTGCCTTCTAACAATGGTGCTGGATATGTAATTAGACGTATTTTAAGAAGAGCCATTCGTTATGGATTTACATTTTTAAATACCAACGAACCATTTATTTATAAACTGATAAATACATTGAGCAAACAAATGGGACCTTATTTCCCTGAATTAAAAGCTCAAAAACAGTTAATTACCAATGTAATTAAAGAAGAAGAAAATTCATTTTTAAGAACTTTAGACCAAGGATTGGTGTTGTTAGATGGTATTATTGCCAATACAAAAGGAGCTGAAGTTTCAGGTAAAAAAGCTTTTGAATTATACGATACTTACGGTTTCCCTATAGATTTAACGGCTTTAATTCTTTCTGAAAAAGGAATGACTTTAAATGAAGAAGGGTTTAAAAGCGAATTAGAAAAACAAAAAAATAGGTCTAGAGCCGCTGCAGTTGTTGAAACAGACGATTGGGTTGTTTTATATGATGATGACGATGAAGAGGAATTTATTGGATACGATACTTTAAAAGCAAAAGTTAAAATTACACGCTACCGTAAAGTTTCATCAAAAAAAGATGGAGATTTATACCAATTAGTGTTTAATATGACTCCTTTTTATCCAGAAGGTGGTGGTCAAGTTGGAGACAAAGGATATATTGAAGTTGCTAACGGTAACATTATTTATATTGTAAATACCAAAAAAGAGAATAATTTAATTATTCATTTTGCCGAAAATTTACCAAAAGACCCAACACAAACTTTTAACGTAATTGTAGATGAAAAGCAACGTTTTAGAACAGCTTGTAACCATACCGCTACACATTTATTACATCAGGCGTTACGAGAAGTTTTAGGAACTCATGTAGAACAAAAAGGTTCGGCAGTGCACTCAAAAAACTTACGTTTTGATTTTTCTCACTTTTCAAAATTATCTGTTGATGAATTACGTGAAGTAGAAGATTTTGTAAATGCACGTATTGATAGTAAAATTCCGTTAAAAGAATTTAGAAATATCCCAATGGAAACAGCTCTCGAAAAAGGCGCAATGGCATTGTTTGGAGAGAAATATGGCGATACGGTTCGTGCCATTCAATTTGGACAATCGGTGGAGCTTTGTGGTGGAACACATGTACAAAACACAAGCGATATTTGGCATTTTAAAATCACTTCAGAAAGCGCCATCGCTGCGGGTGTAAGACGTATTGAAGCCATTACAAGTGATGCTACAAAAGATTTTTATTTTGAAAACAATAGGGCGTTTTTTGAAATAAAAGACTATTTAAAAAATTCTAAAAATCCGCTAAAAACAATTATAGATTTACAAGATGAAAATACAAGTCTTAAAAAGCAAATTGAAAACTTGCTAAAAGACAAAGCTAAAAATTTAAAAGGCGATTTAATACATGAAGTAGAAGCTATAAATGGTGTTAACTTTTTAGCTAAAAAACTAGATTTAGATCAAAATAGTATTAAAGATTTGTGTTTTGATTTAGGAAACGCAATTGATAATTTATTTTTATTGGTTGGAACAGAAAGTGAAGGTAAAGCATTTTTAACCTGCTTTATTTCTAAAAATTTAGTTGCTGAAAAAAACTTAAACGCAGGAACAGTTGTTCGTGAATTAGGAAAATTAATCCAAGGTGGCGGAGGCGGACAACCATTTTACGCAACTGCTGGAGGAAGAAATCCTGAAGGTATAGAAAAAGCGTTAAGCGAAGCAAAAAGGTATATTGTCTAGTTAAAAATCAAAGTTTACTATTTTGAATTTGCGGTGGCTGAGTGGAGTCGAAGCCACTTTAAAATACTTTAATCGATAATATTCGACTCCGTTCAATCACCTAAAAATGAATTTTATGTTGTCATTCCTGCATAGGTAGAAATCTATTTTAATAACGTATGGATTCCTGTTTTCACAGGAATGACAGAAAACGTAAACAGTGTAACCTTTAAAAAAGAATACATGAATTTTAGAACCAATATATTATTAAAACCTGAAAATAATCAATTAGATTACAATTCAAATTTAGTGTTAATAGGTTCTTGTTTTTCAGAAAATATTAGTAAAAAACTACACTATTTTAAATTCAATACTTTTAGCAATCCGTTCGGTATTTTATTCAATCCAATTGCTATTGAAACCTTAATAACCAATGCAATTTATAAAAAAGAATACGCTGAAAAAGATATTTTTTACCTTAACGAACGTTGGCATTGTTTTGATGCGCATTCCGATTTAAGTGCAATTTCAAAAAATGAATTATTAAACAATTTAAATACTTCAATAAAAGCAACAAATAAAAAGTTAACAACAGCTTCGCATATACTAATTACGTTAGGCACTTCTTGGGTTTATAGAAATAATGAAACAGCAAAAATTGTTGGAAATTGTCATAAAATTCCTCAAAAACAATTTTCAAAAGCACTACTTTCTGTTGATGAGATTGTTGCTTCATTAACTGCTATTTGTACACTTATTAAAAATATAAATCCTAAAGTTACTATTATTTTTACGGTAAGTCCGGTGCGGCATTTAAAAGATGGTTTTGTAGAAAACATGCAAAGTAAAGCGCATTTATTAACTGCAATTCATCAATTAATTGAAATTCAAAAACAAGACTTCGACTCTGCTCTGCTTCCAGAATTATCTTATTTTCCTTCTTATGAAATTATGCTAGATGATTTACGTGATTATCGCTTTTACAATGGCGATATGCTGCATCCAAATGAAACTGCAATCAACTACATTTGGGATCAATTTAAACAAGTTTGGATTGATAAAAAAACATTTCCAATATTAAAAGAAGTGGACACTATTCAAAAAGGCTTGGCTCATAAACCATTTAATCCAACTTCTGCGCAACATCAATTATTTTTAAAGAATCTTCATCAAAAAATAATTGAGTTAGAAAACCAGTTAGGTATTAAATTTTAAAAACATAAAAAAGAGGAAATTAAATAAATAACTTCCCCTTTTTCAACAATCAAACTAACTTACTTTTTTTAGTATAACTTAATAACCTCCACCTAATGCTCTATATAAAGCGATTACAGCATCCAATTGGTTGTATTTATTAGTTATATATGCCAACTCAGTATTTAACGCATTGTCTTTAGCGGTTAACACCTCTAAATAATTTACCATTCCATATTGTAATAACTCATCAGAATAATTAGCTGCTTGTGTTAACACCTCTAACTGATTTTTTCTAATAGACAACTTTTCGGTTTCATTTTCATAATCGGCCAAAACATCCGAAACTTCTTTTCCTGCTAACAACAATGTTTGCTTAAACTCTAAATATGCTTTTTGTTGATTTGCTTGCGCAATTTCGAAATTGGTTTTAATTTTTCTTTGATTAAAAATAGGTTGTGTTAAACCCGTTAATACAGATGCGAATAGCGATTTTGTATTAAACCAATCTTCTAATTCAATAGTTTGAAAACCACCTGATGCACTAACCCTTAGCGAAGGGTAAAAATTACTTCTAGCAATATTGGTAAGTTCAAAACTTCTTCTAAAATTAAACTCCGCTGCAACTACATCTGGTCTATTACTTAATAAGGCAGCTGGCACACCCACTGCAATATTTGCAGTAATTTCTTGAGAATTAAAAGTACCTCTTTCTATCTCTCCTGCTGTTCTACCCAGTAAGATACTCAATGTATTTTCAATAATTTTTACATTGTATTTTAAATCTTTTAAAATAATTTTTGTAGCATATTGTTGAGCTTCCGTTTGTTTAACCGATACCTCATTTACATTTCCTGCTTCTTTAAGAGCTTTTATGGTTTCTACACTTTCAACTCTATTAATCAATGTTTTTTCTGCTACTTTTACTTGAGCATCTAAAGCTAATAATTGATAATAGGTTGAAGCAATACTTGCTACAATTTGTGTTTGAATAGCTTGTTGAACAGCAACAGTTTGTAAATATGAAGCCACTGACGCTCTTTTATTACTTCTAATTTTACCCCAAATATCAGCTTCCCAAGACAATGCTCCAGACAATTCATATTGATTAAAATCATCACTATCTTTATATGTTTGGTGTACCCAAGATGCATTCCCGGTTAAAGTAGGTATATTTCCTTGCTTACTTTGCTTCATGGTTGCTTCAGCAGCCTTTAAACTTTCTAAAGCAATTTGTACGTCATAATTATTCGCTAAACCTTCATTTATATACTGTTGTAAAAAAGAATCTGTAAATAATTTATCCCAAGAAATAGATGCTATTGATGTACTATCTAATACTTGATCTGTTCTATATAAATTAGCTGTTTTAACCTCCGGACTTTTATAGTCTTTAGCTACAAAACACGATTGCAATTGTACGCTCGCAATTAAAACAATTAGTAGTTTTGATATATTTTGTTTTTTCATGTGTCTATTTTGTTTTTTTAACGATTACATGCTGTTCGCTATTAATCATTTCGTTGAGTAATCAACTTTTTAGCATGCTCGTTTCATTTCTTTATTTTATAAGATTTCAGGATCATTTTCCGTTGGTTTATGCCCAACTTTTTCCTGTAATCCTTGGAAGATTACAAACAATACCGGAATTACTAAAACCCCAACCAAGGTTCCTATTAACATACCTCCGGCAGCACCTGTTCCAATAGATTTATTTCCTACAGCACCTACACCACCTGCTAAAGCCAATGGGAGCATCCCAAAAATAAATGCAAAGGATGTCATAATTATTGGTCGTAAACGCGCTTTTGCTCCTTGAATTGCCGATTCGTATAAAGACAAGCCTTGGCGTCTTCGCTGTAAAGCAAATTCAACAATTAAAATGGCATTTTTAGCCAATAAACCTATCAGCATAATTAATGTTACCTGAAAATAAATGTTATTTTCTAAACCAGCTAAATTTATAAACCATATTGCTCCGGCTACACCTACAGGCAATGAAAACAACACAGACAACGGTAGTATATAACTTTCGTATTGTGCTGCTAACAAAAAATAAACAAAGACTAAACTTAATAAGAATACCCAAATAGATTGACCTCCAGCAAGAATTTCTTCACGAGTCATTCCTGAAAATTCATAACTATATCCTTTTGGTAATTGTTGTGCCGCAACTTCATTTATTGCATTAATTGCATCTCCTGTACTATAACCCGGATTGGCTTTACCTGTAACACTTATAGATTTTAAAAGATTATAACGAGATACAAACTCTGGACCGTAAATTCTTTTTAAACTTACAAATTGACTAATTGCAACCGATTCATTTTCATTATTTCTAACAAAAATACTGTTTAACGTTTCAGGTGTTGCCCTATCTTCTGGCTTTGCTTGAACCATTACACGGTATTGCTTTCCAAATTTGTTAAAATCTGTTGTATATAATCCACCATAATATCCTTGTAGTGTATTAAAAATTTCACTAACCGTTAACCCTGCATCTTTAATTTTTTCAAGATTAATGTCTATTTGATATTGTGGGAAATTAGGATTAAAACTTGTCATGGCATATTGAATTTCAGGTCTTGCATTTAATGCCCCAAGAAATGCATTAGATGTTTTACTCATTGTTAACCAATCTCCATCTCCACTATTTTGCAACTTAAATTCGAAACCATCTGCAGTACCAAAACCTTGAACACTAGGAGGTGTAAAAAATATTAATTTAGCATTTTTTATACTCGCTGTTCTTCCAAAAAGTTGCCCAACTACTGCATTTACCGATTCATTTGCTTCCTTTCTTTCACTCCAATCTTTTAATTCTATAATAGAAAATGCATAAGACCCTCCACTAACGCCATTTAATAAACTAAACCCAACTACATTCATTCTTGCTTTAACAATATCCATTGAATTTAGAATAGAATCGTAACTATTTACAATTTTTTGAGTTTCTTCTAATGTTGATCCAGGAGGTAAAGAAATATCTGCCATAATAACACCTCTATCTTCTGAAGGAATAAACCCCGTAGGTGTTGTTTTAAATAAATAAAGTGCAGTTGCTACGGTTAATATTAATATTACTCCTGTAATCCATTTTCTTTTTATTAATGTTTTTAATATCCTATTATACCTTCCTTGCATAATATCAAACCCAGTATTAAAAGCAACATCAAAACGTTCTACAAGTGTTAATTTACCTTCTTTTTCTTTATGAGGTTTTAAAAATAAAGCACATAAAGCAGGACTCAAGGTTAATGCATTTACTGCAGAGATAATAATTGCTATTGCTAAAGTAATGGCAAACTGTTGGTAAAATATCCCTGAAGATCCTTTAATAAAAGTAACAGGCACAAACACCGCAGATATTACTAAGGTAATTGATACAATAGCTCCTGTAATTTCACTCATTGCAGAAACGGTTGCTTCTTTAGCTGAGGCTGCTCCTTGATCTAATTTTGCATGCACGGCCTCAACAACAACAATTGCATCATCCACTACAATACCAATGGAAAGTACAATTGCAAAAAGTGTTAACATATTAATTGAATACCCAAATAGATTCATAAAGAAAAATGTTCCAATAAGTGCTACTGGCACAGCAATCATAGGAATTAATGTTGATCGAAAATCTTGAAGAAATACAAATACAACAATAAATACTAAGATAAAAGCTTCTAAGATTGTTGAAATTACTTTTTCTATTGAGGCATCTAAAAATGTTTTAACATTAAAAGGAACTATATAATGCATCCCTTCTGGAAAATCTCTAGATGCTTCTTCTAGAATTTCCATTACTTCTGAAGTAACATCTCTTGCATTTGATCCTGAAGTTTGAAAAACACCACCTGCAACACCTGGATTACCCATCCCCATATTTCGAGATGTATAACTAAGCGCTCCTAATTCTATTGTTGCAACATCTTTTAATCTTAAAAATTGACCATTGCCAAGAGATTTTATAATAATATTTTCGTATTCTGAAGTTTCAGATAAACGACCTTTATATCGAATTGTATACTCATAAATTCCATCAGCATTTTCACCAAATTTACCTGGAGCGGCTTCTATGTTTTGTTCACGTAAAGCAGTTTGCACATCAGATGGTATAACATTGTACATCGCCATTTTATGAGGATCAATCCAAATACGCATTGAATAATCTTTACCTCCAAAAATAGTTACCTGACCTACTCCGTTTACCCTTTGTAATTTAGGAACAATATTAATTTTTGCATAATTCTGAACAAAAGTATCATCGTACTCTTTATTCTCTGAAAATAATGAGAAAAACAGTAATGCACTTGTTTGACTTTTTACGGTAGTTACACCTGTTTGAACCACAACAGAAGGCAATTTACTGGTAGCTCTAGAAACCCTATTTTGAACATTAACTGCTGCTATATCAGGGTTTATACCCTGTTCAAAAAAGACTCTTATACTTGCTGCCCCATTATTACTTGCTGTTGAAGACATATAAGTCATACCTTCTACACCATTTATTTCTTCTTCTAAAGGGATAATAACACTATTTAATACTGTTTCAGCATTTGCTCCAGTATAATTTGCACTAACTTGAACTGTAGGTGGAGCAATTTCTGGATATTGCTCAACTGGCAACGACATCAATCCTAAAACACCTAAAATTGTTATTATTATAGATATTACAGTTGAAAGAACTGGTCTTTCAATAAACATTTTTATCATAATTTAAACTTTATTGGTATCTTATTATTTTTTAGGAGAAATTTCTTGACCTTGAGCTAATTTTGAAACACCCTCAATTACAACTAACTCACCTTCTTTTAAACCACTAGAAACTATGTAATTTAATTCTGAAGTTCCTTTAACTTCAACAACTCTTGAACTTACCTTATTGTTATCTCCTACAACATATACATGATATTTTCCTTGTATTTCAAAAACAGCAATTTGTGGAATCAGAATAATATTTTTTTCTATAAATGGAATTTTAATAGTACCACTACCTCCGCTTCTTAAAACACCTTCAGGATTTGAAAAAATAGCTCTACACTCTGTACTTCCTGTTCGTTGGTTAATTAAACCACTAATAGTTTCAATTTTTCCCTTATGCTGGTAATTAGAATCATCAATTAAAACAAGAGAAACTTCAGGTATCTTATTTATTTTTTCTTGCATAGTTTGCCCCGTAAATGTTCTACTAAAATTCAAAAGTTCTTTTTCATTCATTGAAAAATAAGCTCTAACCTTTTTTGTATCAGATACTGTAGTTAAAGGGGCTGCAATTGTACTACCAACAAGACTCCCTTCTCTATAAGGTAGACCTCCTATAACACCATTAACAGGACTTGTAATGGTTGCATAATTAATAGTAGCAATTATACTACTATAATTACTTTTGGCTTGTGTTAAATTGGCTTTCGCTGTTTCTAACTGTACCTTACTTATTATATTTCTTTCTACTAATGGAATTAAACGATCAACTTCTACTTGAGCAACATTAATTCTGGCTTTTGCAGCTGCAGCATCTTGGCTTAACGATTGTGTTTCTAATTTAAAAAGAAGTTGTCCTTTTTTAACTAACTGACCTTCATCCACATAAATTTTTTGAATAAAACCATTTACTTTTGGCCTTATTTCTACATTTTGTTGTCCTTCTAAATTAACTGAATACTCTTGATTTACAACAGCGTCTTCTATTTCTACCGCTTTTACAGCAAAAGGTATTGGACCTCTTGCCTGCTGTTGTTGAGGTTTATTGTCTTTACAGCTTATAAAAAAAACAACAGACAACGTTGCTATTGTATATTTAAATATTTTTTTCATTTTCTTCTTTGTTTATTATCGTTAATAGATTTTGCTTTAGTTCTGTTAAATTATTTATCATCTTGTTAATAAATTCTATAATCTGCATGTTAAATTGGAGACTTAAGTGATTTTCGTGATATGCATTGTTTACTTGTAACATTTTTTCCTTGTAATTATATATTTTCTGGTGATTGTTTTTTTCTTCTTCCCATAAAGAAATTTTCTCATCCATTCTAGATATCATATAATTTGGAGATATTCTAAAATGTCGTTTTCTATCACCACTCTTTGTAAAATAAGTAATTCTATTTATTGATTGTAATAGCTGCAAATTTGTAGAAATTGAGCTTTTACTTGCTTCTAATTTCTCTACAAGTTCCTCAAAAGTTGCTCCCTCAACTCCATTTAAAATTAGATAAACTATAATTCTAGAAGCTAAAGGAGGTAAATTATCATTACACTCAAAATGAATTCCAAGCTCTTCTACTAAAGCTAATTTTTCTTTTACTAATTGTTCCTTTTTTTCCATTGTAAAAAAATTTTTGGCAAATATACATTTTTAGTTCGGAAACAAACGAACTAAAAAAATAATTTTAATATAATATTAACATCTATAAAAACCTACGTCATTAGCTATATTGATTAAAGTTTAAAAAAATGTGACTTTTGAAGAACTAACCTTTAATATTAACATATTATGAAGACTTAAAAAAAATTATGGCATTAACAATGTCTTTGTTATTAGTTCAATTTTCATCTTGCTCAAAAAGTGATGATGAAGGAGGATATGGAAGCACCTCTTCGGGAACTTTAAAAGCCAAAGTTGACGACACATCATATAAATCTATGAAAATTTCATCTTCAGCAAATGTTGCAGATGCTAGGCCTGGAGAAAATTTAATAATTATTACATTAAATAATAATGGAAAAGCTTTTGCAATTAAACTATTCGGATATAGAGGAACGGGCACTTATGAAATAACTGGAGCAAATATGGCTGCGACAAATTCAGCTTCCTACACTGAGCTAAATGTTAACTTAGACAACCCTGCAGCCTCTACAACAGAAATTTGGTAGGCTCCTTATGTAGACTTCCTATATTAGACTAGACATTAAGTTGCGAGATTTAGAGTTGAGTAATTTAACTTTGAATTATGAAAAAACGAAACAGGAATTAGAGTTTTAAGTTAAAATTTTACCCTAAACCAACATCTAAAGTCATCATAACAATAAAACCTCCAATAAAACCAAGAGTCGCTATATCTGTATATTTATCGCGTTGCGTTTCTGGAATTACTTCTTCCACAACCACAAAAATCATAGCACCTGCAGCAAAAGAAAGCGCATAAGGTAATATTGGTTGAAATGTCATTACAGCCCAAGCACCAATAACCGCAGCAATAGGTTCTACAATAGCAGAAGATTGTCCATACATAAAACTTTTCCATCTACTTGCTCCTTGCCTTCTAATTGGCATAGAAACCGCAAATCCTTCAGGAAAATTTTGCAAACCAATACCAATTGCCAATGCCACCGCTCCACCAATTGTTGCTCCATCAAAACCAGCCGCCACACCACCAAATAATACACCAACAGCCAAACCTTCTGGAATATTATGTAGTGTAATTGCCAATACTAATAAGGTGGTTTTATGCCAAGGCGTTTTAACACCTTCTTTTTCAGATTCTTTAAAGTTTACGTGTAAATGTGGTAGTACTTTGTCTAAACCAAATAAAAATAATGCTCCTAACCCAAAGCCTACAACAGCAGGAATCACTTTTACAAAACCTTCACCAGGACTCATTTCAATTCCAGGAGCTAGTAAGCTCCAAAAACTTGCAGCTACCATTACACCACCAGTAAACCCTAACATTCCGTCAAATACAGCTCTGTTATATCCTTTAAAAAAGAACACTAATGAAGCTCCTAAAGCTGTTAAACCCCAAGTGAAAAGTGTTGCATACAAAGCTGCTAATATGGGATTAATGCTTTCAAAATAACTAATAATTTGTTCCATTCTCTATAATATTTTAACAAATAAATTTTTTGATATTTGGTGTGATATTGATAATAATTGTTTATTAATTTCTATAGTAATTGAATTATCAAATACTTCTTTTGAAATTACTTTTACTATGCTTCCTAAATGAATATTTTTTGAATCTAAATATTTTAAAAATTCTGAAGAAGAGTCTTTTACACCGATTATTTTACATGAATTTTCAACTTTAACAGAAGAAAGCATTATATTTTTATGATGTTCAATATTCCCCTCTTTATCTGGAATAGGATCTCCATGAGGATCGTGTGTTGGAAATTCTAAAAATTCTTCAAGTTTATCGATTAAAGTATCCGATTTAATGTGTTCTAACTGTTCTGCGATCTCATGAACTTCATCCCAACTATACTCTAACTTATTCACTAAAAAAACTTCCCATAATCTATGTTTTCTTACAATTTTTACCGCAATAGTATTACCGCCTTTTGTAAGTGAAACCCCCCTGTATTTCTTATAATCTACAAAATCTTTATCCGCTAATTTTTTAATCATATCGGTTACTGAAGATGCTTTTGTTTTCATCTTCTTAGCCAATAAAGTAGTACTCACATTCTTAGAACTTGAAAGTTCTAAACTATAGATAGATTTTAGGTAATTTTCTTCGGTTTGAGTAAGTTGAATTTCCATAAGGTACAAATATACATTTTTATTGGTTAAAATAAAAATTTAGACTAATCTAATAATTATGTTTAACTTTGCGTAAAAATCAAAAACAAGTGAATAAATTAATCTTTATGGTAATTGTGCTACTAACACAATTAACTCAGGCAAATGAAAATGGCATAATAAAAGGAATTGTAAGCAGCGGATCTGAAACAATTCTAGGGGCATCCATTTATATGAAAAATACGAAAATTGGAACTTCAACAGATAGAAATGGGACCTACTCATTTGAAGTTGAAGCTGGAAATTTTGTAGTGGTTGTAAGTGCAGTTGGATACAAATCAAAAGAAGTTAGAATTAAACTTAAAAAACATGAAGAAAAAATATTAAATTTTGAATTAGAAGAAGATGTTTTTGGATTGGATCAGGTAGTTGTTACCGGTACAAAAACGTTTAAGAGACGAACAGATTCTCCAGTAATTGTTGGTATAATTGATAGTAATATGTTAACCAATGTGCAGGCTTGTAATTTATCGGAAGGATTGAAATTTCAACCTGGCTTACGAGTTGAAACTGATTGCCAAACCTGTAATTATACCCAATTAAGAATGAATGGATTGACAGGTGGCTATTCTCAAATATTAATTAATGGAAGACCCGTTTTTAGTCCGCTAACAGGTTTGTACGGTTTGGAACAAATTCCTGCAAATATGATTGAACGAATTGAAGTTGTACGTGGTGGAGGATCGGCCTTATACGGCTCAAGTGCCATTGGAGGAACAGTGAATGTAATTACTAAAATACCCAAAGAAAGTGGTTATAATTTAGAATATACTTATCAGAATATTGACAAAGGAACTTCGGATAATATTTTTAATGGTAACGGAACTATTTTAACCCATAAAGGAAATGCAGGGGCAACTTTTTTTGTGAGTAAAAGAGAACGAGATTATTACGATAATAATGGAGATAATTTTTCTGAATTACCAAAATTGAAAAACAATTCATTTGGAGTGAATTTATTTTTTCTTCCAACAGAGAATCAGAAAATTGAGTTGAGTTTAAGTAGTATGAACGAGTATAGATATGGAGGAGAAATGGTTGATAAAGAACCTTATTTAACTTTACAATCTGAAGAACGTATACACGATGTTTTTATTGGAAGCTTGGATTATCAAATCAATTTCAACAATGATAATAGTTCTTTTATCTCTTATTTTTCTGGACAAAAAACAGCTAGAGATCATTATACCGGAATTTTTCCTGATAGTGATGAAGACATTCAAAACCATATAGAAAATCCGCCTTATGGAATATCTGAAGTTTCAACTGTTCAGGGTGGAATGCAACTAAATCATCGTTTAGAAAAATTTATAAAAGGTGTAAATGTAATAACCACAGGAACTGAATATGTTGTAGATAAAGTTTATGATGAAATTGAAGCGTATAATTATTTAATAAATCAGAAGACAACCAATTTAGGTGTGTTTTTTCAAAGTGATTGGGAAATTACACCTTCAATAAATTTATTAACTGGGGTTAGGGCTGATAAGCATAATTTGTTAAATAAGTTTATTTTTAATCCTAGAGCATCATTTTTATATAAAATGAAAGAAAGTACTCAGTTTAGGTTGACATGGGGAACTGGTTTTAGAGCTCCACAAGCATTTGATGCCGATTTACATATTGCCTTTGCAGGTGGTGGTGTGTCTAGAATTTCATTGTCACCAGATTTAAAAGAAGAAAGATCTACTAGCATTAGTGGATCTGTTAATTATGATAAAGCTTTAGAAAAATTTATAAGCGGATTTACTTTAGAAGGGTTTTATACCTATTTAAAAGATGCTTTTTACCAACATCCTTTAGGAGAAGATGATTTGGGTGAATTATTTGAAAAAAGAAATGGTGATGGTGCTACTGTAAAAGGAGTTACTTTGGAGTTGAGAGCAAATTATGATAAGAGAATTCAGTTAGAAACAGGTTTAACAATACAGTCTAGTACTTATGATACTGCCGTAAGCTATTCTGATGCCCTAGCACCAACACGAAATTTTTTAAGAAGTCCTGATGTTTATGGTTTTGCAACTCTATCAATAACACCAAACAAAAAATTTAAAACATCGGTTAATTTAGTGTATACGGGTGCAATGGATTTAGTGCATTTAGCTGGAGCACCTGAGCAATTAGCAGATGCTTATTTAAAATCTCCAACGTTTACAGAGCTAAGTTTTAAAACTGGTTATACTTTTAATTTAAATGAATTAGATACTAGTTTTGAGTTGTTTGGAGGAGTAAAAAATGTTTTAAATGAATATCAGGAAGATTTTGATTCGGGAAAAAATAGAGACAGCAATTATATTTATGGTCCCGGAGCGCCAAGAACAGTTTTTATTGGTGTAAAGTTGAACTCAATCTAAAATAAGCAGTCAATTGTAAGGCTGGGGAAAGAATTAGCAATACCAATGAATGAATTCATTATACCTTACTTCCACAGAAAAAGAAGCTAGAATTAATTAATACAATTAAGATTTTAATTAGGGTTTCGGCAACCCTTTTTTAGGCTTTTTACTAATCATATAAACACCTAAAATTACCAAAAAACAACTTAAAATTTTCACTAAATTTATGTCTTGAGCGTATTCTTTATGATCCATTAGATAAGCATAAACACTTACAATTATAAAACTAAGCACCGGTTGCAAATAAATATAACTTCCATTAACAGAAGGCGGTACGTGACTTAACGCATAAATATTAAATAAGTAAGTTAAAAAAGTAGTACCAATAATTACAAAAGCTAAAGCAAGATATGTATTGGTTGTAAAAATGCTAAAATCTGTTGTAAATAAATCTTTAACTCCAAATGGAATTATAAAAATAAATCCAAATAAAAACACCCAACTTATTACAGTTATTGCTTTGTATTTTTTCATTAATGGTTTTACTAAAACCAAATACAAGCCATAAGAACATGCATTAAAGAATACCAATAGATTTCCTGAAAAAGAACTAGTTCCTTCTGCAGTTTTACCATATAAAATTAGAAGAATAGCACCAATTCCACCAATTATAATTCCCAAATACTTATTAATAGTAATTCTTTCTTTTAAAATAAGAGCGCTTAAAACTAAAACAATTACTGGTGTAGTTGTCATAATTATAGAAGCATCAATAGGAGAAGTTAAACTCAGCCCATGAAAAAAGAACAACATATTAATTGAAATTCCGAATAAACCACAAAATGCTAGAAGTATTAAATCTTTCTTTTCAATTTTTTCTTTTATAAATTGCTTTACTATCCAAAACAACATTCCGGCAGCAAAAACTCTTAACAACACTAAACCAGATGGTTTAAAATAATTTGGCATTAAACCTTTAGCAATTAAAAAATTTGCTCCGTAAATTAAATTTGCTCCAAGTAATGCCAGATGTGCTTTATAATTTTTATTTTCCAAGTTAATATTTATAAATATTCATGGCTGAAAATTACCAATTATGAAACTAAAAATAATGTATTATCTTAACCTCTTATAAATAATTTCATGTAATACCTGTAACCCGCATATAAACTATTGAATAGATTTTAAAATAGTTTCAATTTCTTTTTGTGCACTTTCATACCCAATTTTATAGGCTTTATCTATTCCATTAGCATCTAAAACACCCACCTTATCAATTTCTTTTGGAGAAAAAACATAATCGCATTCCGAGAATTTCTTAATATTACTTGCGTCTAAACCAATATGGTAGACTCTATACATTAATTTCATAGATGAATTTATCTCTGATTTATCTATTTCTTCAATAGGATTTACAAAGCTTCCTAAAATTCTTGAACAGGTATCTTTTAAAGGTTCAATAGGAAAATTATTTAAAACCCCTCCATCAGAATATAAATTTTCATCAATTTCAATAGGAGAAAAAACTGGAGGCAAAGCACAAGAAGCTATCAAAGGTTTAATTAACTGACCAGAATTAAAATAATCTAATTTCCCATTTAATAAATTAGTAGCAGTTATAGTTAATGGCATTTTTAAACTTTCAAAAGTGTCTTCAGGAAAATATTTTTTAAAAAAACCAATATACTTTTCACTATCCATAATACCTGGTTTATTTAAGGCGTATAGAGATAATTTTAACAAAGGTGTTTCTCTAAAAAAAGACATCATTTCGTCAGTTTTATACCCAGCAGCATATAGCGCACAGACCAAAGCGCCAGCACTAGTTCCAGAAACCCTTGTTAGTTTAATGTTATTTTCTAACAATACTTGTAAAAAACCTACATGTGCAATAGCCCTAACACCTCCACCAGAAAGCACCAATCCAATTTCTTTATTCATTATAATTTTAAAAATAGTTTATTTTACAATATTTTAATAAATTTTCTAGGCTAAAAATACGCTTTATAATTCTATTTATAAAACGTAACTTTGCGCTTTTAAAAATGGAATAATAAGGATGGAATACAATTTTAGAGAAATTGAAGCTAACTGGCAACAATATTGGGCAGAAAATCAAACTTTTAAAGCAGAGAATATATCTAACAAACCAAAGTTTTATGTTTTGGATATGTTTCCATATCCGTCAGGAGCAGGTTTGCACGTTGGGCATCCGCTCGGATATATTGCGTCTGATATTTATGCGCGCTACAAACGCCATAAAGGGTTTAATGTGTTACATCCGCAAGGATACGATTCTTTTGGTTTACCTGCAGAACAATATGCAATTCAAACAGGGCAACATCCAGCAATTACCACCGAAGCTAATATTAAAACCTACAGAAAACAATTAGATAAAATTGGTTTTTCGTTTGATTGGTCGCGCGAAGTAAGAACTTCAGATCCTAATTATTACAAATGGACGCAGTGGATTTTTATTCAACTATTTGAGTCTTATTATTGTAAAGATACCGACCAAGCAAGAGCCATTTCTGAATTAGAAAAAGTTTTTTCTGAAGAAGGAAATAAAAATATTAATGCAGTTTGCGATGAAGAAACAGCTATCTTTTCTGCGCAAGAATGGAAAAATTATTCAGAAGAAGAAAAACAAAAAGTATTATTAAAATATAGATTAACATTTTTATCTGAAACCGAAGTAAATTGGTGTCCTGGATTAGGAACCGTATTGGCAAATGATGAAATTGTAAACGGTGTTTCAGAACGTGGCGGACATACCGTAGTACGTAAAAAAATGATGCAATGGAGTATGCGAATTACTGCGTATGCACAACGTTTATTAGATGGATTAGATAAAATAGATTGGCCACAACCTTTAAAAGATTCCCAAACCTATTGGATTGGACGTTCGGAAGGTGCAATGGTTTCGTTTAAAGTAGCTCCTAATACTATTTCTGAAAGTAAAGACGTAAAATTATCTTACAAAGAATTTGAAACGCTTAAAGAAAATAGATCAAACCCATCTAAAGCGGAAACTTTATTGTGGGATGAATTAAAAAAGAAAAAAGGATCTTCAAAATTTAGAGCTAAATATATGGTTGGCGTTTTTCTTGTTGATTATGTATGTTTTGTTAAAAAAACAATTGTTGAATTTTCTGGAAAAGAAGATGAAGCTTCAAGAACTAAATATTTTGAAAGTCAAGGTTTTAATGTCTTACGTTTTTCTATAAATGAAGTTGTTGATGCTCCCTACAGCGTTGTTTCAAAAATTGAAACAGCATTGCAATTTCCTGTATATCCTCAAGAAAATTTAACTAAAGAAGCTACTGTTTTAGAGCAGGATTCAGGTTGGGAAATTTCTGTTTTTACAACCCGTCCCGATACTATTTACGGAGTAAGTTTTATGACACTTGCTCCAGAGCACGAATTGGTTTCAAAAATTACAACTGCTGAACAAAAAGAAGCTGTTGAAGCTTACCAAAAAGCAACTGCAAAACGAAGTGAATTGGATCGAATGGCAGATGTAAAAACCATTTCTGGTGTATTTACTGGTGCCTATGCTTTGCATCCTTTTACAGGCAAAAAAGTGCAAATATGGATCGGAGATTATGTGTTGGCAAGTTACGGAACAGGTGCTGTAATGGCAGTTCCTTGTGGAGATGAACGCGATTACGCATTTGCAAAACATTTTGGTTTAGAAATACCAAATATTTTTGAAGGTGTAGATATTTCAGAAGAAGCATGTGCTACAAAAGAAGGAATTAAAATTGCTAATTCAGATTTCTTAAATGGCTTAACGTATAAAAAAGCCATGAAACGCATTATTTACGAAATTGAACAAAAGGGTTTTGGTTACGGAAAAATAAATTATCGTTTACGTGATGCTGTTTTTAGCCGTCAACGTTATTGGGGAGAACCGTTTCCAGTATATTATAAAAATGGATTACCACAAATGATTGACAAACAACATTTGCCAATTGTGTTACCAGAAGTTGAAAAGTATTTACCAACTGAAGATGGAAAACCACCATTAGGAAATGCAACTGTTTGGGCTTGGAACTCTGTTAAAAATGAAGTTGTTTCAAACGACTTAATTGATAATGTAACTATTTTTCCATTAGAATTAAATACCATGCCAGGTTGGGCCGGAAGTTCGCAGTATTTCAATCGTTATATGGATGCTCAAAATAATGAGGAAATGTTTTCGAAAGAAGCGATTAATTACTGGCAAGATGTAGATTTATATATTGGTGGAAGCGAACACGCAACCGGACATTTATTATATTCTCGTTTTTGGCAAAAATTTATGTTCGACAGAGGTTTTGTTCCAACAGATGAATACGCCAAAAAGCTAATCAACCAAGGAATGATAACAGGGACGAGTGCTTTTGTATATAGAGTTGAAGGTGAAAATAAATTTGTTTCAAAAGGTTTAATTGGAGATTTGAAAGTACAACAAATTCATTCAGATGTTGCCTTTGTAAATACTCATGATGAATTAGATATTGAAGCTTTTAAAAATTGGAGAGAAGAATTTAAAGGTGCTGAATTTGTTTTAGAAGATGATGGAACATTCAAAGTTAAGCGCGAGGTTGAAAAAATGTCGAAATCTAAATACAATGTTGTAAATCCAGATGAAATTTGTGAAGAATACGGAGCAGATAGTTTGCGTTTGTTCGAAATGTTTTTAGGTCCTTTAGAGCAATCTAAACCTTGGAAAACTTCAGGGATTTCTGGTGTTTATAGTTTCTTGAAAAAATTATGGAAATTATATATTGTTAATGGTGAGTTTTCAGTTTCAGATGACGCGCCAACAAAAGACGAACTAAAAACATTGCATAAAACCATTAAGAAGGTTGAAGAAGATATCGCTAATTTTTCTTTTAATACGTCGGTTTCAACATTTATGATTGCTGTAAACGAGTTAACAGCCTTAAAATGTAACAAACGTTCAATTTTAGAACCTTTAGCAATTATTATTGAGCCATATGCGCCACATATTGCAGAAGAATTATGGAGTAAATTAGGACATACAACATCAATTTCAACCGTAGATTTTCCAATATTTGAAGCCAAATATTTAGTAGAAAGCAGTAAGGAATATCCTATTTCTTTCAACGGAAAAATGCGTTTTACTATGGAACTTTCATTAGATTTAAATAAAGATGAAATTGAAGCCGCAGTTATGGCGCACGAAAAAACACAAGCGCAATTACAAGGCAGAACACCTAAAAAAGTAATAGTTGTACCAGGTAAAATTGTAAATATTGTTGGGTAGTATTTAGTCTAAAAGTTAGAAAGCCTTAAAGTTGAGTGGCGGAGCATAGTTGAAGCTATTTTTTCTGTTTTTTACAATCATTTTATTCTTAAAATATAGAATTTTTACATACAAAAAAGTCAGGTCATTAAAATACATAACCTTTTAATCTTTAAATCCTTAAATAGTTTAACACATAAACAAAGATAATGATAGATGCTTACGAGATTATTGGTTTAGTTGCTGCGGTTTTAACTACGACAGCATTTGTACCACAAGTGGTAAAAGCTTGGAAATCGAAAAATACAGAAAGTTTATCGTTACCTATGTTTATTATTTTTTTTGTTGGTATTATATTATGGTTGCTATATGGTATTCATTTAAATAGTTTTGCAATGATACTTGCTAATACTATCACAGCTTTTCTAGCATTAATATTAATAATTCTAAAACTTAAATATAAATAACTTTCTTGGTACATTTGTTGTAGGTTAGGTTGTATTATCCATTTAATTATGATTATTCATACAAAAAAAGATAGTAATTAATCTGTATATTTACTTTAAATAATTTAATAAAAACAACCAACAACAATCCTTCTAAAGGATTAAAAATAAATAAGTTGGCGAAAATAAATTTAAATGAAAATTAGACTTCTTTCTCTACGTATTCGAATATTTTTAGCAATGATATTGTTAATTTTATTTGCTTCTATTTTAATTGCTGCTGTTACCATTTATCAATACAAAGAACAAACCGACGAGTATAATGAAGGAAGGTTAGAAAGAAAAGAAGAAGCTGTAAAAGCCTCTATAAACTATTGGTTAAATAGCGGTAGTGGAAATACATTTCCAATTGTAGAAGAAAATTTAAAACTTATTTTTAGAGAAAAAGTACACGAAATTTCAGATATTGAAAAATTGGAAATTAACATCTATGATTTGGCTGGAAATATTGCGAAAAGTTCAGAAGCTGGATTTGTTAAAAGCGATACCCCTACAAAACTTAGTGACACTATCTTAAAAGGAATTAACAATACTATCCAACATCGCTTTGTTGACACTAAAGCTCTTAAAGGCAAAAATTTACAATCTTCCTACTCTTATATTACAGATAATAAATTTAAACCAATTGGTATTTTAAATTTACAATACATACAAGATAACACAGCACAAAATAAGGACTTAGAAGAGTTTTTAATTAGGATGGCATACGTGTACATTCTCATGTTTTTATTGGCTATTGGGTTGGCTTATTTTATATCAAGTTATATTACTAGGTCTATCAAAACTGTAACCGATAAAATGAGCTTAACTCGCTTAAATAGACGTAATGAAAAAATTATTTTAAAAGATGCGAGTGCCGAAATGTTTACTTTGGTAAATGCATTTAATGAAATGATTGATGAATTAGAAGAAAGTGCTGTAAAATTAGCAAAAGGAGAACGAGAACAGGCCTGGCGAGAAATGGCTAAACAGGTTGCCCATGAAATTAAAAATCCGTTAACCCCAATGCGTTTAACGGTGCAAAGTTTTCAACAAAAATTTGACCCAACCGACCCTAATATTAACCAGAAAATTAATGAATTTAGCAAAACATTAATTCAGCAAATTGATACTATGAGTTCAATTGCTTCGGCTTTCTCTAACTTTGCTAAAATGCCAACTCAAAACAGAGAAGAGCTAAATGTTGTTAAAGTAGTTAAATATGCCTTAGATATTTTTACAGAAGATTATATCTCCTATTTTTCTGAAAAAGAAGTAATTACAGCTGAATTAGATAAAACCCAATTAATAAGAGTAGTAACTAATTTGGTTAAAAATGCAACACAAGCTTTAGAAGAAGTTGAAAATAAAAAGATTGAAGTTACAGTTTCAGATAACGAAAAAAATGTTATAATTACTGTAGCAGATAATGGTAAAGGAATTTTAATTGAAGATAAAGAAAAGATTTTTGAACCAAAATTCACTACTAAATCCAGCGGAATGGGCTTAGGTTTAGGAATGGTAAAAAATATAGTTGAAGCTTATAATGGCTCTATTACGTTTACATCAAAACTTAATAAAGGAACCGTTTTTAAAATAATAGTACCTAAAAAATAATAATATGAATTTCGAAAATATAGTAGTTGAGCAAAACGAAAATAGTGCCATAATTACAATAAATCGTCCAACCAAATTAAATGCTTTAAATAAAAATACTATAGCAGAATTGCATGAGGCATTTAAATTATTAGAAACCGACAAATCTGTAAAAGTTATTATTATTACTGGAAGCGGAGAAAAAGCGTTTGTTGCTGGTGCAGATATTTCTGAATTTGCAAATTTTTCTGTTGAAGAAGGTACAGAGCTTGCAAGAAAAGGACACGAAATATTATTCGATTTTGTTCAAAACTTAAGTACACCTGTAATTGCTGCAGTTAACGGGTTTGCACTAGGTGGTGGTTTAGAATTAGCTATGGCAGCACATTTTAGAGTTGCAAGTTCTAATGCAAAAATGGGATTACCAGAAGTTAGTTTGGGTGTAATTCCAGGTTATGGCGGTACGCAACGTTTACCGCAATTAGTTGGTAAAGGAAAAGCTATGGAAATGATTATGACCGCAGCTATGATTTCTGCTGAGGAAGCCAAACAATATGGTTTGGTAAATTATGTTGTTGAACAAGAAGAACTATTACCTTTATGCGAAAAATTAGCTAGTAAAATAATACGTAATTCTTCAGTAGCAATAGGAGCAGCAATTAAAGCAGTAAATGCTAATTACACTAATTGCGTTAATGGGTACAGTGTTGAAATTGAACAATTTGGAGTTAGTTTCGAAACAGATGATTTTAAAGAAGGAACAACTGCATTTTTAGAAAAAAGAAAGCCCAACTTTTAAAAAAATTATATAACAAAAAAGCTGTTTGAAAATTATTTTCAAACAGCTTTTTTATGTATTTATAATATTAACCCTTAGGTTTGTCTCTATTCATTTCAAGAATATCAACGTTTGAGGCTTCAACTCCTAAAAAGTATTTACTGAAGTGATCTGCACGCAACCAAAAAGAATATTCTGTCATTTTACCAAAACCATGACGTTGCCCAGGCATTATCATAAATTTAAAACGCTTATTTGCTTTTATTAAAGCATCTGCCATTCTAATGGTTCCTCCAGGATGCACATTATTATCTACATCTCCGTGAATCAACATTAAATTCCCTTTTAAATTTGCTGCTAACGATTGATTCTTATCAATATCATACTTATATTTAATACTACCATCAGCTTCAATTTCTTCTTTAACACCATGGTGTGTCTCACTCCACCAACTATTGTACATAGAATTATCATGATTTCCTGCTGAAGAAACTGCTGCTTTAAAGAAATCTGGATATACTAACATTGCAGCAGTTGACATAAATCCACCACCAGAATGACCGTAAATTCCAACTTTATTAATATCAATATATGGATGTTTATCTGCTAATTGTTCTGCAATATATTTTTTATCTGCCAAACCATAATCTCTTAAATTTCCGTAGCCATAATTATGATACCATTTAGAACGATCTGGATGCCCTCCTCTGTTTCCCACAGTAACAACAATAAAACCAACCTGAGCCATACGATCTAAACGATCCATACGTACAGAAAATGCTTTATTTACAGCCTCTGTTTGAGGTCCTGGATACACATATTCTAATAACGGATAACTTTTTGTTTCATCAAAATCATACGGTTTGTACATAACGCCATATAAATCTGTAATTCCATCGTTAGCCTTCATTTTAAAAGTTTCTGGAAATTTATAACCTGTAGCAAGTAATTGAGATAAATCCGCTTCTTCTAAATTCATAATTAAAGCACCTGTATTGCTTCTTAATTCTGATTTTGGCGTACTATCTACTCTAGAATAGTTACTTACAAAGTATTTATTAGAATCTGAAAGGCTAACATTTGTAGTAAAATCTCCAGAATTAATACCTCTTAAGCCTGTTCCATTTAAATTAATTCTGTACAAATGCTCGTAATAAGGATCGATATTTCTATTAACTCCATTTGCTGTAAAATACATTACACGCTCTTTTTCATCAATATTTTCAATACCAGCAACGTGGTAAGGTCCGTTTGTAATTTGATTTTTTAAGTTTCCTTTGGTATCATATAAATAAATATGTGCCCAACCGTCTCTTTCTGCCCAATGCAACATTTCGGTTTCATTATTTAATAACACTAAAGGTCTTGTTTCTATATACGTATTAAAACGCTCTTCTATTAAAACTTCAACCTCTCCCGTATTAATATCCGCAACACAAATATCTAATTTTTTACGATCTCTACTTATAGTACTAAAATAAATTTTTCCTTTTTTTGAAAGTAATAATGAAGGTTTAAACTCGTCACTAGCTTCCGATTTTTTATATTGATGTCTGTAAACAGAAAGACTTTGTTGTTTAACAGTATCTAATTTTACATTTAGTATTTCTTTTGACGGAATATCAAATATTTGTAATTCTGATTTATAATATTCTTGTTCTCCTGGCATATGGTATTTATAGGTTTCTAAGGTTGGTCTTTTTTTAGAAACCGAATTAATTACCCACAAATCTTTAATATGTCTAGAATCTGTTTTTTGATAGATAAACTTTTTAGAATCTCTAGTCCAAATTCCCCAAACGCCCTTTCTATCGTCTTTCTTCTCTTCTTTAGTTTCATTATTTTCTCCTCGAGAACCACCACCATATCCATAATTTTCAACACCATCCTTTGTCCATTGGTTTTCAACAATTGTAGTGTCTTTTTCATCTTTAAGAGCTTTCAAAAAATTCTCTTTATCCATCCAATATAGGTTGTGATTTTTTGAAAATAAGACAACGGTACTATCAGGGGAAATATTTGCCCAACGTTTTCTTTTATCATCTTTTTTAGAATTATCTATAATTGTTAAGCCATTACCTCCTAATTTATATTCGAGAAAATATACTTTTTTCTCCATTTTAGGTTTTTTCTTTTTGACTTTTTTAATTTCGGTTGAGTCTTTTTTAATAGTATCTTTTACCTCATCAATTTTATCTTTTTCATCATCTTTAACTTCCACCTCTTCTGTTGCAGTAACTCGAAATTGTATTGCTGTTTCATTTTTTACAAATTTGAAACTAAATCTAGGTAAATTCTGCCCATCGTATGGATCTTTGGTTATTTCGGTTAACCATTTAGCCATTTTATCGTTGTCAAATAATTTAGTTCTAGTTTTTCTATCTGCATCAACTAAATAGTAATTAGAACCATCTGTAGTTTTGTATTGGTACCAAAAACGATTTCCATTTTTTAACCAATTTGGTCTAACTGTAGTAGAGTGTACTAATTTAGCAAGATTTGTTGGTGAAAATTTAGATGCTAATCTGTAGTTTGGAACGGGTACCTGAGAAGCTGTTTTGTCTTGTGCAAAAACCACACAGGTAGCCATAATAAATAAGAAAAATAGTATTCTTTTCATGTTTAAAGTTGGGTTAAATTAATTTAAGCCATAAATTTCTTTAAAACATTTAACATAGCAATTATGTATTTTAATTTTATCATTTTTTTAACAAAAAAGCTGTTTAAAATTTAACTTTTAAACAGCCTTCCTTTATTCTATGAATTAAAATTTACATTTTCATAAGCCAATTTTTCACATCAACTTCTTGTTTAATAATAGCTCTTAATTCCAAAATTTTAACACGTTGTTGTTCCATAGTGTCTCTATAACGAATTGTAACTGAATCGTCAGTTAATGTATCGTGATCAACTGTAATACAGAAAGGTGTACCCGCAGCATCTTGTCTTCTGTAACGTCTTCCAACTGCATCTTTCTCGTCGTAATCAACATTGAAATCCCATTTTAAATCTTCAACAATTTTTTTAGCAATTTCTGGCAATCCATCTTTTTTAACCAACGGTAAAATTGCAGCTTTAGTTGGAGCTAATACAGCTGGTAATTTTAACACAGTACGCGTGGTTCCATTTTCTAATTCTTCTTCTTGTAATGCGTGCGAAAATACAGCTAAAAACATACGATCTAAACCAATAGAAGTTTCTACAACATATGGAATATAGCGCTCATTTATTTCTGGATCGAAATATTGTAATTTTTTTCCTGAGAATTTCTCGTGACTAGATAAATCAAAATCAGTTCTAGAATGAATTCCCTCTAATTCTTTAAACCCAAAAGGAAATTTGAATTCAATATCCGATGCAGCATCTGCATAATGTGCTAATTTTTCGTGATCGTGAAAACGGTAATTATCTGCTCCCATTCCTAACGATAAATGCCATTTTAAACGGGTTTCTTTCCATTGTTCGTACCATTCTTTTTGAGTTCCAGGACGTACAAAGAATTGCATTTCCATTTGTTCAAATTCTCGCATACGGAAAATAAACTGACGTGCAACTATTTCATTTCTAAAAGCTTTACCCGTTTGAGCAATTCCAAAAGGAATTTTCATTCTTCCAGATTTTTGCACATTCGAAAAGTTTACAAAAATACCTTGAGCTGTTTCTGGACGTAAGTATAAATCCATTGCTGTATCGGCAGAAGCGCCTAATTTTGTGCCAAACATTAAGTTAAATTGCTTAACATCTGTCCAATTTTTAGAACCAGATAATGGACAACCAATTTCTAATTCTTCAATTAAAACCTTTACATCGGCTAGATCTTCATTTTCTAAAGATTTTCCCATACGTTGCAAAATCGCATCACCTTTCTCTTTATAACCAACCACACGTGGATTTGTTGCTAGAAATTGTTCTTTATCAAAAGAATCTCCAAAACGTTTTGCAGCTTTTGCAACTTCTTTTTCAATTTTAGCATCTAATTTACCTACATAGTCTTCAATTAAAACATCAGCTCTATATCTTTTCTTAGAATCTTTATTATCAATTAAAGGATCGTTAAAAGCATCTACATGGCCAGATGCTTTCCAAATTGTTGGATGCATAAATATTGCAGAATCCAATCCAACAATATTTTCATGCATTTGCACCATTGCTTTCCACCAATAATCTCTAATATTTTTCTTTAACTCAACACCATTTTGAGCATAGTCGTACACTGCGCTCAAACCATCGTAAATTTCACTTGATTGAAATACGTAACCGTATTCTTTTGCGTGTGAAACTACTTTTTTAAATTTATCTTCTTGATTTGCCATTGTGCAAAAATAGTAAAGCTTTTAGTACAAAAAAACAAAAAAGTGGAAATAGCCTAAACTATTTCCACTCACTTTACATTAAATAAAATTAATTTGGAGTTACTTTCTTTTACTTTAAGGTTATTTTAGTTACTCCTACAATGTTACTTTCTATATAAATGTTTACCGCGTAAACACCTCTTTCTATTAAATCTCTATCAACTTCAACTAAACTAACAACGTCTATTTCTTCATTTAAATAGTTTATACTTGTTGTATCGCTATAATTAATAGTTTCATTGTTTAATACTGTTACCTCACCTTTACTTGCAATAGTAGTTCCTGTAGTTACATCTATAATTTGGATGTAAACTTGACGCTCTCCTTGTTCAGAAATTTCATTTTTTCCAACTGTAAAACTAATTCTAAAAGCGTCTGTATTTCTTGCTCGAGAAGTTTCAACTAACTTTCCATTATTTCTTTCTCTCATTGCCAACACCTTAGCTGAACTAACCTTTAAAACAGAACCTATTGCAACTTTTTCGGCTAAACTAATGTTTTGCATCGACAACGTATCGTTAACAGCAATTTGTCTGGTAATACTAACTCTAGCACTATCCAAATCTTTGGTTAATATAGTATTTGCGCCAGTTAAAGAATCCGTCATAAAAAATAAACGTCTGTTTGTTTCCTCTAATTTTGCAATTTGCTTTTTGTAACGAAATATTAAATTAAGATTTGTTGATTTTAATCCTTTTATTGAATCTCTTAAGGCAATTATTCTATCTCTTTCAAAAGCCAACTCATTAGACATTGATGTGTTTTGACCAATTGCATCTTCATATTTGACAATCATATTGTCTAAATTTTGTTCAATTTCTTCTTTTTCTACTGTAATGGCATCTGTTAATTTTTTATGCTCACTTTTATTATAAAAAGTATATGCTAAGGCTCCAATGAGCAAAATAGCTAAAGCGATTACAATAATTTTACTGTTTGATTTTTTTTCTTCTTCCATGACTTATGTTTATTTAGGGGTTTATAGTTTATTGGAGTTTTTTAACTAAACGTTAAACGTAAAATTAAATTATAAAATTAATACTAAAAACTTTTGAGGATTTTTATTTCTGAATAATTATAAAGTTACGGATTAATTTTTATAACTCATTGTTATTTTAATTAATTTTGTTTGAATTAATTATTTTTTATAATTTAACCAAAAAGCTATGAATTTTCTCAACGATATATTTACTATTTTTTATCCAGATATTTGTTTGTGTTGTAAAGATCAATTAACAACAAACGAACAGCTAATTTGTATTGATTGCAGACACGATTTACCGGTAACAAATTTTACCAATGAAATTGATAATATTGTTGAAAAAATATTTTATGGAAGAGTTCCTGTTCAAGAAGCAACAAGCTTATTGTATTTTTTTAAAAAAGGAAAAGTACAAGAATTAATGCATCAATTAAAATATAAAAACCAACAAAAAGTTGGAACTTTTATTGGAGATTGGTTAGGAGAAATAATACTCAATTCCAATCGATTTAAAACTATAGATTGTATTATTCCTGTTCCGCTTCATAAGACAAAACAGCAATTACGCGGTTACAATCAGGTTTCTACTTTTGGTAAAAGCTTATCTCAAAAATTGAATATTCCTTTTTATGAAGATGTGCTATTAAAAACCTCTGCAACTAAAACTCAAACAAAAAAATTACGTTTAGATAGGTGGAAAAATTCTGAACATCAATTTATACTTCAAAAAACAACTACACTTAAAAACAAACACATTCTTATAATTGATGATATAATTACAACAGGAGCAACACTTGAAGCTTGTATTAATGCTTTTGAAACTTATAAAAACATTAAAATTAGTGTTGCAACCATGGCATATACCCAATAAAAAATTTCAAAAATATAATACCTGAATAATTACTGCGTTTTTTTAATAAAATAATTGTTATTTTGTATCCAAAACAAATGTATATGAGGTTGTCTTTTTTCAAATTTTTAAGTGTTTTAATGCTTACAAGCATTCTTTTTAGCTGTGCACGAAGAGGAACTCCTACTGGTGGAGATAAAGACACAATCCCTCCAATATTAGAAAAAGCCATTCCAGCAAATAAAACTGTAAATTTTAAAGAAAAAAGAATTAAAATTTATTTTGATGAATATATTAAGTTAAAAGATGTAAAAACACAACTTATAATTTCTCCTCCTCAAAAAAATGAACCAATAATAACTCCGGTAGGAACTGCTAGTAAATTTATTTCTATTAAAATTTTAGACACTTTAGATGCAAATACAACCTATTTGTACAACTTTGGAAATAGTATTGTTGATAATAATGAAGAAAACAAATTAGGAAATTTTAAATATGTTTTTTCAACTGGAACGTATATAGATTCATTAGAAGTTACAGGTGAAGTTACAGATCCACTTGTAAAAGAAACTTCAAAAAATTTAGATGTAATGCTTTATGAATACGATACTGCATTTACAGATTCTATTATTTTTAAACAAAAACCACGTTATATTTCAAACACCTTAGACAGTACTTTGTTTGAAATTAGCAATGTAAGAAAAGGCAAGTATTTACTTATAGCCTTAAAAGATGCAAATAATAATAAAATTTACGATCCAGATATTGATAAAATAGGTTTTATTAATGACACATTAAACATGCCAACCGACAGTGTTTACAACTTTACAATTTTTAAAGAAATACCCAAATTAAAAATATTAAAACCAAAAGAAGTTAATAGCGGACATTTAATTTTTGGATTTAAAGGAAAAGCAGAAGATTTAATAATTAACCTTTTGTCTGAAACTCCTCCCGATTTTAAATCTGAAATAATTTATGACACGACAAAAGACACTATTAATTATTGGTATACTCCTTTTGAAGCAGATTCTTTAAACTTTGAGGTTTCTAAAGGAGAGTATTTCGAAGAATTTACCGCAAAATTAAGAAGTACAAAAAGAGATACCTTAAAAATTCAAAATAGTGTTGGAAATACATTGAATTTAATTGATACACTTGCTATTACTTCCAATACACCAATTATTAAAATTGATACATCTTTTATTTCTATAGTTAACCAAGATACTGTAAAAGTTAATTTTAAACCAATTCTAGCAACATCTAAAACCAAACTATATTTAAATTTTGATGTAAAACCCGATTCTAAATACACTGTTGAAGTGTTGCCTAATGCTATAACAGATATTTACAACACTGTAAACGACAGTTTATCTGTTAAAGTAGCTACAAAAACCCCCGAAGATTACGGAATTTTAAATGTAAATATAGATAGTTCCCTAAAATCTTCATTTATTGTTGAATTAATAAACAGTAAAAATACGGTTGTAAGAGTTGCTAAAACAAGTGAATTAAAAACCATTAGATTTGAGTCTTTAGAACCTGGTAATTATTATTTAAGAGTTACCACAGATAAAAATAACAACGGGATTTGGGATACAGGTAATTTTTTAGAAAAGCGACAACCAGAAAAAATTAAATATTTTGATAAAGAGATTGAAATAAGAGCCAATTGGGACCCAACTGAAAACCTAATTATAACTGAATAATTAATTATTTGGTTTAAAAGTTTATATAGATTTTAGTACATTTGATAAAATAAACCCCATTTTTGAGAATAAAACATAAAATAGCAACCGTTCTTATAGTTAGTCTAATCGCTATAAGCTTAAAGGCTCAAGATGAAAGCAGCCATGAAATTGGCTTAATTTATGGGTCTGCCTCATTTACAACAGATTACGGCGAAAGAAACAATTTAAAAAGTAATGTTGCAGGAAATGTAGGTCCAGGATTTGGGGCAGTTTATTACTTAAATTTTACCGATTATAGATACCGTTGGAATCAGCGAACTACCTATTGGGCAGAGCACTTTAGAGTTAGAGCAGAACTATCTTATATGTCTGCAAAATTAGACCATTTTGGTCAGTGGGCTGATAAACAATCAGAATTAGGAGAAAGGTTAAGAGCGCACCATGGTAAAACTTATTTATTAAATGTTGGTGCACAATTGGAATTTCATTGGGTAGATATTGTAGATTTTGGATCTAGAAGAATTCCAGATTTAAAATGGTCACCCTATATTAGTGGTGGAGCATTTGTCGATTTTTATAATCCTTCTATCTATTCAGACCTTGGTGATTGGAGAGATCCTGACATTTTGTACCCAAAATGGGATCCAAATTTATGGCCCGATGCAGCGCGCGTAACACCAGGGATAACTATGTCAGCAACATTAGGTATTGGAACTAGAAGAAAATTAGGCTACTATTCAGATCTTTTAATTGAATCCCGTTGGCAATATTTTTTCTCAAACTATGTTGATGGTTTAAATGCAAGACAAGCTCCTGAAAACAAATATAACGACTGGCTTTTATGGATTCATGTTGGTTATATTTACTACCTAAATTAATATTTTAGTTTGCTATTTTTTTTATTAATTTCCCAACTGTAAGTCCTTGAACAATTATTGAAAAAACTACAATTATATAGGTAATTACTAAAAATAAATCGCGATGCATTTCGGCAGTTAAACTTAGTGCTAAAGCTATTGATATACCACCACGTAAACCTCCCCAAGTCATAATTAAATTAGTTTTTGGAACAAAATCTAATTTTTTAGCATACAGTTTAATTGGCAACATTAATGATAAATAACGTGCAAACAATAAGGTTGGGACCAACAATAAGCCTGCTATAATAAATTTATTATTAAATGTTAGAATTAATAGTTCCATTCCAATTAAAACAAACAATACTGTATTTAAAAGAATATCAATTAACTCCCAAAATTTATCTACATATTGTTCTGTAGTTTTACTCATAGAAGATTTCCTTACAGTATCTGTACCAACTATTAAACCAGCAGTAACCATAGCTAACGGAGCCGATAGATGCAGGTATTGCGCTAAAACTGTTCCTCCCATTACGGCTGCAAGAGTAATAATTACCTCAACATCATAATCGTCTATAGATTTTAAAAGTCTGTAGGTAAACCAACCTAACAATAACCCAAGTGCAATACCTCCCACAACTTCTACTAAAAACATTTCGGCAATGGCACCAAAAGTAATATTGCTTCCTCCTTTTGCAATTTGATAAATTGTTAAAAACACCACAACTCCTACACCATCATTAAACAAAGATTCTCCAACAATTTTAGTTTCCAATATTTTTGGAGCACCTACTTGCTTTAAAATTCCTAAAACAGCGATCGGATCTGTTGGAGATATTAATGCTCCAAAAAGTAAACAATAAATAAAGCTAACATCTATATTTACTACCTTCAATAAATAAAAAGAAAATATTCCAACTAAAAATGTTGAAGTTAAAGTACTGAAGGTTGCAAATATTAAAATTGGTTTTCTTTGTACTTTTAATTGCTGAAAATTTGTATGCAGAGCTCCTGCAAACAACAAAAAACTTAACATCACGTCTAACAATACCGTTTTAAAATCTATTTGAGCTATAAATAGTTTTTCTTGTTCTAACAGCGTATTGTTAAACATACTTGTAGCTAAAACCAATAACGTAAAAACAATAGTAATTACCATTAAACCAATAGTAGTTGGCATTTTTAAAAACCGCACATTTATGTAGCCAAAAAGAGCAGAAATAACAACAAGTGTAGATATTATGGCAAATACACTCATTTTATATGAATTTTAATAATTGTAAAACAACTCCAAGATGAATACCCTCGTGGTATAAATTAAACGCAATAGCCTCACCAATAGAGTTTAAGCTTACACCTATACTTGTTGTATAAGTAGTATAATTTTTAAAAAGCCCTGCATTATAATCCTTTTCTAACTGAACCGGTAATTGTAAAAACAACTCCTTAATTTTTTCAAACTCTTCCATAGAAACTTCGTAATTTGGAGCTGTTCCTTTTTGAAAATTTGTTATCATTTCTTCTGAAACCAAACACTTTAACCCAGATAATTTATAACAAAGCAATTGTTGTGTAACTACTAAATGCGCCAAATTCCAAGCTATATTATTTTTAAAACCCTCTGGAATTATATTTAATTGTTCTTTCGATAAATTGGCTGTAATTTTTAACAAGAATTTTCTTGTTTGAAGTAAATCATCAAATTTCTTTTGCATACTATTGTTTTTATTAAAATTATTCAAATTTAAAATAAAAACACAGTAAATTTACGTTTACACTAATTTAATAAAAAATGAAGAAAATTTATTATCTAAAAACTTGTGATACTTGCCGAAGAATTTTAAAAGAAATGGACACTTCAGAATATATTTTACAAGAAATAAAAACAGCACCAATTACTGTAAATCAGTTAGAAGCGTTGTATAACATAACCAAAAGCTACGAAGTATTGTTTAGCAAAAGAGCTAAAAAATACAAGCAAATGGATTTAAAAAACCAACATTTAACCGAAAAAGATTACAGACAGTTAATATTAGATGAATATACGTTTTTAAAACGCCCAGTAATTGTTAATGAAAAAGGTGTTTTTGTGGAAAATACTAAAAAATTAGTGACTTTTAGTAAATAAATATCAATAAAATAAACTCATCCTTATACTTTTTAAATTTATGTACTTATTTGTGACAAATGTAACATTTGTCATTTGAAATATTTTATATATAAACTATATTGCGAGTTTACTAAACAAATTAATTAATTATGAGAAAAAATTTATTATTATTAGTTGCTATTTTAGTTGTAACAAGCGCAAGTGCACAATTTTATGTTAGCGGAAGTGGTGGTTATGCAGTTCCAAGTGCTGGTGTAAAATTTGGTGAAATAATATCTGTTAATGGAACTGAAAATACTTATGGTAGTTATGGTGAAGGTTTAAATGCACAATTTAGAGCTGGTTACTTTTTTAATGATACTTGGGGTGTTGATCTTGGATTTGGATATTTACACGGTGCAGACCAAACAATTAAAGATATTAATGTTCCTGGAAGCCCAGTAGTTGACATTAAAGCTAGAGGTAGAGCCTATGGTTTATCAACTTCAGTAGTTTATAAATTTACTAATAACATTTATGGTAGATTTGGAGCTCTAATTAAAGTTGGAGGTAAAACGGAAGCTTTAGGTTCAATTTATGGCGTTAACCTTCCTGCTGGAGTTATACCAAATGTTCCAATTGCTACTACTTTAGATATTGATTATACACAAGATTATAAAGGAAGACTTCCTTTAGGTTTTGTTGGGGCAATAGGTTACAAGCATAATTTAAGTGATAATTTTTCAATTTTTGCAGAAGCTGAGTATATGGGTATTAGTGTTACAAGAGACTCTGCTGAGATAATGGAATTTAGTGCTACTTTAAGAGAAGTTGATGGAGCAACACTTCCTATTGAAAATGTTCAGGCAATTTTTGCAGCTTCAGGGAGTGAATTAGCGGGTATTTTTAATAATGAAATTGAATTTGTTGATGAATTACCTTTAGGTGATAGCAATACAGGATCTAAACAATTATCTTCTACAGTTCCTTATTCTTCTTTTGGAGTTAACTTTGGTATCACTTACACTTTTAGCAAAAAATAATATCTAATAAGAATGAATAAAAAAGCCCTTCAAAATATTTTGAAGGGCTTTTTTTAAAGCTAAATTCCAGTTAATTTTAAATCTGAACCTTCCATTATTTTATTAAAATCATCTTGTAAAATATTGGTTTTTAAACCCAACACCACAAAATCTTTATCACTTTTAATTTTTAAAACAATTTCTTTAATCGTGTTTTTGTTTTCTAGAAAATACAATTTAACCTGATCTCCATTACTTTTTACCTTAAATATAGAAGCATATTTTTTTCGTTTTATAAACCTATCAAATTGCTTATCAAGTGATGCTTTTTTATTTTCAAAAATCATTACTTTATAATGTTTTACTTTCCTAAACAAATCTTTATATTCCTCAACATCATCTTTTGGAATAAAAATATTGGCAAAAAAAGCTGGAGTACTTATAGAAAAATCACATTCATCTTTATGCTCAGCATAAAAAGAATTAAAAGATGATTTTGATGCACAAGAAATAAGCAAAAGTGCTGTTACTAAAATTAGGAAACTATTTTTCATAAAAAAGGTGTTTATTCTATGACGAATAAACACCTTTTTTGTAACGCTAATTATTGTTACTTTTTTGAATACAACATAGGGTTTGTATCCTCGTCGTTATACATTTTCATTTGCTTGTAAACTTTTACGTACTTTTCACCAGACGCAAAATCAGCCAATAAATCATCAATTGCAGTTGATAAATCTATTCGTTGTTCTAACAACACATTTAATTTTTCTTGACATTTTGCTCTATGCACTTCAGAAGCCGATGTTCTTGTTGCTTCTTCATTCATATGGTAAATTTTTAATGCCAAAATTGAAAGCCTGTCAATTGCCCAAGCCGGAGTTTCAGAATTAATCTTAGCGCCTTCTTTTACTTTTACATCTTTAAATTTGTTTAAAAAATAGCTATCAATATACTCTACCATATCTGTTCTATCTTGATTGGAAGCATCAATTTTACGTTTTAAAACGATTGCTTCGATTGGATCAATATCTGGTAAACGAATAATATCCTCATAATGCCATTGCACAGTGTCTATCCAATTTTTACGATATAATAAATGCTCAAAAGAGTTTTTATCATACGGATTTTCAAATGGTTGATCTACACTATCTATAATGTGATATTTTGCTATTACTTCATCAAAAAGTTTGTTGTAATCTTGTGCCTTCATAATTGTTTCTCTAAAATATGTAAATATTCAACTGTTTCAGTTGCTTTGTGATTTCTGTTTTCGGTTTTATCTGCCTTAAAACGTTGATAATTGGTTGTTTTTAAACTGTATTTTCCGTGTGCACTCATCACACTACGTATCTCATCTTCAGTCATTAAACCCTCATTATTATAGCTTAAAAAAATGTACTTAAAGTTAGCATTTTTTATTAATTCTACGAAATATTTTTTGACTTCATTTTTTTTACAATATGAAGACCTGTAATAACTTCGCAAGCCAGTTTTACCTTGTGGTTCAAAAGTATCATATTTCGCAATAGTGGTTAACAAATGGTAATTAGAGCCATACTGACGTGCATTGTATGGAGGGTCCAAATATAAAATATCTCCTTTTATTTTTTTAATTAGCACATTTCCATCTTGGTTAAAAACCTTATGAGCATTCTTTGTTAATTCAAAATTTGCTGGCTGAATAACTAATTCATTTTGGGCAGATTTCTTTATCTTTTTCAAGTAAGCGCCATAAACCGAAGCTGTATTTGCTACTCTATCCGCACTTTCAATTAACGATGCCAATAAAAAAAAATAAGTGTCTTCATTTATTTTATTCGTGCTTTTCCATACTTCAATTTGCTGACGCATAGCATCTATTTTTTTTCCATTTTCTGAAGAAAAATACAATCTCCCTTCACTCCCATTTTCACAATAATTCTGAAAAATAAACCCTTCTACTCCTTCTAAATTATTTAAAAAATCAATTTGATTTTTAATATCTAACTTCTTAAAATTTCCAATGTAATTTCTATTTAAAACATAGCTATAAAACTCAACATCGTTGGCAATTACTTGTTTTACAAAAGGCTTAAAATTACGACCTACAATTCCGGTTCCTGCAAATAAATCACAAAAAACGAGTTGCTCCAAATTGTCTCCAACAACCTGTGTAATTGCTGTTTTTAAAAATGATGCTAATTTATGTTTGGAGCCTATATAATTCACTATAATTATTTAATTGCCCAAATAACATCGGACTTTACTAAATGATTTTGAAAGTAAAAACTTTCTAAATTTTGAGCATCAAAAGTACTTAAATAAGTTGAAACAATTTTTTGAAGCCATAATATTTCAGACTTTAATTTCCAATGTTCGTTTGGATTGCTGTAATCAAATACAATTAAAAAAAGACGATTTTTAAAATGATGCCTTTTTTGCTGGCTTTGGTTTTTATAAAACCACTCTATAAGTTCTCGTTTGTGTTCTAAGGAATACGGAACTGATTTATTAAATCCTTTAGGAAAAACACTGGTTTTATGGTCAAAAGGAATCTTAGAAATATAAAAATCGGTGTATTTATCTTTTGCATTTTTATGAGAAGTCACATTTTTATGCTCACAAAAACAGGCTTCAATTGCTTTTGCCGACCAAAAATTAAACCATCTATTTAGAGCATAATTTTTTAATGCTTCATAATTTACATCACTTTTAAAATTATTATCAATTTGCGTTAAAAGTGTCTCAAAATTAGAGGTCCTGTAAATAAAATTTGTATTATTATCAAAATTGTCAGTTTGCCTTCTTCCCCATTCGTATGGAAAATCTAACCTTTTTTTTAGTTCTTTTTCTAGCAAATTAAAATCCATGCTACTAATTTAATAAAATCATTTTTAAAATTAATAACTATTAAAATTGGTAGCATTGTGAAGTCTCTTTATTATAAACATAATAGCATTGGCAATGCACAAGCAAATAAAAAATTCATTAAATATAAATCAAATAAGGTGTAAAATTATTTTGTTTATTTTTGAAGAAAATTATAGCTATGCGATGGAAAATTAAACCCGAAACAGATTCTTCAATTACCACAAATCTTGCAAAAGAGTTGGGAATTGAATATACACTTGCAAAATTATTGGTACAACGTGGAATTCATACTTTTAATGAAGCCAAAGCTTTTTTTAGACCTAGTTTAGACAATTTACACGATCCATTTCTAATGAAAGATATGGATGTAGCAGTTGCTCGAATTGAAACTGCCATAAAAGCGAATGAAAATATATTGGTTTATGGAGATTACGATGTAGATGGCACAACTTCGGTATCGTTGCTTTTTTCTTATTTAAAAACCTTACATACAAATATAGCAACCTATATTCCAGATAGATATGCAGAAGGTTATGGAATCTCTTTTCAAGGAATTGATTTTGCTGAAGACAATAATTTTTCATTAATAATTGCCCTAGATTGTGGAATAAAAGCAATTGATAAAGTTAATTATGCCACAAAAAAAGGCATCGATTTTATAATTTGCGATCATCATAGACCCGGAAATGAAATTCCAGCAGCGGTTGCTGTATTAGATCCTAAACGGTCAGATTGTGACTATCCTTACAAGGAATTATGCGGTTGTGGTGTTGGTTTTAAATTAATTCAGGCCTTAGCGAGTAAAAGAGGTGAAACTATAGAAAATTTAATTCCGTATTTAGATTTAGTAGCTACTGCAATTGCAGCAGATATTGTTCCTATAACTGGAGAAAATAGGATTTTGGCTTATGTTGGATTGCAAGTTATAAACAGTAATCCAAGAACTGGAATTAAAGCAATGATTCATCAAATTGATAAAACAGCATTAACAATTACTGATGTTGTTTTTATTATTGCACCTAGAATTAATGCAGCTGGAAGAATTAAACACGGAAATTATGCCGTTGAATTATTAACAGAACCCGATTTTGATACTGCTGTAAAATTTGCTTCAGAAATTGAAAAAAATAATACAGAACGAAAAGATTTAGATAAAATAATTACTGTTGAAGCCTTACAACAACTTGAAGAAAATAACGAAGCTGAGAATTTCTCGACAGTTGTTTTTTCTGAAACTTGGCATAAAGGTGTAATTGGTATTGTAGCTTCTAGACTTATTGAGACCTATTATAAACCAACCTTAGTTTTTACAAAAAGTGGTGATAAATTAGCAGCTTCTGCCCGATCGGTTAAAGGTTTTGATGTTTATAAAGCTTTGGAACAATGTTCAGAATTTATTGAACAATTTGGAGGACATAAATATGCGGCAGGTTTAACTTTGGAGCCAAAAAACTACCCAAAATTTAAAGCTAAGTTTGAAGAAGTGGTGAAAAACACCTTACCAGAAGAGTTGCGAACTCCAGAAATTTTAATTGATACTGAAATTTCACTTTCAGAAATAAATCCAAAATTTTACAGAATTATTAATCAGTTAGCGCCTTTTGGACCTCAAAATTTAAAGCCTGTTTTTATGGCAGATGGTTTACGCGACAATGGTTATGGTAAAAAAGTTGGTTCAGATCTAACGCATCTAAAATTATGCATTATAGATGGTGTGCATCAACAAACCTATAATGCTATTGGTTTTAGTATGGGCGATAAACACAAGCTAACGACCAATGGAAATCCGTTTAAAGCCGCTTTTACTATTGATGAAAACCATTGGAATGGCAATACTTCATTGCAACTAGTATTAAAAGATCTTCAAGAAGATTAATTTATATAGCAATTACACCGTTCCAAAATGATTTAAATATCTTTTAAATACAATTTACAAATGGTATGTATACTTTTCGAAATAGGTTCAAACTTAAAATCTAAGGTATTTTTAATTTTTTCAGAGGAAAAATATCTTTTTTGATGGATAGATTTTGATGAATGTTTTGTTAAAAGTGGCGGTTTGTTTGTTAAATATGACTTTATCTTTTCAAATCGCCAACCAATTTCACTCATAAATGTTGTTATTTTAATTGCAGGCTTCTTTTTATTAAATTTTAGAGCAATTTCATTAAAAATTTCTCGGTAGCTTTTGTTTTCAGCAACCAATATAAAACGTTCGTTTTGCACTTCACTTTTCATTAATAAAAGCATTGCTTTTACAACATCGTTTACTGAAACGTAACCTGTAATTCCTTTGGTATAAAAATTAAATTTTTTATATATTTTAGAGAAAATTTTACCAGAACCAGTATTCCAAAAACCAGCACCGATAATTACACCAGGATTTACAATTACAACTGGAACGCCTTCTTGTGAAGCGCGCCAAACTTCAATTTCAGCACCATATTTTGTAATTGCATAACCATAATTGCTTTTTTCAATATCCCATTCGTTGGTTTCAGTAACAAAATCAGCATTTAAAGATTTTCCAACTGCGGCAACAGAACTTACAAAACAGAATTTTTTTATAGCATTTTCAATGCTTAAATTCACAATATTTGCAGTTCCTTCAATATTAATTTTTCGCATTTTATGATAATCTTTTGGGTTAAAAGAAACCAATGCTGCCGAATGGTAAACTTCGGTGATATTTTTAAATGCTTTTTCTAGTGCAACTACATCTGTAATATCTGCCTCAACCCATTCTATTTTTTTAAATAAGTCTTCAAAATCATCAGAAAAATAGCTAAAAACATTTTTTACAGCTTCTAAATTGCTATTTTTTCTAAAAACGGCTCTTATTGTATCGTTTTCTAAAGAAAGTTGATACAATAAATGCGATCCCACCAAACCTGTTCCACCTGTAACTAATATCATAAAACGAATGTAACAAAAATGATTGAATATATGAGATAGAACTATTATTTTTGAAAGTAAAACAAGTTGTATTTCGGCTATAAAAACTTTAGAATACTTAAAACATGAAAAAAATTATAGTAACTGAAAGACTTTATTTGAGAGAGTTAAATGAAACCGATTATAAATATTTTTACAATTTAAATCTAGATAAAGATGTTTTAGAATACACTGGAGATAAGCCATTTAAAAACCTTGAGGAATCTAAAAAGTTTTTAAAAAACTATAAGCCTTATAAAAAGTATGGATGTGGAAGATGGGCTGTTATTGATAAAAAAAATGATGCGTTTTTAGGATGGTGCGGAATTAAATTTACACAGAGCTTAAATGAATACGATATTGGTTTTCGATTTTTTAAAAAATATTGGGGTAAAGGATTTGCAACTGAATCTGCAAAATCTTGTATCGAATATGGAATCAACAACTTAAAAATTAATGAAATAGTGGGTAGAGCAATGAAAGAAAACAAAGCTTCTATTAGAGTCCTGGAAAAAATTGGACTTGAATACCACGCAGATTTTGATTTTGATGGAAATAAAGGCGTACTATATAAAACAAAATAAGGCCAAATAAACAGAAAGAAATGTACCTTAAACCATTGCGTAAAAAACTAAACATTTAAACCATGAACTACAAACTAAAATTTTATCTTTGCTGAAATTTAAAAATTTGAAAATGAATTTTGTTGAAGAACTACGTTGGAGAGGCATGTTACACGATATTATGCCTGATACTGAAGAGTATTTATTAAAAAATAAAACAAGGGGCTATATTGGCTTTGATCCAACTGCAGACTCATTGCATATTGGAAGTTTAGTGCCAATTATTATTTTAATGCATTTTCAAAAAGCGGGTCATTATCCAATTGCTTTAGTTGGTGGTGCTACGGGAATGGTTGGAGATCCATCTGGGAAGTCTGATGAACGTAATTTATTAGATGAAGAAACCTTAGCTAAAAATGTTGCTGGAGTGCAAGGACAATTAGCGCGTTTTTTAAAGTTTGAAGATACAGAAGTTGAGAATCCAGCAGAATTGGTTAACAATTACGACTGGATGAAAGATATTTCTCTAATAGATTTTGTGCGTGATGTAGGTAAACACATTACCGTAAACTATATGATGGCTAAAGATTCAGTAAAAAAACGTTTTGCCCCTGATTCTGAAACAGGAATGAGTTTTACTGAATTTACCTATCAATTATTTCAAGGATACGATTTTTATCATTTGTACAAAGAAAAAAATTGTATGCTTCAAATGGGAGGTTCAGATCAATGGGGAAATATTACTACAGGAACTGAATTGGTTAGAAGAATGGGGCAAGGGAAAGCCTATGCACTTACGTGTAAGTTAATTACAAAAGCCGATGGAACAAAATTCGGAAAAACTGCTGGTGGAAATGTTTGGTTAGATGCCAACAGGACTTCTCCTTATAAATATTACCAATATTGGTTAAACTCATCTGATGAAGATGCAGAAAACTATATAAAAATATTTACTTTTTTAGATAAAGAAACTATTGAAGCATTAATTGCTGAACATAAACAAGCACCACATTTACGTATTTTACAAAAGAAAATAGGTGAAGAAGTTACAATTATGACCCACGGAAAAGAAGCATATGAAAATGCAATAAAAGCGTCAAATATATTATTTGGAAAATCTACAACTTCCGATTTAAAAAGTTTAGACGAACAAACATTTTTAGATGTTTTTGATGGTGTTCCTCAAGCAGAAATTAAACGTTCTGTAATTGAAAACGGTCTTGATATTATTGCGGCTTTTGCCGAAAACGGGTTTTTAAAATCTAACGGCGAAGTGCGTAGAGCTTTAAAAGAAAACTCAATTTCGGTTAATAAAGAAAAAGTTACAGAAGATTTTGTAATTACACCTGCAGATTTAATTGCAGATAAATTTGTGTTATTACAACGCGGTAAAAAAAGTTATTTTTTATTGAAAGTAATTTAATAAAACTATTTTATAAGAAAAATACTTCCTGTTGGTAAAAGATAAAGCTGTCTAAAATATCACTTTTTAGACAGCTTTTTTATATAAATACTGTAATACCCTAGAAAAAAGGAATCCAACTAAAACTTTTAATATCCAATTTTAGCACGTACTCTTTTTAAAACATCTGAAGCTACAACTTTAGCCTTTTTTGCTCCAATTGCCAATGATTTATCTATTTCATTTAGATTTTCCATATAATAATTATAACGTGCTCTTTCTTCAGAAAATTTAGTGATTAGCAATTCATAGAAAGCTTGTTTTGCGTGTCCGTAACCATAATTTCCTCCTTCGTAATTTGCTCTCATTGTTGCAATTTCCTCTGGAGAAGCTAATAACCTGTACAAGGCAAATAAATTACAAGTATCAGGGTTTTTAGGTTCTTCTAAAGGTGTAGAATCTGTTTTAATCTTCATAATTTGTTTACGAAGCTGCTTGTCTGGTAAAAACAGATTGATAATATTCCCACTAGATTTGCTCATTTTTCCGCCATCAGTTCCAGGAACCCACATAGTTCCTTCTTGAATTTTTGCATCTGGCGGAACCAAAGTATCTCCCATTTGATGGTTAAAACGATTGGCAACATCTCTAGAAATTTCTAAATGTTGTAATTGGTCCTTTCCAACGGGAACAACTTCAGCATCGTACAATAAAATATCGGCTGCCATAAGCATTGGATATGCAAATAATCCTGCATTTACATCTTCTAAACGATCTGCTTTATCTTTAAAACTATGCGCTAATGTTAAACGTTGGTATGGAAAAAAACAACTTAAATACCAAGATAACTCTGTAACTTCTGGAATATCACTTTGTCTGTAAAAAACAGTTTTATTAACATCTAATCCAAAAGCAAGCCAGGTTGCAGCCGTACTGTAAGTATTTTGACGTAATTCTTCTCCGTTTTTAATTTGTGTAAGTGAATGCATATCTGCAATAAACAAGAACGATTCGTTTTTTGGATCGTTTGCCATTTCAATTGCTGGAATAATTGCTCCTAATAAGTTACCTAAATGTGGAGTTCCTGTACTTTGAACTCCTGTTAAAATTCTTGACATTTACTTTTTAATTTTGACAGCAAAAATACATATTTAAAAAGAAAAATAAGAATAGAATTAAATATGTATTTTTGAAACTTATGAAACAAATAAATCAATTTTATAAATACCCTTTATATATATTTTGGCGTTGCTGGTTTTATGGTTGGTTATTATTTAGCATTATCGCTATTTTTCCAGTATTATTAATTGTAACCTCATCAGATAAATTTTATCCAGTATTTTTTAAAATAGCAAAAGCTTGGGGAAAAACCTTGCTATTTGTAATGGGTTTTAAATTAGACGTGCAAGAAGATGATACTTTAGACGATACTAAGAGCTATATGTTTTGCCCAAATCATACCTCTATGATTGATATAATGGTGATGTTAGCTTTAGCTAAAAATCCATTTGTTTTTGTTGGAAAAAAAGAATTGACGAAGATTCCAATTTTTGGATATTTTTACAAACGAACTTGTATTATTGTTGATAGAAGCAATTCTAGAAGTAGAAAAGCAGTATTTGATGAGGCGAGAAAAAAGTTAAGCAACGGTTTAGATGTCTGTATTTTTCCTGAAGGATTAGTTCCAGATGATGAAAGCGTTGTTTTAGCAAATTTTAAAAATGGTGCCTTTCGTTTGGCAATAGAACATCAAATTCCAATAGTACCAATAACAATGTACGATTGCAAAAAACGATTTTCGTATACTTTTTTTAGCGGAAGCCCAGGAAAATTACGAGTAAAAATTCATCATTTTATTAAAACTAACGGTCTTACTTTAAAAGACAGCGCTACCATTAAAAATAAAACCTTCGAGTTAATTCATAAGGAGTTAATATCTGACATAAAAAGGCAAGATAAGAATACTTAAATATTGTAAAATTCGTTTTATAAAAATGGAACAAAAAAAAATCACCTATTACAACCCTAAAGAGGAAAGATTTAATGTAATTTCACATGCATTTGGCTTGGTTTTAAGCGTTATCGCTTTGGTTTTATTAGTTGTTTTTGCAAGTTTAGAGGGTTCCGTTTGGCATGTTGTTAGCTTCAGTATTTACGGAGCTAGTTTAATAGTTTTATATGCAGCATCTACATTTTATCACAATTCAAAAACGCCTAAATTACGTTATAGATTAAATATTTTTGACCACGCGTCTATTTATATTTTAATAGCTGGTACTTACACACCTTTTACCCTAGTTGTATTAGATGGTTGGGTTGGATGGACAATTTTTGGTGTTTCTTGGGGGTTGGCATTTACAGGTGTAATTTTAAAACTTTTTTTTATTGGAAAATACGACAAAATTTCAACCATTGCTTATGTTTTAATGGGTTGGCTTATTGTTTTTGCCATTAAACCGTTAGTACAAAACTTACCTATTGAAGGTTTATTTTGGCTTCTTGGCGGTGGAATTTCCTATACAGTTGGTGCAATTTTGTACAGTATTAAAAGTATAAAATACAACCATGCTATTTTCCATATATTCGTGTTATTAGGTAGTTTTTGCCATTTTATGGTTATCTTTTTTTATGTACTACCTATAAAAAAATAACATCATAAAAACTTATTAATTTTATCTCAGTTCATATTTTTAGAAACTTCACTAAAAACCTCCTAAACAGACAAATAGCTTTTAAATAAAATTTCAAAAATTACTCTTATCAACCTTATTTTGTGAAGTATTTATAGAAGATAAAAATCAAAATTCACACAATTAAACCAATAATATTTTGAAATTAAAGACTAACAGTTTGAACATATATTCAAATGTTGTATCTTGCAAATTAATTATTTAACATCGACCCTTTTACTATGTTACATATCCTATTAGTTGATGATGAAAATGATGCTTTAGAAGCATTAGAATGGAAGCTTAACAACTATATTGACAACGTGGAAGTTACCAAATGTAACTCTCCAATTGCAGCCATTGATATAATAAATGAAGAGAAGCCAGACGTTGTTTTTTTAGACATCCAAATGCCTGAAATGGATGGCTTCACAATGATTGAAAAGTTAGAATACAGAGATTTTAACCTTATTTTCACAACCGCACATGATGAATTTGCTTTAAAAGCAATAAAAGTATCCGCAATAGATTATTTATTAAAACCAGTTGATAAAGATGAACTGATTATTTCTATGGATAAAATTCAAAACCTTAAAAAGGGAGATTTATTAGAAAACAAACTACAAGTTTTATTAAATAATTTGAATGATAATAATGATAAAATAAATATTTCTGCTGATGGAAAAGTTTATTTGTTAGATAAAGATGATGTAGTTATGTTGAAGTCTGATAAAAGTTATACTACTATTTACTTGAAATCAGAACAACAAATTGTGGTTTCAAAAACACTAAAAGAAGTAGAAAAGAAATTTCTATTTCCACACTTCTTTAGAGTTCATAATTCGTATCTAATAAACTTAAATCATGTGAAAGAATACTTAAAAGGTTTGGGTGGTGAATTAATTATGACCAATGGTTTAACAGCCAGTATAAGTAGAAATAGAAAAGCAGAATTATTTAAGAAACTTTATTTAGACTAGAGAATGCTATTAGATTATCATTCTGAAATATATGCATGGATAAGAGGAGGGTTATTTATCTTGTTTGTGTACCATATTTTAATTTTTTTCCAAAACAAATCTAAACTATACTTATATTATAGCTTATATCTGCTGTCATTTAGTATTTATTTACTTAAAGATGTAGTTATTGGAGGCAATGCTTTATTTGAATACTTAAATTATTCGGTACAGTTTTTAGCTTTTGCTGCGTATGTTTCTTTTGCTAGGGATTTATTAGATTCTAGAACTCATTTATTAAAATGGGATAAATTTTTTGAAATTTCAGCTCGGGTATTTCTTTTATTGGGATTGATGTTTGTAGTTATTCAATTCTTATTTGGATATGAATTTCAAATTAAGGCTTTTACGTTAATAGCACCTTTTTTAACATTATTTGCCGTACTTACCTTTTATATTATAATTACTAAAATTAAAAACAACTCAGCAATTTATTTTGTTATTGGATCTTCAGTATATGCAATTCTAGCTAATATTACTTTTTTAGAACATTTTATTGGAAAAGAACCATTTACTAAAATAGGTATTGAACCAAAACTATTTATTTACATTGGTTTAATACTTCAAGCTTTAATTTTTTCAGTTATTATAGGCGCAATAATAAAAAGAATTCAAGATAAAAGTAAAAATGCAGAGGTACGATTAGCAATTAAATTGAAGGAAATGGAGGAATTAAAAATGACGGCACTTCAAAGTCAAATGAATCCACATTTTTTATTTAATTCTTTAAACTCCATAAATAATTTTGTAATAAAAAGTGATGTTGAAAAAGCCTCAGATTATATTACTAAATTTTCAAAATTAATTCGGGTTATTTTAAATAGCTCATCAAGTCCAACTTCAACACTCTCTGATGAGTTGGAAATTCTCGCGTTATATGTTAAATTAGAACAAATGAGAGTAAGTGGTGGTTTTAATTATATTGTGAATGTTGATGATTCACTTAGTTTAGACTCTATTAAAGTACCACCATTATTTTTGCAACCTTTTATTGAAAATGCAATTTGGCACGGTATTATGAAAATGGAAGGTGAAAAAACAATTAAACTATCAATAAAAGAAGAAAATAAAAATGTTTTATGTGTTGTTGAAGATAATGGAATTGGTATAAATAAAGCCAAAGAACTGTCTCATATGAGCCAAAAACGTAAGTTTTTTGGTGCAGAAGCTACAGAAAATAGGATTAGAATTTTATATCAAAATAAAGACGTGCATATTTTAACAAAAGATATTTCATCAAATACAAAAACAGGCACACAAGTTTCAATTAGGTTTCCTCTTGCGTAAAACTAACATCATTTTTACAAATTAGTTTTAAAACATTTAATTTACCATTTATTTATAAAAACATACCATTTGCATATTTATTACAACTCTTTATTAACATCGTTTATTAAAATCTAATTTCTATCGTATATTTGATTTGTATTAATGTCAAGAGGGGTTTTGACACTGTACATTAAAACATTAAATAAGTCTTTGGGGTTGATTTATTTATTCCTTGAACATTATAAAATAATTTATATAATGTTCAAGGTTTTTTTTTGCTCTTAATTTATTATAAACAATCCTTTCTCTTTTAATTTTTTAATAGATATATTTGAAAAAATTATGAAAGATATATTTCAAATATTACTATTCTACCTTTTAACTACAGCAGCTTGGTCTCAAATTGATTATTCAAATAATTGGGAAGATTTCTATTCATATAATAATGTAAAAGATTTTATAAAAACCGAAGATCAGCTACATGCAATTGTAGATAATGCTGTTTTTACATTTAATAGTGCAACAGGAGAAATGTCAAAAATTTCATCTGTAAACGGACTTTCAGGAGCATCAACATCAAGTATCTTTTACAGTACTACTTATAAAAAATTAATTATTGGTTATGAAACTGGATTAATTGAAATAATTGACAATAAAAACACCATTACAATTTTAAAGGATATCGTTAATTTTAATTTTTCTGGAAGTAAACAAATAAATAATATTACAGAACACAATGGTAAACTATACCTTTCAACTTCATTTGCAATAGTTGTTTACGACTTAGATAAATTACAATTTGGAGATACCTTCTTTATAGGAAATCAATCATCAGAAACAAGAATAAATCAAATTAAAATAGTTGACAATACCATTTATGCAGCAACTGAAAATGGAATTTATACAGCATCCGTTAACAATTCCAACTTAATTGATTTTAATAACTGGACGCACCATTTTTTAGACAACTTTTCCTCAATTGAAGCCTTTAATAATCAGATATATGTATCTAAGGGACAAACGTTATATAAATTTATAAACGGCAATCTTCAACTCCAAAAAAATTATCCTCAAACAATTAATGCCTTAAAAGCTTCGGAAGATTATTTAGCATTAGCAACACAAAGATATGTGTACGTACTAGATAAAAACGATATCGAAAAATTAAACTATGTAACCAATACTAATCAAGAGTATTACTATAACTTAAATACTGCTTACTTTGAAGATAACAACCTTTATTTAGGCACAAAAGAGTTTGGAATTTTAAAAAGTACTACAGAAAATATTCCAAATTTTGAAGAAATTCATCCAGATGGGCCTGTATCAAATTTACCATTTTCCATTTCAGTTAAAGAAAATCATTTGTGGGTGGTATATGGTTGGCACGACGGTGCTTACGCACCTAGAGGAGGACGTTATGGAATAGATCATTTTAATGGAATTAATTGGTACAACAAACCATACAGCAATATTAATGTTAGAGATTTAGTGCGTGTTACTTTTGATCCAAATAACATAGAAAAAGTATATATAAGTGCTTATGGTGAGGGCATGTTAATAGTTGAAAATGATGAAATAACTACACATTGGACCCATTTAAATAGTGGCTTGGAATGGCGTACTAGAATTAATGGAGCCGCTTTTGATTCTGATGGAAATTTATGGATCGCAAATGCTTGGGTAGATAAAAAAATTAAAAAATTTGGAACAGATGGAAGTTGGAGTGGTTTTGATATGAGTACTGTAATGACAAACCCTGCTTTAGGCTTAAATGAACTTATTGTAGATAAAACAAACAATATTTGGATTGGATCAAGAAGAAATGGAGCATTCGTTTTTAACGAAAATGGCAATAAAAAAAGAGCACTTACCACAGAACCAACAAACGGATCGTTACCCGATCCAAATGTAAGAACAATACAAGCCGATAACAATAATAGAATTTGGATTGGTACGCAAAAAGGATTAGTAGTATTTTATAATGCAGCAAATGTTTTTAACGATTCAAGAGTTGATGCAGAACCTGTAATTATTTTAGATGACGGCGGTATTCCAAAAAAACTTTTAGGTGATCAAGTAATAAATTCAATTGCAATTGATGGAGCAGATAACAAATGGTTTGGAACTAACAATGGAGGTGCTATAAAAACCAATCCAGATGGTAAAAACACCATACACACCTTTAACACTAACAATTCTCCTTTACCTTCAAATACAATCTTAAAAATTGCTATTGATGAAGTATCTGGTAAAGTTTATTTTGCCACCTCAAATGGGATTGTTGCATTTAATAGTAATGTTGTTACCTATGGTGAAACACTCCCAGAAGTTTATGCATATCCAAATCCTTCAACAAAAAGCAACGAGTTTATAACAATAGATGGTAGAAATGGTACACATTTACCTAAAGGAACAAATATTAAAATTTTAGATACAGCAGGTAATTTAGTGCATGAAACCAATGTTAACGAAGATGAGGAATTATTTGGAGGAAAAATTATATGGGATAAAACAAATTTAGCTGGCACAAAAGTGGCCTCAGGCATCTACATTGTCCTTTTAATTGATAGTGAAAAACAACAAACAGCAATCACAAAAATTGCAATTATCAATTAAAAATGATTGAAAACACTAAGGCCATTGTTATAAACACTATTAAGTATGGCGATACCAGTTTAATAGCTACTTGTTATACAGAAAAAAGAGGTCTAAAAACCTACATGTTAAAAGGAGTTTTAAAGGCTAAAAAAGCAAAGGTTAAAGCAGCATATTTTCAACCACTAACACAACTACATTTAACAGCCAATCACAATACTAAAGGAGCGTTAAATTCTATAAGAGAAATAGAAGTTATTAATTTTTATAATGCTATTTATTCCGATATAAAAAAGCAATCCATTACATTATTCCTATCCGAAATTTTGTATTATTCTATAAAGGAAGAAGAACAAAATATTTCGCTTTTTAACTATCTAGAAGCTTCTTTACTTTGGTTAGATGCACATGAAGATATTTCAAATTTTCACTTACTTTTTTTGTTGAATTTAACCAAGTATTTAGGGTTTTATCCAGAAACAAAAAACAAAGATTTCCCTTATTTTGATTTGTTAGAAGGAAAATTTATAAATACATATAAATTAAATACAATATCTGGAGAAAAAATAACTCAATTTAAAAAGTTGTTAGGCATAAATTTTGATGTAATAGAGCGGGTAAATTTTAATGCATCAAACAGACAAGATGTGCTATCAATTTTGATACAGTATTTCGAATTTCATATTGAAGGCTTTAAGAAACCTAAATCTTTAAACGTTTTAAAATCAGTATTTAGTTAATTATGAGAGTTATAACTATTATTTTAATTAGTTTATTATCAGTAAAAGCAACAGCGCAGCAAGTGAAAATTCTTGAAAGAGGTTCAAATTTTCCTATAGAAAATGTTACAATCTATAATGATAGTAACAATAGTTATGTACATACTGATAAAAATGGAATTGCAGATTTATCTTCATTTAAAAACTCTGACATTCTTTTTTTTAATCACCTTTCCTATATAGAATATGAAATTTTAAAAAGAGAACTTGCAGTTGTTGAGTTTGTAGTTTATTTAACCCGAAAAGCTGAAATGTTAGATGAAATTGTATTATCAGCTTCTAAAGGTGCAGAAAAAAGAAGTAGAATAGCGGAACAAGTAGCAATAACTTCAAAGGAAGAAATAAAGAAAATAGCTCCTCAAACCTCAGCAGATTTATTAGCCAATTTACCTGGAGTACGTGTGCAAAAATCTCAATTTGGAGGTGGAAGTCCTGTTTTACGTGGTATGGAAGCTAATAGGGTACTTTTAGTTATTGACGGGGTAAGAATGAACAATGCTATTTATAGAATGGGACATTTACACAATTCTATTTCTGTATCTCCAAATATTTTAGACAGAACTGAAGTTGTTTTTGGACCTTCATCTGTAGTTTATGGTTCCGACGCACTGGGTGGAGTAATTCATTATTACACTAAAACACCTAAAATAAGTTCTAAAAATAAAGTAAACACACAACTGTATTCTAGATATAGCAGTATAAATAATGAATTTACATCACAAGGAAATATTGAATTGCGCAGAAAAAAATGGGCTTCTTTTACAAGTGTTTCATATAATGATTTCGGAGACCTAAAAATGGGTAATAACAGAAATCACGGCTTTGATAATTGGGGAAAAGTTAACGAATACTCTAACAACACCAATAGTTATTATAGTGACACACCTCTTGTAAATAGCGATAATTTAATTCAAAAAAATACCAGTCACAATCAATTAGATATTTTACAAAAAATTGCAATTCCGCTTTCAAATACTAGTGATTTAATGTTTAATATTCAATATTCTGAATCTTCAAACCTTAAAAGGTTTGACGCTCTAAACGAATATTCTAATAATAAATTAAAATGGGCAGAATGGTATTATGGACCTCAAAAACGTCTGCTAATTTCATCGCAATTAAAAATAAACCCAACTAAATCTTGGCTTGAAAATGGTACAATAACTGCCGCATTTCAAAATATAGAAGAATCTAGAATTCAACGGAAATACAATAGTTTAAACCGTTCTTATAGAAACGAAAATGTAGATGTACTTAGTTTAAATGGGGACTTTTTTGTACCTCTAACAAAAGGAGATAATAGAATTTTATCTTATGGCTTTGAAACTACTTACAACAAAGTAAATTCTAATGCATATGGAAAAATACTAGATGTTTATAATAATACTGTAGTAGGGTTTTCAGATAATTATACTGTGCAGTCTCGCTATCCAGATGGTGGAAGTAGCTATACAAGCATAGCTACTTACATAAATTACAGACAAGATATTAATAAAAAGACAACGTTAAACACCGGAGCAAGAATTGTTAATACCAATTTAAAAGCCACTTGGATTGATGATACTTTTATTACGCTACCCGATTTTAATATTTCACTAAATAACGCAGCTGTTACTGCTACTTTAGGTTTTGCATATAAACCTTCAGAAAATTGGCAATTAAATAGTGTTATTTCCTCAGGATTTAGATCTCCAAATATTGATGATGTTGGAAAAATAAGAGAAAAATCAGGGAAGGTAACCGTACCAAACATTCATTTAAAACCTGAGTACGCATATAATTTTGAAACAGGTATTTTAAAATATTTTAACAATAAAAAATTCAACGTAGGTTTAAATGTTTATTACACCCTTTTAAACAACTATATTACAAGAGATTTTTTTGAGATAAATAACGCTCCTACTATTTTATACGACGGTGAAGAAGGTACAGTTGTGGCAAATGTAAACAAAGATAATGCCTATATAACTGGAAGCACCTTTAGTTTTAAAGGAAATATTAATGAAACTTGGAATACAAAAGGCTCCCTAACGTATACAAAAGGAAAAACCTACGATACTAAATTACCCTTATCCTCAATCCCTCCTTTATTTGGAAATTTAGAAATTGGGTTCGAAAAAGATCGATTTCAGGCTAATTTAAACTGGAGATTTAATGCTAAAAAAAGGCTGGAAGATTACAATTTAATTGAAGGTATAGACAACATAGAGCAAACGCCTTACAACGCACTTACAGATAGTTTTTATGGCAACCCAGCATGGAATACTTTTAGCTTACATTCCAATTATAAAATAAGCAATAGCTTTACCCTATTTCTAAATATTGACAACATCTTAAATACACATTACAAAGAATTTGCCTCTTCAATAAGCGCGCCTGGTAGAATTTTTTCAATCTCAGCAAACTTAACTATTTAATTATCAGGAAATTAAACGCCTTTAAAAAACATATTAAACAAAAATTCTCATCACTAAAAATTTCAATCGCAAATAAATTTGTTGCTTTAATGCTATGGCATAATTATTTTTTAGAACACTGAAATGTGAATTGACATATTAAGTTTTAAAACCATAGAAAATTTTAAATTAACAGTATTTGAATAACAACCAAAATTAGAGCCCAAAATTAAATTGTTTAAATTAACATATTAAATAATCTCTTTTTGTAATTTTAAAATTAAAAAAAATGAGTTTTTTACCAGAAAGAATAGACAACTATGTTGTGGATCATTCACAAAAAGAACCTGAATTATTACAACAATTAAACAAAGAAACTTGGCAAAAAGTATTAAACCCACGTATGTTAAGCGGTTCATATCAGGGTAGATTATTATCAATAATTTCAAAATTAATACATCCAAAAATTATTTTAGAAATTGGCACTTATACTGGTTACTCTGCCTTGTGTTTGGCTGAAGGAATGCAAAAAGAAGGGCGACTAATTACTATAGACAAAAATGAAGAATTAGAAAATTTCGCAAAAAAATATTTCAATAAATCTGCATACAAAAATCAAATTCAACAACAAATAGGAAATGCATTGGAAATTATTCCAACCTTAAATCAAAAATTTGATTTGGTTTTTATAGATGCCGATAAATCTAATTATATTAATTACTTTAATTTAATAATTGAAAACATGAATCCAGGTGGTGTTATTTTATCTGACAACGTTTTGTGGAGTGGTAAAATAATTGAAGAACTTAAACCAAATGATATTGATACAAAAACACTTATCGAATATAATAAAATGTTAAATACGGATACGCGAGTTGAAACAGTTTTACTTCCTATTAGAGATGGTTTAACTATAACCAGAGTTAAATAAGACTAGTCTTTCAACACAAAAAAGTATGTTATTTTATAAAATAGTAGCGCAATTAAAAAACCTAATACCATTCCTACAATAATATCAATAGGGTAATGTACTGCTAAATATATTCTACTGTAAGCAAACAAAATTGGAAATAAAAATAAGATATAAGCGTGCCTATAATGCTTCTTTAAAATCCAAAAAGAAATAAAAGAAATAGTAAAAGAAACAGTTGAATGTCCAGACACAAAACTAAAATCGTTTTGCTCAATTAAAACTCTTAAAGATTCGTTTATTGTGATATCGTTAATTGGTCGTAACCTTTGAACGCTATTTTTAATCAAGTTTACAAACATTAAAGCTGAAATACCGCTAATGGCAATAAATAATGAAATTACTGTAGTTTTTTTAAACCCAAAAATTTTAAATCCAAAAAAATAAATTACAAAAAACAGCCAAACCCAATGCACTGGGTTGGTAATAAAAATCCAAAAAGTATCCCAAGTTAAAGAACCTTTTGAATGCAAGTAAAGAAGTAATTGTTTATCGTATTCAATAAGTGAATTCAGTAATTCCAAAATTACTTGTTTCTTTTAATAGGGCCTGTAATATCATCAACAATAGTGTCTTTTATTTTTTTAACTGGTTGGCTATAATCTTCAATATTATCGGTTACCTTATTAATTTCGTTCTTAATATTTGAAGCAATATCAATGTCAATGTCATTTTTTTCTGCACTATTTTTTATTTCACGCTTTATATCGTTAGTTGCATCTTTAACCTGACGCATTCCTTTACCTAGACCACGCGCAATCTCAGGTAACTTGTCTGCACCAAATACCATTACTACAATAACTAATATTACAAATATTTCAGGTCCGCTAATAAATAGATACATTTTAAAATGTTTAGAATACAAAGATAATATAAAAACGTTACAATTTATACCAAGAATATCTTAAGAAATTTTAGATTGCCTATCATACATTACTATACTCCCAGCGACCGAAACATTTAAACTTAAAATTGATTTAAATTTCACGAGAAAGTGTGATTTTTCAATGGCTGCTTTAGACAAGCCGTGATCTTCAGCTCCTAATAAATAAACACAACGCCTTGGGTGTATAAAAGTTTCAAGAGCTGCTGCCTTTTCGTCTAATTCCACACCAACTAATTGCGCACCTTTTGGTAAATTATTATAAAATTCTTCAAAAGTTTCATAGTGAAAATAAGGCATAGCTCCTGTTGCTTTATGTGTATCACAAGCTTGTTTTGCATATCTGTTGCCTATTGTAAAAATAAAACTAGCGCCCATATTTTGAGCAGAACGCCATAAAACACCTAAATTTTCAGGTGTTTTACCATTTTGAATCCCAATTCCAAAAAAACCTTGCTCTAAATTATTTACCATTTTTCTTGGTCAACATTCGTTTAATTTCATTTAACTTCATTAATGCTTCAATAGGTGTAAGCGTATCAATATTTGTTGATAAAATTTCTTCTTTAATATCTTCTAAAAGTGGATCATCTAGATTAAAAAAACTTAATTGCATATCATTCTCAGCAGTGTTTTTCAACGTTTCTTTCACCTCAGCATTTGTATGATTCTTTTCTAGTTGCTTCAACATTTTACTTGCTCTGTGAATTACCGAAGATGGCATCCCTGCTAATTTAGCAACATAAATACCAAAACTATGTTCACTTCCACCAGGTATTAATTTTCGAAGAAAAATAACTTTATCTTTTAATTCTTTTACAGAAACATTAAAGTTCTTAACACGCTCAAACGTATTGGTCATATCATTTAATTCGTGATAATGTGTAGCAAATAACGTTTTTGCCTTTGAAGGATGTTCGTGTAAATATTCAGCGATTGCCCAAGCTATTGAAATTCCATCATACGTACTAGTTCCACGTCCAATTTCATCAAGTAAAACCAAACTACGTTCCGAAATATTGTTCAAAATACTTGCAGTTTCATTCATTTCTACCATAAACGTAGATTCGCCCATAGAAATGTTATCACTAGCTCCAACACGTGTAAATATTTTATCTACTACACCAATTCGGGCGTTTTGAGCTGGTACATAACTTCCCATTTGGGCTAATAAAACTATTAAAGCTGTTTGCCTTAAAATTGCAGATTTACCACTCATATTAGGACCAGTAATCATAATTATTTGCTGTAATTTTCTATTTAACACAACATCATTTGCAATGTATTCTTCGCCAATAGGCAATTGTTTTTCAATAACAGGATGACGTCCATTTTTTATTTCTAAATCGGTGCTTTCATCAATTTGTGGACGCACATAATTATTGTACTTGGCAAGTTCTGCAAAGGACAGCAAACAATCTATTTGCGCTATTAACTGCGCGTTTAACTGTATTGGTTGAATATAATCAAGTAAAGAACTGATTAATTTATTAAAAAGTTGATGTTCTAATATTCCTATTTTTTCTTCCGCACCTAAAATTTTAGTTTCGTATTGTTTTAATTCTTCGGTAATATAACGTTCAGCATTTACCAAGGTTTGTTTACGAATCCAATCTTCCGGAACCTTATCTTTATGAGAATTTCTAACTTCAATATAATAACCAAAAACATTGTTGAATGCTATTTTTAATGAAGTAATTCCGGTTTGCTCAATTTCACGTGCTAACATTGCATCTAAATAATCTTTCCCTGACGTTGAAATATTGCGCAATTCGTCTAACTCCGCTGAAATTCCTTTAGCAATAGCATTTCCTTTATTAATATTTACCGGAGCATCTTCATTTAAAGTTTTAGTTATTTTTTCACGAAGTGTATTACAGTTTTGCAATTGCTCTCCAATAATTTTTAAAGATTCATTATCGCTTTTTTCAGCCGCTTCCTTTACTGGAATAATCGCATTTAATGAGTTTTTTAACAATACAACTTCACGGGGATTTACTTTACCAGTTGCAACTTTTGAAACCAAACGTTCAATATCGCTAATTTGCTTAATTTGATATGTTGAAAGTTCCAGAAACTCTTCATTATCTATAAAATATTTTACAATATCATGACGTCTTTTTATACGATTGATATCTTTTAAAGGCAATGCCAACCACCGTTTTAATAACCTTCCTCCCATTGGAGAAATTGTTTTATCAATAACATCTAACAAGGTAACTGCATTTACCGAAGTTGAATTGTATAATTCTAAATTACGAATGGTAAACCGATCCATCCACACATAATTATCTTCAGAAATTCTGTTAATTACAGCAATATGACCTAACTTATTGTGCTGTGTTTCAGATAAATAATACAAAACTGCACCTGATGAAATAATTCCTTCATTTAAATCATCAACACCAAAACCTTTAAGGGTCTTTACTTTAAAATGATTGGTTAAAGTTTCCAATGCATATGCTGATTGAAAAATCCAATCTTCTAAATAAAAAGTATAAAAACGGTCGCCAAACAACTCTAAAAACTTGGTTTTATGTTGTTTTTGAACTAATACCTCACTCGGATTGAAATTTTGAAGCAGTTTATCTATGTATTCACTATTTCCCTGCGCTGTTAAAAACTCACCTGTTGAAACATCTAAAAAAGAAATTCCTAAGAATTTTTTACCAAAGTGAATTGCTGCTAAAAAATTGTTGGTTTTTGATTGTAAAACTTCGTCATTTAACGCAACACCTGGAGTTACCAGTTCTGTAACACCACGTTTTACAATGGTTTTTGTCATTTTTGGATCTTCTAACTGATCACAAATAGCAACACGCATTCCCGCTTTTACTAATTTTGGCAAATAGGTATTCAACGAATGATGCGGAAAACCAGCCAATGCAGTTTCTGTTTCACTTCCTGCGCCGCGTTTGGTTAAAATAATTCCTAAAACGTGGGCCGCTTTTTTGGCATCTTCACCAAAAGTTTCATAAAAATCTCCCACTCTAAACAATAACATTGCATCAGGATATTTTACCTTAATTGCATTGTATTGTTTCATTAATGGCGTGACTTTCTTTGGTTTTGCTGCCAATTTTTTAGGAAATTAAGTTAGTTTTGCGAAGTTACATTTTATATTTAAAATTACGAATTTCAAATTATGAATTACGAATTTTAATTCAACATAAAAAAACGATTAAACAATACTAATGAGAAAATTAAAAAATAGTGAACTTGGAAGGTTAAATGTTGAAGACTTCAAAAAAACTGATAAAATTCCTCTGATTGTAATTTTAGATAATATTAGAAGTTTAAACAATATTGGTTCAGTTTTTAGAACAAGTGATGCTTTTTTGATTGAAAAAATATATTTGTGCGGTATTACTGCGCAACCTCCCCATAAAGAAATTCATAAAACAGCATTGGGTGCAACAGAATCTGTTGCTTGGGAATATGCTGAAGATACTTTAACTTTAATTGAAAAGCTGAAAGTTGAAAAGGTTAAAATTCTTGCAATTGAACAAGCTGAAAACAGCACCATGTTACAAGATTTTACAATAGAACCCAACCAAAAATATGCTGTTGTTATGGGAAATGAAGTAAAGGGTGTGCAACAAAAAGTTGTTTCAACAAGCGATTTCTGTATTGAAATTCCCCAATTTGGAACCAAACATTCTTTAAATATTTCAGTGAGTTGCGGTGTTGTACTTTGGGATTTGTTTAAGAAGTTTAAATTCTAGTAACAGATAACTTGGAATTAGGCATTTTGTATAAAAAAATTCTGTTATTATTTTATTGAGTTATTTTTTATTATATAATCTTACTACCTTTTCTAAGTCTGAAGATACATTAACTTCATAGAAATAATCCAATTGCCATTTTTGAGTTTGCTGAGCTTGTTTATTTTTAACAATATCCCAATTCGGATAGACTCTAAACGCTCTTTTTCCTTCTTTTTTTTCTGTTGAAATTATTCCTTTTTTTATTAGAATGGATTTCGGAAAAACAAATTGTCCAAACCAATTTTCAGTCCGCACATTAACAATAAAAAAATCAAACAAATCTACTTCTTCAAAAGGTTCAATAAATCCGTTCGCGTTACGTTTCCAGAATGTCAAAAATTGTCCAACTTTTTTAGGTGTAATTTTAGCACTTCTACTTATTATATGTTGTCTGTTCAATTTAAATCGGCAGGCATCATATGCTGTGCTTTCTGGTTCAAGTTTGAAGTTGGAAATTTCAAAACCACATTTATCGTAAATTACTGTTTTAATTTGATTTAAATTATTATTCATGCCCTCTAATTAACAATATTTTATTCAAAATTAATTTAACCAAAACAGCTTCAAACTAAACTGAAATACTTAAAATCCTAAAATTAATTTAGCTATATAAAAGAATAAGAAAATTCCAAAAATATCATTACTGGTTGTAATAAATGGTCCTGTAGCAATTGCTGGATCAATACCTCTTTTATCCAATATTATTGGCACAAAAGTTCCTATTAATGCAGCTACTATAATAACACACAACATAGAAATTGCAACAGTAAAACTCAATAAAGTATCCATCATACTTGGCATAATTACACCAAAAAGCATCACTAACAATCCTAAAACCGTACCACTAATTAAGCTTAAACTAACTTCTTTAAAAAGTCTGCTTAACAAACTTCCTTTAATTATATCATTTGCTAAACCTTGAACAACAATAGCGCTTGATTGCACCCCAACATTACCTGCCATTGCAGCAATTAACGGCGTAAAAAAGAACAATTTACCATATCTGGGATCGGACATAATATTTTCATATCCTTCCATAATAAAAACACTCCCTAAACCACCAAATAACCCTAAAACCAACCAAGGTAAACGTGCTTTTGTAAGTTCAAAAATACTATCATCAGCTTCAACATCGTCAACTAAACCTGCCGCCATTTGATAATCTTTTTCTGCTTCTTCTTTAATTACATCAACAATATCATCAATGGTAATTCTACCAACTAAATGTCCAATTTCATCTACTACAGGAATGGCTTCCAAATCATATTTTTGCATTATTCTGGCAACATCTTCAGCCTTTTCATTCACATTTACAGCATCAACATTTTTTATTAAAACATCTTTGATTGCAGTTTTAGTTGAGGTAGTTAATAAGTCTTTTAAAGAAAGTCTTCCTTTTAGCTTATTATTATCATCTACAACGTAAATAGAATGTACGCGTGTTACTTCTTCCGCTTGTGAACGCATTTCCTTTACACAAGTAAGTACGTTCCAATTTTCGTTAACTTTTACTAATTCTTTTGCCATTAAACCTCCGGCAGTATCTTCATCGTACCTTAAAAGCTCTACAATTTCTTTAGCGTGTTCAATGTCTTCTAAATGAGAAATTACCTCCTCTTTTTGATTTTCAGAAAGTTCTGAAATAATATCTGCAGCATCATCAGTATCTAATTCATCTATTTCTTCTGCAATTTCTTTACTGGAAAGTTCTCTCAGTATTTTTTCTCTAACATCCTCGTCTAGTTCTGCAATTACTTCAGATGTTACATCACTTTCTAAAAGCCGAATTAAGTAGATAGCCTCTTCAGTATATAACTCTTCAATAACTTCTGCTATATCTGCATAATGGACCTCTTCCAATAACACCAATAAAGAATCGTTGTTTTTTTCACCGATTAATTGTTGTAAATCTTCTATAAACTGTTTAGTAATTTCAACTGGCATCTTTTTCTATTTTAGAAGTAAGATTAATAAATTCTTGAACCGATAATTGTTCTGGACGTTGCCCAAAGATAATATCTTCTCTTAAATTATCCGATAAATTAAATGTTTTTAAACTATTACGAAGTGTTTTTCTACGTTGTTGGAAAGCTGTTTTTACTACTTTAAAAAACAATTTTTCGTCAACAGGAAGGGTATAATTTTCTTTTCGAGTTAATCTAATTACTCCAGAATCTACTTTTGGAGGTGGATCAAAAACCGTTGGAGGTACCGTAAATAAATATTCCACATTGTAAAAAGCCTGAGTTAAAACAGAAAGTATTCCATAGACTTTGCTTCCTTCAGTTTCAGCAATTCTTTTAGCAACTTCTTTTTGAAACATTCCTGAAAATTCAGGTATTTGATGGCGGTTTTCTAATGTTTTAAATACAATTTGTGTTGAAATATTATAAGGAAAATTACCAATTATTGCAACTTGTTCTTTGCCGAAATAATCTTCAATATTAATTTTTAAAAAATCTTTTGAAATAATTCTCTTCGCTAAATTTAAATAATGAGCTTGTAAATATTCAACCGATTCGGTATCAATTTCTATAACATGAGTTTTGAGTGGTTTTTTAAGCAAATACTTTGTTAAAACACCCATTCCAGGACCAATTTCTAGCACATTATTATAACCCTTCTCCGTTAGACTATCTGCAATTTGCTGTGCAATTAACTCGTCTTTTAAAAAATGTTGTCCTAGGTGTTTTTTTGCTCTTACACTCATATTTTAGTTTTTTACACTCATACTAAATTGTTCACTTATCACTTTTAATTCGGTTCTAAAGGCTACAATTTTATCTTTAAATAAATGCAAGGCCTCGGCTCTTAATTTTTCTGCATCTTGCTGGTAATATTCTTGAAGTGTTTCTAAACTATCTGTAGTATATTGAACTGCATAAGTTGTTCCACCCATTTCTTCTTCAACCATAACCTGAATCATTTTGGCATTGGTAAATTTCCCTAATGAAAGCATATTTGGGATGTGTTTTTCTTTCATCCATTTTAACCATTCTTGATGAATTGATGCGTCTACATTTGTTGTCACGTTGTATATATACATAATCTTAGTTTAAGGGTTTTAAAGTTTACAGGTTAAAAGTGGTAAAGGTACAAAGGGTGAACGTTTATTTACTAATGATTTACTTCGTCTTTTTTTAATTTTCTAAATTCTTTTTTCTATTCTCTATTTTCTTTTTATTCTTCATTATTAATTAACAACATCTCCTCGTAATTTTCTATATTTTTTTCTGGCATCAACTAAATAAATACTTGATGGATATTCAAAAATAATTGTTTGATAGTATTCTTTGGCTTTTTCAATATTTTCTAACTGATTTAAATATAGATTTGCTACATAATAAATGGCATCATCTACTAAAATATCATCTTTATTAAGTGCTATAATTTGCAAATAATTACTTTCTGCTTTAATAAAACCACCATGTTTTTCTAATAATTGCGCTTGTTTAAATAATGCTTCATCTTCTAAAGAATGTCCTTTAAAGTTATTTAATAAAACCTGTAGTGTATCAATTGCAGCTTGATTTTTATTTTGAAATGCTAATAAATCTGCTTTTGCATATGTTTTTAAAGCTATCTTTAAACTGTCTTTCACCACATTATCTGTAATTAATAAGTTCAAATCCAATGCATCGTTTGCGATTAATTGTGAAGTGGAATTTTTTAGCACCTTTAATTGTGATTGTGCCCATTCAAAATCTCCTTTAAAGTAGGATGTTTGTGCAATTTTAAAACGAGCTGTTTGTCCAATAGTATGACTTTTTAAGTCGTTTTGAACTTGAGTATAATAAATTAATGCCGTACTAAACTTATTGGTATACACTAAAATATCAGCCAGTTTAGTTTTTATGCTTCCTTTCTCAAATTCGCTTATAGGTAATTTTAGTGCATCTTTAAGTAGTGAAATCGCATCTTCAGGTTCATTTTTTCTAAATGCTAAAAATTCTGCATACACCAGTTGTATACTAATTGTATATTGGCTTTTTCCATAAGCCGAAAAAAGTTCTTGAAATTTCTGTTCTGTACTGTTAATTTCAGCATCGGTTTTAATAGCAATTTGCAATAAATAAAGTTTAGCTCTTAATTGTTCTTCTACAATAGTAGTATTATCTAAAATATATTTGAAACACTCTTGAGATACTGTATAGTTTTTATCTTTAAAAGCGATTCCGCCTAAATCTGTTATTCCCTTTAAACTACTAGCATCTCTTTTAAATAATGCTTTTTCTTGTATAAAGGCTTTTGAATACTCTTTTTGCTGCATATACAACCAACTTAAAAGCTCATTCCAACTATTTTGTGGATTATTCTGCATTTTTTTAATCAACAATCTTCTTAAAAATATATTAGCTTCATTTTCAGAATCATCGGTTATATACCTACCGATATATGTTTTTGCAGTTGGCAAATAATTGAGATTGGTTTCAACCAAATTTAAATAGGTGTTGAACATATTTTCTAAATCGGCCTTTTCACCATAGATAGCTGCAATTTGTAGGTTGAAATTTGCATTAGGATTGAACTCCATAGATTTTTTAAAAGCAATAAGTGCATAATCTAGCAAATGGTTTTTCTGAAAAGATCTTCCTATTAAATACCCTTTATTTTTAGATTTTTCGATAGATTTTAACGCTTTTTCATAAAAAAAAGTAGCACTATCTTGTTTATATTGCAATTGGTAATTATAACCTAATTCAACTAATAAATAATATTGATCTGAGCGTTTTTCTAATTGTTTATTAATTATAGATGCTACTTCATTAAAATTTTCAAGTTGCTGATAGCTAGTAACTAAATTAGTTAAATAACTACTATTTAATGGGTTTTTTTCATGCAAGGTTTTATAAATAGCCGCCGCCTTTTCATATTCACCATTTCTAAGATACAAAAATGCCAATGAAGCTTCTTGCGCCTGTATTTGCAAGGAAAAACAACAAATAAATAGAAACAGAATTTTACGCATTTTTTTATTTTAATTCTTTCAAAGATAACCAAACAAGTGTTAAAGTTTTTATAAAACCTATCAATTTTGAAACAAGTTCTGTTACATTTTGGCACAAAAATTGTCTTATCAATATAAAACAACTAAATTTTTTATTATGAAAGAATTAATCAAACAATACGAAACTGCAAAAAAGAAATCTTTAAAATTCATGAAAAAAGGGCAAATCAATAAATACTTTGATGCCTTAATTGAAATGAATCATTACAAAAAAATGATAACAGTTAGTGCTAATTAATTAGTTCAAATCCGCAATATGGCACCAATACTATAGGAATTTTAATTCCTTCAGGTGTTTGGCAATTTTCTAACAAACCTGCTAATATTCGTGGCAATGCTAAAGAACTACCGTTAAGCGTATGCGCTAATTCACTTTTACCTTCGTTATTTTTAAAGCGGAGTTTTAAGCGATTTGCTTGGAATGCTTCAAAATTAGAAACAGAACTAACTTCTAACCAACGATCTTGTGCAGTTGAAAATACTTCAAAATCATATGTTAAAGCAGCTGTAAACCCAATATCTCCACCACATAAGCGCAAAATTCTAAAAGGTAAATTTAATTCTTTTAAAATTCCTTTTACGTGATCTACCATACTATCTAGAGCTTGGTAAGATTTAGTTGGATGTTCAATTCTAACAATTTCAACTTTATCAAACTGATGCAATCTATTTAAACCTCGCACATGCGCTCCGTAAGAACCAGCTTCGCGTCTAAAACAAGGCGTATAAGCAGTATTTAAAATTGGAAAATCACCTTCTTTTAAAATTACATCTCTATAAATATTTGTTACAGGAACTTCTGCAGTTGGTATTAAGTATAAATTATCTTGTGCATCGTGGTACATTTGTCCTTCTTTATCTGGCAATTGCCCCGTTCCAAACCCAGAAGCTTCGTTTACTAAATGCGGTACTTGCACCTCGTTATAACCACCTTCGTTATTTTTATCTAAAAAATAATTGATTAGCGCACGTTGTAATTTTGCGCCTTTTCCCTTATAAACAGGAAAACCAGCTCCAGTAATTTTATTACCAAGTTCAAAATCAATAATGTCGTATTTTTTTGCCAATTCCCAATGAGGTAAAGCACCTTCATGCAATACTGGAATTTCTCCTTCTTGTAATATATTTAAATTGTCTTCTTCTGAAGTACCTGCAGGAACAATTTCGTTTGGGATATTAGGAATTAAATACAATAATTCTTGTAATTCCATTGCTTTATTTTGAAGACTTTCCGTTAAATCTTTTGATTTATCTTTTAATAAAACTGTTTTTTTCTTTAAAATTTCGGCTTTTGAACGCTCGCCGGATTTAAATAATTGCCCAATATCTTTTGATAATTTATTAGATTCTGCCAATACAGCATCCAATTCAGTCTGAATTGCTCTTCTACTTTCGTCAGCAGCAATGGTTTTGGTAACCAAATCAGCAGCGTTTTTTAAATTTCTTTTTTCTAAACCTTTTAAAACAGCTTCTGTGTTTTCTCTAATAAATGCAACTTGTAACATTGTTATATCCTTTTATTGAACGGCAAATTTAAGAAATTGCTGATAAAAGGAACTAAATTGTTTAATTTGATTTTAAAGAAATAGTTTCGTGAATTTTTGAAATTACTTGAGGCACCTCAGAAACCTTAAAATTAAAGTCGATATTGAAGGAGCTTTTATCGTTTTTGGTAAGTTTAAAATCACCACTTTTTATAGCAAAATAACCCGTTTCTCCCTTGCAATAGCACAATCTACCAAAATATAATTTTATATCTTGAAGGGCTTCATTGGTCAATTCAATTGGCGATATAGTTGTAGGGAGTTCAGCATACACAATTTCAGTATAATAACTGTCTTGTGTGTTTGGAATTTCATTTTTTTTATAGGTATACTTTAAAATTGTTTTATCACCTTTAGAAATAACAGGGTACATTATACCAATATTATCCATTTTAAAAACAATAGCTTTATTAGCAATTAGCTCAATGGAACAAGTACCATTTTTAGGACAGTTTGTAACTTCTTGATTGATATGTTGATTCACCGTATAATTGGATTTACAAGAAATCATAAACATCATACATACTATAAAAATTGTTCTCATAACTTATTATTAGTCAAAAAGAATGCCATTAATATAATTTTCACTTGTTTTTTTATCTTTTGCCAATTGCTTTTTTAATACCTCTACAGAATCAAATTTTTGTTCTTCTCTTAAAAATTTCAATACTTCAATTTGAATTTTTTCACCGTAAATTCGAGAATCAAAATTAAAAAAATGAATTTCAATAGTTTGATGTTTACCACTAACTGTTGGTCTAAAACCAATATTCATCATTCCAAAAACAACTTTATGTTGGATATTGGATTTTACTATATACGCGCCTGTTTTTGGTAATAATTTATAGGTTTCTGCAATATGCAAATTAGCCGTTGGAAAGCCAATTTTTTCGCCTAAATTTTTTCCTTCCACAACAATTCCGGTTAACATAAAGTTATAACCCAAATAGCTGTTTGCTTTTATTATTTCACCTTTTTCAATAGCATTTCTAACTTTTGTAGAACTTACAGTTATATCACTAATTTCTTTTTGAGAAATTTTTTTCACCTTAAAGCTATAGGTATCACCATACTCTTGTAACTGTTCAAAATTACCTTCTCTGTTTTTACCAAAATGATGATCATAACCAATTACTAATCTCGAAATATTTAAGGTATTTACTAAAATATTTCTTACAAAATCTAAGGCAGATAGTTTTGCAAATTCCTTAGAAAATTGGTGTATTACTAAAATATCTAACCCTAAATTTTCCAGCAATTCTGTACGCTCTTCAATGGTGTTAATTAATTTAATATCTAAGTCCTTTTGCAACACCATACGTGGGTGCGGAAAAAAAGTAAGTAATACAGCTGTAGCCTTGTTATTTTTAGAACTTTTTATTAATTTTTTAATCACTTTTTGATGTCCAATATGAACACCATCAAAAGTACCAATGGTAACAAAAGTTTTATTGGTTGATTTAAATTTAGATAAATTAGTAAAAATTTTCAAAATTAGAAAACTAAATTAAGTGTTATAAAGTGGCAAAAATACTTTATTTAATTAAATATAAGTTAAATCTAATAATTAAAAGGCATTATAATTGTGTTCAAATTATTATAAATTATATTTGTAAGTTTCCAATAAATAAAATCAAGTGCATGAGATATTTAAATATAAAATTTTTTTTCCTCTTTATATTCTTTGCAAGCCAGTGTTTTTTAGTTTCTGCTCAAAAATCGACTAATATTTGGTCTGAAAAATCTAAATCAGAAAAAAGTTCATCTTCAAAAATAGCCAGAAAATCTATTCCCAAACAATATAAAGTATATGATTTGGATTTAGAATCGTTAAAAAATAAATTAAAAAATGCACCTAAAAGAACCGTTGGTTTAAAAAATTCTAATATTATTTTAAATTTTCCAAATAGTAATGGAAAAATAGAGAACTTTCAAATTTTTGAAACACCTATACTAGAAGAAAATCTTCAAAAAAAATATCCAAATATTAAATCTTATATTGGCAAAAGTGTCGATAACCTCGGTACAACAATTCGGTTTAGCCTTACTGCGGCAGGTTTAAATGCTATGACCTTAAAAAACGCCTATGAATCAACTTTTATTGATCCTTATACTAAAAATAAAAAATCTTATTTAGTTTATAAAAAATCTGATGCTCCAGCACCTGAAGAAGCTTTTATATGCAAATTTGAAGATTCTAAGACTGTAAACATTACTGCCCAAAATACAGCTGCAAAAGTTGAAAATGCAAATGATGGTCAATTAAGAACCTATAGATTAGCTGTTGCCACTACTGGAGAATATGCGCAGTTTCACCTTGCACAACAAGGTGTTGCTGAAACTGAAACAGAAGCTGTTAAAAAAGAAGCCGTTTTATCTGCAATTGTAACAACCATGACACGTGTCAATGGTATTTTTGAAAGAGATGTAGCTTTAACCATGGTTTTAGTTGATAACAATACAGATATTATTTTTTTAGATGGAGTAATAGATAATTTTACAAATGATGATTCACAAGAACTAATTAATGAAAGTCAAACCGTAATTAACAGCACTATTGGAACTAATAATTTTGATATTGGGCATACTTTTAGTACTGGAGGAGGTGGACTAGCACAATTAAACTCTCCTTGTACTTTTACAGGAAAAGCCAGAGGAATTACAGGATCAAGTAACCCTATTGGAGATGCTTACGATATTGATTATGTTGCGCACGAAATGGGGCATCAATACGGTGCTCGTCACACATTTAATGCTGAAACAGGAGGTTGTGGAGGTAACAGAAGTGCAGGGACATCAGTTGAGCCTGGAAGTGGCTCTACTATTATGGCTTACTCTGGTTTATGTTCGCCAAATAACATCCAATCTTTAGCTGATTCGTATTTTCATTATGTTAGTATTCAAGAAATGTGGGCAAATATTTCAGAAGGAAACAGTAGCGTATGTGGTGCACTTTCAGACACCAATAATACTACTCCGGTAATTGAAAGCCTTGAAAACTATACAATACCAGTTTCAACCCCTTTTGCTTTAAAGGCAAATGCGAAAGATGAAGATGGAGATTTACTAACATATACTTGGGAGCAAATTGATACAGAAGCGACTGAATACCCATTAGTATCAACGGCAACTGTTGGTCCTGCGTTTAGATCTCTGCAACCTAATGAAAACCCTGAAAGAACATTTCCAAATATGTCAACTATTTTAGGGGGTAATACTTCCAATCAATGGGAGGTTCTACCATCTGTTTCAAGAACAATGACATTTGCTCTTACTGTTAGGGATAATAATGATAATGGTGGTCAAACTGCCAGTGATGAAACAGTAATAACATTTACAGATAATGCCGCTAGTTTTAAATTAACTTCTCAAACTACTCAAGAAAGCTGGGATGCAGGTACTGCTCAAACAATTACTTGGGATGTTGCAAATACAAATAGCGAACCTGTAAATTGTTCTAACGTTAATATTTTGTTTTCTAATGATGGAGGTCAAACATACCCTATTACACTGGCTTCAAATACACCTAATGATGGTTATCATACCATTGTAAGTCCAGATGTTACAACAACAACCGGAAGGATTAAAATAGAAAGTGTGGGTAACATATTTTTTAATGTAAACTTGGCTAATATTTCTGTGCAATCTTCAGATTTTATTATGAATTTTGATTCGTTTAAACTTGAAACATGTACTCCTAATGAGGTTATTTACAATATGACCTACAATACGTTCTTAGATTTTAATGAAGAAACTACTTTTTCAGCAACAGGATTACCAGAAGGCGCAACAGTAACTTTTAACCCATTAACTGCAAGTGAGAACAATACTGCTGTTACAATGAAAATAACAGGAATAGAAAACAATTCTGTTGGCGCATATAGTATTTCTGTAACAGGTACATCTGCTTCAACTACCAAAAATACAGTTACCAACTTAAACGTATTTTCTCCTGAAATTACTGCACCAATCTTAAGTTTTCCAGAAAATGAAAGTAGCGGATTATTAGAACCTTATAATTTAAGTTGGGTGGCTAATGAAAATATGATAAGTTATACCGTTGAAATAGCTTCAGATATGTTATTTGCAACAATTATAGAAACTGTCACTTTAAATTCCACGAATTTTGTACCTGAATTACTTGAATTCAACACAACTTATTATTGGAGAGTAAAAGGACTTAATAATTGTGGGGAAAGTATTTTTTCAAGTCCTAATAGTTTTACAACTGCAAATGTAATTTGCGATCCAGATGTCTCTAAAAGTAAGCCTGTTGATGTTCCTGATAATAATGCAACTGGCGTAAATTCAATAATAAATATAACAACTAATAAAATAATTACAGATGTAAATGTTACTATTACTGCACCTCATGAATGGGTTGGTGACTTAACTTTATATTTAATTAGCCCAATTGGAACAAAAGTTTTATTATCGGCAAATAATGGAGATGAAGGTTTAAATTATACAAATACTATTTTTGATAGTGATGCCGATACTTCCATAACTTCGGGAATTGCTCCATTTACAGGTACATTTAAACCCCAAGGTGATTTATCAAGTTTTAATAATGAGGAGTCTTATGGAACATGGATATTACAAGCTATTGACGGTGGCCCAGAAGATGTAGGTAGTATCCAGACTTGGAGTATAGAAATTTGTGGTGTTGTTGTAATTAGTAATGATGATGATAAAGATGGGGTTTTTAATGATGTTGATATTTGTCCTGAAACACCTTTAGGAAGTGTTGTTGACAGCACAGGGTGTCCAGTTTTTGCATTGCCTTCGGATAATTTTACAATAGAAACTATTAGTGAAACTTGTCCTAATAAAAATAATGGTCAAATATTAATTTCAGCTTTAGAAACACATAACTACATAGTTACATTAAATGGAGCTGATGCTGCATTGCAAAACACAAATTTAAATCCTGGAAACTACACTGTTTGTATTGGTGTAGAAGGAGAAAACTATGAACAATGTTATGATGTAGTTATAGGAAATGGAATTACAATATCTGGCAAAGTAGCAATAGATTCTGGTAAAGCTTCTGTTGAAATTGAACAAGGAACGGGACCTTTTACGGTATTTGTAAATGATAAAATTGTATTTGAAACAGCTTCACCAATATTTAATGTTGATGTAAAACATGGAGATAAAATTCTAGTAAAATCTAATGTTTTATGTGAAGGCGTTTTTGCAAAAACAGTTAATTTATTTAATGAAATTATTGCCTACCCGAATCCTTCAAAAGGAATTTTTGAAATTGCATTACCTTTCTCACAAAACAATGTAAAAATCGAAATATACAATCTACAATCGCAATTAATTTCAGCGAAAACTTATACTATTAATAATGGTAAAATTCAATTAAATATTGCTAATAACGCTACTGGATTGTATTTTGTCAAAGTATACTTAGACGAACCTATAGTGCTTAGAATTATTAAAGAATAACAAACTTAAATTTCCATCTTAATTCTTAAAAAATGAACACCCTCAATAACATTGAGGGTGTTTTTTTATTCAAATCCATTAAAAAGATAAGTTATAAAGATTAACACCCAAAATCAAAAATTAATAATAAATTTGTATTTTAATTATTTATTTTTCAATAAGCACTAAAAATCGCATATCGTGAAAAGAACTTTACTTTCAATTCTACTTTTTATATCATTTATTCCATTTTACGGTCAAATTCAACCTTTTTATAACGATCTTGATTTCACAAAAACTGAAAATGAATTATTTATAGAATTATCTAACAGACTTATAGATACTCATACTGCAATTCCATATACTTCTAGTTCTACAGATGTTTGGGATGTGCTAAAACAAGTGGATGAAGATCCGGATAATGCTTCTAATGTATTGTTAATTTACGGCTTTAACGATACTGATGGAATAGTAGATACAGATAGATCGCGTAATAAAAATTTACAAGATTCTGGCGGTGGAGACCCTGGGAGGTGGAACAGAGAACATGTTTTTGCAAAATCACTAGCAAACCCAAGTCTTGAAACAGGTGAGCCTGGACCTGGAACAGATGTTCATAATTTGAAACCTGCTGATTCTGAAAGAAACTCAGATAGAAGTAACAGAAAATTTACAGATGGGTCTGGAAATTCTGGAATAGTTTCAAGTAATGGGGGTTGGTATCCAGGCGATGAATGGAAAGGCGATGTTGCTCGGATAATAATGTACATGTACCTTAGATACAATGGAACTGGTGCTCAAATTTCTCAAACGCAATGTTTGCCAATTAATAGCGGTATTGGAGAAGCCTTAGCAAACGATCCTAATATGATTGATTTATTTTTAAACTGGAATATTGACGATCCTGTTTCAGAATTTGAAAATCAACGAAACGATTATATTGAAACAGTACAAGGAAATAGAAATCCTTTTATAGACAATCCGTATTTAGCGACATTAATTTGGGGAGGTGTAAATGCAGAAGACAAATGGAATTTAAACAACTCTTCGGATGAAGAAGCTCCAACTTCGCCAACAAATTTAGTCGCTTTAAATACAACTTTCGAATCTTTAGAAATTAATTGGGATGCTGCAACAGATAATATTGGTGTTATAGATTATATAATCTATTTAGATGGCAAATATTTAAAAACTACCTTTTCAACTTCTTCAACAATTTTAGAATTAACTCCAAATACAACTTATAACATTACTGTTAAAGCTAGAGATGCTTTTTCAAATTTATCTGAAGTTGGCACAAATTTAAGTGTTACAACTTTAGAAGGACCAACATATTTAATAAATGAAGATTTTAGTAATTGTAGCAATTTAGCTTTTTTCACTTATAATGAAGCAAGTAATAAAAATTGGGAATGCGAAAATCAATTTGGAGAAAACAATACAGGTTCTATAGGTATAAACGGACACCAACAAGATGTTTTAAGTAAAGATTGGTTAATTACGTCTTCTCCAATAAACTTTGATGAAAATGAAGCTGAGAAAATTAGTTTTTATACTGATGCCGCTTATGGAAATACACCTTTAGAAATAGTTTATTCTTCAAATTATGATGGCTCCAGCAACCCAGGTCAAAATGATTTTACTTGGACCCCAATGCCTAATATTAGCATTCCTTTGCATTCCAACGGAGGTGCAACAGAAGAAATTTATGCTTTTTCTAATGTAGATATTAGCTCAATTACTGGAACTGTTTATATTGCTTTTAAATATTATGCTACATCTGCCCCAACACGATGGACCGTTGATAGTTTTGAAATAATTGCAGATAATAATGATGATATTGATGGAGATGGAATATTAAATGTTGATGATAATTGCCCTACAACTTCAAATACTGATCAATCTGATACAGATAATGATGGTGTTGGAGATGCTTGTGATGTTTGTCCAGATTCTAATGATACAATAGACACAGATGGTGATGGTATTCCTGACGGATGCGATGTTTGTGCAGAATCAGATGATACAATAGATACAGATGGAGATAGTATTCCTGATGGATGTGATAATTGTCCAACAATTTCAAATCCAGACCAAGCAGATACAGATGGAGATAGACAAGGCGATGTTTGTGATTCTACACCAACAGGAGATGTTGATAACGATGGTGTTGATAACGCAATGGATCAATGTAATAACACAACTCCTGGCGTAAATGTAGATGCTTCAGGTTGCTTTACATTACCTGCTAACAACTTTACTATTGAGACTATAAGCGAAACTTGTCCAGATAAAGATAATGGTCAAATTTTAATCTCAGCTCAAGAAAATTACACTTATAATGTGACATTAAATGGAGTAAATGCTACCTTGCAAAACAACAATTTAACTCCTGGAAACTATACTGTTTGTATTAATGTAGCTGGAGAAAGTTACGAACAATGTTATGATGTTATTATAGCTGAAGGAACTACCATTTCAGGAAAAGTGGCTGTAACTTCCGGAAAAGCTTCTATACAAATTGAACAAGGAACTGCGCCATTTACAGTTTTTGTAAATGATAAGATTGCTTTAGAATCAGCCGCTCCAATATTTACAGTAGATGTAAAGCACGGAGATAAAATTCAGGTAAAATCTAGTGTGGAATGCGAAGGTATTTTCTCTAAATCAATTAATTTATTTGATGAAGTAATTGCATATCCAAATCCAACAAAAGGTAATTTTGAAATTGCCACCCCTTCAAATCAGAACAATATAAAAGTTGAAATATTTAATATGCAATCTCAATTAATTTCAGCAAAAAATTATACACTCAACAATGGCAAAGTATATCTAAACATTAAAAATCAAGCACCTGGTGTGTATTTTGCCAAAGTTTATTTAGACAAACCTATAATGCTTAAAATTATTAAAGAATAATTTACTACTTTAAATATAAAATTCAAAAAAACGCTTTAAACGGCGTCTTTTTCTTGTAAAAATAAGAATGATTACAACTATTTAACAAAATAGAATTCATAATCAAATTTAACCTCGGTTTAGTTTTAAATAAAATTGATAAATTTTTAACTAATAACATTCGGTTGTTTTATGTGATAATAATACACAATTTGAATTACGAATTATCAATTGCTTATTTTAATTAATTTTTGCGTTAGGGATGGCAGTGAAAAGCCCACAGCGATAGCGAGGACTTGAAACGTACAGCCTGACCTGAAAGGGAATGCCCAAAGTATAATAATTATAGTTTTCGGCATTTATTTTGTGTAGTTTTGCGCTAAAATTTATAGTTAATGAATTACTTATCAGTTGAAAATATATCGAAATCTTTTGGCGAACTAACCTTATTCGAAAACATTTCCTTTGGAATTAATAAAGATCAGAAAATTGCATTCATTGCAAAAAATGGTACTGGGAAAACTTCGATGCTTAATATAATTGCTGGGATTGATAGCTCAGATACTGGACAAGTAATTTCTAGAAAAGGTTTAAAAATTGAATATTTGTCTCAAGAAGATAATTTAAATGATGCATTAACTGTTGAGCAAACTATTTTTGATTCGGACAACGAAACGTTGAAAGTAATTGAGGAGTACGAACACGCATTGCTAAATCCTGAAGATGAAAACGAGTATCAAAGGGCCTTTGAGAAAATGGAACGATTGAACGCTTGGGATTTTGAAACACAGTTTAAACAAATTCTTTCCAAATTAAAATTAGACGATTTAACTAAAAAAGTTGGAGAACTTTCTGGTGGACAACGTAAACGTTTATCCTTAGCCTTAATATTAATTCATAAACCCGATTTATTAATTTTAGATGAGCCAACAAACCATTTAGATTTAGAAATGATTGAGTGGCTAGAAAGTTATTTTGAGAAAGAAAAAATTACGCTATTTATGGTTACGCATGATAGGTTTTTTTTAGAGCGTGTTTGTAATGAAATTGTAGAGTTAGATAACGGTGGTTTTTATACTTACAAAGGAAATTACTCTAACTATTTACAAAAAAAGGAAGAGCGTATAGAGCAAGAACAAGCAACAGTAGATAAAGCAAAAAACTTATTTAAAAAAGAACTAGATTGGATGCGCAGGCAACCAAAGGCTAGAACTACTAAAAGCAAAAGTAGAATTGATGACTTTTTTGTAATTAAAGAAGCAGCTTCTAAGCGCAGAAACGACCATAAAGTTCAATTGGAGATAGAAATGGAACGTATGGGAACTAAAATTTTAGAACTTCATAAAATTTCTAAATCTTTTGGCGATTTAAAAATATTAGACAAATTTGATTATAACTTTCTACGTGGCGAACGTATTGGTATTATTGGAAAAAATGGAACAGGAAAATCTAGTTTTTTAAATATTATTACTGGTGGAATTCCAATTGATAGTGGTAAAGTTGTTATTGGAGAAACTATAAAATTTGGATATTATACCCAAGATGGAATTGAAGTTAAACCTGGACAAAAAGTAATTGAGGTTATTAAGGAGTTTGGAGAATATATTCCACTAACAAAAGGAAGAAAAATTTCTGCAGGACAATTATTAGAACGCTTTTTATTCAGTAGAAAACGTCAATACGATTTTGTTGAAAAACTTAGTGGAGGTGAACGTAAACGTTTGTTTTTATGTACAGTTTTAATTCAAAATCCTAACTTTTTAATTTTAGATGAACCAACAAATGATTTAGATATTATTACATTAAATGTATTGGAAAACTTCTTATTAGATTTTCCTGGTTGTTTATTAGTAGTATCGCACGACCGCTATTTTATGGATAAGATTGTAGATCATTTATTTGTATTTAGAGGTGATGGTGTTGTTGAAGATTTTCCTGGAAATTATTCCGATTTTAGAGCCTATGAAGATTCTAAGCCTAAAGAAGAAGTTGTAGAAATTAAAAAAATAGAATCAACTACACCTGTTAAAACTACAACAAAAGCTAAATTAACTTATAAAGAGAAAAAAGAATTTGATGGTATTGAAGAGGAAATAGCAGCTTTAAATACTGAAAAAAGCAACATTGAAGCTAAATTTTTAGACGGTTCTTTATCTGGTGAAGAAATAAATGAATTGTCGATAAAGCTTCAAGAAATTTCAACTGAAATTGAAAATAAAGAAGAACGTTGGTTCGAACTTTCTTCTAAGTTAGAAGATTAACCATTTTATATTGTTAAATTTTAGTTACTGTCTTTTTACAAAACCAACAAATTACAGCCTCTAATATCAGAATTATCAAAGCGCCCGAGCACTTCAAAAGTGCCATTTTTATAGGTTTTTCCTAAATCTTGTGTGGCAATAAACGAACAGGAATTTATATTTGCTAAATCTATTACGTTAATTCCTCCCGATTTTCCTTCTGGTAAAATTGTTAATGCGTCTTCTGTATCACGTGTTAGAATTTTCATCCAAGGTGGACATTCAAAAACACCATTTCCTTTGGAATATGCCTGACTTAATAATTCGGTCATTCCGTATTCCGAATGAATTTGAGAAACTCCAAAACCATCACAAAAGATGCTATGTAATTCTTCTCTAATAAGTTCTTTTCGTTTTCCTTTCATCCCACCAGTTTCCATAATTATGGTATTTTTAAGGTTGAATTTGTAAGTTTCAAGTAAATCTAATAACGCAAAGGAAACACCAATTAAAAGTATTTTTGATCCTTTTCTATCTAATTCCTCTAAATTTTTAGCAAGTTCATCAAAATTATCTAAGTAAAAACCACTTTTTGGATTTTTAGATTTTTCAATAAAATTATTTACCATATAAATTAAAGAAGAACCGGTGCGTTCCAAGTATGAAGGCAACAAGGCTAAAACCGTATAATTCTCTATAGCACCATAAAATTGCTGAAAAGCTTTGGTGAAACTCTCTTCATAAATAGAAATAGCTGTAACATAATGTTTACTTTGTAGCATTCCTGTTGTACCACTACTTAAAAAAGTTTGTTCGATTGGTGATTCTGAAGAAATTATTTTATGTGATTTAAAAAATTGAATGGGTAAAAACGGAATTTCTTCAATCTTTTTAATGGTGTTTACATCAACTTTTAAATGTTTTAAAAAGGTTTTATATACTAAATTATTAGTAGCCTGAAACCTAAAAATATCTAGGGCAGTTTTATTAAAATCTTGAGTATTATGTAACTTAAATGGCGTATTTCTTTTCATAAAAATTGGGAAACTTCACAAAAGTAATGTAAATTTACGCAACCTATTATCTTTTTAGGTATCTTATTAACAATTAAAACGCTCGCTTTTGGGGTTGGATAAACTCATAAAACAATGTGCAAATAATGATAGAAAGGCACAAAAAGAAATTTACCAGCTTTTTGCGGGTAAGTTATTCTCTATATGTCTTAAATACTCTAAAAATAAACAAGAGGCTCAAGATAATTTTCAAGATGGTTTTGTAACCATTTTTGATAAAATTGGGCAGTTTAATTTTAAAGGATCATTTGAAGGTTGGATAAAGCGCGTTATGGTTAACACGATTTTATTAAAGTATAGAAAAAAAAACGTGTTAAGTATTGTTACTGAAGAGATTCCTGATGAGGTGGTTGTTGACATCGACGATGACGAAATTTCTTTAGATTATTTGTTGAATCTCATCCAAGAGTTGCCAGAAAGATACAGAATGGTTTTTAACCTTTATGTATTGGACGGTCATTCTCATAAAGAGATTGCAATAATGTTGCAAATTGCAGAAGGCACTTCAAAATCTAATTTGGCCAGAGCAAGAGGCATATTAAAACAAAAAATTGAAATACATCAAGAGAGTCAACAGTCTGTTTAAGATAAAAGGTTAAAGTGAGAGATTATAAAAATATTGACAGAATTTTTCAAGAGAAGCTTAAAGATTTAGAGGTCTTTCCTCCAAATCAATCTTGGAATTCAATTCAAAAACAATTAGCCCCTGTTTCTCAAAAGAAACGCTTACCAATATGGCTTAAATTTGCAAGCATAGCTGCATTATTTATGTTGTTTTTTAGTATTGGAACTATTTATTTTATTCCTGAATCTGAATTTTCAAGAAATTTTCTAAAAGATAAAAATGAAAAAACCGTTATTGATCAGAGAGATAACGCTCCGATAACAAATTCAAATAATAAAACTACCGATAAAAAAATTACAGCACAATCTAAAGCAACTACTAATATTGATAGCGAAAGTACTTCAGAAATTGCAGTCCTTTCGAATACAAGTGAAAATGAATTAAATAAAAATTTAAATACTAAAAACAATAAGAATTCTATTTTAGTAGATGCACTAAATTTACCGCTATCAAATGCCAATGAAGAAAAAGTTAAAACAACACAATCTTCATCTGGCAGAATAACTGTTGCAACTATCTTTGCTCCAATTTATATAAGTTCTTTAGGTGATGGTTCTGGAATTGACAGTCAGTTTAAAGACAATCCCGCTTCTGGAAATTCATCTTATTCTTATGGAGTAAAATTTGCTTACAAACTTAATAACAAATTTAGTGTTCAATCTGGAGTTAACCTTATTAATTTAGGATACACAACAAATAACATTTATGTTACTCCAGGTGTTTCAGTTGTTGAGTTTTCGAATTTATCAACAAACCCCACAAATGTTGGAAAGCCACAACAATTTGCAACTTCAAAACTAAGAGATCTTAACGCTATTGATCCAAATAAAGGAAGTTTAAATCAAGTTTTTGGTTATGTTGAAATCCCAGTTGAATTAAAATATAGCGTTACCGATGGTAAATTAGGAGTAAATTTAGTCGGTGGTTTTAGTACTCTTTTACTTAATAAAGATGAAGTTTTTGTAGAAACAAATTCTTTTACTCAAAGTTTAGGTTCTTCTAACAATCTAAGGTCTGTAAACTTTAGTGGAAATATTGGTTTAGATGTAGATTATTCTATAAGAGAAAATCTTTTTATCAACATCTCTCCAATGTTTAAAATGCAAACAAATACCTTTTCAAAAAACTCGGGTAGTATTCAACCATATTACTTAGGAGTTTATACAGGATTAAATTATAAGTTTTAGTTGGTTTATTATTTGGCTGGTTACCAAATATTGAATGAAGAGGGCCGTTTCGAATTTGAAACGGCTTTACTTTTTTTACCATTTAATATTCGTAGCTTTGTTAATAGAATATAATAAACAATATTTAACATGGAGGCCACAACTTTAAAAGAAACAATACAAAGAGCACTAAAAAAATTAGGTGTTAAACAATTAAATAACGGAACATCAACAGGTTTCAATTCATTTGGAAATGGTGAAGTTATTAAATCGTATTCTCCAGTTGATGGGGAATTAATTGGAAAGTTAACTTCAACTACCAAAACAGATTACGAGCAAGTTATTGAAAATGCACAAACTGCTTTTAAAAGTTGGAGGTTAAAACCAGCTCCGCAACGTGGAGAAATTGTAAGACAATTTGGTAATAAACTAAGAGAACTAAAACAACCTTTAGGTGAGCTTGTTTCTTATGAAATGGGTAAATCTCTACAAGAAGGTTTGGGTGAAGTTCAAGAAATGATTGATATCTGCGATTTTGCAGTCGGTTTATCACGTCAATTACATGGACTTACAATGCATTCTGAACGTCCTGGACATAGAATGTATGAACAATACCATCCTCTCGGAATAGTTGGAATTATTTCTGCATTTAATTTTCCTGTAGCAGTTTGGGCTTGGAATACAGCATTGGCATGGGTTTCTGGTGATGTTTGTATTTGGAAAGCTTCAGAAAAAGCTCCTTTGTGCAGTATTGCTTGTCAAAATATTATAGCTGGTGTTTTAAAAGAAAACAACTTGCCCGAAGGAATTTCAAACATAATTAATGGAAATTATATAGTTGGTGAGTTTATGACTACTGACAAAAGAGTGCCATTAATTTCAGCAACTGGTTCAACCAGAATGGGTAAAATTGTTGGAAAAACAGTTGGAGAACGTCTAGGAAAATCGCTGTTAGAATTAGGAGGAAATAATGCCATTATTGTAACACCAGATGCAGATTTAAAAATGACCGTTATTGGAGCCGTTTTTGGAGCTGTAGGAACTGCTGGCCAACGTTGTACATCTACACGAAGATTAATTATTCACGAATCTATGTACACCAAAGTAAAAGATGCTTTGGTTGCAGCATATAAACAATTACGCATTGGAAATCCTTTAGATGAAAATAATCATGTAGGACCTTTAATTGACAAAGATGCTGTTAAAATGTATCAAAATGCATTAACAAAGGTTGTTGAAGAAGGTGGAAAATTATTAGTTGAAGGTGGTGTTTTAACCGGTAAAGGTTTTGAAACGGGTTGTTATGTACAACCAGCCATTGCTGAAGCTGAAAATCATTTTAAAATTGTTCAACACGAAACCTTTGCCCCTATTTTGTATTTATTAAAATATACGGGTGATATTAACAATGCTATTGAAATTCAGAATGGAGTAAATCAAGGACTTTCATCTGCAATAATGACAAATAATTTGCGTGAGGCAGAGTTGTTTTTATCGCAAGCAGGATCAGATTGCGGAATTGCAAATGTAAATATTGGTACTTCTGGTGCCGAAATTGGTGGTGCTTTTGGTGGCGAAAAAGAAACTGGGGGCGGAAGAGAATCTGGATCAGATGCTTGGAAAGTTTATATGCGTCGCCAAACAAATACTATAAATTACACAACAGAATTACCACTTGCACAAGGAATTAAATTTGACTTGTAACAGTTAATTTTTTAAGATAAAAAAGCAGCTTGAAAATAATAATTATTTTCAAGCTGCTTTTGGTATTATTTTTTATGAAGTGATTTTAATTTCTAAGTTCTCATTTTCTAAGCTACTCTCGAGCTCTGCCTGAAACTCTTCCATAACTGGTTTTACAGTACTTTCTGGTATGTCTGCTACTCTAATATACATTAACCCATCTACAGCATTATTAAACTTAGGATCAACGTTAAATGCAACTAAGCGCGCATTTTGCTTTACATATTTTTTAATTAATACAGGAATTCTAAGCGCTCCAGGTTCAATTTCATCAATAACTTTATCAAATTTATTCATGTCTGCTTTGGTAGCATCAAAAACAAAATCTTTATCGGCATCTTTTAACTTTACCTTGTATTCTTTTTTAGGATGAATATATTGTGCAATATATGGATCGTAATAATGAGATTTCATAAACTCAATCATTAACGATTTTGAAAAATTAGAAAATTGATTACTAATGCTAACGCCTCCAATTAAATATTTATATTCTGGATAGCGCAATGTTACATGCACAATACCTTTCCAAAGTAAAAATAACGGCATCGGTTTTTGCTGGTATTCTTTAATGATGAATGCACGTCCCATTTCAATAGAATTTTCCATCATTGAATACAATTCTGGTTCAAACTTAAAGAGAGTATGTATGTAAAAACCTTCTATGCCATGTTTTTTATAAATATCTTTACCTAAGCCCATTCTATATGCTCCAACAAGCTTCTTTTCAGCATCATCCCATAAGAATAAATGATGATAAAACCCATCAAATCTATCTAAATCTATAGATTCATTAGTCCCTTCACCAACTTCTCTAAACGTAATTTCACGCAAACGTCCAATCTCAAATTTTATATTAGGAATTTCTTTACTTGATGCAAAAAAGACTTCATAATCTTTACTTTTTAACAATCTACCATTAGAATTGCGAAGTGCATCTACTTCCTGAATAATTTTATCATTATTTTTTTGACTAACAATTTTTTTAGGTTGCTTAGTTTTTTTTAACGATGAAGCATTTATAGTTTTTGACTTCTTTTCAAAAGGGTTTGCTAACATATACGTTTTTCTTCGAATAAAGTCACAAAAATCTTTTGTAGTGTCGCACTCTTCTTGATCTTTAACAGGTATAGCTTTTCCTATTCTAACCTTAATAATACGTTCTTTTTGAGACAATAATTCTGAAGGCAATTTTGCCGTTCTAAGTGTAGGGTTTAGTTTAGATAGAAAATAGAATAATCGACTGTTTTTTGCGTGAAAATAAATAGGAATTACAGGAACTTTTGCTTTCTGAATTAGTTTTATGGCACCTTCTTCCCAAGGTCTATCAACAATTAATTTGCCGTCTTTATAAGTGGAAACTTCACCTGCCGGAAAAACACCCAATGGTTTACCTTCTTGAATATGCAAGAGTGCTTTTTTTATTCCCGCAATACTCGATTTTGCGTCCTTTCTGTCTTCAAAAGGGTTTACAGGCATAATAAAAGGCTTCATTGGCTCAATTCTATGCAGTAAAAAATTAGCAATTATTTTATAATCTGGTCTTTTTTCAATTAATAATTTTAATAGTAAAATACCGTCAATTCCACCAAGAGGGTGATTTGAAACTGTAATAAAAGCACCATCTTTTGGAATTCTTTTTAAATCTTCTTCTGGAATTTCAAATTTTATTTGTAGATCGTCTAAAAGGGCTGTAAAAAAATTTAAATCCTTTAAATGTTTATGTTTATTATAAATTTTATTTATGGTAGAAATTCGTAAAATTCTCATTAATACCCAACCAAAAAATGTACCTATAAACCCATATTTATCAAGATTTATTACTTTCGAAACTTCTTTCGGTGTTACTAAACTCATTTAAATTTAATTAAAGATAACTACAAAAATACATAAAATTATTGCATAATAAGTTGCACCGTTCCTTTTGTGGCTTGTTTCAAAAGTACAGTTCCCTTTTTTTCTACTAAATTAATGGCATTTTGGTTAGCGTGTCTAATTGTATAAAGAGAAACATTGTTAACAAAAGTGACATTGTATTTAGGTGTTATTTTTAATAAAAAAGCATCGAAATTATTAAATTTATCTTCTAAACAAACCGAAAAACTTAGTGCAGAATTTTGAATAAGATTTACTTTTAGCTTACAATCGTGTAAAATTCTAAAAATATCACTTAAATTGTGCTCTACCATAAAAGAAAAATCTAGTGCAGAAATAGATACTAAAATTTGTTCCCTTTTTAAAATAAAACAAGGAATTTCTGGAGATAAATGTTGCCCCTTACTTACAGTTGAACCATTATTTTCTAAATTATAAAATGAGCGAACATTTAAAGGTATTTTTTTATTTTCGAGTGGTTTTAATGTTTTTGGATGAATAACGGAAGCGCCATAAAAAGCCATTTCAATAGCTTCACTATAAGATATTTGTTTCAGTAATATTGTTTTTTCAAAATAACGAGGATCTGCATTTAAGACACCATCAACATCTTTCCATATTGTTACACTTTCAGCATTTAAACAAAAGGCAAATATAGCAGCCGAATAGTCTGATCCTTCTCGACCTAAAGTGGTGCTTTTACTTTTAGAATTACTCCCTAAAAAACCTTGAGTTATATATAAATTATGAGTATCTAAAGTTTTAATATTATCACAAGTTTGTTGCCAATTAACAGATGCATTTCTATAAGTACTATCGGTTTTTATAAAATCTCTAACATCTATCCAATTGTTTGTAATACCAGCAATATTTAGATAACTACTAATTATTTTTGTTGAAAGTAACTCTCCATAACCAACAACTTGGTCGTAAATAAAATTATAATCCGTTGTCTTATTTTTGGCTAAAAAGCCACTTAATTGCCCAAATAACAACTCAATTTCAACTAAAATTGGTTGTTTTTCTTCAAATAAGTTCTCAACCAAATCGATGTGAAAATCTCTAACAACTTCTATTTCAGCTCTTAAATCTTCAGATTTATGATAGTACGCGTGTACAACTTTTTCAAAAGCATTAGTCATTTTTCCCATTGCAGAAATAATAATAAGCGTATTTTCAAAACCTTCATGTTTTAAAACCCGTACTACATTTCTTATACTTTCTGCATCTTTCACAGACGCACCACCAAACTTATAAACCTTCACGTTAATTGTTTAAATATTTTTTCATTGAATTTCTATCTATTTGAGCAGTATCCCAATCTCTTAGCACTTTTGCGCCTGTACTTTCATAAAAATCTATTGCGGGTTCATTCCAATCTAGAACATTCCATTCAATACGTTTTACACCTTTCTTAAAACCATATTCTATTACTTTTTTATACAAAGCACTTCCAATTTTTAGTCCTCTCTTTTGTTCTGTTACAATTAAATCTTCTAAATGAATTGTAGGCCCTTTCCAAGTTGAATACCGTGGATAAAATAATGCAATTCCAACAATTTCTTTAGCAATTTCTGCTACAAATATTTTAAATAAGGGAGTTTCTCCAAAGCCATCTTTCTCTAAATCATTTACCGTAACTTCAACTGCATCTGCCTCTTTTTCAAAATGCGCTAACTCTTTAATTAAATTTAAAATTGAAGGAACATCTTCTATTTTTGCATCTCTAATTGTAAAATCCATACTTATGTTAATTATATAGTTATGGCTAAAATAAAAAATCTTTATTCAAACTATCTTACAAACTCCTCCCTTTTTCAAAATTAATTTTTCGATATTTGTAGTGCCAAACTTCAAATAACTAAAATGGAAACCAATAACTTAACACTAGGAGAATTTATTATTGAAAATCAAAGGCATTATAAATCTACTTCTGGAGAATTTTCTAGACTTTTAAGCTCTGTTAAACTTGCTGCTAAAATTGTAAATTATAAGGTGAACAAAGCTGGTTTGGTTGATATTATGGGGAATGCTGGTGAAACAAATATTCAAGGGGAAGATCAACAAAAATTAGATGTTTATGCTAATAAGGTGTTTATGGAAACCTTAATAAATAGAGAAATAGTATGTGGCATTGCGAGTGAAGAAGAAGATGATTTTGTTACCATAAGAGGGAAACAAGGTACTAACGAAAATAAATATGTAGTTTTAATAGACCCTTTAGATGGCTCATCAAATATTGATGTAAATGTTTCAGTTGGAACAATTTTTTCAATTTACAAACGCGTAACTCCTATTGGAACCCCAGTTGAATTGTCCGATTTTTTACAACCTGGTAATTTACAAGTTGCTGCGGGCTATGTAGTTTACGGAACTTCAACTATGTTAGTTTACACTTCGGGTCATGGTGTAAATGGTTTTACATTAAATCCTGCAATTGGTTCATTTTACCTATCACATCCAGATTTTAAATTTCCAGAAGAAGGGAAAATTTATTCTATAAATGAAGGAAATTATGTTCATTTTCCACAAGGTGTAAAAGACTATTTAAAATACTGTCAAGAAGAAAAAGATAATAGACCTTATACCTCTCGTTATATTGGTTCTTTAGTGTCTGACTTTCATAGAAATATGATAAAAGGCGGTATCTATTTGTACCCAACTAGTGCTATTGGTCCTAAGGGGAAATTACGGTTACTTTACGAATGTAATCCAATGGCTTTTTTAGCAGAGCAAGCAAATGGAAGGGCAACTGATGGCTATAGAAGAATTATGGATATAAAACCAACAGAATTGCACCAACGTGTTCCATTTTTCTGTGGAAGTAAAAAAATGGTGGAAAAAGCAGGAGAATTTATGGCGAAATATCCTGAAGATGCAAATTATTAAGAAAGTGAAATATTTTACTGTGGAGTCTTAGTTTATAACTATTGCTAATACTACTATAAGAACATTTGATTTTTAGAATTTTTTAAAATGAGAATGGTTCGTTACCTTTGAATAATTGCGAAAAAAGAAAAATAATTAAGTTTAACTAAAAAACACATACAACTATGTCATTTGAATTACCAAAATTACCGTACGCTTATGACGCGTTAGAACCAAATATTGATGCAAGAACTATGGAAATTCACCATACAAAACATCATCAAGGTTATACAAACAATTTAAACAATGCAATTGCTGGAACCGATTTAGAAGGAAAATCTATTGAAGCTATTTTAGGTGGATTAGATATGAACAATGCAGCTGTAAGAAATAATGGTGGAGGTTTTTATAACCACTGCCTTTTTTGGGATGTAATGAATCCTGAAGGAAAAGGATATTTATCTGGAGAATTAAAAGATGCTATTGTAGCCGAATTTGGTTCTGTTGATGCTTTTAAAGATGCTTTTGCTAAAGCTGCTGCAACTCGTTTTGGATCTGGATGGGCTTGGTTATGTGTGCATAAAGGAGGAAAAGTTGAAATTTGCTCAACTCCAAATCAAGACAATCCATTAATGCCAGGTGTTAGCTGTGGAGGTTTTCCAATACTAGCAATAGATGTTTGGGAACATGCATACTACTTGCATTATCAAAATAGAAGGCCAGATTATATAAATGCATTTTTTAATGTAATAAACTGGAATCATGTTGAAAAACTATATGCTGAAAACAAATAATATTTTTAATAAATAGGTTAAAAAAAACTCACCAATTTGGTGAGTTTTTTTGTTTTTAATAAGCTCTTTTGTTGCTTCCTTCGTAAAAATTAATAAAAGAATCATTTACAACTCTGTTTCCTCCTGGTGTTGGATAATCTCCGGTAAAATACCAATCTCCCAAGTGGTTTGGACATGCCTTATGCAAATTTTCAACAGATTGATAAATAATTTCAACCTCAGAAGTTATCTCTTCTGTCTTTAGCATTTGAGCTATCTTATCTGAGATTTGTTCATCTGAAAAAGCATTATAAATTTCTTTAACAGCATTTTCAATTTCGGAATCTTCTGATTGTTGTTGCGCTTTGCATTTGGTATATACCTCTTCAACCAAATTATAGTTATTGGTTTCTTTTAACAATTCCAAAACTGCTCTAAAGGCTATAAAATCGCCCATTCTTGCCATATCAATACCATAACAATCAGGATAACGAATTTGTGGAGCCGATGAAACTATAATAATTTTTTTTGGTTTTAAGCGGTCTAAAATTTTAATAATACTCATTTTTAGAGTAGTACCTCTCACAATACTATCATCTATAATTACTAAGTTATCATCTGGTTTTACAATTCCATAAGTAACATCGTAAACGTGTGCAACCAAGTCATCTCTACTATTATCGTCTGCAATAAAAGTTCTAAGTTTTGCATCTTTTATTGCAAGTTTTTCAATACGAGGTCTTTCTGCTAAAATTTCTTTTACTTTTTCAGCAGATAAATTTCGTTGGCCATCTAAAATAGCAGTTGTTTTTTGCTGATTTAGAAAATCTTCTGCTGCTTCAAACATTCCATAGAAAGAAGTTTCTGCAGTATTAGGAATATAAGAAAAAACGGTGTTTCTTAAATCGTTATTTATTTTTTCTAAAACTTTAGGGAATACTAATTTTCCTAAACTTTTCCTTTCTGTATAAATATCGGCATCACTTCCTCTTGAAAAATAAATACGCTCAAAAGAACATGATTTTTGAGGCAACGCCTTTCTAATTTCATCTATTGAAACCTTACCATTTCTCTTCATAATTAGTGCATGACCAGGCTCTAATTCTTTTACAGCATCCATTGCAACGTTAAATACAGTTTGAATTACTGGCCGTTCTGAGGCTACAACTACAACTTCATCATCTTTATAATAAAACGCCGGTCTAATACCTGCAGGGTCGCGCAGTACAAAAGCATCTCCATGTCCTAATAAACCAGCCATTGCATACCCTCCATCCCAATTTTTTGCAGATTTTTTTAATATTTTTTTAATATTAATTCGCTTTTCAATTATAGGAGAAGCGTTCTTTTTAGAGATGTTCTTTTCTTTTTTTAATTTTTGATATAATTTGGCAACTTCATCATCAATAAAATGACCAATCTTCTCCATAACTGTAACAGTATCCGTCATTTCTTTTGGATGTTGACCAATTTCAACCAAGTCATTAAACAAACGTTTAGAGTTGGTCATATTAAAATTACCTGCTACAATTAAACTTTTGTGCATCCAATTACTTTGACGTAAAAAAGGATGTACAGCTTCAATACTATTTTTTCCAAAAGTTCCGTAGCGCACATGCCCTAAATATAAATTTCCAATATAAGGCGCATTTTTAACTTGCCAATTTACATCGTCAATTTTTTCAGGAAATTGTTCATTTAGATCATTTAAACGATTGTTAATTTGAGCAAAAACATCTTGGATGGGTTGGTCGGCATTTGAGCGTACACGACTTATATAGCGTGTTCCAGGAGCAACATTAAATTTAATACTTGCAATACCAGCACCATCTTGACCACGATTGTGCTGTTTCTCCATTAACAAATACATTTTATTTAAACCATAAAATGCAGAACCATATTTATCTTTATAGTACTGTAGTGGTTTTAACAATCTAACCATTGCGATTCCACATTCATGCTTAATAGCGTCACTCATTTTTTTAGTTTTAGTATCGTAATAAATTTAAACAAAAAATTCTGCATAAATACAGCAATTTTAGAATACAATTAACTTAACTCTATGTCGAATTGAGTTAATAATTTAAATTGTAATAAACGCTCTTGAATTTCTTGAAAAGTTAAATTTTCCATACGTTCTGTTCCAAATTTTTCTACACAAAACGAAGCCAAATTAGATCCTGCAATTACTGCTCTTTTCATATTTTCAAAAGAAATATCACCTGTTCTAGCAATATGCCCAATAAACCCACCTGCAAATGTATCACCTGCACCCGTTGGATCAAAAACTTCTTCTAAAGGTAAAGCTGGTGCGAAAAACACATTATCATCGTTAAACAATAGTGCACCGTGTTCTCCTTTTTTAATCACTACATATTTCGGCCCCATTTCTTGTATTTTTTGGGCTGCTTTAACCAAAGAATATTCACCAGATAACTGTCGTGCTTCTTCGTCGTTAATTGTAATTACATCAATTTTAGCAATTACCTCCATTAATTCTGACAAGGTATTATCCATCCAAAAATTCATAGTATCCAATGCAACTAATTTAGGTCTTACTGGAATTTGTTTAATAACTGCCATTTGAACTGAAGGATGCAAATTTCCTAACATCAAAAAATCGGTATCTAAAAACTTTTCCGGCACCACAGGTTTAAAATCTGCCAATACGTTTAAATCCGTAATTAATGTATCTCTTGTGTTTAAATCGTTATGATATTTTCCTTTCCAAAAAAATGTTTTACCATCTTCAATAATTTCAATACCATCTGTATTGATATTTTTATTGTTTAACTTTTTTAAAAATGCTGTTGGAAAATCTCCACCTACAACAGAAACAATTCCAGATTTTACTCCAAATTGAGATGCAGAAAGAGAAATATAGGTTGCAGCACCACCTAAAATTTTATCAGTTTTACCAAACGGAGTTTCAATAGCGTCAAAAGCAACGGTACCAACAATTAATAATTTACTCATATTAAGTTTTTTGTTATTCCTGTAAATACAAGAATTTGTCAATAATTTACAAATATTTTTATAGATAAGATTCCTGCCTTTATAGGAATGGAATTCTAATTTTTTTACCTTAATTTTACAGTTCTTAAAAAGATGCAATCTTAGATTGTGCAAAAATAAGTTTAAAAAATGACTATCAAAGAAATACAAGAAGAAATTATAGATGAGTTTTCAATGTTTGATGATTGGATGGAACGCTATGAATATATTATTGAACTTGGAAAATCCTTACCTTTAATAGATGAAACCTTTAAAAAAGATGAAAATTTAATAGCTGGTTGCCAGTCTAAAGTTTGGCTTCATTCTGAAATTAAAGACCAAAAAATTAGCTTTACAGCAGATAGTGATGCTATTTTAACAAAAGGAATTGTTGCTATTTTATTACGTGTTTTTAATGAGCAAACACCCACGGCTATTTTAGATGCAGATTTGTTTTTTATAGATAAAATTGGCTTAAAAGAACACCTTTCTCCTACCAGAGCAAACGGATTGGTTTCTATGATTAAACAAATAAAATTATACGCACTAGCTTTTCAGTCTAAATTAAGTTAATTCATGTATATTTGCTCTTATTTAGAATGAATATAAAGAACGATTTTAAGTATGAATAATAATAGAGTAGAAGAGTTAGGAAATAAAATAGTAGGCGTTTTAAAAACTATTTACGATCCTGAGATTCCAGTAGATATATTTGAATTAGGATTAATTTACGATGTTTTTGTAAGCGAAAACAATGATGTTAAAATATTAATGACACTAACATCTCCCAATTGTCCTGTAGCTGAAACCTTACCTGTTGAAATTGAAGAAAAGGTAAAAACACTTGAAGACGTTAAAAATGCTGAAGTTGAAATTACTTTTGATCCAATGTGGACGCAGGATATGATGAGTGAAGAAGCAAAATTGGAACTTGGTTTTTTATAATGGCAGACAAAATTGTAAATAGAGTTGCTAAAAGCAGCCTAAAAACCATAGATCTTGAAGACTTTTACCCAAAAGGTCCAAGAACAGTTATTGACATAAAAGAATGGTTGTTTCATGAACTTATTTTAAAAGAAATAGACTTTCGTGAGTATTTAAAAAACCACGATTGGAGTCAATACAAAAACCATTATTTAGCGCTTACTTGCTCGGTGGATGCAGTAATTCCGTCTTGGGCATATATGTTAATTGCAACATATTCAAGTCCGTTTTCGGCAAAAACTATTGTAGGAAATTTGCAACAATTAGAAACTGCAATTTTTCAAGATATGTTAAGTAGTTTTAGTGTTGAAGCATATAAAGATGTACCAGTTATTATTAAAGGGTGTTCCAATAAACCAATTCCAGAGACTGCTTATATTCAGTTAATTGAAAAATTACAGCCAGTTGCTAAATCTATTATGTTTGGCGAAGCTTGCTCTACAGTAGCGTTATACAAAAAGAAAAAATAGTATTCTTTAACAATATTTTTTTATTTTCAAGTTGCCATTTTATTACTTACATTTAGCCTTTAAATTACTCAAATAATGACATTACTCATATTTTATGCAGCAGTTTCACTTCTCTTCTCTTTTTTATGCTCTATTTTAGAGGCGGTATTATTGAGTATTTCTCCAACATTTATAACCATAAAAAAACAAGAAGGAAAAGCTTTTGCGTCTAAACTTGAAATTCTAAAAAAAGATGTTGACCAACCTTTAATTGCAATTTTAACTGTAAATACCATTGCACACACTGTGGGTGCAATATTGGTTGGAGTTCAAGCAGAATCTTTAGATCTTAAAATAAATATTTTCGGAATAAATGCAGTTGGAATTATTTCTGCAATAATGACTATTTTAATTTTGGTTTTTTCAGAAATAATACCAAAAACAATAGGCGCAAAATATTGGAATAAATTAGCTGGTTTTACCGCAAATACACTGTTGCCTTTTATATTTGTTTTAAAATATACAGGTATTTTATGGTTGCTCCAACTTACAACAAAACTAATAGGCGGAAGAGGAGGTCATGGTTCAATTTTAAGTAGAGAAGATTTTCATACAATGACAGATATTGCACACGAAGAAGGTGTTTTTGAAGAAAGTGAAAGTGCCATTATTAAAAACCTTCTTACTTTTAAATTAGTGCAAGTTAAAGATGTTATGACTCCTAGAACAGTTATGACAAGAGCCTCTGAAGACATTACAATTCAAGAGTTTTTTAACAAACATCCAAAATTACGATTCTCTAGAATTCCTATTTTTAATGACAATTCAGACAATATCACCGGTTTTATTTTAAAAGATGATGTTATGGAAGAGATTATTAAAGGCAATGGAGCTAAAAAACTTTCTGAAATAAAAAGAGAATTAATTATAACAAATAGATCAATTCCAATTCCAGATTTATTCGAAAAATTTATTGCAAACAAAGAACACATAGCTTTAGTGGTTGATGAATATGGAACTACAAGCGGAATTGTAACTATGGAAGATGTTATTGAAACTTTACTAGGTTTAGAAATTATGGATGAACGAGATACCGTTGCAGACTTACAATTACTTGCCAGAAAAAGCTGGGAAGCTAGAGCAAAAAAGTTTGGTTTAATTGATCCAAATAAAGGTGAAGAACTATAGTTATAATATTAATTTGTTTCTGTCCAGTCACTATTTAAGAATAAAGATAAAAAGCAAGCTAATATTATAATTATTTGCAAAAATTGACGTTATTAAAATAATTTAACCTATTAACTGTAAATATGACGTTTTTAAACTTTTTTATATAAAGTATTCTGTTTAATTTTGTCAGTTATAATTTTCAATTTGAATTTTATGAAGAAAGCATTTTTTTTAATTTTATTTTTAATATTTAATAGCACCTTTTCGTATTCCAACGATAAAGACTCTGTTGCTGTAAAGCCAAGTTGGTCTACAAAAGGAAAAATATCTTTTATGTTTAACCAATCTGCATTTAATAATTGGGCTTCTAAAGGAGAAAACACATTAGCTGGTAATGCCAGTATAAATTATAACTTTGATTATGTCAAGGGAAACTATACTTGGAAAAATAATATTACTACTTCTTATGGTTTAACAAAAAGTAAAAATACTGAGTTTACAAAAAAAACCGATGATAGACTCGAATTTAATTCTTTATTAGGTATTAATGCCGAAAGCTATTGGTATTATTCTGCTTTATTTAATTTTAAAACACAATTTAATAAAGGATTTAAATATAGCAAAGATGCTAATGGTAAGGAAATTAGAAATGAATCTACCAACTTTTTTTCGCCAGCAACATTTTTAATTGGACCAGGTATGTTATGGGAAAAACATAAAACTTTTAAATTTAATATTGCTCCTGCAACTACTAAATTAGTAATTGTTGATAAAGATTTAACATTGCCTAAAAGCGCCTATTTTGGAGTAGAAGAAGGAGAAAATACACGATTGGAATTAGGTTTTAATGCATCGGGTAGATTAAAAATTAATCTAATGGAAAATATGAGCATTGAAAATCTACTTAATTTATATGCCAATTATTTAGAAAATCCTGAAAATATTGATATTGATTATACAATGAACCTTGTAATGAAAATTAACGGTTACTTTACTACAAACTTAATTTTTCAAACCATTTATGATGATAATGCCTATGAAGGCTTTCAAATAAGAGAGGTTTTTGGGCTTAGTTTTAACTATGGATTTTAGTTTTAAAATGCATTCATTATTATTATTTGCAATATTGTTTTAATTAAAAAATAACAAACTGCTTATCTTTTAATTACTTTAAATAAAGTATTCTATTTTCTCATTTTTTCTTAAATTTAACAAGGATATTAAAAAATATGTGACTTTTCAAACAGAAAAGAGTCTTAATAATGCATATCTGCACTTTAAAAAATAAATTTTAAAAATATGAAGAAAGTAATTTTAGTATTGATATGTATGTTTGGATTAACATATCTAAATGCGCAAACAATAGAAAAGTTAAAAGCTGAACAAGCTCCAAAAAAAGATTCTATTGCTGCATTGCAGGCTAAGGTAAAAGCTATACAAAGTAAAATTGATGCATTTCCAGGTTGGAAAAAAGGTGCGTTTGGAACAATTGGAGGAAACCTTTCTGGTTTCGATAATTGGTATTCAAAAGAAAAACCAAATTCAGCATCAGGAAATATTGGTTTTACGGTTAATGCTTTTGCAAACCTAAAACAAGAAAAGTTTTTCTGGAGAAATTCTGCTACTGTAAATTTAAGCTGGGTAAAGTTTGATGATAAAGATGATCCTAACGATACTAAAGAATTTCAAGAAGCTACCGATATATTTAGTATAACATCTTTATATGGGCGTAAATTAAGTGAAAAATTTGCTATTTCAACTTTAGGTGAATATAAAACTACTATTTTAAGTAATTTTAACGACCTAGGTTATTTAGACTTTGGGGTTGGAGCAACTTGGACTCCAATTACAGATATGGTTGTTGTTATACATCCTTTAAATTATAATTTTGTTTTTAGCAAAGGTGAAACTATTTTTGAGTCTTCTTTAGGTGCTAAAATAGTTGCTGACTATACGAAACAATTAGGTGCTGTAAAATTTAAAACAAACCTATCTGCCTTTCAAAGTTACAAAAGTTCAGATTACTCTAACTGGACTTGGACAAACTCATTTGGATACACACTTTGGAAAGGGATTGGTGTAGGTTTTGACTTAGGTTTAAGAAAAAACAAGCAAGAAGCACTTAATTATGCTTTGGCAGATGACGACGCTGCTACATTTGAAAATGTTGATAATAAACTTCAAACTTATTGGATGTTTGGATTAAACTATTCTTTTTAAAAAGTTTAACTAAACTATAAAAATTAAAAAGCCTAACAAACACTATGAGTTGTTAGGCTTTTTTGTATTTACTCTTTTTCATATTATATGATTTTGCTATTCAAAAGTTATCAAAAATTAATAACTTTACTATTACACGAGTAATTTTATTCTATAATTATTTAGTTTAAATTTGTTTACAACCTATAAAATCTTCATTTATGAAATATTTATTAATAGTTATTATAGTATTATCTTCATTTCAAATGTTTGCACAAGACAGAATTACAGGGGCAAATTATGTTACAAGATCAGAAGTAATTGCAAAAAACGGAATGGTAGCAACATCGCATCCTTTAGCTACTCAAGTAGGTATTGATATTTTAAAACAGGGAGGTTCTGCAATTGATGCTGCTATTGCAGCCAACGCTGCTCTGGGTTTAATGGAACCAACAGGAAGTGGTATTGGTGGCGATTTATTTGCCATAGTTTGGGATGCAAAAACACAACAATTATACGGTTTAAATGCAAGTGGTAGATCCCCAGAAGAGTTAACATTACAATATTTTCAGGATAATAATTATAAAAAAATACCATCTTTAGGCCCTTTACCTGTTAGTGTACCCGGTTGTGTTGATGGTTGGTTTGAATTGCATGCTAAATTTGGCAAATTACCTATGAATAAAATTTTAGCCCCAGCTATTAATTATGCAAATGAAGGCTTCCCAGTTACCGAATTAATTGGGTATTATTTACAACGTTCTGTTACCTATTTAGGCAGTAAATTTCCCAATGTATTAGAAACGTATACTATAAATGGTAAAGTGCCTTCAAAAGGAACAATTTTTAAAAATCCGTATTTAGCAACTACCTATTCTAAAATAGCCAAAGGTGGTCGTGATGCTTTTTATAAAGGAGCAATAGCAAGAACAATTGTTGATTTTATAAAAGAACAAGGAGGATTTTTATCATATAATGATTTAGCTACACATAAATCGGAATGGGTACAACCAGTTTCAATAAATTACAGAGGTTTTGATGTGTGGGAATTACCACCAAATGGACAAGGAATTGCTGCTTTACAAATGTTAAATATTATTGAACAATATGACTTTACAAATATTGAATTTGGCTCTGCAGAGCACATTCATATTGTAACAGAAGCTAAAAAACTAGCTTTTGAAGACAGAGCAAAATATTATGCAGATATGGATTTCGCAAAAGTACCTGTTCAGAAATTATTGGATAAAGAATATGCGAAAAACAGAAAAGAATTAATTACTGAAAGGGCTGGAAAATACAATGCTGGAGAAATTAGTGCTGGAGAAACTATTTATTTAACGGTAGGCGATAAAGAAGGGAATATGGTTTCTCTAATACAAAGTAATTATAGAGGAATGGGTTCTGGAATGGTACCTCCAAAATTAGGTTTTATGCTACAAGATCGGGGTGAATTATTTACGCTAGAAGAAGGCAAATTTAATACTTATAAGCCTAAAAAAAGACCTTTTCATACTATTATTCCAGCGTTTATAACAAAAAACGGAAAACCTTATGTAAGTTTTGGTGTTATGGGAGGTGATTTTCAACCACAAGGTCATGTTCAAATAGTAATGAACTTAATAGATTTTGGAATGAATTTGCAGGAAGCTGGCGATGCTCCAAGAATTGAACACACAGGTTCTTCTTCACCAACGGGAGAAATGGCAGTTAATAGAGGTGAAATTAAATTAGAAAGTGGTATATCATTTAATGAAATTAGAAAATTAATTTCTAGAGGTCATAAAGTTGGATATGGTGGAAGTTTTGGTGGTTATCAAGCAATTATGTTCGATGCCGAAAACAAAGTTTATTTTGGCGCTTCTGAATCTAGAAAAGATGGTCAGGCTGTAGGTTATTAAACTTTGAATATTATAAATGAGTAAAAACAAAAAGCCGCCTCAAGATTTGAGACGGCTTCTTTATATTTTAGAATATATCATCTTACTGATATACCCATACTCCGCCAGTTTTAATAACGCTTTTAGTCTCATTACCAGTAGAACCTGTATAAACAATAAAAGTAAGTACATACTTTTGTCCTTCCTCAGCAGAAGGATTTTTATTGTCTAAAAGTGCATTAAATGCTTCTAACAACATATCATCGCTCCAGAAGTTATCGCTACTTGATCTTCTATCAAAACTACCAAAGAACCCTACATTATCCGCAGGTCCAGGATAAGTACCAATTAAAGTGTTAGATATAAATGCTACATCATCACTTGTAAAAGTGTATTTTATAGTATTGTCTGGAACCCAAGTATTACCATCATGTCCGAATTGAATTGTTGAACTGGCTACATCATTGTATTCTGACCAGTTTACACCATCAAAAACAAAATATTTAACATAACTATATTCTGTTCTATCATCAGTACGTCCATCTCCATCAAGGTCATCAACATCAGTTGTGTATAATTTATACATAGTTGATACAATATCACCAGCTACTTTAGTATCAAATTTAAATTTATCTTTAAGGAAAACAGGAATTTTAACTATAGCCTCATCTTCACTAGAGAAATTAGAGAATCCTTCGCCCATAATTCCATATTCATCATTAGTAAAACCTAAAATAAATTCCCAATCACCATTAATGTATAAAAATCCATTATTAAGCGTTTTTTTAGATCCATCGTAATACTCATAAGTTAGTGAAACTAAGGTTCTATCACTTGGGCTAGGATATTTTACATTTAACAAGTCATAGATTTGATCTACATCATCAAAATTATTAAATCGTGCAGTATCAGGGTTTGAATCGTAATCTTCAGTAGTTACCGTGTATCTAATTATACTTTTTTCTTCTCTTTTTGGAGAGTAAATATCAAAAGTTACAAGTGCAGAAGAACCTAATCCCCATACCGGGTATTTATCAGCTAATAAACCAGGGATTAATCCTTTAGCTTCATCTTCAGAATTAAAATTACCATAGGATTTACCTAATTCATCATAATCTTCATCACTCATTTCAAATATAACGTCACCCGATATAATTTCATTTTGAGCATCAATAGCATCATGAATATCTTCCATAGGATCACAGGCAGTAAAAACTAAGCCTAGAACCATAAATAAATAAATAAATTTTTTCATTGTTGTTATGTTTTTAGTTAAAATCTAATTTTGGCACTTACATTAAAAGTTCTTCCATATCCATACCAAACAAGTGCAGTTTCGTCAACTGAACCATTACCATCTGTTGCATCTGCGATATACTGTGTATCAAATACATTATTCATTCTACCTATTAATGTAGCATCTAAGTCACCAATTTTAAATCCATGTCTCACACTCATATCAAAAGTTGTATAATTAGGCGCTTTCCATGCTTGTGGTCCTACAGAACCTCTTGAGTTAGGGTCGTATCTAGCATATAAATCAGCAAAATAGTTAAAGTCAACTGTGAAATTTGTTTTATCCATTAGTTCGTAATCGAACCCTAAGGCTGCTGTTGTTTGAGCTGCGTCAGAAACTTTTAAACCTGCAATAAATAAATCAACAGTTTGTACTAAATTTTGTTCTTCATCAAAAATTTCAACATTTGTTACATCGTTATCCCACGTCCAGTCACCTAAAGAAAGCATACCAACAATGCTTAATTTATTTCCAGGTCTATACGTGAAATCGAACTCTGCACCTTGGTGAACAGCATTAACACCTAAAATATTTGCTGAGTTAAATGATCCATCTGGGTTTTGAAAACCTCTAGTTAAAGTTCTATCTTTCCATTCGGTTCTATAAATATTAACATTTGCAGCAAATGTTGCACCTCTAAATCCATACCCTAATTCAGTACTAAATATTTTTTGATTTTCAGCATCAGCATTTATGTGGTCATTGTCAAATTGTAAGAATACAGCATCAAAACCTGGTGCTTTTTCAAAATATCCAATGTTTGCAAACACATTGTGTTCGTCATTTATATTATAGTTAGCTCCACCTTTTAGACTATAACCTGTGAAATTGTATTTGTCAGTTTCTTGATTTCCAGGTAAGTATTGGAAATAATCTATTCTTTTGTATGATGTATTAGAGAAAGCTGCTGAAATAAAACCAGCAATATTATCTTTATCATACTCTAATTGAGTGAAAAGACCTTGCCATCCAACTTCACCATCATTATAATAAGAAAATTTATCACCAACTTTTAATGCAGCATTAGGATTGTTTACATTGCTGTTATCAAAAGCATAATCTGCACCTAACAAATCAGTCACTTCTCTAAAGTGTTTACCTGTATAATCTCTAATATCTACACCAGCAATTAAAGATACATTATCATTTAAGTCTGTTTTTAATGTAGATAATACACCAAACCAACTATGATCATTTCTTGAAGCTCTTAAATATGCTTCAGCCCCTAAAGAACCATTTGCACGGTTAATTGCAACAATATTATCAATATCTATTGGTTGGTCATCACCACCAATTCTTTGTTGGAATAAACTTGAGTCACCAGCAGTACCACCACCACCTCCTGTTCCCCAAGAAGCATAAAGAGCAGTAGATACATTAGTTTTATCATTAATAGTCCAGTAATGGTTTAATGAAGTTTGGGACTTGTGATAGAAGTTATCTTCAACATTCACAACATTTCCATCTCTATAACCCCAGTTAGGGTTAAATTTTATACCGCTCTCAGCATTTCTATACGTAGAAATTAAGCTTTGATTTTGTCTTTGACCATGCCATTGTGGAGCACCAAAAGAAGTAAGTGCAATTTTATGGCTGTCATTAATTTGTTTTGAAATATTAACAAAGTAGTTATACCCTTCAAACTGAGTTCCATCAACATAACCATCACCTTTTGTTTTTGAAGCTGAAACAGTAGCCGCAAAACCATTATCTAGTAAACCTGTTGAAACAGTTGCTCCATATTTTTGGTAACCATCATTACCAACAGCAGTAAAAATATTTCCACCTTTTTCTACATCAGTAGTTTTTGATAAAATATTTACCGTACCACCAATAGAAGGTACAGCTAATTTAGAAGCTCCTAAACCTCTTTGTACCTGCATTGCACTAGTTACATCAGCTAAACCAGCCCAGTTAGACCAATAAACTCTACCGTTTTCCATGTCATTTACCGGAACACCATTAATCATAACGGCAACATTTTCAGAATTAAATCCTCTTAATGTTAATCTGCCATCACCAAATCCACCACCTGACTTAGTAGCATATACACCTGGAGTAGATTTTAAAATTTCAGGAAATTCTTGAGAACCTAATTTGTTTTCAATAACCTCTGCTTTTACAGTTGAAACTGCAACTGGCGTTTTTCTATCAATAGCGAAAGAAGTTGCCGTAATAATAATCTCTTCTAACGATTCTGCAGAAGGATTTAATGCAATTGATCCAAAGTTTTTAGACCCATTGAAAGTTAAATTTTTAGCTTCATATCCAACAAATGAAACTTCAATTGTACCATTAGAAATAGATGTCTCTAATGTAAAATTTCCATCAAAATCTGTAGAAACTCCTGTGCTTGATCCTTTAACAACAATAGAAGCTCCAGGTAAAGGCTGACTAGTTTCGTCAACTACTTTTCCAGTAAGTTTTGTTTGAGCAAAAATAGTGGCTGAAGTACATAGTACCACTACCATTAATAAATGTTTAAATTTTCTCATGTTTAAATTTTAATTTGAATTAAATGTCTTGCAAAAATGCAAATTTTTATTGGTTCTGCCTTTAATTTATTGTTAAATTTTAACATTAAATTAAGAAAAATAAATATACAAAAAACCTATAATTTTATTGGCTATCAGGTAATTAAAGACTGTTAAATGTTAATAAATCTCACTAATTTGTTAAAAACTTTATATTTTATTTATGAAGCGATTTTAGCTATTCTTTAGAAGATTTTTATGGGCTAATTCTTTACCTAATTCTACTCCAAATTGATCAAAACTATAGATGTTCCAAATTACTCCTTGAATAAATATTTTACATTCATAAAAAGCAATTAAACCTCCTAAGGTTTTTGGGGTTAGTTTGTCTATTAAAATAGCTGTACTTGGTTTGTTACCTTCAAAAATTTTAAAGGGAAGTAAGGTTTCAATTTCGTTAATTTTACCTTGTGTTTTTAAATCTAAGTGTACTTCTTCTTTTGTTTTCCCTTCAGCTAAAGCTTGCGTTTGACCATAAAAGTTAGCCATTAATTTTGTGTGGTGCTCTGTATTTCCATAAAGAGACTCTTTAAAACCGATAAAATCTGCAGGAATTAATTTGGTACCTTGGTGCAATAACTGCATAAATGCATGTTGCGAATTTGTACCTGGGCTTCCCCAAATAATATTTCCTGTTTGGTAATCAACAGCGTTTCCATTTCTATCTACACTTTTACCGTTGCTTTCCATAATTGCTTGTTGCAAATAAGGTGCAAGTTTACTTAAATACTGAGAATACGGCAAAATAACTTCACTTTCACTCTTGAAAAAATTGGTGTACCAAATACTAATTAAACTTGCAATAATGGGAGCATTTTTTTCAAAAGGTGTGTTTTTAAAATGTTCATCCATTTCAAAAGCACCAATTAATAAGTCTTTAAAATTTCGAAATCCAACTGCCAAACTAATTGTTAATCCAACCGTACTCCAAAGTGAAAAACGACCACCAACCCAGTCCCACATAGTAAAAATGTTATCGCTATCAATTCCAAATTTACCAACCGTTTTTAAGTTTGTTGAAACAGCTACAAAATGTTTCGCTACATCTTTTTCTGAAGCTGATTGTAAAAACCATTTTTTTATAGTAGTTGCATTTGTTAAGGTTTCTTGTGTGGTAAATGTTTTTGATACTATAACAAATAAGGTAGTTTCAGGATTTAAATTTTTAATCGTTTCCTGCACATGGTCTCCATCTATATTAGAAACAAAATGTACATTTAAATGATTTTTATAATATTTTAAAGATTCTACAACCATATCTGGCCCTAAATCTGACCCTCCAATACCAATATTAACAACATCCGTAATTGGCTTATTTGTGAAACCTTTCCAACCTCCAGAAACAACTTTGTTTGTAAAAGATTCCATTTTGCTTAAGGTTTCTTTTATTTCTGGCATTACATTTTTCCCATCAACAAAAATTTCATTATTAGATTGATTTCTTAGGGCTGTATGCAATACGGCTCTGTTTTCGGTTTTATTAATTTTCTCTCCTGAAAAATAAGCATCCATAGCACTTTTTAAATCAACTTCATTTGCCAATTCTAAAAGGTATTCTATAGTTTCATCCGTTATCCTATTTTTAGAAAAGTCAAAATCAAACTCATTAAAATTGATTGAAAATTTTTCCTTTCTAATTTTATCCGAATTAAATAACGATTTTAAATGAAGGTCCTTTAATGCAGTATAATGGTTGGTAAGTTTTTGCCAGGCGTTTGTTTCAGTTGGATTTATATTTTTCATTATTATTTTTATTTATGAGTTTAATTCCTCTTCAGTAATGCTTATTTCATTCATTATTGTTGAATATTCTATGATATCCAATTGATCTTTAATCGGTTTTATAAAATTAAAGTAGGTTGGTTTTATGGCATCTTTCATAGGTTCTGCTGCAGGCAGTTTTTGTTTTAAGGGATCTACTTGAACTCCATTTTTCCAAAAACGGTAGCAAACATGTGGTCCAGAAGTATTACCTGTCATACCAATATATCCAATAATATCTCCTTGTTTTACTACATCCCCAACTTTAACAGCTCTTCTACTCATATGTAAATATTGGGTGCTATAAGTACTATTATGACGAATTTTTACATAATTACCATTCCCTCCTTTTCTGCGAGATTCTGTCACAATTCCATTTGCAGTTGCCATAATTTCTGTACCAATTGCTGCAGCAAAATCGGTTCCTTTATGTGCTCTAATTTTATTTCCGTACAATGCAATTCTTCTTCTTAAATTATAGCGAGATGAAAGTCTTCCAAATTTTATCGGCATTTTTAGAAATTGACGACGCAAATTATTAGCTTCATCATCAAAATAATCAGAAATATTAAGTGTTGAATCTGCTACAAATTTAAATGCATAAAACGGTTTGTCTCCATGTTCAAAATAAGAAGCTTTTATTTCTCCAATTCCAACAGGAATTGTGTCATTTATATATAATTGCTCATAAATTAATTTAAATTTATCTCCCTTTTGAAGTCTGGAAAAATCGATTGTCCACGCATAAATATCATCTGCCATTTTAAAAGTTAAGTAAGAGCTTAACCCCTGTTCTTCAACAGATTCAGACAATGAACTTTCAATAATACCAGATGCTGTTTTTAATTCGGTTCTTATTGGTTTTCTACCATTGTATGCGGTTGGAATTGAATCTTTAAAATCAATAACAGTGTATCTAACTCTAGAATGTTTGTAAATAAAAACTTGTGCTTGTTCGGTAGAATCGTTTTTTGCTAAAATAGTGTAAGGAATACCGCTTTTTATTCTTCGAACATTAAAAGTGTCTCTAATTTTATTTACAATTTCTAAAACTTTAGGATATTCTATATGATGTCTGTCTAAAATTTCACTAAAATTTTCTCCAGATTTAATGGTGTCATTTATTACTTTGTAGTTGTTTAATTTAAATCCAAATTCCTCTATAATTTCTGGTTCTTTAGGCTCAGGAATTAAAGCGGCTTGTGATTTATGTTCTTTACAAGAAATTAATATAGCTAATAGTATAAGTGTACTAATTTTTTTCAATGTTCTCAGATTTACATTTTTTTATTTGGTTAAAAAAATAAAACGCAAAAGTACAATTTAATTGTCAAAAATAATGTTAAAAGGATGTGCTAATCCTTTAAAAGCTTCTAAATCTGCTCTAAGGGATCCTACTGCGAGGGAGGCTTTAATTCTAAGTGGAATTTTATTATCATCATTACTAATCCAAACAGTAACACTTTCTTGCTCTTTAAACACTCTACCTGCTTGTACCATTGGTCTAAAAGCTAAAGAGTTAATTTCACCAAACTTGGTTTTAATAACTTCTTCACCTAAAAAAAGTAATTTAAAATTATGGATTTCTTGATCGAAGAACATTGGTAATTCAATTTCATCACCTTCTTTTAAGGCATTTAATTTTTGACTTCTTAAAAAGTAAAGAGATGAAAGTATATCTTGAATTTCATCATTTATAGGGTGCTTTGTTTCCGTATTAGATTTATTGTTTTTTACGGTTGCCTCATTGGTATTGTAATTAAATGTAATTTCTTTATCTTTTGTATAGCCACCTTCATTAATTTTTCTAATAAATTTATAGGGTTTTAAATTATCCCTATAAATAAAGGTTTGATAATCATCTTTTACTTTAAAAAATAAACTTACCAATCCTGTAGATTTTCCTTTTCCAATTATATGAAATGCGTCTTTGTTTAAGTTTTTGGTTTCTTTAACTTCAATAGTAGAAAAACCAGCATTAAAAAAGTTACTATAACTCATTCTAAACTTTAGCCATTCTCCGCCTTTAAAAGCTAGGCTTTTTTGTGGGCTTATAGTTTCAAGTTTTACAGATTGACTAAATGTCAAAGCGGATATAAAAAGAAAAAATATAAAAAGTTGTTTTTTCATTGATTAATTGCTAATTGTTTACTTTTTTTAGGCAATTACTGTTCCAAAAATAATAAAAGCCAAACGTTTAATAGTTAAGCTTTTATTAAAATTGTTGTTTTATATTGCTTACAGCACAAAATAAGTGTATTTATTATGAAGTTAAAGATTATACATTTTCACTAAACTTTTCATTACAGGATAGACATGAATCTATAACTAACTTTTAAATGAATACCCGCCTGAACATATAAACAGACGTTTTTAAATAAGTAATTAACGATTCAACTAAAATTCATATTATAATTAGAGATGACATCTATTAATATCAAATTTAAAATTTAATTCCGTTTATCTCAATTACCCTCTTAATTTGAGGGGCGTGTTTTTTTATGGTAGCTTCTACACCATTTTTTAGAGTCATTTGATTTACAGAACAACCCAAACAAGCACCTTCTAATTGCACACTTACAGTGTCTTCAGTAATTTCTACTAAAGAAATATTTCCGCCATCAGCTTCTAAATAAGGTCTTATTTCTTGTAAGGCCCCTTCTACATTTGTTCTAAGCTCTTCTAAATCCATTTTCATTATTAGTTTGTGCTACACCCGCTCATAGTTGTAATTCTTACAATTTCAGTTGGAGGTAAATCTTTATTTCTTTTTACTAATTGAGATAAGGTGTTTTTAGTTATAGTACTAAAAGCATTTTCTAAAGGTGTATTTTCTTGCAAAGCAACTGGATGACCTACATCACCAGCCTCTCTAATACTTTGTACTAATGGCACTTCACCTAAAAATGATGTTTCAATATCTTCAGCTAAGTTTTTTGCACCATCTTTACCAAAAATATAATATTTATTTTCTGGTAATTCTGCTGGTGTAAAATAACTCATGTTCTCAACAATTCCTAAAACAGGTACGTTAATATTTTCTTGCTGAAACATTGCCACTCCTTTTTTAGCATCTGCTAAAGCAATATTTTGAGGCGTACTAACTATAACTGCCCCAGTTACTGGAACAGCTTGCACAATTGACAAGTGAATATCTCCAGTTCCAGGAGGTAAATCGATTAAAAGAAAATCTAACTCGCCCCAATGTGCATCAAAAATCATTTGATTTAATGCTTTTGAAGCCATAGCTCCACGCCAAATTACAGCTTGATTTGCATCTGTAAAAAATCCTAATGAAAGTATTTTTACGCCATAGCTTTCAACTGGCTGCATTTTTGAGCGACCATCAATTTCAACAGATAAAGGTCTTGCAGTTGCAACATCAAACATTAAATGTATTGAAGGTCCGTAAACATCGGCATCTAAAATACCAACTTTAAAACCCATTTTTTGAAGTGAAACCGCCATATTTGCAGTAATTGTAGATTTTCCTACGCCACCTTTTCCTGATGCAATTGCAATAATATTTTGAATTCCAGGAACTTTTGGTTTTTCTGGTTTAAGAGGTGATACTGGAGGAGCAACTGCAGTAACATTTACTTTTACATCAGCTTTTTGATCCACGTGTTCGTGAATAGCTTTTATAATTTCAACTTCAATTTTCTTTTTTGCTTGTAAAGTAGGATTGCTAATAGTTACATCAACTATAATTTCTTTTTCAAAAGTAACAATGTTTTTTACTGCTCCACTTTCAACTAAACTTTTACCTTCACCAGGAGCGGTAATGGTTTCAAGTGCTTTTGTTATATCTTTTTTACTGTATGTCATATTCTTTATGTAAAATGATTCTAAACAACAAATATACAGAGTTCAAACGAATATAAAAAGCTAAGATTTAAAAAGTAATGCAGTGCTTGTTACAAAAAAATAGGTTATAAATTATTTGGCAATTCTTTAAATGGATCCCAAAAAATAGCACTAAAATTTTGAATTTGATTTTCAACAACTTCTATTCCTTCACTTTCTAATAATTGCTGCATTAGGTTAGTACCATCAAAATGATGTTTACCCGTTAATAAGCCTTTTCTATTTACAACTCTGTGTGCAGGAATTTCTTGATTATTGTGCGAAGCATTCATTGCCCACCCAACCATTCTAGCAGAGCGTGCTGCTCCTAAGTACTTAGCTATTGCACCATAGCTTGTAACTCTTCCAAAAGGAATTTTTTTTGCAACCTCATAAACTTTTTCGAAAAAATTTTCGGATTTTGGCATGGGTTAAAGTTAGTTTGAAAGTTTGAAAGGTGCAAAAATCTAAAGCTGCAAAGCTCCCTAGTACTTCAACTTAAATTTAATATAAGTAATTGGTTTTCCTTTTTCTAAATACTGACTTTCGTAAAAAGTTTGCGTTGTGGTAACTTCTATTGGTGAATGAGTATTTTTATAAATATCGTGATGTGCATATACAACTTCGTGACCAGCGCCATGTAATAATCCTAAGGTATATCCATGCATAAATTCACTATCTGTTTTTAAATTTATTATGCCATCAGGTTTTAAAACTTGGTAGTATTTTTTTAAAAATTCAGCATTTGTTAATCTATGTTTTGTACGCGTATATTTTATTTGAGGATCTGGAAAGGTGATCCAAATTTCGGTTACTTCATTTTCAGAAAATAACAAATCAATTAATTCAATTTGGGTTCTAATAAAAGCAACATTGGTTAAATTCTCTTCTAAAGCAGTTTTAGCACCTCGCCAAAAACGTGCCCCCTTTAAATCAATACCTATATAATTTATATTGGGGTTTTTACGCGCCAAATCTATTGTATACTCTCCTTTCCCACAACCTAATTCTAAGACAATTGGATTGTTGTTATTAAAAAAATCGTGCCATTTTCCCTTTTTAGAGAAGCCCTCGAGAACTTCTTCTCGCGTTGGTTGTACTACATTAGAAAATGTATCGTTTTCACGAAATCTTTTAAGTTTGTTTTTGCTTCCCACAGTTAGTAGCTTGTTTTAAAAGGAAAAATTAAATAAAATAAGAGTCGAGACTATTCATTTCCAGCTTTTTTGTATTTTCTTATTTCACCTATCCAATAAAAGAATGCAATAAAAGTAATAATAATAAAAATCCAACTTACAGTGTTTTGCAACCACCAATTATCCATAGCTCTTATACTATGGTAAGGCGCAAATAAAACATTTGTAAAAAAATCACCTATCGCTTTAAAAATATTGTTTGCAATCATTTCTTAATTATATTTACAGGCAAAAGTATGAAATATAGTAATGATAGCAAATTTTTTTAATAAAACTAAACCCGCAATAATTGTTAATCTATTATTGTTATTCACAATCTTCTATGTTGTGGCTACATTTTTATTTAGAACAATTGATTTTTCTAAGGCTTCGTTAGGATTAAGTTTAGCTATCTTTATTGGCTTTATTTTTATGTTATTGCTGATTAATTTTATTTTAAGAAAGAATAATTTAACAGGGGATAACTCCTATGCGCTGTATATAATTATAGTAGTACTAGGAAGTTTTTATGAAATTATATTTTCAATAAACTTGTTTTTCTCTAATCTATTATTACTTTTTGCTTTTAGAAAAATATATAGTTTAAAATCTGGGTTTAACACAAAAAGCAAATTATTTGATGCGGGTTTTTGGATAGGAATTTCTGCTATTCTATACACTTGGAGTGTCTTATTTTTAGTGTTGGTGTATATAAGTTTATTTATTTATAACAAAATAACTTTAAAGAATTTAGCCATTCCAATTATTGGTTTTTTATTTCCTGTGATTGTTTTTTTTACATATCATTTTTACTTTGATAGTGTCGAATTGTTTTACAGCAAATTAGTTTTTAATTATAATGTAGATTTCTCTAATTACAATCAATTAAAATATGTATTACCCCTTTCTTTATTAATAACAATTTTAATATGGAGTGTTATTTTTTTGACACCAAAAATATTACAGGTAAGTACTACTTTTAAATCCGCTCTACAACTAATTATAGGTCACTTTATAATTTCAGTAATTATTATAGTCTTTTCAATACAAAGAAATGGTTCTGAACTACTTTTTTTGGTATTCCCCTCAGGTATAATTATTGCAAATTTTTTACAGAAAACCTCCTCTAACCTTTTAAAAAATTTAGTTTTATACTTATTTTTAATAGTTTCTGTAGTTGTGTATTTTTTATAGCTTTGTCCCATAAGCTAAATCACCTGCATCTCCCAAACCAGGAACAATATAACCATGGTCATTTAGTTTTTCATCAACGGTTCCAATCCATAGTTTAGTATTTTCCGGAAAGTGATCTTTAATGTACTCAACACCTTCAGTTGAACCTATAACACAAGCTAAATGAATTTCTTTTGGCGTTCCGTGCTTTTTTAGCCCCTCATAAACAGCAGTAATAGATTGCCCAGTAGCTAGCATTGGATCGGCTAATATTAATGTTTTATTATCTAAATTTGGTGAAGCAAAATATTCCACCTTAATTTCAAATTCAGTATCGTTAATATGTTTTCTATATGCTGAAATAAATCCGTTTTCAGCATCATCAAAATAATTTAGAAGGCCCTCATGTAATGGTAAACCAGCTCTTAAAATAGAGCATAAAACAATGTCTTTTTTAGGAGTTGCAACAATTTTTGTTCCTAATGGCGTGGTTACTGCATTGTTTTCAAAAACTAGTGATTTACTTAATTCATAACTAATAATTTCACCAATTCTGCCAATATTTCGTCTAAAACGCATGGAATCTTTTTGAACTGTAACATCTCTTATTTCAGAAATAAATTTATTTAATATTGATTTCTTAGCATCTAAAATATTGACAATCATATATGAAGTATTTATTGCAAAAATAAAACTTTAAAACGAGATTTTAAACTAAAGATTTGGTTTAATTTTTGTATCTTATTTTTTAATTAAAAAAAGGAAAAGACATGGGATTATTTTCATTTATTAAAAATGCCGGAGCCAAAGTTTTTGGTATTGGAAAAACTACTGCTGAGGAAACGGCAGATGAAGCAACATTGGCAAAGCAAAAAGCAACAAAACTTTCAAATGCGGTTGAAACTTTAGGCTTTAAAGTACAAGACTTAAATATTGAAGTAAATAGCGATAACGCTACCGTTTGGGGCCAAGCAGATTCTCAAGCAACGCGCGAAAAAGTAATATTGGTACTGGGTAATACTGAAGGTATTGCAACAGTTGATGATAGAATGACTGTAGAAATTTCTGAACCAGAAGCACAATTTCATACATTTGTTAAAGGAGATTATTTAAGTAAAATTGCTAAAAAATATTATGGAGACGCTATGAAATATCCTGTTATTTTTGAAGCAAACAAACCTATGCTTACAAATCCAGATAATATTTATCCGGGTCAAGTTCTAAGAATACCTGCTTTAGATTAACATTTATAGCGTAATTTATAAATAGACTTTTTAGGTAGTAAAAACCATCATTCTTTGCTTCGACTCCGCTCAGCAACCGGTCATTGAGCGAGGTCGAAATGCAAAATCTCATTGTACTGATAACCGATCATTATGAGAACCTGAAATCGAAGATGCACATATTCCTTAATTATAAAATAAAGAATGGATGAGTAATCAAGTTCAGGATGATGTTAAATTTTGCTTTTTAAACAGTCTTTTTAATGAATAGATTTCAATATTTTATCAACTATCTTTTCTGGAGCAATAGTTCTCATAACATCCTCATAACCTTCGCACACTTTATTACCATAAATTGAACAAGGAATGTTTGGATATATATTTAAATCAGGTAAAATAGCGTTTTCAAAGGGTTGACTAAATGGCGCAAAACCAGTAAATGGATGCGTAACCCCCCAAATAGTTAAGGTATTTACACCCAGCATTGCTGCAAAATGCGCATTTCCAGAGTCCATACTTAACATACAATCTAAATTTGAAATTAAATTTAATTCTTGTGCCAGTTTTATTTTTCCAGCCATATTAATTGTAGCTACATATTTATTGGCAATTGCATCTAGAATTTCAACCTCTTTTTTACCACCTCCAAACAAAAATATTTTTACAGCTTTATTTTTAGACAATTCTGCAATTACTTTTTCCATTAAATCTATTGGATACATTTTAGAATTATACTGCGCAAAAGGTGCAATTCCAACCCATTTTTCAGATTTAACACCCGTAATTTTGAATAATTCTTCAGGTAATTGTTTTTTTACAGGAAAAGTCGGGTTCTTAATATCCAAACTAAAACCTAAGCTTCTAAAAACATCAGCATACCTTTCGTGGGTTGTTTTTAGTTGCTTAAAAACTTTATTTTTTGTCTTTGTTAATGCGCTTTTTTCACTTCTTCCCTTATTTATAAAAGCTACATTTTTAAATGATATTTTAAAAAAAGTTCTTAATACTTTCGACCTTAAAACATTGTGTAAATCTGCAACTGCATCAATTTTTAAAAGTTTTAATTCTTTATACAATTTGTAAATCCCAAAAAAACCTTTGTGTTTGTTGGTAACATCAGCTGCAAAAAAATCTACATTTTTAATATCATTAAATAATGGTTTTAAAAATGGTTTTGAAAGTACCGTTATTTTTACATTGGGATGTTGTGCAGTAAAGGCTCTTATTACCGGAACTGTCATAGCTACATCGCCCATTGCAGAAAGTCTAATAACTAATAAATGTTTGTGTTTGCTCAAAATAAAACTGATCATATTAATAGATTCATCAAAAGTACATAATAGTTTTAGTACAAAAAACTCGTATCAATAGTATAATTAATTAGTACATGGTTTAAATTGTTTAAATTTGCCAAAATATTGAAAATAGATGATACAATCAATGACTGGTTACGGCAAGACCGTATTACAACTTCCAACTAAAAAAATTACGATAGAATTAAAATCGTTAAATAGTAAAAATTTAGATTTAAACATTCGCATTCCTGCTTATTATAGAGAAAAAGAACTATATATTCGTAAAAAACTAGCCACTGCATTGGTTAGAGGAAAAGTTGATTTTTCTGTTTTTATTGAAAATAATGGCGTTGAACTTTCTTCAAAAATAAATGAGAATGTAGTAAAAGAATATATGCATCAATTAAGAAAAATTGTTGATTCTAACGAGGTTGAATTACTTAAAATGGCTGTGAAATTGCCAGATTCTTTAAAAACAGAGCGCGAGGAATTAGATGAAAAAGAATGGGCTCAAATAAATGTTGCTATAGAAAATACAATTGATGAAATAACTACTTATAGAATTGATGAAGGAAAAGTATTGTTAGAGGATTTTGTTTTAAGAATTTCTATTATTGAAGACTTACTTGAAAAAGTTGTAGAAATTGATCCAAAACGTATTGAACAAGTTAAAGAAAAATTAAGAAAATCTATTGCAGAACTAGAAACCAATATAGATCAAAATAGGTTTGAACAAGAACTTATCTATTATATAGAAAAATTAGATATTACCGAAGAAAAAGTACGTTTAAAAAACCATCTAGATTATTTTAAAAAAGCCCTAAAATCTGATGATTCAAACGGTAAAAAATTAGGTTTTATTACTCAAGAAATTGGTAGAGAAATAAACACAATTGGTTCTAAATCTAACTTTGCACCTATGCAAAAATTAGTAGTTCAAATGAAAGATGAGCTTGAAAAAATTAAAGAACAAAACTTAAACGTATTATAAAACCATGCAAAAAGAAGGGAAACTTATTGTTTTTTCGGCACCTTCAGGCTCTGGTAAAACAACAATTGTACATCATCTATTAGCGCAACCTGAACTAAATTTAGATTTTTCAATTTCCGCAACTTCTCGTCCACTTAGGGGAACAGAAATAGACGGAAAAGATTACTATTTTATTTCTGCTAAAAAATTTAAAAAGCACATTGAGAAAGATGATTTTATAGAGTGGGAAGAGGTTTACACCGATAATTTTTATGGAACTTTAAAAGAAGAAATACAACGTATTTGGAAATTAGGCAAACACGTAATTTTTGACATTGATGTTATTGGAGGTTTAAACATAAAAAAACAATTTCCAACACAAACGTTGGCTATTTTTGTACAACCGCCATCTATTGAAGAAATGGAACGCAGGTTAAGAAATAGAAAAACCGATTCTGAAGAAAAAATTAAAGAACGTGTTGCTAAAGCCGAAAAAGAACTTAAATACGCAAAAGACTTTGATATAATTTTAGTGAATGATAATTTAGAAGACGCAAAAACTAAAGCGTATAAATTAATCGAAAAATTTATAAAATAAATGAAGGTAGGACTGTTTTTTGGCACCTTTAATCCAATCCATATTGGGCATCTAATTATTGCAAATTATTTGGCAGAATTTTCAGATTTAGATCAAGTTTGGTTTGTAATTACTCCAATGAGTCCATTTAAACAAAAAAACTCTTTACTAGATAATATTCATAGATTGGCAATTGCAAATGTTGCTGTTGAAGCATATCCAAAATTAAAAACTTCAGATATTGAGTTTAAACTTCCACAACCAAACTACACGGTAAATACCCTAATTCATATTGAAGAAAAATATCCAGAACATCAATTTTGTTTAATTATGGGTGAGGATAACTTAAAAGGGTTTCATAAATGGAAAAATTATGAAACAATTATTAAAAATTACCAATTGTATGTTTATCCTAGAATTTCGGGAGAAACAACAGAAAGTGAATTTTTAAAACATCCAAATGTACACAGTGTAAAAGCTCCAATTATTCAAATTTCTTCAACCTTTATTAGAAAAAGTATTAAAGATAAAAAAGATATTAGGGCTATGCTACCAGAAAATGTATGGAATTATATTGATGAAATGAACTTTTATAAAAACTAATTTTGGCTTAGATTTAACACTTAAATCTACATCCACTAAAATTAATTAAACAAATTTTCGTTGTATATTTGCTTTTAATCAAATTATGGCAAAAAAACCTAAAAATAAAGGAAAATTTAGACAGAAATTAATTAATAAATACCGTTTGGTTGTATTAAATGAAGATACTTTTGAAGAAAAATTGTCTTTTAAATTAACACGATTAAATGTATTTATTTTTGGCAGTTTATTTTCTATTTTACTCATTGTTGGAACTATATTTTTAATTGCTTTTACCCAATTGAGAGAATACATTCCGGGCTATTCTTCAACCCAATTAAAAAGAAATGCAACCCAATTAATTTATAAAGCAGATTCTTTACAACAAGTACTTGAAGTTAATAATTTATACATTCAAAAGGTTAGAGATTTACTAACTGGAGAAATATCCGAAGTTCAATTCGATAAAGATAGTGTGCTGCAATCAATACAATATGATAAGGATTCTATAAATTTAAATCCCTCAGAAGCAGATTTAGAATTTAGATTAGACGTTGAAAGAGCTGATAGATATAGTATTTTTAATGAAGCAACAAAAAGTGCCGATGTTGTGTTTTTTGCACCAGTTGTAGGTACATTAACCGATGGGTACAACCTAAAAACAAAGCATTTTGCAGTTGATATTGCTGTAGAAATGGGAACTCCTGTTAAATCTGTAGCTGATGGAACTGTAATTTTTGCAGCTTGGACTTCAGAAACTGGACATGTTGTTATTGTTAAACATTCTGGTGGTTTTATGTCAGTTTATAAACATAATACGGCAATACATAAAGAACAAGGAGATTTGGTAAAGTCAGGTGAAGTAATAGCGTCTGCCGGAAATACTGGAGAATTTAGTACAGGTCCGCATTTACATTTCGAACTTTGGAATGAAGGATATCCCGTAAATCCTGTTAATTATATTGATTTTGAATAACTATGAGTCTTAAATCCATTTTAGCGAAACCCTATGCAAAACTTGTATCAACAAAGTTTTATAAAGAAAGTAATAACGCTGTAAAAATTCAGCAAAAAGTATTTAATAAGTTAATTTCTCAAGCAAAACATACTGCTTTTGGAAAAGATCATAATTTTGAAAATATTAAATCCTATCAAAATTTTAAAGATCAAGTTCCAATTAGAGATTACGAAGATTTAAAACCATATGTAGAAAGAGTTGTAGCTGGAGAACCTGATGTTTTATGGAAAGGCAAGCCCTTATATTTTGCCAAAACTTCTGGTACAACTTCTGGCACAAAATATATTCCGTTAACTAAAGAGTCAATGCCAATGCATATAAATGCGGCTAAAGATTCGCTTTTATTGTATATAAACGAAACCAAAAAAACAGATTTCTTAAATGGTAAAATGATCTTTATACAAGGAAGTCCAGAGTTAAAAGAGCAAAACGGAATTAATATTGGACGATTGTCTGGTATTACAGCGCATTACATCCCTTCATATTTAACAAAAAACAGGTTGCCAAGCTGGGAAACCAATTGTATTGAAGATTGGGAAAAAAAGATAGAAGCTATTATTGACGAAACTATTAATGAAGATATGACACTTATTGGTGGAATTCCGCCGTGGGTGCAAATGTATTTTGAAAGAATTGTTGCACGAACTGGTAAAAAAGTAGGAGAAGTTTTTCCAAACTTTAATTTGTTTGCCTATGGAGGTGTTAATTACGAACCGTACAGAAATAAATTTGAAGAATTAATTGGAAGAAAAGTAGATGCTATAGAAATGTACCCTGCTTCCGAAGGATTTATTGCTTACCAGGATTCTCAAACCGAAAAAGCGATGATGCTTTTAGTAAATAATGGTATTTTCTATGAATTTATTCCTTCTGAAGAATTTTTTAATGAAAATCCGACAAGAATTTCATTAGCAGATGTAAAATTAGGTGTAAATTATGTAATTATTTTAAATACAAATGCAGGTCTTTGGGGTTATAATATTGGTGACACAATAGAGTTTTTATCTATTAATCCGCCAAGAATTGTAGTTACTGGAAGAATAAAACATTTTATTTCTGCTTTTGGAGAACATGTGATTGGAAAAGAAATTGAAGACTCTATAAATTACCATACAATTGATACCGGAATTACTGTAAGCGAATTCACAGTTGCGCCCCAAATTACACCAGAAAAGGGATTACCATACCATGAATGGTTTATAGAATTCGACAAAAAACCAACAAATATTAACGAGTTTGCTAAAAAAATTGATGCTACTTTACAGCAACAAAATAGCTATTATTTAGATTTAATTGTTGGTAAAATTTTGCAACCTTTAAAAATTACTGTAATTGAAAAAGGTGGTTTTAATAAATATATGAAATCTGTTGGAAAATTAGGAGGACAAAACAAAGTACCACGTTTATCTAACGATAGAAAAATTGCGGATTCATTGGCAAAATTTGAAGAAAAATGAAGGTAATATCTGTCAATATTGGAGAGAAAAGAACTATTAATTACAAAGGAAAAATAATAGAAACTGGTATTTTTAAAAGTCCTGTTGAAACACCAATTTTTTTAGGTGAAGAAGATGTAGTAAATGATGCCGTAATAGACAGAAGGTACCATGGCGGAATGAATAAAGCAGTATATGCATATTCGAAAAATCATTATGCATACTGGAAAGAAATCTATCCGGAATTAGATTGGAAATTTGGAATGTTTGGTGAAAACTTAACCATCTCAGATTTAGACGAAACCGAAATACATATTGGAAATCAATATAAATTAGGCGATGCAATTATTGAAGTTACACAACCAAGAGAGCCTTGTTTTAAATTAGGACTAGTTTTTAAAACTCAAAAAATTTTAAAACAATTTTGGAATTCAACAATGTGTGGCATTTATTTTAAGGTGTTACAGACAGGAAATGTATCAGTTAACGACGGACTTATTCTAATTAAAAATTGCGAAAACGCTCCTACAATTGCTGAAGTCTACGAAACTAAAAAATAACATTCTATAAACTAAAAAGAGCTCGCAAAATGCGAACCCTTTTTTGAATTAAAGAAAGTTTGGTTAAATTTCTTTATTATTTTTTAGCTAATAAATCTCTTATTTCTACTAATAAATCTTCTTGAGAAGGTCCTTTTGGTGCTGCTGGAGCAGGTACCTCTTTTTTCTTAGTTGCATTTACAGCTTTTACAACCATAAACATTACAAAAGCAACAATTATAAAATCAATAACATTCGTTAAAAAATCACCATATAATACTGCAACTTCACCTACAATTTCACCGGCTTCATTAGCAACCCCTTCTTTTGCTATATATTTTAAATCTTTAAAATCTGAATTAAATATCAAACCTACAAGTGGAGAAACAATGCCTCCGGTAAATGAAGTAACAACACTTTTAAAAGCTGCTCCCATTACAAAACCTATTGCAATATCAACAAGGTTTCCCTTCATTGCAAAGTCTTTAAATTCTTTTATCATTCCCATTAATTATAAATTTAAGTTATTAATTAAGTTAAAGCTAAAGTAATAAAAAAAATTAATTCATTAACATTTTTTTAACAAGCGTCTAATCCTTTGTGAAATTGCAGTTAAAATTTCATAAGGAATTGTATGAATTTCAGCTGCTAATTCTTCGATATGAGATTGATTTTTATAAACTAAAACTTCATCTCCTTCAATACAATCAATTTCGGTAATATTAACCATTATCATATCCATACAAACGTTTCCAACAATGGGAGCTTTCGTATTATTAATATACACAAAGCCTTTTCCGTTACCTAGTTGTCTAGAAATTCCATCTGCATGACCAATTGGAATAGTTGCTGTCTTTAGGGTTGAATTTGCCTTAAAAGCACGGTTGTAACCAACTGTTTCACCCTTTTTAATAGTATGAATTTGAGAAATCACCGATTTTAAAGTCAATACATTTTTTAAGTTTTTTGTTTGTTTTGCTTCATTTCCAAAACCTAACAACCCTATTCCAAGTCGCACCATATCAAACTGCGCTTCTTCAGCATAATTAATAATACCCGAAGTATTTAACATATGTTTAAATGGCGTGTTTGGTAATTTGCTAATTAATTTTGAAGAAAGCGTTTTAAAAGTAGCTATCTGTTGAAGCGTAAATGAACGTTCGTTTAAATCTTCACTTGCAGCAATATGCGAAAAAACCGAAACTACTTTTAAGGCAGTTTGAGTATTTATAATTGTAGTGATCTCAGAAATATCTTTTTCAACAAAACCCAGCCTATTTAATCCAGTATTAAATTTTATGTGTATTGGATAATTTTTAATATTTAGCGCTGCTGCCTTTTCAATAAAAGCAGTTAATAAATTTATAGAATATATGTTTGGCTCTAAATTATAGTAGAGAATTTTTTCAATATTCGCTTTTTGAGGATGCAATACTAAAATTGGAGTTTTAATTCCAGCGTTGCGAAGTGCAATACCTTCATCTACATACGCAACAGCAAAATAAGCCACTTTTGATTCCAAATATGTTGCTATTTCAATTGCACTAGTGCCGTAACCAAAAGCTTTGACTACAACCAGTATATTAGTAGTTGTATTTAGTTTAGACTTAAAAAATTGTAGGTTTAAATCAATTGCATTTAAATCTATTTCAAGTACAGAAACGTGGTTATTTTCCATTTTTAGGTTGTTCGGCTATATTCTTTTTTTCCTTTTGCATTGCCTTGTAGTAGGCGGCTCTACTTAATGGTTCATATTCTTGAGTTTCACCAAGTAACACCAAAGCATCACCTGATGCAGTCCTATGGCTATAATGTGCTAAGTTTCCGGTACGCGTACAAACGGCATGCACTTTAGTAACATATTCCGCGGTTGCCATAAGTGCTGGCATTGGTCCAAACGGATTCCCTTTAAAATCCATATCTAAACCGGCAACAATTACACGAACACCTCTATTTGCTAAATCGTTACAAACAGCAACAATTTCATCATCAAAAAATTGTGCTTCATCAATACCAACAACTTCAACATCTGTAGCTAAAAGTCGAATATTTCCAGATGAAGGAACAGGTGTAGAACGAATTTCATTGGAATCATGAGAAACAACTTTCTCTTCATCGTATCTCGTATCTATTGCAGGTTTAAAAATCTCCACTTTTTGTTTTGCAAACTGGGCGCGTTTTAACCTACGGATTAGTTCTTCTGTTTTACCAGAAAACATAGAGCCACAAATAACTTCTATCCAGCCAAATTGTTCGGTATGATTTACTGTATTTTCAAGAAACATTTTGTAATTTCACGTTTCAAAGGTTATTGTATTTGTTTGTTATAAACGAATGCAATACTAAATAGTATATTTTTTCGAATTAAATAGTTTAATTTGTAATACAGAAATTACTGTTTTTCTGAATTTTTACAAATTTATTAAAAATAACACATCAATAATCAATAAATAAATCAACTTATGCACAAAAAATTGGAAGCTGAATTAGTGAGCCTGGCTCACAGTATTTTAGAACTAAAAAATAACGACATAACCATTTTGCATAAAAAGGCACATACTATTTATGAAAAATTAACAATTTTAAAATTTGTTGAAGAAAACTTAAATAGTGTAGAAAAAGTTGATGAAGTTAACATTGAACTTAAAAAAGAAAATGAAGTGCAAACAGCACCCCGAATAATTGAAGATATTGTTACCGAAGAATCTGCAACTGTTAAAACTGTTGAATCTATAATTGAAATTGCAAAGGAACTGGAAGAAGATGTGACCTCAACCCAAAAAAAGGCAACAGAATTTTCTATTGAAGACACTCCAAAAGCTACAAAAGAAATTATTGAAGAAGTTGCATTACCTAAACCAACTTTAGATGAAGAATTTAAAGATGCTATTTCTGCTGATGTTGCAACCAATCTTTTTGAAAAAGCAACGAAAGAAAATCCTGTTATTGAAGAGAATAAACAGCAATCTATTCGTTCAATAAATGATACCTTATTTAAAAGTAATTTACAAATTGGATTAAATGATAGAATTGCCTTTGTAAAACATTTATTTGAAGGAAGTCAGGAAGATTTCAACAGAGTTTTGTCTCAATTAAACTCATTTAAAACAGAAAAAGAAGCCAAAGAATTTCTAAATAATTTGGTAAAACCAGATTATAATTGGAACGATAAAACAGAATACGAACAGCGCTTGGTTGAACTTATAGAACGCAAGTTTTTGTAATTTTAACCTACTACAAAACCTATTAAAATTAACTGAAAATTCAAAAATTGTAATATTTTTATTCATTTAAAAACAGCCTAAAGTTGAAAAAATTCAAAATTTTTAAAATGAATAAATTGTATATTGCACTTCTAAATGAATTTTAAAAAATTACATAACATATTTTTAATAGGAATTGCGCTCTGTTCTTGTTTTTCATATGCTCAAAATATAGATAATAAAGAAGTACAAGATTTAAAATTCCAAGAATATTTTTTTGAAGCTTTAAAACAAAGCACTACAAATAATTATTCAAAAGCTATTGAAAATCTGGAGAAATGTGCAGCAATTGATACTGTAAATTTAGCCGTAGATTTTGAACTTTCTAAAAACTATTTGCTCTTAAAAAAATATTACGAAGCTGAAGTATTTATAAATCGTGCACTTGCAAAAGATCCAAAAAACCGGCATTTATTAAAACACAAAGTAAATATCTTAAAAGCTCAAAGAAATTTTAAGGACGCTATAGAAATTCAAAAGCAACTTGTGGAACTAAAACCAATTTATACCGATGAATTGGTGCTGCTATATATTCAAAATAGAGAATTTGCAAAAGCAGAAGATTTAATTACCAAAATTGAGGCCAAGGCCCTAACAACCTTAAAAATTAGAAGGTTTAGAAACTATTTAACCAATAGAAAAAAATTAAATAAAAAAGAGACAATACCTGCAAAAAATCAACCTGAAAATACAAGTATTGAAGCCTTAAAAAATTCATATAAAAAAAATAAAGAATTTAAAACCTTGCTTAAAATTCTAAGTTACGAACTTGAAAATAATCTTTTTGAATTATTAAATTTAGATAGTAAAAATGCATTGGAATTATTTCCTGCACAACCAATTCTATATCAATTAAATGGATTTGCACTTAATAAACTTAAAAAATATAATGATGCAATTGACGTTTTAACTATTGGCATTGATTTTGTTATAGATAATATTGAAATGGAATTAAATTTTTACAATCAGTTAATTATTAGCCACGAAGGTTTAAATAACACAAAAGAAGTTTTAAAATACAAACAAAAAATAGCACTGTTAAAACAGGCAAATTAAATGAAAATATTTTCTAAAATAGTATTAATTTTTTTATTGATTTTTACATCTTGTAAATCAAATAAAAATACTGTTGGGTCTAATATCAGTAGTATTTCAACAAAAAAAATTATCAACAACCACTACAGTTCTAATTTTGATCAAAAAACAGTAAATGCTAAAATAAATGCCAAGTATAAAGACGAAAAAACTTCGGTAAGCTTTAGTATAAAATTGCGCTTAGAAAAAGATAAAACTATTTGGATGAGTGCAACAAAATTTGGTATTCCTGTTGCAAAAGTAAAAATAACCCCTAGTAGAGTAATTTATTACGAAAAAATGCAACGCACTTATTTTGATGGTGATTTTTCTTTATTAAGTAAATGGCTAGGTACCGAATTAGATTACGAAAAAGTTCAGAATATTTTGTTGGGGCAAGCTGTTTTAAATTTAAAAAAGGGAAAATACAACTCTGAAATAGCTAATAATTTGTACCAATTAAAACCTAAAAAAGATATTGATTTATTTGGGATTTTATTCTTTATGAATCCAGATAATTTTAAAGTAAATAGACAGGAAATTAGAAATCAAGAGAAGCAACAATTGCTATCTGTTTCGTATCCAAATTACAGTAAAATAAAAGGAGAACAGTTTCCCAAAAATATTGATATTAGAGCTATTGATCATAAAAAAATAACAACCATAAATATAGAATATCGCACAGTTGAATTTAATGAACGTTTAACTTTTCCGTTTTCAATTCCAAATGGTTATAAAGAAATCAGTTTAAAATAATGCAGTTTAAATTAAAGTATCTTTTGCTGTTTTTAATAGTACTTATTAGCGTAAACAGTACTGCTCAAAAATCTAAACGTCAAGTATTAGAAGCACGTCGTGTACAACTTCAAAAAGATCAGATATACATTAACGCATTATTATCCAACACTATAAGAACAGAGAAGAATGTATTAAATCAGTTAAAAGATCTTGATGATAAAATTAATACCCGAGAAGATTTAATCAATGCCATAGAAAACGAATCAAACGAATTAGGAAACGAAATTTATTTAAATCAGCTTGAGATCAATAAAAATAAAAGAGCTTTAGAAGCGCTTAAAAAGGATTATGGAGAAATGATTTATAGTTCTTATAAAAGTAAATCTCAAAATAGCAGAATAATGTTTTTATTGTCTTCAAAAAACTTTTTTCAGGGCTATAAACGCTTTCAGTATATGAAACAATATACAGCCTTTAGGAAAAAACAAGGAGATGAAATTCACATAAAAACTTCTGAATTACAGACGTTAACAGACTCGCTACAAGTTAAAAAAGATCAAAAGAAAAAGCTTTTAGATGTACAGAGGAAACAACAATCTGATATTGAAAAAGAAAAAAAAGAACAAGAAGTTTTATTGAGCAAAGTAAAACAGAAAGAAAACAAATACAAGAAACAAATTAAACAGTTTCAAAGAGAAGAAAGTAGAGTTGCTGCACAAATAGATAAACTTATTAGAGCTGCAATTGTAGCATCAAATAAAAAATCTGGAAATACTTCTAGAACGGCTTCTACAACATTCGCTTTAACTCCTGAAGCAAAGGAATTAGCTTCAAAATTTGAACTTAATAAAGGGAAATTAGATTGGCCAGTAGAGAAAGGTTTTGTATCTACGTTTTATGGTAAACAGCCACATCCAATTGTAAAATCAACCACAATACAAAGTAATGGTGTTAGGATTACTACAAATGATGGAAGTAAAGCAAGGGCTATTTTTAATGGTACTGTTTTAGCTGTACAAGTAATGGGTGGCAATAAAAAAATGGTTTATATACAACACGGTAATTACATTACGGTGTATAAAAATTTGGAAAACGTTTTTGTAAACACTGGGGATAAAGTAACTACAAAGCAAGAAATAGGAACTATTTTTAAAGATAAAATTACTGGAAAAACAATTTTGAGTTTTGTTTTAACAAACAATGCCCAAACATTAAATCCTGCAACTTGGATTTATAGAATGTAGTTTTTAAATGAAATGTGAGGGGTGAAACATGAAAAGTCGACTTAACTTTTAACTAAAGACGTTTCACGTCTCACAAACAACTTTAAAACTCCTAACATTATTCTTTTAATTATTAAGATTATCTTTCGCACTAATTTATTGTTCTTCTTTGTTATATATTACTTTTCTTTCCTTTAAATACTTTAAAATATAGTTAAAACAGGCTTCGTGTTTTCCTACCAATTCTGGCGAAAATACACCTTTCTCAATAAATAATCCATCTAAAAACATGTTGGCCGCTGCTGTTGCTGTATAACCTGTAGTTCTCGCCATTGAAGACGTCTTGGTTTCAGTACAAAATTCATCGTGCAAATTGTAAACAATTGTTTTTAGCTCGCCATTTGAGTTGGTTCCTTTTAAAGAAATTCTCATTACAGTTATTTCTGCTTCGTTTTCATCTAGTTTCCATTCATTAAATAATATTTTTGAAGTAAATTCTAGTGGTGAAATCTCATTACCGTTAAAATTTATTTTTTCTTCATTAAAAAAACCACTTTCTTTTAACACTTTTACATATTCAACATGGCCAGGATAACGCAATGTTTTCTCTTTCATGTTTTTAATATGAGGCATTGTAAAAATTATTGAGCGTAAACCATCTGAATTAAAAGATTCTAAGGTTCCAACTCCCTCAAAATCCACATATTCACAATCTGTTAAAGCTTCTTTCGTTACCATTACACTGTTTTCCACATAACGTGCCGGACGCGTATATTCTTCTATTACATCAATTGGAGAAAAAGGAGCTTTATAACAAAAAGGCCATTTTTTAACTTTTGGCAAACCCCCTACCAAACATTCAAAATCTGTAATTTTTAATTTTTCATTATAGTATCCTAAAATAATATTTCCCATTCCTGGAGCAACACCACAATCTACAATAGCAGTAACATTATTTTGTTTTGCTAATTCGTTCAATTCAAAACAATTTTCAGAAAAAAAAGAAATATCAATTACGTTCTTACCTGTTTCAATAATAGATTTTAAAGTTTCAAAACCTAAAAATCCGGGAACTGCACAAATAACCAAATCAAAAGGTTTTATTGTTTTTTGAAGTTCCCTTTTATTAGTAACATCTAATGGAATTGGAATTAATTTATTACACTTAGAAACAGCTTTTTCTAATGCTTTTTTATTAAAATCGGTAATCGTAACCAAATGTTTTTTTGACATATCAATAGCCATTGTGCTACCAACCATGCCAGCTCCTAATACAATAATAGTACTCATAAAATTAGTTTTAACGTTAGAAAATTGAAAGTTATAATGATTAAATACAACTATAATAACACAACCCTAGAATTAAAATCCAAGGCATTTCAGATAACTGTTTTATGTAGATAAATAACATACCTTAAACATACAAAATATACATTACTAAAACAGTATTATTTTGGATAACGTTATTATTGCAGTTATAAAAATTAATAGTTTTTACCCTGCCATAGATTTTTATGTTGAAGATTTTTATCAATTTTAGCTACAATTTCAAAGTTTTTAAGTCCGCCCCATTTTGGAGCTATTAACAACTCTTTTGGTGCTTCGCTTATAAAGCGCTCAATAATAATATCTGGACGCAAATGAGTAATAAATTTAGAAATAAAATTGATATAATTATCAGAAGTAAATAAGTTAAAATTCTCTGGAATTCGTTTATATTGAACTGCCATAATGGAGTTTCTTACAATTTGTAAATGATGTAATTTTAATGTGTTTATTGGCAATTTTGAGATTTCAATTGCATGGTTAATTAAATCTGATTCACTTTCACCTGGCAGTCCTAAAATAATGTGGGCCCCTAGATGAAACCCTTTGTTTCTACACAAGTTAAAAGTGGCTTTGGTTTCTTCAAAAGTATGACAGCGATTTACTTGCAACAAGGTTTTTTCATTCGTGCTTTCTACACCAAATTCTAAGGAAATAAAATAAGTTTTAGAAAGTGTATCTAAAAAATCAATTATTTCTTCTGAAATACAATCTGGACGGGTTCCAATAGCCAATCCAACAACTTTTGGAACACGTAACGCTTCTAAATATAGTTGTTTCAGCGATTCAAAATCAGAATACGTATTTGTATAAGCCTGAAAATAAGCTAAAAATTTATTATTTTTCCCTTTTCTAGAAAAGAATTCAATACCTTGTTCTAATTGTGTTTTTACACTTTTTTGAGGTTCACAATAATCTGGATTAAATGTGTTGTTATTACAATATGTGCAACCACCAACTCCTTTTGAACCATCTCGGTTTGGACAAGAAAAACCAATATCTAACGAAATTTTTTGTACTCTTTCTCCAAACTTTAATTTGATGAATGAACTATAATCTAAATATCGTTTTCCTGTAAATTGCATAATTGGTTACAAAATTAAGAATTGTTATTTTTACAACCATCTTTATGAAAAAATATTTAAAAATAAAACAACAATTACTAGAAGCCTGTTTAGATTTTGTTAAAGAAAAACACAACACAATTTCAAAAAGTATTGCTTCAAATAAAAACGATTTGTTTTCTGAAACCAAAAGTTCGGCTGGTGATAAGCATGAAACTGGGCGCGCTATGATTCAATTAGAAATGGAAAAAGCAGGACAACAACTTTCTGAAGTTACTCTAATGAAAGAAGTGTTAAATAAAATAATTATTAAAAAGAAAAGTGAAGTTACTTGTTTAGGAAGCCTTATTAAAACAACAAAAGGCAGTTATTTTTTAGCCATTAGTGTTGGAAAAATTGAAATAGAAAGAGTAGTTTATTTTGCAATTTCTTCTCAGTCTCCCATTGGTAAAGAATTGTTAGGAAAAAAAGTAGGTGAATTTATTCCTTTTAATAACGCTGAAATTTTAGAGATAGCATAAAAAACCGTCATTACGAGCAAAACATAAAGAATCTAGCACAGATTGCTTCACTTTGTTCGTAATAACGGTTTTAATTTTCAAAAAAGTTTTTAATTTACCCTTTTACCTTGGTTTTACTTGGTAGTTCTTTATAACCCATATTGTAGAACGTAAATCCTAAAATATCGGCATATTGCTCAATTGTTTTTGAAACAGGAGTTCCAGCACCATGACCAGCATTTGTCTCAATTCTTATTAATGTTGGATTGTTTCCCTCTTGTTTTGCTTGTAATTCTGCTGCAAATTTAAATGAATGTGCGGGCACCACTCTATCATCATGATCTCCAGTTGTTACCATTGTTGCTGGATATGAAACACCTTCTTTTACATTGTGTACAGGAGAATACCCTTTTAAATAATCGAACATTTCTTTAGAATCATCTGCTGTTCCATAATCGTAAGCCCAACCTGCTCCTGCTGTAAATGTATGGTAACGTAACATATCCATCACTCCAACAGCAGGCAATGCTACTTTCATTAATTCTGGTCTTTGCGTCATTGTAGCTCCAACTAACAAACCACCATTTGAGCCTCCTCTTATAGCCAAATAATCAGATGAGGTATACTTATTGTGAATCAAATATTCAGCAGCAGCGATAAAATCATCAAATACATTTTGTTTTTGCATTTTAGTTCCGGCATTGTGCCATGCTTTTCCATATTCACCACCACCACGTAAATTAGGCACTGCATAAATCCCCCCTTGTTCCATCCAAACGGCATTTGCAATGCTAAAACTTGGCGTTAAACTTATGTTGAAACCTCCATAAGCATATAGAATTGTTGGGTTTTTACCATTTAATTCAGTTCCCTTTTTGTAAGAAATAATCATTGGGATTTTAGTGCCATCTTTAGATGTATAAAATATTTGTTGAGATTCAAAATTATCGGCATTAAAATCAATCTCAGGTTTTTTATAAAGTTTTGATTCACCTGTTTTAGGAACAAAAGAATAAATAGAACCCGGATTTATATAATTAGTAAAAGAATAATAAATAGTTTCATCATCAACTTTTCCTCCAAATCCACCTGCAGTACCTATACCAGGGAGCTCAATATCTCTAATTAATTTACCACTAAAATCGTATTGTTTTACTTTTGAAACGGCATCAACCATATAAAGTGCAAAAATATATCCGCTTGCAGTAGAAACATTTAATACATTTTCAGTTTCAGGAATTACATCTTCCCAGTTATTTGCATCTGGCTTTTCAACAGCAACTTTTACAACTCTTTTATTAGGAGCGTCTAAATTAGTTTGCATAATGAAATATCCATTTTGATGGTCAAGTACATTTGTATCATTATCAAAGCCTAAAATAATAGGTTTAATAACACTATTTGGGTCGGATAAATCTTTGTAATACAATTCATTCCCTGAAGTTGAAACAGAAGCAGAAATAATTAAGTATTTTCCATCTTCAGTAACACCTCCGCCAACATAACGTCTTTTATCTTTATCGCCAAAAATGATTTGATCGTCAGCTTGTTTTGTTCCTAATTTATGATAAAATAATCGGTGTTGATCTGTTTTAGCTGAAAGTTCACTTCCTTTTGGTTTTTCATAACTCGAATAGAAAATACCTTCATTTCCTTTCCAAGACATACCACTAAATTTTACATCAATAATGGTGTCTTCTTTAATTTCTTTTGAAACCGCATCCATGATGATTATTTTTCGCCAATCGCTTCCACCTTCAGAAATAGCATAAGCAACGGTATTTCCATCTTTTGAGAAAGACATGCCTCCTAACGAAGTTGTTCCATCTTTAGAAAAAGTATTTGGGTCTAAAAATACTTCGGCCTCTTCTTCACCCTTAAATCTATACAAAACATATTGATTTTGCAAACCATTATTTTTATAGAAATACGTATAATCTCCTTCTTTAAATGGAGCGCTCATTTTTTCGTAATTCCATAATGTTTCTAATCGGTTTTTCAATGCTTCACGGTACGGAATATTGGCCAAATAATCGAATGTAACTTTGTTTTGTTCACCAACCCATGCAGCTGTTTCTTCAGACATATCGTCTTCTAACCATCTGTAAGGATCTTTTACATCTGTACCATAATAATTAGTAACAGTATCTACTTTTTTTGTTATAGGATATTTCAATTCAACAATTTTTTGAGTGTCAGATTTTTTGCAAGAAAAAAGAAAAATTCCAACAAGCGTAATTAATATTATTTTTTTCATTGTAGTTGTTTTAGATTACTCTTCAAAGCTAATTAAAAAAAGCTGAATTAACTTAAATTATGTTAAACCTTTAAGCTTCAAAAAAACAGATTACAAACTTAATTCTATGCATATCAGATGTTTAAATAAATTTATTAAACTAAATAGATTAAAAAATATTTTTTTGAGGTTAAACAAATGTTAATCGAAATTTTTAAAAATAATGAATAAACTTTTCCCCATACATTTGAAATATCAAATATAAGTTTAACTAAATCTATCAAAAAATGAAAAAATTTAAATTAATAGCTATAGCCTTAGTAATAGGAACATCAAGTTTATTTGCAACAACTACAAGCAAATTAGAATCACCAGAAAAAACAATTAGAACTGAAATTATTGAACTATTAAAATCGCCCGATTTTAATATTGAAAAAGAAGTAACTATTATACTTACTTTTACTTTTAGTTCTGAAGGAGAAATAGTTGTTTTAAATGTAAATTCTAAAAACCCAGAAATTTTAAATTTTATTCGAAAAAATTTAAATTATCATAAAATTACCAATCCTGGAGAAAGAGATAAATTATATACAATGCCTTTAAAAATGAAAATATCATAACTAAAATATAAAAAATATAAAAACTCAAACATTAATTTTTGTTTGAGTTTTTTTATGGAACACATTTAACTTTTAACATAATTTAAGTTAATTCTCTATCAATAAACTTTTTGAACAAAATTTTTAAATCATTATTTAATAAATAGTTACGCGTTTAATTGGTTAAAAATTTAAGCTTCTAAAAAGCATTTTAATAAAATATGGGTTAAACAAATGTTAAGAGGCTTCATTTTGAAAGATTGCAGTACTATAAATCTTAATTTTAGTATCAAATAAAAAAGATGTTTAACTTAAATATACCAAAAATGAAAAAATTTAAATTATTGGCTTTAGCCTTGTTAATTGGTACATTTGGATTGTTTGCATCAAATTTTGAGAATCCAGATGTAACGAAAAAAGAACTTAGAAATCAGATTATTGAGCTGCTTCAAACTCCCGATTTTCCAGTTGAAGAAAACATGACCATCACCTTAAAATTTACCTTTAATTCGGAAGGTGAAATTGTAGTATTGTGCCCTGGTTGTAAAAACAAAGATGTTGTAAAATATATTAGAGAAAACTTAAATTATAAAAAATTTAAAAATCCAGGAATTCGAGATAAAATATATAAAATGCCTTTAACCATAAAGGCTTAATGAAATATAAAAAACTCAAACTAAAAAGTTTGAGTTTTTTATATTTAGTTCTTTTTTAAATATACATAAACCGGAAAGTGATCGCTAAAACCACCTTGATACCATTTACCAATATAAGTTCTAAAAGGATTTCCTTTGTATTTACCTTTCCATTCCTTTAAAAAATACTTATCAAAAACTTCTGCATATTTAAAAGAATGTGTATTTTCTTTAATGGACATAAAATTTTTAGAAAAAATTATTTGGTCAAATAAATGCCAAGTTCTTTTATAATTTAATGTTCCATTTCCAGTTGCTATTAAACGCTCCATTGGGTTGTAAAAAGTATCATTAACTAAATAATTTTTAACACTTTTACTTGTTGGATCATCGTTAAAATCTCCCATAATAATAATTTTGGCGTCTGGTGTTTGATTTGTAATTTTATAGGTAATACTCGCAACTAGTTCGGCTGCCTTTATTCTTTTCTCTTCAGTAAAATCTTCACCGCTTCTTCTAGACGGCCAATGATTTACCAATATATGAACCAACTCTCCATTTAAATTTCCTTTTACCAATAAAACATCTCGTGTATAATCTCTTTCGCCATTTTTAGCATTTAAGTAGAGTGGAAAAGTTTCTGAATGCAACAACTCAAATAATTCTTTTTTATAAAGCAAGGCAACATCAATCCCTCTTTCGTCCGGAGAATCGTAATGTACAATTCCATAGTTTTCATTTTTTAAATTATTTGTATTTACCAAATCAACCAAAACAGTTTGATTTTCAACCTCAACAACCCCAATAATAGCCGGAGCATGGAAGGATTTTTCTGTTCCCAGTTGTAGCATTACACTACCTAATTTTTTAATTTTTCTTTTATACCTTTTATAATTCCAGTTTTTTCTTCCTTTTGGAGTAAAATCATCATCTAAAGTAGTTGGATCATTTTTAGTGTCAAACAAATTTTCAAGATTGTAAAATGCAATTGTATAAGCTTGTTTATTTTTACCTTGTAACTTAAAATATGAAAACATAAAGAAGATTTAAAAATTAAATGTGAAATGCTAAAATAAGGATTTTTAATTGTTCAATTTAAAATTTGGCCAGAATCCTAAGAAAACAAGGGTACAACCTTTTATTTTACACTTCCAAATTAAAAAGAAATCATTTTCTGTTTTCGAATAAACAAATTTGTAAATTTGTAACATGATAGAAGAGAAAAAAGTAACATCTGAAGAAGCTGTTTTAATTGGAGTTGTAACACAACATCAAAATGAAGAGCAGTCTAACGAATATTTAGACGAGTTAGAATTTTTAACATTAACCGCAGGAGGTAAGGCGGTGGAAAGGTTTACTCAAAAATTAGAAAACCCACATCCAAAAACATATATCGGAACTGGTAAATTGGAAGAAGTAAAAGCTTTTATGGATGCCAATAATATTGAAACAGCCATTTTTGATGATGAACTTTCGTCATCACAATTACGTAATATTGAAAAAGTACTCGATTGTAAAGTGCTAGATAGAACCAATTTAATTCTAGATATTTTTGCTAGTAGAGCACAAACAAGTTATGCTCGTACACAAGTAGAACTAGCGCAATGTCAATATTTATTACCGCGTTTAACACGTTTATGGACACATCTTGAAAGACAAAAAGGTGGTATTGGAATGCGTGGTCCTGGGGAAACAGAAATTGAAACAGACAGACGTATAATTCGTGATAAAATAACCTTACTTAAAAAGAAACTAAAGGTTATAGATAAACAAATGGTAGTGCAGCGTAAAAACCGAGGAAAAATGGTACGTGTTGCGCTTGTTGGTTATACAAACGTTGGAAAATCTACATTAATGAATGTGGTAAGTAAAAGCGATGTTTTTGCTGAAAATAAATTATTTGCTACCTTAGATACTACCGTTAGAAAAGTGGTTATAAAAAATATTCCATTTTTATTAACAGATACCGTAGGTTTTATTAGAAAACTACCAACGCAATTAGTAGAAAGTTTTAAATCTACTTTAGACGAGGTTCGTGAAGCAGATTTGCTATTGCACGTTGTTGATATTTCACATCCAAATTTTGAAGATCATATTGCTTCTGTAAATAAAATTTTAGATGAAATTAAAAGTATAGATAAACCAACTATAATGGTGTTTAACAAAATTGATGCTTACAAACACCAAACTATTGATGACGATGATCTAGTCACCGAAAAAACTAAAAGTCATTATACATTAGAAGATTGGGAAAAAACATGGATGAACAAGTTAGATGATAATAATTGTTTATTTATTTCAGCCTTGAATAAGGAAAATATGGAAGAGTTTAGGGCAAAAGTTTTTGAAGAAGTAAAGAAAATACATATTACCCGATTTCCGTATAACGATTTTTTATATGATGAATATACCGAAGAAAATGAGTAAATAATTTATAAAAAAACTCTCATATTTAAAATGAGGTTTAAAAAATAGTAAAACTGGAATCTATAAATCAAAGATTCCAGTTTTTTTTTGAATCTTATTTTATTGTTCTATATAAACTATTTCATGAGAAATATCAGAAAACTTACGGAACATTTCAAAAACACCACAATAGCGCTCTACCGAAAGTTTTACCGATTTTTCAATTTTATCTTTCTTAAAATCACTTCCAAAAAACTTATACGTAACGTGCACTTTATCGTAAACTTTTGGGTGTTCTTCTGTTAAATTTGCTTCAACTTCAATTTTAAAATCATCAACTTCGGCGCGCATTTTTTTAAGCAACGAAGCAACATCCATTGCACTACAACCTGCCAAAGAACTTAACATCATAGCTTTTGGGCGCAATCCTTTTCCTTGTCCGCCTACTTCTTCAGCAGCATCAATCATTACAGAACCTTCTGGAGCAACCGATTCAAAAAGCATTTGACCTTTCCAACTAACTTCAACTTTATTTGTCATAATTCTAAATTTTAGAACACAAATTTAAATCATTTTTTTTCTTGAAACGTAACATTATTAACAAAAAGACAACTAATATATAACAACAATTATTTACTCACAATTCAATCAATATTTAGTATATTCGATTACTTATTTAAAATAATGCCTTATGAAAGAATTCTTTGAAGGAATGACAACCCTAGAACAAGCCTATTGGGGTTTTGCACTTTTAGGTTCCATTGTGTTTTTAATTATTTTTATTTTAACTTTTATTGGTGGTGGTGATTCAGATATGGAGGCAGATGCCAGTGATTTTGAGTCCGATGATGGCGGTGTTGGTTTTCAATTCTTCACTTTTAAGAATTTAGTAGCCTTTTTTACCATTTTTGGTTGGACAGGTATTACATGTATTGACAATGAGTTATCAACTGGTTTAACACTAATTCTCTCTATAATTGCAGGTTTATTAATGATGGTTTTAACATCATCTTTATTCTTTTGGATGCATAAACTTGCAGAATCTGGCACTTTAAAAATGGAAAATGCTATTGGTGTAATTGGCGAAGTTTATTTGCCAATTGGAGCAAAACGCTCTAAAATGGGAAAAGTTCAAATTAAAGTGCAAGGTAGTTTGCGCGAATTAGAAGCCATTACCGATAATGAAGAAGAATTAAAAACAGGCACCATGGTAAAAGTTACCGAAATTGTAAGTGCCGAATTATTATTAGTTGAAACCTTATCTAAATAAAAATACCTATGAATTTATTACCTTTTTTAGTACCCTTACAGTCTGGATTAACCGGAGTTTATTTAACTGCTGCCATAATAATTATACCAGTAGTATTTCTATTTGCAATGATACGAAGGTACAAACGTTGTCCTTCAGATCGAATTTTAGTCGTTTATGGAAAAACGGGAGGAGGACTCTCAGCAAAATGTGTACACGGTGGTGCTGCATTTATTTGGCCTATAATTCAAGATTATGAGTTTTTAGACTTAACTCCAATGTCTATTGAAGTAAATTTAACAAATGCATTAAGTAAACAAAATATCCGTGTAAATGTACCTTCTAGGTTTACCATTGGTATTTCAACCGAACCAAGTGTTATGCAAAATGCTGCCGAACGTTTATTAGGTTTACAATTAGACGCTGTGCAAGATTTAGCACAAGAAATTATTTTTGGTCAGTTACGTTTGGTTGTCGCTTCTATGGATATTGAAGAAATAAATTCTGATAGAGATCAATTTTTATCGCACATTACACATAGTGTTGAAGCTGAATTAAAAAAAGTTGGATTAAAATTAATCAACGTAAATATTACTGATATCCACGATGAATCTGGATATATTCAAGCTTTAGGAAAAGAAGCTGCTGCAAAAGCAATAAATGAAGCTAAAGTTTCAGTTGCTCAAAAAGTAAGAGATGGATCAATTGGTGAAGCTAACGCAATGCAAGACCAACGTATTCAAGTTGCTGCTGCTGATGCAAATGCTGTTCACGGTGAAAATACTGCGAAAGTACAAGTTGCAAATTCAAATGCAGACAGAAGATCTCGTGAAGCAGAAGCCGAAAGAATTGCAAATGCATCTGAAAAAGTACAAGCTGCAAAAGCACTAGAAGAAGCGTATGCAGCTGAAAAAATTGCTGAAGACGCCAGAGCAAAACGTAAAGAAGCTGAACAAGGTGCCGATATTATTGTGCCAGCTAGAATTGATAAGCAAAAAATAGAAATAGATGCTGAAGCTGAAGCTGAACAAATTAGACGTATTGCAAAAGGTGAAGCGGATGCCATTTTTATGAAAAAAGAAGCGGAAGCAAAAGGTATGTACGAAATACTAACCAAACAAGCTTTAGGTTTAGAGCAAATAGTAAAAGCTGCTGGAGATGATGCTAAAGATGCTGTGCTATTATTAGTTGCAGACAAACTACCTGAATTAGTTAAAACACAAGCTGAAGCCATTAAAAATATTAAAATTGATAAAGTTACTGTTTGGGAAAACGGTGGTGGAAAAGATGGTAAAACATCTACTTCAAACTTTATTTCTGGAATGTACAAATCCGTTCCACCTCTACAAGAAATGTTTAATATGGCAGGTATGCAATTGCCAAATTATTTAAAAGGTGAAGAAGTTGAAAATACTTCTGAAAAACCAACAGAAGATACTACGCCTAAAGAATAATTAATTTTTAAATATAAAAAAGAGACTATCTGGAAAATATAACTTTCTATATAGTCTCTTTTTTTAATTAGCTTAGCATATGAGTTTTGGAGGTCATGTAAATGACATGGTGAATAAAATAAAGCAAAATGCTGCTTTAAAAAATGCCCGTCGTAAAAAATTTAAAAGTGGCAACGATTATTCTAAAATCAAAATCATAAAAACAACTTATAATATTCCTAAACTTTCAAAAAGTGATTTAAACACTTTTAAACAAAAAATTGTTAAAGTAGCCGCAAAAGAAAAAAGGAAACAACAACTTTACTGGATTCTTGGAGCAATTAGTGTTTTAATTAGCATCTTAATTTTTAATTTTGTTGACTTTTAATTAAAAAGTCAACCTAAATTATCGACTCTTTTTGGTATTTAATTTGTTATTTTACAATTGCAAAGTTTTAATACAAGGTTGATGCATTCTAAAATATTTAATTTTATACCATTCTTTATTGTCTTTTGTTTTTTTGGCACTAAAAGTTGGTCTCAAACAGATGCGCCTCCACAAATAGAAGCTGTTGGAAATTCGTTCTTTTGCCCAAATACAGAACAACCAATAGTTAGTTCATTTAATATTTCAAACCCTAATGATGTTGAAATTGTTAAACTTTTTATTCAAATTTCTGAAGGATATGTTAGTACTCAAGATAGGTTAAAACTAAATGGAAATCACCCAGTAACTTCCGCTTTCAATATTTCTGAAGGAAAATTAACGCTTACTTCTTCAGAAACCAAAAATGAAGCTATGATTGATTTGATAAACGCTGCCAAAGATGTTTATTTTACAAGCGCAAGCACAGTTTCAGGAGAAAAAAAGTTCTCATTCACAATTAATGACAAAAACTATTTACCATCAACTGGGCACTATTACGAATACATTAGCGATACTGGCATTACTTGGAAAGATGCAAAAATAGCAGCTGAAAAATTAGATTATTATGGATTAAAAGGATATTTAGCTACCATAACTTCTTTAGAAGAAGCGCAACTTTCAGGCGAACAAGCTCCCGGACAAGGTTGGATAGGTGGAAGTGACGAAGCTGTTGAAGGTACTTGGAAATGGGTTACGGGTCCTGAGGCTGGAAAAACCTTCTGGGTTGGTGGTATTAATGGCACAACAAACGGTACAGATATAAACCCTCCATTTGAATATTGGAGTGGAAATGAACCAAATGATTGGCCAAACGCTGGAATACAAGGAGAAGAAAATTACTTACACGTTTATGATAACGGAAAATGGAATGATTATCCAAATTCCAACTCAAGCATTACAGGTTATATTGTTGAATACGGTGGAATGCCCGGAGATCCAATTGTTGATTTTGGAAATAATGAAACTTCTTTAACTGTTGCTGAAATTTCAAATCCTATTGGTGATGAACGCTGCGGTCCTGGAGAAGTAACGCTAAAAGCAACTTCATCTAGCGGACATCTACTTTGGTTTGAAACACCAACTAGTGCAACTCCAGTTGGAAGTGGTGACATATTAAAAAAATCAATTTCAACAACAACCTCGTTTTACGCACTAGCGTCATCAGATGGAAATTGTACAGAAGGAAAAAGAACAGAAGTAATTGCTACAGTAAAAGAAATCCCAAGAATTACTTCTGTAACACCCTCAACTATTTGCAAAAACAATTCTGCAACTTTAAATGCAACTGTCTCTTCTGGCACTATAAATTGGTACAATACAAAAACAGGTGGTTTTTCTTTAAATACTGGCCCTAATTACACCATTTCAAATGCAACCACAACTACTACTTATTATGTAGATGCAACAGAAAACGGATGTACAACACTCGAAAGAACGCCCATAATTTTAACTGTTATTCAAGTAGAGAAACCAACAACATTGCTTCCAGAACAATATTTTTGCGATACTGAAAATGCAACCTTAGGTGATTTAAATATTAATGGAAATTCTATTTTATGGTACGAAACTAAAACAAGCACTATACCAATAGATACTAATGAATTATTAGTTAATAATACAACATATTACGCTTCTCAAACAGTAAATTCATGTGAAAGTGAGGAACGTCTAGCCATTAAAGCTGTTTTATACGAAACTCCAACTCCTTTAGAAATAATTCCTAAAATAACAACATGCGATTCCGACTCTTTTGGAACTGATACAGATGGAATTGAATATTTTGATTTAACCGAAAATAAAGCTTCCATTTTAAATGAAAAAAATACCGATGATTTTACAATTTATTATTATTCGGATACAGGTTTAAATAACCAAATTACAAATCCTTCAAAGTATAAAAATACAATTGTTGGTAGTCCTCAAACTATCTATTTCAAAATTGAAAACAAAAATTTAACCAAATGTAGCGTAACTGGTTCTTTTCAAATTGAAGTAAATCCATTGCCTATGCTAAAGGCTTCCGAAGTAGTTTTAGAACAATGCGATAACGACGAAACTAATGATGGTTTTAGTGTTTTCAACTTAAATGAAGCCAATGAATTAATTTCAGAAAATTATCAAAATGAAACTTTTGAATTTTATAGAGATTCAGCATATTTGGATAAAATTGAAAATCCAATTGCTTATGAAAACCCAAGTGTTATTAACAGTGCTGTTTATGTAAAAATTAAAACCATAAATGGTTGTGAGCGTTTTGCAAAAATTAATTTAAAAGTGGGTGCAACTCAAATACCAAGCGATTTTCATTTAGATTATTATTTGTGTGAAGACCAGCCATCAAACAACCAAGATGGACGTACTTTTTTTAATTTTAGTGATGCAACACAGCAATTAATTGCTACAAAACCCGTGTTTTCTTCGCAAGAAGTACGTATTAGTTATTTTGAGAATTTAGAAGATGCATTGTCCGAAATAAATGCAATTCCAAATATTTCAAACTATAAAAATTCATCACCTTGGGAACAAAAAATATATATTAGAATTGATAGTGACGATGTAAATGCTTGTTTAGGTTTAAATCACGTTATAACTTTACATGTTGAACAGCTTCCAGTTGCAAATCCAGTAACTATTGAACGTCAATGTGATGATGACCAAGATGGATTATTCCCTTTTGATGTTTCAGCAATAGAATCAACAATTAGAAACGAACAAACCGATATTACAATTAGTTATTTCGATGAACAAGGAAATGTTTTGCCCAGTCCGTTACCAAATCCGTTTTTAACAAAAAGTCAAACAATTACAATAAAAGTTGAAAACAATAATTCTACCATAAATCCAGCTTGTTTTGATGAAACAACTTTGGAATTTATTGTTGATGATGCGCCAGAATTGTATCCTGTAACAATAGAACCGCTTTGCGATGATGGTGAAGATACCACAGATGGATTTTCATATTTTAATACTTCAAACATAGAAACAAGTTTATTAGGAGGACAAATTAATATGGAAGTTTTTTATTTTGATGCAGATAACAATCCTTTACCTAGTCCTTTACCGAATCCATTTTTTACAGCATCACAAACTGTAACAGTTATTATACAAAACCCTCTAAATAAGGCCTGCAGCGTTTCAACAAACTTAAATTTTGTTGTAAATCCGTTACCGAGTTTCGAAGTTATTCCCGAACAAATACTGTGTTTAAATACGCCACCAACAGTTTTAGAACCTATAAATCCAGAGGATAATTATACGTATCAATGGTTTAATGATAAAGGAACTCTTTTAAGTAATCAGGCTTCATATCCTACTTATGAAGGAGGTTTTTTTATAGTTATTGCCACCTCTAATCTTGGTTGTGAATCCTTACCTCGCACAATCTTTGTTGAAAAATCTGATGTTGCAACTATTGATTTAGACGACGTAATTATTGTTGATGATTCCAGCAATAATTCAATAACAATAAATGATGCCAATAACAATTTAGGCGATGATGATTATGAATATTCTTTAAATGATGAATTTGGACCTTTTCAAAATACACCATTTTTTGATGATGTTCCAGCAGGAATTCATACATTGTATGTAAGAGATACTGATAATTGCGGAACTGCTTCTTTAGAAATTTCAATAATTGGCTACCCTAAATTCTTTACTCCAAATAACGATGGTTATAATGATACTTGGAATATTATTGGAATAAGTAGCGATTTTTATCCAACTTCTACACTTAATATTTTTGATAGATATGGAAAATTAGTAGCACAAATAAATCCAACTATTGAAGGATGGAATGGTTTATACAATGGCAAGGAATTACCGTCAACAGACTATTGGTTTACTGTTGAATTAAAAGATAAAACTGGAAAAATTCGCAACAAACAAGGGCATTTTAGTTTGATTAGAAAGTGATTTTTTATCAAAAATCAATTGACCTGATTTTCCTGCAAGTTTAAAGTCAAAAACCTGAGTTCATAGTTCTTTTAATTTTACCTAATTTTGCCACAATGGTAAAAGAGATTCAAATTAGAGTGCCAATTAAAGAAACCAATAAAGAAGGTATTCTAAAGATAAAGGCTGCGCAACAACTAAAAATTGATAGCAAAACTATTAATTCAGTAAAAGTATTGCGGAAATCTATTGACGCCAGAAAAGCTGCAATTATCTTTAATTATAAATTAGCTGTTTATATTAATGAGCCGCAGCCAGAAACTTCAGAATATACTTTTAATTATAAAGATGTTTCTTCAGCAAAAGAAATTCATATAATTGGTTTTGGTCCTGCTGGAATGTACGCTGCTTTGCGCTGTATAGAATTAGGTTTTAAACCTATTGTTTTAGAACGTGGAAAAAATGTACGTGACAGAAGACGCGATTTACGCGCTATTAATCAGTTTCATATTGTTGATGAAGATTCTAATTACTGTTTTGGTGAAGGCGGTGCAGGAACCTATTCCGACGGAAAATTATACACCCGAAGTTTAAAACGTGGCGATGTTAGAAGAATTTTTGAAAATCTTGTATATCACGGAGCAACAGATCAAATTTTAGTAGATGCACATCCGCATATTGGAACCAACAAATTACCGAAAGTTGTAAAAAATATTAGAGAAACTATTTTAAAACATGGTGGCGAAATTCATTTTGAAAGCCGTGTTGTAGATTTTACCATAAAAGAGAATAAATTAAAAGCCATTCAACTGCAAAATGGTAATGAAATGGATGTAAATGCTGTAATTTTAGCAACAGGACATTCAGCCAGAGATATTTATTATTTACTAAAAAGAAAAGATATTGCTATAAAATCTAAGTCATTTGCAATGGGAGTTCGTGTAGAACATCCTCAAGAAATTATTGATTCAATTCAATACCATTGCAAGGGAAAAAGAGATGAATTATTACCAGCAGCTTCTTACAGCTTGGTACATCAGGTAAATGGTAGAGGCGTGTATTCATTTTGTATGTGTCCGGGTGGATTTATTGTACCAGCAGCAACTGCAAATGGCGAAGTTGTAGTAAACGGTATGTCGCCATCTAAAAGAAATAATTTATTTGCAAATTCAGGGATTGTTGTTGAAATTAATGCTGAAAAAGATTTATACAAATACGAACAATTTGGAGAATTAAAAGGGCTCGAATTTCAAAAAGATTTAGAAAAATTGGCGTGGGTTGCTGGTGGAAAAACACAAGCTGCTCCAGCACAACGTTTAACAGATTTTGTTGAAGGAAGATTATCTGATACTTTAAATCCAACTTCTTATCAACCTGAATTAAAATCGACTACTTTACATTCTATTTTACCAAAACAAATTGGAGGTAGATTACGCAAAGGTTTTGCTGAATTCGGCAGAAAAATGCACGGTTATTATACAGCTGAAGCTAATGTAATTGGTGTAGAATCCAGAACTTCATCTCCAGTAAATATACCAAGAAAAGAAACTTTAGAACATCCTGAATTACAAGGATTATTTCCTTGTGGAGAAGGTGGTGGTTATGCTGGCGGTATTGTTTCTGCTGCAATGGACGGTGAACGCTGTGCTGAAGCTGCTATTGCGGCTTTCAAAAACTAAACTGTAAACTCCATTTCAAAATACTCGTTAACATCAACAACTTGCATCCCAGCAGTTTCTGCGGCTTGCATACCTAAAATCCCATCTTCAAAAACAATACAATCTGTAGGGTTAATTTCCATCAATGCTGCACATTTTAAAAAAGTTTCTGGATGTGGTTTCGGATTTTCAATATCATTTGCAGTAATTACAATCTCAAAAAAATGAGACATTTCAATAACTTCTAATGTTTTTTTAGCACCATTTCTGGTACTTCCTGTTCCAATAGACATTGGTAAAATATTGTGGTATTTTCTAACAACATCTGCTACAATAGAAATTTCTTGTGTTTGATGTACCATTTTTTTAAAAGTATCTCCTTTTACTTTTCCAACAGTAGCAGGATCCATATTAGTTCCAAATTGTTCGTTTAGTTTTAAAATTGTTGCTTCTCTAGGTTTTCCTGTTAAAGATTTAAACAATTCTGCACTAAAATCTATTCCGAAAGGTGATACTGCTTCTCTCCAAGATAAAAAATGGTTTTGCATGGTGTTTGCAATGGTTCCGTCTAAATCAAAAATAAGTCCTTTTACGTTTTTTGGTATTTTAATCATTGTAATTTTATAAGCGGCAAAAATAAGGATTATTGAAGGAATACTATTTATAATTATAACTAAAGAAATTGTTAAATAGCTTCGAACATTTTTCCTGGCAATGGTTTTACAACACCTTTCATTTCAAGGTTAAATAAAATGGTAATTGTTTTATAAACTGGTAACTTACAACTCAACGAAATAATATCTAACAGTTCTTTTCCATCCTTAAGTAAAAAATCGTAAACCTGCTGTTCAGTTTCATCTAAATCTACAAACAACTGTTTTTGTATTGCTCTTTCTTTTTTAGTTTCAAGATCCCAATTTAACATTTCAACCAAATCTTTTGCAGAAGTTAAAATAGCGGCTTTATTTCTTTTAATTAAATCGTTGCATCCTTTACTAAAATTATCAGTACTTCTACCAGGAACAGCAAAAACATCTCTACTATAAGAATTTGCAATATCGGCAGTTACTAAAGAACCACCTTTTTCGGCAGATTCGATAATAATTGTAGCTTCAGAAATACCTGCTACAATTCTATTTCTTTTTAAAAAATTTTCACGTTGTAATGCATCGTTATGCCAAAAATCGGTAATAAAACCACCATTTTTATTGATTTCAGCAACATATTTTTTATGAGATTTCGGATACATTTCTTCAAAACCATGCGCCAATACTGCAATAGTTTGCAATTCGTTTTTTAGAGCAGCTTTATGTGCACAAATATCCACCCCATAAGCAAAACCACTTACAATTATTGGATTGTATGGTTTTAATTCTGAAATTAATTTTTCGCAAAAATCGCGTCCGTAGCTTGTAATTTTTCGCGTACCAACAATGCTAATTATTGGTTGTTTTGCGAGGTTAAAATTTCCTTCTTTAAAAATTAAAATTGGAGCATCAATACAATGTTTTAACTTATCAGGATAGTTTTTATCTTCAAAATAAAACGTTTCAATATCATTTTTTTGAATGTAAGTCAGCTCAATTTCTGCTTCCTTTAAATTTCCTTTATCAAATAAATGTTGCAACGTAAAAGCACCTATTCCATTAATTTTTTGAAGAACGTGCCGCTTCTCTTTTAGCACATTTTTTGCGCTTCCACAGTGAGATATTAACTTTTTTGCATTAATATCTCCTATTCCTTTTACACGTTGTAAGGCTAAAATATACAATAAATCTTCTTCGAGCATCTTTTAACAATTTGAAATTCAATATATAAAATTATTGTTAATAAAAATTAGTCTTTCCTTATATTTTTAGAACAGTTTTCCGTTATATTTGTTTTAATGACATTAGCAACATACATAAGCGATTTATTATACAGGTACGAATGTGTAATTGTTCCAAATTTTGGAGGTTTTGTAACTAACGAAATTTCAGCAAAAGTGAACCATTTTACACATACATTTTATGCGCCTTCAAAGCAACTAACTTTTAATGCGAATTTGCAAAATAACGATGGTTTATTGGCAAATTATATTGCTTCATCCGAAAATATTTCCTATTCAAAGGCGCTTGATAATATTTATAAAGAAGTTGAATCTTGGGAAAATATTTTAAAAAATGAAGCGCTTTCAATTGAAAATATTGGAACTTTTTCTATAAACAGTAATGGTAACTATATTTTTGAACCTGCTAATACCATAAATTATTTAACTTCATCTTTTGGATTAAATAATTACAATTCACCAGCCATAAAACGTATAGAATACAAGCAAAAAGTAAAACAATTAGAAACTATTGCTCCTGTTTTACCAACAAAAGAAAGTACTAGAAAAACACCTGCTTTTATTAAATATGCCGCAAGTGCTGCTATTCTTTTTGCTTTAGGAACACTTGGTTGGAATGAATACCAAAAAACTGAATACAATAATTTAGTTGCCGAATCCGAACAGCAACAACAACAAGTTGAAAAAACCATACAAGAAGCGACTTTTGTAATAGCTAATCCGCTGCCTGCAATTACCTTAAATGTTACCAAACAAACCTATAATTACCATATTATTGCTGGGGCATTTAGAGAACCTTTAAATGCAGAAAAAAAACTAAACGAGTTGGTTGAAAAAGGATATAATGCTAAAATTTTAGGTGTTAATAAATGGAATTTAACACAAGTTTCTTATGCAAGTAGCAATTCTAAAAATGAAGCCATAAATACTTTAAACAACATCAAAAGAACCATTTCTAAAGACGCTTGGTTATTGGTAAAAGAATATTAAAACTCAACATTTACATCCTCATTTTTTTTAATAAAATAGCTTTATATTTGCCAAAAATTTAAGGCATGATTAAAACACCTAAAGAATCTTTAACCATACTTACAGACATTGTTTTACCTGGTGAAACCAATCCGTTAGGAAACCTTTTTGGAGGTGAATTATTGGCTAGAATGGACAGAGCTTGTAGTATTGCTGCACGCCGTCACTCTAGGAGAATAGTAGTTACTGCATCAGTAAATCATGTTGCTTTTAGTAAAGTTGTTCCCGTTGGAAGTGTGGTTACAATTGAAGCTAAAGTTACCCGTGCATTTAAATCTTCTATGGAAATTTACGTAGATGTTTGGAGTGAAGATAGAGAATCTCAAGAACGTTCTAAAGTAAATGAGGGTATTTATACGTTTGTTGCTGTTGACACGACTGGAACGCCGGTAAGGGTTCCACAAATACAACCTGAAACAGCTCTTGAAAAAGAACGTTTTGAAGGCGCATTACGAAGAAAACAACTAAGTTTAATTCTTTCCGGGAAAATGAAACCTCAAGAAGCTACTGAGTTAAAAGCACTTTTTGCTTAAGTGAATATTTTTTTACTTAAAAGCCTGATGCCCAGTAATATCCAACCCTGTAATTAATAAATGAATATCGTGTGTTCCTTCATAGGTAATTACACTTTCTAAATTCATCATGTGGCGCATGATAGAATATTCACCCGTAATTCCCATTGCTCCAAGAACCTGACGTGCTTCTCTAGCTATTTTTAAAGCCATATCTACGTTGTTACGTTTTGCCATTGATATTTGAGCTGAAGTTGCTTTATTTTCATTCTTTAAAGTTCCTAAGCGCCATGTTAGCAATTGAGCTTTAGTGATTTCAGTAATCATTTCAGCCAATTTCTTTTGTTGCAATTGTGTTGCAGCAATTGGTTTATCAAATTGGATTCGTTCTTTAGCATAGCGTAATGCGGTATCGTAACAATCCATTGCTGCTCCAATTGCACCCCAAGCAATTCCGTAACGCGCAGAATCTAAACAACCGAGTGGCGCACCTAAACCATCTTTATTTGGCAATATATTTTCTTTTGGGATTTTAACATTATCAAAAATTAATTCTCCTGTTGATGAGGCTCTTAAACTCCATTTATTATGAGTTTCTGGAGTTGTAAACCCTTCCATGCCACGCTCAACAATAAGTCCTTTTATACGTCCTTCCTCATTTTTAGCCCAAACAACAGCAATATCAGCAAAAGGTGCATTTGAAATCCACATTTTTGCTCCATTCAGTAAAAAATGGTCACCCATGTCTTTAATTTTGGTTTCCATCCCGCTCGGATTTGATCCGTGGTTAGGTTCCGTTAAACCAAAACAACCCATAAATTCTCCAGTAGCTAATTTTGGTAAGTATTTTTTGCGCTGTGCTTCGTTTCCATATTTCCAAATTGGATACATAACTAACGAAGATTGCACAGAAGCTGTAGATCTAACTCCAGAATCGCCACGTTCAATTTCTTGCATAATTAAACCATAACTCATTTGATCTAAACCTGCTCCACCGTATTCTTCAGGGATATAAGGTCCAAAAGCTCCAATCTCAGCCAAACCCGCAATAATTGAAGTTGGAAATTTGGCTTCTTGTGCAGCTTCTTCAATAATTGGAGAAACTGAACGTTTTACCCATTCTCTGGCGGCATCTCTTACTAATAAATGCTCTTCGGTTAATAATGCATCTAATTGATAATAATCCGGAGCTTGAAATAAATCTTGTGACATTCTGTTATAATTATGGTTTGCACACAAATTTACTAATTAAAGTCTTTTCAATTTAATTTTTTAAAATCTTTTATTCGTTACATTTGTGGTTAAGCACAAATTAGTAGCAAAACTAATTTGCGATATCAAAAATTGACAAATATTAATAGCACCAAAATTGTAGAAAAAATCTTAGTTTAGGTTTTTGATTAACACAAATGAGTTATACTTTAGGAAAAGAAGAAAAATTAAAAAGTAAAAAATTAATTGAGCAACTATTTGCTGAAGGAAACCACGTAAAATCATTTCCTTTAAGATTGATTTATTTACCTATACACCATGGTGCGGAATTTCCAATAAAAACAGGGTTTTCTGTGCCAAAAAGAAATGTAAAATTAGCCGTTAACCGCAATAGAATAAAACGATTAATGCGTGAAGTTTATAGAATAAATAAACATTTTTTTACAAAAAATTTAAATGAACAATATATTTTTATGTTTATTTATATGGCAAAGGAAGAAATAAATTATGTTGATTTAGAGGCATCTTTAAAAAAGGTAATCTCAAAATTTGACACAAAAATTAAGGAAGATGAAACGAGCAATCTAAAGGGTATATAGATTAATGAAATGGCTCATAGCGAACAGCATGTGACCTTTAATAAAAATAAAATAGACACATGAAAACTAAAATTAAAAAATGGATACTTGCTGTTTTTGTAACTATTACAGTTGCAATTTCCGCTGGGTTTCAATCAGATTTTTTTGAAATAGCTAAACAAATAGATATTTATACAACTATGTTTAAAGAACTAAACATGTATTATATAGATGAAGTGAATCCTGGTGAATTAACTACTAAATCTATTAATTATATGCTTGGTAATTTAGATCCTTACACTCGATTTTACGACGAGCAAGGTGTTGAAGATGCCAGAATTAGAGCAACTGGTGAATATGGGGGAATTGGAGCAATTTCAAAATTTAAAAACAACACCGCAATTATTAGAGAAATATTAAAAAATTCACCCGCTGAAAAAGCTGGTTTAAAACCTGGAGATAACATATTGAAAATTGGAGACCTCGATGTTAAAGATTTTGAAGAAATTGGTATTTCAAGTATATTAAACGGATTGCCGAATACTAAAGTAAAACTCAAAATTGAACGTCAAAATAAAGAATTAGAAATAGAAATAACACGAAAAAAAATTATCCAAAAAGCAGTTCCTTTCTACACCATGATTGCTACAGAAGTTGGTTATATTTCTTTAGTTAAATTTAACGAAAAAGCGGCTGAAGAAGTAAAAGCCGCGTTTTTAGACTTAAAGGAAGATGGAATGCAAAAATTAATTATTGATGTTAGAAGCAATCCTGGGGGCTTGTTAAATGAAGCTGTATCAATAGTTAATTTTTTTATACCAAAAAATAAAGTTGTAGTAACTACAAAAGCTAAAACTAAGAAGGAAAGCGCCACCTATAAAACCAAAAACGAACCTATAGATTTAGAGATTCCACTTACCATTTTAATAAATAACCGATCTGCTTCTGCTTCAGAAATTTTAGCAGGTTCTTTACAAGATTATGATAGAGCTATTGTCCTTGGAGAGCGTTCTTTCGGTAAAGGTTTAGTGCAACGCTACAAACCATTATCTTACGGGACACAAATGAAATTAACTATATCAAAATATTATACACCAAGCGGAAGGTGCATTCAAGAATTGGATTATACAAACAGAGACGATAAAGGTAATATTCCAAAATTTTCTGATACTGGAAGAGAAACCTATACAACAGAAAAAGGAAGAACCGTTTATGGAGGTGGAGGAATTTTACCAGATATTGAAATTAAAAAACCTACAACTACTAAAACCACTGAAGTATTGTTAAATTCAGATGCGCTTTTTAACTATACCACCAACTATTTTTATAACAATCCAACTATTTTAGAACCTTCAAAATTCAATTTAAAAGATGAGGATTTTGATGCTCTTTTAAAATATTTAAGTAAAAATCAGCGTGATTTTGAAACTGAAACTGAAGCCGAATTTAACAAAGCGCTAGAAAAAGCTGCTTTAGAAAACTTAGGGAAAAACTTAGAAAAAAAATATACTGATTTATTAGAAGTTATTCAATCAGAAAAATTAAATGAATTAGAAAAAAACAAAGAAGAAATTATAAGTAAATTAACTGAAGAAATTGTAAAACGTTATTTTTATATTGAAGGTGTTTATCAGCAAAAGACAGTATTTGATTCAACAATTTTAAAAGCATCTAGCATTTTAAACAATAACACTGCCTATCTTAAAGTATTTAATAATTAATTACAATAAACCAATTACATAACTCTGCAGAGATATTGTATCTTTGTAATTCAAAAAATTTGTATGACACAATCAAAAATTCACGGTAGAACTAGGGCGCAAGAATCTTCTAATGCAATAGAACGTTTATATATTAGTATGCGTCATTTATTTAGTAGAGGTTTTTACAAACCAATGGGGATTTCGGGTGATGCATTACGAGAATCTTTACTATTATTACGTCCAGAAATTTATGGATCAATAGCTGAAGAAAAAGTTGAATTAAATGGATTAATTTATGTTATTGAACGCCTTCCAATGGGAATTGAAGAATGTAGATTTATTAATCTAACATCAGACGAAGGTTATTCAAAATCACATTTTAAACCAATAATTCCTCCAAAAAGAAGAAGAAATTGTTTCAGAATAGATAAAGATCAAATGAATATTGAAGTTACCAGAGGAAGATCTGAAATCTATGATATTCTAACACATTTAACATTTTTATTTGTTGAATCTCATAAAATTGCTTCTAAAGTTTTAATCGACAATGGAAATAAATCAATTAGAGAATGGAATAAGTTAGAAGATGTTGTACTTCATAATAAAAAAATAACAGAAAACGAACGCGATATAATGCTTGCACATCTAGCAAGTATATTGGGTAGAACTTTTGAAGAGGCTCAAAATGTTTACTTACTTTTAAGTGTTAAAAGCAATCCAGATAGGTTTTTTCAAATTATTTATTGGTTAGGAAAATTAGCAATTAACGAAAAAACACAAAATTTAAAAAGAGAAATTAATTTTAGCCCTGTGCTGCGCGAACGCCTTGGACATCATATTTTTGGAGAAATATGGGCAACTAATATTAAAAAAGTATTAGAAGAAAATAACTTATTAAAAAGGCCAATTCATATTATAAGTGCAAATATGCACAGCGTTATGAATTCCATTTACGCACCTATTGTTTTACCACAACAAATTAAAGATAATAACTTATTATCTTTATTTCAACTGTTAAGTAAAGACGAAAATGAAGATTTACGTCATCAAGTTAAAGAATTTGCACGTGATAATGGATTATTTTACATTAAAGATACGTTTGGAACCAATATTAATGTACAGGTAATTGATACTGATAAAATTGATATTTCTAAAACCCAGTACAAACTGGAAAATAGTTTAAATGAAGAAGGGAAACCAGTACTTATTGTAATGGATTATGCATTCGGTGAACAGGCTTATGAAACTATGGATGAGCTTTTAAAGCCTTATAAAGATACCAAAGGTAAAAAATACCACTTAAATGTAGATTCTGTTTCAATAATGGGTAAAGCAGGAATTTTAGAAGGTGGAAAAGGTGACATTATGATACCTTCATCACATATTTTTGAAGGAACTGCAGATAATTATCCGTTTAAAAATCAACTTAAAAAGAGTCAATTTGAAGGTTGTGGTGTAGATGTTTATACAGGAGCAATGGTAACTGTTTTAGGAACTTCACTTCAAAATAAAGACATTTTAAAATTCTTTCACGATTCAACTTGGAAAGTTACGGGGCTTGAAATGGAAGGTGCACACTATCAAAAAGCAATTCAGGCAGCTTCAAAAATTAGAGGAAATATCTCTAGAAAAGTAAAAGTTAGGTATGCATATTATGCTTCAGATAATCCTTTAGAAACAGGAAGTACATTAGCTTCAGGTGGTTTAGGAACAACTGGAGTATTGCCAACCTACGTAATTACTCAAAAAATATTAGAACAAATTTTTTAATTCAATACTATAAATAGCTTAAAATAACATTACAAATGAATGTATTAATACTTGGATCAGGAGGAAGAGAACACGCAATGGCTTGGAAAATAGCACAAAGCAACTTATTAAATAAGCTGTTTATTGCTCCTGGAAATGCTGGGACTAAAGAAGTAGGTACTAATTTAAATATAAATCAAACGGATTTTGAAGCTATAAAAAAGGCTGTTTTAGAACACCAAATTAAACTGGTTATTGTGGGCCCAGAAGATCCTTTGGTTAAAGGAATTCACGATTTCTTTTTAAATGATTCGGACTTAAAAAATATACCAGTAATCGGACCTCAAAAATATGCTGCACAACTAGAAGGAAGTAAAGAGTTTGCAAAAGAATTTATGTCCAGACATAACATTCCAACTGCGGCTTATAAAAGTTTTACCTCTGAAAATTTAGATGAAGGATATGCGTTTTTAGAAACTTTAACCGCTCCGTACGTTTTAAAAGCTGATGGTTTAGCTGCTGGAAAAGGTGTGTTAATTTTAAACGACTTACAAGAGGCAAAAAACGAACTTACAGAGATGTTGGCAAACAAAAAGTTTGGCGCAGCAAGTAGTAAAGTAGTTATTGAAGAGTTTTTAACAGGAATAGAACTTAGTTGCTTTGTGTTAACCGATGGAAAGAGTTATGTTACTTTACCAAGTGCAAAAGATTACAAAAGAATCGGAGAAGGAGATAAGGGTTTAAATACCGGTGGAATGGGAGCTGTATCACCAGTACCTTTTTTAACGGATGCAATAATGCTAAAAATAGAAACTCAGGTTATAAAGCCAACAATTGATGGGTTTCAAAAAGATAGTATTAGTTATGTTGGCTTTGTATTTATTGGATTGATTTTAGATAAAGGCGAAATTAAAGTAATTGAATACAATTGCCGTATGGGAGATCCAGAAACTGAAGTTGTTATACCACGAATTGAAAGTGACTTTTTAGAGCTTTTAATTGCTACTGGAAATAAAGAATTACATACTAAAACTATTGAATTTAAAAAAGAAAGTGCCTGTACAGTTATGTTAGTCTCTGGCGGTTACCCACAAGCTTATGAAAAAGGAAAAGAGATTTTTGGTTTAAACACTATCGAAAATTCTATTCCATTTCACGCAGGAACTACTATTAAAGATGACAAAGTTGTTACAAATGGTGGAAGAGTAATTGCAATTACATCTTACGGAACTAATTTTAATGAAGCTTTAAAACAATCATATAAAAATATTGAAAAGCTATGTTTTGAAGGCATGAATTATAGAAAGGACATTGGTTTTGACTTGTAAAAAAAAATTCTTGTTGCACCATTAAATTGGGGCTTAGGACACGCAACACGCTGCATACCAATAATCAACGCTTTAATAAAAGCTAATTACGAACCTATTTTAGCAAGTGATGGTGCAGCTTTAATTTTGCTTCAAAAAGAATTTCCTTTATTAAAAAGTTATACATTACCTTCTTACAATATAAAATACTCTAAAAGCGGCAAGAATTTAAAATTTAAGCTGCTTTTAAGTATTCCTTCTGTTATTGCGGCAGTAAAAAAAGAACACAAAATAGTAGCTCAAATTATTAAAAAAGAAGGTATTGTTGGAAGTATTTCCGATAATAGATTTGGTGTTTACAATTCAAATATACCAGCTGTTTATATTACACATCAGTTAACTGTTTTATCTGGAAAAACAACAGGAATTACTTCAAAAACACATCAAAAAATAATTAAAAATTTTGATGAATGTTGGGTTCCAGATGTCGAAAATGAGCCTAATTTTTCAAGAAATTTAGGCCATTTAAAAATAAACGACCTTAATCTAAAATATTTAGGAATTTTAAGCAGATTTAAATCTGAAAAATGCGCCCTAAAATATGACTTATTAATAGTACTATCTGGTCCAGAACCACAACGGACTTTATTAGAAGAAAAATTACTTTTAGAACTTAAAAATTACAAAGGAAAAGTACTTTTTGTTAGAGGCACTTTAGAAAAAAAGACAATTTTAGAAGTTTCTAAAAACATTCAGATTAAAAATTATCTTTTAACTGAAACACTTGAAAAAGCACTAAATGAAAGTGAAATTATAATTGCTCGTTCAGGATATTCGACCATAATGGATTTAGCAGTTTTGGGTAAAAAAGCATTTTTTATTCCAACTCCCGGTCAATTTGAGCAAGAATATTTAGCACAAACATTAAAAGAAAAATTAATTGCTCCCTATTCAAATCAGAACGATTTTTCTTTAGAAAAACTTAATGAAATAGTTAACTATACCGGATTTAAAAAAACAACCTCTAATATAGATTTAAATCACTTTCTCCTTTTCGAGCGTAAATGAAAACTCTGAACCTTTACCGAATTCACTTTTTACAAAGATTTGCTCATTATGCGATTCTATTATATGTTTAACAATAGAAAGTCCTAACCCTGAACCCCCTTGATCTCTAGAACGGCTTTGATCAACTCTATAAAAACGCTCAAAGAGTCTAGGTAAATATGCTGCTTTAATTCCCTCACCATCATCAATAACTTTTACCAACACTTTAGGTTCCATTTTCTCGATACTCACCATTATAGTGCCATTTTTTTTAGAATATTTTATAGCATTAACAATCAAGTTAGTAAGTACTTGTTCAATTTTTTCTATATCAGCAATAACCATTATTGGAAAGATATAGTGTTTATTAAAATGCAGCGAAACATTTCTTTTTTTGCCCTTCATTTCTAGTAAATCAAAAACTTCTTGAACTAATTCTAAAATATTAAATGGCTCCTTATTTAAAACTAAATCGGCAGATTCTAATTTAGAAATTAAATCTAAGTCTTTTACAATTGAAATAAGCCTTTCAACACCTTTATTAGCACGTTTAAGGTATTTTTTACTAATTTTTTTATCATCCATTGCGCCATCAGCTAATGTTAATAAATAGCCTTGTACAGTAAATAATGGTGTTTTTAATTCGTGAGAAACATTTCCTAAAAAATCTCTTCTATAATTTTCGCGTAAATGTAAATTTGCGATTTGCTGTTGTTTAAATTCTGCAAATTTTTGAACTTCTCTAGAAAGAGCATCAATATCTGATGTGATTACAGTTTTATTAAAATCGGATCGGTCTAAAACAGAGACTCTATCGTATATTTTTTTGATGCGTTTATAAATAAATTTCTCTAATCTATATTGAATAATTAAAAAAGTAAAGATAAAAATAAGACTCACAAAAGGAACTAAATATTTAATATTTAGGTGGATATCTAGAAATAGATAGGCCGTAACTAATAATACTCCAAGAATAAATAAGGTAATAAATAAAGTAGTCCAAAATGCGAATGAATATGTTCTCTTAATCTTCATTAATAACAAATTTATAACCTACACCTTTTACAGTTTTAAAATATTCTTCCCCTATTTTTTCGCGTAATTTTCTAATATGTACATCAATAGTTCTACCACCAACAACAACTTCATTTCCCCAAACTTTATCTAAAATATCATCTCGTTTAAATACTTTTTCTGGTTTTGACGCTAGTAAAGCAAACAATTCAAATTCCTTTTTTGGCAATGAGAGTTTTTCTCCATCTTTAATAATAACATATTCTTCTCTATCGATAATAATTTCACCTACTTTTACATTATTAGAAGAAACATTTTGAACCTCATTAACTCTTCTTAATAATGCTTTAATTTTACTAATAAGAACTTTAGGTTTAATAGGTTTTGTAATATAATCATCTGCTCCAACATTAAAACCAGCTACTTGTGAATAGTCTTCACCACGTGCAGTAAAAAAAGTAATTAGTACATTTTCTAGACCCTTAGTTGCTCTAATTTTTTCACAGGTTTCTATACCATCCATTTCTGGCATCATAATGTCTAAAATTATTAAATGCGGATTATTTAGTTTAGCAGAGGCTATTGCTTCAACTCCATTTTTAGCGGTATAAACTTTATAACCTTCGTTCTTTAAATTGTAGGATACAATTTCTAAAATATCAGGTTCATCATCAACTAAAAGAATTTTTATAGCTGCTTTTTTCATAATAATAACAGTTTTTAAAACTAAAATCGCTCAAAAGTAATCATTAATTACAATTATAAAACATTAGTAAGAAAGTAATTTAAAGTATAACATTAAGCTAACATTAAACTTACATTAAATTAATTTTCACCGTTAAATTATAATTAAATCCTTAATTTCTAACAATTTATTGGGTTTAAATTAAAATGTTTTTATATTTTTATCAAACAACTACAAAAAAATAGCTATGAAAAAACTTTATTTTTTAGTTGTAGCCATCTTCATGGCTACATTATCATTTGGGCAAACAGATGTTTTTATTAACGAGATTCATTATGATAATGTGGGTGGTGATATTGGTGAAGGTATTGAAATTGCAGGTGTTGCAGGAACTGATTTATCTTTGTATAGAATTTCACTTTATAATGGTAATGGTGGGGCTACCTATGGTTCATCTATTAATTTAGCAGGTGTATTACCAGATGAAGGTAATGGTTATGGAGCAATTTGGTTTAATGAAGTGGGAATTCAAAATGGTGCTCCAGACGGTATGGCTTTAATTAGAATATCTGATTTGTTTGTGTTAGAATTTCTAAGTTACGAGGGGGTTATTACTGCGACAAATGGTGCTGCAAATGGTTTAACCTCAACAGATATTGGAGTTCAAGAGGAGGACAATAGTATTAGTGGTAATACACCAATTGGGTATTCTTTACAATTAACAAATACAGGTTGGGTTGGATCAGTTTTAAAATCAGAAGGACTCTTAAATAATAATCAAACCCTTTCTATTGTTAAAAACCAAATAAAAGATTTCGCAATGTATCCAAATCCAGTTGCTAATGGTAAATTATTTATGACTTCAAGTTTAAATTTAAATAAGAAAGTTGAAATTTATTCCTTAACGGGACAACAAGTCTTTAGTAAAAATTTAAAGAGACAACAATATTTAAATATTTCCAAACTAACCAAGGGTATCTATTTTGTAAAAGTTGAAGAAAATGGGAAAATAGCAACACGAAAATTAGTAGTTGATTAGACCTAAAAATAACTTTATTAATTTTATTTAAAAAATCTCAAATTTTACAATACTTTTTAAAAACAACAATAGAATCTAGTTACTTTATCTTGTTTTCTGTAAAAAAAACCATACAAAAGTATGGAAAAACCATAACTATTTATTCACAAAAATACGTCATTCATTTGTTGTTTTTAACCATGGGCTAAGTTTTAGTTTTATCTACAGATAATCTCTTTTTAAAATAAGATTTTTGTTAAATAATTATCTATTCTACCCTAAGTATGATTACGAAAAATACCCCAAAGCTGAGATTTAATACTTTTATTCTTTTTATCTTTTTATCTTTTTCAAGTTTTTCTCAAAATGTTTTTATTTCTGAAGTTCATGTTGATAATGGAGTTGAAGTAACAGGTTTAACAAATACTTGGGTAGAAGGTTATTCAATTTCTGTAAATAGCTTTTTTTTCTTTTTTGGTATTCAACTTAGTGAAATAACTGCGGCAATTAAATTAACTGGTAATTTAACAGAAGGAACAAATGGTACATTATCCGTAAAAAATTTAGAAGTTGACAACTTAAATTGGAATGCCGGCTGGTTTGATTGGGGTAGAGTTGTTTTATTAAAAAATAAAAATAATGAAGTTATTGATGCTGTTTACTATGGAACAGCATTAAATTCACCACCTAACAATGCTACTTATATTGGCAATAATTTACCAAACCCTACATCCGGTAATTCGATTCAACTTTTACCTATTGATGGGGATTGGTCAAATGGAGATTGGATTGAAAAACCAGCTACCAAAGGAGTTGTTAATTTTGCTAAATCATTATCAATAGTTAAAAACAACATTGAAGGTTTCAAAATGTATCCAAATCCAGTTTCTAACGGGCAACTTAATGTTACTTCAAATAATTGGGCAGATAAGCATGTAGAAATTTACAATATAGCAGGCCAACAAGTTTATAGTAAAAAAGTTAGCAATAAAGAAGTTATACATATTTCAAATTTGAATAAAGGAATTTATATGGTTAGGATAAATGAAGAAGGAAAAATTTCTACCCGTAAATTAGTTGTTAATTAAATTAGATTGTTTAAAAGTCCAATCAAACTATAAAAAAAGTAAAATTTTATCATACCTAAATTTTGATTCAAAAAAACAGAAGGGGTGTTTATTTTACGCTTTTTTTTACTAAATATTTATTAAATCAATACCAAAAGTATGGTAAAACCATACAGAATTATGGTTATTTTCTATCAATTTATTGATATTAATATACCATTTATTTAGTTTTTATAACTACTGGCTAAGTTACATCTATAGGCACAATTATTTATACAATAAAGCAAGATATTTGGGGACATTTTAATTGTTCATCCCCATGACAAAATTATACATTTCATTAATTGTTTTACTAATAACAATTTCAGGTTTTAGTCAGAATGTTTATATTTCTGAAATTAATTATACAGGCAATAATCCATTTGTTGAATTAGCTGTATATAGAGAGAACGGAAACGGAAATACCCAATTAGAAGGTTGGACTTTAGTTCTGTATGATAGTAATGGATATAGAATAGAAAGTATATATTTAAAAGGGAAGCTTAAAGAAGGAGATTTTTATATTATAGAGAATAGATATTTTGACACTAAAGGTGGAGGAGCTATTCTTCACAAGGATAAAAAAACAATTGAATCTTTAAGTTATGGTAGTGTTAGGAACTTTAATAAGTTTGAACATATTGCTAGTACAACTGGAGAAAATTCAATTCAAAGAGTGTTAGATCCTTTAACTAATAAGCCAATAGGCTGGACTGTAGCTTTACCAACACAAGGAAATCCTACTGCGCAAAAATCTCTTTCCGTAACTAAAGATCAGATAGAAAATTTTAATATTTATCCAAACCCTGCTAGAAATGGCAAGATTTCAATCACAACAAAAAATTCATTAGACAAAAATGTTGTTATTTATTCAATTTTAGGAAGTGTAGTTTATAACAAAACAGTGCGTTCTAATGAAGTTATTAACTTAGAAAATTTAAGTACAGGTTTGTACTTAGTTCAAGTTGAAGAAGATGAAAAAGTTTCAGTTAGAAAGCTTTTAATTAATTAAGATAGCAACTTTTAAAATATAAAAAAAATCATTCCAATTTCAGGAATGATTTTTTTTGTTATATTTAGGCTTAAAATTAAGCTATGAATATTAAAACTAATTTTGAAAACATTCTGTTTTTAGATATAGAAACCGTACCAGAAACTGAGTTCTACAACGATTTATCTGAAGAAAAACAAGAGCTTTTTGCTTTAAAAACTCAATACCAACGTAAAGAAGAACAAACACCTGAGGAGTTTTACGAGAGGGCAGGAATTTGGGCTGAATTCGGTAAAATTGTATGTGTTTCAGTAGGATATTTTACTAATTTTAAAACGAATGATCGAAAATTTAGAGTCACCTCTTTTTTTGGTGACGAAATTAAAATTTTAGAAGATTTTAAAAACTTACTAGATCTCCACTTTAATAAACCAACCCATTTATTATGCGCCCATAACGGTAAAGAGTTTGATTTCCCATACATTGCTAGACGCATGATTATTCATCAAATTAAGCTACCAGAGAAACTAAATTTATTTGGTAAAAAACCCTGGGAGATTCCACATTTAGACACTATGGAATTGTGGAAATTTGGCGATTATAAACATTATACTTCTTTAAAGTTGCTTACATCTATATTAAATATTCCCTCTCCAAAAGATGATATTAATGGAAGTGAAGTAGGAGCTGTTTACTATAAAGAAAAAAATATAGCACGTATTGTAACCTATTGTGAAAAAGACACCATAGCAATTGCTCAGCTATTACTTCGTTTTAATAATGAACCTTTAATAGAAGAGTTTGATATAGTTCACGTATAAAATTAGCTTGCTTATTAATTAGATTTATCTAAGAAACTATTTTAAAATTCAAATTTAAATTGAATGTTTAAGGGTTTTTCTGGTTTGTTTTTTAAGTGAATGTTCAAATTAGAAACTGAAATACCCAACAAACGGACAGAGTTTAACACCTTTTCTTGATAAAGTAGCTCTTTAACAGTGTCTAATAAAATCGCTTTTTCTTTAATAAAATACGGTAACGTTTTACTGCGTGTCTGGGTTTTAAAATCGCTATATTTAATTTTTAAGGTAACTGTCTTTCCTGAAACTTTAGCCTTTTGTAAACGTTCTTCTAGTTCTTCTGAAATTTGTTTCAATTTCTCCATCATAAAAATTTCGGAAGTTAAATTTGTATTAAAAGTCTGTTCAGCAGCAACAGATTTTCGTTCTCGGTTTGGTTTCACCTTACTATTATGAATTCCTCTAACAATATTGTAATAATGTAAACCTGAACTTTTAAAATGTTGGGTTAAAAACGTTTCGCTTTTAGCTTTTAAATCACTGCCTTTAAAAATACCAAGATTGTACATTCTTGCAGCGGTAACTTTACCAATTCCAAAGAATTTTTTTATTGGTAATTCTTCTAAAAAAGATATTATTTCTTCAGGAGGAATAGTTTTTTGCCCATTAGGTTTGTTTATATCGGAAGCAATTTTAGCAATAAATTTACTGCTTGAAATACCTGCAGAGGCATTTAAATGTAATTCGTCTAAAATTCGCTTTCTAATTTCTTTTGCTAATAAACTAGCCGAGGGAATTCCTTTTTTATTTTCTGTAACATCTAAATACGCTTCATCTAATGAAAGTGGCTCTACTAAATCGGTATATTCATAAAAAATGCTTCTAATTTTTTTTGAAATTTCTTTATAACGTTCAAATCGAGGTTTTACAAAGATTAATTGTGGACATTTTTTTCTTGCAATTACGCCACTCATTGCAGAACGCACTCCAAATTTACGGGCTTCGTAACTTGCTGCAGAAACTACACCTCGCTCTCCACCTCCTCCAACAGCAATTGGCTTTCCTTTTAAGGCTGGATTGTCTAATTGTTCTACAGAAGCATAAAACGCATCCATATCTACGTGTATTATTTTGCGATATGTATTATTTTGCTCCATCTTAAACAAAGATAAAAAGAAAAGGGTTGCTAATTAGCAACCCTTTTAAACCTAATATAAACTTTAATTTACACAACACCTAAATCTAACATAGAGTCCGCTACTTTAATAAAACCAGCAATATTTGCTCCTTTTACGTAGTTTATGTAACCATCTTCTTCTGTTCCGTACTTTAAACAAGCTGTGTGAATAGAATGCATAATTTGATGCAATTTAGCATCAACCTCTTCTTTTGTCCAATTTAATTTCATTGCATTTTGAGACATTTCTAAACCAGAAACTCCTACACCACCAGCATTTACTGCTTTACCAGGCCCGTATAAAATTTTAGCTACATGAAATGCATCAACTGCTTCTGGAGTACAACCCATATTTGAAACTTCCGCTACATATTGTACACCATTTGCAACTAATTTTACAGCATCTTCACCATTCAATTCATTTTGTGTTGCACAAGGCATTGCAATATCACATTTTACACCCCAAGGTTTTTCTCCCGCATAAAATTTAGCTTCTGGAAACTCATCAGCATATGGAGAAACAATATCGTTATTAGACGCTCTTAATTGCAATAAGTAATTAATTTTATCTGCATCCAATCCTTTTTCATCATAAACATATCCGTCAGGTCCAGAGATTGTAACCACTTTTCCACCTAGTTCAGTAATTTTTAGAGCTACACCCCAAGTTACATTTCCAAAGCCAGAAAGCGCTATTGTTTTACCTTCAAAAGTATCATTTTTAGTGTCCAGCATTTCCTTTGTGAAGTAAACACCACCAAAACCTGTTGCTTCTGGTCTAATTAAACTTCCTCCCCAATTTAGTCCTTTACCAGTAAAAACTCCTGAGTTTTCTTGTTGCAGTTTTTTATACATTCCGTACATAAAACCAATTTCTCTACCACCAGTTCCAATATCACCAGCTGGCACATCTGTACTTGGCCCAATAAGCCTCCATAGTTCTAACATAAAAGCTTGGCAGAAACGCATAATTTCTGTATCAGATTTTCCTTTAGGATTAAAATCTGATCCTCCTTTTCCACCTCCCATTGGTAGTGTAGTTAAGGCATTTTTAAATATTTGCTCAAACCCTAAAAACTTTAAAATACTTAAATTTACACTTGGGTGTAAACGTATTCCTCCTTTATAAGGGCCAATCGCATTATTATATTGAACTCTATGACCCAAATTAACTTGAACATTTCCTGCATCATCTATCCAAGAAATTCTAAATGTTAAAATTCTATCTGGCTCTACTAAACGTTCAATAATTTTGGCAGCTTCGTATTGTGGATTTTCATTATATATAGTCTCAATAGACTCTAAAACTTCATGAACAGCCTGTAAATATTCTTTTTCACCAGGGTGTTTAGTTTCCAAATTTGTTAATATTTCTTTTACATTCATAATGACATAATTTATAACTGTTATATAAAATAAAGATAATAACAAAAATACATATTTTAAATTGAATTTCAAATAACATTCTTATCAATAATTTTAATATTTATTATTAAATTATACTTTTTTTATTAATTTGAAATTATTATACTTATTTTAAGTTGTTTTTTTATCATATACATATTTTTACATAAATCCATCTGGAGGCAATTCTTCAATAGAATCTTCTATTTTTACGCTTGTTTCTTGTGCCGAAAAACCTTCTTTAAAAATAGCCGCTTTATTATATTTACCTTCAATTATAGCCGTAAGCGGCTCTTTAAAACAAATATGCCTTAAATAAGCATCTTCAAAAATAGCTTCGTTCTCATTTAAATAATCTACATCAAAAAAGCCATCTTTTATAAATGGATTTATTGTTAAATAACCCACTTTAAATGAAGTTAAATTTTGAAAAAAATGGGTTCCTTGACTTGGATCAATTCTAAAATTATTTAAACCAGATTCTACAATTATTTTTGCAGCAGAAATTTGAGGCCAAATTACTGGAATTCCCAACCAAGGATCACTAGAACCCCAACGCCCAGGTCCAACCAAAATATATTTTTTATCCATTGTTGCAAATTTTTTATTAATTTGTTCAACAGCTATAGCAATTTCTCTAGTATTGGCCGAATTAAAAGTTTCTGGTTTTACATAAACAACATCGTAAATATTTTCATATTTCCCATTTCCTAAAGCGGATTCAGAATAAATAATTGTATCTGAAAGTTCAAAATTTTCAGGCAATCTACTAACGGTTTCGACACTTTCTATAATGGGTCTTATTTGTAAAAAACTAAATTCTTTTGGCTTTCCAGCTGGAACATCGAGTTTAACAGCAAACTCGATTTCTATTGGATTTCTCATTTCTCGTTGTCCAATTCGCAATAGTTCTTTTAGAATTTCTGGTAAAGGAAACGTGTTGTATTTTAGAATATTATCGAATGAAATTACACGAATTCCATCGTGCATAACGCCTGGTCTTATTATATTATTTTGCAAATCATATGTTGAAGCTACAAATTTTAAGGAGCCGTGATTTTCTGCGGCTCTAATAGTTACCTTCTTTTTATTGATTGCTTCACTGGTTGAAACTTTATAACTATCTGGATCTATATCCAAACCATAAAAATACTGCTGTGTATCTCTCTGCGTTGAACCTGGAGAAGATAGTTGTAGAATTTTTTTTGGATGAAAAGGTGAAAAACGTAAGGTTTGACCTCCACCCACAATTATTTCGCCTAAACCTAAAGCTATATTGGCAATTCCTTCATTAGGCTTCTCATCTCCTATAGGATAAAAATTAATAGAGCGTGCCACACCAGAAATATTTGGATAATACACATCTTGGTATTGTTTTCCAATAACTTCCTGTAAAATTACAGCCATTTTATCCTCTTCGATAGTATGTGATGTAGCTTTTAAATAAGATTTACTGCTTTGAAAAAATGACGAAGCAATAACAGATTTAATTGCATTAGAAACCATTTCAACCATTTTATTTATTTCTGAATTCGGAATCATATAAGTTGCAAAAACTCCTGCAAATGGCTGATAATTAGAATCCTCTAACATACTTGACGATCGTATAGCAATGGGCGATTTGGTAGTCTTTAAAAATGCGCAAACATCTTCAACTGCCCATTCCGGAAGATCTTTTGAAATAAATTCATTCAATATCTCCTCATCATTAGAACATTCTGCTGCAAATTTTATTAGTTTATGTGTTTCAATAAATTGATCGAAAACTTCGGTACTAATTACTACCGTTCTTGGTATAGTAATGCTTACGTTTTCGTATTTGTTAAATAAATTATTTCTTTTTAAAAAGGAATCTATAAAAGCTAAACCTCTTCCTTTCCCGCCTAAAGCGCCTTCCCCAATTCTTGCAAACCCAACAAACTCGTCGTATTTACGTTTATCAAATTTTACAATTACACCCCTTGATCTATAAACCCTATAAACATTAATGGAATTAATTAAAAAATCTCTTATTTGATATTTATTTTCAAAATCATCAAATTCTACATTGCTAAACAAATCAGCCAATGGGAAAAGAGCTCTTGATTTTAACCATTTTGAAAATTCGCTTCTTTTGGCGTGATATACCAAGCAATCTTCACTTACAATATGCAATGCTTTTTGAAATTCGGTTAAATCTTTTACAACTGCTAATACTTTCATTTGAGTTGGGTCCCAAAATTCAAAATTTCCAAAAGAAAAATACTTTGCAATATAATTTTTAATATCTACTCCTAAAGTTTCTGAATGTTTGTATAAAAATTTCCCTTTAAGCTCTAAAGCTCGTTTTTCGTTATTGGCATCTGATGATTGAATTAAAAATGGAAAATAGCGCTTAAAACTTCTAACATAATCTAAAAACAAGAATCCTGCTTCTTTATTCCGAACTCCGTCTTTAAAGTAATTAACATCTGATATTACACCTAATAAATTATTTCTATAATTATTAAACAAACTAATACCTTCTTCAAAAGTTGTGGCTAACAATATTTTAGGTCTACCACGCATTAATAACATTTTTCTGTGCTCATTTAAACCTTCAGACATAAATGCCTGAGTTTGTTTTAATATAACTTTGTAAATTAATGGAATGTATCTTGAGTAAAATTTTAAAGAGTCTTCTACTAATAATATAGCTTTAACACCTATATCATTAATATCTCTTTCCGCATTCATTCGGTCTTCGGTTAATTTAATAATAGCTAAAAATATATCTACATTTCCATTCCAATGAAAAACATAATCTATAATTCCTGTATTTCCTTTTTGCAACTTGCTTCTTAGTTCTGAAGAGTAATGACTTAATGCTGCAATTGGTACATGTGGAAAAGCCTCTTTAATTTTTTTTGAAGTTTCGAAAGCCTTATAATTGCCAATATCTAACCAAGTAATTACAATATCAATTTTATCTGAAGCTAACATTTTGATAGCTCTTCTTGAAGAATTTGCGTGTATAAAACTTGGTGGATATCTTAAATTTAATGAAGTATATTCGTTAAAAATACGCTCATCTATTCTTCCATCTTCTTCAAGCATATAATAATCGTAATTAGAACAAACTATTAAAACTTTATTTATTCTATTTTGCATTAATTTATCAAAAGCAACTTCTTCAAATGCATAAGATTTTAGATTTGGTAATAGTTTTTTCGTCATATTGTCTGCTTTTTATTACTATGCAAGATATAAATTTTGTTTAGTTATATTATAATTGGATATAAAAAAAGGGTCACTCTAAAGCAACCCTCTTAAGTGTAAAAATAAAAAGAATCTGATTAAACAACACCTTGTGCTAACATAGCATCAGCTACTTTAACAAAACCTGCAATATTAGCTCCGGTTACATAGTCGATAGTTCCGTCATCTTTTTTACCATACTTGATACAAGAATCATGAATATCGGTCATAATTTTTTTCAATCTTTCGTCAACTTCTTCACGAGACCATAAAATACGTAAAGAATTTTGAGACATTTCTAAACCAGAAGTTGCAACACCACCAGCATTTGAGGCTTTACCAGGAGCATATAAAATATTTGCACCTTGGAAAGCCGAGATAGCTTCAGGTCTTGATGGCATATTAGCACCTTCGGAAACTACAAAACATCCATTAGCCAATAGATTTTTAGCATCACCTAAATCTATTTCATTCTGAGTTGCGCAAGGCATTGCAACATCACATTTTTCACCCCAAGGTCTTTGTCCAGCAACATATTTTGCTTTTGGATATTTACCAACATATTCTATAATTCTTCCGTGTTTGTTATTTTTAAGATCCATTACAAAAGCTAATTTATCTGCATCGATACCTTCTTCATCAAAAATATATCCTCCCGAATCAGATAAAGTAACAACTTTAGCTCCTAATTGAGTTGCTTTTTCACAAGCATACTGGGCAACATTTCCAGAACCTGAAACAGTAACAGTTTTTCCTTTAATTGTATCTCCTCTTGTTTCTAGCATGCTTTGAGCAAAATAAACGGTTCCATAACCAGTTGCTTCAGGACGAATTAATGATCCACCCCAAGACATTCCCTTACCAGTTAACACACCTGTAAATTCGTTACGAAGTTTTTTATACATTCCAAACAAGAACCCAATTTCTCTACCACCAACACCTATATCTCCTGCAGGAATATCAGTATTTGGACCAATATGACGGAATAATTCTCCCATAAAACTTTGGCAAAAACGCATGATTTCACCATCAGATTTTCCTTTTGGATCAAAATCAGATCCACCCTTACCACCACCCATTGGCAGTGTAGTTAATGCATTTTTAAATACTTGCTCAAAAGCTAAGAATTTAAGAATACTCAAGTTTACTGAAGGATGAAAACGTAAACCACCTTTGTAAGGGCCAATAGCAGAGTTCATTTCAATTCTAAACCCTCTATTAACAACAATTTCTCCTCTATCATCTACCCAAGGCACTCTAAACATTAATACTCTCTCTGGCTCAACCATTCTTAATAATATGTTTTTACCATAGTAAATTTCTTGACTAGCTATATAAGGAATAACCGTTTCGGCTACTTCTTCTACAGCTTGTAAAAATTCAGGTTCAAATTGGTTACGTTCTTTAACCAGATCCATAAACTCTTTAATTTTTGATTCCATAATTTATGATGTATTATTTTGAATTTAATATAATTTGCTACACAAATATAGCCAATAAATAATGCTATATATAAAATTAGTACTATTTTTTACGAAAATATTTGCACTTCCTCAAACGTTTTCGTAATAAGTGTTTTTTAAACTTTTCTACAATTAAAATACTTACTCAATTTGTATCAAAAAAAGTTCTATTTATCAATATAGATTCAATATTATTTATCAAAATAAAATTGTGTAAATTTGCACCCTAATTTTATATAAAATGTTAGATAAAGTAAAAGAATTGATTGGAGAAGTAGCTGCATTTAATGCAACTTCTAAAGATGAAATTGAAACTTTTAGAATTAAATTTTTAAGTAAAAAAGGAATACTTAATGATTTATTCGCTGAATTTAAAAATGTAGCTCCTACTGAAAGAAAAGAATTTGGTCAGGCATTAAATACGCTTAAAAATTCAGCACAAGATAAAGTAAACCAACTAAAAGATACTCTAGAAAATGCGAGTGAACAATTAGGTGTTTATGGTGATTTAACTCAACCAGAAGAGCCTATTGAATTAGGTTCTCGCCATCCAATATCTATAGTTAAAAATAAAATTATTGATGTTTTTTCTCGTGTAGGTTTTACAGTTTCTGAAGGTCCTGAAATTGAAGATGACTGGCATAATTTTACGGCGTTAAATTTACCAGAATACCATCCAGCACGTGATATGCAGGATACTTTTTTTATTGAAACAAATCCAGATATTTTATTGCGTACACATACATCTTCTGTTCAAGTGCGTTATATGGAAAACCACAAACCACCAATTAGAACCATTTCTCCGGGAAGAGTTTTTAGGAATGAAGATATTTCGGCGCGAGCACATTGTATTTTTCATCAAGTTGAAGGTTTATATATAGATACCGATGTTTCTTTTGCAGATTTAAAACAAACCTTACTGTACTTTACCAAAGAAATGTTTGGGAAGTCTAAAATTCGTTTACGCCCTTCTTATTTTCCGTTTACAGAGCCAAGTGCCGAAGTAGATATTTACTGGGGATTAGAAACTGAAACAGATTATAAAATTACCAAAGGAACTGGTTGGTTAGAAATTATGGGCTGCGGGATGGTAGATCCAAATGTATTAAAAAACGCCAATATTGATCCTGATGTTTACAGCGGTTACGCTTTTGGAATGGGGATTGAACGTATTGCAATGCTTTTGTACCAAATTCCAGATATTAGAATGTTTTATGAAAACGATGTGCGTTTTTTAGAACAGTTCAAATCGGTAATATAGTTTAAAAGTAACATGTTTTTAAAGTTATAAGTTTAAAGCACTACATTATAGGCTTTTTACATTCAACTTTATAAACTAATTTTTATGAAAAAAGACATTAAAATACCAGAGGTAACAGACGTTTTTATGGCAGTTGTTAAAGAATATAACAACGAATTTCAATGTGAAGATTGGAATGCTTATATTATTAACAACAAAGATGTTGCTATAGAAATGGTGTTGATAGTTTCTAAAGGTTATGATGAAGATAAAATGATTGAAACAGCTGTTTTAAGGCATAAAATTGAAAAATTACCTTCAAAATCCTTTGCTAAAGTTGAACTTTTACAAGAAGATGTATTAAATCTTTCAAACTTTTTTAATGTTACTTTTTTTAAACAGAATGCCATGCACGATAAAAAATTCTTGTTTGAAAAAGGCTCCATTAAAGAAGGTGCGCTTAGAAATATTCCTTTGTTAAATAAACGTGGAATACTCATAAAATAATACTTAAAAATAGATGAAAAATACCTTTACTTTTTTATTAATGAGCATTGGCTTATTTACTTACGCACAAAATATTCCAATGTATGTTGGAACTTATACTGGTGAAGATAGCCAAGGTATTTTCCTTTATAATTTCAACGTTAAAACTGGTGAATTAAATAACAGAAGGTTAGCAGTTGAGGCTGTAAATCCTTCTTTTTTAACTTTTTCAAAAGACAAAAAGTTTCTGTATGCAGTTAGTGAAAGTAATGAAGGAAGTTCTGTTAACGCATATAAAGTCAATAATAACGGCTCACTTACTTTAATTAATAAAGTAAATAGCAAAGGTAAAGGTCCTTGCCATGTACAATTAAATAAAAAAGGAGATAAAGCTGTTGTTTCAAATTATGGTGGCGGAAATTTCGCTATTTTTAATATAAATAAAGATGGTAGTTTACAAGAGGCTTTTCAAGTTATTAACCACAATATTGAAACAAAAAAAGCGCATGCCCATTCTGCAAAATTTTTAAATTCTAATTTATTTGTAGCCGATTTAGGACGTGATTTTTTAGCACATTATATTGAAGAGCAAGGTAATTTTACTTTAAATGAAAAGTATAAAATGGAAACTGGTGCTGGACCAAGACATTTTGAAATTACTAAAAATGGAAAATATATTTATGTTATTAATGAATTAAATTCTACGGTAACCACTCTAAAAAAAGACAAAAATAGCTATAAAAACATTCAAAATATTAGCACTCTAAGTTCTGATTTTATAGGGAAAAGTTATTGTGCAGATATTCATTTATCTAAAAATGAAAAATTTGTATACGGTTCAAATAGAGGTGAAAATTCTATTGCAGTTTTTAAAAGAAATATAAAAAATGGTAGGCTCCAAAAAGTTCAAAATATAAGTGTTAATGGTAATTGGCCAAGAAACTTTACGCTTTCACCAAATGGGGAATTTTTATTAGTTGCCAACCAAAAAAGTAAAAATATTAGCGTTTACAAAATTAATAAAAGTTCTGGTAAGTTATCTTTTTTAAACAGCATTAAAGCCCCAACACCAGTATATTTACTATTTTAGTTCTTTAATTCAAAATAATAGATATTATCTGCATTGCTATATCTAAATGAAGTTATATACCCTGAGTTTTCATTTATAAAAACAACCCCTAAATCATCAAATTCTGAATTAAATTTAGCTAGTTTTATAGGCACACCCCAAATTCCGTTCCTTTTAACAATTTTATAAATGTTAAAACTTCCTTGCTCTCTTTCTACTTCAGTTATAAGGAATTCTCCCTTTTTATTTTGATCATAGGCCACTCTAGTTATTTTTCCATCATAAAGATTTGATGCAAAATAAATGGTATTTTCATTATAATACGTCGGATTTATAATTTCGAATTCTGGATGAGAGATATATACAACTTCTCCTTTTTCCCATTCGTTATTTTCATTTCTTTTAAGTTCTAACAAATGTAAATATCCTTTTTCGTTAGTAACAACCGTCATTCTAGAGCCATCTTTTGAAATTGTTGGATAGGTATATGAAAAATCTAAACTGCAAATAGGTAATTGCTCAATCTCTTTAACCTTAAACTTTTCTATTTTTCCTTTATAAATTGTAAAATTATTTGTGCCAAAAGCGCTTAACTTTTTAGTGATCCCCGTAAAATAAATTTCATTATTAAAAATAGTAACAGCACCTAAATTATATTTTGACCCGATTTTGAACTTTTGGGATTCCGATTTTAGATTTGAATAAAAGAGCTTATAATTATTACTATTATAGTTTGAGGCATAAATCAATCCTTCATTATAAAGTGTTGGAAAAATATTTCCTGCTGAATTTAATGATATATAAGATTCAAAAATACGAATATCATCATTTTCAAAAATAAGGTTATTAGATTGTGCCTTAATTTCAAAAACATATAAAACGGCTAAAACTAATACAAATAAAATGTTTCTATTTACACTTTTGCTTTTCAATTTTTTATTATTTCAAATTCAAATGGTGATCTATTATTGTTTTTAGTTCCTCTTTATTTATAGGCTTAGAAATAAAGCCATTACAACCTGCCGAAACGGCTTTTTCTTTATCTTCAATTGATGAATAAGCAGTTTGCGCTATTATTGGTAAATTAGGGCTAAACTCTCTAATCTTTTTAGTCGCTTCAAGCCCATTCATTTTTGGCATATTTATATCCATCAATATCAAATCTATAGCTGCTTTTTCCTTGCACAATTTAACAGCTTCTACACCATCTATTACATGTAAAATATTACAATTTTGATTAAATATTTTTGAAACTAAGATTTCAAGAAATAAATAATTCATTTCTTCATCTTCAGCTATTAAAATAGTATATTTTAATTTTTCTTTAATATTATTATTATTTTCATTAAAATTATGCATTTTAAAATTTGTATTAACAGGCTTATAAGGTATTGATACAGTAAAAGTTGATCCTTTCCATTTTATAGAATTTACAGAAATTTCACCTCCTAATAATTCGGTATTTTCTTTTGCAATAGATAACCCTAGTCCTAATCCGCCTGAAGCTCTAGAGGTTTCTTCATTTTCTTGCAAAAATCTTTCAAAAATAATTTTCTGTTTTTCAATATTAATACCAATTCCAGTATCTTTTACAAAAATTTCTATGTTGTTATTAATAAGTTTATAGCCAAAATTAATACTTCCTTTGTTCGTATATTTAAAAGAATTTTCTAACAAGTTACTTATTATTTTATTAAGCTTTGATTTATCCGCATAAATAGTGCTTTGTTCATCAGAAAGCCCTGTTTTTATATATAACGGTATTTGATTTTCTTTTGCTTTTAAATCAAAAACAGAAAATAATTCCATTAACAAATCATTTAAACAAACAGGTTTTTCAATTACTTTAACTTGTTTAGTTTCTAGTCTTGAAATTTCCAGAATATCATCAATAACTCTAAGTAATTGATTTCCACTATTTTGAATTATTTTTATAAAGTAATTCCTTTTAGAAATAGGCAAATTTTCATCTAATAAGAATTGAGAAAAACCTAAAATACCATTCATTGGAGTTCTAATTTCATGAGACATATTATTTAAGAACTCTGTTTTTAGTCTATTACTTTCTTCAGCTTTTTCTTTCGATTTAACCAATTCTGCAGTTTGTTCTTCTAGATTTTTAAGTGCTTTTTTTCTAACGGTAATATCTCTATGTGAACCAAACATTCGAATTACTTCACCTTTTTCATTTTTAATCGATTCTGCCATTGAAAATATAGAAATATAGGATCCGTTCTTATGTTTCATCCTAAATTCAGAAAGATACTGTCCTACAGGATTTTTTAAATAATTTTTAAATTTAAGCACCGTAGACTCATAATCATCTGGATGCAATAGATTTTCCCAAGTTGAAAATACATTTTCTAACTCGTGATCCTCATATCCTAATTGCATTTTATAAAGCTTTGAGTAAAATGCTTTATTTGAAATTACATCCCAATCCCAAATACCTAAACCAGTAGCTGATACTGCTAACCTGTAACGTTCATCACTTTTTTCAGCTTTTAATTTAGCCTTTTTCAATTGATCTCTTGTGTTTTTTATATCTGTAATATCTAATACAGAAACAATTGCTTTTCCATCGCTGTCAATTTTAGACTTTATAACTGCAGAAATTAAAGTTCCATCTATTTTAGAAAATTCTGTCTCGCAAGAAAAAGTTTTATTCCCTAATACAATTGCAAGAATCTCTTTTTTAAGGGTTTGAAAATTTATATCCCTGTTGCTGTTTTTTAAATGTATTTTTAATTCTTCAATATCTTTTGCTCCAAAAAGGCTCAGTGTATTTTTATTTACCTTTATAATGCTTATTTTTAAAATACATTCTAATAAAAAATTATGATTATTATTAAAATACTCTTCTAAATCTTTATTTTTAACGCCTTTACTTTTTATAAAATTTTTAACCTCTGAAAAATCTTCTTCCCATAACGATACTGGACTATGTTCAAATAAATTTACAAATCTATCTCTTGAAATATTTAACAATTGGTTTTTTTCAAATAACTCTTTACTTAGCCTATTTAATTCTTTATTTCTTAATTTAAGTTTATTAGATGACAGTTTTAAAGTTGTAATATCGGTTACTAAAGCAAATGACCCTTTTCTAATGTTTTCATTATCATAAATTGGTGATGTATTAAATAGGCAAATTACATTTTCTCCACTTTTTTTTATGAGTTCGATTTCATAAGTCGTCGATAACCCTTTCTCTCTTTGTTTTATTTGGTTTTTAAAAATAGTACGGTTCTTTTTATCAACAAAATCGAAAATAGATTTACCTATAAATTCTTCCTTTTTATAGCCTAAAATACTGCACATTTTTATATTAACATCCGTAGTTTGAGCCTTGTTATTAATTATCCAAAAACCTTCATTAGCCGTTTGTAATATTCGTTTTAAATAATTTTCATTTTCTTCAATCTTAGCATAGGCAGCATTTAAATTTATTTCTGAATTCTTTTGTTCAGTAATATCTTCTTTAATTGCTAAAAAATTTGTAATCTCACCTACATCATTTTTGACTGGAGTAATTGTGGTACTATCCCAAATTAAAGTTCCATCTTTCGTTTTATTTTGAAAGACCCCTTGCCAATCCTCTCCGTTTAAAATTGTATCCCATAAATTTTTAAAAAACTTTTCTGGGTGCAACCCAGAATTTAAAATATTAGGTGATTTCCCTTTAACTTCTTGTGCACCATAACCAGTTAATAAACTAAATTTTGGATTTGTAAACTCAATATTTCCATTTATATCAGTAATTACAATGGCATTAGCACTTTGGTTTACTGCCGTTGATAATAATTTAAATTCTTTTAACCTCTTTTTTCTAATTGAAATATCACGTGCAAAACCAAGTAATAGCTTTTTTACACCAATTTTAAGAACTGCAATATTTATTTCAACAGGAAAAACCAATCCATCCTTTCTTTTATGTAAAGTTTCAATTGTTATATTATTCTTTCTTGTTAGTTCACTCCATGCGGACTTTTTTCTATCCAACTCGTTAAATTCCGCTTCAAGCTGTTTGGTATTCATAGACAGAAGTTCTTTTCTACTATATCCTGAATTTTTAATTGCTTTATTATTAACTTGAATAATATTTCCATCAAAATCAGATAAATACATAGCATCTCCTGCATGTTCTATTAGAGATTTAAATAATAATTCGCTCTCTTCGGCAACCTGCTTTGCTTTCTGAAGCGCTTCTTGTATTTCTAGTATTGAAGTGACATCTTGAATTGTTCCTACCAATTGAGTTGGTTTTCCTTTTTCATCAAAATTTAGTTTTCCAAAACCATGAACCCATTTAATTTCTTTATCATTATTTCTAATAATACGGTATTGTTTATCAAAACTTTCGTGATTTTTTAGAATATTTGTTTCTAAATAAGAAATCATTTCCTCTCTATCATCGGGATGAATTAACTGTATCCAATTAGTAACATCTTTTACATAACTTTCTTTTATTCCAAATATTTTATTTAAAATTATTGAACTACTCCAAAATCCATTTGTAATATCAAAGGAATATGAACCTAGTTCTGCAATTTTTTGGGCTTCAAACAAACTATTTTCACTTTCCTCAGCTTTTTGCAATGCTTTTTCTAGTTCTCTATTTCTATTTTTTGTAATAGTGATATCTTGAACAGTACCAATAATTTTTATTGGGTTTCCACTTGAATCAAATTCTAATTTACCTAAACTATTTACCCATCTAACTTGTTTATCATTGTTTCTTATAATTCGGTATTCTTTATCATAAGATGCAATTTTTTTCTCAACTAAATCCTTAATATCAATTGAGACTATTTCTTGATCTTCTGGATAAATAATAAAAGCTAAGTTTTCAGAATTTTTAATAAAATTTTTATCAATCCCTAAAATTTCATCTAAAACAGGTGTGCTTTCCCAAAAACCTGACGCAATATCTAAAACAAATGTGCCAATTTTTGCAATTTTTTGGGCTTCATTTAAATTAAATTCAGCTTGTTTTCTTCTAGAGATATCTCTAAATGATGACACTCTAATTTTTTCATCATCTTTTAATTCAATAAATTTAGATTCTATTTCGACGAAGAATCTTGTTTTATCTTTTCTAATTCCTTCCATTTCATAAGAAAAGGCATGTGGTTTTTTAGAATTATTATAAAATTTTTGATGAAATTGTTTGTCAAAAAGAATATTAATAACATTTTTGCCAATTAGCGCTTCTTTTTCATAACCAAACATTTTTGCAAACGAAAGATTTACATCAATTGCAACACCCTCTTTATGAATTAAAATTCCTTCAAAAGTTAAATTTGATAATTTTTCAAAATTCTTTTGAGAGGTTTCTATATCTATATTTTTTGTAGTAATCTGTTCATTAAAAATAATATTCTCTAAGATATTTTCAATTTTAATGGCTAGTATTTTAATTATTTTCTCAACTGTGTTAACATCAACAATTGGTTTATTATGCATTATAGCAATTAATCCAATTGGTTCCATTTTTGAACTCCACAATGGAATCCCAATATAACTTTCAATATTTAGTTTAGTTAGTAGGGTATCTTTTGGAAATAAATTTTTAGCATTAGAAGGATAACTACAAATACTTTTGTTTATAACATTTTCGCAAGGTGTATTTGATAAATTATATGATGTTTTAGGGAAAAATTTTTGTTCTTTATTTGTATAAAAACATTCAATTTTAGCAATATCTTGCTCTTTAATTGAATACTTATCAATTATAACATAATTGACATCCAATAATTTGGTTAAAAAGATGGCTGTTTCTTTTAAGAATTCATTGCCTTCTAATTTATAACCATTTTCGGATATAAATTTTAGGGTTTTTTCAATATATTTATCAACCATTTCACTTATTGATTTTTTTAAACTATCTGTAAATTAACATAATAATTTAAATAGTTCGAACTACATCTGCAAATAATTTCACTTTTTCCCAGTTTGTGTATTCAATCTTAGTATTTTTATCGGTAGGTCCTTTTGTCATCCACATAATAAACTGAATCATTATTCTATCAAAAGGTTTGTATTTTTTATAATCTAACATACCTGCAAAAACTTCGGTAATTGTAGGTTTCCAATCTATAGTTTTAAAGAACTTAACCACATAAGGATTGGTTTCTGGCGTGCTTTTTTCTGGTTTTCTAGCAACTAAATTCACTGAAAAGAAAGCTGTTTTAATAGTGTCTAATTCAGCTTTATTTTTGTTAATAAATGCAATTATTTCTTTATCGTGAACTCCATATCTTATACTCGATGCAATAACAAATTTATCAAAATCTGAAATATTGTTTTTAAAAGTATCAATGGTAAATAATTGAACATCTGCGTTTTTTCCCTTTAACGTTTTTACAATTTCATTACAAATTTTTGTTGTTTGTCCGTCAACTGTTGCGTATAAAATTCCAATTCGTTCACTCATAACATATATATTATTAAAGTATCAAAATTACCTAAAAAACAGTTCTATTTGTATGACATTTGTCAATTGATAAAGACTGGTTAAAACCCAGGCACTTGTAAGAAACTGATATGCAAATACATAAAAGTTTTATTGTAAAATTTAAGGAAGTAGTGCTAAAGTTTTGGTTTTTATTTTAAAAAAAAATCCACTCTAATTGAATGGATTTTTACGCTTTTTAAAAGATTATTTTATTAGATAACTTTTACGTTAACTGCATTTAAACCTTTTTTACCTTCTTTAAGTTCAAATTCTACCTCATCTCCTTCTCTGATTTCGTCAATCAATCCAGAAATGTGCACAAAATAATCTGTGTTAGAACCTGCTTCTGTTACAAATCCAAAACCTTTAGATTCGTTAAAAAATTTTACTGTACCTTTTTTCATTGTTAAAAAATAAATTAAAGTGCAAAGTTACTATTATTTTGCTATTATTAATGCTCTTTTGCAAGAAACTTAAAAATAAATTTGCAGTAAGTTACTGTTAATCTATAAGTTCTGTTAAATTTTTAAATATTGTTTTTGGATTTTTATTTTCGTACAGAATTTGATAAACGGCATCAATAATTGGTGTTTTTGTGTTATTTTTTTCATTTAATAAATAGGCACTTTTTGTGGCATAATATCCTTCTGCAACCATACTCATTTCCATCATAGCGCTTTTTACAGTGTACCCTTTACCAATCATATTTCCAAACATTCTATTTCTACTAAAAACAGAATAACCCGTAACTAACAAATCACCTAAATAGGCAGAATTATTAATATTACGTTTCATTCTATGCACTTTTTTAATAAAACGTTTTATTTCTCGAATTGAATTGGACATTAATACTGCTTGAAAATTATCTCCATAACCTAAACCATGCGCTATCCCTGCTGCTATTGCATAAATATTTTTAAGCATGGCGGCATATTCTGCTCCAATAATATCGTCTGAAATTTTGGTTTTTATATAATGACTAGAAATAAATTTACTTACAAGTTTCGCCTTTTCTTCATCTTTACAAGCAATTGTTAAATACGATAAACGTTCCATTGCAACCTCTTCGGCATGACAAGGACCCGTAATTACCCCAATATTTTCAATTGGAACATTTAATATTTTATTAAAATGTTCTCCTACAATTAAACCACTTTCTGGAATAATTCCTTTTATTGCTGAAAACACAATTTTTGAAGTAAAAGGCTCTGTTATTTTATCTAATTCTGTTTTTACAAATGCCGATGGAATTGAAAAAATTAAAATATCTGCATATTTTACCATTTCGTTAATATCACTCGACAAGTATAATTGGTTTACATTAAACGTTGCAGAACTTATATAATTTGGATTGTGATCATTTTCTTTTATATAATCTATAGCGCTCTGACTTCTCATATACCAGCCAACTTGCTCTAAATTTTCAGAAAGCATTTTTACAATGGCTGTTGCCCAGCTCCCACCTCCAAAAACGGCTATTTTAGGGTTTGTGTTCATTTTATAAGATTTTTGCGTATCAAAAGTAAAGAAACTAAATGAAATGCAAACTTAAAACTGAGAAACTATCGTTTTTATACTTTGTAAATACGATTTTCCAAACAAGTTTAAATGAATTAATAGTGGATATAAATTATAAATATCTTTTCTATTATTAAATCCTTTTTGTAAAGGATACACTTCATTATAAGTTGTATAAAATATATTTGAAAATCCGCCAAACAATAAGCTCATTGCTAAATCTACTTCTCTATGTCCATAATAAACCGCTGGATCTATAAAAACAGCTTTATTATTTGTGGTAGCAATAAAATTTCCACTCCATAAATCTCCGTGAATTACACTGGGATTTTCTATTGGAAAAATAGTAGGTAATTGTTTGTATAAACTTTCGAATAAGTGCAGTTCTTTAGTTTTAAGTGCTCCTGTATCAAAAGCTAATTTTACTTGTGGTTTTAATCTGTTTTCGATAAAAAAAGAAGAAAAATCATTTAAAAAAGTGTTTTTTTTGAGATAACTGCCCCATAAAATTAGTATACTCTAATCCAAATTGTACTCCTTTATGTTGATGTAAATCTGCCAATTGATGTGCGAAATTTTTCCAAAACTGAGTTGTTTCAGAAGCCGAATCAATCCAACTAAGCACTAAATATACTTTGTTATTAAAATTTCCTTCAGTAATTATTTTAGGAGTAATTGCTCCATTTGCTTTTAAAAATTGCAACCCTAAAACCTCTTCACTAAAACCATTCTTAAAAACATCCTTATCATTAACTTTTACAAAATAATTATAGCTTTTAGCTGCAATTTTATAAGTGGTATTTATGCTACCTCCTTCAACAGGTTGCCATGTAAAATTTAATTTTTTTGTTAATTTAAAATTAAGTTGGTTCGCTATATGTCGTTGAAATTGAAAATCCATTATTTTAAAAATACACCAACTAATTCAAACTTAAAAATTATTTTGTTGAAATGAAGTGATACTTTTGTACTTTTATATTTTTACTTTAAAAATCCAATTTGAACGCACTTAAACAATTTTTTAAGGACACCATAATCTACGGAATTGCTGCTGTTTTACCAAGAGCTATTAATATTTTATTAGTAAAGTTACATACCTCTAAATTAACTGCCGAAAAATATGCTGTAAATACAGATTATTACGTGTATGCTGCATATTTTAATGCGTTATTAACTTACGGAATGGAAACTGCTTTTTTCCGTTTTTTTTCAAAAGAAAAAGAAAAAGGAAAAGTTGTTTCAACATCGTTTTTGAGTTTGGCTACAACCACATTTTTATTTTTAGTTACAATGTTAATTTTTAGTAACCAAATTTCAGGTTTTTTTGGTTTCAAAAATTCATTATTTTTTAAATTATTAATTTGGACAACGGTTTTAGACACAATGGTTGTAATACCTTACGCGTATTTACGTGTTACCAACAGACCTATTAGATTTACATTATACAAAGTTTTAAACATATTAATTTTCGCCTTTTTTAACCTGTTTTTCTTGTGGTTTGTACCCTATGCAATTCAAAAAAACATAAACTTACCACCCTGGATAATTTCCAGCTATCAAAACAACCCAAAAGTTATATTTATATTTATTGCAGGAACGATTTCAAGTGCAGCTACATTTTTATTATTATTACCAACACTTTTTAAATTTAAACTTCAATTTGATAAAGCATTATTAATAAAAATGCTACGCTATTCTTTTCCTATTTTAATTGCGGGATTAGCTTATGTAACTAATGAAAATTTAGATAAATTATTATTAGGAGATTTAATTGGCGACCAACAAATGGGAATTTACGCCGCTTGTTATAAATTAGGCGTTTTTATGACCCTTTTTATTATGGCATTTAGGCTGGGCGCAGAACCTTTCTTTTTCAATCATTCTGAAGAAAAAAATGCAACCCAAACCTATGCTAAAATATTAAATTGGTTTGTTATTACTGGTGCTTTTTTTATGATATTTATTGTGGTATTTATAGATATCTTCGCATCTATGTTATTGGGTAGCGACGAATATTTTGAAGCTTTAATAATTGTTCCAATAATTTTATTAGCCAACCTTTTATTAGGGATTTATCACAATTTAGCTATTTGGTATAAATTAACGGATAAAACCAGATTTGGAATGTATTTCTCAATTATTGGAGCCATTATTACCATTGTTTTAAATTTAGTTATGATTCCTAAAATAGGATTTATGGCTTCCGCTTGGGCAACTTTAACAGCATACGGAGTAATGATGCTATTATCTTATATAATAGGAAAAAAACATTATCCCGTTCCATATAACATTAAAAAAACAATAAGTTATTTAGTAACTGCTACGCTAATTTCATATGTTTCTTTTAACTATTTTAGAGAAAATTATTTTGTATCTGTAGGATTGGTTTTACTATTTGGTTTTTTAATTTATTTAAATGAAAAAAAGGAAATTTTAAAGATTTTAAAACGAAATTAATTATGAAAAGGTTATTGCAATTTTATGGTCTGTTTTTTCTTTCAATTTCAACACTTTTTTCACAAGAAAAAGGAAAAACAGCAACTGAAAACTTTTCAATTTTAAAGCAAGAATTTGTTATTCCGAATCTAAATAACATCTCCCATAAAATTTGGGTTTATGTTCCGCCGAACTATAATGCTTCAAACAAAAAATTTCCAGTAATTTATATGCACGATGCTCAAAATTTATTTGATGCAACTACATCTTATGCTGGCGAATGGAAAGTTGATGAAACATTAAATAATTTATATAAAAATACTGGAAAAGGTTTTATTGTAGTAGCTGTTGAAAATGGAGGTGCAGAACGTATTAACGAATACACACCCTGGAAAAACAAAAAGTATGGCGGTGGAAAAGGTGAAATTTATATCGATTTTTTAAAGAATACCCTAAAACCATACATTGATGATAATTACCGCACAAAAAAACAAGCAAAATATACAGCCATTATTGGCAGCTCTTTAGGTGGATTAATTTCATATTATGGAGGTTTAAAATACCCAAAAACTTTTGGTAAAATTGGCGCTTTATCAACTTCTTTTTGGTTTTCTGATGATGTAGAAAATTTTACCAAAAATTATGGTAAAAATAAAAAATCCAAACTGTATTTGTTAGTTGGTGAAAAAGAAGGAAAAAATGTAGTTTCAAATACAAAAAAGTATAAAAAATTATTATTAGAAACTGGTTTTAAATCTAAAAATATTACTTCAAAAATAAATCCAGAAGGTGCTCATAATGAGGTTTTTTGGAGCAGTGAGTTTTTAGAAGTTATTAAATGGCTTTACAATATTCATTAATATAAAAAACAAGTACTTATGAACATACAAATAATCAACAAATCTAAACACGAATTACCAAATTACGAAACCATTGCTTCTGCCGGAATGGATTTACGTGCCAATATTTCAGAAGCCATTACCTTAAAACCTTTAGAACGCACCATTGTTAAAACTGGTTTATTTATTGCGCTACCTGTAGGTACAGAAGCACAAGTACGCCCAAGAAGTGGATTAGCAGCAAAGAAAGGAATTACAGTATTAAATGCTCCCGGAACTGTTGATGCCGATTATAGAGGTGAAATTGGTGTAATATTAGTAAATATTTCCAACGAAGATTTTGTTATAAATGATGGTGAACGTATTGCACAATTGGTAATTGCAAAACACGAACGCGCTGAATGGGATGTGGTTGAAGTTTTAAACGAAACAGAACGTGGGGCTGGTGGGTTTGGAAGTACAGGTGTTTAAAATTTTGACTTTTTCTTTTTTAAGAAAATAATAAATATATTAGCTGAAAATTAACTTTATGATGGGTGTTGATGTAAAAACGCTATTTATTTTTTCTGCAGCAGCCAATATATTTATTATTCTTCTATTTATTATTTATATTAAATTATATAGGGTAAAAAATCCTATTATTTATATTTTTATACTAACCAGGGTATCTATCATTCTACTTTTAATTATGCTTTCAGTGCGAAATAGTGCTCCAAAGCATATTAATATTATTATAAATAGCACTATTTATTTATTTATTGTTTATTACGAACTTTATTGTATCTCTTTTATAGAGCGAAAATTTAGTTTAAAGCACGTTAAACGATTCTTTTTAATACCACTATTATTATCCATTATATCTTACTTTTTTATTACAAACTCCGAAAGTAGTCGAATAGCTACCATGTCACTTAGTGTTTCCATTATGTATATGCTTTCATCTTATGTGCTTTTAACAAAAAAAGGGAAAACCAAAATACAACACCTTACTGGATTTATATTCGGTATTATTTCTATATTAATTTTAACCCGTACTATAGGAGCACTTTATATAAATGGGGTTGAAATGTATTCCAAAAATTATATTATGGTAATACCACTTGTTTTTTTCTTAATCCTAAACTTAATTTTTCCTTTACTGCTCATTTTTATTTTAAAAGAAAAAGACAATTTAAAACTAAGTCAAGTAATTAAAAGTAAAGACAAATTTTTCTCAATTATTGCGCACGATTTAAAAGGTCCTCTTGGTGGCTTGCAACAAATTGGTGAACTTCTTTGGCTAAATAATATTACTGATGAAAAAAGAGAAAAACTAACCAAATCACTTTATCAAAATAGTAAAACCACCTTTAACCTACTAGATAATTTATTAAAATGGGCAAATACAAATGCTGGGGTAATTATTTATAAGCCTAATCAACTAAATCTTTCTAAAATAATACTTAGTAATATAAATCTTTTTAACTCTCAAGTTAAATTAAAAAATATTAATCTGAGTTGTAATTTTGAACAAGATTTATTTGTTTATGCGGATTATGACATGGTTGACACAATAATTAGAAACCTGATATCCAATGCTATAAAATTTACTACCACAAATGGAAAAATTGAAATTATTTTAGAAGAATTTGATACAAACAAAAATATATGTACAGTTGCAATAGTTGATAATGGTGTTGGTATTAATAAAGAAACACAATTAAAAATTTTTGAAATTAATAGCACAATCTCCACATTTGGAACAAATAATGAAAAAGGAACAGGTTTAGGATTAAAACTTTGTAAAGAATTTTTAACAATAAACAAAGGGAGTATTAAAATTAAAAGTAACTTAAAAAAAGGAACTTGTATGTCTATTTCTCTTCCAATAGAAAATAAATAAACAATTAATTTTTTAGCTCTTATTATTAATTTTTACAGCTACTTGTTGGTTAATTTCTAATTTGTTAGAATGCTCGAAATAAATAACATTACCATTAAATAATGCCTCAATAAGATAAAAATCTCCTTTAAAATACGATTGAACTACTTTTACTTTAAGCTCTGATGTTTTCGAAATTTTAATTTCATTTGGATATAACAAAATTGTTTCTGCAGAATCTGTATCTGGGTTAATAGCACTCAACAAAATTTCATTTATTTCATTAAAAAAAGAAGCTACGTATTTACTTTTAGGGTTGCTATATAAAGTTTCTGGTGTATTGCGTGCAACTAACACCCCTTCTCTAATAACTAAAATTTCATCGGCAAATGAAAGCGCATCAGTTGTATCATGCGTAGCAACAATACATAAAATATTTTTTGATTTTAAATATTTAAAAATATTTCTTCTTAAATGATTTTTTCTAAAATTATCAATATGACTAAAAGGTTCGTCTAATAATAAAACTTCAGGTTCGTCTGCCAATACTTTTGCAATGGCTATGCGTTGTTTTTGACCTCCACTCAAGTTTTTAACCTTTGTTTTTAAAAAGTCGCTCATATCTACAACTTCAAGCAATTCTTTAATTCTATTTAACTTATTTGGATCTAGGCTTGAAATATTTTTACCAATATTTTCTTCAACGGTTATGTAAGGCATTAAATCGAAATCCTGTGGTAAATATTTCATAAAATCTTCCCCTGGAATTAGATAAAAATTAGGTCCTAAAAGCTTTACATCATTCCAATAAACAGCTCCTTTTTCAATGTGTAATAAGCCATAAATAATTTCCAACAAAGTACTTTTTCCGCATCCACTTTCACCAATTATCGCAATATAATCACCTTTATTAGCTTTAAAACTAATATTATTTAACACTTGTTTTGAAGTATATCCAAATGATACATTATTAACTTTTAGCATAATTTATTCAAATCCAATATGAAGTATAGCATCACCTTGGTTAACTATTGGAGAATGATTAGAATTTAAAACATATCCTTCTTGAGGGTTTTTAAAAACAGTTTCGTAATCTCCAAAAGGATCTGAAATACTTCCTAGTTTTACTCCTTTTTCTACTTTTTGACCAACATTAATATATGATCTGTACATTCCCGAACGTTTGGCTCTAATCCATTTGGAGGATTTAATTATGATTGGTGGATTTTCGACTGTAACTTTTGAAATTTTTGAATAAAAATCTCGCATTCCTAAGTAATGTAGTATGTTTATGGCACCTTGAACACCAACTTTAGTAACAGTTTTATCTAGATTTAAAGATTTTCCACCTTCAAATAAAATTACTTTTTTACCTATATTAGCCATTGATTTTCTGAAGGTTTTCTCCAAATTTTTACTGTAAACAATATAAGGAGAACCAAATATTTTAGCCAATTTTAGCGTTTCTTCATCTTTTGCATCAATTCTAACTTGTGAATAATTAAAACGTTGTGCCCCTCCAGTGTGGTAATCTATACAATAATCTACTTTCGGAATTACCTTATTCATTAAATGAAATGCAAATCTACTTGCCAATGAACCTTTGCTAGAACCAGGAAAAGCTCTGTTTAAATCGCGCCCATCGGGAAACTCTCTAGATTTATTTAAAAATCCAAAAACATTTAATACTGGAATGCAAATTACTGTACCTTTCTCAGGTTTATTTATACCTGAAGCAATAATTTGACGCACTATCTCTATTCCGTTAGTTTCATCACCATGTATTCCTGCAATTAATAACAAACAAGGACCTTCCTTTAATCCTCGAGAAACAATTATTGGCACTTCTATTTTTGTTCCAATACTAAGTTGGGCAATGTCCATTTTTAATTGAACAGTTTGTCCTAAACCAATTCTCTGATTTAAAATTTTAAAATCATTCAGCATGACGCTCTATATAATGTATTATTTTTCCTGCAATATCCTTTCCTGTAGCGGACTCGATTCCTTCCAAACCTGGCGAAGAATTTACTTCTAAAATAAGCGGTCCTCTAGCAGATTGCAATAAATCTACACCTGCAACACCTAAGCCCATAACTCTCGCTGCTTTTAGGGCTGCATTTTCTTCATCAACCGACAAATCAAAAATTTCAGCTGTTCCTCCTCGGTGCAAATTAGAACGGAATTCTCCTTCTTTTCCTTGCCTTTTCATTGCGCCAACAACAACGCCATCAACTACAAAAACGCGAATATCAGCTCCTTTTGCTTCTTTAATAAATTCTTGCGCTATTACACGTGCTTTTAAACCGTTAAAAGCTTCCAAAACAGATTCTGCAGCAGTATGGGTTTCAGCCAAAACTACTCCTAATCCTTGTGTTCCTTCTAACAGTTTAATAACTAACGGTGCTCCTCCAACACTTTCAATTACATCTTCAACATTTTTAGAATAATTGGTAAAAACCGTTTTTGGCAAACCCAAACCTGCTCTCGAAAGCACTTGTAAACTGCGTAATTTATCACGTGAACGCATTAATGCCTGTGATTCTACAGCTGTAAAAACTTTCATCATTTCAAACTGACGCACCACAGCAGTTCCAAAAAAGGTAACAGAAGCACCAATTCTAGGGATTACAGCATCCACACCAGTTATTAATTCGTGTTTATAACGTATTGCTGGTTTTTTTCTTTCAATAATAATATCACATTTAGTATGATCTACTATTAACATTTCGTGATTTCTTTGCTTACCTGCTTCAATAAGTCTTTTGGTTGAATATAAATTTGCATTACGTGATAAAACAACAATTTTCATGTGTATATATTATTTTTTTAAGGTCACATGCCGTTCGCTATCAGTCATTTCATTAGAAAATAAACTTTTTAGCATGCTCGTATTAAGTTATTGATTTTTTGAGTTAATTCTTTTAAAGGATAGATTTTTTTTTGCAGTGTCAATTATAAATTTTTTTGATAAAAATTTTCTTCCTAACAACACAGGATACATCATTGATCCTCTTTCTGTTAATGACAATTCTATAGTATGATTTTCATTAAAAATAAGAATTTCAGTTTCTATTATAAATCTATTTTCTATACTTCCATTTGAACTTTTTACATTTTTTTGAATAAACTCTTTAAAGTAAAAATATTTTTCGTGATACCTATTATGTTTAGGATCTAAAAACTGACATTTTAATACCTCGTTTTCAACTTCGATATGATGACAATGAAAACTAGAAGTATATGCACCAGAATCTACTTTAATATCAATTCCAGATAATTCCAATTTTGGAAAATCAACAATGTCTGTTCTTCCGATAAGTGTTTTTATGTTGTTTGTTTTCAAAGTTTTAAATACTCCTATTTTTAATATTAATATTATCTGTCAAAAATAAACTATTATTTTAATCAGCAAGGTTTTTAGGTTATTTTGTTTTAAATGCTCTTTAAAAACTTGATTTTCACTAAAAAAGGAAAATCCTCAGGTGCTTATATTATAGTAGACAAAAAAAATTATTTCACGCTGTCATACCTGTGAAGACAGTTTTCCACTTGCTGTAATTAGAGGTTCCAGAAGGGTTATATTTTTTTATTTAAAGGGGGGTTATGGATTCCTACCTAGGCAGGAATGACAAATAGCAACAAAAAAAGCCTATTTAAAATAATTTTTTTCAAATAGACTTTTATAATATTTATAAAAAAGGACTATTAATCTTATGCTTGATTATTAATAGCTTCTTTAATTTTTGTTTCTAATTCTTCCGCTAAATCTGGATTATCTGCTATTAAACTTTTTACAGCATCACGTCCTTGTCCCAATTTTGTATCGCCATAACTGAACCAAGACCCGCTTTTTTTAACAATTCCAAATTCAACTCCAATATCTAAAATTTCACCCGTTTTAGAAATCCCTTTTCCATACATAATATCAAATTCTGCAATTGTAAAAGGTGGTGCTACTTTGTTTTTAACAACTTTAACTTTGGTACTGTTTCCAAGAACTTTATCTCCATCTTTAATTTGAGTTCTTCTTCTAATATCTAAACGAACCGATGCATAAAATTTAAGAGCGTTACCTCCAGTTGTTGTTTCAGGGTTACCAAACATTACTCCAATTTTTTCACGTAACTGATTGATAAATATAACAGTACAATTTGTTTTATGAATAGTTCCCGTTAATTTTCTAAGTGCTTGCGACATTAAACGAGCGTGTAATCCCATTTTAGAATCTCCCATTTCACCTTCAATTTCACTTTTTGGTGTTAATGCTGCAACAGAATCAATTACAACAATATCTATAGCACCAGAACTAATTAAATTATCGGCAATTTCTAACGCTTGCTCCCCGTGATCTGGTTGAGAAATAATTAAATTATCAATATCTATTCCTAGGTTTTGAGCATAAAAACGATCAAAAGCATGTTCTGCATCAATAAAAGCTGCAATACCTCCAGCCTTTTGAGCTTCAGCTATTGCATGTAATGTTAATGTTGTTTTACCCGATGATTCTGGCCCATAAATTTCAATAACTCTTCCTCTTGGATAACCACCAACACCTAAGGCTAAATCTAATCCTAACGATCCTGAAGAAATTGCATCAATATCATCTATTGCTACATCTCCCATTTTCATTACTGTTCCTTTTCCGTATGCTTTATCTAATTTATCTAAAGTAAGTTGTAATGCTTTTAATTTTGCTGCTTTTTCTTTGTCTTCTGCCATAATCTTAATTAAATGAGTTAAAATAGTATATCGCTAAAATATAAAAAAGTATTGAGTATATTTAACCTTTATATAATATTTATTAACTGATTTAAAATGAAAAAAATACTGCTACTAACAATATTTATTACTATGATTTCTAATAATTTACAATCTCAAAATGATGTAAAATCTGCATTCTTGATAAAGTGGGAAAATTCAAAAAATTATTTATTAGAAATGGCTGAAGCTATGCCTGAAGCTAATTATAATTTTAAACCAACTGAAAGACAAATGAGTTTTAAAGAGCAATTGCTTCATATTCGCCAAAATATGATGTGGTTAAGCGAAACTTATTTTATGAAAGATGGCGAAAAATCTAAAAAAATTGAACCTAACTCAAAAGAAGAAATTATAACGCATTTAACAGCCTCATTTAATCGCGTTTCAGAAATAATTAAAACAATTTCTAATGAAGATTTATCAGTAGAAGTTGATTTCTTTGCTGGCCCAAAATCTAAACTTCAAATTTTAAATTTACTACAAGACCACGTTACCCATCACCGCGGACAATTAATTGTATATTTAAATTTAAATAACATTCAACCTCCTAAATATTCTGGTTGGTAAAATTTTTATTATGAAAAAATCATCACTCTTAGAAAATATAACTTATAACGAATCAAAACCTGCAATTTCTGTATTATTTGAAACAGAAACCTCTAAAGAAATTAGAATTGTTTTTAAAGAAAATCAACTTATGAAAGAGCATAAAACTGCTTTTCCAATAACTGTTGAAATTTTTGAAGGCGCTATTGATTTTGGTGTAAACGGCACAGTTAACAGTTTAGTAAAAGGCGATTTGGTTTCTTTAGACGGAAACATTCCGCACGATTTAGTTGCAAAAAAAGATAGTATTGTAAGGCTAACTTTATCTAAATTAGATACTGTTGACAGGGTTATTAAAGTTACTGATAGTTAATTACTTTTATATGTCATTCCTTCGGAGGAAGGAATCCATATCCAATGTTATAGTTTTTTAATAAAATACTATATAGATACCTGCCTGTGTGCAGGTTTGACAGAATAAATAAAAACGTCCTAAAATTACAGTTCTAATAAAAAATGTTTTAACTGTTCTTTTGATAAACGAATGTTATCAAATAATGCTTCGGTTTTACCGTGTTCTATAAAATTATCTGGAATCCCTAAGGTTTTTATTGAAGAATTTTTGTAATTATTTTCAGCAGCAAATTCTAAAATAGCACTCCCAAAACCACCAACTATAGTGCCATCTTCAATAGTTATAATAGTTTTAAATTTTGCAAATATTGTATGAAGTAATGCAACATCTAAAGGTTTTACAAAACGCATATTGTAATGTGCCACCTTGTTTTTAGGCAATTCATTCTGAAGTTCAATTATACTATTTCCAATAGTTCCGATACTTAAAACAGCTATTTCTTTGCCTTCCGTAATACAAATTCCTTTGCCAATTTCAATTTCTGAGAAAGGTTGTTTCCAATCAATTATTGTACCTCTTCCTCTTGGATATCTTATTGTTAAAGGAAAATTTATGCCTAATTGTGCTGTGTACATAATATTGCGTAATTCCACTTCATTTAATGGAGCAAAAATAACTAAGTTTGGAATACAACGTAAATATGCAATATCGAAAGCACCATGATGTGTAGCGCCATCTTCACCAACAAGACCTGCTCTGTCTATACAAAAAACGACTGGTAAATTTTGTAAAGCAACATCGTGTATAATTTGATCGTAAGCACGTTGTAAAAACGTAGAATAAATAGTGCAAAATGGGATTAAATCCTGCGTTGCCATACCAGCCGCTAAAGTAACTGCATGTTGTTCTGCTATACCAACATCAAAAGCTCTTTCAGGAAATGTATCTATCATTAATTTTAATGAAGAACCTGTTGGCATTGCTGGTGTAATTCCAACTATTTTTTTATTTTTTTTAGCTAATTCAACAATGGTTTCACCAAAAACATCTTGATATTTTGGAGGTAATACTTCATTACTTTTAGCAATTAATTCGCCTGTATTTTTATCAAATTTACCAGGCGCATGGTATTTTACCTGATCTTGTTCAGCTTTATCCAGTCCTTTTCCTTTGGTAGTAATTATATGTAAAAACTTTGGTCCTTTTATTGATTTTAGACGTCCTAATTCTGAAATAATAGCTTCAATATTATGACCATCAATTGGACCTGAATAGTTAAAATTTAAGGCTTCAACAATATTATTTTTTCTTACTTTTTTACCCGCTTTTACATTGGTAAAATAGTTTTTTAACGCACCAACACTTGGGTCAATTCCCATAGCGTTATCATTTAAAATTATAAGTAAATTAGCATTGGTAACACCTGCATGATTCAATCCTTCAAAAGCCATTCCACTCGCAATAGAAGCATCTCCAATTACCGCGATATGTTGTTTGTTAAAATTGCCTTTTAGTTTTGAAGCAATTGCCATTCCTAATGCTGCCGAAATTGAAGTGGATGAATGTCCAGTTCCAAAAGCATCATACACACTTTCTATTCTTTTTGGGAAACCTGAAATACCCCCTAATTGTCTATTTGTATGAAAATCTTGTCTTCTTTCTGTTAAAATTTTATGTCCGTATGCCTGGTGACCAACATCCCAAATTAACAAATCGTTAGGTGTATCAAAAACATAATGCAACGCAATAGTTAATTCTACCACACCTAAACTAGCGCCTAAATGGCCTTCTTTAGTTGCAACAATATCAATAATAAAATCGCGTAATTCTTTCGCAATTTTAGGAAGCTGTTCTTTAGGCAACTTTCGTAAATCTTTCGGGTTATTTATTCCTGCTAATAAATTGGCTTTCATTACTACAAAATTACACTATTTTGAACTGTAATATATTTATGAGTTTAAAACTTCTTAAAATTCATATACAATTTTTTAATTTCAAAATAAAATTGGCTTTTTTTCAAACTATTTTAATTTATAAAGGTCTAATAATTAGTTATTAATTTTTTTGTAATAACTTTAGAAAGCTTAAAAAACTTTTAAAATTGAAAAGCGAAACAGATTTTATCAATAATTTATTAAACGAGAAAAATAAAGATATGGCATTTAAAGAATTGCTAAATCTCTATCAGAAGCGTTTGTATTGGCACATTCGAAAGTTAGTGATTACACACGAAAATGCCGACGATGTGCTGCAAAACACCTTTTTAAGGGTTTATAAAAATCTCCCAAATTTTAAACAACAAAGCAGTTTACACACTTGGATGTTTAGAATAGCTTACAACGAATCTATTCGGTTTTTAAACAATGAAAAAAAGAAAAAGAACGAATCTTTAGACGATATAAGCAAAACCTATTTAAACAATTTAACTTCAGATCCATTTTTTATAGGAGATGAAGTACAATTTAAATTACAACAAATTTTAGCAGGATTGCCTGAAGACCATCGACACATATTTGAAATGAAGTATTTTGATGATTTAAAATTTAAAGAAATAGCAACTATTCTAGGAATTAAGGAAGGAACCTTAAAAACATCTTATTACGCTACTGTAAAACATATTAAAAAAAATATGGTAAACGTAGAACTTTTGTCAAAAAATGCGGTCTAACTATTAAATTACTAATGCATAATTTATGAATTCTAAAAAACACAAAAATAATATAGATTTAGAGAATAAACACAAAAACGACTTAGGTTTGGGTGTGCCTGGAAATTATTTTTCAACGTCTAAAAACGAACTATTAACAAAAATAGCAAGTGAAAAGAAAACTAAGATAGTTCCTCTTTACCAAAACAAACTTATTTGGTTTGCTGTTGCTGGAATTGCGCTATTTATTGCACTAACTGTATTTAAACCAAATGCATTTCCTAGTGTAGATAAAAACCCTTCAATAGTTTCAGATACCGTAAATAAATATCAGAATTTAGATTTAGTTTACAACTTACTCCTTAATGATTATCAGGACATTATGGTGACTTCTCTTTTTATGGATGATACCGATATTAGTAATTATATAGCAAATAATATTATTGAAGAAATACTTATTGATGAAGAAATAGATTCTTTTATATTAGAAAACATATATCATGAAAATTTAGATTTAGATTTAAATTAAATTTTTTACACATTTTAAAACTTTTCAATTTTATAAAGGTCTAAACAATATAATGTTGAAAACAACAAAATTATAACTTAAAATATTTAATAATGAAACCATTTAAAATAATCGCAGTTTTTGTACTTGGAATTGTACTTGGAGTTTCCTCTATAAATGCACAGCAAAACAGAGAAAGAAATCAATTAAGATTTCAAAACTTAACACAAGAACAACAACAACTCTTTCAAGAACAAGAAGCTTTAATTAAACAAAACAGAGAAACTTTAAAAGCTACTCTTACAGTAGAACAATTGGCAATTTTAGAGAATACTCAGTTAACAAAACAAGAAAGACACGAAGCCTTAGTTGCAACATTTACAGAAGCACAACAAGCTTTAATGGCAAATAATAGAGATCGTGTTAGAGAAATTAAAGAGCAATTTAGAAATACCATTACCACGGAGCAAAGACAACAAATTAGAATGCAATTAAGAGAGCACAAAAGCACTGAAAGTGGCAACGAAATACGTAAAAATATTCGTGAACAAAGAAAAACGAATAGAAAAACAAATGATAGTAATGGCTCAAGAGGAAGTGGCAAAGGCAAAGGTAATAGGTAACATTAAAGCTAAAATTCAATAAAAGTGGGTGTATTTAAATACACCCACTTTTATCTTTTAAATAAAAAAAATGAAAATTATTCTGTTACACATATGCTTATTTTTTTTTACTGTTTCTGTATTTTCACAAGAATCACAAACTAAAAAAATAGCTATTGACGAATATATAGATGAATTACTTTTAGAAGAGCAATCTTTAGATGAGTTACTTGCCTCTTTTATTAATTTTCATTTATTATATATTTCAGTAAATTATAATAATGACACTTACTTTTCGGGTCGTGATATTGATATAGATCAATATAATATTTCGCCACAAATTACTTATATGCATTCCAAAGGGTTTTATGCAAGTGTTTCTGGTATATATTATAGCGAATTTATCCCAAGTTGGGATGTTACAACAGCTACAATTGGTTACGGTAAAAGTTTTGGGAAAGATAAAACATGGAGATATTATACCTCTCTAACTGGATATTTATATTCTGAAAATAATATTGATGGTTTATACAACGGAAATATAAGTACTGGTTTTGGTATTCAAAATAAAAATAGAACCCTTGGTTCCGTTTTATCGGGTTCATACTACCTGGGAAGCGATGCTACTTATCAAATAGCATCTAGAACATATGCAAATTTAAAATTGCTTAAAACAAAAAAACATCACTTAAAAATTAGACCTCAACTAAGTATTTTTGCAGGCACCCAGATTGTTGATGTACTTTCAGGCACAGCTCTTCAAGATTCTATAATATCACAAAACAATATTTTTGGACTTATAAATACTCAAATTAATTTTCCAATTCAATATAGCATCAATTCTTTTGATTTTGAGTTGGGTTATAATTTAAATTTTCCTACTGAAATTGGTGATGAAACAGATTTAAAAAATTCTAGTTTTTTTAATATTGGAATTTCATATTTACTCGACTTATAAAATCTAAAATATCAATTTTCAACTGTAAATTAAATAAAAAAATCTACTTTTGAAATATGATAAATCCTTTTGATGATGCTTATTTTATGAAACGTGCTTTGCAAGAAGCACAACTTGCTTTTGATAAAAATGAAATTCCTGTTGGTGCAGTAATTGTAATGAACAATCAAATAATTGCTCGCGCTCATAATTTAACGGAAACCTTAAATGATGTTACTGCACACGCAGAAATGCAAGCATTTACTGCTGCTGCAGATTATTTAGGTGGAAAATATTTAAAAGAATGTACCTTGTATGTAACTTTAGAGCCTTGCCAAATGTGTGCAGGCGCAAGTTACTGGACTCAAATTAATAAAATAGTGTATGGTGCTTCTGAAGAAAAAAGAGGCTTTATAAAGTTAAATACAACATTACACCCAAAAACAGTTGTTGTTGGAGGTATTTTAGAAAAAGAATGCAGTAAGCTTTTGACGCGCTTTTTTATAGAAAAACGAAATTTGAATTAGTTTTTTTCCTCTTTCTTATTATGTTCCTCTAAATCTTTTCGGTATTGGTCAAAAGTAAAATCTTTGATATTCTTATTTTTATAACGATGGTAAATAAATAAAGGCATAAAAATAAATGCTATTGCCAAAACTCCAATTCCAATAATTATTTCTCCATTTGGGTCTCCACTATTTTTTACATAATAGCCATAGACTAAAACACCAATAATTGTTATAAATAAAAAGATTAAAATAGATTTCATAATGTATAAATTAAGCACTTACGTGAATTAGTTTTCTTCTATAAGCTGTAAGAAGTCTAGATTTTGAAATAAAACCATAGTATTTACCATCTTTAATTACTGGTAAATTCCAAGCTACAGTTGTTTTAAATTTATTCATAATTACTTCCATAGAATCCTTGTCGTAATTAATAATATCAGGTACACTGTGCATTAGATCTAACACTTTTTGTTTATCGTATAATGTAGTTTTAAACATAATACTTCTAATATCATCAAGTGTAATAACTCCTAAAAATTCATTATTACTGCTTACTACAGGAAAGTGATTTCTAGAGGATTTTGCCACTGCATTATTTACAATTTCACCTAAGGTCATTTCTGGTTTTAGTATTATAAAGTTAGTTTCAATAACCTTGTCAATATCCATAAGCATTAACACATTTTTGTCTTTATCATGTGTTATTAATTGTCCTTTTTTAGCCAATTCTGATGCGTAAATATTGTGTGGTATATAATTTTTAGTAATTAAATATGAAATAGAAGAAACAATCATTAATGGAATAAATAACTCGTAACCACTAGTAAGTTCAGCAATTAAGAAAATTGCCGTTAACGGAGCTTGAAGAATTCCTGCCATTAAACCAGCCATTCCTACCATAGCAAAATTAGTAGAAGACAATTGATGACCAAAAATTTGACTATGATTAATAATTGAAGCAAATATATACCCCGTAATACTTCCTGTAAAAAGGGTAGGAGCAAAAATACCTCCAACACCACCTGCACCAAATGTTAAAGAAGTGGCAACTACTTTAAAGGCTACCAAACCTATTAAAAGTACTGAAATTATTAAAAAATTATCGGGCTCAATATGAAAAATATTATTTGTAACTATTGGAATAATGTTCCCTTTTAAAACATTGTTAATAGTTGAATAGCCTTCACCAAATAAAGGTGGAATTAAAAATACCATAATACCTAATGATATTCCTCCAAAAAGCAATCGTTTATGAGCGCCTTTAAAATCTCTAAAAAAGGCACCTATTTTAAAATATACTTTGCTAAAATAAATGGACACAACTGAACAAGAAACTCCTAATAAAATGTAAAAAAGCACATCATTTAAATGAAATTGATCTTCAATATTAAAGTGCAATAATACATCTTCACCAAAAAAGAAGTAAGAGGTTAATACAGCTGTAATTGAAGCCAATAATAAAGGAATCATAGAAACCATGGTTAACTCTAAACTAAAAATTTCAACAGCAAAAATAATTGCCGCAATGGGTGCTTTAAAAATTGAAGACATTGCGCCCGCAGCTGCAGCTCCAATAAGCAATGTTCTTGTAGTTTGATTTACATGCATTAAACGAGCAAAATTAGAGCCTAAAGCCGCACCTGTAGCTACTGTTGGACCTTCCAGCCCTACAGACCCACCAAATCCAACAGTTAATGGAGCTGTTAAAATTGATGACCACATTTGGTGACGTGGCATAATTCCTTTTAATCTAGAAATGGCGAATAAAGTGGAAGGTATACCGTGACCAACTTTTTTCTTAATACCATACCTTTTAACCATTCTAACTAAAAACAGTCCTATAATTGGGAAAATAAAATAAAAAGCGACGTGAATATCTTTAATAAATTCACCCTCTAGCAAATGTTGAATAAAATGTGTCAAGTTTTTTAAAAGTACCGCACCTAAGCCCGCTAACAAACCAATTATTGCGCTCGCAATTCTAACAAATTGTTTGTCTGAAATATGCTGATATTTCCAAATTAAGAATCGTTTAAGGATATGTTTTAATTTACTTGACATTCGTTTTGTTATAAAATAAGGAATTTACAAAAGTATCTAAATTAAAGGATTAAACTATCCGCTTAGGACAACTTTTACACTTTTTTTCACCCTTTTTTTTATATTTTTTGCAACAATCTTCTTTTACCTTGCTTTTTACCTTTTTTTGTTTTGATTTTTTCCAATCAAAATCATAATTAAAAATATTTATCGTTTTTTGCACTTTTAAAATCGTTATTTAGAATGATTTTAAACAAAGGTACAAATACTTTGAAAATGAACATTATAAAATTAAAATTTTTAATCAACTACCTCCTAAATATAATTGATACCCTATTTATAATAAAATATGTTGTAGCGTTATTTCCTCATCGAACGTATCTAGAATGTATAACAAATTTAAAAACATTTTATTTATGAGAATTATTAATTTTAAGAAACTAATGCTATTGTTAGGAATAGTTTCACTTACCACATTAAATAGTTGTTTAGACGAGGATAACTATAATGAACAAAACAACAAAGATTACAAATTAATTGAACAGTATTTAGCAGAGAATAATTTAGAAGCTACAAAAAGCCCTTATGGATTTTATTATACCGTTATCGAATCGAATGATACAGGAGAAGAAGTTAAAGAAGATGATATTCTTTCTATTTTTTATGAAATGAAAATTTTAAATGGAGCTATAATTGATGAAGTTAAAGAGAGTTCTGGAATTCCTAAAAAAATTAATATTGTAACTAATTCTATCTTTCCTCAGGGGATTATTATGGGTTCTGCATTAATGAAAGAGGGAGAAAAATATAGGTTTTATATTCCTTCTAACTTAGCATACGGTTCTTATAGTTATGAAAGTTTAATTCCAAGTAATGCAGTAATTATTATGGAAACCAAAATCGCTAAAATTGAAGATGAAGATGATCAAAAGCAATTTGAAAAAGCTACAATTGAAACCTATATTACAGATAATAACATTACTGATATTAACGAAACAGATTTTGGAGCTTTTTATAAAAAAACTGAAAACGGTACTGGTGATTCTCCAATTGAAGGAAATAGGGTAAAAACAAAATATGTAGCTAAATATCTAGACGGTACTGAATTTAGCAAAACAGAAACTGACAAAACTTTTGATTTTACTGTGGGCACAGAATCAATAATTAAAGGAGTGAATGAAAGTATTAAACTCATGCAAAAAGGAGAAAAAGCTACTTTTATAATCCCTTCTAATTTAGCTTACTATTCTAGTTTACAAATTTTTCCAGAAACAATTAGAGAAGACCTACTTGAAAAAGGACTTATTTCACAAAAAATACCTCCGTTTACTAATTTAATTTTTGAGATAGAACTTGTAGATATTAATTAAGCAATAATTTTAAAAGAAGTTAATTGATTAAACAAAAAAGCTAAACGTTTTAAAACGTTTAGCTTTTTTGTTTAAATTAAGAATTTTTACAAATCTAATTTCAAGTTTAATTCTTTTAATTGTTCATCATCAATCTTAGATGGTGCATCAATCATAACGTCACGTCCACTATTGTTTTTTGGAAAAGCAATAAAATCTCTAATGGTTTCTTGTCCGCCTAAAATAGCAACCAGTCTATCCAATCCAAAAGCAATTCCACCGTGTGGAGGTGCTCCATATTCAAAAGCATTCATTAAAAACCCAAACTGATCTTTTGCTTGTTCAGGAGTAAAGCCTAAATGACCTAGCATTAATGCTTGTGTAGCTTTATCGTGAATTCTAATAGAACCACCACCAATTTCATTTCCGTTTAACACTAAATCGTAAGCGTTTGCTCTCACTTTTCCAGGATCGGTGTCTAATAGTGACATATCTTCTGGTTTAGGAGATGTAAATGGATGGTGCATTGCATGATAACGTTTACTTTCCTCATCCCATTCTAATAATGGAAAATCAACTACCCATAACGGTGCAAATACTTTTGGATCACGCAACCCTAAACGCGTTGCTAATTCCATACGTAACGCACTTAACTGCGCTCTTACTTTATCTGCAACACCACTTAAAACACAAATTAAATCTCCAGGTATAGCACCAGTAGCTTCCGCCCATTTTGCTAAATCTTCTTCATTGTAAAACTTATCTACTGATGATTTAAAACTACCATCTTCATTACATTTTACATATACCATTCCTAAAGCACCAACTTGAGGACGTTTTACCCATTCTATTAATTTATCAATTTCTTTTCTTGTGTAACTTGCTCCGTCAGGAACTGCAATACCAACTACTAATTCAGCATTGTTAAAAACGCCAAAGTCTTTATGTTGCGCAACTTCATTTAACTCGCCAAACTCCATTCCAAAACGAATATCTGGCTTGTCATTTCCATATTTTTTAATAGCTTCATCATACGTCATTCTTGGAAATTCAGCAACTTCAACACCATTTACAACTTTTAGTAAATGACGTGTTAATCCTTCAAATGTATTTAAAATATCTTCTTGCTCTACAAACGCCATTTCACAGTCAATTTGTGTAAATTCTGGTTGTCTGTCTGCTCTTAAATCTTCATCTCTAAAACATTTTACAATCTGAAAATACTTATCCATTCCACCAACCATCAGCAATTGCTTAAATGTTTGAGGCGATTGTGGTAAGGCGTAAAACTGACCTTCATTCATCCTGCTTGGCACCACAAAATCACGTGCACCTTCAGGAGTAGACTTAATTAAAACAGGTGTTTCTACTTCAATAAAATCTTGATCAGATAAATATTTTCTAGTTTCAATTGCAACCTTACTTCTAAAAATAAGATTATTTTTTACAGGATTTCTTCTAATATCTAAGTAGCGATATTTCATTCGTAACTCGTCACCACCATCAGTTTCATCTTCAATAGTAAAAGGAGGTATTAAAGATGCGTTTAAAACAGTTAGTTCTTTTACTAAAATTTCAACTTCTCCTGTAGGAATATTTTTGTTTTTAGAAACACGTTCAATAACTTCACCCTTAACTTGAATTACAAATTCTCGACCTAAAGTTTTTGCTTTTTCCACCATCTCTTTAGGTGTTCTGTCTTCATCAAAAATCAATTGCGTAATCCCGTATCGGTCACGTAAATCAACCCAAATCATAAATCCTTTGTCGCGTGATTTTTGCACCCAACCTGCCAAAGTAACTTCTTGGCCAACATTTGCTAATCGTAATTCTCCGTTTGAATGTGTTCTATACATTGTTATTTTTTTATTAGAAAGTGCAAATTTAATGATTTACAGCATAGTTTATACAGATATCAACCTTTTTTTGGGCGTTGCATTTGTAAAATCAAATGTCAGGCTCTTGGTACTCGCTTTTTCTATCCATTTTATGTCATAAAAAAAGAGCTTAAACAACAAACCTAGTACTGAGCGAAGTTGAAGTATCCATCCTTACCGCAGCATTATATTCTCCAAAAAGGTATCTTAAAAATTTGTAGTTTCGACTTCAATTGTAACATTCACAACCTTTAAAATAAATTAAACAGTTATTTTATTTGTAGATTTGCGCACTATGCAAAAAGTTTAGAATTTAATTTTCGAAACAAAACATAATGAACTATAAGCACTTAACAGAAGTAATTAAAGAAAATACACAGCGTTTCTCAACCAAAAATGCAATTTTCTATAAAAATATTGAAACTAAAAACTGGGATGGAATTTCTTGGGAAAATTTTTATCAACAAATTCAGAATGTTTCTAAAGCGTTGATTAATTTTGGAATAAAAGAACAACAAAATGTTGCAATTTTTGCACAAAATATGGCAGAATGGATAATTGCAGATATTGCAATTATGAACACCAGAGCTGTAACAGTTCCTATTTATGCAACGAACTCCGCAAAAGAAACAGCATATATTATAAACGATGCCGAAATAAGTGTTATTTTTATTGGAGATCAAGAAGAGTTTGACAAAGCTGAAGAAATTTCAAAAACTAATAAGTACTTAAAATTGATTGTTTCTTTAACCGAAACAGTTGACTTCAGAAATTATAAAAACGCAGTTTATTTATCCGATTTTGTGAATGCAGAATTTCCAGAAAGTATTGATAAGGAACTAGAAAAACGTTTTTTTGAACACCAATTAGACGATTTAGCAAGTATTATTTACACATCAGGAACCACAGGTGAGCCAAAAGGTGTTATGTTAGATCATAACAATTTTGCAGCCTCATTAAAAGCACATGAAGACGAATTAGATGTAAACATAAATGATACTTCATTAAGTTTTTTACCCTTAAGTCATATTTACGAGCGTAGCTGGGTGTTTTTTTGTATTCAATCAGGAATTCAAGTATATTTTAACCAAGATCCAAAAGAAATTGCAGAAGTTTTAAAAGAAGTGAAACCTTCGCTAATGTGCACGGTTCCACGTATATTCGAAAAAATATTTGCAGCAATTCAAGATAAAAGAAAAGAAGCCTCACCAACTAAAATGAAACTAGCGAGTTGGGCTTTAGGTATAGGAAACAACTATTTTAACAACCATAAACGTATTGATAAAAAAGTGCCTTTTGCACTAAAATTAAAACACAAAATTGCTGATAAATTGGTGTTGAGCAAATTACGTGGCGTATTTGGTGGAAACATTAAATTTATGCCTTGTGGAGGTGCGCCTTTGGCAGCCGATATGGTTTCCTATTTTCATTCTTTTGGGTTAAATATTAAGTGTGGCTATGGATTAACTGAAACTACTGCAACAGTTTCATTATTTGGAAATCAACATTTCGAATTTAATTCTGCAGGAAAAGCTATTGCTGGAACTGAAATAAAAATAGGTGCTAACAACGAGATTTTAGTGAAAGGTCCAGGAGTTATGAAAGGTTATTACAAAAAACCAAAAGCAACCGCCGAAGTTTTTACAGAAGATGGATGGTTTAAAACTGGTGATGCTGGCAAACTAGATGAAAAAGGTAATTTGGTAATTACTGACAGAATTAAAGATTTAATGAAAACTTCTGGAGGAAAATACATTGCTCCGCAGAAACTAGAAACAGCTTTAGTAAACGATTCTTTTATTGAACAAATTGCAGTAATTGGTGATCAACAAAAATATGTTACTGCTCTTGCTGTACCAAGTTTTGAAAACATAAAAAAATATGCAATAGAGCATAGTATTGGCTTTAAAGATATTGAAGAGTTAATCAATCATAATCAAATAAAAGATATGTTTGAAAAACGATTTGAAGAATTACAAAAGGAGTTTTCTAAATTTGAAAAAATTAAAAAATTTACCTTATTACCTAAAGAGTTTAGTATTGAAGCTGGAGAAATAACCGCAACACTTAAATTAAAACGAAAAGTTATTCAGAAAAAATACAAAGAACTTATTGATAAAATGTATAAAGATTAAATAGCATTTTTAATTTTATTTACAATTGTTAGGAGCAAAAAATGCATTTAACTTAAGTAATGTGTTATTTGTCTATATTTTTTTAGAACTCTTTTAATTTATCGGATATTTATGCTTTCATAAATCGTAAATTTTAAAGATGCTTCAATTTAACTTTAAAAAAGTTTCAAGTTTAATTTTGATTCTTTTAATCACCACCGTACAATTTGCTCAAGAAAAAACTGGAAATATTGTAGAGTATTTTGGTAAAGAAAAAGTAAATGAAATTAGTGAAGGAAAATTATTACACGTTTTTAAAAACGGACTTTCCTTAAAAATTCAAGATTTTTCTTTTAATGCTTCTTCATTCCCAACAGAACCTGTTTTTGACAAATTTTTAATGAATCCTACTGTAAAAATTTCAGAAAATGAAGTTTTTGATATTGATTATTTAGGAAATGAATTAAAATGGAAAGCCATTTCTACAGATGAAACCAATACATTTAACAACCAAGATTTAAGATCTAGTTATGTGTATTTAACCTACAAATCTAACACCGAAAAAACGGTGCTTTTTGAAGCTTCAGGCCATACAATGTTACTAATAAATGGCTTACCTCACGAAGGAGATCATTACGATTTTGGTTGGAATTTAATTCCTCTGAAGTTAAAAAAAGGAACCAATGTTTTTGTGCTAAAAGTAGGACGTTTTCCACGTATTAGAGCACGTTTAATTGAACCTCAAAATCCCGTTCAGTTTACTTCAAGAGATTTAACAATGCCTGATATTTTAGTTGAAGAAACCAAAGATTACAAAGGTGCAATTAGAGTGATTAACGCCTCTAATAATTGGGTGAAAAATTATACAATAACTTCAGAATTATTAGGAAATACAAAGGAATCTAAAGTAGTTGCAATTCCGCCAATGAGCGTTCTTAAAGTACCATTTTCAATTGCTTCCGTTTCAAAAGAAACAACTTTAGAAACTGTTGAATTACAATTGAAACTTAAAAACAACAAGAGTGAAATTATTTCTAATCAATTAGTTAACTTAGACGTTAAAACAAAACACCAACATCATAAAAAAACATTTATAAGTGCTATTGATGGAAGTGTACAATATTACAGTGTTGCACCATCAACCAATAAAGATTCAAAAAAACAGGCATTATTTTTGTCTGTGCATGGTGCGTCTGTTGAAGCTGTAAATCAAGCAAATGCATACGAGAAAAAAAATTGGGGAAATGTAGTTGCTCCAACCAACCGTAGACCATTTGGTTTCGCTTGGGAAGATTGGGGTAGATTAGATGCCTTAGAAGTTTTAGCAGATGCTAAAAGTATATACCAACCAAATCCTACAAAAATTTATTTAACTGGTCATTCTATGGGTGGACACGGAACTTGGTATTTAGGTGCTACATATCCAGATAAATTTGCATCAATCGCTCCTTGTGCTGGTTATCCAGATTTAATAGCATACCGTGATAGTTTCTTGAAGAAAACTTTAGAATTACCGCAAGATCAATTAACAAAAAGAGGAATTACTCCTGAAGTTGTTAACAGAATAAATACGCCATACATAGAAACGGAAGTGGAAAAATTAATGAAAAGAGCTGGAACTCCTAGCCGAACATTAAAACTAATACGTAACTATTTACATTACGGTGTATATGTTTTACATGGTGAAAAGGACAACGTTGTACCAACATATATAGCTCGTGATATGCGCGAACGTTTAGGTAAATTTCATAACGATTTTACCTATTACGAATACCCAGATGGAACACATTGGTACGGAAATCACAGTTTAGATTGGTATAAAATTTTCAACTTTTTTAAAGAGCGTACACTTAGAGATCCTAATGAAATTAAGAATTTAGAGTTTTATACAGGATCTCCCGGAGTTTCTGCAACTTCTAATTTTATTACTATTCATCAACAAGAAAAGCCTTTTGAAGTAAGTTCATTTAATTTTTCAAAAGAAGATTCATTTAAAATTGATACAGACAATGTTGAATACTTAGAAGTTGATTTAACCAAATTAAGCGATACCATTACAAATATTTTTGTTGATGGAAAGGAATTTAATGTAGAAACTAATTCTAAAGTATTTTTAACAGTTAATAGTGGTGAATGGACAGTTGTACAAAAACCTTCATTAAAAGAAAAAGGACCACACAGAAATGGCGGTTTTAAAGATGCTTTTAGACATAATGTTGTATTTGTATATGCTACAAAAGGTTCAAATACTGAAAATGAATGGTACTACAACAAAGCAAAATTTGATGCTGAAACATTTTGGTACAGAGCAAATGGAACTATTGAAGTTATAAAAGATACAGACTTCAATGCTAAAAAATATGCAGATAGAAACGTAATTATCTACGGAAATAAAAGCAATAACGCCGCATGGAATAAATTGCTTAAAAACAGTCCAATTCAAGTTGAAAATAATTTGGTGACTATTGGTGGTAAAAAGTTAACAGGAAACCAATGGGGAATGTATTTTACAATTCCAAGAAATGACAGTAACATTGCAAGTATTGGTGTGGTTACTGCAACTGGAAAAAATGGGATGAAAGCAACATATGCAAATCATTATTTAGTAAACGGAACAACGTTTCCAGATGTTTTATTATTCGATAATACAGTAATTACAGTTGGGGATAAAGCAGTAAAATGTGCTGGATTCTTTGGAAACGATTGGTCTATTGAAAAAGGAGATTTTAAATGGAATTAACAAAAGAAAGTTTGGTTTTTTAATAATTGATGTTTAAAAGAGGTGCTTAAGTAATTTAGCATCTCTTTTTTATAGTTCAAATAAATTGCTATATTTAAAATAGCAGTAACTTTGTATGTTCATTCTTAATTAAAAAACTTTTGGAATCAAAACTATATTTAGTACCAACACCTATTGGAAATTTAGAAGATATAACTTTTAGAGCTGTAAGGGTTTTAAAAGAAGTTGATTTAATTTTAGCTGAAGACACACGTACCAGCGGTAAACTATTAAAACATTTTGAAATTTCTACACATATGCACAGCCATCATATGCACAACGAGCATAAAACGGTTGACAACATAGTAAAACGAATAAAAAGTGGAGAATCCGTTGCTTTAATCTCCGATGCTGGAACTCCTGCAATTTCTGATCCTGGATTTTTATTAACGAGAGCATGTATAGAAAATGGTGTTGAAATTGAGTGTTTACCTGGTGCAACAGCTTTTGTGCCTGCACTTGTAAATAGTGGTTTACCAAATGATAAATTTATTTTTGAAGGATTTTTACCTGTTAAAAAAGGAAGACAAACTCGTTTAACTTTTTTAGCCGAAGAAACACGAACCATGATTTTTTATGAATCACCTCATAAATTATTAAAAACCTTAACTCATTTTGCTCAATATTTTGGTGAAGATAGACCAATTTCAGTTTCTCGTGAACTCACAAAATTATACGAAGAAACTATACGAGGAACCGTTTCAGAATTAATTCAACATTTTACAAAAAAGGCTCCAAAAGGAGAGTTTGTAGTTGTAGTAGGAGGAAAAAGTTCGAAATAATTTAATTTTCTTCAGAATCAATCTTATTTTCAAAAATAATTCCACCCTTAAACATTCCCTTTAAATAAGGATGAATTTCTTTGCCTAAATCGGTCAAGCTATATTCAACTCTTGGTGGAACTTCAGGAAATACTTCTCTATTAATTAAATTGTCGGTTTCCAATTCTTTCAATTGTTTACTCATCATGCGTTCACTAATATCAGGAATAAGTTTTACCAATTCATTGTATCTCTTATTTCCTTGAAAAAGATGTAAAATAATGGTGCTTTTTCGCTTTCCTTTAATCACATTTATAAAAGTATCTATTGGACAATAACTTTTTTTCATTTTTTTTACTTTTAAAACCTAGTATTTATACAAAATAGTATAAAATGTTTGTAAGTGCATAATTTGTAGGCCCTTGCATACTCCAATTTATTGATCGAACTTTGTTACAAAAGTAACTAAAAGATAGAAAACATGATGAATGATAAAACAACATTTAAAGCATTTAGAGTTGAAGAAGATAATGAAAAATTTGTTTCAGCAATAAAAGAAATGCCTTTTGAAGCATTAAAAGAAAAAGAATTACTCATAAAAGTACATTATAGTTCGTTAAATTATAAAGATGCCTTATCTGCAATTGGAAACAAAGGAGTTACCCGAAATTACCCGCATACACCAGGTATTGATGCTGTTGGAACAATTGTTTCATCTAATTCTGAAAAATTTAAAATTGATAATGAAGTTATTGTAACTAGTTATGATTTGGGTATGAACACCAATGGAGGTTTTGCAGAATATGTAAAAGTTCCTGAAAACTGGGTGGTAAAATTACCTAAAAACCTTTCTATGAAAGAAGCTATGATTTTTGGAACTGCGGGCTTAACAGCTGGGATGTCCGTTTTAAAATTAACGGAAACTGTAAAACCTGAAAATGGAAATATTGTTGTATCCGGTGCTACAGGCGGTGTTGGTTCTTTAAGTGTTTTGATATTGAACAAATTAGGATATAAAGTTACAGCAATCACAGGAAAAGAAAACGAAAAACAGTATTTTGAAGACTTAGGTGTTGAAGTAATTTCACGAAAAGATTTTGAAGATATGCAAAAAAGACCGTTGTTAAAACCACTATTTTCTGGTGGAATTGATACTGTTGGAGGTATTATTTTAGAAAATATTATAAAAACAGTAGCACCATTAGGTGTAGTTACTTGTTGTGGAAATGTAGCTTCCCCAAAACTTGAATTAACAGTTTTTCCATTTATTTTAAGAGGAATATCTTTAATTGGTATCGATTCTCAAAATTACCCAATGCATTACAGAGAGCATGTTTGGAATAAACTAGCTAAAGAATGGAAAGTTGAAAATTTAGAAGAGAATACAACAACCATTACTTTTAATCAATTAAGTGAGAAGTTAAATTTAATGTTAAAAGGAAAATTAAAAGGACGAACCATTTTAAAATTACTTTAAACTCTTAAGAAACAATTATTAAAAATGCTCATTAATTAACTTTAATGGGCTTTTTTAATTTAAAATCGATTGCCCATAAACCAATATTTAAAATATATAGAATTCAATAGAACACCGTATTTTTATACACTAATCTTTTGAAGATTTTGACAACATAATGTTATTATTTTTTTTTGAAAAATCAGCTCATTGAATATAATAGCATTATATGTTCCGTTTGACCCAAAACTAATTATTGCTTATTCTTAATAACTAGAATAAATGACCTAAATTAATTAGTATCCTGTGTAGAGTTTGATTTAAGTTTTTTTAAAACAAGTTCTGGCTCATCTGTGGTAATATAATCAAATTCATTTGCTAAAAGCCAGTCTATATCTTCATTTGTATTTGCTGTCCAAGCATTTAATACTAAATTGTGTTGTTTAGCACTTGCTATCCAATCAGGGCGATTTTTTAATTTAGAAACTGAATAATTCAATCCCGAAATTTTGTCTTTTTTTAAATCTTCTGGAGATTTGGATCCATCTAAATATTGCGTTTTAGCAGCAGAATCTATTTCCAGGATTCTTTTTAAAATTGAATAATTAAAACTAATATATGCTTTAATATAGTTTTCGGCTTTAAGTTTTTTTACCAGTTTTAAAACATTTTCAGCAATAATTATATTGCGCTCTTCTACTTTTGAAGGTTTTATTTCACACACTAAACCTGTAGTTGTATTATCTTGCATTGCTGCATTTATATATTCTTTTAAGGTAGGTAAGGTTTCGCCATTTGAAAGTTTAAATTTCGACAACTCTACATAGGTAGATTCTTCTATCTCTAAACCCTGATATTCAGCGTCATGTATAACTATTAAAACATTGTCTAAAGTCATTCTTACATCAAATTCTGATCCAGTACAGCCTAAAGTTATGGCTTGCTTTAGCGAAGCAATTGAATTTTGAGGAAGGTTGTTACTTTTCCAAGCTCCACGGTGTGCAACTATTACATTATCTGCAAAAATAATTTTTTCCGAAATAGTTTTATTGCAAGAATTTAGACTCATAATTAGTAAAAATAAAGATATATTATATGTAATTCTATGCATAAACTTAGTTTTATTTCAAATTTAGTTAAAACGAAATAAAACAAAACCAAGTCAAGGTCTTTTCTGCTAATAAAGTTAATTGAAATCTATATTTGTGAAGTGCAAATTTGTGATAAGTTCAACCGGTTAATAAAGACATATTAATACAAGTTATAAGAAATGAATATGATCCAAAAAAATTGAATTAGTTTCTTTGAATCATATTAACTGTAAAGTACCACTTATTTTAATTGATTTAGTTTTTATGCGATGCTAAAACATTTTCAGCAAGCTAAAGTTGAAAATAACTCATTTCAATATAAAATTAAGTTTTGTTAGTTGTTTTTTTGTTTGAAGAACTTTCTACCTCGTTCTTAAAAAGAATTGGAATTATTAAGAAATTACGGATTATAGGCCGTAATTTCTTTTACGATTCCAGCTAGATCTTTTTGAGCTTTGGAAATCAATAAATCTTCCTTTAGGTTCTAATTGGTTGTTTTCTTGTGTTGTAAAAATGTCGATAATAGTGTCTAATGTTTTCATAATAAATTGTGTTAGTAGTTAATAACACCACAAATATATGTAAGAATATAGTACTATGCAAAACAAAGTACTATATTATGAAATATTTAACAATCAGCTATATACGTAAAATTTATTTTTTTACAAAAAAGAAAAGCTCACTAAAGTTAATTAATGAGCTTTATATATAATGTTAATATTTCCATTTAATAACTCATTTCTACAATTTTTTCAACCGTTTCCGGAGTTACTTTTCCGTGTTCGCCCAAACCTTTCCAACCACGCTCTTCAAAACGTTTTGAAATTATTTGAGCTGTTCCTTTGTAATCTTCTGTGTATTCAGATAGTTTGGTTTTTATTCCTAATGAATGGAAAAACTTGGTAGTTTTTTCAATTCCAGCCTTTGCCATTTCTGCTTTAGTTCCTTCTGTAACATTCCAAACACGTTCTGCATATTGTGCTAATTTATCTTTTTTGTCATCAAAATTTACTTTGTAATGACTTTCAGCAATTATAGCCAACGTTCTGGCGTGGTCTATTCCAAATAAAGCAGTTAATTCGTGCCCCATCATATGTACAGCCCAATCACTTGGAACTCCCTGCTGAATTAATCCGTTTAAAGCCATAGTACAACTCCACATAAAGTTTGATGCCGCTTTATAATCTGAAGTATCTTTTAAAATTGCAGGCGCAACTTCAATCAAAGTTTGTAAAATACTTTCAGCAATTCTATCTTGTAATTTAGCATCTACAGAATAAGTCATATATTGCTCTAAAACATGCGTAAAAGCATCTGCCAACCCGTTCGCAATTTGACGTTGTGGAATAGATTTTACAACTTCTGGATCTAACACTGAAAATTGAGGAAATAATCCTGGTCCACCCATTGCAAATTTCTCTTTTGTTTCAGCTCTTGTAATTACCGCACCAGAATTCATTTCAGAACCTGTTGCTGGTAAAGTAAGTACACTACCAAAAGGCATTCCTTTTAAAGTTCTAATACTATTTTTTAAAATATCCCAAGGCTCATCACCTTCATATAAGGCTGCTGCGGATAAAAATTTGGTTCCATCTATAACAGAACCTCCACCAACAGCTAGTAAAAATGTGATTTTTTCAGCTTTAATAATATCTAAAGCTTCCATTAAAACATCGTATTCTGGATTTGCAGGAATTCCGCCAAATTCAATCACTTCAAAATTTGATAGTGCTTTTGAAACTTGTTCATAAACACCATTTGTTTTTATACTTCCTCCACCAAAAAGCATTAATACTTTGGAGTTTTCTGGAATTTCAGAAGCAATATTTTCTATTTGTCCTTTTCCGAATAAAATTTTAGTCGGATTTTTATATTGAAAATTGTTCATAATATATAATTTTTAAGTTTTATTAATTATTCAATTACAGTTACCAAATCTTCAGTAGATTTTCTAACTTTTTGAAGGTTTACCAACCAATCCTTTTCAGTGTCTCTATAGCCAATTGGTAATAATACACAACTACGTAATCCCTTTTCTCGTAGGCCTAAAATTTTATCAACTTCAACCGGATCAAAACCTTCAATTGGAGTTGAATCAACTCCTTCATAAGCTGCTGCAATTATAGCCGCACTAAAAGCAATATATGCCTGTTTTGCTGCGTGGTTAAAATTCTCTTCTGCATCTTGCTGAGGATATGAACCTAATAGCATTTGACGGTAGTTTTCCCAGCCTTCATTTTTAAATCCACGTACTTCATTTGTTAAGTCGAACATTTTATTAATTCTATCTTCGGTATACGTATCCCAAGCTGCAAAAACCAATAAGTGCGAACAATCTGTGATCATAGATTGGTTCCAAGCAACTGGTTTAATAGCTTCTTTAATAGCTTGATTTTTCACTACAATTATTTCAAAAGGTTGTAAGCCACTTGATGTTGGTGCTAAACGTGCAGCTTCAATAATATTAGCAATTTTTTCTTCTGATACCTTTTCTCCATTCATTGCTTTTGCAGCGTATCTCCAATTTAATTTATCTAATAATTCCATAATTTTGTTTTTGTTTTTTAATTTATTGCTATTTCTTTAATTTTTTCTTGTTAAATATTTAAGTGCCCCCGTAGACCACAAAGCCCAGATAATTAAAACAGGTTGAAAAATTAACCTAATTAATCGTTGCCTATCTGTATTTAAGCCAAAAGAGTCAATTTGATTTACATATTGATTAATATTTCCAGGGAAAATAAGGATGAAGAATATTGCTAACACAATACCTGTTTTAAGTTTTAATCTACCTCCAACAATCATTAGTATACCAAAAATAATTTCTACCACTCCTGATGCTAATACAATAAAGTCCATAAACCCTTTGTCTGTAGTTATCCAAGTTGGAACTTGTGCTTGAAACTCTATCCTAAGGAAGGTTAGGTGTCCTATTCCAGCATAGAGCATAAAAGCACCTAACAAAATTCTCGATATGTTTTGAATGATACTTGTTTTATTAAAATATTTTTTCATTTGATATGATGTTTAAATACGTTATACTTTTGCAAGTAACTTGATACTTGAAGATGTTATTATTTTTTTTATTGAAGTCGAATTTGCCAAGTTGATCATTGTTTGTGCAATATGTTCAGCTTCTGTAATTTGATATTTTTTTAATTTTCCGAAGAATAAAGGTTGGAATATTTTAAATAGTACCAATCCAATTTTTTCTCCAATTCTAGTTTCTTTTCTGTCTCCTTCAATTATTGAAGGTTGTAAAATGTAGGTGTTTTTAATTTTTTTTGAAAGAACAGATTGTTCCATCTCACCTTTCGTTTTATTATAAAAAACACTGCTATTTGCATTTGCTCCTAATGCAGAAACAACTAAAAAAGTGTTGATTCCGTTTTCTTTTGAAAGTTTTGCAGCTGCAACAGGAATTCCATAATCAATAGCTTTATAAACAGTTTTGTCTGGTGTTTTTTTTGCTGTAGTTCCAATACAACAAAATACTTCATCTGCTATAAAATCTTTTTTAAAGTTTTCTAATTCAAGAAGATTTCCAATAAATTGTTTTACTTTAATTGGTAATCCCTCAATTTTATTTCTTGAAAATAATTTAACCGTTGTATACCTTTTATCTTCAATTAATTTTTGAAGTAGAATTCCGCCAGTTAGCCCAGTTGCCCCTAAGATAATTGCTGTTTTTCCCATAATTATACTTTTATACTGTTCCAAGCTGCCAAAAAAGCTTCATTCAAATTTTTTTCAGTTAATTTAAAGGAATCGTTTTGTTGCATTGTTGTTAAAAACGCCAATGGATAAATGGTATAGGCATATAATAAATATGGTGAAATTAACTTTATAATGCCTTTTTGCTGTCCTCTTTCCCATAAATCTAACAAAGGTTGCAAGTGCTTTAATCCTTTTTGCCTGCTCTCCTCATCAATCATAGGAGTATTGTCACATTGCGATAAAAAATTAGCCTCTTCAACTTTATTTATTTTAAATTTTGCAATATTGAACCAAATTTGTTGAAAGCTTTCTTTTATAGGTTGATTAACATCGTAATTTTTAAAAGCTTGATTGCTAAATGATGCTTTTATTTCTAAATACAACTGATTGATTAAATCTTGTTTATTTTCAAAATAAATATAAATAGTCGCAGGCGAAACTTCCGCTAATTTTGCAATTTTAGACATAGGTGCAGCATGAAAACCATTATTTATAACCAAACTTAAAGTTGCATTTAATAAGGCAATCCTTTTTTCGTTACTTTTAACTCTTTTAGCCATTATTAATATTGTTAGTTGAAACGCTATTTTTTATTTTCCACACTATAAAAATTAGTAAAAATTGAATAGGCAACCTTATTAAAGCAGCCTTTTGGCTTCCAATTGCTGGTGCTTCTGCAAAAACATCCCAAATATGAATTGGTAAAAAAAGGAATAACAACACAAGAATTCCAATAGCACCAATTTTAGCATATTTTTTAATTAATAAAAGTACGCCCACTAAAATTTCAGCAACACCCGATGCATAAATTATAGTTGTTTTTAACGGTAAAAATTCAGGAACAAAAGGCATGAAAAAAGCTGGTTTGATAAAATGTTGTATTCCTGCATATATCATAAATAATGCAATTACTATTTTTAAAATATTCCAGATTTTAATTGTTTTTGATTTCATATGATTGTTTTGATAAAGTGCAAATATAGTGCATTTTTTTCACAAAACGAACGTTCATTCACTTTGTAAATATTAAATTTATCTTAAAGTTTTAAATAGTACTTTTACACTTTATATAAAATATGGCACCTAAAAACAATCTACATCCAAATAACAAACATAACAAAGGTTATAATTTTAAAGAATTATGTGAGGCCTACCCTCTATTGCAAGATTTTGTATTTGTAAATTCCTATAATACTGAAACGATAGATTTTGCTAATCCAAAAGCTGTTAAGGCGATAAACACGGCGCTATTATTTAAATATTACAATATTAAATTTTGGGATTTCCCTGATGATAATTTATGTCCGCCAATTCCCGGACGTGTAGATTATATTCATTATTTAAACGACTTATTAAAAAGTTCTGACATAGAAAACAATATAAACGTGTTAGATATTGGTGCTGGAGCAAATTGTATTTATCCTTTATTGGGTAATGCCGAATTTAATTGGAGTTTTGTTGGAACCGATATTGATAAAAAATCGTTAGACAGGACAGAAAAGATCATCAAAAAAAATGGACTTTCTGAAGTTATTAAACTAAAACAACAGAAAGATGCTTCTCAAATTTTTCAGGGAATTTTAAATGAAGAAGCTAAATTTTCTGCAACAATGTGCAATCCACCTTTTTATCGTTCACAAGAAGAAGCTATGCTAGCCAATGCTCGAAAATTAGAAGGATTGGGAAAACAATCAGATGAAGCTAGAAATTTCAGCGGTAAACAACAAGAACTATGGTATAAAGGTGGTGAAAAGGCATTTTTACATACCTATCTATATGAAAGCTCTATGTTTAAAACACAGTGTTTTTGGTACACCACATTGGTTTCAAAAAAAGAAAATGCTGAAAGTATGATTCCTTCATTAAAAAAATTAGGCGCTACTAAAGTTAAAACAATTCCAATGCATCAAGGAAATAAAGTTACACGTATTGTTGCCTGGAGTTTTATAGTCTAGAAATAGCCCAAAATATAAAGCGTTACAATAAGTAGCACCTACTATTGTAACGCTTTTTGTTAATTTATTCTTTTATTATGATAGTTGAATCTGTACCCTCAATATGAATATAATATAAACCAGAAGGTAGACTTTCTAAGCTAATACTTTCAACTGTAGAATTGTTTTTTTGTTGTAAGATAAGTTGTCCAATCGAGTTAAATACTTTAATAATAACCTCTAAATTATTAGGCATTCCTTCAATAGTAATAATATCTTTTGTTGGGTTTGGATATACATTAACTGTAAACAGTTGTTTACTCAAGATTTCTTCTTTAACAAGTGAACTAAAACTGTTTAGATTTGATTTTGCATATATTCCGTTATTAGGAGTTAAAACATCTTGACAATTTGGATTTACTATTAACTCTTTAAGGAATTTAGCTCCAATAAAATAAGAACCTGTTTTAAAATTCACTGTTTTAGCATAACAAGTACCTTCCATGCTTGTTGATTCTGAAAACTCAACCTTAGCATTTGGTGCAAAAATTCGTCCTTTCACATTTGAAGCATTAAATGAAATAGGCTGTTTTCCAGAGTAATTGTAAATTACATTATTAACATTGCCATTTGTTAAATTCATTTGAATATTTTTACCATTTATTTGCCAAGTATCAATATTTAACCTCACCTTTTGGCTTAAAATATTGTACTGTATCTTTGTGTTATTACCTAAAACGGCCAATCTTCCAATGTTGTAAATTCCACTAGTAAAAACAGCTTCTGAGCCTTCAAAGAATACAATTTCTCTATAATTTCCTGGAGGTATTACTTTTAAAGTATTTTTACTTATTATAACCTTATTTTTACCTGTAACTTTTGGACTATTTAAGGTGATTATTGGTTGAGTTGCAACGCAACTAGAGTTTTCAATATAAGTGCCATTTAGTGTAAATTCACCTTTTTTATTAGGCATTTTTATAGTTTCATAAATTAAAATATAGTCGGCTTCAATTTTAGATTCACCTTGAATAAATAACTGTTTTCCAACTTGAATATCACCAATAATTATTGTAGGAGCTGAATTTTGTTTTGAAGTATTTTCAAAAATAACATCGCCACTAGAACCTATATTCCCCATAGAAGTTTTATGAGGTTTGTCGAATTTAACTAAATCCCAACCGTAAATAGTATAATCGTTAATATCATTAATTACACTTGCCCCCATACCGGCAGTTGCTATAATATCCTTTCCTGTAGTGGTCTTTGTACATTGATTGTAATTATTTTCAATAGCTGTGCCAATAGGACTTATTGCAAATGCTTTTGATGAGGTGCTATAATCAACAGAATCAAAACAGCCTCCTGAGCCTGCTTTTGCAATTTCAGGTTTTACTTTTACTAAAATTTCTACGTATTTAGATTCTCCAATTTCTAAAGAGTTTCCATTTCCTAAAAGATTTTTTTCTGCATTTCCGTTAAAATTTAAATTGGTTGAAAAAGCATTACTAAATAAGCACGAAACTGAATATGCTTTAGCTGTTTTAAATGTTTTTTCTAAATCCAATTCTAAACGAACATCATTTAGTTTTACATCACCACCATTACTAACCTGAACTTTATAAACAATGGCTTTTTCTCCATTCCCCAAATTACGCATATCTTCAATAGTAACATCATCAATAGTTATAATTGGATCTTCTGGATCTAAAACAAAAGAAGGTAATGAAAAATGATTAGTTTCAAGCATTAAACTACTATCAACAATGCTTTTTGAACCGAATTTTGAATTTCCAATTGTTTTATTTAATATTGTTAGATCTATTACATCTTTTAATTTTATTTCACCAAACTTCAACTGAATACTTTTGTAATAATCTTGAGTTATTTTAGATTTGAAATTTCCATTTAAATAGGAAGATCCACTGGCATTTATTGGAGTTGAACAATTTTGAGGAAATTGTGCCATAATATATTGACCAGCAACTATATCAACAAGTCTTCCTGTTCCGTTTCTTACTGAAATGTCTTCATTGTTAAATACTTCATATTTCATACTCTCTCCTAAATCTATCGTTAAATTTATGGTTGGAGAAAATTCAAAATTCATATGTTGGTTCATTGTGAAAACAGGAGCTACATCACCCAAATCTACAATACCTGCTCCGCTACCAAGACTGTAACTTGTTGAAATTTTTGAATAATCTAAAAATGAAATCAAGTCTATAGACATCTTACTTACCGCGTTTTGACTTCCAGAATACACTAATTTTTTAACTTCATTATCACTACTAAAGGTTAAAGGGTAACTCTGAGTATTTTTGAAAACCCCTTCTAATTCAGGAATAGTTGGAGCATCTAATGATGTAGCAAAATCAGGTGGCGCAATTACTACTGTATTTATATTTGGAAAAGTAGCAAAAGTATATTTGGTATTATGTCTACTATTATAATCATCAAGAATAAATTGCCCCAATTTTAATAATGGTTTGGCTTCAGTTGGAGAACTACAAGATAGTAATGAAGATTCATTAGCGCCAGTCCCAAAAGCCTGTTCACAAACTGTAACTAATGGAGGTAAATTAGGAATTGTTGGTTTAAAGGAAAAAGACTTTTTCTTATCAAAATATAATTTGTTAGAGCAAATTTCTACACCGGCTACACTAACACCGAATCCAACCTCAGCATCCAGCCCAAATTCTGCATCAAAGGATAGGTTATTTAAAACCGCACCTATTTCTTGTGTTATAAACGGAGGTGTAACCTTTAGTTTATTTTTGTTAGTAGGTTCAAGAATTGAATATGATGTGGTAATTTTAATCAAATCACCGCAAGCAAAAGTGTTTTCTTCTGGGAATTCAACAAATACTTTTACAGGATAAATAACTTCTACATTTGAAGTTCCAACAGATTTTGTTTGATAATATCCTCCAACATTAATTGAAGCACTAGCATTGAAAACAGGTGTAATATCGGAGCAGAAAAAACTTGCTCCTCCGGTTAAATTAGAAAGCCAATCGGGTATGTCAATTCCACTAGCTCCTAGAATGTCTTTTATTACCCCATTCCCTATATCTGAATTATTTGTATTTGAAATGGTTTGTGAAAATTGTACTCTTGAAGAAGAACCAATAGTTGGAGACTGGTCTAAATTAAAATTCAAAAGTTTTTTTTCAAATAAAAGATCTTTTGAAAACGAGCTTTTCTCTCCTCGTGTTTGAGAATTTACCATTTCTGGTATGAAAATCAATGTAGTTACTAAAACAATAAAATGTAAAAAATGTTCTTTTTTGATTGAATAAAAAAAGTAATTTAAACCCATAATATACCGATTAATTATTATTAATTTTGGGGCTTCAAAATATCCTTTGGGGAGCAATTTTATGTCTGGTATACAATAAACTAAAATAACATTATTGCATATAAGAACTTACAATCTATTGCTAAAACCTTATCTTTTATATGATAAATATCATGTTTTAAATATAATATCGAATTAGGAACTAAATCATTGAATAGAGTTGTTAAACAAATATGTGCGTTTAAGGCTATTAATGAACTACATCAATTCGTTTGAATGTAACAAATCGAAATAGCATAATTAATGTATTATTAAGGTGACAAACTTCTAACTAATATTGATGAAAAGCATCAGAAACAAATTTTAAAACTTCAGGTAAAGATTCACGCCAATACGACCACTTATGACCGCCATCTCTGACTCTATATTCGTGTGGAACTTCTTTTTTTCTAAGTGCAATATGTACCAAACTATTACCTTCATATAAAAAATCATCGTCACCACAATCTATAAACCAACGTACTGATTTCAATTTATCTGCTGGCATATTTTCAATTAAAGAAACCGCGTTGTGATTTTCAAAATAGGATTGTATTTTAGCTTCATCCTTTATTGTAACCTCAGTTCTTTGCAGTCTAATTTTAAAATCCTCAACAGATAAAGGACCAACATATGCACTTAACGGACAAGCAGAAGAAAATAAATCTGGTCGATGTAATGCATACATAAATGAACCTCCGCCACCCATTGAAAGTCCCGCAATGGCTCTAAATCTTTTATCACTTTTTATTCTGTACATTTTTTCAACAGTAGGTATTAATTCTTCAAAAAAGAAGTTTTCATAGTTCCAATCGCCTTCAATACTATTAAAATATCCAACCTTTTCTGTATTTGCATCAGGCATAATTATAATCATAGGGGTTGCTGTGCCATCTTTAATTGCAGCATCTGTTATACGAAGTACTTCTCCAAATTGAATCCAGCCAGTTTGATCATCGCCCATTCCGTGTAGTAAATATAATACTGGGTAACTTCTTTGTGAAGTTTCGTAATCTGGCGGCAAATAAACGGCAAATTTCCGTTCCATCTTTAAAATAGAACTTTTGATTGTTAGGTTGTCAAAAACTTTTCCGGTTTGACTAAAACCACTAATTACAAATAAAAAACTCAAAAAAATTGTGCATATATTTTTCATAAATACAAACTAAAAAATTGATGTTTAAAAGTACTAAATTCATTTAAATATCTGTAAAAATTACTTATTTAAAATAGTTACTTATTCCTATCCTTTTTAAGGAAAAATATTTTTTCGAAATATTCAACAAAAAAATGACCATTTTAAATCGTGTTTAGAATGTAATATTACATCCTTCTCTATGTCAAAATTCACTTCACTTTATAAATGCAACTTTTGGTTTATTCGTAATTTTATGGTGTAATAAAAACCTCATAAAAAATAAAAATGGAAGATTTAAAATTTAGGGTTCAAGCACATAGTGAAAACCCAACTAAAACTGTTGTAAAAGCTCGAGGTTTTGAGATTATAATTGATGAACCCGAAAGTCTTGGTGGCACTAATGAAGGTGCAAATCCTGTTGAATTTATGCTTGCTGCATTTTGTGGTTGTATAAATGTAATGGGACACGTAATTGCAAAAGAAATGAAATTTGAATTGCGTAATATAAAAATTAAAATGTGTGGTAATTTAAATCTACAACGCCTGTTTGGATCGTCTTTTGAAGATCGTGCAGGTTATAAAAGAATTGATGTTTCTATTGAGCCAGATTGTAATGCTCCAATAGAAATTTTAGAAGAATGGATGGCGAAAATTGAAAATAGATGTCCTGTTTCAGACAACTTATCTAACAAAACGCCTATTAACCTATTGCTAAAAGGTAAATTTCATTCTGTTGAAAATATAAATCAGTTTTGTTAACTGATTTTGTTTGTTTGTTTAAAATCATCGCTGTTGCAAGTTCAAATGAAGCTTTTTGAGTTTAATTTAAGATATTTTTTTCTACTTCTCACTTGTAATGGCGATTATTAATTAATACCAACGCTTTTTATTCTTTTTTGATGCTGCCGATTTTCTTCCTGATTTATGTTTACTTTTCCCTGGTGTTCTATGTACTTCTCTTTTTGCTTTAGGATCTAACACATACGGATGTTCGTCTATTACCGGAATTGCAGTATTTATTAATTGCTGAATATCTTTAATATACGTTTTTTCATCTGCTGAACAAAATGAATATGCATTTCCCGTATTTCCTGCTCTTCCAGTTCTTCCAATTCTGTGCACATAGGTTTCAGAAACATTGGGAATGTCAAAATTTATAACAGCATCTAAATTATCAATATCAATTCCACGTGCTGCAACATCTGTTGCAATTAAAATATTTATGGCACCGTCTTTAAAATTATTCAGTGCCTTTTCTCGGTCGTTTTGAGTTTTATCACCATGAATACTGTCTACTTTATAACCATTTCCTTTTAACATTTTTTCAAGTTTAGCAATACCCATTTTAGTACGTCTAAAAATTAAAATATTTCCTTTTATGGTGTTTCTTAACAAATGTAGACACAACTCCATTTTATGTTGTTTATGAACATAAAATAATAATTGATTTACATTCTTTGCTGCAGAAGAAGTTGGTGTTGCATCTACCGTTTCTGGATCTTTTAAAATTGTATTTGCCAGCTGAACTACTTTGGCTGGCATTGTTGCAGAAAATAACAATATTTGTTTTTCTTTAGGACATAAACGTTCAATTTTACGAACATCGTCTATAAAACCCATATCTAACATTAAATCGGCTTCATCTAACACCAAGATTTCAATAAAATCTAAATTTAAGCAATCTTGTTTGTGTAAATCTAGTAATCTTCCTGGTGTAGCAACTAAAATATCAACACCTTTTTTTAACACATCTTTTTGTGGTTCTATAGAAGTTCCGCCATAAACAACAGCAGTTCTTAAATTGGTAAATTTGCTATATGTTTCAAAATTATCTTCAATTTGTATGGCTAATTCTCGGGTAGGACTAATTACTAAAGCTTTTACCTTTTTTCCTTTTTTACCCGCATCTTGCTTATCAAAAAGCAATTGTAAAATTGGCAATGCAAAAGCAGCTGTTTTTCCGGTTCCAGTTTGTGCAGATGCAATTACATCTTTTTTTGCTAAAACTAGTGGAATAGTTAGCGCTTGTATTGGTGTTGCAGAAGTATAATTTTTAGCCTCGATGGCTTTTAAAATAGGTTTATTTAGCTGTAAGTCTTTAAATTGCATAGGTGTTTTTTAAAACAAGATTTTTGCAAAGATACAGTAAAATAAGTGAGTTGTTTTTTTAATTGTTCAAGAGTTTAAGACACCAATGTCATTCCTTTAAAAAAAAGAATCTTTAAAATTTTAGTCTGGATTCCTGCCTCCGCAGGAATAACAAGTTTATTAAAACATTGTTAATGGTTTTAACCTACAAAACCAACAACCCATAATTTCTTAAATATTTAATTGGTTTTGAATACCAAAACAATTCAAAATCGTTAAAATATAGTTCAAAATCTGCTTTTAATTGTTGAAATGTAAGCGAATTACCTTTTTGAATAGCTATTTTTTCTATAGTATTAAGCAGCCACTCTCCTTTATCTTTTTCTAATGAAGTTTCAAAAAGTTCGTTTTTAGTATGAAACGCTAATTGAATAAGTTCTCGTGTTTTTCCTCTTTTTGTTTTTGAAGTGTAAGAAACCAATGGAGTTCCTCCCAACCAAACTATTTTAGCTGACATTTTAGTTGTTAAACTTTCTTCTGAAGTTAAACAGTCTTCAATAAAATAAGGATGAATTGTGGTTGATGGAATTTTAAAATCGAACCATTCTTGCAAATCAACATCAAAACCAATTCCGTGCATAAAATTAAAAATCGACTTTTTTAAACCATAACTAAATTTTGAATGGTCTATTCCTGTAACATCTTTAAATTCAACATCGTTATTGGCAAACGTAATTTTTTTATAATTTGGAAGTACACCATAATCTTTTGGATGTAAACCGATTGGACTGTGCGCTGTCAACGAAAATTGATGCCAAAACCCAGAGTTAATAATACCTAACCTAAATAATTGACGCACCATTTCTAAACTATCAACTGTTTCTTGTTCGGTTTGAGTTGGAAAACCATACATTAAATAAGCGTGCACTAAAACATCAGATTCGGTAAAATTAAGGTTTACCTGAGCCACTTGTTCCACAGTTACACCTTTGTCAATTAGTCTTAATAAACGATCAGATGCTACTTCTAATCCGCCGGAAACCGCTATTAAACCCGATGCTTTTAAAAGTGCACATAAATCTTTGGTAAAACTTTTTTCAAATCGAATGTTTGCCCACCAAGTAACAGTTAAATCTCGTTTTAAAATTTCCAGTGCTAAAGCCCTCATTAATGCTGGAGGAGCAGCTTCATCAACAAAATGAAATCCGCTTTCTCCTGTGGTTTCAATAATTGTTTCCATTCTATCCACCAATAATTTTGCAGTTATTGGTTCATAGATTTTAATATAATCTAAAGAAATATCGCAAAACGTACATTTTGCCCAATAACATCCATGTGCCATTGTGAGTTTGTTCCAACGACCATCGCTCCACAAACTGTGCATTGGATTTGCAATTTCTATTACAGAAAGGTAGGTATCTAAAAGTAAATCGGTATAATCTGGTGTTCCTAATTCGCTTTGTTTATAATCGCTTTTAGTTACTAGATTATTATAAACTACCTTATTATTTTCTTTTAAAAATGTTCTTTTAAAGTTGTAATCTTTTTCGGAAGGATTTTTAACGAAATTCCATAATATTTCTATTGGTAATTCCCCATCATCCAAAGTAATAAAATCTAAAAATTCAAAAACACGAACATCTGAAAGGCTACGTAATTCTGTGTTTGGAAATCCACCACCCATAGAGACTGTAATTTCTGGATAGTTTTTTTTAATGAATTGTGCACATCGAAATCCGCTGAATAAATTCCCAGGAAACGGCACAGAAATACACACTAATTTTGGTTGGATGGTGTTTAACTTTTTATCTAATATTTCAAGCGTAATAGTATCAATATATGTTTTCTCTAATTGCAAATTGTTGTACAATTCATCAAAACTATTGGCACTTTGTCCTAAACGTTCTGCATATCTACTAAATCCAAAATTTTCATCTACACATTCTTTAATAAAATCTGATAGATCTTCAAGATACAAGGTTGCTAAATGTTTTGCTTTGTCTTGAATTCCCATAGAACCAAAAGCCCATTCTAAATCGTCTAATTGATCAAATCTTGACGCTTTTGGAAGATATGAAGTAGTGCAAATTTGCCTAGCAAGTGTTTCGTTTTTTCCTTGAAGAAAAGAAATTACAGGATTAATTGTTGAAAGGTAGCTATTTTTTAAAGCATAAATGCGCTGCGAATTTTGAGAAGTGATACTGTTATTTTCAAGCGCAACATTAAATAGGTTTTCTAAACTACTTTTTGAAAACAACGCTGCAATTACTTCAATACCTAAATCCATTTGAAAAGAACTTATTTGCTTGGTATTTAAAAATCCTTTTAAGTAAACTGTTGCCGGATATGGTGTATTTAGTTGTGTAAAAGGAGGCGTAATAAGCAGTATATCTTTAGCCATTTTGTATGTTCTTTGCTTAAAAAGTACTTTTTTATTTAATTGTTCTTAAATACAAATTTTCTACTTTTTCTCTTGCCCAAGGAGTTTTTCTTAAAAATTTAAGACTCGATTTTATGGTTGGATTGCTTTTAAAACAGTTAATTTTCACAATTTCAGCTAATTCCTCCCAACCATATTCGGAAATTAAATATTGTAAAATTTCAGCTAATTTTACGCCGTGTAACGGATTGTTAGGTTGCTGTTGAGGTTCGTTCTTATTTCTTTCCATAAAAGAAGTTATTTTTTTAATTCAGTGTCAATAATTGCAATCATTTCAGCAAATTCCTTCTCGTCATACAAACGTGAAAGAAAAATAATTTTTCCGTTTTTATCGAGCACAATATTTCTGGTTACTCCTGCTTTTGGTAAGGTAAAACTTTCAAACATAGCGCCGTCTTCATCAATAGTAAAAGGATAGGTTACCTTCATTTGCGCAATAAATCGTTCTACTTTTTTTAAATCTTCTTTTAAGTCGATTCCTATTAAAATAAAATCTTCATTTTTAAATTTTTGCCAAACTTCTTTTTCTAAATGTGGCATTTCTTTTCTACAAACTACACACCAAGAAGCTGTAAATTGCAATACTACAACTTTGCCTTTTAGACTTTGGTTTGTATGTTGGGTTCCGTCTAATAATGTAAAATTTAAATCTGGTGCTTGCTCTCCAACTTTTACTTTGTATCCTCTTGTGGAATCTTCTTGTGCAACGTTTATTTGAAAAACAAACAGTAAAACTATAACTAATAGATGCTTCATTTAATAAAATTTATTTGGTAAATATAATCGAAAATACTTAGTATAATAAATGCAAAAGATTATACATGTTGATCTACTAAAATTGCATTTCCATCAGGATCTAAAACTACAAAACTTGCTGGTCCAGAAGTGTTTTCTGAAACTTCAGTTTCAAGTTTTATACCTTTATCTTTTAGGGATTTCTGAATTTCTCTAACATCGTTAAATTCATTTAATGCATTGGCATTTTCGTCCCAACCTGGATTAAACGTTAAAATATTGTTTTCAAACATTCCTTGAAAAAGACCAATTAGAGCGTTCCCATTTTTCATAATAAGGTAGTTTTTATCGAGTTCACCCGCAAAAACTGAAAACCCAAGCTTTTCATAAAATAATTTTGAAGCCTGAATATCTTTAACGCTAAGACTCACAGAAAATGCACCTAATTTCATAATTTGAATTTTTATAATTAATATTCTAAAGTTAGAATTTTAAAAAATTACAACAATTTTTCGAAACAAACACTATTTTCAACATTTTCATAAAACCCGAAATTTGCTGTAATTGAGTATCCACAATTTTTATATAATTCAATTGCTTCTGGTTGTTGTTTCCCAGTTTCAAGAATACATTTTGAAAAGTTTAATTCTGTTGCCCAAGTTTCTAATTCTTTTAATACTTTTGAAGCAATTCCTTTTCTTCTAACATAAGGAGCTACATACATGCGTTTTATTTCAATAAAGTTTCCTTCATGAATTTTAAATGCCCCGCACCCAACTGAAATATTGTTTTCAAAAGCAATTACTACGTGATTTAAACCGTCAATTTTATTAAATTGATCGTAAAAACTATGATCCGGACCGTCGCAAATTTTTAAATATGCATCCAATTGTTTTACAAGGTTTACAAAATCTTGGTTTTTAGAATTTGTTCTCACTATTTTAATCATCCCTAATTTTTTTAATCTGTATTTTTAACGGTAATATATTTTCTTAGGTTTGAAGTTAAAATATTGTTGAGTTCACTTTTATTTTCTTTGGAAGTTTCAATAAATAAAAACCCGAAAACTGCATATTTTCTAAAATCTACTTTTCTTAAATTTAAAGGCTTTTTAAAATCTTTTAACAGCAACTCATAGTTGAAAGAGGCTATGTCTTTTTCATTAATTCCAGAGTTGTTATCTAACACAATTAGGCTGTAAAATGTGTCTTTTCTAGTTTCAAAAATTGTATTCCAGTTTGGTACTTTTTGATATAAAAACTGCTCGTAAGAATTAAAACCGTACGCAAAATAGGACATATCTCCTGTTGTACACCAACCACCAAAACGCAGCGGATTAATTTCTATTGGAATAATAGCATTGTTACTATCGACTCTTATTTCAACGTGCATTGGAAAATTTTTTAAGTGTGCCCTTTCTCCAACAATTTTTAAAAAACCTTCAATTTCTGACTTGTGTTTTTCTATAATTTCTTTTGAAGTGCTATACACACGGTCGCTTACATCCTTATCTGAAGAAAAAATATGATGCATTACATTTAGTACAACTGGATCGCCATTTTTATTAAAATAACAATCTATTGCATATTCTTCACCTTCAATATATTGTTCAATAATAAAATCAGAAACATCTACCACTTCTTTAGGATACATTCCCTTAAAAGCTTCAATTTCTTGTGCAATATTTTCTACAACTTTTTTCCATTCTGAAGCATTATCTACTTTATGAACTGCCAAACTAAAAAAGCCAACTGCCGGTTTCAATATTAATGGAAATTTTAATTTTGATGCGTCTAATTTGGTCAATTCTGTGAGCTGAACTCCTTTAAAAAAGTAATTAGGAAAAGCATCTTTAAGCAATTCTCTAAATAAAATTTTGTTTTTAAAAAGCTGAATTTGACTCGGTAATCTAGAAAATTTCAAATGTTTTTCTATCCAACTAATGGCATTCTCAGAATTTGAATACAACAATAAATCTGACTCATTTTTATACCGTTCTACGGCTTCTTTTTCAGAAATCCAGTTTAACGATGTATCAGAAATCATACTTTTTGAAGCTGCTGTTGTAATAATTGGAAACTTATTATCTTTAATAGTTTTTATTAAAAAATCTGATGCAAAAGGTTTGTCAATTAATAGCATTTTCTTGTTTATTTTAATGTGTTAAGTTACAATTTTTATCTACCTTTTTTTACCATTTCCCAAAAGTTAGTTTTGCTGTGTGGTAATTGTATTGTATCTGTTTCAATATTTAAAATATCTTTATTTAAAAAAGTATTTACATAGAAAATAATATCTGTTTTTGTGAAAACAGATCTAAATTCCGGTTGAACTTCATTATTGTTTTCAAAACATAAATTTACTTTAAAAGTAGTAGTTTTAAGATAGCTTATATGTAACAAATCTTCCATATTTTTTATAAAATTACTGTTTAATTTTAGCATAAATAACTCTTGTTTTGTGTATACTTGCTTTTTAGAGTCTGGAATAAATAATTCGCTAAGCTTTAAAATCATAAGACTTTTTTATTAGTTGTTTTGATAAAGATAAACGGATTTTAATTTATATTGAATATATTTATTCGCGCTAATTTCAAATAAAAACTGAATGTCTGTTATAGATCAAAAAAAGATTTTACGTAAAGAAATGCTGTTAAAACGATCAAAATTATTGAATCCTGAGAAGAAAAAATACGATGAATGGGTTTGTCATTCGTTATGGAACAGCATTAAAACACATCAATCTAAAAAAGTTCATTGCTATTTACCGATGGGATCAGAAATTGATATTACTCCGTTAATTGATAAAATGTTAACTCATGGAATTACGGTTGTAACCCCTAAAACCTTACCAAAACGCAGGTTACAGCATCTGGTATTAGCATCTTTAAACCAACTAGAAAAAGGAGTATTTGGAACAAGCTATCCAGCAAATGCAACAGAATATTTTGGTTCGTACGATTTAATTATTGTTCCGGGATTGTCTTTTAATAAAGCTAATTATAGGTTAGGATATGGTGGTGGTTATTACGATAATTTTATGGAGCAACATTCAAATTCAAAAAAAATAGGAATCTGTTATCCATTTCAAATTGTTGAAAAAATTCCGCTGGAAACGCACGATTTACAATTAGATGAAATTTTAGTTAACTCAGAGTTCTTAGAGTTGTAATTAAATTTATAACACTAATTTAGCTTGTAGCTACTGCAAAGGTTGTACTCCGATAAAATTTGCTAAAGATGCTCGTTTTCACGGGAATGAAACTTGACTTCAATCTAAATTAATACGTTAAATACATAATATGATTAGGATTTAAATGCGTTTTTGATATTTGAAAATCGTATTTACCAACAACCTTAAAACCAGCTTTTTGGTAAAAATTAATAGCTCTTTTATTTTCTACCCAAACTGCCAACCAAATTCCTTTTTGTTGATTTTTTTTAGACAATTCCACATTAAAATCGAATAAAATTTGTCCTAATTTTTGTCCATAAAATGCTTTCAATAAATAAAATCGATCTAATTTGGTCACGTTTTTAAATGGAATATTACCATTTGGAGTATTTAATACGATTTTAGAAAATCCAGCAATTTTATTTTCATAATAGATTAAATAATACAAATTATTCGGGTTTACTAATTCTTTCTCAATAGTTTCTTTAGTATATTTTTTAATAACAAACTCAGTAATATTGGCTTTAGAAGCACTTACTCCGTGCGATTCCCAAAAAGTTTTTTCACCAATTTGAGCTATTAACGCTGCATGCTTAATTTCAGCTTTAATTATATTTATCATGTATACTAGATTGGAAATTCTAACACAACAAATCTAGTTTTTTCTTTTGTATTAACTGGAATAATTAATGCAATGCTATTTTTACTGTTATTTAATTTTTCTTTTTATCATCTTCTGCAAGAAAATATTATTAGGCAAAGAGATCTCTTCTCCTTCATTTGTTTTTAATTTCACAAAAAATAGGCCTATATCGCTTATTCTTCCTTCAATATCAAAATCCTTATCAATAATAGAAATGGTATCGTCTAATTTGACTGAGTGATTAAAAAAAATTATAATTCCTGAAGTGATATTAGATAAATGAGACCACTGCGCAAATAATGCAATTCCAATAACGGTTAGCACCGAAGCCAAAAACATAAATAATTCCGATTGATCTACTCCCCAAAAAGTTAGTATAAATATTAAAACAATGATTACGAGGATTATTTGAAAAAATTTCTTTATAATTTTTCCTCGCGTTTTTTGCAATAAATTTTTGGCAACAGTTCTATTAATTATTTTAATAATTAGTGTTCTAATTAGAAAGAATAACAAAATTGTTATTACTGTTTGAAGTATTTTAAGCTCTATTAAATTCATTTAAATATAGTTTGTTAGCGGTTTTTGTCTATTATTTATTTTCGTGTTTAAGTAACTAAATTAACAAATAGAAATCAAATAATAATTACGTACGCACTAGCAATTGCTAAAATTAGTTTGTTTTATATTTATACTTGATGGTTTTTTCAGATTCTTAGTTGATAAGCAAGTATTAAACAGCTTGAAATTATTAGTATGTTTATAAAAGCTCGAACTATCCATGGAAATTTTGAATAATCAATTTTTAGATAATCTCCTAAAATCACACATAAGCCCATTAATAAAAACCAAGGGGTTAATAGTAATGTAAAATTCCTATTTATTAGCATTATTGCTACATCATGTAAAAAGCCACAGAATACAAATGTGAGTAATAGAGACAGTGCCTTAGGAAAGATAATTTTTAATGGCTTAAAAATATATTTTCCCAAATAATAACTCCAAATAGGATTCCAAAATTTCCAAAATATTGAAAATTTTCCTGCTCCTAAAGAACGTTTTAACATATTTCTGAGCGAATTACTTGCTCCTAATGGTGCACCATTTCTTTTATTTATGTACTCTGATAAATTCAAATTTTATATTATGGTTTTACAATTTTTTGATGCTTAAAATTAATTCTAATAACTTTCAAAGCTAGTTAGAAAGTAGCAATTTTTTAGGTATTTTATTGTAACCTGTGCTTTTTTATCGTCCAAGTTTTAGAATTCTTAATGCACCTTGAATTACAAGTATAAAAACAATGGTTCCAATAATTAAATCAGGTTTGTTAGAATTTAACCAATGAACTAAAAATCCAGCTAAAATTACTCCTAAATTTATAATCACATCGTTTGAAGTAAAAATCATACTTGCTTTCATATGTGCTTCATCTTTGCTTTTTGACTTTTGTAAAATGTAAACACAAATTCCGTTTGCAATAAGAGCAAAAATAGAAACTATAATCATTGTTGAAAAATCAGGAAGATTCTCGTCTCCCAAAAATCTCCTTAAAACTTCCACAAACCCAATAACCGCAAGTGTAATTTGAAAATATCCAGCAAGTTTTGCAATCCGCTTTTTCTTAATTATAGTTCCACCAACTGCAAATAAGCTAATTCCATACACAAAACTGTCGGCAAGCATATCTAAACTATCAGCAACAAGTCCCATAGATTTTGAAATAACTCCTGTTGTAATTTCAATAATAAAAAAAGCAAAATTTATTGCAAGTACAGACCAAAGTAACTTTTTTTGGTTTGCATTTTCCTTAAATTCAGTTTGGTCGGTTGCTACACTTGAGATTAATTTTCCACCTAAATTTAGTTCTTTAACAGATTTTTCTATTTGTTCTATTTCTCCGTTGTGAAAAACTGTTAATTTTCGGTTAGGAATATCAAAGTCTAAATTTACAATACCTGAAATTCCGTCTAATTTCATTCGAATTAGATTTTCCTCTGATGGACAATCCATTTTAGATATTTCAAATATTGTTTTTTCCATTTAGTTCATTATAATGGGTATTGATTATAATGCATTTGAGTTTGTTTAGTTAAATGGTTTAAACTATAAATTTAGGAAAAAATAATTACGGACCCTAAAAAGAAGTACACCCAAAAGACTAAACAAATTTATAATTAATTTTGATAATAATGAGCAAGTATATGAAATGTGGGAAAACTTATTGTTTCTGTTCAATCTTCCATTCAATATCAAATCTTTCTTTCAAATAAGTACTTAAAGAGCCTAATCCTATTTCAGCTCTTCGCTTGTCTACATATTCAGGATCTTTAATTGGGTGCGGCACACGTTTTGAATTTTCGAATTTCCATTGTGTTCCAAATAGTTGTTTTTTACCCTCTTCAACTAACAGGCGATCTCTCATTTTTGCATATCGCAGCGGCTGAGCCTCGCCATCTTTAAAAGCTTTCTCTAGCATAGGAAAATACTTAGATCTAATCTCATAATTAGTGTGATTAATAATAAGAGCTGCTCCAGCTGCGGCATATTCGGTAACTTGAGAAGCTGTAGGCCAACCGTATTTGTCTAGCAGATTTAAGAGTTTTTCAGTATTTTCTTTATGATTTTTTTCTTCCATAGCAAGAATGGGATAGATTGCAGGTGTGCTAAAAAAGCCTCCATTTTGCATGTACTTTTTTCTTTCAATATTCCCTGAATACATAAAACCTTGATCTTTAATAATCATTCTAAATAATTCCCGAGCAAAAGTTTTATTTCTAATAAATTCATTTTCGGATTCATATTTGCTTAACTGAGAATCTTCAATTTTTTCCCATCTTTTATCTTCAATTAAACTCAAAAAAGATGGGTCATAAAGAACTTTTAAAGTTGCATCTTTTTTTAGTGCATTATTTAAATAAACAAATGCAGAATCTCTTGCTTGGGCAGTCCATAAAAGAGCATAAATTGAAGCCATTTTATAGTAAGTTTCTGTTGATGTGTTTTGTGCTAAGGCTGCATACTGCTTTTGTAATGCAGGCATAAGTAATCCTTCATTTTTTAAACTATCGGCCTGTTGAGTGAATTCTTGACCATAACTAATACCAAATATTCCAATAAATAAACTGCAAATAAATATTTTTTTCATTGTTATTAAATTTATATTTAGCAGCTAATTTAGAACGTTTAATTTTTTGTAATAAATAAAAGAGGTAGATAAACCATTTGTTGCAGGATTTGACAATTTTACACTGGAATACTTCTTTTTGATTCCCTATTATAACTATTGATTGTGGTTGTTATTTTTAATTAAATATTCTTTTTTTTATAGCTTTTGGTTTAGTTCTCTTATAATATCCTAAGCACAAGGATTTTACAACGGTCTTGGCTATGGTTTCGTGCCGAATGGTACGCGAGTATCATTCCGCCGTAACCATAAATTTAGCAAAAAGGCTTGAAATTCCGATTAGGATTAAATTTTTCTTATTCGTAGTTTATTAGTTAAATATATTTAAAATTCTTGATGAATACTATTAATGATTTCGATAATCTTATCATTTGGTATGATATCGATTGTTAAATTGATACGGTCGACAGATCCCTTATTAATAACGCGATGCCTATCGGATAGACGCAAATACCAGCATTCTCCAACTTTCATAGGAACTAAAGTGTCATTCAAAAAAAACTCAACGCCCTCATTATTATCTATAGGAATGGTAAGTCGAATCATTGATTTTTCTTCCTCCAAGGCTAAAGTAGGATCTGTATGTTCTTCAACAACAGAATTTGGTGCTAAAAATAATAATCGAACCAAGTTAACCGTCGTGTATTCGTTAAATTTATTGATTATGCTTTTTAAATAAGGAGATCTTTCTAAATTAGGTGTATCCATCCAATTGGTCCAAGAACCTTCTGCATAATCTTCTGCAGGTGGAGGAAAAGGTAATGATGTGTCAACCAAATGAGCAGGAGCGCGCAATGAAATAACTTTATAATATTCATAATGTTCTTGTTTTAATGCGTGTACTTCTACAAGCATTTTTTCCACATCAAACGTAAAAGGTAATTGTATTCTATCTTTAAACTGTTTCGTTGATTCCATGTGTTGTTTGACTATTTATCTTAATACTTGCTAATTTTTTCATTTCAGTTTTACAATATTTATGCGTGTGGGAAACGGTTTTTGGTATGGAAAGTTGCGTTTTTGGAAACGTAATTTTCCGATGTTTAAATTTAAGTTATTTATATTTTAAAACCATTCTATTTTGTTGGATTTAGCAATTTTTTATACCAGTTGTTGCAAAATGTTATTTTATCAATTCATTTGGTTGTTTGCAGGTAGTTTTTCTATTTATGTTTGTTTAAATTTAAAAAATATGAAAACGTGTTCTCATATTTACTTTTTCTTTTATCCTTAAATTTATCTGATAATTTTAAAATATCATCTGCAAGTAATGGACTTGCTCCACTTAATAGAGAAATTAATAAAGGTGAAAGACCTTGAGCAAACCCAAAATATGCGGAGCCTACTCCAACAGAATATTTTATTGTAGTTTTTACAGTTTTTGCAAGAATACTATTTTGTAGTTCTTGATACTTATGAAATTCGGGTATTATTTTTTTTCCGATTAATCTATTGATTTCTTTAAGATCATTAAAATCAAAATTGGTGTTGACTATATTATTAATTTCTGGAAAAATCCCTTTTCTTAACTTGTGAAGTTCATTGATACATCTTTCTTTATAATTAAGGATTTCCGAAATTGAAATTTGGCTTAATTGGTTATCAGAAATGAAAATGTTTGAAGATTTAAAAAGTAAATTATTTAAATTCATTAATTTATAATCATTTGAAATATTCCACTCATTATTAAAATCTACATCACTATTTTTTTTAGACTTTCCAATTTTATGTTGATAGTAATTATGTATGCTATCATCGATTATAATTGGAATTAGGTTGAATTTTTCAGCAAGAGCTAATTTTTTATTTACTTTAGCAATAACACTGAAAAATTGTCTTTCATAATCATATTTCAAGTTATCCTTATTATTTCTAAATTTTGAATTGTATTCTACCCTTGGAAAGTATTTAAAATCAGTACGTTCAGGAAATGAAGGGCTCGGGAAAAACATATTTGGAGATTTTGTTATTTTATCTACAAACAGAGGTTTTACAATATCAATTGAATTAGAATCATTAACATCATAGTCATATGCTATTTTCAATGGAATAGCATTTTTCAAATAAAAATCAGTGCTTTTGTAATCTATAATTTTTATATGATCTTTGTTTATTGCTTTTTCAAATTTTTCAAATAACCTTTCTTCTTTTTTTTGAAATTCTTGACCTTTAAAATAAGGTAAAACATCAGTTAATATTATTGGGTCAAAAGGGTATAATTTCGAGTTTTGAGCTATTCTTAAAACACTTGCGATTGCAAGACTATCTTTGGGTACTTCAGGTTCTTTTAAGTGACTATATTTTTTTAGAAGGTCGTGACCATCTAAACTGTATAAAATCTTTCGGTCTTTTTCGATTTGATATCTGTAGCAAATTGCTCCTTTTTCTAGAAAGTGTATATTATCCTCTGGAGGAGTAAAATGAAGCTCATCAAAAATTAGTAACAATCTTTTTAATTGCAAATTATTCAAAGGTTTATGATGAACTAATGTGCCTTTTAAACCTTTATCAATGTCAAACATATTTTATGAGGTTTTCATCTTTATTCTTAACTATTTTTTTATTTCGTAATATTTTGCAACTCTCTTATATGTTCATATTATATACGTTTATCCTCTAAAATTTAACTGTAAAAGTTAATATAAAAGTAATTTTTTTATTGTACTACTAAGTAAATTTAAAATATTTAAGATATTATAATTATCAAAAAAAAATTAATTACATAAAAACTAAGTATTTAATAGTTGGCTATTTACTCGTTGTCTTCTAAATTCAAATATTCTTCTAATATTGGTTGTGCTTTTTCAACATCTTTTGCTCTGATTTTAAATCGCACTGTATTTGGTGATCCTCCAACAAACCCTGCAAGATTTCCAGAGTTAAAATCGTTTTGCATCATTCCAAATACACCAACTGCTTCTAAACGTTTTCTAAGACCCATTATCATAATTTCAGATCCAGTATAAAAATCTATAAATTGTTCATCTTTTTCCATATTACTTTTTTAAATTTGTATGTAATTTATGCATTATTATCTGTTTTAAAAAGTCTTTAACTTCTAAAAGATCGATAATTGTGTTTTAGTTGTAAATTGTTCTAAAAATTTCATTCCTTTTTTAGAATTTCCTTTTTTATTTAACCTCGGACTCCAAACCGCAATACTATATTGATTTGGATGAATAGCAACAATACCGCCTCCTACTCCACTTTTACCTGGTAAACCAACCTTAAAAGCAAACTCTCCGGCCTCATCGTAAAAACCACATAGTTGCATAATGGCATTGATACGTTTAGACTTGCTTTCTGAAATTATTTTTTTATTACTAATTGGATCTATTCCATCGGTAGTTAAAAACAAAAACGTACGCGATAATTCTTTGCAAGTCATTTCAATAGAGCATAAATTATAGTAAAAATCCATCACTACATCAATATCATTTTTAATATTATTAAAAGATTTCATTAAATTAATTAACGCCACATTTTTATAACCAGTTTGTTTTTCAGATTCGGCAATTCTAGCACAAAAATCTATTGAAGTATTTCCAGAAATAGCTCTTAAAAAGGTTAAAAATTCGGTTTTTGGATCTTTAAAAGAACTTACTAAAATATCGCAAATTACAATTGCTCCAGCATTTATTAATGGATTTCTTGGTATTCCTTTATCGTATTCTAATTGTACTAAAGAATTAAAAGCAGTTCCGGAAGGCTCAACTCCAACACGTTCCCATATTTTTTCGCCTACTTTTTTATATACTAATGTTAACGATAAAACTTTAGCAATACTTTGTATAGAAAATTTTTCGTTAGCATCTCCAATACTAAAATGTTGATGGTCTATGGTTGTAATATGTACACCAAATTTATTAGGATCTACTTTGGCAAGTTCAGGAATATAAGTAGCAACTTCTCCGTTCTTTTTTAACTTTTCTAAAGAAAAATATATTGTGTTTATAATGTTATTATAATCCATTTTTTAAATATCGCTTTGTTTGGTTTTAATAAATTAACCTGTAGTTTTGGTTGTTTAAAAAAGCATTTAAAAGTATAAAATATTAATGAATAATTTCCGTACATTTAACAATTATGATAAAAGACATTAAACTAGCCGTTTTAATAGATGGCGATAACATTCCTTCGAGATATATAAAAGAAATGATGCAGGAAATTACCAAATATGGTACACCTACTGTAAAACGTATTTATGGTGACTGGACTAAACCTCATCTATCTAAATGGAAAGCTATTTTGCTAGAAAATGCAATAACTCCAATTCAACAATATGGTTATACTACAGGCAAAAATGCTACAGATTCTGCTATGATAATTGATGCCATGGATATATTATATTCTGAAAAAGTAAATGGATTTTGTTTGGTTTCTTCAGATAGTGATTTTACTAAATTAGCAACCAGATTACGCGAAGAAGGTTTAGTTGTTTATGGAATTGGAGAAAAGAAAACACCAGATCCGTTTATTGTGGCTTGTGATAAATTTATTTATTTAGAAATTTTAGATACAAGTGATGATGATAGCGAAAATGGAAAAACAACTTCTAAAAAGGAAAATATAGATAAAATTACACCAAAAGTAATTAAACTTTTACAACACTCTGTTGATGATGCTGCAGATGACGACGGTTGGGCATTTATGGGAGATGTTGGCTCTCTAATTTTAAAAAAACAACCTAATTTTGATGCCCGTAATTTTGGTTTTCAAAAACTAACACCTTTGTTTAAATCGTTACCTCAGTTTGAAATTGAGCAACGCGACAGAACTAGTGGACGTTTTAAACTTATTTATGTTAAAAATAAAAAGAAATAATCATTTTTATTATTTCTAATTGGAATGAACTTCCATCTGTTTAGAAACCCAAAATAACCCTTTAAATCGTTCTATTTAGATAATTTTTATACTAAAATTTAATTTCGTAAAATATCTCTAAGGAAAAGTACAAGTAAGTTTAAAGTGGATGTTAGAACATACTCTTCGAGAGATAAAAATTGACTAGGTATGTTATACAGAATAACTTAATTAGGAATGGTAAAATAGAATGAGCTACCCTCATTTAAAATACTTTCTACCCAAATTTTACCTTTATGCAATTTTACAAAATCTTTACATAATACTAAGCCTAGCCCAGTGCCTTTTTCACCTGTAGTACCTTTTTTACTTAAATTTGTATTGACTAGAAACATTTTTTTTGCAGCTTCCGTTGAAATTCCGATTCCATTATCTTTTACACAAACCTTCGTTAAGTTATCCTTTTGAACTGCTTTTATTGAAATTTCTCCATCTTCATTTGTAAACTTAATTGCATTTGATATTAAGTTTCTTAGAATAGCTTTTAACATTGTAAAATCTGCATTAACATTAATATTTTTATCAATATTTACACTAATATCAATATTTTTTCTTTCAGCTTGATTAGAGATCGAATTCAGCGTACTATTTACTATTTTGTTTAAATTCAGTACTTCATATTTAATCTTTATTTTTTTATTTTGAGAACGCGCCCATTGCAAAAGATTGTCCAATAAAATATATGTTTCACTCATACTTTGATGTATTATTGGAACAAATTTTTCGACTTTTTCTATGTTTTTATTCTTGGTTTCTTCTAAAAGAATTCCAAGTAATTCATTAGCAGTGCCAATTGGCCCTTTTAAATCATGTGATATTATAGAAAAAAGTTTATTTTTAGTAGTATTTGAAGCTTCTAATTCATTGTTTTTATAACTTAATTTTTTGTAGAGAACATATATGGTTATAATAATTAAAATTGCAATTAGAACTCCAAATGTCATCATAAGCTGGTAAGTTCTTTGCTGTTTAATTTTTATCTCATTTATTTTGTTTTGGTTTTCTAGCTCTGTTAACTGCTGATTTTTTTCATCAATTTCATAAAACGCCTGCATTTGTTCCATTTTTATACTAGCTACACCAAAAAATATATCATTTTGAGTTTCAATTAACTTCTTTTGGTTAATAACAGCCTTTTCAAGATTATTTAAATTCAAATAAACTTCAGATAATTTGGCATAAATGTCTAATTGAATTTTTTTCTGGTTGTTTAGTATGGCTAATTCTAGCCCCCTATTTATTTGCCTAAAACCTTCTTTTAAATTACCTTTTTCTATTAGACAAAGTCCTAAGTATTCATAAATGATTGGTAAACCAATAAAGTTTTTAGTTTCTTTTTTTAATTTCAATGATTTATCTAAATACAATTCGGCCTCTTCATAATTACCTTTTAAATAATTAGCCCTTCCTAACAAAGAATAAGCATTAGACATACCATATTTAGAATTCTTCTCTAATTGTATTTTTAATAAATCATTAATATTCTCGAATGCTACTTCCAAATTTCCAGATTCTAAGTTTACCAAGGCAATTTGTTCGTAGCAAATAACTTTTCCAGTAATTTCTCCAGTAATGGAAGCTATCTCTTTATAATTTTTTAAAGATTCTTGATAATATGCTAATGCTTTTTTTGGATTCTTTAAATCAGCATAAACTCTCCCCATTAAATAGGATACCCAAGCATCTCCTTCCGAATAATTTGCTTTTTTATAGTTTAACCCAGATTTAATAAAATATTCTATAGCTCTATCATAAATTCCATTTATACGAAATACAGTTCCTAACATGGAATAGGCAGCACCACTAGTTTTAAAGTTTTCGGTAAAATGACAAAATTGTATTGCCCTTGTAAAATTTTCAATTGCATTAATATAATCACCTGTATAATAATATCTTAGACCAATTCCGTATAAGATTTCACCTCTGTACCAATGCTCTCCAATTTCTTCCGATAATTGTAATGCCTTATTATAATATTGTTCTGATGTCTTAAGGCTATCAAAATCCGCAGTTATCTTTCCAAGAACATAATAAGAACTCATTTCCTGAAATTTATTTTTAGTTTTTAAAGAGGTTTTTAAAGCAGATTTTGATAATTCTAGTGCTTCTGGATTATTGTCTTTATAAATAGACAATGCCAGCTCTAGCTGAGTAGAAATTTTTCCTTTCTCCTTTTTATTTTTAAATTTAATTTGAAAGTTTTCGGTTTTTGTTTCCCGTTTAACCTGACAATATCCTGTTGAAACAGAAATAAACATGCTTAATAAAAGCAGCTTGATACTAAATAAATTAGTTGTATTCATTATACTTATCGGTTAAACAATGTTATTCTAGCTCAAAATGAACAGAGTTTACAATTTATTAATTATAAGTTAAAAAATTAGAAAAAAACAAGAGTTTTTAAAAAAAATTAGCTGCTTCAATTTAAACACTTCGTTTAAAGATAATTATCTAAAAGATGAATGTTAAGCACTTAAAATTAACATAATAAATGAACTAAAATTGATTTTAATAAAGTTTAAAGTTATTTTTATGCAAGTGGTTTTAGTTGCACGTTATTCGGCTAAAATATATATATTTGTGTAACTTATAGTTGATGTTTTTTTATTAAATAAAAAAGAAACTATATAAAATTGACAGATTCGATTTATGGGGATGTAGCTCATCTGGCTAGAGCGCTTGACTGGCAGTCATGAAAGGACTTCGTTCTCTATTCTTCAAACCATCTAACAATCAATTACTTACGGAATTAAATCACACTAAAATATTTTGGTGGTGGGGTATGGTGGTGCAGTTTTTTTTTAGATTCGCTACATTTTATTTCACCACCAATGAACATCTATCACACCATACTGCAAATGAGCTTGCACATCTAAAATAGGTGGCGTATATTTATAAAAAAATATTATGCCTAAATATGCTTTTTACGTTAGAGTCAGTACTGAAAAAACTCAAGATTACAAGAGGCAAATTGAAGATTTAAAAACTGTTGCTAAATATCATGGGCTCAAAGATGAAGAAATTGAAAATGTAGACATCTACAAAGAGAAGAAATCTGGTTATAAAGATGACAGAGAAGAATTATTCAAATTGATTAGCAAAATTGAAAGTGATAATTCTTATTATAAATGCATTTACATTACTGAAATAAGTAGACTAGGAAGAAGCCCTCGTAAAGTCAGAGAAGTACTTAACGTATTTGAAGATTCTAAAGTAAATTTGTTTATTCAAAAAGGGGGTATTTGGCTACTTGAGCCAGATGGAACTCTCAACACATTAGGAAAAATTGTTGTAGACATAATGATTAATCTTGCTGATGAAGAAGTTAGAACTTTAAAACAGAGAAGCAAAAGTGGTATTTTATCTGGAATTAAAGCTGGTAAGGTCGGTGGTGGTAAATTCAAACCATACGGATTTAAAGTTGGGAAAAACAAAATGTTAGAAATTGATTATGATGAAGCTCAGTACGTTCAATTAATTTTCGACTTATACAAATCTGGGAAAGGAACAAAAGTAATTGCCAACACACTTAATAATCATAAGGATGGTATTAAAACCAGAGCTCACAAATCATTTGGCAGTGATGTATTGAACAAACATACTGGCAAGTTAGGAAGCGAAGTTATATGGAGTGATAAAACAGTTAATGACATCTTGTTAAACCCTATTTACAAAGGTAAAAGACGATATTGGGGTGGTAAAGAAAATAGAAAAAAGGGGAAAGAACCATTGCTGATAGACCTAAAACTACCAGACACAATTATTGTACCTGAACTCTGGGATGAGTGCATGGAAGTCAGAAAAACAAAATCTCATAGGAATTACCTTACCGAGTATACTTACTTGCTTAAAGACAAAATAGTTTGTGGAATATGTGGTCGAAACTATTTCGCTAAATATAAACCTACATCAAACGGTGACAAAGTATACATCTGTTCAAGTCGTTTAAAAAGGAACGGGAACTGCGGGAATGTTGGTGTAAATATTAGCCTCCTTGAATCTGCTATTTTTAACGAAATAATTGATAGTGATTCAATCCTAAAATACATAAACAACAAAGATGAAATAAAAAAGCGATTGGAAAATGAATTGGACTCGCTTCAGGAAATTATAAAAACAACAAAACGATATATTACAGAGCTTGACTTGAATATTGATGGTGCTTTAAAGCTTCAAATTAAAGCTGAAGGAAAGGGTCAAACAAACAAAGTTCAAAGATTAGAAGAAGAACTAGATATACTTTATAATGAGCTTAACAACTCTAAAAAAAGACTTTCTAAAGCAAAAAATAAACTAATTCTCACCAAGGAAGCTCTTTTAACGAGGTCTAATCTTGAAACAACAAGTAAACTTCTTAAAAGCTATAAAAAAGATAGAGTAAAATTGCGAATGGTTTATCTTCAAATAATTGAAAAAGTAATTATTAATGTTATTGATAACAACGTAGTATTGGCTAATGTCTACATTTCAATTGATGGAATTGTTCTTCCACAAAGTCTCAAACTATTTATTGATATTTCTGGTATGAGAAAAAGGACTAAAATTTATAGATACTTACCAATAGTTGATATGAGTAACCCGTTGAATTATAATGACCAAAATCAATTAAAAACACCTATTGAAGATATTAAAAGAGATTTAGCGATTCTTGAGGAAAATAATGGGCTATTGGATGTAGAATATATATACATTCCCGATACAAACATTTTAACTATCCCTATTAAAAAATCATCACCAATTGATAAAAATTAAAGGACTAACTTTAAATGTTTTTAACCATTTTTATGGTCTATTTAGCATAATGTCGATTATAGCACTTTTTGAAATTGATTTTTTTGTTAAATCATAATAACATCCTCCAGAGTATATTGGTCATTTATTATAAGCTCTGGATTGTCAACAATACAAAGCCTTTTATTTTCTCTCTCAGCTTTCTCCAGGAGAGGGAAAAAATCCGCCCCCAGGTGCATTGATAGGGTGTATAATGTTTGATTATATTCTCTGTCTTTTTTAGAGATATATTTTTTTTCAACACAATACAGAAATAATTCAACTCCTTTCATAGTATAAAAATACATTATTGTTAATAACGTTTCAATTAATTATCATAATAAATCTAATAATTAATTTTAAATTTGCTCCAGAGATGTAATTCTCAACTACAAAATCAAAAGAGCCAGACCTGGTTCAATCTACAAAATAAAATAGTTACAAAAAATAAGGGCTAACGGCTCTATTCTTTAATTTTATTTCATTAGACAATGGAAATTTCAAAAAACACAATTACAGCTGAGGAGGCTGCAAAAATCTTAAACTGTTCACGTGGGACAATAGACCGCATGCAAATCCTAGGTCGAATAAAAGCTGTTCCAACAATTTTCCCAAGATGGTATTTTAATAAAAAAGAAATCCTGGATTTTAAAAAGAATATGAACTCTAAAAAAATTCTAAAATGAGACAAATAAATGCATTTGGATTCAGTCAGGAGGAGTTTATTTCGCTTATTGAATCCTCAGTAAAAAAAGCATTAAAGAACCAACAAAGCTCTCCAGATAAAGCAGAGTGGTTTGATTTAGATGAGTTGTGTCAGTATTTACCAGACAGACCAGCAAAATCAACTCTTTACTTGAAATTATCTCAAGGGAAAATCCCAGGACATAAAAAAGGAAAAAAATGGTTTTTTTATAAAAATGATATTGATGAGTGGCTTAAGGATGGGAGATTAAAAACTGTTTTAGAAATAGAGGAGGAGTCTGAACAACATTTGTCAAAAATATAAATGTTGTAAGATGAGAAAATCTAAAAACTACAATTCGAATAAATTCTCTAGGCTTAAAGAATATGTTCATGGGGCTCCATATATTGATGTATTGGAGCAGCCAAAAATTTGTAAATCTTTCGGATTGCCTTATTCAGCTAAAGTTTTTAGAGATGAATATCGTAATAGGATTTATGAGTTTTTTAAAAATGAAACCACAACAGCAGCAACAGCTTCAAAAATGACCAAAATCCCTCATAAATATATTTGTGAGATAAAATCATATCTGGAGAGTAATGGCCTGTTAAAAGTTGTTACAATTGACAGATGCCCTACAACTGGGAGCTCTAATGTTCAATTTATTTCAACCAATAAAGATGTTTGGAGTGAATTTGATTTACTGCAAAAAACTAACCAATTTAATTTATTTGAGGATGTCCAAAAATAGAAATTCAGTAATTTTTTTAAAGGACTGGGCTTTATTGGTACAAAGCCTATCTCCAGAAAACCAGCTTTATTTTTGGGGTTTATTTGTAAATTATGATTACGATGATGAGCAAATTTGCAAAAATGATTTTGTTTTGCCTATTTGGAATTTTATAAGAAAACAGCTCGACAATATGCATGAAAAATATGAAACTTCATTTGTTCAGAGAAATAGAGTTAATGGAGCAAAAGGAGGGAGACCAAAAAAAAACACTAAAACCCAAGTAAACCCAAAAAACCCAGTGGGTAATTTAGAAACCCAAAAAACCCTTAATAAGAATGTAAATGAAAATTTAAATAATAATATAAATGAAAATTTAAATAAAAACAAAGGGGTTTTATTTCCTTTTGAATCTGAAATTTTTAAAACTCAATGGCAACTCTGGAAAGTTTATAAATCAAAAGAATTTGGTTTTAAATACAAATCTGAAATTTCAGAAAATGGAGCTCTGGCAAAATTAGAAAAAATCTCTGGAGGAGATGAGAAAACAGCAGTTGAGATAATTCAGCAATCAATAAACGAGGGCTGGAAAGGTTTTTTTGAGTTATCAAAACCAACTAAGAACCCAGGAGCTGGAGGAGCTGCAAAATTAACAGCAGCACAAGCTTTTAAAAATCAGTTTGAAAATCAAAACAATTCTAAAACAGATGAGTTTATAAATATTTAATTAAAACTCCATTAATTTATCAGCAAACTCCTTTTTAGTTTCATCTTCAAATCCAGCAAAATAGCCCTTTGTAACATTAAGGTCACTATGATTAAGAGCCTCACTAATAAACTCCATTGAGGCTCCTTTTCGGATTGAATTGGTTGCAAATGAATGCCTCGCCCAATAGTAAGAAATTTCTCCAGGGAGGTTATTTAATTCCGCTAATTTTTTAATATGTTGGTTTACATATCGATTGAAGTTTTTATATTTTTTGTAATTGACTCCAGCTGCTGCTTTTTTTGACATTACAGGGAAAATATAATTATCCTGGTCATTGGTTCCATATTTCTCAATAATACTCTTTGCAAAGTCATTTAAATGAACCTCATTTTGGTTTTCTGCCTGGTTTTTGCAAAAGTTTTCGCTCTGTAATATGAAAATTTTCCATTGTTTAAATCCTCATACTTTAGGAGACAAATATCTTTTAAATTTATTCCACTGCATGCATAACTAAAGAACCAGAAATCTTTTGCTTTCTCCTGTTCAATGGTTTGAGGCTTAGAGTCGAAAAATACTTTTAACTGCTGCTTATTGAGTGCTTTTTTTACAGTTTTAGACTCTGGAATCTGGTATTTTCTTTTTCCAAAAGGGTAAATTTCGTTGCTTATTTCCTTATTATGAATAGCTATATTAAAAACAGTTCTGAGCATCCTGGTAAAAATACCAACAGTTGTAATGCTTTTACCATTCAACAGCATAAAATCCTCATATTTTTGAAGCCATTCTGGAGTTATTGCAGAAAATGAGAGTTTTGTTAATTCAGTATTTCTTTTATCATTCGCAAAGGCTTTCAATGATTTCAAAGTGTATTTGTAACTTTCTGAGGTTCCTATTTTATTATTTTGGATGTTTTCTTTAATGATTTTTTCAAAGTGATAAAATACATTGATTGAGTCCGTTGATTTTCTGAAATAGTTTTTTTCAAATTGCTCAAAGCTAAAAGGCTCAATTTTTGCAGCTTCATCAAGTGCTCTGGATTCGTACTTTTTTAATTGAATTTGTAAGTCTCTTTTTTTTCCTCTAAAACTTTTGTTTTGCCCCTCAATCCAAATCTCCTGGAAATCCTTTATACTTAAATCAGTTCCTAAACTGTAAATTTTTCTATCTCTTAAAGTTTTGGAATACAGTCTTAATTTAACAGGATATAAGCCATTTTCTTTCTCTCTCCTGGTGTCTAATTTTATTGAAATAGTGAACTCCATAATTATAGTTTAAATACAAAAATAATCATTTGCCCCCAATTTGCCCCCAAAATATCAAATTAATATCATAACAACGATAAATAACAATTAATACAAAACCCTTTACAGTATTGATTTTATAAGATGTTAAAAGAAATTCAACAATAAGCAAATAGTATTAATACGTGACTGGCAGTCAAGAGGTAGTGGGTTCGACTCCCATCTTCTCCACAAAAGTTAAAAGAGGTTGTTTTAAAATTTTAAAACAACCTCTTTTAAATAAAACCTATCCTCTTTTTCTAGGATAATATTTCTTTCGTTTTGGTTTGCTCATATTTTCTCCTTCTTTTGGTTTATGTTCTGCTCTACGTTTTGATTTTTTACGTTGATTTTTAGAAGGTTTTGGAGCTAAAGGAACTTCTTCATTTTCATCTAAAGGAAATGGATGCTCTTCAACTAAAGGAATTTGTTGATTTATTAATTTCTGAATATCTTTTAAATATGCTTTTTCTTCTTGATTACAAAAAGACAATGCAATTCCACTTGCTTTTGCACGACCCGTTCTACCAATTCTATGAACATAGGTTTCTGGAATATTAGGCAAATCGTAATTAATTACCAAGCTTAATTCTTCAACATCAATACCTCTTGCGGCAATATCTGTTGCAATTAAAATATTTAATTCTCCTTTTTTAAAGTTTCCTAAAGCTCTTTGACGAGCTCCTTGAGATTTATTTCCGTGGATGGCTGCTGATTTTATATGTGCTTTTGTTAACAAACGAACAATTTTATCAGCTCCGTGTTTTGTTCTAGAAAATACCAAAATTGATGCTTCTGGATTTTCTTCAATTAAATGAATTAATAATTTTGTTTTATTAGGTTTACTAACAAAATAAACAGCTTGTTCTACTTTTTCTGCAGTGGCTTGTTTTGGTTTAATAGTTATTCTTTCATGTTCTTTTAAAATAGTACTAGAAAGTTCAGCAATTGCTGGAGGCATTGTTGCTGAGAAAAAAAGTGATTGTCTTTTAAAAGGTAATTTTGCAATAATTTTTTTAATATCGTGAATAAAACCCATATCCAACATTTGGTCTGCTTCGTCTAATACAAAATATTTAATGTCTTGTAAACTAATAAAACCCTGTGAAATTAAATCTAACAATCTACCCGGAGTTGCCACTAAAATATCGGTTCCTCTTCTTAAAGCATCAGTTTGTCCGCCTTGCTTTACACCACCAAAAATAACTACATTTTTTAATCCTGTGTATTTTCCATAACTGGTAATACTCTCGTTAATTTGTATGGCTAATTCTCTAGTTGGAGTTACTATTAACGATTTTATTTTTCGTTTTCCTTTTGAATCTCCTTTACTGTTATATAAATGCTGTAAAATTGGTATTGTAAAAGCAGCTGTTTTACCAGTACCTGTTTGTGCACAGCCTAATAAATCTTTTCTATTTATTAATATTGGAATTGCTTGTTCCTGAATTGGTGTTGGATGTGTATAACCTTCTTCTTGGAGCGCTTTTAAAATTGGCTCTATAATGTTTAAATCTTTAAATATCATTTGTTTTTTATAAGTTGGCAAAGGTACACTATTAGATTTAATATAAATTTTTAGTTAAAAATCAGCTAAATATAGTAATTCTATCGATTTCGTTAATTATTTAAATATCAGTATTATTACATAGCTAAAATACTTAAGTTTGCCGATATTTTTATAAAAACACCCATGAGTTACCAATTAATTTGTACAGATATAGATGGTACATTGTTAAATAAGGATAGAGCACTATCTAAAACTACTATAGAACAGGTACAACGTGTTTCTAATATTCCGTTTGTGTTAATTTCATCGCGTATGCCAAATGGAATGCGCCATTTACAAAGAGAATTTAAAAATGAAAAAACACCTTTAGTTGCTTATAATGGTGGATTAATTTTAAATAATAATGAAGTTTTACATTCTACATATATTAAAAATAGTGTATTGGCAGAAATAATTAACCAATGCACACATACTTCTATACATTTAAGTTTGTTTCATGCAGATGAGTGGTATGTTCCAGCAATGGATTATTGGGCAAAAAGAGAAGAAAATAATACCAAAGTAACTCCTGTTGTAAAATCTAATATTGAAGTTTTAAATGCTTGGAATAATGAAGAAAAGGGTGCACATAAAATAATGTGTATGGGCGATGAAACTGAAATTGATATATTGTATAAATCATTAGAAAAAAAATTTTCTAATGAAATACTATTGTATCGTTCTAAGGAAACTTATATTGAAATTTCACATAAAGATATTTCTAAAAAAACTGCTATTGATGTTCTTTTAAAACATTGCTATCCAACACTTTCTATGAATAATGTAGTTGCTTTTGGTGATAATTACAACGATATTGAAATGTTAAAAGCTGTGGGTTTAGGTGTTGCTGTAGGAAACGCGAATTACGAAGTTTTAAAAGTTGCGGATGCTGTAACTGATACTAATAAAAATGATGGCGTTGCAAAAGCAATTAAAGAGTATTTTTAGTTAAACCAACTTATTAATCTTAGCATATTGTAATAAAATTACTGTTTTAGCATCACAAATTTTACCTGTTGAAATTAGTTCTAAACTTTCTTCAAAATTAAATTCTATCACTTCAATTTCTTCTGTTTCTTTTTCTAAACCACCACCTTCAGAAATTTTCATAGCATCGGAATACTCTGCAATAAAATAATGTATTTTCTCTGTTACTGCTCCTGGAGTTGAGTAGATTTCAAATACTTTTTTAGGATTGTTAATTTTATATCCTGTTTCTTCTTCGGCTTCATTTTTAATACAAGTTATTGGATCTTGTGCATCTAATAAACCTGCACAAACTTCTAACATCATTCCATCATCGTTTCCATTTAAATAACTAGGCATTCTAAATTGTTTAGTAAGAATTACCGTTTTTTTTAATGGATTGTATAATAAAACACAAGCGCCATCTCCTCTATCATAACATTCTCTATTTTGATTTTGCCAAGAACCATTTTTAGTCTTAAAATCAAAATTTACTTTATCTAATTTATAATGATCGTTCGCTAAGTTTTTAACGTTATTTATTTTAATTTTCGGATTGTTCATTAATTAATTTTTAAGCATTGCAATATGCGGAATTCCATCTTCTAAATAATCATCTCCTGTTTGAATAAAACCTAGAGAATTGTAAAACTTTTTTAAATAAGTTTGCGCTGAAATTTTTATAGTAGTTTCATTAAAATACGTTGAAATTGCTTCAATAGATGCTTCCATAATGGAATATCCGTACTTAAATTTCCGTTCCTTTTCTGCAACTACTACCCTACCAATGCTGGCTTCATTAAAATAATCACCTGGTTTAAAAACTCTAGTATATGCAATAATTTTATTGTTTTTAAAACCTAAAACATGGATAGCCTTTTGATCTTTATAATCTATATCTTGGTATACACAATCTTGCTCAACAACAAAAACCTCACTTCGTAATTGTAAAATTTGATACAGTTCTTCTTTTGTTAATTCAGCAAAGGTTTTAACTTGAATTTGAAGCATAATTAATCTTGATTTATTAAATCTTTTTTATCATCTCTAATAAATTCTGGTTGAAAATTACAGTGATTGATTTGAAATTTTTCGAGGAGCTTTTTTTCTATTTTTTCACAAATAACATCAAATTCAGAGAGTTTTATATCTTCTGTAAATTCTATATGTGCTTCTAAATGACTACCTGCATCATTTAATTGCCAAATATGAACATGATGAATATTTTTAATTCCTTTAACTTTTAAAACTTCATTTGCAACATCATCAATTTTAATATGTTCTGGTGCAAAAAGCATTAATATTCTAATCGATTTTAATAATATTTCCCAACTTATATAAATTAAATAAATAGAAATAAGTAACGTTAACAGTGCGTCTATCCAATAAATTTGATAGTACTTCATTAATAAACCTCCAATAAAAACGGCTACAGATGTTAGCATATCAACTAATAAATGTAAATAAGCCGATTTCATATTCATATTATGTGTAGCATCTTTTTTAAGTAAAACAACACTAAAACCGTTTACTAAAATTCCTAAAAGTGCTAACCAAATAACTAAATTAGATTTAATTTCTACGGTATCAGTAAAACGTATAATTGCTTCATATCCTAAAAATAAACCTACAATAATTAACGAAGTTGCATTAATAAATGCTGCAATAATTTCTGCACGTTTATAACCAAAAGTATATTTCTTTGTACGTTTCTTTTTATTCGCAAGTAAATTAGCTGCATAACTGATAATTAAAGAAATAACATCTGAAAAATTATGAACTGCATCCGAAATTAAAGCTAAACTTCCTGAAATAAATCCACCTATTAATTGCGCAACTGTAATAATAATATTTAATACAATTGAAATTAATAAATTTTTACCCGTTATTTTTGGATGATGATGACTACGGTTATGACCCATTTTTATTACAAATTATTTAACAATTTTTAGTTGGTATTTTAGCTACTCTATTTTGATGTCTTCCTCCTTCAAAAGGAGTGTTTAAAAATATTTCTACAAAACTTAACGCTTGCTGTAAAGAGACAAAACGAGCAGGAATACTTAGTATATTTGAATTATTATGTAAACGTGTAAGTTCAACTAATTCGTTATTCCAACATAGTGCAGCACGGATTCCTTGGTGTTTATTAGCTGTCATTTGTGCTCCATTTCCGCTTCCACATAAAATAATTCCAAAAGTGGCTTCTCCACTTTCTACTGCATTCGCTACTGGATGAATAGCATCTGGATAATCCATACTATTTTCTGAATCGGTTCCAAAGTTTAAAACTTTTATACCTTTACTTTCTAAAAATTTAATAATTTCGAATTTATAAGCTGTTCCAGCGTGATCGTTACCAATTGCAATTACCATAATTAATATTTTTGTTAATAAGTTAGATTGCAAAAGTACAAATTCACGCTTATTAACAGTAAAAAAAGTAATTGTTAATAGTATTTTTTAAAAGATTGATTTACAACTGTTTTAAATTTTACTAACAATGTGAATAAGTTTATACTTAAAAAAGAAAACTTTTTTTTGATATATAAATTAAAAAAGCTAATGCTAAAATTTACTTTTCTTAACCAAATTTATTTATTGATTTTTAATATTGAGTTATGAACATTTATTAATCTGTTATAAACATTTTTTTAGTAAAATGTTATTCAACAAACTGGTTAATTAACAATATTAACACACTGTTGATAACCTATATAATTTAATTGATTTTTAAGCTATTAAAAATATATAACTTGTTAGTTATTTTTAATAAGTGATATTTCAAAATTATAATTCAATTAGTTATTGCACATATTAACAGACTATAATAACAAACAATTTTTTTTAAAATTCTTAAAATTATTTTTTATAATATATATATATGTTGATAACATTATTTAATAATCAATTTATAATTTACCTAAATAAAGTTTAATTGAATTAAATAGTTTTTGGAATTTAAATAAGAGTGGATTTTAAACAGTTTAAAACAATTTATTTTAAATGTATAATTATAACTTAATAGAAAGTTTTAAAACGTTGGTTGGTAAAGTAACCGTTTCTATACTATCTTCTGAAGCAAACGAACTATTAATACTTTTTAAAGTGAAGAAAATTCCTATAAAAAATATAAGTAGAAATAAGATAATTATTTTATATAATCGTTTCATTAATATGATGTTCTATATTAATAAAGACGAAATAAATTAGGTTTTGTTACAAAAAAATTAAGAAAATTTTAACTTTTGTTATTTAGGTACAATAAAAGAGAGTGCTTTTGGAAGTAAGTTTACTATAAAATCTCCAGATCCAATCAATTCTCCATCCGCTTGAATAAATGTTTCTTGATTATCTAAAACTTTAATTTTTAGGTGATTACTTTTATAATTTTTAACAATTTTATGTTCTATAATTTTACCATTAAATAATCCTGGAATATTAGCAATAATTTGAAATAAGGTAATATTTTTTACAAATGTAATATCAAAAAGTCCATTTGTAGGATTCGGATTTTTTGTTAATTGCATTCCACCAGCACAATATTTACAAATTCCAACAAATAATAACAGCGTCTTACTTTTTAAAACTTTAGAATTAAAAGTAATTTCGAGCAATGGTTTTTTATAACTAAATAAACTTACCAAAGCACCCGATAAATAAGCTAAAGAACCTAAATTTTTAAATTTATGAACTTTATTAACAACAAAACCATCAAACCCAATGCCTGCTAAATTATTAAAGTAAAAAACTTTATTTTTAGGTATTAATGTAATTTTTCCAATATCTTGCTTTTTGGTATGCTCTGCTTTTATTATTTTAATAGCTTCTTTGTAATTTTTAGAAATAGTATACGTTTTAACCCAATCGTTTCCGGTTCCAATTGGTATAATTCCTATTTTTATTTCAGATAGGTTATTGAGTGAAGTAGAAATATTTTCAGTATTTACACTTAAAATACCGTTTACAATTGCGTGTAAAGTACCATCGCCACCAATACAAATAAATTTTTTAAAACCTTTATTAATAGCATTTTGTACCAAATTTTCGGCGTGATATTTATGAGTAGTTATAGTAAATTCAAAATTAAATTGTTGTTGTTTTAATTCATTAAAAATTAAAGGCCATTTCTTTCTAGAAGCTCCGTTTCCTGAAGTAGGATTTACAATAACAAACCATTTTTTGTTCATTTAAAATATTTTAAAAAAGTACCAAAATACAAATTGTTATTTATATAACTTATTATTAACTTAGTAGAACTCTAATTATTTGTACTTTTGGTATCAATTAAATAAAAATAAATGTCGAACAGAAAATCGAATTACAAAAAGAAAGGAAATATTATTAAGGATTTAACAAGAAAAATATTACAACTTTTAAATAAGGATGGAAATTCTTTAAATTATAAACAAATTGCAGCAAAATTAGATATTACTGATGCTAATGGACGTAATCAAATAATTCAAAAGTTAGAAGAATTAAAGGGACAACAAAAAGTTGAGGAAATTGAGAGAGGAAAATTTAAAGTTGTTCCAAAAGATAAATACTACACAGGAATATTAGACGCGACCACAAATGGAAATGCTTATTTTATTTGCGATGAATTAGAGCACGATATTTACATACCAGCGCGTAATTTAAACAGAGCTTTAGATAAAGATACCGTTAAAATTTACTTATACAACCGTAGAAATAATAAAAAAGAAGAAGGAGATGTTGTTGAGATTATAAAACGTGCAAAAACCGAATTTGTTGGTGTACTACAATTAAACAAAAACTTTGGTTTTTTAGTTGCTGATGATCCAAAAATGTATGCTGATTTATTTATTCCAAAAAACAAATTAAAAGGCGCTGAAGATGGTGTAAAAGTATTAGCAAAATTGACAGATTGGCCTGGAAATTCTAAAAATCCATTTGGAGAAGTTTTAGAAATTTTAGGAATGCCAGGAGATCACGAAACAGAAATTCATTCTATATTATTAGAATACGGTTTACCTTATAAATTTCCAGAAAATGTAGAAGCTGAAGCAGGTAAAATTTCTTTTGAAATTACCGATGAAGAAATTGCAAAACGTAGAGATATGCGAAAAGATTTAACCTTTACCATAGATCCAAAAGATGCAAAAGATTTTGATGATGCTTTGTCTTTTGAAGAATTAGAAAATGGAAATTATGAAATAGGAATTCATATTGCAGATGTTTCACATTATGTGCAAGAAAATACTATTTTAGAAAAGGAAGCATACCACAGAGCAACCTCGGTTTATTTAGTAGACAGAGTAGTACCAATGTTACCAGAAGTGTTATCAAATGGAGTATGTTCTTTACGTCCAAATGAAGAAAAATTAACATTTTCTGCTGTTTTTGAAATGAATGAAAAAGGTCATGTGTTGAAAGAATGGTTTGGTAGAACTATAACTTATTCTGATAAACGTTTTAGCTATGAAGAAGCGCAAGAAATTATTGAAACAAAAGAGAATAAAGTTTCAGCAGATATATCAATTTCAGGTGAAAGTTATAAAGTAGCACCAGAAATTGTAACTGCTATTTTAAAGTTAGACAAACTTGCAAAAATAATGCGTAAAAAGCGTCTACAGAAAGGTGCAATTACTTTTGATAGAGTAGAGGTTAAATTTAATTTAAATGAAAAAGCAGAACCTATAGGCGTATTTTTTAAAGAATCTAAAGATGCTAACAAACTAATTGAAGAATTTATGTTGTTAGCAAACCGAAAAGTGGCTGAATTTATTGGAACAAAAAAAGGTGTTCCAAGTAAAAATACGTTTATTTATAGAATTCATGATGAACCCAATGAAGATAAATTAATGTCGCTTCAAACTATTGTAAGTAAGTTTGGTTATAAAAATAAAATTGACTTAAAAAATAAGAAAACAACTTCTTCTTCATTAAACCAATTATTGCAAGATGTACATGGTAAAGGTGAAGCAAATCTTATTGAAACGCTAGCCGTACGTTCTATGAGTAAAGCTGTTTATACAACAGATAATATTGGACATTATGGTTTAGCATTTGATTATTACAGTCATTTTACATCACCAATTCGTCGTTATCCAGATGTAATGACACATAGGTTGTTACAACATTACTTAGAAGGTGGAAAATCTCCAAAAGCAGAACCTTATGAAGAGAAATGTAAACATTCATCTGAACAAGAATACCTAGCTTCAAAAGCGGAACGAGATTCTATAAAATATATGCAGGTGAAATATATGGAAGATCATAAAGATCAAGAGTTTGAAGGTGTAATTTCTGGTGTAACCGAATGGGGAATTTATGTTGAAATTATTGAAAATAAATGTGAGGGAATGGTGCGAATTCGTGAAATAAAAGACGATTATTATTTATACGATGAAAAACAATATGCTTTAGTTGGGCAATCAACCAAAAATTTATACCAACTTGGAGACCACGTTTTAATAAAAGTAAAACATACCGATTTAGAACGAAAACATTTAGATTTTACATTATTAGATAAGATTGAGAAATAATTAACTTAAAAGGCACAATTATTGTTTTAATAAAAAGTTATAATTAAAAAAACAATAACATACCATGAAAAAATTATTAGTATTAATTGTGTTAATTACCACAGTTGGTTTTGCACAAGAAAAAATTACAACAAAATTAGGCGATTTTCATACCGTAAAAGTCTATAACGGTTTAACGGTTGAATTGCAACAAAGTGAAACTTCAAAAATTGAAATAACAGGTTCGCAATCTAAAGATGTTTCCATAAAAAATGCAAATGGTGTACTTAAAATTCGTTTGCATTTTCCAGATAGTTTTACTGCTGAGGATGTGAAAATTGTATTGTATTATAATAAAAATATTGACGTTTTAGACGCTAATGAAGGTGGTACAATTTTTTCTGATGCTACGATAAAACAGCAACATATAGTAGTTAAAGTACAAGAAGGAGCTAAAATTTATTTAGCAGTTGATACAAAACATTTAACGGTAAAATCAGTTTCTGGTGGTATTATAGAATTAACTGGAGTTACAGAAAATCAGAATATTGAAGCAACAACAGGAGGTATCTACAACGCATTTGAATTGCAAAGTAAACAAACCATAGTTACTTCAGCTTCCGGAGCAAATGTAGAAGTTAAAACCAGCGAAATTTTAGATGCTAAAGTGCGTTTTGGTGGTAATATTTACTATAAAGGAACTCCCGAAGTACTTAAAACTAAAAAAGTTATTGGCGGTGTAATTAAAGATAAAAACTAAAACTAAATTATAATAAAGTTGGGTTTTGAATTAATTACTATATTTGTAACTCAAAATTTAAAATTATGAATGCATTAAATATATTTTTAGGAATGGTTGGACCTTGGCAAATTGCAGTAATTGTTGTTTTAGTGTTATTATTGTTTGGAGGAAAGAAAATACCAGAATTAATGAAAGGCTTAGGTGGTGGAATTAAGGAATTTAAAAAAGCTACTCAAGAAGAAGATGGAGAAGAAGATAAAAAGAAAGTAGAAGACAAAAAGTAGTTTATATATTTTAGAATATAAAAAAAACCTGTACAATTTGTACAGGTTTTATGTTTTATAGCTTTTTGTATATTAAATTTTTACTGCAGTTCCAGAAGCGGTGACCATCAACATTCCTCCGTTTTTACCAACAGTTTCATAATCCAAATGAGTACTACACTGCTAAGAAAAAAGAGCTATATCATTATTTCTATTTTATTACCTAGCTTTCAATTTCAAGCAATTATTTTAAAGAACGTAATGCTAAATCAAATTTAGATATAATTAGTTTTTAATCCTAGTTAAATAGGATAAGAAAACAGATAAAATTAATGAATTCAATTGTAACGAAATTACGGGTTTACCACAATAATTAACATTGTAAAATATTGTTGATAAGTCCAAAATATTTTTTAGATAAAGTTTAATGTGAAGTTGTATTTTTGATGTCGTTGAATATTTCAATAAAACATCTTTTCACTTAAAAGTGAAAATAAATTTGCAATTTAACTTATAAGTGAATACCTTTGCACATATAAAACCAATAGCTCAATACAAAAAAGTTAGCTATTATTCTGTTAGTATTGACGATGGAGACACCTCACTATTTGAGGATTTTGTTAAAAATCATACAACAGAGAATAAAAACAAATTAGACCATATTTTAAATTGGTTAAAAGAAATAGGAAATAATTATGGTGCACGAACAGATTATTTTAGACCAGAAGGAGAAACAGCAGATACTTCAGCGCTGCCTCCACAAGGAATCAGCAGAAAACCTCAATACACTGAATACGGAAAGAAAAAAGCAAATAGTCTAAGGTTATACTGCTTAAGAGCAAATGAAAGCGTAGTATTTTTATTTAATGGTGATATTAAGACCGATAGAAAAGCACAAAATTGCCCAAATGTCAAACCACATTTTAAATTAGCAAATAAACTAACCAAAGCCATTAATACCGCTTTTATTGAAGGCGATATAAATTGGAATGATAATTGGACTGAAATAAGTTATAACGAAGATTTAATAATCTATTTTTAAATATGAAATTCCCAAAAGAAAATATAATTGATAACTGGCTAAATGATAATGGCGACCCTAAAATTTCTCGATTAGTTAAGAGGAATCTAGCTATTGCAAATAGAGTATCCTACATTCTTAAGGAAAAGAATATCACAAGAACCGCTTTTGCAGAGATGCTTGGAAAGAGGCCTTCTGAGATAACAAAATGGCTATCAGGAACGCATAATCTAACGATGAAAAGCATTGACAAGATGGAAACTGTTCTTGGTGAAAATATACTAAACGTTGTTCCAAATATTCAACCAATTCCAGAAAAGAAATATGTTTATCTTGGTGTGATAAAAGGCAATCTTAATGATGCTATAAATGATTACCAAGAGTCTAATGTTAGCACTGGTTGTCCTGAAGGTGAATATGACAACGCAATGTAGTCATGAAAGATTCTAAGATAATACCTGAAAACATTAATCTCTTTCACATCAATATACTTGAAAGCGATATCACTGATTCTAAAAAACTTGACAAGATAGACTTTCACTTAAACGTTGCTCATAGTATATCACATAACTTAGAAGATGAACGGGTAAAGATTGGACTGGTTATCAACATTGGTAGTAAAAGTTCTAGTAATGAATTTAAGGCTCTTTTTAATATTGATTTTCATTATAAGGTCAAAGATTTGAGTCACTTCTACGAATTAAAAGAGGATAGTGAATTAGTTTTTTCTGGAATATTCATTTCCACATTAATAGGGATAAGTTTTTCAACTGCAAGAGGAATTATTTATCAACGATTAGCTGCAACTAACATGAATAACATAATTCTTCCAGTGGTATCACCAAGCAAAATACTATTTGCTAAAAAGAACTAGATTACCGCATCAAGTGATACACATCTGCAGCTGAGCGAAGCGCATCAGGGTTCGACTTTTTATAACTTTCAGTGGAGGTGATATGCTTATGACCAGCCATAATCTGCACTTTTCTTAAATCGTATTGTTGCAACCAAATGGTGATGACCGAAGCACGGATTTGCTTAAGGTTGGTGACTTTGTAGTTTAGTGCTCTAAGCTTTCTACCTAGTGGGTTTATGATACAAGATAAGCGATTGGAATTCACCATGAATAAGCTCTCTGAATAGCAGTTTATCTTGTTTTGAAGTTCTGCTCTGTGATGGCTGATATAGCTGCTTAAATGGGCTAATTGGTACTCATTTAACGCTAAAACTCTAGTGTTGGTTCTGTTAGTACCAGGGATTCGAATTTTACGTTTATCAAGGTCCACATGGTCCACGTTCAGGCTTTTAAGCGCACTGGAATTTAAACCTTGAAATACACATAGACCCGTTATGACCTTGTCCCGAATTGCCACCGATGGACAGCTCGGATGTTGGATATCAAGTGTAGGAAAGCATATGTATAAATTTCTTAGCTCAGATTTGGTTAATAGGTTATGATTAAAATCTTTATCAGTTAAGTAATCAAAATCCTCAATAGGGTTTAGGTTTCTAATATCTTCAAAAACTAGGTATGTAAAATATAGCTTGATAGCACCTATATAATTTCGGATGGTAACACCACGATAGGGCGTACCTTTTTTGGTGGTTACAGCTTTTAGGGTATTGAAATATTCGGTGCATTGTCGGTAAGTCATTTGTTCAGGGTCATAATCCTTTTGTGAGCACCAGATAAGAAACTTACCAACTGAACCTAGATAAGTATCTATGGTATCAGCTGTATAGCAATTGATAGTTAGATATGCCTCGAAACTATCAAGCATCTAGTTGCTCGATTATATGCACATAGATTTGTGTGGATTCTAAGGACTTATGACCTAGGAATTCTTTTACTTTTTCAATAGGCATACCATTTTGTAATAGATGCGTAGCAACGCTATGACGTAAATTATGTGGTGATATCTTTTTTTCGATGATAGCTTCATTTTCACTAGCTTTTACAATAGCGCTTAGCCTATTTGCAAAGCTCATACCTTTAAGGCTACCACCATTTTTATTTATAAACAAAGATTCGGATTGGTCAGCTAAATAGAACTGTGGTCTAGCGTTTTCTAAATACTCTTTTAGTATCTGAAGATTAAAATCGTTTACGGAAACATAGGGTATTTCACGTCTTTTATTTCTAGAGCCATTACGAATATAGAGTTGTCTTTTATCAAAATCCACATCCGATATGTTGAGTCCAACCGCTTCATTTCTTCTAAGACCACAAGAATACAATACTACTAAGATGGCTTTATCACGCAATCTAAAACGCTGTGAAACATGTGAATACTCACAAGCATCAAATAGGTCCAGTGTTTCCTTTTGGGTTAGGATATCTTTTACATCGATGGTATTGGGCTTTTCATTTTTAAGATGCACACCAAAGTTTATTTTAGCACCGTTGTTTTTTAGATAGCTCAAGAACTGATGTAATGCATTTTGATGCTTATTCAGTGACGAATTACTTAGTGCACCACCACGAGTTAGATTTTTACGAGTAGATAGGTATTTATAATAGGCTGTAACTAGTTTGGTAGTCACCCCAGCTAAGTTTTCATGACCTTTTGCTTCCAGATAATGTAGGAACTCTCTTATATGGTTGGGGTTGTTGTAAACAGCTTTAGGGTTGTAATTTCTGATGCGAAGGTCACTGGTAAAATCGATTAGAATCGCATTGAATGACTTGCTATGTAGTTGTAAACTTTTCATATTGCTTGCTTTTAAATTGTTATTAGTGGCGAACCACAGTTATTATTCTTACTTACAGTTATTTAGGTTCGCCATTACCACTGTGGCGAACCGATGGCGGGGTGGCGTACTCTAAACATAGGTTTAATGCCTTCTCAATGGTCGCTTCCAAATCCTTAAACTCGTTTACATCCAACAGCTTATACTCAAAAGATTCGGTTCTATTGCCACCAACCTTTTCGATATAACCTTCTGCTAACAACACTTTATGATGCCGTCTGAGTGTTGTTTCACTTATTCCAAATTCACGTCTAATCTCCGTATTCGAATAGGTCTGACTGTTGTTTTCAGCTAGATAACCACTAAGGCTTTCAAAGTAAGTTCTAGCAGCACCATTAAGCCTATCGGATTTACGCAAGAGCACTTCTTTAATCAGTGTATTAGCCATCTTGATATCTTCCAATGTGGTTTCAATATATACTTCACCAGTAGTTTCATCACATCGTTCTTCACGCTGGTGCTGGTGGTAAAAAGTAACCACTTCTATCAGCTGTAAATAATGTAGATTGGTTCGTCTAGGCTTAAATACTGTATTTGGAAGTTTTAGATGTTCCGCATACGGATTGATGACCTTGATGGGTTTTAACAGTCGCTGGACGTTGCGTAATAACTTAGCAGATACATCCTGATAATCCCCATCTACTTTACCAGCATATAGCATACGTTGATACGCCATAATACGCTCATCTTGCTCTGAACTCTCATCGATATACAACAAGAAGGACCGATTGGCATTGTCCTGATACATACCTTCTTGAGTGGTGCATCCAGCTACACAGACTGGACCCTCCACAACTAGATTATTGGTTCTACCACGACCACCGATGCTTTTTTGAACTACAGATTTAGAGATACGTTTCTTTGTCTGCAATTCCCGAAGTGGTAACAAACCATCTTCAGCACCATCCATATCTTCAATCAGGACCAATTTGTTTTTAAGGTCATAGCGATTGAAATAGTAGAAAGCATTGGCAGATAGCTGGGTAATTTCTACTTTATCTTCACTAGGTATTAGTTCTGATACATTGGACTGCAAATGCGTTTTACCTACACCCGAAGAACCGAATGATATGCAGTGTAATGGATTGGTAGTTTTACGTGAAGTGAATATCAAATACATCAGTAATCGATTGTTCTCTTCACCAATAATACCACTAGCGCCAATACGGTTGTTGGTCCGCTCCAATAAGTTCTCAGCACATAAAAAATCCTTAGCTTCTATAAATTCTTCTTTAGGTAGCTGATACTCGATTGCTACTTGCTCATCGCTTTGTGATGGCTGAGTCAACCTATGTTGTTCTAGTTCATCGGTAAGTTTAATGAATGCTTTACGGACCATGGTATCACTGATTTCCAATTGATAGGAGACCTGAAGAAGGAATTTCTCCACCTGAGTATGATTAAACAGATTCAGGCTATGACGAACATTTACATGGCTGTCTGCTTTGTTTATTTTTAACGTTACTCTTAAACTATCTAGCTTTTCATCGTTTAATCCGCCAGGGACTTGAATCTGGATATCATCGTATTCAAATACGAAATTGTTTTTATCATCTGTATTTAATTTCATAGGCTTTTACTTTTAATTTTTTTACTTCTTTTTATTTTTAGCGAGTGATTATATGCCTCAGCTCTAAGATAGAGGCGCATTTTGCCAGCACTTTTAACATGTGGATTATCTACTTCTATATAGTGTAACTTTTCAATGTCTTTAGGTTTTAAACAATACTTACTTTTCAGTGTTGCTCTGGTTACTGTTAAATTTTTAACCTTGATTCTGCTTAGTAAATTCAATGCTTCTTTATATTGCCGATTACTTGCTAACCGCATTACTTCTTTTGCTATTTGTGATGCCATATATTTCAATTTTTAAATTCATATTTATTTTACGTTAAGGCATAGGTATTCCATCTCAGGTCTAGCCTAAATTTTTTATTTGTGGTTATGTAATTGGTTATTGTACTGTGATTATGCTATGCTGCTTCTTTTTCTACTACCAATTTATTTTTAATCAATCCTCTTATTTTTGCTACTGTTCCTAGTGAAACTCCATATAATTTAACGCATTCTCTAACGCTAAATCCTTTTTTTAATCCACCGATTACTTTTGGATATTTTGAAAGAAATGTACTTGTAGCCTCACTAGTTCCTTTGTATCTTCCACAATGCACACCGCTTAATTTGGCTTGTTGCATTCCGCTACGAATCCTTTCGATAGTGGTTCTTCTTTCGTTCTTAGCGAACAACGACAACATATGCACCATCATTTCTGTTTGCATGTTCATTTCACCTTCATCATTCAGCGTTTCGCTTTTTAGGTCATGCAAATAGATGCTAACACCATAACTATGTAGTTCATCGACAAGTTTCAAAGTTTCCAGCGTTGACCGACCCAAACGAGATACTTCCGTTACCAACACTTTCTCGAACTTACCCGCTTTAGCCTCACTTAACAAGGTTTGAACACCCAAACGCTCCATATTGGATTTAGCTCCACTAATCTTTTCGGTAATGACACTTACCACTTCATATCTAAAATGGTCCGCTACTTTCTGCATATCCACCACCTGACGTTGATAGTCTTGTTCCTGAGTACTGGTTCTTCCAAAAATTGCTACTTGTGTCATCATCCTAATTTTTTAATGTTAATCTTATATTTTCCGTTATAATAAAAGGTCCACCCGATTTTCTAACTACTTTGTTGGTCTATCGCCCTGATTAAGGGGCCTACAGCCGTTATGGGGAATGCTTTACCTTTTTCCATAACACTTTTCAAGGATACAAGGAATATTATTCCCGTGCCAGCTTTTTAGAACTTATTTTTTAATTAAAGCCCCGTCATTGCTGGGTTCGTTGTTAATTTGGTCAGCGGACAATTAAAAACAGCACTATTTTTAGTATCAGCATCACAAACCTTGAATTTAGCGCATAAAAAAGCCACTCCTAAGTGCTAGGTAATGGCTACAGTATGCTTGGTGAAAATCTTTCACCTATGTAAATTCAAAAAAAATTAATTTAATAAAAAACAACTGCTATCTAATCAGGATAACAGACAATTACTCTTTCAATTAATTAATGCAAATATACGGAAAATAATCGAGACTACCAAATAAAAAGTGAAAAAATATTGCAAAACACTTGCAAATATAGAATAATATTTGTATAAACTTCGCTAAAATCAACGATATAAATGTTAAACATCTTATTTATAGGTAATTAAGAATTCTAAATATTAAACAATATTTGCGTTTTTAGTATTTTAACCTCACAGCTTTATCCGATTTCCACTAGATTAAGGCTGTTTTTTGGCTAAAATCACTAGCTCCTTGTGTTTTTTAGGTGAGTCACACCTATTTATCTCTAAACGGATAAATGAACCAAAACAAAGGACTAAACGTGTTATCATTATTTGATGGAATATCAATAGCACAATTAGCATTACAACAATTAAACATTCCCATCGCAAACTATTACGCATCTGAAATAGATAACAACGCTATTAAAGTAACTCAGCATCATTTCCCAAGTAGCACCCAACTTGGGTGTATCAAACAAGTTGATGGCGCATCGTTACCACCAATAGATTTATTGGTTGCGGGTTCGCCTTGTGTGGATTTAACATCACTCAGAAAAGACCGAAAAGGATTAGATGGTGAAAAATCAGGATTATTTTTTGAAGCACTGCGCCTATTGAATGAAGTAGCACCAACGTACTTTCTATTTGAAAATGTTGGTTCGATGTCTAGGACCGACAAGAACCGACTAGATGAACTACTAGGAGTTAAAGGAATAGCCATCAACTCCAATCTAGTGAGCGCACAGAATCGTCATCGTATCTACTGGATCAACATACCGATAACAATTCCAACCGATACGCATATTGTACTAGATGATATCATCACCGATGGATATGTGGACCGTGTGAAATCCAATTGTGTACTTACTAAAAATGTACCACATACTAAAAAAGGACTGATACGATACCTAACCAAATCACTAGGTAACGTGGTCTATTACGATAAAGCATTTGCAAAGTTGCATAAGAAAGACAAGCTAACGAGTATTGAAAATATGGATGCTATTACAGCTAAATCCTTATTTAGATTGTTTAGCGTAACGGAACTAGAGCGACTTCAAACACTTCCAGATGGTTATACCAGTCTACTGAAGAAAACACCAGCAGCTCATGCAATTGGTAACGGATTCACTTTGGAATCTATAAAGCACATCCTATCTGGAGCAGAATTCAATTTATAAGTTGTTAGAAATATGTCGTTAGGAGTATTTTGATGCTAGGCTTCCATATCCGTAGGGCTCCAGCACCCTCTGGTTATGACGATAAAAATCAATATCAAATTATTTTACACAAAAATCTAAGTAAGGGGTCGGACCTCCCTATGTGTGTAACCACTCTATTATCAGGTAATTACATTCTCACAGATGGCCTCCAAAGAAACTCCCTTATATACATAATATGACATTAGTCGATTTTTTTGGCATTCGGTTATATATATAATAGAGAGCAATTGATAAGCAAAAATAAGTATCACGACAAATGTCACTTAAAATTATTTAGAAAAATTTGAGCTAAACTATTGACTTTGAGGACAAATGACGTATGATTAATAAATAACAGCAAGCTCCCTTGTATTAAGGTCTTGCGCCCTATAGTAAACAAAACAAGAATATGAAACTAAAAAATTGGTATACAACAAAAGAGTTCAGCAGTGTATGTAACATATCGGTAAGAACACTTGAAAGAAGAAGAGATAAGCTATTATTAGAGAATCCAGCGTTAGATTGGTTCAAAATGAAATCCAAACCATACAAGTACAGCTTTAAGATGATGGAACAGTTTGTAAGTACTGAACTGTTCGAACTAATCCAAAGAAACCGAAGCCTATCCAATACCATTGAGTGCATGCATCGTAACGATACACTAGAACAACACTTATCATTTTTAAACTGGGATTACTTTGTTACAGTTACCTATCAGGAGCCAAAATCTAAGATGGAGTGCATGACGCTCATGAACGAGCTATATTGTGAATTAGAATCTAGTTCCACAAGTGGTAACACTCGTATGTTCTATACTACTGAAACTTTTTCAATTAGCAAAGGCAACCACAACCACCTAGTACTAAAATCAGGCTTGAAGCTATATCAGGTTAAAGAACTTTTACAAGCATTAGAACCTATTGGTATTATAGATGTTCAGCGTTTTGATTATGAATATGCAGCCATATTCTATATCTGTAAAGAGATGGACAAGAACTTGAATGGTTTGTATTGGGGCGTATTGGGAAATAACCTAGAATCAGATGGTATCAACATTAAAAAGATAAAAGATGCAAGCAATTTATAACAAACAAGGTTTCACCGTTGGGTGGCTCTCAGGTAAAGACCTATATACAACCAATGGCTATTTCATAGGTTATCTAATCGGTAATGCGGTGTACAATCACAAATCTCAATACTGTGGTACACTAAAGCAAAGCTTTTTTAGAGATTACAATGGAAATGTGGTGGGTTTTCTAAAAGGAGCTAAAGGTGGACCATCACTGCCATCACTTAAATCATTACCAAATAAGCCAATCAAGAAATCAAGAGCATCGACCAAAGTAGCACCGCCAGCACCATCTGCTAAACCATCAAAACCGAGTTGGTCAAAACTGAATTGGGAAGTATTTATGAAATAGGTCCAGTACAGATGGTTGGCGAGTAGTTATTTTATTCACCTTTTGTTTAAGTAGTTCCAAGTGTTTTTTAAACCTGAGATTGGTTAGTTCGTGGTTGTATTCGCATATAGCATCGTCACAAGTAGCCAATTTCAATTGTAACTCACAGTACTCAATTTCAGTATCAATATTTTCAATGTTCATCTACAATAAATATCTGAATCACCACAAGAAAGCCAACCAATTTTTAAGCGATTTAAGCAGCCCTAAATCTGAAGCATCACGTAATATCGCTATCCAATGAAATGACCAGAGAACGCACCCTGAGAGGTTTAAATGCGGCTTATGGGTGCAATATTCCAATACATGTTAAAAATAAGGTAACTTCCAGATTACCAGGTTTTTATTTCCAATAAAATTACCTATCCTTGTAGTAAATAATTACAATTATGGCAATAGATAATAAAGATTACAAATGGAGACCAAACGATAATAGTTCTAGCACTCGGTTAAAATATGACCTAGAAGCTGAACACTGGACCCGTGCTTTTAAATCTGCTCAGATAAAACAACAATCCGTATCAATTGGTGAAAGCCTATCGGCTATTGGCATCGTGCTAAACCTCATAGCATCATTGGTGCTTTTGGTTGTGTTTGGTCTGGTGAATTTATATAAGTGGCTTAGGTCGTGAGTATAGAAGTATTTTAAATGAAATTTTGTAAAAGAAAATGAGCACACAATATAGCGTGCTCATATATTTTTGAAATTTATTATAAATCCAATCTATTATTCTCTTTTGTGACTTCTAATCCAAATTGTTCAAATAAATTAAGGTATCCAAATATTTGCTTGGTATCTTATCACTTTTCTTATTTAATATACCTTTAAAGCTATATTCAATACTTGAATTTATTGGAGTAATGAATATTCTAAATTTATTTTGTTCAATTCTCTCAAAAGTATTACGAAAAACAACAGTATCAATATCCACTGGATTAATTTTAGTTCCAATTAAATTACATATCGAATCTGAAATCCATTCCAGTCTAGCAATAAATACTGGTTCGTTGTTATATAATTCAACTTGATAATTCTTTAATCTAAATATCCTACCTAGATATTTTTCATTTTCATACAATTCAAATTCACCTTCTTTAATTCCACTTTGATTTGAGACACATCCAATGAAAGCAAAAATGATAGCAAAAAGGCAAAATATTTTTTTATACATCTCTAAATATTAAATACATTCCATAAACAAATAATATTATTGCAATTAACCAAGATTTAATTAAAACAGCTTGTGTCGAGTAATTTTCACTTTTTTTTCTAAATACATTATAAAGGACAAAAAGAATTGCAATGCCTACAAATATAATTCCAATAAAAATATTATTATTCATAATCTTTATCTTTAGTTTCCTGAACTAATTTATCCGCTACTTTTTTACTTGTATAATTCCACGAAAATCCAGTGAGCTGAAATATAGTTTCTTGAATTAATTCATTATTTTTTGACAAATCTGATACTTTTTTAGTAGCCGACAATGCTTCATCTGCTAAACCACCAGTTAGTACTCCAACGGCAGCAGTAGCACCCTCTGCATAATTTGCAGTATCATCACCTTTAAGATTATTAGCTGCCATTTTAAAGGCGGTTCCAATGCCTGATACTAATTTCCCTAATCCTACCAATGTCACTGATGTTCCAGCAGACGGAATAAGAGCCGCTGTCCCAGTTATTTCCATCGCTGTACCTAGATTTTGTAATCCACTTGCACCAAGGTCAATAGAACCGATACCAGCTTCAGTCGCACCTTTCATAATTTGATTCTTAGCACCGTTAATTTCTACATTTCTTTCTTCTTGAGCGATACTTGATTTTAAATTATCAGTAGAATTAATTTGTTTACTTCTATTTATGTTCATTGACTCACTAATTTGCCGTGTAGTACCAGATTGTATATTATTCATACCACGCCCAACTAACTTTAATTCAAGTCCTTCTAATTCAATACCTAATCCAAGTTTATTTTCCTGAAAAGCATAGGTAGAATTATATGTATACTCATCTGCTAAAGGGTCTATTGTCACAAACCTTGCAATAGCGGGGTCATAATGTCTATACTTGAACTCTAGCATATTATATCCTAGTTCATCGGTCAATTCTTGCCCTTGATACGTTTTATATTTTTGAGCAATGTTTGTAGATGTGATAACGTTATTATACCCTTTATGTTTGAGTCCAAATCAATCCCAATTATAGCCGTTGCACCCAATTTAAAAGCTTGTTCTTCCATTTCTTTTAAAGCAGTTTCTTTAGCTTCTCTCAACACCCTTTCATAAGAGCCAGATCTTCCACCAACAATATCTCTAATTCCTGCAAAAAAGTCTTTAAAAATATTTGCACCAATAATGGTTTCACCAGATACAATACCTAAATACTCTTTTACTGGATGTGTTTCAATAGTATTTGTAGTAGATAATATCATTATTTTTTATTATTTTTAGTGTCTTTTACTTCTTCGTGAGAAGATTCATTTATTTTATTCGCTGCTACTAAGCTAGAAACCATATCATTTAACATAGAACTTGCAGCATTTGGATTATTTGGTAATAAAATTAAATTCGATTTTGTATCAGATCCAATACTTTGTAGCGTATCATAATGTTGTGTAATTACAATTAGGGCAGAAGCTTCTTGGCTATTAATACCAGCTCTGTTTAAAACATCAACACTCTCTTCTAATCCACGCGCAATTTCTCTACGTTGATCAGCGATACCTTTACCTTGTAAACGTTTACTTTCAGCTTCAGCTTTTGCACGTTCAACAATTAAAATACGTTGTGCATCACCTTCATGTTGTGCTGCAATTTTTTCTCTATCAGCAGCATTAATACGGTTCATTGCTATTTTTACCTTTTCATCAGGATCAATATCGGTTACTAAAGCTTTAATTATATCGTAACCATATTCTAACATGGCTTGTTTTAGATCGCGTTGAATTGCTAAAGCAATTTCTTCTTTCTTTTCAAAAACATCATCTAATATCATTTTTGGAACTTCAGCACGCACAACATCAAAAATAAAGGATGTAATTTGTTCATGTGGATTTTGAAGTTTATAAAACGCATCATAAACATGATCTGGTCTAATTAAAAATTGAACAGAAATTTTTAAATGTACAAAAACATCATCTTTTGTTTTTGTTTCAACAATTACATCTAATTGTTGCACGCGTAAATTAACACGACCAGCAACTTTATCTACAATTGGTATTTTAAGTTGTAAACCTGCACCTCGAATACTTTGGTATTTTCCAAAGCGTTCAATTACAGCATTTGTTTGTTGTTTAACAGTAAATAAACCAGTTACTACAATTACAACCAGAATAAAAATAAAAATATATGTTCCAACCATTTCTGAAAAATTTTAAAGATTAATAAGCGTTTTAAAGATACAATGTTTTAAAATTTAATTCAAAACTTATTGTATCTATTTGTAGTGAAAAAAATAAAAATGTTACATGGAAAATAAAAGAAATAAAAAATGTGGTTTTAAATTATTTATAATCACTCAAAATTAGAAGTTGGTATTGTACAAAGTTTTAATAATAACTAACTTTAAAAGTTAGTTGTAAGAACTTATAAAATGAACAATAAAACGATGAGTACTTAAAATTTGTTCTCACTTGATAAAGCTTATTTAAATGTTTTATATGACTAATAAAGAACACTAAATATATACAGATGAAACAATCAATTAATTTTAAATTGAATTCAAAAAATGTAACGGTAGAGGTTCAAGGAGATGAGTCTTTATTAACAGTTATTCGCACTTATTTAGATGAAACAGGAACTAAATATGGCTGTGGATTAGGAGATTGCGGAGCTTGTACTGTTTTGGTAAACAATGAAGTAACACGTTCTTGCATGACATTTATTGAAGATGTAGCAAATAAAGAAATAATTACAATTGAAGGTATTGGAACTAGTACTAATTTACACCCAATTCAAGAAGCTTTTGTAAAAACGGATGCACTTCAATGTGGTTTTTGTACGCCTGGAATGATAATGAATGCATATGGACTTTTATTAAAAAATCCGAATCCAACTCGAGAAGAAATAATTACAGCCATGGACACTAATTTATGCAGATGTGGTTCGTATGGTAGAATTATAGAAGCAATTGAAAAAGCCTCAAAACAACTCTCTAAAACATTTTAATTATGAAACCAGATAAAATTGATGAACTCTATTTTAGCGATGTAAATGAACCTATTTCTTTAGACAGAAGAGACTTTCTTAAAAAATTAGGGGGTGGTATTATTGTAGTTTTTTGTTTAGGAAAAATGTCATTATTAGATGGTTGGGGCCAAAATAAATCAGACGATACGCCAAATTTTAATGCTTATATACATATAAAAGAAGACGGACGCATAAATTGTTATACAGGTAAAATTGAAATGGGACAGGGAATTATAACTTCCTTAGCACAAGTGGTAGCAGATGAACTTGGTGTTCCTATTAATTTGGTGGATATGGTAATGGGAGACACCGAATTATGTCCTTATGATGCGGGAACTTGGGGTTCTTTAACCACACGTTTTGCAGATCCTGTTTTAAGAGCTGCTGCAGCTGAAGCACGAGAAATATTAATTGATTTAGCAGCTACAAAATTTGGAGTTTCAGAAGCTAGTTTAAAACTTGATAATGGCATTATTTGTGAGACTGAAAATCCTTCAAATAAAGTAACCTATGCCGAATTAACCGAAGGAAAAAGGATTGTAAAAAATCTTGAAAAGAAACCAACCATTAAAAAAGCTTCTGAATTTAAACTTATTGGAAAACCTATTATAAGTACTGATGCTATTGCAAAAGTAACAGGAACTGCTATGTATTCAGGTGATATTAAATTACCAGGAATGGTGTATGCAACAGTTGTGCGTCCTAAAGTTGTGGGTTCAAAAAAAGTACAGGTTGATGCTTCTCAATTAGAAAGTTTTTTTGGTGTTGAATTGATAAATGAAGGTGATTTGGTTGCGGTTGTACACTCAGATCCTGAAGTAGCTACAAAAGCTGCTAGAAAAGTAAAAGTTACTTGGAATGCTCCAGAACAAAAAATGGACAACGAAACTATTTTTAAATATTTAGAAGATAACATTTCAGATAATAATATATTTCAAGAAGGAGGTTTGCTTGAGGTAGGAAAAGCAGCTTCAGAATATGTTATAAAAGCGCAATACCAAGATGGTTATAAAGCTCACGCTCCTATGGAAACGCATACAGCGACTTGTTATTTTGAAGATGATAAATTAACTATTTGGACTTCAACCCAAACTCCTTTTGGAACCCAAGATCAATTAGCAAAAGCCTTGGAAATTCCTAAAGAGAATGTACACGTTAAGCAAATATTTTTAGGGGGTGGTTTTGGTGGAAAAATTTACAATCAACAAGCTATTGAAGCGGCTTTAATTGCTAAAAGTTGTAAAAAACCAGTGCAATTGGTTTGGAGTAGAAGAGAGGAATTTATGTACGATAAATTTAGACCAGCTGCAGTTATGAATGTAACTTCAGGTGTTGATGAAAATGGAAAATTGAATTTATGGGAATTCGACATTTATTGTGCAGGAACACGTGGAACAAAATTGTTTTACGATGTAGAAAATAACAGAACCAGAATGTTTAATGAACGTGATATTCATCCATTTGGAACGGGAGCATGGCGTGCACCTGGAAATAATTCAACCACATTTGCACGTGAATCTCATATAGATGTTACTGCTTTTAAAGCTGGAATTGATCCGTTAGAATTCAGAATAAAGAATTTGAAAAGCAATAATATGATCGCTGCTCTAAAATTAGGAGCTGAAAAGTTTGGTTGGAATAGAACAAAAAAAGAAGGCCACGGTTTTGGAATCGCGCTTGGTGAAGATGCAGGAACTAGTGTTGTAATGATAGCTGAAGTGCATGTTGATAAAAACACAGGAGTTGTGACTCCAATTAAAGTGGTTTGTTCACAAGATATGGGTCAAGTTGTGAATCCACATGGTGCAACTGTTCAAACTGAAGGAGGAATCACAATGGGCTTAGGTTATGCTTTGTATGAAGATGTTAAGTTTAACGGAGGTCTTGTAAAATCTAGAAATTTCAGTAATTATACCATTACCAAATTTTCTAATACTCCAGAAATTGAATGTGTATTTATTGATAAAATGGATTCAAAGCCTCAAGGTGGTGGAGAACCTGCAATTATTTGTGTGGGAGGAGCTATTGCAAACGCTGTATTTGACGCTTGTGGAGCAAGAGTAAATAGAATGCCAATTACACCAGAACGCGTATTAAAAGCTTTAAATAAAGAATAAAATTATTTTGACTACTATTTGAATTGTCAACAATATTTTCTTGTCATTCCGACAAAGGAGTAATCTCATCTTGTTAACAGTATTGTTATGAGATTGCTTACTACCGTTCGAAATGATAAATATGTTTTTTATGTCCAAATAACAAGAATAAGTATTTTGTAAAATAGATCCTATTGATTTTAATTATAAGCGTGTTATATTTGCTTCTATGAATAAAATTTATAAAAATTCTGAAGAATCAGAAGTAATTTTAACCGAATTAATGTTGCCATCACATTCCAATTTTAGTGGGAAAATTCATGGTGGATTTATTTTGTCGTTGATGGATAAAGCGGCTTTTGCTTCTGCATCAAAATTTTCTGGACAATATTGTGTTACAGCCTCTGTGAACCGAGTAGATTTTTTAAATCCTATTGAAGTTGGTGAATTGGTAACCTTGCACGCAAGAGTAAATTACGTTGGAAGATCTTCAATGGTTGTTGGTATTAGAGTTGAATCTCAAAATATTAGAACAGGAATTAAAAAGCATTGTAATTCTTCTTATTTCTCTATGGTTGCAAAAGATGGTAATGGAAAAGGAGTTCAAGTTCCTGGATTAATAATTTCGAATGAAAAAGAATTACGTCGTTATTTACGTTCAATTAAACATATTAAAATGCGAAATGAACGTAAAATTGAATTTAGTGCAGAGAATTTTCAACCTAAAAATTATAAAGATGCTTTAAAGGATTATAACGTTAAATTAGAAATATAAAAAAGGAGCTAATGAGCTCCTTTTTTTATTATGTCATACCTGCAAAAGCAGTTATCTTAAGGATGTAATTATGGATTCCTGTTTTCACAGGAATGACAATAGTGAAACCTATAAAGTTTCAATCGCTTTTTTAATTCTATCAACAGTTTGTTGTTTTCCAATCATTTCAGCAATATCAAATAGGTGAGGACCTTTCATTGCGCCAACCAAACTCAATCTAAAAGGTTGCATTACTTTTCCAAAACCAATTTCTTTATTTGTAATCCATTCTTTTACAATATTCTCAATATTCTGTGAACTAAAGTCGTTAATAGCTTCTAAAACAGTAATAAGTTCTTGCATTAAAGGAGCTGTATCTTCTTTCCAAGTTTTTTTTGAAGCTTTAGCATCAAACTCAGTTGGAGCTTCAAAAAAGAAGCTACTCAATTCCCAAAAATCTGAAACAAATATTGCGCGTTCTTTGATGGTACAAACTACTTTTTTAACAAATGATAATTCCGATGAAATACCTTTTTTAGTAAGAATTTCAAGAAATAATTCCGCTAAATCTGAATCCGATTTTTGCTGCATATATTGTTGGTTAAACCATTTTGTTTTATCAGGATCAAAACGAGCTCCAGATTTATTTACACGACTTAGATCGAATGATTTTACCAATTCTTCTAAACTAAATAACTCTTGTTCAGTCCCTGGATTCCAACCTAACAACGCTAAAAAATTAATAACTGTTTCGGCAAAATAACCATCTTCTTTGTATCCACGTGAAACATCACCAGTTTCATTGTTTTTATATTCAAGTGGAAAAACTGGAAAGCCTAATTTATCACCATCACGCTTACTTAATTTTCCTTTTCCTACAGGTTTTAAAATAAGTGGTAGGTGTGCAAATTCTGGAGCATTCCAACCAAATGCTTCATATAAAGCAATGTGTAATGGGAGAGAAGGCAACCATTCTTCACCACGAATAACATGGCTTATTTCCATTAAATGATCATCTACAATATTTGCTAAGTGATAGGTTGGCATTCCATCGCTTTTAAACAATATTTTATCGTCTAATATTTCTTTTTTGAAAGAAACGTGTCCTCGAATAATATCATCAGCCTCAATCAGTTCAGAATCATTATTTTTTGGATCGTACATTTTAAAACGAACCACATAATTATCTCCTCTTTCAATTCGCTCTTGAACTTCTTCATTTGATAATACTAATGAATTAACCAAACGTCCTTTTTCTCTATTATGCCAATTGTAAATAAAAGTTTTGCCTTTCTCTTCATGGTCTTTTCTATGAAAATCTAATTGTTCAGAAGTATCAAATGCATAGTATGCTTTTCCCTTGGCTATTAATTCTTCAGCATACTTTTTGTAGATTTCTTTACGTTCTGATTGACGATATGGTCCAAATTTTTCATTTTTACCTGGTCCTTCATCATAAGGAATATGCATCCAATTCAGTGCCTCTATAATATATTTTTCGGCATTTGCTACATAACGTGTTTGGTCGGTATCTTCAATTCTTAAAATAAAAGTTCCGTTGTGCTTTTTAGCAAATAAATAGTTAAAAAGGGCGGTTCTAACTCCTCCAATATGTAAAGGTCCTGTTGGACTAGGTGCAAATCGTACTCTAACGTTGTTCATTTTTTGTAGTTTTAAAGTGCAAAGATAATTTATACATATAAATTCAGGCATTTATATTACAAAAAAAAGGTTGCTAGAAAGCAACCTTTAAAATCAGCCCAATAATTGATTTTAGAAACCCTTTGAATTATTCAAAGAATAAGTTAGTGATGTGGGACGAGCAAATATGATTAGTTTTTTATTTAATTTCTAATATGTTTTTCAAAAATAGGTTGAACACTAGAATTACTGGTGACTTTAGTTAATAGTATAAAGTTTAAAACAAAAAGGAGAATAAAAAAACCAATTTTAATATATTTTTCTGTATGTTTTTCTTTGTAATTCATTAAACGTAAATTATTATACTTCAAAAGTACCATACAATTCTCATATTTTGCTGGGGAAATACCTCCTTTTTTAATAGGGGAAATATCCCCTTTTTCATTAAAAATTCTAAATTAACTAAATTAATTAATTAACTTTAACATTTTTAGTTTAAAATTGAATTATTCTATGAGTTTAAAATTACCTATAGGTCTTATTTCGCCTGAAAAAGCAAAGGAATTAAATCAGCAATTTGTTAAAACACGGTCTGAAGATTTAAATGGTATTGTTGAAAAATTAGATAAAAAACCTAAAAAAAAGGATGCATTATCTAATTGGTTTTCGCTTGAAGAAATTAAAAATTATATTGCTTATGTAGAAAGTAAAGCTCCTGAAGCAAATGGGTTAAGAGTTTATTTTGGAGCTTACGGAAAGAAAGCTACTGAAAAAAGTAATACAAGTACGGTGTTTTTTATTCCAACAAGAGTAAAATCACGATCGTCTCAAAAAGATTGCTTTGAAGGTGGAGGTATTACTGATATTAATGATTTAGACGGATTGAATAACGGTACTTTAGGTGATCCTCCTTCAGCAGAATATCCTCAATAACATTGAAATATTTCTTTTTAATATACCCGATATTTTATATAATAGTGCTTAGTGCAGGTTTTATAAATTATTCTAAAATTAGAGATAGTTTGTATATAAAATTATTTTTAATTTTTATCGCATATTCTTTACTAACTGAAATTTCAGCATTTATAATTGGAGTTTTGTTAAGGATAAATACTTTTCCAATATATAATACTTGGAATTTAATGAATCATTTTTTCTATTTATTCTTTTTCTTACATCTATTACAAAATTCCTTAAAAAGGAAAATTTTAAAATTTATTATTGGTATTTATGCTGTTTTTACCGCTGTAGTAATTTCCTTTTATGTTGATTTTTTAAGTAAATTTTTATCTATAAATTCTGTTATAGGAAGTATTTTAATTGTAATTTCAATAATGATATATTTTTCTGAATTATTACAAAGTGATGAAATTTTAAACTTAAAAAAATCTATCTATTTTTGGATAAGCTTGGGTGTTTTATTATTTAATATAGGTTTTATCCCTGTATACATAATTGCAGAATTTATTGTTTTTGGAGGTGTTTTTAAAATAATTACATTTTTCTTAAATTTATTAATGATAAGTTGTTTTGTTACAGGTTTTATAGTCAGCAAAAAAGAGTATAATTGATATATAATGGATCAAAAGGAAATTCAAATATTAGTTTTAGCTGTAACTATTATTATTATTGTATTAGCAGCTTCCTTGGTGGTTTTCTTATTATATTTTCAGAAGAAAAAAGTTGCTTACATTCTAAAACAGCGCGAAACTCAAAAGCAATTTGAAGAAGAAATTAATAAATCTAAATTAGAAATTCAGGAACAAGCTTTAAAAAATATTAGTTGGGAAATACATGATAATATTGGACAATTACTTTCTGTCGCAAAAATGCAATTAAATATTTTGCAAATGAATGTACCAGAAGCTGAAAAAATTAAAATTCAGGAAACTAGTGCAATTGTTGGTAAAAGTTTAGAAGAATTGCGTGGTTTGGCAAAATCTTTAAACCCTGAAACCATTAAAAATAAGGGGTTAATAGAATCTTTAGAATTAGAAATGGCACGGTTTAACCGTTTAAATGTAATTGACGCTTCTTTAACGATAAAAGGAGAAACATATAATTTAAGCAACGAAAAGGAGATTATTTTATTTAGAATTTTACAGGAGTTTTGCAACAATACTTTAAAATACTCTAAGGCCGAAAATCTTAATATTCAATTAAATTATAATGAAAATAATTTTGAAATTAATGCTGAAGATAACGGAATAGGTTTTAACATAAACGACACTTCTAAACAGCACGGTATAGGTATACTAAATATTAGGAGCCGTGGAATACTAATAGGAGCGAAAATAGATTTAAATTCTAAAGAAAATGTAGGAACAAAATTATATATTAGTTGCCCCAAATAGAATGTCTCATGAACCCAATTAACATAGTTATAGTAGATGATCATTTACTATTTTCACAAGCACTTAATGGATTAGTTTCAAATTTTGAAGAGTTTAATGTTTTGGCTGTTTTAAACAATGGAAAAGAACTTGTGGATTATATTTCAAAAGAAAAAATACTACCCGAAATTGTTTTAATGGATATTCAAATGCCAATTATGAATGGTGTTGAAGCTACCAATTGGTTAAAAGGTAATAAACCAGAAATTAAGGTGTTGGCATTGTCTATGGAATGCGAAGAATCTACTATTTTAGCAATGCTTCGTGCTGGAGCAAAAGGATATTTATTAAAAGATATTCATCCAAATATATTACACCACGCACTTAATCAAGTAAATTTAAACGGATTTTATTATACGGATAATATTACAAATACATTACTAAATTCTATTCATAAACCAGAAAAGAAAAAGAATATAACACTAAAAGAACGTGAATTGGAATTTTTAATATTAACGGTTTCAGAAAAAACATACAAAGAAATTGCTGAAGTAATGTGTTTAAGTCCAAAAACTATAGAAAATTACAGAGAATCCTTATTTGAAAAATTAGAAGTTAAATCACGTATTGGACTTGTAATTTACGCAATTAAAGAAAAAATTGTCATACTTTAAGTAAACTTTTTTCTAAAACTTACCTTTTATAAAGGTTTAATAAATACAAACATTTCTTAGAACAAAGGTTTTAACGTAATTTTCGTTATTTTTAGCCGTTTTAATAGTTTAAAATAGGGAATTGAGTAATTTTAAAAACATACAAGAAAAACTTCAGGAGTTTATAAAAAAATATTATATAAACGAACTGATAAAAGGAATTTTATTATTCTTTTCGTTAGGTTTGTTGTATTTTATTTTCACCTTACTTGTCGAACATTTCTTATGGTTAAAACCAATTTTAAGAACACTGTTATTCTGGCTATTTATACTAGTAGAGGTCGCTTTAGTTTTTAACTATATTGCTATTCCAATATTCAAAATTTATGGAATTAAGAAAGGAATATCAGATGTAGAAGCTTCAAAAATTATTGGTAAACATTTTCCTGAAATAAAAGATAAGTTACTGAATATGATGCAATTAAGGAGTATCCAGCTGCATTCTGAACTGATCCAAGCAAGTATTCAACAAAAATCTAACGAGTTTAAATTAATTCCATTTAAAAAAGCTGTTGATTTTTCAAGCAACAAAAAATATATTAAATATGCATTGCTTCCAATTCTAATTTTGGGATTGGTTTATGTTACCGGAAATATTACAATTTTTAACAATAGTTTTTCCAGGGTAGTACATTATAAAACAGCATATCAACCTCCGGCACCATTTGACTTTAAAGTAATAAATCAATCTTTAAATGTTGTTGAAACAACTGATTTTACCTTACAAGTTGAAACTATAGGAAGTACAATTCCAGAAGATGCCACCATTTATTTTAACAATCAAAGCTACTATTTGGAGAATATTGGGTTAGGTAAATTTCAATATAATTTTTTCAATGTTAAAAAGACTATAAATTTTTATATTGAGGCCAATGGCGTAATTTCTAAAGAATATTCGCTTATTGTGATTGCAACTCCTATAATTACAAGTTTAAAGATGGTTCTTAATTATCCCAGTTATACTGGTAGAAGTAATGAAGTTATTGAAAATACTGGCAATGTAATTGTTCCACAAGGAACTACTATTTCATGGCTTTTAGAAACACATCAAACTGATACGGTTTCTTTTATTTACGATAAAAATTTAAAAACAAATTTTAAGCAAACTACTAAAGATTTTTTTAGCTTCACAAAACAATTAAATAATTCTACAAATTATAAAATAGCAACTTCAAATAAGCAGTTAAAAAATCATGAAGTATTAAATTTTGAAATTGGAGTTATTTCAGATGAATTTCCTAAAATTGTTGTTAAATCTGATATTGACTCTATTTCCAGAGGTCCAGTGCAGTTTGTTGGTCAATTAAGCGACGATTACGCTGTAAATAAACTACAGTTAGTATATTATGATAAATCAAATCCAACATTGCTTAAAACACACAGTATTGAGGTTGCAAAATCTTCATTCACAGATTTTTACTATGTATTTCCAGAAGGAATTACTATTGAAAAGGGGTTAGATTACGAAATGTATTTTGAAGTTTTTGATAACGATAGAGTACAAGGAAGTAAAAAAACTAAAAGTAAAATATTCAGTTATTATAATAAAACTGAAAAGGAATTAAAAGAAGATTTATTAAAAGAACAAGCTGAAAATATTAATGAAATTTCAAGAACCTTAAAAAAATCAAAGGAGTCTAATGCCGAAGTAGAAAAATTAAAAAATCAACTACAAAAGAAAGCCGAAGTTAATTGGAATGATTCAAAAAAGTTAGAGGAGTTTATAAAACGTCAAGAACAGTACCAGGAAATGTTCAAAAAGCAAACCGAGCAATTGGAACAAAATTTAAATGAACAGCCAGAGGATGCATCTTTAAATGAAAAAAAAGAGGAACTTAAAAAACGCATTGAAGAAACTAAAAAATTGGCTGAGCAAGAAGAAATGCTTAAAGAACTTGAAGTGCTTTCTAAAAAAATTAAAAAGGATGATCTGATAGATAAGTTAGAAGAAATATCAAAAAAGAACAAACGAAACGAACAAAGTTTAGAGCGTATTTTAGAACTTACTAAACGTTTTTACGTTGAACAAAAATTTAATCAAATTGCTGAAAAATTAGAAATTCTTGCAGAAAAAGAAGAGGACTTATCTAAGAAACGGGATGAAGAAAATACATTCGAAAAGCAGAAAGAAATCAACAAAGAATTCGATGAAGTTAAGAAAGATTTTGAGCAACTAAATAAAGATAATAATGATTTAAAAAGACCGATGAAACTTCCAGATTCTTCTGATGAAAAAAAGGAAATTGATCTAAATTTAAAAGATGCTCTTGAAGAATTAAGTAATGTGGAAAAAAGTCCAGTTATAAATAATTCTAAATCTAAAGCTCAAAAAAGTCAGAAAGCTGCTGCAAAAAAAATGAAGGAATTGAGTAAATCAATGGAGCAAACTATGGAAGCTTCAGAAAGTGAATCTATTGATGAAAATATTGAAGATTTACGTAAAATTGTTGAAAATTTAATTGAGTTTTCTTTTCAACAAGAAGATTTGCTAAATAATTTTTCAAATATTGATGCTACGCATCCAGAATATTCAAAAAACTTAAAAGAGCAGTATGTGTTAAAGGAGTATTTTGAACATATTGATGATAGTATTTATATGCTTTCATTGCGTTTGGTAAAAATGAGTACTGCTATTCAAAAAGAGGTAAGTGATGCGCAATATAATATTGACGAGTCGCTTTTAAATTTTTCTGACAATAGGTTTATGGAAGGTGTATCTAACCAACAGTTTGTTATTACTTCGGTAAATAATTTAGCAAATCAACTGAGTAATTTATTAGAAAGTTTAATGAATGCTTCTGCAAGTATGGGAAGCGTAAAAGGAAGTTCTCAAGACTTTAGTTTACCTGATATTATTAAAAAACAAGGAGAGCTTTCTGATAAAATGAAAGAGGGAATAAAAAAGGGTGAAAAGTCTGGAAATAATAATGAAGGTGATAAGAATGGAGATAAGTTCGGAAAAGGGGAGGGAAAAGATGGAGACGAAACTAGTGAACAAATGAACCAAGAACTTTTTGAAATCTATAAAGAACAAGCCAAACTAAAAGAAATGCTAAAAGAAATGTTTGGAGTTGATGGCAAAAAATCGTCTGAGGGTTCTGACGATGCGATTAACAAAATGGAAGCGCTAGAAAAGGAACTTTTAGAAAAAGGATTTACTAATAGTTTATTTGATAAAATGCAGGAATTATCATACGAATTATTAAAACTTGAGAAGGCAAAGAAGGAACAGGGCGAAGATGAAAAAAGAACATCTGACACGAATATACAATTATTTCAAGAACGTAATATTGATAAATTAAAACTCAAAAATCAGTATTTTAATTATAATGAAATATTAAATAGACAATCATTACCTTTGCGCAAAATTTATAAATTTAAAGTTCAGGAGTATTTTAAAACAGTTGAAAAAAATGATTCAATTTAATTATGAAACAGCGTTTAAATTAGAGAACGAAGCTGCAGTGCAAAGCTGGATTATAGCTTGTATTAAAAGTTATGGTTTTATTGAAGGAGAAATTAGTTACATTTTATGTGATGATGAATATCTTCATAAATTGAACGTTGAATTTTTAAAACACGATACATTTACTGATGTTATTAGTTTTGATTACACTTTAGGGAAGCTTATTAGTGCTGATATTTTTATTTCAGTAGAAAGAGTGCAGGAAAATGCACAAAATTTTAATCAAAACATTGATAATGAATTAAATAGAGTATTAATTCACGGTATTTTACACTGTTTGGGCTTTAAAGATAAATCTGAAGAGGAGAAGCAAAAAATGCGATTTGAAGAAGATAAATGTTTGAGTTTATTAAATTCATAAATAACGTTCCACGTGGAACAAAATTCAAAACTTATGTTTAATACGGAATATGATGTTATAGTAGTGGGAGGTGGTCACGCTGGAGGAGAAGCTGCTGCTGCTGCTGCAAATATGGGTGCGCATACTTTATTAATTACGATGAGTTTGCAGAATATCGCGCAAATGAGTTGTAACCCGGCAATGGGTGGAATTGCTAAAGGACAAATTGTTCGTGAGATAGATGCTTTGGGTGGTTATAGTGGTATTGTAACTGATGAAACTGCAATTCAGTTTAAAATGTTGAATAAATCTAAAGGTCCTGCAATGTGGAGTCCAAGAGCCCAAAGCGATCGGATGCGTTTTGCTGAAACTTGGAGAAATATGTTAGAGCAAACTGAAAAAGTTGATTTTTTTCAGGATATGGTAAAAGGCTTGATTATTGAAGAAGGTAAAATTGTTGGTGTTAAAACTGCTTTAGGAATTTCAATAAAGTCTAAAACTGTAATTATAACAGCAGGAACATTTTTAAATGGTTTAATACATATTGGTGATAAAACTTTTGGTGGTGGTAGAGCAGGTGAAAGTGCTTCAATTGGTATAACGGAAGATTTAGTTAAAGTAGGTTTTGAAGCTGGTAGAATGAAAACTGGTACACCTCCTCGGGTTGATGGAAGGTCTTTAGATTATTCTAAAATGATTGAGCAGCCTGGTGATGAAAGTCCAGAGAAATTTTCTTACTTATCTTCAACAAAACCGTTACAAAAACAACGTTCTTGTTATATGAGTTATACTTCAAAAGAAGTGCATGATTTATTAAGAACTGGCTTTGATCGTTCGCCAATGTTTAATGGAAGAATACAAAGTATAGGTCCAAGATATTGTCCTTCAATTGAAGATAAAATTGACAGATTCGCAACGAAAGAACGTCATCAATTATTTGTTGAGCCAGAAGGGTGGAATACAGTCGAAGTATATGTTAATGGTTTTTCAACTTCCTTACCAGAGGATATTCAAGATAAAGCCTTGCGTAAAGTTGCGGGTTTTGAGAATGTGAAATTTTTCAGATATGGATATGCAATTGAGTACGACTTTTTTCCTCCAACACAATTGAAACATACTTTAGAAACAAAGTTAATTAAGAATCTTTATTTTGCAGGTCAAATTAATGGAACGACAGGTTATGAAGAAGCTGCGGCTCAAGGTTTAATGGCTGGTATAAATGCAGCGTTAAATGTACAGGATAGAGCGCCTTTTATATTAAAAAGGAATGAAGCTTATATTGGAGTTTTAATTGACGATTTAATTACAAAAGGTACTGAAGAGCCTTATAGAATGTTTACTTCTAGAGCCGAATATAGAACTTTATTGAGGCAGGATAATGCGGATTTACGTTTAACCCCGTTATCTTTTGATTTAGGTTTAGCTTCAAAAGAACGTTTAACTAGAGTAATTGAAAAACAAAAAAAGACAGATTTATTTGTGAAATTTTTAATTGAAACAAGTATTAAACCTGAAGTAATAAATCCTATTTTAGAAGCTAATAAAACTGCGCCAATTACTCAATCTATGAAGATGTTTAAAATTGCCGCGAGACCACAATTGGATTTTCATGACCTTCAACAAATACCAGATGTTGCAGTATTTATATTAGAAAATAATATTGATAATGAAATTATTGAACAGACGGAAGTTCATGTGAAATATGCTGGTTATATTGAAAAAGAAAAGAACCAAGCAGATAAATTAAATAGGCTAGAGAACGTTTCAATTCCTTCTAATTTCGATTATTCTAAGGTTAAATCTTTATCAATTGAAGCATGTCAGAAATTGACCAAAATTAAACCTGTTACCATTTCTCAAGCGACTAGAATAAGTGGTGTTTCTCCTAGTGATGTTTCTGTTTTATTAGTTTATATGGGAAGATAATTTTTTAATGTTCCACGTGGAACGTGTTACTTGATTACTGAAAGATTTAGAATGAATTCAAAAAAAAGACCTTATTTAAGTTGTATAGATTATACCGTTTCAAACAAGAAATTTGATTTATTATATAATGTTGAATACGATATGTTAGAAACTTTTCCACAACCAGAAGGGGATGAATTAGACATGTATTATGAAAGTTTAGATTATATTTCACATACAGATGCTAAAAAATCTATTGTAGATAAATTGTATCAAATTGTAAAAAGGTATGCTCTAAATAAAAAATTAGAGCTTATTAATTCTTTTAAAACTTCAGAAAAAACTTTATTAGATATTGGATGTGGTACAGGAGATTTTTTAGCAATTTGTAAAAATAATGGTTGGAAAGTTGAAGGAGTAGAGCCAAATAAGAATGCAAGAAAATTAGCTGAATCAAAAGTAAACAAGAATGATGTTGCTGCAATCTTTACTAATATAAATGAATTAGAATCTGAAAAATTTGACGTTATAACATTATGGCATGTATTAGAACATGTGCCGAACTTAGAAACATATATTTCAAAATTAAAATCCTTATTAAAGCCAAAAGGAGTTTTGGTTGTTGCTGTTCCAAATTTTAAAAGTTATGACGCTTTGTATTACAAACAGTTTTGGGCAGCGTTTGATGTTCCAAGACATTTATGGCATTTTTCAAAAACTGCCATTCAAAAGCTTTTTAAAAATGAACATATGCATGTTGAAATAATGCTTCCAATGAAATTTGATTCGTTTTATGTTTCGTTATTAAGTGAGAAATACAAAACATCTAATTCTAATTTTTTAAAAGCCTTTTATGTTGGTTTAAAGTCAAATTTAAAAGCAATGGCCTCCAAAGAGTATTCTTCCTTAATTTACATCATAAAAAACGGCTAAAACCGATTTTAAGCGCCTCTAACGGCTTTTCGATTGACTAAACTATTATTGTTTTAAAAAATCTTAAAAAGCCTGTATTTTAAAGCTACGAATCTTATTTTTAATAAAATTTAATTATACTACATAGTAGTAGTATAAATATTTCAAATAGTTAGAATTTTTATTATAGACTATGTATTTTGTTTATATATTCGCAGCAATTTAAAATCAAGCAGAATTTAAAACAACAAACTTAAAAGACATGAAAAAATTACTATTAGTTGCTTTCGTACTTGTATTCGCATCTTGTAACCAAACAAAAATTGCTTACATTAATGTTGAGGATTTAATGAAAGATTATGACGGAACAAAAGCTTTAGAAGAGACCTTAAAGGAAAAACAAGAGGTAATGGCAAAAGAATTGGATAGTATTTCTGCACCATTTCAAACAAAAGTACAAGAATATTACCAGAATGCTCAAAAGATGTCTGCTTCTAAAAGAGCACAAACTGAGCAAGCATTACAACAGGAACAACAAATTCTACAAGGAAGACAGCAACAAGCAACTCAAGCTTTACAGCAAGAAAATCAGCTATTAAGCGAAGCGATTACAAAAAAGGTAGATAGTTTTGTGTCAGTTTACTCTAAAGCTAATGGTTTAAATTTGGTTTTAGGAACCTCAGGAAATGGAACAGTAATGTATGGAGATGACAATTTAAATGTTACAAGTGCTATTTTAGAATTATTAAATGAAGATTTTGCTAAAGAATAACATTTAAAATATTGATAATCAAATAAATAAAAGCCTTTAATGTACATTAAAGGCTTTTGTTTTTAGTAGTATTAATACTGGCCTTTTACTTACTTTTAGCTCCTGAAAACTGCTGTTCTTTTATTTTAAACAACACATTAAACGTGGTTAAACTTCCATAAATACGAGTAATATATTGTTGTAAATCTACCTTGTCTTGATCTTCTAAACTGCTCGAATTTATTTTTTGTTCCATAACTCTAATTCGATCTCTAACCATAACAATTTTATGAAAAAAGGTATCAATTGGAATTTCTTTACTTGCTAGAGTAGTGTCTTTTGGTTCAAGTATTATTTTTCCGCCTTTCCAACGATCTCCAATCGGAATAATTTCAGAAATATCAGACCATTGTTTAAGCATATTTTTAAGGGTAGTTTCTACTTCGTAAAAACTAATAGTATCAACTTCATCTTCAACAGCTTCAATAACTTCAAAATCACTATCTAAATCAATCGTTTCTAATCCGTTTTCAATAAAAGTAACCCAATAATGTTTTGAGGTTACATTGGTAACTACACCCAAACCAAATTCGGCGTGTTTAATACGAGAACCTATTCCTAATAATTTCATAATCAATATTTTAAGTTAATAAATAAATTCCAATAATGTTTAAAATAAAGTATACTGCAATGTTCATTGCTCCAGGATAATCTTTAGCCAATCGTTGTCCTACCAAAAATTGTAATAAGGTAAGAGCAGAAATTTCCAATCCTATTTTAGCGATAGAAAGTGAGTTTTCTGAAACTAGAAAATAGAGACCTAAACTTAATAAAATTAATGCAGCAATTTCAAAAATTAAAACCTGAACCAATAATAGTGGAATCATTTTAAGAAGTATGGTATTTTTAAAATGATCTGTATAATAAGCTAAGGTGTTTTTCCAATCTGCTATTTTTTCAATTACAGATAAAAAATAAGTTATTATAAAAAATAATAACAGTAAAGTTTCAGCTGAATTATTATTAAAAATAGACATAATTAAGTGGTTTCTTTAGTATGCAAAAGTCGTGTTAATTTTATTGATAAATCTAACAGAATTATTTTAGGATTTCCATTACGTTCAATATGATAAATGGCATCATTTAATTCTTTTGTTATTTCTAAAATATTACCACTATGTATAAACGGTGCAAAATTATCTAACTTAAAACCTGGAGTTTTTGGTTCTATAAAAACTAAAGAATCTGCACTATAATTTAACAACATAGCCTGTCTAAAAAACTGTAAACAGTATTTTAAAAATCGCTTTTGAGTTTCCCTTCCGCTTTTTGCAATAGTTTCGCTCCAACTAATTAAATTCTGTATTACGGCAGCGTTTCCTTTTGCTTTAAATGCAACTCTAATCCATGTAATAAACCATTGTTCAAATTGTTCATCCGCATTATCATTGTGCAATAAGTGTAGAGCTTTATTAAAATTTCCATCTGCTTGATGTGCAATTTGTGCTGCAATAGGTGGGTCGGTTCCCTCTTTTTCTATAAGTCCTTTTTCAATAACTTCGTTAGATAATAATGGAAAATGTAGTATTTGACAACGAGATTTTATAGTTGTAATTAGTTGTTGTTCATCTTCAGCTACCAATAAAAATACTGTTTTCTCTGGCGGTTCTTCTAATAATTTTAATAATTTGTTAGATGCAGCATTGTTCATTTTTTCTGCCATCCATATAATCATTATTTTAAAACCTCCTTCGTAACTTTTTAGTTTTAATGATTTTACAATTTGTTCTGCTTCGTCAACACCTATTTGACCTTGTTTATTTTCAACGCCAATAGATTGCAACCATTCAAATAAATTTCCATAAGGTTTGTTTTTAACAAAATCGCGCCATTCTTCTAAAAAATCATTACTTATCGGTTTGCTTTTAATGTTTTCATTAGTTGCAACTGGAAATGCAAAATGTAAATCAGGATGCATTAATTTTTCACATTTAACAGCGGCCATTTCTGGATTACTGCTATTAGAAACTAAAATGTATTGTGCATAGGCAATTGCCATTGGTAATACACCAGCACCTTCTTTTCCAATAAACAACTGCGCATGAGAAACCCTACAATTGTCTGTAGATTTTATCAAATGGTTTTTTAAATGCTCTTGACCTAATATTTCCGAAAAATTCATTAAGGCGAAAGTAAAACTTTTTTTTAATTTTTAAATCGTTTCGTTTTTAAATAACTAAAAATGAAATCGCTTTCGTAAAAAAGTCTTCCATTTAGGCTAATTTGAGTTATATTTGTGCAACAAATACATTTAAAAATGAAAACAATACAAGATATTAATTTTGAAGGAAAAAAAGCGTTAATACGTGTTGACTTTAACGTGCCATTAGATGAAAATTTTAATGTGACTGATGTAACAAGAATTGAAGCTGCAAAACCAACAATTATAAAAATTTTAGAAGATGGTGGGGCAGTAGTTCTAATGTCGCATTTAGGTCGTCCAAAAGGTGCTCAAGAAAAATTTTCTTTGAAGCATATTATGGATAAAGTTTCTGAAATTATTGGAGTTAACGTTAAATTTGCTTCAAATTGTGTTGGTGAAGTTGCTGAAAAAGCTGCTGAAGATCTAAATATGGGAGAAGTTTTGTTGCTAGAAAACTTACGTTTTCACGATGAAGAAAAATCTGGAGATGTTAATTTTGCAAAACAACTTTCTAAATTAGGAGATGTATATGTAAACGATGCTTTTGGAACCGCACACAGAGCGCATGCTTCAACAACAATAATTGCTCAATTTTTTCCAGAAAGTAAATGTTTTGGAGCTTTATTAGCGCAAGAAATTGTAAGTCTTAAAAAAATACTAGAAGAGGGTGAAAAACCTGTTTTAGCTATTTTAGGAGGAGCAAAAGTATCTTCAAAAATAACAGTTATTGAAAATATTTTAGACAAAGTTGACCATTTAATTATTGGTGGAGGTATGAGTTTTACTTTTATTAAAGCGCAAGGTGGAAAAATTGGAAAGTCTATTTGTGAAGATGACAAACAAGAATTGGCACTTGAAATTTTAGCAAAAGCAAAAGCAAAAGGTGTACAAGTTCATATTCCTGTTGATGTAATTGCTGCTGACGATTTTAGCAACGATGCAAACACACAAATTTGTGATATTAACAATATTCCTGATGGTTGGGAAGGTGTAGATGCTGGGCCAAAATCTAGAGAAATATTCGATAAAGTTGTAAACCAATCTAAAACAATTCTTTGGAACGGACCTTTAGGTGTTTTTGAAATGGAAAGTTTTGCTGGAGGAACAATTGCTTTAGGAAATTCAATTGCAAATGCTACTAAAAATGGAACATTCTCACTTGTTGGAGGTGGAGATTCTGTTGCAGCTGTAAAGCAATTTGGTTTTGCAGATAAAGTAAGTTATGTTTCTACTGGTGGGGGAGCAATGTTAGAAAGTTTAGAAGGAAAAACGTTACCAGGTATTGAAGCAATATTGAAGTAATTAAAGGTTTAAAAGTTAATAAGGTAATATATCCTTAAACTAAAAAATATAAGCCGTCTCAAAACCTGAGGCGGTTTTTTTATTGCATTGTTTTTTTTACATTTACATCTTATTAATTGAAAATTATGAAGGTATTTTTACCATTCAACCTTTAAACTTTTTCACTTTTCAACTATTATAAAATGAAATACACTAATTTACCAAACACAAATATAAAAGTTAGTAAAATTTGTTTAGGAACTATGACTTTCGGTCAGCAAAACACCGAAAAGGAAGCTCATGAACAATTAAATTATGCTGTGGAACAAGGTGTAAATTTTATTGATACTGCTGAGATGTATTCTGTTCCAGCAAAAGAGGAAACACAAGGAAGTACAGAGCGTTATATTGGAACTTGGTTAAAAAATGAAAAAAGAGAAAATTTGATTGTTGCATCAAAAGTTGCTGGCCCAAACGAATCTTTTAAATATATAAGAGAAGATTTGGGTTTTTCTAAACAAGCAATTGAAGATGCTTTGACTAAAAGTCTAAACAGATTGCAAACCGATTATATAGATCTGTATCAATTACATTGGCCTGAGCGAAAAACAAACTTTTTTGGAACAAGAAATTACAAACACAATGTAGATGAAAAGTGGGAAGATAACTTTAAAGAAGTTATTGAAACATTAGACGGTTTTGTTAAAGCAGGAAAAATTCGCCATTATGGTGTTTCAAATGAAACTTCTTGGGGAGTTATGCGCCATTTATCGGAAAGTAACAACAATAATTTAACACGTTGTAAAACCATACAAAATGCATATTCGCTGTTAAATCGTTTGTTCGAAATTAATTTAGCAGAAGTTGCTATGCGAGAAAATGTTGGTTTATTAGCATATTCTCCTTTAGCATTTGGTGTATTATCAGGTAAATATTTAAACGGAAACTTACCAGAAAAATCTCGTATTAAATTATTTAAGCAATACAATAGATATAGTAATGTACAATGCGATTTTTTAACTTCAAAGTATGCTGAATTAGCCGAAAATCTAAATATTTCTTTAACCCAATTAGCATTGGCATTTGTGAATCAACGTGAATTTGTTACCGCCAATATTATTGGAGCCACTACAATGGAACAATTAAAAGAAAATATTTCAAGTATTCACGTGGAACTTTCTACTGAAATTTTAAATAAAATAGATGAAATTCAAGAATTACAACCCAATCCTGGGCCATAATTAGTCTTGTTATATAGTGGTTATTAAGTGCACTAATTTTTAAGAATATGACTTAAATCATAGTTTAACGTTAATTTTTTCCTAAAATTTGCATTATTAATAAGAGATAAGATTATCTTAAACTCTTTTTATAAAATTTAATAGAAACTATATGAAAAGACTATTTCGATTTTTAATTCCACCAAAACAATGGCGAATACCCGTAATTATTTTATTGGGTGCTATCTCTGGTCTTTCATTGTACGCAATGGTTGAGTCTAAAGCTGTATCGTATTTATCAGATGACCCTAAAACTTGTGCAAACTGCCACGTAATGACACCACAGTATACAACTTGGCAAAATAGTTCTCACAGAGAATGGGCTTCTTGTAACGATTGTCATGTTCCACAAGACAATTTTTTCAAAAAATACCTTTTTAAAGCTAAAGATGGTTTATACCATGCTTCAGTTTTTACTACTCGTGGAGAACCTGAAGTAATTAGAATGAAAGAAGCAGGTGTTGAAGTTGTGCAAAACAACTGTATTAGATGCCATCAAGATCAAGTTACCGATGCCAGATTAAGCGCATCTGTTACCGACCATTTTGATAACAGAACAACACGTAAATGTTGGGAATGTCATCAAGAAGTGCCCCACGGAAGTGTGCATAGTTTATCATCTGTAAAATACTATGGGAAAATTCCAGAAGAACATCAAGAAACAGTGCCAGAATGGCTAAGTAAATATTTAAACAAATCAGATAATCAAAAAGATAAAAAAGATGAGTAATAAAAGAAAACCTTGGATGAACTGGATGCTGTTTATTGCATCGCTTGTAGTAGTGTTTTTGTTGGGGCTTTTAGTTTCTTCAATAACAGAACGTAAAATGGAGGCTAAATTTGCATATACTCCAATGACACAAATTAACAAATTAGAACCAAGAAATGAAGTTTGGGGAGAAAATTTTCCGCGAGAATTTCAATCATATTATAAAACTGCCGATACTACTTTTAGATCAAAATATAATGGAAGTGCCATGATTGATATGTTAGAAGTTGATCCGCGTTTAGTGGTGCTTTGGGCTGGTTATGGTTTTGCTAAAGATTACAATCAAGGGCGTGGACACGTTCATGCAATTGACGATCTAAGAAATACTTTAAGAACTGGAGGGCCAACAGGACCAGATGACGGACCAATGCCAGCAACTTGTTGGACTTGTAAATCTCCAGATGTTCCGCGTTTAATTAATGAAACTGGTGTAAACGAATATTACAGTGGAAAATGGTCAAGTAAAGGTACAGAAATAGTAAACCCAATTGGTTGCGCTAACTGTCATGATGAAAAATCTATGAATTTAACCATTACACAACCTGCTTTAATTGAAGCATTTGCACGTCAAGGAAAAGACATTTCTAAATCATCTCATAACGAAATGCGCTCTTTAGTTTGTGCACAATGTCATTCGGAATATTACTTTAATAAAAATCTTCCAGATAGTAAAGGAATACCTTATTTAGTATTCCCATGGGATGAAGGTCAAACTGTTGAAGATATGGAAAAATATTACGACAATGTTGGTCATGTAGATTGGACTCATAAAATTAGTAAAGCGCCTATGTTAAAAGCACAACATCCAGGTTATGAAGTTTTTAAAATGGGTATTCACGGGCAAAGAGGTGTTTCTTGTTCAGATTGTCATATGCCTTATAAAACTGAAGGTGGTCAAAAATTTACAGATCACCATATTCAATCTCCTTTAAACAATGTTGCTAATTCTTGTCAAGTTTGTCATAGAGAAGAAAAAGACGAGCTAATTAAAAATGTTTTTGATAACCAAGATAGAATTATTCATAACAGAGATAAACTCGAAGAATTATTAGTTCGTGCGCATGTTGAAGCAGGTAAATGCTGGGAATTAGGAGCTACAGAAGCCCAAATGAAAGAAATTTTACACGGAATTCGTTTAGGACAATGGCGTTGGGATTATGCGGCTGCATCTCACGGAGGATCTTTTCACGCACCAGTTGAAACAGGTAGAGTTATTGGTAGAGGTATTGATATTACGCAAGAAACTAGAATTAAATTAGCAAGATTGTTGATGACTTTAGGTTTTAATGGCGAAGTACCATATCCAAACATTGATACAAAAGCAAATGCTCAGGAATTTATTGGCTTACCAATGGATAAATTAAATGCTGAAAAGGAAAAATTCTTAAAAGAATTAGCTCCTGAATGGGATAAAGAAGCTGCTGCAAGAGAAGCAAAATACTAATACATTTTATATATATATATTTGATCTCGTATGAGTGAAGACAATTTAAAAATTCAACGTAATCTATGGGAAAATCCTTGGGGTTACGTTGAATCTTTTTTTATAGGTTTTGGTTTAATGGTAACAGGCTTCTTTTTAGAAGTATTTGTTGTGAGTGATACACCATTTACAGTAGCATATCCTTACAATATTATATTTTTGGTAGGTTATGTAGCTCTTTTGGTTGTGCTGTATAAATGGTTTTCTAATACGCAAATAATTAAATGGTTAACTAAAGTTCCTGCATCTATTTCAAGCATAAGTTTAGTAACACTTTTGGTTATGGTTATGGGAATTATTCCACAAGTAGCTTCTGAAAGTAATTTTATTAATAATTTAGGACTTAATAGAATAACAAGAAATTGGGCATTTTTATTAATTTTATTTCAATTTTTAACCTGTTTAGGTTTAATTTCTATTAAAAGAATATTACAATTTAGATGGTCTAATGTTGGTTTTATATTAAATCACATTGGTTTATTTTTGGCCTTAATAGCTGGTATGTTAGGTACTGGAGATTTGCAACGCTTATCTATAAATACTTATGAAGGAAAACCAAGTTGGATTGCAACCGATGTACAAAAAAATCAAGTAGAATTACCTTTTGCTTTTTATTTAAAAGATTTTGTAATTGATGAATACCCTCCAAAATTAGCCTTAATTGATAATATAACAGGAACTATTGTACACAATAACGGCAAAAACTTATATTTAGTTGAAAAAGGAGAAACTTACTATTTTCAAAATTTTGAAGTTAAAGTAATTGATTTTTTAGCTTCAGCAGGAAGAATAGGAGAAAGATACTACCCTGTAAATGAATTAGGATCTCCACCAGCAGCAAAAATTTTAGTAAAAAATATTGAAACAGATTCCATTAAAGATGCTTGGATTAGTAGTGGAAGTTTCAGTCAACCGTACGAATCTTTAAAAATAAGTGATAAATATTCTATGGTTATGACAATTCCTGAAGTAAAGAAATTTAGTTCAGATATAGATATTTTAACAAAAGAAGGAGAACGTATTAGTACTGTTTTAGAAGTTAACAAACCGTTTAAATTTAAAGGTTATAAAATTTATCAATTAAGTTACGATGATAAAATGGGTAAATGGAGTAATTTAAGTGTTTTAGAACTTGTAAGAGACCCTTGGCTTCCTGTTATATATATTGGAATTTTTATGATGATTGCCGGTGCAATTTATATGTTTTGGATGGGAAATAAAATAACTAAAAATCAATAAAATGACTTGGATAGATTTTCCTTTATACAGCTCAATAACTGCTATTCTATGGATTGTGGGATTACTCTTTTTATTGATTTCATATAAAAAACAACAGCTGTTTAAATTTGCAAACGTATTGTTTGTACTTGGCTGGGGTACTTTAATTGTTTTTGTAGTTAAATTATGGTTAGAATTAGACAGGCCACCAATGAGAACCTTAGGTGAAACACGTTTGTGGTACGCTACATTTTTACCGCTAATTGGCTTTGTAACATACATTAGATGGAAATATAAATGGTTTTTAGCATACAGTATTGCAATGGCAGGAATGTTTCTTGCAATTAACTATTTAAATCCAGAAACCTATTCAAAAACTTTAATGCCAGCATTGCAAAGTCCTTGGTTTATCCCGCACGTTTTGGTGTACTTATTTAGCTATGCAGTTTTAGCAGCATCTAGTATTGTTGCTATCAAAGGTTGGTACGATAGTTACAAAGGGAACTTTAATATAGAAACCTTAAAATTAGCTGATAATTTAGTCTACATAGGTTTTGCATTTTTAACATTAGGATTACTTTTTGGAGCACTTTGGGCAAAAGAAGCTTGGGGACATTACTGGACTTGGGACCCTAAAGAAGTTTGGGCCTTTTTAACCTGGATGGGGTATTTAATTTATATTCATTACCGTCATTTTCATAATCATAAAACAAAACAAGCGCTTACAATTTTAGCACTAGCATTTGTAGTTTTACTTGTATGTTGGTTTGGGGTAAATTATTTACCAGTGGCAAACACAAGTGTACATACATATACAAATTAAATGTAACTGCAAAACGGTAACTACGATGTAATTTGATGACAATTTGTAAGTTAATTTATTTTCTAGCAGATTGAAAACTCTCAATAACAACTGTAGTTAAAATAAGAACACCTCCAAAAAAAGTTGATATTGAAGGTATTTCAGCTAAAAATAACATACCAAAAATAATTCCGTAAATAGGACTCATACTACTCATAATACTTACTGCAGTAATTGAAAAGTTTTTAAAACTATTTACAAACAATGTATGTCCAATTGCGGTTGTGATTAATGCTAAAGAAATAATTTTAAACCAGTTAGAAGTGTCTGTATATTCAAAACCAATAGTTACTGGCCATAAAAGTAAAAGAACTACAATTAATTGATAAAACATTACTTTAGAGGCATTGTAATGTGAAACATTTCGTTTAGTAAGGATATTTCTAAGTGAATAGAAAATTGCTGAGATAATTCCCATCAATACACCTTTTGTATCGTTGTTTTCAAAATTCATTTCTGGAGTTAAAAAATAGATTCCAACTACAACCAACCCACTTAGAATTAGTTGGTTTTTACTAAATTTTATATTAAAAAAAAGAGGTTCTAAAAGTGCAGTAATTACAGGATATGTAAACAAAGAAAGCATTCCAATAGCAACATTTGATAAATGTAATGCATAAAAATAAGTAACCCAATGCGCTCCTAAAAGAAAACCACTTAATACTAATGAAAATGTATCTTTTTTACTTTTTATTTTTAAATCGTATTTCTTGTACCAACAAAACAAACCTATAAAAACCACGGCAAAAACACATCTCCACCAAATGGTTATTTCAGGTGGAAATAAAATAGACCTTCCTAAAACGCCAGATGTACTTATAAAAATAACACCAATGTTTAGTTCTAAAATGTTTTTTAAATGTTGATTTTTCAAATTTTTATACTTTTTGTAGCGTTTCTAAGGCTTTTTTAATAGATGTAATTTTTATAAAAGTAAGCAGTAAGCGCAATCCAGCTTTTGTTTCTTTTTCTTTCATTACACAACTTGTAGGGTTTTTTTGTACATACTGCAGCACATTAGAGAAAGTAGGCGTTTGGTAAAAAGCACTTTGTTGATCTGAAACAAAATAACAAAGCATTCTATTTTTCTTTAAAATTAAACGTTCAATACCTAATTTTTTAGCAATCCATTTTATACGAACGCTGTCTAATAAATCTACTACCTGAGTTGGAAGTTCTCCAAATCTATCAATTAGTTGTACTTCAAATTGTTGCAGTTCCTCTTCGGTTTTTAATTCACTTAAATTGTTGTATAAATTCAATCTTTCAGAAATTACATTGATATAATCATCAGGAAATAATATTTCAAAATCAGTATCAATTTGAATCTCTTTTACATATTGTTTCGGCTTATCTGAATCATCTTTGTACAAGTCTTTAAACTCATTTTCTTTTAATTCGTCAATGGTTTCAGTCAATATTTTCTGATACGTATCAAAACCAATATCATTAATAAAACCGCTTTGTTCACCACCTAATAAATCTCCAGCTCCACGAATTTCTAAATCTTTCATGGCAATATTAATTCCACTTCCTAAGTCGGTAAATAATGAAATTGCTTCAATTCTTTTACGCGCATCATCTGTCATCATATGGTAGGGCGGTGTAATGAAATAACAGAACGCTTTTTTGTTTGAACGCCCAACTCTTCCACGCATTTGGTGTAAATCGGATAAGCCAAAGTTGTTGGCGTTGTTTATAAAAATGGTATTTGCGTTCGGCACGTCTAAACCACTTTCAATAATGGTGGTTGAAACCAGTACGTCAAATTCATTATTAATAAAAGAAAGCATTAATTGCTCCAATTTTTTACCATCCATTTGCCCGTGACCAATTCCAATTTTAGCATCAGGTATTAAACGCTGCAACAATCCAGCAACTTCTTTTATATTTTCAATTCTATTATGAATAAAAAATACTTGTCCACCACGTTGAATTTCATAACGGATAGCATCTCGAATAATTTCTTCATTAAAACGAATTACATTACTTTCAATTGGAACGCGGTTAGGCGGAGGTGTACTTATCACTGATAAATCCCGAGCAGCCATTAGACTAAATTGCAGTGTTCTTGGAATTGGAGTTGCGGTTAATGTAAGAGTGTCAATATTTTCTTTAATGGTTTTTAATTTATCTTTAACAGCAACACCAAATTTTTGTTCTTCATCAACAATTAACAATCCTAAATTTTTATACTTTATAGCTGCATTAGTTAATTGATGCGTACCAATAACAATGTCAATAGAACCATCTTCTAAACCAGCTAAAACTCCTTTTCGTTGATTTGCCGTTCTAAACCTGTTTAAATATTCGACCGTTACGGGGAAATCTTTTAAACGTTCGCTAAAAGTTTTAAAATGTTGAAAAGCTAAAATTGTAGTTGGCACTAAAATGGCAACTTGTTTCCCATTGTCAACTGCTTTAAAAGCTGCTCTAATTGCAATTTCTGTTTTACCAAAACCAACATCACCACACACCAACCTGTCCATTGGTTGCTCACTTTCCATATCGTTTTTTACATCTTGAGTCGAACTAGATTGATCTGGGGTGTCTTCATATAAAAAACTAGCCTCAAGTTCGTGCTGTAAATAACTGTCTGGCTGGTATTGAAATCCTTTTTGAAATTTTCGTTTTGCATACAATTCAATTAAATTGTAAGCAATATGACGGATACGAGATTTGGTTTTTTGCTTAAGATTTTTCCATACTTTAGAACCTAATTTATGAAGTTTAGGAGCCTTACCATCTTTACCATTGTATTTTGAAATTTTATGAAGTGAGTGAATGCTGATGTATAAAATATCACATTCTCCATAAATTAATTTAATAGCTTCTTGTTTTTTGCCTTCAACATCTATTTTTTGAAGTCCTCCAAATTTTCCAATACCGTGGTCAATATGTGTTACATAATCTCCAATTTCAAGATTGGTTAATTCTTTTAAACTAATAGATTGTTTTTTAGCGTAGCCATTTTTTAAACGGAATTTGTGATAACGCTCAAAAATTTGATGATCAGTATAACAAACTAATTTGTTGTCAACATCAATAAAACCTTGGTATAATGGAAAAACGATGGTTTTGTATTCAATTTCTTTGTCAACATCTTTAAAAATATCGTGAAAACGATCGGCTTGTTTTTGAGAATCACAAAACAAATAATTGGTATAACCTTTTTCTGAATTTTGATGAAAATTTTCAATTAATAAATCAAATTGTTTGTTAAATGCTGGTTGTGGTTTTGTATTAAATATTATAGCACTGTTTTCTCCATTTTGAAGAATTTTTTGTTGTGTTTTAGAAGTAACTCCCGCTTGTAGAGCATTTACAATTTCAACAGTTGTAAAATCTTTTAATTGTTTTTTTATAAGTTCGCCATTACAAAAAAGTTCAATTGGTTTGGCGTGGTTTATGGATGTGGATAATTGTTTAAATGCTTCTTCTGCCTTAGAGAATAGTTTATTAAGTCTGTCAGCAAATAGGTCTGTATTTTTAGTAAAAACAACAGTTTTAGAGGAAATGTATTTTAAAAAACTATCTCGTTTTTCATCCAATGTTTTATTTTCAACATTTGGCATTATGCTAACTTTTGTTAGTTTTTCGGTTGAAAGTTGAGTTTCAACATCAAAAGTTCGAATGCTATCTACTTCATCGCCAAAAAATTCAATTCTATAGGGTTCATCATTTGAGAATGAAAATACATCAATAATACCACCACGAACCGAAAATTCACCTGGTTCTGTAACAAAATCAACACGATTAAAATGGTATTCAAACAAGACCTCGTTTACAAAGTCTAAACTTAAATTATCGTTTACGCCAATTTTTAGGGTATTTCTGTTTAACTCCGCTTTGGTAACAACTTGTTCAAATAGTGCATCTGGATAGGTTACAATTACCGCTGGTTTTTTTCTAGAGTTTAATCGGTTTAATACTTCTGAACGCAATAAAACATTGGCATTATCAACTTCCTCAATCTGATAAGGTCTGCGGTAAGATCCCGGATAAAAAAGCACATCTTTATCATTTAACAATTGTTCTAAATCGTTTAAATAATAAGCGGCTTCTTCCTTATCATTAAAAATTAATAAGAACTGTTTATCGACTTTTTTAAAACTTTCTGAAATAATAAAAGACAATGAAGATCCAACCAAATTCGAGATTTGAAGTTGTTTTTTTTCTTCAGAAAGTAGTTGAACTAATTGTTTATTTTCTACAACTTGTTCGTAGTTTTTTATAATATTTTGCTTACTCAATTGTTGCAAATTTTGTTCAAAGGTAGCATTTTATAGAAAAATCAAAAATAAATAATAATTATTCCGTAAATTTAGGTAGCTGAATTTAAAATTGAAAAGTTATGATGTCTATTTCAGATTTATACCCAACAGGGTTACACGAACAAAATATTGGTCATTTTGCTTCCATAGTTAGACTTGCTTTGCTTGACAATAAGATAGATGCCGAGGAGCACAGGTTATTAGAAAGGTTGGCTGTTAGATTGGATATTACAAAAAGTGAGTTTGAAGCCATTTTAAAAAACCCTAAAAAATATCCTGTAAATCCACCGTTTAGTTATGAAGAACGTTTAGAGCATTTATACGATTTAACAAAAATGATGTTTTTAGATAAAAATCCTACAATTGATAAAACATCTTTAATGGATAGAATTGCTATTGGGTTAGGTTTTCCTCTTGAAAACGCAAGGGCTATTGTAAAAGAAGCAATTAAATTTTTTTTAAAAGAACCTGATATGGAAGATTTTAAAAAGGTAATAAAAAATGTAAATCCAATGAAGCATTAATAGCATATTTATTTTTTAAATTGCTATTGTTATATAGGTTTATTTATATTTGCGTTTTAAAAAGGTAAATATGTCTATATCAAATTATAACCTAAGTGGTGACCAAAAACGAAATATTGAGTATTTTGCAAGTATTGTAAAATTAGCTTTAGCGGACGCTATAGTTACAGAAGGAGAAGAAAGACTACTTAAAAGACTAGCTAATAAATTTCATATATTAGAAGAAAGGTATAATGATATTATTGAAAATTATGACAAATATTCTTTAAAAGGATTTCATAGTTATGATGAAAGAATAGAGCATTTGTACGATTTAGCAAAAATGATTTATGCAGACGATACAGTTTCTATGAAGGAAGCAAGTGTTTTAATAAAAATATGTGTTGGTTTAGGGTTCTCTGTTAACAATGCAGAAAAAGTAGCAGATGAAGCGATTCATTTAATTTTAGAAGATACCGATTTAGAAGATTTTACAAAAGCAATAAAACAAGTAAATAAACAATAATTTTGATTTTAATGTAGAGGTTAAATTATTTACCCCCATAATAAATATAATTTATTAATATAATTTACGTTATAAAACATTAGTAATCAACAACCCCCATTGAACTATGAAAAACGGATTGTTTAAAAATATATTATTACTGCTCTTTATTAATTTGATTTTTGCGAGTACAGCTTACTCTCAAGACCAGTATAATAAATGGGTTGTAGGTATAGGTATAAATGCCGTAGATTACTTTCCAACCCTAAATCCTACACATCATCCAGGTTTAGATCCTTCAACAGGAAATCAAGATGGATTTTTTAATGAAATTACAAATGCTGAAGACCATTGGAATATTTATGCTCCAAGAGTTAATGTAACAAGGCATTGGAGAAATAGAATTTCTATGGATGCTTCTTTCTCAATGAATAAAATAACTAAATATGGTGATATTGAAGTTGATGCAATACCCTATTACGCATTAGATGGTAATTTACAATATAGCCTTGTAAATCCAGAAAATAAATTTACGCCTTTTATTTACGCAGGTGGAGGTTATACCTTTGCTGAAAGAAGTGGTGGAACTGTAAATGCAGGATTAGGAACAAATTTATGGTTTAATGAATCTTTTGGAATTAACGTTCAAGGAGGTTATAAATACAATTCTCCAGATTTTCAACTAGTACCGCACCTTTTTTATTCGTTTAGCGTAGTTATGAAATTAAATGGTCAAAGAAGATTTATGTGGAATAGTAGGAAAAAATTTAATTGGCGAAATGGTAAGTAATTTAGCTACTAAAACTTTTTAAAATTGTTAACTTGCGTTTATAATTGTTATAAATGCAACAGTCTAAAAATTTCCAAATATATAGTGCTTCTGCCGGAAGTGGAAAAACCTTTACGCTTGTAAAAGAGTATTTAAAAATTCTTTTAACAAGTGAAAATCCGTTTAAATTTCAACAAATTTTAGCAGTTACTTTTACCAATAAAGCTGCCGGTGAAATGAAAGAACGTGTTATTCAAAATTTAAAAACATTTTCAAATTTTGAACATAATAATATGCTTTCTATAATTTGTGCGGAAACAAATTTGAATGCAGATGATTTATTTAAAAAATCAAAAATAATTTTAAACGCTATTTTACAAAACTACGGAGCGTTTAATATTACTACAATAGATAGTTTTACCCATAAAATTATTAGAACCTTTGCGCACGATTTAAAACTTCCAATGAATTTTGAAGTGGAAATGGATGCCGAAAGTTTATTAAATGAAGCTGTTGATATTGTAATTTCTAAAATTGGTGAAAATAAAGAACTTACAAATTTGCTTGTAAATTATGCCATTCAAAAATTAGATGATGATAAATCTTGGGATATTGCAATGGAATTAAAAGATTTTGCAAAAATTATTTTGAATGAAAACCACACCAGTCATTTAAAATCTTTAAATAATATTTCCATTGAAGAATTTAAGCAACTAAAAAATAAACTTCAAACAGCAAATAAAAAAAATGAGAATGAATTTGAAGAAATTGGCTCAAAAGCACTAGCAATTATTAAAGAAAACGGGTTGGAAATTAATGAGTTTGGTTATTTAGGAGAATTTCCAAAGCATTTTATTAAGCTTCAAAAATTTAGACAACAAAAGCCAAATAGCATAAAATTTGATGGTAGATTAAATAAAACTATTGAAGAAAATAAAAATTTGTATGCTGCTAAAACTGATGCTTCATCTAAAGACGTAATTGATAGTATAAAACCTCAATTAATTGATCTTTATTACATCTCAAAACAACTATTTGAAGTTTCTTACCCAACTTATATTTTAAACAGTATTTTAGTAGAAAGTTTAATTCCATTAGCGGTTTTAAATTATATAAACACGGCACTTCAAGATATTAAACAAGAAAATAATATGCTGTTAAATGCCGAATTTAACCAATTAATAAGCGATACAATTAAAGATGAACCAGCTCCGTTTATTTATGAAAGATTAGGCGAAAAATTTCGTTATTATTTTTTAGATGAAATGCAAGATACTTCTCAATTACAATGGAAAAATTTAATTCCACTAATTGAAAATGCGCTCACCTCTGAAAACGAATTAGGAGAAACAGGAAAGCTATTATTGGTTGGTGATGCAAAACAATCTATTTACAGATGGCGGGGAGGAAATCCAGAACAATTTATTGCACTTTCGTTAGAAGAAGGGCGCAAAGAAAATAACCCGTTTTATGTAGAAAAACTGTTATCTAATTTAGACACAAATTATAGAAGTTATTCAGAAATAATTGAGTTTAATAATGGGTTTTTTAAATTTATTGCTCAGTTTTTAGCCAACAAAAATTACAGCAATTTATATGTAGAAGGTAATTCACAGAAAGCAACAGATAATATTGGAGGCTTTGTGCAACTTTCGTTTATTGAAAAAGATAAAGACGATGAGGAAAGGGATTTAGTGTATCCTAAAAAAGTACTCGAAATTATTCAAAACTTATATCCTTCCTTCCAAAAAAATGAGGTGTGTGTTTTGGTGAGAACAAAAGTACAAGGAATAGCAATTGCAAATTATTTATCGAAAAACAACATAGAGATAATTTCTTCAGAAACATTGTTGCTAAAAAATAATGAAAAGGTAAAATTTATTATCGATGTTTTAAATACAATTGACAATCCCCTAAATAAAGAATTTAAAGCTAAAATACTCTATTTTTTATACAATCATTTGCAATTAAAAATACCAAAACATCAATTTTTAAGTAGTTTTATAGATTTAGCAAATACCGAATTCTTTAATCAATTAAAAGAGTACAATCTCTTTTTTAATTATCAAGAATATTTACAAACTCCGTTTTACGAAAGTTTTGAATATATAATTAGAAGTTTTAATTTAATTTCAGAATCGGATTCGGATATTCAATTTTTCTTAGATTTTGTTTTTGAATACCGGCAAAAAAAACAACCTTCCGTAGGCGATTTTTTAGAACTGTGGGAATTAAAAAAAGACAAATTAAGTATAGTTGCTCCCGAAGCTGAGAATGCTGTACGAATAATGACAATTCATAAAGCAAAAGGATTGGAATTTCCAATAGTAATTTATCCGTATGATATTGATATTTACAACCAAATTAAGCCAAAAGTTTGGTATAAACAATCCGAAATAAGTGCAATCGATTCTTTTTTAGTGAATTATAGTTCTAAATTAAATTTTGTAGGCAAGCAAGGAGAACGGTTGTTTCAAGAACGCAAAGAGGCTTTAGAATTGGATAATTATAATATTTTATACGTAGCCTTAACACGGGCAGTTGAACAACTGTATATAGTTTCAGAAAATAGAAATACCATAAAAAATGAAAGTGAAATAAGATATACTTCAAGTTTGTTTATCAACTATTTAAAACAACAAAGTTTATGGAATCCAGAACAGTTAGAGTATAATTTTGGAAACCCAAAAAGAGTGGTTATTCCTTCAAAAGAAAAAAGTGATACTACTATTCAGAAGGAGTTTATTTCAAATTCTTGGAAAAATCATAATATTTCTATTGTTGCAAACTCTTCATTACTTTGGGGAACGGAACAAGGAAAAGCAATAGGTTACGGAAACTTAATCCACGAAATTTTATCAAAAATAAAAACAAAAAATGATATTAATGAAGTTGTAAATCAATATGTTTTTAATGGAACAATTTCAAAAAACGAACAGAAGGAAATCCAATTAATACTAATTTCTATTGTTAATCACCCGAAATTAAAAGCCTATTTTGGTCAAAATAATGAAGTTTATAACGAACAAGAAATTATAACAGCCGACAAAAAAAGTATCATTCCTGACAGGTTGGTTATTAACAATAATAAAGTTGCAATTATAGATTATAAAACTGGAAATCCAGATAAAAAACATCGAGAACAACTTCAAAAATATGCAACTACATTAGAAAATTTAAATTATATAATTGATAAAAAAATTGTGGTTTATATTAATACTAAAATTATTATAGAAGAAGTATAAAAAATTATAGCTTTGTAAAAAAAGAAAACAATTATGTACGGCAAAATACAACAACACTTGCAGAAGGAATTGCAAGAAATTAAAGAAGCAGGTTTATATAAATCTGAGCGCATTATAACCTCGTCACAAGATGCAGTTATAAAATTGAATACAGGAAAAGAAGTTATAAATTTTTGTGCAAATAATTATTTAGGCTTGTCTAATAATCCAAAAGTTATTCAAGCAGCAAAAGACACATTAGATTCACATGGTTTTGGAATGTCTTCGGTTCGTTTTATTTGCGGAACACAAGATATTCATAAAGAATTGGAGCAAACTATTGCAAACTTCTACCAAACAGAAGACACCATTTTATATGCAGCTGCTTTTGATGCAAATGGGGGTGTTTTTGAACCTTTACTATCACAAGAAGATGCCATAATTTCAGATTCTTTAAATCATGCTTCAATAATAGATGGAGTTCGTTTATGTAAAGCAGCAAGGTATAGGTATCAAAATAATGATATGGCTGATTTGGAAAATCAGTTAATTGAAGCAAACAAACAAAATCACCGATTCAAAATTATAGTTACCGACGGTGTTTTTTCTATGGATGGCGTTGTTGCAAGTTTAGATAAAATTTGTGATTTAGCCGATAAGCATGATGCACTTGTAATGGTAGATGAATGCCACGCTACTGGTTTTATTGGAGAAACAGGAAGAGGAACGGTTGAATTAAAAAATGTAATGGGTCGTGTGGACATTGTTACAGGAACTTTAGGAAAAGCACTTGGAGGCGCTATGGGTGGTTATACAACTGGTAAAAAAGAAATTATTGAATTATTACGTCAAAGATCAAGACCGTATTTATTTTCAAACTCTTTAGCCCCAGCAATTGTTGGTGCTTCACTAAAAGTTTTTGATATGATTTCTAAAGACACGTCTTTAAGAGATAAATTAGAGTGGAATACCAATTATTTTAAAGAAGGAATGACCAAAGCTGGTTTTGATATTGTAAAAGGAGATTCAGCAATTGTTCCAGTTATGTTGTATGATGCTAAGTTATCTCAAGATATGGCAAATATGTTGTTAGAAGAAGGGATTTATGTAATTGGTTTCTTTTTCCCTGTTGTACCTAAAGAAAAAGCAAGAATTAGAGTCCAATTATCTGCTGCACATACCCAAAATCACCTTGATAAGGCAATAAAAGCTTTTATTAAAGTTGGTAAATTATTGAAAATTATTTAGATTTATTATATAATTGGCTTCTATTTAAGAATATTTTGTAAATTTGCTACAATAGTTATGTAAAGATAGCTTATTTTACTATAAAAATAAAAAAGAACATTTAATTTAATTTACTGAAAATGAAACATTTAAAAATTGCCATTTTGGCTTTGTTAGTAATTACATCTTTTAGCAATGCTAATGCTCAAGATAAAGAAAATCCATGGATGTTAAACTTTGGAACTAATGCTATTGATATTAGCACTAATTCTGATGCAACTTCTGGGTATTTTGGGTCATACAAATTTGATGGAAATGACGTGAACGTTATTCCTTGGTTAAGTAGAGTTTCTCTAACTAGATACATAGGAAAAGGTTTTGGCTTAGAATTAGCTGGAGCAATGAATAAAGTTGATAGACCTTGGGGTACTGGATCAGACGTAACATTTTTTGGTCTTGATTTAAATGTTAAATATGATTTGAATAATGCATTTGGACAAACAGGTTGGTTTGATCCATTTCTATATACAGGTATAGGTGAAAACTGGGTTGGTTCTGAAAATGGCTTAGGCTTAAATTTAGGAGCTGGATTTAATGCTTGGATAAGTGATAATGTTGGTATTAACTTTACATCAGGTTATAAGAAAGTAAATACTCCTGTAGATTTTAAAATGTTTCAACATTCAGTTGGTTTAACTTGGAAATTCGGAAATAAAGATAGAGATGGTGATGGTGTAAACAATAAAGAAGATAAATGTCCAGATGAAGCTGGTTTAGCTGAGTTTGGTGGTTGTCTTGATACAGATGCTGATAAAGATGGTGTTACAGATTGTTGTGATAAATGTCCTGAAGTTCCTGGTTTAGCTGAGTTTGACGGTTGTCCTGATACAGATGGAGATGGTGTTCAAGATTCTAAAGATAAATGTCCTACAGTTGCAGGTTTAAAAGCTTTACATGGTTGTCCTGATCAGGATGGTGACGGTGTTGCTGATGGAGATGATGCTTGTATAGATGTTCCTGGTCCAAAAGGTAATTCAGGTTGTCCTTATAAAGATACAGATCAAGATGGTGTAATTGATATTATTGACAGATGTGTTGAAACTCCTGGTCCTGCTTCTAATGAAGGTTGTCCAGTAGATCCATCTAGTGATGTTATGGCTGAATTGAACAGATATGGTAAAACAATCTTGTTTGATACTGCTAAAGCAACTTTCAAAGGTGAAGCTATAAACACTTTAGAAACAATGGTAACAATACTAAAAAAATATCCAGATACTGATTTTGTAGTTGAAGGACACACTGATAATGTTGGTACAGAAAGATCAAATCAGCTATTATCTGAAAGAAGAGCATCTGCTGTTAGAGATCATTTAGTCTCTAAAGGTATCAATCCAGACCGATTATCATATGAAGGTTTTGGAGAAAGTAGACCAATTGATTCTAATGACACAGCTTCAGGTAGAGCTAATAACAGACGTACTGAAGTAAACATAAAAAAATAATATTAATTATTTTTTAAATAAAAAGTCGTCTAATAATTCAATTATTAGACGACCTTTTATAAATTTTAAAAAAAGCCACTTTTTAAAAAGTGGCTTTTTAATGCTTAATAAAATATAATATTTAATTTTGTGTTAATTAAAGATGTTATTAACTAAATAAAAGAATATGAAAAATTTAAAAATAGGTTTTGTAGCCTTATTGTTAATTATTGGAGCAACTTCAATAAACGCACAAGATAAAAACAATCCTTTTTCAGTTGGATTTGGTGTAAATGCTGTTGATTTTTATCCTACTAATCCTGGACTGATGGGACATGGTTCTTGGTTTAACGAATTTGTAAATGTTGGAGACCATTATAATGCGATTCCTGCTATTTCAAAAGTTACTGTTGGGAAATATTTAACAGATGGCTTTAGTATTGAAGCTGCTGGAGCAATTAATACCATATCTAATGTAGGTGATAATAGCGTAAGTAATACGTCATACATAGCATTAGATGGTGCCGTTAAATATGATTTAAATAATGTACTTGGTGAAACTTCCGTATTTGATCCTTATGCATTAATTGGTGGAGGTTATGTTTGGATGGATAACTTTGGAACTGGAACTTTTAATAGTGGTTTAGGTTTTAACGTATGGTTTAGTGAAAATTTGGGTGTTAATTTAGAGTCAAAATACAAGCATGCTTTTGAAAGTAATATTGTACAGCATTTTCAACACTCTTTAGGATTAGTAATAAAATTTGGTGGAACAGATACTGATAATGATGGTGTTTACAATGATGAGGATGCATGTCCAGAAGTTTTTGGGTTAATTGAGTATAATGGATGTCCAGACGCTGATAATGATGGTGTAATAGACTCTAAAGACGATTGTCCTAATGTAGCTGGGTTAGAATCTTTAAAAGGATGTCCAGACACTGATAATGATGGAATAGCAGATAAAGATGATGCGTGTCCAAATGTTAAAGGAACTAAAGCAAATAAAGGATGTCCAGATACTGATAATGATGGTATTATAGATTCAAAAGATAATTGCCCAAATCAAGCTGGTCCGGAAGCAAATAGTGGCTGTCCTTGGCCAGATACAGATGGCGATGGAGTTTTGGATAAAGATGATGCTTGTCCAGATGTTGTAGGAATAGTTTCTAATAAAGGTTGTCCAGAAGTTAGTGTTAAAGATATTGCTAAACTAGAAGCGTTGTTTAAAACAGTTTATTTTGAAACTAATAGGGCTGATTTTAAATCTGAAACCATTTCAAAATTAAATGAAGCAATTGAAATTATAGTAAAATATCCAACTGCTAAATTTGCTATATCAGGTCATACAGATAGTATTGGAAATGATCAATACAATATGAAATTATCTGAGAAACGTGCTAATGCTGTGAAAAACTATTTAGTTTCTAAAGGCGTTTCAGCTAACAATTTAACCGCAAAAGGTTTTGGAGAAACACAACCTATAGAAAGTAATATGTACAATCCTGGCAGAGCAGCAAACAGAAGAGTTGAAATAAAATTAATAAATTAAAATTTCTTAATTTATAATTATTAGAGGCTATCTAAGTGTATTAAACTTTTAGATAGCCTTTTTTCATTTTAAAAATACTTTCACATTATTTACTTAAAATACATTTCAATTAAAAAGTCATTTGTATTTTTATAGTTTATAAAAAACTATGGATTCTTTTATTTCAAAAGTTGTTAAAGACGTTATTAACAAAAATACTACAATTAAAGATTGTGTTTTTGTACTTCCAAGTCAGCGTGCTTGTGTCTTTCTCAAAAAGGAACTTGTTGAGAGTACTACTTCAAGTTTTATACTATCTAAAATTATAAGTATTGAAAACTATATTCAAGAACTTGCCGATATAAATTTAATAGATACAACGCAACTACTCTTTGAATTTTATAGTGTTTACAAAGAAATTTTAACACAAGAATTGATAGAATCTTTTGAAACATTTTCTCAATGGGCAACCATTGTATTGCACGATTTTAATGAAATTGATAGTTACTTAGTAAGCTCAAAAGACCTATTTTCAAATTTAAAAGATCTAAAAAAAATTGAGTATTGGTTTCAAGATAAAGCTCCGAGCAAACTTGCATTAAACTACCTTCAATTTTTTGAACATTTGAATAAATTATACAATTTATTGTATAAAAAGTTGAAAAAAAATAAGTTTGGTTATCAAGGTTTAATTTATAGAGAAGCTGTCCATAATTTAGAATATTATATTGAAAATAATAACAATAAACATATTGTATTTATTGGTTTTAACGCCTTAAATAAAGCAGAAGAAGTTATTTTTCAAGAATTATTAAACAACAATTTAGCTTCAATTTATTGGGATTCAAATCCAAATTTATTTAACAATGCTAATGAAGCTGGTGTTTTTTTAAGAAAGTATAAAACAACTTGGGCATATTATAAAAAAGCTCCTTTTTTATGGATGGATGAGACTAATTTAGAAGAAAGAAATATTGAGTTTATTGGTGCTCCAAAAAATATAACCCAAATTAAATACGCAGGTGAGTTATTATCTAAATTTGAAAATCACCAAAATACTGCGTTGGTTTTAGCAGATGAAAATTTATTAGCACTCACACTTAACTCTTTACCAAATAGTGTTAAAAATATAAATATTACCATGGGATATCCGTTAAAAGACATTCCTTTTTCTAATTTGTTTGAAAAGCTATTTAAGTTACATTTAAACCAACAAAAATTCAACAAACAAACACAACATCAGTTTTATTATAAAGATGTTTTAAACCTTTTAAATGATCCATTTTTAAATAAACTCCATGGAGAGACTCTTCAAAAAATTGTTGCTAAACTTAAAAGTGAGAATACTATATTTTTATCAAAAAAAGCCATTGAAGATTGTATCTCTAATCCTGAAAAAGAGCAGTTAGAGAATGTACTTATATTGTTTACTTTTTCAAATAATGTTAATACTATAATTAAACAATGTAGCAACTTAATTAATGTGCTAAAAAATTATGTTGATGGAGTAGATAAGGAATATTTATATCGCTTTTATACTGTTTTTAAACAGTTAGAAACCTTAAATGGATCTTATAACCATATCACTAATTTAAAAACGCTTGCGCAATTTTATAATCAATTATTAAATAATGAAAAATTAGCTTTTCAGGGTGAGCCTTTAAAAGGTTTACAGCTAATGGGAATGTTAGAAACCAGGGCTTTAGATTTTGAAACTGTTATAATTACCTCAGTTAATGAAGGTATCTTACCAGGTAGTAAAAATGAAAATTCATTTCTTCCTTTTGATGTTAAGAAGTATTTTAAAATGCCAACATATCAAGAAAAAGATGCTATTTTCTCATATCATTTTCAGCGACTATTGCAACGCGCAAAGAATGTATATTTAATTTATAATACGGAAACTGACGGATATGGTTCTGGAGAAAAAAGTCGATTTTTGACACAATTAGAAATCAACAATCCAAGTATTAAAAAGACTATTATAAATCCAAAAGTTCAAAAGCATGAAGAAATTTTACTTCAAATTGAAAAAACACCCGATGTAATTAATAAGTTAAAGGCTGTTTTTACAAAAGGAATTTCACCTTCAGCTTTGGCAACTTATATTTACAATCCAATTAGTTTTTATGAGCAAAAAGTATTGGAAATTAGAGATGATGATGAAGTGGAAGAAACTATAGCAGCAAATACAATGGGTTCTGTTATTCATGATGTTTTAGAGCAATTATACAAACCATTTATTGGTGTATTTTTAAGTAAGGAAAACATTGTTCAAATGCAACAGCAAACGCCTGAGTTGCTAATTAAATTTTTCGAAAAACATTATAAAAAAGGAAATATTGAAACAGGAAAAAATAAATTAATTTTTGAAGTTTGTAAAAATCATATCAATAGATTTTTAAAACAAGAATTGAGTCTTATCCATAAAGGAAATAAGTTGAAGATTCTTGCATTAGAAGCAAAATTAAATTGCAATATTATTATTGAAGGAATCGGATTTCCAATAAATTTAAGGGGAATTGTTGATAGAATTGATGAGTTAAATGGTAGTACCAGAATTATAGATTATAAAACAGGTAAAGTTGAAGCTAAGCATTTAAAAATGGATGATTTCAGCGTAATTGGTGAAGAGTATAAATACACAAAAGCAATGCAAGTAATGCTATATTCGTTTATGTTTGTTTCCAATGAGAATGCTAATTTTAATAAACTAGAAAGCGGAATAATTTCGTTTAAAAATTTAAATGCAGGATTTTTAAAAATGAATTTTTCTGAAAAACCAAGAGGGGTAGATTCTCATGTTTCAGAGGAAAGAATACATGACTTTATGATCGAAATTAAAAATATTATCAAAGAAATTTTAAATCCTGAAATTCCATTTATTCAAAAAGAAGATTTACCATTTTAAACTATAATAATGACTATAAAAACGAATATACAAGTTAAAAGTACACATCATAATAAACCAATCTTAGCAGATGTGTTTTATACTAAAAACTCCATAAAAAAACCAGTTGTAATTTTTTGTCATGGATATAAAGGTTTTAAAGATTGGGGAGCTTGGAATTTAGCAGCATCTGAGTTTGCTAATAATAAATTGTTTTTTTTGAAATTCAATTTTTCACATAATGGAGGCACGGTAGAAAACCCAATTAATTTTCCTGATTTAGAAGCTTTCGGACAAAATAATTTTACAACCGAATTAGATGATTTAGAAGATGTAATAAACTGTATTACAAGCGCTTCTGAATATAAAAGTGAAATTGACTCAACTAATATTACATTAATCGGACATTCGAGAGGAGGAGGTACAGTAACTATAAAAGCTTCAGAAGATAACAAAATTTCTAAAGTTATTTCTTGGGCAGGAGTTTCCGATTTTGGTGCACGTTTTCCTAAGGATGAAAAAATTCTTCAGCACTGGGAAAAAGAAGGTGTTTCGTATATTGAAAATTCTAGAACCAAACAGCAAATGCCACATTATTTTCAGTTTTATACTAATTTTAAAGAAAATGAAGCACGTTTAACTATAAAAAATGCTGTTCAAAAATTAACCATTCCGCACTTAATTATTCAAGGAGAAAAAGATGATGTTGTTTTACCTGCTGAAGCTAAAAATTTACATAGTTGGAATCCAAAAAGTACACTTGTTATTGTAAACGAAATGAACCATTCTTTAGGATGTACAGAACCTTGGACAGCACCTAAAATGCCAGTTCATTTAGCGGAGGTTGTGAAACAAAGTATAGACTTTATTTTATAAGAATAATGCTAATTAAAAAGGCAATATACAGCGATTTAGAAGTCTGTCATTCGATTACAAAATGCTGTGCAGATGAAATGATTAAAAACGGAATTTTTCAATGGAATGAAACCTATCCTTCAAAAGAAATACTACAAAAGGATATTGAGTTTCAACAATTGTGGAAATTAACAGAAAACAATACAATTATTGGCATAATTGTACTTACAAAAATTGAAGATGTGGAATATAAATCCGTAAAATGGTTAACAGAAAGTAGCAATAATTTATATGTGCATCGCTTAGCAGTACATCCAACATATCAAGGGAAAGGGTATGCACAAAAATTAATGACTTTTTCAGAAAAGTATGCTGCAAATAACAATTATAATTCAATCCGTTTAGACACATTTAGTAAAAATACTAGAAATCAAAAATTTTATGAAAAACGTGGTTATGTAAAATTAGAAGCAATATATTTTTCAAATCAGAGTAAAGATCCTTTTTATTGTTACGAGAAAATTTTAAATGTATAAAGAATCTAACATTACTTTTAAAGGTATTAATAAATTAGCAATTCCTGCAATAATTTCGGGAATAGCAGAACCGTTATTGTCAATTACGGACACTGCAATTGTTGGTAATATTAATTTAAATCCCACAGAAGCATTAGCTGCAGTTGGTATTGCAGGCTCATTTATTTCTGCGTTGATTTGGATTTTAGCACAAACCAGATCGGCAATTTCAGCAATTGTTGGTAAATATCTTGGCGCCAAAAAATTAGATGAAATTGCAACCTTACCTGCACAAATTATCGCTATAAATTTAAGTTTAAGTATTGTAATTTATATAGTTACGTTATTTTTTGTCGATCAAATCTTCCAAATGTACAATGCAGATGGCTTGATTTTAAATTATGCAGTAGACTATTATAAAATACGTGCTATCGGATTTCCTTTAACGCTTTTCGTTTTTTCAGCTTTTGGAGTTTTTAGAGGATTACAAAATACGTATTGGCCAATGATAATAAGCATTACAGGAGCAGTTTTAAATGTTGTGTTAGATATTGTTTTAGTTTATGGAATAGAAGGTATTATTGCACCAATGAATGTAGAAGGAGCTGCTTGGGCAAGTGTTATTGCACAAGCTGTAATGGCGATATTTGCATTAATCTTATTATTTAAAAAGACCCCTTTTAGTTATAAATTACAATTTCCTTTTAACAAAGAAATTAAAAATTTATTATCAATAAGTTTTAACTTAATTATTAGAGCAGTAGCTTTAAATATTGCCTTGTATTTAGCAAATTCCTACGCAACAAAATACGGGAATAATTATATTGCCGCACAAACTATTGCGTTTCAAATATGGTTGTTTTTCGCCTTTTTTATTGATGGTTACGCAAGTGTTGGTAGTATTGTTTCAGGAAAATTATTGGGAGAAAAAAACTATCCTAAATTATGGGAATTAAGTGGTAGGTTAAGTAAATATTCTATTATAGTTGCGCTGATACTAGCTGTTGTTTGCGCTATATTTTACACCCAAATTGGAACACTTTTTTCAAAGGAACAAGAAGTATTGGAAGCATTTTATGATATTTTTTGGATTGTACTTTTAATGCAACCGATTAATGCTGTTGCTTTTGTTTTTGATGGTATTTTTAAAGGTTTGGCAGAAGCTGTAACACTTAGAAATTTACTTTTAGTAGCTACTTTTTTTGGATTTATACCAACTTTATTAATAGGAGATTACTTTAGTTTAAGATTGTATGCTATTTGGATGGCTTTTACAGTTTGGATGCTGTTAAGATCTGGTATTTTAGTTGTTAAATTTAGACGAAAATATTTGCATAAAAACATGTAACTTTGGGCATTATGAGTAACGGAAGTTTATACACACATATTCAAAATAATATTGCTACTGTTGAGTTCTATCATCCTGCAAGTAATTCGTTTCCAAGTGAATTATTAGAACGTTTGGCAGCTGAATTTAATGCGCTAAGTATTAATAATGAAGTACACGTAATTATTTTAAAAAGTGAAAAAGAAAAAGCATTTTGTGCAGGAGCTTCATTTGACGAATTGGTTGCAATTACTAATTTTGAAGAAGGAAAAGAATTCTTTATAGGTTTTGCTAACGTAATAAATGCGATGCGAAAATGTTCAAAATTAATAATTGGACGCATACAAGGTAAAGCTGTTGGAGGTGGAGTTGGCTTAGCTGCTGCCTGCGATTATTGTTTTGCTACAGAACAAGCAGCAATTAAATTATCTGAATTTACCATTGGTATTGGTCCATTTGTAATTGCTCCAGTGGTAGAACGCAAAATAGGAGTAGCTGCATTAAGTGAACTTACTTTAGACGCCACAAGTTGGCAAAATGCTTATTGGGCAAAAGAAAAAGGTTTGTTTGCAAAAGTATTTGAAACCCATTCTGAATTAGATAATGAAGTTGATATTTTAGCTTCAAAACTTGCGTCTTATAATCCAGAAGCTTTAAATGAAATGAAAAAAATAGTTTGGCAAGGCACGGAAAATTGGGATATTTTACTAAACGATCGAGCAGCAATAAGTGGAAAATTAGTGCTTTCTGATTTTACAAAAAAGGCACTTCAAAAATTTAAAAAATAATGACTTTAGCAACGATACTTTTTTTATTTCAGCAATTAGATATTGAAGAAAAATTAAAAAATGCCCCAGATAAAGGTTACGAAATTGGTGTAGTTATTGGAACTTATTTACCCTTTGTGTTACTTGTTGCATTGGCATATTTTGTATACTACAAAGCAAAAAATAGAAAAGATTTAGACGATTAATATAGGAACATAAAGATGAGTAAAATTAGAATTACAAAACAATTTGATTTTGAAACTGGACATGCGTTATATGGCTACGATGGAAAATGTAAAAATGTACACGGACATAGTTATAAATTATCTGTAACAGTTATTGGAAAGCCAATTAGCAATACTTCTAACGTAAAATTGGGAATGGTGATTGATTTTGGAGATTTAAAAAAAATAGTACTTTCTGAAATTGTAGATAAATTTGATCATGCTACTGTGTTTAATAAAAATACACCTCACATAGAGTTAGCAAATGAACTTGAAAAAAGAGGACACAATGTTATATTAGTCGATTATCAACCTACAAGTGAAATGATGTTAATTGATTTTGCTGAAAAAATTAAAAATCGTTTGCCAGAAACTATTAAACTTCATTCATTAAAATTACAAGAAACCGCTACTTCGCATGCAGAATGGTATGCAAGTGATAATTAATAATTACTGTGAAGCACTAAGCTTTAATTTTAAAATTTGTTAAGTACCATTAAAGGTATTCATGGTGTTATTTAATCCTGCAGTTCCAAAAGATTTAATCAATTCACAAGATTTTGACAAACGCTCTGGAAGTTGTTTATCTTCATCTTTATTCCAAGTTCCTAAAACATAATCAACCTGACGTCCTTTTGAGAATGCATCTCCAACACCAAATCTAAAACGTGCATATTGTTGAGTTTGTAAGGTATTTTGAATATCTTTTAATCCATTGTGCCCGCCATCACTTCCTTTTGCTTTTAATCGAATTGCACCAAAATTTAGGTTCAAGTCATCACAAATAACCAATAAGTTTTCAAGTGGAATTTTCTCTTTTGTAAGCCAGTATTTTACAGCTTTTCCACTTAAATTCATATAGGTTGAGGGTTTTAATAAAATAAATGTTCTTCCTTTAAATCTGAATGTAGCAATAGCACCCAATTTTTGGCTTTCAAAAGTTATTTCTTCAGAAGAAGCTAATTCATCTAAAATTTTAAAACCAATATTATGCCGCGTATCATCGTATTTAGCACCAATATTTCCTAAGCCAACAATTAAGAATTTTTTCATTTGTTCTTCTGTAGATTCTACTTTTTTTGATGTGAAATGTAATTTCAGTTGTTTCAAAATATTCATAAGCAAATGTAATAAAAAGAAAAAGCGTTGCAAATGCAACGCTTTTTAAAATTTATTTCAAATGTTGAATTATTCAGCAGAAGTTTCTTCAGTAGCTCCTTCTTCAGCAGCTCCTTCTTCTCCTTCTTCACCTTCATCTTCTTCATCCTCTGGCATTACAGCGCTACGTGCAGTTCTAACTTGAACAACTACTGTAGTTTCTGGGTGTAAAATTGTGAATTTTTCATCAGCTAAGTCAGAAACAACTAATTTCATTCCAATTTTTAATTTAGAAATATCAGCGTTAATAAAATCTGGTAAGTCAGCTGGTAATGCTCTTACGCTTAATTTACGTTTAGCAAAACTTAAAGAACCACCATTAATTACTCCTGGAGATGTTCCAACTAATCTTACTGGAATATTCATTGCTACCATTTTATCATCAAATAATTGGTAAAAATCAATATGTAAAATTTTGTCTGTTACTGGGTGAAACTGAATATCTTGTAAAATAGCATGGTAAGTAGTACCATCTAATTCAATCATTGCAGTATATACGTTAGCCGTGTACACTAAATTTTTGAACGAAACTTCGTCAGCTGAAAAGTGTAATGGCTTATCCCCTCCGTATAATACGCAAGGTACCTTTCCAGCATTACGTAAGGCTTTAGTGGATACTTTACCTACGCTTTCTCTTTTAGATCCTGTGATTGTAATTGATTTCATTTATATTTATTTATTATTAATTTACATTAAAAATTGACCGCTAATTGATGTGTTATCTTGTACTTTATGCATCACGTCTGCGAACAAAGGCGCGCAAGATACAACTTTTATTTTAGAACTCTCTCTTTTTAAAGGAATTGTATCAGAAACAATAAGTTCTAATAGTTTAGATTTTTCTATTTTATCGTAAGCATTACCCGATAATATTGGGTGTGTACAAATTGCACGAACACTTATAGCTCCTCTTTCCATCATTAAATCGGCTGCTTTTGCTAAAGTACCTCCAGTATCAATCATATCATCAACTAAAATTACATTTCTGCCTTTAACTTCACCGATTAATTCCATGGTATCTATTACATTTGCTTCTAGGCGTTGTTTGTAACAAATTACAACTTCGCTTTCTAAATATTTTGAATAGGCATAAGCACGTTTAGAACCACCCATATCTGGTGAAGCAATGGTAATGTTTTCTAAATTTAATTGTTTTACATATGGTAAAAATATAGTTGAAGCATATAAATGGTCTACAGGCTTTTCGAAGAAACCTTGAATTTGATCGGCATGTAAATCCATAGTCATAATTCTTGTTGCCCCAGCTGCTTGTAATAAATTTGCAACTAATTTCGCTCCAATTGCTACCCGAGGTTGATCTTTGCGGTCTTGTCTTGCCCAACCAAAATAAGGAATAACAGCAGTAATATGGCGCGCGGAAGCTCGTTTGGCAGCATCTAGTATTAGAAGCATTTCCATTAAATTGTCTGAATTTGGAAATGTAGATCCTACTACAAATATGCGTCTTCCTCTTACTGAATCTACTAAAGCGGGTTGAAATTCGCCATCGCTAAATTGTGAAATTTTAACATTTCCTAGTTCCAGACCATAAGAATCAGCAATTTTTTGTGCTAAATTTTTACTTTGTCTGCATGCAAATATTTTTGGTGCTAGTTGATTTCCTGCCATTTTAAGTTGTGTTGTTGTTTGTAGTGCACAAATTTAAAATTAATTATACAGTAATTAAACAACTTCGTGGTTTTTTTAAGGATTTTATAAAAAAAAAATATAAATTTGCAATCCAATTCAAAAATGCCCCGATGGCGGAACTGGTAGACGCGCTGGATTCAAAATCCAGTTCTTTCGGGAGTGCCGGTTCGATTCCGGCTCGGGGTACCAAGACATTGATATGTCAATGGAATAGTAGTAAAAGCAGTGCTTAGAGAAATATCTTTAAGCACTTTTTTTATGTCTAAGATTTTAGAGTTACTTTGCATTGAATACGAAAATGTATACGGTTTAAAAATGAAGAAGAATTACTCAATACCAAAGATTTACCACGGAGGTGAAGACTATGATCTGGCTAAACGATGGTATGTTTATTACTCGTACAGGCATCCGGAAACTGGTAAACTAGTAAGGCAGGCTCCAATATTTGCTAATTTTAATCGCTTACATAAATCTAAAAGAGAACGACTTAAGAATTTTAATATCCTTAGAGAATCACTAGAGAGCCTTTTAAAAGATGGCTACTCTCCTTATGAAACTAAACCTATTGAAAATGAGTTCTCTGCTAATAGTGCTCTAGATTTCGCTTTAGAGTTAAAAGAAAAATCCGTTAGTAGAAGTACATACAAAGGATATTATAATAGAGTTCAAGTATTTAAAAAATACTTGAAAGGTAAAGGGCTAGACAATGGTAACATCAAATCAATAGGCAAGAAAATTGTTACAGAGTTTTTAAATAACATATTAAAAAATTCAAGTGCAAGTAACAGGAATAATTACAGACAAGATCTATCAGCTGTATTCTCGGTTCTAGTAGAAAATGATTATATAGAATATAATTTCATCGAGAAAATTAAAAAACTTACGTCTAAGCCAACTAGAAATAAAACATATTCACTAGATAAAGTAGATGAAATTTATAAAGAATTAGAAACTAGCGACCCCTTACTTCTTCTATTTATTAAATTCGTTTCATATAATTTCTTGCGCCCTGTTGAAGTTGTTAGATTGAAGGTTAAGGATATCAATTTAAAGGAAGGAACTCTAACTGTTAGAGCAAAGAATAAACAGCATAAGACAAAAATAATCCCTGAGATTTTAACAAAAGAACTTAATAAGTTAGACTTAAAAAATCCTGAACATTACCTATTTACGCCTGAAGGTGTTGGAAAATGGGAGCGTGAAGAGTCAGGAAAAAGATCTTATTTTGGTAATCGCTTCAATAAAGTGAAGAAAAAACTAGATATAGGTTCAGGCTATACTGTATACTCATTTAGGCATACGTTTATTACTAAGTTATACAGAGAACTAAGAAAGCAGCACTCTAAGTCGGAAACAGAAAATAAACTGATGTTAATAACTGGGCACTCTACACTGGTTGCTTTGCAAAAATATCTAAGAGATATAGATGCGGAATTACCTGAGGACTTTAGTGATTTACTATAATATGTAACCTTAAGAATGTTTTTTTAAAGTAAGGTTTAATTGTTAAACACTACACCCTACACCCCTTAAAATTTAACCACATATAATCGACCTACCGACGAATTTGTATATAGTTTTGTTTCCCACAGTCGTTTGCCGGGGATCAATCACCAATAGTATACCACTACGTGGACCGCTCAGAAAATTTTAATTTTTTTTTCTTGTTGCAATATGATAATTTATACATCTAAATAACCAATAATCGCAGGTAAAGGCGGTATTTTAGTTATAAACCTGTTGAAAAATAGAGCTCTTATAGCTTTATCTATAGCCTTCTATAATATTTTAGGAGTAAGTAGTACAAGTATAGGGTTAAACAGGATAGAAGTCTGTATATGCGTTAAAAACAGCTCCTCAGAAGTGCACTACCCCATAACTTAAATAATATATCGAACTAAATTATAAAAGGGGTGGGGCTATCTGTAAATGCACTATATTTTTGTTGCACACTTGTTTTTATAAAATATGGTTTAAGTTCTTAAGAATAATATTCCAAAGCTGAATTCTTGGGTTTAAATTACTCTTGTTTTTTCTTAAGTCATCACCAAACACATATTCCTCAAGCTTAGTTGAATCACTGTTTATTACTTTAGACCATTTATTGAAGTCTTCAACGTATGATTGGTAACAAGCACTGTAAAATTTATCATTAATCTGAACTGAATCGGGTTGTTTAGAAAATTTTAATTTAACTCCTTTATAGAATTTTTTAACCTTATCGAACTCCCCGTTCTGAAGTAACAAAGCGAGGTAAGCATTTTCTGTCCATTTATCAAATATTAGTGGTTTTATATTAATCCTAGTGTTTGATTGTCCAAGGAAGTAAAATATTTTTGTGAAATAAGCAGATCCAACACCCTCAATTTTCGCATCCTTTTGAAAAAACTCAAAGGCGCCTATAAAATCTTCATTTTCTAGATATGAATTTAAAGTAATGATGTTCTCTAGTAGAATGTTTTTAGGGTAATTTAAAAACTTATAAAAAAATGTATCCTCTTTGTTTTTTGCTCTGGTAGCATTAATACCACCCCAAATCATTGTACAAACAATAGCTGTGTAAATATCATTTCTATCAAATAACTCTATAACATCTCTTTTTTTTATCGTTTTATTCTCGTTAATGAATCTATCCTTTATATAATTCATTACTGGAAATTTATCAAATGTCTCGTTATTATAAATTTCTAATCCTAATGATAGAACTTGTTCTGGTTTGGTGTTAATTTTAACTTCGTTCTCTAGAATATATCTTGGGGTCATTTCAATATGTATTAGTGGTTTTATATGTCTCGTCCTGAAATATGGCTACAGGTAAAAAATTGATTTAGGCCGTTAATTAGTATACCCATTGTTGATAACAGTTTTATATTTCTTTGATGTAATATTCTCTCAGTATTTCGGTGAATTTTTTTGACTTAATTTCTTTAGATTTAACTACCATTTCATCAAGGTTATAAAATTCAATTTCGTATTTAGTGGTACTACTTTTTCTCCTTTCAAGAAATTTTCTTGCATCTTCAGTAAAGCCACCAGTTGACCAAAATTCAAAAACTAAATCTCTGTCAGATATAGAAGGTTGGTCAAGAGCCCATTTCCTAATTACAGGTACTTTTTCGGTTAACCAAGTTTCAACTTCTTCTAAAGGAACTTTATGATTGTATCCCTTACACTCTGAAATAAAAATTTTATTAGGAAGTAAACCAAAAACATCAATTTCACGTTGTAAGCCATCGTGATTTATTATTTTTCCAATATCAATTGATTGACAAATTCTACCTTGATAATAACCAACAGCCAATTCAAATAAATCTCCTCTTAAATTATTAGTTTTCCCATCTACTAACTTATTTAACTTGCTAATTAAATCTAAATATGCTTCTGGGTTTTTCTTTAGAATTGCTCCAGCATTAGCAACTAATCCAATCAATGAATTAAGCAAGTCCTTATACTTATCCCCAAATAATTCATTGACAAAGCCAATTACTATTCCTTGGGCTTTTAATGTATTTAAAGCATTTGTGTCAATTGACTCAACTATCAAAAAAGGAATAAATTTTGCTAAATTTCTTTGGAATTTTAAAGCTTTAACTTTATTGATAAAAAATTCAACTTGATTTTCATTAACTGTATTCCCTATTAGAATATCAGCAACCACAAACGCCGGAATAATTTTTTGTTTGTTTATTTTCGGTAGAGAACCAATATAAGAAGGTGAAACAAAGTTAAATTGGTATTTGCCAAATTCACTATGAAATTTTGAGCTATTATAAGAAACCAATCCGATTTTTCGCGACCAATCGTTAAATTGAATCAAAAGAAAATTTTTAGCTACTTCAATACCTTTAGCTCTTTTATAATTAGGATTATTATCTGTTATTAAACTTGAAACAGTCACGAATTCTTCATCGGCGTGAACTAACTTTAGACGTAAAAGTTTTTCTAAAGCTGTATTAAAAGTTGTGTGTCCTTTTAAATCTAAAATTGGGTTTACGGAATAAGATGGTAAATGAGTCAGTTTTAATTGTCCATAATGAAAGTCTAATGATTGTAAGATTATATTGTACTGCTTTCCAGCTTTTCTAAATGCTTTTGACAGACCAGAATAATACTCTTCAGTACCATAAATTTCTTTATCAATAAATAGAATTTGTCCGTCAGTAAATAATCCTCTAACTCTATAAACATCTTTACTTATACGAGAAAGTCTTTTTCTTGCAGCTTCTTTCGAAATACTTTTCTCTTTATTCATAAGGGATTCAAGCAATTCGCTTGATAGAATAGAGCCTTTGTCTTTAATGATTTTTTCTAAATATGTCACGCCACACTATTTATACAATATTATACTAATTACAACGCACGTATTTTTTTTACATTGTAGTAAATTGATATTATTTCATTCTTAATTGATTAAAAAAGCTAAACGTTTCTTTTAAGTCAAGTGAACAAGTTTTAATACTGTTCAAATATACTAAATACATTAATTCAAGCCCTTAATAAAGCTAATTTTAGCTGTCTTATAGTATTAATCTGTTGCTTAAGATTTTCTTCATAAGCAGTAATTTTCAATAGCTTTTCAACCTTTGATTGCCAGTGATCTTTTTTGTAGTTTAATAGAGCTGTATTAAGGACTTTTCTTGTATCATCTATTGTTATGAACGGTATTACACTTCCTTATAATGAAAATGCTAAAATAGCGTCCTATTTGAAGGTGAAAACATAGGTAATATAGCGCCTCTCGTTGTTCTTCTGTTTCTGTTGTTACAACGAAACAATTAGGTATAGGATCATTCAAAGCCTTACCGCTATTCAAACCTTTATTTTGAATGTAGAAATGTGGTTGGTTGTAGGTTCTTCCGTTCTTGTGTGATTTCATAGTGTAATTAAGCATACTGTTTACTTTTAAATGTTAATGGTTCATTTTAATTTTGAACCGAAATAGAAAAAAGGCTATGCTTGTTATGGGGCTTTTGTGCAAGGTTTTTTGAGGAAATACTACCTGTGCTTGAAGGATGTTTTGGAAGCATTTTGTATTAAGGTGGAGATTTTCTCCAAAACCCGCAGGGCTTGACCTTTTACAAAATGAAGCGGCTGGAGATGGAAGTAACTTATTTTTGCCGATGTTATATTTCTGTCAACAATTAAATGTTAGAATGCTTATCTAGGAGGAATAGTCACGACATAGGGTAATTGCAATCAACTCATATCCTCAGAATCCTCAACTTCCTTAATATCCGCAGTAGTATAAATTACACTTGACATATGAATACCAATGCTCCTTATTTAAAAGAGGGTAATCGCGAAGCAGAGCCGAGCCAGCACGAGCTGACCGAAACTGTTAGAAAAGAATAATATGTTGAGCTCCGAATAAATATTTTTTCTAACTACGTGGTACACGCTGGTGGCGCTGTTTTTGAAGCCGCAGGAAAGGCAAGTGCTGTAATTGAAAGAAGCTATAGAAGGATGGAGTGTAGTTGTACATCTTACAGTTATCTTAGTTTAATGGGGTGAGGATTTTGAGGAAACTAAGGAAGTTGAGGATATAGAATAACTGTTGATGTTAAAACTACTTTAGAATTGGCTGAAATAGCTGAATGAATGCGCTGCTCTTGTGAGGGGTTGCAATATGTTTTAAATAGGAGTGATAAGGAGTATTTAAATTATATGCAATAAGGCTGTTATCAAAAACTGTGACACCAAATAGGTTGAGGGAAAAAGCGGGCTCGGTCAAAATGAAATAGCGGTTTTCTCTTAATAAAAGGCCTTGCGTAGCATATCCTTAGAAGATCTTAAGAGTAAAGTAAGCTATGTGTCTCCGAATAGAGTAGCGTATGCAGTATAGCAAATGAGAGAGCTACAATGAGCACCAGCTGGAGCACAAATTGTAGTGGAACGAATGGTAAGTACAAATTAGACGTAGGAGAATTTTTAATTATGCTTTACGAAATTAAGTGGATCGACTGAGGAACTCCATATTACCCGAGATGTTAGAAATTAATTGTATTTATTCTATTGAAAACGGATTAAAAGAAAGTGTATTTCAGGTGCTAGTAATAACATTTTTACAAACTCATACTTATGCAATAAGGTAGTCTATTCTATAAATCATTATATACAGCCATCCAATCTGGACTCCTTCTTATTTCCTGAAGAAATGGAATTTTTAAGAATTTACGATCTTCAAACTTTTCAAACCCATATTCTTCAATCCTATCTTCTAAAATTTCTTCATAAGTCAACCCCCCTTTTCTTTGACTATTCTTAAATAACCTGTTTTTGATTATTCTTAATTCTGTTTTCGAAAAATCTCTAATCTCTTTATTGTATCTAGTTTTTATTCCAAATAACCAATTCCAAGTATCTACTTTGTTTGCATTATTATCGAAATCAATAACGATATCCTTAACTGTTAAAGCTCTGTAATCTAAAGTTTCACTATTAACAATTGTAGTTTTTATTTCAACTCCTTGATGGTTTGTATCAAAAGGATAAAAAGAAACCCTACCATCTTCAAATGGATTTTTGGTGCTCTTGTATTTTTTATTGCATTTACCACATAAGGGAACCAAATTTTTAAAATTTACAGAAGCAAAAGGAAAATCTGCCTTAGGTAAGTAATGGTCATTATCTTCTCTATAATGCGTTTCTGCAGATTCGATTGGGGTTAAACCACAGCAAGGACAATTGTTGAACCTATTTCTTATAATAAGCTTATTATAGTAATCTAGTTTATTTCCTGCTACTGTTGCCAAATCTAATAGATAATCATAGAACTTTACTAATAAAGGTTTCATAGAGGTTTCCACCACTGAATGAAGTTGATCTAAATTAATTGGTACAAGATCACCATTGCATAATTCTTCAAGTCTGTTATTGATAATATACGCTTCTCTTATATCTGCTCTTTGATCATCAGTTAATTCTTTGCAGTTTTCATAAATATCATCGATTGCAGTTTTCAGCCAGCCATAAGCATTGTATATTATTTCAAAATCTTCTTGCAATAATTCTTGGCAAGTATTGTTGTCAGATGCGTTACACCAAACCTGACATACAAGGTGTTCAAGTTGAGGATGTAAAGTGAAAATTGGATGATTTATAGGGGTGTAAGATCTAAGCATTATTTTGGAAATTTAATTCGATTTAAACGTGCTAAAACCATATCTTTTTCAATAGATTCTCCTAGTATTCTTAGTTTTGATTTTATTTCGTCTACTTTGTCTTTTGAATCAATATTTTTAAAATCTACATTCTCTAATACATCATTTGATAAATCGCCTATGGATTGGTTGTAGTTGAATAATCGATCTAGTATCAATTCAGTAGAAGTACCATATGTATTCAAGCCTAATTCACTTGCTTTTCTAGCTTGAACTTTTTTAGTTTCCTTATTTCTATCAAAGAATAAAACATTATGAGGCATACAGTCAGATATTATAAAAGGAGAATGTGACGTCAATAGAATATCTTTTAGATAATGAACATTAAAATGACCATTACGATAATTTCTATTATTACCAGCAGTAATGCTTTCATTTAAAATTTTGATAAACTTTGCTCTCCAACTTGGGTTAAAGTGAGTTTCGGGCTCGTCTAAAAGTAACAAAACTCTTTTGCTTTTCAGTAGTAAACATATACCGATAGTATGAAGAAACTGATGCTCCCCATCAGAAAAATTTCTCAGTAATAAATCTTTAATTTCACCTGTATCTTTAATCTTCTTTGTTATATAAAAATCTAAAAAATGAAAAATATTTTGCTCAGGACTTCCTGCAGGCAATTTCCCATCAGTGTAATATCCATTAGATTGATAAACGTCTTCTTTAATGTTTTCATTGACAAAATGAGAATTCAATTCATATAATAATTGGAAAAGTTGAAATAGCTCGAAAGAGTTATCATTAAAATGGTGTTTAAATGCCTCCTTTGTTTCAGGTGTTACATAAAAATCTAACCATAGTGTCTTGCCATTAGTATGCCAAGAAGTTGCACACTTCTTCAACTTATCAATTTGATTATGCTCAAGGATTTTTAAAATGTTTTCTTTTTTGTCTTTCTGAAAATTAAAATGTAGTAGATTAATGTTCATTCTAAAACTTTTCAAATCAAGAATCCCTGTATTATCTATATCTTTTAAAGGTTTTAATGTATCTTCACTTTCAAATAGTAAGCAAGCTAGCAAGACAGCCTGGCTCATATAATTGTCGATAAAAATTAAACCGTTCTCAGGTTCAGTAAAATCTCTTTGACCAACTTTAGTGGCTTGCATAAATTCATCTAAATGAACTAATCTACTTTTAATAAATGGTAAACTTAGAATTTCATTTTCACCAGAAGAATAACCAATGATGTGATCAGGTAAATAAGCTTTGCCTGGTGCACTTTTCCCGCTTCCAGGCAGTGGGTTGAGTTCTATCTCAACTTTATTTTTAGAATCATCAAACGGAAATTCTTGAATTTCCATTTTAGGCTCTTCATTAAGCCGTTTTGTAATAGCAACTTTATGAAAATTTTGGATGGAGTAATAGCTTCCATCGTGCTGACCTATTAAATATTCTAAAGTAAAAGCATCTGGAGAACATTCATTTCTTTTAAAATTATCAGGATTTTTTATACTATCAGGCAAATATTGTGCTACACAAATCTCTAAATGATAAAATATACTAGCCAATGCTTCTAACACATTAGACTTTCCACTACCATTGAGACCTGCAAAACAAAAAGGTCTAAAATCTTCCATTCCTTCTGTATCCGATAATGAATGAAAATTAATTTTGAAGCCTGCGTGTAGGCTTCTAAAACTATTTGGAATATTCCCTAATTCAAAATTTAACAATTTCATTATACTGTAAGTTTTATCCTTTGAGTCTCTTTATCATACACTTGCTTTATTTTTTTCTCATTCAATAATTCAAAAACAAACATTTTGGCTTTATCATAAAGTTCTTGTTCATAGAATTTCTTTGAGTTTAGTTCGTCTTTATCAAGTCGCTTTATCAAAAGTGTTATAGATTCCTTATTGCTATTATTTTTAAAAAATTCATAATCGTTTTCCATTAAAACTTCTAAATCTACAGCTCTATTAAATTCTAATTCCCCTTTGAAAGCTAGTTGGGATAAACTAAAAAATAGACTTTGAAAATTAGATAATATAGATTGTTTCTTTTCTTTTATTAACTCAATTTTATTAACTCTTTTTTCGAACTCGTTTTGTAAATCAATAGGAGGACTAATAATCGGTAATTCTATTATAGATTTTTTTGTTATGGACTGTACAGCTGCACCTCTAACTTTTGATTTAACAATCATTTTTCCATATTCCGTAGATAGATAATGAAATAAAAATTTAATATTTATATTTTTAGGTCGGATAACTAACAGGTTTAAGCCGAGAGAAACTTTTTTATTCAAATTAGGCATAATCCAAAAATCTCCAGCGCCACTTCCAATTTTATTAATAATAAATTCGCCTCCAAATATTTTAGATTTTTTAAAAAAATCGTACCCTTTTTTTGAAATATACTTTACTTTATTTGAAAAATCATTTGATCGCAGATTTGTAGTTCTAACCATTATTGCATAATCCTTATCATCTTTCATCAAAAGGTTTTTAGAAATTAATGCGTTACTACCGTTAGATCCAATATCTCCAATATATTCTATATTTTGTAATAATTTTTTAATCTGCCAACCTTTAGTATTCTTATCTGGATCCCCAAACATATCAAAGAATATTGCCTGTGATAAATTGTTATAAACCTCAATGGATTCATCTATTTTTTCAATTAAATTCTGGACTTTGTCCAAAACAGCCACAATCTTATCTTGTATATCTAAATCAACAAAAGGAATGTCAATTTCCTCAATATATTTAGCTGATATATTCTTTAGCCCAGCACCTTTAAAACCTCTTTCTAAAATATGAATATTGGTTAATAAATAGTAATAAACATATTTAATATTTAAATTAACTCTTGTTTTTACTGCAATATAGCAATGCGAGGTTGCTGAAAAAGGAGCGTCGACATAATGAATATTGGCACTACCCCCATTGCCAATAACTAAAGATTTTTCAAAATAAATAGGTTTATCCGTTTTTCTTGAAACTACCTTACTTGAAGTGAAAAATGCATATTTGCCATCATCAACACTTTCACTGGCTTTTAAATTTGACTTTTTTGTAAACACAAACAATTCATTAAATTTGACTGTTTTCATTCAATCAAATTTTTAAGTTCTTCCATTTCAACACTTATTTCTTCTTCTAAAAGAAAAAGGGCTTTCAAAATATCTTTTGGTGGGTCATAATTTTTCTCAACATATTCAAAATCTCGATAATAGTCATAACTTAAATCTAGATCGCTTTTTTGAATTTCGTCTAATGAAACATAAAAGTGTTTTTTACGATCTTCTTTTATAATGGAATTTTTTGATTCAAAAATTTTAACAGCTTCTGGTAATGGATTTTCTTTTAATTTTTTACGGTTATCATCAAGGCTATACCCGTCACCTTCCAATTCATAAAACCAAACTTTTTTAGTATGCCATTTTACCTTACTATTATTAGATTTTTTTGTAAAAACCAGAATAGATGTTTTTACTCCAGCATAAGGTTTGAAAACACCATTAGGCAGAGAAATAATTGCTTCTAAATTACAGTCTTTAAGTAGTATTTCTCTTGTCTTCTTGTACGCATTATTCTTACCAAATAAAACTCCTTCAGGAACAATAACAGCAGCTTTTCCGTTAATTTTTAGTAATTGAACAATTCTTTCTAGAAACAATAATTCTGACTGTATATTTTGCTTTAATCGTTTTCCTTCGTTATTAAATTTCGGCTCGTAAACTCTATTTAATAGCAAACTTGTTTGTAAACTATCTATTTTTCCTGTAAATGGTGGGTTAGCAAGAATTTTAGAGTATTTAACATCCTTTTCTAAATCATCAAACTTCTGAGATATTGTATCTAGGCGTTTAATATGAGGTTCCTTGATATTATGCATAATCAAATTCATCATACCCAAACGAATCATAGTAGCATCAATATCGTAACCAAAAAATGTGTTTTTTGTTAGTTTTTCTTCTTCCTTAGAACCTATTTCTATTAAGTTTCCAGAAGTACGTTTTTCAAATCCATTTTCATCTATTTGTGGTTTTTCATCTGAATTATTTTTGATAATATATTGATAGGCTCCAACTAAAAATCCAGATGTACCAGCTGTAACATCGCAAATTGTATCTTCAAGAGTAGGTTTTAAAAGCTCGCACATAAATTGAATTATATGTCTAGGCGTTCTAAATTGACCATTTTTGCCTGCTTCTCCTGTTTGATTTAAGATTAATTCATAGAAATCTCCTAAAGTATCTTGAAAATGTTGTCCTTGTTCTCTTTCTTTATCCGCTTCCTTATATATATCATTGATTAAATCAATCGCAGCATCGAGAAGTGATTCTTTTGTGATTTCAAAATTGGCTCCTTCCATTGCTTTTAAGAAAGAGTCATTTCCATTTTTCTGAGTTTTTAAATGCTCAAAAACACCTTTCATATGTATTGGTCGATCAATGCCATCTAGTTTTGTGTAAAAACTCCATTTATAGAAATCCTCATCAATTAAACCAACATCTTCAGCTCTTCGCATAAAAAGCAAGTATTATATTTGTTCTAAAGCTGTAAGTGGATTCGCCATTCCTCCTGACCAAAACAAGTCCCAGAGTTTATTAATTTTTGATTTTATATCAGATGATAACATATTTATTTAACCTTTTTTTTAATTCAAACATTTATACGGATCTAAAAATGCTCTTATGTTAATCTTGTTCGTAATTGAGACGAAAACTATCGCTCCCTATTAATACAGGAATACTAGAATAATGCAATTTTAATAGATGAACCCAAATTTAATAAATTTAATGAGTTAGCTGCCGATTTATTTAGGGCATTTATTATTATTCAAAATATCTCATCAAGTTATTCTTTAACCGTTAATAAATAAATATGAATTATTGATCTAATTAATTAGAAAGTAGATGTTGAGTAATGACACTCACCCATTCCTGTTGCTTGCTATAAATTTGAGGCAACGGATGATAATAGGCCCAATTGGTATTAGCTTTTAAAATACCGTAGGGATTTGAAGCGTTACAAGATTTCATTGCTTTTAAAGCCAAAGGTTTTAAATGATCATTTACACCCCAGCCAAATATGACCGGCACATTATTTATCCAAAGTTGGTTAAAATCTTCTTGGCGATTTTCATCAAAAATAGAGTGTGAAATACCCTTATTCTCTAGATCTATTATTTTATTGTAGAATATGTTACTTTTAGCTTCGCGTAGGTCTGAGAGGTTTAAAATGCGCGCATATTGAAGGTTAGAGTTGAGCATTACTTTCATAATCTGATCTTGTGTACGATCAGGGATAGCGGAGGATTCTTTGGTATTGTTATCTATACCATCTACCGGTCTGGAAGAGCCAGGATTCATCATAATCACCATTAAGTCGGGTGTTCGAATGTCTGTATCAACTGTTTTAATATCTAAATATTTACGGAACTTAAATCCTAGCTCTTCATAATAGAAGCCTGTTACTTTGAATTGTTTTTTCATTGGTTTAATTTATGTCTTTAAAGTTAAATTCATTTTTCATATTTAGATTATACCTAAAAAAAGTGTTATTTGTGACATTTGTGCTGCTTCATTGAAAACTTTAATTAAAAGATGATTAAAAAAGATAATACATAAATAATAAGTTTATAAATCAGTGACACTTTTTACACTATTAACACTTTAAATTATAAAAGTTTACTGAAATTAAAAACACCCAACAATATTAGTGAAGGGTATTTGTTAATATTTACAAACTTAAATGCTTTTTATGGTGACACATTTACAGCTTGTCCATAGTTTTTTCTTATAAAATAAAATCCCATATTCTTAAGAGATTTACAGAACTCTTTATTGTTCAAAGGTTTATATCCATCATCTTTACAAAAATCTTTATATGTGTGATATAAATCTTTAACTCTGTATTTACAATCAGTTGATTTTTCATATTCGAATTCTTCCATAAATACCCTAACAGTATCAGATTCAGTTTCGTAATTTTTTACTTGTTCAACAATACTAATACTATGTGTAAATCCCTTTTGATTAATAACTCTTGCTAATCCTTTCATTACCCAATTAAAAACACCAGAAAGTTCGTGGTTGATTATTTTTGTATGTAACTCTTTATCCTGATCTTCTTCCTTAATTACAATATTAAAAGGAATTATAATAAACCTTCTAAAAAAAGCTTTGGTCGATTCTACATCTTTTGGTAAGCTATTTGTGTTGAAAGCAAGTTTAGCATAATTTTTAATTTGATGTGCTCTTCCGTATGGATGTCTTGCTTCTACTGGCTCATTTGAAGTTAATTGTTTGAATATTGCAATGTTCATCTTCCTATCAATTTCACTCGAAAAATTTAAAAGTTTATTTTCAATTTGAGCTCTTGAATAACCTGAACTATCCGTAAGGCTTCCTAAAGAGAAATTACAAATATTTTCAGGCCCCAATAATGCATTGATAATTTCAAAGAACACTGATTTACCATTACTTCCACCACCTGTTAGTATTAGCGCCTTCTCTAATTTTATTCCGCTCCCATTTTTTATAAAAATTGAGCCAATAAATTCAGCTAAAACTAACTGTAAAGATTTATCGGGCAATACTTCATCTAAATATTTTTGAAACTTACTAGCTTCTGCATTTGGATCAAAAACAAAGGATAATTGATATGTTAGAAAATGGTCTTGATTAAAATTTAACATATTAATTTTCTGCCCTTCAACCTCAATAGTCCCATTTAATACATTTATTCTTATCGGTTTTTCGTCTGAAAAATTAGGTGTGACAATTGTAGTCTTTAACTGCCTAAAAAGCTCGTCTCTAAAAGAATAATGTTTTGCTTTAAACTTTGGAACTTTGAATTTTGTTGAAATTACGTATAATATTTTTTTTATAGTGTCGTATTCTACCTTCTCCCAAAACGCACCATTATAAATGAATATCTCCTCATTTTTAGCAATTAATTCGTATCCTTCATCCTTAAGCTTTTTTAAAAATTGATCTACAGTTATTATAACGTACTGATCTTTTGTTACTTTGGTCTGTTTAACCCCATTTGAGTTAACTATACCTAAAAAATCTACCGCAATTGACTGTGTTTTGATGGTATTAAAAATTGTTTTTTGAGCCACGGGTAAGTTAACTTCAACCGTTATTTGCTCCAAACAATTTAAAATTACTTGTTTCTTATTATTATCCATATTGTACTACTTTAATATTAAAATTTTCTTTTTTTATTAAACACGTTTCTAATCTTCTATTCATTTGGTTTTTCTCTTTAAAAATTTATTTATATTTAGGTGCATAGAGCTTTTTCTTTAGTAGTTCTTTGCAATAGTTTTTAATTTTCTCATCTTTTGTCATTTGTACAGGAGCAGATAATTTATTTCTTTCTTGTTTTTTGAGCTCAACCATAGCTTCCAACTCTTCTAGAGTTAGACTGCCTATAAGTGCAGATGCTATTTTGTTGTCGAGCTGTAACATATTAGCTAACTAATTTTTTATAATTGGTAAAATAGTTAACGTGTTTGCGAAATTTTTTAACGAAACAATATCTCTATTAATAAAGGAAGAGAAGTTGTTTATAGTCCTGAAAATTGGGGTTGTCATATTGATGACAGCAAGTATATTGATCGGTATCATAATCATATTTATTATTAATTATGATGTAAAACTAGTTGTTATTACCGCATTAATGCTCTGAAAAACAGTTGTGTGAAGGTTGTGAAATTTATTTGTGCAAGTTGTGAAGACTGTGCAAGTTATTTATTGTTTTTGTGAAAGTTGTGAAAGTTTTTGCTCAATTTCTTCTTTGTATTTTATTGCTGCTGGATACTTAGAAAAGTTGCTACCATCTATAGATAGATTTGGAATTATATTCATTACCTCTTTAGCAATTACCTCTCTAGTTTTTTTAATTTCATTAGAGATGAAGCCAAGGCGTTTACATTTGTCGTACCATATCACGATCGCCCCTTTCAAACCATCATTTAAGAATCGTCCATTAACATCTAAAAGAGGGTATTTAATTTCTTTTAAAACATTAAGGCATTTATTCTGGAGCTCTAAACTTTTGAATAGGGAAGATTCCTTTGCTTTAGAACTTGATACTATTACACTTTTAACAGGCTTACTTTTCTCATCATATATATGCTCAACTTTAGATAAAGCTAAGGCTATCTCTATGATATTTTCTGAGTTGATTATTACTCGTGAATCTTTATACATTTCATCACCACGAAAATAGACTCCCTTTTTTGTGACTTTATCTAAAGTCCAAGGATTACCGGGTGTAATTGGAGTTTCATAGTCAAACCTTTCATTAAGTCCTTCTTTATTAGTTACAAATGTATCAGATTCTAAAATAGTGTTAATCCAAAGTAACTGATTTAAACACCCATTAACAAAAGACTTTATAGAAAGTAATGTATCTATTTTTTCACAGTATTTGTATTCAGAAATAAATCCAATGTGTGATTGATTGTAACTATTTGCTTCAACTTTATCTAATGAAGCAATAAGCCGATTGATGTATGTCTGATCTGGGAGATAATTATTTTTAATATTATATTTGAACTTATCTTTTACCGCTTCCCGAAAGTTAATATTTGACCGTATTTTCATTTCAAAAAACCCCATACAACAATATTAATGTTTATATTTGTAGTATACAATACCGAATACGGTTTTGTTAAAAAAACGAATATTAACCTCTCTGAGGTACTGTATTTACTACACCGAAAAAGTAGGGCTTGATTCAAAATTCAGTTCTTTCGGGAGTGTGGGTTCGATTCCCACTCGGGGTACTAAATTACAAATTTAGGGAAAGTGACAAAAACTTAAAAACACTGATTAACCAGCGTTTAAATCAAAAAAAGCTTTTCTTACTTTCCCGATTTTTAGTTTTATAGAAATGATTACTTAAAAACTCCTATAAACAATTGTTTATAGGAGTTTTTAATTTCATAGCTTTTAGTAAATAACATTAAATTTAGAAAATAGTTTTGGGGTTTAAACTAAAATGTTAATTACTGCTTTGGGGATTTTCAGATTTATTCTATTCCTAAACGTTCAAATAAATTCTTAATGTCATTAGGGTAATTATTTTGGTGATGATCTTTTAAGTTTTCATGTACATTATTTATAAAATCTTCAACATTAGTATTGTACTTTTTTTCTATCATAACCTTCTTTAATTTTGTACGCTTATCTTTTTTTTTCATTTTTCAAAACCTATTTTAGAAATTTGATTAATTTAAAAAATGGATGTACACAACATGAATAATTCACTGATGTAAAAATAAAACTATAAAACTAATTTTAGCGTTATTTTTCCATACAAAAAGGAGGGTTAAACCATACACTTTTGTATGTAAAATTTTAGTATTTTTGGTAACATTAAATTTGAAAAATTTTAAAAGGTGACTATTTTTATTATTGATAAAAACATAAATACAATTAAAAGCATTAATAAAGTTTTGAAAGATTTTTCAGAGTTTAATTGTATTGGAACTTCTTCTAATATAGAAAAGGCAACGAATGTTATTTTAAAGCAAAACCCGGACCTTATTTTCTTAAATATTGATGCAGAATGTGAAAAACCTTTTGAATTTGTGCAAGAATTAAAAGTATTTAAAAATTCGATACCATTATTTGTTGCAATATCATCTTCAAAAGAAAATGCGTATGCTGCTATAAAAAGTGGATTTATTGATATTTTAATAAACCCGTTAACAGAATTAGAAATTAGAAAAACCGTTTTAAAATTACAAAACAACTTTGCAACACAATTTAGAAATAATATTTGCTTAAAATCTTATAAAGATTATCAATATCTTAAAACAGATGAAATCTTGTTTTTAAAAGCCGATAATAATACTACAGATTTTTATATGGGCGACGGTACAGTTGTAAATGCCTATAAAACCCTTAAAACTTTTGAAGACATACTGCCAAATAATTTTTATAGAATTCATAAAAGCTATATTATAAATAAAAACTTTATTTCAAGAATTCAATATGGAAAATCTACTTGTACTATAAAAAAAAATGTTCAAGATGTTCCTTTTACTAAAACTTATATTAAAGCAATAGATAGTATAAATGCATCTTTATTAGCATATTCCTATGTTTCTTTAAAATAACCATTTCCAATTAAATTGTTTACTTTTGTAAGTAACTGATATTCTTTTTTAGGATAATTTACATTCATTCTGCTTGTAAAATATCTACTCACCAACAAACGGTTGGTTTTTGCTAACAAACGGTTAGCTCTTGCTAATAATTGGTTTTTACCTTCTTATTTTTTTTATGTTTAGCACTACTTTTACACCGTAGTATTTAATAAAACACATAAAAATATATAACCTAATTTAAAAACACTTATTATGAAATCAATTAAATTTATTTTCGCATTATTATTAGTTTCAACTTTATCTATTGCTTGTACGTCAGACAGTGCAGAAGAAGAACAATTATACGCTCAAGAACAAGCTACAGGTGATGACGGTACAGCAGATGTAATGAGAACTAGAGATTAAATTTTATTGATAATCGTAACAAAATTGTTGAGTAATAATAAATTTTAAAAGCCTTAAACTTTAGTTTAAGGCTTTTTTAGTAGCTTTGTTTTAAACAACCCCAGTTATAATTAAAACAAAAATCTACATAGTATTGATTAAATTTTTAGTATTGGTATTATTACTGCCAATACTTTTTTCTTGTGAACAATCTTTAAACACCTTGAAAAGTAAGGAAACCCCTGAGGTAGATAGTATTGCTTCTTGGATTGCACAATCCAAACAACCAAAATTTAATCTGGCTCAAAAAAAAGTGGCGCTAGAAGATGCTTATATAACTGCACAAAATATAGCGTCAGATTCTATTAAAAATAATTTTTTGGCAGAAATAGCCATAGAAGCTGAGGTTATAGATTTTGATTCTTTATTTATAAAAGTAAATAAAGCGTCTTTGGTTTTAGCTACGAAGCGAGATGATTTTTATAAAATAGGTGATAGTCATTGGAATTATGGGAATTATTATACCGATTTAGAGGTAGTTGACAGCGCTTATTACCATTACCATAAAGCTTATGAAAATTTTAAACTGGTAAAACACGATTATTATGCTGCTAAAATGCTTTATAATATGGCATTTATACAAGGACGTTTAAAAGATTATACGGGGAGTGAAGTGTTAATTTTTGGGGCTATTTCAAAGTTTGAAAAAGAAAAAAGACCAGAAAGATTGTATGAATGCTATAATTATCTTGGTTTAATTTATATTGAGATTGAAGAGTTTGACCGTGCTATTTTTTATCATAACAAGGCATTAGATTATTTAACTAAAATTAAAGATAAAAAAAACTATAAAGAGGGTAGTTTAAGTAATATAGGTTTAACCTATCAAAAGCTGAATAATTACGAAAAAGCTATTGAAAATTTTAAAAAAGCCTTAAATATTAGAGATTTAAAAAACCAGGATCCTATTTTTTACGCTCGTTTGATAGATAATATTGCCTATACTAAATTTTTAAGAGGAGATACTTTAAATATTGCTGAAGATCTATATAAGTCATTAAAGATAAGAGATAGTTTGAATAACATTTCAGGAGTGGTAATTTGTAAAAGGCATTTGTCGGAGTTTTATGCTGTAAAAAAAGATACAATTTTGGCTGTAAAATATGCAAATGAAGCTTTTGAATTGGCAGATCAACTTGATAATAACAGAGATAAGCTAGAAACGTTATTATTGCTGTCCAAAGTAGATCGGCAAAAATCTAACAAGTATTTAAATGAATATGTTCGCATAAGTGATAGTCTGCAAGTAGAGGATAGAAAAATAAGAAATAAATTTACTAGAATTCGTTTTGAAACAGACGAATATATAGAAGAGACAGAGAAGCTTTCTCAGCAAAATATACTAATTTTATTAGGTGGTTTTATAACAATCTTATTTATTTCATTTGCTTACTTTTTGAGAGTCCAAGGAGCTAAAAACAAAGAGTTGCTATTCGAAAAAGAACAGCAAAAAAATAATCAAGAAATTTTATCTTTAATGATAAAACAACAAACCAAATTAGAAGAAGGGCGATTAAAAGAACGTCATAGAATTTCGGAAGATTTGCACGATGGTGTTTTAGGAAAAATTTTTGGAACTAGGTTGGGCTTAGGTTTCTTAAATATTAACGGAGATAAAGAAACTATAGAAAAACATAAGTATTATGTTGATGAACTTCAAATAATTGAAAAGGAAATTAGAACTATTTCACACGAATTAAAAAATGAAATATTGTCATCTAAAGACGATTTTTCGAAAATTATTAAAGATTTAATTGAAAAAAGAAGTAACTTAGAAAGTTTTAAATATCAATATTATTGCGACGAAGCTATTTATTGGGATAATATAAATGATGATATAAAAATTAATTTATACCGCATATTACAAGAAGCATTGCAAAATATAATTAAATATGCAGATGCTTCTTATGTAGAAATAAAAATTAGTTTAAATAACAATAACATAGAATTGCTTGTAAAAGACAATGGAAAAGGTTTTAATATTAAGGAAAAAAGAAAAGGAATTGGGTTAAAAAACATGCAATCTAGGGTTGAAAAAATAGAGGGAACTTTAAAAATTGACTCTTTGAAAAATGAGGGAACAACTATATTTGTAACATGTCCAATACAAACAGAAAAAAATGAACACAAAATATAAAGTTTTAATAATAGACGATCATCCAATTATTGCAGATGCATATAAAAGCGCTTTTGAATTTATTAGTTTAGAAAATTCAAAAGTTAATTTTGAAATTTCTATAGCTACAAATTGTGACGAAGCAATTGAAAAAATAAAAGAAGGTGCAAAAAAGAATGGAATAGATATCATTTTTTTAGACATATCTCTTCCGCCATCAGTAGATGGAGAATATTTATCAGGTGAAGATTTAGGAATAGCAATTAAAAAAATGCTGCCAAAATGCAAAATTGTTGTAGCAACTACATTTAACGACAATTACAGAATACAGGCCATACTTAAAAATGTAAATCCAGATGGTTTTTTAATAAAAAACGATGTTAATAAAGACGAGCTAGTATTTGCTATAAAAACCCTTTTAGATGGATCTCCATATTATAGCAAATCTGTATTAGAATTATTTAGAAAACAAGCCTCAATTGACTATAAAATTGATAAAATTGACAGGCAATTATTGTACGAAATGTCGATAGGAACTAAAATGAAAGATCTTCCTGGTATCATTCCAATGTCTATGCCAGGTTTAGAGAGAAGAAAAAAGCAATTAAAAAAGATGTTTGAAGTTAAAGATAACGATGATCGAGAATTAATATTAAAAGCAAAAGAAAAAGGGTTCATTTAAATGAGCCCTTTTCGCTATAAAAATGTCTTTGGGGTTGAATTTATTCCTATAGTCAAACCAAATGTAACATAATTACGATATTTCAAAAGTTATTTCAAATTTATTTTTAAAAATAGACTAAAGTATATGGTTTCAACATATTAATAATATGGTAAATACATATTTTTAATACGATTATTATACTTCTAGAAAAGAAAATTAGATATTACTTTTTCAAAAACTTGAATTTAATTAAAACATCCATTAAGAAAAATTTAACATATAAAATTAAGGGAAAACAGTTTTATAAACGACATAGTAAGTAATATTGATTATTTTTGGAACCCAAAATAAGCGAAATCAACATATAACATGAAAAAAATACTTTCACTCCTTTCTTTTTTATTGATTTTTACTGCTAGTTATGCTCAAATTTACGATCCAGTTCAATGGTCAACTTCAGTTGAAAAAATTTCGGATACAGAATATGATTTAATTGTTAAAGCAACAATTGAAGCTAAATGGCATTTATACTCTCAAAATGTACCTGAAGATGGACCAATACCAACATCTTTTAATTTTGAGAAAACCGACAAATTCGAATTAGTTGGAGAAACTATTGAAGAAGAAGGTCATACGGTTATGGATCCAGTTTTCAATATGGAAATTAAATACTTTGAAAACAGAGCTACCTTTAAACAACGGATAAAAGTACTTTCAAAAGATTCACAAAAAATTGTTGGAGAACTAGAATTTATGGTATGCGACGATACCAATTGTTTACCGCCAACTTTTGTAGACTTAGAATTCGACATTCCTGGAGAAAAAGTAGCCGTAGCTGTTGCTGATTCTAAAGAAACTGTTACTCCAATTAAAAAGAAAGATACATCAACAAATAAAAGTTTATTAACCATTTTTATTATTGCATTCTTTTCTGGGTTTGCAGCATTGCTAACACCTTGTGTTTTTCCAATGATACCAATGACGGTAAGTTTCTTTACAAAACAGAGTAAAAGTAAAGCTGCTGGAATTAAAAATGCTATAATTTATGGAGCTTCTATAGTAATTATATATGTTTTATTAGGAATTATTGTGAGTGCGGTTTTTGGAGCAGATGCTTTAAATGCACTTTCAACAAATGTTTGGTTTAATATTATTTTCTTTTTACTATTATTAGTTTTTGCAGTTTCATTTTTAGGAGCTTTTGAAATTACATTACCTAGTTCTTGGGGAACAAAAGTAGATGCACAAGCCGATAGAGGCGGAATTATTGGGATCTTTTTTATGGCTTTAGCCTTAGCAATTGTATCATTCTCTTGTACAGGTCCAATTGTAGGTACATTATTAGTTGAAGCCGCAGCAGGAGGAAGTCAAATAGGCCCAATAGTTGGTATGTTAGGTTTCTCTTTAGCTTTGGCAATACCGTTTGCGTTGTTTGCAGCATTTCCAGGTTGGTTAAATTCATTACCAAAATCTGGTGGTTGGTTAAATACCGTAAAAGTTGTTTTAGGATTTTTAGAATTAGCCTTAGCCTTTAAATTCTTGTCGAATGCAGATTTAGTATTACAACTACATTGGTTAGAGCGTGAAGTATTTTTAGCTATTTGGATTGCTATTTTTGGAGCCTTGGCATTTTACTTATTCGGAAAAATACAATTACCTCACGATTCACCACTAACACATATTTCTGTTGGAAGATTAAGTTTAGGTTTAGTGGTACTATCATTCACCATTTATATGATTCCTGGGTTATGGGGTGCACCGTTAAATTTAATTAGCGCATTTCCGCCAGCACAGCATTACAGCGAATCACCTTACGGAGTTGGATTTACAAAACTTGGCGGAGGTACTTCAACAAATAATCACGAAGAGTTGCCAGAAGGCGCACATGTAATGGCACCACATAATATTATTGCTTTTAACGATTATGAATTAGGTTTAGCATATGCAAAAAAAGTAAACAAACCAGTAATGATTGATTTTACTGGACACGCTTGTGTAAATTGTAGAAAAATGGAGCAAAATGTGTGGGCAAAAGACAAAATATTACCAATTTTAAAGAATGATATTGTTTTAATATCTTTATACGTTGACGATAAAAGAAAATTGGAAGACGGTGAAGAAATTGAGTCAAAATTACGTCCAGGAAAAAAATTAAAATATATTGGACAAAAATGGAGTGAATTTCAAACAATAAGATACCAAGCAAACGCGCAACCTTTTTATGTTTTAATGGATCATAATGAAGAAAATTTAATAGATCCAGCAGGTTATACTCCAGATGTAGATGAATACCACGATTGGTTAAAACAAGGAATCTCAAAATTTAAAAAATAAAAGAATGAAAAAAATAACAATAGTAGTAAGTGCAGTTTTATTGATGCTATCATGTAAACCAGAAGCACCAAAAGATTATGTAACTTTATCAGGAACAATTACCAATCCAAATTCAGATTCTTTAATTGTTGCACAAAGACAAATATTAAAAACCATAAAAGTAAATGAAAATGGAACGTTTTCTGACACTTTAAAGATAGTAGCTGGAACTTACATTTTATTTGATGGAACAGAACAAACAAGAGTTTATTTAAAGAATGGATTCGATTTAAACCTTACAGCAAATACGAATGAATTTGATGAAACAATAACCTATACAGGTAATGGGTCAGAGGAAAATAATTATTTAGCCCAAGTTGCCTTATTGCAAGAATCAGTGTTGGAAGATGAAGCTATGTTTGAATTAGAAAAACCAAAGTTTGACGCAAAAGTTGAAGATATAAATTCTAAATTTCTAAATTTATTAGCCGATTCAAAAATTGCAGATACCGCTTTTGTTGCAGCTCAAACAAAACAAATTAGCAGTCTAACTGATTATATAGCAGGTTCATATGAAGAAAAACAATATATGCTAACTGTTTTGGCTAAAGGAAAACCTTCTCCAAAATTTGAGGGTTATGAAAACTTTAAAGGAGGGAGCACTTCTTTAGGCGATTTAAAAGGTAAATATGTTTATGTAGATGTTTGGGCAACTTGGTGTGGACCTTGTAAAAGAGAAATTCCATTTTTAAAAGAAGTAGAAAAATCATACCACGATAAAAACATTGAATTTGTAAGCATTTCTATAGATAAGGCTAAAGATCACGAAGCTTGGAAAACCATGGTTGCTGAGAAAGAATTAGGAGGTGTTCAATTATTTGCAGATAATGATTGGAATTCAGATTTTGTGAAGGAGTACCAAATTAAAGGAATTCCTAGATTTATTTTAATAGATCCACAAGGGAATATAGTTTCTCCGGATGCACCAAGACCATCATCAGAAGATCTTATAGCACTATTTGATGAATTAAAAATATAATACTTTTTAACCTTCTACTAAGTTATTGATTTATACTAATTTTAATTAATTAGCATGTTCCTCTATATTAGGAATAGCAAACAAAAATAGTTTATGCAATGAGTTTTTTATCTAACATATTTTCTAAGAATAAAGAGAAACTTAATACAATTGAAGGTGAAGAAAAACCTTCAGAATTAGAAATTTATTTTCAACAGTTTAGAGAAAATATAGTTGGAATAGAGCAATCTTTCCAATCTCCTTACGGAGAAAAAGAAATTATTTATACAGATTGGACAGCTAGTGGAAGATTGTACAGACCTATTGAAGAAAAATTATTGAATCAATTTGGACCTTTTGTTGCCAATACACATACCGAAACTTCTATCACAGGATCGGCAATGACCATGGCCTACCATAAAGCTAGAAACATTATTAAAAACCACGTAAATGCAAATGCAGACGATGTTTTAATAACCGATGGAACTGGAATGACAGGGGTTGTAAATAAATTTCAACGTATTTTAGGATTAAAAGTGTCAGAAAATTTAAAGGAATATACAAATGTACCAGATCTGTTAAAACCTATTGTTTTTATTACACATATGGAACATCACTCTAACCAAACATCTTGGTTAGAAACTATTGCAGATGTTGAAATAATACCTTGTCAGGAGTCTGGTTTAATATGTTTTGATAGTTTTAAAAAAATATTAGAACAGTATAAAGAAAGACCCATAAAAATTGCTTCAATTACAGCTTGTTCAAATGTTACAGGTATTAGAACAGATTATCATAAAATAGCAAAAATAATTCACCAAAATGGTGGTTTATGTTTTGTAGATTTTGCGTGTTCGGCACCATATGTAGCTATAGATATGCATCCAGCAGATGAAGAAATGTATTTAGATGCAATTTTCTTTTCACCACACAAATTTTTAGGAGGACCTGGAACTTCAGGCGTGCTTATATTTAATAAGAAATTATACAAAAACTTAGTACCAGACAATCCAGGAGGAGGAACCGTAAATTATACAAACCCTTGGGGAGATCACGATTATGTAGATGATATTGAAACAAGAGAAGATGGAGGTACGCCGGGTTTTTTACAAACTATAAAAATTGCACTTTCGATTCAGTTAAAAGAACAAATGGGAATTGATAAAATACTGGCAAGAGAACATGAAATTAATGAAGTGGTTTTTGAAAAAATCTCTAAAATACCAAACCTTAAAATTTTAGCACCACAACACCAAGACAGATTGGGTATTTTTTCTTTTTATATAGAAAAAGTGCATTTTAATTTAATTGTAAAATTGTTAAACGATCGTTTTGGAGTACAAACTCGTGGAGGATGTTCTTGTGCAGGAACCTATGGTCACTTTTTATTACACGTAGATCAAAACACTTCAAAAGGAATTGAAAAGAAAATTTTAGACGGTTGTATGGTAGAACGCCCAGGATGGATTCGCATGTCAATTCATCCAACAATTACAAACAAAGAAGTGTTATATGTTTGTGAGAGTATAAAACAAGTTGCAGAAAATTATAAAGTTTGGGGAGAAGATTATGAATACAATGCTGGTAAAAATGAATTTGTTCATAAAATGGCAACCCCTATTGAAAATAAGATTGTAAATAATTGGTTTAACTCATAATTTAAGGAAGCAATTTTTTCTATATTTGAATCCATAAATTTTTTTAAATGGATTCACTTACATTTTTTCTCAAAGAAGGCTTGTTTCATGTACTAGATTGGAATGCTTACGATCATATTTTATTTTTAGTAGCATTGGCTGTTGTGTATGATTTTAAAAATTGGAAAAAATTAATTTGGTTAATTTCACTTTTTACAATTGGACATACCTTATCATTAATTTTAGCAGCCTATAAAATTGTATCGGTAGATCCAAAATGGATAGAATTCCTAATTCCTGTAACCATAATTATTACTGCAGTAGTTAATATTTTGTATGTTAAAAACACTACAAAACAAGTAAAAACAAACACTAATTTAGTTTTTGCACTCTTTTTTGGATTAATACATGGCTTGGGTTTTTCAGGGTATTTTAAAATGTTAATTGGAACCTCAGAAAGTAAGTTTCTTCCTTTATTAGAATTTGCTTTGGGAGTTGAAATCGCTCAAATAATTGTGGTGTTAATAATTCTTATTTTAGGATTTATTTTTCAAACCTTGTTTAGATTTTCAAAAAGAGATTATATATTAATTATTTCGTCCATAGTTATTGGTGTAGTTTTGCCAATATTAAAAGCAACTATTTTTTGGTAAAATTTTAACTTGAAGTTAATAGTATTCTTTTTACTTTCGTAACAATCATAAAAATGAATAAAAAACAATTAAAATATGATACCGCCTACATGAGAATGGCATTGGAGTGGGCAAAACTATCCTATTGTGAAAGAAAGCAAGTAGGTGCATTAATTGTAAAAGATAGAATGATAATTTCTGATGGTTTTAATGGAACACCAACAGGCTTTGAAAATTGCTGTGAAGAGGAAGGGAACACAAAATGGTATGTGTTGCATGCAGAAGCAAATGCTATTTTAAAAGTTGCAGGTTCTACACAATCTTGTAAAAATGCTACGTTATATATTACATTATCGCCATGTAAAGAATGTAGCAAATTAATACATCAATCTGGTATTAAAAGAGTGGTATATGCAAATGAATATAAAGATACTTCTGGCGTACAATTTTTAGAAAAAGCAGGAGTTGAGATAACGTATCTTAAAGATTTATAATGATAAATAAGAAAGCAAGTTTACCAATATTTTTAGGATTGGCAGTAGCCATTGGAATCTTAATAGGAAGCTCTATTAACTTTAAAAATAAAGCTGTTATTTTTAGTTCAAATACAACAGAAGCTAAAATAAAACGCTTAATTAATTACATACAATACGATTATGTAGACAAAGTTGATACGGATAGCCTCTTAGACGATGCCATTACTAATATGCTTGTTAAATTAGATCCACATTCTGTGTATATTCCAAAAGAAGAATTAAAACAGGTAACTGAAAATTTACAAGGAAAATTTGTAGGTATTGGAGTTTCTTTTTTAATGCACCAAGACACTGTTACCGTAACAGGTGTTATTGAAGGTGGTCCAAGTTTTAAAGCAGGAGTTAAAGCAGGTGATAGAATTATTATTGCAGATAAGGATACACTTTTTGGAGAACAATTGGTTAAAAAAGCAGGCGTTAGTGAAAAAGAAAAAGGAACTTTATTAGCTAGTAGAAAAATCTCTGAAGCTGTAATGAAATCGCTTAAGGGTGAAGCGGAAACTAATGTTTTACTTACAGTTTACAGACGCTCAACAGATGAAGTACTCGACATACAAATTGCAAGAGACGAAGTTCCTATTAAAAGCGTACCTGGTTATTATATGATAAATAATACCTTAGGATATATCAATGTTGAGCGGTTCGCCAGAACTACTTATTTAGAGTTTAAATTGGCATTAAATGAGTTAACCATCAAAGGTATGAACTCTTTAGTGCTGGATTTAAGAGGAAATGGCGGTGGTTATATGGATATTGCAAACAGTATGATTGATGAATTTTTGGAAGATGGAAAACTCATTGTCTTTACCAAAAATAAAAATGGAGAAGTAGATAAATCATATGCAACTAAAAAAGGCGATTTTGAAGATGGAAATGTATATGTTTTAATTGATCAAAATTCTGCTTCTGCAAGTGAAATTGTTGCAGGTGCCTTACAAGATAATGATAAAGGAACTATTGTTGGTAGACGATCATTTGGAAAAGGATTGGTACAGCAAGAAATGGATTTAGGAGACGGTTCAGCTGTTAGACTTACAACTTCTAGATACTATACGCCAACAGGAAGATCCATTCAAAAACCTTATGCGGAACATAACACAAAACTATACAATAGCGATTATTTAAACAGAGTGCATAATGGAGAATTAATTTCAAAAGATAGTATTAAAGTGATTGATACGCTAAAATACACGACGCCTAAAGGAAAAATTGTGTATGGCGGTGGAGGTATAATACCAGATGTTTTTGTACCTATTGACACATCCCGAACTTACAATAGAATGATTTACAGAGGGTTAAATAGCTTTGTTTTTAAATATATAGATTCACATAGAGAAGAGTTGAATGCATGGGAATTAGAAGACTTTGTTGCTAAATTTGATGAAGATGAAAAGATTTTTAATTTGTATTTAGAAGAGTTAGATTTAAAAGTTCCAATGGGACCGAAGTCTAGAGAAGATTTAAAATTATACTTTAAAGCTTTTTTTGCACGCGATTTATTTGACCAAACAGGTTATTTTATGGTAACTCAAAAGAAAGATAATATGATTTTAAAAGTTATTGAGTTAGAAAACAGTAAATAGTTTTTATTTCAAATTAAAACTTAATTGTAACTTTATACTTTAATTCATCTTTATTTTGACAACCAATAAAAAAATATATTTTGCATCCGATCAACATTTTGGAGCTCCAACAGCTAAATTAAGTAAAATCCGAGAGCAAAAATTTGTAAGTTGGTTAGAAGCTATAAAAACCGATGCAGAAGTCATTTTTTTATTAGGAGACCTTTTCGACTTTTGGTTTGAATATAAAAAAGTTGTTCCAAAAGGATTTATACGTGTTTTAGGGAAACTTGCCGAATTAAGAGATAGTGGCATTCAAATTTATTTTTTCGTAGGCAATCACGACCTTTGGATGCAAGATTATTTCGAAACCGAATTAAATATTCCAACATTCCACAAACCACAAGAATTTACTTTTAATAATAAACTGTTTTTAATTGGACACGGAGATGGTTTGGGTCCAGGAGATAAAGGTTATAAGCGCATGAAAAAAGTGTTTACAAATCCATTCTCAAAATGGTTATATAAATGGTTACATCCAGATATTGGCGTTACGTTAGCTCAATATTTATCTGTAAAAAATAAATTGATTTCAGGGGAAGAAGATGTAAAATTTTTGGGTGAAGAAAACGAATGGTTGGTGCATTATTGTAAAAGAAAATTAATCAAAAAAAAGTTTGATTATTTTGTTTTTGGGCATCGTCACTTGCCAATGGAAATTCAACTTACAAAAAAATCTAAATATATTAATACAGGCGATTGGATTTCCCATTTTACCTATGCGGTTTTTAATGGGGAAGAAATGGTGTTAAAATCTTATTAAACCTGAGGTTCTGTATTATTTTTTAACCAATTTTTAACAACATTTAAAAAAATAATTGTGCTATTTGCATTGTGATATAAACCATGTTAAATTCACGCCTTTAAAAACTACAAAAATGATTGAAGAAAATAACGTTTCTATTGATATTAAAGCTATCAATGAAAAAATTGAAAAAGAAAGTGCCTTTGTCGATTTGTTAATAATGGAGATGAACAAAGTTATTGTTGGTCAAAAGCATATGATAGAACGATTGTTAATTGGCTTGTTAGGAAATGGACACATTTTATTAGAAGGTGTTCCAGGTTTGGCAAAAACCTTAGCAATTAACACACTAGCAAAAGCTGTACAAGGAGATTTTAGTAGAATTCAATTTACACCAGATTTATTGCCAGCCGATGTTGTTGGAACTATGATTTACAGTGTAAAAGATAACGATTTTACCATAAAGAAGGGGCCAATTTTCGCAAACTTTGTATTGGCAGATGAAATTAACCGTGCACCGGCAAAAGTGCAATCGGCATTGTTAGAAGCTATGCAAGAGCGCCAGATTACTATTGGTGATACTACTTTTAAATTAGACGAACCATTTTTAGTAATGGCAACTCAAAACCCGGTAGAACAAGAAGGAACTTATCCTTTGCCAGAAGCGCAAGTTGATAGATTTATGCTAAAAACAGTAATTGACTATCCAAAAATAGATGAAGAGCAATTAATAATGCGTGCAAACTTAAAAGGTAGTTTTGGAACAATAAATGCAGTAGCTTCTGTAGACCAAATTAATAGAGCAAGAGAGGCTGTAAAAGAAGTATATATGGACGAAAAAATTGAGAAATATATACTAGATATCATTTTTGCAACACGATATCCAGAAAAATATAATTTACCGGATCTACAAGGGTTAATAAGTTTTGGAGCTTCACCACGTGGAAGTATCAACCTGGCAATGGCAGCAAAATGTTATGCATTTATTAGAAGAAGAGGTTATGTAATTCCAGAAGATGTACGCGCCGTTGTGCACGATGTTTTACGTCATAGAATTGGAATAACTTATGAAGCAGAAGCAGAAAATATAACTTCAGAAGATATCATTAATCAAATTGTAAATATAGTAGAAGTACCCTAAAAGCCTTTGGGCATTAGTCATTAGCTAATAGCCAAAAGCCAAAAGCTAAAAAAATGGATACTAAAGAAATACTTAAAAAAGTTCGAAAAATAGAGATTAAGACACGCCGTTTGTCTAATCATATATTTTCAGGTGAATATCACAGTTCGTTTAAAGGGCGTGGTATGACTTTTTCTGAAGTGCGTCAATACCAATACGGAGATGATGTTAGAGCCATAGATTGGAATGTTACTGCACGTTATAATGAGCCTTATGTAAAGGTTTTTGAAGAAGAACGTGAGCTTACAATGGTATTGATGGTTGATATTAGCGGTTCAGAATTTTTTGGTACATCACAACAATTTAAAAAAGATACACTTACTGAAATAGCTGCAACATTGGCTTTTTCAGCAATTCAAAATAACGATAAAGTAGGTTTATTACTGTTTTCTGATCAAATGGAATTGTTTATTCCTCCTAAAAAGGGAAAAAGCCACGTACTTAGAATCATCAGAGAATTAATAGAATTTAAACCAAAAAGTACGAGAACTAACATCAACGAAGCCTTAAAATTTTTATCGAGTGTAATAAAAAAGAAAGCCATTGTTTTTGTGCTTTCAGATTTTATGGATACACATTACGAGCGCACATTAAAAATTGTTGGTAGAAAACACGATGTAACAGGTATTAGAATATACGATCAAAACGAAGTTTCTATGCCAAACCTTGGAATGGTCCCAATGCTAGATGCTGAAACAGGAAAAACATTGTTAGTAAATACAGCTTCAAAAAGTGTGAGAAAAGGTTACGAACAGTATTATAAAAAATCGGTAGAATATTTTGAAAAAACATTTACACATAGTGGAGCAGGTACCATAAGTTCCCGAATTGATGAAAGTTATGTGAAAAAATTATTAGGTTATTTTAAACATAAAGGTGCAAGATAGAAGTGAATTATAACATGAAGAAACAACTATTTTATATATTATTTTTTATTGGTTTTATTGGAATTGCGCAGGAAAAACCTGTTTCAATTTCGGTAGATACTACAACTATTAGAATTGGTGAGCAAATACAATATAAAATTTCTGTAAATGAAACCAAGAATGTAATATTCCCTGAATTTAAATTAGATAGTTTAGGTAAGGTTGAAGTTGTTGAAGCCTTAACAATAGATACTTTAAAAAATAAACTAGAAAAAAAATACCTTTTAACGAGTTTCGATAGCGGGCAATATGTAATTCCACAACAAAAAGTACTAATCAATAATAAACAATTTTTAACAGATTCTTTATTAGTAAACGTTGCAACGGTAAAAGTAGATACTACCAAACAAAAAATGCACCTTATAAAATCAATTAAAAGAGAGCCGAAAACTTTTGATGATTATAAGCATTTATGGTGGTGGGCTATTCCAATATTGTTATTATTTGCATTGATATTGTATTTCATTTTTAGAAAGAAAATAGAAAAAGCAATTCCAAAGGTATACGTCGCTCCAATTCAAGAAGCGATGCAACGACTTAAAGAGCTCGATGAAAAACAGCTATTGCAACAAAATAAAGTTAAAATTTATTATTCTGAACTAACAGATATTGTTAGAACGTATATAGAAAAAGATATAAAAATTCCAGCGTTGGAATCTACTACTAATGAGTTGATTGAAACTATAATAGATTTTAACGAATCCAGTAAATTAGGAATTTCAAAAGAAACTATTAAACAATTAGAAGAGGTATTAAAAAGTGCCGATTTGGTAAAATTCGCAAAATATAAACCTATTATTGAAGAGATAAAAAGTGATAGAAATACCATTGAAGAAATATTAAAAAATACACAGAGTGCAGTTCATATAACCAACTTTAAAAAAGAAGATGCTAATACAGATATTGAAGAGTCTATTTTTGTAGAAACTCCTGTAAAAAAGAAATCATCTTTTAAAAAGTATCTAATTATTATTTTGGCAGCTATAGTTATCGCAATTAGTGCTTTAGGATATTTTGGGTATAGATATGTGAAAAAGAATATTTTAGGAAAAACTACTTCCGAAATGATAGAAGAATCGTGGTATAAAGCATCTTATGGCAATCCAAAAATTACTTTAGAAACTCCAGAAATATTAACGGTGCAATCTGTACAACTTCCAGATAATGGAGTATCTTCAATTGGAGATTTTTCAATTTACACGTATGGAAGTCCAATTAGTAATTTTTATATAGCAGTTTCAACTACTCATTTTATTAGTGAATTGGAGCAAATGGATTTAGATCTAGGTATTAACGGAGCACTTAATGGAATGGAAAAACAATTAAGCACCAGATTTACCAACATTAAAAAAGAAACTATTAAAATTGATGGAATCAAGGGAAAAAAAGCATCAGTAGAATATAAACGATTAAATGAAGGAACCCAATTACATGAAGATTACAAATTAACAATGTTGTTTTTTGCCGATACAAAAGGAATGCGGCAAGTATATGTTTCTTCTTTATGGAGCGATGATTCAGCTGAAAGTGTAGTGAATAGAATTATTAAATCAGTATCCTTAAAACAATAAGTATGTTTCAGAATTTTGAATTTTTACATCCGCAGTTTTTATGGTTATTAGTTTTAATACCAATACTTGCAATTTGGCTTTTTTTAGTTCGTAAAAAAGAAAGTGCCACATTAACAGTTTCAAGTTTAAAAGGTTTTGAAGTAAAACCCTCAACGCTATCAAAATTAAAACCGTTTTTACATGTTTTAAGATTGGTAGCACTAACATTATTAATAATTGCTTTAGCACGCCCAAGAAATGTTTCAGTTAGTAAAAGAACTAAAACAAACAAAGGAATAGACATTGTTATGGCAATTGATGTTTCTGCAAGTATGTTAGCACGCGATTTAAAACCAAACAGATTAGAAGCACTAAAAAAAGTGGCGACGGAGTTTGTAAATCAACGACCTAATGATAGAATTGGAATTGTAGTCTATGCAGGTGAAAGTTTTACACAAACGCCAATTACAAGCGATAAAAGGATTGTTAGAAACACCATTTCAGATATAAAATGGGGACAATTAGATGGCGGAACAGCTATTGGAATGGGATTGGGTTCTGCGGTAAATAGATTAAAGGAAAGTAAAGCAAAAAGTAAGGTTATAATTTTATTAACAGACGGTGTAAATAATACAGGTTTTGTAGATCCTAAAACTGCCACAGAATTAGCTGTTGGTTTAGGAATAAAAGTGTACACCATTGGTTTAGGAACCAACGGAACAGCCTCTTTTCCGTATGCAAAAGATCCAAGAACAGGAAAATTATTATTTAGAAATTCTCCAGTAGAAATAGATGAAGAATTATTGCAATATATAGCAAAAGAAACAGAAGGTCAGTATTTTAGAGCAACAGATAATACAAAGTTAAAAGCTATTTATGAAGAAATAAATAAGCTTGAAAAAACAGAAATCGAAGAATTTAAATATTACAATTATCAAGAAAAATATAGATTATTAGCGCTTTTAGCAGGACTCTTAATCTTAATTGAAGTGCTGCTAAAAAACACCCTATTTAAAAGTTTTATTTAATTGAGAACCAAAAACTAACAACTAATAAAAATGTATCAAATAGAAGAACCAACATATTTTATTTACTTAGCAATTATTCCAGTAGTATTTGTAATGTTTTTGTTGGTGCTTTGGTGGAAAAAAAGAACCCAAAAACACTTTGCAGACAAAAACCTTATTGAAAAACTAAGTCCCGAAAAATCAAGTTTTAAATCGTTTTTAAAAATTACTGTAATTTGTTTAGGCTTGGCTTTTCTTGTATTGTCTTTAACAAACCCAAAAATGGGAACTAAGTTAGAAACAGTTAAAAGAGAAGGTGTAGATATTGTTTTTGCGTTAGATGTTTCTAAAAGTATGTTGGCAGAAGATATTGCACCAAGCCGTTTAGATAAGGCAAAACAAATTATTACCAGAGTAATAGAAAATTTAGGAAGCGATAGAATCGGTATTATTATTTATGCTGGTAATTCGTATCCTTTACTGCCGATTACAACAGACCATGCAGCGGCAAAAATGTTTCTTCAAAATGCAAATCCAGATATGGTTTCAAGTCAGGGAACAGCAATAAATGATGCTATAGAAAGGGGAATTACCTATTTTGATAATGATGAACAGACCAACCGATTTTTATTTATAGTTTCAGATGGTGAAGACCACGAAGAAAATACGGTTTCTTTAGCAAAAGATGCAACAAAACAAGGTATTAAAATATATACAGTTGGAGTTGGAACAGAAAGAGGAGCTCCAATTCCTATTAGAAATAATGGTTCGGTTATTAGCTATAAAAAAGACAATAAAGGTGAAGTTGTAATTACCAAAATGGTTGAATCTGTTTTAAGAGATATTGCAGATGAAGGAAATGGCAAATACATTAACGGAAACAAAACACAAGAAACTATAAATACTATTGAAGATATTTTATTGAAAGCTGAAAAAAGTGAATTTGAAACAAAGAAATTTGCAGATTTTAAAGACCAATTTCAGTGGTTTTTAGGTATTGGACTTTTGTTTCTAATAATAGATGTATTATTGCTGGAGAAAAAAACAACATGGGTTCAAAAATTAAATTTATTTAATCAAACTGAAAAGAATGAAAAATAGATTCGTACTTATATTTTTATGTTTTACAAGCTTGGTTTTTTCGCAACAGAAAAATTCCGAACAGCTAGAGCGTGAAGCACGAGAAGATGTTAGAGAAGGAAACAAATTATACAATCAATTAAAATTTGATGAGGCCGAAGTTGCTTATAAAAAAGCACTTTCTAAAAATCCAAATTATCCAAAAGCTTCTTATAATTTAGGAAATGCAATTTATCAGCAAAATAGAAATAAAGAAGCTGTTGCTCAATTCGAATTGGTTGAAAAAACAGCAACAGATAAAATAAGTAAAGCTGAAACCTATCATAATATGGGAAATGCTTTTATGAATGAAAAGCAATACGATAAAGCTGTTGCAGCGTATAAGAATTCAATGAGAAACAACTCTAAAGACGATGAAACGCGTTATAATTTAGCGCTAGCTCAAGAATTGTTAAAAGACCAGCAGAATAAAGACAACCAAGATAATAAGGACAACAAGGATAACAAAGATAACCAGGATAATAAAGACGACAAAAACAAAGATAAAGAAGGGGGAGGCGATGAAAAGAAAGACGATAATAAAGATCAAAAGGATAAAGGAGAAGATAAAGAGGACGATAAAGGAGACCCAAAAAACAATGATGAAAAGAAAGATGAAGAAAAGAAACAAGATCAAAAACCACGTCAAAATCAATTATCACCTGAGCAAATGAAACAGTTGTTAGAAGCTATGAACAACGAAGAAAATAAAACTCAGAAAAAATTAAATGCTGAAAAAGCAAAAGGGAAAAAAGTTAAACAAGAAAAAGACTGGTAATTAAAATGAAACACCCATCACTAAAACTTTATTTTCAGATAGGTTTTAGAAGCTAGGATGTTCCATCTGACCATAAGATGACAATAAATATTAACAGATGAAATTATTGAAGTTTTACATAGTAACTATTTTATTATTTACCTCGCAAGTGTTTTTTGCTCAAGTTGAGCTTAAAACAACTGTAAGTAAAGACAAATTAGGTGTAAATCAGAGATTTAGAATTGTTTTTACAGTAAATAAACAAGGAGCGGATAATTTTAAAGCACCGCCATTTACTAATTTTAAAGTGGTTGGTGGCCCAAGTTCATCGGTAAATCAATCTTGGATAAACGGAAAAGCTAGCTATGCCCAATCTTATATTTACATTCTTGAACCCAAAAAAGAAGGTGAATTTTTAATTGCTCCTGCTGAAATAGAATATAACGATCAAATTATAAAATCCAATGCCGTTAAAATTACTGTTTTAGATGCAGTAGAAATTCCTAAAGATCCTAATAATCCAGAATATATTGCACAACAAAATATTCATTTAGTTGCTGAAGTTTCAAATTTAAATCCTTATGTTGGTGAAGGAATTTATGTTGTTTATAAACTTTTTGTGAGTGAAAATATTAGTGTTAACGATTGGCGCGTAAGTGAATCTCCTCAATACAGTGGCTTTTGGAATCAGGATATTGAAGTAAAAGATATCACCGTTAAAAAAGGAAAATACAACGGAGAAGATTACAGATACATTGTTTTAAAACGGGCGGTATTAATTCCACAAAGAGATGGAAAATTAAAAGTAGAGCCAATAAAAATGGATTTTTCGGTTGGTATTCCAACAGGTAGAGGTGATTTTTTTGGTAATATGATTACAAAAAATATTAATTATGCTACGGCATCTGCTATAAGAACTGTAAACGTAAAGCAATTACCAGAAAAAAATAAACCTATAGATTTTGCTGGCGCAGTAGGAGATTTTGACTTTCAAATTAAAGCAAATAAAAATGTACTAAAAGCAAATGATGCTGCGCAATTAACAGTAAAGGTTTCAGGAAAAGGAAATTTAAAATTATTTGAAATTCCTAAAATAGTTACACCTGTAGAATTAGAAGTATATACTCCAGAACATAAAGAACAAGTAACAACATCTTTAACAGGTTTACGAGGAACTATTTCAGATATTTACACGGTTGTGCCACAATATAAAGGAAAATATAAAATACCAGAGGTTGCATTTTCTTATTTTAATCCTACAGAAGAAAAATATATAACAATTACGGCTCCGGCAACAATTGTAGATGTAACCGAAGGTAAAGAACTGCCGTCAGTAGCCAATAATAAAGAGGTTACAACACCAAAACAGAATGTGGTTGTTACTGGTAATAATTTTAGATTTATTGCCTTAGATGCAAATTTACAGCCTAAAATTAAATCAGAGTTTTTAAATTCAAAATTATTTTACTTACTACTTTTGCTACCATTTTTAGCAATTCCAATAGCAATTATCATCGGAAAAAAACGCGCACAACGTGCAAGTGATGTTTTTGGAAATAAAATTAGAAAAGCAGATAGATTGGCAAAAAAATATTTATCTGAAGCTAAAAAACAACTTGGAAATCAAGAAGCATTTTATGTTGCTCTTGAAAAAGCATTGCATAATTTTCTAAAAGCCAAATTACAAGTAGAAACTTCTGAAATCTCTAAAGAAAGAATTTCAGAAATATTAACTGAAAAAAGCGTTGATGCTGCAATAATTAAACAGTTTGTAGAAGTGTTAAACGATTGCTATTTTGCACGTTATACCCCAACAACAAATGTTATGATGGAGCAAGAATTTGAGAAAGCAAAAGAAGTAATAACCAATATAGATAAGCAATTATAATATGAAAAAAATAGTTTGCATAATAATATTGATGTTCAGCCTAGTTGCTTATTCACAAGAAGTAAACAAACTATTTGCTGAAGGAAACACTTTTTATAAAGAAGAAAATTATACCAGAGCCGTTGGTGTTTATTTAGCCATTGAAGAACAAGGAATGGAAAGCGACGATTTGTATTTTAACATTGCAAATTGTTATTATAAAATGAATAAAGTTGCACCTGCAATTTATTATTATGAAAAAGCTTTAAAAGTAAATCCTGCAAATGCAGATGCGAAAGCAAATTTGGCATTTGCAAAAAGAATGACCATTGATGTTATTGAAGAATTACCAAAAACCTTTTTACAACGATTCTCTGCCAATATAATTCAAAAATTACCTTTTGATACTTGGGCAATTATGGCAGTAATAGCTTCATTTTTAGCCTCTTTATTGTTTTTGTTGTATTATTTTTCAACTTCATCAACAAAGAAATTATTTTATTTTAACACCAGTATTTTTGCTGTTTTTATTATGATTGTAACCGTGTTTTTTGCGTATAATAATTTTAAAACGGTTCAAAAAGATAGAGTGGCTATTATCTTTTCTCCAAAAGTTGAAATAATGAATGCGCCGTCTGCCAGCAGTGATGAAATTTTTGAATTGCACGAAGGCACTAAAGTAATAGTTTTAGATAAACTAGATAACTGGAAAAAAATTAAAATAGCCGATGGTAAAACTGGCTGGATTTACGCCGATGCTTTAAAAGAAATTTAGTTATTAATTTTATTCTACCGTTACAGACTTAGCTAAATTACGAGGCTGATCTACATTACAACCGCGCATTACAGCAATATAATAAGACAATAATTGTAAAGGAATTGTGGTTAATAACGGAGTAAATGCTTCTTCGGTTTCTGGAATTTCAATAACATGATCTGCAATTTCTTTTACAACAGTATCTCCTTTGGTAACAATAGCAATAATTTTTCCTTTTCTGGATTTAATTTCTTGAATATTGCTTACAACTTTTTCGTAATGTCCTTTTTTGGTTGCAATTACAATTACAGGCATAGAAGCATCAATTAAAGCGATAGGACCGTGTTTCATTTCAGCTGCTGGATAGCCTTCAGCGTGTATATAAGAGATTTCTTTTAGTTTTAAAGCACCTTCTAAGGCAACTGGAAAATTAAACCCTCTCCCTAAATACAAACAATTTGGCGCATCTTTATAAATTGCGGCTATTTTTTCAATTTCAGTATTAATTTTTAATACTTCTGTTACTTTTGAAGGTATTAATTTTAATTCTTGTAAATAGTTATTAAACTTAGAATTAGACAGCTCTCCTTTTAAATTACCTAACTTTAGAGCTATTAAAGAAAGCACAGTTATTTGTGTGGTAAATGCTTTGGTAGAAGCTACACCAATTTCTGGACCTGCGTGTGTATATGCTCCAGAATTTGTTTCCCTAGCAATGGAAGAACCTACAACATTACAAATTCCAAAAACAAAAGCACCATTTGCTTTTGCTAATTTAATTGCAGCCAAAGTATCTGCAGTTTCTCCAGATTGAGAAATAGCGATTACAATATCGTCTTTACTTATTATTGGATTTCTATATCTAAATTCTGATGCGTATTCAACCTCAACAGGAATTCTGGCAAATTCTTCAATAAGATATTCTCCAACTAACCCAGCGTGCCAAGAGGTTCCGCAAGCAACAATAATAATACGCTTTGCGTTTAAAAATTTAGTAATGTTGTTATCAACACTACCCATTTTAATAATGCCTTTATCTGCTAAAAGGCGTCCTCTATAAGTATCTGAAATTGCATTTGGTTGCTCATGAATTTCTTTTAACATAAAGTGATCATAACCACCTTTTTCTATTTGTTCTAAATTAAGTTTTAACTCTTGAATGTAAGGTTCAACAAAAGAATCGTCGTTAATTTTTCGAACTCTAATTTTTTTTCCGAGCTTAATTATCGCTAATTCTTCATCATCTAAATAAATGGCATCTTTTGTATATTCAATAAATGGAGAAGCATCAGATGCTATAAAAAATTCTGTATTGTTTTCCCCAATACCAATCGCTAAAGGGCTTCCTAATTTTGCAACTATAATTTCGTCGGCTTTGCTTATATCGTACACAGCAATTGCATAAGCTCCAACTACATTTGTAAGTGCCAACTGTACAGCTTTACCTAATTTACAGTTGTTTTTTAGTTGAACTTCTTCAATTAAATTTACTAAAACTTCGGTATCAGTTTCACTTTTAAATGTGTAACCTCTTTTTATAAGTTCTTTTTTAATAGTATCATAATTTTCAATAATACCATTGTGTACAATTGCTAAATTTCCTGAATTTGAAATATGCGGATGTGAATTTTCAGTACTAGGAATACCATGAGTAGCCCAACGTGTATGACCTAATGCTAAATTTCCTGTGGAGTTATTATTTTCAATAATTTTTTTTAATTCGGCTACTTTACCTTTGGTTTTAAAAAGCTTTAGTTTGTCTTCTGTTGAAGTTAAAACAATTCCAGCACTATCATAACCTCTGTATTCTAATCTCTGTAAACCGTTAATAACTATTGGATATGCTTCTCTAAAACCCAAGTATCCAGTAATTCCACACATAAAAAGCGAAAATTTTAATTATTTAATTCTGTATAAGTTACTTCAAGTTTAACCCTTTTATCTCCAGCACTTTCATTGTATAAAACAACTCCTTTCGGATTCCAACTATAGTTTTTTAACTCAACATCTGTAATGCTTGTTGGTGCATCAGAAGAATTATAAACTTTAATTCCAAGTTTTACTAAGTCAAGAGGTTCATCAGATTTTAATAATTCAGAAATATAATCGGTGATTTTAAATGTATACTTATAAGGGTTTCCATCATCATCTCTTTCTAAAGTTCCTCCAACTGTTAAAATTCCTTCAGAAACCATATCTAAAAGTTGCTCTTTTTCATCGTAATTATAAACAAAAAGTTGCTCAGGAATTATGTTTGAAGAAGCATTTTGATCTACGTAAAGTGTTAAATTAGCATCTGTTATTAGCCAATTGTTAGCTCTAAGATCAGTTAAATTTTCATTTGAAAATAGCTCAACAGTTGCTATTGAACCACCAGCACCTTGAACATATATTCTATCGTCTCCCGAGAGTTTAGAATTTGTATAATCTCTTTCTAATATATTGGATTTAATAGATCCGAAAGCAAAATTATAAACATGTTTTGTTCTAACATTTTCTTCTCCTTTTGTACCATTACCGTTCAAATCTTGTACATCTGTTTCATCTTCAGTTTTAGAATAATAAATCACCATTTTTGCAGTTGCCATATTTAATGACAATAGCTGTGCTTTTTCACTCATTAATTCCGCAGCCTCGATATATAAACCTCTAAAATAACGACTAAAATTATCGCTATTTAAAAATTCTGAATTTGAAGGATTTTCAACAAAAAGTTGGTGTATTAAGGTTTCATTTAAAGGAAGTTTAATTGAAGGACCTAAATTATCATTTTTAATAGTATCAATATCATAAACCGTTAAACCATCATTCAAATATCTTTTAATATATGTTACTGTATCATTCGGATTTATTTTAAAATCTCCTGAAAACAATGGAATATCTCCTTTTTGAAATTCTTTATCGGAATAGTAAATAGCTTGTTTTGAAGGATCGTTAGGGTCTAGTGTATTTAAAAACGTTTTTAATTCAAAAATATTTAATTGAAAAGGAACGTCTTTATTTCCAAATACAGAATCTATAGAGAATTTAGGTTTTCCGTCTGTATAATCTTCTATTCTTGTAGCTTGATAAGGTATATGGATAAGTACCGAATCTATAGCGGTATTGTCTCCATAACCTGAAACATAAGATTCACCAAATGTTGGTAAATTTAGTTGCGTTACAATAGATGCTTTTAATTTTCCAAATTCTTCATCGGCATAAACTCCTAATAAATATTGTGGTAATATATTTGCAGGTACGCGTTCAATATTTTCATTTTCTGTTTTAACTTCTGAGGTAAATTTATTGGTATTAAAGGTGTCATTATCAATAAGGCTTACTCCAACACTTTCAATTTCTTTTTCACATGAGATAAGTGAAAAAATCACCAAAGAAAATACTGCTAAGTATTTAAATGTACTTACAACTTTTGTTGTCATATTATAAATTACTATTTGTTAGGTTTAAACTATAGAACGTTGTTACTATAAAATTCTGTATACTTATTTTCAAACTCTTCTGGTGGAAAGTAATCTAATACAGGTTTATTGCTTGTTTTTAAAGATTCTAATAGCTCATTTGGGAGTTCTTCGCTACCTTTAATAAGAGCATCGGAATTTTCAATTGCATTAATTAAAATATTTGTATAGTTTGGGTTTGTGATAGTCTTAAGTTTGGAAGCGTCTATACCGTCAAATTTAATTTTTTCATTAAAATTGTCATTTAAAGAACCTTCAAATCCATTATTATAAAGAGATGTTACAATTTTACTGTCTGTAAATAAAGGATCATTTTTATAGTATTCTTTAATATACAATGGTAAAAGTGAAGCCATCCATCCGTGAACATGTATAATATCTGGAGCCCAATTTAATTTTTTTACAGTTTCAACAACACCTTTTGCAAAAAATATGGCGCGCTCGTCATTGTCTTTAAACAGCTCATTATCTTCGTCTGTAAACAAGGCCTTACGTTTAAAATATTCATCGTTATCTATAAAATAAACTTGCATTCTTTCTTTTGGAATAGAAGCAACTTTTATAATTAAAGGCATATCCATGTCATTAATCACTAAATTCATTCCAGATAAGCGGATAACTTCGTGTAATTGATGTCTTCTTTCATTAATTAATCCATAGCGAGGCATAAAAATACGTGTCTGGCCTCCCTGTCCATGAATCATTTTTGCTACTTCAAATGAAGTTATAGATAGTTCGTTTTCAGGTAAATAAGGTACAACTTCCGATGAAACAACCAATACTCTCTTATCTTTCATATTCCAACCTTTTATTTTAAAGATTATGCAAAATTACGAAAATTTATGTAGATTTTGACTTGAAAAATGTAAGTTTGCACGCTTTTAACGTTTATTAACAAATAGACTATGTTAGTTTTTGCTAAAATAAAATCGGTACAAGAAAAGATTAAGTCGTTAAAAAAGGGAACTACTATTGGTTTTGTACCAACTATGGGTGCGCTTCATAAAGGCCATTTATCTCTTATAGAAAGGGCTAAAAAAGAAAATGATATTGTTGTAGTAAGTGTTTTTGTTAACCCAACTCAGTTTGATAAACAAGAAGATTTAATAAATTATCCTAAAACAATAGACAAAGATCTTTCCCTTTTAAAAGGCGTGTTTTGCGATATCGTTTTTGCTCCTTCAGCGAATGAAATCTATGCAAATAATATTACGTCACAAGCCTTTAATTTTGATGGTTTAGAGCATCAAATGGAAGGGAAATTTAGAGAAGGTCATTTTAATGGTGTTGGAACCATTGTAAAACGTTTGTTTGAAATTGTAAAACCAAAAAAAGCTTATTTTGGTGAAAAAGATTTTCAGCAGCTACAAATAATTAGGAATATGGTAAAAAACCATAAAATGCCTGTGAAAATTGTAGGCTGTGATATTTATAGAGAAGAAGATGGATTGGCAATGAGTTCTAGAAATGCCAGACTGACAGAATCGCATAGAGATGCAGCACCATTTATCTACAAAACACTAAAAGAAGCTAAAATGAAGTTTGGCACAAAAAGAGCTTTAGAAGTCATAGATTGGGTTGAAAATGAATTTAAAAAACAACCTCTTTTGGAACTAGAATATTTTGACATTGCAGATGAAGAAACTCTTCAAACAATAAAAAACAAGAATCCTAATCAAAAATGTAGAGCTTTTATAGCTGTTTTTGCAGGAGAAATACGACTTATTGATAATATAAGTTTATAAATATAAATACATTAACACAAAATTATTAATTTTGCACTATGCAAATAGAAGTAGTAAAATCAAAAATTCATCGAGTTAAGGTTACTGGAGCCGATTTACAATATATTGGCAGTATTACCATTGATGAAGATTTAATGGATGCATCTAATATTATTCAAGGAGAAAAAGTTCAAATTGTAAATATTAACAATGGAGAACGTCTTGAAACGTATGCAATTCCAGGCCCAAGAAAAAGTGGAGAAATTACATTAAATGGACCAGCCGCTAGAAAAGTAGCTAAAGGAGACATCATTATTATAATTTCTTATGGGATATTAGATTTTGAAAAAGCAAAATCTTTTAAACCAACACTAATTTTCCCAAATGAAAACGATAATTCGTTAACATAAATTTGAATAAAAAAATTAAAAAAACACTCTTTTTAATACTCCCAATACTTTTGGGAGTATTTTTAATTTGGTACTCTTTATCAAAATTATCACCTTCAGATGTAGCGTCTATTGAAACTTCTTTTAAAACAGCCAATTATTGGTGGGTTTTAGTGTCTTTAATTTTTGGAATATTAAGTCATTTATCACGAGCTTATCGTTGGCAATTTTTATTAGAGCCTTTAGGTTATAAGCCAAGGTTTGCAAATAGTGTGATGTCGGTTTTAATAGCTTATTTATTAAATTTAGTTATCCCAAGATCTGGTGAGTTTGCGAGAGCAGCGAGTATAAAAAAGTATGAAAATATCCCTTTTGAAAAAGCTTTTGGAACTATTGTAGCAGAAAGAGTTGCAGATGTAATTATACTATTAGCTATTATTGGTTTGGCATTTTTTTATCAAACAGAGTTAATCGGAAGCTATATTTTTAAGGAAGATGCTTCTGGGAGTATTTATTCTAAAATTTTTGTTTTTGTTGTATTACCATTAGTTGGTTTTTTTACCTATCGTTTTTTAAAAAAATCTAGAAATGTTTTTATTGTAAAAGTTATAACCTTCATAAAAGGCTTAATTGATGGAGCTAAAAGTATTTTTACAATGAAAAAGAAATGGAAATTTATTGCACATACAATTTTTATTTGGGCAATGTATGTACTCATGTTTTATGCCGTAACTTTTGCCTTGCCAGAAACTACAAATTTATCTTTTGCAGCAATAATTGTTGGTTTTGTTGTAGGTGGTCTAAGCATGGCATTAACAAATGGTGGTTTAGGAACCTACCCGCTTTTAGTTGCTGGAGCCTTGGTATTATATAAAGTAGATCATAACCCTGCACTGGCCTTTGGTTGGATAATGTGGACGGCCCAAACGCTAATGGTTATTTTATTTGGAAGCTTGTCGTTAATATTAATTCCAATATATAATAAATATCAAAAAAAATAGGTATTTCTTTATATATTTACTTTTTCAATTTTAATAAAAATGGCTAAAGTAAAAACTTCTTTTTTCTGTCAGAATTGTGGCACACAATACGCAAAATGGTTAGGACAATGCAAAGCTTGTAATGAGTGGAATACAATTGTTGAGGAAGTTATTCAAAAGGAAGAAAAAAGAAATTGGAAACAAGCTTCTGCTGTTAAAAAAACAAACAAAGCCTTAAAAATAAATGACATTGTTTTAGATGAAGAAGATCGAATTTCAACACGAAACAAAGAGTTAGATAGAGTTTTAGGTGGTGGTTTGGTAAAAGGCTCTATGACGCTTTTAGGTGGAGAACCGGGTATTGGAAAATCTACTTTGTTATTACAAATTGCCTTGGTAATTCCCAAAAAAGTACTGTATGTTTCGGGTGAAGAAAGTCAGAGCCAAATTAAAATGCGTGCAGAACGACTTCAAACAAAGAATACAAATTGCCTTATTTTAACCGAAACTAACACACAGCATATATTTAAAGTTATAGAAGAAGTGCAACCAGAGGTTCTTGTTATAGATTCTATTCAAACATTACACACTGAGTATATTGAAGCTTCTCCGGGTTCTATTTCGCAAATTAGAGAAACTACCGCCGAACTTATAAAATTTGCAAAAGAAACTGCTACACCGGTTTTATTAATTGGTCATATAACTAAAGATGGAAATATTGCAGGACCAAAAATATTGGAACATATGGTAGATGTTGTGTTGCAATTTGAAGGCGACAGAAACCATACATATAGAATTTTACGTGCCAATAAAAACCGCTTTGGTTCAACAGCGGAACTTGGTATCTATGAAATGCAAAATATCGGTTTAAGAGAAGTTGAAAATCCTTCAGAAATATTAATCTCACAAAAAGAAGACGATTTAAGTGGTACTGCGATTGCGGCTACCTTAGAAGGTATGCGACCTCTAATGATTGAAGTTCAGGCTTTGGTTAGCACAGCAGTTTATGGAACGCCACAGCGATCCGCAACAGGTTATGATCTTAAAAGATTAAATATGTTATTGGCTGTTTTAGAAAAACGTGCTGGTTTTAGATTGGGCGCAAAAGATGTTTTTTTGAATATTGCAGGTGGCATAAAAGTAGATGATCCTGCAATTGATTTGGCAGTTATAAGTGCCATTTTATCCTCAAACGAAGATGAAGCAATTCCACAAGATTTTTGTTTTGCTGCAGAAATAGGCTTAGCAGGTGAAATACGTGCAATAAATAGAATAGAACAACGTATTTTAGAGGCTGAGAAATTAGGATTTAATAAGATATTTGTCTCAAAATTCAATAAAATAAGCTCAAAGCCTTATGCAATAAGAATTGTACAAGTTGCTAAAGTTGAAGATATTTATGCTAACTTATTTGCATAAAAAAAACATCCTAAATCTTCATCTGAAGAAAAAAATAGGATGCTTTTTAGTTCGGTTTTAAGGGAAACTCCCTTACGAAGTCTTTAAGTTATTTTTTATTCGCCTTTAAAATATATTTTTCTAAAGCCATAGTCATTGAAGGGGTTTCAGGTGTTGGCGCTTCAATAGTACATTTTAAACCTGCTTGTGTGGCAGCTTTTACAGTTGAATTTCCAAATACAGCAATACGTGTATTATTTTGTTTGAAATTAGGGAAATTTTGAAATAATGAATCTATTCCAGAAGGTGAAAAGAATACCAAAATGTCGTAAAATACATTCTCTAAATTAGATAAATCGCTCACAACTGTTTTAAATAACGTAGCTCTAGTCCAATTAACTCCAAGTTCATTTAAAGTTTCTGGAACAATATCTTTTAATTTATCAGATGAAGGGAGTAGAAACTTTTCATCTTTATATTTTTTAATAATAGTTGATAATTCAGGGAATGTACGTTTTCCAACGTAAATTTTACGTTTACGATACACAACATATTTTTGTAAATAATAAGCAACAGCTTCAGATTGGCAAAAATATTTCATTGAATCCGGAACGGTAAATCGCATTTCTTCTGCCACTCTAAAAAAATGGTCAACAGCATTTCTGCTGGTTAAAATAATTGCGGTATAGTTTCTTAAATCAATTTTTTGCGTGCGCACTTCTTTTGCAGAAACGCTTTCGACATGAATAAATGGCACAAAATCAATTTTAACTTTTTGCTTGTCAATTAAATCTGAATAAGGAGAATTTTCTGTCTTTGGAGCTGGCTGAGAAACCAAAATTGTTTTCACTTTCATAAACTTCAATTTTGTGCTTAAATTGTTAATTTTAAAATAATCACCAAGGGTGCGATTTCAAGGACGCAAAGGTACAAAATAAAATAAAACAAGTTGTTAAATACCAGCTTTTTATTATTTATTATTAAAACAACATACCTTATTAATACTAAAATAACAAAAACAATCAGGGTGATTTTAAATAATATATTTTCAAAATATTTTGAATAGGCTGTTAAGACTAAAAGAGGTAATACCCATAAAATCAGATTGTTAAAATAATTCATTTTTTCGAATGAAATTTTTTTATAAAGTTTTTCTAAATTAAAAATAACTGAAAAAATATTCCCAATTAAAAAACGAATCAAGAAGTAAAACCCTATCCCAAAGGCAATTTTTAGGAATAAATCTATGCCATTGGTTCCAACATCCACATTAAAAATAAATGTTATAAAGTAAAATAATAGCGAAAGACTTATTAATTCTACAACAAAAGATAGTACTTGATAAAGATTAAAAAAGGTTCTTTTTTCTTTATTAAAATAGCTAACCAATTTGTTTTTTTTAAAGAAAAAAATACTTGTATGCAATAGCCTATTTCCAAATAATCTTTTTTGAACAGCCAATACAACAAGGATTATTAAAAATGCCATGGTAATCCAATCATTATCTTGACGTATTATATTTTCTGCTGTAATCATTAAGTAACTTAGTTAGTTTATGACAAAATTAGTGATTAATTGTTTTATCTTTGCTGCAAAATTGATCTATATGTCAAATACTCTGGTAATAATACCAACGTTTAATGAAAAGGAAAATGTTGAAGCGATAATTAGAGCTGTATTTAAGCAGGAAATGCAATTTGATATTCTGGTTGTAGATGATAATTCACCAGATGGAACAGGTGATATTGTGATAAATTTACAAAAAGAGTTTCAAAATTTATTTTTAGAAGTAAGAACTGAAAAGCAAGGGTTAGGAACTGCCTATATTCACGGTTTTAAATGGGCGTTAGATAGAAAATACGATTATATTATTGAAATGGATGCCGATTTTTCTCATAACCCAAAAGATTTAATAAAATTGTACAATGCTTGTGCAAAGGAAGGAGCGGATTTTTCTATAGGATCTCGATATTTAAATAATAAAATTAATGTTGTAAATTGGGATATTAAACGTCTTGTTTTATCTTATTTTGCATCAAAATATGTTAAAATTATAACGCAAATCCCTATTTACGATACCACCGCAGGTTTTGTTTGCTATAGACGAAAGGTATTAGAGACTTTAGAGTTAGATAAAATAAAATTTGTTGGATATGCGTTTCAAATTGAAATGAAATTTAAAGCTTGGAAAAGAAAATTTAAGCATAAAGAAGTTTCAGTTATATTTACCGATAGAAAAAGAGGAACGTCAAAAATGAGTGGATCTATAATTTCCGAAGCGATTTTTGGTGTAATTAAAATGAGAATTACTGGGATTTCTAAATAAATTTAAGAAAAAGAACAATGAGTTTAACACTTATAAAAAATGCCCAAATTGTAAATGAAGGTACAATTATGGAAGGTGATGTTTTAATAGATGGCGAATACATAATTGATATTGATATTTCCATTAGTTCAAAATCTTCCGACACCTTGGTTATAGATGCAGAAGGTAAATTTTTAATTCCTGGGGCAATAGACGATCAGGTTCATTTTAGAGAACCAGGATTAACACACAAGGCAACTATTGAAACGGAGAGTAGAGCAGCTGTTGCTGGTGGAATCACTTCTTTTATTGAAATGCCAAATACTGTACCACAAGCTACAACTCAAAAATTGTTGGAAGAAAAGTTTGAAATTGCTTCAAAATCATCCTATGCAAATTATTCATTTATGTTTGGTGGTACCAATCATAATTTAGAAGAGTTATTAAAAACAGACCCCTCAAATGTTGCAGGGATAAAACTATTTTTAGGCTCATCTACAGGAGATATGTTGGTGGATAATGAAGAAGTCTTAGAAAAAATATTTTCTTCAACAAAAATGTTAATTGCTGTACATTGTGAGGATGAAGAAACAATTAAAAACAATTTAGAAACCTATTTAAAAGAATACGGAGAAGATATTCCAATAGCATTACATCCAAAAATTAGAAGCGAAGAAGCTTGTTATTTATCTTCTTCAAAAGCTATTGAATTAGCCAAAAAAACAGGAGCACGTTTGCATGTTTTTCATCTTTCAACAGCTAAAGAAACGGAGCTGTTTACAAATAAAATACCATTAGAGAAAAAACAAATTACAGCAGAGGTTTGTGTGCACCATTTAACTTTTGATGAAAGTGATTACAAATTAAAAGGGACTCTTATAAAATGGAATCCAGCTGTTAAAACTGAAAAAGATAAGGAAGGTTTGTGGAAAGCATTGTTAAATGATAAAATTGATGTTATTGCTACAGACCATGCGCCACATACACTAGAAGAGAAGCAACAAGTGTATACCAAAGCGCCAAGTGGAGGGCCATTAGTACAACATGCACTTCCAGCGATGCTAAAAGCATATAGACAGGGTAAAATATCTATTGAAAAAATTATAGAGAAAATGTGCCATAATCCTGCAAAAATTTTCAAAATTGAAAAAAGAGGATTTATAAAAAAAGGATATTATGCTGATTTGGTCCTTGTAGATATAGCATCCCCTTGGACTGTGAAAAAAGATAATATTTTATACAAATGTGGTTGGTCTCCTTTTGAAGGAACTACTTTTTACTCTAAAATTACACATACTTTTGTAAATGGTAACCTTATTTACAATAATGGAAAGTTTAACGACACAATAAAAGGTAAAAGATTACTGTTTAATAGAACACATGAATAAATATTTATACATACTTTTTATTAGTTTTTTTATGTTTAGTTGCACGAGTAATACGATATTAAAAAAACCTGATAATTTGATTCCTGAAGATCAAATGGTTGATTTATTAACAGATTTATTGTTAGCTGTTAATGCTGAAACTACAAAAAACTTAGATTTAAAGCGCAAAGTAGATTACCACCCTTTAGTTTTTAAAAAATACAATATTGATAGTACCCAATTTAAGGAAAGTAATTTTTATTATACCTCTAGAGTAGATGATTACGATGTTATTTTATCGAAAGTTGAAGAGCGTTTAAAAACCTTAAATAAAAAGTTTGAAACCTTAAAAAGAGAGGAAGATTCTATTGCGCAAGCAATAAAAAATTTAGAGAAAAAATCTATAGATTCAATTAATAAAATAAAGCGAAGACGGGTAGAACCTATTAAAGAAAACTTGAAAAGAAAATAAAGTTTTCTGAATTTTCATAAATTTATAAATGTTTATTTTCCGCAATACTATTTTAAAGAACTTTTAGAGCTCCTAATCATGCTAAAAACTACTTAAAATAAGAAATTGTATTCCGATTCTAATGAAAACTGGGTATTGAAGTTAAATTGAGGCTGTCTAAAAATTTAATATTTTTAGACAGCCTCAAGTGTATTTTATCAAATTCGGATTTTTAATTATAAGGTTTCATCTAACCATTTATAAAATTCGGTATGCCAAATAAAGCTATTTTGCCCATTTAATACCCAATGGTTTTCTTCTGGAAAGAATAACAATTTACTTTTTATTCCTTTTAATTGTGCGGCTTGAAATGCTTCTAAACCTTGCCCAATAGGAACTCTAAAATCTTTAGCCCCTTGAATTATTAAAATAGGTGTATCCCATTTATCAACAAAATTAGCAGGGTTAAATTCATTAAAAGTTTTTTGAGCAGCTGCATTATTTTTATCCCAATAATTACCACCTAAATCCCAGTTTACAAAAAACAACTCTTCGGTAGTGCCATACATGCTTCTTAAATTGTACATCCCATCATGTGCAATAAAACTTTTAAATCTTCCTTCGTGAATTCCGGCTAAATAAAATGCAGAATACCCACCATAACTGGCTCCAACACAACCTAATCTATCTGTATCTACATAGTTTTCTTTAGAAATATCATCAATGGCAGCTAAATAATCTTTCATATTTTGTCCGCCATAATCTTTACTAATTTGCTCGTTCCATTCAATACCAAAACCAGACATTCCTCTTCTGCTTGGTGCAACAATTATATAACCATTTGCAGCCATTAATTGGTAATTCCATCTAAAAGAATACGACTGACTTAATGGGCCTTGCGGACCGCCTTTGCAATATAAAATTGTTGGATATTTTTTTGAAGGATCAAAATTTGGTGGATAAATAACCCACGTTAACATGTCTTTACCATCGGATGTTTTTACCATTCTTTTTTCAACCTTACTTAAGGTTATGGAATTGTAAGTAGCATCGTTTGCGTGTGTAAGTTGTTTTAACGTACCATTTTTTAAATTGTAAGTATATAATTCGTTTGCATGATTCATGTCTTTACGATTTACAACCAACATATTTTTAGATTGTCCTACAATTCCACTTACATCAAATTGTCCGTTGGTAAGTTGTTTTGGCTGACTTATTTTGTTTGAAGATTTAGGAACATTAATTTCAAAAAGTTGAACAGTTCCAAAATTAGGTGCAACAAAATAAATTTTTTCACCTTTCGTGTCCCAAGCAAAACTATGTACAGTTTCATCCCAATTTTCAGTAATATTTACTTTTTCACCATCAATTAAAATAATAATATCATTCTTGTCAGCTTCGTAACCGTCTCTTTTCATTTGTAACCAAGCCAATTGATTTTTAGATGAAAAAGCAGGATTTGTATCGTATCCTTTATTACCTTCAGTTAAATTAATAGTGTTTTTTGAAGCTAAATTGTAACTATAAATATCTGTATTTGTACTTACAGAATACGCTGTTCCGCTTAACTTTTTTGTTACGTAGAGTATGTTTTGGCTATCTGGGCTCCAAAGGTAATCTTCCGATCCTCCAAAAGGTTTTTGCGGACAATCAAAAGGTTCGTTAGACATAATGTCTATTGCTTCAGCATATTTTGAGTTCGCTTTGTAAAACACGTGACTGTAGGCGCCGTCTTCCCAAGTATCCCAATGACGGTAATTTAATTCGTCATAAATCTGCACATTTGAGTTTTTAATTTCAGGATAAAAATCTTTTCCAGATATATTTTTAAGTTTTACATCTTCAGTAAAAATTGTATAAGTTCCATTTGGTGAAATATGCTTGTTTGGAAGTAGGTTTTTATAGGTTTCTATAGCAAAAGGTATTCCGCCTTCAATAGGAATTTTATATACGGTTGTAACTTTAGTATCCGTTGCAACGTTGTATTTTGAAGTGCTATAAATTACATCCTTGCCATCTTTTGAAATTCCTTTTGCTGAAACTTTGTTTAATTCCAACAGCATTTTAGGAGTCATAACTTCTTGAGCCGAAACGCTTCCAAAAGTTATGGAAATTAATAAACTTACTACTATTTTTTGTATCATTCTTAGGTTTGATTTATGGTTTGCTTAGCAAATTTAATATTTAATTTTTTAGTTGAGGCGCACTTACTTCTTTAATCAAATACATATAAACGGGATAATGATCGCTATACCCATTTATAAAATTATTTCCAGCAAAACTTCTATGCGGATAGCCTTTGTATTTCCCTGTTTGTGTAGTTAAATATTGTGGGTTAAACACGTTTGTTTTATACATTTTATAGGTTGAATAATCTTTTTTGGTTGTTAAAAGAGGAGAGGTAAACATAATTTGATCGAATAAATTAATGTTATCTCTGTAAACCAAGGTATTTTGTCCACGTCTAAACATGTCTTCCATTGGATTGTAAATATCTCCTTCTTTAACGTTAGCTTTTTTAGATTTGGTTTTAAGCACCTTTTTTAAACTTGTATTATGCGGATCATCATTTAAATCTCCCATAATAATAATCTTAGGATTTGGATCTGTAAGTTTAATTTTTTCAACAATTTTTGTGTTTAAATAAGCTGCTTTTTCTCTTTTAGACCTGCTGTTAGCTTCACCACCTCTTCTAGAGGGCCAATGATTTACAATAACATGAATCAGTTCGTCATCTAAATAACCAGAAACTAATAATTGGTCTCTAGTATAAATACGCATTCCATTTTCATTCCATAATTTTAATTCAAAAACTTCGTGATGCGTTGGTCTAAAATAATTTGGTTGGTATAATAAGGCAACATCAATTCCTCTTAAATCGGGAGAATCGTAATGAATAATATCGTATTGTTTATTTTTTAAATTATCGGTTTGCAGTAAATCTTCCAGTACTTTTCTGTTTTCTACTTCTGCAACACCAATTATAGCTGCGGAGTTTTTTGTCTCGTTAGACCCAATTTCTGACAGAACTTTAGACATATTTGCTAATTTTTTTTGATATACCTCTTCACGTCCTTCTTTTATTCCCATAATAGGACTGGCTTCGTCGTTTTTCAGCGTGTCGTTTACGGTATCAAATAAATTTTCTAAATTATAAAATGCAATGGTTCTAATTTGAAAATTCTCTTGCGCAAAAAGTGTATTTGAGATTAATAAGAGAGGTAATAATAGTTTTAATATATATTTCATTTGATTGTATTTATAGATTTATAATTTGAAAATTGACGCTCATTTTTCAAGTTTTAAGAATGCTAATTTACTAACAATTTTTAAGCCAAGATATTAAAGATATTATAAAATGCAGCGTATTTTTTTAATTTGATATTATTAAAAAGTAATTTATGATTTGATTGTTGATATTGGGTAGATAAATAAAAAAAATATTTTTAAAAAGCTTTTTTTTAGGTGTTTAGGCTAATTGTTTGTTAGTATTTTAGAAGTATTTATTTTTCATTTTCAATATTTTTTTGTTAATTGTAAAAAAATTGTAAATGAAAAAGCTACTATTCCTAGGTTTTTTGTGCTTTTTGTATGGCTATAATCTAAATGCACAAACTACCGCATCTATTCGAGGAAAAATTATTGATATCACATCAAAAAAACCATTAAAAGGCATTTCTATAGCCTTAGAAAATACCTTATTCTTTACTGAAACCGATATAAATGGTGATTTTAATATTGAGAAAATTCCAAATGAATCTTATGTGCTTCGCTTAAATTTTCAGGGATATCAATCTCAAAAAATCCCAATAATTATTGAAGATTCTACTACAATTAATTTAGGTGTTATTTATTTGTCAAAAGCAATAATAGAAGTTGCAGATGATAGTTTAATATTGTTAACCGATGATGATTTATTAGATGATGGTGAGCGGAGTTCGGATTATACGGCTGGTTTATTTCAATCTTCAAAAGATGCATTTTTAAGAGCTGCTTCCTTTAATTTTAGTCAGGCCTGGTTTAAAGTTCGTGGCTATGACTCTAGTTATGGTTCCATTTTAATTAATGGTATTGAAATGAATAAATTATACGATGGCGGACCGCGATGGAGTAATTGGGGAGGTTTAAATGATGTTTTTAGGAATCAAGAATTTTCGAATGGAATACAAGCTTCAGAAAATAATTTTGGAGGTCTTTTAGGATCTACAAATTTTAAAACACGTGCCTCGGAATATAGGCCTGGAGGAAAAATTTCTTTCGCCTCGGCAAATAAAAGTTATACCGGTCGTGTTATGGCAATGTATGCAACAGGGTTTAATAAAAATAACTGGGCATTTGCTGTTTCTGCATCCAGAAGATTTGCCCAAGAAGGTTATTTGGAGGGTACTTCATACAACGCTTGGGCTGCCTTTATAGCTGCAGAAAAGAAATTAAATAGCAATCATAGTATAAACATTACAGCTATCGCTTCGTTAAACCGAAGAGGGAAATCTTCACCAAATACACAAGAAGTGTACGATTTAAAAGGCTCGCAATACAATGCTTACTGGGGAAAACAAGAGGGAGATAAGAGAAACGCTCGAATTAAAGAGATCTTTGAACCTATTGTAATGTTCAGTCATTTTTACGAAAAAGAAAAAACCACTTTAAAAACAACCTTAGCGTATCAATTTGGGCATATTGGAAATAGCAGATTGGGATATTTTAACGCACCAAATCCAGATCCAACGTATTGGAAATACTTGCCGAGTAGTTTTTTACGATTTGATGATAATTTAGATTATACAAATGCGTATTTAGCCGAACAAGAATTTTTAAATAACGGGCAATTAAATTGGCAAGAAATATATCAGAAAAATACGGATAATGGTAATTCGTTATATTATTTATATGAAGACAGGGTGGATGACAATCAACTTACTATAAGTACGGTTTTAGCAAAAAATATTGGGAGTAATTTAAATTTACATGCAGGAGTTTCATTTAAAAATTTGACCTCAAGTAATTATGGAAATATGATAGACTTATTAGGGGGAAATGGATTTGTAGATTTAGATCAATATGCTGAAGGCGAAGCCAGACAAAATGATTTAAACAACCCAAATAGGTTGATCGAGGTTAACGATAAATTCCAATACAATTACACTATAAACGCTTCAGTTGCAAGTACCTTTGCGCAACTACAATTTTCTAAAAACAAGCTAGATTATTTCGCTGCTTTAAATTTTAAAAGCACGAATTATCAAAGAGATGGATTGTTTAAAAACGGAACTTATGAAAATAGTTCTTTTGGAAAAAGTGAAAAACAATCTTTTGTAGATGCGAGTTTAAAAGGAGGATTCACCTATAAGATTACAGGTCGACATTTGGTAAATGTAAATGCAGCATACATTTCAAATGCACCAACAATTAGAACGGCATTTTCAAACTCTAGGGTTAACAATAATATAACTCCTAATCTCACTAGCGAAAAAGTGACTACAGGTGATGTAAATTACATTTTTAGAGGTTTAAAAATACAAGCTAGAGCGACAGCTTTTTATACAAATTTTACAGATGCTATAGAAACATCTTTCTTTTTTGCTGAGGGATTATTGGGGGATCAAGCAGATTTTGTAAACGAAATTATTACTGGAGTTTCTAAAAAGAATATTGGAGCAGAATTAAGTTTTGAATATCAGGTTGTTCCATCTGTAAAATTAATTGCAGTTGGCTCATTTGGTCAATTTACGTATAATAATAACCCACAATTGTATTTACAATCGGAAAGTTTTGTTAATGAAACTAGCGATTTTGGAACAGCTTTTTTAAAAAATTACCGTGTTTCTGGAACGCCGCAAGAAGCTTATTCTTTAGGTTTTGAATACCGGGATCCAAACTATTGGTGGTTTCAGTTAAATGGAAATTTGTTACGTAATAATTACTTAGATATTTCTCCATTATTAAGAACCGATAATTTTTATACAGATGCAGACGGAGTTCCTTTTTTAGATGATGAAACTGGTGTTGAAGTAACTCAAAATCAAGTTGATAATTTATTAGAACAAGAAAAATTTGAAGATGCTTTTCTGCTAAATGCTGTTGGAGGAAAGTCTTGGAAAATTAACGATTATTATGCCGGTTTTTTTATTGGGGTAAATAATGTTTTGGGCGAAGTTTTTAAAACTGGAGGCTTTGAACAATCCAGAAAATCAAATTATCCCGAATTAAAACGAGATAAACAATTAGAAAAACCAATTTTTGCCCCAAAATACTGGTACGGAAACAAAGCTTCGTACTACTTAAATTTTTATGTAAGATTTTAAAAACAACGCTATGAAGATATTAAAAAAATTAAAATTTAGCGCATTTATGTTGCTTGTAACAAGTTTGTATTTGGGTTGTGTAAAAGACGACGGATTTTCAACTCCAAAAGTGGATTGTGTTGAGATTGATATAACTTCAACCAACACTATTGCTCAAATAAAAGATATGTACACTTTTGGTGGTGCAACAAAAATTGAAACCGATGTTATTATTGAAGGTTATGTGGTTTCTAACGACAAATCTGGTAATATTTACAAATCACTTTCTATTCAAGATAAACCTGAAAATCCGACTGCTGCCATAAAAATTGCTATTGATCAATCGGATATTTATACAACCTATAATGTAGGGAGAAAAGTGTATGTAAAATTAAAAGGTTTGGCTGTTGGATATAGTTTTGGAAGTATTCAAATAGGGAAAGCTGCTGCAACAGAATTAGGAAGAATTCCGGCTTTGGAAGTTAAAAATCATATAATTCGTTCTTGTGAGGTTGTTGAAATTACACCAAAAGTTGTAACTATTAATGAGTTGAATGAAAATATGTTAGAAATGTTAATTCAAATAGATAATGTACAATTTAAAACTTCAGAACTTGGAAACGCTTATGGAAATATTAAAAATTCAACAACTGAAAATAGAATTTTAGAAAGTTTTAATAGTAATTGTAATTTAACAGGAGAAGTGTTACTTAGAAACAGTGGTTATTCGGATTTTAAAAACCAGTTATTACCAGAAGGAAAAGGAAGTGTAATCGCAATTTTCAGTAATTATTATGAAGACTTTCAATTGTATATTAGAGGTGTAGAAGATGTAAAATTTACAGAAGCCAGATGTGATTATTCACAGGTAGTAACGCCAAATAGTTCAATATTAGAAATTACAGAAATGTATAATAACAGTCTAGTTGAGTTTGGAGTTGAAAATAATTATGTTGTTGAAGGCTACGTTGTTTCTAGTGACGAATCTGGAAATTTTAAAAACAGGTTAATTATTCAAGATGCAATAGAAAATCCTGCTGCTGGAATCCAATTATTGATTGATAAAGATTTAATTTTTGAAGAATATAATAGAGGAGATAAAGTTTTTGTAATATTAAACAAGCTTTATATGAACAAAATGGATGAAGTTTTAACAATTGGATATCCAAAAGGAAGTGGGATTGCAAAAATTGAAACCTCAAAAGTTGGCAGTTTTATTTTTAATAGTGGAGAAAATTTCACCATAACTCCAACTAAAATCTCTATTGCTGAGGTTAAAAATTCAGAATTTAAAAACACATTAGTAACTGTAACGGATGTGCAATTAACTTCAAGTGAATTGGGAAAAGCTTTTGCTTTTTTTACAGGAGATAATGATGGAATTAGAACTTTAGAATCATGCAACGAGCCAATTAAATTAGGAGTGTTTACAAGTGGAGAAGCTACTTTTGCAAATGAAAAGTTCCCTGAAGGAAGCGGAAACATTACAGGTGTTTTATCTTCAAATTTAGAAATAAGACAATTGGAAGATGTTGTATTTGCTGATGCTTATAAAGAATGTCCAATTATTATTCCTAAAATAATGATTACAGAAGTGGCAGACCCAAAAAATAGTGTTTCTTCTAGGTTTGTTGAATTGTACAATGCAGGTGAAACAGAAATTGATTTATCAGGTTGGAGATTGAATAAATATGTAAATGGAGCAACTACCGCATCAAGTTCTTCAGTAGTGTTTTCTGGAATTATAATTCCTGTAGGTGGTTTTATAATAGTTGCAAATACGGGATTTGTAGATATGTTTTCTATAACTCCAAATATAGAATCTACTTATATATCAGGAAATGGTGATGATGTTTATGAATTGGTTGACAATTCAGGAAACAGAATAGATATTTTTGGAGTAATTGGTGAAGATGGGAATGGAACAAATTGGGAATATTTAGACGGACAAGCAATACGAAATTTGGATATAAACGAGCCAAATAAAATATTTACAATTAGTGAATGGAAATGCTATTCAGATGCAAACAATAATTTGATAACCAACCCAAATACGCCGAAAAATGCTCCAAATGGATTTTCTCCAAATTTAAGATAGTGTAAAAAATAGGTAATAAAGCGCTAAAAATAAATAAATAATTCAACGAAACACTTAATAAAATCATAAATCCTTAATTTTAAAAAAAATCATTCAATTTGTATTAAATCTTATCAACTTTAAAAACAGGTGTAAATTTGTCATAAATTTGAATAGTTAAATAAATGAAAATAATTTTTAAAATTAAATAAAATGAACAAGTTTAGATTATTGGCAATTGCATTAGTATTTGGAACAACAAGTTTGTTTGCAAGTACAATTATTACACCGGATGTTTCTAAAGATGAAATAAGAAAACAAATTGTAGAATTAGTTGAAAATTCAGAATCTTTAGTTGAAAACCAAGTTTTAGTACAGGTGACTTTTACATTTAGTTCAGAAGGGGAAATAGTTGTTTTAAAAGTAAATTCAAGAGACAAGCAAGTTTTAAATTTTATTCGTGAAACTTTAAATAATAAAACGCTAGAAAATCCAGGAAGAGCTAATAGACATTATACTTTGGCAATCAACATAAAGTAATATTTTAGTATAAATTTTACATATAGGCTGGTATAAAACAAAATTTAAGTTAGCCTTCTTTCAACTCCGCTCAATAAATTGGTTATTGAGCGGAGTTGAAATTTTTGATTCTAATTACAGCCTATGTATTTGTTACTTGTGGGTTTTAAATTTTTTCCAATTTACATATATTAAAATTGTATTTAAAATGGCAACTAGAGCAGTAGGAGTAATAGTTGAAATTACGTTTATATCTATAGTTGTAACTTTTGTTACTCTAGTTTTGTAAGATTTTGTGTCACTTTGTCGTCGAATATAATGGTATAGTAATTGCTATATAAGAAATATTAAAATAAATAAAATGACAGAATTATTAACAAAAGAAACTTTTTTAGAGAAAGTTTTTAATTTCGAAAAAAATAAAGAGTGGAAATTTGAAGGAGATATTCCTTGCGTAATTGATTTTTATGCAGACTGGTGTGGCCCTTGCAAAGCGGTTGCTCCTGTTCTTGAAGAGTTAGGTGAAGATTATAAAGGAAAAGTAAATATATATAAAGTTGATACAGAAGCAGAGCAAGAATTAGCTGCTGCTTTTGGAATTAGAAGTATTCCTTCTATTTTATTTGTTCCAAAAAATGCTGAACCTCAAATGGCACAAGGTGCTTTACCAAAACACCAATTTGAGCAAATTATTAAAGATGTTTTAGAAGTTTCAAAGTAAACCTCAAGAAACCCCAAAAAAAGAGCCACTCACTCAGTGGCTCTTTAATTAATAAAACGTTACGATTAAATTTCCGAAAATTAATCTCCGTTAGTTTCATTTTTCATTTGAATAATCTCCTCAGAGTTTTTTCCTTTCATCCAATAAAATGGAGGTTTTCTTTTAGATTTATTGGCTTCACTTCCTCCTAAGTTTAAGATGATACTAAATTCGTGGGAACCATTGTTGTAATTTGAAAGTTCAGAAGTGATGGCATCATAAGTATATCCTATCTTTAAATTATCTGTCAGCCTCATTTGAAAAAGCCCTGAAACAGACTCATCTATTCTATGTGAGAGTCCAAATTCTAACTTGTCATTCCATAAAATACTTGTAGAAATATCTGTTGATAACGGACTTCCGTTTACCGCTCTAAACATTACCGAAGGTTTTAGTTTAAAGGTTTCATTTAAATCAAACACATAACCTGAAGAAATATAAAAAACCATTTCATCTGAGGCACTTGAAACAACATTGCTGCTTTTTGCATATCGTTTTGTTTTTAAAATGTTTATAGTAGACACACTTGCATAAAACTTATCGGTATAATAAAAAGCACCTGCTCCAATATTTGGATTGAACTGGTTGATGTTTTCACTAAATAAATTATCGTTTTCAATTCCTAATTCCAATAAGTCTACGTTTAAAAAACTTCCACCGGCTTTCAGTCCAAATGCCAAAGTAGCGTCTTCACTTGCTGCTATAGAGTAGGAGAAATCTGCAAATACGTGGGTTTCATTTAATACATATACCTTGTCATTTACAATTGACAATCCCAAACCCACATTTTTACCGGTTTGCCCGTGTAACGAAAGTGTTTGTGTTTCTGGACTACCAGCCTCACCAGCCCATTGACTGCGTATATTAGCCGTAGCGGTAAACAACCCGTGACTACCGGAGTAGGCAGGGTTGATTAAGCTAAAATTATTGTAATACTGCGTGTATAAAGGATCTTGTTGTGCAAAACCTTGAATGCTTATTGCTAAAACTAGTGCAAATACCGTGTTTTTAAATATATTTTTCATTTGATCTTTTTCTTAATAATTGATGTATATCCAACCTTTTACTATTTTACTTCCTCCTTCTATGCTTAGTACATAGAAGTACGGAGCTGCAGGAAGTTTTCTGTTCTTACTGGAAGAGATTCCATCCCAATAGTTTTGATATGCTTTAGATTCATACACCATATTCCCATAACGGTTATAGATTTGAATACTGTTGTTAGGATATTTATGAAGTCCTGCAATGATAAACTCATCATTAACACCATCTCCGTTTGGAGAGAAACCTTTTGGTATTTCTAACTCGGCTTGATCACAGATATCTCCAATACCGTTACGGTCTAAATCTGCTTGGTTAGGGTTTGAAACTAATGGACAGTTATCTACTGCATTGTCAACTCCATCACCATCTACATCGGCATCACAAACATCTGCAATTCCGTCGCTATCCAAATCATCAGAAGTAAAGGTTACAATAGCTATTTCTGAGGCGCTGTTTCCAGAGGTGTCTGTAACTGTTAATGTTACAGTATGCTCATCTAAAGTTGGGCAACTAAACGCTGTTTGATCTATACTGATAGAGGCAATACCACAGGCATCAAAACTTCCGTCATCGATATCTTCTGCTGAAATTGTTCCAGTTCCGGTTTCATCCAATTCCACAGAAATGTTTTGAGTAATTACAATTGGAGCTGTTGTGTCTTCAACAGTAACTGTAGTTGTACACATACTTGTATTACCACTAGTATCGGTTACTGTAAGTGTAACGGTATTATCACCTATTGAAGTACAATCAAAAGAAGTAACATCTATACTTATAGATTCAATACTACAATTGTCCGAAGAGCCATTGTTTATATCCTCCACAGTAATACTTGCAGTTCCGGTTTCATCTAATTGAATTGTAAATGGAGCTGAACAACTTGCTATAGGAGCTACAGTATCAACCACAGTTACAACTGCAATAGCATTAGCTCTGTTTCCATTAACATCCGTTACGGTAAGTGTAACTGTATTTTCACCAACAGCTGTACAATCAAAAGTTGTTGTATCCAAAGATAAACTTTCAATACTACAATTATCAAAAGAACTGTTATCAATATCTTCAACAGAAATAGAAGTCGTTCCATTTTCGTCTAATTCAATTGTAATATCTTGAGTAATTACAGTTGGTGCAATTGCATCTTCTACTGTTACAACTGCAGTAGCGTTAGCACTATTTCCATTAACATCCGTTACGGTAAGAGTAACTGTATTTTCACCGACAGCAGTACAATCAAAAGATGTTGTATCTAAAACTAAGGTTTCAATTTCACAATTATCTGAAGAACCATTATCAATATCAGCAGGTTCAATAGTCGCTGTTCCGTTAGCATCAAGTAGAACAGTAATGTTTTGAACAATTACAACAGGAGCAATGCTTTCTTCTACAGTTACAACTGCAGTAGCATTAGCGCTG
>NZ_BMNS01000001.1:222290-242039 GCF_014646675.1 Lutibacter litoralis | reverse complement strand
TCAATACTACAATTATCAAAAGAGCCATTGTTTATTTGCTCAGCAGTAATTAAAGCGGTTCCATTTTCGTCTAATTCAATTGTGACATTTTGCGCACTAGCAGTGGGAGCAATGTTGTCTTGCACAGTTACAACTGCAGTAGTATTAGCACTATTTCCATTAATATCGGTTACGGTAAGAGTAACTGTATTTTTACCAACGCTAGTGCAATCAAAAGTTGTTTTATCTAAAGATAAACTTTCAATACTACAATAATCAAAAGAGCCATTGTTTATTTGCTCAGCAGTAATTAAAGCGGTTCCATTTTCGTCTAATTCTAAAGTAATATCATTAGTAAGTACTGTTGGAGGAATTATATCTTCAACAGTAACATTGTTAGAGGCACTAGATGTGCATCCATTAGTATTTGTAAATGTATAGGTAATGGTATGAGTTCCTTCACTAGATACGCTTGAATTAAAAGTATATGTTTCTCCATCACCGTTATCAATAACTCCAGGGCCACTGTAAACACCTCCAGTTGGAAATCCTCCTGCAAGGTTGGTTGTTGTTGTGTTAGGACAATAAGGACTCTCTGGTGCTGTAAACGTTACAGTTGGTAAAGCAAAGACTTCAATATCGTCTGAAGCACTTACAGAACAGCTGTTTGTGTTTGTATAAGTGTACGTTAAAATATGTGTTCCTACACCAGCAATACTTGGGTCAAAACTATAAGTTGATCCATTTCCATTATCAGTCACTCCAGTCCCTGAATATACTCCACCATTTGGGTTTCCAATACCAAGTCCAGTTTGAATTCCAACAATGATACATAAATCGGAAGGAGCCGTAAAAGTAACTATTGGTAAAGCAAAGATTTCTATATCATCAGATTTACTCACAGTACATCCGTTAGTATTAGTAAAAGTATAAGTTATTAAGTGTGTTCCAACACCAGCAACATTAGGGTTAAAACTATAAGTTAATCCATTCCCATCATCAGTTACTCCAGCACCTGAATATATCCCACCACTTGGGTTTCCACCGCCAAGTCCAGTTTGTGTTACAGCATTGACACATAGGTCTCCTGGGGCTGTAAAAGTGACGGTTGGAAGAGCAAAAACTTCGATATTATCTGAAGCTGCATAACTACAATTATTTGCATTGGTATAAGTATAAGTTATTGAGTGTGTTCCAACACCAGCAACAGCAGGGTCAAAACTATAAGTTGATCCATTTCCATCATCAATTACTCCGGCACCAGAGTATATACCACCTAAAGGGTTTCCACCACCTAATCCAGTTTGTATATTTGTATTTAAGCATAAGTCTGTAGGAGCTGTAAATGTAACATTTGCTGCTAAATTATCCTCTATAGTTACTTGAGCGATACAAGTATCACTATTTCCTGCAGCATCTGTAACAGTTAGTGTAACGTTAATTGGAGTAGCACTAGCATCTGAACATGTAAATGTATTTGGACTAACACTCATTGAAGCAATTCCAACATTATCAGATGAGCCGTCGTTTATATCTGATGCAGAGATTGTTACTGTTCCTGAAGTGCCTATTTGAGCTGTAAATGCTTTACATATAGCATTAGGAGGAGTGGTATCTACAATATTTAAAATAGTAAATGGTACTGTTGATAAATCTTGATTCGTTTGTGCATAAATCCAGTTAGCAGTATTTTCAAAATTTGCTTGATCCACAAGTATATTTCGTTTTGTAGGGTCGTATTCTGTTCTGTTTGGTTGTGTAGTAGGAAAACCATCAATTACTAATGCGCTTAAATAAATTCCTGAAGGATCTTCTAAACTAGGTATTGCTCCTCCTGAACTCCCAGAACTTCCATTTCCTGTATAAATAACTGCATAAATATCAATTACACCATTAGTGGGGTCATTGTCATTATCTTCATATGCATAAAATGTTTCTCCAGATGTAGCAGGGGAAAAATTTCCAGAGATTAAAGAAATACTTCCACAAGCAGCTCCTGAATTTCCATTGCAATTAATTGAAAATGTATCAGGAGAAGTTTCTTTAATTATAATTACATCACCTTTAGGAATTACTGTAGAAGGAGATGTATAAGATAAAATAGCATCTCCAGAATCAAACAATAATGTGTTTTTGTTAAAAGAATTTTCAGTAAAGTAAATAGTTGTGTTGGCTGGGATGTCTTTTGCAGCTACAAAAGAAAACCCATCAGGATCTGTATGATTAATTCCAGTTATAGCAACAAGAGGATCCGAATTACTGGTGTCGTCATTATTAATATATCCTATTGCTTCATTTGGAGAGCCTCCATCGTAACCTGTACCTGAAGCTATTGTTAATTTTATGGTTTCTTGGGTTTCAACATCAGTGTCTGCAACTGGTGTAATTGTTACAGTAACTGAATTGGTTCCATTTGCTATTGTTGCTGTTCCATTAGTTGCGTTAAATGTTGTGGCGCCAGTAACAGTGTAATCTGAAGTAAAGGTAGCCATACCTGAAACATCAAAATTAATAACAATATTACTTGTTGCATTAGCGCTTAGAGAAAATGTATAAACCATTCCTGTTCCTGAATCTTCAACTACTGTAGAAGGCGAATTAGTTAAAGTTAGTACTGGGTTAGGAGAACCTGTTGAAATAATAATATTATTAAAAGGTACAGTTGAAAGATCTTGATTGGTTTGTGCATGCAACCAATTTGAAGTATTTTGAAAATTAGCTTGATCAACAGTTATGTTCCGTTTGGACGGATCATATTCTGTTCTGTTTGGAGCTATAGATGCAAATCCATCAACTAAAATAGAGCCAACGTAAGTATTAGTAGGGTCTTCAATGGAAGGAATATTATCTCCTGAAGAGCTGTTTCCTGTGAACAAAACAGCCTGTATGTTGGTAATTTCATTGGTCGGATCATTGTCAGTATCTTTATAAGCACTTAATGTTTCTCCATTAGCGGCTAAAGAAAAGCTACCGCTATGTAATGTTACTGAGCCGCAATTTCCACTATTACAATAGGTTGTGAATAAATTTGTGCTAGTTTCTTTTACAACAATAACTTCACCTCTTAAAACACCTCCAGCTGGTGCTGTCCAAGAAGCGACAAATTCGCCAGAGCTAAAAGTAAGAGTAGTGTTGTTAAATTCATTATCAGTGAAATGAAAGGTTGTTCCAGCTGTAATATCATCTAATACAACAAAAGAAAATCCTTCAGTTGTATCAGTGTTAACTCCAGTAATAGCTATTAAAGGAGTGACTGCAATTGAGTCATCATTTACAATTGTAGCAGTTGCAATGCTTGGGCTTCCAGCATCGTAACCACTTCCAGCAGTTAAGGTAATTGAGATGTTTTCGTTTGGTTCTAAAGTTGTGTCACCTGTTGGGGTAATTGTAATTGTTTTTGAGTTCGTTCCACTAGCAATTACCACAGTTCCAGTTGAAGCATTAAAAGTTGTAGCTCCAGATTGTGTATAATCGGTATTTAATATTGCTGTTCCACTAACGGAAAAATTAATGGTTGTATTTGCAGCTGCATTAGTGTCTAAAGAAAAAGTGTAAATATATGATGAGCCACTATTTTCATTTAATGAAGTTGGAGAAACAGAAATAGTTGCAATTGGGTTTGCTCCAGATAAGTTTAAATTTGTAAAAGGGACAATGGATAAATCTTGACTAGAAACTTGCCATAAGTAATTGATTGGATTTTCAAGCGATATTTTACTTATAGCGTCTCTTAAAGAAGCAGGATTAAATTTATATTCCACTCTATCAGGTCCAATATTAATATCTCCATCATCAGGAAACCCATCTATAACTATGGCATTTGGGTGGTCTCCTCCTTGCGTAGGATTTTCATTTGCCGGGATAGTTCCTCCATTTTGACCAGGAGCTTCTCCTGTGCCGGTATATAGTACGGCATAAATTTCTCCAATTCCATCAACCGGGTTTGAATTTGTATCTGAATATGCATAAATGCTATCTCCATTAGTAGCCAATTGAAAACTTTCAGTTGCTGCAGGAAATGTTGCAGTTCCACAAGCTCCTCCTCCGGAACAACTAACAGTAAATACATCGGTTGATGTGCCTGTTTCATCAACAAAAATGACAGTTCCTTTACTAATAATTGAAGTTGAAGTAAAAACAACTACACCTTCACCCGTTGGAGCGCCGTTATAGGTAAAAACATTTGTAGTTGCATCGTATTCATTTGAAGTAAAGTAAATTACTTCTCCCGAAGGTAAATCTTCCAAAGCAACAAAACTAAAACCATCAGTATTTGGAGATGAAGAATTATGATTGATACCAATAACTGCAACTTTTTGAGAAAATCCATGAGTTATTCCTATAAAAAGAATAGTCATTAATGTAATAAAAGTATTTTTTTTCATAATAAATTTTTTTAGGTACAGATATAGGGGTTTTGCCTACCTGTAAAGGTGACTTTTCAAATTTTTGATAAAACTTTTACTTAATGAAATATCTATAGTTTCTATAACTGTATTTTGATAAATAGTTTTAAGATGTTCAAAATTTCGGAGTTTAAATTGTAATATTAGAGATTCATTAAAATTAGTATAGATTAATAAATCTCTGGTTGTTGTAATTATTTTAGATTGCATACATTTAGTAATTTTTATGCGAAAATCATTCGCAGCATTACCAATACTTTCAATAATTAAAGGAGGAACATTATTTCTGTTACGATGGTTCAAAACTTGTATTAAACTATTTAGAAAGTATAATTCAAGTGATGGAAGCAAATCCGATTTACATAGTAATATTCCATTATTAAAGTTCATATAATTTTTAATTTCTAGAAGGGAAAATTCCTACTAAGGCTATTATAAAATTAACAGCTAAGTAAGGTTGCATATTTGGATGAGATAGATTGCCACCAGCAGCACCAATAGTTAATCCATTTAAATTGCTTCCAGATGAAGATTCCTCACTAAATGCTCCTGAGTGGGCAGCAATAAACTGACCAGAAGGGTTAGATTCACCACCGGTACTTGAATTCACTGCAATTTGACTAGCATGATTATGATTAGGCATTTGAGTTTGGTTTAAGGTCACATCTTGAGCGCCTCCTCTTTGCCCCAAAGGTCTAGGTGAAAGACCTGGCCCTGCACTACCACCACCAGAATTAATTGGTGCTCTACCACGTAAATCTGGTAACGCAAAAGTTGTTCTTCCATCTCCACCATAGGTGGTTCCTAAAATTGAAAATAATGCGGTGTTTTGTGAGATAGCTAGTAGTTGTCCGTTACAATAAGCCCAACCCCTTGGAGCAAAGTTTCCTCCAAACATTGTAATTTGTCCTAAAAATGGTTCCATAATTTTAATTTTTTAATAGTTAATAATTTAATTTTTATTGTATAATAAGTTCTGGCATGATAATATGTATAAGAGTTCCATTAGACGTTGAAAGGGTTCAGGTTTCATATTGGTCAATAACCGCTGACAACTCTCTTCGGCCTTTATAGCGGTAATACGCTTCAACATTGCTCGTTCTTATTAAAATGTCCCAAGTTTCTTTAATAAAGGGGTATCCAGTAATTTTTTTATCGACAAGATCAATAAATGCCATTTTACCAATTCCAGGGATAGTTACATAAGAATTACCTTGATTTTTTAAACCTGCAGAATCTCCTTGATCGTTAATTATTTTGTTTCCATTAACAGTAATTGCCCATGGATAGTTGTTTTTAATGTTTAATGTGTACATAAATCATTTATTAATTGTTAATGCGAATGTCATTTTTATGACAATTTTAAAATTTAATTAAAGAGATATGTTAAATGTAACGGAAGAGTAATTTTCAAACTCTTCAGTAATGGGAAAAAGGTGTTCTTTTAGTAATTGGTTGTCATGCCAATGCTTATCAGTGATATGAGCTCCTGTACGATTTATTACTAGTTCTGTGAAATAATAAGTTTCACTATTGGAAATTTTAAAATATATTCTAGGCATTTTACCCTGTTCTCTGTTTGGAAAATCTGAAGTAAAACTATATTCACCAAAACTGTTGGTTTTTAATTTTGCCCGATGCTTAAACTTTGTTGAATTTGGCGATAAATGCCAAACTTCTATTATTGCATTAGAAAGAGGGAAAGTTCCATTTTTATTGTAGATTTTACCTTTTACAGTTAAGTGTTTTCCAAATAAAGTTGAAATTCTTAAATCTGTTTTTTCTTCTGAATAAGGATTGTAACCGTCAAAAGGACTGTCGGTGTTAGTTAATGTATTTGCAATAGAAGATGAAGATAATAGTAATACACCCGTGGTTGCTATTGCGGATTTTCGCAAAAACAACCTTCTAGAAGGTATGTTTTTCATTTTTGAATTAGTTAGTTAGCTAATGTAAAAGTAACTAAAGTTACAAACAAAAACAAACTAATTTACATAATATTCAACTGAACAGTTGTTTTATTGAAGAATAAAGAACAAATATAATAAAAGATTAAATAGTCTTTAATAATTGAAAAAAATTAAATGTTTTGCAGGTAATGTTTTTCAAGTACTAATTTTTTGAAATAGCTAATTGAAATTAGCTTGGTTGTTAAAATAGATATTTGTTTTGCAGGTTTAATTTGTAGATCAAAGTTATTGTAGTATTCTATAGTTATCGCGTATTATGAATCAAAAAAATCAGATAAAACATATTATTGTATGTCTTATCTGATTTAAATAATCTGCAGTTTTTTTATTTACTATATTTTTACACTAATTCATTCGCAACCAAATATTCTGCAATTTGAATGGTATTTGTTGCGGCTCCTTTACGCAAGTTATCTGCAACTACCCACATATTTAATGTGTTTGATTGTGATTCGTCTCTTCTAATTCTTCCAACAAAAACCTCATCTTTATTATGCGCATAAATTGGCATTGGGTACGTATTTGTATCTAAATTATCTTGAACAATAACCCCTGGAGTTTGGCTTAATAATTTTCGTACATCGGCAACATCAAAATCATTTTCAAATTGTACGTTTACAGCTTCAGAATGTCCACCAGCTGTTGGAATACGAACTGCAGTTGCAGTTACCGAGAAAGAATCATCGCCTAAAATTTTCTTAGGTTCTTTAACCAATTTCATTTCTTCTTTAGTGTATCCGTTTTCTAAAAAAACATCACACTGCGGAATTGCATTTCTACTAATTGGATAATGGTATGCCATTTCTCCTTTAACTCCATTTGTTTCGTTTTCTAATTGTTCAACAGCTTTTACCCCTGTACCAGAAACCGATTGATAGGTTGAAACAACCAAACGTTTCATTTTATATTTTGTATGTAATGGTGCTAAAGCCATTACTAATTGAATAGTAGAGCAATTAGGATTTGCAATAATTTTATCTTCTTTTGTTAAAACGTTTCCATTAATTTCTGGAACTACTAACTTTTTTGTTGGGTCCATTCTCCAAGCTGAAGAATTATCTACAACTGTACATCCAACTTCGGCAAACTTTGGTGCCCACAATTCAGAAGTGGCTCCACCTGCTGAAAATAAAGCAATATCAGGTTTTGCATCAACAGCATCTTGTAAACCAATAATTGTATATTGTTTTCCTTTATATTCTAATTGCTTTCCAACACTACGCTCCGAAGCTACTAGTAATAATTCTGTAATTGGAAAATTGCGTTCCGCTAAAACTTTTAACATTACATTGCCTACCATTCCTGTGGCACCTACAACAGCTACTTTCATTTATTTTAAATTTAATTTTTAATATTGCTTGCAAATTTTATAAAAAAACGTGACAAAAACCCCTAATTATTTGAAAATTAACAAATAAATAATTTTTTGTTAAAAAAAGTATTATCGAGCTGAATTACCAATAGTTATATGAAAAAATGTATTTTTGCAAAAATTAAAAGGATATTAGGTTTTAATATCCTCAAATTGTTTAACTAAAAAAGTATAGCATGCAACTGTACAATAAGTTAAGCGCACAAGAACGTGCTCATTTAATTGATGAGGCGGGAAAAGACCGTTTAACCATTTCATTCTATCAATATTATAAGATAGAAAACCCACAAATACTAAGAGACCATTTATTTATTGAATGGAACAAACTAAGCGTATTAGGAAGAACATATATTTCTAATGAAGGTATTAATGCACAAATTTCTGTGCCTTCTGAAAATTTGGAAGCATTAAAAAGTCAGTTAGACAGCATATCTTTTTTAAAAGATTGCCGTTTAAATATTGCTATTGAACAGGGTAATAAATCTTTTTTAAAACTGACCGTAAAGGTTAGAGACAAAATTGTTGCCGATGGTTTAAATGATGAAACCTTTGATGTTACCAATATTGGAATTCATTTGGATGCTGAGGGTTTTAATAAATTACTAGAAGATCCAAATACTGTTTGTGTTGATATGCGCAATCATTACGAAAGTGAAATTGGACATTTTAAAACGGCTGTAACTCCAGATGTTGACACGTTTAGAGATTCATTAGATATTATCGAGGTTCAGTTAAAAGACCATAAAGAAGATAAAAATTTGTTGATGTATTGTACTGGTGGTATTCGCTGCGAAAAAGCAAGCGCTTACTACAAGCATAAAGGATTTAAAAATGTTTTTCAATTAGAGGGTGGAATTATAGAATATACCCGACAAGTTAAAAATAAAGGTTTAGAAAATAAATTTATTGGTAAAAACTTTGTTTTCGATCATAGAATGTCCGAGCGGATTTCTAATGATATTGTTGCCAATTGTCATCAATGCGGAGAACCTTGCGATACACATGTCAATTGCGCTAACGAAGCTTGTCATTTATTGTTTATTCAATGCGAAAAATGTGCTAAAAAAATGAATACTTGTTGCTCAACAGCCTGTCAAGATATTATTAAATTACCTCTTGAAGTTCAAAAAGAGTTGCGAAAAGGAATTCCTAACAGCAATAAAATCTTTAAAAAAGGACGTTCAGAAGTTTTAACTTATAAAAAATAAAAATGCAGAAAATAGAATTAATGGCGCCTGCCGGAAACTTTGAATCATTGCAAGCAGCATTGGATAATGGAGCAGATTCCATTTATTTTGGTGTGGAACAATTAAATATGCGAGCGAGAGCTTCTATTAACTTTACGTTAGACGATTTACAAGAAATTTCAGACAGATGTAAAGCTAAAAATGTTAGAAGTTATCTTACGTTAAATACGATTATATACGATCACGATTTAACCATTGTTAAAACCTTGATTCAACAGGCAAAAGATGCAGATATTACGGCGGTTATTGCAATGGATCAGGCAGTTATTGCTACAGCTAGAGAAATTGGAATGGAAATTCATATTTCAACTCAAATAAATATCACCAATATTGAAACGGTAAAATTTTACGCCATGTTTGCTGATACTATGGTTTTAAGTAGAGAGTTGAGTTTGCGTCAGGTTAAAAAAATTACTGACCAAATTGAAAAAGAAAATATTTGTGGTCCGGCAGGAAGATTGGTGGAAATTGAAATATTTGGTCACGGAGCCTTGTGTATGGCAGTTTCTGGGAAGTGTTATATGAGTTTACATACGCATAATTCTTCAGCAAATAGGGGTGCTTGTAAACAAAATTGCAGAAAAAAGTATACGGTTATAGATCAAGAAACTGGTATAGAAATGGAATTGGATAATGAATATATTATGTCCCCAAAAGATTTATGTACCATAGATTTTTTGAATGAGATTGCTGATGCTGGTGTAAAAGTGTTAAAAATTGAAGGAAGAGGTAGGGCACCAGAATATGTTGCAAAAGTGATAAAATGTTACCGAGATGCATTAGATAGTATTGAAGCTGGTACATATAGTAAAGAAAAAGTGGTTTCTTGGATGCAAGAGTTAGAAAAAGTGTACAATCGCGGATTTTGGAGTGGTTATTATTTAGGACAACAATTGGGTGAATGGAGTAAAGGTTCTGGAAGTCATGCAACACAAAAGAAAGTATACGTTGGTAAAGGAATGCATTATTTTCCAAAAGCAACTATTGGCGAATTTAAAATTGAAGCCTATGATATTGCTATAGGCGATACTATTTTAATTACGGGTCCAACAACCGGCGCGCAAGAAATGGAAATAAAGGAAATGTTTGTCAATGATGTAAAAGGTGAAAAAGCTTCCAAAGGAGATTCGTGCACCATTCCTTTAGAATTTAGAATTAGACCTTCAGATAAATTGTATAAAATTGTTGAAAACAAAGTTGAAGCTTAAATGGTAATTATCACATTGCAAAGAGCCAAGTGTATTGGTTGTAATTACTGTGTTGAGTTAGCTCCTGCTCAGTTTCAAATGTCTAAAAAAGACGGCAAATCTGTGTTGCTACATTCCAAAGAAAAAAAAGGATTTTTTACCATTAAATCGCCAGACGAAACTATTTTTAATGATAGTATTAAGGCAAAAGAAGCCTGTCCGGTAAAAATTATTGATGTAAAACAAACTTAAAAACCATTTTTTAACGTTTTACAGTTAGCATTTTTAATTTATCTTTACAAATTAGTGAAGATTGTAGGATTGAATTTTCAATTCTACTTAACTTAATAAATAATTTAGAATATATGAGCTGTAATAGTTGCTCTTCAGATATAAATAGTGTTCCGAAAGGATGTAAAAGTAATGGAAGTTGTGGTACTGGAGACTGTGAAAAGCTTTCAGTTTTCGACTGGTTGTCTAATATGACCCTGCCCACAGGACAAGAATCATTAAATATTGTAGAAGTACGATTTAAAAACGGGCGAAAGCATTTTTACAGAAACCCAGATAAATTACAAATTTCAATAGGCGATGTAATTGCAGTTGAAGGGAATCCTGGACACGATATTGGTACTGTTTCTTTAGTGGGAGAACTTGTAAAAGTTCAAATGAAGAAAAAAGGAATTGCAACCGATAGTGAAGAAATTAAAAAAATATACCGTAAAGCCACTCAAAAAGATATTGATATTTGGCAAGCGGCACGTGCAAAAGAATACGAGACGCAATATAAAGGGCGTGAAATATTAGGTCGATTAGGTTTAAAAATGAAACTCTCGGATGTTGAATATCAGGGAGATGGAAATAAAGCTACCTTTTATTATACCGCAGATGATCGTGTAGATTTTAGACAATTAATTAGAGATTTAGCAGGTGCTTTTAATATTCGTATTGAAATGAAACAGGTTGGTTTACGTCAAGAAGCGGCCCGTTTAGGTGGTGTAGGTTCTTGTGGTAGAGAATTATGTTGCTCTACTTGGTTAACTGATTTAAGAAAAGTAAATACAACCGCCGCACGTTATCAACAACTATCTTTAAATCCTCAAAAATTAGCAGGGCAATGTGGAAAATTAAAATGCTGCCTAAACTACGAATTAGATACCTATTTAGATGCGCTCAAAGGTTTTCCAAAACAAGATACTATTCTAAGAACTGAAAAAGGGAATGCAAGTTTTGTTAAAATGGATATTTTTAAAGGTTTACTTTGGTACACCTATATTGAAAATAGAAGTAAATGGTTTAAATTAACCTTAGAGCAAGTTCAAGAAATTATTGCTTTAAACAAAAATCAAGAAAAAGCAACATCACTTGAAGATTATGAAGATGATTTAGTTGAAGCAATTAAAACAGATTTTGAAAATGTAGTTGGGCAAGATAGTTTAACGCGTTTTGATGTTCCTAAAAGAGCTCAAAAACGTAGAAATAAAGGAAAAAATAAACAAAGAGCAAAACAAAATAACCCAAATCAAAGACCTAAAGCTGCTGGAGCTCCAAAACAAAAGCCAAACCCTAATCAGAAGCGAAATCCTAATCAGAAAAAAGCTACCGGAGCTCAAAAACCAAAAGTTAACCCAAATCAGCAAAAGAAAACTACAAATCCAGCTGGAAACAATGCGAACAAAGAAAATCAGCAAGGAAAAAAACCTAATAGAAATAAAAAAAGAAGACCACCTAGAAAAAGTGCAGACAATACTAATAAAGAATAACTATTTAAAGATACTATTATGTATGTTACTTCTAGTGTCCTGTTCAGGTAAAACGGAGTACAGTAGCTATACATCTATTGATTCCCATAAATGGTTTTCAAATAATAAAATAGCGTTTATTGTAAACAATACAGATACTATTTCAAAAAAAAATGTGTTTATAAATGTGAGAAATAACAAGGACTATGAATTTAGTTCACTGTTTTTAATTGCAAAAATTGAATTTCCTAGCGGATTTCAGGTAATAGATACCTTAGAATATGAAATGACAGATACTGAAGGAAATTGGTTGGGATCGGGGTTTACAGAGTTAAAGGAAAACAAACTTTTTTATAAAGAGAATGTATTATTTTCTGAAAAAGGAGACTATAAATTTAATATTGAACACGCTACTAGAAGTATCAAAGATATTGAAGGACAACTTCCATTAAATGGAATTACAGATGTAGGTTTAAGTATAGAAAAAGTAACTAAATAATGACAAAAAAAGAAACAGCTAGCACTAATTTTTCAAAGTATATAAAGTGGTTTTGGATAACCATATTAGGAGGTGTCGCTTCGGTAATATTACTATTTTTATTTGCATCATGGGGACTTTTTGGTACACTACCATCTTTTGAGGAGTTAGAAAACCCAGAACACAATTTAGCAACCGAAGTTATTTCTATTGATGGAAAAACTCTTGGAAAATATTTTAAAGAAAATAGAACACCGGTTAAATACAAAGATTTACCTAAAAATTTAATAAAAGCATTAATCGCTACGGAAGACGAACGTTTTTACGAACATTCTGGCGTAGATTTTAAAGCAACCGCACGTGCTATTGCAAAGCTAGGAAAAGGTGGAGGAGGGAGTACCATTACGCAGCAGTTTGCAAAACTTTTGGTACATGGAGAAGGTTCTAAAAATATTGTTCAAAGGGTATTTCAAAAATTTCAAGAATATGTTGTTGCAGTGCGTTTAGAGCGACAATATACCAAACAAGAAATTTTAACAATGTATTTAAATAAGTACGATTTTCTAAATTTGGCAGTTGGAATTCGTTCAGCATCAAGAATTTACTTCGGAAAAGAACCTATAGATTTAACAGTTTCGGAATCTGCAATGTTGGTTGGAATGCTTAAAAATGCTTCTTATTACAATCCATTAAGAAGAGCTGAATTGGTTCGTAAACGCCGAAATGTGGTGTTAAACCAAATGTATAGAAATAATTTTATTTCAGAAAAATTAAAAGATTCTTTAAAGCAAAAAGACTTAGAATTAAATGTAAATAGAGAAAGTCATAGCGATGGAAAAGCTACTTACTTTAGAGAATATTTACGTGATTTTATGAAAACATGGATTAAGAATAATCCAAAACCAGATGGTACAGATTACAATTTGCATAGAGATGGGTTAAAAATATATGTAACATTAGATTCTCGCATGCAACAACACGCCGAAGAGGCTATGGCAGAACATATGTCTAATTTACAACGTGTATTTGATAAGGAACAAAAACGAAATAAAACTGCTCCGTTTTACGACATCGATAAAAAGCAAATTGCAACAACTATAGAGCAAGCAATGAAGCGTTCTAATCGTTGGAGACGCATGAAAAATAATGGAGCTTCCGAAAAAGAAATAAAAGCTTCTTTTGAAGAAAAAACAGATATGAAAGTTTTTTCATGGAAAGGAGATATTGACACTATTATGTCACCAAAAGATTCAATTTTATACTACAAGCAATTTTTAAGAGCAGGATTATTATCTGTTGAGCCAGAATCTGGACATGTTAAAGCGTGGGTTGGGGGCGTTAATTACAAACATTTTCAATTTGATGCTGTAAAACAACAAAAACGTCAGGTTGGTTCAACATTTAAACCGTTTGTATATGCAACAGCAATTAATCAATTAAATTTATCTCCTTGTGCAAAATTTCCAAACACATTGTATACAATTCCAAAAGAAAAATATGCAATGCCAGAAGACTGGACACCTAAAAACGCAACAGATGATTACGGAGGTGAGCTTACTCTAAAAGAAGCGTTGGCAGGGTCTGTAAATGTGGTTACTGCTAAATTAATTGATATGGTACACCCAAAAAATGTTGCGAGTTTGGCGTATAGAGCTGGGATTACATCAAAAATTCCTGAAGTACCGGCAATTGCTTTAGGATCTGTAGATTTATCGTTATTTGAAATGGTTGGTGCCTATGCTACTTTTGCAAATAAAGGATTACGCGTAGAACCGATGATGATTTTAAAAATTGAAGACAAGAACGGTACTGTTTTACAACAATTTACACCAAATTCTAAAGAGGTTTTAAGTGAAGAATCTGCCTATGTAATTATAAATTTATTAGAAGGTGTAACACAATCTGGTTCGGGAATTCGTTTGCGAAGCAGATGGGCAAAATATCCACAAGATGTTGCAACTGGTTACCCATATCAATTTACTAATGCAATTGCTGGTAAAACAGGAACAACTCAAAATCAATCGGATGGTTGGTTTATGGGAATTGTACCTAATTTAGCAACAGGTGTTTGGGTTGGCGGTGAAGACAGAGCAACACATTTTGCAGGTATTACTTTTGGACAAGGAGCAACTATGGCATTGCCAATTTGGGCATTGTATTATAAAAAATTATACGCAGATCCAAAATTAAATGTGAGTTTAGAAGAGTTTGATAAACCAGAAAATTTAAGTATTGAAATTGATTGCTCAAAAACTGGAGAAACTGAAGAGGATTTAGAAAACTCGATAGATGAAGATCCTGAATTTTAAGTATTATTATGGACAAGACTGTTTGGAAACCTTCAAAAAGAATAATTGAAAGTAGCAACATTTATAAAATGATGCAACATTATGGTTTTGATGAGTATAAAGATTTTTGGAAATGGTCAGTTGCAAACAAAGAAACTTTTTGGGAAGCTACCGTTAAAAATTTAGAAATAAAATTAGCGCAAAACTACACTTCAATTGTAGACACTTCAAAAGGAGTTGAGAATGCAGCATGGTTAAAAAATTCTAAACTAAATATAGTAGATTCTTGTTTTCAAAATGAAGATAATGAAACTGCTGTAATTTTTCAAGAAGAAGGCAAATCACTTCAGAAGATTACGCAAAAGGAGCTTTTAAAATTAGTAAACCAAATTGCAAACGGATTGCAAGATTTAGGGTTAAAAGAGGGTGATAAAATTGCTATTAATATGCCAATGACCTTAGAAGCTGTTGCAATTTATTTAGCAGGAATTAAAGCTGGAATGCCAATAGTAACTATAGCAGATAGTTTTACTCCAAATGAAATTGAAATTCGTCTAAATATTACAAAACCTAAGGTGATTTTCACACAAGATGTATTAAAAAGAGGTGAAAAAGAATTACCGCTTTATCAAAAAGTTGTGGATGCAAATGCTCCAAAGACAATTGTTATAAAAACGTCAAAAGAAAAATTTGATTTAAGAAAAGAAGATGTTTTTTTGGATACTTTTTTAAGTTCGAAAACTGATTTTAACACTGTAATACAAAATCCAGAGGCTATTATAACAGTTTTATTTTCTTCGGGTACCACAGGAGCACCAAAAGCAATTCCTTGGACACATACAACACCAATAAAATCTGCAAGCGACGGTTATTATCATCAAGATATTCATAAAAATGATGTGGTTTGTTGGCCAACAAATTTAGGTTGGATGATGGGGCCATGGCTGGTTTTTGCTTCATTAATAAATAAAGCCTCCATTGCATTGTATTATGGAACGCCAACAGATGCTAATTTTGGTCAATTTGTGCAAGATGCAAAAGTTACTATGTTGGGTGTAATTCCAAGTTTTGTAAAGTATTGGCAGAGCTCAAAATGCATGGAACAATTTAATTGGAATGCTATACAATGTTATAGTTCTACTGGAGAAGTTTCAAACCCTTTAGAAATGAACTATTTAATGCAATTAGCTAATAACAAACCTGTTATAGAGTACTGTGGCGGTACAGAAATTGGAGGTGGTTATATTACAAGTACAGTTGTTCAGCCAAATATTGCGAGTACATTTTCTAGTCAGGCATTGGGCGGCGAATTTATATTATTAGATGAAACTAACAATAAAACTAAAAAAGGGGAGTTATTTTTAATTCCTCCAATAATGGGCTTGTCAAATACATTACTTAACAGTAATCACTATGATGTATATTATAAAAATACACCAAAATATGAAGGTAAATTATTGAGAAGGCATGGTGATCAATTAGAACAATTGGAAAACGGTTATTATAAAATGCAAGGAAGAGTTGATGATGCTATGAATTTAGGCGGAATAAAAGTGAGTTCTATTCAAATTGAAGCAGTTATAAATAAACTTTCTTTTGTAAAGGAATCTGCAGCAATTGCAGTTGCTCCAAAAGAAGGTGGGCCAAGTGTTTTGGTAGTGTATTATGTCGAAAACTCTTCTAAAATAAATGTTGAAGAACGTTTTCAACAAGCTAAAGACAGTATTAAAAATAAGTTGAACCCTTTATTTAAATTAACAGATTTAATAAAAATTGAGATATTACCTAGAACAGCATCAAACAAGGTAATGCGAAGGAAATTGAGAGAAGAGTATTTAAAATAATAAACGTTTGTCATTCCTGAGTAGGCAGGAATCCATTTACACACTCTATGGATTCCAGCTTTCACAGGAATGTCAAGATTCATAAATTTTTTTATAGTAAATTAAAAAATGAAAATAATATCATATAACGTAAACGGAATTAGAGCCGCATTAAAAAAAGGATTTATAGAGTGGTTAGAAGCAGCTAATCCAGATGTAGTTTGTATTCAGGAAACAAAAGCACATAAAGATCAGTTAGATTTAGAATTGTTTGAAAACGCTGGTTATCCATATCATTATTGGTTTTCTGCAGAGAAAAAAGGATATAGTAGTGTTGCAATTTTATCTAAACATAAGCCTAATCATATAGAATACGGTACTGGTATTGAATCTATGGATTTTGAGGGTAGAAATTTACGGATAGATTTTGATAAATTTTCGGTAATGAGCTTGTATTTACCTTCTGGAACAAATGATGCTCGTTTAGATTTTAAACTAAACTATATGTCTGAATTTCAGGAATATGTGAATAGCTTAACAAAAGAAATTCCAAATATAATTATTTGTGGAGATTATAATATTTGTCATGAAGAAATTGATATTCACAATCCTAAAATGAAAGGTGTTTCAGGATTTTTACCTGTTGAGCGCGAATGGATTGGTAATTTTATAGACAGTGGTTTTATAGATTCTTTTCGTTATTTAAACAAAGAACCTCATCATTATTCTTGGTGGAGCTACAGGGCAAACGCCAGAAATAACAATAAAGGATGGAGAATTGATTATCACATGGTAAGTGAGCCAATGAAAGATAGCATTAAAAGAGCATATATATTACCCGAAGCAAAACACTCAGACCATTGTCCGATTGTTGTAGAAATCGAATCATAAAAAATTAAAAAACAAAATAATGTTAAAAAAAATAGCAGTGTTATTAGTAGTTGTATTCACATTAAATTCATGTGTTTCAAAAAAAGTATATCAAGAATTAGAAACAAAGTTTAATAAATTACGTAGTTCTAATTCAGAATTAATAAAAGAGAAAGATGCTTTATTAGCTGCTAAAAAAGAGTTGGAAGCAGATCTGGAAACACTCAGAAACGAATATGCTTCATTAAAAAATGAAAAGAAATCGTTGGATAATGAAATTGCATCGTTACAAAATAAATATAAAAATTTAGATGAATCGTATGCTGTATTAGCAACTCAAAGTTCAAAAAAATTAGCTGAACAATCTAAAACAAACCAAGATTTATTGGTTCAATTAGAAGAAAAGGAACGAAAATTATTTTTGGAGAGTGAACGCTTAGAAAACCTTCAAAACGAATTAAACAAACGTTCTCAAGAAATTGATGAGTTAAAAGCTTTGATCAATGCTAAAGAAGCTCAAATGCAGCAATTAAAAAATGCTATTTCAAGTGCGTTATTGGATTTTGAAGGAAAAGGTTTGACAGTGGTTCATAAAAATGGAAAAATTTATGTTTCCATGGAAAATAAATTATTATTTAACTCTGGAAGTTGGGCTGTTGGTGCCGAAGGTAAAAATGCTGTTGAACAATTGGCAAGTGTTTTATCTGAAAATCCAGATATAAATGTACTAATTGAAGGACATACAGATAACGTACCTTACAATGGCTCAACATTATTAGATAACTGGGATTTATCGGTAAAAAGAGCAACTGCCATTGTTAGAATTTTGAAAAATAAGGGTGTAAACCCAACTCAAATTACAGCTGCTGGTAGAAGTGAATTTATGCCAATTAGTGATAATACTTCTTCTGAAGGAAAAGCAAAAAACAGAAGAATTGAAATTATTTTAGCTCCTAATTTAGATGAAATATCTAAACTTTTAAAGGAATAAAAATTTAATGAAGTATCTATTAAATATTACATTATTACTGCTTTATAGTGTCGGATTTTCACAAATAAAATCTGACACTATCAAACTTGAATCTATTGAGGATACTAAAGTACTATTTTCTAATAGTGATACATTATTACTAAAAAAAACAGACTCTTTAGGTTTTAAAGAACACATAGAAGCCACTTTAATAGATAGTTTATGGTTAAATGAATTGATAAAATCTCCGCTTTATGATACCATTCAATTTGTTTTAAGAGATGACGAAATTTTAGTAACCGATTTAGAAGAGTTACCAACGGCATTGCTAAAAGAAAGGTTGGAAGTTTTAAATAGTAAAACCCCTTTTCATATAGAATACAATCCACAATTAGAACAAATAATAAAAACATATTTAAAAAGAAGAAAATCATCATTTTCAAACTTAATGGAGAAAGCACGATTTTATTTCCCATTATTTGAAGAACAATTAGATAAATATGATGTTCCATTAGAAGTAAAATATTTGACAATTGTAGAATCTGCACTTAAACCAAGGGCACGCTCAAGAGTTGGAGCTACTGGTTTATGGCAGTTTATGTACCAAACCGGAAAGCAATTCGATTTAAAAGTGAGTTCTTATATAGATGAGCGTTCAGACCCTTACAAAGCAACCGAAGCTGCATGTAAATATTTAGCTAGTTTGTATAAAATTTTTGGAGATTGGGATTTAGCTTTAGCAGCTTATAATTCTGGTCCTGGAAACGTTAGTAAAGCTATTAGACGTTCTGGAGGAAGTAAAAATTATTGGAATATCAGACATAATTTACCTAGAGAAACCGCGAATTATGTTCCCGCATTTTATGCGACTTTGTATATTTTTGAATACGCCAATGAGCACAATATAAAAGCCAGGGAAAATACACTTGCTTATTTTGAAACTGATACAGTTCAAGTAAAAAGACAGTTAACTTTCGAACAAATTTACGAAACCTTAAATGTTGATATTGAAGTGCTTCAGTTTTTAAATCCACAATATAAATTAGATATTGTTCCTTATAGAAAAGATAGAAATCATACACTTACTTTGCCAGTAAAGGACATTGGAAAATTTTTAAGTAATGAAAAAGAAATTTATGCGTTTGCAGCTAGTGAAGAAGCAAAACGAGAGAAACCATTACCAAAATATGTTGAGGAAAATTCAAGAACTGTATACAGAGTTAGAAGTGGTGATTATTTAGGTAAAATCGCTACCAAGTTTGGAGTTTCTATAAGTAGCATTAAACGCTGGAATAATATGCGTTCTACACGTTTAAAAATTGGACAACGTTTAACAATTTATCCTAGAAAATTTAATGCAGTTTCAAGCTCAAAACCAGAACAAACAACTAAAAAGATACTTCCTACAGGTAAACAT
>NZ_BMNS01000001.1:29765-222280 GCF_014646675.1 Lutibacter litoralis | reverse complement strand
AAATTGGACAACGTTTAACAATTTATCCTAGAAAATTTAATGCAGTTTCAAGCTCAAAACCAGAACAAACAACTAAATTTTTTAATGATACGGCGACCACCGAGATCTACACTGTAAAGTCCGGAGACTCATTGTGGTTGATTGCTCAAAAATATTCAAATGTTTCTGTCCAAAATATTAAAGATTGGAACAATATTTGGAGTGTTAAAAGCTTAAAACCAGGAACCAAATTAAAAATTTTTAAAATTTGATGGATTTTTAAAATTGGTTTCAATATCGAACGCTTGAAAATCAATTGAAATAATTAATAAACAAACATTCTAAAAATGAAAAAAATTACCTTATTACTTATAATTACCACATTATTTATTTCTTGTGATGGAGATTCAAAAAAAGTATATAAAGAAGCAAACGGAAGAATTAATCATTTATTAGTGGTTATGAAAAACAGTGAATGGCAAGGAGAGTTAGGAGACGAGCTTCGAAAAATTATTGCTGAACCTGTTTTAGGGTTACCACAACCAGAATCGCAGTTTGAGGTGACCCAAGTGCCACCAGAAAGTTTTAACAGTATGTTTAGAGCCACCAGAAGTGTATTAAAAGTTGGTATTAGTGATGAAACTTCTTTTTTAGTAAGTTCAAATGTTTATGCTGCCCCTCAAAAAATTATTACTATTACTGGAAAAAATAAAGAAGCATTAATTGCTGAAATTAAAAAAAACAGTAAAAAAATAGTAGAGATTTATAAAAATGCAGATTTAATATCTGCTCAAAATAGTATCTTAAAAAAGTTTTGGGATCCAACACAAATTGAAACTTTTGTAAAACAAGGGTATTCTCTTAAAATTCCAAGAAATTATAGTAAAGTAGAAGACAATGGAGAATTTGTTTGGTATCGTTATCATTTAAATGGCGACAACAGTATGGAATTAATTACTTATACCGTTCCTATTACCTCTGAAGATGATGAGAATGGAAATAATATTGTTGCTATTCGTAATGCTTTTGGAAAAAAGAATATTCCTGGTCAAATTGAAGATTCTTATATGATTACTGAAGAAGCTTATTCTCCACATATATTTGAAGTTGAATTGGATGGCAAAAAAGCCTTTGAAACACGTGGAAAATGGGAAGTTAATAATGTATATATGGCGGGTCCTTTTTTAAGTTATACCGTTGTTGACAAACCAAATAATAGACTGGTGGTAGTTGAAGGATTAACATTTGCACCTTCAATTAATAAACGAGATTATATGTTTGAACTAGAAGCTATTTTAAAAACCTTAAAAATCAACTAAATCTAATTAAAAACTTAAATAATTAAAAATAAGCGAAGTATCTTAATATTATAAACAGATATAAGGTGCTTCGTTGAGGTTTAAAACAATAAATGTGTTTTATTTTCCCCAACTTCTAAATGCAATCTTCTGTCAAAAAACAGCGCTCTATTGTCGTTTAAATGTCCTGCAGGAAAGTTAAAAACTATGGGGAAATTATACTCGGAAACATGGTCTAAAATAATTTCTTTAGTAGTGTTACCAAAAGGAATTTTATTGTCGTGCATAGCAGTCATTCCGCCTATAATTAAACCCTCTAAAGTATCAAAATACCCGTTTCGTTTTAGATTCATTAGCATTCTGTCAATATGATATAAATATTCATCTAAATCTTCAAAAAACAGTATTTTTCTATTGGTTTTTATGGTTGATTTACTTCCTAATAAGCTATATAACATGGATAAATTTCCACCAACTAATTCCCCAGAGGCAGTTCCTAATTTATTTTCTCTTGAAGTTGAAATTTCATAAGAAATAGTTTTTCCAAACAAACATTTTTTAAAGAATTTAAGGATTCAATGGTATTCTTTTCAACATTTAAAGGCATTGTTGCGTGTAACGTTTGAAAACCTAAATTATGAATTTGATTGTGCAAAACCGTAACATCAGAATAACCAATAATCCATTTTGGTTTTTTTTTGAATTCAGAAAAATCTAATTTGTCTATAATACGAACTGACCCGTAACCACGACGTGCACACCAAATTGCTTTAATATTTGGATTATCTAGCATTTTTTAAAATCTGTCCTACGTTGTTCGTCAGTTCCGGCAAACTGATGTTCTTCAAAGCCAATACTTTCACCAATTTCAACTTGTAATCCCCATTCTTTAAGTAATTCTATGGCTGGTTGAATTTCAGGTAAAGAAATTTTTCGAGCAGCAGAAACAATGGCAATTGTATCATCTCTCTTTAGAAATGTTGGTTGTTTCATATAAAAATCAAATAAATCAAACTGCAAATTACGAAAAGCCAATTAACTTTTCATTTTTCTGATAAACAATCCTTATTTTTGCACTTTCATAAAACCATTTTGATGAGCAATTCAAAAAGATATACTATTACAGCCGCTTTACCTTACACAAACGGCCCCGTTCATATTGGACATTTAGCAGGTGTTTATGTGCCAGCTGATATTTATGCACGTTATTTACGTAACACAGGAAATGATGTGTTATATATTTGTGGATCGGACGAACACGGTGTGCCCATTACGTTAAAAGCAAAAAAAGAAGGTGTTTCTCCACAAGATATTGTAGATAAATATCATGCAATTATTAAGCAATCTTTTAATGATTTTGGTATTTCTTTTGATAATTATTCAAGAACTTCAGCAAAAGTTCATCATGATACTGCTTCAGAATTTTTCAAGAAATTATATGACGAAGGTAAGTTTATTGAAGAAGCTTCCGAACAATTGTACGATGCCGAAGCAAATCAGTTTTTAGCTGATAGATTTGTAGTTGGAACTTGTCCAAAATGTGGAAATGATGAAAGTTATGGCGATCAATGTGAGCAATGTGGTACTAGCCATAATGCAACAGATTTAATAAATCCGAAATCGGCAATAACAGGAAATGTACCAACTACCAAAGTAACAAAACACTGGTATTTACCATTAGATAAATATGAAAAATGGTTGCGCGAATGGATTGTTGAAGGTCATAAAAACGATTGGAAAACAAACGTATTAGGCCAAGTAAAATCATGGTTAGACGATGGTTTAAAACCGAGAGCAGTAACACGCGATTTGGATTGGGGAATTCCAGTTCCAGTTGAAGGTGGCGAAGGAAAAGTATTGTACGTTTGGTTTGATGCGCCTATTGGTTATATTTCATCAACCAAAGAATGGGCGGCACGTGAAGGAAAAGACTGGGAACCATATTGGAAAGATGAAAACACCAAATTAATTCATTTTATTGGAAAAGATAATATTGTTTTTCATTGTATTATTTTCCCTGCGATGTTAAAAGCCGAAGGAAGTTATATTTTACCCGAAAATGTGCCTGCAAATGAGTTTTTAAACTTAGAAGGTGATAAAATTTCAACATCTAAAAATTGGGCTGTTTGGTTGCACGAATATTTAGAAGATTTTCCTGGAATGCAAGATGTTTTGCGTTATACGTTGACTGCAAATGCGCCAGAAACTAAGGATAATGATTTTACTTGGAAAGATTTTCAGGCAAGAAATAACAACGAATTAGTTGCTATTTTTGGAAACTTTATTAATAGGGTAGTAGTACTTACAAATAAATATTATGAAGGTGTTATTCCAGAACCAAATGAGTTTACAGATGTTGATAATGAAACCTTAGAAAAATTACAAAAATATCCATCAATTATAGCGAGTTCTATTGAGCGTTACCGCTTTAGAGAGGCCTCACAAGAATTAATGAACTTAGCCCGTTTAGGAAATAAATATTTGGCAGATGAAGAGCCTTGGAAACAAATAAAAACAGATCCAGAACGTGTAAAAACTGTTATGTATGTAGCGTTGCAAATTGCTGCCGCATTAGCTGTTGTTTGCGAACCATTTTTACCATTTTCTGCTGAAAAATTGAAAGGTATTTTAAATATTTCTGAAGGTGTCGCTTGGAATGCAATTGAGAAATCAGAAACATTAATTGCACCAAATCATAAAATTGGAAAAGCAGAATTGTTGTTTTCTAAAATTGAAGATAAAGACATTCAAGTTCAATTGGATAAATTAGAAGCTACAAAAGCAGCCAATGAAGCTGAAAATAAAGTAGTTGAGCCACAAAAAGAAACAATCGAGTTTGATGATTTTACAAAGTTAGATATGCGTGTTGGAACCATTATTGAAGCTGTAAAAGTACCTAAAACTAAAAAGTTGTTACAGCTTAAAGTTGATGTTGGTATAGATACTAGAACCATTGTTTCCGGAATTGCCGAAAGCTTTAAACCTGAAGATATTATTGGACAAAAAGTAACGGTTTTGGTAAATTTAACACCACGTAAATTGCGAGGTGTTGAAAGCCAAGGAATGATTTTAATGACAGATACTCCAGATGGTAAACTTGCTTTTATTGAACCAGAGAATGATTCAGTAAAAAATGGTGAGCAGGTAAGTTAAAATTAGTTAGAAAATATATTAAAACCCTGAACTTGTTTCGGGGTTTTTTGTTAATTTCATTTTTAAAAAAGCAAAATGCAAATCTTAAACTTCATACAAAACAAAACAAATCTTCCTTCAAAAGGAATAGAAAACACGATTCAATTATTAAATGAAGATTGTACTATTCCTTTTATTTCTCGTTATAGAAAAGAATTAACAGGGAATTTAGATGAAGTTGAAATTGGTGCTATTGTAACCTATAAAATGCAGTTTGAAGAACTTGAAAAGCGAAAAATAACAATTTTAAAAGCATTAGAAGAGCAAGATGTTCTAACAGCCGAATTAAAACAAAAAATTGAGGCTACAACAGACTTAACGGTTTTAGAAGATATTTACCTTCCTTACAAGAAAAAACGCAAGACAAAGGCTGAAACTGCGCGTAAAAACGGATTGGAACCGTTGGCAAAGATTATTATGAGTCAGAATGCTACTGATATCCATTCTATAGCCTCTAAATATAAAAATAATGCTATTGAGACGGAGGAGGATGCTTTAGCGGGAGCTCGATTTATTATTGCTGAATGGATAAATGAACGTACTGATGTTCGAATTAATATTCGATATCAATTAGAACGTTTTGCCACTATAAATTCCACAGTGGTAAAAACAAAAGAAAAAGATGAAAAAGCTCAAAAATTTAGAGATTATTTTGAATGGAATGAATCTTTAAATCGAATTCCTTCACATCGATTATTAGCAATTCTAAGAGCCGAAAAAGAAGGGTTTATTCGTATAAAAATTGAAATTGATAACGAACGAGCATTGTCAAAAATTGAAGCCAGCATTATTCGATCCAACAACAATTGTTCTTCTCAAATTAAATTGGCAATTCAAGATGCTTATAAACGTTTGTTATTTCCTGCATTATCCAATGAAATATTAAATGCTTCAAAAGAAAAAGCAGATGCAAGTGCTATTAAAGTTTTTGCTAAAAATTTAAAGCAATTATTATTAGCAGCGCCATTAGGCGAAAAAACTATTTTAGCTATAGATCCTGGTTTTAGAACTGGTTGTAAAGTAGTTTGTTTAAATGCACAAGGTGGTTTAGAATATAACGAAACTATATATCCACACGCACCAAAAAATGATTCTTTGGGTGCAATGAAAAAAATAAATTCGTTAGTTGATGCTTATAAAATAGAAGCAATTGCGATAGGAAACGGAACTGCATCACGTGAAACAGAACAATTGATTCGTAAAATGCGATTTAATAAAGATGTAGAAGTTTTTGTTGTGAGTGAAGCAGGTGCAAGTATTTATTCGGCTTCTAAAATTGCAAGAGATGAGTTTCCAAATTACGATGTTACAGTGCGTGGTTCGGTTTCAATTGGTAGAAGATTGGCAGATCCGTTGGCTGAATTGGTTAAGATTGATGCAAAATCTATTGGAGTAGGACAATATCAGCACGATGTTGATCAAGTTAAATTAAAAAGTTCGTTAGATACTGTTGTAGAAAGTTGTGTAAATTCTATTGGTGTAAATATAAATACAGCAAGTGTTTCTTTATTAAGTTACGTTTCGGGTATTGGACCAAAATTGGCCGAAAATATTGTTAAATATAGAGATGAACACGGCGCATTTACATCTAGAAACGATATTAAAAAAGTAGCTCGTTTAGGAAACAAAGCTTTTGAACAAGGTGCAGGTTTTCTGAGAATTAAAAATGCTAAAAATCCTTTAGATAATTCAGCGGTACATCCAGAAAGTTACGTAGTTGTTGAAAAAATGGCAAAGGATGAAGGTTGTACTGTTGCTAATTTAATTGGAAATAAGGAGTTACTTCAAAAAATAAAATTAGAAAAATATTGTACAAAAAAAGTTGGCCTTCCTACTTTAAAAGATATTATTGGTGAATTAGAAAAACCAGGGCTAGATCCTCGTGAAACTGCAAAAGTATTTACTTTCAATCAAAATATTAGAACTATTTCTGACTTACATGAAGGTCAATTATTACCTGGAATTGTAAATAATATTACCAATTTCGGATGTTTTGTAGATATTGGAATTAAAGAAAGTGGCTTGATTCATGTTTCAAACCTATCGGATAAATTTGTAAGTGATGTTAATTCGATTGTTGCATTAAACCAACAAATAATAGTAAAGGTTTTGGAAATAGATATTGCTAGGAAACGCATTCAACTTGCCTTAGTAAAATAGCCGTTTTACTAATTTAATTAAGTTGTGGTACTATAGTTTTTCTTTTAAGTTATTTTCCATGGTTCTTTTTTCTTCATCGCATAAACATTGATTTTTAGTACAGTCGATTGTGCGTTTCTTTTTATAACATTTAGACAATATGCTATTTTGTTTAACGTATTTTCCACATTTTTTGCATAAAAAAAGATGTAAATTTAACTTTAATAATTCCAAAAAAGAGGCTTCTTTATATTGGCTCTTATCGCAAATTGTTGTGGCCTGATTGCAAGTTAATTTCATTTAATAGGATTGTTATTTTTTAAACCAATTATCTTCCATACATTTTCTCAATTGAGTGCGTGCTCTATGAATAATTACCCAAAGATTTGACGAGGTTATTTCTAATTCCTTACATATTTCTTCAGTTTCAAATTGTTGTATTGTTTTCATTCTAAAAACCATAGCATATTTTTCGGGTAAGCTATTAATACAATTTTCTAAGGCAATTGTTAATTCTTTGTTTTCTATATTTTTTTCTATTTCAGCATTCCAATCTGTTGGAACTCTTTCTTCAATCCAGTCGCCTTCAAGTTCTCCATCTGAATAAAAATTCATTTTTACTTCAGCTTTACCTTTTGCGGAGTTTATTTTTCGATAATAATCAATAATTTTTCTTTTTAATATTGATATTAGCCAGGTGCGTTCACTTGCTTTTCCTTGAAAATTATCTTTTGCGTTTAATGCTGCAAAAAATGTGTCTTGTACAAGGTCTTTAGCTTGATCGTGGTTGTTAATTCGACTAATAGTATAGTTAAACAGGTAGTCTGCATAAAGAGGCACCCATTTTTCGGGGTTTAAAGTATGTTTTTTAACAGCCATTTTATTTAAACTTAAAGCTAAACTATTTGATTTGTATAACGTTGTATTAATTCAAATATTTTTTTTCTATCAATAGGTTTGGTAAGGTAATCATTAAATCCCTTACTTAAAGCATTTTCTATATCGGACTCCATTGCATACGCAGAAAGTGCAATTATTGGTAAATTAGGTTTTTTGGCTTTAATTTGAAGCATCGCTTCGTTTCCATTTACTATAGGCATTTTTATATCCATAAATACCATATCAATTTCTGGGTTTGTTAAAGCTAATTCAATGGCCTCAGCACCATTATGAGCTTCAATAATTTTATATTTAGAATTAGAAAACAACTCATTAATATAAAGCATATTGTACTCTTCATCTTCGGCTACTAGTAAAGTAATATGTTTGTTTTTTAATGTATTTATTATAGGGATATCTTTTTCTATATTCATACTACTTGTGGGTTTTTTAACTTTTTTATATGGAATGGTAAAAAATACTGTAGTTCCTTTATTGTTAGACTCTAACCATATTTTCCCATTAAAGAGTTCAACAAATTTTTTGGATATTGCCAATCCTAAACCAGTACCTTTTTTTTGTTTATTTAAATCTAAATCTCCTTGAATAAATCTATCAAAAATTGAATCACGTAATTTAGAATCGATTCCAATTCCAGTATCTTTTACATGAAATTGTAGTTCATTATTTATAATTTGGTAACCAATTTCTACACTTCCTTCATCTGTAAATTTAAATGCGTTTGATAATAAATTTGTTAGAATTTGATGTAATTTGGTTTTATCTATTTTAATAAAACTATCATTATCTGCTAATCCTTTTTTGCAGGTTAAAATCAGATTGTTTTTTTGAGCAATTGGATTATAGAATGCGTGAAGGCTATCTACTAAATTATTTAAATTTACAGTATTAAAACTTAGTTGAACAGCACCGGCTTCAATTTTTGAAATATCTAAAATATCATTTACAATAGAGAGTAATTTTTTACTACTATTTATTACAATTTTAGCATATTCTTTTCGGACATTTTCTGGTAAATTTGAATTTGAGAATAATTCAGAGAAACCAATTATACCATTCATAGGAGTTCTAATTTCATGGCTCATATTTGCTAAAAAAGCGGATTTTAATTTGTCTGATTCTTGTGCTTTTACAAGTGCTTCTTTTAAATCTTTTGCGGCATTACTTTTTTGAATGGCTATACTAATTTGATTTGCAACAAACTCTAATAATTGCAAATCATTTAAGTTGTAAGCTTCTGGATCGTTATAACTTTGTACAACTATAGCACCAAATACTTCGGTTTGAGATTTTAGCGGTGCACCTGCCCATATTTTTGTAGGTTCACCAATTAAATCAACAATACCTTTTTTAATTAGGTTATGGTGATTTTTAGTGTTGACTAATAATGGTTTTGCATTTTTTATAACATAGCCTGTTAAAGAATTTTGCACCGAAAAGACTTCAGTATTATCTTTCTCATCTACAACAAAAGGCAAGGTTATTAAATCATTCTCTTTTTGATATAGTGCAATATAGAAGTTAGTAGTATCTATAATTTTGTGTAATTGATTTTTTATAAACGTACTAAACTCATTAAAATCATCTAAGGTTAAAGCTGCTTTTGAAATATTGTATAAAACATCTTCTAATTCTTCTTTTTTTACTCTTTCTGTAATATCTCTAACAACTGCGTGAATTCTTATTTTATTATCACCTTCTTCAATTTTAGTTAATGAAACTTCGGCTGGGAAAACGCGTCCTTTTTTTGTTTTATGATACCACCTAAACCTTGAACTTCCGTTATCTAAAGCAATTTTCATTAATTCTTCAGCTTTATGAAATGAATTTTCGCCATCTGGTTGTTCTAGCGGAGAAACTTCTGAGGGGTGTAATTTTATTAAAGATTCTTTATTAGGATGTCCAAATATTTTTAACGTAGCTTCATTACAATCTGTAAAAACACCGTTTTTAATAATTAATACAGCATCTATTGATTTCTCGAAAATGTCTCGATATTTTTTCTCGGACTTTTCTAACAATTTTTTCGAATTTATGATTTCTGTAATATCATTCCCTAAAGATGCTACACCAGTTACATGGCCTTCGCTATTTTTTAAGGTTACATTATACCAATTACATATAATTTCTTTACCGCTTTTTGTAATATTTTTATTGGTATTTCGATATCCACCTTTTTGTTTTAGTAAATCTCCCCAAATTTCATCTATTTCTGAATGTGCATTTTTAGGAAGAATTAAGTCCTTTATGTGCTTTCCAACTGCTTCCTTTGCTGTAAATTCAAAAATTCTTTCGGCGGAGTTATTCCATTTAATTACTTTAAAGTTTACATCCCAAATAATTGAAGCTAAAGGAGTATTGTCAAATTGATTTTGCAATCTTTGATTACTTTCATAAAATAAATCTTCGGTTCTTTTTTTATCAGTAATATCTTCTACAATTGCTTGAATATGAGTAACATTTTTGTTCGCATCTTTGGTAAAATCGAACCTTGCTTCAATCCATTTAATTATTGCTTGTTTTGTAACAATTCTAAAGGGTTTTGATTTAAATCCTTTTACTTTTTTTTGCTTTATTTTTTTAAATAATACAGACCGAATTGCTTCTAAGTCTTTTGAATAAACCAACTCATGTACATTTAATTTTCCAGTTAAAAAGTCATCTTGTGTATAGCCAAATAAATTTTCAGAATTTTCAGAAGCAAATAATACAGGAAAATTGAATTCATTTTTACATAATATTGCAATTGAAGGACTTTTATTTATAATATTATAGGCTTCTTTTATTTTATTTTCAGATATTTTTTTATCAGTAATTTCCTGAAAAATAATTAGCATTTCATTTTTAGATGGAATAATTCTATTTTCAAACCATTTATTCCAGGGGGCAAAATAGTTTTCAAAATTTACTGGTTTTTTTGTTTTTAATGCGCGCTGGTATTCGTCATAAAAAATATCGCCTTCTTTTTCTGGAAATTCACTCCAAATATTTTTCCCAATAAGATCAATAGCCGATTTACCAAGTAATTTAGCGGCTTGATTGTTGGTATATAGGTAATTAGAATTTTTATCTAAAATTACAAATCCATCTTTAATACTGGATATTGTATTGGATAGTAGATTTTTTGTGGTATTTAGTTTTTGTTCAAAAATTACATTTTCAGTAATATCTTGTGCTATTCCAATAATTCTTGAAACTTTATTATTTTCAAAAATTACAGTTCTTTTTTCAAGAATATATTTAATGAATCCTTTTTTAGTTATAATCCGATACCTTAAATCTTTATTTGAATCTTTTATTAATTTTTTTAAATTGAAATTAATAACTTTTTGCTTATCATTTGGATGCACAAATTGAAGTAAAAAATCGATGCTTAATGTTTTTTTGTTTGGTGTTGTTTCAATTATTCTAAATAGTTCATCTGTACATTCAACTTCTTTAGTTTTTAAATCGTAAAACCAACTTCCTATTTTAGCAATAATCTCAGATTCTTTATACCTATTTTCACTATTTATTAAAGCTTTTCGCCCTGCTATCTTTTTGGTAATGTCTTCAATTGATACTATAACATTATTAAATTCCCCATTAGAATCTTCAATTAAATTAAGTTTACTAAGTACATCAAACTCTTTACCATCTATAGTTTTGTTAACAGATTCAATTTCTGTTTCTTTTACACCGCATAAAATTGCTATTATTAATTTACGAAACTCTTTGTTAGATTTATCGGTAAAAACCTTATGTATATTTTCAATTAAATCTTTTTTGTTTTTAGCATTATATAATTCAACTGCCTTTGCGTTTACATCTTTTATAGTAATCAGTGAAATTAGTTTAGAAATTATTTTCGGATTGCTTTGAACGCATGCTTCTAAGGTAGTGTTGTTTTTTTTAATTACTGAATTAATGAATTTTTTAGCTTCCGTAAAATCTTGTATTATCAAGGCTACAGGGGCATATTCAAAAAATGAAAAGTAGTTACCAGTACTTGATTTGGAGTTGTTATTTAATGGCAAATTTGCAGCTTTGAGTTTATTCATTTTAATTATCTTCGTTGGGGTTTATGAAAAAGTTAAAGATACATAAAATTCTATATTTTTTTATTTCATTTATTTTCTAATATAAAATAGTGTATTATGTAGGGTTTATTTACAAATAGGTAATGTAATTGTTACGGTAGAACCTTGATTAATTGTGCTATGTATAGAAAGAGTACCGTTATGTTTTTTTATTATATTTTGTGCAATGGAAAGTCCTAAACCTATGCATTTTTTTTTATCAACATCATAAGTATTTACTACAAAAAAATCATTGAATACGTTTGCTAGATCATTTTTAGAAATTCCTATTCCCTCGTCAATTATCTGGGTCGTAATCGCTGTACTGCTGGTAGTAACGCTAATTGTAATTTTAGAATTTGGTTCAGAAAATCGAATAGCATTACGGAGTAGTTGCTTTAGAACTAATGTTATTTTTTCAGAATCTATGTTTATTAAAATAGCATTATTAGGCAAATTTTTGACTACTGTTATATGCTTATTTTGTAATAATAACATGTTGTTATTTATTACATTATTTATAAGCTCAGTGTACTCTTCTAATTTAAAATTATACAGGTAGTTAGCAGAATTAACTTGATGATATGTTACAAAAGTATTAAGTAAGCTAATTGCGTATTGAGATGACTCTTTTACAATCTCAAGGTGTTTTTCGAGTTTATCTTTAGGGTAATTTTCAGCATTTTCCGACATCATTTCTGAAAAAGAATATGCGATACCAATTGGGTTTTTTAAATTATGAGTGAGTGCAGAAATTAATTTGTTATGTTTAGTTGCTTTATCTGCTAATAAATTATTAGTTGCTTTTAATTTTAGACTTAAATCAATAATTCTTTCCTCGAGTTCCTCGATATATGTTTCATAATATTTCTGTGATTTTTTCAATTTGTATTATTTTTAAGTAAAAATAATTTTAATATCATTACAATCAAAGTTTTATATTTAATATTATCAATGTTCATAGTAATTTAGGATATTTTTGAATTTTTTTAGAGATATTTTAATTTTCAAACATCTAAACTGATGCAACAATTCTGAATTTTCATTACTTTTACCCTTTATAAATAAAACCAACATAATGTCAACTTCAAAAAAAGATTACAAAAGAATTACTACTAAGAGTTTAGTAGAAATGAAAAAAAATGGGGAAAAGATTGCGATGCTTACTGCGTACGATTTTACCATGGCAAAAATTGTTGAGAATGCTGGAATTGATATTATTTTAGTTGGAGATTCTGCTTCTAATGTTATGGCGGGACACGAAACTACATTACCAATTACCTTAGATCAAATGATTTACCACGCTAGTTCTGTGGTAAGGGCGAGTGAAAGAAGCTTAGTAGTTGTTGACCTACCTTTTGGAAGCTACCAGGGTAATTCTAGAAGTGCATTGGATTCCGCAATTAGAATTATGAAAGAATCTGGGGGTCATGCAGTAAAACTTGAAGGAGGAAGCGAAATTAAAGAATCAATCTCAAGAATCTTAACTGCCGGTATTCCTGTTATGGGGCATTTAGGTTTAACTCCGCAATCTATTTATAAATTTGGAACTTATACCGTTAGGGCAAAAGAAGAGGAAGAAGCAGAAAAATTAAAAGAAGATGCTTTATTATTAGAAGATCTTGGCTGTTTTGCGTTGGTATTAGAAAAGGTGCCAGCTAAATTAGCCAAAGAAGTTGCGCAAAGTGTTTCAATACCTGTTATTGGTATTGGTGCTGGAAATGGCGTTGATGGTCAGGTCTTAGTAACTCATGATATGTTAGGGATGACCCACGAATTTCATCCAAGATTTTTGCGTAGGTATTTAGACCTATATGTTGAAATGACAGGTGCTTTTGAAAATTATATTTCAGATGTTAAAAGTAGGGACTTCCCAAATGATAACGAACAATATTAATTGTGAAAATTTTACATTTAGATACAAATCATCCCTTATTAATTGATCAATTAAGTGATTTAGGATGTATAAATGTGGAAAACTATATAGCTTCTAAAACTACTATTGAAGATATTATATCGGATTTTGATGGTGTTGTAATACGTAGTAGATTTAAAATTGATAAAAGTTTTATTGATGCTGCAACTAAATTAAAGTTTGTTGCTAGAGTTGGAGCTGGTTTAGAAAGTATAGATGTTGAATATGCCGAAGAAAAGGGAATTCATCTTATTTCTGCACCAGAAGGTAATAGTAATGCTGTAGGAGAACATGCCTTGGGAATGCTTTTAGCCTTGTTTAATAATTTAAAAAAGGCTGATCTTGAAATTAGAAACGGAAAATGGCTTAGAGAAGAAAATAGAGGCGTTGAACTAGAAGGGAAAACCGTAGGCATTATTGGTTACGGTAATATGGGTAAAGCTTTTGCTAAAAAATTACAAGGCTTTAATGTTGAAGTTATTTGTTACGATATTAAGGATGGTGTAGGAGATGAATATTGCAAACAAGTTACCTTAAATGAATTACAACAGAAAACAGATGTTTTAAGTTTGCACACACCTTATAATCAATTATCGTATCAAATGGTTGATACAGGTTTTATTAATGCTTTTAAGAAGCCATTTTATTTGATTAATACTGCACGTGGTTCAGCTGTTGTAACGGCTAATTTGGTTGATGCCATTAAAAATAATAAAATTTTAGGTGCGTGTCTTGATGTGTTGGAATATGAAAAACTATCTTTCGAGAATTTATTTGAAAATAAGAATTTACCTGAGCCTTTCGAGTTTTTAATTAAGGCGTCTAATGTATTGTTATCTCCTCATATTGCTGGATGGACTAAAGAATCTAATGTTAAATTGGCACAAACTATAGTAGATAAGATAAAAGTTATTTTTTTTGCTGATAAGGAATTTGAAAAGAAGCAATTTCAATAACTTAAAAAAGTTACTGGAATTGGTGGGCGTTTCTTTAAAAGTACCAATCCTAAAGAAACAAAAGAGTGGTACAAAAAGCATTTAGATTTTAATGTAGATGAATGGGGAGCTTGGTTTTGGTGGAAAGATATAAAGGGTGTGTGCTACTCAGTGGAGCCCATTTGATAAAAACACGAATTACTTTGAGCCTTCAAACAAAGAATTTATGTTTAACTACCGCGTAGATAACCTTGAGGAACTGCTGCAGGTGTTAAAGTATGAAGGTGTTACAATTATTGGTACAATTCAAGAGCACGATTATGGTAAGTTTGGATGGATTTTAGATAATGATTGTAATAAAATAGAATTATGGGAACCTAAAGACAATGCTTTTCTTTAAATAAAAAAATGTAAATTTAACCTACAAATATAAATATCATGAATGTAATTGATGAAAATGGAAATATAGTTCCAAACAGTACAGAAGAAAGTAAAAGAGTACTTGCTGGTATTTTAGGTATTTTACTAGGCCCTTTTGGGGTTCATAAATTTATACTGGGTTATACAACTCAGGGTATTATTTTATTAGCAATTACTGTTGTTACTTGCGGTATTGGTGCCGCAGTAACAAGTGTTATTGGTTTAATTGAGGGTATTATATATTTAACAAAATCTGATGAAGAATTTGTTTATATGTACCAAACAAATAAAAAAGAATGGTTTTAAAATAAGATATAGTGTAGTGGTAGCACGGTTTTTCTAACACGTTTGTCATACCTGCGTAAGCAGGTATCTATTATATGGTTTTTATGGATTAGCTACGCTGAACCTAAAGGGTTGCCTGTTTTCACAGGAATGACAATAAGGTTGAATTTATATTAAATTTTAGGGTACCACGGTTTTTCTAACACGTTTGTCATACCTGCCTTTCCACTTCGCTCAAGATAAACTCTGGGAGGTATCTATTATATGGTTTTTATGGATTAGCTACGCTGAACCTAAAGGGGTGCCTGTTTTCACAACAATGACAATAAGTTTAAATTTAATTAAGGTTGTTAAAGATTAGCTACGCTGAACCTAAAGAGGTGCCTGTTTTCACAGCAATGTCATCGCAAGTTTTAGTTGTTTTTAAATATTGTCTTTGAAGTGTTATCTAAATACGTTTGTCATACCTGCCTTTCCACTTCGCTCAAGATAAACTCTGGCAGGTATCTATTTACATGGTTGTTAAGGTTACCTTTTTTCAAAGGAAAGACAGGTAGTTTGAATTTTAAACAAAAAAAAGGCTACCAATGGTAGCCTTCTTAATAATTTAGTAATCGTATTACACAAGTTAAAATTTAAACCCAAGTTTAAAAGAAAATTGGGCAAAAAATGATACTGTATCGGTTTCAGATTCAAGGTTCATTAAACCTGGACCAGGATTTTTTAAACTAGCTGCGTACGTGTAAGAAACTGGTTTTATATCAAAACCAAAGAATACATCTTTCACAACATAATAATCAACACCAGCAACTGCTTGTACTCCAAAAGCGGCAATGTCTACGTGACGCGCTCCTAGATCAGTAATTGTTGGGTTTCCTGTGTTATCAACCGTTATTGTTGGATCGTATAAAGATTGTCTGGCATAATTAAATGGTAGTGCAAAACCTAAATAAGGAACTAACCTATCATTATTAGTTTTAAACATCCATTGGCCACCAACTGTTACGTTTAAATCGATTCTTTCATTAGCAACAACTGCGTTATACCCTTGTATAATTTGGTTACCGTTAGCATCTACTACAGCAGGTATGTTTAATTGAGCAGGAGTATTACGTAAAATAGCACCTCCACCAAATGAAAGAGCAAATTTATTTCCTACATAATAGCGCCCTTCAGCACCTACCATATTAGAAACACTGTTGTTGTTAGCATCTACGGTATTAAGGTAAGGTGCATCACCACTAACAGATGAGAAAGAACTTGGTACAGTTAAACCACCGTTTAGGTATGCTCCACGACCAAAAACCATTGCTGCTGTAAAGTCACCTTTTTTAGGTGCAAATGTTTCAACTTCACAGTTATCACAATCTTGGTTGGAAACTTTATCTTGAGCACTTACACTTGTTAGTGTAAAGGCAAGGATAAAGCATAAAATTAAATATTTTTTCATATGTTTTAGTTCTTTAAGAGTTATAATTTATTTTATAAAGGGCTGCCTAAACAGCCCTATATTTTTTATCCTAAAGAATCTTTTAAGATGCTAATGCAGCCTCCATTAATGCTTTATATTTAGCAGCTAATGCCATTGCGCTATCGTAACGTGCTTGCCATTCAGCAACTGCAGCTTCACGAACTTCAATGTATTCATCCCAACCAGATTGGTTAGCCATAAATAAAGCCAAAGCTTCTTCAGCAGCTGCTAAATCTTCTTGTGCACCTGCAATACTATTCCAACCGTCGTTATCATATAATTGTTCAATTTTCCAACGAATATCAGCTAAATTATCATCAAACTTACTATTAAGATTATCAAGAATTGCTTGAATATTGTCTCTTTCAGCAATTACAAGTATTTTTTCTAATCTAATTTGTAACATTTCATATTGAATTGCTACTACTTGTGCTTCTAAATCAGCATCTAAATCACCATCAATATTAACTTCCATATACATGTCATATTGAGCTTTCATGTCAGCCAATACTATTGTAACAGCATCTAATTTAGGTTGAATCAAGTCAATATCATGTTGCGCTCCATCAATTTTAAGTTGAAGACACTCTTCATCACACTCTTCTAAGTCTAATAATTCAACTGTTACATTGAATAACTCAGCAGATAAAGTTAATGCATCGTCTCCATCCTCGTTTTCATAAACAACATGTGGATTAGCAGCATCATCCTCTACATCATATAAAGTATCACCAGCGTCAGCAGTGTCTATATCAACACCACCAATTTGTATCCAAGCATTATCAACAGCAGTCTTAGCTTTAAGAGCAGCTTTATCTGCATCTTCTTTAGCTTTTACAGCCAAATCTACAGCTTCTTGTCCACCATCAAATAATTGTTTTTGGTAGTCGTATACTGCTTGTAATTCTGCGATATTTTTTAATTCATCTGTAGCTTGTGCTTGTAATACAGCAAGTAATTGACTAGCATTCCAAAGTACAGCCTGTGCATTTAACGTATCGTTATATGCATCACCAACAGGGGAAGTTTCTCCATTAGCATCTGGTGTAGAATCGTAACCCGCTTGAGGATCGGTAGATTCTAAATAACCATCAGTATCGAAATCTCTATTTTCAAATGCTTCAGAACCTAACATATTTGTTGCAACATTAAATGTATACAAGTTAGAAACACTAGTATCATCAGCTTCAACTTCTAAGTAAATAATAGAGTAGATGTCTTCACTTGTTGGTACTGATACAAGGTATGTAATTTCAGTATCATCAGCTCCAGGGTTAGCCGAACCTGAAGAAGTGTTATCTCCATTAGTCCAATCACCATTTTGTTCCCATAATTGGAAATCTGCACGAGAATCCATTAAATATACTCCTGCTGTTGAACCTGGGATAGAATTATCTATTGCATATGCAGCAATTTTTGCATCCATATCTAAAAGTACTTCAGCTTGAGTCATTTTAGTAGAACCTAAAGTACTAGGAGTCCATTCAGTATTTCCTGGGATTTTAGCCCATCCAGTTACTTCTACATAAGTTTTAGAACTAGTAAGGTCATCATCATGTTTTCCAATAGTTCCTAAGTCATCAACAATTGTTCCCATAGGAGCATCAGCAAAGGCAAGATCACCATCAACAGATCCAGTTGGGTCAGCACTAAAAGTAGCTTCAGCAAGATCATAAGCATCTTGAGCTACACCTAAAGCTTCTTCTGCATTAGATTTAGCAGTTTCAGCAGCAACTATTTGAGCAGCTAAAGTTCCACCTTCATAAGTGTTAATTGCTTCTTGTAAAGCAGTTGCAGCATTGTTGTATGTTACAGTAAGCGCTAAGAAATCAGCTTCCATAGTACCTAAAGCGCTATCAGCGTCAGCAGCATCGATACGAGCATTTACATACTCTTCTTGTAAGTTTGTAGCAGGGTCATATTTTTCACCTTCTGCATCAACATCGTCTTTTCCACCAGCATCTTTTGTGTAATATCTAGTTCCGTGGTAAGTTAAAGGATCATCAGACCCATCATTATTAACCATAGCACCTAAGGCTTCTACAGCATCAGCTAAAGCTTGTTGAGCATCCTCTACACCTTGTGTAGCAGCTTCAAGAGCGGCAGGGTAATCAGATATAGCATCAGACCATTTTTCAATATTTTTTTCAATATCTGCAATTTCATCAGCCCACCCTGTACTATCTTGCACAAAACCTTCATAGTCATCAATGAATCGTTGTCTATTATCATCAGTACCTTCTAATAATTCATCAATTTCTTCTCTTTTTACATCTTCTGCAGCTGATAAATCATGTTTCAAAGCAATTAATTCTTCTAATCTTTCTTCCCATGCAGTAACTTGAGCAGGTAGAGAAGTTGGGTCATCTAAAATTGCTTCTAACGCAGCAACTTCAGCTAATTTCATTTCAACTTGTAAAGCGGCTACATCAACCATACCTTGAAGGGCAGTTTCTTGATATCCTTCATATAAGTTGTTGTCTCTCATGTAAATTGCTTGAGCAAGTTGAAGAGCTTTTTCATTTCTTTTTTTAAGAGCTTCTTTACCTTCTTGTAAATATCCCTTATATTCTGTAAGATATTCTGCAGCTACTACAGCTCCTGCTTCTTGTAATTCAAAAGCAAGTTCTGCAAGGTAAAGGTTTAAATCTGCTTGCGCTTGATCAACAAGTTGTTGAGCAGCTTCATTTGCAATTTCTAATCCTTCAACTTCTGCTAAAGTGTATGCAGCATTGGCTTGTTCAACAGCAGCGTATGCTTCATTAAGTGTAGCTTGAGAGGCTCTTAAAGCCGCTTCAGCATTTTGTACTGCAGCTTGTGCAGCTAATAGGTCAGCTTGTCCCTCGTAAATAGCTTCAACTACTGGAGATACTTCTGTATCTATACAGGAAGTAAAACTAACACTGAATAAGGTAGTCATCATCAGAACTACCGACAATTTTTTTAAATGTTTCATTTTGTAACTTTTTAATTAATATTCTTTAAAATGTAAATAGGTTAATAAACTTGTGTTATTACAATTAGTTAACAAAACTACATAATTTTTTTTATTATGCAATAATTGATTTGCTAAAACTATTAAATTTTTGGTTTATGTACATCTTATTTATTATATGTAGCTATAATGTGTTAGAGTACAATGGTTTAAAAAGAGGTGTTTAATTCGTTTTTTTGGTGGTAATTTATTTTTTACATAAAGAATTGCCTTAAAAATGATAAATATTCATTTTTTAAAAGTTTTTTTTGTTATTAAAAGGCGAGTTTTGCCTTTAGAAGTGATAAAATGGCACTTTTTAACCCTATTTTTTGCAGATTTATAGTTGTATGTTTAACCAAAAACGGTTGAAGGGGTCCTTTTTACCTTATAAATATAGTTGTTTTTGAAAATCTATAACTTTCTATGAATGGTATTTCTAAATTACTATTGGTGTAAGGTGTACTTTTAATAGTGTTGTATATGAAACGCTAGTTACCAAAAAAACCTTTCACAAACTTGTTTGTGAAAGGTTTTAAAAATTTTGATTTTAGTACAGGTTAAAATAATTAAATTAGTAGTTATTATTTAGTACCTAAGAGTAATAACTCGCTTACCACTACTTCTGTAATAGAACGTTTATTGCCGTCTTTGTCATCATAACTTCTTGTTGTTAGTTTTCCTTCAATAGCAATCTCTTTTCCTTTTTCTAAATAGTTTTCAGCTATTTCTGCTGTTTTACCCCAAGCCACTAAATTATGCCATTCGGTATTGGTAACTTTTTCTCCTTGTGCGTTTTTGTAATTTTCATTGGTAGCAATTGAGAACTTTGCTAATTTTTTTCCAGATTCTAATGTAATAATTTCTGGTTTGTTTCCTAAGTTTCCAATTAACTGTACTTTGTTTCTTAACGTATTCATAAGATAAGTTTTTATAAGTTGAATATCATTCGGTCAATTCAACGGTGCAAATATGTAACAACTTGCAAATTTTATTCGGTTGGTATGTAATTACTTTCGTATGTAAATGATTGTAGTCGTTTGTAAACGGATAATTTTTGTTATATTTGGAAGTGAGAAGTTTGAAGTGAGAAGTGAGAAGTTTGCAGTGAGAAGTTTGAAGTGAGAAGTGAGAAGTTTGCAGTGAGAAGTTTGAAGTGAGAAGTGAGAAGTGAGAAGTGAGAAGTTAGAAGTGAAAAGTGAGAAGTTTGATGTGAGAAGTTTGCAGTGAGAAGTGAGAAGTGAGAAGTTTGAAGTTTGAAGTTTGAAGTGAGAAGTTTGAAGCTTGATGTGAGAAGGCAGTCCGAAGTCCGTATGCTTGAGAAAAAACAAAACCACGGAGTTCACAAAGTTTTACACAAAGAACTTATAGATTATTGATATGAAGGATGAAATAAGAATAACAGTATAAACAAATGGAGAAAATGATTAAAACTTTACTTAGTAAGAAATAGGCTTCAATTCTGCTCAGCCACCTTTTCAATCATTAAACCTATAAACCTATATTAAGATGAAAAAAAAATGCTTAGAATGTGGAGAACCTCTTAAAGGAAGAATAGATAAAAAGTTTTGTTCGGATTATTGCAGAAATGCGTACAATAATAAAATTAATAAGGATAGTAAAAACTTAATACGGAATATTAATAACCGACTTAGAAAAAATCATAGATTGCTTTGTGAGTTAAATACTTCAGGAAAAACAAAAGTTACGAGGTCTAAATTGCTAGACGGTAATTTCGATTTTAATTTTTTCACCTCAATATATACTACTAAAACGGGTAATACTTATTATTATATTTACAACCAAGGATATCTTGCTTTAGAAAATGATTATTATCTTTTAATTAAGAAAGAATAGTTTTAAGTTAGGGTTATACTTTGAAACGTTATTAAGGGCGCAATGAAGTAATCTGTTGCTTTGGAGCTAAGACAAACTTATAGAGATTATTCATAAGATTCCTGCCTGCGCAGGAATGACAACTTTGATTGAAATGATACTATGAGCGCAATGAAGCAATCTGTAACTTTAATACTAAAATAAACTTGTAGGTATTATTCATGAGATTCCTGCCTATGCAGGAATCTCAATTTGGATTGAAATGTTATTACGAGCGCAATGATGTTGAGAAAAGAGATTATGCAGTCGTGTTTTTTATTTTATTTCAATAACTTCATCGCCTTAACATGATTAATAATTATTTTCAACTTCAGCAGCTTCTAACATTAAATAATGTAGGTCGGTATTTTTAATCATTGGTTTTAATAAATCACTTCCCGGTCCAAACATTGCTAGTTCAACATAATCGGCAGAATGGTTCATGCTTATCCATCCAACTGAGTTGTGTTGTTTTTGAATTTTAGCCAACTCATAAAATGGTAAGTTTTTTGGATTGTACAATCCATCTTCAGCATTTAAATTGGTGTAATACTTTAAAAGCGTATTGGCTTCATTAGTTGTAACAGTAATATTGTTAGCGTATTCAATTCTTTGTTTAATTTGAGAAATTGAAGTTTCTTTTCCAAAACCATTTAAAATCCAATCGTTCGTATGCTTGTACTGTTGTATGCTATCAAATTGTTGATTTGCCTGTTTGCCATAAATAACACCAGGGTTTGCGTTTCCGTGGTCTGTTGTTATAATAACCAGTGTATTTTCATCTTTTTCAGCAAAATCTATGGCAACTTTAACAGCTTCATCATGGGCAACTTGATCGTATAATAAACCTGCAATATCATTACCATGGGCAGCCCAATCTACTTTTCCTGCTTCAACTTGTAACACAAATCCTTCCTCATTATTTTTCATGCAGTCAATTGCTTTTTGTGTCATTTCGCCTAACGTTGGAATTTTTTTAGTAAGTTCCTTGCTGTTATTTCTATCTGCACTATAAGGCAATGCATCAGTATGAAAAACGCCCAGAATTGGTTTTTCATTAGTTGCTCTCAACATTTCATCTCTAGACTTAACTACTTGATAGCCTTCGGTTTTAAATTTTTGAAGTATATCAATTTTATCTTTTCTATAATCGGCAGAGAAATATTTTTCTCCTGCACCCATCATAACATCAAATTTTTGAGTTAAATACTTTTCGGCAATACCTTCTTGGTCGTTTCTACTTTTGCTGTTTACGCAAAATCCTGCAGGTGTTGCGTGTGTTATTGGTACAGTAGTTACGCACCCCGCCATTTTACCAGCTTTTTTAAATTTTTGCCAAATTGGAAGGTATTCCTCACCTTTGGTTCCAATATTTAGACCTCCATTTTTTATTCTAAAACCACTTCCCCAAGAGGAACTTGCGGCAGCAGAATCTGTAACAATAGAATTTGCAGAAGCCATATCCATTAAAGCTCTATTTACTTTATTGTTTTTATATAATTGAAGCCAGTTACTTCCTTTTCCAGTTTTTCTTGAAAGGTATAAATCGGCCATATTTAAAGTTCCTGTGCTCATTCCATCACTCACAAGAATAATTATGTTTTTGGCTTTTTTATTTTTATTTATTAAATCATGGTCTAAAGTTGTTGCGCTTAGATCAAAAGGATTTAATAACGATGAGCCAAGTGCAAAAAGAGATCCGTTTTTAAAAAAATTTCTTCTATTCATATTGAGGATTATAAAATTATATTTTTCAAAGATAATTATTAGTGTATTATTTATTGCTTTTTTTAATCATTTAATGAAACGTTAACAATTTATTTTAATTAGACTAAAAAATAAATTAATTTTAGGAATTCAATTTTGTAAAAATGATTTCAAAAAGGTACTCTCAAGTAATTTCAGTTTTAATTATTGTAGCAGCTGTTTACTACAGTTTTTATTCATTAATGCCCTCAAAAAAACATTATTCTACCGCTCAAACAGGATTTTCTACACAAAAGGCATTAGTTCATTTAAAAGAAATAACTAAAAAACCACATTTTACAGGTTCAGAAGAGCATACGGTAGTTAGAAATTACCTTGTAAATGAATTTGAAAAACTGGGATTAACTGTTGAAGTTCAGGAACAAGTAGCCGTAAATAAAAAATGGAGAGCAGCAGCAAATACTAAAAATATTTTAGCAAGAATTAAAGGTTCTGGAAACGGAAAAGCACTGTTGTTACTTTCGCATTACGATTCTAACCCACATTCTTCATTAGGTGCTAGTGACGCAGGTAGTGGCGTGGTAATTATTTTGGAAGGAATTCGTGCTTATTTAGCTGGAAACAACATACCGAAAAATGATATTATTATTTGTATCTCAGACGCAGAAGAATTAGGATTGCTAGGTGCAAATGCTTTTGTAAATGAGCATCCTTGGTCGAAAGATGTAGGGCTAGTTTTAAATTTTGAAGCACGTGGTAGCGGTGGGCCAAGTTATATGTTGGTTGAAACCAATGGTGGAAATAAGCAACTAATTGAAGCTTTTCAGCTGGCAAATACTCCGTACCCAGTTGCGAACTCTTTAATGTACAGTGTTTATAAAATGTTACCTAACGATACGGATTTAACTGTTTTTAGAGAAGATGGAAATATAGATGGTTTCAATTTTGCGTTTATTGGAGATCATTTCGATTACCATACTGCGCAAGATACTGTTGAGCGAATGGATATAAATACGTTTGAACATCAAGCATCATACCTAATAGCGATGTTGAATTATTTTTCAAATACCGATTTATCTAATTTAAAAGCTGAGGAAGATTTTGTATATTTTAATTTCCCTTATTTTGGAATGGTATTTTATCCTTTTTCTTGGGTACTACCAATGGCATTAATTTGTGCATTGTTATTTTTTGTGTTGCTAATTGTTGGGTTTTCGAATAAAAAACTAACTCTTGTAGGAGTTTTAAAAGGATTTATTCCATTTATATTGTCGCTTTTAATTTCTAGCTTATTTGCAATTTATGGTTGGAAGGTTTTACTAAAAATGCATCCAAATTATACAGATATATTGCATGGGTTTACCTACAACGGATATTATTATATTGCGGCTTTTGTTGCCTTAACGCTGGCAATCTGTTTTTGGTTTTATAAGGGGTTTTTTAAAAAACGGACTGCGCAAGATTTGGTAATTGCACCACTATTTATTTGGATACTTATTAATGTTGGAATTGCCCTTTATTTACCGGGAGCCGCTTTTTTTATAATTCCAGTTATAATTTTACTTTTTATACTAAGCATTTTACTATTTAGTAAGCCTGAAAATAAGGTTGTATTATTTTCAATTGCTGTAATACCTATTCTAATTATTTTTTCGCCTTTAGTAAAACTGTTTCCTGTTGGTTTAGGTTTAAAAATGTTAATTATTAGTACAATTTTTACAGTATTATTAGTTGGGTTGTTAATTCCTGTTTTTAAACACTATAGAAATGAACAGAGAATACCTTTTTTATTTTTATTGACAGGAGGTATGGTGTTGATTTCTGCAACTATAAATTCAGGTTTTTCAGAAGAGAGAAAACAACCAAATAGTATATTATATGTTTTAGATACTTCTATAAATAAAGCATATTGGGCAAGTTATAATGCGGCCACAGATAGTTTTACAAAGCAATTTTTAGGTGAAAACCCTACAAAAGGAAGTTACGATGTGCACACTACCGCAAGTAAGTACAAGACAACCATTAAATTACACAAACAAACTGAGATAGTACCACTTGAAAGGCCAACTATAACAATAGTTTCGGACACTATTATAAATTCAAATAGAAGCATTTGCTTAAGTATTTATTCTAACAGAAATGCGAATAAGATTGAATTGTTAACCGCATCTCCAATTGAATTTAAAGAGTTTAAAGTGAATGCTATTCGTTTAAAAAAGGAGGCTACTAAAAACAATGTCTTGTCAATTAAATCAGGATCAATTTTAAGTTATTATAGAACTGATGCAGGTGAAATTATTGATTTAGAATTTGTTGTTGAGGCAAACCAGCAGTTAGACATTGATATTTTAGAATCTAAATACGACTTATTTACAAATCCACTTTTTAAAATTCAACCTCGATCTAAAACGATGCTTGCTATGCCATTTGTATTAAATGATGCTACCGTAATAAAAACAAACATAAAAATTTAGTAATGAAAAAAATAGTGATAATAGTATTCATAATAATTTTTACTTGTAGTTGTAAGAAGATTTCTCAAGAAAAAACAGTCGCTAAAACACAAAATGAAACCATGTATTCAAAACCTGTTTTAAATTTTAAAAGCGCTAATTATTTATATCATTTTGCTTTTGAATGTATCGATCAGGAATATCCCAATAAATTAGGTCAAGTATTAGGTGATGCGACCTATTTAAAAGAACCTTCAGAATTACATCCAGCATTTTATGGCTGTTTCGATTGGCATTCTTCGGTGCACGGACACTGGACATTGTTAAATGTGTTACGTGAATTGCCAAACTTTGAACACAAAGAAGCTATTTGGAAAAAGTTAAATGCCAATATAACTAAAGAAAACATTTTAAAAGAAGTTGCTTATTTTGACGATGTTCATAACAAAACTTTTGAACGCACTTATGGTTGGGCTTGGTTGTTGAAAGTTTCGGAAACCTTGCAAGATTGGAACACACCAGAAGCGATTAAGTTAAATGACAATTTAAAACCGTTGGTTGATTTAATTGAGAAAAAATATATTGAATTTCTTCCAAAATTAAATTACCCAATTAGAGTAGGAGAGCATCCAAATACAGCTTTTGGAATGTCTTTTGCCTTAGATTATGCAAAAAAATACGCACCTGAATTGGAAACAATTATTATTGAAAAAGCAACAGCATATTATTTAACAGACAAAGAATGTCCGATAACGTGGGAGCCTGGAGGATTCGATTTTTTATCACCTTGTTTGCAAGAAGCTGCATTAATGTTAAAAGTACTTCCAAACAAAGAATATACAGTTTGGTTAGATGCTTTTTTGCCAGGTTTCCGAAATAATCCAGCAGCATATTTAGAAGTTGCAGAAGTTACAGATAGGTCAGATGGGAAATTAGCACATTTAGATGGTTTAAATTTTAGTAGAGCTTGGTGCTTATATGAAATTGGAAATGCATTAGATAATAAAAAAATGATTCAGTTAGCAAATAAACATTTTAACTATAGCTATAAAAAAATGGACTCCGGCGAATATGCAGGAGCCCATTGGTTAGCTTCTTTTGTTTTATATGCTATGTTAAAAAGTAATTAAACTTTTAATAACTTAAAAAACTACTTGTTAGATTTTTTATATTCTGTAATACGCATTGTATTTGCCATACCTCTCTTTTTTACGGGCATTGAGGTAATGTTAATAGCGTAATCACCATCGTTTAAATAACCCCTTTCGGCAGCTAAATTATTGATGTCTTCAATTGTTTGGTCTGTACTTACAAATCTGTCATAATAAACTCCTTTAACCCCCCAAAGTAAATTTAACATTGCTAAAATTCTTCTGTTTGAAGAGAATACAAGAATGTTAGATTTTGGTCTCCAAGATGAAATATGAAATGCAGTAAAACCTGAATCTGTTAATGTGGTAATAACTTCAGCATCTATAGAATTTGCCATTAAGGAAGCTTGATGACAAATTGTTTTTGAAATAAAACGCTCGTTAATACATTGTACATATGTTTCTGGCATTGAAATTAGTGGAGAATTTTCAACACTTTCAATTATTTTTCGCATTTGTTTAATCACTTCCAAAGGAAATGCCCCCACAGATGTTTCACCAGATAACATTACAGCATCAGCACCATCCATTATTGAGTTTGCTACATCATTAACTTCAGCTCTTGTTGGCACTTGATTTTCAATCATAGTCTCCATCATTTGTGTAGCAATAATAACAGGAATATGTGCTTTTTTAGCTTTTAAAACCAAACGTTTTTGAATTAAAGGTACTTTTTCCATAGGAACTTCTACTCCTAAATCACCTCTCGCCACCATTAAAGCATCACAATGCGGTGTTAACTTATCTATGTTGTCAACTGCTTCAGGTTTTTCAATTTTTGCAATTATTGGAATTTTATGATCTGTATTTGCTTTAATAATATCTTGTAATTGTATTAAATCTTCTGGTGTTCTAACAAAAGATAAAGCAATCCAATCAACATCCAATCCTATTGCAAAAACAACATCTTTTTTGTCTTTTTTGGTAAGTGCTGGTAAAGAGATTTTAGTATTTGGTAAATTAACCCCTTTTTTAGATTTTAAAGGACCACCTCTAAGTACTTTAGTGGTAACATTTAATTCGGAATCTGTAGCAATTACTTCAAATAATAATTTACCATCATCTACCAAAATATGCTCGCCCTTTTGCACGTCTTTTGGGAAATTTTGGTAGGTCATAAATGCTTTTTTGTTGGTACCTTCGCATTTTTCTGTAGTAAATGTAAAGGTGTCACCTTCTTCAAGTTCTACACCTTCTGCCATAATACCTACTCGTAATTTTGGACCTTGTAAATCTGCTAAAACTGCTACGTTAAAGTTGCGTTTTTCGTTGATTTCTCTTATAATTTTAACGCGTTCTTCTACATCCGCATAATCTGCATGTGAAAAGTTTATTCTAAATACATTTACACCAGACTCCATCATGCTTTCTATTAATTCTTTAGTTCCGCAAGCGGGACCTAATGTTGCTACAATTTTGGTGCGTTTTCTATTTTTTGCCATTGTTAAAAAATTAGATTATTTTTTGATTTTAATGTGTCTATTTCTATTTGATATGAAGTTATAATTTGATTTATTTCATTTAATTTTTCAACTATTTCTAAAATAAATTCTTGAGTACTTCCTTCAATTTTTAATAGAAAATCGACTTTCTTTTTTTCTGGTAATAAGTAAGAAGTTGTACTATAATTTCCTCCAAATAAACCAGCATTGTATTGTTCGTTAACAACGTGTAAACATTTGTTGTTAATTAAATAGTAATTTAAGTATGTTTTTTCATTCTTATATTCAAATAAAGGGAATTCTACATTAGAATCTTTAAAGTCTAAACTATGTTTATATCTAACAAATTTAGTCTTTAAACATTTATTAATTAAATATGCCAATCTATAATCCTCTTCAGTTGAATGAATCCCAATTAATAAATAATCATCTTCTAAATCAAATGTAAATACTTGCATAAATAGAATGAAAATTGAGTTTGTAAAAGTACCACTGTTTAATTACAGTAACTAATTATTTTACGAAATCGTATTCGATATAGTTAAATTACAAATTAGAAATCTCGTGTTGAAAGGCATAATATGCGCGTTTAGCAGCAGTTTCTTCCGCTTTCTTTTTTGAAGTTGCTCTCCCTTTAGCTATAATTTTACCATCTAAAAATAATTTCACACTAAAATGTTTTATAGTATCATTTCCAGAGTCTTCATACACTTCAAAAACAAAATCATTTTTAACTTTTTGGCACCATTCAATAAATAAACTTTTATAACTTGTAATTTTACCTTCTAATTTTGGCACATCTACGTAAGGAATAATAACCCTTTTAAAAACAAATTTTTTGCAATATGTATAACCTCTATCTAAATAAATTGCTCCAATTAATGCTTCAAAAATATTTCCATGAATATTTTCTCCAAATTTAGATTTCACTACATTGCTTCGTACAAATCGAAATAAATCTAAATCTTTTCCAAGTTCGTTTAGATGTTCTCTGCTAACTATTTTTGAACGCATTTTTGTTAAATAACCTTCATCTCCAGAGGGAACTTCTTGAAATAGATAGGATGCAATTACTGAACTTAGCATTGCATCACCTAAAAATTCTAAGCGCTCATAGTTTAGCGGAAGCCCAGTTTTTTTATCTACTTCTTTTATGGAACGGTGAATAAATGCCTTTTTATAATATTGTAAGTTTTTAGGATTAAATCCTATTATTTTTTTTAAATCTTTATAAAAAGCCTCGTCGTTTTTTGTACGAGTATCAATAATTTTTCGAATGAAGTTCATTCAGATGTTTTGTTATTCAATTTTTTTAAAGAGTACACAAGCATTGTGTCCTCCAAAGCCAAACGTGTTGCTCATGGCAACTTTTACAGTACGTTTTTGAGGTTTATTAAACGTAAAATTTAATTTACTGTCAATTTGATCATCATCAGTAAAATGATTAATTGTAGGTGGCACTATGCCTTTATTGATGGCAAGTATTGAAGCAATTGCTTCTACTGCTCCCGCAGCACCTAATAAATGACCAGTCATTGACTTGGTTGAGTTAATATTTAACGAGTATGCGTGCTCACCAAAAACTTCTACAATTGCTTTAGATTCGGCAATATCACCAAGTGGAGTTGAAGTTCCGTGCATATTAATAGCATCAACATCTTCTGGTTTTAAACCAGCATCTTTTAAACAGTTCGCCATTACATTATAGGCTCCTAAACCATCTGGATGTGGTGCTGTGATATGATAAGCGTCAGCAGACAATCCGCCACCACCTACTTCGGCATAAATTTTTGCGCCTCTAGCCATGGCGTGTTCATATTCTTCAAGAATTAACGTTCCGGCACCTTCTCCTAAAACAAAACCATCTCGATCTTTATCAAATGGTCTTGAGGCTGTTGCTGGGTCATCATTTCTTGTAGAGAGTGCTTGTAGTGCATTAAAACCGCCCATTCCTGCAATTGTAACTGCGGCTTCTGAACCACCAGAAACCATAACATCTGCATATCCTAATCGAATGTAGTTTAATGCGTCAATTATTGCGTTTGATGATGATGCACATGCTGAAACTGTTGCAAAATTAGGACCTCTAAATCCATATTTTATGGAAATTTGTCCAGGTGCAATATCAGCAATCATTTTAGGTATAAAGAATGGATTAAATCTAGGTGTTCCATCTCCAGCAGCAAAGTTTAAACATTCATTTTGAAATGTTTCTAAACCACCAATTCCGGCTCCCCAAATAACACCAACTCTATTCTTATCGATCTTTTCTAAATCTATTTTAGAATCTTCAATAGCTTCATCAGTTGCTACCATAGCATACTGCGTAAATCTATCCATTTTTCGAGCCTCTTTTCTATCAATAAAGTCATTAACTTTAAAGTTCTTTAGCTCACAAGCAAAACGAGTTTTGAACTTGGACGCATCAAAATACGTAATTGGATCGGCACCACTAACTCCGTTAATGAGGCCATCCCAATATTGTTCAACAGTATTACCAATTGGTGTTAATGCTCCAAGTCCAGTTACTACAACTCGTTTAATTTCCATATAAAATTACTTTTTTGCGTCTTCTATATAGCTAATTGCTTGACCTACAGTACCAATGTTTTCAGCCTGATCGTCTGGTATTTGAATATCGAATTCTTTTTCGAATTCCATAATTAACTCAACAGTATCAAGTGAGTCTGCTCCTAAGTCGTTAGTAAAGCTAGCTTCTATTGTTACTTCATTTTCGTCAACGCCTAATTTATCTACGATAATGGCTTTTACTCTTGATGCAATGTCTGACATAATTCTTTAATTTTTAAATTTAATTACTCGGCAAAAATATAAAACTTTATTTAATTCAAAATCATTTAACTCATAAAAGATGATTTTGGAAGAAATAATATTGTGATTTTTTAGTTTTAACAGGTAATAGTTACTAATATTTTATTTTATTTGTTCAACAATAATTAATTTTATGAAACGAATTGTAATTCTTGCTTCAGGTTCTGGAACAAATGCCGAGAACATTATAAAGTACTTTAAAGATAGTAAATCAATTTCTGTTGTACAAGTGCTTTCTAATAAGAAGAATGCTAAAGTTCTGGAAAGGGCTAAAAAACTCAAGGTGAGTAGTTTAACTTTCGAAAAAGAAGATTTAGTTACTTCAGATAAAGTGTTGAATTTACTTAAATCAACCGCTGATTATATAATTTTAGCAGGATTTTTATGGAAAATTCCGACTAAAATTATTGAAGCTTTTCCAAACAAAATATTAAATATTCATCCTGCATTATTGCCAAAATATGGTGGAAAAGGAATGTACGGAATGCATGTTCACGAAGCGGTTGTAGAAAATAATGAAAAGAAATCAGGTATTACAATTCACTTTGTAAATGAGAAATATGATGAGGGTGGAATCATTTTTCAGGAGAGTTTTGATGTTTTAGAGTCGGATTCGGCGGAAGATGTGGCGAAAAAGATTCATGCATTGGAGTATGAACATTTTCCAAAAATAATAGAAAAAGTAATTTTGCAAGATGGCTAAACAAAAGTTTTATGTGGTTTGGAATGGGCGTAAAAAGGGTGTTTTTACCTCTTGGGATACTTGTAAAAAGCAAATTTCAAATTTTGAAGGTGCTCAGTACAAGTCTTTTGTTTCTAAAGAAGCAGCTGAGAATGCTTTTAAAGAAAATTATAGAGATTATGTTGGAAAAGACACAAAAACAATACAACTTTCTGCTGAGGAATTAAAAAAAATTGGTAAACCTCTGTTAGATTCTATTGCTGTAGATGCTGCTTGTGCTGGAAATCCGGGAAAAATGGAGTACCGCGGAGTTGATACAAAAACAAAAAGGCAATTGTTTATTCAAGGACCTTTTGAACAAGGAACAAATAATATTGGTGAATTTTTAGCCTTGGTGCACGGATTGGGTTATTTGAAGCAAAAAAACAGTGAACTTCCAATTTACTCAGATTCTAAAATTGCGATAAGTTGGGTGAAAAAAGGTCAATGTAGAACTAATTTACAAATTACTTCAGAAAACAAACCATTATTTGATTTTGTTAAACGCGCTGAAAAATGGTTAAAAGATAATACCTACACTACTAAAATTTTAAAATGGGAAACCAAAGCTTGGGGAGAAATTCCTGCTGATTTTGGTAGAAAATAAATTAATTTAAAAATTTTTCAAGTTTATTTAGTAAGTTTTGAATGGTATCTGGAAGCTTTTGATGATTGAATTCAAACTCGTATTTTTTTTCTTTTAAGTCTATTGTAAATACCCCTTTTATTACTCGATCTACAGCTAAATCATCAATTGAGATGTTATTCTCAATTTTAATAAAATTTATGTTATTTACTAAACTATCAATGTTATCATATTGCGATTTATTTAAAATTATTTCTTTTACAACATTGTTTTTATCAATTTTAAGTACATTATTTTTTAAATGTAAAACATACTTAAATCCTCTTGTTTGTGCGGTATAATTAATTTCAATTTCTTTATTTGTTTGTTGTTTCTTACAAGAGGGAGATAGCATTAAAATAAGTGTTGAGAAAAGAATTAGAAATTTCATTTTTAAATTTTATTTAGTTAAAAATACAAAAAAGGAGCGAAATGCTCCTTTTTTAATTGTAATAAAAAATATTTAAAGTTATTGATTTAAGCTTTCTCTAGCTCCTCCTGAAGCAAATATGGCTCTCATTCTAGATTTTTGTCCTTCAGAGAACATATACATACAATCATCATTTGTATAATCCATGTAGTTCATTGTCATATCGGTAGATTTACAGTTTACTGTTGGGAAAGAAGGACAACCATAATTTGGACCATCAGAACTTGGTGTATCTGCAACAAAATCATCTTGACGACATCTTCCGTCTCCCCAAATATGTCTCAAGTTTAAATAATGCCCTACCTCATGGGTAGCTGTTCTGCCTTCGTTGTATGGAGCTGCCGATCCACCAGGTAAACTTGAGTATAACAAAACAACACCATCTGTTGAAGATGAACCACCTGGGAATTGTGCATATCCTAAAATTCCACCACCTATATTACAAACCCAAATATTTAAATGAGTTGAAGGAGTAATAGGAGGATAAGCAGATTTTACCGCATCTCTAGTTCCCCATTCGCCTGTAGAATTTGAATGTCTAAAGGTACCTGCATTAGTAAATGTAATTTCACTATCAGCAGCAATACCTGAGAATTCAGCTGGCACTTTATTTATATCATTATTTGCCTTTCTAAAGTCCTCGTTTAAAACACTCATTTGAGCAGTTATTTGCGCGTCACTTACATTTTCTTCAGCATTACTATATACAACGTGAAAATATACAGGGATATTAATTACGCCTAATCCATCATCAACTGGGTCGGTTCCTGGATCAGTTCCGTCACCGCCATTTCCACCTCCTGGGTTTGTTGGTTTTCCTTTAGCAGCAATAAATGTTCTAGTGTGCTTTTCAATATTGTACATTTTTTTGTACAATCCTGGATTTTCTTTTAATTGTTGGTTTAATACTTTCATTGTATGGCACTTATCTTTGTTAGATCCGTTGGTGCTTTTTCCTGATAAATCATCATCAGTATAGACATAAAAGTCACTCATATCAACAGTTAAAGTTTCTTGAGTTGGGGTTGCTTCGTCAGAGTTTTCCTGACATGCAACAAAAGCGAATGCTACTATTGCAAAAAAAAGAATAAATTTTTTCATTGTAAGTTTTTGTTAAATTAGTTAATAATAGGGTCTTGTTTATTGTTGCAAGACGAACGAATATATTAAAAAAATGTTAAAAACAAATGAAAAGTTAAAAATAATGATCATTATATTGAGATATTATTGAAAAACCCTACAAAAGTAACAAAAAACCGTAAAATGTTAAATACTTAACAAAGCATTGTTTTTGCTTTTACTAAAGCATCATACAATAAATCAATTTCTTCAAAAGTATTGTAAAAAGAGAATGAAGCTCTAACGGTTCCAGGTATTTTATAAAAATCCATAATTGGTTGTGCGCAATGGTGGCCAGTTCTAACAGCAATTCCTAATTTATCAATAATGGATCCAATATCATATGGATGTATTTCTCCAATATTAAATGATATTACAGCGGTTTTGTGTTTTGAAGTTCCGTAGATTTTAAGTCCTTCTATTTGTAGTAATTTTTTTGTAGCATATTCTAAAAGCTCATTTTCATAAGAAGCGATATTGTCAAAACCTATTTCATTCATATAATCAATGGCAGTTCCAAATGCAATAACTCCAGAAATATTTGGAGTTCCTGCTTCAAACTTATGAGGTAAACCGGCATAGGTGGTTTTTTCAAACGTTACTTTTTCAATCATTTCACCACCACCTTGGTAAGGAGGTAGTTTGTTGAGCCATTCTTCTTTTCCGTATAAAAACCCAACACCTGTTGGACCACATAATTTATGAGCAGAGACTACATAAAATTCAACATCTAATTTCTGTAAATCTGGTTTAATATGCGGAGCGCTTTGAGCACCATCAATTAATACTGCTGCACCAACTTTGTGTGCTTTATCAATTATTTCTTCAATAGGATTTATAGTTCCTAAAGCATTTGAAACGTGATTGACAAATACCAGTTTTGTTTTTTTAGAAAGTAATTTGTCATATTCAGATAGCACTAATTCACCTTCTAAATTCATTGGAATTACCTTTAAAATTGCGCCTGTTCGCTCGCATAACATTTGCCAAGGCACTATATTTGAATGATGTTCCATTGCTGAAACGATGATTTCATCATCTTTTTTTAATATAGAAGAAAAGCCTGTTGCAACAATGTTTATACTATGCGTTGTGCCTGCAGTTAATATAATTTCGTAGCTTTTTTTAGCGTTAAAATGTTGTTGTAATTTAATACGAGCTTGTTCGTAAGCATCGGTAGCCTTTTGACTTAATGTATGAACGCCTCTATGAATATTTGAATTTATGGTGGTGTAATAATTTACAATACTATCAATAACAACTTGCGGTTTTTGACTAGTTGCGGCATTGTCTAAATAAACAAGTTGTTTTCCGTTTACTTTTTCTTTTAAAATTGGAAAATCAGCTCTAATTTTATTAATATCTATCATGTTCGCTTTTTAGAATCATTCTAAATACAAAATTACAAAATTGATATTGTTTTAATTGTTTGTAATTAAATTCTTTTCTTAAAAAATTACTAAATCTCAATTCGTAAACGTATTAAAATTGTCATTTCGATTTCTATAATACAACCAAACGATTTTGATAAAAAGTTTGATTTTGCAATCCGATCAAATTTTTAAATCTTTTATAGACTTATGTTTTGCAGGCATCTCCTTTATGCGATCTCTGTTATAAATATAAAAAAAAATTGTGAAAGGTTTTTATAATTCATTGGTGAACTTTAAAGAAAGTATTTTATGTTGTGTGAATTACAAGTCTTACTTTTGCACACTTTATGGATTCATTAACTCAAATAGTATTAGGAGCTGCCGTTGGAGAGGCTGTTTTAGGTAAAAAAGTTGGAAATAAAGCGATGCTTTATGGTGGTATTGCTGGTACTATTCCTGATTTAGATATTATTTCTTCTTACTTTACAGATACTGTAACGGCAATTTCTATACATCGCGGATTTACACACTCTATTGTATTTGCAGTACTTTTTGCTTTTATTTTTGGTTGGATTGTTTCCAAATATGAGATTTATAAAAATATTAAGGGTTGGTTCTGGCTGTTCTTTTGGGTATTTTTTACACATTCCATTCTAGATTCATTCACCACTTGGGGAACACAATTATTTTGGCCTTTAGATTTGCGATTAGCTTTTAAAACCATTTTTGTTATCGATCCTTTGTATACAGTACCTTTTTTAGTGTTTTTAATTTTAGCGATGTTTCAAAATCGAACATCAAAAAAAAGAAGATTCTATAATAATGCTGGTTTAATAATAAGTTCTGCCTATTTAGCACTTACATTTCTATTAAAGTGGATAGCTTTTAACCAATTTGAATCTGCTTTGGAAGAACAACAGATAAATTATATACAATTAGATACAAGACCTTCACCTTTAAACACTACACTTTGGAGTGCTAATGTAGCAACTGAAGATTCGTATTTATTAGCTAACTATTCATTTTTTGATACCAAACCTATAACTTTTGAAAGTTATCCTAAAAATCATCATTTATTAGGAAATCTTGTTGAAAATAAAAAAGTAAAACGTATGATTTCAATTTCTGAAGGTTGGTATATTATATCTCAAGATGATGGAAATCTGTATTTTAACGATTTGCGTTTTGGACTTTTAAGTTTAGAGCCAAAAGCTGAAAATTTTGTTTTTAAATATAAAATAGAAGTTGATAATTTAGGAAAATTAACATTTACAGAAGAACCGAAAATTGGACGTGATGGTAAAAAGTTACTGTTAGATTTATGGATTCGTTTAAAGGGAAACTAATTTGTTTTTTTATAGCTCCAAACCGCCAAACCATTCATAATAATTGCATAAGCCAATGTTTTTGTAAATTGGGGAAGAATGTCGGTGAAGTTTGAACCTTTTAACATCACCATTCTCATAACTTCAACAAAATATTTAATTGGATTAAATTCTGTAATGTATTGTGCCCATATTGGCATACTTTCTATGGGTGTAAACAGACCACTCATTAAAATAAAAATTACCGTAAAAAACCACGAAATAAACATTGCTTGTTGTTGTGTGTCGGTAAAATTGGATATAAAAAAACCGATACCTAAAATTACTAATAAGTAAATTGAAGTAAATAAATAAAGTAATAAAATACTACCAACTATTGGCACATTAAAAAGTAGTTTTGCAATTATTAATCCAATAGTTAATAAACCAAATCCAATAATCCAGAAGGGGAATAATTTACCAATTATGAACTGGTGCTTTTTTATAGGAGTTACATTTATTTGCTCTAAAGTTCCAATTTCTTTTTCACGAACAATATTCATTCCAGATAAGAACAGCGTAATCATAGTAACTAATAAAACCAAAATTCCAGGCACCATAAAGGTTTTATAATTCAACGTTTTATTATACCAAAAAGAAGGAATACTATTTATGTATACTGGCTTGTTGATTTGAACGGAATGCTGTTTTAAATTTGCTTGTGCATTTTTATTGAAATCTTTTATAATTTGATTGATATATACATTTTCAACACCAGCTGCAGCACCATCAATTGCATTGATTATTAAAGATAAATCGGTTAATTGGTTTTTTACTAAATTTTGCTCAAAGTTTTCAGGAATTTCTAGAATAACGTCAACTTCACCATTTAACATTGCGGCAGTCGCTAATTTAGTTGAAGGGAAATCGGTTAAAACATTAAAATAGGTAGATGCATCAAACTTTTGAATTAATGCTCTTGAAAATGAAGTTTTATTATTATCAACATATGAAAATTTAATATTTTTTATTTCAAAAGTAGCTGCATTAGATAGAATAACGAGTTGTAAAATTGGTAACACAAAAATAATAGGCAACATTCCTTTATTTCTAAAGATTTGTTTGAACTCTTTTTGAATGATAAATAATATGGTTTTCATTATTCTAATCGTATTTTATATTTTTTCACACTTAAACCTATAAAAAACAGGGTCATACCAACTAAAATTAATGTGGATTTCCATATAAATTGTAATCCTACACCTTTTAACATAATTCCTTTTAGAATGATAATAAACCATTTTGCAGGTACAATATTGCTAATAATTTGAAGCGGAAGTGGCATACTTGATATAGGAAAAATAAACCCTGAAAGTAATATTGTTGGTAACATTAAGGCCATTAACGAAATCATCATAGCGGTTTGTTGCGATGCTGAAACTGTAGAAATTAAGATACCTAATGAAAGTGAAGTTATAATAAATAATACACTTTCAGCAGCCAATAAAAAATAACTTCCTTGAACAGGCATATTAAAAACTAATATTCCCAGCAATACAATTATAATGGCATTTATAATAGATAGAAAAATATATGGAACAACCTTACCAATTATTACTTGAAATGGCTTTAGAGGTGAAACTAGTAAAATTTCCATAGTACCTAATTCTTTTTCACGAGTTATAGAAATTGAAGTCATCATTGCTGAAACCAACATTAAAATAATGGTCATCACTCCAGGAACAAACATGAAAACACTTTTAAGCTCAGGGTTAAAAGCCATACGTGTTTTTGGTAATATTTGATAAGGAGTTTTTACAGCTACATTAATTTTCTGTTGATATTTTTGTAAAATAGCAGTAACGTAATTGCTGATTGTATTTGCCGTATTTGGATCAGTTGCATCAGCAATAACCTGAACTGTAGCATTGTTTTCTTTACCTAAGTTTTTACTAAAATCTTTTTCGAAAATAAGTACCGCTTTCACATGCCCTTTTTTAAAAGCTGTTTCAATTTCGGTTTCATTTAAAATAGATGCTGTAATAGTGAAATACTTAGAGGATTCTATTTTATGAATAATCTCTTGAGTTGTTGCATCTTTTGAATGATCTAAAATTGCAATATTAACATTGTTAATTTCATTAGTAATAGCAAAACCAAATAACATAATTTGAGCGATTGGCATACCAAAAAGTATAAACAACGAGCGTTTATCTCTAAAAATATGGTAAAACTCCTTTTTTATAAATCCTATAAATCGCTTCATCCTCTAGCTAATTTTAAAAATACATCGTTCATAGTTGAGGCTTTAAACTGTTCCTTTAATTTTTTTGGTGTATCCAAAGCTTCTATTTTGCCATTTACCATTATAGAAACGCTGTCACAATATTCGGCTTCGTCCATATAATGTGTGGTTACAAAAACGGTGGTTCCTTGGTTGGCTGTTTTGTAAATCATTTCCCAAAATTGCCTTCTAGTAATTGGATCGACCCCTCCGGTTGGTTCATCTAAAAAGACAATCTTAGGATTGTGTAGTAATGCTACTGAAAAAGCTATTTTTTGTTTCCAGCCCAAAGGCAACGAGCTTACTAGTTCATTTACAATTTTTTGCAACCCTAATTCCTCAACTAATTGGCTTCTTTTATCTTTGATTTGTTTACGAGTTAAACCATAAATTCCACCAAAAAAAGTGATATTTTCTTTAACCGTTAAATCATCATACAAAGCAAATTTCTGACTCATATAGCCAATGTTTTTTTTGATACTTTCAGGTTGAGTATTTACATTAAACCCTGCAACAGTAGCTTCTCCCGAAGTTGGTGTTGAAATACCAATCAGCATTTTCATTGCAGTTGTTTTTCCTGCTCCATTGGCCCCTAAAAAACCAAAAATTTCACCCTTTTTCACTTTAAAAGAAATGGTATTTACAGCGGTAAAGGCACCAAATTTTTTGGTGAGATTTTTAACGTGTATTGCGGTTTCTTCTTTCATTGTTTATTTCTTTTAGTCAGTTCGAGTTGAGGATTTAGCCGAAGTATCGAGAACTTTTTGCTTAAATCTTGTCCTTCCTGTGAAAACAGAAATCCATACGTTTTGAAAATAGATTCCTGCCTGCGCATGATGACATATATCTTTCTATATTCTCTATTTTCGTTAACTGTTCACTGCCTATTTTGCCAATTCCATAAAAGTATCTTCAATGGTAGCTTGTGTTATTTCAATGCTTATATTTTTCAGGTTTTTAGACGTTAAGTAATGTTGTAAATCAATTGGACTAAAATCAGTTCTGGTATCGGTATAATGTACAAATTCACCAAATGGGTATACGCTATAATTATGTTGATAGCTTTTTAAACTTTTAATAAGTTGATACATATTGTTCGCTTTTACATTGTAAATAGTTTTAGAGTAGTGTTTTACAATTTTTTTTGGTGTGTCTATTTCTAACATTTCACCATCTTGTATTAGGGCAATCCTGTCACATATAGCGGCTTCATCCATATACGGTGTAGAAACCAACATGGTAATTCCTTTGTTTTGCAAACGCTTTAACATCTCCCAAAATTCTTTTCTGGAAACGGGATCCACACCAGTAGTTGGCTCATCTAAAAATAGCACTTTTGGCTTATGAATTAACGCACAGCACAGGGCAAGTTTTTGTTTCATTCCACCAGATAATTTTCCAGCTCGTCTATCTTTAAAAGGTTCAATTTGAACGTAAATATCTTTTATTAAATCGTAGTTTTTCTCAATAGTAGTTCCAAAAATAGTAGCAAAAAACTCCAAATTTTCTTTCACAGTTAAATCCTGATATAAAGAAAAGCGTCCTGGCATATAACCCACATTATTTCGAATACTTTTGTAATCCTTTATAATGTCAAAATCAACAACTGTTGCTTCGCCATGATTAGGAATTAAAAGCGTTGTTAAAATTCTAAACAACGTTGTTTTTCCTGCACCATCTGGGCCAATTAAACCGAATAATTCCCCTTTCTTAACTTCAAAAGAAATGTTTTTTAAAGCAGTTTTACCTTTAAATGATTTGCTAATATTATTTACAGAAATACTCATTTCTTATGTTAATTTTCTGATGGATTAAGCCACAATTCTGCTGGCATTCCAATTTTTAAACTATCATCGTTTTTTACATCAATTTTTACTGCATATACTAGGTTAACACGTTCTTCTTTTGTTTGAATTATTTTTGGTGTAAATTCAGCTTCCGAAGCTATCCAAGAAATAGTTCCTGTATAGTTTTTCATAGTGTTAGTGCTGTCAATTTTAATGGTTACTTTTTGTCCGATTTTAATAGTTGCCAATTGGGTTTCGCTTACATAAACACGCAATTGCATAGTTGTTAAATCGGCAATCTTATAGAGAGGTTTTCCAAAAGAAACAATTTCATTAGGCTCGGCATATTTTGCCAAAACTGTTCCTGAAACCGGATTTATAATAATGTTTTTTTGTAGTTGATCTTCTAATTGTAATAATTGAATATCTATACTTTTTAGCTCATTTACAACAGACGCATTTTGGATTTTAATACTTCTAATTTGCTGATTTAGTACATCTATTTTACCATTTATAGCATCTAATTGTTGCTGTGTTCCTGCATTTTCTTTTAGTAGGTTTTCAATTCTTTTTTTTGAAATCTGCGCTGTCTTTAATTCGGCTTTTAACACACTTATTTGTGATAAAACGCCTTTAGATTTAGAATACACAATTTCTTTTGAAATTTGCAATTGATCCTTTTTTAAAGTCAACGGAATAGTATCTATATAACCAACAAAAGCTTCTTTTTTTAGAAGTGCCCCTTCCACTAATTCAAATTGCAACAGTTTGCCATTATTTTCTGCTGAAACGGTAATTTCTGTAGTTTCAAAATTTCCGTAACCATCTGCTTTTTCATTAGTATTGCAAGAAATTAAACCACTTACTAGAAGGGCTAATACAATTATTTTACTGTTAATTTTCATAATTAATTTCCTTTTATAGTGTTGTAATTTGCTTTTTCTAAAAGCATTTCAATTTTATGTGTTTGTAAGTTATTTTCTGCTTCAAACAAATTGGTTACTTCTGTAATATATGCAGCTGAAGTAATAACACCGTTTTTAAGTTGTGATTCGGCAGATTTAAGTATTTTTTTTCTAAGTTCAATAATTTTTAAATCTGAATTAATTAGGTTTGAAAGTTTGTTAATTTCAGTTTGTTTTTGTTGCAATTCAATAGCTGTGTTTAGCTGAAAAACTGCTTCTTGATTTTCAACAATTTCTTTATTAATTAATAAAGATTCCCGTTGTTTTTTATTAGCATTCCAATCAAAAATATTCCAATTTAATTTAACACCAACTTGGTAAAAAGTTTGAAAAGAATTATCGAGCATATTTAAGCCGGGATTTCCGTAACCTCCTGTTGCAAAACCAATTATATTAGGTGAGTTTTGTTTGGAAAGCAACTTTTCTGAAGTTTCAATTTGCTCCTTTTGAAGTTGAAAAAGTGCTAATTCAGGTCGTTCTAAATCCGTATTAAAATCGGTTGTAATAGTGGGATTTTCAAACTCAGTATGTGTTGAAATAGGAGTTCCAATAAGTTGTGCTAAAGATTTAATTAAACTACTTTTATTTAAAGAAAGCGCTTCTAATTGTTGTTTAATTTTTAAAACCTCAGCTTCAATAACATAGTCAGAAGTTGGTAATAATGCTCCAAATTTAATTCCTGCTTTTACTTCATTTAATTTAGCTTCTAGCATTGTTTTTTTAGCGCGTAATAATTCCATTTTTTCGTTAAAAAGTACAACTAAAAAAAAGTATGTGTTTACTTGTTTTTTAAGTTGGTATAAAGTTACTTCAACTTGTTTTTGTTGCGTTTTTAAAGAGGCTTGACTTACTTTTGCAGTTGCATCAATGAAACCTCCTTTGTAAATAAGTTGATTTACAGAAAGCGTTGCTTTGTATTGGTCTTTATTGGGAGATTCAACAGTTGTATTTGGAATGGAGATTGGCATTTGTGTTACATCTGACTGGTAAGTGGTTTGTGCACCTAATTCCAATGTTGGTAATTTTATATTGGAAATTGCTGCTAAATCAAGTTCGTTTTGTTTGGCCAATATATCCGACTGTTTTGCCAACGGATAATTTTTATTCAATAAAGAATAACAAGTTTCTAAGCTCAATTTTTCTTGGGAAAACATTGAGGTAGAAAGCAAAAGGAATAGTAAATAGTGTATTTTTTTCATTTTTTCATATTTTTTGACATTCCTGTGAAAGTAGGAATCTATACTATTTTGTTTTAATATTTACGTGCCTTTGTGGTTAAAAAATTATAAAATTTATACTCATATTTATCCTTTTTGGATACCTGCCTCCTTAGGCATGACAAACTTTTTTAATGAATATTTTAGCAATTGAACCATAATTCAACAATATTGGTTTCGACCTCGCTCAGCCGTCTCATATTTCAACTTTTCAACAATTAAACCCATGAACCTTTTAACTTTTAATTGCATTAATAATAAAATTTGATACTTCAGTGGCTCTTTCTTCCATTAATTGCTTGTAATTTTCATCGTTAACTTTTAAAAATCCTTTTAATAAAGGTGATGCAATAAATGGAAAGATATTTAGTGCCATAATATTTATAAAAAGATGTTCAGGTTTAATGGGTAAGATTTTACCGTTCTCTACATTTTCCGTTATTTGGTCTTTAAATTTCTGAATATTGGGGAAGTGTTTTTCAGAAATTAATTTTTGAACAAATTCAGGACTTCTGTTTAGTTCATTTATTATAAAATTAGGTAAATAGGGGTGTTTAATAATAAATGAAATATAGTTTTTTGTAAAATCTTTAATCTTGATATTTAAAGAGTCCTCGCTATTTAATATTTTGTTTAATTGAGGAGCAAGTAATAAAAATGCATTTTTAAAAACAGCCTCAAAAAGTAATTGTTTACTTCTGTAATAATAATGAAGCAAAGCTTTGTTTATACCTGCTTCGTCTGCAATTTCTTGCATGCGTGCGCCATCCATTCCTTTACGTTGAAATATATTTTTGGCGGCATTTAAAATAGTAGATTCTGTTGTTATGTTTTTTTCTTTTTTCATTAAAATTAACTAATTAGTTTAACTAAATGGTTAACAAATGTAAAAAAAATATTTTAATAAAAAAATCCTTCAATAAAATTGAAGGATTTAGGTGCTTATTAAATTTAGTTTTTACCTTTTTTCTTTTTCATTTTATTGAGCCAAATTATTGTTCCGGTTACTGGTAAACTAGTAGCAATTAAACAAGCTAAAAAGTAAATTATTTTTGAAAATGTTCCAAAAATTTTTCCCGTATGTAATGGTTTTATAAGTGCGGCTATTTGAACATTAAGTGGTTTTTCCTTGAAATAATCTGTATGTAAAACATTGCCATAGACATCAACAATTAATTTATCATTGGTTTCGGGTGACCAACTATTACTATCATATTTTCTAAATTGAAAGTATTTATTTTTTTGATTTGGAAATGAAATTGAAAGTTTGCCACTATAATCAAATTCATTATTTACAATATTAAGTGCATTTTTTAATGTGATTTCTTTAGAATTGCTATTTTCAGTAGTTTTATAGGTTGTGCTTCTATTTCCAAATACGGGTGCATTTAATACTTCTCCCAACCCATTTCTATAACTTTCAAAAGACCAAGCAAGTCCGGTTAAACTCATAATTACAATTATAATACAAGCATAAAAACCTAAGGTGTTATGTAAGTCGTAATTAATTCTCTTCCAATTAGATGTTGTTTTTATTTTAAACCCAGTTTTAATTTTTTTCCATTTTATTTTTTTAGGAAACCACAAAATAATTCCTGAGACAGATAGGATTAAAAAAATAATAGTTGCAATACCAACAATTGGTCTCCCTATTTTTACGTCTAGCAACAACCAGCGGTGTAGCTTAAACATTGTCATTAAAAAGTTATCAGCTGGGTTTTTTTCCAGTTTTATAATTTGTTGAGTATAAGGGTTGACTAAAATAGTAGAACCTCGCCTTTCTTTTAGATCTTTTTTTATTGTGAATACATAAGGTTTTTCAAGTTCATCAGGTATTGTTAATCCAGTTATAAAACCTTTATTTTTTGATTTTATTGTTGCTGTTAATTCATCAATATCAATATTATTTGAGCTAGGCTCTATGTGAGTTTTTTTTGCAAATATATTTTTTATTTCATCTTCAAAGGTTAAAATGCTTCCACTTAAACAAACTAAAAATAAAATGATTCCACTTAGTAAACCTAGCCATAAATGAATGTCGTTTGTAAATTTTCTAAAACTAAATTTCTTTTTTGTATTCATAGATTTTTTTTTAAAAAAGGTGTAGCTAGCTCATTACACCCTTGTTTTTAATTTACTTTTAAAAAGAATATGTAATTACACCTGAAAATTGTCTAGGATTTGTTTGGTTGATGTACCTAGTTCTATATGCATTGTATCCAATTTCATCAAGAATATTATTAGCTAAAAAGCGGAACCCCCATTGTTCATTAATTTTATAACCTAGTTGAAAATTTACTAAAGTATAGGCAGCTACATTAAAGGGCTTAAGATTTGGAACCATCCCTTCATGAGTTACAGCTCCTGATGACCAATCATTAATTGGCCTTTCTCCTGTATAATATGCTCCAGCACCTATAGATAATCCATCTAAATGTTCTTTAAAATAGTAGTTTAAATATAAGTTAGCTGTATGCTTAGGAGTGTTAAGAGGAGCAGATCCATAAACGTAAGAAGTATGTTCTTTGTATTGGGCATCTATATAAGAGTAGCCAGTAATTACTTCTAGATTTTCCATAATTCTACCTGTTAATTCAACTTCAATTCCTTGACGTTGATCATTACCACCTTTTTTATAAAATCCAGTGGCTATCCAATTTTCATCATAAACCGGAAGGTTTATGTCTTTATTGTTTATTTTAAACAGTGTAAGATTAAAGCGTAAACGGTTGTTTAACCAATTGGTTTTAATACCAGCTTCTAATTGATCGTATCGTTCATTACCTAATTCTTTTCCGTCTTCACTTAATCTAGAAGCCGATCTTGGGTATGAACTATTAGTATATGAAGCAAAAAGATTGATGTTTTCTGTTGGGGAAATTATAAAACCTCCTAAAGGGTTAAATGCTTTACTTGTATTATCTTTGGTAGTATTAATGGTTTCGGTAGTGCTATATCTAAATCCTAAAAATGTTTTTAACCAATTGTTAAAATAAATAACATCTTGAGCTACAAAGCCTAAAGATTTTGATTTTGCTTCTCCTGTTTGAGGATTTTTAAATGTAATTGTATTTGGCAGTGTATTACTGTTTTCTTCAAATACATTTATTATATCAATATTATTTGCAGATTGGCTAAAGGTTTTGTAGTCGGTTGTTCTATAATCAAACCCAACTTGGAATGTATGTTTAATATTTCCTGTTTCTATATCCTTACCTATTAAATCAAATTGAATTACGCTATTATTATCACTTCTAGTTGAAATATTGTAACCTCTGTTTCTTAAGTTATATATAGGTTCGTCATTTTCAATTACTGCGCTTCCTAAACTTGCGCCCTTATCATCTAAATCTAAGTTAGATTTGTAATAAGCACCTTTTAAAGTTAATTCGCTGTTTAAAGCTCTATTAAACCTTACGGCATAAGTGGTGTTTTTTGTAATGGATTTGTCATTTTTAAATCCTAAGAATATATTGTGAGGTAAGTTATAAATAGCATTTGTGTCTGTTTCATCCAAATTAACAGTTCCAACGTCTGGAGTTCTGCTATCATCAAAGTAATCTAACTCGAAAGTAAAGGTAGTTTTATTGTCTAATTTCCATTGTAATGATGGGTTGATGTAAAAACTCTCAAAAGAAACTCCTTCTCTAAAATTATCCGATTTTTCTAAAGCACCATTAATTCTAAAGGCTAATGTTTGTTCATCATTTAGAGGTCCATACACATCAAAAGTAGGTCTAACTTGTCCATAGCTACCTACTCTAAGAGAGGTATTTCCTCCAAATTCAAATTTAGGAGTCTTTGTAACTATATTTATAACTCCTCCTGGACTACCTAAGTCTGTAGCAACACCTTGTGTTATAGAAGCAGCACCTTTTAGCACTTGAATATTGTCTACTCCTTGCATGTCTGTTAATACACCTACACCTCTAAAATCAGAATGTACTCTTACTCCATTTTTTAAAATAGGAATACCTCTAAAACCTCTTGAAGACATACTTTCTCTTTTATTTCCGTAAGTGGCAAAAGTATAAACACCCGGAACATTTTTGGTAGTTTCAGAAATGGTTAACGCTCCTTGATTCTTAATTAACTTATCGGAGATAACAGAAATACTTTGAATTTGTTCATATGGTTCTAAAGGGAGTCGAGTTAAAGCTTCAATTTTATCCGGATGCTTAAAACGGTTTCCAAAAACTTCCACTAATTCTAGTTGCGAATCATTTTCTAAAATAAATTTGGTAGTTAAATTTTCATCTTCATTAAAGGTTATTTTCTTAAATAATGTTTTAAATCCAATGGCACTAATTTTAAAGTTATAGGAACCAGTTGGTATTTTTGAAATTTTAAATTCACCTTTTTCATTTGCTGAGGTTCCTTTATTTAAATTTTCAATAATAATGTGAGCATAAGGAATGGTATTGTTTTCACTATCTAATACTGTTCCATTAAAAGTTGACTGTTGTGAATAGGCTGTTTGTAAGCTTAATAATACGAGGGCTAATAAAGTTTTATACATTGTTATTCTTATTTAGACTAATTAAAGATAAGGCAAATGTATAAAATGAAAATATCTTAAAAAAACTATTTAGAATGATTTTAATCAGTTTTTTTATTTTATTGTAACGCAAAAAGTTACGAGATGAATATGTGGGTTAATTAATTATATTTGTTCAAAAAAAGTAACTTTTAATGAAAAAACTATCCTATTTTTTAGTCCCATTATTCTTAATTATAATATTTATAACTGTTAGTAATTACCCTAGATTAAACATTATTACCGGTTTTTCAGCTAAAAGTGTTTGTTCTTGTACATTTGAAGCTGACAGAGATTTGAGGTCTATTGAAGCTGGTGACAACGGATTTAGCCCAATTAATTTAGCTAAAAACGTTATTAATGAAAAAGAAAAATCGGTTGTGTCAACAATATTTGGTTTAAAAGCCAGAAAAGCTATATATAAAGAAGGTGTAGGTTGTGTATTACTTCCAAATGATATTGAAAATATAAAGTTTAAACCCAATAGAACTTTTTTAAAAAACAAATTGCCCTATCCTTACGGAGATGCAACCCAAAAAGATACTGTTTTTTCAAATCTAGATTATGACGCGCTTCAAAATGCGGTTGACAATGCTTTTGATAAAAATGGTGAACAATTAAAAAGAACACGTGCAGTAGTGGTTATTTATAAAGGACAAATTATTGCCGAAAAATATGCTGAAGGATTTTCAAAGGATACAAAACTCTTAGGCTGGTCTATGACTAAAAGTATAACAAATGCAGTTTTAGGTGTTTTAGAAAAGCAAGGCAACATAAATATCAATCAAATAAATTTATTTCCTGAATGGGAAAACGATGAACGCTCAAAAATTACCTTAAATAATTTATTACAAATGAATAGTGGTTTGGAATGGGTAGAAGATTATAACACTATTTCAGACGTTACAAAAATGTTGTTTTTAGCAGATGATATGACCAGAACTCAACTTAACAAACCTTTAACAGGCAAACCAAATGAAAGTTGGAATTATTCTTCTGGAACCACTAATTTACTTTCAGGCTTTGTTAGAAATCAATTTAAAACACATCAAGAGTATTTAGATTTTTGGTATACAGAGTTAATCGATAAAATCGGTATGAGTTCAATGATAGTTGAAACCGATGCTACGGGAAATTATATTGGTTCTTCTTATGGTTGGGCAACTGCGCGTGATTGGGCAAAATTTGGACTCTTGTATTTAAATGAAGGAAACTGGAATGGCGAACAAATTTTAAATAAATCTTGGGTGAATTATTCTAAAACACCAACAAACACTTCAAACGGTGAATATGGAGCGCAGTTTTGGCTAAATGCTGGAGGTGTGTATTCAAATGTCCCAAAAGATTTATTTTCTTGCAACGGATATCAAGGGCAATATGTATTTATAATTCCTTCAAAAGATCTAGTTATTGTGCGTTTTGGGTTAACTGAAAACCCAGAATTTAATGTGGATGCTTTTTTAAGTGAAGTAATTTCTTCCTTTCAATAATATACTGATTGTATGTTGGTTTTTGAATTTTATTATACAAAATAAGTCATTTGTTAACGTAAGGTCTGATTAGTAGTTTTTTACTAGTCAAAAATATATTTTTACCGAAGATTAATTTTGTTGTCACCACATTCAAAAAGTTTTAAACTTTAAATAAGTTGTTAAAATAATTAACGATACGCCTTATAAAGACATAAAGGCGTGTATAAAGTTGCAACAAATTCTCATAAGTATTTATTTAAATTAATTATATGGAAAAAAACTACATTTCTAAAAGAAGTATTAAAAACTCTTTAAAAATAGTATTAATTGCTTTTGTGTTTTTCAGCAACATAGGGATTAATAGTGTTTATGCACAAGCTTGTCCAGTATTAACAGGACCAGTCTATAGTAAACCTGATGATATTGTAATTACAACTTACCACTCAAGTATTGCTTTAGGGAATGGTAAATTTTTAACTTGGGGAGAAGATATGGCTCCTGATGGAACTAATCAAACAAGTATAACTGAAATTAATTCAGTAAATGCTTTTCCTTTAGCGGTAAACGACACACCAGCTGATATTGTAGAAAATACAGGGTTAATAAATATAGATGTATTATCAAATGATAGTTTTGGAAATGACGGTCCAAATAATGGAAGTATTACAGCTATAACTTTAAATACTGGTGGTGCTGGATCAGCATTCTTAAATGATAATGGAACAGCAACAGACCCAACAGATGATTCAATAGATTTTATACCAGCTTTTGGGTATTTTGGACCTGTTAATATTGATTATACAATTACTGATGCCGATGGGGATATGGTAACTGCTACAGTAACATTTAATGTTATAGAAGGAGAGTCTATTATTTGTGGGCCGATTAATACACTATATCAAACAGTAGGTAATACTACTCCCGGAAAAACCGATATTTTTAGATATAATAATTTCCAGCAGTCGTATGTGAAGGTTGGAGAACTTGGGGGAACTGCAACGGATGATAGTGCACCAAATTCTGCTTATAATGCAGCAACTCAGTTAGTATATTCAAGTGAGCCATCTGATGGAGGTTCAACTGTAAGAGTTTATGACCCTGCAACTAATTACAGCCATATTGGAAATATTAATATTACAGGTAATTCTGAAAATTTTAATAATACGTTATTTGCTCAAGGAAACTTTATTGGTTATGTAAATAATAATAAAGTAATTCGTTTTGATGTAACTAATATTTCCTCTTACCCAGTATCAATAGCGGTAAATGAGGTTGCTATAACAGGAGCACAAGGACCAGCTGATTATTCTTTAATAGGTGATGAAATTTATGGTGTAACAGACACAACATTACGGGTTATTAACTTAGCAAACAATACATTAGTAGATAGAGCAATTACTTTTGATAATACCCTAGAAGGAACGCCTACATCTTCTGGTTTTGGAGCTGTATGGCAAGATAGAAATGGTAATTTGTATTTCTTTAATAATGGTAATGGCCATATTTATAAAATTACTAATGTAGTTAATCCTGCATCTACTGTTGCTGTAAAAGTATTATTAGCAAGCCCATCTGGTAAAAATGATGGTTTTGGATGTGAATTAGGACCAGATCCTTTAGACTGGGATGATGATGGAATTTCTAACAGTGTTGATATTGATGATGATAATGATGGTATTTTAGATGTAAATGAATCAAATGGTTCGGGAATTGATCCAGGAGGAGATGATGATAATGATGGTGTTTTTAATTTTAGAGATCCTGATATTGCGGGATATGTAGATGTAAACGGAGATACTATAAATGATAATTTTGATTTTGACCTAGATGGTGTGCCAGATGCATTTGATTTAGACTCAGATAACGATGGAATACCAGATAATATTGAAGCGCAAACTACAATTGGTTATGTTGCTCCAAGTGGTAGTGATGATGATAATGATGGATTAGATAACAATTATGATAGTAATGATGCAGATATAACACCGGCTATTAGTATAGGTTTACTAGTTATTGATACTGATAGTGCCTCAGATCCTGGATCTCCAGATTTTTTAGATGTTGATGCAGATAACGACGGAATTTACGATACTGTAGAAGCAGGTTTAAAGTTAGCCAATGCAGATGTTGATTTTGACGGATTAGATGATGCTGTTGATTCAAATTTAACAAATGCTACAGATTCTAATGGAACTATCAATGATCCTACCTTACTTCCTGATACTAATATAGGAGGAGATGTTGATTTTAGAGAAATTGCAGATTTTGATAATGATGGAGTTGATAATATAACAGACTTAGATGATGATAACGACGGTATTTTAGATACAGTTGAATATCCAGTTGGTTTAACGCCTTTTGGAGATGAAGATGGTGATGGTATTTTTAACTATGCCGATGCTATAGATAATGGTACAGGTGATGGCTCACTAACCGATTATACAAATACAAATGGAGATACTATTCCTGATGCATATGATTTTGATTTAGATGGAATTGTAAATCATTTAGATACAGATTCAGACGGTGATGGTTGTTCTGATGCGAATGAAGCCTATGCATCTTCCAATGCTGATGCTGGTGATGGAGAGCAATTTGGAACTAGCGATCCATTAACTTTGGGTGACGGTGAAGTAAATGCAGATGGTACAGTAGCAGCAGCAGCATATACTGCTCCAGAAAATTTAGACAGTGCTTTTGGAAATACAGATGCCGACTTTTTACAATTAAGTATTATACCTAATGTGATAACATTAGATCCAGTTGATATCTCAACTATACCATTTGCAAATATAAGTTTTACATCAACAGCAAGCTCAACAGGTACCGGAACAGCTGTTCAATACCAATGGCAAGAGCAAGTTGATGGAGCAGGAGTTTGGAATGATATTGTTGATGATATAACAACTTATAGTGGAGCAACTACTACAACATTAGGTATTACAGCTGTTAATAGTACATTAGATGGAAATTTATATCGTTTACAGGTGTATTCTCCAGCTTATATTTGCGATACAGATGTTTTTTCAGCAGCAGCTTTACTTACCATTACAGAAAATAACATTACAGCAATAAATGATAATGGTTCCGGAATTGAAGGTACTGCTAGTACTGTTATATCAAATGTACTTGCAAATGATGATTTAGCAGGTGTTACACCAACAACAGCTACAGTTATTTTAACTGAGGTTAGCTCAACAAGTGCTGAAGTTACTTTAGATACAGCAACAGGTGCAGTTAGTGTAAGTGCAGCTGCTACAGCGGGAACATATTCAATTGTGTATCAAATTTGTGAAACAGCAAGTCCTACAAATTGTACAACGGCAGAAATAACAGTAGTTGTAAATGATCAAGGTAATCCAATTGCAGTAAATGATGCAGTTTTAATTGCAGAGGGTACAACAACATCCACTTTAATTAATGCTATTGGAAATGATAACACTCAAGACAATACCAACTATTTAATAGGAAGTTTAGTGTATTCAAGTGGAAATGGAGCAACAATAACAGATAATGATAATGGTACATTTGGATATATTCCAGCTGTAGGTTTTTCAGGAACAGATACATTTACATATACTATTTGTGATGATGATTCACCAACGGCCTCTTGTGATACAGCAACAGTAACTATTACAGTTGCTGATACAGGAAATCCAATCGCTGTTAACGATGCGGTTTCAATACCAGAAGGTATTACAACTTCAACATTAATTAATGCTATTGGGAATGATAACTTAGCAGACAATGCGACTTATTCATTAGGAAGTCTAAATGTTACAGGGACTACAGGAACAGTAACAGATAATAATGATGGTACATTTGGATATATTCCAGCCGTAGGTTTTTCAGGAATAGATACCTTTATATATACTATTTGTGATGATGACGCAACTCCAACCTGTGATACAGCTACAGTAACTATTATCGTTGTTGATTCAGGAAATCCAATTGCAGTAGACGATTCAGTTTTAATTGCAGAGGGTACAGTTTTGGCAACAAGTATTGATGCATTAGCTAATGATACTTTAGCAGATAATGCAACTTACAATACAGGTAGTTTAGTGTATTCAAGTGGAAACGGAGTTACAGTTATTTATAATGGAACTAGTGGTGAGTTTGAGTATACACCTGCAGTAGGTTTTTCAGGAACAGATACATTTACATATACTATTTGTGATGATGATTCACCAACGGCCTCTTGTGATACAGCAACAGTAACTATAACAGTTGCTGATACGGGAAATCCAATCGCTGTTAACGATGAAATTTCAATACTAGAAGGTACTACAACTTCAACATTAATTAATGCTATTGGGAATGATAACTTAGCAGACAATGCGACTTATTCAGCAGGAAGTCTAGATGTTACAGGAACAACAGGAACAGTAACAGATAATAATGATGGTACATTTGGATATATTCCAGCCGTAGGTTTTTCAGGAATAGATACTTTTACGTATACTATTTGTGATGATGACGGAACTCCAACATGTGATACAGCTACAGTAACTATTATTGTTGTTGATTCAGGAAATCCAATTGCAGTAGACGATTCAATTTTAATTGCAGAGGGTACAGTTTCGATAACAAGTATTGATGCATTAGCGAATGATAATTTAGCAGATAATGCAATTTATAATACAGGTAGTTTAGTATATTCAAGTGGAAACGGAGCTACAGTTATTTATAATGGAACTAGTGGTGAGTTTGAGTATACACCAGCCGTAGGTTTTTCAGGAACAGATACATTTACATATACTATTTGTGATGACGACGCAACTCCAACATGTGATACAGCTACAGTAACTATTATTGTTGTTGATTCAGGAAATCCAATTGCAGTAGACGATTCAGTAATTATTAATGAAGATACAACCGTAGCAACTATTATTAATGTTTTAGCGAATGATAATTTAGTAGATAATGCGGCGTATTCAGCAGGAAGTTTAGATGTTACAGGAACAATAGGAACAGTGACAGATAATGGAGATGGTACATTTGATTATATTCCAGCAGCAGGATTTGCGGGATTAGATACGTTCACATATACTATTTGTGATGATGACGCAATTCCAACGTGTGATAAAGCAACTGTTTTTATAACAGTTTTAGATGAAGGAAACCCATTTGCAAATAATGATTCAGCAATAACAATTTTAAATACTGTTGTAACTACAGGTAATGTTTTAACAAACGATACGGTTGTGGATAATGCAACAATAACAAGTTTTGATGTAACTAGTGCCAAAGGAGGAACTATTACAGATAATGGAGGCGGTACATTTAATTACACGCCACCATTTGGATTCATAGGAGTAGATTCATTTACATACACTTTATGTGATGATGATGTAGCAACTGCAAGCTGTACTACAGCAACAGTATTTGTAACAGTTTTGGCTGGAACTTCTAATTTGATTACTACAAAAACAGTAAGTAATTCAACGCCAGACGAAGGACAAACAATTACTTATACATTAACGGTAACTAACAATGGTCCTAATGCAGCATCAAATGTTAGTTTAACAGATTTATTGCCAAATGGTGTAACTTACACAGGCAATATACCATCTCAAGGGGTTTATAATCCAGGTTCAGGAATCTGGACTGTTGGAGATATTGCCTTCCCTGGAAACGCAACAATAACTATTGATTCTACTGTTGATGCAAATACTAGTAATGATTTAATAACTAATACAACCACAGCAGCAACAGGAGATCAATCAGATCCAACAACAGTAGGCGATGATTTAGTTGAGGCTATTACGGTTAACAATGTTGCAGATATTGTATTAACTATGGTTGTGGATAATAACAATCCAAATGTAGGAGATACGGTAACCTATACCGTAACAGTAACTAACTACGGACCTGCAAAAGTTACAAGTTTGGTAGTAACAGATGTATTGCCAAGTGGATTAACTTATGGTATTGTATCACCGAGTGATGGTACTTGGGCAGCACCAAACTGGAGTGTTGGTATTTTGGAATCAGGAGAAGAAGAAACAATAGTTATAGAAGCTGTTGTAGGGATGGATCAAGGAGGAGCTACATTAATCAATGTAGCATCTAATTCTCAAGATCAGGTTGATAGTAATTCAACACCAGATGATGCTTCAGAGATAATTGTAGTAACAAGTTCAGATTTAGTAACGGTAAAAACAGTAAGCAATGCTACACCAAATGAAGGAGATATCATTGTTTATACAATTGCAGTTACAAATTCAGGAAGTGATGCTACAGGAGTAAGTTTAACCGACTTATTACCCCAAGGAGTTACTTATGTTAGTGATGATCAGTCAGGCGCATATAATAGTGGTTCAGGAATTTGGACAATTGGAAACATTTTAGATGGGACAACAGCAACGTTGAATATAACAGCACTAGTTGATGTAGATACATCAGGTACAACAATTACAAATAGTACAAGTGCAGCCACAGGAGATCAGTCAGACCCAACAACAGATGGTGATATATTAGAAGCTACTATAGGTGTAGAGAATTTTGCAGACATAGTTTTAACGAAAGTAGTAGACAATGCCAAACCAAATGTTGGAGACATAGTAACATACACAATAACTGTTACTAATAATGGACCATCAAAAGTTACTAATTTAGTAGTAACTGATACTTTACCAGCAGGCTTAACATATGCTAATGTTATGCCAAGTGATGGTATATGGACAGCACCAAATTGGCAAGTTGATTTATTAGAATCCGGAGAGTTTGAAACAATAGTTATAGAAGCTGTTGTAGGAATGGATCAAGGAGGTATGACATTAACAAACATAGTGTCAAATACACAAGACCAAGTAGATTCAAACTTAACAGAAGATGATGATAGAGAAACAATCGTAGTAACAAGTTCAGATTTAGTTACTGTAAAAACTGTAAGTAATGCAACTCCAAATGAAGGAGATACCATTATTTATACAATTGCAGTGACGAATAATGGACCTAGTATAGCAACTAATGTAAGCTTAATCGATAATTTACCTGTAGGAGTTACTTTCGTAAGTCATTCAGCTGCTGAAGGAACTTATAATTACGGTTCTGGATTATGGTCTATTGGAAATTTAGCAAATGGAGCAACAGCAATGTTGAATATTACAGCAACAGTTGATGATGGAACTTTAGGACAAACAATAACCAATACTACAAGTGTAGTAACTGCAGATCAATCAGATTCAGATACTACAAATAATGTAGGGACTGTTTCTATTGTGCCTACGGCTTATATTGATTTAAGTTTAACTAAATCAGTGGTAAATGATGTTGTTGACCCAGAAGTTGGAGATATAATTACCTTTGAAATTAGAGTTAATAATGATGGGCCAACTGAAGCTACAGGAGTTCAAGTTAAAGACTTAATTCCATCAGGATATGATTTTGTTAATTATAGCTCTTCAATAGGGACTTACAATCCAATAACTGGATTATGGAATATAGGTTTTATTGAAATTGGAAATACAGCAGTATTACTTGTTGATGTAATTGTAATGGATAGTGGAGATTATATTAATTGCGCGGAGATTACTGCTGCCAATGAATTAGATATAGATTCTACTCCAGGTAATGCAAATTCAAGTGAAGATGATTATGACTGTGCATCTGCTCCTCCATATCAAGAACTCGATTTAAAAGTTGAAAAAACAATAATCGCTAATAATTTAACACCTATGGTTGGAACAGAAGTTTCATTTGAAATTAGATTGATTAACGATGGTATTATTGAAGGCACAGAAGTAGTTGTTACAGATTTATTACCAACAGGTTATACATTCTTAAATTATAGTTCTACAAGAGGTGCTTATGATGATGATAGTGGAAAATGGATGGTTGGTACAATAGTAGATGGTGAAACAGAAGTATTAGTAATTGATGCAATTATAAATGCTACAGGAGATTATTTAAACTGTGCAACAATTACTGAAATGCATCAAACGGATACTGACTTGTCGAACAATACAAGTTGCATTGCAACAGACCCTATTAAAGTTGCTGATTTGGAATTAACCAAAGAGGTGGAATTGTCAGATCCAAATTTAGGCACTGTAAGCACAACAGGTGTTTTACAGCCGTATGCTGAAACTAATGTTGATTTTACAATTACGCTAACAAATAATGGACCAAGTGATGCTACAGGAGTTCAAGTAAATGATCTGTTACCAAATGGGTACAACTTTGTAAGTGCTTCTACTTCAATAGGAAGTTATGATGATGGTTCTGGAATTTGGGATGTTGGAACTGTATTAAATGGAAGTTCTGAGACTCTAGTTATAACGGCCTATGTGAACCCACTGGGAGATTGGGTAAATATAGCAGAAGTAATAGCCGTTAATGAACTTGATTTAGATTCTACACCAAACAATGGTGATATCTTTGAAGATGATATGGATCAAATTGCAACAGCTCCAATTGTACCATTAACTGTTCCTGAAGGATTTTCACCTAATGGAGATGGAATAAACGATTTATTTGAGATTGAATTCTTACAAATATTATATCCAAACTTTGGTTTAGAAATTGTAGATAGATACGGAAATCTAGTTTATAAATATAAACATAATGGAGATCCATATCAAACACCAGAATGGTGGGATGGTTTTTCTTCTGGAAAAGCAAATTTCTCTAGTGATCAGTTACCAGCTGGAACATATTTCTACACTATTTACTTTAATAACAATGAAAGAAAACCACAAACTGGTTGGGTATATTTAAGAAAATAAAACATTAATTTTTGGAAAGAGAGAATAATAAAGAACGCTCTTTCCTTTAATATTTTTTAAGATAAGTTTATGAAAAAAATAAAATTACTTTTAGGATTTTTAATCTTAATGTCCATAACAACTGTTTTTGGTCAACAAGATCCACAATATACTCAGTATGTGTACAATATGAATGTTTTGAACCCAGCATATGCTGGTTCAAAAGGAATCACTAGTATTGGTTTGTTGGGGAGAACGCAATGGGTAGGTGTAGAAGGAGCACCAAGAACGGTAACTTTATCGATGCACTCTCCGATAGGAAGGGCAGTAGGTATTGGGTTATCTGTAATTCACGATGAAATTGGACCTGTGAAAGAAGATAATATATATGCAGATTTTTCTTATACCATTTTTACTTCTAGCACTGGAAGACTGGCATTTGGTTTAAAAGCAGGTGTAACTTTTATGGATGTTAGAGAATTGGAAATGGTAGATCCAGACCCGTTAAATATTCCAATACATAAAACATCCCCAAATTTTGGAGCAGGTGTTTATTATTACACAGATAAGTTTTATGTTGGATTATCTGCGCCTAATTTTTTAGAGACAAAACACCTTGAAAAGGAAGGTGGTGTTGTAAGTACGGCTTCAGATAAAATGCACTATTTTTTAACTTCTGGGTATGTATTTGATATTGCAGATAATCTAAAGTTAAAACCTTCAACTATGATAAAAGCGACAGCTGGAGCTCCCATTTCTGTTGATTTATCACTAAATCTTTTAGTTGATGAAAAAGTAGAGCTTGGATTGTCACATAGATTTGATGATTCTATTAGTGCTTTAGTTGGTTTTCAAGTAAATGATGATTTTAGAGTCGGATATGCTTATGATTATACAACTACAAGATTTGGGAATTTTAATTCAGGATCTCACGAAATAATGTTATTATTTGATTTTAATAGAAAAAATGTAAAGAGTCCAAGGTTCTTTTAATAAAAAAACAGAAGTATGAAAAAAATTACACTAATACTACTATTATTTTGTGCAGGTTACCTAAATGCACAGGATGTTAATTATAGTATCAAAAACATTTCTGAAAACACAAAATTAGCTGATTTTGGAGTGACCTATTTTGGGGAAAATGAAGTTGTCTTTGCTTCTTCTAGAAAGGATAAATCTATTAGAAACAGAAAATGGTATTTAAATAAACAACCATATCTAGAGCTATTTAAAGGGGCTTTAACCGCTGATGGCGAAATTAACAATGTAGAAAGGTTTTCAGAAACTATTAACACAAAGTATCACGAATCTAATGTAACTTTTACAAAAGATTTAAAAACAGTTTATTTTTCAAGAAATAATTATATTAACAAAAAAATTGAAAAAGATGAAGACGGTTGGGTTTTAATCCAATTATACAAAGCTACAGTTGGTGATGATGGAGAATGGACAAATATTACACCTTTGCCATTTAACAGCGACAATTACCAAACTGGGCATCCAACATTAAATGCTAAAGAAAATAAATTGTATTTTACTTCGGATATGCCCGGATCTTTAGGGTCGACAGATATTTATGTTGTGGATATTAATTCTGATGGATCGTATGGAGAACCTATTAATTTAGGCTCAAATGTAAATACAAAAGGAAGTGAAATGTTTCCTTTTATAGATGAAAACAATGTGCTTTATTTCTCTTCTGACGGATATCTTGATGGAAAAGGACAATTAGACATTTATATTACAAAAATAATAGGAAAAGAAGCTATTGAACCTGCAAAGAATTTAGGATATCCAATTAATAGTAAAAGTGATGACTTTGCCTTTGTTAAAAAAACAGGTGCAAATTCGGGTCATTTTTCTTCTAACAGAGAATTTGGAAAAGGAGATGATGATATTTATTATTTTGAAGAACTAACTCCAGAAGAACTAGATTGTAATCAATTAGTTGAAGGTGTAGTTAGAGAAAAAGAAACTGGAGCGTTATTACCTGGAGCATTAGTTGTTTTATACGGAGAAAATGGAGAAAAAATCGAAAGTATAATTGCAGATAAATATGCGTCTTTTGGTTTTAAAATAGATTGTAAAACATCTTATAAAATTGTTGGATCTAAAGAAAATTATTCAGAGGATAGCGTAGAGTTTGTAACTTCAAATGTTCGTGACTTAGAATTGGTTGTTGGTTTAACAATAGAACCTACTGAGTTTGTCGTTGTACGTGGTAAACTTATGGTTAATATAAATCCAATTTATTTTGATCTAGATAAATCAGAGATTAGAAAAGATGCAGCTATTGAATTAGATAAGGTAGTTAGGATTATGAATAAATATCCAAATATAAAGATAGCATTAGGGTCTCATACGGATAGTCGTGCTTCAGATCAATACAATTGGGATTTATCAAATAGACGAGCAAAATCATCAATCGAGTGGATAATTTCAAGAGGTATAGATGCTTCAAGAATTACAGGAGAAGGATATGGAGAAACACAGCTTGTTAATAAATGTTCTAATGGAGTTGAATGCTCTGAAGCAGAACACCAGTTAAACAGAAGAACAGAATTTATAATTGTAAATCCTGAAGGGGTAAATCAATAATCAATTTATTTTTTTAAATGCGAAGTGCCACAATTTGTGGCATTTTGTATTTAAAGATGTTTCGTTCTTATTAGTTCTAAAATGAAGAAATTCCTAAAAGTGATAAATTCGATTAGAAGAAGCATAAAAAATAAAGAAAAATATATATTGTAATTGAAAATACAGAAATTATAGATTAATTATATAATTGTTCTACAAACGCTTTTAACTTTTCTCCGTGAAGGTTGCTTGCAACAATTTTTCCATCTGCGTTAATTAAAAAATTAGTTGGTAGAGATGTTATCCCAAACTCTTTAGCCACAGCAGTATTAAAACCCTCAACAGTAGAAACATTTGTCCAAATTCTATTGTCTGTTTTAAGCGCTTTTAACCAACGTTCTTTGTTAGAATCTAAAGAGATGCCATAAATATTAAATCCCTTAGAACTGTAGGTAGTATAAATATTATTTAGCAATGTACTTTCCGTTCTGCAAGGCGGACACCAACTTGCCCAAAAATCTATTAAAGTATACGTGCCTTTTATGGAGTCTAATTCAATAAGATTATTAAATTGGTCGGGTATTTTAATGCCTGTAATAGTATTTCCAATACTTGTTTTTTTAAGAAGCTGAACCCTATCAAGTAGTTTTTTTGTAATTTCTAAATTAGGATGTGCCTCTTGAAAATTAGTTGTAATTTCCTCTAAAACTATTAAGTTTTCATTGTTCCAACGGGTTGAAGTAGGATAAATGGCAATAGAAGTTCCCATATTTTCTTTTACAAATTGTACCAATTCATTTAAATGAATTTTATAATTTTCAACTTCTAGCGTTCTTAATTCAGTGATTTTTTGTTCGTTAACTTGTTGGGTTTTTAAATTTTTTATACTGTCTCGAACAGTTGTAACTAATCTTTTTAAAGACGCTTTTCTAAAGGTTTCATAAGCGTTTAATAATTCAGTATCACTAGAACCTGAAACTATTAAATCTTCACTGGAATTTCCTTCAATTGTAATATGTTGACCTTTATCAATAGCTAGTTGAAGTGTTTTTTTGTTATCAAAAGTTAAACTATAAATAGTTGGTTCTAAAAAATAAACAGCATTAAATTTACCTCGTTTGTTTACTTTTAGGGTATCAATTAGAATTGTTTTTTTAGTTTGAATATTTTCTATTTGCGATAGTATAATATAATCAGTTTCTAAATTAGAAATACTACCTGAAATAATAAATGAATTGTTATTTTTAGTAGAACAACTATTAAAAATTAGGAATAAAAATGCGATGCTTAAGAAATGGAGTTTTCTATATAATTTCATTAATTAAAAGTTTAATTTCTTTGACGTAAACCTATGTTCTAACTAACAAAATTATTAAGAAATATCTAGATTTGTTTCATCTTTAACAACTGTAAAAAATTTTGGAAATAGGGTAGTAGCTAAGTTTTTTACGGGTTCATATAAGATAGAAGTTTCTTCTAGTTCTTCGGAAATAAAGGGAATGGTATTATTAAGTTTAGTGAAAACAGACAATAAAATACTTAAAATTATTCCTATTTTTAAAGCCCCAAAACCACCTCCAAGTATTTTATTTAACAAGCCAAGCGAAGCAAAATCGGCAATTTTAGTAAGTAATTTCCCTAACAATCCAATTGTTAAAACTATAATTGCAAAGGTAATTGCAAAAGAAACAATTGTAATATATCTCTCTTCCCAAGATACACGATCTGCTAAAAAATTACCAACAAAATAAGAAAAGTGAATTGCTCCGTAAATACCAGCAATTAAAGCAATTAGAGAAGCCACTTCAACAAATAAACCTTTAAACAAACCCCTAATAAAACCAAAAAGTAAGAGTGCTGCAATTATAATGTCAAAAGTATTCATATTAATGTTTTTGTAAATATACATGAATGGATTTGTATATTTGCAACCAAACTAAAAATATCAAATGTCTAGAGATCAAAAATTAAAGGAAGACTACGAGCAAATTCTCAAGATTTTAGCAACTAAATTTGGAGAAGGTGAGCAACTTAATTTAGATGCCATTATTTATTTAATTGGAGTACAAGAATTAGGAAAAGGAGCTGTAGAATTTAAAAAAGACGATAAAGTTAATTTAATGCATATTGCAATTTGTAGGTTATTAGAACCATTTGGTTACTACGAATTTGAATTTTTTGATGATGATGGTTGGCCTCATTATAAGGTTTTAGAAGAATTACCACCTTTAAAATCTGGTGAACAAACGGTACTTATAAAAGAAGCTATTGTGTTATATTTTAAAGCTCAGGAATTGATTCCAAATTAGTGTTATTTGTTTTTTTAGCCTATAATTATCCAAACATCTTTATGGGTATAATTCATAAAATAGGGTTTTAGACAAAATGTTAAAATACTTATATTTGGTCTGATTATTGAATAAATCAATAAAAATTAAATGATGAAAAAGCTACTTTTCTTAGTGTTTTTAGTTGGCGCAGCAATTCAAAGTCAAACTTTTGTAAAAGGAACAATGAGTCCTGAAATTAGCGATTTAGAATATGTAATTTTGTATCAATTAAAAGGCGCAAAACAATTATATATTACAAATGTTGAAATAAATAATGGTGAATTTAAAGTAGATTTTCCCGAAAACTCTCCAAAAGGAATGTACCGTTTAGTCTATGATATGAACAATGGCGGTTTTGTAGATGTATTGTATTCAAACGAATCTATTGAGCTAAAATTCGACCCAATGTTTCCTTCAGGAACCATACAGTTTTTAAGTTCAGAAGAAAATAAATTATATGCTAATTATAAAATACAAACAGATAATTTAAAACACAAGTTAGATTCTCTTCAATTGTCTTTTTTTAGATTAAAAGAAGCTATTGCTCTTAAATTTACCAGTGAATATTATAAAAAAACACGTAAAGATTATTTAGAAACACAAACTAAATTTGAGAAGAATTCAAAAAATATGTTAGCAAATAATTTTGTTAAGGCAAGCAAAAAATATTATGCTCATGAAGTTTTTTTGTCTCCACAGTTGTACTTAAATAGTGAAAAATTACATTATTTTGACGCGATCGATTTTGAAAATACAGTATTGCAAAATTCCATTTTTTACACTGAAAAAATTGTGGATTATGTATTCTATTTAAACCAATCAGATGATATTGAGGTTCAAAATAAATTATATATAAACGCAATTAATGAAGTAATAGAAAAAATAGACGAAAACTTGACACTGAAAAGTGAAATTTTAACAACCTTAATGTACAATTTTTCTCAATTGGAGAATGCAACACTTATAGATTATATAATTGAAAATCATTATAATAAACTTCCGCAGGAATATCAAAATTCATCTGATATTGAACAAATTCAAAACTCAGTTAAATTTGCAATTGGAAAAATGGCGCCAGATTTTTCATGGACAAAAAATGGTAAAGAAAATAGTTTATATAAAATAGACAAAACAGCAGCTTATCTATTGGTTTTTTGGAGCACAACGTGTTCTCATTGTTTAGTTGAAATTCCTCAATTGTATGAATTTATTAAAGATAATGAAGAGGTTCATGTTATTGCAATTGCTCTAGAAAACGATGCATTAGGATTTAATCATCATACCGAAAAGTTTGAGAAATGGACCAATGTTTTAGGTTTAGAAAGGTGGCAAAATTCTATTGCACGTGCTTATGAAATTAATTCAACACCTACTTATTTTATTTTAGATGTCAATAAAAAAATAATTTCTAAACCATACGCTTTAGAAGATATTAAAAATTATTTTAGAAAGGATTAAAAGTAAATTATAAAGAGGTTGTTTAAAGTTAAACAAGTTAAAAATGCAGAAAAGCATCTTCAAGATGTTCAATTTTAAATGTGTATTGATTTTTTAGAATTGCTATAATATCAAACCGAACTTCAACATCTAAATCTTTTACGGTAACATATTGGTTAATAGCATCTACTAATAATTTAATTTTTTTCTGATTCACAAAATCTTGAGGATTCCCAAAATAATTGCTCGAACGTGTTTTAACTTCAATAACAGCTAAAACATCACCCTTTAAAGCAATTATGTCTACTTCTGCTTTTTTATAAAACCAATTTTTTTCAAGTATTATATATCCATCTTTTTCTAGATATTCAACGGCAAGTTCTTCGCCTTTTTTACCTAATTCGTTATGTATAGCCATTTTTTGAATTTTAATTTTTAGTATTTAGAATCAGAGTGAATTTTTAGAGTATTTCTAAACTTAAAGATACTATAATCTTTTTTAGACTTTTATATAGTGAGCTAAACGGAAAAAGACTGTATAAAATAATTTCATACAGCCTTTTTCTAATACAAATTGTTTTAATTATTACTCACCCATTTTAGCCCAACTATCGCGTAGTGGGACAGTTCTGTTAAAAACTAAATTAGTTTCAGTGGTATCTTTATCAACACAAAAATATCCTAGGCGTTGAAACTGAAATCTATCTAAAATTTTAGCATTTTTTAAGCTAGGTTCAACAAAAGCTTCAATAATATTTAAAGAATCTGGATTTATAAATTCTTTAAAATCTTTGTCTTTATGTCCGTCAGGCGCTTCATCTGTAAACAAACGGTCGTACACTCTCACTTCTGCTTTCTCTGCATGTTTAACAGAAACCCAATGCAAGGTGCCTTTAACTTTACGTTTGCTAGCTTCTGTACCACTTCCGCTTAAGGAATCCTCATCGTACGTACAATGTATTTCGGTTATTATACCATTTGCATCTTTTACACAGTTTTCGGCTTTAATAATATAGGCATTTTTTAAACGCACTTCTTTTCCTAATTTTAAACGGAAAAACTTTTTATTGGCTTCTTCTCTAAAATCTTCTTTTTCTATATATATTTCACGACTAAAAGGTACTGCTCTGCTACCAAAACCTTCTTCATAATCGTTATAATTGGCATCTAAAAACTCTTCTTTATCTTCTGGGTAATTGGTGATTATTACTTTAACAGGATCTAAAACCGCCATTACACGTGGTGCAGTTTTGTTTAAATCGTCTTTTATACAATGTTCTAATAGAGCTACATCCGTAACATTATCTCTTTTTGAAATTCCTGCAGTATCACTAAATTTTCGAATTGAATTTGGTGTATAACCTCGTCTTCTTAATCCAGATATTGTTGGCATACGTGGGTCATCCCAACCAGATACAATTTTTTCTTCAACCAATTGCAATAATTTACGTTTACTCATTACAGTATAACTTAAATTTCTACGTGCAAATTCTCGCTGTTTTGGTCTTAAAGGTAGTTTAGAAGCATTAAAAACTTGATCTACGTACCAATCGTATAAATCTCTATGAGATTTAAATTCTAAAGTACATATAGAATGAGAAATTTGCTCTAAATAATCTGATTCACCATGTGTCCAATCGTACATTGGGTAAATACACCAATCGTCACCAGTTCTATGGTGATGTTTTTTTAGAATACGATACATAATTGGGTCGCGCATATGCATATTGGTATGTTTCATATCAATTTTAGCACGTAACACATGAGAACCTTCTGCTAGTTCTCCATTTTTCATTTTAAAGAAAAGTTCTAAGTTTTCTTCAACCGATCTATTTCGATTTGGACTTTCGGTTCCAGGTTCTGTTGGCGTTCCTTTTTGAATTGCCATTTGTTCAGAAGATTGATTGTCTACATACGCTTTTCCTTCTTTAATAAGCGTAATTGTCCAATCAAATAATTGTTGAAAATAATCTGAAGAATACAATTCTTTGTCCCACTTAAAGCCAAGCCACTCAATATCTTGTTTTATTGCATCTACATATTCTTGCTCTTCTTTTGCAGGGTTTGTATCGTCAAAACGTAGATTTACAGGAGCGTTGTAACGCAATCCCAATCCAAAATTTAAACAAATAGAAGCCGCATGTCCAATATGTAAATAACCATTTGGTTCAGGCGGAAATCTAAATCGTAATTTATCTTTTGATAACCCGTTTGCTAAATCTTCTTCAATAATTTGTTCAATAAAATTCAGCGACTTTTTTTCTTCACTCATAATTGTAAAATAACTAAGTTGCAAAATTATCGATTTTTTTTGGCAATAGCTATAAATAATTACGAGTACAAGTGTTTGTTGGCCAAGAGGCTTGTAATAAAGTTGAAATTTTAAATTCTACTAGAATAAATTGGGAGTTCCTTTTCAGGTTGTGTTTTCACCACGAGCTTTTTATAGTTGCAAAAGACAACAATACAGTCAGTAAAATTGGTATTTAACCCTAAACCAGCTACAAGTTTCTTAGAAGCTGTAAATTTTTTATAAAAAGAGGTAATTCTAAAATCATAATTCTAAATTTGTAAATCATAATTCGAAATATAAAAAATGGGAGTTATTAAAGTAAAAAATATTCGTGTATATGCATATCACGGCTGTTTGGTTGAAGAGGGGAAAATAGGTTCAGATTATAGAGTAGATGTAACTGTAAAGGCAAATTTATCTAAATCGGCTATTTCAGATAATCTTGCAGATACTGTAGATTATGTGCATTTAAACAAAATTGTAAAAGAAGAAATGGCAATAAGATCTAAGCTTTTAGAGGAAGTTGCTAAACGTATTTTAGACCGTATTTTAAATGAAATTGTTATTGTAAAATTTGCAAAAGTTGAAGTTTCTAAACTAAATCCACCAATTGGAGGTAATGTTGCAATGGTTACTATAGAAATGAGTAAGACAAGAAAGAAGCTTAATAATTAATCAGGGATACAATAATTTCAAAAAAATGTTGCCAACTTATTAAAAATGGTTAAATTTGCAATCCAATTAAGGCGTCGTGGCCGAGTGGCTAGGCTGGGCTCTGCAAAAGCTCCTACAGCGGTTCGAATCCGCTCGACGCCTCTACAAAAACCTAAGCAATTGCTTAGGTTTTTTGATTTATTTAACATTTTGTTAAGCAGAAAATCACGTATCTTTGTGAAATTCATATAGTACAACTTAAAAGTTTACCTTACTAAGGATTAAGTTGTTATTATACAGTTGAAAATTTTATATAAGAATGACAATTTACCCTATTGAAACAGGAAACTTTAAGTTAGATGGTGGCGCTATGTTTGGAGTAGTTCCAAAAACACTTTGGCAACGCACAAACCCAGCAGATAGTAATAATTTAATAGATATGAGTATGCGAACCATGCTTATTCAAGACGGGGATCGGCTTATATTAATTGATACAGGTACAGGAAACAAACAATCCGATAAGTTTTTTGGCTATTATTACTTTTTTGGAGATTTCTCCTTAGACACTTCATTAGCAAAATACGGTTTTCACAGAGATGATATTACCGATGTATTTTTAACTCATCTTCATTTCGACCATTGTGGAGGTGCTATTCAATGGAACAAAGATAGAACGGGTTACGAACCAGCTTTTAAAAATGCTAAATTTTGGTCGAACAAAAATCATTGGCAATGGGCAGTTGAGCCAAATGTTAGAGAAAAAGCTTCATTTTTAAAAGAAAATATAAATCCAATTGAAGCTAGTGGTCAACTAAATTTTGTGAATTTACCTTCAGGTGATTTTGCAACAAATACCGCACTTGGTTTCGATATTTTATTTGCAGATGGACATACCGAAAAGCAAATGATTCCACACATTCAATATAAAGGAAAAACACTTGTTTTTATGGCAGATTTATTACCAACAGTTGGTCATATTCCTTTGCCTTATGTAATGGGTTACGACACACGTCCGTTATTAACAATGGATGAAAAAGCCAAATTTTTAAACCAAGCTGCAGATAATAATTACTTTTTGTTTTTAGAGCACGACGCAACAAACGAATTATGTACTCTTAAACATACCGAAAAAGGAGTGCGATTAAACCAAACATATAAATTTAACCAAGTATTTAATTAAATAGTAAATAGAAATGAGAATAGTAAAATCAATGTACGTAGTGGCAATTGCGGTTGCTACATTAACTAGTTGTAGTTCTGTAAAAAATATGGCAGTACCAACTATGGATACAGCTGTTTCAATGGCTGCAAAGCAAGGAACTGTAAGTGATGAACAATTTAAACATTGGGCACATGCTGATTTGGTAACAGACACAATTCCAGGCATGAGTTTAGATAAAGCATACCAATTTTTAGAAGGAAAAACAGGAGAAACGGTAATTGTTGCTGTTATAGATTCAGGAATTGACATTGAACACGAAGACTTAAAAGATGAACTTTGGACAAATCCAAAGGAAATTGCAGGTAACAATATAGATGATGATAAAAACGGATATGTAGATGACGTTTACGGATGGAACTTTTTAGGCGGTAATGGTGTAGCTGCACCGGAACAATTAGAGATTACACGTATTGTAGCTAAATTAAACAGTCGTTTTGAAGGAAAAACTGCTGAAAATATTTCTGAAGAGGAAAAAGCAGATTTTGAAAAATACCAAGAGTATTTAGAAGCTTATAAAGCTGCTTCAAAAAATCATTTCAATACCATGGAACGTCTAGCTCAAATAGAAGGAGTTATGAATTCTGTAAAAGAATTTATTGGAAAAGAAACCCTTACCATAGAAGATCTTAAAGCTATTAAAACAGATGATGTAGCTATTCAAGGACAAGCAAATGGCTTAATTGGGATGTTTAGTAATGGTTTTGATGAAAAAGCTTTTAACGATTATTATGAGAATCAAAAAGAAAATAAAAATTACGATTTAAATTTTGATGGTAGAGCAATTGTAGGAGACAATCCAGAAGATATTACAGATGTTAACTATGGTAACGGATTTGTAATCGGTTCAAAAGATGTTGAATCTCACGGAACTCATGTTGCTGGTATTATTTTAGCTTCTCGCAAAAATGGTCTTGGTATGCGTGGAGTTGCACACAATGCAAAATTAATGTCGGTAAGAGCTGTACCAGATGGAGATGAACGTGATAAGGATGTTGCTTTAGCAATTAGATATGCAGTAGATAATGGTGCAAAAGTAGTAAATATGAGTTTTGGGAAAAGTTATTCTCCACACCGTCATTGGGTTGTTGATGCTATTAAGTATGCAGAAAAACACGATGTTTTATTAGTTCACGCTGCTGGTAACTCTAGTGAAGATATTGATGTAAGTGATAACTGGCCAAATGATTCTTTTGATAAAATAAATGAAGTTGCTGATAATGTATTAACTATTGGAGCAATGAGTGTAAATTATAATGAAAAATTACCAGCTTCATTTACAAATTACGGTCAAAAGAATGTAGATGTATTTGCTCCTGGAGTTCAAATTTATTCTACGGTTCCTAAAAACGAATATGCAAAATTTAGTGGAACATCAATGGCGTCTCCAGAGGTTGCAGGTATTGCAACATTGGTAAGATCTTATTATCCACAATTATCTGCAAGTCAGGTAAAACATATTATTATGAATTCTGGAACTAAATTAGATCTAGAAGTATTAGTTCCTGGAAAAAAAGACGAAAAAGTTAATTTCTCTACATTATCTATTTCGGGTAAAGTAGCGAACGCATACAATGCTTTAGTTTTAGCCGATAAAATGGTAAACGGAAAGTAGTAAAATTATAATATTCTGTTAAAAAGCACATTCAATTAGAATGTGCTTTTTTGTTTTATAGACTTATGTTTATATTGCCATTTTAACTATTAAAACTAATTAATGAAAAGATTTTTACAACTAATTATGTTGGTTTCGGCAGTTTCAATTACAGCTCAAAACAATACAGCTTACTGGCAACAACATGTGAATTATACAATGGATGTGGATGTAGATGTTGCTAATTATAAATATAATGGAACTCAAAACCTAGTTTATACAAATAATTCACCAGATGTATTAGAAAAAGTATTTTACCATTTATATTTTAATGCTTTTCAACCTGGAAGTGAAATGGATGCTCGTGTAGGGTCCATAATAGATCCAGATAAAAGAATGGTTGTTAATAAAGGAACTAAAGAGAATCCTTTTTATGAAAGCAGAATAGCCAAACTAAAACCCGACCAAGTAGGTTATTTAAATGTGATGACCCTTCAACAAAATGGAATCGATGTAAATTATAAAGCCGAGGGAACTGTTTTGATAGTTGCACTGAACAATCCAATTCAACCTGGAGAAACAGTTACTTTTGATATGACTTTTGAAGGACAAATACCTGAAATGATTAGAAGAGCAGGGAGAAATAGTGAAGATGGCGTTGCTTTATCAATGGCGCAATGGTATCCTAAAATGGCTGAATACGATTTTGAAGGTTGGCACGCCGATGCTTATATTGCTCGTGAATTTCATGGAGTTTGGGGAAATTTTGATGTAACACTTCATTTAGATAAAAAATATACTGTTGGTGGAACAGGGTATCTTCAAAATCCACAAGAAATTGGGCATGGTTATGAAGACAAAACAAAACCGTTAACTATTAAGAAAGGTAAAAAACATTCTTGGCATTTTGTAGCCCCAAATGTGCACGATTTTACTTGGGCTGCAGATCCTGATTTTAAGCACGATATTTTAAAAACAAAAAGTGGTACACAGCTTCATTTTTTGTACAAAAACAATAAAAAATACGCAAATGCTTGGAAAGAAATACAGCCACTTACTGAAAAAGCGCTCGATTATTTTAATGAAACTATAGGTCCATATCCTTGGAAACAATACTCAGTTATACAAGGTGGTGATGGAGGTATGGAATATGCTATGTGTACCTTAATTTCTGGAGGCGAAACTTTAGGAAGCATTATTGGAACTGTTTTTCACGAATTGGCCCATGCATGGTTTCAACAATTATTGGCAACCAACGAGAGTAAGCACTCATGGATGGATGAAGGGTGTACAACTTACATTGCAACATTAGCATCCAATAAAATTTTAAAAAACAAAGGAGATAAGCCAAAGTCAGATAATTATAGTAGATATTTTTATTTGGTAAATGCTGAAATAGAAGAGCCGCTTACTACTCATGCAGATAGATTTAATACCAATACGGCATTTAGTACAGCAAGTTATACAAAAGGAAGTATGTTTCTAACACAATTAAATTATATTATTGGTGAGGATAATGTAAAAAAGTCACTTAAAAAATATTATGATGATTTTAAGTTTAAGCATCCAACACCAAACGATTTTCAGCGTGTGGCAGAAAAAGTTTCAGGAATTCAATTAGATTGGTATCTAAATGAATGGATTGAAACAATACATACTATTGATTACGCTATTGCTAAAGTTGAAGAAAATAACATAACACTTGCAAGAGTCGGTCAAATGCCTATGCCTATTGATGTTAGAGTAACCTATTCAGATGGAAGTTTTCAAGATTTTTACATTCCTTTAAAAATGATGAAAGGAGAAAAACCTTCTACGGCAACCTTAAAAAGAGATTGGGCGTGGTCCAATCGGTTTTATTCTTTTTCAACTCCAAAAGAAATTAAAAAAGTTGAAATTGACATTTCTAGTTTAATGGCAGATATTAATAGAGGAAATAATGTATTTTTTAATTATTAACTCATTATGTAGTTTAGTCGTAAATTTAATTAAGCGTCTTTTATGAGTTAATTTTAGTAGAATTTCAATTTGCTATTGTTCTTTTGAACGTTTAAGCTGTTATTTTTAAGTACTTAAAGACTAAATATAACTCAAACGGTATTGATTTGTTAAAAAAAACAATCAAATTCGTATTTTAATTGTTAATGTTAAAAAGCTCTTTTAAGCAATAGTTTAAAGGGTTTTTTCGATTTTAAAGCATAAGTGATTTCAAAAATTTAACACTTTGTTTAATAAAAATATCAAAAAAGTAAACAAATATCAAAATGTTTAACTATATTTGTAAAACATTAAACAATAAAAAACACATATTATGAAAACTAAAAAAATTTTTTCCGCGTTGTTAATCTTTGGATTTATGATTACTTCTGTATCAGCAATTCATATAAATGAAATAGAAAGATTACCATATTTTGAAACAGAAGAAGCGACACCTACCATTGTAGGAGTAGCTGCAAGTAATGATAATTTTACAACATTAGTAGCGGCTGTAAAAGCAGCAAATTTGGTTGAAACTTTAAACAGTGCAGGACCTTTTACGGTGTTTGCTCCAATTAATGAAGCATTTGAAAAGTTACCAGCAGGAACTGTAGAAAGTTTATTAAAGCCAGAAAATATTAAGACTCTATCCGCTATTTTAACGTATCACGTGGTGGCAGGAGAATTTAAAGCAGCAGCAGTAGTTGCAGCGATAAAAGAAAATAATGGAAGTTTTGTAATTACTACTGTTCAAGGAGGGAAACTTACAGCTTCAATTAAAGATGGAAATGTTATGTTAACTGATGAAAAAGGAAATTCTTCAAAAATAATTTTGACAGATGTTGAGGCATCTAACGGAGTAATTCACGCAATTGACTCCGTGGTTATGCCATAATTTTTAATTAATTACTTTAAAAACTCGTTACACGTTAAGTAACGAGTTTTTTATGTTCATAATTTTTAATCAACAATAAATCTTGGTAAATTTTGAGGTAACCTTGTTAATAATTCATAATTTACTTGATCGCTAAATTCACTAAAAGAAGAAACGCTAATTTCTAAATCCCCTTGTTTTCCAATTAATACAACTTCATCTCCTTTTTGAACATGTTCAATTTCTGTAACATCAACAGTAATCATATTCATATTTACTATTCCTATAACATTTATTCTATGCCCATGAATTAAAACACGTCCTTGGTTACTTAAGCTTCTGCTAAACCCGTGACTATAACCAACAGGAATTGTAGCAATTTTTAAATTAGAATTTGCTAAATATGAGGTTCCATAACCTACAAACTCACCAGCTTTCACCGTCTTAACATCCATAACTTTACTTTTCCAAGAAATTATTCTTCTTAAAGGGTCTTCGGTTATTTTCTTTTTTGTTAGATATTCTATATATATTTCTTTATTTGGAAAAAATCCATATTGAACAATTCCTAACCTTACCATATCCATTTGACTTTTAGGATAGCGCAGTGCAGCTGCAGAACAAGCACTATGTATTTGCTCTGGAATTACATTTTTATCTTTAAATTTCTGTATTGATTTTTGGAAACTTTTTTGTTGTTTTTTTATTCTGTAATAATTTGTAATACTTTCAGCACCTGCATAATGAGTGCATAATCCTTTAAAATTTATAAAAGCGCTGTTTTTAGTAATAAATTTGGTTATTTTACCAATATCCTTTTGGATAAAACCAGTTCTATTCATACCTGTTTCTAGTTCGATATGAATGGTTGCCTTTTTTTTTATTTTTTTTGCTAACTCAGTAGCTTTTTCTAATCTATCAAATTCAAAAACATAAAATTCAATTTCATTTTCAATAGCCCATGCCAATTGTTCATCTTCAACCAACCCCATAATCATAATAGTATTTTTATTAATTGAAGCTTTTTGAACTCTATAAGCCTCGTCTGCACTAAAAACCGAGAAATGATTTATACCGCATGATTCTGCAAGCGGTATGTAAAATTCAATTCCATGTCCGTAAGCATTCCCTTTTACTACAGAAGATACTTTAACATTTTTAAGAATATGATTATTTAAAAAATTTAAATTATGGTGTAATGCTGATTTACTAATTTCTATGTATGATGTGTAAAACATATGTTAATTTAATAGTTGTAAACTTATTTGATGAAATAATTTAATAGCTGTAGGTAAAATTTTGTCAGGAAAATCGTATTCAGGATTATGTAAAGGTTTGCATTTAGTTCCAGCTCCTATTCCAAACATAGCTCCTTTAAATTTTTGCGTAAACAATCCAAAATCTTCGCCAAATTTAAAAGGCTCTTTTTTAAATATTATTTCTAAATTTTTATTTTTTGCTGCTAATATTATTGTGTTAATAGCTTCGTTATTGTTTTTAGTTGCACTAAATTCTTCGGTCCATTCATTTTCAATTTTTACGTTGTATTTGGTTGATATTTCTTTTAATGTGTTTAAAATAGTTAAAGTTAATGCTTCAATTTTTTCTTGTGTCCAAGTTCTTAAAGTAAATCGAAGCTCTCCATATCCTGCCGAGGTACCGTAAGCAATTGCTCCCATGTTTATATGAATAGGGGTTATTAATGAAAAATCTTCAAGTTGGGGTTTGTTATTAGAAAACGTTTCAAATTTTTGAATAATTTCAGCAATTGCCAACGCAGGATTAGTTCCTTTTTCGGGTTCTGCTGCATGTGCATTTTTACCATGAATTTTAATAATAATACTTTTTACAGCAGCAGTAAATGAGTTTTTCTTTAGAATTATTTGGTGCAAAGGAATTTCGGGAATATTGTGAAAAGCAAAAACAAAGTTGGGTTTTATATGTTCAAATTTAGGATCGTTTATAACTTTCTGTGCGCCCTCTCCAGTTTCTTCGGCAGGTTGAAATAATAAGATTATTTTTCCTTTTCTTGGTGGATTTTTAGAAAGTAATTTTGCAAAACCTAATAAGACGCAAGTATGTCCGTCGTGACCACATTTGTGTGAGATTCCTGAATTTAGGGAGGCGTGTTTAAAGTTATTAATCTCTGATATTGGTAATGCATCAATATCTGACCTAAAAAGAATAGTATCACCAGATTTTTTGCTGTCGAAAATTGCCAAAACTCCGTAACCGCCAACCTTTGTTATTATTTGTGTTGGATTACATGTTTTTAAAAATGTATAAATAACTTTTGAAGTATTTGTTTCTTTTCCTGATAATTCAGGATTGGCATGAAGTTTTTTTCTTAGTAAAATTAGTTCTTGAATTAGTGCGTCATCCATTATTATTTAATGCATTTTTTTTAGAAGTTTAAAATAAAAAAATACTGAGAGACTTCCTAATAAAACCAATTTAAGTTAGGCTAAAACCCATTTAACTCTACCAACTTCACCTTTTACAAGCATAACTTTTATTCCGTGAGGATGATTTTGAGAATTAGTCAATATTCTTTTTACAATTCCTGTTGTTAATTCTCCACTACGTTGGTGGTTTTTTTGTACAATTTCGACTTCGCTTCCTATTTTTATATTATTTCTAATACTACCACTAATTTTTTCTTGTTTCATTTTTATTTTATTAAAAAAACTGAATAATTATACATTGGTATTTAATTTCTTGTTTCTATGCTTTTTCAGCCTTTTTGGCCCATACCACAACCAAAATCCTGTTATTGTAAATAGTAACAAAGCCAACCCCATTATTGAGGTATAAATTACTCGAAATGGTTTTGCGGAGGTGTTAAACCACGTGTCTAAAATGGTGCCATCATGCAGATCTTCAATAAAATCGGAATGTCTTTTACCAATATTTAGAACGTTTCCTGTAGCACCATCTAATTGAATTTCCCAAGTATGATTTTCGAAAATAAATTTTACCATTCCTTTATTTTTACGAATGTCAATTCTGTCAAGTTCCGTAGATAAATCTGCTGAAATACTATCTTTTAATACAAATAATGCTTTTTTATGCAAACTATCTACAGGTAACCAATTTTGTAAATTACTTGCAGTGCCCTTGTAAGATTGTGGTATTATTAGGTTTTTACTATTACTTTTCCAACCTAACAAAATTCCTGTTATGGCTAGTATAAAAAAGAATAAAAAAAGCGCAGCACCAGTAGCTCGGTGTACCTTTCTAAAGATTCTTAAAATTTTTGCTTGTGTTTGTCTGGGGTTCAATTTTTTCAAAAAATAATTTGTTTTTTTAATTTGTTTTTTCAACTTTATCAATCACCTTTTTTAGGCTTAATTTTTCTTTAGGGATAATTCCTTTTATTATTAGAGCTACTCCAAAAACAATTAACAAAATGCCCATGGTGCGTTTTATTTTATAAATAACTTTCGGGGTTAATTTTCTTTTAAGTTGCTTTGCGAGTAGTATTTTCCCAATATCGGTTATTAAGTAACTGACTAAGATTACAGCAAAATAGTTAAATATTTTTCTTGGATCCATTTCTAAATTTGGACCAACAACTACAATCATTCCCAACCAAAAAGCCAATACACCAACATTTATAAAATTTAATAAAAACCCTTTTATAAATAATTTTGTGTAATTAGATTTTTCTGTTAAAACTAGGTTTTCATCTTGTATAGCCCTTTTTTGACTTTTATCTAAATAAGTAATTAAACCATATATCAATAAAATAAGCCCACCAATTAAAAACATTTTTGGGTCGTCTTTTATTTTTTCTAGTAAAGTTTTACTACCGTAATATGCCATTAAAATAAAAACAACATCACCTAACATAACGCCTAAGTCAAAAACTATGGCAGCTCTGGCACCTTTAATAATACTTGTTTGAATTAGCATGAAAAAGACAGGGCCTATCATAAATGCTAGGAAAAATCCAATTAATACTGCTTCTTTAAGTTCGTCAAATGCCATAACTTGTTTACTAATTTGTGAAAATACTATATTTATTAAACATCATCATAATCAACAGTAATTTTTTGTGAAGTTGGATGCGCCTGACAGGTTAAAATTAAACCTTCTGCAATTTCACTATCCGATAAAATAGCATTTTTCTCCATTTTTGCCGTTCCTTCTGTTACTTTTGCCAAACAACTGCTGCAAATACCGCCTTGGCATGAGTATGGAGCGTCTAAACCTTCTTTTAAAGCAGCGCTTAATATTGAAGTTTTAGCATCCATATTAAATGTTGTTTCTTCATCATCAACAACAACAGTAATTTCAGAAGTACCTTCAAAATTTTGGGTTGCTTTTTCTTCGGAAGTTATAGGTGTTGAAAATAATTCGAAATAGATATTATTTTTTTCAATATTATTTTCAATCAACACATCAATGGCTAATTGAATCATAGCTTCTGGCCCACATAAAAAGGCATCATCAAAAGTTATGTTTTTTAATTTATTTTTAACAACATAGTTAATGTTTCCTTTATCAATTCTGCCAAACAAAGCATTTTCTTGTTTTTCTTGACTGTAAACATATTGTACAATTAAGTTAGTTGGAAAGCTTTTTTGCAGTGCATTTATTTCATCTTTAAAAATAGTGTCAGCAACTGTTTTATTTCCGTAAATAAGTGTAAAAGTACTGTTTGGCTCTTCGTTTAAAGTTGCTTTTAGCATTGCCATGATTGGCGTAATTCCACTTCCAGCAGCAATTGCTAAATAGTTTTTAGTATTATTTCCGGCTGTTTCTAATACAAATTTTCCTTCGGGTTTTTGAACTTCCAAAGTATCGCCAACTTTTAAAATAGTGTTTGCAAAAACTGAAAATGTACCGTTGTCAACTGCTTTTACAGCAACTCTTAATTGGTTACTATTTGGTGCAGAACAAATGGAATATGCTCTTCTTAATTCTTTTCCTGCTATAGTTTTTTTAATATTTATATATTGTCCGGCTTTAAATTGAAATTCGTTTTGTAATCCTGTAGGAATATCAAATAAAATTGAAACTGCATTTTGTGTTTCTCTTTTGATTTCTTTTATAGTGAGTATGTGAAATTTTGACATAGTTAAGTTTTTTTAAGAATACAAAAGTAGGTAAACTAAATATAAACGTTTTGTTAAAAAACATACCTAAGAAAGTTATACATAAGAAAATTATGTATATATTTGAATAGTTATTTATAAAATTATGGGAAATCAAAAATTATATAAAGGTTCTTTACAAACTATTATTTTGAAGTTGTTGGCAGCAACAGATAAAATGTACGGTTACGAAATTACACAGAAAGTAAAGGAATTAACCAAAGGAGAATTAACAATTACCGAAGGTGCTTTGTACCCAGCGTTGCATAAATTAGAAGCTGAAGGTTTGTTAGATGTTGAGGTAGCCAAAGTAGACAATCGTTTGCGAAAATATTATAAGTTAACAGAAAATGGCACTAAAGAAACCGTAAGTAGGTTAGCTGAAATGGAAGATTTTTTAAGGACTATGCAAACTATTGTGAATCCTAATTTTAGTTTAGAATAAGATTGTATTTTATGAAAAAAGATATAAAACTAACTCCAGAACAAATACAAGAACTTTACAAATTTACACGCCAACATTTCGTAGAGCATTATGATATGCAAACCGAGTTGGTAGATCATTTAGCCAACGACATTGAGCAAATTTGGCAAGAAAAACCAACCCTTTCTTTTGAAGATGCCAAAAAGATAAGTTTTAAAAAATTTGGAGTTTTTGGTTTTATGGATGTTTATGGAGCGAGACAAGGTGCATTGCAAAAAAAATATATGAAAATATTATGGCAACACGCAAAAGCTTGGTTTAGATTACCAAAAATTATAGCAACTTTTGCATTTTATTATTTTTTCTTCAGGGGTTTGATTGAATATGGAGATACGTTTGCGCTATCAATTATTGGAGTTGTAGTTGTATTTGGTTTGGTAAAACATATTCTATTGCTTAGAAAAGTTAAAAAGAGACAAAAATTAAGTGGTAAAAAATGGTTATTAGAAGATATTATTTTTAAGGGCTTATTTTTAGGAGGAGGAATGATAGGAATAAACCTGTTTAATATTATAAACATATCAAGTCCTGATGTCTATAATATATTTTGGGCAGTTTTTTATGCTGCTATTTTTACAATAATGGTTGTTTATGTTTATATAAGTGTTGAAGTTTTACCCAAAAAAGCCGAAGAATTATTAATAGAATACTACCCAGAATACAGTTTAATAAGCACTTAATCTCAGAGCTTTTTTACATAAGAAATAGTTACAATTTTGTAACATTTCAACTTTAAAACCTACTTATTAATCATACATCATAAAATCAAACTAAATGATTACAAATTTTTTAAATTTTGAATGGAAACAATTTTTCCGTTCATCATATTGGCAAAAAAATATTGCGCTAAATATTTTATTGGCTTTTTTGGCTATTTATTTTATACTTATGTTTTTAGCATTAGGTGTAAGTATTTATCCTTTATTAAAAAAGCAGTTTCCAGAATCGGACCCATTATTATTGGTTAATGGTGCCTTGTTTTATTGGTTCTTAGGAGATTTAATAATGCGTTTCTTTTTGCAAAAATTACCAGTAATGAATATAAAACCATTGCTTGTTTTACCAATAAAACGAAGTAAGATATTAAATTATGTGTTAGGAAAATCAGCGACTTCATTCTTTAATTTTTTGCCACTTTTTGCAATCATTCCGTTTGGAGTTATATTAATTATTGAGGGTTATCCTGAAACAACTGCAATAGTTTGGATATTGTTAATGTATATATTCACATTAACAATTAACTTTTTAAACTTTATAATTGAAGCAAAATCGGCTGAAACAGAATTGTCTTTCTTACCGCTTATTGTTTTAGCATCTGTATTATTTGGTTTAAATTATTTTGAACTAATTGAATTTACAAGTTTACTTGCCAAAGGAATAAATGCCATTACCGAAAATGCAATTTTATTGTTAATTCCTATAGCTGTTTTAACAGTTTTATATTATATAAATTATATGCTGTTAAAAACAAAACTATATGTTGACGGATCTTTAAAGGCTAAAGCCGATGTTGCTGTAACAACGGATATGGCTTGGACACGTAGATTTGGAGATATTGCACCTTTTTTACAATTAGATTTAAAATTATTATGGAGAAACAAGCGCCCTCGTTCTTCTATTTTTATTTTGGTAATTGGTTTGTTATATGGCTTGTTTTTTTACCCAAATCCAATTTATAAAGAATGGGTTCCAATGTTTGTGTTTGTTGGAGTATTTGTAACAGGAATTTTTATGATCAACTTCGGACAGTTTATTCCAGCTTGGGACAGTGGCTATTATAAACTGTTAATGAGCCAAAACATAAAATATAAACAGTATTTAAATTCTAAATTTTCGTTAATGTTAATTAGTGCCATAATTATGTTTGTACTAAGTATTCCGTACGTGTATTTTGGATGGAAAATATTAGTTATTCATTTTGCAGCAATGGTTTATAATATTGGCATTAATTCACATATATTGCTGTTGGGAGGTTCCTTTAATCGAAAAAAAATAGATTTAACACAACGTGCAGCATTTAATTATCAAGGTACCGGAGCAGTACAATGGTTAATAGGTTTTCCTTTGTTGTTAATACCAATTCTATTATTTTATGTTCCTTATAAATTTGTAAATTTTGAAGCAGGCATCGCAACGCTAATTATTTTAGGAATTATAGGAATTGTATTTCATCAAAAAATAATGGATTTTATTACAAAAAAATACATCAATTCAAAATATAAAATGATAAGTGCTTTTGATCAAGATAATTAAATCACTTAAAAATTACTCAAATAAACAATTCAACAGTTAAACATAAAGTTACAATGATAAAAGCAACTCAACTTTCAAAAAAATATAGCGGAAATATAGTATTAGATATTGAAGAACTTGAAATTTTAAAAGGACAAACCTTTGGTTTGGTAGGAAATAATGGAGCTGGAAAAACAACTTTTTTTAATTTATTATTAGATTTAATAAAGCCAACAACAGGGCACGTTTTAAATAATGAAATACAGGTAAATGTTAGTGAAGATTGGAAACCCTATACAGCAGCTTTTATAGATGAAAGTTTTTTAATTGGGTATTTAACTCCTGAAGAATATTTTTATTTTATTGGAGAGCTTCGAGGTTTAAACAAAGCCGATGTTGACACCTTTTTAGCTCAGTTTAATGAAATTTTTAATGAAGAAATTTTAGGTGGAAAAAAGTATTTAAGAGATTTATCTAAAGGAAATCAGAAAAAAGCAGGAATTGTAGCTGCTTTAATTGGAAATCCAGAAGTAATAATTTTAGACGAACCTTTTGCAAATTTAGACCCAACCACACAAATTAGACTTAAAAAATTATTAAAAGATTTAACAGTAAATAGCAATGCAACCGTGTTAATTTCGAGTCACGATTTAGGCCATGTTACAGAAGTTTGTGAGCGTATTGTTGTGCTGAATAAAGGTATTGTTGTAAAAGACATTAAAACTTCAGCAGCAACTTTAAAAGAGTTAGAAGCTTATTTTTCGGTGTAATTAAATAAAATACATTGTTTTTTGTATTTTTACACTCCTTTAACAATAATAAACAAGGTATTAAGTTAAAGGAAATGTAAAACAGAACTCTTTTGAATAACACTCATAAAATATTTGTTAGCATAATTGTAATGCTTATTATTGTTGGTTGCTCAACAAAAAAAGATGCGTTTCTAAATAGAAATTTTCATGCTGTTAACACAAAATATAACATTCTGTTTAATGGGCATGAAGCGCTAAGAATTGGTTTAGAGCAATTAAATGCCAACTACGAAGATAATTTTTGGGAACGTTTACCAATTGAGCCTCTTAAGGTTGATAAATTGGCAATGCCAGGATTAGCATCAGACATTGATAGTTCACCAAAAGAATTTGAAAGAGCTGAAGAAAAAGCGGTAAAAGCTATTCAAAAACACTCTATGCTTATTGCCCGTCAAGAACGAAATAAACAAATAGATGATGCATATCTATTATTGGGTAAATCGAGGTATTATTCTAAAAGATTTGTGCCAGCTTTAGAGGCGTTTACCTATGTAATTAATAATTATCCAAGAGCTAATTTAATAAACGAAACAAAAATTTGGCACGCAAAAACCCAAATTAGATTAAGAAACGAAGAACAAGCAATTATAAACTTAAAAAGGCTGCTAAAGGACGACTCTTTAAAACAGAAAATTTTTGAAGATGCACATACGGCTCTGGCAATGGCTTATATGAGTTTAGATAGTTTAGATAATGCGTTATACCATTTAAATAAAGGGGTGTTAATAACCAACAAAAATAAAGTTATTGCAAAAGCAATGATTACTAAAAATAAAAAAAATGTAATCAAGCCGGTCTTATCAACTAAAAATGAAGAACAAATAGCTAGAAACTTATATATTATTGGTCAAATTTATAAAGAAAAAGGTTTGATAGATTCCTCAAACATTGCTTTTACCAATATTATAAAATTTAATAAAGCACCTAGAAAATATAGTGTTAGAGCACAAATTGAAAAAGCAAAAAACTTCATTTCAAAAGAAGATGCATCTTCTGCAATAGCCGCACTTCAAAAAATTACAAAAAATAGTTATAATAAACCTTATTTAGATGAGATTTATTATCAATTGGGAGTTATTGAAAATGCGAACAATTCTGAAGAGGCAATTTGGTATTTTAAAAAATCTTTAGAGGCTAGTGCAATGCCAAATTTCCAAAAAGAATTGTCTTATGAAGCAGCTGGAAATTATTATTTTGATAAAGCCAAGTTCGCAGTTGCAGGAGCTTATTATGATAGTATTTTAGGTATAACTTTATCGGAAAGTTCTAAAAGAATTAGAAGCTTAGCAAGAAAACGTAGTAACTTAAACGATGTTATTTTATATGAAAACATCGCAAAAGTTAACGACAGTATTTTAACTATTTCTGCTATGACTTTAGATGAACAAACTGCTTTTTTTACTTCATATATTGAAAAATTAAAAGCTGAAGATGAAAAACAACAAAAGGTATCTTCTACCGGAAGCGGATTTTTTAATAGTTTGGGTTTGGGCAATAAAGAAGACGAGAGCACTGGGAAATGGTATTTTTACAATACGCAAACGTTAAGTTTTGGAGAGCAAGAATTTAGACGAATTTGGGGAAACCGTCCACTCGAAGAAAACTGGAGATTGAGTGATAAAACTCAACTAAATTTTCAAGGAAATAATTCAAATCAGTTACACGATATTACAAAAATTGATGCTTCCAAAAAGTACGAACTTAATTATTATTTAGAAAGAATTCCTTCAGAAGTATCTAAAATAGACAGTTTAAAGCAAGAGAGAAATAATGCCTATTATAAATTAGGTGTTATATACAAAGAACAATTTAACGAATTTGATTTGGCAATTGATAAACTAGAAAGTGTATTGTTGTTTAATCCAGATCAAAAGATTGAAATTCCAGCAAAATATCATCTATATAAAATGTATGAAGTTCAAAATAATTCTAGAGCAACTATTTTAAAAGAAGATATCACTTCTAATTATCCAGAAACGATTTATGCTAAAATTATTTTAGATCCGAATTCTGTGTTGCAAGACAAAGGTAGTTCGCCAGAAAGTGAATATGCATTGGTTTTTTACGACTATAAAGACAATAAGTTCGATGCAGTTTTAGAACAAGCAAACTTAGCAATAACAAAATACGAAGGCCATGAAATTGTCCCAAAATTTGAATTGTTAAAGGCTTATACAATCGGTAAAACAGCAGGAATTAAGGCTTTCGAAATTGCTTTAAACGTTGTAGCTACAAATTACCCAAATACAGAAGAAGGAAAAAAAGCATTAGAAGTCTTAAAAACTATAAAATCAAAAATATAATAAACCCCAAAATTCATTCATCATGTTTTCAGAAAAAAAAGAAAAGCAACCACAAGTTTTAGAACGTAATATAATTGGAAAAAATACTGTAATAGTTGGAGATGTAATTTCAGAAGGAGACTTTAGAATAGATGGTAAAGTTGAAGGAACTATTAAAACCCAAGGAAGAGTTGTTATTGGAGTTTCTGGAACTGTAAGCGGTAAGGTAGAGTGCAGTAACGCTGATATTGAAGGTAAATTTGCAGGAGAATTAATAGTGCATAGTGTTTTATCTTTAAAAGCAACAGCAAAAATTTCTGGAGATGTAATTATTGGAAAATTATCTGTAGAACCTGGAGCAGAATTTAATGCAACTTGCGCTATGAAAGGTGCTGTTAAGGAACTAAAAAATGGACAATCAAAAAAAGAAAAAACAGCTTAATAAATATCTGCAATTAACGGGTGTAGCAATTCAAATGGGAATTACCATTTATTTAGGTGTCTATTTTGGAAAGTGGCTAGATTCTTATTTTGAAACCAATAGTAAAATTTATACTATTATATTAACATTACTTTCTTTAGTTGCAGCAATTTGGAGCGTTTTGGCACAGTTAAAAAACATAAATGACAAATACGACTAACCCAATACTTATTTTTTTCTTAAAATTACTTGTTTTATTAACTGTTGTTTTTGGAATTCATATAGTTGTTTTAAACTATTTAAATACACCTCTTTTTAATAATTTAATTATAGCTTCTTACAGTATAAACTTTATACTTGCAATTATTATTTTTGTTGCTTTGTATAAGCTCAGAAAAAAATATTTAGACTTACTCGGTTTTATTTTTATGGGAGGAAGTATGTTAAAGTTTGCTGTTTTTTTTCTTTTTTTCTTTCCAGCTTTTAAGCAAAATGGAAGCATAAATGGGTTCGAATCGGCATCGTTCTTAGTGCCTTATGTAACGTGTCTATTACTAGAAACAATTTATGTATCCAAACTATTGAATAACAAACTGTAAATAGGTTTAAATAGTCCTATTTATATATAGAAAAACATCCAAAAAATATTTTTTGGTTTCTAATATAAAACCGTACATTTGCAAAATATTTTTAGAGAACACTATTAATAAAGTGATATGCACAGAATTAACTTGATAAAAATACTTACGTTACTACTCTTGGCGGTAACAATTTCAGCAAATGCACAACATGATGCTTCTAAAGAAGCTCATGGGGAATCATCTCATAAGGAGAAAGATATTAAAACTGAGATTAAAGAATATATAGCACATCACTTGTTAGATTCTTACGATTTTTCATTGTTTTCTTATACTACAGATGCTGGAAAAAAGAAGTATTTTGGAGCCCCATTACCAGTAATTTTATGGGATAATGGTTTAAAAGTTTTTTCTTCTTCAAAATTTAATCACGGAAAAACATTAGCCGAAGTTGATGGTAACTATTATAAGTTGTATCACAACAAAATATATAAAACAGATACTGAAGGAACTATAAATTACGATGAGGAACACCACGCAACAAACGTGAAACCGTTAGACTTCTCTATCACTAAAAATGTAGTTTTTATTCTTTTTGTAGCAATTTTAATGTTCTTTGTGTTTACCAGAATGGCAAAATCTTATAAAGGTAACTTAATGCCAAAAGGTGTAGGGCGTTTATTAGAACCAGTTGTATTGTACATTAGAGATGATATTGCAATTCCAAATATTGGTAAAAAACATTACAGAAAATATATGAGTTACTTGTTAACTGTATTTTTCTTTGTATGGATTATTAACTTACTAGGCTTAACCCCTCTGGGAGTTAACGTAACAAATAATATTGCGGTTACTTTTGCTTTGGCATTAATAACGTATTTACTAACAACATTTACAGGTAACAAAAATTACTGGAAGCATATTTTTTGGATGCCAGGTGTGCCTTGGCCAATGAAAATAATTTTAGCTCCAATTGAGTTGTTAGGAACTTTTATTAAACCATTTTCATTAATGATTCGTTTGTATGCAAACATTACAGCTGGTCATATTGTATTAATGAGTATTATTGGTTTAATGTTTATTTTTAAAAGCTGGATTGGTAGTCCGTTATCATTTGGATTGGCATTTATTTTAGCTTTATTAGAATTATTAGTAGCAACGCTACAAGCATATATTTTCACTATGTTATCTGCATTGTACTTTGGTATGGCAGTAGAAGAGCATGATGATCATTAAAATTGAATGTTTAATTAATTAATATATATAATATGGAAGGTCTAAATTACATTGGAGCTGGTTTAATTGTTATCGGTGCTGGAATTGGTATTGGTAGAATTGGAGGACAAGCAATGGAAGCTATTGCACGTCAACCAGAAGCTTCAGGAAAAATTCAAACTGCTATGCTAATTGCAGCAGCTTTGATTGAAGGTATTGGATTTGCTGCTTTATTTGCAGCTTAAAAAAACAAACAAATAGCTACAACGGTTGGTTGTAGCTATTGTTTAACTATTAATTAAAAAATAACAACCTATATAATATGGACAAACTTATAGAACAGTTTTCACTGGGATTATTTTTCTGGATGTTAATTTTGTTTGTTATCCTAGTATTTTTCTTAAATAAATTTGCTTGGAAACCTATTTTAAATTCAGTTAATGAAAGAGAAGATGGCATAAAAAATGCTCTAGAAGAAGCTGAAAATGCACGTAAAGAAATGCAAAACCTAAATGCAGATAATGAGCGAATTTTAAAAGAAGCACGTGCACAACGTGACACACTTTTAAAAGAAGCACGTGAAATGAAAGAAGGTATTATTTCTGAAGCTAAAAATGAAGCGCAAGCACAAGCTAGTAAAATAGTGGAACAAGCTCAAGAAACTATTCAAGCGGAAAAGCAGGCAGCAATTACAGATTTAAAAAATCAAGTTGCGGAATTATCAGTGGGTATTGCAGAAAAAGTTGTTAGAGGTGAGTTGGCAGACAAAAACAAGCAAATTAAACTTGTTGAAGAGCTATTAAAAGAAGTAACTATTAGCTAAATTATTAAAATGAGCGGATCTAGAGCAGCAGTGCGGTATGCAAAAGCAATATTAAGTTTTGCACTTGAACAATCTAAGGAGGTTGAAGTGAACAACGATATGTTGGTGGTTGTTACTACAATTGAAGAAAGTAAAGAATTACAGTTAGTTTTAAATAGTCCAGTTTTAAAATCTGATTTAAAAAAGGCAGCTTTAAAAGAAGTCTTTTCTTCAAAAGTATCTGGTTTAACTATAGGATTAATCGATCTCTTAGTTGAAAATAAAAGATTAGCAATTTTAACGGATGTAGCAAAAAAATACACAATTATTTTTGATGAGTTAAAAGGAATTGAAGTTGCAAAAGTAACTACAGCTGTTCCATTAACTGATGCATTAAATACACAAGTGCTTGCCAAAGTAAAAGAAATTACGGGCAAAGAAGCAACTATAGAAAATATTGTAAATCCTGATATTATTGGTGGATTTATACTGCGTATTGGCGATGTTCAATACGATGCAAGTATTTCAAATAAATTACAAGTATTAAAAAGACAATTTGAAAACTAGTTTTTTCAAATTTATAAATAAAAGATTTTAGTTTTAAAAAATATATAAAATGGCATCAATAAAACCAGCTGAAGTATCAGCGATTTTAAAACAACAATTAGCAGGATTTGAAGCATCGGCTTCATTAGACGAAGTAGGAACAGTATTACAAGTAGGTGATGGTATTGCACGTGTGTACGGTTTAGCAAATGTTCAATATGGTGAGCTAGTTGAGTTTCAAGATGGATTAGAAGGAATTGTACTAAACTTGGAAGAAGACAATGTAGGTGTTGTTTTATTAGGTCATTCTAAAGCAGTTAAGGAAGGTTCTACCGTAAAACGTACTGAAAGAATTGCTTCGTTAAAAGTAGGTGAAGGAATTGTTGGACGTGTTGTGAATACATTAGGTTTTCCAATTGATGGTAAAGGTGCTATTCAAGGTGAAACTTTTGAAATGCCACTAGAGCGTAAAGCTCCAGGTGTTATTTTTCGTGAGCCAGTAACCGAACCATTGCAAACAGGTATTAAAGCAGTTGATGCTATGATTCCAATTGGTAGAGGTCAACGTGAACTTATTATTGGTGACCGTCAGACTGGTAAATCTACAGTTGCTATTGATACTATTATCAATCAAAAAGAATTTTACGATGCTGGTGTACCAGTATATTGTATATATGTTGCAATTGGTCAAAAGGCATCTACAGTTGCTAATATTGCAAATTTATTAGAAGAAAAAGGCGCAATGGCATATACAACAATAGTTGCTGCTAACGCATCGGATCCTGCTGCAATGCAAGTATATGCTCCAATGGGAGGTGCTGCAATTGGAGAATATTTTAGAGATACAGGTCGTCCAGCTTTAATTGTTTATGATGATTTATCTAAACAAGCAGTTGCATACCGTGAGATTTCTTTGTTATTGCGTCGTCCACCAGGACGTGAGGCGTATCCAGGTGACGTTTTCTACTTACACTCAAGATTATTAGAACGTGCTGCAAAAGTTATTAACGATGATACTATTGCTGCACAAATGAATGATGTTCCAGATGCTTTACAAGGAAAAGTGAAGGGTGGAGGTTCACTTACAGCTTTACCAATTATTGAAACACAAGCAGGTGACGTTTCGGCATATATTCCAACAAATGTAATTTCAATTACTGATGGACAAATTTTCTTAGATGGAGATTTATTTAATTCAGGTGTTCGTCCAGCAATTAACGTAGGTATTTCTGTATCTCGTGTTGGTGGTAATGCACAAATTAAATCTATGAAAAAAGTTGCGGGTACTTTAAAATTAGATCAAGCACAATTCCGTGAATTAGAAGCGTTCGCTAAGTTTGGTTCAGATTTAGATGCAGCTACAATGAATGTAATTTCAAAAGGACAACGTAACGTTGAGATTTTAAAACAAAATCAAGCAGATCCTTTTAAAGTTGAAGATCAAATTGCAATTATTTATGCAGGATCTAAAAACTTGTTAAGAGCCGTTCCTATTGATAAAATTAAAGAATTTGAAAGCGATTATATTCAATATTTAAACGCTAAGCATAGAGATGCGTTAGATACTTTAAAAGCTGGTAAATTAACTGATGAGGTTATCGATACTTTAACAAGTGCGGCAAAAGAAGTTTCAGCAAAATACGCATAAAACATAAATTGTCATTCCCGTGAAATCGAAGATTCACGAATTCATTAATTTAAAATGTGATTAAATGAGTAAAGCGGGAATCTCATAATTTGAAGTTCATTTAAAAAGATTTCGCATTAAGTGCGGAATGACAAATAAAATTAGAATGGCAAACTTAAAAGAAATACGTAACAGAATTACATCCATTGGTTCAACAATGCAAATTACCAGTGCCATGAAAATGGTATCGGCTGCAAAGTTGAAAAAAGCACAAGATGCAATTACGCAAATGCGTCCTTATGCCGAAAAACTTACGGAACTTTTACAAAACTTAAGCGCAACGTTAGAAGGTGAAGTTGGTGGTGTTTATTCTGAACAAAGAGAAATTTCAAAAGTATTATTAGTTGTAGTGACTTCCAATAGAGGTTTATGTGGTGGTTTTAATTCGTCTGTAATTAAAGGGGTTACTAAACATATTGAAAATTCTTATGCAGGGAAACATGTAGATTTGTTAACCATTGGTAAAAAAGGAAATGATCTTTTAGTAAAAAATTATACAGTTGTTCAAAACAATAATGAAATTTTTGATGAGTTAACCTTTGATAATGTTGCTGTTATTGCGGATACGATAATGCATTTGTTTGCTGAAGGAAATTATGACAAAGTTGAATTGGTTTATAACCGATTTAAAAACGCTGCTACTCAAATTACTACTATAGAGCAATTTTTACCAATAGCACCAGCAGAAGATACGGTAACCTCAAATGCAGATTACATATTTGAGCCATCAAAAGCTGAAATTGTGTTAGAATTGATTCCGAAATCATTAAAAACACAATTATACAAAGCAATTAGAGATTCTTTTGCATCGGAACATGGTGCTCGTATGACAGCGATGCATAAAGCAACAGATAACGCAACAGAATTACGTGACGATTTATTATTAACATATAATAAAGCACGTCAAGCAGCTATCACCAACGAAATCTTAGAAATTGTTGGAGGAGCTGAAGCTTTGAATAATTAGGCGAAATGTTAATGTAGCCAAATTTTATAAAATTGCTGAAGCTTTGAATAATTAGGCGAAATGTTAATGTAGCCAAATTTTATAAAATTGCTGAAGCTTTGAATAATGAGGCGAAATGTTAATGTAGCCAAATTTTATAAAATTGCTGAAGCTTTGAATAATTAGGCGAAATGTTAATGTAGCCAAATTCTCAAAATTGTTGAAGCTTTGAATAATTAAGAAACCTTAGTTTAGTAATATATTTATAAGGCTGTTTAAAAAGTAAAACTTTTTAAACAGCCTTATTTTTTTGTAATTTGGTATGTGTTTTGTTATATAATTCTAAATACTAGTAAAATGAACAAAATAATATACCTATTTATTTCCGGAATACTTGTTTTAGCATTTTCTTGCTGTAGTGCTTCAAAATCTAGTATTAAACTAGAACAAAATCCTCCATTTAAAATTACTAATGCGTTCTATAATACTTGGGTTGGCGGGCAGCCAGGAGTAAAAGGATATTCAGTTCAATTTGAAATTGATAATTCCAATATTGTGTTAGATTCTATATATTTTAGAAATATGTCTGCAAAATTACAGAAAGATATTTCAACCCTTAAAAATGTTTATATAGGTACTTTTATTTTACCAAATAGAATGAAAGATTATATTTTACACAGTGATCCTAAAAAAGAATTTAGAAATGAACTTCCAGATATTTCAAAAAAAATACCTTTTCAATTAAACCTTAACGAGGCAGTAATCTCATATATTGTTGAAAATTCAACAGCATATTATAAAGTTACGAATGTTGTGGAACTAAAAACAACAGGAAAACTCTAATTTTTTATTCAAGTTAATGGTCAGTTTATAAGACGTTTATAAAATTAAAAATGCACAGATAATTTTTTGGCATAGAATTTGAAATTCTTTAGTATAACCTAAAAACAAAAGATTATGAAAACTTTAAAATTACTTTTTGCAACCCTTATTTTAGGAGTATCATTTTCTTCTTGTAGTGTTATAATAGATGATGACGATTATTACGAAACGTTAGAAGGTGTTATTACAAATTACGATTTGTGGTATATAGATTATAATAAAACAACAGGAACTGGAGATGTGGCTTTTTTATCTAAAGCATTTACTATTTCATTTAGAAATGGAAGAATATTTGCTAATAATAATCTGGTAGGTATAGGCACAACTGGAAATGGATATGGAATTCAAATTGGAAATTACGATACTTATAATGGTTTTTTAGAAGTTGATCATCAATTAGATGGATATTATGATTTTGATGTTATTCAAATATCAAGTGATAGAATTAAATTAAAAGACAATTATAACAACGTAACTTATTATTTAGAAGGATATCAAAAAGATAGTTTTGATTACGACCAAATATTTTATGATAACATAGAATATTTTTTACAAGAGTACAATGCTTGGGCAAAAACCTATACAAGTGAAAGTGGAGCTTTAAATGAATTTGATTATGAAAACTTTTTAGCTTTTACACCTGAAAATTTAACAACATTTTATTCTTCACAGGACGAAGTTGGCACAAATATTGCTAATATATTTTGGGATTATGTAGGAGGCTATGTAGTATATGACGTTCAAGGATACGACAATTTAAAAATTTTAACATTAAATTATGATTCGTACGGTACTGAAGAGTTTGAGCTAAGCGTTATTAATGATGGAAAGATTAGTTTGTATCACATAGATTCTGGAACAACATATGAGTTTAACGGAAGAGGTTACATTCAATATTTAAAAAATAGTTCTGCAAAAAACACGAAAGAAAGTGTAAGTAATGACGGTAGAAAACGAACTAAAATACAAAGAGAGACAAAAATTAGAAGAAATTTAAAATAAAGTTTGGTTAGTTGATTTTTGGTTGGTTATCTTAAAGTAACCAACTAACTAAACCGCTCCTTCTTGGAGCGGTTTTTTTGTATCTTTATATTTCTAAAACTTTTTTTAAAATGAAATCTAAAACAGCATTTATAACAGGAGCAACTTCTGGAATTGGAAAAGCAACAGCAGAAATTTTTGCGAAAAATAAAATAAACTTAATTCTATGTGGAAGAAGGAGCGAACGTCTTTTAGAATTAAAAAATATACTTGGTAAACTAACCAATGTTACCACTCTGCAATTTGATGTTAGTAATAAGGAAGCCGTAGTTAAGGCAATAGATTCTTTACCTTCTGCATTTAAAAAAATTGATATTTTAATTAATAATGCTGGAAATGCGCATGGATTAAGTAGTATTCAAGATGGAAGTATAGAGGATTGGGACGCTATGTTAGATATTAATGTAAAAGGATTACTCTATGTTTCAAAAGCAATTATGCCACAAATGGTAAAGAGAAATAATGGTTTTATTGTAAATATAGGTTCCATTGCAGGGAAAGAAGTGTATCCAAACGGAAATGTGTATTGTGCTTCTAAATACGCCGTAAATGCATTAAATAAGGCAATGCGAATAGATTTAAATAAACATAATATTAGAGTTGCTGCTATTCATCCAGGAGCGGTTGAAACAGAATTTTCTGAAGTTCGTTTTAAAGGTGATACCGAAAAAGCTAAAAATGTATACGCAGGTTACAAAGCGCTGCAAGCAATGGATATTGCAGAGATTATTTATTTTGTTGTAACTAGACCAGCCCATGTAAATATCGAAGATTTAATTGTTTATCCAACTGCACAAGCGAGTGCCACAATTTTAAATAAAGAATAACTAAAGTAGAATGATTAATAAGCGGTTATTAATAAAAAATTTATTGGCTCATAACGATGAAAATAGCTTTTATGATAAAAAGCAAAAAATTTCGTTAGATACTAAAGAAGGAAAAGCCAAGTTTTTAAAGCACGTTTGTGCATTGTCTAATTCAAATCCGGAAAATAATTCGTACATCGTAATTGGTGTTGAAGATCAATTAAATAAAATAGAAGGTGTGGATTTTTTTGATGATAGTAAAATTCAAAATTTAATTAATTCTTATTTAGAAAATCCCCCAAAAATACAATATGAAAACATTCCTTTTCCTAGTCTGCCGCGCTATAAAGTTATTGGCTTAGTTACCATACATCCTATTAATAAAGTAACCTATTTAAAAAAACATATATGGAAATATGTAAGAGGTCGTATTTTTTATAGAAGAGGCAGTAACTCTATGTCTACCTTAGGTAAGTTTGAATTAAAAAGCACAAATAAAGAAGTTGTAGAATCCATAGAAAAAAATGCAAGCAACAATATTGAACTAACATTAGATGGTGTTTTCGATTTTTTTGAACGACATAAAGAAGCATATAATCCAACATATAAAGTTTTTAACGAACAGTCTGTACTCTGTTGGGCTGGAGAAAAAAAAGTTGTTGGCGACAAAGTTTTTTATTCTAGAGTTGATATTGAATTGATAAATGAGCAAGTTCGTTTATTTTATTCTGCTTTAGATGAAGTTAAAATAGAATACAATAAACAATCTTTTATTATTACAGAATATGTTTTTTTAAGAATTAATGATGAGTTTGATTTTTATCCACTAGAAAAGACAGTAATTTATTTTAAAGAAAATGGTAAACATGATATAGTTACAGAATTATTATTTAAACCACCACAATTTAATAAGAAAGAGTTATATCAAATATTTAACAATTGCAATACAGTTTTAAGTAATTTAAAAAAGAAACTTCCTTTAAATGCTCAACAAAAGAATGATTTAATAGAACTACCAACTAATTATATGATTTGTGCGTTAAATGAAATTCCGAAAGCGTACTCAAAATTAAAAGAATCTAAGACTTACTTAAAAAAATTAGAAGATAAAACCAGTTATATAAGATACAAAGAAGCTATAAGAGTATTAAGAAAAGTGAATTTTTCAGCAAATTAAATAATACTCTTTAAAATGTTTTTTACAGTGAAATATTGTTGAAAATTACTTTTTTCTTTTATGTTTTATAACTTCTGCATCAATATAAAAAATAATTTCTTCCGCTATATTTTTTATTAAATCACCTACGCGTTCAAACTTTTTAATTATAGCAAACATTAATAATGTTTGATCAATTATTGCATTATCTTTGTTTATTTCTTTTTCTATTATAGAAAAAGATTCAGCATTTATTTTGTCTAAAATTTTATCCTTTTTAAAGACTTTTCTTGCCGATTTCACATCTTTTTCTTCATAAGCAATTGTAATATTTTCAAACATTGAAATAATGGTGGCATACATTTTCTCAAATTTCAAATTTTTAAAAAGATGTGGTTCTATTGGTTTGTCAAAATCAACAATATATTTAGATATATCATAAGCGTGATCACCTATGCGCTCTAAATCAAAGTTGATTTTTAAGACTGCCATTATAAATCGCAAATCTATAGCAACAGGAGTATAAAGTGCTATAAACTTTTCACAATCATTTTCAATTTTTAAATCTAAGGCATTTATACGTGTTTCAGTATTCATTACATCTTCTGCTAAATCACCGTCATTATTTAATAAAGCTTCTGTAGCTTTTTCGATTTGTGAAATGCACAAATTAAGCATTTCAAGACCTGACTCATTTAATAAGTTTCTATGATGTTCTGCATTTTGTACCATAATAATATAGTTTTATCCGAATCTACCAGTAATATAGTTTTCGGTTTGTTGTTTTTCAGGGTTTGTAAAAATAGTTTTTGTTTTGTCAAATTCAATAAGTTCTCCTATATAGAAAAAAGCAGTATAATCACTAATTCTACTAGCTTGTTGCATATTATGAGTAACAATAACAATAGTATATTTTTCTTTTAACTCAAATATTAAATCTTCAATTTTTGCTGTGGAGATTGGATCTAATGCAGATGTTGGTTCGTCCATTAATAAAATTGAAGGTTCAACGGCTAAAGTTCTTGCAATACATAAACGTTGTTGTTGACCTCCTGATAAAGCTAATGCAGATTTTTTTAAATCATCTTTAACTTCTGTCCAAAGGTCTGCCTGTCGTAAAGCCTTTTCTACACGTTCATTTAATATTTTCTTATCCTTTATCCCTTGTATTTTAAGTCCATAAGCAACATTTTCAAAAATTGATTTCGGAAAGGGATTTGGTTTTTGAAAAACCATTCCAACTTCTTTTCTCAATTCTTCAACATTAATTTTATCCTTATAAATATTAGTTCCATTCAGTTTAATTTTCCCTTCCATTTTAAATCCTTCTACATAATCATTCATTCTATTAAATAAACGAAGAAATGTAGATTTACCACAACCAGATGGGCCAATAAATGCAGTAACCGTATTTGGTTTAATAGTCATGTCAATTCCTTTAATTGCCATAAAATCATCATACCAAACTTTTACATCTTTTATTGCTATTTTAGCTCCATCTTTTGAAGCCCCATCTTCAACTTTTTTTGAATCAATTTTTTTTTCTTTTATTTTTATCATTGTTATTGCAGTTTCTTTTGCCATCTATTTCTAAAATATACGGCTATTCCATTCATTACAAATGTAATTAATAATAATACTATTATTGCTCCAGCTGCAGCAATCGCAAATCCTTGTTGTGGTCTTGTGGTCCAATTAAAAATTTGCATTGGAAGCACTGAAAATGTATCAAAAATTGACTGAGGTACAAAAGGCACATATGCCATAGCACCTACAACAATTAGCGGCGCTGTCTCACCAATTGCTCTGGATAAAGAAAGAATTATTCCTGTCAATATTCCTCCAAAGGATGAAGGCAAAACAACATTTTTTATAGTTTGCCATTTAGAAGCTCCCAAAGCGAAAGATGCCTCCTTTAATGAATGTGGAACCGCTTTTATAGCTTCTCTGGTAGCTACAATAATTATAGGCAATATTAAAAGAGATAATGTTAAACTTCCCGATAATATACTTCCACCAAAATTAAAAAATCGTACAAAAACCCCTAATCCTAACAATCCATAAATTATTGAAGGAACACCTGCTAAATTAGAAATATTAATCTCTAATAAGGATGATAATTTGGATTTTTTAGCATATTCTTCTAAATATATACCAGCCCCAACGCCAACTGGAATTGCAAACAAAACTGTTAACAACATTAAATCTAATGTTCCAATAATGGCTGTATAAATCCCTGCATTTTCTGGTTTTCTTGAAGGTAAACTTGTTAAAAAAGTCCAATTAATTCTTGTATATCCAACTTTTACAATATTATAAATTAAAATGGCTAAAATTAAAATACCCAGAAATGTAAATAACATTCCTAATATTTTAAAACTATGATCAATTAATTTATTTTTTTGAAAATTATTCATATTTTTCTTGGTATTTTTTCTTAATCCAAAAACTAACACTGTTTAACGTAAACGTAAATAAAAATAGTGTTAAACCGGCTGCAAAAATTGTTTTGTACTCTACTGAACCTTGAGGAGCATCTCCAGAGCTAACCTGCACAATGAATGATGTAATGGTTTGAACAGGAACTGTAGGGTTTAGTGTAAGTTGTGGCTGTTGACCTGCAGCAATTGCGACAATCATAGTTTCTCCTATAGCTCTTGAAATAGCAAGTATAACAGATACAATTATTCCAGAGGAAGCAGCAGGAACCATAACTTTAAAAGCTGTTTGAAAACGAGTAGAACCCATTCCAAATGCGGCTAGTTTTAATGATTTTGGAACTGCATATAAAGCATCTTCACTTAATGATGATATAAAAGGAATAATCATAATACCCATTACTATACCAGCTGACAATGAATTAAATGTTTCTAAATCAGGATATATTGTTTGTAAAAATGGAGTTACAATTGTTAAAGCAAAAAAACCGTATACTACCGTAGGAATTGCAGCTAAAATTTCAAGAAATGGTTTTAATGTTTTTCTAAAACTTTTAGGAGCATACATATTTAAATAAATAGCAATTGTTAATCCTATAGGTAAAGCAACAGCAATCGCAATTGCAGCTGTTAAGAATGTACCAGATACAAGTGCAAGAATACCAAAATGTTTTTCACTAAATAAAGGCGTCCATTGTGTGTCAGTCAGAAACTCAAAGATTGAAACATCTCTAAAAAATGAAATACTTTCAAAAAGCAGTACTGCAATAATACCAATTGTTGTAAAAATGGTAATTGAAGCACAAAACTTAAAAAAATTTTCAATTAGTTTTTCTTTATATTTCATGTGTGTATATTATTGTTTTTAGCGGTCACATGCTGTTTGCTATAAGCATTTCATTGAGTATTAAACTTTTTAAAATGCTCGCTTCAGATAATACATTAGCCGGCAAGAATACTTACCGGCAAATAAAATTTGTTATAGTAATTATTTTTTAACCAATACTTTACTAAAAGCTGCTTTTTGTGCATCGTAACCACTTTGAAGCATTGGTACGTAACCAACTTCTTTTGATAATTGAGGAGCATTGTCTAAATAGAAGTTAATAAAAGTCTCCACTTCAGGTCTTTGTGCAGATTTTTTGTTTACAAAAATAAATAATGATCTTGATAAAGGAGCATATTCATTACTTGCAACAGTTTCAATACTTGGTATAACTGCACCTGCACCATTGTCAATTCCAACAACACTTAATTTATCTTTATTTTCTTCATAATACGATAAACCAAAATAACCTAGTGCATTCACATCTTTTTCAATACCTTGAACTACAATGTTATAATCCGCAACGGCATTGTAATCTGTTCTACTTGCTCCTGATTCACCCATAATTACTTCTGTAAAGAAATCGTAAGTACCATGTGAAGTGTTTGGTCCATATAAATTAATATCTTCATTTGGCCACTCAGCTCTAATATCACTCCATTTTGCTACAGAGCTATTTGGTTCCCAAAGTTTTTTAAGTTCTTCAGTTGTCATTGTTTTTGCCCAAGTATTGTTTTTATTTACAACAACAGTAATACCATCTAAAGCAACTGTTAATTGGAGATATTCAATACCATTTTTTTCGCATAATTCAATCTCTTTACCTTTAATATCTCTTGAAGCAGCACTTATATCTGTAACTCCGGTTCCAAATTTTTTGAAACCACCACCTGTTCCAGACTCTCCAACAGTTACTCGAACTTTAGGCTCCACTTTTAAGAATTCTTCAGCAACAGCTTCTGAAACTGGAAAAACTGTTCCAGAACCATCAATAGAAATTGCCCCTGTTAATTCTGATTTTTGATCTTTCTTTTCTCCACAAGAAATTGCTACAATTGCTAGTGAAATTATAAATACTAATTTTTTCATTTTTATCGTGTTTATTTATTTTGCAAAGAACTAATTCAGTTGTTAAGTTTATGTTAACTGAAAATTAATTGTTTAAGATTAATTATAATTTAAACTCAGCGTTTAAAAACACTAAAGATTTATTACCTAATAAGTCATTATCAAAACTAAACCCTTGATAATTTAAAGAAAAGCTTAATCCTTTAACTGGAAGATATTGAATACCTCCAATAATTTGATTTCCATCTTTAGATATATTCCAAGCTTTAGATGCTCCAGATAGTGTATTTGAACTCAATTGATCAAATCGTCCAAATATTTCTACTTTATCATTAATTATGTAGGTAGAATAAAATGATAAACCATCTAAATTATGATCTTCTGCTGGGCTTGAATATTTTTTACCATTATTTAATTTATTATATTCTGCACCAAATCTCCAATTGCTAGATTTGTAACCTGCAAATAAAGATATAGTTGTAATTGCATCAGAATCTATTGATGGTTGTGAATCTGCATAAATTTTTGTTGTTAAACCTTTAACAGGAGTAAATATTAAGCTACCACCTACTTTTTGTTTTCCATCTTCATCTTGTAATTTTTTATAGCCTTCACCATTCGCAATTAAGAAATTTGCTTTTAAATTTTTGCTCAATTTAAATTCAGCACTTACACCTAAATCTGCACTGCTTCCATATCCATTTTGATCTTGAAAAGATTTAAAAACATAACGGTATCCCCAAAATTTCTCTTGATCATTAAATTGTTTCATTCCTATTAAACCCATACTTAGTTTAATACTTGACGCTACTTTCCAGTCTAATTGTGCTGTTTTTAAGTATGCCGTATATGCACTTCCTCCAGAGTTGTCACCAACATCTAATGTTACTTTAGCGGAAATTGCTTCACTAAAATTATACTTATAACCTAAATAAGCTCTTTTTAATTCAAAGGCACTAGTTTGTGTTGCGCCTTCCGATAAGTCTGTATGGTAGTTCCAGAATACTTTAAATTGAACATCTCCACTTGGATTAAATTCTTTATTTAAATTTTGGGAAAATGAAGCAATAGAAACTAGTAAAACTCCTAGAAATAATAATTGATTTTTCATAATTTGTATTAATTTTTGTCACTGCAAAGAACTAACACGGTTGTTAATTTAAAGTTAACAGGATGTTATTTAATTACTAATATTTACATAAAACAAAGACCGCCAAGGGTTTGGCGGTCTTTCATTTCAAAACATTGTTGACAAAAACTAATAATTTATATGAAATGGTGCATTAATTATAACAACTAATTCACAAGGCTAATGTCTAATTTCTATTGAAGTTTTATGTAATTTAAATATTATTTAATCATTAAATATTTGGTTCATTTCTTCAAATAAACTTAATAGGTTTAGATCTTTTAATTTTATTTTCCAAATTTTAGAAGTCAAAACGACAAATATATAAACAAGTGTAAATCAGTAATCTAAATATATTTTTCAAAAACTTAATGTAAACTTAACGTTAACAAATAGTAAATTCATTGTTAATACTTTAAATTTGATATAGATTAAAACAACAAATAATAACTAAAAAATATAGATATATGAAAACAATTTTAAAAGTAGTTATTTTATTGTTTTGTGTAACAGCATTTTCACAAGAACAAAAAGTAGAATACAAAAAGATAAATGAGAATTTAGTGAAAGCTACCTATTATTTTGCTGATAATACTGAAGCTGTTGAACGTGAGGGCTTTTTTGATGCAGATGGAAAGTTAAATGGCATCTGGATAAGTTATGATACTATGGGAAATAAAACTTCAATTGCTAATTATGTAAGTGGTAAAAAAGATGGTGTTTGGACCTACTTTAAAAAAGATAAAATTAATGTTGTTACATACAATGAAAATAAAATTATAAAAGTTGAAGAAAAAGATTTAGTAGTTAATTAATATAAAACTATTATTTTTAATATAAAAAAAGGGCGCTAATTTTAGCACCCTTTTTTATTTATAATAAATTTTACTTATAACTCACTTCCGATCCAAGACCAGCTTGAGATATCAACTTTAGTTCCTGTGTTGTAGGCATTAGTTGTAGAGGCATCTGCACCATCTATTTGAACATTTGAAAGAGCTCCATTATCTTTCATGTCAATATTCTTAGCGTATCCTTCTAAATATAAATTAGTAATAGTTGCTCCAGACTCTAATTTAAATTGCAATGCTGTACCATCAACAGTTGAAATTGCTGTAACATTTATAAACTTAGGATTGTTATTTACTTTATCTCCTTCAAAAGCTGTAGAAAAACCAGGTACTGTATGTGAGATGTAGGTATTTGTTACTGTACCGTTCCATCCCTCAGTCCAATCAACAGCATCATCGTCATTGTTTTCTAAATAAATATTAGATACAGAAACTGTTCCTCCAAAAAACTCTATTCCATCATCAGCTCCATTAATAACAGCAATATTTTCTATTACAGTTTCTGAACCCACAGCATATAATGAAACTCCATTATACTGAGAATCTAAGCTAATTTGAGCTCCAGTTCCTTTAATTACTAGGTTTTTTATTGAGCCTGAGTTGTCAGTATCATCTGTACCTCCATAAATAAATCCACCAACTTCAGCTTCAGCATCAACACCTGCAGTTGTTGTAGCTTTACCACAAATGGTTAAACCTCCCCAATCACCAGGACTCTCATTAACAGAAGACATAACAACTGGATTATTTTTTGTTCCTTGAATGTCAATTTTTCCTCCTTTAAGAACTGCAATATAAACATCAACTCCTCCTTTATCAGCTGTGATTTTTGTTCCAGCTTCAATAGTTAATGTAACTCCATCTTGAACAATATAGGAACCTGTTAAACTATAATTAGTATTTGCAGTTAATGTTTTGTTCGATGTTAAGTCTCCATTTAATACTTCTAATGCCACATACTGACCATTAATAAAGTTCCAATTTGATATATCTACAAGTGTGCCTGCATTATAACTATCTGTTGTAGTTGCGGCAACACCATCAATAACAACATTAGATAAAGCACCATTGTCTTTCATATCAATATTAGTATCATAACCACTTAAATATAAATTTGAAATAGTTGCTCCAGATTCTAATTTAAATTGTAAAGCTGTTCCTCCTACTGTTGAAAGAGCTGTTAAATTATTAATTTTAGGATTTCCATTAGCTTTATCAGCTTCAACTACAGTTGAAAAACCTTCAATAGTATGCACTACATATGCATTATCTACTGTTCCATTCCAACCTTCTGTCCAGTCAATAGCATCATCTTCATTATTTTCTAAGTATAAGTTTTCTACTGAAACCGTTCCTCCAAAAAACTCAACACCATCATCAGAACCATTAATTACTGCTACATTTTCAACTATGGTTCCAGAACCAACAGCGTAAAAAGAAACACCATTGTATTGAGAATCTAGACTAATTTGAGCTCCTGTACCAATAATTACTAAGTTTTTAATTACACCTGAACTATCTGTATCTTCTGTTCCTCCATAAATAAATCCACCTACTTCAGCTTCGGCATCTACACCAGCTGATGTGGTTGCTTTACCACAAAGTGTTAATCCGCCCCAGTCTCCTGGGCTTCCATCTACAGAAGACATAACAACTGGATTACTATCTGTACCGTTAATATTAATTTTTCCTCCTTTTAATACTGCAATATAAACATCTACACCACCCTTATCAGCAACAATTTGAGTTCCGGCAGGAATGGTAAGCGTTACTCCATCTGCAACAATAAAAGAACCAGTTAAATCGTAATTTGTTGAGGCATTTAATGTAAAGTCTTCTTCTAGAGTACCATTCATTACTCCAATTTTTAAATTTTTAACAACTTCATCAGTTGGATTTACAATTGGGTCGGGATCACTATCATCACAACTAAATAATGTAAATAAAGCTACTAATGCTGTTATTCCAATAAATTTATAGTTCATTTTTTTCATTTTTTAAAATTTGATTTTATTTATATTAATTTATACAAATAACCCTTTATTCTAATACTTAAATCTTAAGAGAAGATTAAGGATATATTATGAAATCAGCTGCTTTTAATGGAAATGTTAATATTTTGTTACTTGTTTTTTATGTAGCAAAAAAAGCAGCTGCCTAAAAGTATTTAGCCAACTGCTTTTTGTATTTATTATCTTTAGTTTTAGAATGTATATTTAAATCCAATACCTAGATCTATACCTTTTTTATAAGAACTAATGATTTCATTTGTTTCTATTTCTGAAGATAAGGGCTTTACTTTTTGAGATTGTTCAATACTTGGATTTAATATGTTTTTTCCAACTAATTTTACAGAAAGTTGTTTACTTAGTTGCTTGCTTAAAACCAAATCAAGTGTTATAAATCCTTTTTCTATAATTTCATCATTATACAATATTGCACTGTTGCTAAAATCCTCTGGTGCACCTAGTGCATAAATTTTATCCGATGAATAATTTCCAGATAGCGTTGCATTAAATTCATTCTCTTTATTATTTGAATAACTTAAAGCGGTGTTTACAATAAAGTCTGAAGCACCTTGTAACTTAGATGTTGTTTTATTATTGTATTGAAATTCTTCTAATAAATCTTGATTAAACCACATTTTTGTAGCGTTAAAATTAATGTTTAAATCACTATTTTCTCTCTCAATAATAGTAAGTCTAGTTTCAAATTCCAATCCAATAACATCTGCTTGTTCACCAGTATTATCGTAAGAAAAATTACCTGAAGAGCCTCTTGTTTGCGATAAATTAATAGGGTCTTCTATTCTTTTATAAAAGCTGGTTGCAGAAACTAACTCTTTTGAAGAAGGATATAATTCCCATTTTAAATCTACATTATAATTGGTAGATTCTTTCAACTCTGGATTTCCTTTAGTTACACGTCCTGTTGGTGAAACATATTCAAACGGCGCCAATTCTTTAAATTCTGGAAGCGTAATAGTTCTGCTACCTGCAAATCTTATAAAGTTAGTTTCGTTTAATTCATATTTCAAATTTAAACTTGGTGCTAAATTGTTATAATTATTATTTAATGAGCCTATTCTTCCAACGTAATTGGTAACATCCCAATCAACATCTAAATTATCTTTTTCGTACCTAACACCAATATTACCAGTTAGTTTATTAAAGCTGAAATCTAAATTAGCAAAACCAGCATAAGTTTCAAGAGTTGCTTTATACATATCTTCTGGCCTTTCTCTTAAGGTTATTGTACCATTATTAAAATACATTTCATCAAATGCTACAGATAAATCATCTATAGACGTTACTTGAAAACCTTTATCTCTAACCCCTACAAATAAGGAATTAAAATTTCGCTCTTTTTGACGGAAATTCCCACCAAAATTTAATTTCAAAGGATTCTCTGAATCGATATTGAAAGTAATTTGATCTTTTATTGTTCCGTTTAACTCTATATCTTTAATTTTTTGATCAGATTTTCTTTGTTGAAAATCTCCTACGTGTGCAAACTGAACAGTATTTTCATCTAAAATACTTACTTCGTTTCTAATTCTATTAGGTTCTTTTGCTATTACATAGTTATAACCAACACCCCAATTTAATGTATTGTTTTCAGTAATATTATGCGTTCCTAAAATTTGATTTACAAACATCTGAGTTTGTTTTAAATTTTGGTCTCTTACAAAAGCACCATATTCTGAAGGGTCTTGGTCAAAAACAAAACCTTCTCTATTTCTACCTTGTTCGAACAAATTATCAATAGTTTTATTTATAAATAAACTAGTAAATTTTATTTTATGATTATTATTTAATCGGTATGATAAGTTTAAAAGCCCTGTTGTATTAATTGTTGTTTTATAAGTTTCAACATCTGTAAATGAATTGTTTAAAACATTTGATCTATATTTTTTAAAAATTCCACTTTCATAATTAGAAGACCCATTGTGTGAAACTGTTGCAAATACGGCTACATCTTTTTTAAGAAATTGAAACCTTTTGCCACCGGTTAATGAAATTCCAAAATTTAAAGGTGTACTTTTAGTTTCAGTATTCCAACTTTGTAAAGTAATAGCATCAATTAAAGCATATTTTTTAGTGTAAAAACCAAAATTTAAATCGTTACTATTTTGAGTTGCTCTAAAATTATTAAAAATATTATTTTTTAAAACAGTTGTATTTGATCCTCCGCTAATTCCAACTGAAAATTTACCTCTACTATACTCTTTGGTTGTAATATCTACATTTCCTGAAGCTTGATCTGCATAATTTTCGGTACTGTAGGTTTTACTAATTCCAACGTTTTGAATAATATCTGAAGAGAATAAATTTAAATCGATATTTTTCTTTTCAACATCATCAGATGGGATTGGCAAACCATTCAGGGTAGATGTTAAATAGCGATCACCTAAACCTCTAATATAAATATCACCTGATCCTTCATTTTTTGTTACTCCTGAAATTTTAGAAGTTGCAACTGCCGCATTAGAAACACCTGTTTTTGCCAGTCTTTCTGCTCCAATACTTTCTTTAATAACAGTAGCCTTTTTTTGCTCAGTTAAAAGTGAACTTTCAGATTCTTTTTTTGTTGAACCTGTAATTTGAATTTCATTTAAAGAAACTCCCTGACTTGCACTTAAAATTTGATCTAATTTTATTGTTTCACCTTCGTTAACAACTACATTTGGAATTTCAACTGTTTGATATCCAATAAAACTGAATACAACTGTGTATGTTCCAGCATCCGCTTTAAAAGTATAAGTTCCTTCAAACTCTGTTGTTGTTCCAATTGATGTTCCTTTAATAAAAACATTTGCAAAAGGCAATGGCGAATTATCCACTTCTTTATCTAAAACAAGACCCGAAATTGTTCCTTTGTTTTGTGCGAATACAACAGCACTAACAAGTATTATAATTACTGTAAAAATTTTCTTCATTTTTGTCTAATATTTCTTGACGCAAAGGAAGAGTAGTAAGGTAAACGAAAAGTTAAAAAGCGGTTATTTAACTGTAATAATACTGTTAAATTAATGTTAGCTATTTTACTTTTGAAATAAGACTGACTTCTGAAATTGATGACTCAATTTTTAAAGCATTTAATATTTGGTTCAGTTTTATTGTACTACTAGAGGAAACCTCTATACTTTTAATTTCAATAGATTTATAACCAATAAAACTAAATAATAAAGAGTATCTTCCAGGTTTTAAACTAAGTTTAAAAGAACCGTCAATTTCAGTTACTACTGTCATATTTGTTTCTTTTACAAATACTTCTGCAAAAATTAAAGGCTCATTTTCATGTTCACCATCAAACACAGCCCCTTCTATTTCTCCGTTTCTATTGCAGTTATCAATTAGAGAACTCATTTTTAATGATTGTCCAAAATTTTGGAGACTTATAAAAAAGAAAAATGTAATAATAAAAAACCTCATAACACTTATAATTATTTATATGCAAATAAACCATCTCAAGGTTAAATAATAGTTAAGCGTGTATTATGGTTTTATAAGGTAATTGTTAATTTTGAATATTGTTTGAATAGAAAAAAATATAAATTATTAGTTATATTGCACCAAACTATAAAAAATGATAATGGACTGGAATAAACTACTATCTTTAAAGAGATATGGGGATACACAAAAAAGATTTAGAAATCTACAAGATGAGACCCGCTTAGGTTTTGAAGTAGATTATGACCGTATTATTTTTTCTGATTCATTTAGAAGTTTACAAGATAAAACTCAGGTTGTTCCATTATCAAAAACAGATTTTGTACATACCCGCTTAACACATAGTTTAGAAGTTAGTGTTGTTGCGCGTTCATTAGGTAGAATTGTTGGTGAAAAAGTACTAGAAAAACATCCTGAATTAACAGATTTAGGATACAAAATGAACGATTTTGGTGCCATTGTTGCTACAGCTGCTTTGGCTCATGATATTGGAAACCCCCCTTTTGGACATAGTGGTGAAAAAGCAATTGGAGAATATTTTATTAATGGAAATGGCAAAAAATTTAAAGAACAACTTACAGATAAACAATGGCAAGATTTAATTGATTTTGAAGGAAATGCCAACGGATTTAGAATTTTAACCGAGACAAAGCAAGGAATTGAAGGTGGTTTGCGTTTGTCTTACGCAACGTTGGGTGCTTTTATAAAATATCCAAAAGAATCTTTACCAAAAAAACCAACAGCATATATTGGAGATAAAAAATATGGAATATTTCAAGCTGAGCTAAATGCTTTTGATGATGTTGCTAAAGATTTGGGATTAATAGCAACGGGTAGCAATGGAAATATTGCTTTTAAAAGACATCCTTTAGCTTATTTGGTTGAAGCCGCCGATGATATTTGCTATACAATTATCGATTTTGAAGATGGGATTAATTTAGGTTTAATTGAGGAAGAATTTGCTTTAGAAAATTTAATAAAATTAGTAAAAGACACTATCAATTCCGAAAAATATTATCAGTTAAAACATAAAAAAGACCGATTAAGTTATTTACGTGCTTTAGCAATAGGAACCTTAATAACTGAAGCAACAAAAGTATTTATAGAGAATGAGGCAGCTATCTTAAATGGAGATTACCCATATTCACTTTTAGAAAAATGCAAGTACGAAGCTCAAATAAACGACATTATTAAGTTAAGTGTAGAAAAAATTTATAGAAGCCGAGAAGTTATAGAAAAGGAGTTGGTAGGATATTCTATAATTTCAAAATTGTTAGATGTTTTTTTAACAGCTACTAATAATAAATTTGAGAATACACTTTCTAATTACGATAAATTAATTATTAATTTATTACCTGAAAGTATACAAATCCCAAAAGAGACTCTGTATATGAGGGTTTTGACTATCTGTGGCTTTGTTGCAAGTTTAACTGATGGTTTTGCATTACAATTGCATAAAAAAATAAATGGTTAATTTTGTTTAGAAAAAAATAGTTGGATGTTAATGATGATGTTTTAACTTTAAGAGAAAAGCATACCTTTTTTAAATAATAGTCCTTTTGACGAAACCTTAAACCTCCCCAAAAAAGAACACAAAGCAAAAGGTTTACCTCCTAATAAATATTACGAGGGGATGTGGAAATAAAAACTATTATAACTAACGGACTGGCTTCGGGTGTTTATATTTTAAAGCTAAGTACTGAATCTGCTCAAGGAACAAAAATAATTATTAAAAAAATTTCATTATAATATAATTTTAAAATGTAACTTTATAAGTTAGATATTATTTTTATCTTCACTATTTTCAAATAAAGAATCTTTATTTCCATAAAGTAATTCAGCAACTTCAATCAGCTTTTTGTTAATGTCATTTACATTTGAATAGTCATTAAATAAAGAAGAAGCCATTTCTGCTGTTATTAAATTTTTACGAATTAATTTATCTATAGATTTATTACTTTGTCTAATATTTTCTTTCGCTTTTGTTTTTAATTCTTCTAATTTTTCGGCATATTTTTCGGTTTCTTCTTCAGTTCTAAACAAATAAATTACACGTAAAACTTGAGTTATTTTTTTTCTAAAATCGTTGTACTCACTAAGTAAATATTTATTGTCTAAAGTTAAAGACATAGTTAAATTTTTATTTAGCTCTCTAACATCTTTTATAATTTCAACCATTTTTCGGTTGGAAATTTTAATATCGGTAATAGATTTATTGTGTTTTTTAGTTAATTTTAGGTCGTTTTGCGCTGTTGTCGCAAATCTTAAAATTTCACCATAGATATTTTTGAATTTTTTATAGTACAACTTATCAATATCAATATTAAAATTTCTTGTTGATTTTTTAATAATTTTGTTAATTTTTATATCTGAGATAATGTCTTCTCTATGAATATTTAATGCGTGTGATACAATTTCAAAAACAGCATTTTTATATAAATATTTGGTTTCTTTTACCAGTGCAGAAATTGTGGCATCTGGAAATTTTAATACAGCTTCATTTAAATATTTAGGTTCATCGATATCTTTAACTATTTTTTCTTTAAAGAATTTTATTAAGAAGCTTTCTAATTTTTTAATAAAAGGTATCATTATTACTACTCCAATAATGTTAAAAGTTGTGTGAAATAATGCCAATTTTAAGGTATAATCTGTTTGCGAAATATTTACTAAAGCAGAAAAATAATCTACAAATTTAGAAAGTGGATAAATAAATGCTAAAGCAACAAAACCAGTTATTATATTAAATATTAGATGTGCACCGGCCAGTCTTTTTCCAGCAATATTAGATTTTAAAGAACCTAAAACTGCGGTTATGGTTGTGCCAACATTTGCTCCAATTGCTATAGCTAAAGCGTTTTCATATTCTATCTGTCCAGCTGCTAAAGCTGTTAATACCAGCACTAAAGATGCGGCACTAGATTGTAATACAATTGTTATAATTATACCTATAACCGTATAAATTAACACGCCTAAATAACCTGAAACTGCGTATTGGGTTAAATCTATTTGTGTACTAAAAACATCAAACCCTTCTTTCATAAAAAAGATCCCTAGAAAGAAAAACCCTAAACCAGCAAGCACATTGCCAATTCCTTTTAAAGCACTGGATTTTTGAAAAGAAAAAATTAGTCCAAAAATTATCATGGGCATTGCCATAGACGAGATTTTAATTTTTAATCCAAAACCAGCAACCAACCAAGCGGTTGTAGTACTTCCAATATTTGCTCCAAAAATTAATCCAATACCTCCGCTAAGGCTAATTAAGCCCGCACTAATAAAAGAGATTGTAATTACAGAAACCAAAGAGCTAGATTGCATAAGTGTTGTAACAAATGCTCCAGCTGTAATACTTTTATATAATTTATCCGTTGCCTTTTTTAAGAAATTTTGAAGTGGACCTCTGGTAAACACCTTAAAACCTTCTTCTAATAAAATCATTCCAAACAGCAATATGGCTATACCTGCAGCTATTGTTTCAAAATTTGGGTTGAAATATAAAATTATTACAAGTGCAATTAATATAAGTAAAAACAAAAGTCTTTTTATCATAAATAAAACTTAATGGTAATTTTAAAAAAATAGTTTAAAACTGTTCAATTGTAAACTTACTGTAAATAATTTATAAAAAAAAGCCTTCAGAAATTGAAGGCTTTATCATATTATAAATTAATAATAATTATTTTGCTGCTTTTTCCTGAATATGAAAATCGTGAAATAGTTGTAATAAACTCATTAATGCAGAAATTAAATCTTTAGTTTCAAGCAATATTCCAAAATATAATGATGAGTTTTTTGGACTGCTTTCTTCTGTTCTAATTCTAGCAATTTGCTTATCAATAGATTCGGAAACATAGTCGAATATTTCTTGTTTTGCATCAATAATATTAGATAAATCATCAAAATCTTTTTCAGTAAAATCTAATTCAATTTTATTAAATAGCACTTTTAACTTACTATTAATTGCGGTTAAATCTTCTATAGATGAAGGTTTTAATTGCTTATGATTGTTATTTACGTGCTTGTAACTTGTGGTAGAAATATATTCAATAGATTGCGTTATATCTTGTAAATAACCTAAAATTAAAATATAAAATCTACTGGCTTTAACAGAGGTGTCATCTAATGATTTAATAAAATAGAAGACTTCTTCTCTTAGTTCGTTTACCTCTTTATTTAACTTTCGTACATGTTTTTCAGTTTTAGAAAGCTTGTTTAAATCATGAGAAGACAAATCAATTACAACATTAGTATATAATTTATTTACACGTTTTACAACTTCAGAAATATGGTCTGAACTTTCGTTAACAACTTCATTAATTGTAATTAATTCAGCGCGTTCCATATACCTTTTTTCTTTTTTTTCTTTTGCTCTTTTAGTGTGTCTTACAGAACTTCTTCCAAGTAAAAACAGCACAACAATAAGTAAAACAGCAACTGAAACAATTTCTCCTAAATAAATAATATATAAAAATATTGCAGCAACCATAAAAGCAGAAAGTGCTGTTAAAAACCATCCACCAATTACGTTAAAAACCCCAGCCACTCTATAAACAGCGCTTTCTCTTCCCCAAGCTCTATCTGCTAAAGAAGTACCCATTGCCACCATAAAAGTTACATAAGTTGTAGATAATGGAAGTTTTAATGAGGTTCCTATGGAAATTAAAATACCGGCAACAAATAAATTTACAGATGCTCTTACCATGTCAAATGCTGGTAATTCGTAGGATTTATCTTTTGGCAATTCAATAACTGGTTTTTGAAATTTAGAATCAACCCATTGCAATGTTTTAGGAGGAATAACTTTTCCTAAACCTTTACTAAACAAAATTGCACCACGAACTACAGTTCTTGAAACCGCATTTGGCTGAAATTTTTCGTGCCCTTCACCTTGTCTAGATAAATTAATTCCTGTTTCAATTACAGTTTTTGCTTTTTTAGAAAACCAAAGTGTAACTACCATAATTCCACCTGCAATTAATAACAGCCAAGGGTTTGAAGGTACTTTTTTAGCTAAAATCCCCATTGAAAACTCATTTGCTGCTAAAAAATTAGCTGGATCTTGGCTGCTCCATTCTTGCCAAGAATTTAAGGCTGCAATTGGTACACCAATAAAATTTACTAAATCGTTTCCAGCAAATGCCATTGCCAAAGAGAACGTTCCAATTATAACTATAAATTTTAAAATATTTACTTTAAAAAGCATTATTAATAATTGCGACAATATAGTCCAAAACACAAAGCCATATAGAATGATTTCAAGTGTGCGACCTTCAACCAAATGCTTTACATCATCATAAAAGGGTGTTCCTTTCATTCCTTTTACAAATATAAAATAGGTAATTGCAGTAATTGCAAATCCTCCAAAAATGGCATTTACATAGCTTCTTTTTTTATCAAATTGAAAAGAGTATAATAAGCGCGATAAAAATTGGACAATTGCTCCTACAGTAAATGCTATAAAAACTGACAACAATATTCCTGAAATAATTAACAGTGCAGTAGCAGAATTTATATATTTTCCAACTTCGGAAAGGTCTTCTCCGTTATTCGATATTTTAATTAATGCCATTGCAACAGCCGCACCTAACAATTCAAAAACAATTGAAACTGTAGTTGAAGTTGGCATTCCTAATGAATTAAAGACATCTAATAGTAAAATATCAGTAATCATAACTGCCATAAAAATGAACATAATTTCATTAAAATAGAATTGAGAAGGATTAAAAATTCCTTTTCTTGCAACTTCCATCATTCCACTCGAGGTAATTGCCCCCAAAGCAACACCAATACTAGCAATAATTAAAATAGTCTTTACATTAACAGCTTTTGAACCAATTGCTGAGTTCAAAAAATTAACGGCATCATTACTTACACCTACAACTAAATCTATTATAGCTAATATTGTAAGTGCTACTAGCATTAAAATATAAATATCTCCCATGTGTTTTTTTTTAACGTTGCAAAAATACTTTCTATTAATACAGCAAATATTAAATTAATGTTACCAATGTTAATTTAATGTTAACTTAATGTTAAGAACAATTTTAAGTTATTCTGTAAGAATTTTAAAATCTATTTTACACTTTAAATTTACTAACTTTTTTTGATTAGATTAGTTTAAAAGAGAAGTTTTTAGTATTCTAATTTTGATAGTACAGTTGATACTTAGAATATTGTATTTGATTATCTCATTATTTTATTCCGAAATGTTAAGTTCCATCTCATAAAATAAATTTAGTGCAATTATTAATCTAACTGTTTTGTCATCATAGTCTGCCTCAGTCAAAGACTCAAATAAACCTTGTGCTAAAATTTGTGGACTTATTTCACCAATATCTTTTATGGCTAGTAAATATTCCTCAATAAAAATATTTTTCTGATTTTTTAATAAACACCCTATGTATGCTCCTTTTGGATTGGTAATATAAAAATCTTTTGGGATTTCTTCTGTATCGTTTTCGGTGTTTTTAAAGTTGGTTATTACCTGAATTTCGTATGAATCATCTTCATAATAAGTGGCTGAATATTTAATCCAAATTTTATCAAACACACTAGAGTTTTTTAATTTGTCCAAAAGAGTATTTGATGAATTTTTTATGAAGCCGGTTGGTTCGTTTAATTCACTTATATCTTTTAAATAAAGTTTGTATTTAATTGCAATAGGTTCTTTTGGATAATTTTCAGTTAATTTAGCCTCAAATAGGCTACAAACCTCATTTAAAATGGCTATTTCGTTCTCTGAAAAGCAATTATTTAAAATGTTTCCGTAATCAATTTTTTTGCTATTGTCGTTACAACTTACACTTGAAATTGTAATTAAAATTACGATCGCAATTTTTTTCATAATATTAATATTGAATTAGGTACCAAAATCTCAAACTATAAACAAGATTGCTTTAGATGTATCATTAAATTAATTTTTAAAGTTTTGGTATTGTACAATATAAGAAATATTATAAGTTGATAGTATGACAATTGTCAAGAAATATTTTTACACTCAAAATTTAAAATGGCAGTACTATAACAAACAAAAAAAGAGCCTCATTTTAAAAAAAATGAGGCTCAATTATTGGGTTGACTATTTAATCGTTTTATTAACCATTGTAAATAGCTTATTTAAGAACAAAATATTAATTGGTCAAATATCATAAAAATTACTCGTGAATATTATTTTACCGAAGATTCTTATTCACAAGATATTAACAATTAGTTTGTATTTGTTTTATGATCCACACATTTCACAATCATCTGGATTGTTTTGTGAGGCAATTAACATGGCTTTTAATTCTTCTGGGCTTAATGGCGTTTCATCGGCTTTCTTTTCTTTAGACACCGTAAATTGTGTGGCGTTTACGGCACTTTTTGTGCGTAAATAATACATTCCAGTTTTTAAACCGCTCTTCCAAGCATAAAAGTGCATAGATGTTAATTTAGAGTAATTTGCGTCTTGCATAAATAAGTTTAGCGACTGTGATTGATCGATAAAATAACCTCTTTGGCGAGACATATCTATAATATCTTTCATACTCATTTCCCAAACAGTTTTATACAAATCTTTTAACTCTTGAGAAATAACATCTATATGTTGAATAGATCCATTGGCACGCATAATATTTTCTTTCATTTCATTATTCCACAAACCTAATTCTACCAAATCTTCTAGTAAATGTTTGTTTACTACAATATACTCACCACTTAAAACTCTTCGTGTATAAATATTAGAAGTATATGGTTCAAAAGCTTCATTATTTCCTAATATTTGCGAAGTGGATGCTGTTGGCATTGGCGCTACTAAAAGTGAATTTCTAACACCGTTTTCCAATACTTGTTTTCTAAGTGTTTTCCAATCCCAGCGTCCGCTTAAATCGTCTTCTGAGACTCCCCACATATTAAATTGAAATTCTCCTTGTGACATTGGTGAACCTTCATATGTAGAATATGGTTCTTTTGCTTTTGCAATTTCCATTGAGGAAGTTACTGCAGCAAAGTAAATTGTCTCAAAAATTTCTTCGTTTAATTTTTTAGCTTCATCACTGGTAAAAGGCATACGTAACATGATAAAAGCATCTGCCAATCCTTGAATTCCTAATCCAATTGGTCTGTGACGGAAGTTAGAATTTTCAGCTTCTTTTACAGGATAATAGTTACGATCTATAACTGTATCTAAATTACGCGTAATTTTTTTTGTTACTTTATATAGTTTTTGATGGTTGAAAAATTTCTCACCTTCTTTATTTTCTTCAACAAACATTGGAATTGCAATAGATGCTAAGTTACAAACAGCAACTTCGTCTTTTGCGGTATATTCCATTATTTCAGTACATAAATTTGAAGATCGAATGGTTCCTAAATTCTTTTGATTCGATTTTCTGTTTGCTGCATCTTTATACAACATATACGGATTTCCTGTTTCAATTTGAGCTTCTAAAATCTTTTCCCAAAGTTCACGGGCTTTAATTGTTTTGCGTCCTTTTCCTACTTTTTCGTAACTTGTATATAGTTTTTCAAATTCATCTCCATATGTATCGAATAAATGTGGACATTCATTTGGGCACATCAACGTCCAGTCACCGTTTTCTTCAACACGTTTCATAAATAGATCTGGAATCCACATAGCGTAAAATAAATCTCGGGCTCTATTTTCTTCAGCTCCAGTATTTTTACGTAAGTCTAAAAAGTTGAAAACATCTGCATGCCAAGGTTCCATATATATAGCAAAAGAGCCTTTTCTTTTTCCACCACCTTGATCTACATAACGAGCCGTATCATTATACACTTTTAGCATTGGCACAATTCCATTAGAAGTTCCGTTAGTTCCTCTAATATAAGAGCCTGTTGCGCGTACATTGTGAATAGACAAGCCAATTCCACCAGCAGATTGTGAAATTTTAGCAGTTTGTTTTAATGTATCATAAATTCCATCTATACTATCATCTTGAATTTGTAGTAAAAAACAAGAGGACATTTGAGGTTTTGGTGTTCCAGAGTTGAAAAGGGTAGGAGTAGCGTGTGTAAATATTTTTTTAGACATTAACTCGTAGGTTTCGATGGCTTCATCGATATCATTTTGATGAATTCCAATAGCAACACGCATTAACATATGTTGCGGACGCTCAGCAATTACTCCGTTTAATTTTAATAAATACGAGCGCTCTAGTGTTTTAAAACCAAAATAATCATATCCAAAATCTCTGTTATAAATTATAGTTGAATCTAATTTTGCAGCATTATTTTGAATAACTTTATAAGTTTCCTCGGATAATAATGGTGCTTTTTTACCAGTTCTTGGATTTACATAATTGTATAAATCCGTCATAACATCAGAAAATGTTTTCTTCGTATTTTTATGTAAGTTAGACACTGCAATTCGTGCTGCTAAACGAGCATAATCTGGATGTTGTACGGTCATTGTAGCAGCAGTTTCTGCGGCTAAATTATCGAGTTCGGAAGTAGTAACACCATCATATAAGCCTTCAATAACTCGCATTGCAACCTTTACAGGATCTACCAAGTTATTTAAGCCATAACACATTTTTCTTACTCTAGATGTAATTTTGTCAAACATCACAGGTTCTTTTCTTCCGTCTCTTTTTAGTACAAACATATTTTATTTAATTATGAATTTGTAATTACGAATTAAGAATTGCTTCGTAGTGTAAATTCTTGTTATTTTATATTTATCAATTTTCTCATTTCTGCGTAGGCAGGAACCTATTTTATAACGTATATAGATTCCTGTTTTGCACTTCGACTCCGCTCAGTGATTACACAAGAATGACAGTGGTATTTATTTATTATTTTCGGGGTTCGAATACACGTTGTGTAAACGTAGTTCGTAATTATTTAAAAGTCAGCATCGAAACTAATACTTCCAGTTCCTCCAGACTTTACACCAGCTTTTTGGTATTCTGAAACGCGTTTTTCAAAGAAGTTAGTTTTACCTTCTAATGAAATCATTTCCATAAAATCAAACGGATTTGAAGCATTGTACACTTTATCGCAACCAAACTCCATAAGCAATCTATCGGTTACAAATTCTAAATATTGTGTCATTAGTTTTGCGTTCATTCCAATTAAACTAACCGGAAGTGATTCTGTAATAAATTTACGTTCAATATCAAGTGCATCAACTAAAATTGCTGTAATACGTTCTTTTGGAACTTTTTGCACAATATGGTTATTGTGTAAGTGTACGGCAAAATCACAATGCAAGCCTTCGTCTCTAGAAATTAACTCGTTAGAAAATGTTAAACCTGGTAATAATCCACGTTTTTTTAGCCAGAAGATTGAACAAAAACTACCTGAAAAGAAAATTCCTTCAACAGCTGCAAAAGCGATTAGGCGTTCTGCAAAACTTGGACTTTCAATCCATTTTAAAGCCCAGTCAGCTTTTAATTTTATAGCTGGAAATACTTCAATAGCTTTAAATAACTCGTTTTTTTCAACTTCATTTTTAACATAGGTATCAATTAATAATGAATACACTTCAGAATGAATGTTCTCCATCATTATTTGAAATCCATAAAAGAATTTTGCTTCAGAATATTGTACTTCACTAACAAAATTTTCTGCTAAATTTTCATTTACAATTCCATCGGAAGCTGCAAAAAAAGCTAAAACGTGTTTTATAAAATAACGTTCATCATCGTTTAATTTATTTTCCCAATCTAATACGTCTTGGTGTAAATCAATTTCTTCTGCAGTCCAAATACTAGCTTCTTGTTTTTTGTACCATTCCCAAATATCTTGGTGTTGAATAGGAAAAATTACAAAGCGATCTTTATTTTCTTGCAAAATTGGTTCAATAAATGACATTTTAGTTCTTGTTTTTTTAGTTTTTATAGTTGTAGTTTTCTACGTAACGAGAAAAACAAAGATTGTAAAAAATTAATGAAAATGAAAGGAGTACTTATCCACATTTCCCAATAAGTTTTTAACATTCTCGGTATTTTGCAATAAACGATTAATTAGTCTTTAAAGCTGAAAATCAAATGTATACATGTCGCATTTATTGATGAATACACGGTTCTATTGAGGTTGTACAGTAAAGCCTAACAATATTCTTTTTGAAACTCTATTTACAAAAATGAAGTTAGATATGTAGCTTAGAATTTATGGTTTTCTGCAACTTTTTCTAATTCGGCATACCAATCTTTACCGAATTTTCGAATTAAGGCTTCTTTCACAAATTTATAGACAGGCACTTGTAGTTCTTTTCCTAAAACACAAGCATCATCGCAAATTGGCCATTTATGATAGTTTACAGCAGAAAACTCGCTGTAATCCATAATTCTTACAGGATATAAATGACAAGATATTGGTTTTTTCCATTTAATTAAACCTTGATTATATGCTTCTTCAATTCCGCATTTTGCTGTATTACTTTTATCGAAAGTTACAAAAGCACAATCTTTATCATTTATCAAAGTTGTTTCATATTCACCTTCATTGGTAATAAACAACCCTTGATCTTCAATAGCCTTTATGCCTTCTTCTCTTAAAAATGGTTTTACTTTTGGATAAATATCCAATAAAATTTGAAGTTCGCTCTCTTCTAATGGTGCTCCAGCTTCGCCATCAATACAACACTTGCCTTTGCAGGCATTTAAATTACAGACAAAATCTTTTTCGATAATATCTTCTGAAACTATGGTTTTTCCTAATTGAAACATTCGGCAAAAATAAACTTTTTAAACTAAATTTGTTATTAATATTAAAGGATTATCTACTTTTGCCAACCTTAATTTAAATAGAACTAGAATGTTAATTAATTTTAAAGAAATACTAACTGCAACAATGATATTATTTGCAGTTATTGATGTAATTGGAAATATTCCAATTATTATTGATTTACGTGCAAAATTTGGAAATATTCAATCTGAAAAGGCTTCAATTATTGCTGGAATAATAATGATTGCTTTTTTGTTTTTAGGAAAAAGTATTTTAAACTTAATTGGAATTGATGTAAATTCTTTTGCAGTAGCAGGTGCTTTTATTTTATTTTTTATTGCCTTGGAAATGATATTAGGCGTATCATTATATAAAGAAGAAGAAACAAATGCTCGTACAATTTCTGTTTTTCCTTTAGCATTTCCTTTAATTGCTGGGCCAGGAAGTTTAACAACCTTACTTTCTTTACGTGCAGAGTTTGAAACTATTAATATTTTAATAGCAATTATTATTAATTTGATTTTTATGTTTATAGTGCTTAAAACTTCAAATAAATTAGGAAAGTTTATTGGAGATAATGGTATTTTAATTATTAGAAAAGTATTTGGAGTAATTCTTTTAGCTATTGCTGTAAAATTATTTGCTTCTAATATTCAGGGTTTAATTTCTTAAATTTTTTAGTATGAAAACTTTTGATGTTTTAATTATTGGTGGAAGTGCTGCTGGATTATCGAGTGCTTTAATTTTAGGTTCTGCAATTGGAAAACCTTTTGCTGAAGGAAAAAAAATTGGAATTATTACCCATCAAAAAGCTTCAGCCTTAAATAATGCCGAATTAAACAATGTTTTAGGTTTTAAAAAAGGAACAAAAGGAACTGATGTTCTTAATATCGGTCTACATCAATTAGCAGAAGACTTTCCTCATGTTACCCAAATAGCGAAAGAAAAAGTTGTTTCTATAAAAGGGGAATCACCAAATTTTACTGTAAAAACCAATAAAAATGAATATACAGCCTCAATAATTGTAGTTGCAATTGGGCCTTCAAATATGTTTAATATTGAAGGATTAATGCAATATGTTATTCCGCATAAAAGTATTCCTCCACAAAAGGAAAAAATTATGTTAATAAACAACAATCATTTAGTAACTGAGGGAATTTTTGTTGCAGGTGTTTTAGCTGGATGGAGAAGTCAATATGCAATTGCGGCAGGAAGTGGTGCTCAAGTAGCCACAGATATTTTAACTATTTGGAATAACGGAAATCATACTATGATTCACGACGTTATTGAATAGAAGTAAACTAAAAACCCTATTATTTTATTAAAATAATAGGGTTTTTAATTAAAGAGATCGATTCGCTTCACCCGCGATGACATTTTAATAAATGTTTCTAAAATTCAAATCCTAAATTAACACCTAAGTTTTTGGCAATTAACTTTGTAATTCTTGTTTTTAGTTGTGGTATTTTAATTTTTTCAACAACATCATTTCCAAAAGCAAATAACAACAGTGCTTTTGCTTCTTTTTTAGGAATTCCTCTAGACTGCATATAAAACAATGCGCTTTCATCTAATTGTCCAATAGTACATCCGTGAGAACATTTTACGTCATCTGCAAAAATTTCTAATTGTGGTTTTGAGTTAATACTGGCGCCATCATCAATTAAAATATTATTATTTTGTTGAAAAGCATTTGTTTTTTGTGCTGCTTGTTGTACAATTACTTTACCGTTAAAAACTCCAGTAGATTTATCTGCATAAATTCCTTTGTACAATTCGTGGCTTTCACAATTTGGATATTTATGATTTACTAATGTATGATTATCTACGTGCTGTTTTTTATTTAAAATTGAAATACCATTTAAATGCGAGTTAATGTGTTCGCCTTCTTGGTAAAATTCTAAATTATTTCTAGTTAATTTTCCGCCAAAAGAATAGGTATGAACAGAAGCAACACTTTGTTGTTTTTGTGAAACAAAAGTACTGTCAATCAACGAAGAATTTTCAGTATCGTTCTGAATTTTGTAATAATCTACAATGGCTCTTTTATGTACAAAAATTTCTGTTACTGCATTTGTAAGTACAGCATTTTTTGATAAGTTTTGATGACGTTCAATAATTTGAACGTGTGAATTTTCACCAACAACTACTAAGTTCCTAGGTTGAAGCATCACTTCTTTTTCACTTCCAGTAGAAAAATTTAGTATTTGAATTGGTTTTGGTACAATTGTGTTTTTTGGAATATTAATAAAAGCTCCTTCAACCGAAAAGGCTGTATTTAATTCTGTTAAACTATTATTATTCTTAGCAATGGTGTTGAAATAATTATCAACTACCATTTTATATTTTGGACGTGTTAATGCAGAAGATAATACACAAACATCGCAATCATCATGTGTTGTATCCGATAAAAAAGAACTAAAAACCCCATCAATAAAAACCAAGGTATAAGATTCAATTTCATTAATTGAATATTCTTTTACATTTTTGAATTCAACTGCTTTTTTTGTTTTAGGAAATAAGCTATAGTCGTTTTTTAATAAAGAATTAAGGCTTGTATATTTCCACTCTTCGTCCTTTTTGGTTGGAAAGCCTTCTTTTTCAAAGTTAAGAATAGCTTTAGACCTTATAGAATGTACATTCGAATCTAGATCTAATCCACCTTTATTTTCAAATGCTAAGAATGAAGAAACTAATTTTTCTTTTAAATCCATTTTTTATGAGTTTTCAGTTTTTTGTTTTAGTAGACAGTTAAAACTGACAACTGAAACTAAAAACTGTTTACTTTTTAATATTTTTATTTTAACCAGTCGTACCCTTTTGCTTCTAATTCTAGAGCTAGTTCTTTTCCTCCAGATTTTACAATTTTACCATTGTGTAATACATGCACAAAATCAGGAACAATATAATCTAACAAACGCTGGTAGTGCGTAATAACTAACACAGCATTGTCTTTGCTTTTAAGTTTGTTTACACCATTTGCAACAACTTTTAAAGCATCAATATCCAAACCAGAATCTGTTTCATCTAAGATTGCAAGTTTTGGTTCTAGCATTGCCATTTGAAAAATTTCATTACGTTTTTTTTCTCCTCCTGAAAAACCTTCATTTAAAGAACGTGATAAAAATTTACGATCAATTTCAAGTAAATCTGCTTTTTCACGGATTAACTTTAACATATCTTTTGCTGGCAAATCTTCTAAACCTTTCGCTTTTCGAGTTTCGTTAATAGCGGTTTTAATAAAATTTGTAACCGTTACACCAGGAATTTCAACAGGATATTGAAACGATAAGAAAATACCTTTGTGAGCTCTTTCTTCAGGAGCCATATCTTCTAAATCTTCATTATTTAAAACTACAGAACCTTCTGTAACTTCAAACTCTTCTTTTCCAGCAATAACTGCTGAAAGTGTACTTTTTCCAGAACCGTTTGGTCCCATTATAGCATGTACTTCACCTGCCTTCATTTCAAGATTTATTCCTTTTAAAATCTCTTTATCGTTGATACTTGCGTGTAAATTTTTTATACTAAGCATTTTATAGTTGTGTTAATTCTATATTATTTAATTCTTTAACTTTATCAGCATTAAAATGGATTTCACCGGTATAATTCATTCCTAAATAATCGGCTGATTTTTGGAAAGGGATGTAAAAACTTGTATCAATTTTATCATCATGCGAGTTTGAAATTACAAACATATTTTTACCTCTTAACCTTCTTCCTTCTTCTTTTTCTACTCTAATTAAATCAGAAAATCTATCAAAAAAAACTTTCATAATTCCACTCATATTATACCAATAAACCGGTGTAGCAAAAATTAGAGTATCATATTTTTTAATTATTGATTTTATAAGTGGTAAAAAATCATCGTTTAAATTTTTACTTTCATAGTCGTAGTATGAAATTGTGAACTTATTTAAATCAACTATATCTATATTATTATTTTTTGAAATATTTGAAATTACTTTTGAGGTATTTCCTGCGCTTCGGGATGATCCTAAAATAATTACTTTTCTATTTTCCATATTATCCAACGCTTCCTTCTAAACTAATTTCCAATAATTTTTGAGCTTCAACTGCAAACTCCATTGGTAATTTATTTAAAACTTCTTTACTAAATCCATTAACAATTAATGCAATTGCTTTTTCAGTATCTATACCACGCTGATTGCAATAAAAAAGCTGATCTTCTCCAATTTTACTAGTTGTTGCTTCGTGTTCAACTTGGGCAGTTTTATTTTTTACTTCAATGTATGGAAATGTATGTGCTCCACATAAATCTCCCATTAAAAGTGAATCACATTGCGAAAAGTTACGTGCATTTTTTGCTCTAGCTCCAATTTGCACTAAACCTCTATATGAATTTTGTGAATGCCCTGCTGAAATTCCTTTAGAAATAATGGTACTTTTAGTATTGTTTCCTAAATGAATCATTTTTGTACCAGTATCTGCTTGCTGAAAATTATTGGTAACAGCTATTGAGTAAAATTCCCCAACCGAATTATCACCTTTTAAAACACAACTCGGATATTTCCAAGTAACTGCACTACCTGTTTCAACCTGAGTCCAAGAAATTTTTGCGTTTTTCTCGCACAAACCTCTTTTAGTTACGAAATTGTAAACTCCACCTCTTCCTTCTTTATCTCCTGGAAACCAGTTTTGTACAGTTGAATATTTTATTTCTGCATCGTCTAAAGCAATTAATTCAACAACAGCAGCGTGTAATTGATTTTCATCACGTGCAGGAGCTGTACATCCTTCTAAATAACTTACAAAACTTCCTTCATCTGCAACAACCAATGTGCGTTCAAATTGTCCAGTTCCACCTTCATTAATTCTAAAATATGTTGAAAGTTCCATTGGACAAGTAACACCTTTTGGGATATAACAGAAAGATCCATCTGAAAAAACAGCGGAATTTAAAGCGGCATAAAAATTATCACTAGTAGGAACAATGGTTCCTAAATATTTTCGCACCAATTCCGGATGTTCTTGAATGGCTTCTGAAATAGGCATAAAAATAATTCCTTTTTCATTCAGAGTTTTTTTGAAAGTAGTTGCAACTGAGACAGAATCAATTACTATATCTACAGCAACATTAGATAAACGTTTTTGCTCATCAATTGAAATTCCAAGTTTATCAAACGTTTTTAATAATTCAGGATCTACTTGGTCTAAACTGTCTAATTTTGGTTTTTGAACAGGCGCTGAATAGTAACTAATGTCTTGAAATTTTGGTTTTTCATATTTAACATTTGCCCAATCTGGTTCTTTCATTTCTTTCCAAACTTTGAAAGCTTCTAAACGCCATAAAGTCATCCATTCTGGTTCCTTTTTCTTTTTAGAAATTGCTATTACAACTTCTTCATTTAAACCAATAGGAAACTTATCAGCTTCTATTTCTGTGTAAAAACCGTATTCGTACTCTTTTGTTTCGAGTTCTTTTTTTAAATCGTCTTCAGTAAACTTGTTCATTTCTCTTTTTATCTGAATTTATGTTTAAGTCTTGTGATTCTTGTGAAAATAGAAATCTAAACTATACATTCTTAATACAAAAATTTATCTTTTCTATGGAAACCTACCTATTTAGGTATGACAATCCTAAGAATTCGACACTTTTAACTTTTAAACTAGAGTGAAAATGACTCACCACATCCACAAGTGCGTTGTGCATTTGGATTATTAAATACAAAACCAGTACCATTTAAACCACCAGAATATTCTAATGTTGTACCAACTAAATAAAGAAAACTTTTTTTGTCAACAATAATTTTTACACCATTATCTTCAAAAACCTTATCCTCATTTTGGTTTTCTTTATCAAATTTTAAATCATAAGAAAGTCCTGAGCATCCACCGCTTTTAACTCCAACTCTCACAAAATCAACCTGTGGGTTAAAACCATCCTCAGTCATAAGCTCTACAACTTTCTTTTTTGCTATATCTGAAACTTTTATCATATTGCTTATATAGATTAATTCTAAATTAGTGCAAATATAGGTACAAAAAATGATTTATAGTATTTTTTTAATATGAATATAATTGATAGTGTAATTGCTATTTCCTATAAAGATTTATCTTTGCAAAATGATAGAAGATAAAAACCAAGCACGTACAAGTTTAGCTGAATTAGGTGAATTTGGTCTGATAAAACACTTGACTCAAAATTTTAAAATAGCACATTCTACAACAATTAAAGGAGTAGGAGATGATGCCGCTGTTTTAGACTTTAAAAATAAACAAGTGATAGTTACAACTGATTTATTGATTGAAGGTGTGCATTTTGATTTAAGTTATATGCCTTTAAAACACTTGGGCTATAAAGCAGTAATGGCAAATTTATCAGATGTTTACGCAATGAATGGAATGGCTTCGCAAATAACTGTTTCAATTGCAGTTTCTAACCGTTTTCCATTAGAAGCAATTGAAGAATTGTATGAAGGAATTCACTTGGCTTGTAAGAATTACGCAATAGATTTGGTAGGAGGAGACACTACTTCTTCAGTTACTGGCTTACTAATTAGTATCACTGCAATTGGTGAAGCTAAGGCAGAAGATGTAGTATATAGAAATACCGCAAAAACAAACGATTTATTGGTTGTAACAGGTGATTTAGGTGCTGCATATTTAGGGTTGCAAGTGTTGGAACGTGAAAAACAAGTTTTTGAAGTAAATCCAAATTCTCAACCAGATTTAACAAATTATTCATATTTAGTTGAAAGACAATTAAAGCCAGAAGCAAGAAAAGATATTATAAAATTATTGAAAGATTTAGATGTAAAACCAACTGCTATGATTGATATTTCAGATGGACTTTCTTCTGAAATTTTACATATTTGTGAGCAATCTAATGTTGGTTGTAATTTATATGAAGAAAAAATTCCGTTAGACCCTCAAGTTATTGCTACTTGTGAAGAGTTTGATTTAAATAGTACAACTATTGCACTTAGCGGGGGTGAAGATTACGAATTGTTATTTACAATATCACAAGAAGATTTTCCAAAAATTAAAGCAAATCCACATTTAACAGTAATTGGGCACATTACAGATAAAAGTCATGGCGCAAATTTAGTAACAAGAGCTGGTCAGCAAATAGAACTAACTGCACAAGGTTGGAATTCAATTAAATAGTTATAAAGGCGAGCATATTTAATTGATTTATAAGTTTAACCTTAATCAATTAAATATTCTCGAGACTTCATATGCAATTAGCAATTGAGTTTGTTTTACAAGTTCTGTGTTACTATATTATTTATATTCAAGTTTTTTAACTTCCTCAAAAGGAGAAAGTTTTAAGTTTTCAACACTGTTTTTGTAATTTATCCAAGCTGTTTTATAAAATTCGTTAATTTTAGAAATTACAGCACTTACTTTATTATCAGCATTTTTTACCAAAGTGGTTTCTGTTTTTCCAGGGTTTTGCATTAAATCATTAACATATCTGCTGGCATTATATAAATAAGAAATTGTACTTGGAAACTCAGTTGCAGTAATACCTTGACGTTTGTCCACTTTGCCAAGCATATTATCTAATAAATCATCTATTTTTTTCAATATTTCTGTGTGTGATTTTAATAAATTTTCATATTTTTTTTGCTTTTTTTGAGACTTAATACGTTTTTGATAATCTTCAACAATTTCTTTCGATTCCAATAAACGTTGGGTTGCTTTTCCGGCAACATCCATTTTGTTTTCTAATTGTTTTAAAAGGTCATATTTATTTTTTAAAACTTCAAAAGGCATCTCAACCCTTGGATCGTAAGCAATAGCTATTTTTTCGGTAGCAGTTTCATTTCCAAAATGAAGTTTTATCTTATAATTTCCTGGCAATACCGTAACACCTCCTGGTTCTGAAGTATTTTTACGTAATTTTCTTCGAGAAGGTCTTTGTTTCCCTTTTTCATTCATATACCAATACAATCTATGTACTCCGTTTTCTTTTGGTGCTTTTTGTTTTATAGTGCGTATTAAGTAATTTTGATCATTAAAAACTTCAAAAATAATAGAGTCGTATTTTATTGGTGGTTTTTCTCCTTTTGAATTAGTTGTTTCAGTGTTTTTCTTCTTTTTATTAGTTTTTACAGGTTCTTTTTGAGATACAGGATTATTTATGCTATATGTTATCATAGCCCCTTTTGCTCTATTTTCTCCGTTAAATATTGCATTTGCTCCAAACCGTGTTCCTGTAGGTTGTTGATTTTGAGTAATAAAAGCAGCAGGAGGTTCAAATAAATGCAAGGTTTTATTTAATAGTTGTGCGCCTTCTTTTGCCAAAGCTCTTAATGGTCTAATATCGTCTAAAACATAGGCAGCTCTTCCAAACGTGCCAATAATTAAATCGTGTTCACGTGGCTGAATTGCTAAATCTATGGTTGAAACGTTTGGATAGTTATTTGTCCATTTAGTCCAGTTTTTACCTTCATCAATACTAAAATATAAGCCATATTCTGTTCCTAAAAATAATAAATTTGGTTGTTCTAAATCTTGAATTATAGAAAGCGTATAACCAAAAGTTTCATCTTTTCCTTCTAATATATTTTCCCAAGTTTTACCAAAATCACGGGTTCTATATAAATAAGGTTTAAAATCGAATTGTCTGTAATTATTTACAACTATATAAGCTTCACCTTTATTGAATTTTGAAGCTCTAATTTGTGGAATCCAAGCTTCAGAAGGCATTTTTTTAATATTTTTAGAAACATTTATCCAAGTTTTACCGCCATCTAAAGTTAATTGAATGTTTCCATCGTCGGTTCCAACCCAAAGCAAATTTTCATCTAAAGTACTTGGTTCAATTGCAATAATTGTACAATGGTTTTCAGCTCCTGTAGCATCCATCGTAATTCCACCACTTTCATGTTGTTTTTGTTTATCAAGATTGTTTGTTGTTAAATCTGGCGAAATAATATCCCAAGTATGCCCTTTATCTTTTGATTGATGAACAAACTGACTGCCAAAATAAATGGTTTGCTTATCAATAGGATTCATTGCAATAGCAGCATTCCAGTTAAATCTCAATTTTATAGCAGCATTCGGATGCGTTGGGCGAATATATTTAGCATTTCCAGTTGCTCTATCATACCTTCCAACAGAACCTTCTTGAGACATTGCATACCCATAACGTGTATTTTTAGGATCAGGAACCACATCAAAGCCATCGCCAAACATTAATTCTTGCCAATAAGAATTTCGTATTCCTTGAGCTTTTAAAACATAAGCTGGGCCAACCCAAGATCCGTTATCTTGCATGCCACCATAAACATTGTAAGGAAATTCATTATCAACACTAATATGGTAAAATTGTGCAACAGGAATATTTTCTGCAAAACGCCAAGTTTTTCCCTTGTCTCGTGTAATATTTAAACCACCATCGTTTCCATCAATCATAAAGTTTGGATCTTCTGGGTGAATCCACCAAGCGTGGTGATCTGGGTGCACTCCAACTGAAGTTCCATAGGCAGGCATTAATTGCTTGAAAGATTTTCCTCCATCAATACTCATATGTACAAAAGTATTAACCGAATAAATCCTATTTTCATTTTTTGAATCTACATGAATATCTGAATAATAGAATGGTCTGCCATCAACTCCAGATTTGTTATTGATCATTTTCCAAGAAAAACCGCCGTCTTCAGACTTATACAAAGCATTCTTTTTTGCTTCAACCAAAGCATATACAAATTTTGGGTTACTTGGTGCAATTGCTAGGCCCATTCTACCTAAATTTCCTTTTGGTAAACCATCTTCATCAGTTAATTTTTTCCAATTATCACCACCATCATAGGTTATATACATACCAGACCCTTTACCACCTGAATTAAAAGTCCAAGGTTTGCGTCTATGTTCCCACATTGCAGCAATTAGTTTGTTTGGATTGGTAGGGTCAATAACTAAATCTGCACAACCAGTTTTGTTATTTACAAATAAAGATTTCGACCAGGTTTTTCCTCCATCAGTCGTTTTAAACACTCCACGTTCTGGATGTTCACCCCAAGGAGACCCAATTGCACCAATATATACTGTATTTGGATTGTCTTTGTCAATTATTATTCTGTGGATGTTTCTAGTTTTCTCTAATCCGACTAATTTCCAGGTCTTGCCAGCATCTAAACTTTTATACAAACCATAACCACCAGTTAAGCTATTTCGTGGATTTCCTTCTCCAGTTCCTGCCCAAATAACATCAGGATTGCTTTGTTGAATTGCAATCGCACCAATAGACATCGCTGTTTGTTTGTCAAAAATTGGAGTCCATTCTATACCACCACTTTCAGATTTCCATAAACCACCAGACGCAGTTCCGGCATAAATAATTTCAGGGTTATTGGTTACAACATCAATTGCTGTTATTCTTCCGCTCATTCCTGCAGGACCAATAGCACGTGTTTTTAGTTCTTTTAATTTGTTGAGGTCAATTTGTTGAGAATTTCCCTGATTTATTAAAAATAACGATAGCAATACAAATAAAAATTTTTTCATGTTTGATAAGTTGGTGGTTTTAATGATAGGAAAGATACTAATTTTAGTTGTTTTTTAAAATTAACAGATAAAGCGATTCATAAACTAAAAATAATTGTGATACTTTTTTTGCATATAAATCTATATTTTAGTTAATATTGTTAGATAAATATTAAGTAATTTTATGAGACTTCATTTATTAGACAGAAGTAGTTTAAAAAATAATTCATTTAATGTTACCCGCAACAGTTATCCTTATTTTTTAAAGATCTGGCATTATCATGCAGAATTAGAATTAGTTTTAATAGAAAAAAGTACTGGAACACGTTTTATAGGCGATGCTATTGAAAAATTTGAAGTTGGAGAAATAGTGCTTATTGGTGAAAATTTACCGCATATGTGGTTGAATGATGAAGCTTATTTTGAAGAATCTTCTAAATTAATTTCAGAAGCTGTTGCAATTCATTTCAAAAAAGATTTTTTAGGATCTACTTTCTTCGAAACCCCAGAAATGTCACATATTTCTGAACTTATTTTAAGGGCAAAGAGAGGTGTAAAATTTATAGATTTAAAAAAATCAACAATTCAAGAAATTAGAAAATTAGCTAAACTTTCGGGCTTTCAAAAAGTAATGAGTTTTGTAACTATTTTAAATGCTTTGGCAAAACATAACAATTATAAATTATTGTCTAGTGAAGGATTTATAAATTCATTTAACAAAACTGAAAGTAGAAATTTAGATAAAATTTATGAATATATTTTTAAAAATTTTAATACTTCAATTAGCTTAAATAATGTTGCTGCTATTGCTTGTATGAATCCATCTTCTTTTAGCCGTTATTTTAAAAGAATTCACCGAAAAACATTTATAGATTATGTAAATGAATTAAGAATTGGATTTGCTTGTAAAATGCTAATTGAAGGAAAATATTCAATTACAGCTATTTGTTACGAATGTGGTTTTAACAATGTGTCAAATTTTAATCGTCAGTTTAAAAAAATCACAAATTTTTCTCCTAAAGAATATTTGAAAAAGCACAAATCAGGTGTGTAATTAAACTTATATTTTTGCTTTTTTAGTTGTTTTTATTTTTTTAGAGCAAAAAAAGTATTGCTAAATGTAAAAAAGTAGGTAGTCTCAAATACTTTAGATGGTTATATTTGGTTGATTTAATTTTCTTTAAAAATGATAAGATTATTTTCGCGAAAGTATCAATAAGAACATTCCATTAAAGCTTTAATAAGAACACTAAAAATTTACAGATGAAATCAATTATTATTACAGCTGTTGAAGTAAAAGATGTGCGTTTTCCTACAAGTCAATCTCTTGATGGTTCAGATGCTATGAATCCTGATCCAGATTATTCTGCAGCTTATGTTATTTTAAAAACAAATTTCCCAAATAAGTTTGAAGGTCATGGACTAACCTTTACAATTGGCAGAGGAAATGAGTTGTGTGTTGCAGCTATTAAGTCTTTAGCGTACTTACTTATTGGTAAAAGTTTAGAGTCTTTTACTCAAGATATGGGTGCTTTTTGGAAAATGATAACAGGCGATAGTCAGTTAAGATGGTTAGGGCCAGAAAAAGGCGTAATTCATTTAGCAACAGGAGCAATTGTAAATGCTGTTTGGGATTTATATGCAAAAGTTGAAGAAAAACCATTATGGAAATTATTGGCTGATATGAGTCCTGAAGAGTTTGTAAAATGTATAGATTTTACCTATATAACAGACGCAATAACTCCTAATGAAGCAGTAACTTTATTAGAAAATAAAGAAGCTACAAAACAGCAAAGAATAGAAGATTTGTTGAAAAATGGCTATCCTGCATACACAACTTCTGCAGGTTGGTTAGGCTATTCAGATACTAAAATGAGACGTTTATGTGGTGAGGCGAAGGCAGCAGGCTTTAAACATATGAAAATAAAAGTGGGTTCCGATTTACAAGATGATATGCGAAGAGCTGCAATTATTAGAGAAGAAATTGGAGATGATTTGCAACTAATGATGGATGCCAATCAAAAATGGGATGTGGATGAAGCTATTGAAAATATGGCTGAATTAGCTAAATTTAATCCTTATTGGATTGAGGAACCAACTAGCCCAGATGATATTTTAGGTCATGCAAAAATTGCAAAAGCGGTTGCTCCAATAAAAGTTGCTACTGGAGAACATTGTCAAAACAGAGTAGTGTTTAAACAATTAATGCAAGCTGGCGCTATTGAAATTTGTCAGATAGATAGTTGCAGGGTTGGTGGAGTGAACGAAATTTTAGCCATTTTATTAATGGCAGCAAAGTTTAATATTCCAGTTTGTCCGCACGCTGGGGGGGTTGGGTTGTGTGAATATGTACAACATTTATCTATGATTGATTATATTGCAGTAAGTGCTTCGTTAGATGAACGTATTATTGAATATGTAGATCATTTACACGAACACTTCTTAGATCCTGTACTAATTAAAAATGGCGCATATATGCCTCCTTTATTGCCAGGTTATAGCATTGAAATAAAAAGTCAATCTTTAATAGACTATGAGTTTCCAGTAGGGAAAATTTGGAAATAAGTTTGTTAATTTTAATAAATTAAAACTAAAATGAAACGGTTACTATTTTTGTTTTTAATAACGTTTGGCTTCCAGTCAATTTTTGCACAATCGGTTTATAAACCTTCAAAAGAAAATTTAAAAGCTCGCGAGGCTTTTCAAGATGATAAATTTGGAATGTTTATCCACTGGGGAGTTTATAGCATTTTAGGTGATGCCGAATGGGTTATGACCAATCAAAATATTAAAGTAGAAAGATACCAATTATTGCCAAAATTTTTCAATCCTACTAAATTTGATGCTAAAGAATTGGTAAAACTAGCTAAAGATGCTGGCATGAAATACATAACTATCACTACCAAACATCATGATGGTTTTGCAATGTACAATTCTAAAGTTTCAGATTATAATATTGTAAAAGCAACACCTTATGGTAAAGATATTTTTAGAGCTCTAGAACAAGAATGTAAAAAACAAGGCATAAAATTGTATGCCTATTATTCTCAGTTGGACTGGAATCACCCAGATTACTATCCTAGAGGTTATACTGGGCAAGATGTTGGGAGACCAGAATCTGGAAATTGGAAAAATTACCTTGCTTATCAAAATGAACAGATTAAAGAATTAGCAGAAAATTATGATATTTCTGGCTTTTGGTTTGATGGGTTTTGGGATATTTTAAAAGAAAAAGGACGTACCCCAGAAACAAGAAAAGAAGGTTTAGAGCGTTGGAACCTTGAAGAAACATATAGTATGATTCATAATGTTAAACCGGCATTATTAATAGGAAATAATCATCATTTAAAATCCTTTGAAGGTGAGGATTTTCAAATGTTTGAAAAAGACTTGCCTGGAAAAAACACTACTGGTTTTGGAGGCGCAATTATTGGTCAACTGCCTTTAGAAACTTGTGAAACTATTAATCAATCTTGGGGGTTTAACCTTCAAGACGGCAACCACAAATCTGTTAAACAGCTTATTAAATATGTTGTAAATGCAGCTGGAAGAAACGGAAATTTTTTATTAAACGTTGGTCCAATGCCAAACGGAGAGATTCAAAAAGAGCATAAAGAACGTTTAAAAGCTGTCGGAAATTGGTTAGCTGAAAACGGAAAAACAATTTATGGCACTAGAGGTGGTATTATTTCTGCAACCAAAGATTATGTGTCAACACAAAAAGATAAAATACTATACCTACATATTTTAAATTCAGAATTAAATCAAGTACAAATTGATAATTTTGAAGGTAAAATTAAACGAGTAACTTTTTTTAATGATAGGAGTAAGCACAATTATAAATTGAAAAAAGGACAATTAATTATTGAAATTCCAGATAATAGAAAGCACGAAATAGATACTATCTTAGAAATTATATTAAAATAAAAACAAATGTCATTATTAAGTTTAAAAAATAAAATTACAATTGTTACTGGGGGAGCTAGTGGAATTGGAAAAGCAATTTCATTAAAATTTGCGGCTCAAGGAGCGCGAATTCATGTGTTGGAACTACATATTGAAAATTCAGAAAACTTAATTTCTGAAGCAGCAAATTATAGTGGAAGTATTAAAATTCATCAGTGTAATGTTTCCAATTCAAAAGAAGTTAAAGCTGTTGTTGATGCAATTATTTCAGAAGAAAAAACAATTGATATTCTAGTAAATAATGCTGGGATTGCGCATGTTGGAAATATTGAAAACACTTCCGAAGAAGATTTAGATAGGTTATATCAAGTAAATATAAAAGGTGTTTATAATTGTATATCGGCGTGTATCCCAACAATGAAATCAAATAATACAGGTGTTATTTTAAATATGGCATCTATCGCATCTTCGGTTGGAATTTCAGATCGTTTTGCGTATTCAATGACCAAAGGCGCAGTGTTAACTATGACGTACTCAGTTGCAAAAGATTATGTTGCAAACGGAATTAGATGCAATTGTATTTCGCCTGCCAGAGTTCATACACCATTTGTAGATGGTTTTATCAAAAAAAATTACCCAGATAAGGAACAAGAAATGTTTGAAGCTTTGTCTAAAACGCAACCTATTGGACGCATGGGAATGCCAGAGGAAATTGCTAATTTAGCATTGTTTTTATGTTCAGATGAGGCAGGATTTATTACAGGGACAGATTACCCAATAGATGGTGGGTTTATAAAATTAAACGGATAATTATGAAAAAAATAGTATTATTTATATGTGCAGTTACTTTATTAAATTTTTCGATAAAAGCACAAGAAAAAACGGAAGAAGAACTTATAGAAGCAATTAATAAGCGAGAATCTCCAGAATGGTTTAACAATGCTAAATTAGGGATTTTTGTACACTGGGGATTGTATTCTGTCCCTGCATATGGAGGGAAAGAATCGTATGCTGAATGGTTTTTAAGAGGTATTCAATTAAAAGATTCTTTGCGATCTAATTTCATGAAAAAATTATATGGCGAAGATTTTAAATACAACGATTTAACAAATCATTTTAAAGCAGAATTATTTAATCCTGCAGAATGGGCAGAACTTTTCGAGAATGCAGGAGCAAAATATGTGGTTTTAGTTACAAAACACCACGATGGTTATACTTTGTGGCCAAGTAAATATAATAGAAATTGGAACAGTGTAGATACAGGGCCAAAAAGAGATATTGTTGGAGAATTGACTAATGCAGTTCGTAAAACTGACTTAAAAATGGGATTGTATTATTCGCTTGCAGAATGGAACCATCCGTTACACCGTTGGTATACAGATCCGCACGATAATATTGGACAGTATGTTGAAGAATATATGATTCCGCAATTTAAAGAATTGGTAAGTGAGTACAAACCATCGTTAATTTTTACTGATGGAGAATGGTACAATACCGCAAAACAATGGCATTCGGCAGAGTTAATAAATTGGTATTATAATTTAGTTGGAAAAGAAGCAATTGTAAATAATAGATGGGGACATGGTATAGATGTTGGGTTCTTAACACCAGAATATAGTGCCGGAATTAAAGTGACAGACAGACCTTGGGCTGAAGTTAGAGGTATTGGACGCTCGTTTGGATTAAATAGAAATGAGGATTTAGCTGCGTATGGAACTTCAAAAGATTTAATTACACGTTTTGTGCAAACTGTTGCAAATGGTGGAGGTATGATTTTAAATGTTGGTCCAAGAGCCGATGGGCAAATTCCAATGATTCAGCAAGAAAGATTAACGCAATTAGGAGATTGGTTAAAAATAAATGGCTCTGCAATTTATGGCTCTAAACCATTTGAAATTATGGAAGAAGAAAAACTAATTTATAAAGAAAGAATTGATGAAAATATTAATTTTAGATGGGTTAGAAACGCACCTTTAAAAGGAATAAAAGAAGATAATTTTACAGCAGAATGGAAAGGTTTTATTGTTGCACCAGAAAATGGTAAATATACTTTTGAGGTAAAAGCAGATGATGAAGCAGCTGTTTTTATTGACAATAAGTTAGTTGTGAATCAGAATAATACAATAACGGCAAACGAAGCTGAGGTTATGGGTGCAAATACTGGAGCTTCTAAAGATGGTGTTATTTCACTAAAAAAAGGAGTTGCTTACCCAATTCATATAAAATATAAAGAATACAAGCAAAACGCAGAAATCTCATTGTTTTGGAGTGCTAAAAACTTAACAAAAGAAATTGTGCCGGCAACTAACTTTTTTCAGGATAAAGAAAAAAATACTCCTGGAATATTAGGAACTTATAGCTCTATGGAAACGTATTTATGCTATACTCAAAATAATAATAATATTTATGCAATTAGTTTTGAATGGCCAGATAACGAGCTGGTTTTAACAATTCCAAATCCTGGAAATAACGCCAAAGTTAAATTGTTAGGAGTTGATAGAAATCTAGAATGGAAGTACAAAAATGGTAAAATGTATATTAATACTTCAACCATTAAATTTAGTGAATTACCATCTTTTGATGCTTGGACTTTTGAAATTAATAAGAATTAATAAAAACACGAAAATGAAATTAATACGATTTGGAACAGCAGGAAACGAGAAGCCAGGAGTTCAATTAGAAGATGGTGCCAGAATTGATGTTTCTGATTTTGGTCAAGATTATAACGAAACTTTTTTTGGTGGTGATGGATTAGAGCGATTAGAAAAATGGTTAAAAATAAATCAGTCAAGTTGTCCAAAAATAAGCGAAGATGCTCGTTTAGGAGTTCCTTTAACAAGACCATCAAAAATAGTTTGTGTTGGATTAAATTATGCACAACACGCAGCCGAAGCAGGTATGAAAGTGCCAACTGAGCCTGTATTGTTTTTTAAATCAACTACTGCATTATGTGGGCCAATGGATGTGGTAATTATTCCTAAAAATTCTAAAAAAACAGATTGGGAAGTAGAGTTAGCAATTGTTATTGGTAAAAAAGCATCTTATGTAGAAGAAGCCAATGCTTTTGACCATATTGCTGGATATGTATTACACAATGATGTTTCGGAAAGAGCCTTTCAAATTGAAAAAGAAGGACAATGGTGTAAAGGAAAAGGGTGTGATACCTTTGCTCCTGTGGGACCTTTTATTGCTACAAAAGACGAAATTAAAAACCCGAACGATTTACATTTATGGTTGAAATTAAATGGTGAAACTGTTCAAGATAGTTCTACAAATGATTTTATTTTTAACGTGCAAGAAGTGGTGAGCTATATCAGTCAGTATATGACGTTATTGCCAGGTGATATTATTTCAACGGGAACACCATTTGGAGTTGGATTAGGATTTAATCCACCAAAATATTTAAAACCAGGTGATGTTATGGAGCTAGGAATTGAAGGTTTAGGAGCTTCAAAACAAACTGCCGTAGCATATTCAAAATAATTAAAGAAAGTAGCAAGATGTCAAAATATATAGTAATAATTGTTGCAATTATTTTAGTAGGTTGCAAAAGTAGTTCCTCTACAATTTCAAAAAAAGACTGGAAATTGATATGGGAAGATAATTTTGATAAAGAAGAAATTGATACTGCAAAGTGGACGAAGATTCCTAAAAATAATGCAGATTGGGGAAATTATATGACAAGCGATTCAGAATGTTATGAAATTTCTGATGGTAAACTATATTTAAAAGGAATTGTAAATACAGATACCATAGCAGATTCTAGGCCTTTTTTAACAGGAGGCATTTACACAAAAGGTAAGTTTGCTTTTCAGTATGGTAAAGTTGAAATCCACGCTAAATTAGAAAGTGCTCAAGGTGCTTGGCCAGCAATTTGGATGTTAGCGGAAGAAAAAAAATACGGAAACTATCCAAAAAATGGAGAAATTGATATTATGGAACATTTAAATTATGATGATATCATTTATCAAACTACACATTCGTATTATACTTTAGAATTAAAACAAAAAACGAATCCACCGTATTCCAGCACAGCAAAATTTAATAAAGAAGTTTTTAATATATTTGGTTTAGAATGGTTTCCAGATAAATTGGTTTTTACACTAAATGGAGAAGAAACGTTTACATACCCAAGGTTAAAAGATGTTGATCCATCTCAATGGCCTTACGATCAGCCGTTTTATTTGTTAATAGATCAGCAATTAGAAGGCGCTTGGGTTGGAAAAGCAGATCCGGAAGATTTACCAGTACAAATGATTATAGATTGGGTAAAAGTTTACCAGTAACGCCTATGAAAATTGATAGCCATCAACATTTTTGGAAATTTAATCCTATTAGAGATAGTTGGATTGATGATGCGATGGCTATTATTAGAAAAGATTTTTTACCAAAAGATTTAAAGCCAATTTTAAAATTTAATAATATTGATGGTTGTATTGCAGTACAAGCAGATCAATCGGAAGAAGAAACACTTTTTTTACTAAATTTAGCTTCCGAAAATTCATTTATTAAAGGAGTAGTAGGTTGGGTAGATTTAGCTTCCGATTTGGTTGAAACTAGGCTGAACTATTTTTCTGAGTTTCAAAAATTTTGTGGAGTTCGACATATTATACAAGCTGAACCAAAAGGTTTTTTGTTGAATGAAAATTTTCAAAACGGAATTAAATTATTAGAAAAATACAATTTAACGTACGATGTTTTGGTGTATCATAACCAACTTGAGGAAGTGATTGAGTTTGTACAAAAATTTCCAAATCAGAAATTTGTATTAGATCATATTGGAAAACCTGCAATAAAAACAAAAGAGATTCAAGATTGGAAAGTAAAAATTCAGAAATTAGCATTATTTCCAAATGTATATTGTAAAGTTTCTGGATTGGTAACCGAAACGGATTTTAATAAATGGAATTATTCAGATTTTGTTCCGTATTTGGAGGTGATTTTTAATTCATTTGGAGTTGAAAAGGTTATGTTTGGTTCAGATTGGCCTGTGTGTTTAGTAGCAGGAAATTACGAAAAAGTACTAGCCATTGTTGAACGTTATATTGCTGATTTTTCAGAAGATGAAAAAGCTTTAATTATGGGTAAGAACGCGCTAAATTTTTATAATTTATAAATTAAAATAGTATCAAATGGATCTAAAACTAAAAAATAAATTAATTATAGTTACTGGTGGTTCAAAAGGAATTGGTTTAGGAATTACACAAGCTTTACTAAATGAAAATGCTATTCCAGTAATTATTAGCAGAAATGAAGAGAGTGTTTTAGAGGTTTTAGCTGAAATTGAGAAAATGGGAGGAACTGCATATTATGAAATTGCTGAACTTTCAGATCCAAAACAATGTGAAAATGCTGTAAAAAACATTATAAATAAATATGGTCGCATAGATGGTTTAGTTAATAATGCTGGTGTTAATGATAATGTTGGTCTAGAAAACGGAAGCTATAAAAATTTTATAGCATCCATTAATAAAAATCTTACACATTATTATTTAATGGCTCATTATGCACTTCCTGAACTTAAAAAAAGCAAAGGTTCAATAGTAAATATTGGTTCTAAAACTGCAACTACTGGACAAGGGGGAACTTCTGGTTACGCTGCTGCAAATGGAGGTAGAAATGCATTAACTAGAGAGTGGGCTGTGGAATTATTGCCATATAGTATTCGAGTAAATGCTGTAATAGTTGCAGAATGTTACACTCCTTTGTACAAAAAATGGATTCAAACATTACATAATCCTGAGGAAAAATTAAATCAAATAACAGCGAAAATACCTTTAGAGAATAGAATGACAACAGTTGAAGAAATTGCAAATACAGTTGTTTTTTTATTGTCTGATAAATCTAGTCATACCACAGGACAATTAATCTATGTTGATGGTGGTTATGTACATTTAGATCGTTCTTTATAGTATTTGGTCGAAAAAAATTAATTAAATGCGTTAAAAATAGTAAGTTCAATAAATTTTTCAATCTTATGGCTAACACTGCTAATACTTCAGAAGAAACAAGTAATGTAAATTTAAAAAGGAAGGTTCCAATTGTTTCAAAAAAAGTAGTGATTCCATTTATATTGGTAACTTCATTATTTGCGCTTTGGGGTTTTGCAAACGCGGTAACAGATCCAATGGTTCAGGCTTTTAAAAAAGTATTAGAACTTTCAAACTCTCAAGCAGCTTGGGTACAAATGGCGTTTTATGGCGGTTATTTTTGTATGGCTTTACCAGCAGCTTTATTTGTTAGAAAATATTCATATAAAGTTGGAATATTAATAGGATTGGCATTATACGCTATTGGAGCTCTATTATTTTATCCTGCTGCAATTGCAGAACAATTTTGGTTTTTTTGTTTAGGATTGTACATTTTAACTTTTGGATTGGCTTTTTTAGAAACGACTGCAAATCCCTATATTTTAGCTATGGGAGATCCGAAAACTGCTACGCGACGTTTAAATTTGGCACAAGCTTTTAATCCTGTTGGATTGATTGCGGGGTTATTGGTTGCACAATTTTTTGTATTGAAAAAATTACAATCAGATGACATTGTAAATTTTGCAACGCTAGATGAAGCAAAAAAAATATTGATAAAAACTTCTGATTTAATGGTAATTCGAGATCCTTATGTAATTTTAGGATTGGTAATTATTGGAGTGTTTATTTTAATTGCCATAAGCAAAATGCCTCAAGGAAAAGATGAAGGTGGTATTCCGAGTTTAAGAGAGACTTTTTGTAAATTATTTAAGAATAAAAAATACGTTTTAGGTGTTGTTGCACAAGTATTATATGTTGGTGCACAAATTATGTGTTGGACCTATATTTATCAATATGCAGAAGCTATTGGAATTAGTAGTGAAGAAGCTGCAAACTATCAGTTTATGGCTTTTATTGTGTTTTTAATTGGTAGAGCAATAGGAACGTATATGTTACGTTTTTTAAGTTCAGGAAAATTATTAATGTATTTTGCTTTATTGGCAATGGTTTTCTCGGCAGGAACAATTTGGTTAGAAGGTTTTTTTGGCTTGTATAGTTTGGTAGCAATATCATTTTTTATGTCGTTAATGTTTCCAACAATTTATGGAATCTCCTTAGACGGATTAAACGAAGAAGAATCAAAAATTGGAGCAGCAGGTTTGGTAATGGCTATAGTTGGAGGAGCTTTAATGCCTAAATTACAGGGAGTAATAATAGATGTTGGTGGTAACGGAGTAAATGATTCATTAATTGTAGGAGTTTCAGAAGTGAATTTCTCCTTTATATTACCATTTTTTTGTTTTTTGTATATTGCCTGGTATGGACTTAGAGTATTTAAAAGACACGAAACCTCTGACGTTGAATTTTCAAAATTAGATACATGAAAAAATACTGCTTAGCACTTGATTTATTAGACGATCTAGAATTGATTGAAGCTTACAAAAAGCATCATAAAAATGTATGGCCTGAAATTATAAAAAGTATTAAAGATTCAAGAATTCTAAATCTAGAAATTTATAATATTTCCAACCGATTATTTATGATAATGGAAGTACATGATACTTTTTCTTTTGCAAAAAAATCAATTAAGGATGCTGATAACCCAAAAGTACAAGAATGGGAAACTTTAATGTGGAAGTATCAAAAAGCCCTACCAACTTCAAAAAATGGAGAAAAATGGGTATTGATGGATCAAATATTCAAATTACAATAAATATAAAACAAGTATTAATTTTTAATAATAAAATAATGAGAATAGCTTTTTTAATGATTGTTAGTTTTTTAACAATTTCGTGCTCAAATAAGTATAAAGATACTGTAAATACAGCGCAAGAATATCCAATTATACCAAAACCTTTGGCGATGGAAATTTCTACAGGTAAGTTTTTAGTAGATGCTAAAACTAAAATTTCTGGTGAAGAATCATTAGAGAAAGAAGGGACTTTTTTAGCCGAATTACTAGGAGCAGTTTCTGGAGAAACAATACAATTTTCTTCTGAAGAATCTAATGGAGATATACTTCTTAAATTAGATGAAACAATTGAAAATGAAGAGGGATACGAATTATTAGTAACGTATAATAAAATTGTTATTTCAGGTAAAACGCCTAAAGGGATTTTTTATGGAATTCAAACTTTAAGACAATTAATTAATTCAGATTTAGAAGATTTAACAATTCCAGCAGTAACTATTAAAGACAATCCTAGGTTTGTTTACAGAGGAATGCATCTAGATGTGGCGCGTCACTTTTTTCCAGTTGAATTTATAAAAAAATACATAGATTTAATTGCAATGCATAAAATGAACACGTTTCATTGGCATTTGACAGAAGATCAAGGTTGGAGAATTGAAATAAAGAAATATCCTAAATTAACTGAAATAGGAGCTTGGAGAAACGGAACTATTATTGGGCATCATCCTGGAACAGGGAATACAGAGACAAAATATGGTGGTTTTTATACCCAAGAAGAAGTTAAAGAAGTTGTAAAATATGCTACAGAAAACCACGTAACTGTAATTCCAGAAATAGAATTACCAGGTCACGGAAGTGCAGCAATTGCAGCCTACCCTTTTTTAAGTTGTTTTCCAAATGAACCTACAAAAGTAACTAAAGATATGGGTTCAAAAGCAGGAAAAGAAATACAAGCAAATGGAACACCAAAAATTGTACAAGAAACTTGGGGTGTTTTTGACGATGTTTTTTGTGGTGGAAACGAAGAGACATTTCACTTTTTAGAAAATGTTTTAGCAGAGGTTATGCCATTATTTCCATCAGAATATATTCATATTGGAGGAGATGAATGTCCAAAAGGTAACTGGAAAAAATGTCCAGATTGTCAAAAAAGAATAAAAGATAATAACTTAAAAGACGAACACGAATTGCAAAGTTATTTTATTCAACGCATAGAGAAATTTGTAAACGCAAACGGCAAAAAAATAATTGGTTGGGATGAGATTCTAGAAGGAGGTTTAGCGCCAAATGCAACGGTTATGTCTTGGAGAGGAACAGAAGGAGGAATTGTTGCTGCAAAACAAAAGCACGATGTTATTATGACACCAAACCACTCTTTATATTTTGACCATTATCAGCATAAAGATAAAGATAATGAACCAATGGCAATAGGAGGTTTAACAACTGTTGAAGATGTATATAATTATGAGCCAATGCCTACAGAACTTAGGGCAGAAGAACAAAAATATGTATTAGGAACACAAGCAAACGTATGGACGGAGTATATTCCAACAACAACACAAGTAGAATATATGATTTTACCAAGAATGACAGCCTTATCTGAAATAGCATGGTCTCAACCAGCTTCAAAAGATTGGGAAGATTTTAGTGAACGATTAAAACATTTTTCTGAAGTTTATGAAGAAATGGGTTTAAACTATGCAAAACATACTTTTGAAAGAAAACAGTAATATTTTAAAATCATTCTAAATAAGGAAAGTGGACAAATTTGTGTTTTTTAACAAAAAAGTAAATAGTATCTTTGCTTTTTAAAAAAATTAAATAAAAATGAGCGGATTTATATCTTCATCAATTGCAAGAAAAGTAGCTATGGCGTTGTCAGCACTTTTTCTAATTATTTTTCTAATTATTCATTTAGCGGTAAATTTAACTTCATTATTTAGCGAAGATTTATTTAATGAGCTTTCTCATTTTATGGGAACCAATCCATTAATTCAGTTTGCGATGCAACCTGTATTAATATTTGGAGTTGTATTTCATTTTGTTATGGGATTTGTTTTGGAGCTAAGGAATAAAAGAGCAAGAAATGTTAAGTATGCTAAGTTTAATGGTGCTGCAAGTGCTTCTTGGATGTCAAGAAACATGGTTTTTAGTGGTGCGGCTATTTTAGCATTTATTGTTTTACATTTTATCGATTTTTGGATTCCAGAAATTAACACTAAATATGTTTTAGGAGATATGAGCGGTGTTTTACCTGGGCAAGAAGGTTATCGTTATTTCGAAGAGTTGCAGCATAAATTTTTTCCAATTTGGAGAGTAGCGGCCTACGTAGTTGCATTTATATTCTTAGGCTTGCATTTAGCCCACGGTTTTCAATCTGCTTTTCAATCAATTGGCTTTAATAATAAATACACAAAATGCGTTAAGAATTTAGGTGTTATTTATTCAATTGTAATTCCTTTAGGATTTATTATAATTGCTTTATACCACCATTTTAACCATTAATCTTAAGAGAATATGACTACTTTAAACTCAAGAGTACCAGAAGGTCCAATTAAAGATAAATGGACAACCTATAAAGAAAATGTAAATCTTGTTAACCCAGCAAACAAACGTAATATTGATATTATTGTAGTTGGAACTGGTTTAGCAGGAGGTTCTGCAGCGGCATCGTTAGCAGAATTAGGATATAATGTAAAAGCTTTTGCATATCAAGATTCTCCGCGTAGAGCGCATTCAATTGCAGCCCAAGGAGGAATTAATGCAGCAAAAAATTATCAAAATGATGGTGATTCTAACTATCGTTTATTTTATGACACCGTAAAAGGTGGAGATTATCGTTCACGTGAAGCAAACGTGTTCCGTTTAGCTGAAGTTTCAGGAGCAATTATAGACCAATGTGTTGCTCAAGGTGTTCCTTTTGCACGTGATTATGGTGGATTGTTAGACAACCGTTCATTTGGAGGTGTATTAGTGTCTCGTACTTTTTATGCTAAAGGACAAACAGGACAGCAATTATTATTAGGTTGTTATGCTGCAATGAACCGTCAAATTGCTCGTGGAAAGATTGAAATGTTCAATCGTCACGAAATGTTAGACGTTGTAAAAGTTGATGGAAAAGCAAGAGGAATTATTGCACGTGATTTAGTTACTGGAGAAATAGAGCGCCATTCTGCGCATGCAGTAGTTATTGCAACAGGAGGTTATGGAAATGTATATTTCTTATCAACTAATGCAATGGGATCTAATGCAACTGCAGCTTGGAAAGTTCATAAAAAAGGAGCGTTTTTCGCAAATCCTTGTATGACACAAATTCATCCAACTTGTATTCCTCGTTCAGGAGATTACCAATCTAAATTAACGTTAATGTCAGAATCATTACGTAACGATGGTAGAATTTGGGTTCCTGCAAAAATAGAAGACGCAAAGGCAATTCAAGAAGGAAGATTAAAGCCTACAGAATTAGCTGAAGAAGATAGAGATTATTATTTAGAAAGAAGATATCCTGCATATGGAAACTTAGTACCACGTGATGTTGCATCGAGAGCTGCAAAAGAACGTTGCGATGCTGGTTTTGGTGTAAATGCAACTGGTGAAGCTGTGTATTTAGATTTTGCTTCTGCAATTTATCGTTATGGTTCAGAGCAGGCTAAAATCAAAGGAATGGATAACGCTTCTAAAGAAGAAATTATTAAATTAGGTGAAGGAGTTATTGAAGCTAAATATGGTAACTTATTCCAAATGTATGAGAAAATTATTGATGAAAATCCATACAAAACACCAATGATGATTTATCCTGCAACACATTACACAATGGGTGGTGTTTGGGTTGATTATAATTTAATGACAACCGTTCCTGGATTGTATTGTATCGGTGAAGCGAATTTCTCTGATCACGGGGCGAACCGTTTAGGAGCTTCAGCATTAATGCAAGGTTTGGCTGATGGATATTTTGTATTACCATATACAATTGGTGATTATTTAGCAGATGATATTAGAACTGGTAAAATTTCAACAGATTCTAAAGAATTTGATGCTGCTGAAAAAGAAATTAAAGATAAGTTAGAATTCTTTATCAACAATAAAGGAACACATTCTGTAGATTATTACCATAAAAAACTAGGTTTAGTTATGTGGAATAAAGTAGGAATGGCACGTAATGAAAAGCACTTAAAAGAAGCTATTAAAGAAATTAAAGAAATTCGCGAAGATTTCTGGAAGAACGTTAAGGTTCCTGGAGATTTAAATGAATTAAACCCTGAATTAGAAAAGGCAGGTAGAGTAGCTGATTTCTTAGAATTAGGAGAATTATTTGCTAAAGATGCTTTAGAAAGAAACGAATCTTGTGGAGGTCATTTCCGCGAAGAATACGTTACTGAAGATGGTGAAGCATTGCGTGATGATAAAAACTTTGCATATGTTGCAGCTTGGGAATATACAGGAAAACCTAGTGAAGCTATTTTGCATAAAGAACAATTAGAATTTAAAGATATCGAATTAAAAACTCGTTCATACAAATAAGATAGACATTATGAATTTAACGTTAAAAATTTGGAGACAAAAAGGGCCACAAGAAAAAGGTCAAATGGTCGAATATAAAGTTACCGATATTTCAGAACATATGTCGTTTTTAGAAATGATGGATGTATTGAACGAAAGTTTGGTTGAAAAAAATGAAATTCCAATTGCCTTTGATCACGATTGTAGAGAAGGAATTTGTGGAATGTGTTCATTACATATTAATGGAGAACCTCACGGACCAGATAGAGGAATTACTACATGTCAGTTACACATGCGTACTTTTAAAGATGGAGATACCATTTATATTGAACCTTGGAGAGCAAAAGCATTTCCAGTAATAAAAGATTTAATTGTAGATAGAATGGCGTTTGAGCGTATTCAACAAGCAGGTGGTTATATTTCTGTAAATACGTCAGGAAACACACAAGATGCAAATGCAATTCCAATTCCAAAATTAGATGCAGATTTATCTATGGATGCTGCAGCTTGTATTGGTTGTGGAGCTTGTGTTGCAAGTTGTAAAAACTCAAGTGCAATGTTATTCGTTTCTGCAAAAGTATCTCAGTTTGCATTATTACCACAGGGTAAAATTGAAGCTGCCGATCGTGTTAGAAATATGGTAAAACAAATGGATGATGAAGGATTTGGAAACTGTACTAACACTGGAGCTTGCGAAGTAGAATGTCCAAAAGGAATTTCATTAGAAAATATTGCACGTATGAACCGTGAATATTTAAAGGCTAGTATTATTTAATACTTTTAAAAATATATTTTAAAAACCTGTTTTAGAAATAAAACAGGTTTTTTTATCGAATAAAAACAAATCATTATTGTTATTCGATAATTATATGTACTTTTAGAAATATTAAATTATTATATAATGAGAAAACTTAATATTCTAAAAGCGCTTGTTGATCTACTTTGGTTTTTTTCAATGATTTCTGTAGTTGCCATGTTGGTAATTATGGTAATTGTTTTTTTTGATATAGGATTGGGAGACTTTGACTTCAATATTAACGGAGTTCAAATTGAAATTTTGGATTACGGAACTAAATTTTTATCATTAATTTTAGTGGTATCATATTTAATTGTAATTTATTGTCTATATCTTTTTAGAGTGGTATTAAAATATTTTTATCGACTAAAAGTTTTTGATGAAGTTGTATTAAAAAACTTTAACAAAATTGGATATTTATTAATTACTGCTGCTTTTTTAACTGGAGTTACGTCAACTATTTATAAGGTTTATTACATGAGTAAAGTTACTGTTGCTTTTAACTTTACCTTTAGTCCGTTTGTTTTATTAGTTTGTTTAGGATTATTCTTTATGGTTTTAAGCGAAATTTTTGGAATATCAAAAAAGTTAAAAGAAGAAAACGAACTAACTATTTAATTATGCCAATAATTGTAAATCTTGATGTAATGCTTGCTACTCGAAAAATGAGGAGTAAAGATTTGGCAGAAAAGATTGGAATAACAACAGCAAACTTATCCATTCTAAAATCGGGTAAGGCTAAAGCGATTCGATTTTCTACTTTAGAAGCAATTTGTAAAGAGTTAGATTGTCAGCCATCAGATATTTTAGAATATTCTTCAGATAAATCTAAGGATATTTAGTAAATTTAGATTTTAAATCTAATTACAATGCTAATATACAGACATTCTTTTCAATCTAAATTACCAGAAGTACCAACTTCAATATTTTCTGTAATGAGTGCTTTAGCTCACAAAGAAAATGCCCTTAATTTGTCACAAGGATTTCCAGATTTTGAAAGCGATAAGAACCTTATTAACATGGTTCATAAAGCTATGGTTAATGGTAAAAATCAATATGCGCCAATGCCTGGTATTTTTAGTTTGAGACAGGCAATTTCTAATAAAATGGAGCATTTATATGGTGTTTCTTATAACCCTGAAACTGAAATAACTATAACAGCTGGAGCAACACAGGCAATTTTTACAGCAATTGCCACAACAGTTAAAAAAGATGATGAGGTGTTAATTTTTAAACCAGCGTACGATTGTTATGAGCCAACTATTCAACTTTTTGGAGGAAAGGCAATTGCAGTTCAGTTAGATCCTGAAAGTTTTATTATAGATTGGAAATTGGTAAAAAGTTTAATTACTGATAAAACTAGAATGATAATTGTGAATACACCTCACAATCCTTCTGGAAGAATTTTAACCGCAATAGATATGTTGCAATTGGAAAACATTTTAAAGGATACCAATATTTTATTATTAAGCGATGAAGTTTACGAGCATATAATTTTTGATGGAGAGCTTCACCAAACAGCGGCTTTATATCCAGTTTTGGCTGAAAGAGCTTTTATAACTGCATCTTTTGGGAAAACATTTCATAATACAGGCTGGAAAATAGGCTATTGTTTGGCACCAAAAGAATTAATGGCTGAATTTAGAAAAGTGCATCAGTTTAATGTGTTTAGTGTAAATCATCCAACCCAAGTTGCATTGGCCGAATATTTAAAGACCCCTTCTAATTATTTAAATCTAAATAATTTTTATCAGCAAAAAAGAGACTTGTTTTTAAGTTTAATAAAAGATACTCGTTTTGAGTTTATACCATCAAAAGGAACGTATTTTCAATTGTTGAATTTTAAAAATATTACAGATGAAAGTGATTATGATTTTGCAATTCGATTAACAAAAGAACAAAAAATTGCAAGTGTTCCAATTTCAGTTTTTAATGAAAATGGATTAGATACTAAAGTTTTACGTTTTTGTTTTGCAAAAACAGACGAGACTATAAAAAAAGCAGCAGAAATACTATGCAACATTTAAAAATTGCCCTCATACAAGCAGATTTAGTTTGGCAAAATGCTGAACAAAATCGAATTCATTTTTCTGAAAAAATAAAAGAAATAAATAAGGATGTTGACTTAATTGTACTCCCTGAAATGTTTACTACAGGATTTAGCATGCAACCTCAAAATATTGCGGAGTACATGGTTGGTGATACTGTTAAATGGATGCAACAAATAGCTTTAGAAAAAAACACAGCTATTTGTGGAAGTATTATTATTTCAGAAAATAAAAATTTTTACAATCGGTTTATTTTTGTACATCCTGAAGGAAAAATTGAATATTATAACAAGCGGCATTTATTTACATTGGCAGGTGAACATACAGTATATAATAGAGGGAAAGAAAGAATGATTATTAATTATAAGGGATGGAAAATTTGTCCGTTAGTATGTTACGATTTACGCTTTCCTGTGTGGTCTAGAAATGTCGAAGATTATGATGTTTTAATTTATGTTGCAAATTGGCCAAAGCCTAGAGTTTCAGCCTGGGATACTTTATTAAAAGCACGAGCAATTGAAAACTTGTGTTACACTATTGGTGTGAATAGAGTAGGAATTGATGCCAATAATTTGGAATACAATGGCCATACGGCCGCTTATAATTGTTTGGGAGAACAAGTTGTAAAAACTCAAGAAGATACGGAAATTGTTGTAATTGTAATTTTAGAAAAAAAGCATATTTCTGAAATTAGAACTAAATTAAACTTTCTAAATGATAAAGATGCTTTTGAGATAAAGGAATAAAAAAAGCTAACAAATATTTAAAAGATACCTCTTAGCTTTTTTAATATTGTCATCCCTGCATAAGCAGGAATGACAATTTAGATAACTTTTAAATTTTAAGTTAAAGGATGCATCCATTTAAACTCGTATTTTGTACTTGGAATTACAATTCTTTCGGTAATTCTATACATACGATCTGGTAGTTTCATTAAATAATCTCTTGCCTTTTCAGCTTCGGCGGTTAAACCAGTAATTTTATCAATTTCCCAAGTAGCATTTAATTTTCTAATAATATCTACATAATCAAAACCGGTATACACACCAGTGCGCTGCGCTACAATAGAAAATTGATCGAATAAAGTTCCTTTTTCTTCAAAAGAATGTCTTAAATTCATTGCAGGCATTACAATTTTATGTTTCATCATATATTGAAAAGCTAACATCATTTCACTTGGATCGTGTTGAAAGATTTGTCGCACAAATTCTGTATATGCCAAGTGATGACGCATTTCGTCACCAGCAATAATTTTTGACATTTTAGCTAATAATTTATGTCCGTTTTTACGTGCGATTTTAGCAACATTATTATGAGAAACAAATGTTGCCAATTCTTGAAAACTGGTATAAACAAAGTTTTTATAAGGATCGCGTGCAGTACCAATATCAAAACCATCAGAAATTAAATGTTGGGTTGTTATTTCAACTTCACGCATATTTACGCGTCCGGATAAGTATAAATATTTATTTAATACATCTCCGTGTCTATTTTCTTCACCAGTCCAAGCTCTAATCCATTTTGCCCAACCATTATCGCCTCCGTTTGCGCTGTGCTGAGAAATTCCTTCTACATCTAGTAGCCAAGACTCGTATGTAGGCAAAGCTTCTTCTGTAATAGTATCACCAACTAAAACCACCCAAAAATCATCGTCCATTTCTTTAGATAATTCTCGAATTTCGTTTACTTCATCAATAAATTTTTCGCTTTGAGAGTTCGGTAAAAAATCTGTTGGTTGCCAAATTTTTTCGGGAGTAATTAAGAACTTTTCTACAAAAGTATCTATATTTTTTTCTAGGGTTAGCATTACCTCTAACCGGATATTGTGTAACGACATGTCTTATTTTTTTAGTAGTAGGCTGCTAAATTACGGAATTTTTTATCGAGCTTTCTACTTTTTTAAATAAGTCTTCAAATTTTAAGGAATTTGCTTCTATTGGTTCGTGAAACTCAAAAGTAACTTTTACACCTATCTCTAAAGGGAACATCCCAAATTTATTAAGTTTCCAGCAGTTGTTAATCGTAACAGGAATTACATATGCAGAAGGTGCAAATTTGGTAAGCATTTTCAACCCATTTTCTGAAAAACGTTTTGGAACACCATCTTTACTTCTAGTACCTTCAGGAAAAATTACTGCAGCATAGTTGTTCTTTTCAATATATTTTCCAAAATCTCTAATTGCAGTTAAAGACTGTCTTGGATCTTTTCTATCTATTAATACAGAGCCTCCATGTCTTAAATTATAAGATACACTTGGAATTCCTTTTCCTAATTCAATTTTTGAAACAAATTTCGGGTGTTGTTTTTTTAGATAGCAAGAAATAGGACAAATATCATGCATACTTTGGTGGTTGGAGACAATTATTAACGGAACGTCTTTTGGAATTGGATACTTATTTATAAATTTTATACGCGTTCCTAAAATGTACAAAAGGGATGTAAGTGCGCAATTCATTAAATCAACTGCAATCTTGTGCCCTTTGTAGTTTCCAACATTAAAACCAATCCATTGTAATGCGTGAAAAATTAGCAATAAAATTCCATAAAAAAGATAGAAAATTGGAGAAAGTATGTACGATAGTATTTTTTTCATGTTTAAAAATATAGTAGGTTGTTTTAAAAGTGAATTTTAAAACAACCTACATTTTAATTAGTTAGAAAACCATAAATCCCAAGGGATTCTACTTAATATTAAAATTAATGCAATTGTGTAAAATACTGCAATTGTTTTAAACTTTGCAGCATCTGTAGTTTTCTTTTTATGTTTAGAAAAACCAATTGTTATTAAGGTAATTCCAATGATACCTACTAATGGGTGTTCTACTAAAACTTTTCTTAATTCACTATTTTTCATTACTTCGCCCATCCCTACATTACGCATAATATCGTAAAAAGATGATAAGTAGTAAGCTACAAAGCCTAGAATTAATTGAATATGCGATGCAATTAGCGCAAACAATGCAATTCGTAAATCTTTAGCTTCAAATTTTTTGTTGGCCTTTAAACCTAAAAAGGCATTAATAACAGCAAAAATTAATACAATAAGAACTATATAAGCCCAGTAAGAGTGAATCATTTTAATCATAATAGTTAGTTTTAAATTGGTGCAAAAATAGTTAAATAAAATTTAATTAATATTTAAAAATTAAGAGAGGTTTTTTTTGAAAAGAATTAAGATAAATACATTTTTAATTAATCAATAATGTTACATGGATTTTTATAATTTTATGGCAATACTTTAAAGTGATAAATATCACATTCGCAATAAAATGCGCCTTATATTTAAAGATATTCATTTTTTTATTGGTTGTTTTAATGTTAATTGGAAAAAATTTGTATTTTGCGACCCGTTAATCAATACTCTATTATATATTATGAAAAAATTATTAAGTGTTTTTTTTGTACTTTTTATTAGCGTTTCGATGTTGGCTCAAACATCAATTACAGGATCGGTAATCGAAGCAAAAACAGGCCAGCCTATTCCGGGTGCCAATATTAAGGTTGTGGGAAAGTCTATAGGGACAACAACCGATTTTGATGGAAATTTTTCATTAAAAATTGCCCAAAATCCTCCATTTTCAATTGAGGTTTCATTAATTGGTTATTCTTCAACCGAAGTTGAAATTACTAAAGATGATCAAAAAATAACCATTTCATTAGAAGAGTCTGCTACTGCGTTAGACGAGGTGGTTGTATCTGCTTCTAGAACTCCAGAGCGCATTCTAGAATCTCCAGTGACTATTGAAAGAATGGATGTTAGAGAAATAAAAAACACTTCTTCACCTACGTTTTATGATGGTTTAGAAAACTTAAAAGGAGTAGATGTAAATACCAATAGTTTAACATTTAAATCTGTTAACACTAGAGGTTTTGCAACTTTTGCAAATACACGTTTTATGCAATTGGTAGATGGCATGGATAATTCGTCACCGGCTCTTAATTTTAATTTAGGAAACCTTTTAGGAATGTCTGAATTAGATGTAAATACTGTTGAATTATTGCCAGGAGCTTCTTCCGCTTTATATGGTGCAAATGCTTTTAATGGTATTTTGTTTATGACAAGTAAAAATCCATTTAACTCTGAAGGAGTAAGTGTATATGGTAAAACAGGATTAACATCATCTAAAGATGCGGGAGATAATAATTTTGTAGATGCAGGGATAAGAATGGCACATAAATTTAGTGATAAATTTGCTGCAAAAGCTTCATTTTCTTTTTTAAAAGGAACAGAATGGTATGCTACAGATTACAAAGATTATGACCATCTTAATAGCGTTCCAGGAGAATCTTCTATAATAGTACCTGAAACAGGGCAAACAGCATTTGATAGATTAAATGTATATGGAGATGAAGTAAAGTTATCAGAGACTCCATTTGGAGATTTGCAAGGTGTAGCTGGTTATTTGGCTTCGACTACTAACCCTGAATTAGGGCCGTTAGTTGCTTTGATTCCAAAAGACAACGTCTCTCGTACAGGATATAGAGAAAGAGATTTAACCGATTATCAAGCAGAAAGTGCTAAAGTAGATATTGCCTTACATTACAAGCCTTTTGAAGACGATTTAGAATTTATTTATAATGCCAAATTTGGTAAGGGAAATACCATTTATCAAGGAGCAAATAGATATAGTATTAAAAACTTCTTTATGCAACAACATAAAATTGAAGTTAGAAATGATGACTTTTTTGTAAGAGCTTATATGACAGATGAAGATGCGGGAGATTCTTATGATATGCGTTTTGCAGGTATTAATATGAATAAAGCAGATGCATCTCAATGGTTTGGTACGTATGCCGGTGCATATGCTTCAGGAGCAGGTCAAATTCTTCAAGGTGGAGGTTCTCCAGCTGATGTTGCAGCAGCTTCTGCTCAACTGCACGCTGGTGCAAGACAATTTGCAGATGCAACTGTTACTTTACAACCTGGAACACCAGAATTTAAGGCAGCTTTAGATGCTACTGCCTCAGATCCAGATTTGGCAACAGGAGCTAAGTTTCAAGATAATACAAGAATATACCATGCTGATGCAAACTATAACTTTCATAAATTAGTGGATTTTGCAGATATTCAATTAGGAGGTTCTTGGAGACAATATTCTTTAAATTCTAGCGGAACCATTTTTACAGATTATGATGGTGCAATTGATTATAACGAATATGGTGCTTATACTCAAATTCAGAAGAAATATTTAGACGATCGCTTAAAGTTTACAGGTTCTATTCGTTATGATAAAGCAAAGAATTTTGACGGAAATGTATCTCCAAGAATTTCGTTATCATATTCATTAGGACAAGGGAAAACTAGAAATGTAAGAGCGTCTTTCCAAACAGGATTTAGAAATCCAACAACACAAGATCAATACATTGGTTTAGATGCTTCACAAGCTATTTTAGTTGGATCTGCACCAGACAACTTAGATCGCTATACATCCAATCCAAAACCTAATAGTGCAACAGCCCAACAATTAGGGTTTCCAGCTTCAGTTCAACTAACTGGAAGATCTGCCTATGAAAACGCTTATACATTAGCCTCTTTACGTGCTTTTGGTGCAAGTGCTGCTGCTGGTTCTCCAAATCCTAGTTTGTTAAAAGTTGGTAATTTTGATTATGTAAAACCAGAGAAAGTTACAGCTTATGAAATTGGTTATAGGGCAGTGTTTGGTATGTTTTCTTTAGATGCGAGTGCTTACTATAATAATTATGAAGATTTTATTGGAAACAAAACGGTTGTAGTACCACACTATGGTCAGGTTGATTTTTCTGACATTATTCCTCTTCCAGCTCAATTAGGAGGTCCAACACCAGCTGCATTAATTGCAATTGGAAATGGTGATTGGCAACCATTTCAAGTTTATACAAATTCAAAAGCAGATATTTCATCTTATGGAGGTAGTATTGGAGTTTCCTCTAAGGTTGCGGGTAATTATAGTGTAGGTTTAAGTTATACATATGCTAAATTTGATTTTGATCAAGAAAGTGATCCAGATTATGAAGCAGGATTTAATACTCCAGAAAATAAAGTGAAATTTTCTATTGGAAATACTGATGTAATTGAAAATTTAGGATTTAATATAAATGTTCGTTGGAGTGATGAATACTTCTGGCAATCTTCATTTGTAGATGCTGTAATAGATGCAAGAACTGTGGTTGATGCTCAAATTAATTATACGGTACCAAAATGGAAATCTACTTTTAAAATTGGTGGAGCTAACCTAGGAGGTAAGGAATACTTAAGTGCACCAGGTAATGGAAAAATTGGTTCACAGTACTTTGCTTCTTGGACTATTAATCCATAATTTAAGTTAAAAAAAAGTTTAAAATAAAAGCCCTAAATTTTCAGGGCTTTTGTTTTTATTAAAAAACTCTAATTATTTTTTTTAAAATAAAATCAAAGAACTATCTTTGCACTTCGAAAAAATAGGTTAGACTAAAAAGATTAATTATCTAAAATATAAACAGTTAAAGTAATGACAAAGGTTACAGGTAAAGTTGCACAAATTATTGGTCCAGTTATAGACGTTGAGTTTGAATCTGGCGCAGAACTTCCAAGAATATATGATTCATTAGAAATTAAAAGAGAAGATGGATCCCTTTTAGTATTAGAAGTACAGTCTCATATTGGTGAAGATACTGTTAGAACAATTTCAATGGATTCCTCAGATGGATTAAGTAGAGGGACAACTGTTTTTACTACAGGAAATGCAATTCAGATGCCTGTTGGAGATGCTGTTTATGGTCGCTTATTTAATGTAATTGGAGATGCTATTGATGGATTAGGGAATTTACCTAAAGAAGGTGAAAGCGGACTTCCAATTCACAGACAAGCACCAAAATTTGAAGATTTGTCAACTTCAACAGAAGTTTTATTTACAGGAATTAAAGTAATTGACTTAATTGAGCCATACGCAAAAGGTGGTAAAATTGGATTATTTGGTGGAGCCGGAGTTGGTAAAACTGTATTAATTCAAGAGTTGATTAATAATATAGCAAAAGGTCACGGTGGTTTATCAGTATTTGCTGGTGTAGGTGAAAGAACGCGTGAAGGAAATGACCTTTTAAGAGAAATGTTAGAGTCAGGTATTATTAAATATGGTGATGATTTTATGCATTCTATGGAAGATGGAGGATGGGATTTAGCGAAAGTAGATATGGAAGGAATGAAAGAATCGAAAGCTACATTTGTTTTTGGTCAAATGAACGAGCCACCGGGAGCACGTGCACGTGTTGCCTTATCTGGTTTAACTATTGCTGAATATTTTAGAGATGGAGCAGGTGAAGGTCAAGGGAAAGATGTATTATTCTTTGTTGATAATATTTTCCGTTTTACACAAGCTGGTTCCGAGGTGTCTGCACTTTTAGGTCGTATGCCATCTGCTGTTGGTTACCAACCAACGTTAGCAACTGAAATGGGAGCAATGCAAGAACGTATTACTTCAACTAAAAATGGTTCTATTACATCTGTACAAGCGGTATATGTACCTGCGGATGATTTGACAGATCCTGCGCCAGCGACTACGTTTGCCCATTTAGATGCAACAACAGTATTATCACGTAAAATTGCTGAGTTAGGTATTTACCCTGCGGTAGATCCATTAGATTCTACTTCAAGAATTTTAACAGCCGATATTTTAGGTGATGAACATTATAATTGTGCACAACGTGTAAAAGAGTTGTTACAGCGATATAAAGAATTACAAGATATTATTGCTATTTTAGGTATGGAAGAATTATCTGAAGAAGATAAATTAATTGTACATAGAGCACGTAGAGCTCAACGTTTTTTATCTCAACCATTCCACGTAGCTGAACAATTTACAGGTATTCCTGGTGTTCTAGTTGATATTAAAGATACTATTAAAGGTTTTAATATGATTATGGACGGTGAGTTAGATAAGTATCCAGAAGCGGCATTTAACCTTAGAGGTTCTATTCAGGATGCAATTGATGCTGGTGAAAAAATGTTAGTAGAAGCGTAAAACTAACAACAAAAACTAAAAAAATGATTTTAGAAATAGTATCACCAGAAGCAACATTATTACATTCAGAAGTTGATTTAATTGCTGTTCCGGGTATTAATGGTGACTTTCAGATGTTAAACAATCACGCACCAATTGTCTCTTTACTTGTGGAAGGAACTGTAAGATTTCAAGGAGCAAATGTAAAAATTGATGAACAATTTGAAGCTAATTTTACAATTACCAAAGGAGAATATGCATTGCAAATAAAAAGCGGAACTGTTGAAATGAAAGAAAACAAGGTTATTATTCTTGCGGACTAATTTTTAAATTTATATATAAAAAAAGCCGAGCAAATTTGTTCGGCTTTTTTTATAAAAGTATTTTTCTTATTGGAATCTATACCCAATGGAAACGCCACCTCTTCCAACAACCTCTATATCACTATTATTAAGCATATCTCTACTAATTCCTGCATATATTTCGGCCACAAAACCTCTTCTTGTTACCCATTTTCCGCCAACTGAAATCCCTACAGCTAAATCTGTATATTTATGATCTGTTATATGAGAATTATAATCATCATAGTAATAATCGTCAAATTTACCAGAATGTATCATTGTAAAAGCTTCTACAAAAAAACCTTGAGCATATTTGCTTGAGAAAAAATGCCTGTAATAAGGAGTTAAAGAAAATGTTCTGTACTCATCTAAACCATCTACATCATTATCTAAACTTATAAGTGTTCCAAAACCTATAGAAGATTATTCATTTAAAATACGTTCGTAACCTACATCTAACCACTTAAAACCAATTAAATTAGACATATTTAATTTTAATTCATTATTCATTTCAGAATAATCATTATTTTGTTGTGCAAATAGTACAACACTGCTAATTAATAATAGGGCAGCAATTGTGATTTTTTTCATCTGTATTTTGTTCTTTTAAATTAAAGGTTAAATATAATTAATAGTTTATACTAAAAAATAAAAAAGATGCCTCATATTTATAAACTATAAAAACAGGCAATAAAGTAAATAGTTATTCTAAGCAAAATAAGGTAATAAGAGCTTGTTCTAATTGACCTTCGTCTAATAATTTTTTCACAATTGAATGTAGCTGATTTTCTTTTTCAGTTTTATTTTGGATAGCCAATATAGTAGCTATAATTGCAGTTTTTTTAATTTTTTCTATTTCTTTTGATGATGGAATTGTTGGTAAATTCCCCAAACGACCTAAATTATTACCAGTTAAAATGGTACTGTTCAAAGCGTGTTTTGGAAGACTATCTACTCCAATACCTTTATTAAAAATAGGTTTTGGAATTTCAAATAAAGATTCTTTAATAAGTCTAGCGTACCAACTGCCGCCCATACGTGCCACTAAGTCTAATTTTTTAGTGTCTAAATTCCCGTTAGCATCTGTATATTTATTATTAATATGAATACAAACGACTCTTGAAATTATTAAATTTCCAGCGCCTCCTTCTTTTCCTAATTCAATAATATTATCAACTTCACACTCAAATGAAACAGGTGATTCCCCAACTCTAGGCGGTGTAACTTTTACTGAAGGAACAGGTGTTAACCCAGATTTAATAAATTCGTTAATGCCAGTATCATATTCTGTACTAGAAAGTGACATTTGTTCTACAATGGGAAAATTAACAATATTTATAACTACTTCCTTTGTGTTTTTTACATTTTCAAAAGTATGTTTAATGGTGTTGTTTTTTACTCTTCTGGCAGGAGAAAAAATTAAAATTGGTGGGTTTGCACTAAACACGTTAAAAAAACTAAACGGACTTAAATTTACGTTGCCATTTGTATCTACAGTACTTGCAAAAGCAATAGGTCTTGGTGCTACAGCAGTTAATAAAATGCTATGCAATTCGGCAATAGTTATTGAAGCTGGATCTATTGATGTAATTTCTGATTTCATCTTCTTTTTATAAAGTTCCTCTATTTTCTTGTTCTCTTTCTATAGCTTCAAAAAGTGCTTTAAAGTTACCAACACCAAAAGATTGCGCTCCTTTTCTTTGAATTATTTCAAAAAACATTGTTGGTCTATCAACAACTGGTTTTGTAAATAACTGGAGTAAATATCCTTCATCATCTCTGTCAATTAAAATTCCATGCTCTTTTAAAACTTCAACATTTTCATCTATATCTCCAACCCGTTCTAACAAATCATCGTAATACGTTTCTGGAACATATAAAAATTCAACACCTCTTTTTCTCATTTCAGAAACAGTTTCAACAATATTGTTTGTTGCTAAAGCAATATGTTGCACTCCTGAACCATTGTAGAAATCAAGGTATTCTTCAATTTGAGATTTCTTTTTACCTTTTGCAGGTTCGTTTATTGGAAATTTAATTCTTCCATTTCCATTGGACATTACTTTACTCATTAATGCAGTATAATCTGTAGAAATATCGTCATCAGTAAAAGAAATAATTTGAGCAAACCCCATCGTTTTTGCATAAAATTCGCACCATTTTTTCATTTCTCCCCAACCAACATTACCAACCATGTGATCAACATAATTTAAACCAACTGGTGTTGGATTGTAATGCGATTCCCATTTTTTATAGCCAGGTAAAAAAACACCGTTGTAATTTTTACGTTCTACAAAAATGTGTACAGTTTCGCCATATGTATAAATTCCTGAACGAACTACTTCTCCAAATTCATCTTTTTCAACAGTAGGTTTTAGATACGATTTTGCGCCTCTGGAAGTAGTTTCTTCATAAGCCTTTTTTGCATCTTCAACCCACAGCGCAACAATTTTAACACCGTCTCCATGGATATTAATATGTTGGTTGATTTCTCCATCTTTTTGAAGTGGAGAAGTTAGTACTAAACGTATTTTATCTTGTTTCAATACATAGGAAACTCGGTCTTTTAACCCAGTTTCTAATCCTGCATAGGCTTCAGATTGAAATCCGAATGCAGTTTTATAAAAATGTGCAGATTGTTTTGCGTTTCCAACATATAATTCTATATAATCTGTTCCTAATAATGGTAAAAAATCTTCTGCTTCATCAAAGAGTTTTTCTAAACTATAGGTGGTATTTTGTATATTTTTTAAGTTTTTGATTTTTGCTGCCATTTTTTTTGATTTTTATTAAATAGTAAATTTGTTGTTCCAAATTTTAATCTAACCACGATTTATAATAATCTTCATCTGCAATTTTTAACGCTTCTTCCGTAACCATAAGTGGTTTAAAAGTGTCAACCATTACTGCCAGTTCATTTGTAGATTTTTCACCAATGCTGCGTTCCATTGCTCCAGGGTGAGGGCCATGTGGAATTCCAGCTGGATGGAGTGAAATATGTCCGGCATCAATATCATTTCTGCTCATAAAATCTCCATCAACATAGTATAAAACTTCATCAGAATCTATATTGCTGTGGTTGTAAGGAGCTGGAATTGCATCTGGATGATAATCGTATAAGCGAGGGACAAAACTGCAAACTACAAAAGCGTCGGTTTCAAAAGTTTGGTGTACAGGTGGAGGTTGATGAATTCTTCCGGTAATTGGTTCAAAATCGTGGATTGAGAAAGCATACGGATAATTATGTCCGTCATAACCAACTACATCAAACGGATGCGTGGCATATACCATATTAAATAGCTGATTTTGTTTTTTAATTTTAATTAGAAAGTCTCCTTTTTCGTTATACGTTTCTATTTCCTGAGGCTTTCTGATGTCACGTTCGCAAAATGGGGAGTGTTCTAGTAATTGACCAAACCAATTTCTGTAGCGTTTTGGAGTATAAATTGGTTTATAACTCTCTACAATAAATAATCGATTATCGGAAGTTTCAAAATCTATTTTATAAATAGTTCCTCTTGGAATTAGCAAATAATCGCCATATTTAAAGTCTAAATTACCTAAATGTGTACGGAGTTTTCCAGTGCCTTTATGAACAAAAATAAGTTCATCGGCATCTGTATTTTTATAAAAATAATTGTTGGTTAACTCTTTAGGTGCTGCTAAAATAATATTACAATCGCTATTTGTAAGTATAATTTTTCTACTCTCTAAATAATCATTTTCAGGTTTTACTTGAAAACCTTTAAGCCTGTAAGATTGAATATTAACCGCTTTTGCAATTTTTGGAGCTACACTATAAGGTTCTGCTATTTTTTTAACCTGTGTAGGTCGGTTTTCGTGATATAAATTACTATACATTCCATCAAAACCAATAGTTCCAAAAAGTTGTTCATAATAAAAATCACCGTTTGGCTTTTTAAATATTGTATGTCTTTTTGGAGGAATATTTCCAAGTTTATGATAGATTGGCATCTTATTTTTATTTAAAAATAGTTATTACTTTCTGTTTTGCAATTCTTTTATAGCAATATCTAAAGATTTTTCTGTTAAGTTAATACCTTTTGGGCAAACTTCATAGGTTTTTTGTAAGGCATCTTTTATTACGTTAGAAGTGTCTTTAAATAAAATTTCATCGGTTATTTCACCTTCGTTTTCCATTAGAAAAGCAAAAACTCTTGCCATTCCGCAATTGGCAATAAAATCTGGAAGAATGGCTATTTTTTTATCCATTTCAGATAAAATGTTTCCCATAAAAATTTCAGCATCATTAAAAGGAACATTTGCTCCACAACTTATTACTTCTAAACCATTTGCAATCATGGTATCTAATTGACTTTTCTCGACCATTCTTGAGCCCGCTGCTGGAATAAATATTTCAGCCCCAACGCTCCAAATTTGTCGCATGATAGTTTCAAAATCTATAAATGTAGTTTGTTCTTTTAAACTTTTTTTACTTGCTAATAAGGCTTCAATTTCTTGAATATTAAATCCTTCAGTATTTATTAAGCCGCCATTATAATCAACAATTCCAACAATTTTAACACCGTAATTTGCTAAATAAAACCCTGCTGCCGCGCCAACATTTCCCCAACCTTGAACTATCGCTCTTTTTTCTTCAATTTTACCACCCCAAATATTGTAATAATGTTTTATAGCTTCACTTACACCATAACCCGTAATTAAATCTGCAATTTTATAATTATTAGTGGTAGTTGGAATGTATTTTTTATCTGTAACTTGTTTGGAAACACCGTATTGTAAACGTTCAATCTTATCTTTATGCTTACTTATTTCCATACTAAAAAAACCATTTACAACACCTTCTTGAGGGTGTGATAAACCATAACTTTCGGTAATTGGAATTACTTCAACCAATTCATCAATATTTAAATCGCCACCTGTTCCGTAATAATTTTTTAATAACGGCATTATTACTTTATACCACCTTTTTAAAACTTCTGCTTTTTTTGGATTTTTTGGGTCGAAATTTATACCAGATTTAGCACCTCCAATTTTAGGCCCAGAAACAGTAAATTTTATTTCCATAGTTTTGGCTAAAGACTCTACTTCGTTTCTGTTTAGTCCTTTACGCATTCTGGTTCCACCTCCTGCAGCACCCCCTTTTAGAGAGTTGATAACTACCCAACCTTCGGCACCCAATTCTTTATCTTTCCACTCAAAAACAATTTCTGGTGGTGTTTGTTCAAATTCTTTTATTAAGCTAGACATATTTTTTATTTAGAAAATTGTAAAATCAAAAATATGGTTTAGACGAGGTTAATATTTTTAAACTGCTTATTAAATTTAAATACAGTATAAAATAACATAAATGCACTAAAAAATAGAATAAAAATCTACAAATGCATATATTTGATGTGTTAAAATATGATTTTTCTAAAATGAGTTTAAAATTAGATACTATTGATTTAAAGATTCTTGATTTAATTCAAGAAAATGGGAGGATAACCATAAAAAGTATGTCTGAAACTTTAAACCTTTCAACTACGCCTGTTTTTGAAAGAATAAAGAAGTTAGAAAAAGAAGGATTTATAAAACAATATACGGCTTTGTTAAATGAACGAAAATTAGGTTTAAAGCAAACTGTTTTTATTAGTTTAACATTAAAAGAGCATAACAGAAGTTATTTGACAAAGTTTGAAAAAGACATTAAAACTTTTCCTGAGGTTATGGAATGTTATCGTATCACAGGAAATTTTGATTTTTTAGTGAAAGTAATTGTTAGAGATATTGAAGATTATGAAAATTTTATTTTAACGAAACTTTCTTTACTTAAAAATTTAGGAAATGTACAAACGCACATTGCACTTTCTGAAGCTAAAAATTCTACTAAAATTAGTAGTGAAATATTAAAAAAGCTTGTTTAAGATTGAATTATAAATATTAGTATAATCTGAATTAAAAGGAAGAATAATTCTATGTTTCTTCTAAAAAAATGCCTTTAATTGAACTGTACCAGTATGAATTGTTTTTGAAGTTTCGCTTTTTCTACCTAAATAATTTAAGTTTAAATTTAAGAACGAATTAATTTTTCTATAAAATAACAAATTCCAAGTGTAGTTTTTACCTGGTTGTAAACCTTCAAGCATTTGATATGCAATTGGAGAGTTGTTATTTCCTTGAAATTTATTATTGAATAAATTAATTGCTGCTTTTAATAAATTTTTAGAATTGTTTGCATAATTAATTTCCAACCCAAATTTGTTTGTGGCTAAGGTTTCAAGATTTCCGATTTGATTTTCTTTCTTTTTTGCTTCAAAAAATAGCGATAAATAAGTGTTGGTATTGTAATAATAGGAAATTTTAGGAAATAGACTAGCGTTATTTAATTCGTAATTTCTATTGGCATAATTTAGCGATACTGTTTTGTTTACAGAATTACTAACATCAAAATTAAATTGCCAAAAACTACCTAATTTATGTTCAAATTGTAGTTTGTGCTGTTGAATTGAGTTTTCTAAATTATCTATTGTAGTAGTATTCTTATTTTTAGAATTTATAAAATTATAAGTGGTTGAATATTTTTTTAACCCTTTATTGAAGTAAAAACTATTGTTTAAATTGAAATTTAAACCCAATAAATTTGAGTTATTAGTATCAAAAGGATTTAAGTTAAATTTGCGATCTTCTTTCTTTTGTTTTCTGTCAATTAAAATATAAGTCTGATTGTAAAAATGAGAAAGAAACTTTTTTACTCCAGTTTTTGTATTCCATTGTTGCGGATTTATTGCCACTATTTGCGAAAACTTATTTTGATGGGTAGCAATATAATTTATGGTTGGTAAAATTACGCGTAAATACGTTGCTTGATCTGTAAATTGTGCAATTTCAAACTCGTTTGACTCTTTGATTTCGTTGTTATTGTAATCAATCCAAGTATAAAATCCTTGTCCTGGTTCTGTTTTTATGTACGTATAATCTTGTTGAGGAAGTGTTCCGGAAAGTGATTGGTAATTGGTATTAAAATTTAAAAATTGATTAAATAACTCCTGATTGTAAACAATTTTAGAGTTTAAAGAAGTTTCATCTTTAAAGTTGAAATTTTCAACAGTTCTGTAATTAACATACGCTTTTAAGTTGGCGGTATTTGTATTTATTAAAGTTGATTTTACATAAAAAGTTTTAGCATTATTTACCTGCTCAAAATTGATGTTTTGAATACTATCTGTAGTTCTAAAATTTGCACCAAATTGAGTATATACATTTGTGGAATCTCCAACACCAAAAAACCCTTCAATTTCGTTAAATTTATGACTTATAGCTAAGGGTAAATCTGTTGAATTTTCGGTACGTTTGTTATTTTCTCCCTGTAAAGCTAAACCGTACCAACTTTTTGAAAGATTGTACTTAGAGCTGATGTAATATCTTAAAAATGTTCCTTTTTCAAAAGAGGTTTTATTGTTTAAAATGCTGTTATTAAAATTTATTGAAATATTTTTAAACTTTAAATTTCCAAATAAATGGTGTTTATTTCCAGTAAAGGAATCGCTAAATTCTAAGTTTTCAAACAAATAATTAATTGTATTGTTTTTTTTGTTTGAAAATTCCAAAGCACTACTTATTAATGTCTGATTTCCACTAATTGTTTCAATATTCCAATCTCTATTAAATTCTATATTTTGAATACGTTCAATGCTTTTGAATTTTTCATTAATAAAACCAAATTTTAAATTGCTTTTTAATTGCCATTTTTTATCAAGAAGTACTTGCTCCCAATTTATTTTTGTGGCTAAACCATTATTTTCTAAATCGTCGATGCTTGAAAATAAATTTTCATCATTACTACTAAAAGCAGTTTCAACATTTAGGGTTGTTTTTGACGTTGGATTGTAGGTTGCTTTAACAACAGCGATTTGTAATTTATTTGGTGCAATTAGTTGAATTACGGGATTGTAATTACCTAAATTCTCGCCAATATATTCGTAAATCTTCCCAATCGCTATTATCTCTTTTAATACATAATTTCCTACATTTTCTCCAACATAGGTAAAAGTAACATTGTATAACTCATCGTTTTCATTTGTTGAATATTCAAAAATTTCTGCAGTGCCAATAACATTTTTTTTATACAGAATTTTATCTTCAGAAAAAGTAGCTGAATAAGCAGAAGGCGTAACCATTAAGTTTGGATTATTTCCAGCTTCAGAAAGTAATTGTTTTTGTTCGTTAGATAAATCTTGTTCTAAGGGCTGATTTTTCAAGTCGTTTTCATTATAAAAATAACCACTTACAGCTAATTTTTCGCTTTTATATTGTATATTATTATAGGTTATAAAACGTGTATAAATTCTATCGGTAAATTGATATTCAGCAGTAATACGCATATTTCCAGTAATAGGAAATGTGGTTGTAAACGTAATTTCTGCGGTGTTATAATCAATAGTATAATCGTTTTCTTCTCCGCGTTTTAGTTGTATTCCGTTTACATAAATTTGTTCAGTTCCAGATAAAATTAAGATATAGCTGTTATTAAAATCGGACAATTTATAAGGACCTTGATTTCCTTCTAAACCTTTAAATGCTACTTTTTTATATTTTCCTTTTACAATAGCTCCAGAGGTTTCAATATTAATTTCAGAATTATCATTATTAATCTTAACTTTTACACCTAAACCTGATACTTTTTTATTGAATTTTAAAAAAGAAGTTTGGTTATTTTTTAAATAAATATCACCTGCATTTATACTCCAGTTATCGCTAAATAATTCGATAAAAACACGGTCAAATTCATTTAATTTATACGTATTTCCATTTTCTTGAATTGGTAAATTTGTATCTAAAATTGCTGCTTTTAAAGTCACTTTATCAGATAGTTTACCGGCAATTTGTAAATCTAATGAAGAATTTACAACGCCATTTTGATTGTTTCCGGTTGTAAGTCCTCTTGTTATATTTCCTGCTGTATTTAGTCCCTCGAAAGGTTTAAAAGGAATCTTTTGTTGGTTGGTAGTTAAACTATAAAGCTGCGTTTGGTTTGAAGCATTAGGGACAATTAATTTTGAATCGAAAATGGTATATTCTTTAGTTAAAAAATCAGGATATGAAGTATATTCAATAATAACATCGGTAAATTTTGTATGATTTTTTGAGTTGAAAATCAACAATGCTTTTGAAAAATCAATAGTATATTTTGAGCTGTCAATTAGTAATTCATTTTTAGAATAAACCTTAAAATTAAAAGGAGTAATGCTAACAGAATCTATTTTTAAGGTATCGTTTTTTACTATAAAAGACTTTTTATGAAGATTTTTAGATTGAATTTGAGCATTAGAAATTACACTAACTAAAAGAAATAATAAGAGTAAACCTTTTTTCATTTTCAACCTAACGTTATTTCAACAAAAATAGTTTAAAATAATGATTGTTGGGTTGTAGGATTTTCATGTTCTAACAACCATTTTTTTCGCCACAAACCTCCGGCATAACCAATTAAAGAGCCGTCAGTTCCAATAATTCTATGACACGGAATTACAATCCAAATCGGATTTTTACCATTGGCAGAGGCAACCGCTCTAATTGCTTTTACGTTGCCAATAACTTTAGATTGCTCTAAATATGTTCTGGTTTTCCCATAGGGCACATTTTGTAAGGCTTCCCATACTTTTTTTTGGAATTCAGTTCCTTTTGGATTTAGTTTTAAGTTGAAATTTTTGCGATTTCCTTTAAAAAACTCATCTAACTGTAAAACACAATCTTGTAAATCTGTTGGAATATTTTTAGAAGTTTCAATTACTTCATCTATAACTGTAATTGAGGTAATTCCATCTATATTTCCTTCAATTTTTGCTGTTCCAATAGGTGATTTATAGTAGGTTGTTTTAAGTTTCATCAACGTATTTGAGTATCATTTATTAATTTTAAAGATACATTTATTTATAATAGCGTAACAATCATTAGAAAAACAAGCTATTTATTAATCAATATACTTTTAAAAGTTTTTTTACATTATCTTTGTTGTGTTATGAAAAAAAGTAAGTTTCTTTTAATTATTTTGGTTTTTACTTTAACATTATCTTGTAAGAGTGATGATGAGATAAATTATTCTGAAAAATTGGTTGGCGAATGGTTGCGTAGTGATTTTAGTGATGAGCTTGAATTTAAACTGAATTTTAACGCTAATAATGTTGGGTTTAGAACCTTTAAAACTGGCACTGATAAAACAGGAATTATTTCTTCACTTGTTCCGTTTAATTGGAGCGCTGATGAAAATAGCCTTACAATTGATGGATTAGATGCGGTAATTATAACAGAATACACTATTAATTCAGAAGGAGAGCTTCTGTTACATGATTACTCAGACTTGCCATTTATAAAAATTGAATAGAGTTAAATTCCAAAAACATCTTTTGAGTTTTGAGTAGTTATTGCAGCAATTTCTTGCGGAGTTAAACCATAGATATCAACTAATTTATCTAAAACTTTAATAATATAACTGCTTTCATTTCTTTTTCCTCTAAAAGGAGTTGGAGCTAAATAGGGCGCATCAGTTTCTAACACAATATGTTCAATTGGAATTTCATTTAAAAATTGGTCTATTTTTCCATTTTTAAACGTTACTACACCACCAATTCCTAATTTCATGTTATATGAAATTGCTTGTTTAGCCTGTTCTAAATTTCCAGTAAAACAATGAAAAATTCCAAAAAGATTATCGTCTTTAACTTCCTGTAATACTTCAAAAATTTCATCAAAGGCATCTCTACAATGTATTATAATTGGTAGGTTTTTTTCTTTCGCCCATTCAATTTGTTGCTTAAAAGCATATTGTTGTTCTTTTAAAAATGTTTTATCCCAATATAAATCAATTCCAATTTCTCCAACCGCATAAAAATTACGTTTATCTAACCATTCCTTAACAAAAGCCAATTCTTCTTCAACATTTTCTTTTACGTGGGTTGGATGTAAACCCATCATTAAAAAAGTATTTTTTGGAAACGATTTTTCCAAATCTAACATTGCATCCAAATAGGTTGAATCTATAGCTGGAATAAAAAAACGAGAAACACCAACATCAATTGCTCGTTGCATCATTTCGTTTCTATCTTCATCAAATTGTTCGCTATATAAATGCGTGTGTGTATCAGTTATTATCATGGTGTAAAAGTAGTTAAAAACTTAGAAATCTATTTGTTGAATTTTACCTTTTTTAAGAGTGTTAATTGCTATATTATTGCCGTGTAGCTTAAAAATTATTCAATAGTTTAAATCACTCTTATTCAGTTTTTTTTACTACATTTAGCTACAACTAACTAAAAAAATCAATTATGAAAATAGAAACTGCTTTTCTAAAACGGCTATTTAACACCTGATAATTTTAAGAAATAGATTGTTAAATAATCCCTTTCTTCATCAATTAAATATTAGATTTCAAAACAGTACTATTGAAACGTTTGAAAACACCGTGAATATATAGTTAATCCCAATAGATTTAGAAAATTAGACACAAAAGAACTGTATAACATAAAAATTATTTTAAATCAACTTTAAATTATATGAAAGTGGAGTCTAGAGTCACTATAAAAACAGGGCGTAATCAGAAAAGCCATACGAGTATGAAAATTAAATAATTTTAAATGAAAAAAGGAATGACTAAAGTAAGTGTTTTATATCCAAATGGAGAGAACAAAACATTTAATATGGATTATTATTGCAATACACATTTAAAAATGGTGAGTAAACTATTAGGTAACCACCTTAAAGGTGCTACAGTTGAAAAAGGATTAGGGGGAGCAACACCTGGATCAATTGCTCCTTTTGCTGGAATGGGAAATATGTATTTTGATTCTATAGAAGATTTTGGAAAGGCTTTTGGACCAAATGCTGAAAAAATCATGGGAGATTTACCTAATTTCACAAATATAGAACCTATAATTCAGATTAGTGAAGTGATGTAATATTAAAAATTTTAGCAACAACATAATATTTGAAAGATACTAAAAAGTCTTTTAAATTTTATTTTAGGCTTTAAAATTAAAATATATTAAGTATATAACTTTGCCTGTTTTTTTAATATAAAAAACAATTATAATTTTTGCAACAATTTTTTAGCCAATTTATATTCTTCAGCACTTTCTGGTATTGTTTTAAGCGTATTTTTACAAGCTTCAAATTGTTCTTGTTTTAAATAACTTAAAGCTTTATACCAAGTTGATTTGTTTGAGAAAGCTGAGTTCCCTTTGCTAATTTTATCAAAAATAGTTTCAGCTTGTGAAAATTTATCCATTTCTAACAAACAGATTCCTTTGTATAATTGTATTTCTATATCGTTAGGGGAATCAGTTTCTAAGATGGTAAGTTGAGCAAAAGCAGTTTTATAATTTTTAGCATTAAAAGCTTCTTGAGCTTTTAATAATATTTCATTAGAATCTCCTCTAACTACTAATTCTAAATTGCTGTGATTAGCAAAATCGCTATAAACAGGATTTCCATTTTTGAAGATAAAAAATCCAATTAACAATGCAATACTTGCAGCAACCATCAGTTTTTTGTAATTAAAAAGTGAGATTACTTTAGATTTCTTTTTAGTGCCTTTTTCTTCATTAATATATTGATTTCCTAAATTAGTTAAGGTTTTTCTAAGTTCTTTTTCGCCTTCTTCATTTTTAAATTTTGAGGACAAAGAAGTTTCCAACGCTTTATAAATTTCAAATTCTTGTTTAAAATCGGCATCAGATTGTAGCTTATTTTCAAAAGCTTTTTTTTCTATTTCTGTGAGTTCGTTTTTTAAGTAGTTTTCAAACTCAATATATTTTAATTCTTCCATTTTAAAAGTCTTTTAAGGATTGAAATTCATTCGAATTTTTCACTAATTGGGTTAATTTACCCATACATTGCGATTTCTTTTTACGGGCATAACCATATGTTACTCCTAAAAATTCAGCAACTTCTTCCATCGACTTTATTTTGAATGTAGCTTTTAATAATTCTTGGCATTTTACCCCTAATTCTTTAAATTTTGATTCAAAAAGTAAGCTTTGTTGTTCAAATAGTTCAGTTTCTTCAACTTCTTGTTTGTGCTCGTCTTTAATAGATGCTTCATCTTCTATAATTGTTACCCTGTTAGTCCCTCTTTTTTTTAGCTCATTTAACCACCTTCTTTTACACAATAAATAAAAGTAAGCATCAAACGGACAGGTAAGTATAAAGTTTTTCTCTTTTGCTTGATGGTAAATAGTAACTAATGTTTCTTGAATAATATCCTGAGCATCATCTGCATTTCCGTTATTTTTTCTAACATAAGCAACTATTTTATGCGAAAATTTCTCATATAATTTAGAAAGTACCCTACTATCGTTTTTTAGTAAAGCCTCTATATATATATGGTCTGCGTGTAGTTTTTTATTCATTTAGAAGGATTAGAGATAGCTAATTTAATTTTTTTTTATCAGAAAGGGGTAACAAAATATAATTGTGTTGATATGTAAGTGTAAAACAAATTTAAAAAGAATATAAAATTTAATAATTATGAAAAATCAAAAACAAAATTTCACAAACTTAAAAAACAGTAAAGTAGTGAGTAACATTTTTAAAAGTGTATTAGGTTTATCTTTAATAGCAACCTTTACCAGTTGTATTTCAGATCCGGATATTGAAGACACAAAACCACAACCAGATGGAATTGCATTAGACAACAGATTTTTAGATAATAGAATTGATGGTTTAGAAGAGTTCACACTAGACGCAACAACTGGCGGTATAGTAACAGGATCACAAGGAACAAATGTTAGTTTTCCTGCCAATGCTTTTGGAATAAATGGAACACCAGTAACAGGAAATGTAACGGTGCAATTATTAGAAATTTACGATAAAGCTTCAATGGTTCTTAAAAACCGTTCAACTTTGGGGCAAAAAGCAAATGGTGATAAAGAAGCCTTAAAATCGGCGGGTCAGTTTTTTATAGATGCTAAACAAGGAGCAAATGAACTAGAATTGTTAAAAAAGACATCAGTTCAAAGTCGTCCTGTAGATTTTGCAGACTTAGATGGTGGAATGAAGATATTTAGAACTGGAATAGATAATGATTGTGATGGAATTGATGATGATTGTGATTGGGTTGAAGCCGATGAAGATAAGAATGGAGAGCAAGATGATGCAAAAATAAGAGATGGTCAAGGGGCTGCGGGTGAATTTGCAACATACAACTATGATATTGGATCTTTTGGGTGGACAAATCTTGACAGATGGTACAGCTTTGCAGGCGCAAAAACTGAAATTTTTATCGACGTTCCAGCTGATTTTAATAAAGATAATTGTGCGGTGTATTTATCGTATGACGGAGAACCAACAGCTTTGGCAAGAATGGATGTTTATAATACAGATTTAGAGATGTTTACCGAGCATTACGGATTAATTCCAATAGGATTAGAAGTTCATATTATAATGGTTGCTGAAATTGATGGTGTATTACATTATGCAATCCAAGGAACAACAATTGTAGATAATCATATAGAAGTAATTTCAAGTTTAAGTCCAATAACACAACCTGCTCTAGAAAGTTTAATTAACGGATTACCTTAAAATATTACAATTGCGAACAGTTAGAAAAATAGGTTAATAACTGGGGAAAGGCTATCAAATAATGATAGTCTTTTTTTTGTTTGATTCATTTAAAAGGATAATTTTTAATTAAGAAGCCGTTCAAAATGAACGGCTTCTCTTTTTTGGTATGTTTTTTGCTTTAACATAATTTTAACATTTATCCAGCTATTTGTTGTACTAAAATGAATCTTCTCAATTCCACTCAATCGGATTCGTTCAAAATACAAACAACTAAAAGGATATAATAAAACCAATAAATTATGATTAAAAAACATCCAAAAGCAAATTTAGAGAATTACAGTAAATTATTTGCACAATTAGGCTTGGTATTATCGCTATTTATCGCGTATTTACTTATTCAAAACAAAACATTCGACAACCAAATTGCAATGTTATCAAATCAAGACAGGAAATTAATTGACGAAACTGAACAACTAATTGATTTCAAAATTGAACAACCAAAATTACAATCGCAACCTCCAAAAAAAGTAATTATAGATGTTATTGATCAAGTAAAAGATAATGTAGATATTGATGAAACAGTAATAGATGTTGTAGATATTGATACTCCTGTTGATATTTCTACAATATCAGATGTAAAACTAGATGAAGAATCTAATCCAGAAGACGAGGTTGATTATATAATGTTGGAAGAAGCACCATTGTTTCCTGGATGTAAAGGTACAAACGAAGAACGTAAAGCTTGTTTTTCAAAACAAATTAGCAAGTACATTAATAGAAAATTTAATGCAGGTTTGGCAGAAGAATTAGGATTAGCCCCAGGAGTTCAAAGAATTTTCACTCTATTTAAAATTGATATAAACGGAAATATTGTAGATATTCAAGCCAGAGCACCACATAAAAAGTTAAAAGAAGAAGCGATAAGGGTTATTAATTTATTACCTAAAATGGAACCTGGAAAGCAACAAGGTAAGGCTGTTAAAGTCAGATATTCAATGCCAATTATTTTTAAAGTGGAATAAAAAGGGAGGCTTTTAAAAGTAAAAATTCCGTTATTTTGAACTTGATTACTCATCCATCTCCAATTCACTAAAAAGGACGGCGTGGATCTTTAATTTTAGCTGCTAATAGTAATTGATTTTTAGTTTGATGAAATTATGGGTCAAGTTTAGAATGACGGTTTTTCAATACTTTTTAAGTATCTTTTTTTAGCCTAAAAAAATTTTTTGTAAAACAAATTTTTTGTAAATTTAATATGATAAATAATCTTGTAAGAGACTTCAAGTTTACAGATTTTATAGTTGCAGTTTCTTGCATTATAAATACTACTGTTTTAAACAGTTAAATTTTCTTTTTTTGTATCAATTTTAAAAAAGGTGGTTATGGAAATTAAAAAATATCCTGATGCCGTTCTCGAAAACTATTCTCGAATTTTAGTTCAATTAGGTCTTGTTTTAGCACTCTTTATAGTGTATGAATTTATTAAAATGAAATCGTATCCACGTCCAATAGAAGCTTTATCTGCAAGCATATTAAGTGAAGATGATGACGATGAAGTATTGGTAGAAATTAAGCCAATTGAGGAGCAAAAGGCACCAGCACCAAAAACTGTTATACCTGAAAAAATAATTAAAGTTGAAGATGAAATCGATATTCAAGAAACTATAATTGAAAGTACTGAAACAGACGAGTATGAAGCTATTATTATAGATTTAAATAAAGATATTGTTGATGTTGAGGAAGAAGAAACAGTTGAAGAAGATGTTGCGTTTGTTGTAATTGAAAATGTTCCAATATATCCAGGTTGTGCAGGAACAAAAGAAGAACTTAGAAGTTGTTTTTCAGAAAAAATTTCAAAATTTGTATTGAAGAATTTTGATCCAGGAATTGCTTCAGATTTAGGATTACAGTCGGGAAGTATACAAAGGATATTTGTAGTATTTAAAATTGATGCAAATGGTAAAATTACAAATATAAAAGCCAGAGCCCCTCATAAAAAATTACAAGAAGAAGCTATAAAAGTTGTTAGGGCATTACCAGTAATGATTCCAGGAAAACAACGAGGTAGACCTGTAACTGTAAGTTACGGATTGCCTATAGTTTTTAAAATTGAATAAGTATAACTTGTTTTTTTATTTAAATCCTGCAATAGCAGGATTTTTTTATAGCCTTATGCTTCATAAAAAACTATATTTGTTATTCAAACAAGTGAAATAGTATAAATTATAATACAATGAATATCAATCAATACTTAGATTCTACATATTTAAAAACGGCCACACAAGCTAATATTACAGAGGAAGCAACTCAACAAAATGTAATAAATTTGGTAAATGAAGCTATTGAAAACAACTTTAAATTAGCTATGATTAGACCAGAATTTGTATCAATGGCAAAGGAAATGGTAGTAGCAGCTAATTCAGACGTATTAATTGGAACTGTGATCGGATTTCATGAAGGAACTTATAGTACCAATGACAAACTATCTGAAGGACAAAAAGCAATAAATGATAATGCTGATGAGTTAGATTATGTAGTTAATTACAATGCATTTAAAGAAGGAAAAGTAAATTTAGTAAAAGCAGAGGTTTTTAAAGGTACAAAGTTAGCACTTGATAATAATAAAGTTGCAAAATGGATTATAGAAATTGCTGCGTTAACCAATGAAGAAATAATAGCGTTAACCCAATTAATTAGAGATGTAGTTTTAGAAAATTTTGGAGAAGAAAATGCTGCAAATGTATTTGTAAAATCTTCCACAGGATTCTTTAAAACGGAAGAAGGAAAACCAAACGGAGCTACTTTTGAAGCCATGGAATTAATTGTTGAAAACGCAAAGCCATTACCAGCAAAAGCAGCGGGTGGCGTTCGAAATTATGAAGACGCAGTTAAAATGGTTATAATGGGAGTAACCCGCATAGGAACATCTTCTGCAAAAGTGATAGCCCAAGGTAATACAGCAACAGAAGAATATTAATATGGACAATTATTTTGCACATGAAACCGCTATAATTGATGACGGTTGTGAAATAGGAGCAGGCACAAAAATTTGGCATTTTAGTCATATTATGCCAAACTGTAAAATTGGAAACAATTGTAATTTAGGTCAGAATGTTGTGGTTTCTCCAAATGTTGTTTTGGGTAAAAATGTAAAAGTTCAAAATAATGTTTCTATTTATTCAGGTGTAATTTGCGAAGATGATGTTTTTTTAGGTCCTTCAATGGTTTTTACCAATGTTATAAATCCAAGAAGTGCTATTGTAAGACGTGGTGAATATCAAAAAACATTGGTGAAAAAAGGAGCGAGTATAGGTGCTAATGCAACTATTGTTTGTGGTAATAATATTGGAGAGTATGCTTTTATTGGAGCAGGAGCGGTTGTTACAAAAGAAATAAAACCGTACGCCTTAGTTGTTGGTAATCCTTCAAAACAAATTGGCTGGATAAGCGAGTACGGACACAGATTGGAATTTGACAAACAGGGTTTTGCAACATGTAAAGAAAGTGGCGAGAAATATCAATTAAGAAATAATAAAGTAGAAAAAATAACATAACTTGGATACAATAAGAAACATATTTTTAAGTGTACTTTTTTTATTAATTTCAGTGGTAGCATTTTCACAGGCAGAAAAATACCCTGTTTTTCCAGCATGTGAATCTGAGCAAATAGCAAATCTTCCAACGTGTTTTAAAAATGAGGTTAAAAATGCGATTATTTCAGAATTTAAAATTCCTGAAAATGTACTTCAACAAAATTTTAATGGTTTAATTAATATTGTTTTTATAGTTGATTCAACTGGTAATTTTAAAGTGTTGTATGTAAATTCACCTTATAAAGAATTAAAAACTGAAGTAGAGCGTGTTTTTAAAACGCTTCCTAAAATAACTCCTGCAAAATTTAATAATCATGCTATAGAAATGCAATTTGTGTTTCCGTTGTCAATTCCGTTAGAAAATAATAATCAACCTAAAGAAGTTGTTCAGCAAGAAGTAAAAAAGGTTGAAATTCTTGAAAAACCAATTTTTGAAATAGCTTCAACTGAAAAAAGTTTATTTCCAGAACATAAAAGTGCTCTAAATATTCCTTTAACACATTCAGAATATAATAATTATAGTAATTATTTGAATCAAGCTGAAAATTCGCATACCTCGATAAAACCATATGTTTATAGTGAAGTAAATAGTATTATTGATTTAGATGCTCAAAAAAATAAACTTATAAAACCTAAAACTACATGGTTTGGAAGAAAGTTGCTAAATGAACACATGGCTAATGTAAGAGGCGACAATTTTTGGTTTACCGTAGACCCAATTGTTGATTTGCAGGTTGGTAGCGATAGTGAAGATATTAATACATTTAACAATACAAGAGGTGTTCAAATAAATGGTGGACTTGGAAAGAATCTTAATTTTTCAACAAGTTTTTACGAAAGTCAGGGACGTTTTGCACACTATGTTAACACATACGCAGAGTCTTTAAAGCCAGATGGTGGAAATCCAGCAATTATTCCAGGAAGAGGAATTGCAAAAGAATTTAAAACAGATGCTTATGATTATCCTGTAGCAGAAGCTTATGTTTCTTATACTCCAAGTACATATTTTAATTTTCAGTTTGGAACTGGGAAAAATTTTATAGGAGATGGGTATCGTTCTTTATTTTTATCAGATGGTGCTTCACCGTACCCTTATTTTAAAATAAACACTAGTTTTTGGAAAATTAAATACACAAACCTGTGGATGTCTATGCAAGATGTTAGACCAGAATTAACAGTTGATGGTGCTTATAAGAAGAAGTTTATGGCAATTCATTATTTAAGTTGGAATGTTTCCAAAAAAATAAACTTAGGGCTTTTTGAAACTGTTATTTGGGATACAACAAACGATAGAGGATTTGATATGAATTATTTAAATCCATTAATTTTTTATACAGCAGCAGAGTTTAGTGCAGGATCTAGAGCTGGAAACACCTTGTTAGGGTTAAGTTTAAAGTACAAACATAAAAATATATCGTTATATTCTCAATTTCTAATTGATGAATTTAGAATTTCTGAAGTTACAAGTTCAAATGGTTGGTGGGGAAATAAAAATGGTTTTCAAATTGGAGCTAAATTCTACAATGCTTTTAAAGTTGAAAATTTATTTTTACAAATTGAACATAATGCAGTAAAACCTTATACCTATTCTCATGATGAGTTAAATTATAATTTTGGACATAACAATCAACCTTTAGCACATTTATGGGGTTCAAATTTTAACGAAACTATTTTTATAGCCAGGTATTCAAAAAATAGGTGGTTTGCAAATTCTAAAATTGTAATTGGTAAAAAAGGTTTCGATTTTAATACTGCGGCTGATAACTTTAGTTATGGAGGAGATATTTACAAAGATAACGATGATAGAGTTTCAGATTATGGCAACAAAATAGGGCAAGGTAATGAAGCTTCTGTTGCAATTGCCGATTTACAAGTTGGGTATTTAGTAAACCCAGCAACTAATTTAAAATTATTCGCAGGCATAACTTTTAGAAATTTTGAGCCAGTGACACCTTCAATAAATTTTGAAAGCACTAATACTACTTGGATTTCATTTGGTTTAAAAACAGATGTTTTTAATTGGTATTTTGATTTTTAAGAACTTGACAAAAATATAAAACAAAAAATAGCGGATTTTTAAGGTCCGCTATTCTTCAAGCTAGTTTTAAGTGTTTTTCTTAAAATTGTATGTTAATCAATTACTAACTTGTAGTTTCATAATATTCTCGCTCCATGCTTTCTCTAAAGTCTGGATGTGAAATTTTAACCAATTCAGCAACGCGCTGGTCTATGGTTTTGCCATATAAATTTGCAACTCCATATTCTGTAACTATATAATGTACATGCGATCTTGTTGTAACAACTCCGGCTCCTTTATTTAAAAAAGGAACAATTCTACTAATTCCTTTATTGGTTATTGAAGGTAATGCAATAATTGCCTTTCCGCCTTCACTTAAGGAAGCGCCTCTAATAAAATCCATTTGTCCACCAACACCAGAAAACATATTTGCTCCAATTGAATCAGCACAAACTTGTCCAGTTAAATCTACCTGAATAGCAGAATTAATGGCTACCATTCTAGGATTTTGACGAATATTAGAAACGCTATTTGTATAATCACACGAACGCATTTCAATAAATGGATTGTCATCTACATAATCATACAAGCGTTTAGAGCCGCCTAAAAATGTAGTTAAAGCTCTTCCTGCATTTATTCCTTTGTAGTTTCCGTTTATTACATCTTTTAAAATTAAATCAATTACCCCATCAGAAAACATTTCAGTATGCAGTCCTAAATCTTTATGATTTCCTAAACGCGATAATACAGCATTTGGAATAGAACCAATTCCCATTTGTAAAGTACTTCTATCTTCAATTAATTCCGCAATATAATCACCTATTGTACATTCTATTTTTGATGGATTTGGCATATGAAACTCATGAATAGGAGCACTTTCTTCTACAAAAGTATTTAATTCTGAAATATGAATTAGACCCTCTCCATGTACTCTTGGCATTTGATCATTTATATGAGCAATTACATGTTTTGCATTTGCAATTACAGCTAAAATTGCTTCAACAGAAACACCTAAAGAACAATATCCATGTTTGTCTGGAGTGGAAACTTGTATTAATGCAACGTCAACTGGTAATACATTTTTTTTAAATAAATTCGGTACTTCACTCAAAAATACGGGCGTATAAGATCCATTCCCTGCTTTTAAAGTGTGACGTACATTTTTTCCTATAAAAAGTGAATTTACATGAAAACTATCTTTGTATTTTGGATCTGCATAAGGGGCATCGCCTTCAATGTGCAAATGACAAACTTCTACACCTCTTAATTCTTCATGTCTCGCAGACATTGCATTAATTAATATTTGAGATGCTGAGGCTGCTGCCTGAATATATACTCTATCGTTAGATTTTATAACTTTTACTGCTTCTTCAGCAGATACTGCTTTATACATAATATAATATTAAAAGTGATGCCGTAAATTTACTAAGGATATAATAAAAAATAGCTGTCGAAAGTCACTCTTTTTGCATTTAATTCATTTTTTTTATATTTTTAACTCTGTCCGCATATTTTATTTTTTTGATTTACCTTTGCAAAAATTAATATAAAATTGAAATGATACTTATTAAAACACGAGAAGAAATAGAGTTAATGCGACAAAGTGCGTTAATCGTGTCTAAAACTTTAGGATTATTAGCAAAAGAGGTGAAGCCTGGAGTTACAACGTTGTTTTTAGATAAATTAGCGGAAGAGTTTATAAGAGATAATGGTGCTATACCTGGATTTTTAGGTTTGTACGATTTTCCAAACACGCTTTGTATGAGTCCAAATGCTCAAGTTGTACACGGAATACCAAATGATAAACCCTTAAAAGAAGGCGATATTATTTCAATAGATTGTGGTGCTTTAAAAAATGGATTTTACGGAGATCACGCTTATACTTTTGAAGTAGGTGAAGTAGCTCCTGAAACTAAAAAATTATTAGAAGTTACAAAAGAAAGTTTGTACCAAGGTATTAGAGAGTTTAAAGCTGGAAATAGAGTGGGAGATGTAGGCTTTGCAATTCAAAATTATTGCGAAAAAAGAGGGTATGGTGTTGTACGAGAATTGGTTGGTCATGGATTGGGAAAATCTATGCACGAAGATCCAGAAATGCCAAATTATGGAAAAAGAGGAAGAGGTAAAAAGTTTGTTGAAGGTATGGTTGTGGCTATAGAACCAATGATAAATTTAGGAACACATAGAATAAATCAATTAAACGACGGTTGGACTATTTTAACAAAAGACAATAAACCTAGTGCACATTTTGAACATGATGTTGCTATTGTAAATGGAAAACCAGAATTGCTTTCTACATTTAAATATATTTACCAAGCTTTAGGGATTGAAAGTAAAGAAGAGGATGAATTTAGAGAAGTACCACTGGTTTTATAATTAATTTAAATTCTACTAATAATAGCTTGTTTTAAAGGTAAACCAACTACATGTTAACTAAAATTTTTAAATTTTTTCTAAATACGGTCCCAAGACCAGTATTAATTAAGGTTAGTTTTTGGGTTGCCCCTCTAGTTGCATTTTATCTTAAAGGAAAAACGTTTACAGATCCTATTGATGGTAAAAGTTTTCGAAAAATGTTGCCTTATGGTTATGGAGAACAGCGTACAAATGTACTTTCTCCAAGCACACTTTCTTTAGAACGACACAGATTGTTATGGTTGTATTTAAAAAATGAAACAAATTTTTTTGCGAAACCCCAAAAAGTCCTTCACATTGCACCAGAACAATGTTTTTTAAACCGTTTTAAAGAACAAACAAACTTAGATTATATAACTGCAGATTTATATTCTCCAATTGCCGATGTAAAAGCAGATATTTGTAATTTACCTTTTGAAGATAATTTGTTTGATGTGGTTTTTTGCAATCATGTATTAGAGCATATTGTAGATGATGCAAAAGCAATGAGTGAACTTTATCGGGTTTTAAAACCTAAAGGATTAGGTATTTTTCAAATTCCGCAGGATTTGAGTTTGAACGAAACATATGAAGATTTTTCTATCACTTCAGAAGAAGAAAGAAAAAAACACTTTGGGCAATATGATCACGTTCGGGTATATGGTAAAGATTATTTTGATAGATTAAGAGCTGTTGGTTTTACTGTAAATGAAATAGATTATTCCAAAACTCTTTCTCCTGAATTAATTACAAAATACTGTTTGGTAAAAGGCGAAATTTTACCAGTTTGTACAAAATAGAATTTAATTGTCAAAATTAGCAGAAGCAAACGTTTTAATTTCACCATTTTCATTAGCATAAATTAAAAACACCTTTAGTTCGGTATGTTGTTTTATAAATGCGATAGATTTATCTAAGCCCATTGCCATAAATGCTGTTGCGTAACCATCAACATCTGCACAATCGCCTTTAGATATTACAGAGGCACTTAATAAGTTACTTTCGGTCGCATAACCTGTTTTTGCATTAATTGTGTGTACATATTTTTTACCGTCTTCAGTGGTGCGGTATTTTCTGTAATTACCAGAAGTCGCCATAGCTTCATCTTTTAATTGAATCACAGTAGCAAAAGAACGTGTTCCATCTTCATTTGGATTTTCAATAGCTATTTTCCAAAATTCACCATGTTCATTTTTACCTCTTACTCTAATTTCACCACCAATTTCTACCATATAATTTTCAATATTAGCAGCTTCAAATTGTCTTGCAACAATATCTACCAAATATCCTTTTCCAATTGCGTTAAAATCAAAATAAATTTCTGGATATAACTTTGATACTTTGTTGTTTAAAAGATTTACTTTATTAAAACCTACAAAAGTTAATAACGAATCTATTTTAAGCGAGTCTAAATTGTTAATTTTGGCACCTGGACCAAAACCCCAAGCGTTTACTAAAATTCCTACTGTTGGATCAAAATCACCAGCTGTTTCACGGTATATTTTTTCAGATTTTTTAAAAACTTCTTCAAAAATAGCATCAACAACAACTGTAGTGTCTCCTCGATTTATTTTTGAAATATCTGAATTTTGAATATAGGTGGAAGTTGAGGTGTTTACTGCCTTAATAATACTGTCGATTTTTAATTCGAAATTAGTGCCTGTTGAATCCAAGTATTTAATAGTGTAAGTGGTTCCAATAGCATTACCTTGTAAAACTTTTAAATTAGACTGTTGCTCTGTACAAGCTATAATAAATATAAAATAGATAAAAAACAGATAATTTTTCATACAAAAGAAACTAAAATTAGAGATTACAAATATAGTATATAAAAAACTCTTAAATTCATCTTAAAATAAGCGATTTTATGCTTTAAAGAATTTTATTTTTTTTAACTTTGTTCACTTAAAATCGTTTTAATTATGAAAAAAAGTTTTGTATTGATATTAGTGATATCAGTAGTGTTAAGTTCTTGTGTATCTAAAAAGAAGTACACGGAATTAGAGGGTAATTTTAATTCTAAAAATCAGGAATTGGTTGATACAAAGGCTGATTTAATGAAATGTAGAATTGAAAGTGAAAGTAAAGTTGCTTCTTTAGAACAACAAGTTCAAGATTTAAGAAGTGACAAAGAAAAAACATTAGAGTATGTTGACAATTTAACGGTATTATCTAAATCTGCTTCCGATAATATTAAGGAAACATTGGCTCAAATGGGTAAAAAAGATGAATATATTCAACATGTTCAAAAAGCAATGACTCGTAAAGACTCTATTAATTTGGCATTAGGTTTCCAATTAAAGAGTGTGTTAAAAGATGGATTTAATGATGAAGACATTCAAGTTGATGTTGAAAAAACAGTTGTTTATATTTCAATAGCTGATAAGTTATTATTCAAGAGTGGAAGTGCAACAATTTCTTCTGATGCAAAAAGAGTATTAGGTAAAGTTGCTGATGTAATTTCTGCACAAAAAGACTTAGAAGTTATGGTTGAAGGTTACACAGATAACAAGCCAATTAGTACTGCAGGTATAAAAGATAACTGGGACTTAAGTGTAAAACGTGCAACTTCTGTAATTAGAGTGCTTCAAAACGACTTTAACATTGTTCCTGAACGTTTAATTGCTGCAGGTAGAAGTGAATACAAGCCTTTAGAAACTAACGATACTGTTGAAGGTAGAGCTAGAAATAGAAGAACTCGTATTGTTTTAATGCCACAATTAGAACAATTTTTTGATCTTTTAGAGCAAAAAGTAAATTAAGAAGGTAATTAAATACTTTAAAAGCACGCCATTGGCGTGCTTTTTTTATGGAGTATAGCGTACGTTTTAAACAAAATTAGTTTAGTACATTGCTTCAAGAAGGTTATAGCATTAATTCAAAGCAACATCTAAATATTGCAAGCCATCATATTGTATAGCATATTCTTTATGTAACAACGGTGGAGTATTAATGTTGTTTTTAGCGCCTAAACCAACGCCGGCAAATATAACTTTAGCATTATTTTTTTTGGCGTGTAATTTAAAGGTTTCCATCCAAATTACATCGTAGGTAATACCCAATTTATTAATAGGTCCTATTTTAACAATTATAAAGTAACGTTGGTTATTTTTATCGATACATACAAATTGAGGGTTTCTTTTTAATTGGCTGTTTACTGCTAAAAATTCATAACCTTTAGCTTCTAAATCTTTTCCAACAATATTCATTGCTAAGTTGTGTTGTTCTTGAGTTGTAAGTGGTCTGCTCATTAGTATTTCGTATAAAAAAATCCGATACAAATGTACCGGATTTTTTAAAATTATTATGTTTTTAATCATTACAAAGAAGTCATTTCGACTCCGCTCAATGACCGGTATTACCCCCCAAAATCATCAAATCTGATGTTCTCATCAGCTAAACCGAAATCTTCACCCATTTTTTGAACTGCTTTATTCATTAAAGGAGGACCACAGAAATATAATTCTAAGTCTTCTGGAGATTCGTGTTTAGATAAATATTCATCTATTACGGATTGATGTACAAATCCAGTAAATCCATCTCCGTTTGGATCATCTGCATCTTTTTTATTCACCCAGTTGTCTTCAGGAGCAGGCTCAGATAATACTAAGTAGAATTTAAAGTTAGGAAACTCTCTTTCTAATTCGTAAAAATGGTCTAGGTAGAATAATTCACGTTTAGAACGTCCACCATACCAATATGTTACTTTTCTCCCAGTTTTTAGGGTTTTGAATAAATGGTATAAATGAGAGCGCATTGGAGCCATACCAGCACCACCACCAACATATAACATTTCTGCATCAGATTCATTAATGAAGAATTCTCCATAAGGTCCAGAAATTGTTACTTTATCTCCTTTTTTACAGTTGAAAATGTATGATGAAGCAATACCTGGATTTACATTCATCCAAGCATTTTTAGTTCTATCCCAAGGTGGTGTAGCGATACGTACATTTAACATAATTTCGCGCCCTTCAGCAGGGTAAGAAGCCATTGAATATGCACGTTCTACCAATTCGGTGTTTTTCATTTTTAAATCCCATAAACCGAATTTATCCCACTCTACTTGGAACTTATCTGGAGTATCGTGTTCTTCAGGATGCGCTGTAATGTCCATATCTTTAAAATCAACTTCACATTCTGGAATTTCAATTTGAATATATCCACCAGCTTTGTAGCCCATGTCTTCAGGAATTTCAACAACAAATTCTTTAATAAAAGATGCTACATTGTAATTTCTTACAACAGTTGCTTCCCATTTTTTAATTCCGAAAACTTCTTCAGGAATTGAGATATCCATATCCTGTTTCACCTTAACTTGACACGATAAACGAGCACCTTCTTTTAATTGTTTTCGAGTAAAGTGAGGCGTTTCTGTCGGCAAAGCTTCTCCACCACCAGAATGCACGTGACATTCGCATTGGATACATGTTCCACCACCACCACATGCAGAAGGTAAAAATATTTTTTCGCTACTTAAAGTAGTAAGTAGTGTACTTCCTGAAGCTACTTCAATTTCTTTTTCACCATTAATTCTGATTTTTACAGGACCAGAAGGTGATAATTTTTGTTTTACATATAGTAACAGAGCAACCAATAATAGTATTAACACTAAAAATGCGATTACAGTTGCTACAATTGTACCTATGGTATTTGTTGCTAATATCATCATTACTCTATAATTTCTTTTTCGTTATTGGCTAATTTACTAGCTTCTTCTTTACTAACTTCAATGGTATTATTTTTAGAAGGAATTACTCTAGAAGTTTCTTCTTTAGTTTCTGGTTCGTCACCACCAGTTAACATTCCACCAAAACTCATAAATCCAATAGCCATTAAACCTGTTATTATAAATGTAATTCCCAAACCTCTAAGTGGTGCAGGAATATTTGAATATCTAATTTTCTCACGAATAGCAGCAATTGTTAAGATTGCTAAAAAGAATCCTATACCAGAACTAACACCATAGTTAAATGCCAAATCTAAAGAAGCAATTTCTCGTGATTGCATAAATAATGATCCACCTAAAATAGCACAGTTTACTGCAATTAGAGGTAAAAATATACCTAAAGAGTTGTACAATTCTGGAGCAAATTTTTCTACAATAATTTCAACCAATTGCACCATTGTTGCAATGGTTGCAATAAACATTATAAATGAAAGAAAACTTAAATCGTAGGCTGCATATTCTTCGCCTAACCAACTAAGTGCACCTTCTTGTAAAATATATTGATCTAACAACCAGTTTAATGGAACGGTAATTGCCATTACAAATATAACGGCCGCTCCTAAACCAACTGCAGTAGAAACTTTTTTAGATACAGCAAGGTATGAACACATTCCTAAGAATGTTGCAAATACCATATTATCTATAAATATTGACTTAAAAAATAATTCTATATGTTCCATATTCTAGTTATCTTCTATTAATGATGTATTTCTTGAGCGTTGTACCCAAATAATAATTCCAACAGTTATTAATGCCATTGGTGCTAGCAACATAAATCCGTTGTTTTCATAACCAAAAGCGTACACACCTGTTTTTTCAATAGGATCACCTAAAACTTTAAATCCTAATAAGGTTCCAGATCCTAACAATTCTCTAAAAAATCCTACAATAATAAGTATTACTGCATAACCTAATGCGTTTCCAACACCATCTATAAATGATCTTATTGGTCCATTAGCTAAAGCAAAAGCTTCAAAACGTCCCATAATAATACAGTTGGTAATAATCAATCCCACAAACACAGATAATGTCTTACTTAGTTCATAAGCAAAGGCTTTCAACACTAAATCCACAATAATTACCAAAGTAGCAACTACAATAAGTTGTACAATAATTCTAATTTTTGGTGGAATTATATTCCGCATTAATGAAATAGTTAAATTACCCAGTCCCATTACAAAAAGTACTGCAATAGACATTACAATTGATGCTTTTAATTCAGCTGTAATTGCCAATGCAGAACAAATACCTAATACTTGTATAGTAATAGGATTATTATCTGCTAAAGGATCTGTTATTAATTTTAAATCTTTTTTTGATAAAAGTCCCATAAATTATTGGTTTAATGTTTTTAAATAAGGTAAATACATTTTCAAGTCTTTTTTAAGCATTGCAGCTAAACCATCACCTGTTATTGTAGAACCAGAAATTGCATCTACTTCATTATCGGTTTTGTCTAGATTTTTTGGATCTGCATTACTTTTTGAAACTGCTACACCTTTAAATGTATCACCATCCATAATATGTTCACCTATAAAATCATCCATAAAAAAGCGTTCTTTTATGTTAGACCCTAAACCTGGTGTTTCTCCTGCGTGATCAAAATATACTCCTTGAATTACTAATTGTTTGTCTAAAGCAATATACCCCCAAATGGCATCCCATAAACCTTTTCCTCTTACCGGAACAATGTATGAATCTTTACCATCTTTATTTCCAACAAATAAAGGTAATCTTCTTTGGTAGTTGTTGTTTTTTGCTAAAGCAGCTTCTTTTTTTAAATCTATTAAATATGCTTCGTTATTTTCAACAGCATTAGCTCCAGTAATTACTAATTGTTTGGTTATATATTTGTTAAACTCTTCTCCAACAATATCTTTAGATACAAACTCAACGCTACTTTCGTCATTTTCGTTAATACCCATTGCATATAAAATATTTTGTTGTTTTTCAATTCTTTTGTTTTCAGCTATTTTATCTTTTAACGAAGACGCTAAAAACGCTAATAATGTACCAACAACAAGAACCATTCCTGTTGCGAACAAAACTGTATAAACGTTACTTTCAGTATTCTTTGCCATTGTTATGCTGTTTTTGATTTTAAACGTTTCAATCTTCTTTTTACATTTCCTTGAACAACGTAATGATCAATAGTTGGTGCAAATACATTCATTAATAGAATTGCTAACATTACACCTTCTGGATAAGCAGGATTAAATACACGTATCATTACAGAGATAAATCCAATAAAGAAACCGTAATACCATTTTCCTTTGTTTGTTTGAGAACCTGTTACAGGATCGGTTGCCATAAATACAATACCAAAAGCTAAACCACCAATTAATAAATGATGCCAGAATTCAGTACTCATTAATGAATAAAACTTACTGCTTTCTGTAATCCATCCAGCATTTACTACCCCATTAAAAATAAGCCCCATAACTAAAGCCCCAATAACAGATGATACCATAATTCTCCAACTAGCAACTTTGGTATAAAGTAAATATAAACCTCCAAGTAAAATTAATAAGGTAGATGTTTCACCAACAGAACCCGGTATAAAACCTAAGAACATATCTGAAACGGAATAAGCAAAATCTTGTCCTTGCGCTAAAGCACCTAATACAGTTTCACCAGAAATGGCATCTAATTCGGCTCCAGACATTATTTCATTAGCTCTTTCTTTTGCACCAGCTACCCAAACTTTATCTCCACTCATCCAAGTTGGATAGGCAAAGAATAAAAAGGCTCTAATTGTTAAAGCTGGGTTTAGAATATTCATTCCGGTACCTCCAAAAATTTCTTTACCAATTACTACTCCAAAAATAATAGCAACTGCAAGCATCCATAAAGGAGTATCAATAGGTATAATAAGTGGTACTAACATACCAGTTACAAAATAACCTTCTTCTACTTCGTGTTTATTAATAGTTGCAAAAATTATTTCAATACCTAAACCAACAACATAAGAAACTATTAATAATGGTAATAATTTTATGGCACCAAAAGATAAATTTTCTAAATTCCAAAATTCAGAACTAAAAAAGCCCATTCCCTCTGGAAAACCATTAATTGCTGCATTATGTTGAAAACCAACATTAAACATTCCAAAAATAAAAAGAGGAATTAAAGGCAGTACAACATTCATCATTGTACGCTTTAAATCATCGGCTCCTCTTAAATGTCCACCTGAATGTGTAGTTTCATTTGGAGTGTAAAAAAGTGTGTGAATTGCACCAAACATGGTTTGCCAATTTGTGCCTTCAACTTTTCCTTTTATATTATGTAATTTTTCTTTTAATCCCATAATTATCCTATTTCTTTTAACATTAAGTCTAAACCTTTTCTTATAATTTCTTGGTGTGGTTGTTTAGAGACACATACAAATTCAGTTAAGGCAAAATCTTCAGGCGCAACTTCGTACATTCCTAAAGCTTCCATTTCATCTAGATCTTGATACATACAAGCTTTTAAAATTTGCATTGGATAAATATCTAAAGGAAAAACTTTTTCATAATTACCGGTTACAACAAAGGCTCTATGTTCACCATTGGTATTGGTATTTAAATCGTATTTTTTATTTGGGAATAACCAAGAAAAAGTAATAGCTCTTGAAATTGATAACTTATTAAATACTGGCATTGTCCAGCCAAAAAATTCGTAATCGTTTCCTTCAGTAATTACAGTAACAATATTGTTGTAATAGCCTAAACTACCCTTTAAATTGGTAGTTTTACCAGTTAACACATTACCGCTAATAATTCTATTATTATCACCTTTAAGTTTCTTGTCTACAATAGAAGTTATTGCAGCTCCAATTTTTGTTTTGTAATATTTAGGAGCTTCAACAGATGAACCAGCCAACGCAATAATACGTTCAGCATTAAATTTACCTGTAAGTAATAACTCACCAATAATTACTAAATCTTGTGGAGAAACTGTCCAAACGGTTTCACCTTTATTAACAGGATCAATTTTTGCAATTTGAGTACCTACATTTCCAGAAGGATGTGGTCCTGAAACTTTATGCAACGTGCAATGGTTTAAACCTGCCAAAGGAGAGTTTGTATTTTTACCAACTGAAACGTGAACTACACCAGGTGTTAATTTACTTAAAGCGGTAATTGCAGCTTGCAACTCCTTTTCTTTACCAGCCAAAACATAATCGTAATCGGCAGCTAAAGGAGCAGTTGCAAATGCAGAAACAAAAATGGCTTTAGGTGTTTTTGCAGGATTTGCAATAACATCATAAGGTCTTTGTTTAATAAATGGCCAACATCCTGCGCTTAACAAAAGACTTTTAATCTCGTCAGCTTTCATAGATTTTGGGTCATTTACTCCAAAATTAACATATTGTTGTTCTGTATCAGCTTGAATTTTTACAGCTAATATCTTTCTTTTTTCACCACGTATAATATCAATCAGTTCACCGCTTACTGGCGAAGGAAATTTCATTTCTTCATTGGCTTTATTGTAAAAAACCGCTTCACCAGCTTTTACTTTTTCACCAACTTTAATGGATAATTTTGGAATGATACTGTGGAAATCTTCAGGTTTTAGTGTGTATACACTACAAGAATTAGCTTTTTCGGTTACCTTTTCAGCAGCACCTACTAGCTTAATGTCCAAACCTTTTTTAATTCGAATGTCCTGTGACATATTTTAAGTTTATTTAATAGTCTTTAAAAACGGTGCAAAAATAAGAATTTAAAATTTTAGTTTAATGATTTTAATCAATTTTTTATAGCCTAGAATCAACTTTTAGGATGTAAACTGTAATAATTACAATTACAATTCTATATTTGGTATAAAATTTGAAGACAAAAAACCTTAATACCATTTAATTTTGAAGTCATTTTATACTTTTTTTATTGCTATTTTAATGTTTCACCTAAGTTCTTCTCAGCAAAAAACTGAGGATGCAGCATATATTAAAACTATTATTTTAAAACCGAATTCCGTTAATAGCTATGCGCCAATTTTAAGACTTGGTGAAAGTTTTCAATTGATTTTCGACGATTTAAATGCAGACGAACACGATTATACCTATAAAATTGAACATTGCGATTATAATTGGAACTCTTCTGGTTTATCAGATTCAGAATTTGTAGATGGCTACGCCGAAGATAGAATTAGAGATTATGAAAACTCTTTTAATACATTACAGCCTTACACTAATTATAGGTTAACAATACCTAACGACGATACACGGCTAAAAATTTCTGGAAATTACAAAATATATATATTAAATGAAGAACAAGAAATTGTTTTTGTACGTAAATTTGTTGTGTACGAATCTGTTGTAACAGTTGGTGTAACAGTTTATAAAAGCAGGGACATTTCAATCATAAACACACACCAATCTGTAGAATTTATTATAAACCATCCAAATTTAAGAATTAACAACCCTAAAGAAGAGATTTTGCCAGTTGTTTTGCAGAATAATAATTGGCAAACTGCAATTAAAGGTTTAAAACCACAATTTTATAGAGGTACGCAATTGCTATACAAATATAATAAAGAAACTAGTTTTTTGGCAGGAAATGAATTCTTGTATTTAGATACCAAATTTATTAGAAACACCACCTTAAACATTGCAAAAGTAGAAAAAGGCACCGATTTATACCACGCGTATTTATATACCAATGAAGAAAGAATAGACCAGCCATACACGCTTTTAGAAGATATAAACGGAAACTTTGTAGTGAGAACTTTAGATGGCGATAATAACAATACCGATGCCGATTATGGTTGGGTACATTTTAGTTTAAGTTGTTTAGAAAATTTAGATGGAAAAGATGTTTTTGTTAGTGGAAATTTTAACAATTGGCAATTAAATAATACCAACAAACTAAACTACAATTTAGATACAGGCTTGTACGAAGCCAAATTACTTCTAAAACAAGGTTTTTACAATTACCAATATGTAACAAAAAACCAAGAAGGAGTAATTAGCAATAGCGATATAGACGGCTCTTTTTACCAAACGGAAAATGATTATACCGTGTTGGTTTATTATAAAAAATTTGGAAGCCGTTACACCAAAGTAATTGGTGTTGGCTACGGAAATTCTAAAAAATTGAATAATTAAGTAGCATTACGTCAGTTCGCATTCTGGAGTGCAACGTAGGTGTATTGAGAACAATGCTCTTAAATTATATCATTTTCATCTAGAACCTATTTTTATCTGAAAACAACTTTCATTCCCTTGGAAACGGGAATCTAAACACAACTTTTAATAGGTCACTGCCTTTCTAAAAATATAGCTATTTAAAAAATTATGATTAACAGCCGATTATAGCGGAAATGAAATTAAAGAGTGGATCTAAAAATTTTAATAACACATTCTAAAATAGTTCAACGCTTGCAGAAGAAATTGATACTGGTTGATGTTAAATAACTGAACCAGCATTAAAACAAAATCATATTTTTCTCGGTTATGATTTTAATCATATTTATTTATAAATAAATTACTTAATTTTTTAAATTTAATAATATAGTTATGGATTCAAACAAGAAAAAAGTGAATTTATTAGCTTCTAAGTTTGTAATTCTACTTGACAAACAAGAGGCTTTAAGCAAGGAGATTAGTTCATTAAAAAATGAAATTGACAATTTAAAAAATATCAGTTCTGATATTGAAGAAAAACCTATTCCTCTAGAAAAACCGAACCCAATTCAAAAGAAAACTTTTAAAGCTGTAGAAGAATTTCCAGAACAAAAAACTGATAATTTAAGTATCAAATCTACAAAAGTTAAACCTCAAAAATTTATTTTAAAAAAACCAACAATTAAAAGTGATATTGAAAAATTTATTGGTGAAAATCTAATAAACAAAATAGGAATTATTGTCATAATTATTGGAGTTTCCATAGGGGCTAAATATGCAATTGATAATAATTTAATAAGCCCAACAGTTAGAATTATACTAGGGTATTTAGTTGGTTTAGGGCTATTTGTATTTGCCTTAAAATTAAAAGAAAATTACCTACAATTTAGTGCTGCTTTATACAGTGGAGCAATGGCTATAATCTATTTTATAACGTACGCTGCTTTTTCTTACTATTCACTTTTTCCTGCTGCAGTTGCTTATTCAATTATGGTAATTACAACTGTTTTAACCGTATTTGGGGCCCTGAAATACGATAAACAAGTTATAGCCCATATTGGACTTGTAGGGGCTTATGCTGTTCCGTTTTTGCTAAGTAAGGAAACCCGTGAATTCGATATTTTATATATTTATGTTGCAATTATTAACGTTGCAATTCTATTTATTTCTTTTAAAAAACCTTGGAAATTCATTTATTATACGGCTTTCATTTTAACTTGGAGCATTGTATTATTAGGATACTATTCATCAGTTAATTCTGAAATTGAGACTACCTCAAATTTAATATTCGCAACACTATTTTTCGCCATTTTTTATGCAATATTGTTGACTTATAAATTAATAAATAAAGAACTATTTAAAGCTGAAGATGTATTTTTAATTCTTTTAAACGCATTTATTTTTTATGGTATTGGATACTCAATTATTCTAAATCAATACCAAACTGAAGCGTATTTAGGGTTATTCACTTTAAGCAATGCTATTTTTCATTTAGGTGTATGCTCCATAATTTACTACAAGAATTTAGTTGATAAAAATTTGTATTATTTAGTTCTAGGTTTAGCAATTACATTTATAACTATTACAATTCCTGTAGAATTAAACGGTAACTGGGTAACCTTACTTTGGGGAGCAGAAGCGGTGCTATTATTTTGGGTAGGTAGAACAAAAAAAGTAAATTTTTATGAATATTTTTCTTACCCACTCATTATTTTAACCTTTTTAAGTTTAGCAAAAGATTGGAATAATTTATTTGTAGATGTTAACAGCCTTAATAACGAAGTTAACATTAATCCAATCCTCAATATTTATTTTTTAACTGGATTGTTTTCATCTGTGTTCTTTGGTGTAATTACATATTTAAATAGAAAAACAACAATTTCTACATCAATTTCAAATAATAAAAATCTATACCAAATAGTTAGTTATGGAATCCCAATTATTTTTATAATAACACTTTATGTAACTTTTAGAAATGAAATTGCAGCTTATTGGGAACAATTGTACCATAATTCTATAACCTCTATAGAAAATCCGAATGGTTACGAATCAAAAATATTCAACTATGATTTAATAAAATTTGAATCAATCTATCTATTTATCTATACTTTCTTGTTTATAGGTTTATTATCAATTTTTAATTTAACTAAAATAAAAAACAAAAAATTAGGAGTAATAATTTTCATAATTTCTAAAATAATTATTTTTTTCTTTCTAATAAGTGGTTTATATACGTTAGGTGAGTTAAGAGAGAGTTATTTATCGACAAACATAAATTCTGAATATTCTGTTGGAATCTTTCATATATTAATTAGATACATTTCTTTTGGTTTTCTTGCTGGTTTACTAGTAATTAGCTTTAAATCAATGAAACAGCTTCCTGTAATTCAACATTTAAAACTCTATTATCAACTGTTTCTAACTATTACAATTCTTTGGGTATTAAGTAGTGAGCTAATTCATTGGATGGATATTGGAAATTCGTCAGAATCGTATAAGTTAGGTTTAAGTATTTTTTGGGGAATTTATTCTTTAATTTTGATAGCTTTAGGAATTTGGAAAAATCTAAAACATTTAAGGATATTAGCTTTTGTAGTTTTTGGATTAACACTTATAAAACTGTTTTTTTATGATATCTCTCATCTAGATACTATATCAAGAACCATAGTTTTTGTTTCTTTAGGAATATTACTTCTTATCATTTCATTTTTATATAATAAATACCACAAAAAAATTAATTCATAAAAAATTCTTTAAAATTAATACACTTTTACTAACTATAAAATACATTAATATCAAATGTATAATTATTGTTTATTAGGGTGTTTTTGTAAACTTTTTTAATTCCACTCTATATATATTTTAGCACATTTTCATCTTTCAAAGGAAGATAAAAATAAAAGAGTAACATTTATAAATAACTATGAGATTGCCTCCTTCCATTAAGATTTTAGAATAGAAAAAATTGCTTAAGTATTAATAGGTTAGATTTTTATGCCAATATGTAATTTGAACATTGTCTGTTAAATAATTAAAGCAAAAAAGCTAATTTATGCAAGACCGTATAAAATTTATCCTTAAATTTAAACAAAAATTCAATAGATAAATATTTTAACAAACAGATATACATGGTTTACAAATCTTATAAAAACCAGTTATAAGCAATAAAAAAAACGAATAGTCAATACTGAATTATTATAAAGAATTAGACATGAAAATAGAAGATCATTTTCTTCGTGATGACAACAGGTTTAAACAACTGATTAAGAATTCGTTTGATATGATTGTACTGATGGATTGCAGTGGAATTCAGCATTATGTTAGTGAATCATGTGAGAAGATACTCGGATATAAACAAGAAGAACTAATTGGCATCCCTGTAATTGAAAAGATGATTCATTCAGAAGATCAAGAATTAACAAAAAAAGGCTTTATTGACATTATTGAAAATAAAGCAAATGGAGGAACACAATACCGACATCTTCACAAAAATGGAAGTTGGGTTTACTTGGAAGCATATGGCACTAATCAACTAGATAATCCTGTAATTAAATCAGTTGTTCTTAACGTTCGTGATGTTACAGAACGAAAAAATGTAGAACAAATTATTAAAAAAAATGAACTCCGCCTGAAGGAGCTTAACGCAGCAAAAGATAAACTATTTTCAATAATAGCACATGATTTAAGAAGTCCATTTAACGGAATTTTAGGCTTTTCGGAACTGTTAATTAAAAGCACAAAGGATTTTGAAGTTTCTGAATCTGAAAAGTATTTAGGAATTATAAATTCCTCAGCCAAAAACACACTTATTTTACTTGATAACTTGTTAAATTGGGCAAAAACACAAACTGGACAAATCATCTATAAACCAGAAAAAATAAATTTAGCTTCTATTGTCAAGGAAGTATTAGAAATATCTAGTTCAATTGCAAAAATTAAAAACATAACTTTAAATTATATTCAACCAGATGCTATTGAAGTCTATACGGATTTGAATATGTTAAAAATAGTATTGCGAAATCTTATTTCAAATGCTATAAAATTTACGAATCTAAATGGTACAATAGAAGTGTCGACAATTCAAAATCAAAACAATATTGAAATTACTGTTTCTGACAATGGCATTGGAATGGATGAAGAAACTTTAAATAAATTATTTAAAATTAATACGACTTTAAAAACTGCTGGAACGGCATCTGAAAAAGGTTCAGGTTTAGGTTTAATACTTTGTAAAGAATTTGTAGAAAAACAAAATGGAAAAATTTCTGTAGAAAGTAAATTAGGAATAGGTAGTGATTTCAGATTTACTTTACCTTTAAATTGATTTGGAAGAATGAAAACTATAAAGAAAGAAGTTTTGTAACATCTCATAAAATTTATGCTCACATTTAAACAAAATAACGAACCGACAAACATTCTAACAAACGATTTGCTACAGCCAAAAAAACTCCGACTTTTCAGTTGTACAAATTATAACTCTAAACAGTTAGTAGTAATAAAAAATAATAAGGAGCTTAGATGAGTAATATAGAC
>NZ_BMNS01000001.1:0-29755 GCF_014646675.1 Lutibacter litoralis | reverse complement strand
TGCTACAGCCAAAAAAACTCCGACTTTTCAGTTGTACAAATTATAACTCTAAACAGTTAGTAGTAATAAAAAATAATTTTTTTAATGATACGGCGACCACCGAGATCTACACGAAAATTATAATAATGCAGTTAATAATTTAGCAGAAGCGATAAATAGGTATGCAGAAGTAGTTTCAAAAAATATTAGAAATCTTAAAGATAAAAATGAAAGAGTAACTTTTTTAAAAAATATGAAAGCGCCTCCTTCAATTAAGATTTTAAAAAAGGTAAATGAAATTGCAATCGAAAGAGAAGATTATGAAACGTGCGAAGCTTTGGCAGAATACACTAAAGCAAGAGGATTAGAATTATAAAAAAGTGAACCAGAAAATACAAAAGGTATTTTATATTTTTACCAAGAATCGAATAAGTTAATTGCATGTATCCTTTTAAATCAAGGCCGTAAAAGATGTTTGTTGGCATTTAAGTACATTGTTTAGCAGAACAAAGATCCAAGTTGAAAAACTTATTAAAAAAGTTTCATCAAGATTAAATGTTTAATAATAACAATTTTCCCAGCTCAACATAAACTTCTTACATTTTATATAGAAATTTAGTATCTTTGAAGTAATTTCAATTAGTAAGTTGTTATGGTGCAACAAGTAACAAATGGTATAAAAGTTTCAGTTAAATCTAATTTCGAAGGCACGAGTTATCGAAATTACAGGTTGTACTATGCTTTTAGTTACCAAGTTACCATAGAAAATCAAAGTAATGAAACGGTGCAATTATTGGCTCGTCATTGGAAAATTTTCGACTCACTGAATAATACCGAGATTGTTGAAGGATCGGGTGTTATTGGTAAAAAGCCAATTTTAAAACCTTCAGAAGTGCATACATATACATCTAATTGTTTCTTAACTTCTCCCATTGGATCTATGAAAGGGTATTACAATATGGTAAATTTTACAACTTCAAAAATGTTTAAAGTTTACATACCAACTTTTCAATTAATGGTTTCAAGTATTCACAACTAAACAATGAAATTTAATTTAGTAAAATTTAAGCCTAAAGTAAATCAAGTTAAGGGTTTAGATTGTTTAAATTGCGGACAGCCACAAACGGGCAATGAAAATTTTTGTTCATATTGCGGTCAAAAAAATTCCACAAAAAAACTAAGTTTTGGGGTTTTTGTTAACAATATATTTTCAGGATTCTTTTCGTATGATTCTCGTTTTTGGACCACATTTATTCCCTTATTAACAAAACCGGGTAAAGTTTCTAGACAGTATATTGAAGGAAAACGCGCACGATTTGTAAATCCGTTTCAATTGTATTTAAACGTATCTATTATCTTTTTTATAATTTTAGGAATTTCAAATAAAGTAGATGATGTTAAAATTCCGATAGATGATATGGTAGATGTATCAAAACTTGGGGATTCCATTAAACAGGAAAATCATATTAAAATAGACTCTATAAATAAAGAAACTCAAAAAGGAATTATAGATACATATACTAACGATTCTACTTCGGCAAAAGTAATTGCTAATATTGGAGATGTTGTTAAGTTCGCAGAAACGTTAGAATCGGATAAAGAAAAAAAGCCGTATCAATACCAAATTAAAAAGAACCCTAAAAAACCAATTAGTACTTGGAATAAATTAAATGATTTTCATCATTATTATTCCGAGCAACCTAAATTATCAAATGAAATTGCTTTGGATAATTTAGGATATGAAAAAACTTTTTGGAATAAATTCTATTACCAGCAAGTTATAAATGGAAACAAAAATTATAAAAAGATAAAAGAAGATAGTGGAAAGGATTATGTAAATAAATTAATATCGCACGTATCAATTGCTCTATTTATTTTTCTACCCGTTTTTACATTGTTTTTAATGATAATTTATTGGCGTAAAAAATTCACGTATATGGAACATTTGGTATTTGTATTTAATACTCAAACGGTTTTCTTTTTATTGTTAAGTATCTTTTTGTTAATAGGTTTAGTAGTGGAAATAGAAAATGTTGCGGGTGTATTTTTACTCTTGTTTTTAATTTATTTATACAAAGCAATGCGTAATTTTTACCAACAAAGAAGGTTTAAAACATTTGTAAAATATATACTTTTAAACAGCTATTATCTATTTTTAGCATTTGTAGGGTTTATAATTGTGGCAGTAATTTCTTTTACTGCAAGTTAAATTAAAAGTGAGCTAATTTTAGCATCTACAACATCTTCATAAAACATCTCAATCTCTCGATTTTGTTTTTTTATTGAAGTAATACTAACAGTTTGAACATGTGGACGTTTCATTAAAATAGACTGCGCTTTAGTTCCAATTTCAGAATGATGAAATTTTAAAATACTCTCTGAAGTAAATTCAGTATCAGAAAGCCATTTTGTAAACCAGTTTTGTCTAATCTTTTTAAATTCATCAGAATATAATGTAGAAGAAGACCAAATTTTAGGTTCGTTTTTAAGCTTGGTAAAATGCTTTTCATGTGCATCCCAAACAAGTTCAAACAAGTTTAAATTATTGTTGTTCCAATCAACAAGAACCATTGTAAAAGGTTCAATATTGGTTAAATTAAGTGCTTGAATATAGGCTTCTAAATTGTCGCATTTTAAAATTTCTTTTGCTATAATTCCCCTGCTTTTTTTATAACTAGTTGCTCTTTTGTGTTTTGTAAAGGCGCCATTTAAAACACAAACCAACCTGTTTTTAGAGCTTGTTCCAATCCAAGTTCCACCTGCCAATATATCCTTCGGAAACACCATTTCAATACCGTTTTCTTGGTATTTTTTTGGAGGAATTGTTTCTCTAAGTGGGGTTTCATCACGATTGGATGTTAAAATAAAACCACTTTTTTTTAGAGGTAGAAAAGTAACGGTACACATACTATCAAAAATTGAATAATCAGTATTAGTTTCAAAAATAAATAAGTCAATACTATTTTGTAACTTTGTAGGCAAATTTAAACTAAAAATTTATAAAATAATATTAATATGGCTTCAGGATTTTATAATGTACCAAAGGCGGTAAATGAACCAGTAAAATCTTATGCTCCAGGTTCTCCAGAGCGTAGACTTTTATTGGATACTTACAGAAAAATGTATAATGAAAAAGTGGATATTCCATTTTACATTGGAGGAAAAGAATTTAGAACTGGAAACACAGTTGATATTCATCCACCACATGATCATAAGCATTGTGTTGGACAATACCATACTGCTGATAAAGAACATATTGAGTTGGCAGTTGAAAAAGCTGCGGAAGCAAGAGTAAAGTGGGCAGCTACAAGTTGGGAACACAGAGCTGCAATTTTCTTAAAAGCAGCAGATTTATTAGCAGGACCTTTCCGTTATAAAATGAATGCAGCAACAATGATTGCGCAATCTAAAAATGTGTACCAAGCTGAAATTGATTCGGCTTGTGAGTTGGTAGATTTTTTACGTTTTAACGTAGAATTTATGACCGAGATTTACAGCAATCAACCAGTTTCTTCACCAGGGATTTGGAACCGCATGGAATACCGTCCGTTAGAAGGTTTTGTATATGCAATTACGCCATTTAATTTTACTGCAATTGCTGGTAATTTACCAGCAGCCCCAGCATTAATGGGGAATGTAATTATTTGGAAACCAGCACGTTCTCAAGTGTATTCTGCACAAGTAATAATGGAATTATTTAAAGCTGCAGGTTTGCCAGATGGCGTTATAAACATGGTTACAGGAAACTCTGGAACTATTACAGATGTTTTATTAAACAGTCCAGACTTTTCAGGAGTACATTTTACAGGTTCTACACCAGTATTTAATAGTTTCTGGGAAACTATAGGAAAAAATATGAATACCTATAAAACATACCCAAGAATTGTTGGTGAAACGGGAGGGAAAGATTTTATTTGGGCGCATCCAAGTTCAAACGCTCAAGAAGTTGCTACAGCAATTTCGAGAGGAGCTTTTGAATATCAAGGACAAAAATGTTCGGCTGCTTCAAGAGCTTATTTACCTAAAAGTTTATGGCCTGCGATTAAAGAAGCCGTAATTACAGATGTAAAATCTTTTAAAATGGGTACTCCAGAAGATCCTACAAACTTTATAAATGCTGTAATTGATGACAGAGCTTTCAAAAAATTATCAGGTTTTATAGACCAAGCCAAAGCAGATGTTGATGCAGAGATTATTGTTGGTGGTGGTTACGATGATGCTGTTGGTTATTTTATTGAGCCAACTGTAATTGTTACAACAAACCCTCAGTATAAAACAATGTGTACTGAATTATTCGGCCCAATTATTACCATTTATATTTATGAAGATAACCAATGGGAAGAAATTTTAGATGTTGTTGATAAAACGAGTGAATTTGCATTAACAGGTGCTATTTTTAGTGGAGATAGATATGTAATTGACATTGCAACTAACAAATTAGAAAACGCAGCTGGTAACTTTTATATTAACGACAAACCAACAGGAGCCGTTGTAGGTCAACAACCTTTTGGTGGTGCACGTGGATCTGGAACTAACGATAAAGCAGGTTCTGTTTGGAATTTATTGCGTTGGGTTAGTAACCGTACAATTAAAGAAACTTTTGTGTCGCCAACAGATTATAGATATCCGTTTTTAGGTGAAAGTACTATAGAAACTGTTGAAAAAGAAGTTGAAGGTGCTATTGAAAGATTGAAAGACTTTGGTAAAGATTTATCTGATAAATTCAAGAAATAGTATAAATATATTGAATAAAAAATGCGCCAATTGGCGCATTTTTTATTTGTAGTAGCGATTTATTTTAAACCGCTTCAAAACTATCTGCGCCATCTATCAATCCAATTAATTCTTGTGGATTGTGAATAATGGTTGGCATATGTTGCGGACAGATATAAAACTCACTTTCTTGATAATAAAATTTTGTTACAGGTATTTCTGTTGATGCTTTTTTACAAACTAAACATGCTTTAACTTGATTCATAATCTAATAATTTTAATTTAAGACAAAAATATCTTTTATTTCTAATTTAAAAACTAATAAATGTCATATTTATCTTTTCTTCAAAGGAATATGAACCACTTTTTTAGTTTCAAAGAAAGTATCTTCAAAATAATCTGTTAAATCATAAAGTGTTGCATTTGGGAAATTTGCCAATTCGTCAGTTAAATCGCCTCCTTTTAAATATAAAATGCCATTTTTAATTTCGTGATGTTGTTTTTTTACAATCTTTTTGCGAGTCCATGCTACAAAATCGTCCATTTTAGTTACAGCTCTGCTTACAATAAAATCAAATTCACCTTTTACATTTTCAGCTCTAATTTGTTCGGCTTTTACATTTTTTAAACCCAAAGCTTCTGCAACTTCTTTTACAACCTTTATTTTTTTTCCAATAGAATCAACTAAATAAAAATTGGTTTCTGGAAATAAAATTGCCAACGGAATTCCAGGAAAACCACCTCCTGTACCAACATCTAAAACTTTAGAGCCAGGTTTAAAAGGTTGTACTTTTGCAATACCTAAAGAGTGCAATACGTGTTTTGTATATAATTTATCAATATCTTTTCTGGAGATTACATTTATTTGGGCATTCCAAAATTTATACAATTCCTCTAGTTTAGAAAATTGATGTTTTTGAGTTTCAGAGAGATCAGAAAAATGATTTAAAATTGTTTTCATAAGTGTGTAAAATAATTGGTTGTAAAATTACTATTTCAAAAATTAAATTAACACCTTTTCAAAAATTGTTATATTTTTCCCAAAAGTTCTTTTAAAAACTTAAAATGGTGTAATTTTGGCACATACGTTTATATATATAAAAAGTAGTATGAATAGTAATCAAACAATAAGCTTTTCACGCAATGATAAAGCTAAATTTTTTAGAACTCTAAATAAAAGAGTGAATACTTATTTTAAAGAAAATAAGATTAGACGTACTGGTAATTGGAAATTATATACAAAAGCAATTATTATGTTTGCTGTATTTTTAGTTCCATTAGTTTTAATTTTAACAGTACCTATGCCGCAGTGGGCATTACTTTTATTAACAGTTGTTATTGGTATTGGAATGGCAGGTGTTGGTATGAATGTGATGCATGATAGTAACCACGAATCTTTTTCTAGTAAAAAGTGGGTAAATAAATTAATGGGAAGCAGTATTTATATTTTGGCTGGGAATGTTTATAATTGGAAAGTGCAACACAATGTTTTGCATCATACTTTTACAAATATTCAAGGGCACGATGAAGATATTGATGCCGGTAGAATTATTCGTTTTTCTAAACATTCTAGATGGTTGGGAATTCATAAATTTCAAAAATATTATTCCATATTTTTATATGGTTTATTAACTATTAATTGGGCAATTACTACCGATTTTAAACAAATGCATAATTATTTAAAACGTAAGCTTTCTTATGGCGATTTTCCAAATCCAGCAAAAGAATGGACTGTTTTAATAATTACAAAAATTATTTATTATTTATTATGGATTGTACTTCCATTAGTTGTTTTAGACATCGCTTGGTGGAAAGTATTAATTGGTTTTTTTGTAATGCATTATACTGCTGGAATGATTTTAAGCGTTGTTTTTCAGTTGGCACATGTAGTTCCAAAAACTGAAATGCCGTTGCCAGATAAAGAAGGTAATTTAGAGCATACTTGGGCAATTCATCAGTTATATACAACTTCGAATTTTGCGCCAAAAAATAAGTTTGTTTCTTGGTATACAGGTGGTTTAAATCATCAAGTCGAACATCATATTTTTCCACATATTTCTCATATTCATTATGGTAAAATTGCTAAAATTGTAAAAGATACTGCAAATGAGTTTAACTTACCTTATAATGAGTATAAGACATTTAGAAAAGCAATAATAGAACATTTTAATCAATTAAAAACATTAGGTGTAAAGCCTAAGTACGCTTAAATTATTTAGGTTATGAAAGATCAATTATCAAACAGAATTAACAGTTTACCAGTATCAGCAACATTAGCAATGGCTGCTAAAGCAAGAGAATTAAAAGCAGTAGGAAAAGACATTATTAGTTTAAGTTTAGGAGAACCAGACTTTAATACACCAGACTTTATTAAAGAAGCGGCAATACAAGCTGTTCACGATAATTACAGTTCTTACAGTCCTGTCGATGGATACGCAGATTTAAAAGATGCAATTATTACAAAATTTAAGCGTGATAATAATTTAGACTATAAACCAAGCCAGATAGTTGTTTCAACAGGAGCAAAACAATCAATTGCGAATGTAGCAATGGTATTGCTAAACCCGGGAGATGAAGTATTATTACCAGCACCATATTGGGTAAGTTATTCTGCAATTGCAATATTAGGCGAGGCAACATATAAAGAAATTCCTTCTTCTATTGATACAGATTTTAAAATTACTCCTGAGCAATTAGAGTCAGCTATTACGCCTAAAACAAAAATGATTTTCTTTAATTCGCCAAATAACCCAAGTGGTTCTATTTATAGTGAAGCTGAATATAGAGCATTGGCAAAGGTAATTGAAAAGTATCCAAACATTTATGTGCTTTCAGATGAAATTTATGAACACATAAGTTACGGAGAACCAACCTTTAGTTTTGCAGCAATTGAAAGCATGTACGACAGAACAATTACTGTAAATGGTGTGGCAAAAGCATTTGCTATGACAGGATGGAGAATTGGTTATATTGGTGCGCCAGAGTGGATTGCTAGAGCTTGTAATAAAATTCAAGGTCAAATTACTTCAGGAGCAAACAGTATTGCTCAAAGAGCTACAATTACCGCTTTAGAAGCACCTGTTTCAAAAATTAAATATATGGTAGATGAATTCCATAAACGTAGAGATATGGTATTGGATTTATTAGGTAATATAGAAGGATTTAAATTAAATAAACCAGGCGGAGCATTCTATGTTTTTCCAGACGTTTCTTTTTTCTTTGGAAAAGAGATTAAAGGACATAAAATTGAAAATGCAACAGATTTTTCGTTATTCTTATTAGAAGAAGCAAATATAGCAACGGTTACCGGTGAAGCTTTTGGAGCGCCAGATTGTATTAGAATGTCTTATGCAGCATCCGAAGCACAATTGCGTGAAGCAATTACAAGAATTGAAAAAGCCTTGGCTTAAAACAATCTAATTTTATTTAACAAGAGGCTGTTTAAATCGTTTTAAACAGCCTTTTTTTTTTTGACTACAATTTTTTATTTAAATAGCATAGTTTATAAGGATTGTTAATTATAAGTAAATTTTGTACATTTAAGTATTATTAATTTAAAAAGAGAATAATATGGCTGTAATGAAAGTTATTGAAGTAATGGCAAGTTCTGAAGTAAGTTGGGAAGAAGCTACTAAAAAAGCAATTGCACACGCTTCTAAAAGTGTAAAGCATATAAAATCTGCTTTTGTTCAATCGCAAAGTGTTGTTGTAAATGATAATGAAGTTTCTGAATTTAGAGTGAATGTAAAAATTACTTTTGAAGTAAAATAAACCATTTTTTTATTACAAAAAGAGGCTGTTTAAAAGTTTGAAATAAGTTGTTTAATTCGTTTTGAGTAACAATAGGTTTCACTTTTAAACAACCTCTTCTTTTATTAATGGCTCGCTATGAATTAAATTTTTATGTTATATTCTAATAGTTATAACAGTTTTAAGTTATAAAAAAATCTACCAAAAAACATGTCAAATCACAAATTCACCAATAGTTTAATTAAAGAAACAAGCCCTTATTTATTGCAACATGCTCACAATCCAGTAAATTGGTACGCATGGAATAATGAAGCCTTAGCCTTAGCAAAAAAAGAGAATAAATTATTATTGATTTCCATAGGGTATTCATCCTGCCATTGGTGCCACGTTATGGAGCTCCAAAGTTTTGAAGATGAAGAGGTTGCTACTGTTATGAACTTGAGTTTTATAAATATAAAGGTGGATAGAGAAGAGCGCCCAGATATTGATCAAGTTTATATGAATGCAGTCCAATTAATGACGGGTAGAGGAGGATGGCCACTAAATTGTATTGCTTTACCAGACGGAAGACCAATTTGGGGAGGTACTTATTTTCCAAAAGAAAATTGGATTAAAGCGCTAGAGCAATTAAGTAATATGTATAATGAAAAACCAGAAGAAGTAATTGATTATGCAGTAAAATTAACAGCAGGTATAAAAAACACAGATTTAATTCCTTTAAATACAAACCAAAAAGAATTTTCAGTTTCACAATTACATAGTGCCGTTCAGGAATGGAAACAAAACATGGATTTTGATTTAGGAGGAAGAAAAGGTGCTCCAAAATTTCCTATGCCAAATAACTATAGTTTTTTACTGCGTTATGCAATACAAGCAAATAATTCTGAAATATTAGAGTATGTAAATACATCTTTAACCAATATGGCTTATGGAGGAATTTACGATCAAATTGGAGGAGGCTTTTCAAGATATGCTGTTGATAAAAAATGGCATGTACCTCATTTCGAAAAAATGCTGTATGATAATGGACAATTAGTAAGTCTATATTCAGAAGCGTACCAAGCAACTAAGAACGAATTGTATAAAAAGACAGTATATGAAACGATACAATTTATTGAAAATGAGTTGACCGCAGAGGATGGTGCGTTTTACTCTTCATTAGATGCAGATAGCATTAATACAAAAGGAACCTTAGAAGAAGGTGCTTTTTACGTTTGGACTAAGGATGAATTAAAAACGATTTTAAATGATGACTTTGAATTGTTTTCACAATATTACAACATAAATTATTATGGGTACTGGGAACACGATAACTACGTGTTAATTAGAAAAAAAAGTGATAAAGAAATTTCCGAAACGTATTCAATTTCAACTTTAGAATTAGAAACTAAAGTTGAAACTTGGAAAAAAATATTATTAAAAGAACGTTCAAAAAAAGAACGACCTAGATTAGATGATAAATCGCTAACTTCTTGGAACGCCTTAATGTTAAAAGGGTATGTAGATGCTTACAGAGTATTTAACGAACCACATTTTTTGGAAGTTGCTATAAAAAATGCCACATTTATTTATACAAAACAATTGCAAGAAAGCGGAAACTTAAATCATAGTTATAAAAATGGAAGCAGTACCATAAATGGGTTTCTAGAAGATTATGCAACTGTAATTGACGCTTATATTTCTCTATATGAGGTTACTTCAAATGAACTTTGGCTAACCACGGCAAAAAAATTAACAGACTATAGTTTAGATCATTTCTTTGATGAAAAAAGGAAAATGTTCTATTTTACGTCAGATGAAGATGCAGATTTAATAACACGTAAAATGGAAATTGAAGATAACGTAATCCCGGCTTCAAACTCTATTATGGCAATTAACATGTTTAAATTAAGTCATTATTATTCTAATAGTTATTTTTTAAAAACAAGTGAGCAAATGCTTCATAATATAGAGGATAAAGTTCTAAAATATGGTTCTGGATATTCAAATTGGTTACAATTGATGTGTAACTTCGCAGGTAGTTTTTATGAAATAGCGCTTTCAGGAAAAGATTTTAAAAATAAGCTTATCGAGCTGAATAATAATTACATACCAAATAAATTAATTGCAGCAAGCACAAAAAAAAGTGCAATTCCATTAATGGAAGGAAGATTTAATGAGCTTGAAACCTTAATTTATATTTGTGTTGATGGAGCTTGTCAATTGCCCGAAAATAATGTTAATAGTGCGCTAAAACAACTAAAAATTCATTTTTAAATGGGTATTCTTATAACTTTTGTAATAATTTTGGTAGCAATAGAACATATTTATTTTATGATTTTAGAAATGTTCTATTGGGATAAACCCAAAGGATTAAAAGTTTTTGGAATGAAATTGGAGGATGCGAAATTTTCGAAAACCTTAGCCAAAAATCAAGGATTGTACAATGGGTTTTTAGCTGCTGGACTTATTTGGGCACTATTTAATAATAATTTTAAAGAAATTGCACTTTTCTTTTTAATTTGCGTGACAATTGCTGGTATTTATGGGTCTTACACAACAGGTAAGACAAAACTATTTTTAGTACAATCTATCCCAGCAATAATCGGAATAATTTTAATTTTAATTAAATAATATAAATATAATGGATTATCAAAAGTACTTAGATTTAACAATTGCATTTGTTGAAAAAAATATTGGGAATGTAATTGTAGCATTTATAATTTTAATAGTAGGTTTTTGGCTTACTAAAAAAACTGTAAAAGTTATAAGAAAACTGATGGAAAAAAGGGGGGTTGATATAACTCTTCAAAAGTTTCTAGGAGATTTAATAGGCTGGATTTTAAAAATATTAATTGTTATAACTGCCATTTCGCAAGTTGGAGTTGAAACAACCTCATTTATTGCAATTTTAGGAGCCGCAGGTTTGGCGGTTGGTTTAGCACTGCAAGGTTCTTTAGCTAACTTTGCTGGAGGTGCGTTAATAATGATATTTAAACCTTTTAAAGTAGGCGATTTTATTGAAGCTCAAGGGCACTCTGGTACTGTGAAGGAAATTCAAATTTTTGTAACTAAATTAAATTCACCACAAAATAGATTGATAATTCTACCAAACGGAACATTGTCTAATGGTAACATAACTAACTATTCGGAAGAGAATGTGGCTAGAGTTGATTTATCTTTTGGGGTTAGTTATGATGCAGATATTAAGCAGACAAAAGAACTATTGATGAAGGTTTTATTAGATAATCCTAAAGTTTTAAAAGAACCAGCGCCAGCCGTAAAACTATCTGAATTAGCTGATAGCTCAGTTAATTTCGTGGTAAGACCCTGGGTTGCTACTGAAGATTACTGGACGGTGCATTTTGAAGTTTTAGAAGCAACTAAGTTAGCATTAGATAAAGCAGGTATTGAAATTCCTTATCCTCATCAAGTTGAGATAAGAAAATAAGAACTTATGAAGTTAATATATTGTATTTAAGAGTTTTATATTAATTTTTTAGCAGTAGTAACTACAAAATCTTTTAAATAAAATGGTTCAAAATAAGCGACATCTTCGATGTCGTTTTTTTTGTACTTCTGATAAGAAAGTATAGACATTTCATTTGCAGAAGGGAATTTACCATCAATAAAAATAGCATTTTTATGTGTAATTAGTGCTTTGCATTTTTGAGCACCATCACCTAAAAAATAAACGGTATTTTTATCTAAATATTCATTAAAAGAGGTTTCATCAATAATTTCAGCTTGTACATTTCTTATGCTGTTATTGTTTTTATAAACCGCACTATATACTTCCATTCTACGGGCATCTAAAAGTGGAATTACATAACTGTTTTTAAAAGTAACGGATTGTGCCAAAGATTGCATTGTATTTACTGAAATAAGCGGAACGTTTAAAGCAAAACAAAGCCCTTTTGCGGCAGAAACTCCAATCCTTAATCCTGTATAAGATCCTGGACCTTTACTAACTGCTATAGCGTCTAGATCAGATATTGATATGTTTGTATCTACTAGTACAGTCTTAATAAATTCATGTAGTTTTTCTGCATGAGAGTAACCACCATCGTTTAATTCTTTTAAAGCAACAGTTTTGCCATCTTTTGCTAAACTAACTGAGCAATTTTTGGTTGCAGTTTCAATATTTAATAAATACGCCAAATTTTAGATATTTTGTTGCAAATATACTTAATGTGCTATAAAACAAAACATCCAATTTGCAAAAAAAATTGGATGTTTCATTATATATTTTAATTTAAAACAATCGGAATTCCTAAATAGTATTCTAATAATTTAGTTCTAAATACAAAATTGTATTTCGCATTTGTCATTGAGGATTGTGCATTTACCAATCTATTTCTAACTTGATCAAAATCAAAGGAAGTCATTACACCAGAATTATAACTTTCTTGTGCATTTTTAAAAGATTCTTTTTGCGCAAATAAACTTTTTTCAGCTGAAACAAATTGGTTTAAAGAAGCTTTGGCATCTGCATACGCTCTTTCAATAGTTTCTCTTAATTTAACTTGTCTATCTAAGAGTGTTAGTTCAGTTCTTTTTAGGTTTATTTTTGCTTTTGCTACGGCAGATTTAGTTTGAAATCTATTAAAAATAGGAATACTTAAAGAGAACCCAGCATTAAAACCTAAGTTGTCTTCTAACTGTTTGCCAAAACCATTTGGCACATAAATTACATTGTTATTTTCATCTAAAATTGGACGAACATCTTTAGATCCTTGATTGTGTTGATAAGAAGTTCCCATTCCAGCTCCGAAAGAAAGTGATGGTAAAAATGCTGCTTTTGCTCTATCAACCGATAATTCAGAATTTTCAACAGCAATTTCAGCACTTTTAATTTCAGGTAAACTTGCCAACGCAGTTTTAAAAATAAGATCGGTATCATTATACATCAAAGAAGCAGCATCAATAGTTAAAGACACATCTTCAATATCAAAACCATTATGAGACACTTGTAATAATTGAGCTAAACTTAATAACGATAGATCTAATGCATTTTGCGCCGTTGTTAATTGTTCTTCATTATTAGCCAAAGTTGCTTGCGCTTCTAATAAATTTGCTTTTGGTACTTCTCCAGCTTTTACTAAAGCTTCAGCTTTTTCTAATTGACCTTTACTAATTACAATCTGCTCTTCTGCAATTACAATACTTTCTTTATTTAAAAGTACATTTAAGTAAGAATTCACAACAAATAACATAATGTTATTTTTATTTTCTTCCAAATCGAAACCAGCCGCTTCTAAATTTTTTTGAGTTTGTAATAAATTTATTTTATTTCTATTTCCATTGTAAAGTGTTACTCCAGAATTTAATCCAAAACTATTAGATCTACTATCTCTTGAAACACGTCCACCATAATTATCTATATAGGATCCAAAATTAAAGTTTTGTGAAGCAGATGCATTTAATGAAGGATAGAAGTTACCTTTTGCAGTAATTATATCTTCTTCAATTAACTCTTTACTTAACTCTTGTTGTTTTATGGAAATATTATTTTCTACTGCGTAATCTACACATTCTTGTAAGGTCCATTTTTTATCTTGGGCATTTGTAGAAAAGAAGAATGCAAGTACTAAAATAGTAACAATTTTTGTTCTCATTTAATTGAGTTTATTAGTTTTTAACTTATTGTAATAAATTAAACCGAATAGAAGTATAAAATTAGAACACGACTAAGAAATGCGGTTTAGTTGATATTGTTATATGACGATTAAAATTATTGTTTGTTACACATTTAGTCTCTTATAGAAATGTTAAAGTTTGAATTTACGTCTATATTTGAATATAAAATATAAAAGAACACCTACTAAAAGATAAGGAAATACCATTAAATATAAAATACCAGTATTTAAACCCTCTGCTTGGGATGTATCACCACCACTTTCTACAACCGCCTTACACATAGCGCATTGTGCATTTGAAAGTTGGCTAAAAATTAAGAATAATATGAATATTAGTTTTTTCATGTTCGTTCTAAGGAATAAAATAATAGGGAGAAATCATTAAATAAACAAGTACACCAGTAATTGCAACATATAGCCACAAAGGAAAAGTAATACGAGCAATTTTTTTATGAAGCTCTATATTATTTGTAATTGCCCTAACATACGTAATAAGTACAAATGGAATTACAGCAATGGAAAGTAAAATATGAGAGATTAAAATAACAAAATAAACTGTTTTAATAGCTCCTTCACCGCCAAATTTAGTAGATTCTGAAGTCATATGATAGGCAACGTACATGGCTAAAAAAAGTACAGAACACGCAATTGCTAATTTCATTAGTTTTTCGTGTAATATTATTTTTTTATTTTTAATAGCCCAAACTGCTACCACTAAAAGTACTGCAGTAATTGCATTTATACTTGCATAAATTGGAGGTAAAAAGATAGGCAGTTCGGCATCAATTTTAACACCGAATAAAATAGCGACTACTAAAGGAATTGCAATTGATAAAATTACAATCCACTTATTATATTTTTTTGTTTCTGTATTCATTATTCTTTTAATAAAATTGCAATATCTTCTTTTATCATTTGAATATTTTTAGCGTCTAAGCCATCATAAAAAGCAATAGGGTTGCCATATTCATCTAGTCTTGAGCGAATATTCCCTTGTTTGTCAATTAAGGCAAACATTCCAGAATGTTCAAAACCACCTTCGGCTTCACTATTTTCTCCAGCGTACAATGCAATGCCTTTATTTGCTAGGTTGTAAATAGTTTCTTTATCTCCGGTTAAAAAATTCCAGTTTTTTAAAGTTGCCCCATGGTTTTTTGCATATTCCTTCAAAATTTCTGGAGTATCGTATTCTGGATTAATGCTAAATGAAGCAATACCAAAATCTAAATTTCCATAATATTCATTTTGAAGTTTCACCATATTTGCATTCATTTTTGGGCAAATAGTTGGGCAAGTGGTAAAGAAAAATTCTATTACATACACTTTATTTTTATAAAATGCATCTGAAATTAATTTTCCGTCTTGGTTTGTAAATTCAAAAGAAGGAACTTCTCCAATTTTTACAAGTTCGTGTGTTTTAAACCTGTTTACAATTTTTGGAATTGCGTATATACCAAATATTAAAATTATAAAAGCAATGCCTATGTATGAATATTTTTTCATTGTTTTAAATCTCTCTTTTTCTACGTTTTTCTTTTTCTGCAGATTTTTTTAATTGATAGTAGATAATGTCGATATCATCTTTCATCTTATTTTTTAACGTTGCAACAGATTTCATATTATACCCATACAATTTACCATCTTTGGTGTCTTCATCGTCCTTTCTTCCCCTTAAACGCAACTCCATATCTACAATATATGCATTTTCAGAATAAAGTGCTTCATTTAAAGAAAATGGTGTTTCAAAGCTATTGAATATGTTGTTGATGTTTGAATTGTTTGTATAGATAAAATTCCATTTACTAATATCTGTAAATGCTGAAAGTTCTGCAATTGCTTCTTTGTATTGCTCTTTTGATGCTTCAGGGATTATTGCAACAATTTGAAAATATGGTTTTTGGTAATAGCGTTTATAAATTGTTTGATTAAGGTTAAACATACTGCCTTTTGCCGTGTTTATTTCATTTCCTAAAAAGCAAACAATACTTAAATTGTTACTAAACGTAGCATTTGAGTCATTAGAAAACTGCTTAATAGCAAGCACATCTTCTGTTAAAATAGGTAAATTAGAATATTTATAAATTCCTTTTGAAAGAAAAATATAAAATACTAATGGCAAAATAAATAAGCTAAAAAGTACCCAGAATTTTTTCATTATGTTTTTTACAAAAATAAAAAAAGGTGGTTAAAAAACCACCTTCTTCATTTAAATATTTTTAATGTATTAGTAATTCCACTTTACTAATGGAGCTAATATGTCGTTGATATAACTTCCTTCTATTAATAACAAAGTAGCTAAATAAATAATAAGGAAAACTGCTGACCAAACAACAGAGCGTCTTAAACTCTTTTTTTCATCGGCCATATGCATAAAATACCATGTAATATAGTATGCCTTTACTATTGTTAACACTAGAAATATAATGTTTAAAGGACTGGTTCCTAATATTTTTGTTAAATGAAGTGCATCTGGTTTTATAATACCTAAAATAACTTCAACGATTGTTATAATAGAAAGAATACCAAATACTTTCCAAATTAATTTTGTGTGCGATGTATGTTCTTGTGAATGTGCTGCCATTTTAATTTTTTTATAGATTAAACTAAGTAGAAGAATGTGAATACAAATACCCAAACTAAATCTACAAAGTGCCAATACAATCCTACTTTTTCAACCATTTCGTAATGTCCTCTTCGTTCATAGGTTCCAATTATTACATTAAAAAATATAATAATATTAATAAGAACTCCTGTAAATACATGAAATCCGTGAAAACCAGTAATAAAGAAAAAGAAATCAGCGAATAAAGTTTTACCATATTCATTTACCTTTAAATTTGCGCCATTTACAACCATTTTTGCCTCATTTAAATAAGACATGGCATTTTCTCGCGGTATAATGGTTTTCTTTTTAGTATCAGGATTGATAAGTTCTGTTCTTATAGTTATATCCGAATTTGCATTAAATCCGTCGATAACTTCTTTTAATGAAAAAGCAGCTAATGCAGGTTCATCAACAAACCACAGCCCTTTATTTTTGGTGTGTTGTGTTCTTTCAGAGTTAGATGATTTTGCAAAACTTTCTAATGTTATTTGATGGCCAGTAGCATCTACAAATTGAATAATTTTACCGTCGTTTAATTGAACAGCTCCATAAGAACCATTAATAAAATTTTTCCATTCCCAAGCTTGAGATCCTAAGAAAATGACACCTCCAATTATTGTAAGTAACATATAAAATGTAACTTTCTTTTTATTCATTTGATGACCAGCATCAACAGCCAACACCATTGTTACGGAAGAAAATATTAAAATAAAGGTCATTAATGCCACATAATACATTGGTGCGTGTATGCCATGCAAAAACGGAAAATGTGTAAATACTTCATCGGCAATTGGCCAAGATTCAATAAATTTAAAGCGCATTAAACCGTACGCAGCTAAAAACCCTGAGAATGTAAGTGCATCAGATAAAATAAAGAACCACATCATCATTTTACCATAACTTGCACCTAATGGTTTGTTGGTTCCACCACTCCAAGTTTTTTGATTAGTTTTAGTAGCAACAGTTGCTTCCATATAAGATTTGTTTTGATTTTTTTAGTTTAGTTGCGCCAAAAATACATTTTTTTTTCATTATCTAATAAAATAGAAAAATAAAAACAGATAAATCCATAATATATCAACAAAATGCCAGAAAATAGCACCTAATTCTAACCCAAGCGAATCTTTTGATGAGTATTTATGATTGAAATGATTGAAAAGTACTACAAAAAGTACAATTAAACCTGCAGCAATATGGGCAATATGGGCAAGTGAGATACCAATTATAAACGATGATTTTACAGTGCTTTGTGCACCAGCAAAAACAAATCCAGCGTCGAAAAGTTGATTAAACCCTTCAAATTGAAAAAATACAAATCCTATTCCTAAAATTAAGGTGCTTAACAGAAATACGCTTGTTAATTGACGGTTGTCTTTTTTTATAAAATGTTTTGCCAAGAAAAAAGTTATACTACTTATAAGTATTAAAAGCGTGCTTATATAAAATGCATTTGGTAAATCAAATGAAACCCAATCAGCTCTTTTTCTACTTACAACATAAGCACTTGTTAGGCCGGCAAACATCATGGTCATGCTTATCATAGAAACCCAAAGCATTGGTTTGGCCGACGTACGTTTTGCTTGTTTGTATTCTTGTTCTAAAGTTACTTTCATTTTTAATTTTTTTAGTGTAAAAATTTATCAACTACATAAATTACCTGAATTAATGTAATGTACAAAACACTAGACAACATTAATTGTCGTGCTTCTTTATTGGTTTGGTGTTTGTATAATTTAATAGCATAATAAAGCATTGTACTTCCTAAGGCGACTAAAATTACTGCGGTAATTGGGTAAATATAAAAACTTCCTGTTAATTTTAAAACAGGAATTACTGAAACAATTATTAAGCAACAAGTATAAATTATAATTTGAATAACTGCTTTTTTATTTTTTTGTCCCATTGGCATTAGGTTAAACCCAGCTTTTTTATATTCATCATATTGTAACCATGCGATTGCCCAAAAATGTGGAAATTGCCAAAAAAACTGAATTAAAAACAACATTCCTGGTTCAATAGAGAATTGGTTTGTTGCAGCTACCCAACCCAACATAAAAGGAATTGCTCCTGGAATTGCTCCAACAAAAACAGCTAACGGAGTTACTGCTTTTAAAGGTGTGTAGATACTTGTGTATAAGAATATAGAGATTGCACCAAATAAGGCACTTTTAGGGTTTATACTATATAAAATTGCTAAACCAACAATAGTAAATGATATAGCAATTACAAGTGCCATAGAAACGTGCATTCTACCTGTTGGTAAAGGTCTGTTCATAGTACGTTTCATTAAAGCATCAGTATCTTTTTCTATAATTTGATTAAAAGCATTGGATGCTCCCACCATTAAGTAACCACCAATTGCTAATAAAAGAAGTATTGAAATTTCAATCTTTTCAGCAGCTAATAAATACCCTGCGAGCGAAGAAAATACAACACTTAGCGATAAGCCTACTTTTGTTAATTGTTTAAAATCACTAAAAATGGCAGTAAAGTTCATGTTATTTTTATAATATTTTGAAGGTGCGTGCATTATTTTTATTTGAATCTGTGCAAAGATATTTTATTATTACACATTTACAACCTTAAAATAAGGAGATTAAAAAAATATTTTAAATAAATTTTAAAAAACGCTTTGTTGTTATTATAATTGTGTTAAATTTGCACTCGCATTTGAGATAATAAATGCCACGTTCATAAAAAATAATGACTGCGAAAGTAGCTCAGGGGTAGAGCATCACCTTGCCAAGGTGAGGGTCGCGGGTTCAAATCCCGTCTTTCGCTCTACAACATATTATAATATACCAATGCTCGAGTGGTGGAATTGGTAGACACGCTGGACTTAAAATCCAGTGGACTGTAAGGTCCGTATGGGTTCAAGTCCCATCTCGAGTACAAAAACTCTTGTTAATCGTTTGATTTTCAAGAGTTTTTTGTTTTATGTCAATTTTTCACCTAATAATCTAGTCACAATATTTTTTATAACTTTAAGTAAATACTTAAAAATATAAAATAAGTAACTTTATAACTTTTAAAATATAAGGCTCCATAGTTCAAGGGATAGAATAGAAGTTTCCTAAACTTTAGATCCAGGTTCGAGTCCTGGTGGAGTCACATATTTAGTAGATAATACAAAAGAAAAAAAGTTTTTTACTGATATATTTTTTCCGTACATTTATAAGTGTATAAAATACAATTAAAAAATGCATAAATTAAAAATATTTTTATTTGCAATTGGCTCTTTACTATTAATGGCTGCTTCTTGTAAGGATAAAAACTCTCCTGAAGTTGTAGTGCCTGAAGAAGCTCCAGAAATTATAGAAATACCTTCTTTTTATTACGGCGCAGATTTGTCTTATGTGAATGAAATGATAGCTTGTGAGGCTGTTTATAAAGACGAAAACAATATAAGTACAGATCCTTATAAAATTTTTAAAGATGCAGGAGCAAATTTAGTACGTGTTCGTCTATGGCACAATCCAACTTGGACAAACTACTCTAATTATGCCGATGTAAAAAAAACAATTCGGAAAGCTAAAGATCAAGGAATGCATGTTTTACTAGATTTCCATTATTCAGATATTTGGGCAGATCCAGCAAAACAAATAATCCCTGCTGCTTGGGAAAGCGAGATAGATAATAAAGAGGCATTAGGTGAATTAGTGTATAACTATACATATCAAACTTTAAATAATTTAGCATTAGTAAACTTATTGCCAGAAATGGTACAAGTTGGAAATGAAATTAATCCAATGATTTTGCAGCGAGAAAGCTTAGTTTGGCCTATAGATTGGGACAGAAATTCTTATTTAATTAATAAAGGAATTAAAGCTGTTAGAGATATTTCAAAAGAAAAAGACACCAAGATTGAAGTGATGTTGCACATTGCGCAGCCCGAAAACGGTTTGTGGTGGTTTAAAGATGCAACTACAAATGGAATTACAGATTACGATTGGATTGGTTTATCATATTATCCAATTTGGTCTGAATATAAGTTAGATAATGTTGGAACTGCATTTAGCATTTTAATAAATACCTACAATAAGAAGTTAATGGTGGTTGAAACCGCCTATCCTTTTACGTTGGAAAATATAGATGAAGCCAATAATATTCTCGATAGCAATGCATTAATTAGTGGATATCCGGCTACAGAACAAGGTCAATTAAATTATTTAAATAAACTACAAGAGATTATTGAGAATGCTGGAGGGTCAGGACTGGTTTATTGGGAGCCAGCTTGGGTTTCAACAAATTGTAATACACTATGGGGAAAAGGATCTCATTGGGATAACGCTACTTTATTTAACCATAATTACAAACCAACTTTAGGAATGCAGTTTTACAATGGATCAAAAAAATAATAGAAAAATATGAAACAATATTGCAATACAGTACTACTATTTTTAATAGTTACTCAAGTCGCTTTTTCACAAGTAAGAACTATACAAGAGTTAGATGTTAACTGGAAATTTCAGAAAGGAAATAATTCGGAAGCTTTTCATGTAAATTTTGATGATTCTAAATGGCAAACAGTTACCGTTCCACACGATTGGGCAATTTATGGTCCTTTTGATAAGGAAGTAGATAAACAAAACGTTGCAATTGTTCAAAATGGAGAACAAGTAGCTTCAGAAAAAACAGGAAGAACAGGTGCCTTACCTCATATTGGAACTGCCTGGTATCGCAATAAGTTTACTGTTCCACAATACGAAAAAGGTAAAAAAGTAATGTTACTTTTTGAAGGAGCTATGAGTGAGCCTCAAGTTTATTTAAATGGGGAGAAAGTAGGTGAGTGGGCATATGGTTATAGTTATTTTTATTTTGATATCTCTCAACTTATTAAAGATGGAGAAAACACACTAGCGGTTGAAGTTTCCAATAAAAAATTTGCTTCTCGTTGGTATCCTGGCGCTGGTTTGTATAGAAAAGTAAGTGTTATTGTTAAAAATAAAGAAAGTATAAATCAATGGGGAACAACTATTACAACTCCAATTATTAGTGATGAGTTTGCAAAGGTGAATGTTAAAACTGAAGTTTCTGGAGATAATACGCATCTAGTAACAACTATTTTTAATGCTGAAGGAGAACAAGTAGCGAAGGATAGAACAAGTAATCAATTTGGGAACCAGTTTGTACAAAATATTAAAGTAATTAATCCAAACAGATGGAGTCCAGAAAGCCCATATTTATATACTGCAAAGACACAATTATTTGTCGATGAAATAGTAAAAGACGAAGTTTCTACACGTTTTGGAATTCGAGAAATTAAGTACGAAGCTAATAAAGGGTTTAGTTTAAATGGTAAAGTTAGAAAGTTTAAAGGTGTTTGTTTACATCACGATTTAGGTCCGTTAGGTACAGCGGTGAACAAAGCCGCGTTAAAAAGACAATTAATTATTTTAAAAGATATGGGATGCGATGCTATTCGCAGTTCTCACAATATGCCGTCATTAGAGCAATTAGAATTATGCGATGAAATGGGCTTTCTATTTTTAGCCGAAAGTTTTGATGAATGGGCTGTTCCAAAAGTAAAAAATGGTTACAATCGTTTTTTTGAGGATTATGCCGAAAAAGACATTGTAAATCTAGTACGTGCTACTAAAAATCATCCAAGTATTGTAATGTGGAGCTCTGGAAACGAAGTGCCAGACCAATGGGGAACAGCAGGTGTAAAACGTGCAAAATGGTTGCAAGATATTTTTCATAGAGAAGATCCTACAAGACCAGTAACAGTTGGGATGGATCAGGTTAAGGCTACTATGGAATCTGGTTTTGGTACATTGTTAGACATTCCCGGGTTAAATTATCGCGTTCATTTGTATGAAGAAGCTTTTGAAAAATTTCCACAAGGTTTTATTTTAGGTTCAGAAACGGCTTCAACTGTAAGTTCACGTGGAATTTATAAATTTCCTGTAGAAAAAGCAAGTATGAAACAATACGATGATTTTCAATCTTCATCGTATGATTTAGAATATTGCAGTTGGTCAAATGTTCCAGATGATGATTTTGTTTTGCAAGATGATAAACCTTGGGTAATTGGAGAATTTGTTTGGACAGGTTTTGATTATTTAGGAGAACCAACTCCTTATGATGAAATGTGGCCTTCTAGAAGCTCGTATTTTGGTATTAATGACTTGGCTGGTTTGCCTAAAGATCGATATTATTTATATAGAAGTCGATGGAACACTAAAGATGAAACGTTACATATTTTACCTCATTGGAATTGGGAAGGAAGAGAAGGTGAAGTTACACCGGTTTTTGTGTATACCAATTATGAGAGTGCTGAACTTTTTGTAAACGGAAAAAGTATGGGAATTCAAAAAAAGAATAATTCCACACCACAAAATCGTTACCGTTTAATGTGGATGGATGTTATATACGAACCAGGAACTGTGAAAGTTGTCGCCTTTGATAATGAAGGGAAACCAATTGCTGAAAAAGAAATGAAAACAGCGGGTAAACCTTTTAAAATTATGCTAAGTCCTGATAGGAAAACTATTAAAGCTGATGGGAAAGACCTGTCTTATGTTACAGTTTCGGTAGTTGATAAAAACGGAATTGAATGTCCTACTGCAACCAATCAATTAAAATTCAAAGTAACAGGCAATGGAACTTTTAGAGCAGCTTGCAATGGGGATGCAACTTCATTAGAATTATTTCATGTACCAACTATGAAATTGTTTAGCGGAAAGTTAGTAGTTACTGTTCAGTCTAAAACTCAAGTTGGAGCTATTCAATTAAAGGTAACAGGTAAAGGATTGAAAAGTTCAACTTTAAAAATTAATTCATCTAAGTAATACTTTTAGAAAAAAGCTTTTAAAAAATTATCGGTAAAATTTTAATTGTTTGCAGTTTTTTAATCGTCCTTTTGTTATTGAAAGATAGGTATATTTTTCGTTTTGAATGATTTTGCCAACTTAATAGTATATTTTTATATAAGATCGAAAATGGATGTAAGGATCGATTCGGGTATCCTCTAAAATAAACTGGTTCAAAAGTTTATTAGGTATTTTTTGTAGAGTTCTAAAAAAAGTAAAAATCTTATATTAGTAAATCTTTTTTAAAGTCTCGAGAAGTTTTTTTTTGATAAAAAACAACTTTTAAAAGTTAAAACACTATTTATCAGTGTTTAAGATAGTTTTTAAACTAATTTTTTGTTATATTTGTTTTGAGGTATCTTTAAAATTTAATTTTGTGTCCCCTAAAAAGTAAAATTTAAGATTGAAATCACTTATAAGTAGTTGTAAATGAGGTATTAGGATTTGATTCTTAATGAATTTATGTAAATTATTGTATTTAATATGTAATTTGTTGAAATAATCGTGCTTTATAAATATTTGTTGCAAAAGTAGTTAACATAATTCGTAACTTTATAAGATACCGTTAAGCATTATTTAAGTCTCCAACTTAAATTGCTTTTTAAACAAGATGATATGGTCAAAAAAGTACTTGATTTAAAACTATTAATACTTTTTTTTGCAATTAATTTATTAATTGTACAGGTTTCTTTTGGACAATCGGATGGTGACTATAGATCAAAGAATAATGGATCTGGATATGACATCGCAACATGGGAAATTTATGATGACTCAATTTCTGATTGGCGTCCTGCAACCGCAGTTGATGGAGTTCCAGGAGCAATAGTAAAAACAAACAAAACATACGTAGTAACAATTTTACATGATGTTTCACTTGCTGGTCTTGATTTGTTTAGTGGCGATCAAGAACCAATGGGTGAGGTTATTATTTATGGCACATTAACTTTTGGGGATGCATCCCCTAGAGTTTACTATTGGAATGGTACAGGTGTAACAATTGAGGCTGGCGGAGAAGTGATATTCGCTAACCAAAAAACAGAATTGCATATGCCAGCTAATGCTGTTCTTACAATAAAACCTACAGGTCTTATAACAGGAGCATGTTCTAACAATACTGAAATTTATTTAGGAGATGAGCTTATTGCAGTCTGTAAAGGGGGAGGAGGAAAAGTATTAACTTTTAGTCAACTTGTTGATTCAGGAGGGTCATTAGATTCAGAAATTTATCAACCTGTTGATCCTAATTCAACAGCTTGCATTAATCAACCTATTACACTTGAAGGTGGTTATGTAGGAGGGGCAGTTGGACCAGTAAATTATGAATGGGTAATTTATGATTCAGCACTGGTACCAATTTTATCTTCTGTTACAACAGCAGCAACATTTACACCAAGTGCATTAGGTTTATATTATATTACATTAAGTGTTTCAGATAATAATTCAACGAATGTTGAGACACATATAGTAACGGTAGAGGACAATGAAGATCCTACCGTAACTGCAGCAACTGATGTTTCTGTTGGTACTGATGTAGGTGTTTGCGAATCTAGTATTGTAATTACCGATGCTACTTTCGGAGACAATTGTTCTAGCACACTTACTTGGGTTATGACTGGTGCTGTTACAGCTTCTGGTTCTGGACAAGTTGGTACTTATACATTCCCTACAGGAACAACGACAATTACCTATACCAATACTGACGGAGTGAATACAGACGCTACAGACGCAATGACTGTCACTGTTGTTGACAATGAAGATCCAACAATAGTAGGATTACCAGCAAATATTTCGGTAAACAATGATGCAGGAGTTTGTGGAGCAACTGTAACTTGGGTTGAACCAACAGCGTCAGATAACTGTCCTGGAAGTACGATTGCACAAACATTAGGAGCAGCAAGTGGAACAATTTTCCCAATAGGAACAACATCAATTACTTATACAGCTACAGATGCAGCAAGTAGGACACATTCAGAGAGTTTTACAATCACAGTAACAGACAATGAAGATCCAACAGCTTCAAACCCACCACCAGTAACAGTTGAGTGTATAGATGAAATTCCTGTTAATATAGCAGTTGTAACTGATGAAGCAGATAACTGTACAATAAATCCAATTGTAACGCATGTAAGTGATGTATCAGATGGGAATACTTGCCCTGAAATTATTACAAGAACCTATAATATTTCTGATGGAAATGGAAATAGTATCAATGTAACTCAAACTATAACAATTAATGACATTACAAAACCATCTTTTACAAAACCAGCGGATATTACCATTAACAAATCAACAACTTGCACATATGATGCTTCACTAAGTTTTACCGGAGATGTAACAAATGAAGATGATAATTGTTCAACAAACTTAAATGCAACTTTTTCTGATAGTATTAATGTTGTATCACTTGGTGAAACTATAATAACAAGAACTTGGAGTTTGGTTGATGATTGTGGAAATAGTGCGGATGATCAAATTCAAATAATTACAGTTTTAGATAATATTAACCCAGTGGCTATATGTCAACCAATTACTGTTGCTGTAGATGAAGTATTTACAGCAGTTCAAATAAATAATGGATCAACGGATAATTGTGGAATTGAATTTTATTCATTGGATAGAACTTCATTTAATTGTGAAGAAGTAGGAGATCAAACGGTAACTTTAACAGTTACAGATTATAATGGGAATGTAAGTACTTGCGAAGCTATCGTAACAGTTTTACCAACAGATATTAATGGAGGTAATGTAACAGGTCATAATTATTTTACCAATGGAGATCTCGATGGACCTGAAGGAACTTTGGTAAATGTAACTGCTTGTCCTGAAAATGAAATAAAAAATGCACATTTAACAATTACAGGTAATGATGGAGCTATAAATACCTGGCAATATTCATTTGATGGTGGTGCAACTTGGAATGATGTTGCAGGTGACCCTTCATCTTTTTCTTTTACCAATGTTGGAAAAACTGAAATGGATTATATGAATATTTTAAAAACTACACTATTTAGAGTTAAAATAGATGTAGGTTCTTGCGTTGGATATTCACCAACTATGTTAGTTCAAGTAATACCTCCTGATATAAAACCAAGTATTGATTTTGACACTGCCTATATATGTATTGGTGATGATATTACAGTAAATGCCAGTAGTGAATATGCTAATAATATTTTATTAGACGAAGGAGGTTTATTTAATCAAGCAAACCCTGAAGGGTGGAGACTTAACTATGTGGTGGGAGAAGATGAAATTAAATTTCCCGCATCTGCGGATAATGAAGATGTTTCTATATGGGCTGAAACAAACGGTCCGAAGGATTTTGGTAGTCTTACTTACGATACTTCTGATAATACTAAGTTTGCTATTGCATTTGGGGATTTCAGTGGAGAAAAATATGGTTCAACAACTTGGAATGAAACATGGACCACAATGGAAACCCCTATTTTTGACTCTAGAGGGTTAGAGGAATTATACATAGTATTTGATCAAGCTTATTATTTAGAAGCTGGGGCTTCAATAAAAATTGAAATTTCAACTGATGGAGGTGTAACATATCCTGCCGATATAAACCCATTAGATCCAGGATACAACTCTGTTACAGGTGCAGCTCATAATTATACAGGACCTAGTACATCTGGTACAGGAACGCATAATGGTGGCTTTGTACATACACTAATTGACCTTACCGATGATTATTTAGGGCAATCAAATTTAAGAGTACGATTTACTTTTGAAGGAGGAGGAACAACCAATAGTTCTTGGGCAATTGATAATATTTCTGTACCAGATCAGCATGTAGATGAGGTTATAGAATGGACGGATGAATTTGGAAATATTATCACTTATGGTTTTACAGCTACTATTACACCAGTTTCACCTGGTCATCAACATATAGGAGCAACCTCATTAATAGACCAGTGCAGAAGTGTTGATGATATTGGAACACAACGTATTGAAGTTTTTGTTGATTACGCTTATGCAGGTACAGATTTAGTTAGTGATGTTTCTGGGGATGGAGAGTGTGGAGAAACAAGTGTTATTCTTAATGCGTATGATAATGAAAAATCATCTAATGAAAATAAATTAGATGATGCTTGGGATGATTCAAATGGTTTTACATTATCTGATATACCGGGTAGTGTTTATTCAGGTATGCCAGGAACATTTGAAGGTACTTGGACAGCTGTACCTAATTTAACTTGTGCAGCCTCTACGTTATTAGATTTTTCTTTTAGTGATATTCATGATCCAAAATCAACTTTTACTGGGGAAGCAGGCGATTACACACTTACTTGGACAACTGTAAGAACATTACCTGATGGATCTCAAAAAATTTGCACCGATGATATGAATGTTACTATTACTAATTGTGCAGGCGTTAATTTTGATGGAAATAATGATTATGTAGATTTTAAAGCAACAAATTACAATTTAACAAACCAAGATTTTTCTATAGAAGCATGGATAAGACCAGATATTAATAGTACTCAAATTCAAACTGTTTTTTCTAAACGAAATGCGAATAATCTTGGTGGTTTAGGATATGATTTAAGGTTAACGGATAGAATTATTTCTTTTAATTGGATGAACGGAGGAAATATTTCTTCCCCTTACCAGATAGATAATGATAGGTGGTATCATGTTGGAGTTACTTTTGATGGTGGAACGTACAAATTATATATTGATGGAATTGAGGTGGCGAGTAAATCAGGGCAAGCACTTTTAGAAACTGATTTTGATTGTATGCTAGGAGCAATGGATGATGTAAATTTATCTTTCCCATATGGTATAGCAAAAAATTTCTTTAATGGTTCTATGGATGAAGTTCGAATATGGAATGTTGCTCTTACCGAAAATCAATTACGTGAAACTATGAATCAGGAAATCAACAATGATGGATCAGGTGGTGTTATTGGAGCTAAAGTGCCGATTCTGATTGACGGATTAGTTTGGAGTGATTTAGAAGGATATTATCGAATGGATGAGAGCTGTGGCTTTTTAACACCTACATCAGGTGTAATAAATGGTAAATTAAGAAACATATTTGATGACCAAGTGCAGAACGCTCCTATACCTTATACTTCAAATACGGGTGTTAACGGACAAAACTGGAATACAGATAACACTTGGACTCATTTCGATGTTTGGGATCCACCAAACAGTTTGGGTGTTGATGGAACAAGAATTGATTGGAACATTGTTGAAATTTCCAATGATATTAATTCTGCAGAAGCGGGTGGAATAGAAGGTATTACGTTGTTAGGATTGATATCCAATTCAGGAGAGTTAACGATGGCTGCAAATGGCGCTATGGATGAAACTAATAGCGGTCGAATGTTGTGGATAACACATTATTTAAAATTGAATGGTTCAATTGATTTAGTAGGTGAATCACAATTATTACAAAAAAAATATGGATATTATAATGATCCTCCTTTTAACCATAACTATATAACAACTCAACTTAGTGAAAGTATTCTAGACGAAGATAGTACAGGATATATTGAACGTGATCAGCAAGGTCAAGGGAATTTATATAACTATGATTTTAGGTCATCTCCTGTAGATAATTTTGGAACCGTTTCACCTTTCGATGAAGATTCCTCAACCTATACAATTAAAGGTGTAATGTTCGATGGAATTAATGTTACCGCATCTGATGAGCCTAAAGAAATTACTTTTAATACATTACATGATGGTAATGCATCAACTAATCCTATACAAATATCAACTAGATGGTTATATTTAAATAGAAGTGCTGCATCTTGGACACGTATTTGCCCTACATGTGCTATTAAAATTGGGGAAGGTTTTACTTTTAAAGGGTCAATAGATCCATTAGTTTCCAGTGATTCTCAAAATTTTGTGTTTAAAGGAAAACCTAATAATGGGACATTTAACAACCTTACAATAGGAACTAATTGGGATTCCTATTTAGTTGGGAACCCTTATCCAAGTGCCATGGATGCAGATCAATTTATTATAGATAATGGATCTATCATTCAAGGAGCCGTATATTATTATCATGATTTTGGAACAGATAATACTCATTTAACAACTAAGGCTAGTTATGGTTATGCCATTTATTCATTGGCAGGAAGTGTTCAAGCAATAAATAGAAGGCCAGAAAATGGACCAAATGGGGGTAAATTACCAGCAAGATATATACCAGTTGTGCAAGGGTTTTGGGTGTATGGCTTGAACGGTGGAACTTTAAAATTTAACAACAATCAAAGAACCTCTGAATTTGTAACCAAAACATCATCAGGATCAGT